>NZ_RFFH01000009.1 GCF_003696265.1 Nocardia stercoris | reverse complement strand
GGCGGCGCGACCGGCGGCGCGACCGGCGGCGCGACCGGAGGAGCCACCGCAGGCCTGGGCGGGGCGACCGGCGGCGCCACCGGCGGGGCCACCACCGGGCTGAAGTAACAGCCACGCCAGAGGTATTCGATCCGGCCGGCGGCCGGGCACCGCGACGGCGCCCGGCCGCCGGTGTGCGTGAGGCGATTCGGTGCGACACCCGGCGCGACGCGCGGTCCCGCACCGAATCTGGCAAATCGTGCATAATCCCTCCGACGCGTATTGCATCTCACGTCCTCGCACCGAGATATGCAGTAGGAGGTCATTCGGTTGCCTGCCCTCGCGGACTTCGGCACGCTTCGCTGGACGACTCCCGAGACCGCGGCGGTGCCACCGCCGAGCAGGCCACACGCCGAACCCGATCCGGTACCTCATGTTCAGGTGTGGCCGTTCGGCGTGGTCGATCTACTCCGCATCCCCGCCGACCCGGCGCACGGTGACTGCGCGGACTGCCCGAACGAAGATCACCGGCCGTCGGTGTCGATCGCGTTGCAGCGCAACACGACAGCAAATCGGGCTACCCCCGAGCACCCGCTCGGTGTGTGCACGCTGATCGACCCGGACCGGCCGGCCGACACGACCACCGGATCGGTCGCCCTGGTCTTGCGACTGCCCCTGGAACGGATCGATCCGCACCTGCGCACGCCCGCCGTCGACGCCGCGGATCTGATCGACAGCCCGCTGCACGATGTCATGGCGTCGCACATGTGGCAGCTGGCCGCCGACGCCGAGAAGCTCAGCACCGACGCGGGTGCCGATGCGATCGGCGACGCGTGCGTCGAGCTGGCGGCCGCGCTGCTGGCTTCGGCGGCGGGCCGGGCGAATCCGAATCCGGCCGCGCCGGATTCACTGCTGGACCGGATCCGGCAGTTCGTGCGGACCGAGGCGACCGATCCCGACCTGAGTCCCGCGACCATCGCCACCGCCCACAACCTTTCGGTGCGCAGCCTCTACCGGCTGTGCGCCGAGGCGGGAATCTCGTTGCGGCAGTGGATCATCGAGGAGCGCGTCGCACACGCCGCAGCACTGCTGACCGACCGCGCCGACCTGACCGTCACCGCCATCGCGCACGCCAGCGGTTTTCGCGACGCCACCCACTTCACCCGCCGTTTCCGCGCCCGCTACGGCGCTACCCCCGCCGCTTGGCGGCACCGGCACCACACCCTCGCCACCCATCCCTCGTCGCCGCGTTCACCTATCGTTCCGCACCTGGCCACGACATCGATATACGCTGCCGCGCAAGTGGTCTGAAGACCCACAACACAGACCGCCCGGTGCCGGTGCCGTCCCCGTTCGCCACCCCCGATCACCGACGTCCGAGCCGCCGGCTCGACGACCACCACCACCGCGCCGCCGGCCCGCCCACACTAGAGATACTCGACGGGACACTGCATACAGCGCGAACCAGCCGGAGGAGTGCGATGAACGTCGGCGACAACACGGTCGTGACCGCCAGATACACCCTGACCGATGCGCAGAACGCCCCCATCGAAACCGATGCGTACCTGACCTACCTGCACGGTGGTTACGGGGGCACGCTGCCCAAGCTCGAGGAGGCCCTCGACGGCAAGGCCGTGGGCGACCGTGTCCTGGTGCAGATCGAGCCCGAGGACGCCTTCGGCGACTACGACGAGAACCTGCTCCGCCTCGAATCTCTCGCCGCCCTCCCCGCCCCCGTGGAGATCGGCACATACATCGAACGCCCACTCCGCGAAGACGACCCGGCCGGCGAAACCGACCAGTTCCTGGTCACCGACATCGCCGAGGGCGCAGTGATCCTCGACGGCAACCACCCCCTCGCCGGCCTCGCCCTGCGCTTCGACCTCGAGGTCACCGACGTCCGCCCCGCCACCGACACCGAACTCGCCGAACGCCGCGTCACCGGCGACACCGCCATCCGCCTCCACCGCCCCTGAGCGGCCAGGCAGCCGATCTCGAGCGGATACGTCTGAACCCGAAGCGGCGCATCCCGTTTGCGGGTGCTACGAACAGCGAGGACAGCGGCGAGACGCGGGACAAGGCCGGACCGTGGACGCACCCACGGTCAGCCGATCTCGAACGCATATTCCGAACCCGAAGCGGCGCATCCTGTTTGCGGGTGCCGCGAACAGCGAGGACAGCGGTGAGGGCGCGGGACAAGGCCGGACCGTGGACGCACCCACGGTCAGCCGATCTCGAGGGGATCGATCTGAACCCGAAGCGGCGCATCCTGTTTGCGGGTGCTGCGGACGGCGAGGGCGGCGGTGAGGGCGCGGGAGAGGGCCGGGCCGTGGGCGCGGTCGGTGCGCAGGATCATGCGTTCCACCTCGGCGGGAGATTCGCCGGCGGAGAACGGTTTCCGGGCGCCGGGTGGGAGCGGGACCGGGCCGAGGATCTCGGTGCCCGGGGGGAGCTGCGCCTCGGCGAGCAGTTCGGCGACCGAATCGGCGGTTCCGTCGAGGGCGGCCAGCCGGACGGTCGGCGGGAAGCAGACCTCGGCGCGGGCGGCAAGTTCGAATGCCGCGTGGCCCACTGGATCCCAGCGGACCAGGGCCTGCACGGTCGGCAGCGACGGTTCGGCCATCACGATCACCTGGCCGGACGGGCGCACCAGGGTGGCGGCGGTCATCCAGCGGCGCAACGTGTCCTCGGCGGCCCGCAGGTCGGCGCGGCCGAGCAGCGCCCAGCCGTCGAGCAGCAGGCCGACACCGTAGCCGCCAGGCACCACCGGCTCGGCGCCGATCGTCGAGACCACCACCTGCGCGCCCTCGGGCACCGAATCCAGTACCGCCTTCCCGCCGGAGCCCCGGATCGGCACTCCGGGGAAGGCGCGGCCCAGCTCCTCGGCGGTCCGCGCGGCACCGATCACCACCGCCCGCAGCGCACGGGAACCGCACGCCGGACAGCGGAACGCCGCCTCGACCTTGCCGCACCAGCGGCAGGCCGGACTGTGCGCGACTTCGCCGGACCCGCTGCGCGACAAGGCGACCCCGAGTTCACGAGCACTGGCCCGCGGCCGCGACTCCTGGTCCCGGCTGCCGCCGGGCAGCTGCGACCAGCCTCGATCCGGTCCGTGCGTCACACCGGAACTGTTGTCCGGCAACGCGAGTGGACCGTTGCAGTGCCGGCAGCGTGCCGGGGTACGGCATTTCGCGCACGACAGCGCCGGAACGTACCCCCGCCGCGGCACTTGGACCAGCACCGGCTCCCCCGCGGCCAATGCCCGCCGCGCGGCAGCGAACGCCACTCCCGGGATCCGGACCGCCCGCGCGACCGGATCCCGCTCCAGCGCGATATCGGTGTCACCGGGCGCACTGATCCGCGGCGCGCACGCACGCACCTCCGCGCGGTCGGCCACGAGATCGTGCGCCCACCCGGATTCCACGATCGCCTGCGCCTCGGCGGTCCGGGCGAACCCGCCGACCACGAAGGCCGCACCCGTCTCGTGGGCGCGCAGCATCGCCACTTCCCGGCCGTGCGGGTACGGCGACCGCGGCTCGGCGTACGTGTCGTCACCGTCGTCCCAGATGACGATCAGTCCCAGATCACGGGCGGGCGCGAACACCGCACTGCGCGTCCCCACCACCACCTGCGCCGTCCCCCGTAGCACCGACAACCACCGCCGGTACCGCGCCGCCGGCCCCAGCCCCGCCGACAGCCCGACCGCCGCCTCCCCCACCATCTCGGTGCACGCCGCCAGCACCCGATCCAGATCCCGCTGGTCGGGAACCATCAGCACCGCCGACCGCCCCCCACCGACCACCACCGCCGCCAACTCCGCCAGCCGCCGAGCCCAGTCCTCCCCCGGCAGCGCCTGCCACGCCGCCCGCGGCCCCTTCCCCTCCCCGAGCGACTGCAGAAACGACATCCCGTGCCGATACCGCCCCCACGCCGCGAATCGCGAAACACCCTGCGTCGCAACCGGATTTGCGCGATCGGCCACATCCCCCACACCAGCCGCACCCACTCCCGACGGGCCTTCACCGCCCGCCCGGAACGTCACTGCCGCGGGCACCACCGATCCGACCCCGGCGACCGGCTCCGGCTCGCCGACGTCCTCAGGGCGGCTGACCGGCTGAGTGCCACCAACCGGCTCCGAGCCACCAACCGCCGAGTCCGACTTCGGGCCTGCGAGAGGCACATTCACCGATGCGGTGATCGACCCTCTTCCGTCCGGCGGGATATCGGATGCGCGGCCGGCCGACGCTGTGCCGACACCGGATTGCTCCAACGCCGCCGGCCCGGGCAGCGTGCCGGAATCTCCCACCCCGACGGCTGGGTGGCCGTGCGGAATCGATGCCGCGCGCCCGGCACGACCCTTCAGGCCATCGTCTTCGGGCGTCCGCTGGTCATCCGACCCCCCCACCGGCCCTGATCCGGCATGCACCGTCGCGACCGACTGGACACCGGCGGCAACGGCGTCCTCATCGCCACCATCCCCAGCCGCCGAGCGCGGTCCATCGCTCGGGGCCTTGTTCCTGACCGCCGTTTCGGAAACTTCCTGTGGCACAGCCGAATCCACATCCGAGGCGGCCGACCCCACCGCCTCGGCCGCGGCCTTCGCGGCCTCGCCCTCGACCTTTGCGTGCCGGGGCGGCACCGCCAGGCGCAGGACGTCGGCGCGGGTACCGGCGTAGCGGGCGGCGACGGCGGTGACCAGGCGCAGGATTTCGGGGGTGAGGACCTGTTCGCCGGAGACGACTCGTTCCAGGCGCATGAGGCGGCCGGTGTGGTCGGACCGTTCCAGGCGTTCGAGGAGGTAGCCGTCGACGAGGCGGCCGGAGAACCGGACGCGGACCCGGACTCCGGGCTGTGCGATCGCATCCAGTTCCGGCGGGACCAGATAGTCGAAGTCCCGGTCGAGGTGAGCGGGTTCCAGCAGCGGCAGGACGCGGGCGATCGGGCGCTCCGGCGTCGTGCCCGGTTCCGGTGCGGCGGACGGCGCGACCTCGGCAGGTCGCGCACCGACCTCCAGCTCGGCTTCGTCCACACAAGGAGGTTACTGGGTGGGACGGACACGACCGCCGAGGCCCGAGCCCGAGTCCGCCCGCCACCAGCGCCGGAGCGGAACCCGTTCCACCACAACGCATCGAGCCCGAGCACTCATAGGTGCCCCGTGCCGCCCGGCCTGAGCGCACAATCATCGCCCCTTCACGGCAAGAATTGCCTCCGGAGGCCCAAGATTGTGCGCTCAGGCCGGGCGGGCCCGGGTAGCGGAGGGACTGCAGCACTCCCGACAGGCCGGGCGCCGGGCGGGCATTCCTGCTCAGCTCGATAGGTCGTCGATCCAGCGCTGCAGGCGGGCGCCTTCCGCCACCATCAGCTCCGGGTCACGGAAGGTGTTGGTGAGCAATGAGATTCCCTGGTAGGCGGCGATCAGGGCGACTGCGAGTTCGGGGGCGTCGGTGCGGCCGAGGGCGGTGAACTGGGCCTGGGCCCAATCCACGAGACGGCGCATGACCTGTGCGAGTTCGCCGGCGGGGCCGTCGGGCCGCTTGTCGAGTTCGGTGGCGAGGGTGCCGGACGGGCAGCCGAATCGGACGGCCACGTCCCGCTGGTCGACCCAGCCCTGGACGAGTGCGCGCAGGCGCGCCGCCGGATCGTCGAGGCGATCGAGTTCGGCGAGCAGCGTCGTGAGGGTGTCGTCGTGGGCGCCGATGGCGGCGTGGACCAGGTCGTCCTTGGTTTTGAAGTAGTAGTACACGTTGCCGACCGGCACTTCTGCCGCCCGCGCGATATCGGCGATGGTCGTCTTCTCCACGCCCTGTTCGTGGAACACCCGGGCCGCCGCGGCGGACAACCGGTCCCGCTTCATCTCCGGGGTCATGCGCGCACCCGCCACTGAGTTAGCCATACAACTAACTATAGACAAACCGGCCCCGGGACTCGTACTGTCGATTTTAGTTAGTCAACCAACTAAGGAGCTCGACATGATCGCAGTAACCGGCGCCACCGGGAACATCGGCCGCACCCTCGTCACCACCCTCGCCGCCGGCGGCGCGAAGGTGATCGCAATCTCCCGCGGCGACAAGGAGATTCAGGTTCCCGACGGCGTCGAACACCGCACCGCCGACCTCGGCGACCTCGGCTCGCTGTCCACTGCCCTGGCCGGCGCGGACACCCTGTTCCTGCTCATCACCGGCGCGCAGCTGGTGTCCGGCCCCGACCCCGACGAGGTACTCGCGACCGCCGCCGCGGCCGGGGTGCGAAAGGTGGTCTTCCTGTCCTCCCAGGGTGCCGCCACCCGGCCGGGCAGCGACGCCTACGCACGCACTCTCGCCTTCGAAAATGCCCTGGCCCGAACGGATCTGGAGTGGACGGTGCTGCGCCCGAGCGGCTTCTTCACCAACACCTACGCCTGGATCGAGCCGGTCCGGACCCGGCGCACCGTCCCCGCCCCCTTCGGCGATGTCGGCCTGCCGGTGGTCGATCCGGCGGATATCGCCGCCGTCGCCGCGGCCGCGCTGACCGAACCCGGTCACGCCGGCCGGACCTACACCTTGACCGGCCCGGCCGTGATCACCCCGCGCGAACAGACGGCCGCACTGTCGGCCGCGCTGGGGGAACCGCTGCACTTCCACGAGCTGACCCGCGCCGAGGCCCGCACCGGCATGCTGCGCTTCATGCCGGAATCCGTCGCCGACCACACGCTGACCATCCTCGGCGAGCCCACCGGCGCCGAACAGCAGGTGAGCGGCGACATCGCGGCCGTACTGGGCCGTCCCGCAACGGATTACGCGACGTGGGCCACTCGCACCGCGGCCGCCTACCGCTGAGCACGGCCCGCGGAACGGCAACGGCCGCCGTGTCCGTCCGGACACAGCGGCCGTTGCAGCCGAAGCGAGTTCCTACAGACCGGCAGCCGCGCGCAGCTTCTCGGCCCGGTCGGTGTTCTCCCACGGCAGGTCCACATCGGTGCGGCCGAAGTGGCCGTACGCCGCGGTGGGCGCGTAGATCGGACGCAGCAGGTCCAGGTCGCGGATGATCGCGCCGGGACGCAGGTCGAAGACCTCGGCGATGGCCTGGGAGATGATCGCCGGGGCGACCTTCTCGGTGCCGAAGGTCTCGACGAACAGGCCGACCGGGGCGGCCTTGCCGATGGCATAGGCGACCTGCACCTCGACGCGGTCGGCCAGGCCGGCGGCGACCACGTTCTTGGCGACCCAGCGCATGGCGTAGGCGGCCGAGCGGTCCACCTTCGACGGGTCCTTGCCGGAGAACGCGCCACCACCGTGGCGGGCCATGCCACCGTAGGTGTCGACGATGATCTTGCGGCCGGTCAGGCCGGCGTCACCCATCGGGCCACCGAGCACGAACTTGCCAGTGGGGTTGACCAGCAGCCGGAAGTTGCTGGTGTCCAACGGGTTCGGCAGCTGCAGCTCGCGCAGCACCGGCTCCACGACGTGCTCGCGGATGTCGGGGGTGAGCAGGTTGTCGAGGTCGATGTCGGCGGCGTGCTGGGTCGACAGCACCACGGTGTCGAGCCGGACCGGGACGTCGCCGTCGTATTCGATGGTGACCTGGGTCTTACCGTCGGGGCGCAGGTAGGGCAGCACACCGGACTTGCGGACCTCGGTCAGCCGGCGCGACAGCTTGTGCGCCAGCGCGATCGGCAGCGGCATCAGCTCGGGGGTCTCGCGGGTGGCGTACCCGAACATCAGCCCCTGGTCGCCGGCGCCCTGGCGGGCGATGGCGTCGTCCTCGCCGCCGACGCGCGCCTCGTGCGACACGTCGACGCCCTGGGCGATATCGGGAGACTGCGCGCCGATGGCCACGTTGACACCGCAAGAAGCGCCGTCGAAGCCCTTGGCGGACGAGTCGTAGCCGATCTCGAGCACCTTCTCGCGCACGATCGTCGGGATGTCGACATAGGCCTCGGTGGTCACCTCGCCGGCCACGTGCACCTGGCCCGTGGTCACGAGCGTCTCGACCGCGACCCGGCTGCGCGGGTCGCGGGCCAGCAGCGCGTCGAGGATCGAGTCGCTGATCGCGTCGCAGATCTTGTCGGGGTGACCTTCGGTCACGGACTCACTGGTGAACAGCCGGCTACCGGATGTGGGCACGGTTCTTCCCTCTCCTCGCATGTTTCTCGTCTCGGACTGCACGGTAGCGATGTCCCGCTACGACACAACCCTTGGATTCAGACTATTCCAAACCACGCAGATGGTGGTTGCGGACCGGCCGCACCCGACCGGAATCGGCCACCGCCCCTTTTTACCGTGGCCGTGAAGTGTTGTCGCTCAGCGCAACAGCGGACCGAGCGCGTCGAGTACCCGGCTCGCCAGCAGCGCCTTCGACCCGTGGTCGAGCGCCTGCTCGGTGCCGTCGGCACCCAGCAGCCAACCGTCGTTGTTGTCCACCTCGAAGGCCCGGCCTTCACCGACGGCGTTCACCACCAGCAGATCGCACCCCTTGCGCTGAAGTTTCGCGCGCGCGTGGGTGAGAACGTCGGCGTGCTCGTCACCGGTCTCGGCGGCGAATCCGACGATCACGGTGCCGGTCAGCTGGCCGTCCCGGCGTGCCTGCACCAGCCCGGCCAGGATGTCGCGGTTCTTGGTGAGCGGAATCGAATCCGGTTCGTTCCCGCTGCCCTTCTTGATCTTCGCGACGGCGACCGTGGTGGGCCGGAAATCGGCGACCGCGGCGGCCATGATGACCGCGTCGGCGCCGACGGCGTGCTTGTCGACGGCGGTGCCCATCTGCTCGGCGGTCGTCACGTGCAGCACGTCGACGGCGGCCGGCGGCTCGATGCCGATGGTGTTGCCGGCGATCAGGGTCACCTGGGCGCCGCGCTGAGCGGCCACCCGGGCCAGCGCGTACCCCTGCTTGCCCGAGCTGCGGTTGCCGATGAAGCGCACCGGGTCCATGGGTTCCCGGGTGCCGCCGGCGGTGATCACGACCCGGCGACCGGTCAGGTCGCGCGGAATCGCGTCGGCGCGTTCGAGCAGCAGCGAGGCCAGGCCGAAGATCTCGTCCGGTTCGGGCAGCCGCCCGGCACCGGTGTCGGCGCCGGTCAGCCGGCCCGAGGCGGGCACCATGACGGTGGCGCCCCGGGATCGCAGCGTCTCGACGTTGGCGACGGTCGCGGGGTGCTCCCACATCTCGGTGTGCATCGCGGGGGCGAAGAGGACCGGACATCGAGCGGTCAGCAGGGTGGCGGTGAGCAGATCGTCGGCGCGGCCCATGGCGGCCCGCGCCATCAGGTCGGCGGTGGCGGGGGCGATCACCACGAGGTCGGCCTCCTGGCCGATCCGCACGTGGGGAACCTCCGGCACGTCGGCGAAGACGCCGGTGTTCACCGGATTGCCCGAGAGGGCCTCGAAGGTGGCCTTGCCGACGAACTGCAGCGCCGACTCGGTCGGAATCACCCGGACCTCGTGCCCGGTCTCGGTGAACTTGCGTACCAGCGAGCACGCCTTGTAGGCGGCGATTCCGCCACCCACGCCGACAACGATCCGCATCTGCCTGTGCCTCTACTCGGGTCCGGTGGGGTAACGCCGGGTCACTCGCCCTCGGAGTGCTCCAGCAGGTCCGAGTGGATCTCGCGCATGGCGACCGACAGCGGCTTCTCCTGCAGGCCGGGCTCGACCAGCGGGCCGACGTACTCGAGGATGCCGTCGCCGAGCTGGTTGTAGTAGTCGTTGATCTGGCGCGCGCGCTTGGCCGCGTAGATCACCAGCGCGTACTTCGACGACGTCCGCGCGAGCAGTTCGTCGATCGGCGGGTTGGTCAGGCCGACCGGGGTGTCGTATGCGGGTACGGCGGTCGTGTCGCTCACTACAGAGGCTCCCTGGGGACGAAGGGTTACGTCTAAATCGAATTTGTGCTAACAAACAACGATACCAACTGCTCGCAGGCAGTCTGCACGTCGTCGTTCACGATCACGGTGTCGAACTCGTCACACGCGGCGAGTTCCACGCGGGCGGTGGTCAACCGCCGTTCGATGACCTCCGGGGTCTCGGTGCCGCGGCCGGTGAGCCGCGCGACGAGCTCGTCCCAGCTGGGCGGGGCCAGGAAGACCTGGTGTGCCTCCGGCATCGACTGTCGGATCTGGCGCGCTCCCGCGAGGTCGACCTCCACGAGAACCGGCTTGCCCGCTGCCAGGGCCGCACGCACCGGCGCTGCCGGGGTGCCCGAGCGCTGCAGGCCGCCGTGGATGTCGGCCCATTCGAGCAGGTCGCCCCGCTCGATCATGGAGTCGAATTCGACTCGGGTGACGAACCGGTAGTCCCGGCCGTCGACCTCTCCGGGCCGAGGGGCCCGGGTGGTGGCCGACACACTGAATACCAACTCCGGCAGCCGCTCGCGGACACAGCGGACCACAGTGGACTTACCGACGGCGGACGGGCCGACCAGGACGATCAGACGACCCTTCTGAGTGTGTGCGACCACCGCCGGATCAGGCCTCGGGCGAGAACTTGGCCAGCAGCGCCTTGCGCTGCCGGTCACCCAGACCCCGCAGACGGCGGGTCGGAGCGATCTCGAGTTCGGTCATGATCTCGGCAGCCTTGACCTTGCCGACCTTGGGCAGGGCTTCGAGCAGCGCCGACACCTTCATCTTGCCGAGCACCTCATCGGTCTCGGCGTCCTTCAGGACCGTCTTCAGGTCGGTGCCGCCACGCTTCAGGCGCTCCTTGAGCTCTGCCCGAGCGCGGCGAGCGGCAGCCGCCTTCTCCAGAGCAGCGGCGCGCTGCTCGTCAGTCAGCTGGGGAAGGGCCACGGTTCCTCCGTCTCATCGTTCAACTGCATAAACTCCCACCGGGTTTAACCGGCAGTCTGTGCGACCGTACCCACGCACTGCGCCGATTGCTAACCCACCCCCCAGGTCAGCGACGGATTCGACAGCGGCTACGGTGCGCCGCGACCGGTCCCGGGCGGCCCCGCGGACCTGCGGCGGGACCAGCGAGCGCTTCCCCGAGAATGCCTGTGACCTGCGGTTTCTCCCCTGTCCAAGGTCACGGATCGGACACCGACCGGGTCGTCCGGTAGCGCCACGCGGATGTGCACATCGCCTACCAGGATGTTTCTCGAAATCATCGGCGTGTCGCGCGAATTCGCTTCCGCGTGTCGCGCCTCGGCGGGCTCCGGACGCCCCTGCCGCGAACTCGTGCACTCCGGGCAATCGGGAGGAAAACATCAGCTGACAGCGGAAAACACAGTGATGTAATTCGCATTCCGGACCGAGGCCGTGGACCCGGAAACGCGAACCGGGCCGGTCGTCGACGACGACCGGCCCGGCGCACCGAACTGGATTTCACAGCCGCACATCGGCGGCCGCGCACCCGACGCACTCGAGCGCCGGGATCGCGCTGTCAGGCCTGCAGGAAGGCGAACGCGTCGTTCAACTCCCGCACCCGGGCCCGGATCGCGTCCACCGACGGACCGGCCGCCAGCACCTCACGAGACACGTTGGGCACCACCGCGTTCAGCGACGCGGCCGGCACCAAGGCGCGGATCGACTCCGGTCCCCCGCCCTGCGCGCCCACACCGGGCATCAGGATCGGACCGTTGAGCTCGCTCAGATCGGGCGCCTCGGTCAGCGTGGCGCCCACGACGACGCCCACCGAGCCGAACTCGGCGCCGGCGTTCACCGCCGCCGCGTCGTCCACCATGGTCTGGGCGATCGTGCGGCCGTCGGCGGCCCGGGTCCGCTGTAGTTGCGCCGCTTCGGGATTCGAGGTGGCCGCGAGGACGAACATGCCGCGCCGGTTGAGTTCGGCGAGTTCCAGGGCCGGCGCCAGCGCACCGAACCCCAGGTACGGCGAGACCGTCACAGCGTCGCTGGCGAGCGGCCCGTCACCGAGCCATGCCTGCGCGTAGGCCGACATGGTCGAGCCGATGTCACCGCGTTTGGCGTCGGCCAGCACCAGCGTGCCGGAGCGCCGCAGCACGTCCGTGGTGCGTTCCAGCACCGCGTACCCGGCCGAACCGTAAGCCTCGAAGAACGCCACCTGAGGTTTCACCAGGGCGACCACACCGTCGAAGGCCTCGACGCAGATCTCGGCGAAGGCCTCGAGACCCTCGGCGTCCTCGGTCAGACCCCAGGACCGCAACAGCGGCGGATGCGGGTCGATGCCCACGCACAGCGGACCGTGGCGGCCCATCGCGTCCCGCAGCCGCACACCGAATGATTTCACCGGGCCGCCGGATCGGCGGCGACCGCCTCGCGGTGCCGCTCGATGTCGCCCTCGCCCTCGGATACCGCGCCGACCACGGCCAGTTCGCGGTCGATCGGCGGGATCTCACGGAAACCGGGCATGCTGTAGCCGCCCACCTTCCGCATCCCGCGCACATCGCCGCCGCCCGAAGGCTCCGGCAACGTGCCTACATCGATCCTGCGTACCCGGCGAGGCTTGACCCGGCCGGCACCTACCGGTCGAGGGCCCGCACCGAACCCGATGGCTCCCACTGATTGTCTCCTGTCAGAACTCGACACGACGTACGCGGAGCCCAATGTGGTGACACACGGCTGCCTCCTCCGGGCTCGTCCCTGAAACGCTGAACGCACTACCGCCGAACGCGCAGCACAGCATGCGCCATCAGATAACGAGCGCACACGTGTGCCATCGTCGATCGTAACGCCGGTCGTGCCCGGATCCGTACTCGGGGGCCATACTTCCCCGCTCGAGAGCCGGTCGCTCCGCGTGTCGCGGTGGCACCGGAACACGCCTGCACCCGGGGTGCGGCGGACCGCACCCCGGGTACCGGTCAGCCGCGCAGCGTCGCGTGCAGTTCCTGCAGCGACCGCACACCGATCCCGCCGCGGATGGTGGCCTCGATGCCCTGCACCGCGGCCGCCGCGCCCTGCACCGTGGTGATGCACGGGATGTTCGCACCGACTGCGGCGGTGCGGATCTCGTAGCCGTCCACGCGCGGGCCGTTGTTGCCGTAGGGCGTGTTCAGCACGAGGTCGATCTCCCCGTCCTTGATCATGTCCACGATGCTGGGCTGGTCACCGGCACCGACCTCGGAGTGCTTGCGCACCATCTCGCAGGGAATACCGTTGCGGCGCAACATCTCCGCGGTGCCCTCGGTGGCCACGATCTTGAAGCCCAGATCGGCGAGGCGCTTGACCGGGAACACCATCGCGCGCTTGTCCCGGTTGGCGACCGAGACGAAGGCGGTGCCCTCGGTCGGCAGCGAACCGTAGGCGGCGCTCTGGCTCTTGGCGAACGCCGTACCGAAGTCGGCGTCGATGCCCATGACCTCACCGGTGGACTTCATCTCCGGCGACAGCAGCGAGTCGACCCCGGTGCCGTCGGGCCGTCGGAACCGGTGGAAGGGCAGGACAGCCTCCTTGACCGCGACCGGCGCGTCGGGGGCGGCGTGTCCGCCGTCGCCCTCGGCCGGCAGCAGGCCCTCCTTGCGGAGTTCGGCGATGGTGGCGCCCAACGCGATTCGCGCCGCGGCCTTCGCCAGCTGTACCGCGGTGGCCTTCGAGACGAACGGAACCGTCCGGCTGGCACGGGGATTCGCCTCCAGCACGTAGAGCACGTCGTCCTTGAGCGCGTACTGCACGTTCAGCAGGCCCTTGACGCCGATCCCGTGCGCGAGCGCCGCGGTGGAGCGACGGACGGCCTCGATGTCGCTGCGGCCCAACGTAATCGGGGGCAGGGCACACGCCGAGTCACCGGAGTGGATACCGGCCTCCTCGATGTGTTCCATGACGCCGCCCAGGTAGACCTCCTCGCCGTCGCACAGGGCGTCGACGTCGATCTCGATGGCGTCCTCGAGGAACCGGTCCACCAGCACCGGGTGGTCCGGGGTGATCTCGGTGGCCCGGGAGATGTAGTCCTCGAGCGAGGCCTCGTCGTAGACGATCTCCATGCCGCGCCCGCCCAGCACGTAGGACGGGCGGACCAGGACCGGATAGCCGATCTCGGCGGCGATCTTCTTGGCTTGCGCGAAGGTGGTCGCGGTGCCGTACTTGGGCGCCGGCAGACCGGCCGCCACCAGCACGTCACCGAACTCGCCGCGGTCCTCGGCCAGGTCGATGGCCGCGGCCGAGGTGCCGACCACCGGCACGCCGGCGTCGGTGAGCCGCTGCGCCAAGCCCAGCGGAGTCTGGCCGCCCAGCTGGCAGATCACGCCCACCACGTTCCCCGACTCCGACTCCGCGTGGTAGACCTCGAGCACGTCCTCGAAGGTCAACGGCTCGAAGTAGAGCCGGTCTGCGGTGTCGTAGTCGGTGGACACGGTCTCGGGGTTGCAGTTGACCATGATGGTCTCGAACCCGGCGGCCGACAGCGTCTGCGCCGCGTGCACACACGAGTAGTCGAACTCGATGCCCTGGCCGATCCGGTTCGGGCCCGAACCCAGGATCATCACCTTGTCCCGGTCGCGCTGCTCGGCGACCTCGGACTCGGCGGCTGGGTCCAGCTCGTAGGCCGAGTAGTAGTACGGGGTCTTGGCCTCGAACTCGGCCGCGCAGGTGTCGACGGTCTTGAAGACCGGGCGGATCGCGAGCCGGTGCCGCAGCGCGCGGACACCCGCCTCACCGGCGAGTTCCGGTCGCAGCTCGGCGATCTGGCGGTCGGACAGGCCGTAGTGCTTGGCGCTGCGCAGCAGGTCGCCGTCCAGCACGGGCGCGTCGAGGATCTCGCGGCGCAGGTCGACCAGTGCGGCGACCTCGGCCACGAACCACGGGTCGACACCGGACGCGGCGGCGACCTCCTCGATGCTCGCGCCGAACCGCAGCGCCCGCTCCACCTGGTAGATGCGGCCTTCGGTCGGCACCTTCAGGTCGGCGAGGATCGCGTCGATCGCGGCCCGCACCGAGGCCGGGTCCGCCGGGTCGGCCGGAGCCCACGGGCCGTCGGCCTGGGTCCAGAAACCGGCGGCCTTGGTCTCGAGCGAGCGCAGCACCTTGCCGAGGGCCTCGGAGAAGTTGCGGCCCAGGCTCATCGCCTCACCGACCGACTTCATGGTGGTGGTCAGCGTCGGGTCGGCGCCCGGGAACTTCTCGAACGCGAACCGCGGCGCCTTCACGACCACGTAGTCGAGCGTGGGCTCGAAGCAGGCCGGGGTCTCCTTGGTGATGTCGTTGACGATCTCGTCCAGCGTGTAGCCGATGGCCAGCTTCGCGGCGATCTTGGCGATCGGGAAACCCGTTGCCTTGGAAGCCAAGGCGGACGAGCGCGACACGCGCGGGTTCATCTCGATGACGATCAGGCGGCCGTCGCGCGGGTCGACCGCGAACTGGATGTTGCAGCCACCGGTGTCGACACCGACCTCGCGCAGGATGGCGATACCGAGGTCGCGCATCTTCTGGTACTCGCGGTCGGTGAGCGTCATGGCCGGGGCGACAGTCATCGAGTCGCCGGTGTGCACGCCCATCGGGTCGACGTTCTCGATCGAGCAGACGATCACCACGTTGTCGCGGCGGTCGCGCATCAGCTCGAGCTCGAATTCCTTCCAGCCCAGGATGGATTCCTCGATGAGCACGTTCGCGGTCGGCGACGCGGCCAGACCGCCACCGGCGATCCGGTCCAGGTCGTCGTGGTTGTAGGCCATACCGGAACCGAGGCCACCCATGGTGAACGACGGGCGCACGACCACCGGGAAGCCCAGTTCCGCAACGGTTTCCCGGACCTCGTCCATGGTGTAGCAGACGCGTGAGCGCGCGGACTCGCCACCGACCTTGGCGACGATGTCCTTGAACTTCTGCCGGTCCTCACCGCGCTGGATGGCGTCGAAGTCGGCGCCGATCATCTCGACGTTGTACTTCTCGAGGATTCCGCGTTCGTGCAGGGCCACCGCGGTGTTCAGCGCGGTCTGGCCACCCAGGGTCGCCAGGATCGCGTCCGGGCGCTCCTTGTCGATGATCTTCTCGACGTACTCGGGGGTGATCGGCTCGACGTAGGTGGCGTCGGCGTACTCCGGGTCGGTCATGATCGTGGCCGGGTTGGAGTTGACCAGCGTGACCCGCAGGCCCTCCGCGCGCAGCACGCGGCACGCCTGGGTGCCCGAGTAGTCGAACTCGCAGGCCTGGCCGATGACGATCGGACCGGAGCCGATCACCAGGATGTGGCGGAGATCTTCACGGCGAGGCATCAGTTCTCCTCCATCAGTCCGGCGAAACGATCGAACAGGTAGGCCGCGTCGTGCGGGCCCGCGGCGGCCTCGGGGTGGTACTGGACCGAGAAGGCGCGGCCGTCGACCAGCTGAACCCCTTCCACCGCACCGTCGTTGGCGCAGGTGTGGCTGACCTCGGCGAGGCCGAACGGGGTGTCGAAGCGCTGCCCGGCCTCGCCCTCGAGCGCGAACCCGTGGTTCTGCGCGGTGATCGAGATGCGGCCGGTGTTGTGGTCGACCACCGGGATGTTGATGCCGCGGTGGCCGAACTTCATCTTGTAGGTGTTCAAACCCAGTGCGCGGCCGAGGATCTGGTTACCGAAGCAGATACCGAACAGCGGCATCCCTTCGCCCAGAATCTCTTTGGTGAGCGCGACGGCGGCGTCCTGAGTGGCCGGGTCACCGGGACCGTTGGACAGGAAGACACCGTTCGGGTTCAGCGCCTTGATCTCGTCGAGGGTGACGTTCGAGGGCACCACGTGCACCCGCATGCCGCGCTCGGCGAACATGCGCGGGGTGTTGGTCTTGATGCCGAGATCGACTGCCACGACGGTGAACCGGTGGTCACCGGCGGGCTCGATGGTGTACATCCGGTCGGTGGTGACCTGGGCGGCCAGGTCGGCGCCCAGCATCGCCTGCTGGCCGTTCACCCGGGCGACCAGGTCCTCCACCGAGTTCGCGGCGGCGGCACCGGAGAAGATGCCGGCCTTCATCGAACCGCGCGAACGCAGGTGCCGCACCACCGCGCGGGTGTCGATGCCCGCGATCCCGACGATCTGCTGGTCCACCAGCTGATCGGCCAGCGTGCCGGTGGCGCGCCAGTTGGAGGCGCGCCGCGCGGGGTCACGCACGGCGTAACCGGCGACCCAGATCCGCCCGGACTCGTCGTCCTCGTCGTTCCAGCCGGTGTTGCCGATCTGCGGCGCGGTCGCCACCACGATCTGGCGGTGGTAGCTGGGGTCGGTCAGGGTTTCCTGGTACCCCGTCATCGCGGTGCAGAACACCGCCTCTCCCAGGGTCTCACCCTCGGCTCCGAACGACGTGCCGCCGAACACCCGGCCGTCCTCCAGAACCAGCACAGCCTTGCTCATGCCTCTCCCGTCCTCTCGCTGCTCGTCGCCGTCCACACCGGGTAGACCGACTTGTCGTCGCCGCGGAACCCGGTGTCCACCTCGGTTCCGGTCGGCAGTGTCCAGCGAATCACCAGCACACCATCTTCTGTCATCACCTTGCCCGCATGGCCACGCTCGGCACGCACCGACGCGATGGCCTCGTGCGGGATCCACAACACCGCGGCACCGCTGCGTTCCAGCAGGATGCCGCGCTCGAAGCGGGTCATCTCCGCGGTCGCGCGGAAGCCCAGATCCCCGGTCTTCACCCGGCTCAGCCAGCTCGGCGCGAAGGTCGTGCCGAGGTACATGCCGGTAGCCGGCTCGGTCAGCTGGGCGCCGAGGTCGGCGGGGACGGCCGGCAGGTCACCGATCGACTCCGCCTGCCGCGCCGCCGCTTTGGTCCAGGCGCGATACATGCCCCAGAGCACCAGCGCGAAGAGTGCGAGCAGACCCAGCACCCACAGTGTTCTCTCCATTACCGTCCTACTTTCACACCGGCGGCTCCGCGTGCGCCGTCCATCTTCCGCACGAGCACGCGACCTGCGCCGCAGTGCTCGGCTACCACCTTCGGCCGGTCACCGCTGGTGCTGTGTCCGTTCCGCGCGATCGACCGGCCCGCGTCGTGACGCCGGTCACCGCTCGTAAGGATGTCCATCTCGACCGGAAACGACCGGCCCGCGGCGTCGCGGACGCCGCTGCTGGTCGCTGCCGGCCTGCTCACGACCGGTCCGCTCCCGCGGTACCGACCTTGCCGTCGCGGGCGGTGACGCGGCCGCGGAGCAGGGTCGTCGTGACCCGTGCCGGCAGCGTCATCGCCTCGAAGGGCGTGTTCGCCGAGATGCTGGCCAGTTCCTTCGCCCGCACCGTCCACGAGGCGTCCGGGTCGACCAGCACCAGGTTGGCGGGTTCGCCGACCGCGATCGGGCGGCCCTGGTCGTCGAGTCCGGTGATGCGGGCGGGGTTTTCGCTCATCACCGCCGCGACGCCGCGCCAATCCAGCAGGCCGGGGGTGACCATGGTGTCGACGATGATCGACAGCGCGGTCTCCAGGCCCAGCATGCCGGGGCGGGCGGCCGCGAACTCGCAGCACTTGTCCTGTTCCGCGTGCGGCGCGTGATCGGTTGCGACACAGTCGATCACGCCGTCGGCGAGGGCCTGGCGCAGCGCGGCCGCGTCTCCGGACTCGCGCAGCGGCGGGTTCACCTTGTTGACCGCGTCGTAGGTCTCGAGCCGCGAGTCGTCCAGCAGCAGGTGATGCGGGGTGACCTCGGCGGTGATCGAGATACCTTGCGCCTTGGCCCATTTCAGCAGCTCGACGGTCCCGGCGGTGGAGGCGTGGCAGATGTGCACGCGCGCACCGGCGTCGCGGGCCAGCAGCGCGTCGCGGGCCACGATCGACTCCTCGGCCGCGCGCGGCCAGCCGGCCAGGCCCAGCCGGGCGGCGTTGGGTCCCTCGTGCGCGACCGCGCCCTTGGTGAGCCGCGGCTCCTCGGCGTGCTGCGCGATCAGGACACCGAGCGAGTTCGCGTATTCCAGTGCGCGGCGCATGATCAGCGGGTCGTCGACGCAGTGGCCGTCGTCGGAGAACATCCGCACCCCGGCCACGCCGGCGTTCATGGTCCCCATCTCGGCCAGCTGCTTACCGTTCAGGCCCACGGTGACCGCGCCGACCGGGTGCACGTCGACCAGCCCGACCTCGCGGCCGCGCCGCCAGACGTAGTCGGTGACCACCGGATTGTCGGCGACCGGGTAGGTGTTGGCCATCGCGAAGACCGCGGTGTAGCCGCCCAGTGCGGCTGCGGCGGAACCGGTTTCGATCGTCTCGGTGTCCTCGCGGCCCGGCTCGCGCAGATGCGTGTGCAGGTCGACGAAACCGGGCAGCAGGATCTGGCCCGCGCCGTCGATCACCTCGACGTCACCGGCGGCGAGGTCCGCGGCGATCTCGACGATCACCCCGTCGCGGACCCGGACGTCGACCGGCTCGCCCTCGCCGTAGGGACGGACGTTCTTGATCAGCAACTCGGTCACTGCGGCACTACCTTTCACGCGACTGCCTCCTCGGTACCGACCAGCAGCCGGAACAGGACCGCCATGCGCATGTGCACGCCGTTGGTGACCTGTTGCAGGACAGCTGCTTTCGTCGAGTCGGCGACCGCGGGCGCGATCTCCATACCGCGCAGCATCGGGCCGGGGTGCAGCACGACCGCACCGTCGTCGAGCAGCCTCATCCGGCGTTCGTTGAGGCCGTAGTGGATCGAGTACTCGCGGGCCGACGGGAAGAATCCGCCGTTCATCCGCTCCGCCTGCACGCGCAGCATCATCACCGCGTCGGCGCCGGGCAGTTCCGCGTCCAGGTTGTGCGAGATCCGCACCGGCCACTGCTCGACCCCGATCGGCAGCAGGGTGCGCGGCGCGACCAGCACCACCTCGGCACCGAGGATCGACAGCAGGAAGGCGTTGGAGCGGGCGACCCGGCTGTGCAGGATGTCGCCGACCAGCACGATCCGGCGGCCGTCGAGCGAACCGAGCCGCTGCCGCAGAGTGAGCGCGTCCAGCAGCGCCTGGGTGGGGTGCTCGTGGGTGCCGTCACCGGCGTTGATGACCGCCGGGCCGGTGCCGGTGTAACCGCCTGCGCCGGTGTTCATCTCGGCGAACCAGCGCGCGATCTGGTGCGCCGCCCCGGAGGCCGGGTGCCGCACGATCAGCGCGTCGGCGCCGGCCGCGTGCAGGGTCAGCGCGGTGTCGCGCAGCGACTCCCCTTTGGAGACCGAGGAACTGGAGGCGCTGACGTTGATCACGTCCGCGCTCATCCACTTTCCGGCCACCTCGAAGGAGACCCGGGTGCGGGTGGAGTTCTCGAAGAACACCGTCATCACGGTGCGGCCGCGCAGCGTCGGCAGCTTGCGCACCTCGCGCCCGAGCAGGGCCTGTTCGAAACGCTCTGCCTCGTCGAGCAATTCGGTGGCGGTGGCGCGGTCGAGGTCGGTGACCGACAGCAGGTGCCTCACTGGCCGCCCTCCTGGGACAGGTAGACGCCGTCGCGGCCGTCGAGTTCGGTGAGCAGCACCGCGATGTCCTCGCTGCGCGAGGTGGGGACGTTCTTGCCGACGTAGTCGGCGCGGATCGGCAGTTCGCGGTGGCCGCGGTCGACCAGGACCGCCAGCTGCACCGCGCGCGGACGGCCCAGGTCGCGCAGCCCGTCCAGGGCCGAGCGCACGCTGCGGCCCGAGAACAGCACGTCGTCGACGAGCACGACCAGGGTGTCCTCGATCCCGCCCTCGGGGACCGAGGTGCGTTCCAGCGGACGGTGCGGCCGGTTGCGCAGGTCGTCGCGGTAGAGGGTGATGTCGAGAGAGCCGACAGCGGGACGGACCCCGGAGAACTCCTCGATCTTGCCGGCGAGCCGGACCGCGAGCGGCGTGCCCCGGGTCGGGATGCCGATCAGCACGACGCGCGGCGTCGCGGGATCGTCGGAGTCGAGGGCGGTCTTCTCGATGATCTGGTGGGCCATCCGCGCCACCGTGCGACCGACATCGGAAGCCGACAACAGTTCGCGCCCGGTGAGCACCCATTCGGGGTCGTGCCGCTGCGAATATTCGGCACCGCTCGACCTGGCAGCCCGATCTTCGGGCACCACCATGCCGACCTCCTTCCCCGCCTCACCGGACGGTCCGTTAAAGGATGTCTGTCAGCGAGCCAGCGTAGCAGTCCCGCGGGGGCGCTCCGACCGGGGATCCCGGCCCGCGCACCCGCCGCGCAACCCGCGGCCCGGCGCGCGGTGGAATGCGTTCGGGCGGCGGCCGATCGGTCCAGCTCAGCGGCCGTTGCCGTGCGGTTCGGTGAGCCGCGACACAGTCGGTGCGATTCCGGTCACGTCCCGGTCGAAAGTACCGCAGCAACCGATCTGCAATCGATGCCGGTACGCCGTCGCGTGCGACCAGAGATCCCTACTGGCCGCTGACCCCGGGCGGCAGCAGGTTGGGCAGGCTGCTGCCCGCCGGGAGCAGGCTGGTCACGCTGCCGCCGCCCGGGATCAACTTGTCCACGCTGCCGGCATTGGTAGCGCCCTCGACCGCGGGCGCGGCACCGGTTCCCTGCAGCGTGTAGGTGTAGGGACCGAGTTCGTACGGTGCGCTGTCGGTCGACAGGTCGCTGCAGTAGCCGTAGATGTCCCAGGTGCCGTCCGGCACGGTGATGCTGGCGGAGCCGCCCGCGCCACCGAAGGGCACCTTGACGTCCTTGCCGGTACCCAGCACGGTCGGGTCGTCCACGGCGGTGTAGGCCAGGTGGCAGTTCGCGAAGGAGTCGGTCGAGCTGATCACACCGGTGAAATGACCGGTCACGGTGTCACCGGCGGTGCTGATGGTGACCGCACCGTTGAACACACCCGCCTCGGCCGCGCCGGCCGCGAGCAGGCCGGCGCCCACGACACCGGCGGCCGAAACCGATACGGCGGCAAGCTTTCTCGGCAGAGATCGGATACGACCGTCGGTTGCGGACTGGGCGGATGAACAGTGACCGTCGGTCGTAGCGCTACGCATCTGGCTGGCGTCCTCTCAAAGATCCGAAAGATATACCGCCACCTTACGAAGAAACGGTCACCTTCCACTCGCGGGCCATCCTCTCAGCTGTGACGGGGAACTGGGAGCCGTTCGGCGAGTCCTGTCCCACACCAGCCGTTTTCAGCGGTGGACGAGATCAGTGCACGACATCGAAGACGTTCTTCTGAATACCGTTGCGGTAGACCGCGTGCTCGACCAGGCGCAGCTGCCGCGCGTCGGCGTCCGCCGTGCTGAACAGGCGCTTTCCGGCGCCGAGCAGCACCGGGAAGACCAACAGGTGATAGCGGTCGATCAGCCCGGCGTCGGACAGGCTGTGGTTCAGATCGGCACTGCCGTGCATGATGATCGGGCCGCCGTCGGTCTGCTTCAGCGCGGCGACCTCGTCCATCGAGCGCAGGATCGTCGTCTCACCCCAGTTCGTCACCAGGTCGGCGTCGACCATGGTGGTGGACACGACGTACTTGGGCATCGCCTTGTAGCCCGCGAATTCCGCCATGTCCGGCCACACGGTGCTGAAGGCCTGGTAGCTGGCCCGGCCCAGCAACAGCGCGGAAGCCTCCTCCTGTTCGGTGCCCTTCAGCTCGTAGGCCTCGGGCACGAATTCGATGTCCTTGAAGGTCCATCCGGCGTTGCGGTAGCCGGGCTCGCCGCCCGGGCCCTCCATGACGCCGTCGACGGAAATGAACGCGGTGCTGATCAGGGTGCGCACGATGTCTCCTCGTGAGTTCGTAGGTCAGTTGTCGGTCAATGTGGCGAGCCAGTGCTGCCACGCGGTTTCGGCGCCGGCGGCGCCGGATCCGAAGAGGTGATGGAAGATCAGGGTCAGGCCGGGGCCGGTGTGGAAGCTGTACAGGCCGTCCGCGGTGCGGATGGCGAAGCGCTCGTCGTCGGCCCAGGTGATCTCGCCGTCGAGCACCGGCAGCCCGACCGGTTCGGCATGAACCGATGCGCCGGGGACGAGCGGGTCCGGCAGGGTCAGCGCCGCGGCGAGCGCGGTGCGCGCGGCGGCGGCCGGCATTCCCGGCGCGACACCGAACACCGGCACACCGGTCCGGCCCCGGAAGTGGGTGAGGTATTCGCGCAGCTCGAACAGGTGGAACGGCCAGCCGCGGCGCAGCGCGTCGTATTCGTCGGCCCAGTCGTCGCCGAGCAGGCCGCTGTGCACGACCCGCAGCACGGTGCTGCCGCCGTCGCGGCCCTCGATCAGGTACTCGAAGGCCGCGAACCGGCCGTCCGGCCCGGGCGCGGTACGGGTGGCGAAGCAGCTGCCGGGCTCGTAGCTGGTGACGACCGCCTCCTCGCGGTGGCCACCGGTGTCCATGGACGCGACCCCGCCGACCCGCGGCTCGACCTCGTTGCGGCCCATGAACCAGGAATCGATGCCGGGGCCGGTGGCGATCGCCGCCCACACCTGCTCCGGACTCGCGGGCAGTGCGATGTCGAATTCGAGCTCGAACGGATGGGTCACTGCCGGTTCTCCTGCGTCGCTTCGGGTTCGGTGGGCTCGGGGGCGGCCGGGACCTGGTGCATGCCGACCACCACCCGATAGGTGCGACCGCCGGGCGCGGATTCGTCGTGATAGCGGCCGACCAGGGTGGCGACGGCCCGGGACAGTTCCGCTGCGAACGCCGCCCGGTCGGCTGCGCCGGCGAACCGTACCTCGGCGTCGATACCGAAGGTGGCGACCCGCCGCTGCGCCTTGGCGGCGCCGGTGATCAGTGTCCCGACCTCCTGCACCAGGCGGGCGCCCAGGGCGAGCAGCCACCGCGCGGAGAGCTGATCGGGGGCACGGGCCGGGTCCGGACTGACCGCCGCCAGCGCGCTGGGCGAGATCACGTAGGAACCGGCGGTGGCGCGGTAGATCCGTTCGGCCACATTGCCTTTGCGTCGCTCCTCGAGCAACTCGACCAGGCCGTGCCGCTCCAGCTCCTTGAGGTGGTAGTTCAGCCGCTGCCGCGGCAGGCCCAGCCGAGTGGCGAGCATGGCGGCCGACGCCGGTTCGGTGAGGGCGGCGAGGATCGCGGACCGGGTGGGATCCAGCGACGCCTCGGCGGCAGCCGGACTTTCGATCACTGCGACATCGAGCATGGTTCCATGATGGTGCCGACAAATAAATTTGTCAAGACAAGAGAGATTGTCGGTCAGCGACTCAGACCCCGGGACCGGCCCCGCCCCGATCTCGTCCACCCAACGACCATCCGATGCCGCGCCGAAAGTTTGCCGATTCCGTTGCGCCGCAACAGCTCTCACAGGTGCGCCGATCCCTCCTCGCCACGGCCCCGGTCCGCGACTAGCCTTCGGAAAGACCCGCCCGCACCGGAACGGAGAGCGACATGGCGTCAGTGAACATCGACGGCAGTGACGTAGTGGTTCGGCTGAGCACCCTGGAGAAACTCGGCGCGTTCCACGGCGACGTCCGCATCCCGCTGCTCGCGATCACCGGAGTCCGGGTCACCGAGAATCCGTGGTCGGAACTGCGCGGAATGCGCTTCCCCGGCACCGGTTTTCCCGGCGTCATCGCCCTGTGCACCCTGCGTGGCCGCGGCATCCACGATTTCGCGGCGGTCTACGGCAAGCGCCCCGGCGTGGTGATCGACGCCCAGGGCGCCGACTTCGAACGCGTGACCGTCACCTGCGACGACCCGCAGACCGTCGTGGACCGGATCACCGCCGCCCGCAACGGATCCGCCCGCTAGGGTCGTCGCAGCGCCGCCACACCGGTGGCCCGATCGACGAGAGCAGTGCCGATTGACTCCGCACGACCCGCCACCGCCGCCAGCTCCCCCGTGGTCGTACGGCCCGGGCGGCTGGCTGGGCCCACTCGACGCCGACGAACAGCCCGGGATACACCCGCCACCAATGGATTCCGCGCCCGGCGGCCACCTGGCACCGATCCCGCCGATCGAAGCGCCGACCGCGGTGTTCGTCTGCGACGCGGGTACGGCGGAGGCCGCGACCCGAGCCGCTGTGCGCGCGGCACTGTTCGGCGTGCGACCGCTGGGCGGGCTGGCCCTGTTGCTCACGATTCCGACCGCGGCATCGGCCTACGTATACGGCCCGCCCGGACTGCTGGCCTTTCCGATCTACTACGCCTTCTACCTCGGACTTCTGCTGGCGCGGTTCGGTTCTCGGGTGCGGAAGTCGCTGCCGTCCCGTCGGCACTGGACCACCGGCGCGGTGCTGGCCACGCGATTCGGACCGGATACCGTGGACATCCAGCAGCCGAACTGCCGCACCCGGATTCGGTACGACCTACTCTCGGTGATCGCCGTCTACGCCGAGCATGTCGTGCTCCGAGTCGGTGCGGTGCCGGCCGCGTACCCGCGCGTGCTGTTCCCGGACCACGCGCTCGCGTATCTGCGGCAGGCCCGCGAGAATCCACCGGCACCGGCCGCCCCTGCGCCGCTGCCGCCACCGGCGCAGCCGACCGTGGCGACGATCGCGCAGCCGGACACGGCTCGGGCGGTGGCCGGGGCCATGGCCGCGGCGACCACCGCGAAATACGCTGTCGCCCTGGGTGTCGCCTTCGCGCTCGTAGCGGAGTTCAGCGTCCTGCCGGTCCTGTTCACGCATCAGCGAGTCGATTGGACGCCGCTGTTCACTGTCGGCGCTATCGGACTGAGCCTGCTCGGACTGGCGGTCGCGCGATACCCGAGAAGGGCCGCGCGGGTCATCGAGCAGCGGGCCCGCAACGGCCTCTCCCCCGGTCAACGGGTCAGCCTGACCGTCGAGGGCGACGCACTGGAGGTGTACTGCGAGACGGATCGCCGGCAGATCCCCTATGCCGCGATCAGCCGGATCGAGGTTCGCGAACACGCGGTCCTGCTCACCACGAACGGGGTGATGTACGGCTATCCGCGCGAATTGTTCCCGGACCATGTGCTCGCGACGATCCGAGCGGCCGCTCCGGACGCGGACCGAACGGGGCCGTGACCCCGCGGTCGCCGCACCGATGGCGCTTCCGCCTCGAATCGGTTCCCGGATCAGGTGCCGCACACAGTGTTCCAGCACGATCCGGTATCGACAGCCGCACGCACACCGGCGGGCCGGGCACTGCCGACCCGCCTGTGATCGTCAGATTCGTTCCGGTGCGGCGATTCCCAGGAGATCCAGGCCCTGCGCCACGGTGTCTCCGGTCAATTCGCACAGCGCGATCCGGTTCTGCCGCACCGCTGGATCCTCCGCCTTCAGGACCGGGCAGGACTCGTAGAAGGTGGTGAACGCCTGGGCCAGGGCGTACAGGTAGCCGGCCAGCCGGTGGGGTTCGAGGGTCTCGGCCACGTCGGTGACGGCTCGGGCGAACTCGTCGAGCAGCAGGGCGAGGGCGCGTTCGGCAGGGTGGAGGGGCAGGCCCGGGTCGACGACCGGGGCCGCAGCGGGCACCTTACGCAGGATCGAGCGGATCCGGGCGTGCGCGTACTGCAGGTAGACGCCGGTGTCGCCGGTGAAGTCGACCATGCGGTCGACGTCGAAGGCGTAGTCCTTGATCCGCGATCCGGACAGGTCGGCGTATTTCACCGAGCCGATTCCGGCTGCCTCCGCGACCGCCTCCAGGGTGTCGGCGTCCAGGTCGGGGGCCTTCTCCGTGAGCACCTTCCGCGCCCGGTCGACGGCGGAGTCCAGCAGTTCGGCCAGGGGAATCGTCGAACCGGCCCGGGTCTTGAACGGTTTGCCGTCCGCGCCGAGGATCGTCCCGAACGGCACGTGGATCGCCTCGACCGCGTCGGGCAGCCAGCCGGCCCGCCGGGCCGCGGCGAAGACCAGTTCGAAGTGTTGCGCCTGCCGGGCGTCGACCACATAGAGGATCTTCGTCGCGGCCAGGGTCTGCACCCGATACCGGAGGGTCGCGAGATCGGTTGCCGCATAACCGTATCCGCCGTCGCTCTTGCGGACGATCAGCGGGACCGGCTTGCCGTCGGGGCCGGTGGAACCGGCGGAGAACACGCACAGCGCGCCCTCGCTCTCCACCGCGACCCCCAGCCGGGTCAGTTCCGCGGCAACCTCGTCCAGGAACCCGTTGTAGGTCGATTCCCCGGATACGTCCTGCGGAGTGAGCAGCACCCCCAGCCGGTCGTAGAGCGCCTGGAAGGAGCGCTGCGACGCGGTGACCAGGCCGGCCCACACCGCCGTGGTGGCGGGGTCACCGCTCTGCAGCGCCACGACCCGGGACCGGGAGCGGTCGGCGAAATCGGCGTCGGCGTCGAACTTCTGCCGTGCCTGCCGGTAGAGCCGGTCCAGTGCCTCGATCGGGGTGTCGGCATCGGCCTGCTGCCGCGCCGCCGGGTGCTCGTCGAGGTACTGGATGAGCATCCCGAACTGAGTTCCCCAGTCGCCCAAGTGGTTCTGCCGGATCACGGTCGCGCCCAGGAACGACAGGACCCGCGCCAGCGCGTCGCCGATGATCGTGGTCCGCAGGTGCCCGACGTGCATCTGCTTGGCGACGTTGGGCGAGGAATAGTCGATGACGATCCGTTCGCCGGTGAGCGGCCGGCCGACGCCGACCCGCTCGTGGTCGGCCCGCGCCGCGACCTGCGACCAGATCGAGCGGTCGGTGACCGTGATGTTCACGAAGCCCGGTCCGGACACCCGCGCGCTCGCGATCACGTCGGCATTCAGGTGTCCGGCGATCGTGTCGGCGATCGCCCGCGGCGGCGTACCCAGCCGCGCGGCGGACGGCAGCGCGACGTCGGACTGGAAGTCCGCGTGGTCGGAGCGGCGGACGAGCGGGCCGATTCCGGCAGCCGCGGCGGGTAACGCGGCGCTCAGGCTCCGCGACACCGCCTCGGCGACTGTGGCCGCGAGCGGCCGCACCGATTGCCCGTTCTCCGTCATCGTCCGTCCGATCCTTTCCGTTGTGCCGGTATCCATCGACCATGCAATCGCATGCGCGACATAGGAACCACCGGTTTTCAGCTACCCTCCCGCGCCGCGTCGTACACCTGCCGAGGGCGCGCGGGGACGAACCGGACGAGCTTCGATTCATAAGCAACCGATGGTTGCGCATTGCGCGCCGAGCGACTACCGTCATACGCAACCAAACGTTGCACATGAGAGGAGTTACGCATGGAGTACGGGCGCATCGAACGGGAACTGTGGATCGACGCGGCCCCGGAGGTCGTCTTCGAC
Source organism: Nocardia stercoris (assembly GCF_003696265.1). Lineage (GTDB taxonomy): Bacteria > Actinomycetota > Actinomycetes > Mycobacteriales > Mycobacteriaceae > Nocardia > Nocardia stercoris. The sequence continues at coordinate 237,525 of NZ_RFFH01000009.1, read as the reverse complement.
GTGGTCAGCAATCCCGAACACATCACGCACTGGTGGCCCGACGAGGCCGACTACGAACCCACCCCGGGCGGCACCGGCGAGGTGGTGTTCCACCACGAGGGACAGCGGATCACCGAGACGTTCGAGGTCGTCGACGCCGAGCCGTACCGGATGTTCTCGTTCCGCTGGACGCAGCCGAAGGGCGAACCGGCCCGGCAGGACAACTCGTACCTGGTGGTCTTCGAACTGACCCCGGAAGGCACCGGCACGCGACTGCGCATGACCGAGGACGGATTCCGCGAACGCGGCTGGGAGGCAGCGGTTCTGGAGGCCGCCTACCTCGACCACAGCACCGGCTGGGACTACCACCTGGCGCGGCTGGCGCCCTACATCGCGTCCTACGTCGGAGCGTCGTGATGACCGGCACGTTCGACGACGAACTGTGGTCGGCCATCGGGGATCCCACGCGCCGCCGGATGCTCGACATCCTGCTCGCCGACGGCCCCGCCACCGCGACCACCCTCAGCACCCGCCTACCCGTCACGCGGCAGGCGGTGGCCAAACACCTGGCCGTCCTGGACCGCGCCGGACTGGTCCATCCGAACACCGCGGGCCGGGAGAAGCACTACCGGCTCGATGAAGCCCAATTCGAACGGGCCGTCGCCCAGCTCGCCGCCGTCGGCGCCAGCTGGGACCGGCGCCTGCAACGGATCAAGAAACTCGCCGAAGCGATCGAGAAAGCGAAGAAGGAGAAGAACGACAATGGTTGACATCCTGCACCGGATCGGCGCGAAAACCACCACGCCGCAAGCGATCTACGAAGCCCTCACCACCGTCGACGGCCTGTCCGCCTGGTGGACCCGGGACACGAAGGGCACCCCCGGCGAGGTCGGCGGCATCACCGAATTCCGCTTCCCGCCGGTCGGCGGATTCGACATGGAGACCGCCGAACTCGTCGACGGCAAGCGAGTCGTGTGGCGGGTCGTCGGCGAAAGCCCGGAGGAATGGCTCGGCACCACCATCGAATTCGATCTGAGCCAGGACGGCGACTACACGATCGTGCTGTTCAAGCACTCCGGCTGGCGCGAACCCGTCGAATTCATGTACCACTGCAGCACCAAGTGGGCCTCGTTCCTGCTGAGCCTGCAGCAGCTCGTCGAAACCGGCACCGGCGCACCGGCTCCCGACGATCAGCGGATCAGCAACTGGCACTGAGCTGTGCCGCGACCCGGTGCCACCGTTGTGGCGCCGGGTCGACGCCCGACCACGGGCCGGGGTCACCAGGCGGCCCGTGACCGGGCCGGACGCCGTCGCGTCTGGCCGGGTCGTACCCTCGACCTCACCGATGGAAGGCATGGGGGCCGCGATGACTGATCCCGCTCGTCGAACTCGAGTTCTCGACCGTTCCGGCGTCGTGTTGCGCGGTGAGGAGGCGGGTGACGGGCCGACCGTGTTGTTGCTGCACGCCGGTGGCGAGGACCGCGCGGTGTGGCAGCCGGTGATCGATGTCCTGGTCGGTGCCGGATTGCGTTGTGTGGCCTTCGATCAGCGCGGCCACGGCGCCAGCGGCGGCTCCGCGGACACGCTGGAACCATGTGCGGCCGACGTCGCCGCGCTGGTGTGCGCCGAACCCGCCGGCTGTGTCCTGGTCGGCGCCTCACTGGGCGGGTACGCCGCGCTCGCCGCCCTGGAGGCGACGGCCGTGCGGGAGCGGGTGGCCGGGCTGATCCTGGTGGACGTCCCACTGAGCTTCGACCTCGACCGGGTGGTCGGGACCGCGAACGCCCGGGGACTGGACGACACCCGGATCGTCGCGGACATCCATACCCATATTCCCCGGCTGCAACGGATCGTCGCCGCGCTCGACCTGCCGATCACGCTCGTCCGTGGCGGCCGGCGGTCGTGGGTCGCCGACGACCGAGTGGCCGAACTGCTCCGGCTGGCACCGCACGCCGAGGTCGTCCCGATCCCGGGCGCGGGCCACCTGGTCGCCCGCGACTGCCCGGCCGCGCTCGCCGAAACCGTTGCCGCCCAGGCGACCACCTGGCCCGCACTCGCCCTGCTGCGCGAGCTGGGCGCCCACACCGTAGACCATCCCGGCGGGAACCTGCTCGACCACCTCCGCCGGGTCCACGCCGCGCTCGGCGCCCGCGGCGCCCGCCCGGCCACCTGCCTGGCCGGACTCTGCCACGCCACCTACGGCACCGACGGATTCCCGCATCCGCTGCTCCCGCTCACCGAACGCGACCGCCTCCGCGCGGCGATCGGAGCCGAAGCCGAGGCCATCGTCTACCGCTACGCCGCCTGCGACCGGGCCGCGACCTACGCCGCGCTCGGCACGCACCCGCTCCCGCTGACCGACCGATTCACCGGCGGCACAACGGTTCTCACCGACACCGAGTTCGCCGACTTCGCGCTGCTCACCATCGTGAACGAACTCGACGTCGCCGAGCACGCCGACCTCACGCCGGAGGTGCGCCAGGGCATCGGGGCGCTCGTGGACGCGTTGTCCGTGCGGGTACCGCCGGGCGCCGACGGGAACTCTCCGGCCCCGGCCTGAGCGCACAACATTCGGCCTTCCACGGCAATTCTCGCCGCCTCGGCCCGAAGAGTGTGCGCTCGGGCCGAGACCCATCGCTGTCCCGGCAAGCATCGCCCGACCCGTCCGTATCTGTCGGACCCACGGCCTATATTCCTGACCGGCACGGCGATCGGGGAGGGGCGGGACCAGCCGAACGGATTCCCAGCGATGGCGAACCTTGCGAAACGCAAGCGTTCACAATGGACGGCTCATGGGTGCGGCCGAATCGACCCCGCCGCACCGGAACTCAGTCACCGTGTACCTACGAGAGAGGATCGCCATGACCGAGTTGTTGCCGACCACCGCCGTTGTCCGGGTCGCCCGCGCCAGCTTCGACCCGAACCGGTTCGCCGAGGTCGACGCCGTGAACACCGAGGTCTCGCGGTACCTCATCCCGGCCATCAACGCGCTCCCCGGCCTGCTCTACTACTACGTCGGCGTCGCCCCGGAGGGCTCGATGGTCCACGTCAGCGTCTGGGGCACCGACGAGCACGCGACCCAGATGAACCGGCTGAAGGAGATCGTGGTCGACGCGCGCGCGGACTTCGAAGCGGTCGGGGTGACCTTCGACCCGATCGTGAACTACCCGGTCAACTGGACCATCTGAACGGCGGGGCCGGATGCGGCCGCTACCCCGACGTCCCGGCTATCGCCGGACCGGATCGCCGACCTGGGCGTCCGGCTGGATCAGTTGCACCAGCAGCACCCCGGCCAGCATGAGTATCGCGCCGAACAGCTGGTCGGGCCCCAGCGACTGCCCCAGCAACAGCCACGCGAGACCCGCGGCGACCAGCGGTTCCACGACCGCCAGCACCGCGGCGAAGGCGGCCGGCAGCTCACGCAGCGCCCGAAGTCCCGCCACATACGGCAGCACGGTTCCGGCCACCACCAACACGAGCAGCACCGACCACACCGGGATCCGCACACCGCCGACTGCCGCCGGAGCTTTCAGCGACCGGAGCGGCAACGCCAGCGGTGGCGTGAGCACCCACGTCACGGCGGCACCGACGGTCAAGCCGATCGCGGTCAGCCCGAGCGGGTCGTACCGGCTCGCGGCCCGCTCCCCCAGCAGGAAGTAGCCCGCCGAGCAGACCGCGGAACAGAGTCCGGCTGCCACACCGAGCAGGTCGAGCTCGGTCCCCTGCCGGATCCGAGCCACCAGAGTCAGTCCGGCCACCGCCGATCCCAGGCCCAGCCATACCTGGACCGGTACCCGAGTACGCCGCACCACCTGCACCCACACCGCGACCAGAAGCGGCGCCAGACCGACGAGCACCATCGCCACACCCACCGGAACCCGTTGCACCGCAACGAAGAACAGCAACTGAACGCCCGCGACACCGAGTACGCCGTAACCGAGCAAGAGCCACAGGTCGCGGCGACGGCACCGCAGTGCCCGCGGCCGGAACGCCGCTACCACCGGCAGGAGAAGTACTGCGGCCGAGGCGATCCGGACCGAGGTCACCGCCGCCGCGGACCAACCGGCCGCCATCACCGCCGCGGCGAGCGGTCCGGAGGTCGCGAACAATGCCCACGAGGTCACACACCATCCGGTCGCCCGCCCTCGGGCCCCGATCGCCATGGGTGCAGTGTGAACCACCGATCGTCGACCGGACCACAGGTTTTCCGGTGCTCGCGGGACCGGTCCACGCCGACGCGGAACGCGGCCCGGTTCGGCGCTAGAGTGCGGGAATGCCGGAAAAGATCATCCGAAATACGTTCGTAGTCGCAGCACCCGTGGAAGCCGTCTACGAGCATCTGGCCCGGCCCGAGAACTACATCGGACTGTCACCGCTGGTCGTCGCGGTCGAGAACGTCCAGGAGGGTTCGTATGTCGCGGTCGAACGGTTCCGCTTCCTCGGACTGAAGTACGACAACCGCATTCAGGTCCGCTTCCACACCGCGCCCGGCAAGGCCGTCTGGGGCGACGTCGACAGCCCCGGCCGCGTCCACATGGATTGGCGCTTCGACCTCACCGCCGACCCCGACGGCACCCATGTCGACGACGAACTCCGACTGCGAACCCCCTTCGGCCTCATGGCTTTCGCGTCCGGTCAGGCCCGCAAGGTCCAGCTGGCCCGCGCCGAAATTCTGGCCGATCGCCTCCGCACGGACTGAACGCGGCCGGACCGGACCCGCACAACTGCGACGGTCGAGCGGGGTCAGGACGGGGGCGGGACCACCGGGGGCTGATTCTGGCTCAGGGTGCCGCAGGCCAGGCGGTCCGGGGTGTCGCCGGCCGCGGCCAGAGGCGGCAGGACCGGGAACGTGGGGGTGCGGGCGGCGAGGGCGTCCAGGTCCAGGAAGTCGGTGAGATCGTTGGCGTTCGCGTCGCGGTAGGTGAGGGCGGGCAGGTTCCATTTGCGCTCGATCATGGCCAGGATCGAGGTGTGGTCGTAGAGCTTGTGGCTCACGTGATCGGGTTTCGCATACGGCGACACCACGACCGCCGGGACCCGAAAACCGTAGCGGCCGAATCCCTCATAGGTCTGCAGGCCCGGCCGCAACACGGGTGCGGCCCCGTCCGGCGGCAGTGCCGGCGGCGGCGGGACATGGTCGTAGTAGCCGCCGTGCTCGTCGTAGACCAGCACGAACAGGGTGCGATCCCACGCCGGTGAGGCGCCGATCGCCTCGACCACCCGCGCCAGCACCGCCTCACCGACGACGATGTTCTGCGGATTCTCCTGCGACTGGGCCTCGAAATCGGGGTCCAGCATGCTCACCGCGGGCAGGGTGCCGGCGGCCGCGTCGGTGAAGAACTGCTCGAACGGGCGGGCGTGCGTCAGGATCGGGAGGGCGTCGTTGATCGGGTACAGCAGCGGCGTTGTGCCCACCGGTACGTCGGTGACGTAGTCGGCCCACCCGATGCCGTACTGGTCCAGCCGCTGGAAGATGGTGGCGCACGCGGGATCCAGCAGCAGCAGGTCCTCGGTCAGATTCTTGGGCGAGGTCCCGATATCGTCGACCATCCCGAGCGAGGTCGCGGCGATCAGGTAGCGGCGATTGGGATCGGTCTGGCCCATCGAGGAGGCGAACCAGCGATCCGCGATCGGGAAGGTACGGGCGAGGCTGTAGGTGAAGGGCAGGTCGTCGCCGGTCCAGTAGCCCATGGCGACCGGGGTGGGCGTGCGGGCGGGATCGTTCGCGGTGCTGACGAAACCGTCCATCGCGCCGCCGTTGTAGGACTCCCAGCAGAGCTTCCACTCCTGGCCGGGCGAACCGTGCAGCTGGCAGGTGTTCGACATGTGGAAGGCCCGTTGCAGCTTCCCGTCCGGGAGCGGATTCGCCGCCGTCGGCTGCCCGGTGGCGTCGAGCGTGAAACCGTCGCCGCGGCCGAGCATGCCGAGGAAATTGTCGAACGAGTGGTTCTCCAGCATCAGCACGACGATGTGCTCGATCCCGGGCAGCGTGTCGGTGCCGGCCGGGCGGTCGGGGAATGGTCGAGATCCCGGTTCCCGCAACGTAGTCCGGCCCAAGGCTTGCAGTGCGGGCCCGACCGGTCCGGTCGGGCCACCGGCCGCCGACCCGGCGGATCCGGAAGACCCGGCCGACCCCGAATCCGGGCTCGCGCCGGCTCGCGGGCCGGCGCCGGACATTCCCGCGGCCGTCACACCGGCGAGACCGGCGAGCGAGAGGAAGCCGCGGCGCCCCAGCGCTCGCGGAAGAAGTGAAACCATGTGCAGTCCTGTATCGATCACCGGGGTGCGGTTTGTCGGGAGCATCCTTTCAGTGCCGGCCGGGCAATGTCAGAGATTCGCCTATCGAACATGCATTCGAATATGGCGTATGCTGCAGATGTGTCCATCCCATTGCAAGGTTCACTCTTCGACACCGGCGGTGAGATCGCGCTGGGCCCGCTGGACGGGCTGCGGCGCACCGATCTCGGGCTCGGGGCGTGGGTCGACGTGCTGCCGGGCTGGTTGAGCGGGGCCGACGAGCTGTTCGACCGGCTGGTCACGCGGGCGGCGTGGCGGGCCGATCGGCGCACGATGTACGACCGGGTCGTGGACGTCCCGCGGCTGGTGGCGTCCTACGGCGAGCGCGAACAGTTACCGGATCCGATCCTCGCCGACGCGCGGGCCGCGCTCAGCGACCGTTACGCCACCGAGCTGGGCGAGCCGTTCAGTACCGCGGGGCTGTGCTGGTACCGGGACGGCAACGACAGCGTCGCCTGGCACGGCGACACCTTCGGCCGGGGTGCCACCATCGACACCATGGTCGCGATCCTCTCGGTGGGTGCCGCGCGGCCACTGTTACTGCGGCCGCGCGGGGGCGGCGCGTCGCTGCGCTACCACCTGGGTCACGGCGACCTGCTGGTCATGGGCGGTTCGTGTCAGCGCACCTGGGAGCACGCCGTGCCCAAGACGCGCCGTCCGATCGGGCCCCGGATCAGCATCCAGTTCCGGCCGCGCGGCGTGTTCTGACGGTTCCGGCCGGCGTGCGCCGCGCGCAGTAGCCTTGGCGGGATGCAGACCGCCTTGCCGACACATGTGGCCGCGGCCAACCGGCTGACCGCGCGCTGGTGCACCGTGGCCGGATCGCGCGACTTCGTGGTGTCCGGCTGTGGGGTGTGGCCGCTGCTGGCGGTGCTGGCCGAATCAGCACGGGGCCCGGCGCGTGCGGAACTGGCGGACGCGGCGGGCGTCGCGGCCGACGACGGGATCGCGGCCGCCGCCCGGATGTGGCGGGAACTCGATACCGCGCAAGGTATTTCGGCCGCGCTCGGCGTCTGGCATCAGAGCGGCCTGCCGATCCACGACGCGTGGCGGTCCGCGCTCCCACCGGACACCGTCGGCACGCTCACCGACCAGGCCGCGCTGGACGCGTGGGCGTCCCGGCACACCGACGGGCTGATCGACTCGTTCCCGCTGCAGCTCTCCCCCGACACGCTGCTGGTACTCGCCACGGCCCTGCTGGCCCGCACCGGATGGCAGGATCCGTTCCAGGACAACGTATTCGAACCAGGCTCCGGCCCATGGCGGGGTCACCGTGGTCCCGGCCTGGCCCGCTTCACCCGCAACCTCGACGACGTATCGGTACTGGCCGCCGCGGAGCCGGTGACCCGGATGGTCGTGCGCGGCGACAACGATCTCGACGTCCACCTGCTGCTCGGTGCCGACTCCCCGGCCGATGTGCTCAGCGCCGGTTTCGGCGCCCTCGACGGCTCGATTCTCGCCGGCGGCCCACCCCGGCCCGGCACCACCGGCCCGGGTCTGCGCGTGCGCGAGGTGACGGCGACCGGGAACAGCGTCGAACTACAGCTGCCCCCGTTCGAACTGCACGATCACCACGACCTGCTGGCCCACGCCGGCCTCTTCGGCCTGCGCACCGCGACCGACCGCGGTCACGGCCACTTCCCCGCCGTTTCCCCTGAGCCACTGGCGATCTCACAGGCCGCGCAGGAGGTCCGGGCCCGGTTCCACGCGACCGGATTCGAGGCGGCGGCGGTCACCGCGATCGGCATGATGCGGGCGGCCATGGTGCTGCCCCACGCCGCGCTCAGCGTGGAGGTCACCGTGGACCGCCCCTTCGGGTTCCTCGCCGTGCACCGCCCGACCGGCACGGTGATCGTGGCGGGCTGGGTCGCCGAACCGCCGGCGGCGTGAGCCGCGCGCTCACCGGGGCAGAATCGAATCCACCACCTGCCGGTAGGCGGCGAACAGCCGCTCCCGCTGACCGGCCCGCACCATCTGCGGGAGCAGGTCGCCACCGAGTGGGGCCAGCAGCAGCGAACCGACGATCTCGGCGTCCAGATCCGGGCGCACCTCGGCCAGCAGGGCGGTGAGATGGGCGCCCCAGAAGGCGTGCATCTCGTCGCGCTGCGGGTGCGGCGGCATCGACCGGTAGGCGGTCACCAACTCCACGTTGTCGGCGATCATGTGCGCGAATGCGTCCAGGAAGGCGCGCAGCCGATCACCCGGGGGCGCGCCGGGCCCGAGCGGCGGCGGCCCGTCGGTGACCGCCTGTCGCAGGGTCCGCGCCATCTCCGAGATCATCTCGTCGAGCAGCCCGGCCCGGCTGCCGAAGCGGTGGAAGACCGTACCCTTCCCGACGCCCGCGGCGGCCGCGACGCGCTCCATCGTGACCGCGCCGGCGCCGTGTTCGGCCAGCAGCGCGGCCGTGGCGTCGAGGATGGCGCGCCGGTTCCGGGCGGCGTCGGCGCGCTCGCGCGGCCGCGACTCGCCTGCGCCACCACGGCTTTCGGGATCCATTCCTGCTCCTCCGTTGACAACTGGACCGGCGGTCCATATCGTCGAGACGACAACTGGACCAACGGTCAACTTATGGAGTTTTCGATGCAGGCAATCGTAATGACCACCGCCGGCGCCCCCGACGTGCTCCAAGCCCGCGAGGTGGACCGCCCCGCCCCCGGCCCCGGCGAGATCTCCGTGCGAACCACCGCGATTCCGGTGCTGTTCGGCGAGACACTGCTCCGCTCGGGCGCTTTCCCCACCTGGGTGCCGCTACCCGCGATCTTCGGCCTGCAGGCGATCGGCGTCGTCGAAGCCGTCGGACCCAGCACCGACACCGGACTGCTGGGCCGGCGCGTGGTCGTCTCCACCGCCGGCAGCGGCGCCTATGCCGAATTCGTCTGCGTCCCAGCGGCAGTCGCGGCCCATATCCCGGACGAACTCACCGATGAGGATGCCGCGGCGGTGTCGATGAGCGGGTCGGTCGCCACGCAGCTGATCGACACCGCCGGTCTGCGTGCCGGGGAAACGATCCTCGTCCAGGCGGGCGCCACCGGCGTCGGGGCGTACCTGATCCAGCTGGCGCGGGCCGCCGGCGCGGGCCGGATCATCGCCACCGCGGGCGGTCCCGCCAAACTCGCCCGCGCCCGCGCATTCGGCGCCGACGACGTGGTCGACCACAACGATCCCGGCTGGCCGGAGGCCGTCGGGCGAACGCTGGGCCGGTCGACCCTCGACGTCGTGTTCGACGCGTTCGGTGGTGACCCGACCCGGCAGCTGCTGGACTACACCACACCCGAACGTGGTCGTGTCCTCAGCTACGGACAGCTCTCAGGTGAACCGGCAAGCGTTGCGCCGGAAGATCTTTCGGAACACAAGATCACACTCACGCACTGCGGTGGACCGGACTGGCTGGCCCGCGTCGCGCCGCGGCGCGCGACCGCGATGACCGCCGCGGTCGCCGGCACCCTGACCCCGCTGGTCGACCGGATCCTGCCGCTCGCCGAGGCGGCCCGGGCGCATCGGCTCGTCGAGGAGCGGGCGACCACCGGCACGATCATCCTGCGACCGTGACCGCCGCCCGGCCGCTCAGTGCGGGCCGATCTGAACCTTCACGTGGCGGTGCACGGCCTCACTGACCCGCAGGCCGGAGTTGCTCGGGAAGGAACAGAGCAGGTCGACACCACCGCGCGCGAGGTCGACGAAGCCGGCGGCCGGTTCGCCCGCGCCGGGGTCGTACTCCTGGATCACCTTGGCGACGATCAGCCGCTTCTGGTCGGCGTTCTGCGTCAGGTACTCCCGGCACGTGACGTCGCTACTGTGTGCCGGTGCGGTGGAGACCGGCGCGGGTGGCGGCGACGCGTTCGGCTTACCGTCGCCCGGATCACAGGCACTGATCCCCGCCAGGGCCACCACCAGTGCGGCCACCCGGTATACCGATCGCCATGGTTGTGCCGCCATCACCACTCCGAACTGCGTGAACACGAACGACCCGAGCCTACGCGCATCCCGGACCAGCGAATCCGACTCCGCCGAATCCGGTGTCGAAGCCGGAATTTCCGACACCGCTGATAGCCTGCGTGTATCAATTGACCGCTCGGGCACACGTCGCCTACCGCGCAGAGGACCGGAATGCTGGATCGGCGTGCACTGCTGTGCGGCGCGGCCGGGTTCGCCGGCACGGTCGCGCTCGGCGGGTGCGGCGACGACCCGCACGCGCTGACCGTCTTCTTCCAGGCGGCACCCGAGGAGGCGCGGGTCCGGCGGCGGATCATCGACGAGTTCCGGCGGGCCCGTCCCGATATCCCGGTCCGGGTGCAGCTCTCGGGTCCCGATCCGCAGCAGCAGATCCTCACCTATTGCGCCGGCGGCCGCTGCCCGGACGTGCTCATGACCTGGGAATCGTATGCGCGCTTCGCCGAACTCGGTGTGCTGCACGATCTGGGACCGCTGGTGCGACAGGACCCCGGCAGCGCCGCCGACCTCGCCGCCCCGCTGACCGAGACCTTCCGGTTCCGCGGTGGGCTGTACGCGCTCCCCGAACAATGGGCCGGGGTCTTCCTCTACTACAACACCGACCTGTTCGCCGCCGCCGGGCGGCCGGCACCGCCCGCACGCTGGAGCGACACCTGGACCTTCGCCGAATTCCTCGACACCGCACAGGCACTCACCGTGCGGGACCGCGACGGGCGGACCTCCCAGTGGGGATTCGCCGACGCCTGGCCGGTGCCGCGCTATTCGGCCGCCATCTTCGGGATGAACAACGGCGGTGACTGGTTCACGCCGCCGATCGGGCCGACCCGCACCGGGATCGGCGAACCACGATTCGCGCAGGGGTTCCAGTTCTACGCCGACCTCGCGGTGCGGCACCGGGTCGCCCCCAGCGTCGCCGACGCCGAATCACAGTCCGCCATCGACCTTTTCGGCTCGGGCCAGGCGGCCATGGTACTGACCGGGCACTGGATGTACAGCACGTTCACCGCGGTGCCCGGTTTGAACTTCGATGTGACCGTGCTGCCGGTCGGCCCGCACGGCAGTACGGCGAAATCCGATATCGGCACCACCGGGCTCGGTATCGCCGCGTCGAGCCCGCGCAAGGAACAGGCCTGGGAATTCGTGAAATTCGCGACCGGGCCGATCGGGCAGACGCTCGCGGCCGGCTCCGGATTGTTCGTCCCGGCCGCCACCACCGCCGTCCACTCCCCCGAATTCGCTGCGGCACACCGGCACATCCGCAATCTCGAGGTACTCACCGGCGGCCCCGCCAACTCTGCCCACATCCCGGTCTCCCCCGCCTGGGCCCGCGTCGACGCCGCCTTCCGGCGGGCCAGCGACCGGGTCCTGCGCGGCGCGGCCGACGCCGACTGGTTCGCCGACGGTCCGGCCCAGGAGATCGACGGTCTGCTCCGGGATTCCGCGTGATCGGCGCGCGCCGCCGGGCCCGCGCCGGATGGTGGTTCGTCGCACCGAATCTGCTGGCCGTCCTGGTGTTCCTGGCCTTCCCGCTGGCCTTCTCGATCTATCTCAGCTGCCATGCGTGGGACCTGTTCCACGCCCCGCGCTTCGTCGGCGCGGCCCAGTTCCGGCGGCTGTTCGCCGACCCGATGTTCGGTGTCGCACTGCGCAATACGGTGATCTACACCGTGGTCACGGTGGTCGGAACCACGGTGATCGGGCTCGCGGTCGCCGCGGTGCTGCAGGCGAAGGTGGCCGGAATCGGGCTTTTCCGCGGTGCGGTCTTCCTGCCGCTGGTCGCCTCCACCGCCGCCATGACCGTGGTGTGGCGCACCATGTTCGACACCGACACCGGTGTGCTGAACCGGTTGCTCGGCTGGATCGGGATCGATCCGGTGCCCTGGCTGGGTGATCCGGTGTGGGCGTTCACCGCGCTGTGCCTGGTCGGTGTCTGGCGCGGTGTGCCGTTCGCGGCGGTCGTGCTGCTCGCCGCGCTACAGGCGGTGCCCCCGGTGCTGCACGAGGCCGCGCGCATCGACGGGGCCGGGCGGTGGCGGCGGTTCCGCTGCGTCAGCCTGCCGCTGATCCGGCCGGCGCTGGGATTCGTGGTGACCATCTCGATCATCAACTCGTTCCAGGCATTCGATCAGGCGTACGTGCTCACCGGCGGCAGCGGCGGACCCGAATCGGGCACCTACCTGCTGGGCATCATGATGTTCCAGAACGCCTTCGTCTTCGACGATCCCGGTTACGCGGCCGCGCTGACCTGGGTGATCGTCGCGGTCCTGCTGCTGGTCACCGCGCTGCGGCTGCGCGCCGCTCGTTCCGGGGCCGTCTGACCGGTGTCCACCGCCGACCGCCGCGTCCTGCGCCGCACGTGCGGCGGGCTGCTGATCTACGCGGCGCTCGTGGCTGTCGCGTGGTGCGCGCTGGCCCCGGTCCTGTTCGCGGTCGCCGGGTCGCTGCAACACACCGGCGCCACCGGCGCGAATCCGGTTCCGGGACAACCACGATGGTCGAACTATCGCCTGGTGTTCGAATATCTGCCGTTCGGCCGGATGCTGCTGAACACCGTGCTGTACGCGGGCTGTGTCACCGTCGGGCAGGTGTTCTTCTGCTCGACGGCAGGCTATGCGTTCGCCCGCCTGCCCTTCCGCGGCCGAGACCTGATCTTCCTGGGTTACCTGGGCACCCTGATGATTCCGGCGACCGCGACCGTACTGCCGCAGTTCATCCTCATGCGGGCCCTCGGGTGGGTCGACACCCCGCTGGCCATGGTCGTGCCCGGACTGTTCGGCAGCGCGTTCGGCACCTACCTCATGCGGCAGTTCTATCTGAACCTGCCCGTCGAACTGGAGGAGGCCGCCACCCTCGACGGCTGCTCGGTATGGCAGACCTATCGAAAGGTGGTGGCGCCCAATGCCCGGCCCGCCATGCTGGTGCTGGCGGTACTGACCTGGGTGACGGTGTGGAACGACTTCCTGTGGCCGCTGGTGATGATCCAGCGCGACAGCATCTCGACGGTCACCCTCGGGCTGGTGTGGATGCAGGGTCAGTACGCCACCCAGCGACCGGTGTTACTGGCGGCGTCGGTGGTGATGCTGGCACCGATGGTGGGCATCTACGCACTGGCGCACCGGGCTTTCGTGCGCGGTGTGATCACCACCGGACTGCGCTGACAACATTCGTGGTGTACGGCCGGTCGACGTCGGCGGTGGCCGACCGGTCTTTATTCGGGATAGCCGAAAATTATTCGGTCCCGGCCCCACAACCGGCCGGGACCACGAAAAACAGATCGTCGGCCCGCACCGGCACGCACGCACCGTGGGCCACACCCCGAGTGCCGGGCGGCCGACGACTTCCCCTTTCCGCTACCGGATCACAGACACCAGACCAGGGCTGCCGATCCGGGCATCGGGATCGAGAAGCAGATACCGATCGACCCGTCGGTCGGCGTAGTCGCCGGTGGGGCTGCGGACGCGGACGGCGCCACGAGCGCCACGAGCGGGACTGCCACCGCAGTGATGACGGACCAACGTGCAATTCGTGTAAGCATCTCTTCAACTCCTGTCACGCGAACGAGCACACCGATAACGGGTGCCGGAGAAAATGCAACATCGTGACACTAGCATTTGCCTGAGTGGCAAAAAAATAATTGGTGCGATTGTTTTTATCTTTACACCTGACGATGAGACACAAACAACACCGGAATTTGTGGCCGACGAAAGCACTGCCGATTTTTCGGCCGGTCAGGTAATGGATCTCGGCCGCGCCACCGGATCCGCAATATTTACCGAAAAACGGCCCGAGACGGCTTTTCGGTAAATATTGGGACTCGCGCGCATAACCACGCCGATCCACGACCGGTTACCGCCCCGCCGACGATAACCGGCCGTTGCACGCGCGCAGCGGTCGGGACCACACTGAAACGTGCCCCCACCGTCAGGAAGGGAAGTGCGCGATGCCGCTGTACATGGATATCCACAACATGCCGGGTCCGATCGACCCCGAAGAGGTCGCCCGGGCACACCAGGCGGATCTCGCCGCCCAGGGCATCCACGGCGTGGACTACCAGCACTACTGGGTGGACCCGGCCGGCGGCCGGATCTTCTGCCTGGTCTCAGCCCCGGACCCGGAGACCGCGGCCCAGGTCCATCGGGAAGCCCACGGCCTGGTTGCCGACTCGATCTACGAAGTGGTCGAAGGCGCCTGACCGGTCAGGTCGTGACGTTCCACTCGTAGACCGTCAGCGCCGACGCGCCGGAGGTGTGGATCGGATCGGTGTGCACCAGAGCCGTTGCCGCATCCAGACTTTCGGCGCGGATCACGTACGCGCCGCCCGAGCCGTCGGTGAAACCGCCGGTGCGGTCGAGCTCGCCGCGCTCCCGGAGCGCGGCGAGCCAGTCGCGGTGCGGTTCGATGACGGCGTCGTCCCACCGGGACGTCCGCATCGCCAGCACCAGATAGGTGTTCGTCACCGGGCCGAGTCACCCCGGTCGGTGCTACGAGTGGCCGCCGCGGCCGCCCGCACCTGCGGTGCCACATCGACCACCCGCCCGAGCACGCCGTTCACGAAGGCCGGCGAATCGTCGGTGGACAGGGCCTTGGCCAGCTCCACCGCCTCGTCGACCGCCACCACCGGCGGCACATCGGTGGCGTGGAACAGCTCCCACACCGCCACCCGCAGAATGGCGCGGTCCACGGCCGGCAGCCGCCCCAGCGTCCAATCCTGCAGGTAGGACTCGATGGTGCCGTCCACCCGGTCCAGGTCGTCGGCCACGCCTTCGACCAGGGTGCGGGTGTAGGGGTTGATCGGTGCGACCGCGTCGTCACCGGCGGCCAGCGCGACACGATCGGCGATCAGATCCGCCGGGTCGACGTCGCGGGCCTCGGCCTCGAACAACAGGTCCACGGCCCGGCGCCGAGCCTTGTGGCGCGCGCCGAGCTTCTTGTGCGGGGCCTTCTTGTCCCCGGCCGAGTCGGACACAGTCACTCGATCAGGAGTTCACGCGGCCGAGGTAGCTGCCGTCGCGCGAGTCGATCTTCAGCTTGTCGCCGATGTTGATGAACAACGGGACCTGGACCTCGGCGCCGGTCTCCAGGGTGGCCGGCTTGGTGCCGGCGCTGGAGCGGTCGCCCTGCAGGCCCGGCTCGGTCTGCGCGACCACGATCTCGACGGTGACCGGGAGCTCGACGTAGAGCACCTCGCCCTCGTGCATCGCGACCTGGACCTGCATGTTCTCCAGCAGGAAGCCGGCGCCCTTGCCCAGCTTCACCTCGTCGATACCCATCTGGTCGTAGGTGTCGCCGTCCATGAAGATGTAGTCCGAGCCGTCGTGGTACAGGTAGGTCATGTCGCGGCGGTCGACGGTGGCGACCTCGACCTTCACGCCCGCGTTCCAGGTCTTGTCGACGACCTTGCCCGAGACGACGTTCTTCAGCTTCGTGCGCACGAACGCCGGACCCTTACCGGGCTTGACGTGCTGGAACTCGATAATCTGCTGCAGCTGATTGTCGATCTTCAGCACGAGGCCGTTCTTGAAGTCGCTGGTGTCCGCCACTGTCCTCGGATCTCCTTGTAATAGTCAACACTTGTGGGCGCCGGCGTCATCCGACGACAGCCAGGTCCTTGCTCGTGAGCGTGAGCAGTTCGGGACCCCCCTCACGAACGACGAGGGTGTCCTCGATCCGAACACCGCCACGGCCGGGGAAGTACACACCTGGCTCGACGGTGACCGCCACGCCATCGAGCAGTGTACCCGTGGCGGTTTTGGCCACTCCCGGAGCTTCGTGGATCTGCAACCCGACGCCGTGTCCGAGGCCGTGCACGAACAGATCCCCACGTCCGGCCGCATCGATCACACCACGCGCGGCCGCGTCGACGGCCGCGCAGGCCGCACCCGGGCGCAGCGCCTCGCGACCGGCGCGCTGGGCGGCGGCGACCAGGTCGTACACCTCGCGCTGCCAGCCGGCGGGCTCGCCCAGGACCACGGTCCGGGTCATGTCGGAGTGGTAGCCGCCGACCACCGCACCGAAGTCGAACTTCACGAAATCTCCGGCCGCCAGTACCGCGTCGGTCGGACGGTGGTGCGGCACAGCGGAATTCGGGCCCGCCGCCACGATGGTCTCGAAGGCGACCGCGTCGGCGCCGTGCTCGAACATGAGCCATTCCAGCTCGCGGGCGATCTGCCGCTCGGTGCGGCCGGGGCGGACCGAGCCGCGCTCCAGCAGCTGCGCGAGCGCGGCGTCGGCGGCCGCGCAGGCGGCACGCAACCGGCCGATCTCGTAGTCGTCCTTCACCATTCGCAGCTGTTCGACCAGCCCCGAGACGGGCGCGAGTTCCAGTCCGGTGGCCTGACCTTCGAACCCCTGGTGCTGGGCCACGGTGACGACGTGACTCTCGAAGCCGAGCCGGCCCATCTTCCACTCCCCCGCCAGTTCCACCAGCCGCGGCGCGCTGGCGCGGGCGATCTCGGCCCGCAGGTCGGGGACCTGCAACTGCACCTGGGTGATGTAGCGGCCGTCGGTGCACAGCAGGGTGCGGTCCTCGGCGCCGTCCCAGGCGTCGACCACGAGCGCCGCGTTCGATCCGGTGAAACCGGTGAGGTAGCGGATATTGACCAGGTCGGTCACCAACAGCGCGTCGACTCCGGCTTCGACCAGCAGGGCCCGCAGAGCGGCCCGGCGGGAGGCATGGTCGGGTCGCGGCGCGGCGTGTGCAGGCATGTGACCAACGCTACGCGACCAGCCATGGAACAGACGGTGTTCACAACGCGGGATTTCATCCCCAGATCACGCGACGGGCACCGCGGGCCGCCGATCGCGGCGCACGCTGAGACCATGACGACACCATTCGCGGTCCTGCTCGCCTGGTGTGTGCCCTTGACCGTGATCGATGCGCGCACCCGCCGGCTGCCCGACCTGCTCACCCTGCCCGGCGCCGCCGGGACACTCGGGTACGCGGCGGGTGGCGGCCGCCTCGCGCCGGCGCTCGCCGGGGCGTTGCTGCTGGCCGGCCCGTACCTGCTGATCCACCTCGGGGCGCCGAGCGCGTGCGGCGCCGGTGACGTCAAACTCGCGGTCGGGCTCGGCGCCGCGGCCGCTCTCGGCGGTGCGCGGGCCTGGCTGGCCGCGGCGATCGCCGCGCCGATACTGACCGCCCTGGCCGCGACGGCGTTGCTCACGCGGGGCGCGCCGCGCGGGCAACCGGTCCCCCACGGTCCGGCCATGTGCGGGGCGACGCTGCTGGCCCTGGCTCTGAGCGGGTGAGACGGCCGCCACCTCCGGATCGCGTCCACGGGCGCGCGCCGGACCGGATGTCCGCTCCAGGGTGCTGACGTGGAAAGATGGTGATCGTGTTGCGCTGGATTACTGCAGGTGAGTCTCACGGTCCCGCCCTCGTGGCCCTCCTCGAGGGCATGGTCGCCGGGGTCGAGGTGACCTCCGCCGACATCGCTGCCCAGCTCGCGCGCCGCCGCCTGGGCTACGGCCGCGGTGCCCGAATGAAGTTCGAGGCCGACAAGGTCACGCTGATCGGCGGCGTGCGCCACGGCCGCACCCTCGGCGGCCCGATCGCGATCGAGATCGCGAACTCGGAGTGGCCGAAGTGGACCCAGGTCATGTCCCCCGACCCGGTCGACCCGGCCGACCTCGCCGATATGGCCCGCAACGCGCCGCTCACCCGGCCCCGGCCGGGCCACGCCGACTACTCCGGCATGCTCAAGTACAACTTCGACGACGCCCGCCCGGTCCTGGAGCGCGCCAGCGCGCGCGAGACCGCGGCCCGGGTCGCCGCCGGCACGATCGCCCGGCAGTTCCTGCGCCAGGCGCTGGGCGCCGAGGTGGTGTCGCACGTGGTGTCGATCGGCACCGCCGCCGACACCACCGGGCTGGTCCCGGGCGCCGGCGATCTGGCCGCCATCGACGAATCCCCGGTGCGCGCGTTCGACAAGGACGCCGAGGCCGCCATGATCGCGGAGATCGAGGCCGCCAAGCGCGACGGCGACACCCTCGGCGGTGTGGTCGAGGTCGTGGTCACCGGTCTGCCCGTCGGCCTGGGCTCGTTCGTCAGCGGTGAGCAGCGGCTCGACTCGCGACTGGCCGCGGCCCTGATGGGCATCCAGGCGATCAAGGGCGTCGAGGTCGGCGACGGTTTCGAGACCGCGCGCCGCCGCGGCAGCCAGGCCCACGACGAGATGCGCCCGGGGCCCGACGGTGTGCTGCGCTCCACGAACCGGGCCGGCGGGCTCGAGGGCGGCATGACCAACGGCGAGGCGCTGCGGGTCCGGGCCGCCATGAAGCCGATCTCCACCGTGCCGCGCGCGCTGGCCACCGTCGACATGGCCACCGGCGCGGAAGCCGTTGCCATCCACCAGCGTTCGGATGTGTGCGCGGTCCCGGCGGCCGGTGTCGTCGCCGAGTCCATGGTGGCGCTCGTGGTGGCGCAGGCCGCGCTAGAGAAGTTCGGCGGCGACTCCCTCGCCGAGACCACCGACAACCTCGCCGGATACCTGAAGCGGATCGCCGCGCGCCCGCACCTGCCGCGGGAGTCGTGATGTCGCGGCCCGAACCGTCGCGGGCGACCCGCGTCCGGCGGCTGTGATCGTCATGACCGACCCCCGGCGGCCGGCTGTGGTACTCGTCGGACCGCCCGGTGCCGGCAAGTCCACGATCGGCCGCAAGCTCGCCAAGGAGCTGGGGGTCGAACTGTTCGACACCGATGCCGGCATCGAAGCCGATACCGGACGCACCATTCCCGAGATCTTCGCCACCGACGGGGAACCGGAGTTCCGTCGCATCGAGGAGCGGATCGTCAAGCACGCCGTGCAGACCCACCCGGGCGTGGTGTCGCTCGGCGGTGGCGCGGTGCTGTCGGCGAGCACCCGGGAACTGCTGCGCGGGCGCACCGTGGTGTATCTGGAAATCAGTGTGGCTGAGGGACTTCGGCGCACCGGGAACAGCACCAACCGGCCCCTGCTGGCGGTCGGCGATCCCGACGCCAAGTACAAGGAGCTGATGCGGATCCGGCGGCCGCTGTATCGGGAGGTCGCCTCGGTCCGGGTCCGGACCGACGGCCGCAGCCCCGGGCGGGTGGTCCGCAGCATCCTCACCAAACTCGGCATCGAGCCGCAACCAGAGCCCGCGAGCACGCCCAGCACCGGGTCGTCCGGGCGGCGGCCCTCCCGCCGCCGGCGCGGTCGCGGCGAGGCCGCTGCCGGTACGCCGAAGGCGCCGGAGACCGGGGATACGGCCGCCGAAAGCGTTGCGCCGTCGCGGCGGCGGCGAGCTCGGCGTGGTGGACGCAATCGCTCCGCCGCTGTCCCGCCGGTGGCCGGCACTCCGGAGGGAACGGAATCGGCGAGCGAGGCGCGGGGCGACACGGTCGCGGTGCGGCCCGAGCGTGCCGCCGGTACGCGGTCGCGCCGGTCTCGCGGTGGGCGCGGCCGTGGTGGTGATCGCGTTGCGGGGAAAGGCATTACCGCCGACGCGGACCGCGGTGCGGCTTCGGGCGGAGGCCAAGGTGCGGCGACGGACAGCACCACCGGCGGAGGCCGAGGCACAGCGACGGGTAGCGCAACCGGCGGAGACCGCGGGGGCGCGACCGTAGCCACCGGCGGCACAACGGTCGCCGCCCCTGCCGCGGCGAGCAGCGCGGCAGGCGATCGGATCACGGTGTCCGGCAACCGATCTCGACGGCGCAGCGCGTCCCGCCCGGCCGGCGCGCCGACGGCACACAGTGCGGCGACGTCGGGGGGCGAGATCCCTTCCAGTGGCGGATCGCGCGCCGACAACCCAACGGTCACAGTCGGTTTCGACACAAAAGGCGCGACGGGTGCGGCAGTCTCGGGTGGCGACGCCCGGCCGGTGGGTGGCGAGCTCGCCGGATCCCGCGCCGGAACGGGTACGGCCGCGGGCAGCGGCGGCACGATCCGCCCGGCGGGTGCGCCGGGCGCGCGTAGTGCGGCAGCTTCCGGCGGCGACGTCCGCACAGCGGTCGGCGAACCCACCGGCGCCGGATCGCATATCGAGACCCGAACGGCCGCAATCGGTGACGACGCGTCCCGCGCCGAATACCGGGCGAGCTCCCCGGCTGTCGGGTCCGCCGCTGCCGCGACACCCGGCCGGTCGCGCCGTGCCCGTTCCCGCCGGGCCCGCACCCGAACCGTATCCGCACCACGAGAATCGGAGACCCGCACCAATGACTGAGCCGACCCGCATCGAGGTCCGCACCGCCGACCCGTACCCGGTCATCATCGGCCGCGGGCTGCTGGGTGACCTGGTCGATCAGGTCACCGCTCGCAACGGCGTGCGGACCGTCGCGATCTTCCACCAGCCGCCGCTCACCGAGACCGCCGAGGTGGTCCGGAAGGCGCTGGCGGACAAGGGGATCGACGCCCACCGGATCGAGATCCCGGACGCCGAGGCCGGGAAGGACCTGGCCGTCGCCGGCTTCTGCTGGGAGGTGCTGGGCCGGATCGGCCTCACCCGCCAGGATGTGGTGATCAGCCTCGGTGGCGGCGCCGCCACCGATCTGGCCGGTTTCGTGGCCGCCACCTGGATGCGCGGCGTGACCGTCGTCCACGTGCCCACCACGCTGCTGGCGATGGTGGACGCCGCGGTCGGCGGCAAGACGGGCATCAACACCGAGGCCGGCAAGAACCTGGTGGGCTGCTTCCACGAACCGGCCGCCGTCCTGGTCGACCTCGCGACCCTGGAAACGGTGCCGCACAACGAGATCGTGGCCGGCATGGCCGAGATCATCAAGGCCGGTTTCATCGCCGACCCGGTGATCCTCGACCTGGTCGAAGCCGACCCGCAGGCCGCGCTCGACCCCACCGGCGACGTGCTGCCCGAGCTGGTCCGCCGGGCCATCCAGGTCAAGGCCGACGTGGTGGCCGCCGACCTCAAGGAATCGAGCCTGCGCGAAATCCTCAACTACGGGCACACTCTCGGCCACGCCATCGAGCGCCGCGAGCGCTACCGCTGGCGCCACGGCGCCGCGGTCTCGGTGGGCCTGGTGTTCGCCGCCGAACTCGGCCGCCTCGCCGGCCGCCTCGACGACGCGACCGCCGACCGGCACCGCACGATCCTGGAGAGCGTCGGCCTGCCCACCACCTACGACGCCGACGCGCTCCCGCAGCTGATGGATTCCATGCAGGGCGACAAGAAGACTCGCGCGGGCATGCTCCGCTTCGTGGTCCTCGACGGCCTGGCCAAGCCCGGCCGCCTGGAGGCCCCCGACCCGTCCCTGCTGGCCGCCACCTACGCCACCATCGCGCGCGACGCGAGCCCGTCCGGCGGGGCAATCCTGCTGTAGGGCTCCGACGCCACCCGAACCGGGCAGATCCCGCCGATCTCGCCCGGTCGGGCCACACATTGCCGCAGATCGAGGTGCCTCGGCGTACAGTGACCCCATCACTTCGGTGATGGTGGGCGGTAGGACGCCGCTGCGAACGACGTCCTACCTGCGGGGTTCCTATCTGCTCCACATCCAGCGGACCAGAATAAGCACCCCGGCGATTACGGCACTTGCTGCAAACACGATGCCGTAGTCGACCGGGGCGTTACCCTTCGGTCGTCGATGCTTCGCCATCCCACCAACTGGTGCGCCTCTTCCGACGGGCTGCAGGTCTGCAACAAACTCGCCGCAACCGTCGCGGTACCGCACTTCGCATCCAATCGAGCCACTGGATCGCATGCGCTGCGGGTCAAACTATCTCGAATCCCC
This sequence comes from Nocardia stercoris, assembly GCF_003696265.1. Lineage (GTDB taxonomy): Bacteria > Actinomycetota > Actinomycetes > Mycobacteriales > Mycobacteriaceae > Nocardia > Nocardia stercoris. Next base: position 215,591 of record NZ_RFFH01000009.1, on the reverse strand, counting down.
ACCACCTCCTCCCTGGGCGCGATGCCTGGACCGTGTCCATCGCCCCTCGGAAGGAAGTAGCAGCCACTCTACTGCAGGATCGAGCTAGTTTCACACTTACGCAAGACAATTCGCGTCAAGAATGAACTAGATGTCCTGGCTTCCATTGTTGGCGTTGTGTTTCGCGTTGGCATTCGCGATGGCGGTGGCGTTGATGGCGTGAAAGCCGGTGTCCCAGGAGGAGATCAGGGCGCGGGCGGGGTTCACGTCGTCTGCGGGGTTCAGCACCGGTGGGCTGGGCGGGACCGGCTTCGGGGCGGGCGGCACCGGCTTCGGGGCCGGGGGCCAGGGGCCCGCGCTCTGGGCGGCGGCGGCCTCCATGTCGGCCAGTATGCGGCCGACGGTCCGGGTGCTGACGCCGAGTTCGGCGGCTATCTCCGCGGTGGGTTTGTCGGCGGCGCGGAGTTCGCGGACGCGAGCGCGGACCGCCGGGTCACGGCGGACCTTCTGCTGGCCGGCCGACATCGGACCGTTGCCACGAGATTCGTCGTCCGGCAGCGGGTTCGGCCGCACGCGGGCCGGCGCGGAGTCGGCCGGAGGGCGTCCCGTCCTGCGGCGGGCACCGGTCCGTGGCTGCGAGGTCTCATCCGGTCCGGCCTCCGGCTCGGAAGCGGACTGTCCCACCGGATCGAGGGGAGCGTTTTCGGCTGGGGCGGTGCCTCGTCCCTGCGCTCGGCTCGCGTCCGGGTCGGCCTCGCCGCTTGGAGCAGCACCCGGCTCCAAGCCGGCGTCCTGAACACGGTTCCCGGTGCCGTCCGCGCGCGAAGTTGCACCAGGGCCGAAGCCGTTGCCCTGCACCCGGTTCGCGACCGGGGCACCCGGCCCCAAGGCGTTGCCCTGCACTCGGTTCGCGACCGGCTCGGCCTGGGCACCCGGCCCGAAGCCGTTGCCCTGCAACCGGTTCGCGATCGGCTCGGCTTGGGCACCCGGCCCGAAGCCGTTGCCCTGCACCCGGTTCGCGGTGGGCTCGGCCTGGGCACCCGGCCCGAAGCCCAGGTCGCCCGTTCGGTCGGTGACCGGATCGGCGGCCGCAGCGCCGCCCGCCCCGGAACCGTTGCCTTGCACCTGGTTCGGATCCGGATCACCGTCATGCGCGACCCCGGGGATAGGGACTCGTGGGTCGCTCCCAGCGAATCCGTTGCCCCACATGGCTGCCGGGTTTCCGGATGGCACTGCTGCGGCACTGCCGTCGGGGAGCTGTAAACCGTTCCCCCACACCCCGTTCGGCCGGACTCCGTGCGCGGCGCGCGGCACCACATCATCACGCACCGGCACGGAACCGTTGCCCAGCAACATGTCCGGGCGGGCGGCAGTGGAGATCGGTGTCCGGTCCGGGGCGACTCCGGGTCGCGCCGCGGGTTCCGCGATCCACGGGTCGGCGAGTTCGAGGTCGAGAAGTGCTGTGGCGCCGGACAGGACGCGCAGATTGTCGAGCAGCACCTCGCGGGGCGCGCGCTCGTTGTCCACCAGGCCGCCGTCCTCGACGGCACGGCGCATGGACTTGCGGAGCTTGCGGACCGCGCCTTCCATCCGCCGGCCGCCGACACCGGTCGCGCGCAGGGTGCGGGCGTGGTCGGCGGCCAGCGCCACATCGACCAGGCGGCGGGCGGTCGCCACCTGGCTCGCGGTGCGGTCGGTCGGATCGGCCAGTCCCAAGCGGATCAGGATGCGCTCGGGCGTGATCCGCCAGTGGACGCCGTCGCGCTTGCCGCTGCGGCGGCGCTCCAGCGCCATGCTGCGTTCCCAGCCCCAGGCGGCCACCAGCGGCGCGGTGAGTCGGATCGCGACGGTGCCGATATCGTCGGCGTCGGTGGCGGCCAGCACCGCCGACAGACAGGTGAGCACCCACATCGCGATGCCGTCGGCGCCCGCGCTGCCGCCGTCCTGCTGGGCGGCCCGGGCCCGCAGTGCGGAGGTGAGCACCATGATCTCCAGGAAGGCGAAGAACATGATCCGCAGCGACAGCGTCAGATGCAGTGAGCGGCCGAAGAACACCCACATACCCTGCGCGCTGACCCCGGTCGCCAGGGCCGCCGACAGCAACGTGCCCGCACGTTCGGCGGTGATGCCGTGCCGGCGGCCGGCTCGCACCAGGGAACCGATCGCGACCACCGCTCCCATCACGAACAGACCGGCGATACCCGCGCCCACCGCCGGATGCTCGTGCAGGAGCGTGGACAGCCGGTCGGAGTCGATCATGTGCGGATTTCCTTCTGTTGCCTAGCACCGAGCCCAGTGATGGTCTCGCGATCCGGGCCTCCGCGCATCCGGATGGCCGAACAACGACACAGTCGACCTATCCGGCCAGCGTAGTGAAGGTGGCCATCATGGCCATATCCTCGTGCTCGAGGTTGTGGCAGTGCAAGACGAACCGGCCGGCGTAATCGGTGAACCGGACAGCGATCTCGGCGGTGCCGGTCGCGGTCAGATACAGCGTGTCCTTCCAGCCGCGGTCGGTGCGGGCGGGTGCGCCGCCGTTGCGGGACAGCACCTGGAACTGGTTGAGGTGCAGGTGGATCGGATGGTCGAGGTCGGTCCACAACTGCCAGATCTCCACCTGACCGAGGGCGGGCCGGGCGATCGGCGTACCCGGATCGTAGGCGCGGCCGTTGATAAGCCAGCCCGACGCGGCGCCGTCGGTGCCGCGGCGGAAAGCGAACCGGCGGGTGGTGACCGCCGCCGACCGGTCCAGCGTCTCCACCGCGGCGAGCCGGTCGGGAACGGTCGAGGTGTCCGTCACCCGGTCGGTGACCTCGAAACACATGACGCGCGTGGTGGTTCCGGCACCGAGATCGTTGTGGACGGTGATCCGGTCCCCGACCGCACACCCGGAGAAGTCGACGACCACGTCGTAGCGCTCGCCGGGCGCTATCGTGAGTTCCGCCAATTCCTCTGGGCCGGTGAGTAATCCACCGTCAGAGCCGATCTGCACGAGCGGCACCGCACCACCGGCCCGGTCGAAGCGCAACCGGTAGACCCGGGCATTGGATCCGTTCAGCAGCCGCAACCGGTAGCGGGCGGTCGCTACCCGGTGCAGCGGCCAGGGCGCCCCGTTCACCAGCACGACGTCTCCGAGCACGCCGCGCTCGAATCGGCCCGTGGCGCCGGGCTGTGGTGAGCGCATGGGTTCCGGAGCCGGGTAGCTGAACGCGCCCTGCGCGTCGAATGCCCGGTCGGCGAGCAGCAATGGGAGATCCCGGTCCCCCGTCGGCAGTCCCAGGCGAGATTCGTGTTCGTCGGTGACGAGATGGAATCCGGCCAGTCCGCGCCACACCGCCGGGCCGGTGTAGTCCATCCGGTGGTCGTGATACCAGAGCGTGGCGGCCGGCTGCCCGGCCGGATAGCTGTAGTCCCGCTCGCCGATCGCGGTGTGCGCCAGCGGATCCGAGTGTGCCGCCATGCCCGGCATGCCGATCATCTGACCCGAATCGCCCACCGGGTACAGCAGATCCGTCGGATAACCGTCCGAGTCCTCGGGGACGTGGCCGCCGTGCAGGTGCACCACCATCGGCACCGGCAGCTCGTTGCGGTGCGTGACGACCGTCCGCCGGGATCGATCCGATACCACCGTGGGCCCGGGGAACACCCCGTTGTAGCCCCAGATCCGCGTCGAATACCCGGGCAGCACAGTCACGTCGGCTGGACGTGCGGTGATCCGGTAGTAGTCGGTTGTCGCGTCGCGCGATACCGGCGCCAGCACCGGCGGTAGGGGCAGCGGGACCGTGAACGGTTCCGGCAGCCGGGCCGCGCTGGTCAGATGCAAGCGGTTCGCGGGCGAGTCGGCCGACAGCTGCCAGGCACCGGCCGCGCCCGCGACCCCGAGCGCCGCGGCCGCCCGCAGCAGGGTCCGTCGGCTCACGCGCGTCGAATTCACCGGGCCACCATCGCGATCGGGTTCGCGGCGGCGCGCCACACCTGGACGGTCAAGGCCAGCTGCCCCGCCACCAGCGCGACACCCAGCGGGATGTGCGCGGCCAGCGCCATCCGGAAGCCCAGCGCGATCTGCGCACCGGCGGCCACCGCCAGCAGCGCCGCCACCACGACCCACCAGGCCGGTACACCCGCGTAGCGCCGCGCCGCCGCGAAACACACTGCCGCGAGCAGCATTCCGGCTGCGGCGAGCATCGCGTTCACTCGATGCGCGTCGAGGGCGTCGTAGCTGCCGGCCATGAACCGGCCGGCGAACATCGCCTGCGCGAACAGGTCGAGCGTGACCAGGGTCGTCGCGGCACGCAACAGGCTCCGCCAGGTCCGAGCGGTCACGGGGCACCTCCTCAATAGTTCAAATTTCTGAATAGTTCAGAAGTTTGAACTTGTATGCTGGTGCCTGTCAAGAGACCGAGAGCCGTCGGGAGGCACAGTGGAACGAGCGGTCGACACCGAACTCCGGGACCGGCTGACCGTGGTGATCCCGTTGATCTCCGCGTTCCTGCGCGGCGCGCGCCAGGACATGCCCGCGGGAATGCGGGAAGCATTCGAGGCCGCCGGCCTGGGCCCCCGCCACGGCGCGGTCCTGGCCTACGTGTGGAGTTCCGGGCCGGTCGGCGTCGGCGAACTCGCCCGGCAACTGAGCCTGAGCCTCACCAACACCAGCCAGCTCAGCGGCGAACTCACCCGAGCCGGCTGGCTCCGCCGCGACAACGACCCCGCCGACCACCGGCGCACCCTGCTCAGCGTTCCCCCCGAACGCCACCACGAATTCGGCCTGTTCCTCGACCGCCGCACCGACGTGCTGATGCGGGCCGTGGCCCGCCTGACCCCCGCCGAACGCGACGGATTCCTGGCCGGCCTGAACGCGTGGGCCGACGAGATCGAATCCGATCGGGGCTGAAAAGAGAAAAGACCCGCGCCGCACACTGCGACACGGGTCGAACCGGAACGGTCAGGCCGCGACGGCGCCCCGATGGCCCCGATCGGCCAGCTTGTGCCCGACCGCGGTGCCGATCATGCCCGGGATGAAGATCAACAGAACGATGAACGAGGCACCCGCGGTGAGCTCGAACAGCAGCGGGTTGCCACCCAGGCTCAGCGCCGGGATGAAACCGAGCAGCCACGCGACCAGACCCGAGCCCAAACCACCGACCACGGCCGCGCGCAGCCAGCGCATCAGCAGGTCGGTACCCGGCCGGTCCGGGTCGGGCTGCCGGCGGCGATCCGCCAGACCGTCCAACACACCCCAGGCCACGACCGCCCCGACCAGCACGATCAGGCACGAGACCCGCATCAGCGAGCCGTGAGTCGGGTAATGAATCATGCCGAAACCGAGCACGACCCGTAGTGCCACCGTCAAGGCACCCAACCCTGCCCCTCGAACCAACCAAGCGTTCATACGGTCCACACTAACTCGCCGGGCGCCCGAATCCAGAACAATGCCCGAGCTCGGCCGGTCCGGGCCGCCGGATCAGGCCACCGGCTCCCGCGCCGCCGCGGCCATCTCGGCACGCGGCGCCGGCTTACCGGTGAACTGTTCGACCTGGCCGTAGGCCTGGTTCAGCAGCATCTCCAGCCCGCTCACCACCGTGTGCCCGGCCCGGGTCACGGCCGCGGCCAGCGGCGTCGGCCAGGGGTCGTAGATCGCGTCCAGGACGACAGGCGCCGCGGCGACCGCCTCGGCCACCGGCGCGGCACCGGCCGCCGGAACCGTACTGACCGCCACGTCCACCTGCGAGCACACGAAAGCCAGTGCGTCCGGGTCGAATCCGATCACCTCGGCCGACAGGCCCAGCAGCTGCGCCAGTTCCAGCGTGTCGGCGGCCCGGCCGCGGTCGCGTGCCACGATCGTCACCGTGTGCGCGCCCAGCTCCGCCAGCGCGAGCAGCGCCGGCCGGGCCGTACCGCCCGCGCCCAGCACCACCGCGCGTTCGATCTCCGCCACCCCGCCGCCCTGCAGCGCGCCCCGCACCCCGTCGACGTCGGTGCAGTCCGCCCGCCAGCCGCGCTCGGTGCGCACCAGCGTGTTCGCCGAACCCACCAGCTCGGCCCGATCGGTCCGTTCGGTGGCGTAGTTCAATGCCGCGACCTTGCCGGGCATGGTCACCGACAGTCCGACCCACTCCGGCCCGAGACCGTCGACCAGCCCGGGCAACTGCTCACCCGTGCACTCGATGCGCTCATAGGTCCAGTCCAGCCCCAGCGCCCGGTACGCGGCCAGATGCAGCTGGGGCGAACGGGAATGCGCGATCGGGAAACCCAGCACCGCCGCACGACGGATCCCCGACACCGGCTCAGCGTCCACTGTCGAGCACTCCGTTCTGCTGGGCGAGCGAAATATTGTGCAGGTGCTCGCTGTAACTGTCGGTGAACTTGGTGTCACCCTGTTTGTCGACCGTGACGAAGTACAGCCACGGGCCGGGCGCCGGACTCTCCATGGCCTTCAACGCGGCCGCGGACGGCGACGAGATCGGTGTCAGCGGCAGACCGCTCATCGCGTAGGTGTTCCACGGCGTCTTGTGCGCGCGGTCGGAGTCGGTGGTGGCGACCTCGGTCGTGTCGAGGGTGTAGTTCACGGTCGAGTCGAACTGCAGCGGCTGCTGCGCGGCGAGCCGGTTCACGATCACCCGCGCGACCTTCGTCATGTCCTGCGGCAATGCTTCCCGCTCGACCAGCGAGGCCCCGATCAACGTCTGATACGGGTTGAGGCCGTTGGCATTACCCGATTGCAGCAGGCCCGAGGCCTCGTAGGACTGCACGCTCTCGGTGACCAGCTGGTTCAAGATCTGGGTCGGAGTCGCGGACGGATCGAAATCCCACGTGCCCGCGCCGATCAGGCCTTCGAGCTGCCGGGTGCGATCCGGGTCGCCGCGCACCGAGTCCGACGCCCACGCCGGCACGCCGAGCGCCGCGAGATCGGTACTCGCACCGGCCTGATCGAGTTGCTCGTAGGTGACACACTTCCGGTCCGCGCCGGTACCCAGACAGCTGGCGTCGGCGATCTTGCGGTAGATGCCCTCGTTGCGGGCACCGGTATTGACGTCGTTGGAGTCGTGCAGCCGACGGCCGTCGGAGATCACCACATTGCCGACCCGCGCGTCCTTGCCGACCATCGCCGTCACCGCGTCCTCGCCGCGGCTGTGCGTCGGCAGCGCGTAGTAGCCGGGCTGCACCTTCTGGAACTGCGAATTACGTGCCGCCGCTTGATAGAACGCGCCGGTACTGGCCACCACGCCCTTGTCCACCGCGGTCTTCGCGATCTCGGACGCGGTATCGCCGCTGTGCACCTGGACCACTACGAGCGGGCCGGTCGGACCCGAGAAGTCCTCCGGGCCATTCAGTTTGGCGATCAGCTTCCAGCCCGCGTAACCGGCGGCCACCACGAACAACACCGCCAGCACCGTGCCAGACAACCACATGGTGCGGCGGCGCCGCCGGCGCTCGGCGGCCTTGCGGGACGCGGCGCGCGAGCGGCGGGACTTGCCGCCCGGTCGGCCCTTACCGCCCCGCTCGGCGGCCGGCACGGACCGGCCGACCCGGCGCGGCGCGGACCGCTGGTCGTCGCCGGCGCGAGAGCGCGGCTGCGGTTCGGGTTCGGGATCCCGATAGACCGGTCCCAGGTGCGGATCGGTGAGTTCCTCGGCCGCCGGCGGATCCACGTGGGCACGAAAGCCGACCGGGGGCTGGTCGTCGTCGACATAGACGGGGAGCACGTTGGTGTCCCACTCGTCCGGCGATGTGGCCGCGGCGTGCCGGGAGCCGGTGTGGGCCGGTGGCTCGTCGTCCCAGTCGTCGGGTTCGGCGCGGTGCCGCCGGCCGGTGGTGGGTGGCGGGGACCAGTCGTCGTCCTCGTCCCACTCCGGCTCGTCGTAGTCCCAGCTTTCGGGCTCGGCCGGCTCGTCGGCGTAGCGGTGGCGGCGACCGGTGTGCTCCGGCCGGCCGGTACGCATGCGACGGTCACTCATCGGGATCCCCCGCTGCCGGTTCCGCCGCCTTCAACACCGCGCTCCGTTCGTCCAGCCAGCCCTGCAGAATCGCGACAGCGGCCGCCTGGTCGATCATCTGCCGCTGTCCACGCGCGCGAACACCGCTGTCCCGCAGGGCCCGCGCAGCAGACACCGTAGTCAAACGTTCGTCGGAAAACCGGACAGGAATTTCCCCGATCACCCTCCGCAAACGATGAGCAAAGTCGGCGGCGAGGCGGACCGAAGACCCACTCTCGCCGCGTAACGTGCGGGGAAGGCCGACGATCACCTCGACGGCCTCATACTCCCGCACAATTTCGGCTACCCGGTTGATGTCGGCCGCGGGAGCGTTCTTGGCGCCGCCTTTCGCCCGCACGACAGTCTCGACCGGAGTCGCGAGTATGCCGTCGGGATCACTCGAGGCGACCCCGATACGCACCGTTCCCACATCGATACCGATGCGCCGGCCACGGCCGGGATCGGTTCCGGGATCCGGGCGTTCGGCCACGGGACGAGCCCGGCCGTGCTCGGCCGAATCGGACGTATCCATCAGCCGGCGAGCTCGACCACCCGTGCCCGCACCGCGGTCAGACCCGCGGCGATACCCGACGGATCCGAACCGGAACCCTGCGCCATCTCCGGCTTACCGCCGCCACGCCCGGCGATGCTGGGACCGAAGCTCGCGACCAGATCACCGGCCTTGATCCCCAGATCCTGCGCTGCCTTGTTGACGGTGACCACGAACGGCACTTTACCGTCGGCGTTACCCAGCAGGACGACGATTGCGGGCTCGGAACCGAAGCGGCCCTTGACGTCTGTGGCCAGCGTGCGCAGATCGCCCGCGCCGACCCCCTCGGGGGCGGCCGCCGCGACCAGCAGCACCGACCCGATCCGCTCGGCGTCGTCGACGAACTTCGCGCCCTGGGCCAGCACCGCCGCGACCTTGGTGCGCTCGAGTTCCTTCTCGGCCACCTTCAGCCGCTCCACCAGCTGCTCGACCCGGCCGGGCACCTCGTCCGAGGGCACCTTCAGCGAGGACGCCACACCGGCCAGCAGAGCCCGCTCCTTGGCCAGGTAACGGTAGGAATCCAGGCCGACGAAGGCCTCGACGCGCCGCACACCGGAACCGACCGACGACTCGCCCAGCAGCGTGATCGGGCCGATCTGCGACGAGTGCTGCACGTGGGTACCACCGCACAGCTCCATCGAGAACGGGCCGCCGATCTCCACGACCCGGACCTCGTCGCCGTAGTTCTCACCGAACAGCGCCATCGCGCCCATCGCCTTGGCCTTGGGCAGATCGGTGACGAACGTGTTCACCGGATAGTCGGCGCCGACAGCGTCGTTGGACAGCGCCTCGATATCGGCTTTCTGCTGCTCGCTGAGCGCGCCCTGCCAGTTGAAGTCGAAGCGCAGGTAACCGGGCTTGTTCAGCGAACCGGCCTGCACCGCGTTCGGGCCCAGCACCTGCCGCAGCGCGGCGTGCACCATGTGGGTACCCGAGTGGCCCTGGGTCGCGCCGCGCCGCCAGGCCGGGTCCGCCTGCGCCACAACGACATCGCCCTCGGTGAGCTGCCCCTGCTCGACGGTGGTCTTGTGCACCCACAGCGACTTGGCGATCTTCTGCACATCGTCGACGCGCACCTTGAGGCCGTCGGCGGTGATGGTGCCGCGGTCGGCGATCTGGCCACCGGCCTCGGCGTAGAGCGGGCTGCGGTCCAGGATCACCTCGACCTGAGTTCCGGCCTGCGCCACCGGAACTCGCACCCCGTCGGCGATCAGGGCGAGCACCGTCGCCTCGGAGGTCAGCTCGTCGAACCCGGTGAACTCGGTGGGGCCCCGGTCGACGAACTCCTTGTAGATCGTCAGGTCGGCGTGCGCGTGCTTGCGGGCCTGCGCGTCCTCCTTGGCGCGGCGGCGCTGCTCGGCCATGAGCGAGCGGAAGCCGTCCTCGTCGACCTGCAGACCGGCCTCGGCGGCCATCTCCAGGGTCAGGTCGATCGGGAACCCGTAGGTGTCGTGCAGGGTGAACGCCTCGGCGCCGCCGATCCGTGCGCCACCGGCGGTCTTGACCTCGGCGACCGCGTCGTCGAACAGCTTGGTGCCGGTCGCGAGGGTCTTGAGGAAGGCGGTCTCCTCGCCGACCGCGACCGTCTCGATCCGGGTGAAGTCGGTGCCCAGCTCGGGGTAGGACGGCGACATGAGCTCGCTGACGACCTTCATGAAGGCCGCCATCACCGGCTGGTCGGCGCCGAGCAAGCGGGCCGAGCGCACGATCCGGCGCAGCAGCCGGCGCAGCACGTAGCCGCGACCGTCGTTGCCCGGGTTCACGCCGTCGGCGATGAGCATGGCCGCGCTGCGGGCGTGGTCGGCGATGACCCGGAAGCGGACGTCGTCGGCGTGCTCGATGCCGTACGACTTGCCGGTCAGCTCCTCGGCCTTGGTGATGATCGGGCGCAGCAGGTCGGTCTCGTAGACGTTGTCGACGCCCTGCAGCAGGAACGCGACGCGCTCGACACCCATGCCGGTGTCGATGTTCTGCTTCGGCAGCGGGCCCAGGATCTCGAAGTTGTCCTTGCCCCGGCCCTCACCGCGCTCGTTCTGCATGAACACGAGGTTCCAGATCTCGAGGTAGCGGTCCTCGTCGGCCTCCGGGCCGCCCTCGGCGCCGTACTCCGGGCCGCGGTCGAAGTAGATCTCCGAGCACGGGCCGCACGGTCCCGGGATACCCATGGACCAGTAGTTGTCGGCCATGCCGCGGCGCTGGATGCGCTCGGCGGGCACGCCCATGTCCAGCCACATCTGCCGGGCCTCGTCGTCGTCGAGGTACACCGTGACCCACAGCCGCTCGGGGTCGAAGCCGTAGCCGCCGTCCTCCACCGACGAGGTCAGCAGCGACCAGGCCAGCTCGATGGCGCCCTTCTTGAAGTAGTTGCCGAAGCTGAAGTTGCCGGCCATCTGGAAGAAGGTGTTGTGCCGGGTGGTGATGCCGACGTTCTCGATGTCGAGGGTGCGCACGCACTTCTGCACGCTGGTCGCGGTCGCGAACGGCGGAGTCTGCTGACCCAGGAAGTACGGCACGAACGGAACCATGCCTGCGTTGACGAACAGCAGGTTGGGGTCGGCCAGGATCAGCGAGGCACTGGGCACCTCGGTGTGGCCGGCACGGACGAAATGGTCCAGGAAACGCCGTCGAATCTCGTGGGTCTGCACAAGTATCCAGCCTACAAGGGTGGCGCCATCGCATTACCGGGGAGGTTGCCCGGTCGGCCCGCGCCGCGGACCGGCTCGGCCAGGGCGGCGGCCGCGGCGCTCGCGACGGGTCGCCTGACCGGCTCAGACCAAGGTCAGCACCACATTGCCGGGCAACGGACCGCCGGGGCGGTGCTCGCGGATGATCTCGGTGATGGTGTCGAACAGGGTGGGCCCGCGCCCGTGTTCGGCGTGCGCGATCCGGGCCCGGAAACCGCGCGCGTTGTCAGGATGCACGTGTGGCAACGCCGCGCGCAGCAGGTCGGCCTGCGCTCGGTGGCCGAGGACCCGGCGGGAGCGGTCGGAGTGGTCCCAGCGCAGAGTGAATCCTTCCTCGGGCGTACCGAAACCACCGCTGAGGATGTCGCTGAAGGCGTCGAGGTTGCCGTGCCAGCGATGGTCGTCGAGCAGGCTGGAGAACTCCCGGGTGAAGCCTTCGTAGTCGTCGAACCGGTCGCCGTCGATCACCAGCACCGGGGGTTTCCGCGTGACGTTCACCTCAGCAGGTGTACCACGCCCGCCCGGCGGCGAGCGGCACCCGCCGCGCCCTACCGTGTGCCGCGCACGATGCGGCGCAGCTTGGTGACCCGCGCGCCGACCTCCCGTTCGTAGCCGTGGTCGGTGGGCCGGTAGTAGTCGGCGCCGACCAGTTCGTCGGGCGGGTACTGCTGGGCCAGGACGCCGTCGGGGTGGTCGTGCGGATAGCGGTAGCCCTGGGCGTTGCCGAGCGCGGCGGCGCCGGGATAGTGACCGTCGCGCAGGTGTGGTGGGACCGGGCCGGCCTTCCCGAACCCCACATCGCGTTGTGCGGCGTCGATCGCGGCGACGATCGCACCGGACTTGGGCGCGGTCGCGATGTGGACGGTCGCCTGGGTGAGCGCCAGCCGTGCCTCCGGCAGACCCACCAGCTGTACCACCTGGGCGGCGGCGACGGCGGTCTGCAGTGCGGTGGGATCGGCCATGCCGACGTCCTCGCTGGCGTGGATCATCAGCCGGCGCGCGATGAACCGTGGGTCCTCGCCCGCGCTGAGCATGCGGGCCAGGTAGTGCACGGCGGCGTCGACGTCCGAGCCGCGCATGGACTTGATGAAGGCGCTGATCACGTCGTAGTGCTGGTCACCGGCCCGGTCGTAGCGGACGGCCGCCTTGTCGACGCTGGCGGCGACCAGGTCGGCGTCGACGGTTCCGTCCAGCGACGATTCGGCCGCCGCCTCCAGCGCGGTCAGCGCCCGGCGGGCGTCGCCGCCGGCGATCCGCACGATGTGGTCCAAGGCGGCGTCGGTGACGGTGTACTCGCCGGCGAGCCCGCGCGGGTCGGCGGCGGCGCGCAGCAGCACCGCCCGCACGTCGGCCTCGGTGAGCGAGCGCAGCTGCAGCACCAGTGAGCGGGACAGCAGCGGTGCCACGACCGAGAACGACGGATTCTCCGTGGTGGCGCCGACGAGCAGCACGATCCGGTTCTCCACCGCGGCCAGCAGCGCATCCTGCTGGGTCTTGGAGAAGCGGTGGATCTCGTCGATGAACAGCACGGTCCGTTCCCCGTTGGCGAGCCGGCGCCGCGCGGTGTCGACCACCGCCCGCACCTCTTTGACCCCGGCGGTCAGAGCGGACAGCGCCTCGAACCGCCGCCCGGTCGCCTGCGACACCAGCGAGGCGAGCGTGGTCTTGCCGGTACCGGGCGGCCCGTACAGCAGCACCGACGCCGCGCCCGACCCCTCGACGAGCCGCCGCAGCGGCGACCCGGACCCGAGCAGATGCCCCTGCCCGAGCACCTCGTCGAGGCTGCCCGGCCGCATACGCACCGCCAGCGGCGCCGATCGCCCGGCCGCCGCGGCCATGGTGAACTCACCACCGCCCACCGGCGTCTGCGCGCCCGGTGTTTCGAACAGGCCGTCAGTCACGACGCACCCCGGCACCCTCGCCTACTTCTCCCACGTGCCCGACGGTACCGACCACCCCCGACATGTCGGTGCGGACGGGCCCGGTCCGAGCCGGACGCGGCTGCGATCGGCTCGGGCGGCCGGCTTCAGATTCGGCGTACCTCCAGGATGTTGTCCGGCGTGGTGGTCTCCACGCGCCGCACCAGTTCCAATCCGTTGGCGCGGAACAGGTCTCGATAGCCCTGCTCGGTGCGTTCCCGGCCGCCCGTGCCCAGCAGCATCTCCAGGTCGAGCAGATTGCCGAAGTGGCGGCGGTTGTCGTCGGGCAGCACCAGCTCGATGACCAGCAGCCGGGCGGTATCGCTCATCGCGGACCGGATGTTGGCCAGGATGCGTGCCACCTCCGCGTCCGGCCAGTCGTGGACGATGTGCTTGAGAATGTAGGCGTCGGCGCCGGCGGGCACCGAGTCGAAGAAGGACCCGGCTTCGACGCGGCACCGGTCGGCCAGCCCGTCGCGGGCCAGTACGGCGGGTACCGGCTCGACCACTTCGGGCAGGTCGAACAGGATGCCCTCGGCGGTGGGCGTGTGCTGCAGGATCGCGGTGAGCAGCCGGCCCCGGCCACCGGCCACGTCGACGATGGTCCGGTACGGGCTGAAGTCGTAGGCCGTCAACGTCGGCTCGAGGGCCAGCTCGGAGAAGCTCGTCATCGACGAATCGAACAGCTCGCCGAACTGCCGGTCGCGGGCGAGAAAGTCGAAGAACGGCATGCCGAGCACCCGATCCGCCATCGTCGAACCGGTCCGCACCGACTCGGCCAGCCGCGACCACCACTCCCGGTGCTTCGATGAGCCGAAGAACCGGGCCGCCGACCGCATGGATACCGGGCCGTCGGACCGCAGCGGCTGGGCCAGGCCGGTCATCCGGTAGACGTCACCGGTGTGGGCGAAGATGCCCTCGGCGACCAGCGGCCGCAAGAGCCGGGCGAGCGCGTCCGGATCGGCGTCGACCCGCGACGCCAGCGTCTCGATCGGCATCGGGCCCTCGGCGAGGACATCGGCGACACCCAGCTCGGCGGCCGTACACAACACTTGGGCCAGGAAGCCGCCCTGCAGGATCTCCAGCAGAGCCACCGGCGCGGGCACCGAGCGCCGCTGTGCGACGACCAGGGAATCTCGAAGTCGCCCCATCATGTGCAGCACCGGTAGGGGCGGAAGAGTGGGGCGAACTGAGACCATCACGAGCTCCTTCGAGGGGAGACGAGACTGAGGCCGATCCACCGCGGGGACGCGGCCTACCCAGTGTGGCACCAGCGTCCCAGGAACGGCACCCGCGCGACACAGCCGCACACCGGACCGCGCGGATTACTCTTCCCAGTGCTCCTCGAAGGTCGCCGCCACGTCTTCGGCGAAGTCACCGAGGGCGTCGTCACCGATCACCCGCGCGTCCTCGGCCAGGGCGGCCCAGCGGTTGATCAGGGCCGCGGACCGCGGAATGGACAGGCCGTGCTCACGCGCGGCCGCGATCCGGGTGTGGTCGGCCGGCAGGAACCAGTAGGTGGTCAGCCACACCCAGATGAGCCGGGCCTCCAGGATCCGCTCGGCCAGCACCGCGTCGTCTGCCAGGGCCGGCCACACACCGACCACCTCGGACCGCCACGCCTCGACCATCTGCCGGGCCCGCTCGCGAGACAGCTCGATATCGCACAGGCATCCCGGGAAGGACACCAACGCGTACGCGATATCGAGCGTGGCGTCGCGGAACCCGCCCCACTCGTAGTCCAGGAACCGCGCGCCCTCCCCGTTGAGGATGACATTGTCCGGGCACAGGTCGGACGGGCTGAACGCCCGGCACCGGCCGGCGGTGAAGAGTCTGTTGCCGGCGACGATCCGTTCCGCGATCTCCCCCGGCACCTCGATGCCGACCTCGCGGCGCAGCAGCCCCGGCACCTCACCGATCGCGGTCTGCGCCTGTTGCGCGATCCCGTCGGTGCGGTGGGCGACGTCGACCCGGCGCAACAGCGCGACGAAGTCGGCCTCGCGGCCCCACCGTGGCGGCGTGCATGCGGCCCAGCGCCTGCGCGAACGCCATCAGCGCGTTGCGGCCCGCGGCGACGTCGCCGGACTGCAGGACGGAGGTGAGCGAGGTGTTCTCGCCCAGGTCGCTGAGAATCAGCAGCCGCTCGGGCAGGCTGTAGCCCAGCAGGTAGGCCCCGGGTCTGTGGTCGCGGCCCAGTGCGGTGGTGAACTGATAGGACACCGCCTCGCGCAGGAACGCGGAGTCGATATTGGCGACTCCGGGCGCCATGCCTCCGAGACGGCGATCGGCGGCGGCACCCCGCATCTGTTTGATGATGAGGGTCCGCGGTAGCGAGAATGCGTTTTCCGCGACACGCACACGGAGAACCGTGGTTCGTCCACTTCCGCTGAGCTCGATGGGATCGCTCAGCTTCACCGCAGCACCCATTCGCTTTGTGAGCAACTGCTGTGCCGCGGACACGACTTCGGCGGCGCGTTCGGCCAATAGTGCGGTCATCGCGTCCCAAGGTACTCGCACCTGGTCACTTTCAGCGAGCAGTTCCGCAACCTTTCGCGCGTCGCCCGGCGTGTCCGGTCTGAAGTCTTTGCCGACACTGCGAAATTCGGTCACCTGGGGTGACAGTGATACCGGCCACCACGGTGCGCGACCGACATCGGGCCGGCGTGCTTGACACAGTTGCGCCGGTCCGGTTTTCTCAACGTCAACTGCTCTGCGCCACACCGAAACCCAGGTGATTTCGAAAGGCCTCAGGATGACCGACACCCCTCCGTCCGCGCCCGGCGGCCCTTCGACCGAAGATACCGACGCGCGTTTCGCGGCACGGCCCGGGCAGCACGAGAACCCGGATCCCGCGCCCATCCCGCCGCCGTCGACCGGCGGGAGCAGGCACGGTATGGCCGGAGCCGCCGGATATCCGCTGTTGGCCGGTCGGGGCGCACCGCAGTACGGCACCGAACCACTCGAGCCCGCACCACCGTTGACGCCACCGCACGGCGGTGCCGCGGTTCCGCCGCCGAGTGGGCGCGCACCGCAAAATCCCGGCACTCCGGGCACTTTCGCGCCGAGCGGCCCACCACAGGCCGGGCCGGTACCGCCCGTTCCCCCGCCGGGCTACCCACCGATGGGCGACAACCCGGTCCCGCCGCGGGACGTCCCCGCCCCGCCGTACTCGAGTTTCGCACCGCCACAGGAGAGTTACGCCCCGCCCGGCCCGGCCACCGAGCAGATGCCCCTTCCGCCGCAGAGTGGCTACGTGCCGGCGTACGTCCCGGCCGCCGACGGCGTGGTGTCGGTCCCCGAGGCACTCGGTTACGGCTGGAATCGCTTCCGCGCCAACCCCTTTTCGTGGATCGCGATCACATTGGTCGGGTTCGTCGCATATCTCGCCGTCGCTTTGGTGGTGAATGTCGGGAATATGACGTCGGTTCCGGCGCTACTGCTGCTGTTCCTGGTGGTGTCGATCGTGATCTGGTTGCTGCAGGCGGCCATGATTCGCGGCGCGCTGTTCGAAACCGACGGCAATCCGCCGGACTTCCAGGCTTTCTTCGGATTCACCGACGCCGGCAACGTACTGATCACCGCACTGATCGTATTCGTCGCCACCGTAGTCGGTTTCGTCTTGTTCGTGCTGCCGGCGATCGTGATCGGCGTGCTGTGCATGTTCTCGCTGCACTTCGTGATCGACCACAACGCGGATCCGTTCACCGCGATCAGGTCCAGCGCTCGGCTGGTGCTGGGGAACCTCGGCACCGTGGCGGTGCTGGTGCTGTGCGTGGCGGCCATGACCGTCGTCGCGATGATCCCGTGCGGTCTGGGCCTACTGGTGGTCGGCCCGGTGACCATCATGGCCGTCACCTTCGCCTACCGCCTGCTCACCGGCGGCCGGGTGGTCTGATCAGGTAATACCCGCCGAACGAAGGAGGCCGCCCGGGTGACTCATCCGGGCGGCCTCCTTCGCACTGTCCTACTTGGCGGCCTTGACCGGCTTGCCGTTCTCGTCGAGCACGACGTCGAGGCCGGCTTCCTTGCGCTGCTGCGCGGTGATCGGCGCGGGCGCCTCGGTCAGCGGGTCGACACCACCACCGGACTTCGGGAAGGCGATCACCTCCCGGATGGAGTCCACACCGGCCAGCAGGGCCGTGATGCGGTCCCAGCCCAGCGCGAGACCACCGTGCGGCGGCGCGCCGAAGGCGAAGGCGTCCAACAGGAATCCGAACTTCTCCTGCGCCTCGGCCTCGCCGATGCCCATGACCTGGAACACCCGCTCCTGGATGTCACGCCGGTGGATACGGATGCTGCCGCCGCCGATCTCGTTGCCGTTGCAGACGATGTCGTAGGCGTAGGCCAGCGCCGAACCCGGGTCGGTGTCGAAGGTGTCCGCGCACTCCGGCTTCGGCGAAGTGAAGGCGTGGTGCACCGCGGTCCACGCCGAATACCCCAGTGCCACATCGCCACTGGCGGTGGCGTCGGCGGTGGGCTCGAACATGGGGGCGTCCACGATCCAGACGAACGCCCAGGCGTTCTCGTCGATCAGGTCGCACTTGCGCGCGATCTCGCCACGCGCCGCGCCCAGCAGCGCCCGGCTGGACTTGACCTCGCCGGCGCCGAAGAAGATGCAGTCGCCGGGCTCGGCACCGACGTGCTTGGCCAGGCCCTCACGCTCGGCGTCGGACAGGTTCTTGGCGACCGGGCCGCCGAGCGTGCCGTCCTCCTGCACCAGGATGTAGCCCAGGCCCTTGGCGCCGCGCTGCTTGGCCCATTCCTGCCACGCGTCGAGCTGGCGGCGGGGCTGGCTCGCACCGCCGGGCATGACGACCGCGCCGACGTAGGGCGCCTGGAACACCCGGAACGGGGTCTCGGCGAAGAACTCGGTGCACTCGGTGATCTCGATGCCGAACCGCAGGTCGGGCTTGTCGGAACCGAAGCGGCGCATGGCTTCCGCGTAGGTCATGTGCGGGATCGGGGTGGGGATCCGGTAGCCGATCAGATCCCACAGTGCGACCAGGATGTCCTCGGCCAGCAGGATCACGTCCTCCTGGGTCACGAAGCTCATCTCGAGGTCGAGCTGGGTGAACTCGGGCTGACGATCGGCGCGGAAGTCCTCGTCGCGGTAGCAGCGGGCGAGCTGGTAGTACCGCTCGATGCCCGACACCATGAGCAGCTGCTTGAACAGCTGCGGGCTCTGCGGCAGCGCGTAGAAGGTGCCGGGCTGCAGGCGGGCGGGCACCAGGAAGTCGCGCGCGCCCTCCGGGGTGGACCGGGTCATGGTCGGGGTCTCGACCTCGATGAACGCGTGCTTGGCCAGGACCTCGCGGGCGGCGGCGGAGGCCTGCGAGCGCAGCCGGATGGCGCGGGCCGGGCCCTCGCGGCGCAGGTCCAGATAGCGGTACTTGAGGCGGACCTCGTCGCCGGGCTCGTCGTCGAGCTGGAACGGCAGCGGCGCGGCCTCGTTGAGCACCTCGAGCTCGGTGACGTTCACCTCGATGGCGCCGGTCGGCAGGTTCGGGTTCTCGCTGCCGTCGGGACGCTGCTCGACCACACCGGTGACCTTCACGCAGTATTCGGCGCGCAGCTTGTGTGCCTGTTCGGCCGGCTCGCCCTCGCGGAACACCACCTGCGACACACCCGACGCATCGCGCAGATCGATGAAGATCACGCCACCGTGGTCTCGCCGGCGGGCCACCCAACCGGTGAGGGTGACGGACAGACCGGCGTGCTCGCTTCGCAACGAACCAGCCAAGTGGGTGCGCAGCACGATATTCCTTTCGACGTGCGGGAGCACCGGGAGGTCGACCTGGTGCCAGCCCATCCTAGAGAGCCGCCACGACCCGGCGGAAACCGATATCCTGCTACGGTTGCGACGTTTGTCGCGTGACCTGGTGATTCATCGCCCCACAGAAGGTGGAAAACGATGACGTTCAACGACGGTATGCAGCTGAACACCGATGGTGTCAGTACGAGCAGTGGCGGTGGGGGCCTGGGTCCCGGCGGCATGATGCTCGGTGGTGGCGGCGGCCTGATCGTCCTCGTTATCGCGTTGTTGTTCGGTGTGAATCCCGGCAACATCACCAGCGGCCTGACCGGCGGGAACAACTCGTCGCAGAGCGGCGCGGCGCCCGACATCTCGATGTGCAAGACCGGCGCCGACGCCAACCGTAACGTCAACTGCCGGGTGGTGGCGACCGCCAACAGCGTGAACACGGTGTGGTCGGTGGAACTGCCCAAGCAGACCGGCGTCCAGTACGTGCCGCCGAAGGTGCGGTTGTTCACCGGTTCGGTGTCCACCGGCGGCTGCGGCACCGCCACCAGCGCGGTCGGCCCGTTCTACTGCCCGGCCGACCGGACGGCCTATTTCGACACCGGTTTCTTCCAGGAACTGAAGGACCGCTTCGGCGGCAGCAACAATCCGCTCGCCCAGGAGTACGTCGTCGCACACGAATTCGGGCACCACGTGCAGAACCTGCTGGGCGACAGCAACCGCGCGAGCCGCGATCCCAAGGGCCCGCAGTCGGGTTCGGTGCGCATGGAGCTGCAGGCCGACTGCTATGCGGGCATCTGGGCCGGGCGGGCCGACAAGCAGGCGGCACCGGGCTCCAATCAGCCTTTCCTGCAACCGATCACGCAGGCGCAGCTGCAGGATGCGCTGTCCGCGGCCGCCGCGGTCGGTGACGACCGGATCCAGAAGGCCGCGACCGGGCGGGTGAACCCGGAGTCGTGGACGCACGGGTCGTCGGACGAGCGGCAGAAGTGGTTCATGGTCGGGTACAAGACCAGCAACGTCAAGATGTGCGACACCTTCTCGGTGCCGGACGTGAGCAATCCGCCTGCCGTCGGCTGAATCCGCCTGCGGCCGAACCTTCCTCGATCACCCCGCTGACCGACCGTGCGCGCCCGCGCGGCCGGTACACAGCACTCGATCCGGTCGCAACGGTCGGCTATATTGAGCCCAGTCGCGACGCCGAGGTCGGGCGCGATGCGGCAGCTCGGGGGTGCTTCTCGAAAGACGTTCCCTCCGACGGGGTCCCGACCGTTTTCATGACGACATGGGGGGTGCGGTTCGATGGTCGATCTGAACCTGGATATCTCGGAAGTGCAGAAGTTCGCCGTGACGCACGAGGACGTCGCGACGGCCGTCAAGCAGGCGGGCCAGTTCAACACCGGCCAGAACGTGGCGGCCATGACACCGGTCTTCGGGCTCATCGGGGCCGACTATCTGGCGCTGTACGCGGTGGCGGAGGCCGCGCACGGCACCGACATCCAGAACCTGGGCAGCAAGGTCAGCGATCTGGCGCAGGCCACGTTCAACACGGTCGCGGCGCTGCAGGGCACCGACACCGAGTTCGGTGCCGCGGTGAACGCCCAGACCGCGCAGCTGGAGGCCTGAGATGAGCACTCTGTCCGACGGCATCATCGGCGGCGCACCGGCCGTGGCGGCGCCGGCGCCGGCCGCGGTCGCTCAGCCCGTCGCGCAGTCCGCGCAGGCGGGCCCGATCATGGATCTCGCGCTGCCGCAGTTGCCCGCCGACCTGCCGCCGATCGAGCCGCCGGCGTTCACGATCGCCCGCAAGGAATTCGAGGACAACGCGAATTCGGGTGCCGCGCCGCATCTGCCCGGGTTCGGCGGTCCGGGGCACGACGACGGCGCCGCCATGCACACGGCGGGCTACGCCGGCTCGCCGCTGGTCGACGGCGCCAACGGTGTGCTCGACGGCGCCCAGTCCGCGCTGATCAACGTCGGCAGCACGGTCGACGGCGCGATCCACAACGCGCAGACCGCGCTCGACGGCGCGCGCGCCACGCTGTCCGGGTCGGCGCCGGCCGCGACCTCGACCGCCGCGCCCGCGACGCCACCCACCACCGACACCCAGTCGACCGCGGCGGCGGCCACCGCGGCCACGGGAACGCCGACCGATCCGATCTCGCAGCTGCTGAGCAGCCTGAATCTGCCGTCGATTCCCAATATCGAGCAGCTGTTCCAGCCGTTCGCGTCGCTGCTGCAGAGCTTCGGCACGGGCTCGCTGAGCTCGCTGGGTTCGTCGAACCCGACCAGTGCGCTCAACTCGTCCTCGTCGGTGATCTCGCAGGTCATGTCGATCGCCGAGCAGGCGCTCAAAGCCGTCGAGAGCAGCTGGACGGGCCAGTCGGCGAACGCCGCGCAGACGAGCGGCCAGTCGGCCCAGTCGCACAGTCAGACCACCGTCGACCGCGGCAACGACATCTCCAGCCTCACCCAGCAGGCCGCGGGTGTGGTGCAGAACGGCAACACCCAGCTCACCGCGGTGACCAATGCGTTCGTCGCGCAGGCCACGGCGCTGGCGCCGGTGGCCTGGACGCCGCCGGGGCAGGCCGCGCTGATCACGGCCGCCACCGACTCGCTGAGTCAGGCGGTCGCCGTGGTCAACGCGACGCGCGGCGAGCTGGGCACCTATACCGGCCAGTTGGCCGGCGTGGTGAACGATCTGGTCGCGCAGAACGCGCCGGCGGCGCTGCAGACGGCCGAGTCGCTGGCGCAGAACGTCGCCGAGCCGCTGCTGAGCGAGGCCTCGCAGTCCTTGACCAGCGGCAATTCGACCAGCACCGGCAACAATTCGACGTCGACCACGAACGGTTTCCCGTCCCTGGGTACGCAGACCACCACGGCCGGCTTCCCGGGTACGAGCACCACCGGTTCGCCGAGCGACCTCGGCAGCCTGGGCTCGCTGGGCAGCCCGAGCCTGTCGACCGGTCCGGGTTCGCCGGGCTCGCCCGGTTTCCCGAGTGTGCCGGGCAGTCCGTCGATCTCCGCGGGCCCCGGATCGGCCGTGCCGGGTCTGACGGCCGGCCTGCCGACGTCGGCCACCGGTATGCCGTTCGGTCCCACAGGCAGCGCGAGCACGCCGGGTTCGCCCGGTTTCATGGGTGGCACGGGTGCGGCCGCCCAGCGTGGCGAAGGCGACGACGAGCACACCAGCAAGGTGCAGCCCTACTTCAGCCCGACCGGTTCCGACGATCTCGCCGGGGCGCTCGGTGAGGCCAGCCCGGACGTCATCGGCGCCACCAACACCGAGGACATCATCGACGGCTACGACCCGAACGGGTTCCAGAGCCCCGGCTCCACCATGTTCTGATCGCCGCGCGCGGCAGTACGGCCCACCCGGCCCCGGACGGATCGCGTCCGGGGCCGGCGCCGTGACGGGGGCGAATGCGATCGGCGCGACGCAATCCGGCCCGTTTCGTTGCGCATCGGCCCGCAGACCACGAAACTAGAATCAGTTTCAGTTTTTGCTGCGAGAGGAAACCGATGCGCTTCACCTATGCCGAGGCGATGACCGACCCGGCCAACTACGTGCCGCTGGCCAAGGCCGCCGAAGAAGCCGGCTTCGACTGCATGTCGATTCCGGACAGCGTCGCCTACCCGGAGGAGTCCAGCTCCACCTACCCGTACACCGCCGACGGCAACCGTGAGTTCCTCGCCGACAAGCCCTTCATCGAGACCTTCGTGCTGGCCGCCACCCTCGCCGCGGTCACCACCAAGCTGCACTTCGTGCCGTTCGTGCTCAAGCTGCCGATCCGGCCGCCGGTCCTGGTCGCCAAGCAGACCAGCTCACTGGCCGCGATCAGCGGCAACCGGTTCTCGCTGGGCGTCGGGATCAGCCCGTGGCCGGAGGACTTCGAGATCATGGGCGTGCCGTTCGAGAAGCGCGGCAAGCGGATGGACGAGTGCATCCAGATCGTGCGCGGGCTGTGCGCGGGCGGGTTCTTCGGATTCAAGGGCGAGTTCTACGAGTTCGACCCGATCTCGCTCACCCCGGCCCCGACCGAGCCGGTACCGATCCTGGTCGGCGGCCACAGCGAGCCCGCGCTGCGCCGCGCGGTGACGCTCAGCGACGGCTGGATGCACGCCGGCGGCGACCCGGTCGAACTCGACAAGATGCTGGACCGGATCACTGCGCTGCGCGCCGAGCACGGCATGACCGGCCCGTTCCAGATCCACGTGGCCTCGCTCGACGCCTACACCACCGACGGCATCAAGCGCCTCGAGGACAAGGGGGTCACCGACGTGATCGTGGGCTTCCGCTACCCGTACGTGGCGGGCCCGGACACCGAGCCGCTGGCCGACAAGATCACCCACCTGCAGCGGTACGCGGACAAGGTCATCGCTCGCAGCAAGTGACTCCGCCCGGGGCCGGCGAACGCGCCGGCCCCGGCGTCAGCCCAGCGCCGCGATCTCGGCGGCGGCCAGGACGACCGGCTGGACACTGTAGCGGGCCCGCACCGACCGGGTCGCGCGGTACAGCGGCCGGTGCTCCAGATCGGCGTCGGCGATCTCGGCCTGTATCTGGGCCACGAGCACTCCCGACACCGCGAGCGCGGTGGGCAGCGGCGCGGCCGCGAGCGCGTCGGCGAGCCGGCGCAATCCGAGCAGATGCATCTCGCGACCGCTGCCGGCGTCGGTGTAGAGCGCGACCGGCACGATCTGGGCGTCGCCGCCGACCGTCACCCGGACCGCGACCCGGCTGAGCCGGCCCGGATACACGAGCATCTCCGCACCAGACGCCTGAGCGAGGTCGAGGCGCCGATGCCGCCACAGGGTGCGGGCGTGCAGGACGGTGGCGGTGAGCCACAGCCGCCGCCGGGCCACCGCGAGGGCGTAGAGCGCGGTGGGGGCACCCAGCACCACGCCGGAGACGACCGCGACGGGCCAGGCCACGATCACGGCCAGCAGCAGTCCGGTCCCCGCACCCAGACCGAGCGCCAGCAGGGCCAGTCGCGCCAGCACCGGCGCGAACCGCTCGGGCGCGATCAGATCGAGGCCGATCGGTTGCGCCACTTCGGATATCGGTTTTTCTCGCACGCCATCGCATTCACTCGCCGGATACCTCCGACGCTACTCCCCCAGCGCAATTCGGGCGCCCGCAGCCATGATTCGGTGGTTCGCGGCCACTAAGGTGATTCCGGTGGCCGCCCGCGTGCTGCGCCGGCCGGTCAGCCGAGCGCGGCGGTCACCTCGGCCACCACGTCGCCCAGCGGGATCTGTCGCTGCTCGCCGGTGCTCAGGTCCTTGAGCCCGACCTCGCCGGCGGCCAGGTCGCGATCGCCCAGCACCAACGCGAACCGCGCACCGGACCGGTCGGCGGCCTTCATCGCGCCCTTCACACCGCGGCCGCCGTAGGACTGCGATACCCGGATCCCGGCCGCCCGCAGCCGCCCGGCCATCGCGACCAGCTCCCGCCCGGCCGCGGCACCCAGCGGGACCCCGAACACGTCGACCTGCGCCGGATCCGGCAGGCTCTTGCCCTCGGCCGCAAGCGCGAGCACCGTGCGGTCGACGCCGATCCCGAAGCCGATCCCCGACAACGCGGGCCCGCCCAGCCGTTCCATCAGGCCGTCGTAGCGACCGCCGCCGCCGATGCCGGACTGCGCGCCCAGCCCGTCGTGCACGAATTCGAAGGTGGTCTTGGTGTAGTAGTCCAGCCCGCGCACCATCCGCGGGTTGAGCACGTACGAAACACCCAGGGCGTCAAGGTATTCCAGCACCTGATCGAAGTGCGCCTTGGCGGACTCGGACAGGTGGTCGACCATCAGCGGCGCATCGGCGGTCAGTTCCCGCACCTCGGGCCGCTTGTCGTCGAGCACCCGCAGTGGGTTGATCTGCGCGCGGCGGCGAGTGTCCTCGTCGAGCGGCAGCTTCGCCAGGAACTCCTGCAGCAGTTCGCGATACGCGGGCCGGCAGGTGTCGTCGCCCAGCGAGGTGACCTCGAGCCGGTACCCGGTCAGGCCGACGGCCTTGAATCCCGCGTCGGCGACCGCGATCACCTCGGCGTCCAGCGCCGGATCGTCGATCCCGATCGCCTCCACGCCGACCTGCTGCAGCTGCCGGTAGCGCCCGGCCTGCACGTTCTCGTACCGGAAGAACGGGCCCGCGTAGCAGAGCTTGACCGGCAGCTGGCCGCGGTCCAGGTTGTGCTCGATAGCGGCCCGCATCACACCCGCGGTGCCCTCCGGCCGCATGGTGACGCTGCGGCCGTTGCGGTCGTCGAAGGTCCACATCTCCTTGCTGACCACGTCGGTCGACTCGCCGACGCCGCGCGCGAACAGTCCGGTGTCCTCCAGGATCGGCAGCTCCACATGCCCGAACCCGGCCAGACGGGCGGCGCCGACGAGCGCGTCGCGCACGGCCACGAATTGCCCGGAGTTGGGCGGCAGGTAATCGGGGAACCCCTTCGGGGCGGTGAAGGTGCTGGTCTTGGTCACGAGGATCAAGTCTGGCAAATGCCCGCGCGCCGCGTCCAACCAGTTCCCCAGTCGTGTCCGCCGCGTCCGTACCGACGGGCAGTAACCCTTCTACAGGAACGTCTCAGCTCGAGATGGCAGACTCTTGCAGCGGAAGCCAACCGAAACGGAGGATCTGGTAGTGCCGACCAACGAACAGCGACGAGCAGCGGCCAAACGGAAGCTGGAGCGCCGACTGGAACGGCAGGCTCAGCGGGCCCGCAAGCGTAAGGCCCTCGCCATCGCCGGATCCGCTCTGGGCGTCGTCCTGGTCGCCGCCGCGGGCGTCGGCATCTGGTACCTGAACAAGGACAACAGCGACTCGTCCTCCGACGCCGCGCCCACCACCACCGCGGCCCCGATCACCGCGCCGGCGCCGCCGAGCCCGAAGCCGCGGCCCGCGACCGTCGGCTGCGACTACCACGACGCGCCGAACCCGGCCAAACAGGGCATCAACAAGCCGAACACCGCGAACGTCACCGCGGCGGGCAACACCAAGGTGTCGCTGGACACCAACCAGGGCCCGATCAGCCTGACGCTGAACAACGCCGAGGCGCCCTGCACGATCAACAGTTTCGTGAGCCTGGTGTCGCAGAAGTATTTCGACGGCTCCCCCTGCCACCGCCTCACGACCGCCGACGGCCTGAAGGTGCTGCAGTGCGGCGACCCGACCGGCAAGGGCACCGGCACCCCGGGCTACGGGTTCAAGAACGAGTACCCGAACGACCAGGTCGACCCCAACGACCCGAATTCGGCTCAGCCGGTGAAGTATTCGCGTGGCGTGGTCGCCATGGCCAACTCCGACCGGCCCGGCATGCCCACCGAGGGCACCAACGGCAGCCAGTTCTTCCTGGTCTTCGGCGACTCCGAACTGCCGCCGAACTACACCATTTTCGGCACCGTCGACGAGAGCGGCCTGTCCACCCTGGACAAGATCGCCAAGGCGGGTACCCAGGACGGCAGCCAGGACGGTCAGCCGAAGAACGCGGTCACGATCAACACGGCCAAGGTCGGCTGATCCGGGCGGGGGCGCCGTTCGCCGGCGCCCTTGCCACGGAAGTCTTTCCGCCCGTCCCGAGATGCCGGGTCCGCCGGACGGGTAGGCTCGCCCGGCGAGTGGGAAAGCGGAGGACGTTGTGCAGGTGCAGCCCGGATCGATGCTCGGCGGGTACACCGTCGTCCAGCCGCTGGGGGCAGGTTCCGCCGGCACGATGTTCCTGGCCCGGCGGCCGGGCGGGGCCGGCGAGCTCCCGATCGAGGTGATGCCGGCGGCCTGGGCGGAGGTGCCGGCGATCCGGGCCGCGGTCGAGCAGTCGGCGCGGTACTCGGGGGTGAACAATCATCCTTGCGTCGCACCGGTTTTCGACCGCTGCATGCCCGCGGATCCGGTGTTGTGGCTGGCGTTGCGCCCGATCCCGGCCGGCTCGTCGGTGTCCGCGGTCGGTAACCGGCCCGCGCGGATGGAACCGGACCGGGCGATCCGGATCGTCGAGCAGCTGGCCGGTGCCCTGGACTACGCGCACGAGCGCGGCATCGTGCACGGGAACGTGACCCCGGCGGCGATCCTGGTGCAGCGCGACGAGTCCGGCGAACGCGCGTTGCTGTCCGGATTCGGGCTCGCCCGCCGGCTCGAGCCCGCGGGCGCCGGTCAGGTGGCCGACCTGGGTTGTACCGCACCGGAACGCTGGACTCCCGGCGCGGTCCTCGGCGCCGGGGCCGACGTCTATTCCCTGGGCTGCACGCTCTTCCAGCTGCTCACCGGCGTACCCGTGGTGTCGGGTGACGACCCGGGGGCCGTGGGCGCGGCGCATCGGTACGCCCCGCCGCCGTCGCCGCGCGAGCTGCGCCCCGATCTGCCGGCCGCGCTCGACACGGTGATCGCCACCGCCCTGGCGAAGGAGCCGGCCGATCGATACGCGACGTGCGGGCAGCTGGCGGCAGCGGCCCGGCAGGCGCTCGACGCGGCAATGCCGTCCGCACCGGGGCTCGCTCCGGCCCGGCCGGACGCCCAGCCGGCTTCGTCTGCCCAGCCGGCTTCCGCTGCCCTGCCGGACTTCTCAGCCCAGGAGGATTCCTTGACCCAGCCGAATTCCGATGGACTTCCCTCGGCCGCAACCGATTTCGCCGCTCTGGGCGATCTCGCGGCGCAGCGGCGCGTTTCCGCGCATCCGCCCGGTCCGGGCCGCGGCGAGAAGATCGCGGTGATCGCCTTGGTCACCGCGGCCGTCGGCACCGTGGTCGCGGTCTCCGCCGCGGCCGCCGGAATCCGCCCCGCCACCGAGGATCACCCGGCGGCCGCAGCTCCGGTCGCCTCGACCACCGCGGCGCCCGCACCGGCGAAGCCGCTTCTGCCCAGCCCGAATCCGCGCCCGGCGACGGTCGACTGTAGCTATCACGCCGCACCGGCCGCGGTACCCGGCATCACCCAGCCCGCCACGGCCGGCATCAGCACGGCCGGTACCGCACAGGTGGCTCTGGACACCGGCCAGGGCCCGATGTCGCTGACCCTCGATCGGTCCGAGGCGCCCTGTACGGTCGACAGCTTCCTGAACCTGGTGGCGCAGAACTACTTCGACAACTCCCCCTGCCACCGCCTGACCGATGCCCCGTCCCTGAAGGTGCTGCAGTGCGGCGACCCGACCGGAAAGGGAACCGGCACACCGGGATACGAGTTCGCGAACGAGTACCCGAGTGACCAGATCGCGCCCGACAACCCCAATGCCGGTCAGCCCGTGACCTATTCGCGCGGCGTCGTCGCCATGGCCAACTCCGACCGGCCCGGCATGCCCACCGAGGGCACCAACGGCAGCCAGTTCTTCCTGGTGATCGGCGACTCCGAACTGCCGCCCGACTACACCGTCTTCGGCACCGTCGACCCCACCGGCCTGGCGACCCTGGACAGGATCGCGGCCGCCGGAACCGCCGACGCGAGCCAGGACGGCGCGCCGGCGAACCCGGTGGTCATCGCGACCGCAAGGGCGCAGTAGCCGGTCCGAATCTCGGCCTACGGCGGCCTGTCGAGTGGCACACCGGCGTGCGATCCGGCAAGGTTGACGGCGGGTTTCGACCGCCGTCCAGTCGTGCCGGATTTGTACGACATGTTCGGTTATGTCCCGTGACAACCAAGGCTGCCCTGTGCTGCCGCTGGTAACCTCGGGGTACGGAGTGCGGCGAGCGAGGCCCGACTTCATTCATCCGTAGTCACAACTGCAGCATCGGGAGCAGGCAATGGCCGAAGAACTCGACGATATCGGGCGCGAAACCGCTGCGGTGATGAGACAGATGCTGCAGCTGGCGACCCTGGTCGCCCTCCGCACCCGCGAACGGGGTCAGAAGGAAGCCGAGGCGCGCGCCAAGGTCACCGAGACCCGCATGAAGGAGACCCGCGAGCGCGCGCTGCGCGAGGCCGCCGAATCGAAGGCGAAGGACCCGCGCAACCAGGAGCTGGCGCGCCTGCTGGCCCGGCCCGCGGCGACGCAGGGCATCTCGCTGGAGAAGGACCGTTCGATGGTGCAGTCGCTCGCCGCCGAACCACCGGTCCGCTACGACTCCCGGGAACGCCGGGAAGCGTTGGCGCAGCACCTGTCTCGCGCCGGAGTGGCACCGGATCTGGTGTCGGTACGCATGCTGCTCGACGTCGGCCAGGCCACCCCGGCGCAAGAGGCGGCCCGCACCGTCGCCGAGGACCTGGCGAAACGCCAGACGCGCGAAGCAGCCGCGCGGGCGCTGGAGCGGTCCCGCACGCGCTGAGCTACGAAACCACGAGCGGCCCGGGTGATCCCGGGCCGCTCGTGTTCCACTGGGCGGGTGCGCTCGCGCGGTCAGCGGCCGAAACCCTGCGCGCCTTCCAATTCGGCGTCGCCCGGATCGGACATGAACTCGGCCGGCGGCCGCAGCATCGGCAGCGGATGCTCGGTCAGATAATTGCTGTGCCCGTTGCGAACCGAGCAGAACCGGAACGGTCCCTTGGGGCTGAACAGGATTCTCATCTGAGGATCGGCGTGGTCGATGAACCATTCGCTGATCCCGACGGCCCCCTGGTTTCGCTTGAAATACCAGCTCTCCCACAGACCCAGCATGCGCGCACCGGCCTCGGCGTGCCGCCACCACTCCGGGCACCACACCACGTCCACCGAGTCCGTCACCTGACGCCGGTACACCTTGCAGATGTACTCCTCCACGAATTCCGCCACCGACCCGTACGGCTCGATGTCGTCGACGGCGAACAGGCCTTCCGGCGGCTCGACCACCGGCAAGGGGCTCAACATGTTTCGGTGACCACCACGTCCACTGCAATAGCGGAAGGGCCCGGCCGGGTCGAACAGGACGTCCATGTGCCAGTCCACATGGTCGACGAACCAGTTCGCCATCCCGGTGTTCGGGTTCAACCGGTAGTGCTCCCAGGCCCGCCAGATGGCGTCGAACCGGGCCAGCGCCTCGGAGTGGCGCCACCATTCCGGGCACCAGGAGACCTCGTTGGTGTCGGTCACCTGCCGCTGGAGCACGTGGCGAAAATATTGGTCGACGAACTCGATCACGTTCGGGTAGTACAACAGACCCGTATCCTGCTCGCTCACAGCGGCTGAACCTCCTCGGGCTGACCGTAAGTCGCCGGCGGCGTCACCGTGGTCAGCGCCTGTTCCTCGATCACATCACTGGCCAGGTTGTGGTGGCCCGGCTCGTGCCGCGCGATCGAGTGCTCGACCGCCTCCGCGTACGGGCCCTCCCACCAGGGCACGGTCCGCACCAGTACCGCCGGCGCACCGGAGGTGAACACTACGACCCGCCCGCGCGGCATGGTCACCAGCGCGTTCACGTTGAAGGTCTTCGAGGCACTCAGCGACCGCGAATAACTCTTACCACCACTGGATTCCGACATCGACTGCGCGATGTACTCGTAGTCGCCGATCGCCTCGGACCGGTCGGTCAGGAACCTGGTGTCGTCGATCCCGCTGCCGATCACCTTCACGTTGGCGGCCGACCAGAGGGCGGCCATCCCGTCCTCGCCCCAGCAGCGCGCGCCCTGCGCCCACGACTGGAGGACCGTCATCACCACGATGCCGCGCGAACCGAAGTGGCTGTACTGCTTGGGCAGATCCTTCCAGCGGACCACGTTGGCGGCCTCGTCCAGGACCGCGAGCAGCGGCACCGGGAGCCGGCCGTGTGGCGAGCGTGCCGCCTCCCGCATGGCGGTGTCGATCACCGCGGCGGTGAGCGCGCTGACCAGCGGGGCCGCCGAGCCGCGCCCCTCCAGCGACAGACTGTAGAGCGTGCCGTTGGCCTGCAGGAACGCCAGTTCGTTGAATTCGGTGCCGCCCTTGCGCGGCGACACCCACGGGATGACGTCGGACATCTTGAGGCAGTTGATCATCTGCTTGGCTGTGCCGAAAATGCCGCTGCGCGTGCGCGGGTCGGTGTTGTACTGCTGCGACAGGCCCGAGGCCGCGACCTCGAGGCCGGGCGCGTCCACCCAGGTGCGGTAGCCCTGGCGCAGGATCTCGATCGGTTCCGGGTTCTGGACGTTGGTGACCCATTCCCAGACGGTCATGACCGTCCACCGATCGGCCTGTTCGGGGTGCAGCGCCGCCGCGGTGGACGCGGCGAGGAACAGGCTGGCCAGCAGGTCCTCGGCCTCCTGGTCGAAGTAGGCGTCGCCCTTGCTGTCCGAACCGCCGTTGTCGGCGTCGGCGAAGTGCCCGGCCAGCTGCGCGGCCCGCATCTCGCAGCCGGGTCGCGGCGCGTTGACCCAGCGCAGCGGATTCCAGTACCAGCTCGGGGTTTCCGTTCCCGCGACGCCCTGCGGGTCGAATACGAACACCGGAGATCCCTTGAGCTCGCGCACTTCCCGGGTCGCGTCCACGACGTCGCGCTTGTTCGAGGTGGCCACGATCGGCCCGTCGGCGGCCAGGATCGCCGGGATCACCCGGGAACTGGACTTGCCCTGCCGCGGCCCCCAGATGTCGATGTGCAGGTCCTCCATGGACCCGTACAGCGGAACCCCGTCCGCCACACCGACTCCCAGCGGCACACCGGGCACGACGGGCAGACCGGTGATCCGGTCCGGGCGGCCGCGGCTCAGGCCGAGGTCGGTGCGCACGTCGAGCTGCTTGGCCTTCTCTCGCACGCCGCTCTCGAACAGGGCGCCGATCGCACTGCCCTGGCCCATGTAGTCGGCCTTGTCGTCGACGGCCAGCCGGCCGATCTGCTTGCGCTTGGCGCGTTCCTTGCGCACCATCAGCCACAGCACCCCGGACGCGATGATCAGGAACACGACGATCGTGGACTGGGTCGGCCAGTGCAGCTGGTCGCGGAACATGGCCGCCACGATCGAGATCGGGTTGTAGATCGGCCACGGGCTGGGTGAGCCGGCGAGCCAGTTACCGACCTGGAAGGCCACCCACAGGGTTCCGATCACCGTGGCCCCGAAGTAGATCAGTTGCAGGGTGCGGTCGGGACCGACTTCGGCTGGGTCCTTCAACTTCTTCGCCATCGGGAGCCTCCTGTGCTGACCGTGTCCGTCGCTGCTTGCCGCTCAGTGGAATTCGTCGAGTCGCCAGCCGTCGGCGGTGCGCACGACGGTGGCGATGACCGTGGCCGGGGCCAGCTGGTCCCGGTGGCCGTCGGGGTAGACGGCCGTCTGCTCGATTCCGATCTTGTACTGCTGGTGGTCCGGATCGGCGCCGGGCGGCGCCTTCTCCCCCGAAGCGAAGGTGAAGGCCTCGACCTGCGCCCGAGCCCGGGCCCAATCACCCCACTGCAGTGAGGGTTTCGGGCCGGCATCCGACGCGGGTGTATCCAGTATCCGGATCAGGTTGGGCCCCAGCCACTTCCGGGCCCGCTCCAGGGACGCACCGGGCATCTCGTCGGCCGGGTGCCAGGTGTAGATCTCCCGCAGCGCGGCCACCGCCACGCCGTCGGGCGACGCGGGATCCGGCTGCGGCGCCGCCTCCAGCCGGCGGGTGGTGGAACTCACCGCGACGGAGGACGTGGCGGAATCGCCACTGCCGCCCGCACATGCGGCACTCACCGACGCGACGCCGACCATCAGCATCACCACCAGACTCGCGCGAACGATCGGATACCTCCAGGCTAACGGTCGCGAACGACTAGGGACCATCACAACACCCGCCGCAATCGGGCATCACCGGGAACCGAGGCCGCGGCGACCCCGGTCCCCGGCGCGGCGTACAGCATGCTGCCGTTACCCAGGTAGATCCCGACCTGCGCGGGTCCACGCGGGCCGAACGAACTGAACACCAGATCCCCGGGCCGAGCCGCCTGCCACTTCACCTCACCGCCGAACTCCCACTGCTGTTCGGCGGTGCGCGGCAAGGTGACCGCGCCCTGAGAGGCGGCGAACACCGCGGCCGAGGTGAGCCCGGGCCCGTCCAGGCCGCCGTTCGACGGCCCCTGCGGGCCACCGGCACCCCACACGTACGGCGTCCCGGTCCACTGCTGTCCGGCCTGCACGATCTGGCTGCCCGCGGTGCCGTTGCCCGGCTCGAACCGGCCCTCGGAACCCGCCGCGCGATACTGCGGTTCCATCGCCAGAATGTTGGCCACGTAGGGCTGGGTCTCGGAGAAGTGCGCGGCTACCTGGTTCGGCATCCCGCCCGACGCCAGCACCGCGCCGCTGCCGGCGTTGTAGGCGGCCAGCGCCAGCGGGACCACCTCACCGCGGACCCGGCCCTCGGCGATCCACCGTTCGATGCCGTGCGCCAGCGCGCACATGTAGCGGCCCTGCGCCATGATCGCGTCACCGTCGTCCCACAGGCTCGCGTTACCGTTGCCCTCGGCGTCGATGAGATACGGCTTGCCGTCGTCGGGATCGATCAATTGTGCGGTGGAGGGCAGGAACTGGGCCAGGCCGACAGCACCGGCCGGCGAGGTGAGACCGCGCCGGAAACCCGACTCCTGCCGCCCCTGCGCCGCCAGCACCGAGGGCGCGATCTCGGGGCACAGGGAACCGGCCCGGCGATACCACAGGTCGAGTTCCGGCGGGACCTTGCCGTCGGCCAGCGCCCCGCCCGCGGTGCCGAAACCCATGCTGCACATCGGATTCGCCGAGAACGGCCAGGCCCCGGAGGATTGCGGGGTGGGTGCGCCGTCCAGCCAGGGCAGCGGGTCGATCTGGTGGCCGCCGGTCAGCCGGCCGCCGGGCACGATCTCGAAATGCAAGTGCGGGCCGGTGGATTGACCGGCGCTGCCGATATTGCCGATCTGCTGGCCGGCCTTCACCTGGTCTCCGACGTGCACCCGCACCCCGGAAGGCCATTCGTGCCCGTACACCGCGGAGAACGGCCGCCCGTTGACGTCGATCGAGTCGATCACGATCCAATTGCCGAAGCCCGCCGCCGGTCCCGCCGCGACCACCCGCCCGTCGGCCACCGAATAGATCGGGGTCCCGTCCGCGCCGGCCAGGTCCACACCCAGGTGGGTGCCGTTGCGTGCGCCGAACACATCGGAGATGGTGAAGGTGCCCGCCGCCAGCGGCCAGGTTCGCCGGATCGGACCCAACGGCGGTGTGCCCGAGGTGATCGCGGCCACCGGCTGCGGGGCGGCCACGGTGGCCGGGGTGTCGGGCGCGCTCGTGGCGGGGTTCTGCGATTCGATCGGAACCGGTACCGGCGCAGTGCTACTCGTCGCCGTGGTGGACGACAACGCGGCCGTAGCCGACGTCGAGCCGTCGCCCGCGGTCGACGTCGGGCCCGCCGAGGTGGCCGCCGCCAGATTCGGATCCCCTTGCGCCGTACTGCTGTTGGTGACGGTCGGGGAATCGGCGCACGAGTCGTCGGAGGCCGGGAGCACGATCACGACGACCAGCGTGATCAGAGCGAGCACACTGCCCAGCGTGAGACCGACCATCGTCCGCGCGTTCACGGGCCACCGGTGCCGGAACGCGGCCCACCGATCATGTGGCCCGGTTGGTTTCGTTCAGCGAATCGACCAGGGAACGGTTCATCTCCGCCGCGGCGGCCAGCTGCTGCTGCAGCAACGCCACCTGGCGGCGCAACGCACCCGCGTCGAGCCGATCCAGGCCCGGTCGTTCGGCCGCGCGAACCCAGTTGCGCACCGAATTGGTGTGCACGCCGATCTGTTCGGCCACCACCCGGCAGGCCTCCGACTCGCTGCGCAGCTTGCCGGTCAGCGCCACCACCTGCTCCACCGCCGTCTGTCTGACCTGCGGCGAAACCCGCC
Source organism: Nocardia stercoris (assembly GCF_003696265.1). Lineage (GTDB taxonomy): Bacteria > Actinomycetota > Actinomycetes > Mycobacteriales > Mycobacteriaceae > Nocardia > Nocardia stercoris. The sequence continues at coordinate 181,036 of NZ_RFFH01000009.1, read as the reverse complement.
GATACGACCGGTGCGGCATCATGCGGCACCACTCCCCTCGTCGCCGCGGCGATCGGTGGACTCGTTGAACTCGCTGAACCGCTGGTTGGTGTCGTGGATTCCGCTCTCCTTCTCCGAGAGCGTGAACTCCATCTGGAACGGGATGCCGGGGCGCCGGTCCTCACCGATCTTGAGCAGGAACTTGCCGGTACCCGGTGCGGGCGGCCGGGTCTGGCCGGGCTTGAGCGCCTCACCGGTCAGGGCCTGCGGCGCCGACCAGCCGGTCACCATCTCCTCCTCGGCGACGGTGAACGGCACCGTCGAGTCCAGCCGCTTGATCTCCTCCGGCGGTAGTGCGCCGAAGATCTTGGCCCGCGCGCGTTCCAGGAAGCCGACCGCCTTCGCGATCGCCGCCTCCGAACCGAGCGACTGGAGGTCCTTGATGGTGTGGCTGATCATGATCAGCGACGTGGCCAGGCCACGCTGCAACCGGGTCAGCTCGTCGACCCGGTCGACCATGAAGTCGCCCAGGCCCAGCACCTGCCACAACTCGTCCATGACGACCTGGAAGTACCGCTGCGGACCCAGCTCGGCGTCGGCCAGCACGTGCGCGGCCTCCACCGAGGCGAAACCGTCGGCCCAGCAGGCCAGCATGACCGCGGCCTTGAGTTTCTTGTCCCCGTTGGGGATGTGCGAGACGTCGATGCACACCGCCACCGAACCGGTGTCGATCGGAGTCGTGGTCTGCCCGTTGAAGATCGCGCCGAACGGTCCGGAGGTCAGCGCCCGCAGCGAACGCCGCAGGCCCTTGATCGACTCCTGGTATTCCCCGGGGGTGTCGGCACCGGCGTCCAGCATGAGCTGGTCACCGCCCGCGACGATCACCTCGAGCAGGTTCTCCATGATCGGCGGCTCGGCGGCGGTGAAACCGCTGCCCTCCCGGTACAGGATCCGCAGCGCGGTGGAGACCAGGGTCTCCTCGAAATCGCGGACCCGCGAACCTCGAACCAGTTCCACCAGACCCGCGATCAGGGTGACCTGCCGGGCGCGTAGTTCCTGCAGCACCTGCTCCTGCACCTGCGGCAGATGGTCGAGCTGCGGCACGATCGCCCCGAGCACACCGCCGGCCAGCGGATTCAGCTGGCCATGGCCGTAACCCAGGTCGATGACCTGGCCGCCGACCAGTTCGACCAGCTTGCGGTAGTCGGGCTTGACGTCGGCCAGCACCAGCGGGGTGATCCCCTGCGCCACACCGCCGAGCACGATCCGCCGGACCAGCGAGGACTTACCGAAACCGTTGAGGCCCAACACGAACAGGCTCGGCGCGGTGATGAAACTGCCGCGCATGAACCAGTTCATCGGGTCGAAGCAGACCGGCGCGCCGGTGTGCAGATGCGAACCCAGCGGGGTGCCGATCAGCGGCGCGCCCGCGCCGACCGACCACGGCCACAGCCCCGCGACCTGCGCGGTGGTGGCCCGGTACTCCACCGGGCGGCCGACCACGCTCATCCGGCCGCCACCCGGTCCGGCGTAGCCGCGATCGGTGAGCGGCAGGGTGTCGCGGTCGAAACCGTCCTCCACCACCGCCTCCAGGCGAGCGGCGGCGTTCATGCGGCGCAGGTCGTCGGTGCGGATCCGGAAGGCCGCCCACGCCGCGCGCAACCCGCCGCGCTCACGGGCGATCGCCTCGTAGTTGGCGCGGGTGACGTCGTCGAGCAGCGGCGGGCCGGAACGCTGTTGCCGCGGCCGTTGTGCCCCGCCCTTACCGCGCTTGCCCCGCTGCGGGTCCGGTGCGACCTTGCGGCTGCGGGCCACGGGGGCGGCCGTGCCGCGCTCGCTCGGCCGCCGCTCGGTGCCGGGCCGGGCCGCGCTGCCTCCGGCCGGACGCCGGGGAGCGCCCGGGAACCGGCCCGGCACCGCGCGCCGCGGTGTTGCGGGTTCCTCACCCGCACGTGCTGTGGTGGAACCGCCCTGACGCATCTCGCCCTGCCCCTCGGCCATACCGCTGGACATACCCGTTTCCGCGGACCGAGACTCCGACCGCCGGCCACCCGGGGCCTGCCGCCGAGCCCCCGGCTCGGCCTGCCGCCCCGCCGCACGCCCCTTGGGCGCCCGGCCTTTTCGCGCTACAGGCGGCGTGTTCCCTGCTCGCGCCGCAGGATCGACACCGTCGGCCCGCATATCCGAACCGGCAGTGCCGAATTCCCCTCCACCGGCCTGGACCACACCGGACTCGGCGGAAGTTTCCTGCGCCGAGCCGGCCTGCCCCGCAACTACCGCACGGGAATCCGAGTCGACCGCCGAATCAGGCTGCCCCGCAGCAGCGCCACGGCCGATACCCGGTGCGGACACATCAGCTTCCGAGCCGCGCCGCCGACCGGTCGCTGAATCAGCCTGCCCAGCAACAGCACCGGGACGGCCATCGGTACCCGATTCCGCCGCAGGTTTCTCCGGCGTCTGTCCGAGACCGACAGCCGCATCGGCGTGTCCGGCGTCAGACAGTCGATCGCCCTCGTCCGTACCAGGCTCGGCCCCACGGCCCGCCGCAGCCGAACCTGCTGGCCCAGCAGCGCCGCGTCGGCCACCGACGCCCGACTCCGGCACACCTGCATCCGGCGAGCGCCGCAGACCGGCTGACGACACCGCGGAACCAGCGGAATTCCTGACGCGGTCCCCATAGGTACCCGACTCCGGCACTCCGGCATCCGGCGCGCCCCGCGGACCGGCTGACGACTCCGCGGAACCAGCGGAATTCCCGACGCGGTCCCCATAGGTACCCGGCTCCGGCACTCCGGTTTCCGAGCCGCGTCGCAGACCGGCCGCCGACTCCGCCGGACCAGCGGAACTCCCGAGGCGATCTACATCGGAATCCGACCCCGGCACTCCGGTTTTCGAACCGGGGCGCAGGTCGGCCACCGACTCAGCGGAATTTCCGACGCGGTCCCCATAGGTACCCGACTCCGGCACTCCGGTTTCCGAGCCGCGTCGCAGACCGGCCGCCGACTCCGCCGGACCAGCGGAACTCCTGAGGCGATCCACATCGGAATCCGACCCCGGCACACCGGCTTCCGAACCGCGTCGCAGCCTGGATCCCCGTCGGCCGCTCGGCGCCGGGGCGGCGATCTCGTCGATGCCGAACTCTCCGGGCGCCGGACCGGAGTCGACTGCCGCGCCTTCCACCGGCGAGCCGAGGTCCGAGCGCTCGGCGACACCGCGTGCGGCGGCCGGGCCGCGCGGGGCGCCGAAGTCGTCGGGGAAGGCGGGTGCCGACGGGCCGGGCGCGCCGAGGCGGGCGGAGTCCCGGTCGCCGAGCACCTGCCCGCGCAGTCCCGGCGGCGGCAGAGGTGCCCGGTAGATGGCGCGATCGCTGTCGAATCCGCTTGCCGGCGGGCGCATTTCGTTCCCACCGCGCCGATCGTCGGCCCGGCGGTCGGGCACATCGCGGTACCGGTCCCCGCGGCCGGATATCCGTTCCGCATCCCGGTCGATATCGGTGATCGGCCGGCGGGCGCGGTCACCGTCCGCGGCCGGGCCGCGGCGTTCGGTGGCCGCGCGCTGTGCGTGTTCGTCGTCGCGGCGCCGGCGGCCGGCGTCCCCGGCGAGCCGACCGGCCCGGCGCCGGCCCTCGTCGTCCGCGCGGCGGCCCCCTTCGGGTCCCGCTACCCGGCTAGGACGCAACTCGTCCCCGTCCGCACCCCGGCGGCCGTCGGCGCGCGGATCGCGCTCGGTCCGCCGTTCCCGTGGATCATGTTCGGCGGCACCGCGACTCGCCGTGCGCGGGTCCCGGTCGTCCCGCCGATCGCGGCCGTCCCGCCGCGCCCGCTCGTCACGGCGCTCCAAGTCTTCCCGGCGCTCGCGGTCGTCACGCCGACCCCGATCCTCACGGCGATCCAGACCCTCGAAGCGCTCACGGTCATCCCGCCGACCCCGATCCTCACGGCGATCCAGACCCTCGAAGCGCTCACGGTCATCCCGCCGACCCCGATCCTCACGGCGATCCAGACCCTCGAAGCGCTCACGGTCATCCCGCCACACCCGGTCGTCACGACGGTCCAGATCGTCCCGTCGTTCCCGATCACCACGCCGGTCCCAGTCGTCCCGCCGCTCCCGCACATCACGTTCGGGCCGGCGCGGACGCATCTCGTCGCGACCCGGGCGGTCCTGCGGATGCGGACCCCGATCCCGCGGATCGACCTCGGCCGCGTCGGGCCGCGCGCGGCGGCCGGGCGGCGCGCCCCGGCCCGGATCCCGCGCCGGGCGGCCCAGATCCTTGGGTACATCGCGTAGCCGAGGTTCAGCGGTGTTGTCGCGTCCCCGGTCCGACAGCCACCGGCGCAGCCGGCCACCGGACTTCTCCGGCACCGCCCGGGCGGGCAGGTCGACCGCCCACGCCGGCGCGGGCGCCGGTTCGCCGTCGCCGAGCGCCCGCAGCGATTCCCGTTCCGCCGCAGCGGTGTGCGCGCCCCGGCCGATCGGGTCGGGGTTCGCGGTGTCGACGATCCGCTCCCGGTAGCGGGGCGGCGCGCCCCGCCGGCGCGGCTGCAGGTCCTCCTCGGTCACGCGACGCTCACCCCGCCAGCGCGTTCGGGATCGACGCGTGCTCCGGCAGGATCACCCCGCACCCCAGCGACGCCGCGAACGCGGCCGCCTGGTAGCGGTAACACCGCCGGATCTTCAAGCGCGCCTGAGTGGACAGGTCCCGGGTGATGGATTCGATCCGGGGCAGGTCACCGCGCAGCGGCTCGGTGATGGTCACCAGGGCACCGAAGCGAGTGACACCGTGGCCGCGGGCTTGTTCCTCGCGGGCCTGCTGGGTGGCGCCGACCCGCAGCGTGGCCGCCGCGGACACCACACCACGTTCGCTCTGCTGGGCGACGAGGGCGTTCTTGTAGTCGTCGTCGACGATCTCCGCGGCGTCGGCGGCCGAATGCGGCCGGTAGACGATCGCGATGCGCTTGCGCGGCACTTCGGGATTCGGTGCCAGCAGGCGCTGCAGCACCCGTTCGTCGACCGCGCCCTCGGGGGCGGTGTCCATCTCCCAGGTCACCGACCGTCCGCCGTCGTGCAGGAAGTGGTCCCAGCGCTCCTCGTGCGAGACCGGGCCGGCGTCGGCCCAGTCCAGGCCATGGCCACCGGGCTCACCGGCCGCCACCTCCAGATCCGCTTGCGAGGCGGGGTCGTAGCTGCGGCGGATGAACGAGATCACCTCGTCCGCCGACATCGGCTGCGCCCGCACCCCGGCCTCGGCCAGCGCCGCGCAGATGCCCGGCAGCCGGCGGCCGATCTCGACGGCCTCCTCGGCGGGGTTCTTGCGCCGCTCGGCCGTGGTGGCCTTGAACGTGATCGACACCCTGGGCAGCAATTGCACACGCTCCTGGGGCAATTCGGTCGCCAGCTCGAACATCACCTGCTGCGCCAGATCCGGCGCCTCGGGATGGGTGATGGTCGACACCTCGGTGAGCAACCGGTTGCCGGTCTCGGGGACGGTGTCGATCACCGGTACCACCGCGACGATGTCGGAGGTCTGCCCCAGCGAGGCCAGGAAGGTGCCCCACGCCGACACCCAGCGGTCGATCACCGGCTGGTCGACGGCCTCGTGGCCCTGCGGCCAGGCCCGCAGAACCACGGTGTAGTGGGCGAACTGGGGCAGGTGGATCATGCCGAAGCTGTAGCCGCCGGCGTCGATCCCCTCGTACAGCTTGGAGGGTGCCATCAGACCGGGCAGCCGGGCCATCCCGCCGGGGATCCGCGAGAAGCGACCGCCACGGTAGACGTGCTCACCGTTACTGCGGCCGCGCAACCAGTGGAACATCATCCATCCCGTCTCGTAACCGGAGCGGCCCCCCGTCCGCCACACCAGTGGAACCATGACCACCACACCGACACCCGCGACGGCGAAGGCCGGTTGCGGCCCCGCGATCAGCGCGGTCATCAGGGCGGTGAGCACGACCACGAACCCCAGCACGGTCTCGCCCCAGCGCAGCCCGAAAAGGCCTGCGCTGCGTGGCTTCTGCCACAGGCCGTACGAGCGGCGCTCGTATTCGTAGCCCACCCGGCCGGTGGATTCGGTGGTCGTCATCGCGGAATCGTATTCCCGCCGAGGTCCGGAGCCCGGTTGGCCCACCGATCACCGGCGACGTCACCCATTCCGGCTTCGGCGCGGCTCAGTCCCTGGGTGGCCGCCCGCGCGGCCGCGACGTTGTTCATCACGCGGGTCGCGCCCGAGGGCTGGGAACTCGCGGGCGCGCCGCCGCCCTGCGGACCGCGGGGCGGAACCTGTGGCCGGGGTGCTCCCCCTCCGCGCGGCCCCGAACCGCCCGGAGGCCGCCGCCCGCCACCGCGGCCGACGTAACCGGGCGAACCCGCCGCGGCCGCACCACGCACCGAGACGGCCTTGGTACCGACCGCGCCCAGCGCCGCCGCACCCAGCGCCACACTGCCGGCCGCGGCCAGACCCGAACCGCCGCTACCGACGATCGCCACCGCGGGCGTCACCAGGCGCATCAGGGCGGGCAGCACGAAGGCCACACTGCACAGCAGCACGATCGCCACCAGCATCCGCTGCGCCTCGTCGGCATCGGGCAATCCCGCACCGGCACCGCTGTTGTCGGTGTCGGCGACCGCCACGAACGCGATCATGTAGACGATGGCCGCGACCGGCTTCCAGAGCATGAACGCGATGATCCAGCCGATCAGCTTCGGATAGGCCTGCCGCCCGGTCTGGGTGCCACCGGCCGCCGCCGCCAGCGGCAGCACTCCCGCCGCCACGACCAGCAGACCCTGACGCACGATGGCCAGCACGATCTGCGCGAGCGCCCCGAGCAGGCCGACGATCGCGATGATCAGCACCAGACCCGGCGAGAATGCCTGCAGCTTGGACGTTTTCACCAGCAGTTCGGCGATGTTCTTGGCATTGCCGTTGGTGGCGTCCTGAATCACCCAGGAGGAGAAGCGGTCCGACGCCTGCGTACCGGCCACGACCACCGCGCCCAGCATCCAGGAACTGAAGATCACCCGGGCGAACATCCGGAACGATTCGGTGGCCTCCGACAGCACCGCGCCGCGCCTGGCCTCGGCCAATCTCGCCCCGGACAGGATCACCGACACTATGAGCAGCAGGATCTGGGCTTGATACGTGTAATCGTTTATCTTGCTGAATAATTGGCCGGTATCACTGATCCGGTCGGCAGGCACCTTCATCCAGAAGGTCAGCGCCATCACCAGCGCTTGGCCCAGACCGCTCATCAGCGAGTCGACCACCTTGCCGAAGGTGGAGTCCCACGCCTTGTCCCGGACCGTCGCCGCGGCGTCACCCGGGTGGGTCGCCACGTTGCCGGCCTTGCAGGCCGCCGAGGCCGCGTCACCGAGCGACAGTCCCGGCACCCCGAGGTTGTCGAGCGCGTCGTGAATCTCGTTGCAGGACTGGTCGAATCCGTATTCCTGACCGTAGGCCACAGTCGGTGTCGCGATCATCACGGTGAAGATCACCGCGAAGATCGTCATCAGCCGCCTGAACAGCATCGTATTCGGCCTCCTGTCGCGTCGGTCGGCAGCGCGAACCGCGCCGCGTTCATTCCGCTGGATCACCATTTCGTCCATCCCGTCAGCGAATCCACGTAGTCGCTGTGGCCGGCGGCGCCGTCGGTCGGCTTCAGCCGCCAGTCCCCGTCTTCCCACACCATGACCAGGCGTACGGCTGCCCACATCTGTTTGCCGTCGGTCACCGGGCCGCGCGCGGCCAGGCGGACGATGGCGAGATCGTCGGCATAGTTCTCGATCTGGAACGCATCCGGTGCCACCAGGTACCGGGTGACGCGTTCGGGTTGCTGGTCGGGCAGTTTCCCGTCCGACCGGGCCTTGTCGTACGCGGCGATCTGCGCTGCCGTGACCCGGACCTGTCGCACGTACAGGTCCCGGTCGGCCGGACGGGCATTGAGCCGGTAGGTGATCTGCGCCGCGGCCAGCGCCGCCCCCTGCGGGGTGTGGCTGTATCCGACGGCCAGGCCGTTGTCGATCCGGGCCGGTCCGTCACTGGTGGAGAACGGAACCGAGGCCCCGTACACCCGCTGCCAGCCGTGCGGCTCGGTGGTGCCGGCCGGTGCGGCGGTGAGCCAGTCCGGGTCCGTCGCGGACCGCGGCTTGGTCGCCACCTGCACCAGCGGCTGGCCGGCCGGATTGTTCGGCACGTCGATCCGGCGGCCGAACAGGTCGATCTCCGGATCCGCGAACCCCGTCGCCCCGGAAGCCGCCGAGACCGCGGGTGCCGCGCCGGCGTCGTTGTGCACCGGGCCGGGGCTGCTCCGGTTGGCGTACATGATGATTCCGGCGATCACGATCAGTGCCAGTACCGCGGCCGAGACGACGACGCCGAACGAGACACCACGGCCGGAGTCGTCGTACGACTCCCCGCGTGCGGGCCGTTCGGTCATGCGCTGCCTTTCGAATTCACTGGGTACGGATACGGATCGGGGTCGGTCAGGTCGGCAGGAAGGCCAGGGCGATGGAGGTGGCCGAGCTGGCCGTGATCGCACCCAGCAGGCTGACGGTGACGCCGTGGGTGGCGTCGTTCACCGCCATGCCGTCGCGCATGGCCGACCACATCCGGCCGGCCGCGATGATCATCCACACGAGGCAGACGAGCAGTACCGCCCACAGCAGCCAGTCGATCAGCTGCATGATCGGTGCGAGCACGTCGGCGGGCATCTGCTTGTAGGCGAGGGTCGTCATCAGCTTCCTATCACCGCGTTAAGGATGGTGCCGGCGCTGGTCGCCACGATTCCTCCGATCATGGCCCCGGCCACCATCTTCGGGGACTCCATACCGCCGCCGGTCCACTTCTCCCAGGCGAACTTGCCGCCCGCGTACGTGATTCCCAGCACTCCCGACAGCAGCACGAACCAAGTGAAGTAACGAACCAGTTTCAGCAATTTGTCCGCGGCAGGAGGCGCCTCGGGGGTCGGGTTCCCGACCTGTGCGAGCACTGCGCCGTACGTCTCGTGCACGGCAGCGAAGATGGCACTCATCAAGCGTCCTTCTCGATCGGTGTTCGGTCTTCCAACTATCTACCTGAGGTACACCGTTAGACACAACGCCTTCTCGAGGCCACAGCGTGGCCCTCGGTCCCGACGGCTGCCCCTGCGGTGCCCAACAACCGCACCGGACCCCGGTACTCACCGGCGTCCTTCGTCCAATGGCGAACTACCACTGAGCCTTTCACGAATCAGCTCTACGATATCGGCCCCGAGGGCGTCGACGTCGTGCGGAACCTCGTGCAGCAGATCGAGTTTCCGCTTCTTCTGCACCGGTGGCGGATCGCCCGGCGACCACACCGGCAGCTGGTCGGCTTCGACCAGGGTCCATTCCTCGTACCAGGGCAGCTGCCACACCGCCCCGGCCAGCGAGCCCACGACGTCGCGATAGCGGCGGATCTCGGCGGGAATCCGCCCCGGCCGCGCGGCGACGGTCACCAGGCCCAGCACCGACCCCGGCCCGGCCAGCCCGGCGTGATGCTGGCGGAGCAGGTCGTGGGCGTGGGTCAGGCCCGAAATGGTCTCGCGCGCAACGAGAACGACGAACGGAGACTCGCGCTCGAACACCCCCGGCCAGCGCCGGTGCGCATCCGCGGCCGGGGCCAGCACATGCGCCAGCGTCGTGGCCCCGGCGCCACCGTGCACGCCGAGCAACCACACCAGTGGCGCGCGGCCCGCGCCCGGCACCGGCCGGTCCCATACCGGCGCCCGGCGCGCCTCGGGCGGCGCGACGACGCCGACCGTCCCGGCCGGGACATCGTCTCCCGCAGTCGATCTCATAGCGGAAGTCATGATGCCACCTCCGCCAGCAACCCCCGATAGGCGGCGCGGGTCTCCGCGGCCAGCGCGTTGTGCCGCACCAGTTCGCCCCGGGCCAGGTGCGGGTCGTAGGGGATCTCGCGAATATCGCGCACCCACCCGTCCAGATGCTCGCGCAAATGGTCGGCGACCGTGGCGTTGCCACCCGGAAGCTGGTGCGAGACAACGATTGTGGTGTCGCCGACGATCCCCGCGCCGGGGCCCTCACCGGGCGCGCCGAACTCGTCGTCGAGCCACTCCAGGGTGGTGCGCAGCCGGTTCGCCGCATCCGCGCGCGCCGGAATCGCCAGTACCAGAGCGATATCGCCGTCCTCGAGCAGCGGCCGCAGCTGCCGGGCCGCGATCGGGTTGCCGCCGTCGTACACCGGGACGTAGCCCGAATCCCCGATCGCCCGGGCGACCGTCAGGTAGGTGGCCCGGCGGCGCAGCGGCGCGGCGTCACGCCACAGCAGGCCGATACCGGAGGTGGCGCGGGACAGGCATTCCTTGAGCGGTGCCGGTTCGTCGTCGCCGCGGCCGTAGAGCCAGGACTGCAGGCTGATCGGGCTCAGGTGCTCGTCGGCGCCGCGCAGCGCGAGGTCACTGCCCGACGACGTGGCGTCGACCGCGACCGTCGCGGCGCCGCCCACGTTCAGTTCACCGGCCAGGCCGAGCGCGGTCGTGGTGGTACCGGCACCACCGCAGCCGCCGACCACCAGGATCGGCCGGGTCGCGCCACCGGGCTCGTCACCGCGGCCTCGGCGCAACCGCACCACCGGAGTCCGCACCCGCTCGGCCCGCTCCGGCGTCAACTCGGGCGCCTCGTCGAGCCACCGGCTCCAGTCCTGGTCCATCGCCTCAGTTCTCCCTCATCCAGCCGTGATGCTCGTGATGAGCGTGCGACCGCCGACCACTGCCGTGGTGACCACCTGCCCGCCGTAGGTCGCGATACCGCCGTCCGGCCGGTACTCGGTCACCGCCACCGCGAACCGCTCCGGGGTCACCGTGACGACCCGGACGCAGTAGTCGGTTCCGGCGGGGACGGAATCGATCCCGCGCTGGATCACCGCCGCGGACGGCACCGCCGCACCCGGCGCGACGACCTCGCGTGCCCGTTGCGCCGAGCGTTCCACGTAGTACGAGTGCTGGAACCACAGCACCGCGTCCGGACCCGAGCCGGTACCGCCGGGTTCCGCTCCGCGCACCATCTCGTCGGTCCGTTCGGTGACGCAGCGGCCCGCGCCGGACTCGTCCAGACCGGCGGCGCTCAGCCGCACCCCGGGGGCGTCGGTGTGGCGCGGCGAATCCTGATGGGCTTGCAGCGAATACCCGGTCACCGCCGCCGAGACACCCAGCAATGCCACGGCAATCGAGATCTGCAGCGGCCGACGCCGGGGACGGATCCGGTCTCGCAGCGACCGGCCCACCGCACCCGGGGTGCGGCGGGCCGGATCGCCGTCGAATTCCTCGTCGCTCCAGGGCAACCGGATCAGGTCCGCATCGGGGCCGGCCGGATGCCCGGCGTCGGGGCCGGGGGCGCGAGCGCCCACCCAATCGGTCCAGCCACCGCTGAATTCGCCCCGGCGGCTACCGGACTCCGGCGTGTAGGGCGGCGGCACGGGTTCGGGCGCGGTATCGGTGATGTAGTACGGGTAGCTACCGCCCTTGACGGCGGGCTCTCCGGTGCGCGGCGCGGGCGCCGGTGCGCCGCCCGCGGGGATGCCCGGGTCGGTCGCGGCGAGCGGTTCCAGTGCCGGATACCACCGGGCGAGAATTTTGTACGACTTCAACATTCCCCCGTCCCCGCAGGGCCGGCCACAGCGTGCAGCATCGTCGGACCTCTCGCGATCAGTCGGTGGAGACGGGGTGGTGCCAGCCGGGCCGGGAGCCGCCGTACCGGACGCTGCCGGAACGCCGGCCCGGAGACACACCCGCACAGGTGGTCCCAGGTGGAAATTGTCCCGTATACGGCGAATTCGGTGAACTCGACGCGCCGGTCGACACCGATTCGATTCCGAACGGCACTTTCGGCGCCGACACGGGTCGGGTGGACTGCCGAGATCGGATCGTGTGTGCGGTCGGCATCAGGATCCCCCTTCACCAGCGTCGCAGTCGATTCGGAGACGGAGAGATCACTTCGAGTTGCCGCTCCCGCCGCGCGAACCCCGAAACGAATAAACCGTAACAGAGCTCAGGCACTGTCGCAGCCCATCACCGAAAGGTTGAAAATACCGACCGGTATGCAAATCGATACTCCCCCAAGCATATCCCGCGCCGACCGACCCGCGCCGGGCCTCGACACGCCACTCGACGCCCTGGACCCGCACCCCACCAGACGCATTCGGACACCCCGCTGCCCGACAAACCCCCTGCACTGCCCCTGCGCCCCGAACCGCTCCCTACACTCCAGCGCTCTACTCATCCACGCGCTCGCACAAGCGCTCCCGCACACCGGCCGTCCCGAAGCACCCCGACTGCCACCCGAACCCGCGCCCAAGAGCCGCGCGCTCGCACACTGTTCCCGCACACCGGCCGTCCCGATGCACCCTCCCTGCCACCCGAACCCCCCGCCCCACAAACGCGCTCCACATCCGCGCGCTCGCACGCTGTTCCCGCACACCGGCCGTCCCGATGCACCCTCCCTGCCACCCGAACCCCGCGTCCCACAAACGCGCTCCACATCCGCGCGCTCACACGGCGTTCCCGCACACCGGCCGCCCCGAAGCGCCGCGCACTGGCACTCGACATGCCCACGAAGCAGCACCGCTAGCCATCAGCCCTCGGGCCGTGGCGGTCCTGTCCACCGATCGCCCCGCGAACCTGCGGTCGTGGCTTTCAGGCCCACGACGCCGCGCGCGATGCCACAGGCTGGGTGCGTCCCCGCGGTGGTAGTTTCGCAGCGAGATCGGGAGGCCCGGCACGAGCGGCGCACCAGGTGGTTTCGCCGGATTTGTGCAGTGTGTCCGGGAGTTGGCTCGGATCGGGTCGGCGCTCGGCCGGATCGATTCGGGGCGGCCGGAGAGCGGTACCGTCGCGGGCACCACGGAGAAGGGTGAGGATGGCCGACACTCATGTCGCGGCGATCGGCTGCGCGTTCGCCGGGGCCGTGTTGTTCGCTGTCGCCGCGGTGGCGCAGCAGCGGGCCGCGGCCGCGGTGCCCGAGGGCGAGGGGCTGCTGCGGCAGCTCACCCGCAATCCGCGGTGGTGGGCCGGAATGGTCGGCGACGCCGGAGGTTTCGGACTCCAGGTGGCCGCGCTGGCCTTGGGGTCGGTGCTCATCGTGCAGCCGATCCTGGTGAGCGCCTTGGTGTTCGCGTTACCGTTGGCCGCGCGCTACAGCGGGCGGCCGGTGACCGCGATCATGTGGGCGCACGCCGCGGCGCTGTCGATCGCGCTGGCGATCTTCCTGGTGGTCGGCGATCCCAGCGACGGCATCACCCACGCGCCGTGGCAGCGCTGGGTGGGGCCACTGGTCGTGCTCGGTGCGCTGGTGGCCGCGGCGATCACCGTCGCCCTCACGGTTCGGCGGCCCACCTGGCAGGCACTGCTGCTGGGGGCCGCGGCCGGACTGCTGTTCGGGACCTCGGCGGCCTTCACCGACAATGTGACCCGGCTGTACGCCGACGTCGGCGCACGCGCGCTCCTCACCAACTGGGAGACCTACGCGCTGGTGGCCACCGGCATCGGCGGCCTGTATCTGCAGCAGCGCGGCTACCAGATCGGCCCGCTGTCGGCATCGTTCCCCGCCTTCACCGTCGGCGAGCCACTGGCTGCCGCCGCCGTCGGCGCGACCGTCCTGGACGAACGACTCCGCACCGGACCCCTCGGCATCGCGGTCGTCGCCGCCGCGGCGGTCGTGATGTGCGTTGCCGCCGTACAACTTTCACGCGCGGAAGCGGGGCCGGACCCCGTGGTGTCCGGCCCCGACAGCACTATTGCTTCGTAACAACTGATTTCGGAAGATCCGGGTAACTCACCGGGTACGCCCAAAATCGGCTCGGCACCCCCACCGCCGGCACGCGTGCCGGACCGACGACGGCTCGCCTGCCGCGCGCTAAAAACTCGGGACGGCTCAGCCGAAGTGGCAGACGTAGTGCAAGGTCTCGGTGACCTCGATGTCGAAGGAGCTGTTGCCCGGAACACTGAACTGCTCGCCGCCGCGGAAGGTCACGGCCTCGGTGGCGCCCGGCAGCGTGACCTTGCACTCGCCCTCGAGCAGCTCCATGATCTCCGGGGCACCCGTCGAGAAGGTCAGCGACGACGGCAGGATCACGCCGACGGACTTGGTGGTCCCGTCCGCGAGCGTGACCGAGTGGCTGACGCACTTTCCGTCGAAGTAGACGTTCGCCTTCTTGGCGACGGTGACGTTCTCGAACTGCGGCATGATGTCCTTCCCTGGTGAGCTGAGCTGCCAGCTTACCGAGGGGCTGGGCCGCTGCATCTCATGGGCCACGTGACCGGGGCCTCCGTGGTTACGCTCCGCTGCCGCCTCCGGCCCCGACGCTCACGCGGCCGACGTCACCCGGTAGACGTCGTACACACCCTCCACATTGCGGACCACGTTCAGCAGGTGACCCAGGTGCTTCGGGTCGCCCATCTCGAAGGTGAACTTGCTGATCGCCACCCGGTCACCCGAGGTGGTGACCGACGCGGACAGGATGTTGACCTTCTCGTCGGCGAGCACCTTGGTGACATCGGACAGCAGGCGGGTGCGGTCGAGCGCCTCGATCTGGATGGCGACCAGGAACACCGAGGACGGCGACGGCGCCCACTTCACCTCGATGATCCGCTCGGACTGCTCGCGCAGTGAATCGGCGTTGGTGCAGTCGGTGCGGTGCACGCTCACCGCACCACCGCGCGTCACGAAGCCCATGATCTCGTCGCCCGGTACCGGCGTGCAGCACTTGGCCAGCTTGGCGACCGTGCCGGGAGCACCGGGCACCTCGACGCCGGCGTCGCCGGTGGTGCGCTGCCGCGCGGGCAGCGTGGACGGCGTACTGCGTTCGGCCAGTTCGTTTTCCACGTCGCCGACGCCACCGAGCTGGGCCATGAGCCGCTGCACCACGTGGTGCGCCGACACCTGGCCCTCGCCGACCGCGGCGTACAGCGCCGAGATGTCGGTGTAGTGCAGTTCGTGGGCCAGCGCCGTCATGGCGTCGACACCCATCAACCGCTGCAGAGGCAGCCCGGAGCGGCGCACCTCCTTGGAGATGTGCTCCTTACCGGCTTCGAGGGCCTCTTCACGCCGCTCCTTGGCGAACCACTGCCGGATCTTGGCCTTGGCGCGCGGGGAAACCACGAAGTTCTGCCAGTCGCGGCTCGGGCCGGCGTTCTGCGCCTTCGAGGTGAAGATCTCGACGACCTCACCGTTCTCCAGCTGCCGTTCCAGCGCCACCAGGCGACCGTTCACGCGGGCACCGATGCACTTGTGCCCGACCTCGGTGTGCACCGCGTAGGCGAAGTCGACCGGAGTCGACTTCTGCGGCAACGTGATCACGTCACCCTTCGGGGTGAACACGAAGATCTCCGGTGACTTGAGGTCGAAGCGCAGCGACTCCAGGAACTCGGCCGGGTCCGCGGCCTCACGCTGCCAGTCGAGCAGCTGCCGCATCCAGGCCATGTCGTCGACCTCGGCGATATCGCCGGAGTGCTTGCCGCGGGTCTCCTTGTAGCGCCAGTGCGCGGCGATTCCGAACTCGGCGGTGCGGTGCATGTCGTGGGTGCGGATCTGCACTTCCAGCGGCTTGCCGTCGGGGCCGACGACCGTGGTGTGCAGCGACTGGTACACGCCGTAGCGCGGCTGGGCGATGTAGTCCTTGAACCGCCCGGCCATCGGCTGCCACAGCGAGTGCACCACACCGACCGCCGCGTAGCAGTCGCGCAGCTCGTCGCACAGGATGCGGATACCGACCAGGTCGTGGATGTCGTCGAAGTCTTTACCCTTGACGATCATCTTCTGGTAGATCGACCAGTAGTGCTTGGGCCGGCCCTCGACCACGGCGTTGATCCGGCTGGCGGCGAGCGTGTTCACGATCTCGGCGCGCACCCGGGCCAGGTAGGTGTCGCGCGAGGGCGCGCGATCGGCGACCAGGCGCACGATCTCGTCGTACTTCTTGGGGTGCAGGATCGCGAAGGCGAGGTCCTCCAGCTCCCACTTGACGGTGGCCATACCGAGCCGATGTGCCAGCGGCGCAATGACTTCCAGCGTCTCGCGGGCCTTCTTGGCCTGCTTCTCCGGCGGCAGGAAGCGCATGGTACGCATGTTGTGCAGCCGGTCGGCGACCTTGATCACCAGCACGCGCGGGTCGCGGGCCATGGCGATGATCATCTTGCGGATGGTCTCGGCCTCGGCGGCCGCGCCGAGGTTCACCTTGTCGAGTTTGGTGACGCCGTCGACCAGGTGCGCGACCTCCTGACCGAACTCCGCGGTCAGCTCCTCGAGCGAGTAGCCGGTGTCCTCGACGGTGTCGTGCAGCAGGGCGGCGACCAGCGTGGTGGTATCCATCCCGAGCTCGGCCAGGATGTTCGCGACCGCGAGCGGGTGCGTGATGTAGGGGTCACCGGATTTGCGGAACTGATGCTGGTGCCGCTCGTCGGCGACGTCGAAGGCCCGCTGCAGCTGTTGCAGATTCGCCTTCGGGTACAGCTCGCGGTGCACCGTGGCCAGCGGCTCCAGGACCGGCTTCACCGCCGAGATGCCGCGCTGGCCGGTCATGCGGCGGGCCAGGCGCGCGCGGACGCGACGCGAGGCGGACGTGGGCACCGCGGCGGGGGCTGCGGCGCGACGTTCCACCGGCGCGGCCGGGGCTGCGGGCGTGGTGGGCTTGGGTCGCTCACCCGCCGCCGGCTGCCCAGCATTCGCGTCGTCGATCACAGTCATGCCACCACCTCTCCCCAGCTCGATCGGCACACAGTATCCGACCGTCGCACAGCCTGTACCACCAATGTATCGCCCGGAACGCTCACTCTAATCCCGCGCACCGACAGGTGCCGGAGAGTGCCGTTGCCGCCCGGTCGCCGGCGTCGCCGCGGGCGCCTGGATCTAGGGTCTGGACCATGACCGTGGTCCGATCCCTGCTGTTGTTCGCACTGGCCGCACTCACCGAGATCGGCGGGGCATGGCTGGTCTGGCAGGGGTGGCGCGAACACCGCGGGCTGTGGTGGGTGGCGGCGGGCGTGCTGATGCTCGGCGCGTACGGCTTCGTGGCCACGTTCCAGCCGGATCCGAACTTCGGGCGGGTCCTGGCCGCCTACGGCGGGGTGTTCGTCGCCGGATCGCTGGCCTGGGGCATGGTGGTCGACGGTTACCGGCCCGACCGTTCGGACGTGGTCGGTGCCGTGATCTGCCTGCTCGGGGTCGCGGTCGTCATGTACGGCCCGCGCGGCTGAGGCCGAGTCCGGTTCAGGCTGTATCCCTTTCGCCCATCCGGACGGCCTGCGTGGTCACGCTCCGCTCCGGCCGCCGGCCGTCTCAGGCGGGCCGGATCTCGAAGACCGGGAATCCGGGCGCGATCTCGGCGAGCTGCTCGTCGGTGGCGTCCTTGGTGATGCCCTCGAAGAACTGGCCAACCTCCCAGCCCCACTTGACCAGGTACTGCCGCAGCACCGGAACCTTGTCGGCGTCGGCGACCTCGGTGGCGACGAAGGGCTCGACCTTGCGGCCCAGGCGCAGTTCACCGCCGCCGGCGACCCGCATGTTGCGCACCCACTGGGTGTGGCCGCGCGGGGCGACCAGGTAGCGGGTGCCATCCGGCATGACCAGGGGGTTCACCGTGGTGGTGCGCCATTCACCGGTGCTGCGGCCGCGCACGGCCAGCAGGCGCGAGCCGGCCATGGTGACGCCCCACTTCGACAGACGGTTCACCACCGAGTTGAACACGGCGTCCATACCGGTGGCCTGAACGTTGCGCATGGCGGTCATGATTTCTCCTCAGATTTGTGAGCACTGCTCTCGTTCCGTAACCAGCATGCGCCTCGCACCGCCGAAAGTCAAGAGCAGTGCTCTCTCTTTTTCGGCGGCCCCGGAAAACGACAACGGGCCCGCCGGTCGGCGGGCCCGTTGTCGGGTCTCGATGCGGCCTGGTCGGCCTCAGTGACGATCGTGGGGAGTCAGGAACTCCAGTCCGTAGCGGTGCAGGAAGCCGTCCGCGGCGGCCCAGCGACCGGTGTACACATCCTCCGGCCGCCCGACCGGGCGAGCCGCCAGGCCCGACGACGTCGGGGCGCACACGACCTGCGCGTCGTACCGCCCGGCCGGAATCTTCCCGGTGTCCAGATCGGCCGCGCCGTCCGCGCCCACCGGCCGCCAGGGCATGTTCACCCCGTGCGCCTGGATCCGGCACTCACCGCCGGGCCGTTCCCCCGTCACCCGGGCGGTGATCCCCACGCCACCGTGCAGCTGCGCCTGCGGCGTCGGCGATGCCGTCGCCGCGCCGACCGCGACCATCGCACCGGCCGCACCGACCGCGATGGCGGTGAGCCGGGCACGCCCGGGACGACTCATGTGGATGCCTCCTACCGTTCGCCGATACTCCCGCGAACGAGCGCTCTCGGATCGGGATCGTCACCGGCACACGCGAAGTGAACACGGCGACCGGCACCGACACGTTACAACGAACGGTCGAGGACTTTACAACTTGATGACGGCGGAGAGCGTGTAGTCCCCCTGCCGGGCCCGGCCGCCGAGCGCCTCGAGCTCGAGCACCACCGCGGCCGCCACCACCTCGGCACCGGCCTCGGTCAGCAGTTCCGCGGCCGCGGCCAGCGTGCCGCCGGTCGCCAGCACATCGTCGATCAGCAGCACCCGCCGGCCGGCCAGCTCGATCCCGTCCGCCGGAATCTCCAGCGACGCGGTGCCGTACTCCAGGGTGTACTCCCGGCTCCGCACCGGCGGCGGCAGCTTGCCGGCCTTGCGCACCGCGAGCACGCCCGTACCCAGCGCCGCCGCCACGCCCGCACCGAGCAGGAACCCGCGCGCGTCCACACCTGCCACCAGATCCGCGCGCGGCGCCACCGCGCCCAAGCACTCGATCACGGCCTGGAACCCCGCGGCATCGGCGAACACCGGCGTCAGATCGGCGAACCGGACACCCGGAGTGGGGAAGTCGTCACGCCAGCGGGTCAGGTTCTGGACGGCCTCGGCCGCCTTCGCCGTCCGCTCCCCGGCCGCCTCGGCGGTCTCGGTCATCGTGTGCTTGCTCATCTCCACCCACTCCTCGTAACGCGCCCACAACGGGCACTCACCGCCGAAACACCCAGCGGTCCATATTCCAACCCGCACCGGCCTTGGTGGGGTTCACGATTCCGTTCTCCAGCCCGGCACCGAACGCGACGGTGCGCGGAGTGGAGAACAGCGGAATCGACGGCATCTCCGTCCACAGCAGATTTTCCGACTCGGTGACCAGATTCAGGATGTTCATCGAATTGTCATCTGCCGCAAGTTGATCGGTGATCGCATCGTAGCGGCCGTTTCCGTAGCGGCCGACATTGAGGCCCTGTCCGGTGCGCAGCGCCGCGGCGGCGTCCCCTCCGGTCTGCGAACCGGCCGGCCCGGGCACCCCGCCGGGCCCGCCGAGCATTGCGTCCGCCGTGCCGGCCACCAGCCGGTCCGGCGTGAAATCCGGTGCGCCGGCGTCGACTACGGTCACACCCGCCTGGCCGCAGGCATCGGCGATCATCTTCACCGCGCGGGCGCGGCGGTCGTCGGGCGCCCGGTAGCCGATGCGGACCGTCTCACCGCTGAGCGCCTTCGCCGCCGCGGCATCGCCGTTGTGATACTGGTCGGCGATGCCGGTCGCCGCCGGGTAGTAGACCGAGTCCGGTTGCAGGATGCGGGAATTCAGCATTCCCGAGCCCAGCCCGGTCTTGGCCTCGAAACCCGGGTGACCCAGCTGGTCGAACAGCGACTGCCGGGGCAGGCACCCGGCCAGGGCGCGCCGCGCCGCCGCATTGTCGAACACCCCGGTCATCGTGGCCAGAATCAGCTGTTCGGCGCCCCGGCCGGCCACCTGCTGCACCGAGAAACCGTCCAGCTTCAGTCCGGGCACGGACTCGGCACCGATGTCGACGACCTCGACCGCCTTGTCCGCCACCGCCTTGACGACATCGGTGTTCTTGGGCCACACCACGATCCGTGGGGTTCGCGGGGCCAGGCCGGACCACTTGTCGTTCTTCACCAGCACGAGACCGTCTGTGGCGCTGAAGGATTCGATCCGGTACGGGCCCGACGCGGGGAACTTCGCCGCGTCCACCGGTCCCGGCTGCAGGATCCAGCCGATGTTCCAGAACTGGGACAGCTTGCCCAGAACCCCGGGATCGGCGGCCTGCACCGCGGCCACCACGTTCGGCACCCCGGCCTGCTGCGCTGCCACGTGCGCGGGCATGATCTCCCCGGCCCCGAAGAGCGTGCGCCAGTTCAGATAATGCCGACCCGGACGGAACACCACCGTCGCGTCCTTGGACCCCGGCTGGCATTCCACGCGCTCGATATCGGAATAGCCCAGCGTGCTGGCGGCATCGAACAGCGGCTGCCCGGCCGGGCCGGTGAACCGGCCGCTGCGGGCCGCCCACTCCAGCACCAGATCGTCACACGTGGTCGGCGTGCCGTCCGACCACGAGCCCTCCGGGTTCAGCCGGTACTGGATGGTCTGCACATCGCCCGGAACCTCCTTGGCGGTACCGAAATCGGTGTCCGCCACCGGCTGCCCGTCGGGGCCGGTGTAGAAGAAGCCGGGCAGTACCCGCCCGAAAATCGTTGCGACACCGCTGGTCCCGCCCACCGCGCTACTGCCGTTGTAGGTCGACACCACGGCGTCGACCGCATACCCGATCGAGGGCACCTGATTCTTGCTCGCACACGCGGACAGCGCCCCGCCCGCCAGCGCGCTCGCGGTGATCAGCGCGGCGATCCGCACCGGCCGCCGGCCGTGCCGAGGTCTGCGCACCACCGATCTCGCGCTCGAGCTCCCGGACCCTGACACCTGTCCGACTCCGTGGTCGCGCAAACTGTCTCCTCCTCCGGCCCCGCTGCCGCTCGTCGTCACCACGTCACGCTACCGAACGAAAACGGCCCGGCGAACCGATGTCCCGTCAGGGACACGGTCGCCGGGCCGGTTCGTGCTCAGGACCTGCGCTTGGGACGCTTACCCGCCGGGCGCGAACCCGGCACGGGCGCACCGGCATCCGTCATCCGAGGCTCGGGCATGTCCACCGGCCCCTGCGCCTTCACCCGCGCGGACTCGGCGCGCTCGGCCGCCGCGGCGGTCGCCCGTGCCTTCGCCGACGCGGCGCGCTTCGCCTTCACCTTGCGGGTGTGCTCGGCGACCGGACCCCACTTCTCCTTGATCGACACCAGCAGCGGCACCGCGAAGAAGATCGAGGAGTAGGCGCCGACGATCATGCCGACCAGCTGCACCAACGCCAGGTCCTTCAGCGTGCCGACCCCGAGCAGCCAGACCGCGATCACCAGCATGCCGACGATCGGCAGAATGCCGATGATCGTGGTGTTGATCGACCGCATCAGCGTCTGATTCGCCGCCAGGTTCGCGTATTCGGCGTAGGTGCGGTTGTTACGGTGCAACACGCCGCGCGTGTTCTCCTCGACCTTGTCGAACACCACGACGTTGTCGTAGAGCACGTAACCGAGGATGGTCAGCAGACCGATCACCGCGGCCGGTGTCACCTCGAAGCCGACCAGTGAATAGAGCCCGGCCGTGACGATCAGGTTGAAGAACAGCGAGGCGATCGACGCGAACGCCATATCTCGCTCGAAGCGGATCGCGATGTACACCATGGTCAGCAGGACGAACCAGAACAGCGCCCAACCCGCCTTGTGGGTGATCTGATCACCCCAGGTGGAACTGATCTCGGCGATCGAGATCGCCTTGCGGCTGATGTTGCCCTGCGCGTCCTTCGGGTGGAACGTGTCCACCAGCGCGGTCTGCAGCTTCTGCGACTGCGCGTCGGTCAGCGTGTCCGAACGGACCTCGATCGACGCGGACGTCCCGTTACCGATCTGCTGGGTGGACACCGGCGAATGACCGAGCACCTTCGCGTACTCGTCGGCCACCGACGAGGTGGTCACGCCCGCCGAAACCGGCACCTGGATGCGGGTACCGCCGGCGAAGTCGATCCCGAGGGTGAAACCGCGCACCCCGATGCTCACCACGGCGATCACCACGAACGCGAGACTGATCGCGTAGTACATGCGGCGCTTGGCGACGATCTGGAAACCGCCGGTGCCGGTGTACAACCGCTCGAACAGCCCGTGCTTGGGCCGCTCCACGACGGGGCGGTCGTCCATGCCGGACTCGTCCTCGAGGACGGAACTGGGGTTGGTCATCGTCGGGCCTCCTCGAGGGCCTTGTCGGCGGCCTTGCGTTCCCGCGCGACCTGCTGGACCGCGCCGAGGCCGTTCACCGACGGCTTGGCCCAGAACGGAGAACGAGAGGCGAGCATCATCAGCGGGGCGGTGACCAGGAACAGCACGATCACGTCCAGCACCGTGGTGATACCGAGGGTGAAGGCGAAGCCCTTCACCTGACCGGCGGCCATGATGTACAGCACCGCCGAGGCGATCAAGCTGACCGTCTTACCGGAGAGGTTGGTGCGCTGCGCGCGCTTCCAGCCGCGCGGAACCGCCGAACGGAAGCTGCGGCCCACGCGCATCTCGTCCTTGATGCGTTCGAAGAACACGACGAACGAGTCGGCGGTCATACCGATACCGATGATCAGACCGGCGATACCGGCCAGGTCCAGGGTGAAGTTCATCCACCGACCCAGCAGCACGATGATCCCGTACACCGCGAACCCGGAGGCGATCAGCGACAGACCGGCCAGGAAGCCCAGCATGCGGTAGTAGAGCAGGCAGTACAGCAGCACCGCGATCAGGCCGATACCACCGGCCAGCAGACCCGCGTGCAGCGAGGACAGGCCCAGCGACGCCGAGACCGTCTCCGCCTCGGAGGTGGAGAACGACAGCGGCAGCGAACCGTACTTCAGCTGGTTGGCCAGATCCTTGGCCGCCGCCTGGGTGAACTTGCCGCTGATCTGGGTGTTGCCGGCGTACTGGTTGCCCTGCTGCACGACCGGCGCGCTGACCACCTTGGAGTCCAGGGTGAAGGCCAGCTGCTTCTGCACGTACTTGTTGGTGAGGTCACCCCACGCCTGGCCACCACCGGAGTTGAAGGTCACGTCGACCACCCACTGTGAGTTCTGGGTGTCGAACTGACCGACCGCGTCGGAGATCTGCTGGCCGTCCATCGCGCTCTTGTCGAGCAGGTACACGGTCTGGCCGTCGGTGGAGCAGGTGACCAGCGCCAGCTTCGGGTCGTCGTTACCGGCCAGCGGGTCGGCCTTGCTGCAGTCCATGCTCGACATGGCCGCGGTCAGCGCCTTCGGGTCCGCGTTCTGGCGGACCGCGCGCGCGGCGTCGATCTCCTGCTGCGCCTTCTGCTGCGGGGTCAGGTCGTCGGTCGGCGCGGGCGCCGGAGTCGTGGTCGGTTCGGCGGTCGGCGGGACCTGCTGGTCGGCCGGCGGCACCTCGGCCGGGTTGGCCGGTTCGACCGGCTGGTCGTTGGGCGCCTGCTGCGGGAAGACCCGGTTCTGCGGTGCGCCCTCGGTCGCCGGGGGGACCTCACCCGCGGCCGGCGCCTCGGTCGTCGGGGCGGGGGCGGGCGCCGAGCTGGGCGCCGGGGCCGGGGTCGTGGTGGCCGGTGCGGTCGGCTGACCGGAGGTCGGCGCGTTCTTGCCGGCCGCGGCCGGCTGCGAGGTCACGACCGGGCGCACGTACAGCTTCGCGGTGGAGGCGAGGGCCTTGGCCTGGTCGCCGTCCTGACCCGGCACCGTGATGACCAGGTTGTCACCGTCGATGCGAACCTCGGAGCCCGCGACACCGAGACCGTTGACGCGGGACTCGATGATCTGCTGGGCCTGGTTCAGGCTGTCCTTGCTGGGGCTCTTCCCGTCCGGAGTGCGAGCGGTCAGGGTGACCCGGGTACCACCCTGCAGGTCGATACCGAGCTTGGCGTGCGGCTGATTGCCGCCGGTGAAGAAGACCAGACCGTAGATCAAGGCCAATAGTGCGGCGTAGACGCCGAGCAACCGCAGCGGATGCCCCGTTCCTTTGGAAGGTGGCACAGTCGTTGTCTCCTAGGCGGTGAGGTGGAACATACGGACACGCGTCGGCGCCGGCGTCCGGCCGGGAGGCGGACGGCGGCGCCGGGCGATTCAGTCCTTGGTCGAGCGTGCGGTCAGGTCCTCGGCGGAGTCGGGCACGGTGCCGGCGGTCTCGGTGGCCGCGTCGGTGTCCTCGTCCTCGTCCTCGACATCGGTGGCGTCGGTGGCCGCCGCGGCGTCGCCGGTGCCCGGCTCGACCGCGGTGTCGTCGGCCTGGACGCGCAGGATGGCCGCCTTCTCCCACGTCGTGACGACGTCCTCGGCGATCTCGAGATCGATGGTCTCGTCGTCGACGTCGACCACGGTGCCGTAGAGGCCGGAGGTCGTGACCACGCGGTCACCCACCTGCAGGGCGTCCCGCATGGCGTTGACCTTCTCCATTTCCCGCTTCTGACGGCGGGTGTTGAGGAAAAGCGGCACCATCAGTGCCACCAGCAGCAGCGGAAACAGCAGGGTACCCATGGTCTGATTCGGTCCTAGGTGTGGTTGAAGTGGGCAGTGGACTTGTCGTGCGAGCCGCGCCGAAGTGTCGTGCGCGAGTGCGCCACGGTCCGCCGGACGGCCAGCCTAGTACCCCAGTCTGCCATCTTCTCGCCGACCGCGTGGCACGGCAGGTACCGCATCCACGCGAGCGACCCGTCCACGGTGCCGGGGTGACTCAGCCCACACGGTAGTCGTAGTCGTCCAACGGGAAGTGGGTGGCGTGGCGATGTGTGGTCAGGGTGCTGTTCGGACGCAGCAGCGCGGCCTCGCCGTGCTGGTTGAAGTAGTAGCTGCGCGAGCTCGCGCAGTCGCCGCCGTAGAACACCGAGGACCCCAGTTTGTCGGTGACCTTGTCCAGGAACCGGGCGTTCGCGGCCTCGGTCACCTCGAACACCCGCGCACCGCGACGCCGCATCTCCCCGAACAGCCGGCCCATGTGCTTCATCTGGGCCTCGATGGTAGTGAAGTAGGACAGGCCGCTGTAGGAGTAGGGGCTGTTCAGCGACAGGAAGTTCGGGAACTTCGGCACGGTGATGCCCTCATAGGCCTGGAACCGGTGTTCGCGCCAGAACTTGCCCAGGTCGACACCGTCGCGGCCGATGACCTCGATGGCCGGGAAGTTGACGTCCCACAGGTTGAATCCGGTGGCCAGGACCAGGGTGTCGATCTCGGTCTTGTGGCCGCCGACGGTAACGATCCCGTCGGCCGCCACATGGTCGATCGACCCGGTCTCGAGTCGCACGTGCGGTTCGTTGAAGGTCGCGAAGTAGGTGTTGGAGAAGGTCGGCCGCTTGCAGCCGAAGTCGTAGGTCGGGGTCAGCTTGCGCCGGGTCTCGGGGTCGCGGACCTGGCGGCGCAGGTGGGCGCGAGCCAGCAGTTCGGCGCCCTTGTTACCGAGCTTGAGCTGCTTGTAGTGCAGGACGCCGGTGACCATCAGCAGTTCCAGGGCGCTGGTGTTGACCAGCCGGGCGGCGCGCTGGGTGGCGGGGACCGCGGCGAACAGTGAGCGGACCGCGGCCGGGATCGGCATGTCGACCTTGGGCACCACCCAGATCGGGGTGCGCTGGAAGACGGTCAGCTCGGCGGCCGCGCGGGCCAGTTCGGGGACGAGCTGCACGGCCGTCGCGCCGGTGCCGATGATCGCGACCCGGCGCCCGGTCAGGTTCAGGTCCTGATCCCAGGCGGTGGTGTGCACGATCGTGCCCGCGAAGTCCTCGATGCCGGGGAACGGCGGGGTGTAGGGCTGGGACAGGAATCCGGTCGCGGTGAGCAGGTACCGAGCGGTGAGGGTTTCGCCGCCCTCGATCGAGACCGTCCACAATTCGTTCTCGTCGTCCCAGCGGGCGCCCGACACCGTCGTGCCGAAGCGCATGCGGCGGCGCAGGTCGTAGGTGTCGGCGACGTGGTGGGCGTACTGCTCGAGTTCGTCGCCCGGCGCGAACAGGCGCGACCAGTTCGGGTTCGGTTCGAAGGAGTACGAGTAGGTGACCGAGGCGATGTCCACGGCCAGTCCGGGGTATCGGTTCACGTGCCAGGTGCCGCCCAGGTCGTCCTCGCGCTCGAGGATGACGTAGTCGTGCAGTCCCATCCGGTCCAGCTGGATGCCGGCACCCATGCCGCCGAATCCGGCGCCGACCACCACGGCGTCGTAATGTCCTGCCACGCGACCATCTCCCATACCTGAAGTATTCGAAGTCTCACAGTATCCGAAATGGACGCGCACGGCCAGGGGTGGACGAATCGCCAGACTGTGCCGCCATTTGTTGCAAGAATGGCCGCGTGACTCCCGAGGATGTACGGAACGTCCGGTTCCCCAAAGCTCCCTTCGGACACCGCGGATACGACATCGCCGAAGTGGACGCATTCTGCGAAACCCTCGCCCAGGCCTTCAGCGGGCGCGGGGCCCTCACCACCGCCCATATCCGCCAGCACGCGTTCTCCGCCACCGCCTTCGGACACCGGGGCTACCATCGCGACGACGTCGACGAATTCCTCGACCGCGCCTGCGTCGACCTCGAGTCGGCCCGCCGCGGTGAGAGCCGCCGGCGCACCGGCGGCCGCATCCTCACCCCGGAAGACATTCGGCGCCTTCGGTTCTCGCCGCCGCCGCAGGACCGGCCGGGCTACCCGGCCGACGAGGTCGACGTCTTCCTCGGCCGGGTCGCGGCCACCCTCGCCCACACCGGGCCGGGCGGCCTGACCAGTTCCGAGGTGCGCACCATCGGCTTCTGCACCGCACCCGCGGGCCGCGCGGCCTATCACCGCGACGAGGTCGACGCCTTCGTCGACGTCGTGGTGCGGACCCTGCAGACCGAGGAACGGGCCGTACGCGAACACGCCCGGTCGTAGCACCACAATTCCGTCCGCTCACCCCGCCGCGCCCGCTCCGGTTGCGTAACCTGCTGATACGGACTCGGGGCAGGTGCGCCCGTCCCGGCGCGGTCCGCGGTGCGACGACGAGGTAGGTGGACGGTGCCGGACAACGACAACTGGTGGAACCAGGCAGGCGCCCAGCCGGAAGATACTCCGGCACAGACGGATCCGACCCTGCTGGCCGGACGGCCCGCCGAATCGCCCGCTCTCGCACCGCCGGCCGCGCCCGCCGAGGTTTCGCCGTGGAGCGCTGCGGCCCAGAGTCAATACGCCGCACCGCAATACGGCCAGACCGGTGCGCAACCGGTGTACGGCGGGCAGGGGTCGTACCCGGCCGCCGCGCAGCCCGGATACCCCGGGACCGGAAGCCATCCGGTGGCGCAACCCGGTGTCCCGTACGGATATCCGCACGGCGGCGGAACCAGATATCCGAGCACACCGTTCCCGCTCACGGTCTCGCCGCGGCGCCGCCGCCGCACCGGACCGATCGTGGCGATCGTCGCCGTCGTGGTGCTGCTCGTGGGCGGTGGGATCACCGCGGCCGTCCTCGCGTCCCGGCACCACTCCTCGACCACCGCCGCCGGCACCACGCCGACCACCGCGGCCGCCGTGCCCGGCTACCGGCCGGTCGCCGTGGCGGGCACCGGGATCGGTTATCAGGTGCCGCTCGGTTGGGTTGTGCCGGAAGCGGATTCGGTCACGCTGCACGGAACCGCCGCCACCGTGACCGGTACCGGGAAGTCCTATACCGGTGCCGCGTACTGCCCGGGCTCCGCGTATCGCACCGAGGCGATGGTCGTTCCCGTCACCGGCAGCGACCTCGGCGCGGCGGCGACCGAGATCGCCACGACCGCGGCGCAGGCGCCCGAGGGCTACAGCGACGTCAGCGGCGGCCGGCTCACGCCGCCGACGGCGTTCACCAGTACCGCCGGCATCAGCGGGAAACGGGCGCAGGTGGACGGGTCGTGGGCCCCGAATCCGCCCGGGTGCACAACGACCACCTACAGCGTCTACACCTTCGCGTTCCCCGCGCCGGACGGCAGCGGCTCGCTGGTATTGACCATCCTGTCCGACCGCGGCACGGCCGACGAACTGAGCGCCGACCAGGCCACGAAGATCCTGTCCACGGTCGGGAAATCCTGAGCTGCATCAGATTCGAGACTCGGGCCCGCTGCGCCCTCGGCGTACCCGCAAGCGCGAGCGCGTCTTCCGATACCACCGTGGCCCAAGCCGCCCAGCACGGTCCGACGGCGCGCACCGTCGGGTGCGGTCACCCGGTGGCGTGGGCGGCAGGGCGCCGCGATCTACGTCGTCGATTCAGGTATCCATCCCGATCGGGGGATGTACTCTCACCGCCGTGAAAGGGGATTCGCGGGAGGCGGTCCCACCGGGGAGGGAAGTCCGATGATGGGCAGTGTCGAATCAACCTGTGGTGCACCGCGGTCAGTGGCCAAGCGCGGTCAGCTGCGCTCGGTTCTGATCGCGGCTTCGGCCGTGTTGTGCTTTACCGGTGCTCCGACGGCGGTCGGTAGCGCTGATCCGCTGCCGATTCCGCAGAACGACCCGTTCTACATTCCGCCGTCGGGCTGGGAGTCGCAGGCGCCGGGCACCATTCTGAATTCGCGCCCCGTCGAGGTGGCCTCGATGGGGCCACAAGCGCAGGATGCCGAAGCCTGGCAGTTGCTGTATCGAACGACCGATAACGCCGGTCAGCCCATCACGACCGTGACGACGGTGCTGCGGCCACGAACCGGGCAGGTCAAAGGCCTGATCAGCTATCAGTCTGCCGAAGACTCCTCGTCCCCGCAGTGCGCTCCCTCGTTCACGCTCCGGCAGGGAGCGGTCCCGATGGACCACAAGTACGACGCCTCGCTGGATTTCATCGAGATCGGCCAGATGTTGTCGTCCGGTCACGCGATTTCCGTACCCGACTGGGAGGGAGCGAACTCGGCGCTGTTCACCCCGAATCAGCCGGGTTATACCGCGCTCGACGGAGTGCGCGCAGCCGAGGCTTTCGCGCCGCTCAGCCTGTCGGGGACCGATACTCCGGTTGCTGCGTATGGCTACTCCGGCGGCTCATGGGGCAGCGCTTGGATCGCGCAGGTGCAACCGACCTACGCTCCCGAAGTACGACTGGTCGGTGTTGCGCGGGGCGGTGGAGCGTTCGGTGCGGCAGAGCCCTTGGACATGTACATGAAGTCGCTCGACGGCGGCCCGTTCTCCGGCTTCCTGCTGTCGCTGCTGCCGGGCACGATGCGCGCCGACCCGCGGATAGCGGCGGCTTTCGACACGTATCTGACGCCTGCTGGGAAAGCGTTGATGGCCGCGGGCGGCGCCCAATGCTCGGTGCCGGACGTGGAACAGCATGCGTTCGTGCACATGGACGACTACCTGACGATCCCGTTTTCGCAAGTGTTGGAGCAACTACACGCGTCGTTCGACGAGATCGACGGCATCACGACACCGACCGTGCCGCTGTTCTTCTATCACGCCGTGGACGACGAGATCGTCCACATCGGACCGGTCGACCAGACGGTGGCGGGTTGGTGCGCAACCGGGGCGGCGCCCGTCACCTATACGCGGGACGAACTCAGCGAACACCCCAGTCTCGAAGTCGCCGCGATTCCCGCGGCCCTGCGGTGGATCGATGACCGGCTGGCGGGGCAGCCCGCGCCTGACGGTTGCTCGATCCGTACGGTGCCGTCCATGTCGCTCGGTGGCGCATAGCGCGCGAGTCGGGACTACGGCGTCGAAACCCGCCCTAGACCGCTTGTCCGGGGCTGCCCTGCGTCTCGTGCCCGCGCACGTCGATGGAACCGAACACCAGGTCCGGCGGTGGTACCAGGCCCAGATGCTCCCAGGCGGTCGCGGTCGCGACCCGGCCGCGCGGGGTGCGCGCGACCAATCCCGCCCGCACCAGGAACGGCTCGCACACCTCCTCGACGGTGGTGGCCTCCTCACCGACGGCGACCGCCAGGGTCGAAACACCCACCGGCCCACCGCCGAAGCCGCGGACCAGCGCACCCAGCACCGCGCGGTCGAGGCGGTCCAGGCCGCGGTCGTCGACGTCGTAGACCGACAGCGCGGCCCGCGCCACCGCGCGGGTGACCACGCCGTCGGCCCGCACCTCGGCGTAGTCGCGGACCCGGCGCAGCAGCCGGTTGGCGATCCGCGGCGTGCCCCGCGAGCGGCCGGCGATCTCGGTGGCCGCGTCGGATTCGATGCGGATACCCAGGATTCGCGCCGACCGCTCCAGGATCTGTTGCAGCTCTACGGGTTCGTAGAAGTCCATGTGACCGGTGAAGCCGAACCGGTCGCGCAGCGGGCCGGTCAGCGCGCCGGATCGGGTGGTGGCGCCGACCAGGGTGAACGGGGCGATATCGAGCGGAATCGACGTGGCGCCGGGACCTTTCCCGACCACGACGTCGACGCGGAAGTCCTCCATCGCCAGGTAGAGCATCTCCTCGGCCGGGCGGGCCATGCGATGGATCTCGTCGATGAACAGGACGTCGCCCTCGACCAGATTGCTCAGCATGGCGGCCAGGTCACCGGCGCGCTCCAGTGCCGGCCCGGAGGTGATGCGCAGCGCGGACCCGAGCTCACCGGCGATGATCATCGCCATACTGGTCTTACCCAATCCCGGTGGGCCGGACAGCAATACGTGATCGGGGGTGGCCCCGCGCTGCAGCGCGCCGCGCAGTACCAGCTGGAGCTGCTCGCGCACCCGGGGCTGGCCGATGAAGTCCGCCAGCGACTTCGGGCGCAGTCCGGCCTCGATATCTCCGTCGGACTCGACATACTCTGGCGTGACCGGGGATTCGGGGTCGAACAGCCCGGAATCGGCGGCGGAATCGGAATCGAACATGCGGGGCTACCGGTTCTTCCCCAGCAGCCCCAGGGCCGCGCGCAGCGCCTGCGAGGTATCCAGCTCGGGACGCTCGCTCAGCACCGACTCCACCGCCGCCTCGGCCTGTTTCAGCGGGAAACCCAGCCCGGTCAGCGCCTCGGCGACCTGGTCGCGCACCGGCGTCTGCACGGCCGGACCCGATCCCGGCGGTCCGTCCTGCACCGCAACCAGATCCACCTTGTCGCGCAGCTCCACCACCATCCGCTCCGCCCCGCGCTTGCCGATCCCGGGGACGCGGGTCAGGGCCGCGATATTGCTCTCCGCCAAGGCTTTCCGCAGCGCCTCCGGTTCCAGGACGGCCAGGACCGCCATCGCCAGCCGTGGTCCCACCCCCGACACGGTCTGCAACAGCCCGAACAGTTCCCGCGCCTCGGTGTCGGCGAAACCATAGAGCGTCATCGAGTCCTCGCGCACGATCATGGTCGCGTAGAGCCGCGCCTCGGCGCCGCGGGTCAGCGTGGCGAGCGTGGCCGGGGTCGCGTTGAGCCGGTACCCGACTCCCGCGGCTTCCAGAACCGCGTGGTCGAGCCCGATCTCGAGAACCTCACCGCGTACCGACGCGATCACCGCGACACCGCCTTTCGTTGCTGAGCCAATCGTTCGGCGTAGCGACGCCGAGCCTGCGCCGCGAGTTCTTCGGCCTTCGCCATCCGGTCCAGCATCGGCGCCCGCCAGCAATGGCAGATGGCGAGGGCCAGCGCGTCGGCGGCGTCGGCCGGTTTCGGGGCGACGGCGAGACCGAGGATACGGGTCACCATAGCGGTGACCTGAGCCTTGTCCGCGGTGCCGTTCCCCGTCACCGCGGCCTTCACCTGACTGGGCGTGTGGAAGGCGACCGGGATACCGCGGCGGGCGGCGGCCAGCGCGATCACGCCGCCGGCCTGCGCGGTGGCCATCGCGGTCCGCACATTGTGCTGGGAGAACACCCGTTCCACGGCGACGACCTCGGGCCGGTACTTGTCCAGCCACGCCTCGGCGCCGTCGGCCACGACCAGCAACCGCTGCGCCAGCTCCCATTCCGGCGGCGTGCGAACGACATCCACCGCCACCGGTGTCACCTTCCGCCCGGACCCCCCGTCGACGATGCTCAGCCCGCACCGGGTCAGCCCCGGGTCCACACCCATGACCCGCACGAGACACCCTCCCGATCGGCGAACAATTGTTCGAAGTCTAACCGACAACCGGCGCCCCGCCGGCGATCGACACCGGACGCCGAGATCGAGAGGATCGGTGGCGCGCATGTAGGGGCGAGACGAATGTCCCCCGCCCGGACCCGCTTTGGTGGAATTCGGTTGGCACGGGTTCGCCGCGCTCGCGCGGCCGCCCGGGTTCGCACGTGCGGCGCCGATATTCCCTGGTGCCCGATCTGCAGCGACCGGATTTTCGTCGTCGATCCGCTGCCTGGCGTGTAAGTTTTCAACACACGGGAGCCGGGAGTCTCGGCTGGAGTGCGCGCGAAGGAGGCACGTCGTGCGAGGCGTCTATTTCGAGGCCGATCGCCGCCGGGAGACGCTGCGCACCAATCTGTGGTTCGTGCCGATGCTCGAGGTCGTGGCGGCGGTCGTGCTGTTCCTGCTGACCGTCGCCTTCGATCACGCGGCCTATCGCGGCCAGTTCTCGATGCCGAACTGGGTGATCACCGGTTCCCCCGATACCGCCCGGCAGGTGCTGACCACCATCGCGGTCGCCATCATCACCGTCGTCGGCGTGGTCTTCTCCATCACGGTCGTGGCGCTCACGCTGGCGTCCACCCAGTTCGGTCCGCGCATGCTGCGCAACTTCATTCGCGACCGTGGCACCCAGGTCACCCTGGGTACCTTCGTGGCCACGTTCGTGTACGCGGTGCTCGCGCTGGTGGTCACCGGCCCGGAATTCGTGCCGCACCTCTGCACCACGGTGTCGATCGCCTCCTTGGTGGCCGACCTGGGTGTCCTGATCTACTTCATCAACCACATCGCCACCCAGATCCAGTTGCCGAACGTCATCGCGGATATCGCGCGGGAGGTCGGCATCGCGATCGAGGCCAATACCGACCACACCCGGACCGGCAACGTGGCCGGGCCGTCCGCATCCGAGCTGCTCGCACTGCTCGACACCGAGGGTGGCCCGGTCCGCACCACCAGCAGTGGCTACCTGCAATACATCCGCTACGAGCAGCTGGTGCGGCTGGCCGCCGAATACGACGCGGTGGTCCATCTGCCATATCGGCCCGGGCATTTCCTCACCGAGGGCCAGGTGGTGGCGACCGTCTGGCCGCCGGAGGCGGTGTCGCAGATCGCGGCGACGTTCGCGCGCGGCCACGTCACCGGCGCCACCCGCACGCTGGTGCAGGACGTGTCGTTCGGCGTCGACCAGATCGTCGAGATCGCCCTGCGCGCCCTGTCCGCCGCCATCAACGATGTGTTCACCGCACTGACCTGCATCGACTGGCTCGGTGACTGTCTGGGCCGGATCGCGGGCTCCTGGCAGCCCGAGCAGGTCCGCCGCGGTCGCGACGGCCGGATCCGGGTGATCGCCGCGCAGGTCAGCTACGACCGGCTGGTGCAACGTGCGTTCGAGAAGATCCGCCAGGCCGCCGCCGGACAACCGGCAGTGATGATCCGGGAACTCGACGCCCTGACCCAGATCGCCGACCGGGCCACCGATCCGGCGCGGCTGCGGGTCGTGCACGAGCAGGCCACCATGATCGAGCGGCAGATCGAGCTGATCCCGGAGGAAGCCGACCGCGCCGATGTCCGGCGGCGCTGTCAGGCCCTCTACACCGAGCTGGAGGCACGCCGGCGGCCACTGGGCCATCAGGGTGTCTGAGAAGCCGTCGCCGCGACTCGGAGTGTGCTCACAGCGAACCTCGAGGTAGCCGGGAAACAATGACGCCCGTGTTTCCTGCGCCGATGGATGTGCCGACCTCGCCGGTACCGACACCGACTTCCGCTGCGACGCCCGCCGCGGTGGCTCCCCCGCCCCCGCCGGCGATGCCGGAGTCGAATCCGCACCCGTACGGGAATTTCCGTCACGGAATCTCGCTGCTGCACGGCTGGCTGCCGCAGACCATCGAACTGATCGCGGTAGCGCTGCTGGTGCTGGCCGTGGTGCGCGTCGTCCGGCCGTTCCCGCCGAGGCGCGGCCAGGGGCCGCTCGGCCGAATGCTCGGATTCGCCGCCGCACCACAGGCGACCACCGCAGGACAGGACGCCGCCCCGCAGGCCACGGTGACTACGCAGGTCAGCGGCGACACCACCGTCACCACTGACGATGCGACCGCGGAGGCCGCAGCGGGCGCTGCCACAGCCTCGGCCGATGCCGCCGAGTCAGCGGCCACGACCACCGTCGCCGCAGTCCCGGACTCCGTGGGTGCGGATCCCGCCTCGACCGCCGTTGCCGCCCGCCCGGACTCCGTCGGTGCGGATGCCGCCTCGACCGCCGTTGCCCGCAGTCCGCTCTTCGCCTTCGACCGCGGCTGGTGGCTGATCCGCTTCCCCATCTGCGTAATCCTCGGTGTCGCAGCCGCATTCGCGGCTCGGCAGTACATGGCTGACGAGGGCCTGGCCTCCGACCCGGCGCCGGTACTGCTCTGGGTGTGTGTCGGCGGCACGGCCGCGGCGATTGCGGTGGCCGTCGTCGGCTGGCCGCGGACCCGGTGGTGGCACCGCCTCGCCGCCGTGCTGGCGATTCCGCTGACCGCGGCCAGTTCGCTGGTGGTGCTGAACCAATGGGTCGGCTACTACCCCACCTGGCAGGCGGCGTGGAGCGCGTTCACCGCGGGCCCACTGCCGCACCAGACCGACATGGCCCAGCTGGCCGGTATGCGCGACACCGACCCAGCGACCGGTGTGATCGTCCCGGTCGACATTCCCGACGACGCCAGCGGTTTCAAGCACCGCACCGAATACGTGTACCTGCCCCCGGCCTACTTCCACGGCGCGACGGCACCGACGCTGCCGGTGGTGATGATGATCGCCGGTGAGTTCAACACCCCCGCCGACTGGGTCCGCAGCGGTCAGATCATGCCGGTGATCGACAAGTTCACCCGGGCGAACAACGGCCAGGCCCCGATCCTGGTCTTCCCCGACTCCAGCGGTTCGTTCAACAACGACACCGAGTGTGTCGACGGCCCGCGTGGCCGGGCCGCCGCACATCTGACCGACGATGTTGTGCCGTATGTGGAGTCGACGTTCAACGCCGCGAAGGATCCGGCGCACTGGGCGGTGATCGGCTGGTCGATGGGCGGCACCTGCGCGGTCGATCTGACCGTCATGCACCCGGAACTGTTCCACACCTTCGTCGACATCGCCGGCGACCTGGGTCCGGCGTCGGGCACGAAGGAGCAGACGATCCGGCGGCTCTACGGCGGCGACGCGGCGAAATGGGCGGCCTTCGACCCGCAGACCGTGATGGCCGCGCACGGTCTCTACACCGGCGTGACCGGCCTGTTCGACGACCTCACCCCGCCGAAGGTACCGGCCGGCACGCGAGTCCCGGGCGTGCAGACCGCGCCCGACGGCACCGTCACCGGCTTCGACCCGGACGCCTACGCCGCCGGTCAGGCCGACGGACCCAAGGCCTCCGGGAACGACGCACCCCAGCCCGGTCCCGGTACGCCGAACCCCGGCGCCGACCTGCCCCGGATGCCGCAGGGCTTCCGCCTGCCGAAGGTGCCGGAGAGCCAGGTCGGCATAGGTGGCCAGGACGGAAACGGTTTCGACACCGGCGAATTCGGCGCCGCCGAGAAACTGTGCACCGAAGGCCGGGCGGTCGGCATCGACTGCACCGTGCACACCAGCAAGGGCGGTCACACCTGGCAGTTCGCGGCCGCGGCGTTCGGTTCCGCGTTCCCGTGGGTGGTGGCGAGCGTGGGACTGCCGGTACCGGCGAACTGACACCCGGCCGGGATCACCGCGCTCGCATCGCCGGGCGGTCGCGGTGATCCCACGCCACCAGCAGATCCGGCTCCTCGGCCTGGTCGTGACCGTGGCGCAGCAGTGCCTCGACGGTGAACTCCTCGTCCGGCACGACGATGCGCCGCAGCGCCGCAGCGGACATCCGCAGTTCGACGGTCAGGTCGAACCCCAGCCCGCGACCGAGCAGCATCGGGCCGGCGACGAACACGATCAGGTCCGCGGCCGCGGATCGCGGTGCGGCCCTTGCCGACCGGTCGGCCGCCTCGTCCCACAGCGCCGGCAGCCAGCGGCCGTGCGCCCGCAACGCTTGCAGCACTTCACGATCCAGTCCCGCGTAGTCGAACCAGGCGGTGCGGTAGGAATATTCGTCGCGGCCGAATTCCAGGCGCAGCGAGGCGGGCCGCACGTAGTCGTGCAGCGACACCACCGCGGCGGGCCGCCCCGCGTCGCGCAGCAGCTGCGCCACCGATTCCGCGAATCGCACCGGATCGGCGGCGTCGGCCCCGCTCACCGCGACGGCGAGCCGTCCCGGACGGGCGGCGAGTCGGTCGGCGACGGTTCGCCGCAGCGCTTCCGGCGAGATCGGTGTGAAGACGGGCACTGGTCCATGTTCGCTCGAGCGCGATCATCTAGCCTGGGCCGGTGGCTACCATCGAAGAGGCCCTCGAGATCGAGCGCATCGAACGTGACATCTTCCGCGGCGCCAAGGTGCAGAGCCAGCTGCCCCGCACGTTCGGCGGCCAGGTCGCCGGCCAGGCGCTGGTCTCGGCTGTGCGGACCGTCGATCCGAAGTTCCAGGTGCATTCGCTGCACGGCTACTTCCTGCGTCCCGGCAATCCGGAACACCCGACCGTCTACCAGGTCGACCGGATCCGCGACGGCCGTTCCTTCGTGACCCGGCGGGTCACCGGAATCCAGAACGGCGAAGCCATCTTCACCATGTCCGCCTCCTTCCACATCGGCGACACCGGACCCGAACACCAGGACGAGATGCCCGTGGTCCCGCCGCCGGAGTCGATCGCCGACCCGACCGCGGCGCTGTCGGCCGAGCGGCTCTGGATGATGCGCGAGTGGGAGAACTGGGACATCCGAGTGCTGCCGCAGGAGGAGGTCACCCACCGTCCGGGCCTGGCGTCCCAGCAGCAGGTCTGGTTCAAGTACAAGCATCCGCTGCCCGACAACCCGATCGTGCACGTCTGCACGCTCGCCTACATGAGCGATATGACGCTGCTCGGCTCGTCGAAGGTGCTGCACCGCGACGAGCCGACCCAGAACGCGTCGCTCGACCACGCCATGTGGTTCCTGCGCCCGTTCCGGGCCGACGAATGGCTGCTCTACGACCAGTTCTCGCCGTCGGCCCACCACGGCCGCGGCCTGACCGCGGGCCGCATCTTCGACCTGAAGGGCAACCTGGTCGCCTCGGTGGTGCAGGAGGGCCTGATCCGGGACGTGCGCCCGGGCACACCCCCGGGCCCCGACGCCTGATCGGTACCGCCCCGTCCGGCCGGACACCGGACGATCGATATCCGTGCCGCGATGTGGGCCGCAGCGGCTGCCCGGCCCCGCGCGCTGCGGAATCCGCTCAGCTCCGGCGAGCCTGGATCCGGCCCGGCTGCGATTGCGGCGCCACCTGTACCCGCAGATGGCACACCACCGTGTCGGGCAGCTTGCGCAGCGTGCGTTCCAGCTCGTCGCTGCGGTGACTCGGCAGCACCCGGTGCCAGCCGCCGGGCGGTTCGACTTCGGCGATCAGCACCACCTTGCGCCGGCCGTCGAAGTTGTCCCGGACGAACCGCGCCACCGGGCCGCCGACGGTGCAGTCACCAGCGTCGATGAGTTCCAGCGGCACCTCGGGGTGCCAGGCCTCCCACGCCTTGGTGAACACGGTCGTGTTCTCGCCGGGCAGGCCCACGTGCACCGCGACCACGTCGTGGCCCAGCGACATCGCCGCCGACAGCGCCTCCCGCGACAGTTCCGATACCTCCGACACCGGCACCACGATCACGGTCCCGGTGGCCTGCGGCGGCGCGGGCATACAGCCGGCGCCGCGGCAGCCCTCCATCGAGTGGTAGACGACCCGGATCCGTTCCATGCCGGCCACCAGCAGCGGCAACACCACCGCCACCACCCAGGCGCCGTCGCTGAACTTCATGGCCGTGGTGACGACCGCGGCCACGAACGTCAGCACGGCGCCGAACGCGTTGAGCGCCAGCCGCCAGTCGCGGCAGCCGGCCAGCAGCCAGTGCCGGACCATGCCGGCCTGCGCGATGGTGAAGCCGACGAACACCCCGATGGCGAACAGCGGCACCAGGGCGTTCATGTTCCCGCCCGCGCCGACCAGCAGCACGGCCGATGAAATGCCCAGGGCCAGAACACCGTAGCGATACACCTGCCGCGGCGAGGTGACCGCGAACCGGTGCGGCAGGCAATTGTCGTCGGCGAGGATCTTGGTCAGGGTGGGCAGGCCGCCGTAGGAGGTGTTGGCGGCCATGGCCAGCAGCAGCACGGTCGCGAATTGCACCACGTAGTACAGCAATCCGTGACCGAGCGCGGCCTCGGTGAGCTGGGAGAGCACGGTGGTGCCTTCGACCGGGCGCACGGCGAACTTGCCGATCAGGGTCGCCAGCCCGATCAGCATGACGCCCAGCACCACCCCGAGCACGACCTCGGCGCGCTGCGCCCGCCGCACCGCCGGCGCCTTGAAACTGGGCACCGCGTTCGCGATCGCCTCCACACCGGTCAGCGCCGCACAGCCGCTGGAGAAGGCCTTGAGCAGCAACAGGATTCCGATTGTGCGACCGTGCGCGCCGATCACCGCGCCGGTCTCGACGGCGGCGGGCGTCCCGCGCAGCAACCCGGCCACGATCACCAGCAGGATGCCGCCGACGAACACCACCGTCGGAATCATGAAGGCGCGGGCGCTCTCCCGGATCCCGGCGAGGTTCAGCGCCGTGACGCCGACCAGCACCGCCAGGCAGATCCACAGCGTGTACGGCAGCAGGTCCGGGACCGCCGAGGTCAGGGCCGCCACTCCGGCGGCGATGGACACCGCCACATTGAGTACGTAGTCCACGATCAGCGCGGCGGCCGCCACGAGGCTGGTCCGCCGGCCCAGATACTTGCTCGCCACGGCGTAGGCGCCGCCGCCCTCGGGGAAGGTGGCGATCACCTGCCGGTAGGAGGCGGTCAACACGGTCAGCAGCACGACGATGGCCAGGGTCACCGGCAACGTCATGCCGAGTCCGGCACTCCCGGCCGCGGCCAGAACCAGCACGATTGCCTCGGGTCCATAGGCGACGGAGGCCATCGCGTCCAGCGACAGTCCGGCTAGCCCGGTGGCGACGGTGAGCCCACGGTGCGTGCCGCCGGCGGATACGCCGGCGGGCTTGCCCGTGCCTGAAACGACTTCGGTCACTCGGGCGAGTGTTCCCTTCCGCGCGCGAAGTTGAAACCCTGGGGTCGATTTTTTGACGGCCCAGTGACAGGAGACACACAGTTTCCGTTCGCTCGAGCCCTGGACCAGTAGCGATAGCGATACCCGGCCACCTGGCGTGTATGGGACCCCCGACGGTGAGCGTCCGCTCAGCGGTAACACCCGTTCCGCCCGGCCACGGCTTCCGGTGCGGCCGAGGGCCCGCCGTATGCTCGTCGGGTGAAACCGACGATCGGCGTGCTCGCACTGCAAGGTGACGTGCGCGAACATTTCGACGCCCTGACCGTGTGCGGAGCGAACCCGGTGACGGTGCGCCGGGAAGCCGAACTCGCGACGGTCGACGGCCTGGTCCTGCCCGGCGGGGAATCCACCACCATCAGCAAACTGCTCGAGGTGTTCGGCCTGTTGGAACCGCTGCGCGCGCGGCTGAAGGACGGGATGCCGGCCTACGGTTCCTGCGCCGGCATGATCCTGCTGGCGAGCGAGGTGCTCGACACCCGGCCCGATATGCAGGCGCTGCACGGTATCGATATGACGGTGCGCCGCAACGCTTTCGGCCGTCAGGTCGATTCGTTCGAGACCGATCTGGAGTTCGCGGGCCTGGACGAGCCGCTGCGCGCGGTGTTCATCCGCGCCCCCTGGGTCGAGCACGCCGGGCCCGGTGCCCAGGTGCTGGCGCGGGTGCCGGCGGGCCCCGCGGCCGGGCGAATCGTCGCGATCCGGGAGGGCAACGTGCTCGCGACCTCGTTCCACCCCGAGGTGACCGGGGACCTGCGGGTCCACCGGATGTTCGTGGACCTGGTGCGCGAACAGGTCGCATCCCGCCCGTAGGTAGACTGGCGTAATTGCCTGCCCGACCCCGAGCGAAGGAAGTAGGGAATGAGCGGCCACTCCAAATGGGCCACCACCAAGCACAAGAAGGCCAACATCGATGCCAAGCGCGGCAAGCTCTTCGCCAAGCTGATCAAGAACATCGAGGTCGCGGCGCGTACCGGTGGCGGTGACCCTGGCGGAAACCCGACGCTTTACGACGCCATCCAGAAGGCGAAGAAGAACTCGGTCCCCAACGACAACGTCGAGCGGGCCCGTCGCCGTGGCGCCGGTGAGGAAGCCGGTGGTGCCGACTGGCAGACCATCATGTACGAGGGCTACGGCCCCAACGGCGTCGCCGTGCTGATCGAGTGCCTCTCCGACAACCGCAACCGCGCCGCCGGTGAGGTGCGCGTGGCCATGACCCGCAACGGCGGCAACATGGCCGACCCGGGTTCGGTGTCGTACCTGTTCAGCCGCAAGGGCGTGGTCACGCTCGAGAAGAACGGCCGCACCGAGGACGACATCCTCGAGATCGTGCTGGACGCCGGTGCCGAGGAGGTCAACGACCTCGGCGACTCGTTCGAGATCATCAGCGAGCCGGGTGACCTGCTGCAGGTCCGTACCGCGCTGCAGGAGGCGGGGGTCGACTACGACTCCGCCGAGTCCGGTTTCCAGCCGGCCACCAGCGTCGCGGTGGACGTCGAGGGCGCCCGCAAGGTGTTCAAGCTGGTCGACGCGCTCGAGGACTCCGACGACGTGCAGAACGTCTACACCAACGTGGACATCTCCGACGAGGTGATGGCTCAGCTCGACGACTGAGCCCCGCGGTTCCGCTCGAAGGCCACCCACGCGGCACGCCGCGTCGGGTGGCCTTCGGCTTTGTGCCGCATACCCGGTGTTCGAAGCCGCGGTGCGGCGACGTCGGCCGAGTGCGCTTGCCGCGGGCGGGGTGTCACGGTCCGCCGCCCCGGGCGGCGCGGGGTACGCTGCGCGCGTGAATCAGCCTTACCCCCCGCAGTATCCGCAGCAACCGGGGCCGGGAATGCCGCCGCAGAACCCCCAGGGAATGCCGCCGCAGCCGGGAATACCACAGCCCGGTATGCCGCCGGGGATGCCGCAGCCGGGCATGCCGCCGCAGGGGCAGCAGCCGCCGCCGCAGTTCCCGATCCTGGTGTCCACCATGAACGATGTGCCCGGCCACGAGATCGTGCGCGTCTTCGGTGAGGTCGCCGGACTGACCGTCCGCAGCCGGGGTATCGGCGCGAACTTCACCGCCGGCCTGCGCTCGCTCGGTGGCGGTGAGATCACCGAATACACCCAGTTGCTGTACCACTCGCGGCACGAGGCGATTCTGCGAATGTGCAACCACGCCATGGCTTTCGGCGCCAATGCGGTGATCGCGATGCGCTTCGACTGCAACGAGATCGCCAACACGATGAGCGAGGTCGCCGCGTACGGCACCGCGATCCTCATCCGCCCGATCGAGCAGAGCTGATCCGGGCTCCCGCAGCCCCACATGCTCCGGAACGACCGACGGCTCCGATCCCGCGTGGATCGGAGCCGTCGGTCGTCGTAGGAGTGCTTACCAGCCGCGCTCGGCGAGGCGGTGCGGCTCGGGAATGTCGGCCACGTTGATGCCGACCATAGCCTCACCGAGACCGCGCGACACCTTGGCCAGCACGTCCGGGTCGTCGTAGAAGGTGGTGGCCTTCACGACCGCCGCGGCCCGCTCGGCCGGGTTGCCGGACTTGAAGATGCCGGAACCCACGAACACGCCCTCTGCGCCGAGCTGCATCATCATGGCGGCGTCGGCCGGGGTGGCGATACCACCGGCGGTGAACAGCACCACCGGCAGCTTGCCGGTGACCGCGACCTCGCGGACCAGCTCGTAGGGCGCCTGCAGCTCCTTGGCGGCCACGTACAGCTCGTCCTCGGGCAGCGACTGCAGGTGCCGGATCTCGTCGCGCAGCTTGCGCATGTGGGTGGTGGCGTTGGACACGTCACCCGTGCCGGCCTCGCCCTTGGAGCGGATCATGGCCGCGCCCTCGGTGATCCGGCGCAGCGCCTCACCCAGGTTGGTGGCACCGCAGACGAACGGGACGGTGAACTGCCACTTGTCGATGTGGTGGGCGTAGTCGGCCGGGGTCAGCACCTCGGACTCGTCGATGTAGTCGACGCCGAGGCTCTGCAGGATCTGCGCCTCGACGAAGTGGCCGATGCGGGCCTTGGCCATGACCGGGATGGAGACGGCCTCGATGATGCCGTCGATCAGGTCCGGGTCGCTCATCCGGGCGACACCGCCCTGGGCGCGGATGTCGGCGGGCACCCGCTCGAGCGCCATGACGGCGACGGCGCCGGCGTCCTCGGCGATCTTGGCTTGCTCGGCGTTGACCACGTCCATGATCACGCCACCCTTGAGCATCTCGGCCATGCCGCGCTTGACACGGGAGGTCCCCACAGTGGTCTCGGTGGTCTGGGGGGCTTCGGGCGCGCTCA
This sequence comes from Nocardia stercoris, assembly GCF_003696265.1. Classification (GTDB taxonomy): domain Bacteria; phylum Actinomycetota; class Actinomycetes; order Mycobacteriales; family Mycobacteriaceae; genus Nocardia; species Nocardia stercoris. The sequence goes on along the minus strand of NZ_RFFH01000009.1, from coordinate 138,652 downwards.
CGGCAAACTCCTGCTCATGTCGAGGGACGATCGTTCCACGGTCGGAACGCCACGATTCTATGCGCCGGGTGCGGCAGCCTTGATAGCCAGTCCGACACCACTGGACCGGCCGAACCGGTCCAGCACTGCCCACGACCGCTACCACACCGCAACAGTGACCGGACTCACTGGCGCTCGGCCGCCGCGACGGCCCAGTCGTCACCGGACCGGACCAGAACGGCGGGGACCAGACCGCGCGGTTCCGGCAGCACGGAATCGGCCAGGCTCCACAGTTCGATGCGGTCCGGCACCAGCCGGATCAGGACGAAATCGTCGCCCTCGGGCCCGCCAGGGAAGTACGGCCGAGCCCGTTCGCTCCACTGTTCGCGACGGGTCGCGAGGTCGTCGACCACGGTCGCCGGCCCGTACAGGGTGACGTACGCGCCCGCCGCGCGGTCCTCGACCGCGTAGGTGACCGCGGGATCGGACCGGATGTCGGCGAACTTGCGCGACCGCGGACTGGTGGCGAACCAGATGCCCGCGTCGTCCAGCTTGTGTTCCACCATGCGCGTGCGCGCACCGCCGCACACCGTGGTGAGAAACCCGGTGCGGTTCGCGTCGAGTATGCGCCGGGCAACGTCGTACCACTCTGCTGGGTCCACGGTCGAACCTCCCCCAATTAGAATGTCTACTCTAGATCACCAATTCTAGAATCAATGGCATGGGAAGGCCAGCGAAATTCACCGAGGACGACTTCCTCGACGCCGCACTGGAGGAACTCGCAGAACACGGCACTGTCTCGATCGCCGCGATCGCGGGCCGGCTCGGCGCACCGAACGGCTCGGTCTACCACCGGTTCTCGTCGCGCGACCGGTTGCTGGCCACCATGTGGATCCGTTCGATCCGCCGCTTCCAGCACGGATTTCTGGCCGCACTGGCCCGCGACCCGATCGACGCCGCACTGCACAGCCTTCGGTGGAGCCGCGAAAACCCCACCGAGGCACGCGCATTGCTGCTGTACCGGCGCGAAGACCTGATCGCCCGCTGGCCGGACGAGCTCGGCCCCGGCCTCGAATCCCTCAACACCGCCGTGCAATCGGCACTCGCCACCTACGCCGTCACCCGCTACGGCCCCGACGACCCCGACGCCGAACGCCGCGTCGTGCTCGCGCTGGTGGACATCCCCCGCGCCGCGCTGCTACGCGACCTACGGGCCGGAAGCCCTCCGGCGCCGTCTCTCGACGAGATGGTCACCGCCGCCGCCACCGCGGTCCTCGGCTGATCGTGCTCCTCGCGGCCTAACTCGGTTCATCGTCCAAGGTCCGGCGCAGGCGCGGCGTCAATGCCCGGGACCGGCAGCCCCGGGTGGCCTGCGCGATCGGGGACCGCGGTCTGTGCCCGCGTGCTCCGTGTCCGACGGCGCTCACCCCGCCGCGGCCCGGGAACCGGCACCCATCGCACTGAGTCATCGGTCGACCACCTTCCGGATCTATTGCGTTTGCCGATTTCGACGCCCGCGCAGCGGGTTCGGTTCCCTCCGGTCGGAAACATTTTCCGCGACACGTGCATTCGGCCGGTCGGGGCGGCGTTTCGGCGGCACGGCGGCGAGCGCCGATAAGGATCCGGTCACGGCCGACGGCACCCGCGACGTGATTCCATAGCCACAGCGCATAATTGGGTCACGCGGTCGTTCGTCCCGTTCGGAACGCGGCGCCCGCGAGGCAGCCGATGACGAAGGAAGCCTGCCCATGCGAAGCACATTCACTCGCGTCGTCCAGGCCGCGATTCCCGTCGCCTTCGTCCTGGCGGTCGTCGCCGGCTGGGCGGCGATCGTCTACGGCATCTGGCGACTCGTCGACGGCTACAAGGACGGCTGGGCGTTCACCATCGGCGGTGTGTTCGGTCTGCTGCTCCTCATCAGCGCCACCACCACCGACGGCGCCTTGGGCAGCCGGCCCGACGACCGCTGAAGCCGGAACCGCGGGGCAGCGCACGGGTCAGCGGATCGAGCGAACCTCGGGCTCGTCCGGGCCCGCCGCCGCCGCGACCGCTTCCGGGAGCAGGGTGTCGAGGTTGTACGGGTAGACGGTCTGATCGGCGGCGTCCAGCGCGCGGATGTCGGCCGGCGTGCACCATTTGTTGCCCAGGATCGCACGGCGTTCCACCGCGGTCAGGCTGCCGGCCGTCGGCTCGAACGCGGGAGTGCGGGCGACGAAGAACAGCTCCTCCGAGCGGATCAGCTCACCGTTGAACGGGAACACCGCCACCCGCCGCCAGATCGGGCCGCGCAGCGCCGACGAGTCCAGGGTGAGGCCGGTCTCCTCCCACAGTTCCCGGACCGCGGTGGCCCGCAGCGATTCCCCGGGTTCGACACCGCCGCCGACGGTGAACCAGAACGTCGCGTCCGGGGTCATCGGATCGTGGCCGTGCATGAGCAGCACGCGGTCCTGTTCGTCGAGCAGCACCACCCGGGCCGAGGTGCGGACCGTGTCGACCTCGAGTCCGGTGCTCGCGGCCGGGGTGACCCGTTCGGAGATCTCGAAATACCGGGGCATGGGCGCGGTACCGGCGAGATGCAGCCAGCGCACCGACCGCCGCCCCCGCAGTGCGCGGGTGTCGCGGACCGCGTCGTTGTGGAACCGCCGGGCGATCAGCACCCGCGCCTCCGCGTCGGCCAGCTCGGCCACCAGTTGCGGTGGCAGCAGCGCGATATCGATACCCGACAGCGCCGCACCCAGCTGGTTCTCGGCCGCCTCCCGGTCGGCCCAGTCGATGCGTTCGGCCCGGTCGGCCAGGGCGATCAGGTGGGCGGCCTGTTCGGCGACCCGCGGCTCGGACAGTCGCCCGGTGGTGGAGATCGCGACGGTCCGGGCGACCACCGCCCGCCGGGCGAGCGCCGCCTCGAGCGCGTCGCGGGCCTGGTCGCTGCGCACGTGCAGCCGGTCGAGCCGGTTCGCGATCCCGTACGCCCACACCGCGGCCGCGGCGAGCAGCGCCAGGATCAGTGCGAGAACGAGAATGCCGGTGGCGGAGAAGGTGATCATCCGGCGGTCCGCACCCGTGCGTCGCCGACGGTGACCGTCTCGTACACGCGCAGGATCTGCTCGGCCACGACCGGCCAGTCGTACTCACCGACCACCTGGTTCGCGGCCCGGACCAGCTCGGCCCGCCGCGCCGGATCGGCCAGCAGATCCGCGACCGTATCGGCCAGGGCCACCGGGTCGCCGACCGGGACCAGGGCACCCGCCATGCCGTCGCGCAGCACCCGCCGGAACGCGTCGAGTTCGCCTGCGACAACGGCGGTTTCGGCGGCCATCGCCTCGACCAGCACGATGCCGAAGCTCTCCCCGCCCAGGTTGGGCGCACAGTACACATCGGAACTGCGCAGCGCCGAGGCCTTCTCCGCGTCGCTCACCTGCCCGAGCAGCCGCAGATGGCCGGCGAACTCACCGGCCTCGCGCAGCAGGCGTTCCTCGTCGCCGCGCCCCACCACCAGGATCTGCACGTCGGGCTGCCGGGCGACCAGGCGCGGCAGCGCTTCCAGCAGCACCGACATGCCCTTGCGCGGTTCGTCGTAGCGGCCCAGGAACAGGACCGTGCCGCCCGGGCGCGGATACCCGTCGAGCAGGGGCGCGCCCGCGAACGCGGAGACATCCACCCCGTTCGGGATCTCGACCGCGTCCCCGCCGAGCGCCTCGACCTGGAACCGCCGCGCCAGCTCCGAGACCGCGATCCGGCCGCTGATCTTCTCGTGATACGGCCGCAGCACACTCGAAAACGTCGCCAGCACCAGCGATTTCGTGGTCGAGGTGTGGAAGGTCGCGACGATCGGGCCGTCGGCGACCTTGAGCGCCAGCATGGACAGGCTGGGCGCGTTCGGCTCGTGGATGTGCAGGACGTCGAAGTCGTTGTCGGCGATCCAGCGCCGCAGCCGCGCATAAGCGGTGGGCCCGAACGACAGTCGCGCCACCGACCCGTTGTAGGGGATCGCGACGGCCTTACCCGCCGAGACCACGAAGTCCGGCAGCGGTGTCCCGTCGGACGCGGGCGCGAGCACGCTCACCTTGTGCCCGCGCTCGATCAGGACCTGCGCCAGATCGGCCACGTGCGCCTGCACCCCGCCGGGCACGTCGAACGAATACGGGCACACCATCCCGATCTTCACGACACGGCCTCCGACTCGCCCACTCCCGCACCATCATCGTCGCCGTCGGCGCGAACCGCGGATTCTCCTCCGCCACCACCGTTTTCACTGACGCTCGTCCGCCCGGACTGTGCGGCCTCGATCCGCGCCAGGCGCTCCGGCGACAGATCCGACTCCCAGAGTGGCTGCAGCATGTGCCAATCCGCTGGGTGGGCAGCGATATTCGCGGCGAACCGGTCCGCCAGCGCCTGCGTCGCCGCCGCCACGCCGGCCGAGACATCCAGCGGCGCTTCCACTTTCAGCCCCCACGCTTCCCGCCCGTCGGCGGTCTCGGTGAACCACAGGTGCACCGGCAGCAGCGCGGCGCCGGTCTCCACCGCCAGCTTCGCCGCGCCCGCCGGCAGCCAGGTGCGCTCCCCGAAGAACACGACCGGCACACCGCGCCCGGTCAGGTCCCGCTCCCCCATCAGGCACACGATCCCGTTGTCCCGCAACCGTTGTGCCAGCTGCGGGAACGGCGGCTCGGCACCACCGGTCAGCGCGAACACCTCGAAGCCCAGTCCCTGCCGGTAGGCGAGGAACTGGTTGTACAGCGATTCCGGCCGCAGCCGTTCGGCCACCGTCGCGAACCGCCCGTAGTTCTGCACCAGCCACAACCCGGCCATGTCGTAGTTGCCGGAATGCGGCAGCGCCAGGATCATGCCCTTTCCGCGCGCCAGCGCCGCGTCCAGGTGCTCGAGACCTTCGACCGGCAGCAGTTCGGACCGGCCGATCGCCGCGTGATCCATCGACGGCAACCGGAACGCCTCCCGCCAATACCGGGCATAGGACCGCATGCTGGCGGCGATCAGCTCGGCCGGCACCTCCGCGGCCGGCACGCCCAGTACCCGCGCCAGATTGCGGCGCAGCTGACTGGGCTGCGCGCCCCGCTCACTGCGCTCGGCAGCCCAGTTCCCGCCCCGGTCGAACCAGCGGCGGGCGGTGGCCTCGGGCAGCGCCCGCACCAACCGCCATCCCGCCGCAAAGCCCCGATCGGTGATGGCGCCCTTCAAGTCGGTCAACGCGGCGTCCCTTTTCGATCGTCACGGGCACTAGTGGCCCTCTGCTCCATTGTTCGCCGATGCGCCGCCACCCGCCGGGGCGAGGATGTCGCGCGCGCCCGGCGAGTTCCGCACGGCCAGGACCCGCTGGAACACCGTCACGATGCTCAGCACCGCCAGCACACCCATGGCCAGGTAGACGGCCCACTTCAGCCAGCCGATGTCGAAAATCTCGGCCAGACCGGTGAATCCGGATCCGACGAGCACGATCACCAGCCGGTCCGGCCGCTCGATCAGGCCGCCGTCCGCGGACAGTCCGCTGGCCTCGGCCCGCGCCTTGGCGTACGAGATCACCTGGGAGGTCACCAGCACCACCAGCGTCGCCACGAACAACGGTTTGCTGTGCTCGTGATAGACCGCCCACCACGCCAGCGCTCCGAAGATGGCGCCGTCGGCCACCCGGTCGCAGGTGGCGTCCAGGACCGCACCGTATTTCGTGCCGCCGCCGCGGGCCCGCGCCATCGCGCCGTCGAGCATGTCGAACATGACGAACAGCCAGATCAGCAGGGTGCCCGCGAACAGATGATCGGTCGGGAACAGCGTGACCGCCGCGACGATCGTCGCGGCGGTCCCGATCAGCGTCATCGCGTCGGGGGTGAGACCGGTGCTCACCAGCGCCCGGCCCACCGGCGCAGTCGCTTTCGCGAACGTCGCACGACCGAAGAAGCTGAGCACGGCTACGCCTCTTTCCAGGCCCCCGCCAGCAGCCCGCGCGTCTCGCGCAGCAGCTGCGGCATGACCTTCACTCCGCCGACCACCGTGATGAAGTTCGCGTCACCACCCCAGCGCGGCACGATGTGCTGGTGCAGATGGTCGGCGAGCGAACCGCCCGCCACGCCACCGAGGTTCAGGCCGACGTTGAAGCCCTCGGGCCGCGACACCTTCTTCATGACCCGGATCGCCTGCTGGGTGAACGCCATCAGTTCGGCGCTCTCCTGCGGGGTCAGGTCCTCGAGGTTCGCGACCCGGCGGTAGGGCACCACCATCATGTGACCGGGGTTGTACGGATACAGGTTCAGCACCGCGTACACCCACTCACCGCGGGCGATGACCAGTCCGTCCTCGTCGGTCATCTGCGGAATGTCGGTGAAGGGGTGACCGGACTTCTTCACCTTGGGCTCGGAGTTCTCCTCCCGGCCCTCGACGGTTCCGGTGATGTAGGACATCCGGTACGGGGTCCACAACCGCTGCAGGCGATCCGGTTCTCCCGCACCGTTGTCCACGATCTGTTCGTTCACGCTCCCCCGTTCACGATCTCGAAGCCCTCCGCGGTCGGCGTGGCGTTCTCGCGCCGGCGCACCCAGTCGACGACGGTGGCGACCGCGTCGGCGACCGGCACCCCGTTGACCTGGGTGCCGTCGCGGAAGCGGAAGCTGACCGCGCCGGCGGTGACGTCCTTCTCGCCCGCGAGGAGCATGAACGGCACCTTCTGGGCGGTCTGGTTGAAGATCTTCTTCTGCATCCGGTCGTCGCTGCGGTCGACCTGGGCACGGATGCCCTCGTCCTGCAGCAGCTCGATCACCCGATCCAGGTGCGGCGCAAAGGCTTCCGCGACCGGGATGCCGACCGCCTGCACCGGCGACAGCCAGGCCGGGAACGCGCCCGCGTAGTGCTCGGTGAGCACGCCGAAGAACCGCTCGATGGATCCGAACAGCGCGCGGTGGATCATGACCGGGCGCTGCTTGGTGCCGTCGGCGGCGGTGTATTCGAGGTTGAACCGCTCGGGCAGGTTGAAGTCGAGCTGGATGGTCGACATCTGCCAGGTGCGGCCCAGCGCGTCCTTGGCCTGCACGGAGATCTTCGGGCCGTAGAACGCGGCCCCGCCCGGGTCGGGCACGAGCTCCAGACCGGAGGCGCCGGCGACCTTCGACAGGGTTTCGGTGGCCTCTTCCCAGATCTCGTCGGAGCCGACGAACTTCTTCGGGTCCTTGGTCGACAGCTCCAGGTAGAAGTCGTCGAGGCCGTAGTCCTTGAGCAGCGAGAGCACGAAGTTCAGCGTGGTGGTGAGCTCCGCGTGCATCTGCTCCTTGGTGCAGTAGATGTGCGCGTCGTCCTGGGTCATGCCCCGCACGCGGGTGAGGCCGTGTACGACACCGGACTTCTCGTAGCGGTACACCGAACCGAATTCGAAGAGCCGCAACGGAAGTTCACGATACGACCGGCCGCGCGCGCGGAAGATCAGGTTGTGCATCGGGCAGTTCATCGGCTTGACGTAGTAGTCCTGGCCGGGCTTGCGGACCGAACCGTCCTCGTTGTATTCCGCGTCCAGGTGCATGGCCGGGAACATGCCGTCCCGGTACCAGTCGAGGTGTCCGGAAACCTCGAACAGGTGACCCTTGGTGATGTGCGGGGTGTTGACGAACTCGTAGCCGGCGTCGATGTGGCGGCGGCGCGAGTACTCCTCGAGCTCCTTGCGGATGATGCCGCCCTTGGGGTGGAACACCGGCAGGCCCGAGCCCAGCTCGTCGGGGAAGGAGAACAGGTCCAGTTCGGCGCCGAGCTTGCGGTGGTCGCGCTTCTCGGCCTCGGCGAGCAGGTGCAGGTGCTCGTCGAGCGCCTCCTGCGACTCCCACGCGGTGCCGTAGATGCGCTGCAGGTCCTCGCGGGACTGGTCACCGCGCCAGTAGGCGGCCGAGCTGCGGGTCAGCTTGAACGCCGGGATGTACTTGGTGGTCGGGCAGTGCGGGCCGCGGCACAGGTCGCCCCAGACCTTCTCGCCCGAGCGCGGGTCCAGGTTGTCGTAGATGGTCAGCTCGTTGCCGCCGACCTCCATGACCTCCGGGTCGTCGATCCCCGACTTGTCGGTGATCAGCTCCAGCTTGAACGGCTCGCCGGCGAGTTCGACCTTCGCTTCGTCGATGTCGACCACGCGCCGCGAGAAGCGCTGAGATCCCTTGATGATCTTCTTCATCCGGGATTCCAGCTTGGCCAGGTCCTCCGGGGTGAAGGGCCGTTCGACCTGGAAGTCGTAGTAGAAGCCGTCCTTGATGAACGGGCCGATGCCGAGCTTGGCGCCCGGGAATTCCTGCTGCACGGCCTGGGCCAGCACGTGCGCGGCCGAGTGCCGGATCACGTTGCGGCCGTCGGGCGAGGCGGCCAGGACCGGCTCGACGTCGACGTCGGTGTCCGGGGTCCAGGACAGGTCCTTGAGGTTGCCCTCGGGGTCGCGCACGACGATCACCGCGTCGGGGCCTTTGTTGGAGGCACCCGCCTCACGCAGCGCTGTGCCCGCCGTAGTCCCCGCAGGCACCCGGACGAGGGCGGCTGGACTGATGGGGGCTGAGGTGGTCACGGCTGCGCTCTCCTTGGTATATCGGATTGCGGACATCGAAGTGTCCTGCCGGTCGCGGCAATGCTCCGGCGCGACCATGCTATCGGGAGTGTCCGACCGGCGCGTCAATCGGCCGGGCGCGTGCCGCCGATCTCGCCGGGCCGCCGGTCCTCAGCTTCGCGCGGCGACGTCCTCCAGCATCGATTCCCGTTCCGCGGCAGGACGTTTCGGGCAACTGGTGCACATCTGGCAGCTGGGCACCTCGTAGACGAGGCAGCAGGAGATGCGGTGCACGAACCGGCGGCCGCCGACGTCGACGAACCGCGGCATCGGCAGCCGCCCGGCCACGTCGTGTGCGAGCCGGTCACCGGCGGCGGAGTCACCGGCGTCGAGCGCCCGGTTGCCGATCGCGTCCGCGACGATCGCCCACAGCGAGGCCGCGCTGGCCCCCGACACCCGGGCCACCACCGGGATCACCTGCTGCAGCGTCTCGCGCAGCGCCGCGCCCGCGGCCGCGGTGTCCACCGGGCGGCGCAGCGCCGAAGCGTCGTAGGCGGCCGCGACCTCCCCCGGTTCCACGTCGGTGCGCGCGAAGTCGGCGGGTTCCAGGTCGACCGGCAGGGTCCGTTCGATGCCACCGTCCGGGCGCACCTCGAGGGCGAGTCGCGGCAACGCCGGCGGATGCAGCGACGTCCCGGCGATCACGGCCCCGACCAGCGGATCCACCAGCGACGACGCCGCCATGCACCACCACAGTGTGCCCGAGACCCGCGAGTCCCCGGTACCCCACGAGATCCCCATGTCGGCGATCCGTTCGGTCAGCCAGTCCGGCTGGGTCAGCACCCGGCCGGGTACCACGGTTCCCACGACTACCACCCGCTCCGCGACGTTCATTCGACTCCGCTCATCGATGACCAGCCTGGCACGCACCGCGGCCGGCGTCGAGCGGCCTGTGGCCCCCTCCCGGTCGTCGCGCAGGCGCAATGTAGCGCACGGGCGGCGGGCGCGGGGATCGCCACGCGGACAGCGTTTCCCGCGCGCGGCGAGTCCAGCGGGCTTGCCTTATCGGCGGTCACCGGGTGTCCGGAGCGACCGGTTTCCCCTTGTGACGGCGGTACAGTGGCCGTGATGGACCGGCCCACCGACACCGAGATCAAGGTCCAGCTGCTGGCGGCGCCGCCGACACGCTGGCAGCGACTGTGGGCTGCGGTCGACGAGTTGCGGGCGCCGCGTTCGCGCCCGCACGCGAGCTGGGTGTTCCCCGAGCCCGACGCCCACGGCATGCTGCGACTGCCGTACGTGCATTACAGCGAGACGATGGAACGGATCCGGCGCGGACTCTACGAGGTGGGCGCGATCATCTCCTTCGCCTGGACGGACTGGGACGGCGAAGCCAGGTACCCGAACGGTGAGGGGTTGCGGGACGCACCGGTCGGAGAGTCGGTACGCATGCTCACCCTGCTGATCCGCGCCGAGCGCCTCACCGACGGCACGATCCTGCGCGCCCTGGAGGACGGCACCTTCCTGGCCGCCCTCGACCGGCTGCGCCGCTGGTACGAGCGGGTCCGCGTGCCGCACGCCGCGCACGTGCACGGCCCACCCCACGATTCGTGGGCGATGCGGCAGTTCGGCCGGGCCCGGGTGTTCCTGGCACTGCACTGCTCCTGATCAGCGCGAGCCCGGCGATGCCGGGCCGAACCAGCACTGGTCCGATGTCCAGATGCAGGACCGCGGAACGGGAACGGTACCGTCGGCGCATGCGCATTCGAGTGGAGTCCCTGGTATTCGCGGTGGCCGGTGCCGTCACCGTCGCGGGGGCGGTGACCGGCCGGGAGTCCTGGCAGCGTGCGGGCAAACCCTTGATCGCGCCCGCGCTGGCCGTGCGCGCCTGGCGGTCCCGCAGTGCCGACCCCGTCGACGCCGCCCTCACCGTCGCCGGTCTGGGCGCGGCCACGGTCGGTGACTGCTACCTGATCGAACCCGACGACGACCGCCGCATGGTCCGGGGCGCCGGCTGGTTCGCGGTCATGCAGGCCGCCTACACCGCGCGCTGGCTGCGGCGCGGCGCCCGGCCGACCGCCCTCGCGATCGCGCCCCGGGTGGCCGGCTGGGCCGCCGCGGGTACCGCGCTGCGGCTGAAGTCGCGACCCGTCGCGGCCCCGCTGTCGGCCTACGGCCTCACCCTCGGCACCGCGACCGCGCTGTCCTCGGATCCCGCCCTCCGCGATCCCGGCCTGTTCGCCGGCGCCCAGCTGTTCACCGTGTCCGACGCCTTGATCGTGGTCCGCCGCCTGTTCGTCCGCGGCGAGCGCAACCGCCGCATCGCCGAGGGCGTGATCTTGGCGACCTACATCGGCGCCCAGTGGCTACTGACCACGCCGCCGGCGGCGAAGGCACAGCCTCAATAGATCAGCGGCCCGAGCCGGGCGGCGTAGCGACGGGCGGGCTCGTCGTGGTCCTCGAGGGCGTCGATCCGGTTGCTGGGTCCGGCCAAGCACAGCGCACCTTCGACCACACCGTTCTCGCCGTGGATCGGATACGCGAGACAGGCCAGCCCCGGCACCAGCTCGCCGACCGACCTGGCGTACCCGGACCGGCGGATCGTCCGGATCTCGTCGGCGAGGGCGCTGTGCTCGACCACCGTCCGGTCGGTGAGCCGCACGGGAGCGGGAACCAGCTCCCGCCACTGCGTGCGGGTCGCGAGCAGGAGCTTGCCGGCCGCCGAGGCGTGCAGATTCCGGCCGAGTTCGCGTTCCCCGCGGACCGGATTGTCGGGATCACCGCCGACGACCACGACCGTAGCCGCGCGAAATCCCATCAGATGCACGGCAAATCGGGTCGATCCACGGAATTCGGCGAGTTGCTCGCGGGCCGCGCTCGGCAGCGTCGGCGAGTTCAGGGCGGCGGCGAGTCCGCGCAACCGTACACCCAGCCCGAAGCCACGCAGATCCGCTGTGCGAATGAGATATTCGTCGGCAACCAGAGTATTCAGCAATCGATAGGCGGTCGCCGGCGACAATTCGAGCCGCTGGGCGATTTCCTTGGCTGTCACTCCGACACCGCATTCGGCCACTGTTTCGAGTATGGCGATCGAGTTCGCGACCGCACCGCCGCCCCGGCCGTGATTCATCGCGGCCTACCGGAACACCGCGGTATGCAACAGATCCTCGCGGCGGGGCTCGTCGAAAATACCGATCCGCCGCCACCGCGCGGGTGCCACCAGCCGCACGACGCCGGTGACCAGCACCGCCACCACCATGATCGCCACATACCCGGTGACGACCACGGCGGTACCCGGTTCCCGCCCGAAGGCGGCCAGCACGACCAGCACCGCCATCAGCACCGCGCACCCCCAGCCGAGCGCCGACACCCGCCGACTCGGTTCGCCGATCCGGCGCAGCAGCGCCGGCCCGGCCAGACACGCCGGCAGATAGGAACCCAGGTAGCCGAGCCCGCTGAGGGTCAGGAAGACCCGGATCCCATCCGAGGGCGTGACTCCCGCGAGCAACGTCACCACCGCGGCGCCGGTGACGACCACGACCACCGAGACCAATGCCGGCATCGGAGTGTGGAATCGGGGGTGGGTCCGCCCGGCGGCCGCAGGGGCGATCCCCTCCCGCGCCATGGTGAACAACACCCGGACCGCCGCGTTGACCGAGGCGACGGTGCAGGCGAAGAACGACGATGCCACCGCGACGGACGGCACGATCGCCAGGAACGGCGAATCGTCGCGCAGCAGCACCTCCGCCAGCGACGAGCCGCCCGCCGAGAACGCCACCGCTTCCGCGGCCACCGCGAACAGGTAGATCACCGCGGCCGCCACCGGCGTCCACACCAGGGTGCGCGGGACCGACCGGAACGGCCGGTACGCCTCCGACGACAGCGTTGTGGCGCTCTCGAACCCGACGAACGCACTGATCGCCACCACTGCGCTGATCGCCAGGTCGCCTACGTCACCGTGCCCGCGGGCCGCCGCGCCGAGGCTCGCACCCGGCCGCGCGGTCACCAGGAGATAGGTCAGCAGCGCCACGATCGCGATCGCCGACACGCATTCCACGATCAGCATGGCGGCCGCCGAGATCCGGATGCCGCGCGCCATCAGGACGGCCGCGACGAGCGCCGCCACGAGCACGAGTGCCACGGTCGCGGCGGGTCCTCCGCCCAGCACCTGCCGCACGGCACCGCCGACCGCGATCAAACCGGCGACCGAGACACTCAGGTATCCGGCCAGCGCCGACCAGCCGGCGGGGATCGCAACCGCCGGGCCGAGCCCCTGCGCCACGTAGGTGTAGAGGCCGCCGGTGACGGCGAGCCGCTGGGCCATCGGCCGAATCACCAGGGCCACGCACCAGGCCAGCACCGCCGCCCCGAGGAACACCGCGACGCCGGCCGAACCCCCGACCGCGGCGATCACGAACGGCGGTGTGATGACCGAGGTGCCCGCGGGCGCGATGGCGGCCACCGACTGCGCGAACACCGGCAGGAAACCGAGCTCGCGCCGGGTCAGGCCACGAATCGCCGACCTCGTCACCACCAGGGGTGAATCACGCACCGCAGGGTTCACCGCGCGACCACCTTTCCGGTGTCACCGCCCGGATGCACCCGTTCACCATCGTGTTTCGAAGCGCCAGCGTCGCAGTTCGATGTTTCCCGAAAGTTACGCTGCGTAACGCCGGATTATCGCGGGGTGAGAATTTCCGGAACCGGATTTCTACACGCCGGTTACCGATCGATGCCGATTTGTGTAACAGAGTCTCTTTAAGGTTGCGGTCCAACCACATAGGCGGCCGCGCACAACGAAGGACGGTGGCGACAATGCAGTACCAGCAGGGAATCGGGGGCCGGAATTTCCGCTTCCACGGTTTGCCCGAGGTCCTGGCCAAAGCGAGTCCGCGCCGATCCGGTGACGAATTGGCCGGGTGCGCGGCCGAATCGGATGCCGAACGGGTGGCGGCCCGGTACGTCCTGGCCGATGTTCCGCTCACGGATCTGCTCGAGCATCCGGTCGTCGCGTACGAGACCGACGACGTCACGCGGCTGATCGTCGACACCCACGACCGGGCGGCGTTCACCCCGATCGCGCATCTGACCGTCGGTGGATTGCGGGACTGGCTGTTGGACAGCGTGGCCACCGATACCGCCGCCGACCTGTTGCCCGCCGTGAGCCCGGGGATCACGCCGGAGATGGCCGCCGCGGTGTCGAAGCTGATGCGCAACCAGGACCTCGTCACCGTCGCCGCGGCGCTGTCCCCGCGGGCGGCGTTCCGGACCACGATCGGCCTGCCCGGACGGCTGTCGACCCGGCTGCAACCCAATCATCCGACCGACGATCCGCACGGGATCGCGGCCGCGGTCCTGGACGGCCTGCTGCTCGGCTGCGGCGACGCGGTGATCGGGATCAACCCCGCAACCGACTCCCCGGCCGCCGTGGCGCGACTGCTGGTACTGCTCGACGACCTGCGGCAGCGTTTCGGTATCCCGATGCAGTCCTGTGTGCTCACCCACGTCACCACCACGCTGGAACTCCTCGAGCAGGGCGCCCCGGTGGACCTGGTGTTCCAGTCGATCGCCGGCACCCAGGCCGCCAACCGGGGCTTCGGAGTCACCCTCGGCATGCTGGCCGAGGCCAATGCCGCCGGGCGCGAAACCGGCCGGGGCACAGTCGGTTCCAACGTCATGTACTTCGAAACCGGTCAGGGCTCCGCACTGTCGGCCGACGCCCACCGCGGCATCGACGGCCTGCCGATCGACCAGCAGACGCTCGAGTGCCGCGCCTACGCGGTGGCCCGCGCCTTCGACCCGCTGCTGGTCAACACGGTGGTCGGTTTCATCGGACCCGAATACCTCTACGACGGCAAGCAGATCACCCGAGCCGGGCTGGAGGACAACTTCTGCGGCAAGCTGCTGGGCCTGCCGATGGGCGTGGACGTCTGCTACACCAACCACGCCGAAGCCGACCAGGACGACGCCGATCTGCTGGCCACGGCTCTCGCCGTGGCGGGCACGGCCTTCGTGATCACGGTTCCCGGCGCCGACGACACCATGCTCGGCTACCAGAGCCTGTCCTATCACGATGCGCTCTACCTGCGCCGCGTCTGCGGACTGCGGGCGGCACCCGAATTCGAGGACTGGCTGCGGGGATTGGGGATGGCCGACGCCGACGGCCGGGTGCTGCCCGCTGATCCGTCCGGTTCCCCGCTGCGTGCGCTGGTGGCGGGCCGGTGACCGGGCCGACGAACCCGGTGCCGCGCGGGCCGGTGCCCGACCCGTGGGTGCCGCTGCGCGCCCACACCCGCGCCCGCATCGGTCTGCGCCGCGCCGGCGAGACGTTGGCGACGTCGGAAGTGTTGTCGTTCACGGCTGCCCACGCGCTGGCCCGCGACGCCGTCCGGACCACACTCGAAATCGGTTCCCTCACTGCCGAACTCGACGGACTCGGCTTGGGTTCGACTGTGCCGGTGCGCAGTGCGGCCCGCGACCGTGACGAGTATCTGCGCCGCCCCGACCTCGGCCGGGTACCGGCGGATCCGGATCTGTTGCCGCGTGGCCGCTGCGATATCGCGCTGGTGGTCGCCGACGGGCTGTCCGCCACCGCCGTCGCGGCGCACGCCGCGGCGCTGTCTGCCGCACTGTGCGCGGAACTGACACCGCGATACCGGTTCTCGATGCCCGTCCTGGCGACCCAGGCCCGCGTCGCGCTCGGCGACCACATCGGCGCGGCGCTCGGGGCCACGGTGGTGCTGGTGATCATCGGGGAACGCCCGGGACTGTCGGTCGCCGACAGCCTCGGCATCTACCTGACCTATGCCCCGCGACCGGGCCGGGCCGATTCGGAACGCAACTGTGTCTCCAACATCCACCCGCCCGACGGGCTCGGCTACGCCGCGGCCGCCGTCACCGTCGCCGACCTCGTGGACCGAATGACCGAGGCGGGCCGCTCCGGCGTCGCCGTCAAAGCCCGGGGCGGCCCCGACGCTGTCGCGGCCCCACCCCCGAACACCCAGCTCGACCAGTAGCGGAAGTACTCCGGTAACCCGACAACTGATAGCGGCCGCCGTGCCGGAGCTCGCCGCCACACCGGTCGAGCAACTCGACGTGGCTGTCCGGCGCTGCGCCGCGGACGGGCGAGACTGAGCACATGGCCGACACCGTCACGCTGGCTCCGATGGATCTCGAACATCTCCGGGAGGTCCTCGACCTGGGCAACCTGGTCTTCGACGTCACCCTCAAGCCCTACACGTCGTGGTCGCTCACGGCGATCGCGGAGCATCTGGACACCGACGACAATGCGTGCTGGGTCGCCCTCGACGCCGGCCGGGTCGTCGGTTTCGTGCTCGGCTCGATGGAATTCGAGTTCCGCGAGGACTGGGCCTATCTGGAGTGGATCGCGGTCGCCCCGGACCATCAGGGCCGGGGCATCGCCCGCCGCTTGGTGGACGCCTGCTGCCACGCCCTGTTCGCCCGCGGCGCCGGGCGGGTGGTCGCGGACGTCGAGGCCGGCAACACCGCCTCCGCGACCCTCATGACGAATCAGGGTTTCCAGGCGGTCACCACGGTCACCCTCTTCGTGCGCTCCAACCCTGACGAACTCACCCCGGAAGAACCCGCGCTGCCGCTACCCCCCGGTACCAAACGCGCTCTCATCCGCAGCGGCCGGCTCACCGGCGATGCCCAGCGCGGTAAACGGGATCGCTGACGGCTGTGCGTTCAGGGCCGCGGATACGGGTCCTTGTCGCGCAGCATGCGCCGGTGGTCGCGATGCAATTCCCCCACCCGGGTGAAGAAATCCGCGATGATGTCGAGTTCGGCGGGCTCGTACCGGCTGACCAACATCTCGAAGCTCCGGTCGATCAACGGGGAGATCAGTTCCTCCAAGCGGCGTGCGGCCAGGTCGGTCGCCACCACGATCACGCGGCGGCGATCGGTGGGATGCAGGGTGCGCGCGATGTAGCCCTGCTTCTCGAGCCGGTTGAGCAATGCCGTGGCACCCGCCGCGGTCAGGCCCAGGCGCTCGGCCAGCATTCCAGGTGTGGTGGATTTCCCGTCTCCGCGCAGGACGATTTCCAGCGCCCGGCGGTCGGTCTCGTTCACGCCCAGCAATCTGATCAATTCGCGCGCCAGATCCTCGACGGAACCATAATAGAATTCCAGTGCTTTCCGGAGCTCACGGGCGATCCGGGCGGGTTCGGTTGACACAGGACACTCCCACCCTAGAACGACCCGGGACGACCCGGACCGAGCCACTGCCCGATCCGGGTCGATTTCACCACTTTCCTTCAGCGAGAATACCGGCTGTCAGGATATTCCGGCTACCGCCGAAATCAACTGACAGTCGTCGTGGTGAGAGTCGGAGACGGGTTCGGATAGCACGCGGTCGCGACACCACCGAAGAAGGCGATATTCGTCGTCATCGTCATGCCGGGGTTGGAATAGCTGGTCCCGGCATATTTGCTGGTGATCGATGTTCCGGCGGCACCGGCTGTCACGTTCATCGTGACCGCCGGCGGGGTGAAGCTGGTACCGCCCGCGATCGGACCCGGCACCGTCAGAACGACATTCCCGCCCGAGATCGCGACCGTCCCGGCCACGGTTCCCCCGGAGGCGGACGCCGAGACCAGGGTCGAATTCGCCGGGGTCGGGAAGGTCATCTTCAGGTTGCTGATGCTGGTCACAGTGAAGCCGGAGGCCGAGCTGGGCACCGACGAGGAGCCCGGTGTCTCGGTGATGGCCACCGCGGTGCCGTGCACCGCGGAAGCCGGCGCCGTGCCGGTGACCGTGGTCGTCATGCTCGAGGTTTGGCTGACACCGAAGATCGTGCCCTGACAACTCCAGTTCACACTGACGGCGGTGGCATTTGCGGGCGCGGTCAAACAGAAAGCTGTCGCGAGCGCCATCGGCGCAACAATACCGGCACGAAGAAGTAAGGAAGCGGTGGATCTCATAACTATCTCCAATAATGGTAAGTATCGGCACGATCCGGTGCGCCGAAACATTAATGTAACACGTTCTCGTCGACCGCCTGTTGCGACCAGAAATTACAGTTCGGCATCGAAGATCGCCGCCACGAGCGATCGCATCCGGTCTTCAACTGCAATTAAATACTCACTCGGGAAAGCTAATTTCATCGAGATCCGACGCGAATCGGCGCGTACCGGTAAATCCCGCGATCAGATGACTCGGCGATAAAAATTCCGAAATATCCGCGCCTCGGGTCGGGCCCCACGACCGGCCGGCAAACCCCACGCGCTCATTCCGGGTCGGGTCTTCCACCGACTCTGACCATGAGTTTCCCTGGCGGAAAGGCACACCGAGCCCAGCCCAGTGACGGCACGGCGAGTGGCTGGTTTCCGGCCGGGCCGAGACTGTCGGGTCCGGTGGCCCCCGACTATCGCCAGGCGTCGAACAGCGAAGCGGCCCGCTCGGCGAATGCCTGCTGCAGGAACGGCCCGAAGGAGATCCGGGCGACACCCAGCTCACCGAAGTACGCCGGGTTCCCTTGCCCCGGCAGCGTTACCGCGTTCACCGGCAGCGGCAGCTCGGCGCACAGCCGGCGCTGGATCTCGGCGGGGTTGCGGCCGACCGGGTACAGCACGTCGGCGCCCGCGTCGGCCGCCAGGCGCAGCCGGGCGATCGCCTCGTCGACGTACGGCTCGGGGTCGGGGCGCAGCAGCACGTCGGTACGCGCGTTGATCACGACTCGGACGCCGCTCTCGTCGGCAGCCGCCCGCAACCGGGCGACCAGGTCGGCATGCTCCTCCGGTGCGCGCAGGCGCCCGCCCTCGGCGTGCACCGTGTCCTCGATATTGAATCCGATCGCGCCGGCGCCGAGCAGTTCGTCGATCAGCCGCTCGGGCTCGACCCCGTACCCGGACTCCAGATCGACGGATACGGGAATCTCCACCGCCGAGGTGATCTCGCGGACCCGCACGAGCACGTCCGCGAAGCTCATCCCTTCGTGGTCGCTCTTACCCACGGAGTCGGCCAGCGGGTGACTACCCACGGTCAATGCGGAGAATCCCTTCTCCGCAACGATGTTCGCCGACCATGCGTCCCACACGGTCGGCAGTGTCACCGGATCTCCGGGACGGTGCAACGCCAGGAACGTGGATGCCTTCGACTGGAGTTCGGTCATGCCCCGATCCTTCCCGCCGAGCCACCCGAAGCCAACCCAGGACTCCGGCGCCACCGAATACATCCCGAATGTAGTCGTGCGCGAGGCCGACCATCGCCGGCCACGTGCCCGCCGGGTCACGACCTACCTCGATTCACCCCTCGACGAATCCAAGCGGCGTGACCTGGCCCGACTACGACTCGATGTTCACGATCGGTCAGATCCCCGAGGCCGTCGCGACCGGGCCGGTGCTGGGAGCCGAGCTGCCCAGGTTGAGGCCGATCAGGTTGAGCAGGTTCAGACCCAGAACACCCGCAGATCCAGTCATTAACTTCACCTTTCACAGAGCAATGCAACTTCGCGCCGGACGGCGCAGCCGACCCACAGTCGAAAGCCCTTGCCGGACATCACCACCGGGGTCGGTGTCGAACCCTAAGCCACAAAAAGAAGTGAAGATGTCCTTTTTCGCTTTACCGTATGCAATTCCTTCAAATACATTAACCGGACCATATTCCTCTGAATACAAGATTCGGCGCGAAGGCCCGACCTGGGCAAAATCTGGAGTCCACCGCGCAGGACACGGCGCATGCCGCGATTCCGAACCGTCCGGCCCTGCTCGGCAAGACCTTTGCGAGATCGGCGCATTCGTGACGCCACCGACAACCCCCGGCCGCACCTGCGAATTCGCCCATCGGCACGCGGCCGCCCTCCCTCGCACAGGCTTGTCACCGTTTGCGCCACATCGGACATACATGCCTTAATGCGCATATTTCCATCAACCCATGCAGAGTATCGTCCAACAGCCCAGCTAGGGCCCGCGCCGGATCCGCTGTGCCGCAACGAGCTGCCTACCCGCACAGCATGCCCATCGCGACACGCACGCCACCGCTCGGGCACCCGGCTCGACACGCACCGTTCGCGCGTGCACCAGTGCCCTCCCCCGCTACCGGTAGCGTCACGGCGAGCCCTCCCCCGACTCACAGGAGTGAGGAGTCGCGATGTTCGAAGCGCTGCTGGCCCTGGATCTGGCCGCGGGCCGCGTCGACCGTATCGACCTGGCCGACGGTTCGCGCACGACCGTCGTCGCCGTACGCCAGCCGGCTGATCGCGGCGGACCTGGCGCCGGAGACCAAGCGCTGGGTACTCAACACGCACTTCTACAGCAAGGCGAACTTCCACTCCCCCGTCGGCCCGTTCCGCGCCATGGACAGCGTCGGTCTCGACGTGGTGCTCGACATCGAAGAGCACTACGCGGCGGAGAACCCGAACCTGCCGGAAGGCCCGCGCATCCTGCTGCGGATGTACATCGCCGACGGGAAGCTGGGCGTCAAGTCGGGTGCCGGCTTCTACGACGACTACACCGACCCGAAGACCGCGGAAACCCCGAAACCGTAGGCGGACACCCCGCAACGACCTCGAAGGAAGGCAGAACTGTGTCGGAATCGCCCACCGTGACCGCGCACATCGTCGGCAACCCGGCCGGAGTGGCCGACAACCCGTGGCCGCCCGGCCATCCGGTCGAAGGTGAGCGGGTGGCCGTCTTCGCCTTCGACGTGGTCGGCGTCGACGGACAGTCCCAGGACATCCGCACCTACCATGTCGCACCGGCCGACCAGGCGGCCGAGGGCGTCGTGGTCCCCGACCACCGCGACCCACAGGGCACCGTCGTGCGCTGGACGGCGTACGGCACCGGCACGGTGATCACACCGCCGGCGACCATGGGTATCGAAGCCGCGATGATGGACCCCGACCGCGCCGCGGACGCCATGTTCGTGTGCACCGTCCGCCCCGACGATCCCGGCTTCCCGTCGGAGTGAGCAGGCGCCCGAATCGGTTCGGACCAGCCGATATCGGGCCGGATCCGGGGAGTGGTCCGTGCTCGCGAACACCGGTCCGGGTCCGAAACTGGGATCGGTAGGCGGCGCACACCGCATCTACTGAACCCATGACATCTTCTCAGCCTCCCATGAACCAGCCGCAATCCACCGGCCTGGACAAGAAGACCAGCGCGATCCTGTCCTACGCCCTGGGCTGGGTCACCGGAGTCGTGTTCCTGTTCATCGGAAAGAACGACCCCGATGTGAAATTCCATGCCGCGCAATCGGTCGTGTTCTTCGGCGCGGTCTCGGTGGTCAACGTCCTGCTCAGCGTCGTGGGCTCGTTCCTCGGATTCCTCGGCATCATCTTCAGCCTCGCCGGCCTCGTGGTCGGTGTGCTGGCACTGGTCGTCTGGATCATGGCCATGCTGCAGGCGAACAACACCGGCGGTGCGCGCGCGGAACTCCCGCTGTTCGGCAAACTCGTCGCCCCGTACGCCGATCAGCTGGCCGGCGCGGTCAAGTAACAGCCACATGCGGGGGCGCCCGCTCCACTCCGGAATTCCGATGATCAACGGCCCGAGCCAGTCTCGGGCCGTTGGCATCCGATGCGACGACGGCCGAGCGGGCCGATCGTCCTCGCCGCGGGCGCGAGCTCCGCCGCGATCACCGCAGCGCGGGATCCGGCGCGTCTGCCGATTCTCCTTGCTGGACATCGGATTTCGTGACCGCGAGGTAGGCGACCAGCGCGACGATCGCCAGCCCGAGCACCGCGACCACCGGACCGTCGCCGAGGCCGAGCCCGCTGCTGTCACGCGGCTTGCCCATCCAGTCCGCGATCGACGCGCCCAGCGGACGGGTGAGCACATAGGCGGTCCAGAAGCACAGGATCGGATTCCAGCCCAGCCGGTAGCCGGCCGCGGGTACGAGGATGAGGACCGCGAACAGCGCCGCCGAGGCCGCGTATCCGAGATGCAGGGTGTAGGCGGTGAGGTCACCGAGCGCGGTACCCATCGCGAAGGTCGCCACGACCGCGGCCCAATAGAACAGTTCGCGGCGCGTGGTGTCGACCGCGTGTATCGACAGCGTCCCCTCGACCCGCTGCCACACCACGAACACCGCGGCCAGGGTCAGCGCGTAGAACGCGGTCGACACCGGATACGGCACACCCAGCGCCACATGCATGACATCGGCGGCCATGGTGCCGAAGACACCGACCATGACCACGGCGAACCAGTACAGCCACGCGTTGTACCGGCGCGCCCGCAACTGCAGGGCCAGCGCCGCCACGAAGGCGAGGAAGCCCAGGACGACGGCGATCGCCGGATCCATGCCCGTGACCAGGAAGTCGGAGCTGGATTCGCCCATGGCCGTGGACAATCCCTTGACGATCCAGAACACGGCCGTGATCTCGGGAACCCGCAACGCACCGGCACGGGTCAGGAGCTTCGAGAGCCCATGGGGGTGTACTGAATTCACGGCGGCAGTATTTCCTACCGGCGCTGAGAGCACGCTGAGAGGCAGCGGGTCAGGTCTCGCTCGGCAGGGTGACCGTCAGCCGTGCTCCGCCCAGCGGCGAGTCGTCGATCCGGACGGTGCCGTGGTGGGCGGCGACGATCTCGGCGACGATCGACAGGCCGAGCCCGGCACCTCCGGTCGCGCGCGCCCGGTCGTCGGCCAGGCGGACGAAGCGGTCGAAGACGCGATTGCGCTCGGCGGCAGGGATTCCCGGCCCGTCGTCGTCGACGACCAGCTGCGCACCCGCCGCCCCCGCGACGGTGCGGACCGTGACGGTGGACCGGGCGTGGATCACCGCGTTGTCGACCAGGTTGCGCACCACGCGGGTCAGGGCCCGTGGGTCCCCGCTGACCCGGGCCGGTTCGAATCGTCCGGACAGCTCGATGCTGGTGGTGTGCCGGACCAGGTCCAGCACGGTGGCGCCGATGTCGTCGAGGTCGACGTCGGTGTGCCGCAGGGTCAGGTTGTGATCGTCGGCGGCGGCGAGCGTCAGCAGGTCGTCGACCAGGTGCTGCATCCGCAGCGCCTCGGGCAGCAGCGTGGATTCGATCATGGCGGTGTCGACGGTCTCGGGGTGGTCGCGGGCCAGTTCGAGGCCGGCGATCACGGTCGCCAGCGGGCTGCGCAGTTCGTGCGAGGCGTCGGCGAGGAATCGGCGCTGCGCGGTGTGACCGGCTTCGATCCGGCCGAGCATGCCGTTCATCGTGGTCGCCAGCCGGGCGATCTCGTCCGCGGCCGCCGGGACCGGAACCCGCTGGGACAGTTGCGAAGTGCCGATATCGGCGACCCGGCTGCGGATCGCCTCCACGGACGACAGCGAGCGCCCGACCAACCGGTACGTGGCGGCGGCGGCCGCCAGGACCACGATCGGACCACTCACCGCGAGCCCGCCCACGATCGCCCGCAACACGTCGTCGGCCGGATCCGTGCCGACGGCGACGAGCACCGTGTACGGGGTCGGTGTGTGGGCACTGCGCGCCGAGATCCGCAGATCGTTCTCGGCCCGGACCCCGGTGACAGCTCCGGAGTCCGGGATCGTGATCAGTGCCCGGCCGGGTGCCCCCGGCGTCGAACGGACCGGCGCGCCCGACGCGTCGAGGATCTGCACCACCTCGACGTGGCTGTCGGGCGCCAGCAGAACCTCCGGCAGGTCCGCGGGCGCGGTGGTGTGCAGCCGGTCGCTGATCTCACCGATCCGGCCCAGCGCATACGAGTCGGCGGCACCGTAGAGGGCCCGGTACAGCAGGGTCAGCAGCACGATCGCGCCGAACACGACGACGACGGTCACCACCGCGGCCGCGGTCAGCGCCGACCGGGCGCGCAGTCCCCACCGTGCGGGGTGGCGCAGGATATCGATGCTGGGCATGCTTGATCTTCGGTCATTGCCGGGTGCCCGTTGGTTGTCGGGTGGAGAGGAGTGCGGCCGGGTGCGGGTGCTGTTGGTGGAGGACGAGCCACGTCTGGCCGAGACGGTGCGCCGCGGGCTGGCGGCGGAGGGTTTCACGGTGCAGGTCGCCGCCACCGGGCCGGACGGTCTGCGGCGCGCGACCGGCGAGTCGTTCGACGTCATCGTCCTCGACATCATGCTGCCCGGGCTCAGCGGCTACGAGGTCCTGCGACAGCTGCGCCGCACCGACAAGGCGACCCCGGTGATGATGCTGACCGCCAAGGACGGCGAGTTCGACCAGGCCGACGCCCTGGACCTGGGCGCCGACGACTATCTGACCAAGCCGTTCTCGTTCGTCGTCCTGATCGCCCGGCTGCGGGCCATGCTGCGCCGGCGGGCACCGCAGCAGCCCGCACTGCTCGAGGTCGGCGATCTGGTGCTGGACCCGATGCGGCGTGCGGTCCGGCGCGGCGACCGCGATATCGTGCTCACCTCGCGCGAATTCGGTCTGCTCGAGTTCCTGATGCGCCGCCCGGGCGCGGTGATCACCAAGACCGACCTCGTGCGCGGCGTGTGGGACGAACACTACGAGGGCCCGGAGAACGTCGTCGAGGTCTACATCGGCTACCTGCGCAAGAAGGTCGATACCCCGTTCGGCCGGACCAGCATCCGCACCCATCGGGGCGCGGGCTATCAGCTGATCGACGACCGGGTCGCGGCCGCGGGGTCGACCGGTGGATGATCTCAGCGTGCTCTCAGCGCCGGGCCGCAATACTGCACAACGGAACGGCGCACCCGGGCGCCGTCGAGAGAGGAGTCCCAGGCGATGAGCCGGCCCACGGGCAGTGCCCACACGTCGTACAAGCTGCCCCAGATCACGGTCCTGTTCTGGGTGCTGAAGATCGCCGCGACGACCCTGGGCGAGACCGGCGGCGACTGGGTCGCCCAGACGCTGGACCTCGGCTACCTCGACGCCACCCTCCTGTTCTTCGCCGTCCTGATCGTCGTGCTGATCGGGCAGTTGCGGGCCCGCAACTTCCACCCGGCGTTGTACTGGACCCTGATCGCCGCCACCAGCACCATGGGCACCACACTGTCGGATCTGCTCAACCGCGGTGACCAGTCCGGTTCCGCCGAGAACGGACTCGGCTACCCCGCCGGTGCCGCGATCCTGATCTCCGCCCTGGCGGTCGTGTTCGTGATCTGGAAGTTCACCGGCGAGACCTACGACGTCGCCCACATCACCACCACCCGCGGCGAACTGCTCTATTGGGCCGCGATCGTGCTGTCCAACACCCTGGGCACCTCGACCGGCGACTTCCTGTCCGACAGTTCGGGTCTCGGCTACTGGGGTGGTGCGGCGGTGATCGCGACCGCGATGGCCGCGATCCTGCTCGCGCACTACTTCACCCCGATCTCCGGTGTCTTCCTGTTCTGGACCGCCTTCGTGCTGACCCGCCCGCTCGGCGCGACCGTGGGCGACTTCCTCTGGAAGCCACACGCCAAGGGCGGCCTGGGCCTGGGTAGCGGCGGCACCTCCGCGGTCATCCTCGCGATCCTGATCGCGGGCATCGCTTACAGCATCCGCGAACACCGGCGAAACACAGTGCACGCGAACACCGTTCAGCCCGAATCCGACGCCCTGGCACCCAGGTAGGGCCGATACCGCCGAACTCAGGATGCGGTCTCGGTGCGGCCCGGTGCGAGGCCGCGGGCGACCTCGATGGCGTCCGGTGTGTGGGCGAACAGGTGACCGCTGCCGCCGTTCGGCAGGGCACCGACAGCGGTCAGGCGCCGGCGGTGGTCGTCACGCAGACCCGACATCAGCACAGTGATATGACGCTGTTCGAGTTTGCCGATCGCGTCCTTGAGAACGAGCGCGCCGGTGCTGTCGAGGGCGCTGACATGGGACATGCGCAGGATGACGACGTGAACGTCGGATACCTCGGCGAGTTCCAGCAGGAACCGGTGCGCGGCGGCGAAGAACAGCGGACCGTCGAGCCGGTAGGCGATGATGTGCTCGTGCAGCAGTTCCCGCTCCTCACCGAGATGATCGCCGCTGTCGAGTGGGATCTGCTGCAGCCGTGCCTCTTTCGCCACGGTACGCACCGCGAGCAGGACGGCGATGCCGACGCCGACCGCGACCGCGGTGACCAGATCCATCGCCACCGTGACCAGGAACGTGATCGCCATGATCGCGGCGTCGCCCCGCGAAGCGCGGGCGATCGCCGCCAGCGACGCGGTCTCGACCATGCGAACGGTCGTGGCCAGCAGCACGCCCGCGAGCGCGGCCAGCGGGATATGGCCGACCAGCGGTGCCGCCAGATAGATGATGGCGGCCAGGACGACCGCGTGGGTGAGTGCGGCCAGCCGGGTCCGCGCTCCCGCGCGGACGTTGACCGCGGTTCGGGCGATGGCACCGGTGGCCGGCACACCACCGAACAGGGGGGCGGCGATATTGGCCAGGCCCTGTCCGAACAGTTCGCGGTCCGGGTCGTGACGGGTTCCGACGGCCATCGAGTCGGCGGCCGTCGCCGACAGCAGCGACTCCAGCGCGGCCAGCGCCGCGACGGCCAGCGCGGGCCCGATCAGCCCCGCGAGCTGACCCGGATGCACGAATCCCAGTGTCGGGGCGGGCAATCCGCTGGGAATCGCGCCGATTCGGGTCAGCGGCAATCGCATCGACGTTGCGACGGAGGTCGCGATCACCACCGCTACCAGCGCGAACGGCACCCGCGGCAACCACCGCCCGCCGAGCAGCATCGTGACCGCGACCAGCAGCGCGGTCACCACCGGAAGCGGGTCGGGGTGGCTGAGATACTGCCCGACGGCGTCGGCGGCGCTCTGCCACACCTTGTCACCGTGCGCGTGGGCGATGCCGAGAGCGGCGGGAAGCTGCTGGAGGCCGATGACGACCGCGATGCCCGCGGTGAATCCCTCGATCACCGGGGCGGGCATGTATCGCACAGCCCGGCCCACCCCGGCGATCGCGAGCACCACCAGCGCGAGGCCGGCCAGTAGCCCCACAGCCAACACCCCGCTCGAACCGTGCTGGTGGAAGATCGGAACGAGCACGACCGTCATGGCCCCGGTCGGACCCGACACCTGGAACCGGGAACCGCCGAATACCGCCGCCACCGCCCCGGCCACGACCGCGGTCGCCAGTCCGGCGGCGGCTCCGAGGCCGGAGGAAATGCCGAACCCGAGGGCCAGCGGCAATGCGACCAGCGCCACGATCAGCCCGGCCAGTAGGTCGGCGCCCGGGGTTCCCACCGCGGGGCGCCAGTCCGACCACCGCGGCAACAGCACCCGGACAGCCACGCAACTTCCTCCCTATCGAGTCATTAATGTAGTTAGTTAAGAAATTATGCAATCAGTGTAACGCTCGGCCCTCGGCCGCTGTCGCGGGAGGGCCGGTGCCGCACGGCGGCGTCACAGGGCTATCGCGACGATCCCCCGGTCGCAGCCCATGTGCCGGATCCGGAAGTTCTCGATGCCGACCGTCCGAGGCCGCCTCGACACCCGAACCGAGCGGGACCGCCACCACGGGTTGTCGATCCACATCCGCTGCGGACAAGATGCGGGAACATTCGCGGCCTTCGCCCTCCCGCAGCCGGCTCCGCCGCGCTCGTGCTCCTCGGTGATCAGCCGGCCCGCAGGGTCAGTTCCGCCAGGGCGTAGGTGATCCAGGAGTCGCGCAGCGCGTAACTGTCTCGGGGCCCGATCACCTCGATGGTCGAATACTTGCGCAGGACTGCCTGGGCGGCGTGCCGGGCTTGGAGTTCGGCCAGGTTCGCGCCGAGGCAGTAGTGGCGGCCGTGGCCGAAGGTGGGCTCGGGGCGGCCGTGGGCCTCCGGGTCGAGGCGGGCCGAGCGGAGTGAGGCGATCACAGTGTGGCCCTTCGGAATCGGCACGCCGTTGATCTCGATGTCGGTCAGCGGGAAGCGGCGTACCGCGAAGCTCATCGGGGCGACGGTGTGGACGAGGCGGCGGATCAACTCGGCGAATTCGACCGGGCGGTCGAGCATTTCGCGGGCCTGCGGCTGGTGGTGGCGCACCAGTTCGTCGAGCACCAGCGCGATCAGGCTGATCGTGTTCTCGAACCCGCCGATGACGGTGATGAACGCCAGGCTGGTCAGTTCGTCCTCGGTCAGGCGATCCGCGCCGTCGCGGGCGGCGATCCACGCCGACAGCAGATCGTCGCCGGGCCGCTCACGCTTACCGGCGATCGCAGCGGTGATCAGGGCGAGCAGCGCGGCCATCGACCGGCTCAGCATGTCCGGCTCGTGGGAGGCGTCCGCCCGCAGCAGTGGCGCGGAGGCATCGCGGAAGGCGTCCAACTGTTCGTCGGGCAGGCCGAGCAGCGTCCCGGTGACGCGGACCGGGAGCGGTTCGCACAGCCCGGCCATGAAGTCGACGAGACCCGCTGCCGGGAGCCGGTCGACCAGATCGGCGACCGTGCCGAGAACCACCTGTTCCTGATGGTGGCGCTGGGCGGGACCGAAGCCCGCGGCGCCGAGCCGGCGCAGGCGCCGGTGCGTATCGCCGTCGACGTTGAGCAGATTCGCGTCCAATGCCGGTGGCAGGCGATTGCCGCGAAAACCGGTGGTGCTGTCGGCTTTCGCCGCGGATACGTTCGGGTCGGCGAGCAGCCCGGTCACCGCCCGATACCCGGTGACCACCCAAACCGGCGAGCCGTCCGGCAGCTCAGCAGAGTGAACTCCGTTCCCGCGCAATCGCATTCGTTCGTGAATCGCGTCGAGATCGTGCACACCGGTCGCGAACGGGCACTGTCCGAGGTCCATGCCTCCAGTATCGCGATGCCGCCCGGTGATTCAGCGCCAGGCCGCCATCTGCTCCCGGAATTTGGGGCAGCCCAGGATGTCGGCGTGACTGCATTGCGCGGCGTGGTCGAGAAACTGTCTCGCGTGTGCGATGTCGCGCAGCCGCTGATCGGTCTCCGCGAGCTTGGCGGCGATCATCACCGTGCGGCGTGGCCGATCCTGTTGCAGCTCAGCGAGATCGGCGAGACTGAGACCGGCCTGCTGGCAGGTGCGCAGCAACGCGATGCGTTCGGCCGCGGCCGCGGTGTAGCGGCGCTGCCCGCTCCGGCGCTCCGGTTGGGGCAGCAGGCCGTGCCGCTCCCAGTACCGGATCGTCGAAGCCGGGACCCCGGTTTGCGCGGCGAGTGCGCCGATCGTCATGAACATCCGCCTGACCTCCTGCTCCGGCGCTCGCCGTGGTGGATCGGGTCACAGCGCTTGACTTGAACCTTAGTTCAAGGTGGAGCGTGGTCCGCACCGGAAACAACGAACTGGAGGACCGATATGACCGAACCATCGACCATCGCCCAGCAGGCCGAGCTGCTGGTACGCACCGCCGAACACCTCTTCGAGGCGGGAGTGATGTCGCATTCCGGGCACGCCAACCTCAGCGCCCGGCTCGACGACGAGAGCTTCCTGCTGACACCGGGATTCGTGCGCGGACTGAGCACCGACCAGGTGGCGGTCGTCGGCGTGGACGGGGTGGTCCGCGGCGGCCGGCTGCAGTCGGCCGGCGCGGAGATCGTGAACATGCACGGCGTCGTCTACCGGGCCCGCCCGCACGTCGGTGCGGTGCTGCACACCCATTCACCCGCCGCGACCGCGTTCGCTCTCGCCCATCGGCCGCTGCCGTGCCGCACCGAGCTGATGTTGCGGTTCGGACAGGCCGAGGACGTGCCGGTGGTGCCCTGGGGTCCGCGCGGCTCGGACGTGTCGGTACGCGGCGTCGCCGAGGTTCTGGCGACCAGCCCGACGACGTCGGCGGTGCTGCTGGCCAACCACGGCCTGCTGGTCTTCGGACCCGACCCCCGCTCGACCGCGGATCTGCTGATCGCGCTGGAGGAGAGCGCCGAGGCCGAACTCGCCGCCCGCGCGCTCGGCGGCGCCGTGGACTTCCCGGCCGGAGCCCTGGACGCCGTGCGGGCCTCGATGGCGCGGGCAGCGTCATGACCGCGGCCCCCGAGCTCGAGTCGATCCGGAACCGCTACCGGGAGACCTTCGGATCGGTCCCGCACGGTATCGAGGATCGACTGCGGGTCGCGCACGCCACCGGCCGGCTCGACGTCGAGGAAACCTTCGCCACGCTGCGCCGTCTCGTCCTGCACGAAAGCCCGTTGGGGACAAGGACACAGCAGTTGGTGCACGTCGGCCAGCTCCTGGTGCTCGGTCGCGGCGGCCCCGCGCGCCTGCACGCCCGCGGCGCGCTGCAGGCCGGCGCGACGCTCGCCGACCTGGTCGGTGTCGCGGAGACCGCGCTGATCACCGGCGGCGCACCGGCTTACGCGCTCGGCATCGAGATCGTCGCCGAACTGTTCGACGCCGCGGAGCCGCCGGACTGATCACACCGCAGCCGCCGGAGCGCCACCACGCCGCCGAGCACGCAGAACGCGATGGTGGCGCCCTCCGCGGCGACGCTGATCACAGCGTATGGTGCCGGGTCCCAACCGGTTTCGGTGAATCCGAAGATTCCCACGGTCCGGGAGGCGACGAAGCCGGCGATCGCGCCGCCCGCCAGTCCGGCGGCGACCACCCGCAGCGTCCAGGGCGCGCCGACCAGTACCAGGAACGCGACCGCGAAGGACGCGGCGGCGTCGAGCAGGAACGACGGGCCGATCACGTGGATGTACCGGTACCCCGCACGGTAGAGGTGCAGGTGCTGGTAGCCGCCGAGGGCAAGGCTGGAAGCGATTGCGCTGCGCAACAACAGATCCGGGATGTCGGGCTTGTTCATTGCAGCTTCTGCTCCTTGATCGCCAGCATCTGCTGCCCCCGTCGATAGCTGACCTCACGAATCCCCAAGGCGTCCCTCAGCTTTCCCGCGGGCAGGGTCACGGGCTTGGGCTTGGCGTCCGGACCGCCCTCCCCCGGGTGGGGCAACGGGTACGCCGTAGTGGTGCCGCTGTAGAAGGTGATGTTGCCTTCGGTCTTGGTGAACAGTTGGTGCACATGGCCGTTGAGGCAGGTGACCGACGAGAACCGCTTCAGATAGCTGAGGGCCTCGGTGGCGTCGTCGGTTCCCCATCCCCAGTCCGGGTACATCGCGAACAGCGGAATGTGGCTGAACACGATGATCGGCGTATCCGAGGACAGGCCGGCGACATCGGAGCGGATGAAGTCGAGCTGATCCCGCCCGAGGTGGCCGAGCAGGGTGGGGTTCAGGGTGTTGACCAAGGCGATCACATGGACACCCGCGATGTCGAAGCTGTACCAGCCGTCACCGCGCGTGCCCTTGCCGAACACTTCCCGATAGCGCCGGCCGCCGTCGTCGGTCGAATCGTGCTCGCCGGGAACGGTGAAGACGTGCGGCGTGGACAGTCCGGTCATCATCTGTTCGACCTGATCGAACTGTTCGGCAGTGGCCAGGTGGGTCAGATCGCCGGTGTGGATCACGAAATCCGGTGTGTAACCGAGTGAATTCACCTGGTCGATGGCCTCGGTGAAGGTATCGACGACATTGCCGTTCGCGGTCCCCTGGAAGCCGATGTGGCTGTCGCTGATCTGCGCGAACCGCAGGGTCGGCCGGGTGGCCGCGGTGACCGCCGTCGTACCGGCCACGTTCGAGACGACTTCGCCGCCGACGACCGTCAACCCCACAGCCGCGCCGAACCACGCCGAATGGCGCATCAGTTGCCGCCGCGTCATCGTGTGCGGGTCGCGGGGATCGGTGTGCTCAGCTGATTCGCTCACGGGGTCACCACCACGGTGGCATGCATGAACGGGTGAATCGAGCAGATGTAATCGAAGGTGCCGGCCCTGGTGAAGGTGAAGCTGTAGGTCGCCTTCGCGCCCATCCCGGGCGAGTGGAAGGTGCCGTTCGAACTGGCGACGGTATGGGGTTCCTCGTCCTGATTGGTCCAGGTCACCGTGGTGCCGACCGGGACCGTCAGCGTCGCCGGAGCGAACGCGAAATTGTCGATCACGACGCTGTCCGGTCCGGTCGGAGCCGCGGGTGCGTTACCCCCGGTGGCCGGCGTTCCGGTCATGCCGGGCATGGACATCGGGCTCGCGCCCGACATCCCCGGCGTCTGGCTGCCGGACGGGAACGCGACCGTCGGCGCGGCGTTCGGCGTCGCGTCCTTGTTGTCCGAGCAGGCGGCCGCGGTGGCGGCCGCGGCCACGATGCACGCCGCGGCCGTGGCCACGCGCACGAATTGTCTCATCGGAGTGCCCCTTTCGATCCGGAAAGTAGTCCCGCCGACCACGTGATGCGGTCGTGAACAGATAGCGGACCGGGTTACACGCACCCGCTCGTGTAACCCCGGCGCCTATCTCTCGGTAGCGCCGTCGGGCGCTACGATGCGACGAAAGGAACCCCATGGTGCGCCGATCGGACGCGCTCGAGCCGGATCCGCCACGCACCGGCGGTCTCCCACCGGCGTCGGATCGAGGGTTGCGCGTGGTTTCGGATGCCGCCTATCCGGACTGGAATGCGATCTACCAGGACAATGTCGTCTGGGTCTATCGACTGATGTTCGCGAAGGTCGGCAACCGGCCCGATGCCGAAGATCTCACCGCCGAGGTCTTCACCGCGGCGCTGCGCCCCCTGCGGGTATCGGCCACGGTCGCCGAGGTCCGGACGTATCTGCGCGCCACCGCGCGAACGGTCCTCGCGAGACACTGGCGCGAGACGATGGGCCGCCAGATCACGACGATCGACGAGGACATCCCCGCACCGGACCGCGCGGACGACGACTCCGACGCGACCGCGCGAGCGCTGGCGGCGCTCGGCCGGTTGCCCGACCGTTACCGCCGCATACTGGAGTTACGGTTTCTGCAGTCGTATTCCGTCGCGGACGCGGCGAAAGCGATGGGCGTGAGCGTCGCGAATGCCAAGGTATTGCAACACCGTGCGCTACGCATCGCCGCGGAATTCGGAGAGGAGTCGTGATGACCGACCGTCAGGTGCGCCGATTCGTCGACGATCTCCTTCACGGGCGATCGACGGCATCGTTCCGGCCCGACGACGCCGAGGTCGCCGAACTGCGGACGGCGATCGAACTGCGGGCCGCGCGACCGGGGAGCGGGCAGCCCAGCGAGGAGTTTCTCGCGTCGCTGCATCGCCGCCTCGACGCGGAGCTGGCGACAGGCGCGGACCCGGCCCCCGTCACGGGTATGTCCGGAACCCGTCGGCACGTGCTGGGCGGGGTGTCGATCGCCGCGGCGGCGGCGGTCGTCGGCGCGGTCGTGGACCGGGCCGTGATCGGTGGTGGTCAGCAGCCGATCACGGCGGAACCGCCGGCCGTCCTGGACCCGGTTCGCGCGCAGTGGCGGCCGGTCGCGCCGAGCTCGGATGTTCCCGACGGTGCCGTGCACGCGTTCGACGTGGGAACCGTCAACGGATTCGTGCGCCGCGTGGACGGAAAGCTGGACGCGGTCTCCGGCATCTGTACCCACCAGGGGTGCCGCCTGTGGCTGGACGCGCCGAACCAAATGCTGCGCTGCCCTTGCCATCTGACGTCCTTCACCCCGGCCGGGCAGGTCGCCACCCATCAGCTCCCCGCGGCACCGCCGCCCCTCCCGCATATCCAGGTCCGGGACAACGCGGGCACCGTCGAGGTGCTGGCCCCGGCCGAGCCCGCCTGAGCGCTGGGCCGCCGTCCGAGACCGGTACCCGCCTCGGTGTGCTCGACCAGGGTACCGCCGTCCCCGGCGGTGACCTGCCGATGGCATCGGTGGCAGTTGCGTTGCGCCCGTGACACAGTGGCCGCATGATCGCTGTGCGTAGTTCGATGCTCCGGGTGCTCGTCGTCGCGGCGGCCGGTGCGACCCTGCTGAGTGGATGTGGCGGGTCCGGTGCGAATACCGGTGCCGCGCAAACCCCTTCCACCCCTCGGGACCGGTTGGTGCTCACCGCGGCCGAATTCCCGGCCGGTTCGACCGAACTCGATCTGCCGCAGGACAAGCTGAACGCCACGGTCGGAGACGTGGCGAAGACACAGCAGAACGCCACCTACTCCCCCGCCGAATGCGGTGCCACCCAACATGATCTGGGCGCCACGCTCAATGCGGTGATGACCGAGGCATCCTTCGCGGCCGCGACCTACGGCAACAGCAACTTTCTGATCGAGACCGTCGCGTCGACCGTTGCCGACCTGTCCACCTTCACCCGGAACATCCAGCGCTGCCCCGATGTCACGATGACGACCACCACGGAGGACGGCAAGACCGTCACCACCGGTACCAGCGTCACCGAGCTGCCGGTGCCACCCGACCTGTCGGGTATGCACGCTGTCGCCTACAAGTCCACCAGCTCCACAGCCAGCGCTGTAACACCGTTGAGCACCATCACATTCGCCGGATACGCGACGCTGCGCGGTCTCACCGTCGGAGTGCGCGTCATGGCGGTCGGCGACGCACCCGACCAGGCCGCGTTCGACCAGCTGTTCACCAGCGCGGTGCACAAGGTGCAGCAAGCAGCCTGACCCGGGCGACCCGCAGCGATCTCGGATCGCCCTCAGCCCTGCCGGTCCCGTTCCGGTCGCCACCGACGCAGCGCGACAATCGCGGCGACACACCCGACACCGAGCGTGACGGCCGTCCAGGCAGCGCGCGCCGCGGAGGCGCCGCCCCGGCCGGAAAGCACCGGTAGTGGCGTGCAGCCGTCGAATTCCAGTGTCAGCACGGCCGTCGGGATGAACAGGACGCCGATCGCCAATACCGTCGCGGCTGCCGTGCGGGTGGTGGCCGCCCCGAAGCTGTACCCGCCGAGCGCGGCGACGGCACCGCCGCCGACCAGCGCGGCCACCGAATCATCGTGGCGCACATCGGGGATCAGCAGCGCGAATACCCCGATCGCAACGATCGCCACGCCCGCAACGACCGGGGCCGGGCGCAACCGGCCCGCGGCCAGCCCGAGCGCCATGGCCAGCAGCATCGGCACCAGCTTCCACTGGGCCTGGGTTGCGACGGCGATCGCGTTGCCGGTCGCCGCGAGCGACACCGCGAGCAGCAGGAGGGTGCCGTCGCGTCCCGGCAGCAACAGTGCGGCGAGTACCGCCGCGGCGAGCACCGCGAACAGCCCTACGACGATGGCGGCCGTGCCGATCCGTTCCGAGCTGAGCCGTTCCGACACCACGGTCGTGGTCGTGATGACGATCGCCGCGGCGAGCACCGGTCCGAACGGCAGATGCAAGACGGTGGGGTACGACGATGTTTCGGTCCGACGGCAGAGCAGGAAGGAGACGGCCAGCAACCCGACCGTCGGCACGGTGAGCCAGGTCGGCGGCAGGTCCACGAAGGAGCGTTCGAGCAGTGAACTGCCCCCGTTCCCGGCGGCGGCCGCCACCCGGATGTGATTGCCGACGGTAACGCTCGTCAGTGCACCGAGCACGTATCCGATTGCGGGCGGACGATATTCGAGCGCCGCCGCTCCGGCCGCGCCCAGCAGCGAGCCGGCGGCGACCGAATCGACGAAGTTGGCGGTGGCCAGACTGGCCGAGGTATCGGGTATCAGTAGGTGGTCGGCCACTACGACGAGGGCCGCGATCGTCGCGGTTCCCCAGGCCGCGCGGGTGCCGTAGATCCGCGCGCACACCGCCACCAGCACCGCGACGACCACACCGACGGCAGTGGCCCGGGGCACGGTGACGATGAGCTGCATCATCTGCAGCGCGGACGAACCGGTGGCGCACCCGGCGTCACCGGGTACGACGAGCGCCAGACCGGCGATCACGGCGGCGGCGCATCCGCCCACCGTGTCGAAGGCCGCACGATACCGCTGCACGGGCGGCTCCCAGAGGTCGAAGCAGACACATCGGCTACTGGTTGGCTACCTTAACAGCGGGCGGCGACGGACCGGCCGATTGCAGGCCGGAGCTGCCGTCGTCAGCCCGAGTCGCGGTCGCGGCGCAGCTGATCGCGCTCCGCGGTGAGCGCTTCGTTCCGGTCGCGCAGCGCGGTGTTCGCGTCTTCCAGGTCGAGGATGCGGGCGATCGCGACGAGGTTGATCCCCTGACCGGTCAGGGCGGCGATGCGCGCCAGCCGCGCGAGGTCGTCGTCGCTGTAGCGGCGGGTGCCCCCGGCGCTGCGGGCCGGAGTGAGCAGTCCGTGTTCCTCGTACAGGCGCAGTGAATGCGCGCCCATGCCGGCCAGTTCGGCGGCCACCGAGATCCCGTAGACCGCCTGCGCCGGGCCGGGGCGGTGACCGGTGCCGTGTCCGGGTGGGTGGTCGTGTCGATCAGGCAGCATCCAGGGTTTCCTCTCTCGCCACTACAGATTACCTCAGTAAGGAACTTGCACTCACATCAGTCGAGTGCTAAAACAGATCTCAGCCAGATGACAGAGGTTATCTGAGCTTCCCACTAGCGAGAATGGAGTGAGTGGAGGTGGCGACCATGCTGATGCGCACCGATCCGTTTCGGGACCTGGATCGTCTGACCCAGCAGGTTTTCGGCACGCCGGCCCGTCCGGTGGTGATGCCGATGGATGCCTGGCGCGAGGGTGACGAGTTCTTCGTCGAACTCGACCTGCCCGGCATCGACCCGGAATCGCTGGATCTCGATATCGAACGCAACGTGGTGACCGTGCGCGCCTCACGTCCCCGGCTGGACCCGGAGCGGTCGATGATCGCCGCGGAACGCAACCGCGGCGTGTTCAGCCGTCAGCTGTTCCTCGGGGAGAATCTCGACACCGACGCCATTCGCGCCGACTACCGCGACGGCGTGTTGCGCCTGGTGATCCCGGTCGCGGAGAAGGCCAAGCCCCGCAAGATCGAGATCACCCGCCACGACGACCGTCAGGCCATCAACGCCTGACCTGCCTTCACGGCGGTGGCACGGCGGCCGGCGAAGTACGGCCGCCCACCCCACGACATCGCAAGTTCACGTTCGGATTCGAGTCTCTTCCGTCGACGGGTGGGTCCGGTCAGCACGAGGCTTCCGGGCCCACCCGGCCCTTTCACCCGAATCCGCACGGTGACTGTCGCGGTGCGAACAGCGCGCCACGCCACCGTCTTCCACTGTTCGACGGCTCCGACGGCTACCGCTGCGCTCCGGCGCCGGTGGCCCCACAACAGCACAAGGACAACCGTGATCTCGCCATCAGCCACCCCCATGTCACCACCTGCGCAGCACCCGAGCACAGCCGAACTCGTCGATCCACCGACAGTGACCTGGCCCGATCCCAGTCCACTGGAGAACTGGTGGACCGAGGTGATGGACGGTGCCGTTACCGCCGCCACCGTCGGTCCGGCTCCCGCTCGGGCAGACGGGCGTTCGCCGAGCTGAGCCGAGGCCACGGCCGCGATCCGTGGATGCCGATCCGCCTCACTCGTCCACTGCCGCCGCCATCGCCGCCAGGCTCGCGCGGTGGATCTTGCCGGTGGGGGTGCGTGGGAGCTCGGTCACGAGGTGGACGTCGCGCGGAACCTTGAAGCGGGCCAGGTGAATGCGAACGAAGTCCTTCACCTCGGCGACGGTCAATTCCTCGGTCCCGATGACGAACGCGGCCAGGCGCTGGCCGAATTCGTCGTCGGGCACCCCGATGACTGCCGCCTCGGCGACGGCCGGGTGGTCGTAGAGCAGGTCCTCGATCTCGCCGGGGAATACGTTCTCGCCGCCGGAGACGATCATGTCGTCGTCGCGACCGTCGATGAACAGCCGGCCCGCGGCGTCGAAGTGCCCGATGTCGCCCGTGCTCATCAACCCCCGCAGCATCTTCTTCCCGCCTCCCCCGGAATATCCGCTGAAGGCGATCGAGTTCCCCACGTACACAGTGCCTGTGGCGCCGGCCTCGCTCACCTGCGCACCGGCCGCGGTGAACAACCGCACCGTGACGCCGACCGGTGGGCGGCCGACGGTGCCCGGTGCGGCCGCCCAGTCGGCGGGCGTGGCGATGGTGGCGGTGCCGGTCTCGGTGCACCCGTAGAAGTTGTAGATCACCGGCCCGAACCACTCGCCTATCTTGCTGCCGACCGCCGACGGCAACGCGGCACCGGCGCAGAACACGATGCGCAGGCTGTCGGTGCGATATCGCCGCACGGTGTCCTCGCCCAGGTCGATGATGCGGCGCAGCATGGTCGGGACCACGACCAGCGCGGTCACCCGATGTTCGGCGATCTGTGCCAGTGCCCGCTCGGCCTCGAACCGGCCGTGCAAGACCACCGTGCAGCCCAGGGTCAGCGACAGGATGAACTGCGACAGCGCCGTGCCGTGGAACAGTGGCGCGCACAGCAGTGTGACCCCACCCCGCCGCAGCGGCACCCGGTCGAGGAATTGTGCTGCGGCCAGTGGTGATTCGACCTTGCGCGGGACCCCTTTGGGTGTTCCGGTGGTGCCACCGGTGAGAATCACGAACCCGCCCTGTCGCGGCGGCAGTGGCGGCCGCTGCCCCGGCGGCGCCGTCGCGACGGCGCGCAGCCGCAGGATCCGCTGCGGCAATACCGCTACGGCGGAATCGAATTCGACGTCGGCGCGGATCGCCTCGACACCCTCTCGATCGACTACGTCCGCCAGTTGCAGTGCTCCGAAACCGGTGTTGAGCAGCACCAGTTTGCTGCCGATCTTCGCGGCCGCGATCATCGCCTCCACCAGGCCGCGATGATCACGGCACAGCACACCGATCGTGGATTGCGGACCGACGCCCGCGGCGATCCAGGTCCGGGCCAGGGCGTCGGTGTGCGAGTCCAGGTCCCGGTAGGTGATCGAGCCACCGGAATCGACGAGCGCGATCGCGTCCGGGCAGCGGCTCGCTCCGATGCGCACCGCCCCGGCGATCGGGCCCAGTGTCCGCACAGCCCGGGCCGTGGCCCACACCCGGTCCGGGCGACGCAGATCGATCACCCCGGACCGCTGCAGAACCGCGACCTGGGCGCCGGACACCGCCGGCCGTCGCAGGGCCGTCGACAGGGACTTCACGTTCACTCCTCGTCGTCTTCGAATATCTTCGGGCGCAATGCTTTACGCGCCCGGAAAGCCGGGCGGCAGCGGCGCGGGATAGTCCAGGTCGAACTGCGGCCCCGGCGGCAACCCGCGCAGCACCGCGCTGATCCACGCCTGCGCGGGCAGCCAGCCGACCACCGCGTTGGTGATGTGCTCCGGCAGCGGGATCGTGACGAACCGCAGGTCGGCGCCGGCGTCGCGCCATTTGTGGACGGTCGGGACGACCGATTCCCGGGGCGGGATCAGCTCGTCCCACATGCCGTGGAACCACAGGACCGGGGTATCCGGTATCCGTTCGGCGATGCTGTTCTCGCGCAACACATCCGCGACACCGGGCGCGTCGTCGAACGACATCCCGGGCTGGAAGTAGTCCTGGATCGGACGCCACATGCCGGTCAGTGCGGCGGTGTAGACGCAGCGGTGGGCGACGTCGGCGACGATCGCCTGTCCCTCGGGGGTGAGCAGCTTCTTCGGGTCGAAGATGTCCGGATACTCCCGGGCCAGGCCCGCGAAGCCCAGCCACATCGTGAAATTGCCGGTCCCGGCCAGCCCCGGTTGCGGCGCGATCGCGTAGTGCGCCTGCGCGATCAGGTCGGCGGGAGACCCACCGAACGCGGATCCGAGCAGCTGGATATCGGGCGCATAGTCGGCCCGCAGCCCGGCGGCGTGCATCGTGCCCAGACCGCCACCGGAGTAGCCGTAGAGCGCGATGCCGGAGTCGTGCAGGCCGAGCTGGGGTTCGCTCTT
Source organism: Nocardia stercoris (assembly GCF_003696265.1). GTDB lineage: Bacteria > Actinomycetota > Actinomycetes > Mycobacteriales > Mycobacteriaceae > Nocardia > Nocardia stercoris. The sequence goes on along the minus strand of NZ_RFFH01000009.1, from coordinate 99,658 downwards.
CATCGCCCGCAGGCTGTCGAGCACCATCTTGCCTTCGTCCTCGGTGGCGAAAGTGTCGAATTCACCGTCGAAGTCGGGGATGTTGATCGCGAAACCCTGCGCCAGCCAGGAGACCGCCAGTGTCGCCTCCTTGAAGGTGCCGACCTGCAGGGTGTGCGAGGGGTTGCACGACGAGTCGGTGGAGTCGATCGCTTCCTGGAACGACACCACCGGGCGGGGGCTGCCGGTCCAGGGGATGCCGGGCACGATCACGGTGGTGGCGGTGGCGATCGGGTCGCCGTGCACGTTTTCCGACCGAAACAGCAGCTGCTCGGTGTAGACGGGCACCGGGAGTCCCACGAATCGGGTCTGCACCTGCCGGGTCCGCAGGATCTGTCCCGGGGCGTAGTCGGCGAGGTCGTCCGGGGCCTGATACCAGGGGTCCTGGTCGGGGGTCGCGATCGGCAGCGCGTGGTAGCCGCCAGGTTCGCTGGGCAATTGGGGCAATTGGTTCTGGTCCGGCGGAAACGACGGCGGGAAGGCCGGATCGGCCTGTGCGGTCACGGAATTGGCGATCGACAGCGCGAGGCAGGCTGCCGCGATCCCGGCGATGCGCCGGGTCCGGCCCGACCGCGCCGTCGGGTGGAGCTCGATACTCATGCCAGCAGTACAACACAGCACCCGATTACGAACAAGAGCTCTTGTTCAAAACCTGGATATACTCCCTGACGTGACCGCGAAATCCGACTCCACCGCGAAACGCCGCCCCGGCCGTCGCATCCGGGGACTCGACGCCGACCAGCGCGCCGACCAGCGCCGCGATCTGCTCCTGGAGACCGCGCTGGAATTGTTCGCGCGCGACGGCTACGCCGGCACCTCGATCGAGGCGCTGTGCCAAGCCGCCTACGTCGGGAACAAAGCGTTCTACGAGCACTTCTCCACCAAGGAGGCGTGCTACCTCGAACTGCTGCAGCGCAATACCCACACCATCGTCGGCACCGTCGAGGCCGCACTGGCCGACCTACCCGACGACGAAGCCACCGGCACCCGGCTCCTGGCCTCGGCGCTCACCCACGCCGTCACCGACGACCCGCGCATCGCGGCGGTGACCTTCGGCCAAGCCGCCGGCATCTCCCCGACCATCGAGCGCCAGCGCCGCGCCAACCGCCGCCAGTCCGCGACCCTGGTGAGCGCGCTGTGGCGGCACTACGGAACCGACGGACCGCACGAGCATCTGGCGATCGCCGTCGTCGGGGGCCTGTTCGACCTGGTCAGCGACGCCTTGGACCGCAGCTCGTACGCCCCGACCGCTGCGGACATCGACGAATTGATCGCCCAGCTCACCGATTTCGCGCTGGTGGTCCGAGCAGGCATGCGGCACAACCACAATCGGTGATCACCCACCGCCGGCGCAGGCCGGACCACGTACCTACCGTTCCGGCCGCGTCACCCGCATGTGCGGGTAGTGCAGGTCGAACGCAGGCCGCTCGGATCTGATGCGGGGCAGCTCGTAGAAGTTGTAGCGGGGCGGCGGGCAGGTCGTCGCCCATTCCAGCGAGTTGGCGTTACCCCACGGGTCGTCGACGGTCACCACCGTGCCGAATCGATAGCTGCGGAAGACATTCCAGACGAAGGTCAGCATCGACACCGCCAGCACGAACGAGCCGAGCGTGGAGATCGTGTTCAAGGTGGTGAATCCGTCGGCGGGCAGATAGTCGGCGTAGCGGCGCGGCATGCCCTCGGCACCCAGCCAGTGCTGGACCAGGAACGTGACGTGGAAACCGATGAACGTCGTCCAGAAATGGATCCGCCCCAGCCGCTCGTCCATCATCCGGCCGGTCATCTTGGGGAACCAGAAGTAGATGCCGGCGAAAGTGGCGAACACGATGGTGCCGAACAGCACGTAGTGGAAGTGCGCGACCGCGAAATACGTGTCGTGGACATGGAAATCGAGCGGTGGTGAGGCCAGGATCACGCCGGAGAGACCGCCCAGCAGGAACGTCACGATGAATCCCAGCGACCACAGCATCGGCGTTTCGAAAGTCAGCTGCCCGTGCCACATGGTGGCGATCCAGTTGAAGAACTTCACCCCGGTCGGAACCGCGATCAGGAACGTCATGAACGAGAAGAACGGCAGCAGCACCGCACCCGTCGCGAACATATGGTGTGCCCACACCGACACCGACAGCGCCCCGATCGATATCGTCGCGAACACCAGCGCGTTGTAACCGAAAATCGGCTTGCGGCTGAAGACGGGGATCACCTCGGAAATGATCCCGAAGAACGGCAACGCGACGATGTAGACCTCCGGGTGACCGAAGAACCAGAACAGGTGCTGCCACAGGATCGCCCCACCGTTGGCCGGATCGTAGATGTGACCACCGAGGCGGCGATCCAGCTCGAGCGCCATCAGCGCCGCCGTCAGGATCGGGAACGCCGCCAGCACCAGCAGGCTGGTGACCAGGATGTTCCAGGTGAACAGCGGCATCCGGAACAGGGTCATACCCGGAGCCCGCAGACACACGATCGTGGTCAGCATGTTCACCGCGGTGAGGATCGTCCCGACTCCCGAGACCACGATGCCCATCGCCCACAGATCGCCGCCGACGCCGTGCACGTTCTGGCTCAACGGGGTGTATCCGGTCCAGCCGAAATCGGCGGCACCGTCCGGTGTGAGGAATCCCGCGATCGCGATCAGCGCGCCGAACAGGAACAGCCAGTAGCTCATGGCATTGAGCCGCGGGAACGCGACATCGGGCGATCCGATCTGCAACGGGAGGACGCAATTGGCGAATCCGAACGCGATCGGGGTCGCGTAGAACAGCAACATGATCGTGCCGTGCATGGTGAACAGCTGGTTGTACTGCTCGGTCGACAGGAACTGCAGGCCCGGCCGGGCGAGCTCGGCCCGCATGATCACGGCGAGCAACCCGCCGGCGAGGAAGAACGCCATCGAGGTGACGATGTACATCATCCCGATCAGTTTCGGATCGGTGGTGGTGAGCACTTGTCGCAGCGCGGAACCTTTTCGCGCGCGGCGTACGGGCGCCCGCGCCGGCAGCCGCATACCGGGGAAGGTGAGAGCCATGGCCCCGATCCCTTCGTTCGGCCGGGCGCACCGGAGAAACGGCCGCTCGGAGCGAGAAGAATGTTTGCCCCAATCGACGGGCAATCGTAAAGCCGGTTTCCGCCGACGACCGGATACCACGGCGCACACAGCGCAAACCGAGATCGACCGATTCGGTACACCGATGCGGCGAATTCTGCCCGAACGGCCCGCGAGCAGGCGGTTCCCTGGGCAAGACCGATTGAGCTACCCGCCCTTCAGGTCCATGATTGAAGTAAAGGACCCGCAGTCTCGGACCGGACACCGAGGAGTGAGGCACAATGAACCACCACACACACGTGCCGGGAGTCAGCCGGTGGCACCGTCGCAACGTGTATTCACCCAGTCAGATCACCCGGCAGCCACAGACCGAACCGGGCTTCCCCGACCATTCCGCCGGTAGCAGCCGCCCACACGCCGGCGAGTCGATCGTCGACGGCCGCAACATGCCCGGTCTGATCCTGGTGGGGATCGCCGTCATCGGCGTCGCCGCGACCCTCTCGGCCGCCGCCGCCGGCTCGCTCGGCCTGGCGATCGTCGGGGGTCTGATCACCGTGATCTGCTTGCTCGCCGGCACGGCCTGGGTACTCGGCGAGCATCTCCGAGTGAAGCACCACGAGGGGCTCGGATTCCACGATCACACGGCGCATTAGCCGACGCCACGGCGGGGGCCGGGCCGATTCGTCGAACCTAGGAGGAATGATGGGCAGTCCCGAACCGGAGAAGCGCCCCGACGTCGTCGACGTCCTCACCGCCGAGCACCGGCAGCTCGAGTCCCTGGTCAGCCGGCTGCAGGCCGGCGGACCGGATCGCGCGGCGGTTTTCGAACAACTCGTCCACGACCTGGCGGTGCACGAGGCAGCCGAGGAGATGCTGGTGCATCCCACCGCCCGGCGCGCGGTGTTCGGCGCCGACAACGTGGTCCGACCTCGGCTGGACGAGGAACACGAGGCCAAGCGGGCGCTGGCCCATCTGTACGACCTCGGGGTCGACGGTCCCGAATTCGACCAGGCGCTCGACGAGTTCGCGGTGAAAATGGCCGAGCACGCCGCTCAGGAGGAGCAGGTCGAATTCCCCTTGCTGCGCAAGCAGTTCTCCGCCGCGAAATTGGAGAACATGGCGGCCTCGCTGGAGACGATCGAATCCCTCGCGCCGACCCGGCCGCACCCGCACGCCGGTGACACCGCGTTGGCGAATGTCTTCACCGGGCCCCCGCTGGCCGTCTTCGACCGGATGCGGGACGCGGTGCGCGAATACCTGCACAACCAGCGCCAGCCGGGCGAGGCGCCGGGGCGAGCCTGAGCCCCGGCGCTCACGCCTCGATCGGAGTCGCTGTCTCCCCGATATCGCCGATCACACCGCGCAGGTGCGCCCGGCCGTCCGCGAGCGCGTAGGTGACCCCGGCGATCGCGCATTCCCCGGCGGCGACCCGATCCGCGATGATCGTCGACCGCTGCAGCAACAGCCGACTGGTCTCGACGACGTGCCGGGCCTCCAACTCGTCGATACCGGTCAGTCCCTCCCGGCGGCCCATCAGGATCGAGGGCGTGACCCGCTCGACGAGGCTGCGGATGAACCCGCCCGGCACCTGGCCGCCGTCGAGAGCGTCGACGGTCGCGCGGACCGCGCCGCAGCTGTCGTGCCCCAGGACCACGATCAGCGGCACGTTCAAGATTTCGACCCCGTACTCGATCGACCCCAGCACCGAGGCATCGAGGACGTGACCGGCGGTGCGGACGACGAACATGTCGCCCAGGCCCTGGTCGAAGATGATCTCCGCGGCGACCCGGGAGTCGCCGCAGCCGAACAGGATGGCCTTGGGGTGTTGTCCTTCGACCAGCTTCGCGCGGTCGGCCGCGCCCTGGCCGGGGTGCTGCAACTGGCCGGCGACGAAGCGAGCGTTGCCGTCGCGCAGTGACTTCCATGCGGTGATCGGATTCGTACGAGGCATATGTCCGATCTACCAGATGGCAGAGCACGAGTGGGACCGGGGACCGCTACCACCCAGTAACTGCGGCATCGCCTTTCAGTGCCGGGCCCGGTCAGTTCCGGGCCGCACCGACCGCCGGGAGTCGCGGATCGGCACCGCGGTTCAACTCGATGCCGGCAAGTCCCGCCCAGCACAGGCCCGCGGTTGTGGCGACCACGTCCGCACGGGGCAGTTGCTTGCCGGTGATCGCCCAGTCCCGCGCGCACGACTGCGCGATCGCGACCAGCTCGGCTGCGATCAACCACTGCTCTACTCGCGGCGACAGATGCGGTGCCAGCGCCCGCAGCAGCGAATCGACGCAGAGTTCGGTAGCCCGGCGCGCCGCCCGCTGCGCCGAGGGCTCTTCGGCGACAGCGGCTCCGGCCAGCAGGGCGGCACTGCGCGGGTTACGGTCGGCGAAGTCGAATACCGCGGCGACCATCGCGGTAACGATCGATCTCGGGCCGTCGGCGCGTCCCAGTGCGGCACCGAGGCTCTCCTCGAGATCCCGCACCGCCTCGTCGAGGACGGCCAGATACAGTTCCAGCTTGCTCGAAAACGCCTTGTAGAGAACCGGTTTGCTGATGCCGGACCGACAGGCGATCTCCGCCATCGTCGCCGCCCGGTACCCACAGGCCGCGAACAACCCGGCCGCCGCGGCCATGACGACCCGCCGCCGTTCCTGCCTGGCCCGCAAAATCGCCCTGTCCACCGTCCCGGCCTCCTATGCCAAGTCGCTACAGCAGCCCTTCACCGCCACAACCATTCATACGCGCCACTGCCCCCACCCGAGGACGAGGGTGACGCTCCGAGGAGTCCGGATCGGCACTAATTGTCGTTGCGCAGGGCGTCGAGGGCGGCTACGAACAGGGTCGTGCATGCCTCGGTGAGTACCTGGGGGGACTGTCGCATGCCGGTCATCATCCAGTCGACGAGCAGGTTGTTGACCCCGCCGGACAGGGCTACGGCCATCAGTTGGGGTTGCTCGTCGTGAGGGTTCACGCCGGGTTGGGCTGTCCAGACTGCCGCGATCAGGTCGGCGAAAGCCCGTAGTACACCGTGGCGGAGTTCTTCGATGTCGGGTGAGACGCCGACGACCTCGATCAGCACCACCCGTGCCCGGCGCGGATCGTCGGTCAGGTAGGTGATGAAGGCGCGCAAACCGGCGCCCGCGGCGGCGACCGGATCGTCGCCGGCCGTGGCGATCGCGGCATCGGTGGCTGCGCGCAGGTCCGTGACCAGCGCGGTGTACAGACCGACCAGGGCGGCGTGCCGGTCGCGGAAGGATTCGTAGAAGTAGCGTTCGGTCAGCCCGGCCGCGGCACAGATCTGCTTGACCGAGGTGGCGGCGAAGCCCGCGGTGCCGAACAATTCCAGGGCCGCGGCGAGGATCGCGGTCCGGCGAGCGCTGGTCCGCTCGTCGGCGGACATGCCGGAGTAGCGTCGCCGGGTTCCGCCGCCGCGTGTCATCGCTCGATCTTCCTTTCCGTGGCTGATCTGCCGGTGACAGCTTGCCATCCCGCACATCTGACACACGTACGTGTCCATTTTGCCGCGCGATGTGGCATACTGACGATCATCTGACATGTTCGCATGTCAAACATGAACCGATTCGGAGGATGATCGATGGGCCCCTCGAAGCGCGCGCCCGCCGGGCAGGTGGTCGCGGTGACCGGCGCGGCCCAGGGCATCGGCCTGGCCATCGCCACCGAACTCGCCGCGGCCGGCGCCCGCGTCGCGATCGGCGATCTCGACGGCACCGCGGCCGCGGCGGCCGCCGCGCAACTGCCCGGCGAGGTCGCCGGGTTCGCGCTCGACGTCACCGACGAGCAATCCTTCACCCGCTTCCTCGACGCGGTCGAAACCCGTTGGCACACAATGGATGTCCTGGTCAACAACGCCGGTGTCATGTGGGTCGGACCGTTCGACGAAGAACCCGAACACGCGACGCGGCGACAGCTCGAGGTCAACCTGCACGGCGTCATCCGGGGCGTGCGGCTGGCCGCGCCGCGCATGCGCGCCCGCGGCCACGGCCACATCGTCACCGTCGCCTCCGCGGCGTCGAAGCTCGCACCGCCGGGCGAGGCGACCTACGCCGCCACCAAACACGGCGTGCTCGGGTACCTGACGGCCGTGCGCGCCGAACTGCGCGGCACCGGCGTACGGCTGTCGGTGGTGATGCCCACGGTCGTCGACACCGCACTCGCCGCCGGAACCTCATCGGGCGCGGTCGCGCTGCTCACCCCCGCCGAGGTCGCCGTGACCGTCCGCGCGGTGATCGCCCGCCCCCGATTCGAGACGACCGTCCCCCGGTATGTGGGCCCGCTGGTCCGCGCCGTCGGCATCCTGCCCGACACCCTGCGGACCGCGATCCTGCGGCGGATGGTCCCCGACCAAGTGGCCGCGCTGCACGGCGACCGATCGGCACGCCACGCCTACGAAACGACCGCCATCGACCAGCCCGGAGCCGAGAAGTGAACACCGACACCCACATCCCCGCCGCCGACCGATCGGCGCACGTGCGGCCGATCCCCGAATTCGACGGCGTGCACGAGATCTGGCCGCGCGGCCGGCGGCTGGAAGCGGTGCGCGCGGCCGCCGTCCGGTACCGCGAGCGGTTCCTGACCCAGGGGCAGGTCCGCGCCGTCAAGAGCATCGACATCGCCGCCGCGCCCTATCCGGCACGATTCGCCTTCCAGGGCTACTCGGTGAACGTGAACCCGATGATCTCGATCATCAACCGCATGTTCGTGATCCAGTTCGAAGGCTTCGACGGCAAGCTGAAGACGCTGGTCTGGGAACCCACCGTCGCGGCCGGATCGGCCGAGGCGCCCTTCTACCGCACCCTGCAACGGTTTTCGCGCAAACTCGGCGTCGAGAAGTTCTTCGTCAAGTACTACAACGACCCCGATACGGTGCTGCCCGGCCTGGGATTGCGGAACGAGGACGTCGACTACCTCAGCTTCGACCACCTCCACGTCCAGGACGTGCGCATGATCATGGGCAGCACCGAGATCATCGACGGCGAGGCCACGGCCCGCGAACCGCTGTTCCCGAACGCGAAACTGCTGGTCCACCGCAAGGAATTGGGCACCTTCGAGTCCATGCACCCCATGCAGTGGGCGTGGTACGTCGACGGCGGGATGAACGGCGTGCCCCGGAATCGGCTAGAGATCTTCGACGGCGACGTCGAACTCGGCGTCGGTGTCAGCCTGCTGTGGACGCCCGGCCACACCGACGGCAACCACTCGCTGGTCCTCAACACCCCCGACGGCGTGTGGGTCTCCTCCGAGAACGGCATGGCCGCCGACAGCTGGCAGCCCGAGCTCTCCACGATCCCGGGCGTGAAGCAGCAGGCCGCCTTCTACGGCCGCGAGGTCGTCCTCAACAGCAACACCCTCGAGGACTCCCTGGACCAATACGACTCCATGGTCAAGGAGAAGACCATGGCCTCGCCGTCGCCCCGCGATCCCCGCTGGCTGCAGATCATCCCGTCCTCGGAATGCGCCTCGTGGAAACGCCAGTGGCCTGTCGTCCCCACCCACAGCCACGGCGGGCTCGACTACGGGACCATCACCCCGGTCCGCGGCTAGCCTCCCCACATGATCGACGATCAGTACGGCTTCGCGTTGGATTCACCACTCCTGACCCGGCTGCTCCCCCGGCTGACGACCATCGCCGCGGAAATCTCCGACGCGGGCCTGGCAGTGCTCGAGGGCGGCGGCGACCTGCCACCCACCCTCTACACCCAGGAGGTCCTGCCCGCCATCATGGCCGGGTCGCTGTTGCTCCTGGAAGCCACCGACGAACGACGGCGCCTCGGCCCCGACGAAATCGCCGAGATCGTCAGGCCGATCACGCGACAGCAAGCCGAGGAACGAATCCCGCTGCGCCTGTTGATCACCGGCGTCTTCGGCAGCGTCCGGCGAGTATGGTCCGAAATCGCTTCCAGTACTACGGAATCGGATCTGCCCGAGCAAGCCGCACTGGTGGATCTGTTACTCGATGTGATGGGTCAGGTCGTCATCGCCGTGGTCGAAACATACAGTGACGTAGAGCAATCCATCTACAGCGCCGAGCGGGAAGCGCGCCGGGCCCTGTGTTCCGCGTTGCTGCACGGTGGGCCGACCGAAGACCTCGCGGCGCGCGCCGACACCACTCTCGCGACACATTACGACGTGCTCGCGCTGCTGACTCCCCCAGCGGATCCGGTCGCTCCCCTGGCCGACACCGCCGGTGGGCGGCGGCGGATCCGAGTCGTGCAACAGGCGCTCGACCGGCTCGCGGGATCGACCGCCTTGACCACCTTCGACGGCACCGGCGGCATCGCGCTGCTGCCGGCGCGCAGCGATGTCAGCCGCTATTCGACACTGGCCGTGGATCTTTCGGCCGATCTGGGTGCCGACGTCCTGGTGATCGAATCGCACGGCGCATCCCTCGCGGGCATTCCCGTCGCCGCGCGGGAGGCCACCGAACTCGCCGAACTCGCACACCGCCTCGGCCGCCCCACCGGCACCTACGGCATGCACCAACTGATGTTCGAGTACCAGCTCACCCGGCCCGGTCGGGCCCGCGACGCGCTGGCCGCCTGCATCCAGCCGCTGGTCGACCACCCGCATCTACTCGACGCGCTCGAGGCACACTTCAAACACGACGGTGACCGCAAGGCCGCGGCGAACGACCTACACATCCACCCGAACAGCCTGAGCTACCGCCTGCGGCGGATAACCGAACTCACCGGAGCCGACCCGGCCACGCCGGACGGGGCGCGCCTGCTCGGCGCCGCGCTGATGATTCACCAACTGTATCCGCGCGCCGACGGTCACTGATTTCGTCCCGGCATCTCGTACACCATGATCGCGACCCGCTCGGACACCGTCGTCACCCCGGCATCCTCGACCGGTGTCGCCGACGAGTGGATTCAGGACTCGTGCTGGAACGACACCATCGAGCACGCCGGCCTGACCTACGACGACACCGCGATCCGGCTGGTGCTCGACGCCCTGTCGCCGGCCACCGCCGAGTCGCCCAACTGCCTACTGGCATACCAGCTCTCGGGCGCGGTCCAGCAGTAGCGGCGCACCTCGACGCCGGTCGGCAGCCCGAGAGCCACTTTGTCGATCGTCCAAATCACGCCCGTCCCTTTTTTCGCAACACCATAGAGACAGCGAAGAATCCATCGGCAATAATTTCCGTTGGGGCGGATGGTTTTCCGCCCTATGACAAGGAGGTCAGGGTGCGGACAGGTGACAGGCCGAATGCGGAATCTTCGGTCCTGACATATCGAACAGAGTTCCCGGGCCACAGTCTCCGATCCAGACTTCTCGATATCGCCATACGACTCACCGTGAAATCGACGAATTTCCTGTGGAGCCTCTTTCCGCACCTACCGTGGCCCTACCACCTGGTGGACCGGCTGATTCCGCCACTTCCGGTACCCTCGGGCCTGGCCAGGTCTTCGATCTCGCTGCCGAACTGCACCGCCGAACTGACGACCCCGGCAGGCCACGACAACGGCAAAATAGTCGTTTACCTGCACGGCGGAGCATTCCTTTTCGGCGGTCGGAAACTGCATCGCCAAATGACGGGCCGCTTCGCCGACGAATTGCACGCCCAGGTGCTCGCCGTCGACTATCGGAAACTTCCGCGCGCGACAGTGGCCGACGCGCTCGAAGATTCGGTCGCGGGATACCGGTACGCGCTGCAGCAGGCCGGCCGACCCGAAGATGTTGTGCTCATGGGTGATTCCGCCGGCGGCTATCTGGCGCTCATGACCGCGGTCGAGATCCGGCGGCGCGGCATGCCCGTGCCGGCGGCGATCGTAGTGATGGCACCGCTGACCGACTGGGACATGACCGCCAAAATGGCAGCCCCGACCGCACGGACGTGCGCGGTATTCCCGCAACGGGCTTCGACGAGACTGCTCGCGGTTGCCGAACGCGCCGCCGGCGGGCAGGCGCTGGAGTCCCCCGCACACTGCGATCTGACCGGCCTGCCACCGACACTGGTCCAGGTGAGCGACTCGGAGCTGCTGTATCCCGACGCCGTCCTGATCGCCGACCGGTTGCGAGAGCACGGCGTGCCGTGCGAACTGCAGGTGTGGCATCGACAGGTCCATGTCTTCCAGGCGGCCGCGAGCATCGTCCCGGAAGCCGCCGCCGCGGTCGATCGAATCTCGGAATTCCTGGCTGGATGGGCCACGGCGGAGCCGGCGCAGCATAGCGCCTGAGCACTACCCCCTGCGTTCCACGCGCAGGCGAAAGGCCTGACCCTGACCGACGTCAGCTGCAGCGACGCGACGGTGCAGAACATGACCACCGCCCAATACCTCGATCAGCCACCACAATTCAACGCACTCACCCCCGGCACCTCGGTCGTGACGCTCGGCATCGGCGGCAACGACCACAACGTGTTCGTCGACGCGATAGCGGCTTGCTGAAGCGCGGACACATTCGCCGCGCCGGTCGATCTCGGCTCGCCGTGCAAGGACATGTACGGGTCGTCGTTCGCCGACGCGATCGGAACAAGCAACCGGGAACTCGGCGATGTTACTGCTGGGCCTGGGACTGGGCACCGCCTTCAGGCCGGCCATGAGCCTGGCCACGATGGAGGTGCGCAGCGAGGACGCGGCGTCGGCACAGGGCGGGCAGCACCACCGCGTCGACGTAGTCGTGCAGGTACGGTGCGTCGACCTCGACCCCGTCCACGATGAACCGCGCCGAGCATCATGTGTTGCAGGAACCGCCCCGCCGCGGCGGCCGGATCGACCTCGCCACGCTCGATCGCCCGGGCCGGTATCGCCTCGAGCGTCCGCGCTTCGCGGTCGGCGGTCGCGGCACGCAATGCGGTGGCCAGTTCCGCGTCGCGACCGGCCGCATGAGCGGAAATTCGACCGAGGGCCCGGCCTTATCGTCGGCCGGCCCCTCGCCGTTAACATCCTCGAGCGCAAACAATCCCGAACTCGGAATATGGAGCGACATCGAACCGCTGCCCCGAAAAACCCCGATCCTGGCTCGAACTACAATTTTTCACCACCGGAAGACTAGAGTTCTAACTACCCGCGAACAACGCAGAGGAGAGTGGAAGGATTCGGGTAAGGCGTCGTTGAGACCATCTGTCGTCGACGGTGGCGCAGGGAGGCGCACAATGAGCGAGACAATAGTCGGCCGCCGCTCCGGTATACGGTGGATTCCGATTTCCGACATCGAAGGTTGCCCGCCGAACGAGCACGGATCGCTGGAGTCGCTGCGGATGTGGATCGAGTCGTTCCTGACCCAGCCGAACCCCGACCTGGGGCGAACCGGCAACGTCTGCCCCTTCACGGGCCCGGCTCTGGAACGCGGAATGCTCTGGGTCGGTTGCATGCGCGGCCACCGAGCCGATATCGATGCACTGCGCGGAATTGTGCGCGACGAGTTCGATATCTATCCCACACTGCCCGCTGGGCGGGACGCGTCGACATCGGTGTTACGCGCGATCATTACTGTGCTTCCTGAGGATACCGACTACCGCATTATCGACGACGTACACCAGGAATTCAAGAGCCGGTTCGTCGATCGCGGCACGATGCTCGGTCAGTTCTATCCGGGCTGCCCCCAACCCGGCTTGTGGAACAAAGAATTTCGACCGTTGAGCGCGCCACTGCCGATGCTCGCGGTGCGCACGATGGTGCCGTCGGACTTCCCCTTCCTGGCCGAGCGCCCGGAGTGGATCGACGCTTATCTGCGAAAGTTCGGGTCGCAGCTGTCGGCACACGCGCGCGCCGCGGTGGCCGACCATCTGGCAGCAAAGCTGTAACACGAGAATCCGGCCGCCGCCGCACGAGCACACGCCCCCGGTCACGATCCGTGCTGAACCGATGCCGGTGAGCCGCTCCGGAAGTGCTCGGTGAGGACCGAGCCGATGACTCGGAGCGAATCCGGGTCGGTCATCCGTTCGTGCCGGACCGGAATCCGGTGTTCGGCAATACGCCCGGTGACGTAATCGCCCCAGGCGCGAGCAGGCGAGGACCCGTCGCTCCTGGGGTCGGCGGCCGCGCTGAAGTAGATCAGATCACCATCGAACGGCCCCGGCCGGTGGTTCCAGGTGAGGTCGACGAGCCGGGCGTAATCGCCTTGCACTCGCACGAGATGCTCAGGGGTCACGAGGGTGAACAGTCCCCCTTGCCGGTGCAGCAATTCGGTCGCGGCCTCGACGGTCAGCTCGGCGGGCCCGTCCGGAACAGTGAGACCGCCGAACTCGGCGAGCATCGTCGCCACCGAAGGGGTGGGCGCACGGAAACTGCCGGCCGCGACGACCCGGGTGTCCATCATGGCGAGGGTCGCCACGGTCTCCCCCTCGCTGCGGAGTTGCACGGCGATCGCGTGGGCGATGGTGCCGCCGAGCGAATAGCCGAGCAGATGGTACGGGCCGTGCGGTTGGACGGACCGGATCTCCTGCACATAGCGGGCAGCCAGTCGGTCGAGGGTGTCGAACCGGATGGTGGGGTCGGTCAGTCCGGGGGATTGCAGCCCGCGGACGGGACGGTCGGGATCGAGGTACTGCAGGAGTCCGCTGTAGCCCCAAGCCAATCCGATCGCCGGGTGGACGCAGAACAGCGGCGGCTCGGTTCCGGCGGCCCGCAGGGGCAGCATGACGGCGAGCGCCTCCGCGAGATCCTGTTCGCCGATATCCGGTCCCGCGAAACCGTCACGTCGGCTCTCGATGCGCAGGGCCAGCGATCGCGGCGTCGGATCGGTAAACAGCCACTGCAGTGGAACGGTGACACCGGTGGACTCCGCGAGCAGCGCCACCAGCCGGGTGGCGGACAACGAGTTGCCGCCGAGAGCGAAGAAGCCGTCGTCGACACCGATTCGCTCGAGGTCGAGGGTCTGGCCGAAGGCTGCGCAGACGGTGGCCTCCATCGGGGTCGACGGCGCCCGGAACCGAGACCGACCGCGCAGATCCGGTGCGGGCAGGGCGCTGTGATCGAGCTTTCCGGTGGTGGTGAGCGGGATCCGGTCCAGCGTGAGGATGGTGGTGGGGATCATGTGGGTGGGCAGTCGGGCAGCAAGGTGCCTGGTCAGCGCCGCGGCGTCCGGTGTGGCGTGCGGGGCCGCCACCACATAGCCGGTGAGCTGATCGACGCCGTCGGCCCGAGTGTGGACCGCGACCGCGGCCCGGGAGACATCGGGGTGGCCGCACATCGCGGCTTCGATCTCACCGGGTTCGATGCGATGGCCGTTGACTTCGATCTGCAGATCGGTGCGGCCCAGGTATCGCAGTCGCCGGTCGCCGATCCAGGTGACCAGATCGCCGGTGCGATACATGCGGGTCCCAGCCGGCCCGTACGGGTCGGGGACGAATCGGGCTGCCGTGAGCGCAGGTTGCCGGTGGTAACCGCGGGCGATGCCCGCTCCGGACAGATACAGTTCCCCGGGCGCCCCGGGCGGGACCGGGCGCAGTCCGCGGTCGAGCACCACGGCGGAGAACCCGCGGGCCGGGCCGCCGATCGGCGGCGGACCGGCAGCGGTCACGGTCAGGGGAACCTCGGTGCAGTTCTGGATGGTGGTCTCGGTCGTCCCGTAGGCGTTGATCAGCGTGCGGCCCGGGGCCCAGCGGGTCACCAGATCCGGTGAGCAGGTCTCGCCGCCGAGGATCAGGGTGTGGAGGGTATCGAGTCCGTCGGGGTCCAGCGATGCGAGCACGGTAGGTGTGAGGGCCGCATGGGTGACACCTTCCGCCTCGATCACCCCGGCCAGTTCGGCACCGGCGGCCACTCGTTCCGGCGCGAGAACCAATGTCGCTCCGGCGGCGACGGCGCTGACCCATTCCAGGATCGACACGTCGAAGCTCGGTGCGGCCGCGGCCAGCATGCGCGCGGAGGACGTGAGGCCGATCCGCTCCCGCGCTTCGGCGGCCAGATTCGCGATCCCGGTATGGGTGACCACGACCCCCTTGGGCGTCCCGGTCGAGCCCGAGGTGTAGATCAGGTAGGCGGGATGCTCGGGCCGGAGCGTGGTTGTGCGCTCGCTGTCGCCAATTGCGTCGGCGGGCAATGCCATTGCCTTCGTAATGAATTCGGGACTGTCGAGGCTGAGCCATGTGGTGGCCTCCGGCAGCACGCCTCGACAGGTCTCGGCGGTCAGCCCGGCGACGACACCGGCATCGGCGAGCAGATCACTGATCCGCTCTTCGGGCTGGTCGGGGTCGATCCGAACGAACGCGGCGCCGGTCTTGGCGACCGCCCACACCGCGATCATGGCGTCGATGCAGCGCGGCAACGCCACGGCCACAAACGATTCCGGTCCTGCCCCGGCGTCGATCAGGATCCGCGCCCACCGGTTCGAGGTTTCGTCGAGTTCGCGGTAGGACATGGTCCTGCCGGCACAGACCAGCGCGTCGGAATCGGATTCCGCTGCGGCCGCTAGCATGTGCGGCAACGTCGATGTCGCGACGCCGGGCTCACCGCGCACGGGCACCAGCGTGGTCAGCTCGTCCGGCGACAGCAGCTGGACCTGCCGCAGCGGACGATCGATATCGTCGACAACGGCGTCGAGCACGCGCAGCACGCGGCCGGCGAGAGCGTCGATCTCCTGCGGGCGGAAAAGTCCGGGCAGATATTTGAAGGTCAGCTCCAGCCGAGCACCGACATGGACGCTCAAACCCAGCGGATAGTGCGCGGCGTCTCGTCCGTGCACGTCGAGGACATGCATCCCGGCGATGTCGGTGTCTTCGGACAGCCCGGCCGCGTCGACCGGGTAGGACTCGAAGACGGTCACGGTGTCGAACATCGCGCCGGCCCCGGCCGCCTGCTGGATCCGGGCGAGTCCGAGGTGGTCGTGGTCGAGCAGCGCGGCTTGTTCGGCCTGGATTCGCCGGAGTAGCCGCGCGAGACTCTCGGCGTCGTCGAGCCGGACCCGGACCGGGACGGTGTTGATGAACAGTCCGATCATCGATTCGATACCGGCGATCTGTGGGGGTCGCCCGGAGACGGTCGTGCCGAAGACGACGTCGCCGCGCGCGGTCGCGTTCCCGAGCACGATCGCCCAGGCGGCCTGGACGACGGTGTTGAGGGTGCTCTCCTGCTGGTGGGCCACAGCGACCAGGGCCGCGGTGCGGTGCTCGCTCAGGCGCACCCGGACTTCGCGCGCGGCGTCGGTGTGGCGGCGGGCGCTGCCGACGCCGGCCAGCAGGGTCGGCTCGGTGACGCCCTCGAGTGCCCGCGCCCACGCGGTTTCCGCCGCGCCCTGATCCTGGGCTTTCAGCCACACCAGATAGTCGCGGTAGGGACGCACCGGAGGCAGTGCCTTGGGGTCGCTGTCGCCGGCGTAGAGGATCAGCAGCTCCCGCACCAGCAGTGGGGTGGACCAGCCGTCGATCAGAATGTGATGCATGCTCAGCAGCAGCCGGTACCGCTGGGGTGCGGTGTCGATCAGGGTCAGTCGCAGCAGCGGCGCGGCACTCAGGTCGAAGTGCCGGTCGGCGTCCATGAGCTGAGCGAACGCGGCTGCGGTGTCGGTGCTTTCCGTGAGGTCGATCCGCGTGAACGGCACCTCGACCCGGGATTGCACCACCTGGACCGGTCCGCCGGCACCGGCACCGACGAACGCGGTACGCAGGTTCGCGTGCCGTCCGATCAGGGTCTGCGCGGCGCGGCGCAACCGGTCCGCGTCGACGCGCCCGCCGAGCTCCATGTCGAGTTGCACGATGTAGTCGTCGCGGGCGCCCGCGGCGAGCTGGGCGTGGAACAGCAGCCCGGCCTGGAGCGGCGTGAGCGACCAGATGTCGTCCAGTGCCGGATACCGGGCCGCGAGCCGGTCGATCGTGGCCTGGTCGACGTCGACGAGGTCGAGGTCGGAGGGGGTCAGCCCGCCGGCACCGGGCCGGGACGCGTGGGCGGCCAGGGCGGCCACCGCGTCGCGCCACGATTCCGCGAGTTCGGTGACCTCGGCGGCGGTGATCGCGCCGGCCGGATAGTCCCAGGTGGCGGTCACGGCAGGTCCGTCCGCCGTGTCCAGGGTGACCGCGTCGATGCTCAGCAGGGCGGCCGCGGCCGCGTCGGGATGCTGGACACCGCCGCCGGCGCCGCCGTCCGCGGGCACCCATCCGATGTCGCGCAGCGCGTCGGGAACGGTGTCGAGCCGGCCGAGATAGTTGAAACTCACCTGGGGGCCGGGCAACGCGCCCAGAATGTCGGCGGTATCGGCGTCGAGGTAGCGCAGCAGCCCGTAGCCGATCCCGTGGCCGGGGACCTCCCGGAGTTGTTCCTTGACCGATTTGACGAGCGCGCCCGCGGCGGCGCCGGCGTCGAACGCGTCGTCGATGTCGATGTCGGACAGGTCGAGCCGCACCGGGTACGTGGTGGTGAACCATCCGACGGTGCGGGTGAGGTCGGCGCCGGGCAGGACCGTGTCGTCGCGCCCGTGGCTTTCGAGCGTCAGCAGCGTCTCGGTGACGTCGTCGCCGCGGCGGTGCCGCCACCGGGTCAACGCCAGTGCGAGCCCGGCGATGAGCGCATCGTCGACCTTGCCGTGGAACGCCCGGGGCAGGGTGGTGAGTACCGCGCGGGTCACCGCGGCGGGCAGCTCAACCCGCACGGTCACGACCGTGGCCTGTACGTCTACGACCGGGTCGAGCGGGCGCGTCCCGATCGGCGGATCCGCGGCGGCGAGCGTGGTACGCCACCGATCGAGTTCGTCGCGGCCCGCGGCCGCGGTGGCCAGTGCGTGCGCCCAGCGTCGCATCGACGTCCCGACGGGCTCGAGCCGTGGCTGTTGCCCGGCATCGACCTGGGCTCCCGCGACTGCGAGGTCGGGAACGAGGATCCGCCACGACACTCCGTCCACCACCAGATGGTGTGCGACGACCAGAATCCGGCCCGGCCCGTCGGCGCACTCGAACCGAACCAGTTGCAGCACAATGCCCGCGGCGGGATCGAGGCGCTCGGCGGCCGCCTGCGCCTCCCGGTCGACGAGTGCGGCGAACTCGCTGCTGTCCGGTGCCACATCCACCGGGACGTGGCGGATCAGTTCAGCGGCGGATACTCCGACCGGCCGCACCTCCAGCGCCCAGCCGCCGGGTTGTGCGGGTTCGGGTCGTAGCGTGGCCCGCAGCATGTCGTGATGGTCGATCACCGCCTGCACGGTCGCCGCGACCGCGGTCCGGTCGATCCCAGCGGGCAGCGTGAGCAGCACCCACTGGCAGAAGCGGTCGAATGCGCCGCGTTCGACCATCCAGCGCATGATCGGCGTCAACGGCATCGGACCCACACCGCCGCCGGGCAGTTCGTCCGGCAGCGCGGCCGCCGCGGTGTCGCGGACCGCGATCTGGGCCAGTCCGGCAACGGTTCTGCGCTCGAACACATCCCGCACCGACAGCACCAGTCCCGCGGCCTTGGCTCGCGTCACCAGCTGGATCGACATGATGCTGTCGCCGCCGAGGGCGAAGAACGAATCGTCGAGCCCGATCGTGTCGACGCCCAGCACCTCGGCGAACAGTCCCGCGAGTGTGATCTCCGTATCGGTCCCGGGCGCCCGGAATTCGGTTCGGCCCGCGCTGAAGTCGGGTTCGGGCAGTGCGTTGCGGTCGATCTTGCCGGTCTCCGTCGTCGGCAGCGAGTCGAGCACAGTCACGGTCGCCGGCACCATGTGCGGAGCCAGGCGCTGCCCGGCGAACGCGAGGACCGTGGCCGGGTCCAGCTCGGCGCCGGGCTCGGGCACCACGTACCCGATCAACCGCCCGCCGTTCGTGGCGTCGCGGTGCACGGCCGCCACCGCGCGAGCCACCCCCGCGCAGGCCAGCAGGACCGATTCGACCTCGCCGAGTTCGATCCGGAAACCACGAAGTTTGACCTGGAAGTCCGTCCGGCCGACGTAGTCGAGCGTCAACCCTCCGTCCGGTTGCCGCAGCCAGCGCACCAGATCCCCGGTTCGATACATCCGCTGCCCCCGGTGCGCGAACGGGTCGGCGACGAACCGTGACGCCGTCAGACCCGTCCGGTTGCGGTAGCCGCGAGCCAGTCCCGGACCGGTGAGGTAGAGCTCGCCGACGACTCCGAGCGGTACCGGACGCAGCCACGGGTCGAGCACGACCTCGTCGACGCCCCGGATCGGTCCGCCGATCGTCGCCGACTCCCCCGGCACCATCGGCACACCGGCGTCGGTCTGGATCGTGGCCTCCGCCGGACCGTAGGTGTTGAACAGTTTCCGCCCGGGCGCCCACCGCGACACCAGTCCCGGCGGGGGCACTTCGCCACCGATCACGACCGTCACGAGGTTGCGCAGCCCGGCCGGGTCGACCGTGCCCAAGGCCGTGGGGGTCAGCGCGGCATGTGTCACCGAGTTCCGCGAAATGATCTGCGCCAGCTCGATTCCGCCGAAGACGGTCGGTGGCGCGATCACCAGCCGCCCACCCGACGCGAACGCCCAGAGGAGTTCCAGGACCGCCGCGTCGAAACTGGGGGACGCGGCGTGCAGCACCCGCGCGCCCGGCCCGAGCCCGAACCTCGAGCACTGCTCGGCTACCAGGTTGGCCAACCCGCGGTGCGGGACCTCCACGCCCTTCGGTACGCCTGTCGAGCCGGACGTGTAGATCAGGTACACGGTGTGATCGATCCGGACCGGTCGAATGCGCTCGGCATCGGTCACCGGCGCGTCCGGCAACCGTGCCACATCGGCGGCGACCGCCGGCTCGTCGAGAACCAGCCACCGCACACCTGCGGGTAGTCGATTCCGCCACTCCGACAGCGTGATTCCGGTCGCGACGCCGGAATCGGTGAGCATGTGCCGGATCCGGTCCCCCGGATTGCGCGGATCCACCGGAACGAACGCCGCCCCCGACTTCGCCACCGCCCACACCGCGAGCACCGACTCGTAGGAGCGCGGCAACCCGATCGCGACACTCGTCTCCGGCCCGGCACCGCGATCGATCAGCAAGCGCGCCAACCGATTCGACGCCGCGTCCAGCTCGCCGTAGGTCCACTGCCGGTCCCCGCACACCACCGCCACCGCCGCCGGATCCCGCGCCACCGTCGCCGCCAACAGCTCCGGCAGGAGCCGCTCCGGCACCGCGGGTTCACCTGATACCGGCGCCATTTCGCGGTATTCCGCCGGCGAGAGCAGGTTCAGCCGGGCCAGGGGTCGATCCGGGTCGGCGACGACGGCGTCCAGCACACCCCGGATCCGGCGCAGGGTCGCGGCGATCGTGTCGTGGTCGAAGAACTCGGGCAGGTACTTGAGCTCGAGGTGCAGTCGGGAGTCGACCCGCCCGACCACGCCGAGCGGATAGTGCGCCGCGTCGGTGCCGGTCACGTCGACCAGCCGCATGCCGGCGATATCGGTGTCCGCGGTCAACCCGCCGCGGTCGACCGGGAAGGACTCGAACACCGTCATCGTGTCGAATACCGCGCCCGGCCCGGCTACCCGCTCGATGTCGGCCAGACCGATGAACTGGTGATCGAGCAGCGCGGCTTGTTCCGCCTGGATTCGGTCGAGCAACTGCCCGAGGGTCTCGGTGTTGTCGAGCCGGACGCGGACCGGCACGGTGTTGATGAGCAGCCCGATCATCGCGTCGATCTCCGGGATCCGCGCGGTCCGTCCGGAGACCACGGCACCGAACGTCACATCCGTCCGGGACGTCAACGCGCCCAGCACGATCGCCCATGCCGCTTGGATCACGGTGTTGAGCGTGATCCCGCGCGACCGCGCACGGGCGGTCAGCGCCGCGGTCTGCTCCTCGGTGAGTTCGCCACGGACGGTACGCGATTCGGTGTAGCGCCGGCGGGGATCGGCCGCAGCCACCAGGGTCGGCTCGTCGGCGTCGTCGAACGCACGGGCCCAGGCGCCGAGCGACGCGGCCCGGTCCTGCCGGCCGAGCCAGGTCAGGAAGTCCCGGTAGGGGCGCACGGGTGGCAGCATCGCGGCATCGCAGTCGGTGGCGTAGAGCACCAGCAGCTCTTTCAGGAGCAGCGGCGTCGACCAGCCGTCGAGCAGCAGGTGGTGATTGGTCAGCACCAGCCGGTACTGTTCCGGCCCGACGGTGACCAGCGTCCAGCGGAGCAGCGGGGCACGAGCCGGTTCGAACCGGGTGGCGCGGTCGGCGGCCAGCAGCCGCTGCCAGTCGCGATCGCGTGCGCTCTCGTCCGACCCGGACAGGTTCAGCTCTGTCCATGGCGCCTCGGCGGCGTCGTCCACGACCTGCACCGGGCCCGCCTCGGTGTCGGTGACGAAGGCGGCGCGCAGATTGGCATGCCGGTCGAGCAGCATCTGTACGGCGCGGCGCAACCGCGGGGGATCGACCCGGCCGCGCAGCTCGAGGATCAGCTGCGTGATGTAGGCGTCCACCGACCGCTCGGATACCAGCGCGTGGAACAGCAATCCCTGTTGCAGCGGGGCCAACGGCCAGACGTCGCTCAATGCCGGATACCGGTCCTCGAGTCGCTCGATCTCGGATTGTCCGAGCGCGACCAGCGCCAGATCCGACGGCGTCCGTCCGCCGCTGCCGGCACGGCGGACATGGGTCGCCAACGCGGTCAGTACTCGGGACCACGACTGCGCCACCTCGCGCACCGCATCGGCCGTGAGCACCCCGGTGGGATACGACCAGATCGCTTGCAGCCGAGACCCGTTCGTGTCGTCCAGGACGACGGCACGGATGTCGAGCACCGCCGGCACCGGCGCATCCGGATCCTGGGTACCGGCGAGCTCCGCGTCGCCCGCGGCAGCGCCGACGTGCGCCGGTACCCATCCGAGGGCCGGTATCGCCTCGGTGACTCCGGTTGCGCGGCGGCCGAGGTAGTGGAACGCGAGCTGCGGCGGCGGCGCGGTCGCGAGGATCGCGGCGGTGCGCTCGTCGAGATACCGCAGCATGCCGTAGCCGATCCCGTGGTCCGGGACCGCACGCAGCTGTTCCTTGACCGACTTGACCGCTGCGCCCAGGGTCGGCCCACCCGCGCCCGCGTCGTCGAGATCGATGTCCGAAAGATCCAGGCGCAGGGGATAACTCGTGGCGAACCAGCCGACCGTCCGGGTCAGATCCGCGCCCGGGACGACACCGTCCGCGCGGCCGTTCCCTTCGAGACGAATCGACACGTCGGCGGGAGCCGCCGGCTCGTGCTCGCGCCGCAGGCGCAGCATCGTGACCGCCAACGCGGCCAGCAGTCCGTCCGCCACTTCGGCGTGGAATGCCGCCGGCACCGCGGTCAGCAGGGCCTCGGTCACCTCGGGATCCATGTCGACCTCGACCGTGCGGGCAGTCGAGACCACGTCGATCGCGGGATCGAGGGGCCGTGACCCGATCATCGGGTCGGCCCCGGCGGTCATCGCTTGCCACAATTCGAGTTCGGCGACACGATCCGGGCGTCCGGCCGCCTCGACCAGCGCGTGCGCCCACCTGCGCATCGACGTTCCGGTCGGGGCCGGATCGGGTGGTTCGCCGGATGTGATCCGCGCCCACGCGGCCGTGAGATCCGGCACCAGCACCTGCCAGGAGAGCCGATCGATCGCGGACCGATGCACGACCACCAGCACCGTGCCCGGCTCCGTCGGGTCCACCGGGTCGAACCAGACCACCTGGGTCACGATCCCGGCTCCGGGGTCGAGCCGGTTCACGGCGGCATCCAACTCGGTCGTGGCTGCGGCACGGATCTCGGTGCGCCCCAGCCCCGCTGCGATCGGCGCGCGCACGAGGACGTCGTCGGCGCGAATCGTGCCGACCGGCAGCACTTCCCATGCCCAGGGCCCGTCGGCGCGCGCGTCGAGTCGCGCCCGCAGCAGGTCGTGCCGATCGAGAACGGCCTGGACGCTGTCGACGAGTTGCCGCCGGTCGATCCCCGTCGGCAGGCCCAGCATCATCGCCTGTGCGAAGCGGCGGTGCGCGGCCCCGACGCGATCGAGCAACGATCGCATGATCGGCGTCAGCGGTAGCGGGCCCACACCGGCGCCGGGCAGTTCCGCGAGAAGTGCTGTGGCCGAGGTGTCTTCGCGGACGGCGACCCGGGCGAGCCCGGCGACCGTCTTGTGTTCGAACACGTCGCGTGCGGAGAAGATCACGCCCGCTGCTCTGGCCCGGGTCACCAGCTGGATCGACATGATGCTGTCGCCGCCGCGGGCGAAGAAGGAATCGTCGGCACCGACCGTATCCGCACCCAGAACCTCCGCGAAGCACCGGGCGACGATCTGCTCGGTCGGCGTTTCGGGCGCGCGGAAGGGCTTGTCGCCGGCGAACACCGGCTGCGGCAACGCCTCGCGATCCAGCTTCCCCATCGGCGTCAACGGAATACGGTCCAACACCATGATCGACGCCGGAATCATGTACGACGGCAACCGGTCACCCAGGTAGCCGGCCAACACCGACGAATCGATCGAACGGCCCGGCGCGGCAACAACATACGACACCAACGACTGCGCCCCCGAATCACCGCGGTGACCGACCGTCACCGCGTGACCGACCGCCTCGTGCGCCACCAGCGCCGCGTCGATCTCCCCCAGCTCGATCCGCAGGCCGCGAATCTTGACCTGGAAATCGGACCGGCCCAGATGCTCGATCGTTCCGTCTGCTGTCCATCGAGCGACATCCCCAGTCCGGTACATCCGCTCCCCCGGGGCCCACGGGCACGCGACGAAACGCTCCGCCGTCGTACCGGCCCGACGGTGATATCCCCGAGCCAGAAGCCCACCGGCGATATACAACTCGCCCGCCACACCGGCAGGCACCGGCTCCAGCCGTTGATCCAGAATCCACGCCGACACACCGCGCATCGGGCGACCGATGGTCACCACACCACCTGCCGCCAACGGCGGGCTCAGGGTCGCGGCGACGGTCGTCTCGGTCGGCCCGTACTCGTTGCACAGGGTGCGGCCGCCACCCCAGCGCTGAACCACTTCGGCGCCGTAGTCCTCGCCGCCGACGATCAGATGGGTCAATTCCGGTAGTGGCCAACGGGTGTGGTCGATGGTCGACAGCGTGGACGGCGTCATGAGAACGTGGCTGACCCGTTTGCGGGCGATCAGGTCGGCGAGTTCGTCACCGCCGTAGACGTCGCTCGGCGCGATGACCATGGTGGCGCCGGCACACAGTGGCAGCAGCAGTTCCAGGACCGACACGTCGAAGCTCGGTGAAGCCAGATGCAGTGTACGAGAATCGGATTCGATACCCATGGCGTCCCGGTGCGCGACGGCGCAGTTGTACAGCCCGCGATGGGTGACCGCGACCCCCTTGGGCAGGCCGGTCGATCCGGAGGTGTAGATGACATAGGCGATGTCGTCGATCCGCAGTGGGCGTGTCCGTTCGCTGTCGACGACGGACCGGTCGCCGGCCGCATCGACGTCGTCGGAGTGGTCGAGGTATTCCGTTGTCAGCCAGTCGATATCGTCGGGCAACTGCGCACGGACGGCCGCCGAGGTCACACCGACGAGCGCCCCCGAATCGGTCGTCATGTGCGTGATCCGCTCGCTCGGATAACCCGGGTCGATCGGCAGGAAGGCCGCCCCCGACTTCGCGATCGCCCACGCCGCCAGCACCGAATCCACCGAACGCGGCAACCCGATCGCGACGACGTCCTCCGGGCCCACACCCCGGCGAACGAGCCGCCGGGCCAAGCGATTCGAACGCTCATCCAACTCCCGATAACTCATCTGCCGGCCGCCGAACACGATCGCCACGGCCTCGGGGTCCTGCGCGGCTGCCGCGGTGAGCAGATCGGGCAGCGTCATCGGTGCGGCGGCGACAGCACCGCGGCGGGACAGCAGATCGGCACGCTCGGCAGGCTCGAGTACATCGATCGCCCCGACCGGGACCGCCGGATCGGCAGCCACCGACTCCAGCACCCGGATCCACCGGCGCGCAAAGGATTCGATCGTCGCGGCATCGAACAGATCCGTGGCATAGGTGACCGCCACCGTCATGCCGCCGCCGTCGTCTTCGGACAGAACGAACTGCAGGTCGAAGCGTGACACCGCGTTCGGCAGTTCGATCACCGAGAGTTCGAGATCGGGCAGTTCGAACCGCACCGGTGCCAGGTTCTGGAACGCCAGCAGCACCTGGAACAGCGGATGGCGAGCCTGGGATCGGTGGGTGACCAGCCGGTCCACCAATTGCTCGAACGGGACATCGGCATGGTCGAACGCATCCAGATCCACCGGCCGCACCCGGCCGAGCAGATCCGCGAACGACTCCCCCGGATCGATCTCCGTCCGCAACACCAACGTATTGACGAACATGCCGACCACATCGTCGAGCGCCGCCACTCCGCGCCCCGCGACCGGCGTACCGACCGGAATATCGAGCGAACCGCTCAACCGCGCGAGCAACACCGCCAACGCACCGTGAACCACCATGAACAACGACGAATCACGCTCGCGGGCACAATCCCCCAACTCCCGGACCAGCCCCGCATTCAACGAGAAGCTTTGCGTCGCACCGTGATTCGACATCACCACCGGCCGTGGCCGATCGAACGGCAGCCGGAGCTCCTCGGCGACTCCGGCGAGGGCTTCCGTCCAAAATCCGATCTGCTCGGCGGACAGTGATTCCGGATCGTCGGGTGAGCCGAGGACGGCTCGTTGCCACAGCGCATAGTCCGCGTACTGGACGGGCAGCGGTGTCCACGAAGGGCTTTCGCCGCGCGCGCGGGCGCTGTAGGCGGCCGCCACATCACGCGCCAGTGGCGCTATCGAGAAGCCGTCCGCGGCAATGTGATGCACCACGACCGCCAATACGTGTTCCGGTGTCACCGCGTCGGCCACGCGGAACAGTCGGGCACGCACCGGCACCCGGGTGCTCACATCGAAGCCTTCGGTCACGAATTCGGTGACCGCGGGAATCAATCGGCCGGTCGGGACCGTCGTCAGGTCGGGCTCGCGGTCCACCTGGTCGACGGATTCGATCTCCTGGATCAGCATTCCGTCGCGCTCGGGGTAGCGCGTGCGTAACGACTCGTGTCGGGTCAGCACGTCGATCATGGCCAGCCGCAGGGCATCGATGTCCAACTCGCCACGCAGCCGAATGGCGATCGGCATGTTGTATGCCCCGGAGCCGGTGTCGTATTGGTTGAAGAACCACATGCGTTGTTGCGCCGGCGCCAGCGGTACGAGATCGGGGCGCGGACCGGCGATCAGCGGCGGGCGGGGGCGCCGGCCCGTCCCGGTATCCTGCTCGATGCGGGTGGCCAGTTCCGCGGTCGTGGCCGCCTCGAACAACAGCCGCACCGGAATCTCGGTGTTCAGCGCGGCCCCGAGGCGCGCAGCGACCCGGGCCGCGACCAGGCTGTCCGCGCCGCGGGCGAGGAAGGAGTCGTCGATACCGATGGTGTCGACGCCGAGTACAGAAGCGAACGTCTCGGCGATGAGGTGCTCGATCGGTGTCCGGGGTGCGCGGTACGGCTTGTCGTCGGTGAACTCCGGTTCGGGCAACGCCCGGCGATCGAGCTTTCCGGTGGGTGTCAACGGGATTCGGTTGAGCACCACGATCGAAGACGGCACCATGTAGGACGGCAGACGGTCGGCGAGATACTCGGCCAGGAGTGCGGTGTCGATCGAATACCCCGGCGCGGCAACGACATACGACACGAGCGAATGAGCTCCTGAATCGGCGCGATGGCCGATCGTGACGGCGTGATCGACACTCTCGTGACGGGCGAGCACGGAGTCGATCTCACCGAGCTCGATCCGCAGACCCCGGATCTTGACCTGGAAATCGGACCGGCCCAGATGCTCGATCGCACCACCGGCCGACCAGCGCACCACATCGCCGGTTCGATACATGCGCTCGCCCGGCAGCCACGGGCACGCCACGAAACGCTCCGCCGTCGATCCCGCCCGGCGGTGGTACCCACGAGCCAACAGCCCCCCGCCGACATACAACTCACCCGCCACGCCGACCGGAACCGGCTGCAGCCGTGGGTCGAGTATCCACACCGAGACGCCGCGGATCGGATGACCGATCGTGACCAACTCGCCGGCCGCCAAGGCGGTCAGCGTCACCGCGATCGTGGCCTCGGTGGGCCCGTATTCGTTGAACAGTTCCCGATCATCGCTCCACCGTTCGACCAGCTCGGTGCCGTAGTCCTCGCCGCCGACGATCAGATGCCCCAAATCCGGTAGTTGCCAACGGGTGTGGTCGATGGTGGACAGCGCCGAGGGTGTGATGCACGCGTGGCTGACGTGTTCGCGGTCCAGGAGTTCGGCGAGTTCGTCGCCGCCGAAGCTGTCGCCGGGTGCGACGACCATCGTCGCGCCCGAGCAGAGCGACAACAGCAGTTCCAGAACCGAGACATCGAAGCTCGGCGAGGCCAGATGGATTGTGCGGGAATGCGTTCCGATGCTCAGGGCGGCCCGGTGTTCGGCGCTGCAGTTGTGCAGACCTCGATGGGTGACCGCGACGCCCTTGGGCAGTCCGGTCGATCCGGAGGTGTAGATGACATAGGCGATGTCGTCGACACGCAACGGACGCACCCGATCACCGTCGGTGACCGGCCGATGATCGTCACCCTCGAGGTGATCGACCGTCAGCCAATCGATGCCGTCGGGCAACTCGGCGCCCACGGATCCCACCGTCAAGCCGAGCGCCGCGCGCGAATCGGTCACCATATGGACGATCCGTTCGACCGGATAGGTCGGATCGATCGGAACGAACGCGGCCCCCGCCTTGGCCACCGCCAACACCGCCAGCACCGAATCCGCGGAACGCGGTATCCCGATCGCGACGACATCCTCGGGGCCGATGCCCCGCGCGATCAGCTGCCGAGCCCACCGGTTCGAGCACTCGTCCACATCCCGGTAGCTCAGCTGCCGTTCCCCGGCCACGATCGCCACCGCGTCAGGATTCGCCGCAACCGCGTCGGCCAGCAGCTCCGGCAGGGTGGCGGGCGCCAGCGCGGGTGCGCCGTGCCGAGTCAGCAGATCGGCCCGTTCGGCGGGCTCGAGGACGTCGATCGACCCGACCGGTTTCGCCGGGTCGGCGACTACCGCTTCGAGTATCCGGATCCATCGGCGGGTGAGGGAGTCGACGGTCGCGGCATCGAACACGTCGGTGGCGAACGTGACCGCGACGGTTGCCTCGCCGCCATCCCGGTCTGCGGTCAGGACGAATTGCAGGTCGCAGCACGATATCTCGCTGCACGGGCCGGCCGCTGGTCCGAGGTCGACCGGTTCCGGTCCGACCGGCTCCGGCTCCCGGAACGCCAGCATCACCTGACACGACGACCGAGACGACCGGTCCGCCAGTTCTTCGAGCGGGATATCGGCATGCTCGAACGCGTCCCCGTCCACCTGCCGCACCCGGCCGAGTAGATCCACGAACGATTCCCCCGGATCGACCTCGGTCCGCAACACCACGGGCGCCGCCACCCCACGCCCCGCAACCGGTGTACCGACCGGAATATCCGACGTGCCACTCAACCGCTCCAGCAATACCGCCAACGCACCGTGAACCACTGTGAACAACGTCGAATCATGCTGCCGCGCGCATTCCGCCAATGCCCGAACCGATCCCGCACCCAACGAAAAGCGTTTCGTCGCACCCCGATTCGACATCACCACCGGCCGCGGCCGATCGAACGGCAGCCGAAGCTCCGCGGGAAGGTCCGCGAGCGTCGCCCGCCGGAACGCCAGGTTCTCGCGGCGCCGGCGGATCCGGTCGCCGGCGGCGGCACTGCCGGGATCTACCTGTTCGAGCTCGGCGTCCGGGCCGGCCGCGGCGAACTCGTCCACGAACTCCGCGAATCCGGTGCAGTGCGCCGACAGTTCGAGCTCGGTGTACAGGCTGGGATTGGCCAGGAAATGGAGCAGTGTTCGCGGCGGATCCCCGGTCTGATACACGTCGACCAGCAAATCCTCGACCGGGCCGGAGCTGAGGATATGGAATTCTCCGGTCACCGACCCGAGCTGAATCTTCTGCGGGAAGAGCATGACGTTCACCACGGGGCCCGCGAAGCGCCGCTGCGCGCCACCGGTCCCGGTGGCGGCGCGAATGTCGGTGAGACCGAACCGCTGGTGCCGCAACACACCCACCAGATCGGATTGCACCCGCAGCGCCAGCGTCGCGACGGTGTCACTCCGCTCGAGAACGATCGGGAGCGGCGCCACATTGACGAATACGCCGCCGGACCGCCGCAGCACGGCGGTCGTGCGTCCCGACACCGGAATATTGACCAGTACCTCGTCCCGGCCGGTCTTGCGGGCCAGATAACAGCCGAATGCGGCGATCACCACCGCGGCCGGGCTCGCGCTCAATGCCTTTGCCGCCGAATCGATTCGCCCGACCGTCACCGCTGGTAGTTCGGTGATCGCGACGACACTGTCCGCGCACGCCGGTGCCTGCCCGGCCGCCAGGCTGCTCTCCGCGCTGACGCCGTCGAGTCTGTTCACCCAATATTCCCGGTCGTCGGCGAACCGTTTGGACTCCCGGTAGCTGCGGTCGGCCTCGTACAGGACGCGGATGTCCGCCGCCTGATCGGGCGTTATCGCGTCGCCGTTCAGCGCCGCCGTGTACAGCGCCGCAATCCGGTTCACGATCATCATCGCGCCGTAGCCGTCCAGAGCGACGTGGTGGCTCCGGCAGTACAGCAGATAGTGCCGGTCCCCGACCCGCACGATCGCCGTCGCGACCAATCGGTCCCGGGTCATATCCAACGGCGCGGTGTACTCCCGGCGCATCCACGCCAATCCCGCTGCGACGGGATCCGGTTCACCACGCAGGTCGATCACCGGTCCCGATGACGCCAGCGACGGGTCGTACACCTGGTACGGGACACCGTCGGTCTCGACGAGCCGTAGATATCCCGACTGGAACTCGTGGCCGGCTCGAATCGCCGCCTTACGCAGCAGATCCAGGTCGAGGTCGCCGTGGAACTCGACATACTGTGCCTCGGATATCGGCACATCCGGACTGAATTTCTGCGCCAACCACAACCCCCGCTGCCCCGCAGACAAGGGTATCGGCTGTATGGCTGACGCGTCCGGTTCGGCTTTTCCGCTCGATCCTCGATCGAGGTCGAGCTGCGGTCGCGAAACGGTCATGTTTACCTTCTAATCCCGACCGCGCCAAGTATAAGACGAACACCCGTCCGTGTATACGGCCGGAAACCGGAACAGTTTCGCCGGGCACGCGTTGCATAGAACCGAAAGGCAACGATCGAGAGACTTTTATCTTTCGATTCGACCATTGAATACTCGGTATCGAGTTACTCGCAGATAAATACCGGAGACTTCAGCAGCGCCGTACCGGACAACGACCGCCGACGGCGACCACCGAGCCATAGAGACTGTCTATTATTGGGAACGGGTCGGGGCATGCGAAACAGATCGGGTGAGGGGTGACGAATGCCGGCTCGGGTGTGGTTTCGATGGCTGCTCACCCACGGACTCCCGCGGACCTATCTTCGGTTGGCGGCGCGTCGAGGTGATCCGCTCGGGCAGATCGCCTTCGGACCGGATCGCCTGCTCGGTTCGTCGCCGTACGTCGAGGAGATCCGGCGGCGGGGCCGAATTCCCAGGCTTTCCGGGGTACACGTCACCGCCGACTACGAACTGTGCCGGCTCGTCCTGCGGGACCAACGCTTCGGCGTCGTCCGCCCCGACCATCCAGCCCTGCCGAAGCCGATCCGCCGGCTGCTGGCGATGACAGATCTGGGACTGCCCAATCTCGGGGAACCACCCTCGATGCTGGTGACCGATCCACCGGATCACACCCGGTATCGGCGCATGGTCGGACAGGCGTTCGGCCCGAAGGCGATCGCCGCACTGGCGCAGCGGATCACCGAAGTGGCCGACGACCTGGTCGAACGCCTGGCATCGAATCCTCGACCCGATCTGATCACCGACTTCTCCAAACAGCTTCCGGTGACGATCATCGCCGAAATTCTCGGGCTGCCCGCCGACATGCACGCGACGCTGCTGAAATGGGGGGACTCCGGTGCGCCGCTGCTCGAGCGAGGCCTGAGCTGGGCCGCCTACCGCGACGCCGTGGCGGACCTGATCGAAGTCGAGGAGTACTTCGACCGGCACTTCGATCGGCTCGATGCCGACCCGCGCGACGACGTGCTCAGCATGCTGGTGACGCATGACGACCTCACCCGCCGCGAGCAGGTGGCCAACGCCACCCTGCTGCTGGACGCCGGATTCATGACGACGGTGAACATGCTCGGCAACGGAATCGCGCTGCTCACAAGCCACCCGGACCAACTGGAACTGCTGGCCGCACGCCCGGAGCTGTGGCCGAACGCGATCGCGGAAATCCTGCGCTACGACGGTCCCGTGCGGATGACCGGCCGGGTCGCGAACGCCGACGTCGACCTCGCCGATCAGCGGATCAGATCAGGTTCCCTCGTCCTGCTCTCACTGGCGGGAGCCAACACCGATCCCGCGGTCTTCCCCGACCCCCAACGATTCGATGTGACCAGGGCCAACGCCACGGAACATCTCGCGTTCAGCTCCGGGATACACGGCTGTCTCGGAGCCAGGCTGGCCCTGATGGAAGGCACCGTCGCGCTGCGGGCCCTCTTCGATCGGTACCCGGATCTGCGCCTGGACGGGCCGCCGGTCCCCCATCCCATCCTCCGCAACCTGCACGCCTACCGCTCGATGCCGGCGAAGCTGGCTGCCGCCTAGGCCGGGTTCGTCAGCCGGTGCCGCACTGCCGCCGTTTCGAGCCGGGCGACCGCGTCGTCGGCCAGCCACCGCACTTCTCCCTCGTTCATGGCGCGGGTCGAGTACCCGATGCTGAGGTCGAGGCCACCGCTCCGCTCGTTCGCGATCACGAACAGCGACGAGCCGAAGACATCGAGCGATACCGCTCGGGTGACGTCCTCGAGTGTGTACGCGCCGTAGCTGCTCCGCAGGCCGGACTCGCCTGCCGTGGTCACCGCGAGTCCGTCCAGGCGCCGGCGGTTCCGCAGCGTCGGGCCGACTTCGCGCCGATACACCTCCCAATCGGGAAACTTCATGATCGAGGCGGACTCCCGGTTCTTGGCTAGTGCGGCGATGAGCTTGAACGAGGCGTCGCGGGCGGTCGCCCAGAAATCGTCGGTGATCGGGTGCTCGGTGCGCAGGATGTCGACGTAGCAACTGTAGGTCTCGCGGGGCAGCGCGAGCGTACTGAGGCGGCGCAGGTCGACGGTGTTCAACACGGTCATGACGTCGAGCCGGTACCGTTCGCGCAGGGCGAGCAGGAAGGCCGCCGTCACCGCACCGTGCAGCGTCGTCTTGTTGGCTTTGACGGCCTCCGCGAGCGCTGCGGTCTCGGTGGGCCCGAAGCGGCGCACCAGTACTCGCGTTTCCTTCTTCCGGCCGCGCACCTTCTGCTTCGGTAGCCGAACGGCCGGCGTATAGGCGGTCTTGCCACCGCGTGCCGGGTCCGGCAGGCCGGCCTCGATCGGTGGGGGCAGGGCGGTGTCGAGCGACGGTTTCCGTTGTGCCGCAGCGGGATCGGCGAGGAATTCCAGCAGCTCGCACGCGAGCACGTGGGCCGACCGGGCGTCGAGTATCGCGTGATCGGCGCAGATGACGAGGTGGCTGAGGTCGGCGTCGGGCGACTGCCGCACCAGCGTCACCCGCAGACGCGGATGGTTGCCCTTCCGAATCGGGGTGCGCATGTCGGCGGCGAGAACCTTGCGCCACGCGTCCGGGTCGGTGTCGTCGAGGACCCGCAACGGGATCCGTGTTGTGCCCTGGGTGTCGAACCAGCCCTGGCGATAGGCGAACGGCGGCACGCGTCGCCAGACCATCTTGCCGTAGCGAATATGAGCGCGAAGAATGGGATGCTGGGTCTGCAGCCAGGCGAGCGCGCGCTCCAGCAGCGCGGGATCGAGATGGCCGCGCACGTGCAGTACCTGCATGGCGATCAGCGCGCGATGGGCATGCAAATCGCTGAGCAGTTGTTCCCGTCCGCCCAGGGGGCGTGTTTCACCCAAACCGTCCTCCCATATTTGCGAATGTCGTTTCAGGTCACCTGAAATCGACCGGCCCGACCGAATAAGGGACTCGAGCAATGAACGGTATCGAACAACCGATAGTCGAGTATATCTCCGCGATGGCGGTCGAAACCGGCGGAACTCCGGTCCGTCGTGACACCCTTTTGCTCGAGTCCGGCCTGCTGGACTCGATCAGCCTGGTGAAACTGGTGCATTTCCTCGAGGAGCGCTTCGAGATCAGCATCCCGGAAACGGAGATACGGGAAGATCTGTTCGAATCGCCTGCGCACCTGGCTGCCTACGTTTCGCAGCGAATTGCTCAGCCGGCCTGAAGATCTCGCAGCCGCGCGCGGAGCACCTTTCCGGCCGGGCTGCGCGGCAACGCGTCGACGAACGCGATTTCGGTGGGGACCTTCTGGACCGAAAGCCGTTCGCGGGCATAGCGGATCAGGTCGTCGGCCGACACTTCGTCCCCGGTGACGACGAACGCGATCAGCCGATTGCCGTTGCGCCGGTCCGGGAGACCCGTCACCGCGGCCTCGGTGACGGCGGGCAGGGTCATGAGCGTCTCCTCCACTTCGATGGGATCGATCTTGTAGCCCGACACCTCGATCAGCAGCTTGCTGCGGCCACGGACGAAGATGCGGCCCTCCTCGTCGAGCGAAGCAAGGTCACCGGTCCGGAACCAGTCCCCGTCGAACGCCGCGGCGGTGGCCGCGGCATCGCCGAGATAGCCACGCATGAGCGAGGACGATCGCACTTCCATTTCGCCG
This sequence comes from Nocardia stercoris, assembly GCF_003696265.1. Classification (GTDB taxonomy): domain Bacteria; phylum Actinomycetota; class Actinomycetes; order Mycobacteriales; family Mycobacteriaceae; genus Nocardia; species Nocardia stercoris. The sequence continues at coordinate 65,945 of NZ_RFFH01000009.1, read as the reverse complement.
ACGGACGGGCCGAATTCGGTGTCGAACGCGACGATGCGGACTTCGCCGTCGCCCGCCGGCTTGCCCACCGAAGCCCAGGTCGCGTCGGGATCGGCGGAGTCGTTGTGCGAGAACATGCTCACCTCGGTCGAGCCGTAATCCTGCCGAAGTGTGACACCGAGGCGCTCGCGCACCAGGTCGAAGACCGGCCGCTGCAGCGCGACGCCACCGCAGAAGGCCAGGCGCAGTTTCAGATCGAAACTACCCGCCTGACCGGCGAGGATTTCGTACATGGCCGGCACGGCACCCATAAAGGTGACGCGCTCACCGACCATGGTGTCGAGCAGTTTCCGGCGCGACAACGCCAGCGGCAGCGGGTCGCTCCAGTAGAGCGTCGTCGCACCGCCGGCGACGGCTTGGGTTGCGCCCAGTAGGAAGCCCATCGAGAAGTTGCTCGGCAGAATGTCGAGGACGATGTCGTCGGGCTGAATGCCCCAGGCCGTGCTGGATCGTTCGCTGTCCGCGATGAGCTCGGCATGGGTGTGCGGTACCACCTTGGGCAACCCGGTCGAGCCGGAGGAGAAGACGTAGAGCGCCGCTGTGTCACCCGACAGTTTCGGCAGCTCGGTGGCGGCGCTCGATTCGGGCAGCGCATCGGTCCGGAACAAGGGAATGCCGGGAGCCGCGTCCGCGATGAGCGTCTCGGCGGCAGCGAGCCCGGGAGTCGAGACGACGGCCTTGGGTTCGGCTTTGCGCGCGAGGGTCGCGAGTTCGGATCGCGTGGCGGTCTCGCTCAGCGGCACGGCGATGGCGCCGATCGCGAAGAGCGCGTGGGCGGTGACGAAGAGGTCGGGCGAGTTCGGAATCAGCAGCGCAACGGGATCGCCGCGCTCGACGCCGCGTTCGATGAAGCCGGCGGCGAGCCGGCCGATCCGCTCGACCAGGGCGGCGTACGGGGTGAAGACTCCGCCCTGCCGCAATCCGCTGGTGGTCGGTGCCCGTGCTGTCAGCGCGAGCAGATTGTCGTAGATCATCTCTACTCCGCGGGGTCCGCCCCCCTCTGCCCGTAAGGATAGGGGCTGGAACGCGGCACCTGCAAGGAGTCGGCGCCCGGCACACCCTGGAAATAAGGGCCTGACCTGCTGTTATCCTCGGCCGCGAACCGCCGATCGCGGATCCCGGAGACGACCGCGAGATCGTCGCCGGGGTCGTGACCACCTCTCCGACGGCGGGGCCGAAGCAGCCCTGTGCGCCTCAGGTCAGCGCATACAGCGCAACCGAGCCGACCGCCAGCGCCAGATACGGCAGTGGGTAGCCGATGTCGCTGTAGGCGCGAGCCCACAGCACGGTCGCCAATGCGCCGAGGAAGTAGAGAACCAAGCCGATTCCCGCGGCCAGTCCCAGCGGAGCGACCGCGAATCCGGCCAGCAGACCGAGGGCTCCGATCGCTTTGATCCCCGCCAGCGGATAGAGCGTCCAGTCCTGCAGACCGTAGCGCTGCATGTTCCCGCGCACCCAGTCGGCGCGGAACACGTCGATTCCGCTGGCGATCAAGGCAGCGGTCGCGGCAGCGACGGTGACGACGACGTAAGCAATGGACATGGGTATTACCCTCCAGTTTCCGAGTGGGATCGCCGGTGATGGCGGATCCCTCGACAAGGTGACGAATGCCGGACGGAAAAGGTGACCGATGCAGATCCAGGACGGGCTCGCAGCTCGATTCGAGAGCTACCGTCCGCAGCTCAACGGACTGGCCTATCGCATGCTCGGATCGTCGGCCGAGGCCGAGGACGCGGTGCAGGAGGCGTGGCTGCGGTTGGCCGCTCAGCCCGACGAACCGGCCAACCTGATCGGGTGGTCGACCACGGTGGTCTCCCGGATCTGCCTGGATCTGCTGCGTTCGCGTGCCGCACGACGTGAACATCCCCTGGAGCTGCTCGCCGAACCCGGCACCACCGCCTACGACAGCGAACCGGAACACGAAGCGCTGCTTATCGATTCGGTCGGGCGGGCCTTGCTGGTGGTCTTGGACCGACTGAGCCCCGACGAACGGGTGGTGTTCGTGCTGCACGACCTGTTCGCGGTGCCGTTCGAACAGCTCGCCCCGATCGTCGGCCGCACCCCAGCGACCACGAAGAAGCTCGCCAGCCGCGCCCGGCAGCGCACCCACACCGACGTGACCCGGACAACCACCGAACTCGCCGAACACCGCCGAGTGGTCGAAGCCTTCCTGTCCGCCGCACGCAGCGGCGACCTGGCGGCGTTGCTCGCCGTGCTCTCCCCCGATGTCGTGCGCATCGCCGACCCGGCCGCACTGCCCGCAGGTATGGCCGCGATCGTGCGCGGCGCTCGCGCGGTGGCCGAGGAAACCGTTGTGCTGCAACAACGTTCCGCGGTGGCGGCACTTGCGCTGGTGAACGGCACGGTAGGCATCCTGGTGGCCCCGCACGGCAGGCTGCGGCTGGCGCTCACCGTCACGGTGCGCGACAACCGGGTCGCGGGCTACGAGGTGATCGCGGATCGAGCGCGCCTGCGCGCGCTCGCCGTGCGGGTCTTGCCCTAGGCCCTTCGGCGCGTACCGACTGGGTGCCGTTTGGGCCCGTGGGTCACGGGTAGGGCGGAAGTGGGCAGATCTGCCCGCACGATCCGATCCGAGACCGGAGAAGAGGTGGTCGAGTATGAGTTCCGTTGTCGCTTCGACCGATGTCAAGGCACCGATCCGCATGGTTTACAACCAGTGGACGCAGTTCGAGTCGTTCCCGGAATTCATGAGTGGGGTCGAGAGCGTCCAGCAGCTCGACGACACCCACACGCACTGGAAGGTTCACGTCGGTCCTGCTGAGCGAGAGTTCGACGCCACCATTACCGAACAGCATCCGGACGAGCGCGTCGCCTGGCGCTCCGACAGCGGCCCCGAGCACGCGGGCGTCGTGACGTTCCACCGTATCGACGATCTGACGACCCGGGTCACGACCCAGATGGAGGTCGATCCAGAGGGCTTCGTCGAAAACGTCGGCGACAAGCTGGGCCTCCTGGACCACCGGGTCAAGGGCGACCTCGAACGCTTCAAGAAGTTCATGGAGGAGCGCAACCACGAAACCGGCGCCTGGCGCGGGGACGTCCCCCGCCCCGGACTGTAGCCGAGCCGCCCTACCCGCGGCTTCGCCACCCAACGGGGTCGGAGGTCATTCGGAAGGAGGCGCCGGTCCTGGCGGTTACTGCGCCAGGACCGGCGGCCACATACTTCCGGGACGCCGCCACAAGGCGGGTCAGTCGGTCCGAACTTCGCTGCGGTCGCCGCTCCACAGGGTGTGGTAGTGGCCTTCCGCGTCGACGCGCTCGTAGGTGTGCGCACCGAAGAAGTCGCGTTGACCCTGCGTGAGCGCGGCGGGGAGTCGCTCGGCGCGCAAGGCGTCGTAGTAGGCCAGCGAGGAGGCGAAGGCCGGAACCGGGATACCAAGCTGGACCGCGGTGGACACGACCCGGCGCCAGCTGTCGACGCTCTCCTCGATCGCCGCGCGGAAATAGGGAGCCAGGATCAAGCTCTGCAGCAGCGGGTCCGCCTCGTAGGCGTCCTTGATGCGGTCGAGGAAGCGGGCCCGAATGATGCAGCCGCCACGCCAGATGGTGGCCAGATCGCCCGGGCGCAGACCCCAGTTGTATTCGGTGCTGCCGGCGGCGATCTGGTCGAATCCCTGGGCGTAGGCGACGATCTTGGAGGCGTACAGCGCCCGCCGGATGTCCTCGGTGAACTGCACTGCGTCACTGGGCTTTTCCGCCAGCGTGCCGGCGGCCAGGCCGTGCGCGGCCTTGCGCTGCGCGCGCGATCCGGACAGCGCGCGGGCGAAGACGGCCTCCGCGATGCCGGTCACCGGGATGCCGAGGTCGAGCGCGGACTTGACCGTCCACCGGCCGGTGCCCTTCTGCTCGGCGGCATCCACGATCACGTCGACCAGCGGCTCACCGGTCTTGGCGTCGACCTGCGCGAGCACCTGCGCGGTGATCTCCACCAGGTAGCTCTCCAGCTCGCCGGAGTTCCACTGCGTGAACACCTCGGCGATCTCCCCGGCGCTCGCGCCGAGCGCGTCGCGCAGCAGGTGGTACGCCTCGCCTATGAGCTGCATGTCCGCGTACTCGATGCCGTTGTGCACCATCTTCACGAAGTGACCGGACCCGTCCGGGCCGATGTGGGTGCAGCACGGGACGCCGTCGACCTTGGCGGAGATCGACTCCAGCAGCGGCCCCAGCGACTCGTAGGACTCCTTCGGACCGCCCGGCATGATGGCCGGCCCGTTGAGCGCACCCTCCTCACCACCGGAGATACCCGCGCCCACGAAGTTCAGCCCGCGCGCGGCCATCGCGGCCTCGCGCCGGATGGTGTCGGTGTAGAGCGCGTTGCCGCCGTCGATGATGATGTCGCCCGGTTCCATGACCGCGGCGAGCTCCTCGATCACCGCATCGGTGGCCTCACCCGCCTTGACCATGATCAGCACGCGGCGCGGCTTCTCCAGCGCACCCACGAACTCCTCGATGGTCTCGGTCCGGACGAACTCACCGTCGGTCCCGTGCTCGGCGAGCAACGCGTCGGTCTTGGCGACGCTGCGGTTGTGCAGGGCGACGGTGTAGCCGTGGCGGGCGAAATTGCGCGCGATGTTGCTACCCATGACGGCCAGACCCGTCACACCGATCTGAGCTGTCGCATTGGCGGAAGTCATGATTCAGACCCTTTCATACGGATCCACGAGCCCGGGACCCTGATACCACGAATGTTCGGTGCGTCAGCCCGCGGTGGGCCGGCGGATCTCCACGATCGGCAATACCAGCGCGGTCGGCACGCCCGCGGGCACCACCGGCGCGACCGGTGCCACCGGTGCGATGCGGTGGTAACCCTCGGTCTGGGCCGGCCGGGTGTCGGCTTCGCCCTTGTTGGGCCAGTAGGCAGCGGCCCGCTCGGCCTGGGCCGCGATGGTCAGCGAAGGGTTCACCCCGAGGTTCGCCGACACCGCCGCGCCGTCGACCACGCTGAGCGTCGGATAGCCGAACACCCGGTGGTAGGCGTCGATCACGCCGTGTTCCGCGTCGGCACCGATCGTGGCGCCGCCGAGGAAGTGCGCGGTGAGCGGAACGTTGAACACCTCACCCCAGGTGCCGCCGGCGACACCGCCGATCTTGTCCGCGACCCGCCGCGTCACCTCGTTTCCGGCGGGGATCCAGGTCGGGTTGGGCTCGCCGTGGCCTTGTTTCGAGGTCAGCCTGCGGCCGCCGAACACCGAACGCTTGGTGTAGGTGGTGATCGAGTTGTCCAGGTGCTGCATGACCAGGGAGATGATGGTCCGCTCGCTCCAGTTCTTCACGCTCAGGAAGCTCAGCAGCAGCAGCGGGTGCAGCAGTGCCACACCGAGGAAACGCAGCCAGCGGGGGATCTTTCCGCCGCCGTCGACCATCAGGGTCTGTAGCAGGCCCATCGCGTTGGAGCCCTTGCCGTAGCGGACCGGTTCGACGTGGGTGTCGGGGGTGGGGTGGATCGAGGAGGTGATCGCGACGCCCTTGGTGAAGTCCTGGCCGGGCGCCAGGGTTTTGGTGGCCGCGCCGACGATGGACTCGGAGTTGGTCCGGGTCATGAAGCCCAGCCGTTCGGACAGGTTCGGCAGCACGTCGCGGTCCCGCATGGCGTGCAGCAGCTTCTGGGTGCCGAGCGTGCCGGCCGCCAGCACCACCTGCTTGGCGGTGTAGGTGGCGGGCTGCTTGCGCATCCAGGCGCCGGTGCGCGCGGTGTCGATCTGCCAGGTGTCGCCGGGCGCCGGGCGCAGCGCGGTCACCGTGGTCATCGGAATCACCTGTGCCCCGGCCTTTTCCGCCAGGTACAGGTAGTTCTTCACCAGGGTGTTCTTGGCGTTGTACTTGCAGCCGACCATGCAGTCGCCGCATTCGACGCACCCGGTGCGGTCCGGGCCGACACCGCCGAAGTACGGGTCGGGGACGGTCTTGCCGGGCTCACCGAAGAACACGCCGACCGGGGTCTGCACGAATGTGTCACCGACACCCATGTCCTCGGCGACCGATTTGAAGATCTCGTCGGCCGGGGTCAGGTGCGGGTTGGTGACCACCCCGAGCATCTTCTCGGCCCGCTCGTAATAGGGCGTGAGCTCGTCGCGCCAGTCGGTGATGTCGCGCCACTGCGGGTCCTGGAAGAACGGGGCCGGCGGCACGTACAGGGTGTTCGCATAGTTCAGCGAACCGCCGCCGACTCCCGCGCCCGCGAGGATCAGCACGTCACGCAGCGGGTGGATCCGCTGGATTCCGTAACAGCCGAGCTTGGGCGCCCACAGGAACTTGCGCAGGTCCCAGCTGGTCTTGGGCAGCTCGTCGTCGGCGAACCGCCGCCCGGCCTCGAGCACACCGACCTTGTAGCCCTTCTCGACGAGCCGCAGCGCGGTGACACTGCCCCCGAATCCGGACCCGACGATCAGGACATCGAAATCGGTGGTCGGCTCGGCCATGCAGGTCTCCTGGTGATGTCGTCGGTGACACAGTTCGGGTGATTCTTGCAGTTTGCCCAGCTGGAGTCGAGAAGATGGCCCCGGTCACAGCACGATGCCGGTGACCGGGGCTTCCCCTCTAGAGCTGACGCGGTCGAGTCGGTGCCGCCATCGGCGATGCTGCCGGGGTGGCGGCCACGACCCGATCCATGCGATTCGGATAGTTGTCGGTGCCGCCGGTCTCGCGCCACATCGCATGAGCCCATCGGTGCGAGAGTTCTCGACCACGGCCCGAGCGTTGTCGGCGAATTCGGGCCGGCGGGCCTCGGCGCGGGCGACCGCCCCGGCGGCCTACTCCCCCGGCGGGTTCCAGACGCCTTCTGCGGCCACCGTTTTCGCGTAGTCGGCGAAGTCGCGCGGCTCCCGGCCCAGCACCCGTCGCACCCCGTCGGTGGTCGGCGTGTTGCGGCCGTCCATGACAGTGCCGAACAGGTAGTCCAGCAGGGTGATCACGTCGGCGGGGACCTCGTATTCGGTGAGCGCGGTAACGAATTCGGGGCGCGACACCGGGACGAAGGCGATGTCGCGACCGGTGGCGGCCGCGATCTCGCCCACCGCGTCGGCGAAGCTGAGCGCGCGGGGCCCGGTGAGTTCGTAGCATCGGCCGTGGTGTCGGTTGTCGGTCAGGGCGGCGGCCGCGACCTCGGCGATGTCGTCGGCGTGCACGAACGGTTCCGGCACATCACCGTTGGGCAGAGTGAGCACCCCGGCCCGGATATCGTCGACGAACGCGCCCTCGTCGAAGTTCTGCATGAAGAAGCTGCACCGCACCACGGTCCAGGCCAGGCCCGAATCCTGCACGATCCGTTCACATTCCACGGCTTCGGGCTCGCCGCGCCCGGAGAGCAGGACCACCGACCGGACACCCGCGGCCCGGGCCGCGGCGACGAAGGCGTGGACGGTCTCCGGCGCGCCGGGAACCGCCAGGTCGGGCTGGTAGGCGAGGTAGATCGCGGTGACGCCGGCCAGGGCCGCGTCCCAGGTGCCGCGGTCGTCCCAGTCGAAGGGTACGGCGGCGGTGCGCGAGCCGATCCGGACCCGAGCGCCGGCCGCGCCGAGCAGGGCCGCGACGCGCCGTCCGGTCTTTCCGGTGCCGCCGGTGACGAGGTAAAGGGGCTGGTTGCTGCTGTTTTCCGTCATGAGTTCAGTACACCGGCGGGCGGGCCGTGGCGACATCGTCGAGGCGCTCGCCCGCATACGTGAGCGTCTACGCTGGAGCCGTGGATGCGTTGGCCGGTCTGCTCGAGGGTCCGCGGGCGCGCGGTGCGTTCCTGATGTGCTCGCTGCTCGATCCGCCGTGGTCGCTGCGGATCCAGGACGAAGCCCCGCTCACCGTGGTGGCCTTGATTCGCGGAACCGCCTGGGTGCGTACAGATTCCGCGCCACCGCGACAGCTGACCGCCGGTGACGTCGCGATCTTCCGTGGGCCGCGGCCGTATACGATCGCCGACGACCCGGCGACCGCGCCGCAGATCATCATCCATCCCGGCCAGGTGACGACCACTCTCGACGGCGAAATACTCTGCGAGACATTGAGTCTCGGCGTGCGGCAGTGGGGTACCGCCGCCGCGGGCGCGACCGTGCTGGTGACCGGCACCTACGAATCCTCCGGTGCGGTCAGTCACCGGCTGCTGCGCGCACTGCCGGAGGTCGCGGTCCTGGCGCGCGGTGAGGTCGACACCCGCCTGCTCGATCTCCTGGTCGACGAGGCCACCGTGGATCGACCCGCGCAGAGCGCGGTGCTGGACCGGCTGCTGGATCTGCTGCTCATCGCCGCGTTGCGGGCCTGGTTCGACCGAACCGACGCCCCCGCCTGGTACCACGCCTACAGCGACCCGCTGGTCGGCAAGGCGCTGCGCCTGCTCCAGCACAATCCCGCCCACGCGTGGACCGTGGCCGCACTGGCCGAGGCGGTCGGCATGTCCCGCGCCGCCCTGGCCCGCCGTTTCACCGACCTGGTCGGCGAAGCGCCGATGACCTTCCTGACCGACTGGCGGTTGTCGCTGGCCGCGGATCTGCTCGCCGAATCCGATGCCACCGTCGAATCCATCGCCCGCCGAGTCGGATACGGCACGGCCTTCGCCCTGAGTTCGGCCTTCAAACGCCACTTCGGCATCAGTCCACGCGACCACCGCCTCGGCATCAGCGTCTCCGATTCCGATGCCCGGCAAGTGGATTCGCTGCCGAGCTAGGATCTCGGCGTTCGGCCCGCCGGCGTTCCTCGAAGCCTCGGGTGGCAGTAGCCGCAGGGGCACCGAGCCCTCAGTCCAGCCGCAGTGACGGCGCGTACATCTCGACCCAGGTGTAGAGGTCGATGACGTGATCCAGTCCGGTGCGCACGGCCGGGTCCAGGCCCACGGGGTCGAGGGCGGCCGCCCGAGTCACCCAGTCCCGGTCCACCAGATCGAACACCAGTGAATTCCGTTGGTCCAGGATCTCTTTCGCCTGGCGTTGCAGGTTGGCGGCGTAGCCGGGGTCCTGGGTGGACGGGTAGGGGCTCTTGACCCGTTCCACCACCGAGCGCGGCAGCACGTGCGCGGTGGCGTGCCGCAGCAGACTCTTCTCCCGCCCGTCGAAGGTCTTCAGCGACCAGGGCGTGTTGTAGACGTATTCGACCAGCCGGTGATCACAGAACGGCACCCGCACCTCCAGGCCGACCGCCATCGACATACGGTCCTTGCGGTCCAACAACATTCGCACGAACCGGGTCAGATGCAGATGGCAGATCGTCCGCATCCGGTACTCCAGCTCGTCTTCACCGCCGAGATGTTCCACCTCACCGACCGCGGTCGCATACTGATCGGCCGCGTATTCGGGCAACCGAAGCCGCGGCAGCAGATCGGGATTCACGAAAGTGCGCTGGGCGTCGGACAACGGGTTGTCGAACGCCATCCAAGGGAAGGTGTCCGCCTTGCGGACCACGTCGTCGTGGAACCAGCTGTAACCACCGAACACCTCGTCCGCCGACTCCCCGGACAGCGCCACCGTCGATTCGGCCCGAATCGCGCTGAACAACAAGAACAGCGAGTTGTCCAGATCGCCCAGCCCGGCCGGAATGTCGCGCGCCCCGATCACCCGCCGCCGCACCTCGGGATCGGCCAAGTGCTCCGGATTCAGTATCACGTCCTGGTGTTTCGAGCCGACCAGCTGGGCCACCTCGCGGACGAACGGCGAATCAGGGGTTCCGCGGAAGTCGTCCGGGACGAAATTCCGCTCCTGATCGACGAAATCGACCGAGAAGGTGCGCACCCGCTCACCGTCCTGCTGCAGTCGCGCGGCCGCCAGACCCGTGATCGCGCTGGAATCCAGTCCGCCGGAGAGCAACACGCAGCGTGGCACATCGGCGACCAGCTGCCGGTCCACGATGTCGGTGAGCAGTTCGCGTACTCGCGCGACGGTGTCGTCCCGCCCGTCGGTGTGTTCCACGGCCCGTAGCCGCCAGTAGGTCCGTGATCGGATTCCGTTGCGGTCCACGGTCATCAGCGTCCCCGGCAATACCTCGGACATCCCCTGCCACAACGCCCAGCCGGGCGCCTTGGTGAAGCAGAACAGCTCGCGCAGCCCGTCCAGATCGACCGTGCGACTCGCGAGCGGGTTCGCCAGGATCGCCTTCGGTTCGGAGCCGAACAGCACCCCGTCCGGAGTCGGAAAGTAGTAGAAGGGCTTGATACCCATGCGATCCCGCACCATCAGCAGTTGCTCGGTGCGCTGATCCCAGATGGCGAAGGCGTACATGCCGTTGAGCCGGTCGACCAGCGCCTCACCCCACTCCAGATAGGCGCGCAGCACCACCTCGGTATCGCTGTCGGTCCGGAACCGATGCCCACGTCCGGCCAGTTCCGCGCGCAGTTCGGCGTAGTTGTAGGTCTCACCGGAATAGACGATGGTGATCGCACCGCCAGGCGTGTCCACGCTCATCGGCTGGCGCCCGCCGGGCAGGTCGATGATCGCCAGTCGCCGGTGCCCCAGCGCCGCATGCGGCCACAGCCGAACCCCGACGTCGTCGGGACCGCGGCACGACATCGTCTCCGTCATGGCGTCGACGACCTGTTGCCGCCCGGTCAGATCGGACTCGAAGGATACCCAGCCGGTGATACCGCACATCTCACAGCCTCCGAAAATGGTTAGCTACAGCAACTATGCGTAATTCCGTTGTAACACAGAGGAGTTGAGAGGTAAACAGGTGAAATCTATTGCGACACAAGCGAATACACTGCAATCACGCAGTAGAGCCGCTGACCACCGGTGCGAAGCGACAGACGCGGGCCGTACCGGATCGAAGCAAATACACCGAGGCGGCGACATCCCGCGAGGCTCGACGAATGGCCCGCAGGGACCATCGGCGCATCGAGCGGCCGAGCCGCACAGACAGCAGGCCGCACACCCCGGGCACACGATCCGGCAGCGCGCCGACGCTTTCTAGAAATCAGCGATGCGGCAATCGCATCGGCCGCCGGATGAGCAGTTCCGCTGCTGCCCGAATTCAGCTGAGTCCGGCGGCGCGGCCGGCGCGCCCCGACAAGCGGGCGAACGCGTCGCGCAGGGCCTGCGGGCCGACAACCTCGATCTCGGCGTCGAACCGCGCCAAGGTTGCGGCGAGGGCTGCCCAGGACCAAGAACCGGACGCGAGCCTGGTTCGGGTGGGGGCGAGTTCTTCGACGATTCCGTCGCCGGCGAACGGGATCACTTGTGCGACAGGGATATCCAGGATCACCTCACCGCGGCACGGCCAGACGTTCACCGTGTCCGAACCCTTGAACCGGGCCGAGAGGAAGGCGGCGACGTCCCCGCCCGGCACCGCCCGGGCCGTGAAGCGCGGTCCGTTGGGGACGCGGAGGATCATGCGATCGGCGCGGTAGATCCGCCAGTCCCCGCGCACGGGATCCCATCCGATCAGGTACCAGCTTCCGTTCCGGGCGACGAGGTGGTGAGGCTGCACCCGCCGTGGCGGCCGGAGACCGGCGTCGTCCGGCCGCATCGGGGACTCGTAATCGAATCGCACCTCCTCGCCGGCTCGGATGGCCGCGCTGAGAGCGACCAGCAGGTGGGTGTCGGCTTGGGGATCGGGGCCTCGCTCGGCGGATTCGACTGCACTGATCTCGAGGGAGTCGACGCGCTGCCGCAGCCGTGCGGGCAGGACCTGCCGGACCGTAGCGAGGGCCCGCGCGGCGGACTCTTCGATACCCGCACCCGCCCCGGCCGCGGTCCGCAACGCCACTGCCAGCGCGACCACCTGCTCGTCGTCGAACAGCAACGGCGGCAGTTCGCTGCCCGCCTCGAGTCGATAACCACCCTCCGGTCCCTTGACCGCCCGGACCGGGTACCCGAGCTCGCGGAGTCGATCGACGTCGCGGCGCACCGTGCGTTCACTGACACCGAGCCGCCGGGCGAGCAGAGCCCCCGACCAGTCGCGGCGGACCTGGAGCAGCGAGAGCAGCCGGAGCAGGCGGCGGGAGGTCACCGCCGAAGAAGCGGTCGGCATGTCGCCCACACTGCCACAAGAAGCGGACATTCCCTGACCGCTACCGCTGTCAGAGTCGCACTCGTCGCCGGAATCCTCCGGCGCGCACCATTCGAAGGGACCGGATCACCATGTCGGTAAACGCTGTTGCCCATCTGAACTTCCACGGCCAGGCCCGCGCGGCCCTGGAGTTCTACCGGTCGGTGTTCGGCGGCCGGATCACCCTCGCCACCTACCGCGACTTCGGGATGCCCGCCGGGTGGCCCGACGCCGCGAAAGTGGTGTTCGGACAGGTCATCGCGGACAACGGCTTCCGGGTCATGGCCTACGACGTGCCCGGTGCGGGCGCACCGGCCGCAGCGGCCGCTCCGACGACCCGCCGCGAGAACGGAGCCACCCTCACCGAAGAGCCGTTCTTCCTCTCGGTTCGCGGCGAGACCGTCGACGAGGTCGGCGCGCTGTGGGAGGGCCTCGCGGACGGTGCGACGGTCATCGAGGAACTCGGCCCGGCGCAGTGGGCGCCCGCGTTCGGGATGCTGTGCGATCGCTTCGGCATCACCTGGATCCTCGACGTCGCGGCCGAGTACACCCCGGCCTGAGCGTCCACGCCGCTGTAGGGGTACGACCGGATTCCGGTCGTACCCCTGTTCCCCGGCTGGTGCCAGGGCATCGACTCGATTCGCCGACCTCCTGGAAATCACCGTGAACGAGGCTTGTGACCAGTGGCTCACCGGTCGCCGGGGAATTCGGCTGCGCGGCTACTTCATGTCGTTGGCGATGATGTTCTCGATATTGCGCTCAGCCAGGGCGGTGATCGTGACGAACGGGTTCACCGTGGTACAGCCCGGGATCAGCGAACCGTCGATCACGTACAGACCCGGATACGACTGCAGGCGACCGTAATTGTCCGTGGACTGATTGAGCACGCAACCACCCAGCGGGTGGTACGCGAAGTCGTCACCCCAGGTCTTGAAGAAACCGAAGAGGTCGGTCCGGTAAATGGTGCCCTGCTTGACGTTGATCGGGTCGAAGATGCGGCTGGCCGCATCGATGCTCACCTGGTTCCACGCCTGCTGCCAGTTCAGGTCCACACCACCGGTGGACGAGTTGTAGGAGAAGGTCCCGCGGTTGGGGTTCTCGGTGATCGCCAGGTACAAGCTGGCGAAGGTCTCGATACCCGTCGGGAACGGCGAGATCTCGGCGAAAGCCCGGCCACCGACACTGGACCAGTTGTCGATCCCCATGACCGGAATGCAGGACTGCAGGCTGCCGGTGGGCAATGCGGGCTGGTTCGCCCGGGCCACCATCACGTTGCCGTTGTTGCCCCAGCCGGTGCCGATCGAGGTGGGCAGGTTCGGCAACGCGCCGGTTGCCTTCTGGGTGACCAGTAGCTTGCTGGTGCCGACACTGCCCGCCGCGAAGAAGACCTTCTGCGCCGTCACGGTTTTGGTGGCAATGGTGTTGCCGCTGGTGTCGATCTGGTTCATGGTCACCGCGTAGCCGGTGCCCGCCGCGGGGGTCACCTTGGTGACCACGTGTTGCGGGGTGATGCTGACCTTGCCGGTCGCGACCGCGGCCGCCAGATAAGTCTTGTCCAGCGACTGCTTACCGTAGTTGTTGCCGTAGATGACCTCGGAGTTCAGCGCGGAACGCGGCACCGCGCTGCCGCCGCCGATGCTGCCGAAACCGGGCGTCGTGATGTCTTCCTGCTTCATGTAATTGAAGTCGTACACGTTCGGCACGAACGGGGTGTTGAAGCCTGAGGCCTGGGCGGTCTCGCGACCGACCCGCGCGAACTGGTAGCAGTCCGCGGTCTCGAACCAGGCCTGGTCGATGTTGTTGACCTTCAAACCGGCATTGGCCCGTGGGTAATACGTGGCGTACATCTCGGCCGGGTCCACCGACGGCAGGATGCTCGGAAAGTATTGCTGCTGCGGGGTTACGGCCATGCCGCCGTTGACCAGCGAGCCACCACCGACACCACGCCCCTGGTAGACCCGGATCTGGCTGAACTGCTCGGCATCCAGCACACCGGTGTACTTGGGGATCGTCTTGTCGAACGCGGCGCCGAGGAAGTAGCTGACCGGCTGAGCGGTCTGGGTGCGCAACCAGTAGGAGCGGCCGTCCGGGCTCAGCATGTTGCAGAAGATTTTGCCGTCGGGAGCCGGCTGGCTCCACGACATGCCCATCTCGACGATGGCGACGCTCTGCCCGGCCTGCGCCAACCGCAGCGCGGCGACCGCGCCACCGTAGCCGGAGCCGATCACGAGGATCGGCAGCTGCGCACCGTCGGTGATCGTCCCGACCGGTAGCGCGTTGGCGGGCGACGCCTTCTTGGCCAGCACAGCCGACCCGAGAATGACACCTGTTGCAGCAAGGAATCCGCGGCGTCCGAAGGTGTTGATACCGCCGTTACCTGGGGTTTCAGCTTCTGTTCCACTCACTGAAAGCTCCTAATGAGTCATAGATTAGAACTTGTTATAGCTTGTTTGACGCGTCAGGTAAGACGCATTGGAAATATTGATGTTTCAGATTGATCCGCTGCCGTCCGTGAACGTTCGACCTCTCGATGCCGGATTCGACGATCAGCGTGGGCCGAATGCGGCCGACAGACCCGCCAGGATGTCGCTGTTGCTGCTGCCGAACCCGCCACTGGGGGCGGCGGTGGTGGTCGCCGGAACCGTGGTGGTGACCGGAACGGTCGTGGTCACCGGTGTCGTCGTGGTGGCTGCCGCGACGGTGACGGTGACGTTGGTGGTGGACGCGCTGACGGTGCCGTTCCCGGAGTAGTCGGCGGTGAGGGTGTGCGCGCCGGGGGTGGCGGGGGTCCACATGACGGTGGCGGTGCCGTCGGCGCCGACCTGGGCGGCGGTGCCGATGACGGTGCCACCGTCTTTGAAGGTGACGGTGCCGCCGGCCGCGGCGGGGTCGACCGTCACCGTCAGGGGGATCGCCGTACCGACGGCGGCTCCGGTGACCGGGTTGAGGGTGGTGGTGGAAGCGACATCGGCCGGCGCGACCGACACCTGTGCGGTGGTGTTGGACCCCGTGACGCCGTCCCGTCCGGAGAAGGTCGCGGTCAGCGTATGCGCGCCGGACGCCCCGGGGGTCCACTGGTAGGTGGCGGTACCCGTCGCATCGACCTGACCGGTCCCCAATACGGTTGTGCCGTCGGCGAACTCGACCGTGCCACCGGCTGCGGCGGGAGTGACCGTGGCGGTGAGGGTGGTCGCGGTGCCCACCTTCGCGCCCGTCACCGGGTTGAGGGTGGTGGTCGAGGCGACATCAGCCGCAGCGACCGACACCTGCCCGGTAGCATTGGATCCCGTGACACCGTCCCGTCCGGAGAAGGTCGCGGTCAGCGTGTGGGCCCCGGCAGCCGCGGGAGTCCACTGATAGGTGGCGGTACCCGTGGCATCGACCTGCCCGGTACCGAGAACGGTTGTGCCATCGGCGAACTGGACCGTGCCACCGGCAGCGGCAGGTGTGACCGTGGCCGTGAGGGTGGTGGCGGTGCCCACCTTCGCGCCGGTCACCGGGTTGAGGGTGGTGGTGGAGGCGACATCAGCCGCCGCGACCGATACCTGTGCGGTGGTGTTGGATCCGGTGACACCGTCACGCCCAGAGAACGTCGCGGTGAGCGCGTGCGCCCCGGCAGCGGCAGGAGTCCACTGGTAAGTCGCGGTGCCGGTCGTGTCGACCTGCCCGGTCCCCAGCACGGTAGCGCCGTCAGCGAACTCGACCGTGCCACCGGCCGCGGCAGGCGTGACCGTCGCGGTCAGAGTTGTCGCGGTGCCGACCTTCGCGCCCGTCACCGTGTTGAGGGTGATGGTGGAGGCGACATCAGCCGCCACGACCGACACCTGTGCGGTGGTGTTGGATCCCGTGACACCGTCACGCCCGGAGAACGTCGCGGTCAGCGTGTGCGCCCCGGACGCCGAGGGAGTCCACTGGTAGGTGGCAGTTCCTATCGCATCGACCTGCCCGGTACCGAGAACGGTTGTGCCGTCGGCGAACTGGACCGTGCCACCGGCCGCCGCGGGAGTGACCGTGGCCGTCAGCGTGGTTGCGGTGCCGACCTTCGCACCCGCCACCGGGTTGAGAGTGGTGGTCGAGGCGACATCAGCCGCGGCGACCGACACCTGCCCGGTGGTGTTGGACCCGGTGACACCGTCCCGCCCGGAGAACGTCGCGGTCACCGTGTGCGGGCCGGACGCTGCGGGAGTCCACTGATAGGTGGCAGTACCCGTCGCGTCGACCTGACCGGTACCGAGAACCGTAGCGCCGTCAGCGAACTGGACGGTACCGCCGGCGGCCGCCGGGGTCACCTTCGCGGTCAGGGTAGTCGCGGTGCCGACCTTCGCACCGGTCACGGGAGCGAGAGTGGTGGTCGAGGCCACATCAGCCGCGGCGACCGACACCTGCCCGGTGGTACTGGATCCCGTGACACCGTCACGGCCCGAGAACGTCGCGGTCAGCGTATGCGCCCCGGCAGCCGCGGGAGTCCACTGATAGGTGGCAGTACCCGTGGCATCGACCTGCCCGGTACCGAGAACGGTTGTGCCATCGGCGAACTGGACCGTGCCACCGGCCGCGGCGGGTGTCACCTTGGCTGTGAGCGTGGTCGCGGTGCCCACCTTCGCGCCCGTCACCGGGTTGAGAGCGATGGTGGAGGCGACATCAGCCGCGGCGACGTTCACGGTCTGCGGTGCGGACTGCGATGCGTTGGCGTACGCGGTGCCCGGATATTGCGCGGTCAGGGTGCGGTTGCCGCTCACCGTCGGCGTCCACTGGTAGGTCGCGGTACCGGTAGCGTCCAGGGTGCCGGTACCGATCTGGGTGCCACCGTCGTAGAAACCGATCGTGTCACCGGCCGAGCCACCGGTCACCGTGGCGGTCAACGTGACCGGCTGGCCCGCGCGGGCGCCCGAGACCGGGGCCAGGGTCGTGGTCGTGGCGTTCTTGCCCACCGTGATCGACGGGCCCTCAGTGTCGAACAACCCCGAGCCGAGCGACCCGCCGTAATCCATGCCGGTGGTCAGGGCGACGCCGCGGGCACAGCCGTGACCGACCTTGTACTGCACACTGAAGGTCGGGGAGCTGTGGGCGCCCAGCCGGTTCTGGACCGGCCAGGAGGTGGCGCCGAACGTCACTCGCACGTAGCCGCCGCCGTTGCCCTCGTCGGCGACTACTTCGGGATTCGACACCGCGCTGCCACCCATGGTGGCCGAACCGGGTACGTAGGTGATGCAGGCCGGATGCCGGTCCTTGATGTTGTAGATGTACTCGTCGACGATGCTGGTGCGGGCGAACTGGGTCGACACGGTGATCGTGTCGCCCTCGGCCGGGGACACGTTGCTGATGGTCCGGGTGTACTGCGAGGAGCCGGAGGACCACGTGATGCTCCCGGGGTTCGCGTCCGCGACGCCGGTGCCGAACAGCGCCAGAGCGCTCGCGGCCGTGGTGGTCGCGGCAAGGATGCGGGCGACATGTCGATTCGTCATTGTTTTTCCTGGAGAAGAGAATTCGGCGCTCGTTCGGAATTCGATCGCGGGCAGCGGGACGGAACGCACATCGCCCCACTCCCCCGCGGCGCCACCTATCCCGAGACAGCCTCACCGGTCACGAGCAACGCTGACGCCGCGAAACCGGCAACCATCGAGGATTGATGCATTTTTCCTTCTACTGATTTCTTCTGAGCGCTGCCATCCGGACGGGGAAATCCAGCGATCATCAACAACATTCGAACGCCGAATCACAGACGACGGCGATTGCGTGGAGCTCAGGGTTTCAGCGGAGGCTTCGACCGAGAGTTTCGGAAAATTTGCCCTAGGCATTTGTTCTGATGCGTACTGCTGCGGTCTCCCGTGATCTCGTCTGTGGCAAGCGCGCTCACCATAGGTGGACACATGTCAGAAGTGTCGTCGTTTCACAAAGTTACCGCCGAGTTCGACACCAATTTTGGACATCTGCCCAGTTCGGCCGAAGATAACGATCCGGGCACGTCGGCAAATCATCCGCTAGATTGCCCGGCAAAACAGCGGATGCGCCGTTCCTCCGACACTCTGCGGGTCCCACCGGTGGTCGTCCTGTGCGTGCCGACCGCACCCGCCGATGGGCCCGAGCCCCGGAACGACTGAAGCCCGTTGCGGACAACGGGCTTCAGCGGTTCAGCGTCGGGTCAGGAGCCGGTCACGATGGTGGCGGCCGGACCGCTGATCGGGTTCCACGGCGCGGGCGCGCTACCTCCGCCCCATGGCTGGCCGTTCCACTGCGACACCGTGCCGTCCGAGCCCACGCTGTAGATGCGGTACGGGTTACTGGTGTAGCTCGCCGCGACCGGTCCGATCGCGGTGGAACTGTTGTTGTTCTCGTTGAACAGGTACGCGGAATTCGACGTCGAGGTCGAATAGACGATCCCCCGCAAGCCGCCCCAGGCGTTCGTCGCGTTGGTGGCGACCACGGTCCAGTTCCCGCCGGTGCCGTTGTTCCACGGTTGGCCGGTCGACCACACCGCGAGATACCCGTTGGAGCCGACCTTGTAGATGTGGCTTTCATCGATCGCGAAAGCGACATTCTGGCCGGCGATCACCATCCAGGTGTTGTTACTGGCGTAGTAGACCGACAGGTAGCCGGTAACCGGGTCGACCGCGAACATGCCCGCGCCGCCGGCCATGATGTGTGCTGCCGGGCCGCCGATCCGGGTCCAGGTGGTGCCGGTGCCGCTCCACATCGACACCTGCTGTTTGTCGGCCGACAGTGCGTAGACGTGGGAGTCGGTGACGCCCAGTTCGGCGGAGTTACCGCCGATGTCGGTCCACGTGCCGGTCGACTTGTTGTAGGTGGACGCGGTGCCGTCGGTATTGAGCGCGACGAGACCGAAACCGCAGTCGTAGATCTGGGTCGCGGGTCCGCCGATCTTCGTCCATGCGGCGGGTCCGTTGCCGAGGCCGTTCCAGCGCATGATCGAGCTCTTATCGGTGGACAGCTCGTACACCGGTTTGTTGTAGACGGTGAAAGTTACCGGCGCGGACTCGTTTCCGGCCGCGTTGTAACCGTTCACGCCGATCGCGGTGACCGTGTGCTGCCCGTCGGCCAACGTCGTCGTGTCCAGGCTGTACGGGAAGCCCGACGCGGTGGAGGTGCCGACCTGGTTACCGTCGACCTTGTAGATGACGGTATGGGTGTTGGTGTCGGTGCCGGTGGCATTCAGCGTGACCGTTCCGGTGGCCGGTGTGGCAGACAGGGTTACGCCGGTCGGTGTGGCGGGTGCGGTGTTGATCGGGTCGGTGAACACGCAGGTGCCGTCATAGTTCGACCACAGTGCTTGTTCGGTGAAAGTGCCGGTGCCGAAGGTGATATCCCGAAGATATGGTCCCCGTGGCGTGTGGATGTCGGGGTAGCAGAGGTCGCCGTTCTCCCCGGTGTTCAGCGGATCGTTGCCGTGGTACCAGCCACCCTCCCAGGTGAGGACGACCGGCAGCTGGTTGGGGTACGGGTCGGTCATCGCCTCGGCCCATTCGTGGCCGAGTGCCGCCGAGAAACCGTCCAGGATGCCGGCGGGCTTGCCGTGCAGCGCGTAGATGGAACACCACGGACCGTTGTTCGGCCCGCTGGTGAAGTCGGCCATGTCCATCGTGTACGGCTGCAGGGCGTAGGCGACCGCGCCGATGCCGGTTTGCTGGGTAGGAAGCCACGTGTGCTCGGCGCACCCGCTGGGAGGATTGTTGGGGTCGTCGACCGGCGGGTTCTCCTTGTCCGGGTTGACACCGGTCGGTGTGAAGACCACGTAGTAGGAGTTCGCGTTCGAGGCGTCGGTCGTGTGTCCCCACGCCTGCTTGGCGGCCTTGGCCGCTTCCATGCCGACGTCCGTCAGCGTCGGTGTGAGTGGTGCGGGGCTCGCGGAGTCGTACCAGACCCCACCTGCGGCGAGGACACCGCCGGCGGGATAGGGGATGAACTGGTCCATCGCTGTCCCGAGAGGGCATTTGGTGTCCCCGGGGTGCAGGGTCGACGGCGAGCAGTACTGCGTCACCGATGCCGACCAGGTCTCACCGCCGGTACCCAGGCCTTTGAAGAACTGCTGCGCCAACCCGGCCGCGCCGTATTTGTCGCCGGAGAAGGCGACGTTTCCGTTGGCGTCGGTCGTCTGAGTGCCCCACTGACTGCCCCAGAACACCAAGTAGACCTTGGTGATCGGACCGTCGAGCGCCTGCCGGGGAACGGCCGGGCTGAGGTTCTGCCAGGCCATCTGACCATCCGCTGTCGACGGGTAGACCGCCGTTGCCGTGGTCGTGGCGGGTGCTGCCGTCGTCGGCGCCGCCGTGGTGGTGGCCGTAGCGGCAAGTGGCGCAACAGTTTGCGCCGCGGTCGTCGTCGGGACCGGTGTCGTGGTCTTCGCCGGTGCCGTGGTCTTGGGTGGTGCCGTGGTCGTCGGCGCCGGCGCGGTCGTCGTGCTGTGCGTTGGTGCCGTCGTTGTTGTGGTGGTGGTGGTCGTGGTGGTTGTGGTCGCCGGTGTCGCGCCCACCAGACTCGGCGACAACGCCGGTCCGGTCAGTGCGATGCCCAGCGCCACGGCCGCGGCGAAAACCCTTCGCCGTCGATGTGATGCCATTCTTCGAGCCCCTCTGATTTATATGAAGCAAGCCCTCCGCAAAGAAGGCCCGTGCGTAAGCTTCGCACGTAAACGATCTTTGTCAGAAAGTACGCGGAGGTAATTTCGGCACATTGCCCACTCATCGAGAAGCGGGCAGCACGAAGGGTATTCGGAGTTTTCCGGACCCGAATCTTCCAGCACCCGACACGCCCGGTATTCACGATTCGTAGCTCCCGAGTTTCGGGACCCGAAACTTCAGAAACGCCCCCCCACCAGGCGGTCTGCAGGCGGTGGCAGCGTCCCTCGTGACAGTCCGGCCGATCTCTGCGATAGTTGAGATCACTCCGCAAAGCACCGTGCCGACAGCGTCGAGAATTCTCATCGAGCACGAAGCAATTGCGTTTCCGGAATTTCCGTTGGTTTCGAGAGACCGGACAAGACTTGCCCGAGGTGAGATCGAACAGCGGCAAAATCGTGCCGGCGATCTTCATTATCGCTCAACCGAATACGATCTCGTCGGCAGATCACCGAACCCATAGTCTCAGCGCGACATCTGACGTCGACGCATCGGACCAGCGCAGCGATCGTGTGCGTAAGTCGGCCGAGGGCACCGATCGCAATCGTCAGCAGTGCACGAGGGCGGAGTGAACCCACGTGACCGTGCGCCGCGCAGCCCGGCGCCTACAGATTTGGGGAATCCCCGACATCCCGACATCATGATCACGTGTCGAGCAGTGTGGACGCGCCCGTGGTGCAGCGATCGAACCCGTCACCGCGACGAGTCTTCGCCGACCGATTGAATGCGCTGTTCGAGGCCGCCGGCAAACCCACCCTCGGTTCGATCGCGACCGCGGCGTCCGCGCGGTCATCGGCCGCGGGCGGCGGTCCGATCTCCCTGCAGCGCATCAGCGATTGGCGCAAAGCCAAGACGATGCCATCGAACTTCGAGGCGCTGGCGCCGGTGGTGATCGCATTGGTCGAGAAGGCCCAGCGCGCGAGCCGCCCGCTGGATCCCGAACTGGCGCAACTGACTGTGTGGCGGAAGATCTGGCAGACCGCGCACGACTGGGACCCCGAATCGGAGGCCACCTGCCCCTACCCCGGATTGGGTGCCTATCGGGACCGGGACAGCGAGTGGTTCTTCGGCCGGGCCCGGGCCACAACCGAATTGACGGCTTTGGTCCGTGGTGCCGCGACGGTCCAGGAGCCCGGCCTGATCGTCGTCATGGGCGCTTCGGGCGCCGGAAAGTCATCCCTGCTGCACGCCGGCCTGATCCCCGCACTGGGAGGCTGGACCGTTGCCACCATGACGCCCGGCGCGCGACCGGCCGAAACACTGTCCGAACTGATCGGATCCGGCGACGTGGCCGCACCGGAGCTGGTGGTGGTCGACCAATTCGAGGAAACGTTCACCCTCTGCGCCGGCGAACCCGAGCGGCGGAAGTTCCTGGACCACTTGCTCGAGCTCGCCGACCCGAACCGGACCACCCGCACTGTGGTCGTGGTCGCGGTGCGCGCCGACTTCATTCCACAGTGTCTCGGATACCCGACGCTCGCAGACGCCATCAACGCCCGCTGCTATGCCCTCGGCCCCATGCGCATCGAGGAACTCACCGAAGCCGTCACCGGCCCGGCCCGCGCGGTCGGACTGAATCTCGAAACCGGCCTGGCCGAACTCGTCATCACCGAACTGTGCGGCCTGGGCGGCGAGCACGAACGTTCCTACGACCCGGGCAGCCTTCCGCTGCTGTCGCACGTCATGGCCGCTACGTGGGCGTGCCGGGCGAATGCGCGGCTGACCGTGGCCGGCTACCGGAAGGTCGGCGGCGTAGCCGGATCGGTCACCACCACCGCGGAGCAGGCGTGGCAGGACCTGACCCCCGCCGAGCAGAATGCGGCCGAAGAAGTGCTCTTGGCACTGGTCGCCGTGGGATCGGACGGTCCGGACACCCGGCGGCGAGTGCCTCGCGCACAAGTGGTCGCCCGAGCCGCGGACCCCGGCGCCGCGCAGACCGCCCTGGCCCGCCTCATCGACGCCCGGCTGATCACCGCCGACTCCATCGAGGCCGAGAGTGGCGTGACCGGCGAAATCGTCTGGTTCACCCACGAAATCGTGTTGCAGGCGTGGCCGCGCCTGCGTGCGTGGATCGACGCGGGCCGAGTCGATCTGCTGGTACGCCAACGGGTCGCACTGGATGCAGCCGAATGGGTCGGGTCCGAACGGGATTCCGCGCTGCTGTACCGAGGAGCGCGACTCGAAGCAGCGAGGCGAGCGGGCGGTGCGACTGCCGGGGCTGTCGGCGAATTCCTCACGGCGGCACAGCACGCGCACCTGCGCCATCGACGACTGGTGCTCGCGACCCGGGCCGCCCTGGCCGTGCTCGGCGTGGTCGTGCTGGTCCTCGGCATCGCCGCCTACGCGCAGACCAGGATCTCCGAACAGGCCAACAACAACGCGGACCTGGTTCAGATCCTGGCCGAGGCCGACAGCATCCGCGGCGCCGATCCCTCCCTGTCCGCCCAGTTGGAGCTCGTCGCCGACCAGCTGCGACCAGGCGATCCCGATATTCGCTCCCGCTTGCTCCGCACCCAGAACCTGCCGTTGGGTGATCCGCTGACCGGACCTGCAGGTGCCGTGCATCAGGTGGCGTACCGACCGGACGGACAGCTTCTCGCGTCCGCAGGTGCCGACGGAACGATCCGGCTGTGGAATGTCAGCGGCACGCCCGGTCCGGCCGGGCCGCCCATTACCTGCGGAAAGCCGGTCACCGGAACGACTTTCAGCTCCGATGGCCGGTTGCTCGCGGCGGCCTGCGGGGACGGCGCCCGACTGTGGGACGTCACCGATCCCGCCGCGCCTGCATTACAGACGCACCTGAGCGACGCCGCTACCGGCGTCGTGTTCGGCCCCGGGCACACGCTGGCCACAACCGACAGCACGCGAGTGCAGGTGTGGCGCATCGACAATCCCGCCGCACCGGTAACAGGCGGCGAGCTGCGGCCCGGCACCGGCAGGGTCGTGTCGATCGCGTACACCCCGACCGGCAACCTGGTCGTCGCGGGCCCGCACTCGGTCGAGATCTGGACCACAGGCAGCGCACCCCACCGCACTGGGGCACCGATCACTGTGCCCGGCAACGGAATTCAATCGGCGGCACTCAGCCCAGACGGCACGACTCTCGCGCTCGGCAGCGGCGACGACGCCGACCAGGCGACCGGCGACGTCGACGCCACCGTCGGGCTGTGGAACATCGCCGACCCCGCCGGACCCCTACCGATCGGCCCGCCGCTGGTCGTCGCCGCCAAATCCGAGCTGCGTTCGCTCGCATTCGACGCCGACGGCACCGTGCTGGCGGCAGGTGACCGGAACAAGGTCACGCTGTGGTCCGTGCACGACCCTGCCCATCCGACCCGCATCGGGGAGCCGCTGACCGCGCCCTCGCCGTCCTGCCCGGAAACGAACCTGGGGCAGATCTGCGTCGACAGCCCGGTCACGCTCGCGTTCGGGTCCGGCGGGCACACCGTTGCCGTCGGTGGCGCCCTCGGCGGGCTTCGCCTGTGGTCACTGCCGCCGGCGATCGTCGGCGGCCGCATCGGCTGGTCCGCCGACCTGGCGGCACCCAGTTCGGCCGGCACCATGCTGACCAGCGTGCGGAACGGCCGGCTCGAACTCTGGGATATCCACGACCGGCGATCGGTCCGGCTGCTCGCCGATCTCGGCCCCGGGCCGATGCCGGGCGCCAAAACGAACTTTCCGGCGATCAGCTCCAGCGGACGCCTGGCGGTCGGCCCGGTCGGCCCGAACGGGGGGCTGAAGCTGCTCGATATCAGCGACCCGTCGCACGTTCGGCCGCTGTACGACTTCCCGGACGCCATAGCGGGCGGATTCGACGTCGAGAACCGGTTCCTGCTGGAATTTCTGCACGGATTCACGGTGCGGTTGTGGGATCTGTCGGACCCGGCGCACCCTGTCGCCACCGCGTCGGCCGTGTACGGCACCGAATCAGGCGATCGCGGACAACGGGTGGGTGGGATGGTCGGCCACACCATGGTGACGATCGGACTCGATGCGACGACCACGGGAGCGCCGCAGTCGGTGCTCCGGATCTGGGATGTCTCACGCCGCGGCGAAGCTCGCGAGGTCCAGCGCATCCCGAGCGAACCCGACCGACCGTATTCCTGGTTCGCGACTACCGCAGACGGTCACACGATGGCCATCCCGGCCGGGAACACGGTGCTCGTCTGGGATATCAGCCTGCTCGGACACGCCCGGCAGCTCGGCGATCCGATCACCGTCGGGCCCCTCAACGTGCAATCCGTCGACTTCAACGCCGACGGCACCCTCATGGCCACCTCCGACGCCGACTCCACCGTGCGGCTCTGGGACCTGCACGACCGCTCCCACCCGCGGCCCATCGGTCAAAGCATCACCATGCCCGGCACCTCCAGCTGGAACATAAGCTTCGACCCCTCGTCCAACCGGCTGATCGGCGTCAACAGCGGGACGATGAGTATCTGGGATCTCGACGACAACGAAGCACGACACCGCATCTGCGATGCTGCCCGGGGGGTACTCACGCCGGAAGTGTGGGCCGCGCACCTACCCCGCCTGCCGTATCACTCACCGTGCCAAGCGATTCCCACCGGTCGCTGACCGGTAATCCGGAGCTGCCGTTAGAGGCCGCTCGACGCGCACGTCGTCGATGGTGCGGATCAGATATCGCGCTTCACGGCCACGCCGGTGATCAGCGGTCGAACGATCGGGGGCATTCCACGCCACGACATTTCTTGCACGTCTTCGAGATTCAGCCCCGACGTCCGGATCAGCTCGAGGGTGTCGCGGTTGCAATGGCAGCCCTCCGCGAACCGGCGCCACGGTCCGGCGAGGCGATCTTGCCACCGGGAAAGTCGCGGCGACGCGGAGCGGACGTGTTCGAGAAACAGCAGCCGGCCGCCGGGACGCAATACGCGCCCGATCTCCCGCAACACCGGATCAGGGTCGTCGACAGTGCACAACACGAGCGTCGAGACGACCGTATCCACGGTTCCGTCCGCGAACGGCAATTGCTCCGCCGGTGCGTCGAGCACACGTGCGCGATGTCGGCTGCTACGTAGCCTTCGCGTCAACCGGGTACGCATCGCGGCCTCCGGTTCGGTCAAGATCAGCTCGTCGAGACCGTCCGGGTAATAACCCAGGTTGAGGCCGGTACCGCTGCCGAGTTCGACAGTCCGCCCCCGCGCCCGGCTGAGCAAATCTCGCCGACGAGCGCCCATACCCGCCTTCTCGCCCAGCCACAGCAGCGGGTCGTACAGCGCCGCGAAAGCCCGGGTCCACAGGCCCGAGCCCTCCACGCCGGCCGCCGGTGCGGCGCTACTGCTCACAAATTCGACGATACGCCCGGGAACGGGCGTCGCATATGCCCGGTTTTGTCGAGCGGGCGATCCGCTACTGGGTGTGTGCGTCCTGTCCGGGCTCTTGATGTCGTCGGCCCGGTGATCACATCCGGTCGATAACGTGTCCGGGTATGGACCTGCTCGACGACCTCGGCGCGACCGTCCCCCTCTCCGGTCCGGTACGCCGCGTGATCTCGCTGGTCCCATCGCTGACCGAAGCCATCGCGGTCACCCGCCCCGGCCTGCTGATCGCCGCGACCGACTGGTGCACCCATCCAGCCGAACTGGATGTCGAACGAGTCCGGGGCACCAAGAACCCGAACGTGCGCCGGATCGCCACGCTCGCACCGGATCTGGTGGTGTGCAACGAAGAGGAGAACCGCCGCATCGATGTGGAACGCCTACGGTCAGCCGGAATCCCGGTGTGGGTCACCAGGATTCGCACCCTCGACGAGGCGCTGGCCGCGATGGACCGGCTCTTCACCGTCCCGCTCGATGGTGAGACACCGGACTGGCTGGTCCGCGCCGCCCGCCAGTGGGCAGCACCCCCACCGGAAGTGACCCGCGCGGCGGTCGTACCGATCTGGCGTGATCCCTGGATGGTCGTCGGTCGGTCCACCTTCACCGGCGATATCGCCCGCCTGCTCGGACTGCGGCTGGTCCACGCCGACCGGCCGCAACGGTACCCGACGGTGTCACCGGACGAACTCACCACCGGAGTGGAACTCGCTGTGCTGCCGGACGAACCGTACCCGTTCACCGAGAACGACGGCCCCGAGATGTTCCCCCGGCATTCCCGTCGCCCTGGTCTCCGGGCGCAGCCTCACCTGGTACGGGCCGTCCCTTGTCGATGCCCGCCAGATCCTGACCCAGCGGCTGGCCGCCGCGGTCCCGCGCACGTAACCACACCATCGACTCGCTGTTCTGTCAGTCATCGGAGCCAGAGCACGATCGCGGCGATCGTTGTTCGGTTCGCGGCCAGGTAGGTATCGCGGGTGTGAGGACCAGTACGATCCGCGACCTGCGTGAGATCATCTCCCTGCCCGATCGATCTGATGCGGTCGAATCGGCTGGCACTGAAGGCGTCCGGACTGTTCGTGAACCGGCCCGCTGCTTGCACGTTACCGACTGGACTCCCCCGAGCGTTGCCGCCACCGTCGTCAGTCAAAATTTGACACCGCAAACGCCCCGTGACCACTGTTTTTTCAGGTGAGGGTCAATGTAACGATATTTGCACCGCCTGCCTTCACGGGTACAGTGGCTGAACGGCCCTTCATCGTCGACCGAGCCGCCCACCTGCGGGGCGGGGTGGGAGGTGAGACCATGGTGGAGGCGTGGATTCGGTGGCTGTTGTTACACGGCGTGGACAGGTTCTATCTGCGGTCGTTCGCGCGTCGAGGTCTGCTCACGCAGATCATCTTCGGCCAGGACGGCTCGCTCGGCGCGTCGTCGGCCATCGAGCAGGTCCGGCAGCGGGGCCGTCTGACCAAGCTGTCGGGAGTGTACGTCACCGCGGATCACGAACTGTGCCGTCGCATCCTGCGAGACAACCGCTTCGGCGCGGTCGCACCCAACCGCCCAGCCGTCCCGAAGCCGGTCCGCTGGGCGCTGGCCAAGACGGACCGCGAACTCCCGAACCTCACCGAACCGCCCTCCATGCTGGTGACGGATCCACCGGAACACGACCGGTACCGACGTCTGGTCGGGCACGCATTCAGCCCGAAGGCGATCACCAAATTGGAGAAGCGCGCCGTCGAAGTGACCGATGAACTCCTCGAATGCCTGGAATCGAAACCGCAACCGGATCTGATCGAGGACTTCGCCGCACAAGTACCCGTCGCGATCATCGCCGAGATTCTCGGGCTCCCCGCCGACATGCATTCGACCATGCTGAAGTGGGGGTACAACAGTGCGCCACTGGTCGACCGCGCCCTGACCTGGACCGCGTATCGCCATGCCATCGAAGAGCTGGCCGAGGTCAAGCAGTACTTCCACCAGCGAATCGACGAGATCACCGCCGAACCGGGCACTGACCTGCTGACCGTTCTGGTGACAAGTGGTGAGCTCAACCGCCGCGAGCAGATGGCCAACGCGGCACTGCTGCTGGACGCCGGGTTCTTGACAACGGTGAATCTGCTCGGCAACGGAATCGCCCTGCTGACCAGCCATCCAGACCAGCTGGAACTGCTGACGGCCCAACCCGAGCTGTGGCCGAGCGCGATCGAGGAAATCCTGCGCTACGACGGTCCCGTACGGACGACCTGCCGGGTAGCCAACTGTGACGTCGACGTAGGCGACCAGCGCATCAAGAGCGGTTCCCTGGTCCTTCTATCGCTGACCGGAGCAAACTACGACCCCGGTGTCTTCTCCGATCCCGAACGATTCGATGTGACCAGGTTCAACGCCGCCGATCACCTCGCGTTCAGCGGCGGGGTGCACGGCTGCCTGGGATATCGGCTGGCTCGTTTGGAAGGCGTCATCGCGCTGCGATCGCTCTTCGAGCGATACCCGGATCTGCGCTTGAACGGCCCGCCGACCCCGCGCCGCCTGGCGAATCTGCACGCCTACCGCACCATGCCCGCCACGCTCACCGGCGGCTAGGCCGACGCCGGCAGCAGCCGGAACCGGCCCCCCGGCTAGGCACCGCGTTCTTATCCAGCACTTTCGAGCCGCGCCACCGCATTGTCGGTGAGCCAGCGCACCTCGTCATCGCTCAGCGCGATCGCCGAGTACCCCACACTGAGGTCGAGGCCGCCGAGCCGCTCGTTGGCGATCACGAACAGGGACGGGCCGAACATGTCGAGCGAAACGGCCCGGGTGACGTCCTCGAGCGTGTAGGGGCCGTAGCTCGCCTGAAGACCGCACGCTCCTGCGGTGGTAACGGCAAGACCGTCGATGCGCCGGTTGTTCTGGATCATGGGCAGAACTTCGTGTCGATACATCTCCCGTTCGGGAAGCTTCATGATCGAGGCGGAATCCCGGTACTTGGCCAACGTGGCGATCAGCCGGAACGAGGCGTCACGGGCGGTTGACCAGAAGTCGTCGGTTACCGAGTGCTTGGTACGCAGAATGTCGACGTAGCAACCGAAGGTCTCGGGCGGCAGCGTGAGTTCACCGAGGCGACGAAGGTCGACCGTGTTCAACACGGTCAAGGTTTCGAGCCCGTACCGTTCTCGCATGGTCAGCAGGAAGGCTGCCGTTATCGCACCGTGCATCGTTGTTCTGTTGGCTTTGACGGCATCCTCGAGCGTTTCCCTGGTGAGGGGCCCGAGACGACGTTCCAGCACGCGCGACTCTTTCCTCCGGTCGGGTACTTTTTGCTTGGGTAGCCGAATGGCAGGCAGATAGGTGGTCGCCGTGTCACCGTCGGACTCGTCGGGCAGGCCGGCCTCGACCGACGGGGGCAGGGCGGTGTCGAGCGGCGGTTTCAGCTGGACCATGGTTGGGTCGGCAAGGAATTCGAGCAGCTGGCGAGCGAGCATATTGGCGGACTGGGCGTCGAGTGTCGAGTGATCCGCGCAGATGACGATGTGGTTCTGCTCGGCGTCGGGCAACTGCCGCACCAGTGTCACCCGCAGGCGCGGATGGTTGCCCTTCGGGATCGGCGTGCGGAGGCCGGCGGCGAGAACCTTGCGCCAAGCGTCGGGGTCGGTGTCGTCGAGCACCTCCAACGGGATCTCTGTGGTGCCCTCGGTGTCGAACCATGACTGGCGGTAGGCGAAAGGCGGTACGCGCCGCCAGACGAGCTTGCCGTAGCGGATATGAGTGCGAAGGATGGCGTGCCGGGACTGTAGCCAGGCGAGCGCGCTCTTCACCAGCGCCGGATCGAGGCGGCCGCGCACGTGCAGCACCTGACTCGCGATCAGCCCGCCACGAGCGTGCAGAAAGTTCAGCATTTGTTCCCGTTCGCCCAGTGGGCGGGTGTCACTCAAACCGTCCTCCCATGTTTTCGATTATCATTTCGTGTTTCGGTGAAGTGTCCGGAAGCCTTGCTGCGTAAGGGAGAACTCGAGTGAACGACGATATCGAACGACCGATAATCGAATATATCTCAGCAATGGTGGCCGAAACCGGAGGAGCGCCGGTCGATCGTGAGACACCGCTGCTCGTGGGCGGCCTGCTGGACTCGATAAGCCTGGCAAGACTGGTGCGATTCCTCGAGAAGCGATTCCAGATCAGCATCCCGGATACGGAGATTCGGGCGGAGCTGTTCGAATCGCCTGCGATCATTGGATCCTATGTTTCGCAGCAGGCGGCTCAGCGCGCCTGAAGCTCGTGCAGCCGCCCGCGGAGCACCAAACCGGCGCGGCGCGCGCAGCTCATTGAACTCGGCATCGATGACGGTGCGCGCGTGCGTGTTCCACCGAACTGGTCGCTCGATGACACCGATGCCGACAAGCTGCTGCGAGCGGCCGGCGATGCCGACCTGGAACGGATCATCAGCAAGCAGGCCGACTCGATCTACGAGATCCGAACGCGCACTCGCACTGAATCTCCGCTCGCTGGCCGCCGGGCCCAGAACCACTCGGACATTGCTGACGTCAGGTCGTGCACCACCTTGCCGGACGGCAACCACGCACCGTCGGATCGGCTGCTCACCAGACGCCAGGGATCAGGCGCTTGGTCGAATCCCGGTAGGTCTCGTAGGGCGAGCCGAGGGTATCGACGAGGGTTCGCTCTTCGAGAGCGATCCGACGCAGGAGGGCGTAGGTGGGGATGACCGTGGTCAGCAGGAGGGAGACGTAGTTGTCGGAAGCAAGGCCGAAACCGAAGGTGAGGCCGAGGAGTCCGGTGTAGGAGGGGTGGCGGATCCAGTGGTAGGGGCCGTGGTCGATGACGGGCTGCCCAGCGTCGACTTCCACGGTCGTGCGGAAGTGCTTGCCCAGGACGGTGATTGCCCAGACACGCACGACGAGGCCGAGCCACATCAGTGTGGTGCCGACGACCAGCCACGGGAGGCTCGTGCCGGGGAAACGGAGGGGGCTCTCGGCGGGGAGGAAGATGGCCGCGAGATTGGCGGTGGTCATCGCGACGGCCATCAGCAGCCCAATGGTCAGGCGGGTGCCGCCGTCGGCGGCGGTAGAGCCGGTACCGCGCAATCGATCCCGGACCCGCAGACCGATTTCGAGTGCCAACCACACCCAAGTGGTGACCACGGCGAGATTCATGGCGGGCTTCCTGTCGACGCGAACTATGCAAATTGCCTGAGGTTCTCATCCAAGACGGTCCGCGCATCCCGGATCAACCTCGAGGGGTCCGGAACCCCTTGACGATCAGCCAGGACGATCACGCGCCGCCACGCGATCCGCAGACACAGCGACAGACGGCGGCCGAGTTCGCCCAGCGCTACCCGCACATCCTCGAGATCGCGCAGGCCGCGACCCGCAGCGACCTCTCCCGTGTCGGCCAGGGCCTGCGACGAACAGTTCGAGTTCGAATTCGCCCCGGACCTGCTGCTCGACGGCGCCGAGCGGCTGCATCAGCACGGCTGGAGGTCCACCGACCGCTACATCGAACGATCACGAGACACATTCGGCGACTGAAGACTGTTCCGGGTCCGATCAGGCGGAACCTATGTGCGGGCGCCGACGATCCGCAATGCGAGATCCACGTAGTAGTCGCCGATCTCCTCCGGGGAGGCCGGACCGTCCTCGCGATACCAGCGCGCCAGGTCGATGCCCAGCGACAGCAACGCCACCGCCGCCAGGTGTGGATTCGGATTGTCGAAGACGCCCGCCGAGACACCGCGCTCGATCAGCTGCCGGATCTCGGCGTCGATGATGTGCCGGATCTCCTTGATCTCCCGCTGATGCTCGGGACTGAGCGCGTTGAGCTCGTAGTTGATGACCCGGGCGACGGTATGCGCGCGGGCGTGATGGATGACGAATTCCCGCACGACCGCCACCAATTGCTCGACCGGATCTTCCGAGGAACGCATGGCGTCTCGGATGCGCTCCAAGGTATTCAGGTGCCCGGTGTGCGAGACCTGGTAGAGCAGTTCCTCCTTGGAGCGGTGGTGCACATAGATGGCCGCGGTACTCAGCCCCGCGATCGAGGTGATGTCACGGGTCGTCGAACCGTGGAACCCACGCTCGGCGAAGGCGATGACGGCAGCCTCCAACAGCCGAGCCCGCGTCTCGTCCGCGCGCGAGCGATCCTCTGATTCGGTCACCCGGACAGTCTTGCATCCATCCGCCCGGCATCTGTCAGCGGCGCGGTCGCCGCTATCGAGCGGCAGAGAGAACCCCCCGCTCAAAGGCCCGAGCTGGCGCTGAAGTCGAACTCGGGTTCACATACTCTCGGGGCGAATCCGAGGCGGAGTTCGAACGCGGCTTCGCGGCCTGCCGGCGTTCGCACGGACCCATCTCGACCCGCGACCTGCCGCCGAACCGAAGGGACCCGCACTGTGAATGCGGGCCACTTCGTTGCTCAACGGACCTTCGGCGAATCAGAGTGCCAGCACCAGTTTTCCGGTGTTGCCACCACTGAACAGCATGTTCAAGGTTTCGCCGAACTGTGCGACGCCACCGGCAACGATGTGTTCGCGGCTCTTCAGCTTGCCTTCGGCGATCCAGCCCGCGATGGCCGCGACCGCTTCAGGGTAGCGGTCGGCGTAGTCGAAGACGACGAAGCCGGTCATGGACGCCCGGAAGACCAGCAGTGACATGTACCGCGACGGGCCGGGGCGTAGCTTCTCGTCGTTGTAGGCCGAGACCGCGCCGCACAGCACGATGCGGGCACCGCGCCGGAGGTTGGCGAGCGCGGCGTCGAGGATGTCGCCGCCGACATTGTCGAAGTAGATGTCGATACCTTCGGGTGCGAGCTCGCGCAGCCGGTGCAGCACGTCCTCGCCGCGGTAGTCGACGGCCGCGTCGAAACCCAGTTCCTCGGTGAGGATCCGACACTTCTCCGCCCCGCCGGCGATCCCGATCACGGTCGCGCCGTTGGCCTTGGCGATCTGCCCGACCACGCTGCCGACGGCACCCGCCGCGGCCGAGACCACCACGGTCTCACCAGCTTTCAGCTTGCCGACCTCGAGGATTCCGAAATACGCTGTCATGCCCGGCATTCCGAGCGCACCGAGCCAGGTGGGGCCGGGTGCGACGCCGAGGTCGATCTTCGTCACTCCCTTGCCATCGCTGACGGCGTATTCGGTGACGCCGAAGGTTCCACTGACCGCGTCGCCGACCGCGAAATCGGGATGCGTGGATTCGACGACGGTGGCGATGTCCAGCGAGCGCATAACCTCGCCCAGACCGACCGGCGGGAGGTAGGACCGGACATCGTTGAGCCAGCCGCGCATGGCCGGATCGAGGGAGATGTAATCGATCTTCACCAGGATCTCGCCTTCGCCGAGCGCGGGGAGATCCTCGGTCGTCACGTTCCAGGTGTCGGTGCCGGGAAGCCCGGACGGGCGGCGCGCCAGCCGCACCTGCTGCGTTTTCGTCATGCGTGCACTCGCTTCCCGGTGGTCACAGTGCGCCCTTGTCGGGATCGCCGGCGGGCAGCGGTTCGAAGACCCGCACCTCGGGCGCGGCCACCAGGGCATCGGCCAAGGCGACGCCGACCTCGCGCAGCGCCGTACCCTGACCGTGCTCGCGCAGCGCCTCCCTCGACGCCCACTTCTCGATCATGACGAACCGCCCGGGCTGCTTCAGCTCGCGGTGCAGCGCGTACTGCAGGCAGCCCGGTTCGGCATGCACGGCAGGCGCGGCCGCGCGCAGCGTCTTCTCGACCAGGTCTTCGCGACCCGGCTTCGCGATCATGGTCGCCACGACGACACAGGGTTCGGCCATTGTTTCCTCCTCGGGTGGGTGATGTCGAAAGTACTGTTCGGACTCGCATGTGCGGGTCAGGCGCGTTTGCCCCAGTTCGGGTCGCGGCGGCGCAGTTCCCACTGAGCGATCGAGCGCTTGTGCACTTCGTCCGGTCCGTCGGCCAGGCGCAGGGTGCGCAGGTGCGCGTACATACCGGCGAGCGGGAAGTCATCGGAGACACCGCCGCCGCCGTGTACCTGGATCGCCCGATCGACCACCTTCAGCGCCACATTCGGGGCGGCGACCTTGATCGCGGCGATCTCGGTGCGGGCGGCCTTGTTGCCGACGGTGTCCATCAGATGCGCGGCCTTCAATGTCAGCAGCCGCGCCATATCGATCTCGATGCGGGACTCGGCGATCCAATCCTGGATATTGGCCCGATTCGCCACCGGCTCACCGAAAGTCACCCGCGACTGCGCGCGGTCGATCATCAGGTCCAGGGCACGCTCGGCCATACCGATGGCACGCATGCAGTGGTGGATGCGGCCCGGGCCCAGGCGGGCCTGGCTGATCATGAACCCGTCGCCCTCACCCGCCAGCAGCGCGGTCGCGGGCACCCGCACATTGTCGAAACTCACCTCGGCATGGCCTTCGCGGTCCTGGTAGCCGAACACCGGCAGGTTGCGGAGCACTGTCACACCCGGGGTGTCGATCGGGACGACCATCATGGACTGCTGACGATGCGTCGGCGCGCTCGGATCGGTCTTGCCCATCACGATGAGCACCTTGCAGTTCTTGTGCAAAGCGTTGGAAGTCCACCACTTCCGGCCATTGAGCACATAGTCTTCGCCGTCACGCGTCATGCGCAGCTGGATGTTGGTGGCATCCGAGCTGGCGACCGCGGGCTCGGTCATGGCGAAGGCCGAACGGATCTCACCGTCGAGCAACGGCCGCAGCCACTGCTCCTTGTGCTCGGGCGTGCCGAACAGCGTCAGTACCTCCATGTTCCCGGTGTCGGGCGCGGCGCAGTTGGTGGCCTCGGGCGCGAGATGCGCACTGCGGCCCATGATCTCGGCCAGCGGCGCGTATTCGAGATTGGTCAGGCCCGGACCCCACTCGGGGTGCGGGTGGAACAGATTCCACAGCCCCCGTTGCTTGGCCTCGGTCTTGAGCTCCTCCACGATGGGTGGCTGGAAGTGCGGGTCGCCGGATTCGGCCATCTGCGCCTCGTACACCGCCTCGGCCGGGTAGATGTGCTCGTCCATGAAGGCGAGCAACTCATCGCGATATTGCTGCGCCCGCTCGGAAATCTCGAACATGGTCCTCCTCGTCCATTCCGACAGTGCCGGTGCACTACTTCGCACCGTACTTGACGTTGGATTCAAGTTCAACTTTGTGCGAAACGCTGTTCCACACCCAGGCGAATATCGACCAGCTCAGCCAGGACCGAGCGGTGGTAGCCGGGGCTGCCCAGACCGAGTTGATCGGCCTTGGCGCGCTTGAGGTACAGGTGCACCGGATATTCCCAGGTCATGCCGATGCCACCGTGCAGCTGGACGGCTTCCTCGGCGGCCTTGACGGCCACGTCCGCGCAATAGGCCGCGGCCACCGCGGTACCCACGGGAATGTCGGGGTCGCCCGTCGCGATAACGCCCGCGGCGTAGCGAGAGCCGGCCGCCGCCATCTCCATCTCGACGAACAGGTCGGCGAGGCGATGTTTGAGCGCCTGGAATCCGCCGACCACGCGGCCGAATTGGCGACGCACCTTCAAATGACGCACCTGACGTGCCAGGAATCCGTTCGGACGCCCGAAGTCCGCCAGGCCCACCGCCGCCGGATCGACGGAGTGCAGCACGGCGAGTGCGTCGATCATGCCGGCCGAAATCGCCTGCACCCGTTCCGGTCCCAGTGCCACGAGCTCGGATGCCGTCCGATAGGGCTTGCCCGCGACGTTTTCCATCAGATAGAAAGGCGCGCCGAGGATGCCGGCATCGGTACACAGCGCGTAGGTGCGTGGGACCGGGACATCGGTGTCGGCCAGTGCGCTCATCACGCGGAATTCGCGCCCCATGTCGTGGGCGGTCGCCAGCACGTGGCCGAGCGGCGGTCGACGCAGAATCCATTGCGAGGCACCGTCACTCACCGCATAGGTGAGGTTGGATCGGCCACCGGCGATCAGCCTGCCGGTGAGCGGGGCGGCGCTCAGGTCGGGCCGGTCGGCGGCCAGCCAGCTCGCCAGTCGCTCCAAGTCCAGCCCGGGCAGCTTCGCGGCTACTTCCCCGGTGGCGTCGCGGCCGCCCATCAGGGCACCAGTAGAGCGACGGACTCGGCCACGCAGGCCGGTTTGGCCGCGCCCTCGATCTCGACCGTGACTCGGCTGACCGCCTGGTAGCCCAGGGCCGCGGGTGTCAGCGACACCAGTTCCACGCCCGCCCTGAGGCGGGAGCCGACGGGCACCGGGGCGGGGAAGCGAACCTTGTTGGCCCCGTAGTTGACTCCCATCGACAGCCCCTCGACCGTGTACACGCTCGCGGTGAGCATCGGCAGCAGCGACAGGGTGAGGAAGCCGTGGGCCACCGTCGCGCCGAACGGACCGGCGGCGGCCCGCTCCGGGTCCACGTGGATCCACTGGTGATCACCGGTGGCATCGGCGAACCGGTTGATCTGTTCCTGGGTCACGGTGTGCCAGTCGCTGTAGCCGAGGTGGGTGCCGACGGCCTTCTCCAGTTCGGGCAAGCCTTGGAATACCTGCATGGGTTGCGATCCTCTCGATTGCGTTGTCGGCCTAGTTCGTCGGTCCGCCGGCCACGTAGACGACCTGACCCGACACGAATCCCGCGCCCTCGCTCACCAGGAACGAGACGGTGTGTGCCACGTCCTCGGGCTTTCCCGCACGCGCCACCGGGATCTGGGAAATGAGGGCCTTCTTGAAGTCCTCGAAGTCGACCCCCATCCGCGCCGCGGTGGCCTGGGTCATCTCGGTCTCGATGAAGCCCGGTGCGACGGCGTTGGCGGTGATGCCGAATTTGCCGAGTTCGAAGGCGAGCGTCTTGGTGAAGCCCTGCAGCCCGGCCTTGGCCGCCGAGTAGTTGGCCTGGCCGCGGTTGCCCAGCGCCGAGGTACTCGAAAGGCTCACGATGCGACCGAAACCCGCGTCGACCATGTGGCGCTGCACCGCTTTCGAGCACAGGAAGGCGCCGCGCAGGTGCACGCCCATGACGGCGTCCCAATCCCCGACGGTCATTTTGAACAGTAGGTTGTCACGCAGAATGCCGGCATTGTTGACCAGCACGGTCGGCGGGCCGAGTTCGGCGGCCACCCGTTCCACGGCCTGGTCGACCGCGCTCTCGTCGGACACGTCCGCGCCGACGGCCAGCGCCCGGCCACCGGCCGCCACGATCTCCTCGACGACGGGTTTGCAGGCCGCCTCGTCCAAATCCAGGACGGCCACGGCCATTCCGTCGGCCGCGAGCCGACGCGCGACGGCGGCGCCGATTCCGCGCGCTGCTCCGGTGACCAGTGCTACCGGCTGTGTTTCGTTGCTCATGATGTTCTCCTGGGGCGAGTCGGATCAGGCCGACGGGGTGTAGACCACGCGTCCGACGGTCTTGCCGTCGGCGAGGCGCTGAACGCCATCGGCGATATCTGCCAATGCCAGTCGTTCGGTGACCAGCGGACGGATGGAACCCGCGACGGCGAGCTCGGTCAGCTCCCGATGGCACTGCGCGACCGCGGCCGGGTCATAGGCGTTATAGAGACCCCAATGCAGGCCGACGATCGAATAGTTTTTGATCAGGGCGTGATTGAGTGCGGCGCTTTGGATTTCGCCGCCCGCGAAGCCGACGACCAGGATCCGGCCCTCGAAGGCGGTGCATTTCGTCGAGCGGGCGTAGGTCTCGCCCCCGACCGGGTCGTAGACGACGTCCGCACCCCGATTGTCCGTGACCTGTTCGACGACCTCGACGAAGTCCTCGCTCCATCGGTCCACGACCACATCGGCACCGAGCTCTCTTGCGTACTCGGCCTTTTCGGGACCGCCGACGACGCCGATCACCCGCGCCCCAGCCGCCTTGCCGAGCTGGATCGCGGCACTGCCCACGCCACCGGCAGCGGCATGCACCAGCAGGGTCTCCCCCGCCCGCAACGCGGCGCGGCGATGCAGCCCGAACCAGCCCGTCTGGTAGCCGATGAACAGCGCGGACGCTTCCGCATCGTCCAACTCCGCCGGCGCGGGAAAGGTCTGAGCCGCTTCCATCAGCGCGTACTCGGCGAATCCGCCGTAGGGCAGCGAGCTGCCGCCCAGGACGCGGTCGCCGACGGCGAATCCGGTGACCTCGGTGCCCACGGCCACCACCTCACCGCACAGCTCGACGCCGGGTGTGAACGGGAGCGGCGGCTTTACCTGATAGAGGCCACGGCACATGAGCACATCGGGGAAGTTCGCCGCCGCACCGACGACCCGGACGACCAGCTGGCGTGGGCCCGGTTCCGGCCGGTCGACGGTGTCCAGGCGCAATACTTTTCCGGGCTCGCCGAGTTCGTGGACGCGCCACGCCCGCATTCGCGCCAACTCAGACACCGCCGGTGAGGGTGATGCCGCCGTCGACCACGAGCAGCTGGCCGGTGAGCCAGGCCGCGTCCGCGGAGAGCAGGAAGGCGACCACGCTGCCGATGTCCTCCGGCACGCCCAGCCGTTTCAGCGGGTAGGTGGCCGCGAGCTTCTCCTCCCGACCTTCATAGAGGGCGCTGGCGAACTGGGTCTTCACGACCGCTGGGGCGACAGCGTTCACGCGGATGTCCGGTCCGAGTTCGGCGGCCAGCTCCTGGGTGATGTGGGTCAGCATTGCCTTGCTGGAACCGTAGAAGCCGATGCCGGGCGCGGGCTTCAGGCCGGCGACCGAGGAGACGTTCACGACCGAGCCGCCGTTGTCCTTCATCCAGCCCTGATAGGTCTGCTGCACCCACGACAGCGCGGCAAGGCAGTTGACCTCCACGATCTTTCGGGCGGCGTCGAGCGACAGCTCCACCATCGGACCGAAGACCGGGTTGATGCCGGTGTTGTTCACCAGCAGGTCGGCGCTGCCGAAGGTTTCGACGGCCCGCTCGACAGTCTCGGCCTGGTGCGCGGCATCGTCGGCACGACCGGCCACAGCCAGCGCCCTCGACGGCCCGCCCAGCGCGGCGACCGCTTCGTCGAGCGCGTCCTGCTTGCGGGCGGTGATCACAACCTTC
The DNA here is from genome assembly GCF_003696265.1 of Nocardia stercoris. Taxonomy (GTDB): domain Bacteria; phylum Actinomycetota; class Actinomycetes; order Mycobacteriales; family Mycobacteriaceae; genus Nocardia; species Nocardia stercoris. Next base: position 26,987 of record NZ_RFFH01000009.1, on the reverse strand, counting down.
GCGCCCTCGTCCACCAGGCGCTGCGCGATGCCGAGGCCGATGCCCCGGCTGGCGCCGGTGACAATGGCGGTCTTTCCTTCGAATCTGTTCACGGACAGGACCTTTCGTTGTTCAGAGGGTTACGACAGGCGTTCGAGCACCATGGCCATGCCCTGGCCGCCACCGACACACATGGTTTCCAGGCCGAACTGTTTGTCGTGGAATTGCAGGGAGTTGACGAGGGTGCTGGTGATCCGCGCGCCGGTCATGCCGAACGGATGCCCGACGGCGATGGCGCCACCATTGATGTTGAGCTTGTCGAGGTCGACACCGAGTTGACGCGCTGATGGAATCACTTGTGCCGCAAAGGCTTCGTTGATCTCGACGAGGTCGATGTCGCCGATCGTCATGCCCGCGTGAGCCAATGCCTGCCGCGACGCCTCGACCGGGCCCAGGCCCATGATCTCGGGCGACAAGCCGCTCACGCCGGTGGAGACGATGCGGGCCAACGGAGTCAGACCGAGCTCGGCGGCCCTGGTGTCGGACATGATGACCACCGCCGCGGCACCGTCGTTGAGCGGGCAGCAGTTGCCCGCGGTGACGGTCCCGTCGGGCCGGAACACCGGCTTCAATGCGGCCACCGCGTCCAGAGTGACGCCGGAGCGCGGGCCGTCGTCCGCGGACACCACGGAGCCGTCCGGGAGACTGATCGGTGTGATGTCACGCTGCCAGAAGCCGTTGGCGAGCGCGATCTCGGCCAGGTTCTGGCTGCGGACACCGAAAGCGTCCTGCTCTGCGCGGCTGACGCCCTCGAGCTGAGCCACATTCTCGGCCGTCTGCCCCATCGCGATGTAGATGTCGGGCACGAGACCGCCTTGCCGCGGATCTACCCAGACCTGCCCTCCCGCCGCGAATTTCGCGGTGCGCTCGACCGCGTCGTCGAACACCGGATTCTGCGTGCCGGGCAGCCCGTCGGCGCTACCCCGGTCGTAGCGGCTCACGGTCTCGACTCCGGCCGAAACGAAAACCTCACCCTCCTCCGCGCGGATCGCGTGCAACGCCATGCGAGTCGTTTGGAGGCTCGACGAGCAATAGCGGTTGACCGTGGTGCCGGGGACACGATCGAGTCCGGCCAGCACGGCCACTACCCGTCCCAGATTGAATCCCGATTCTCCGGCAGGCTGACCGACTCCGAGCATGAGGTCGTCGATGGTGTTCGGGTCGAGCGCGGGCACCTTGTCCAGCGCGGCGCGCACGATCTGCGCAGCCAGGTCGTCGGGCCGCATTTCCTTGAGCGAACCCTTGCCGGCGCGACCGATCGGTGAGCGGGCGACAGAAACGATGACAGCTTCGGGCATGAACCGAATCCTCTCCGAGGAACTTACTAAGCGCTTATTTTCCTCCGCCACCATGCTTGACGCACACGTTCCGGTCAAGACCGCCAACTCATGATGAGTCATGTGATCTTCCACACAATTTTCGCGAATGAAGTGGTCAGGCCCTATAAATCCACGCGAAATTGAAGTCGAGTTCAGATTGCGCAACCCGCCGTGACTGCCATCGGTCCGCCGTCATGGGCGTCGTTCCGACCGCGTTCGCCGAGGGCATCGCGAGCAGCACAATCATCGACCGAAAGCACGGAACGCGGTGGACGCCCGTCGTCGCCCGAACGCCGGCGGCCGCCATCGACGAGCTGGAACGCAGATCCGAGTCGGCCGTCGAGACGCTCACGGACGCGGCGGACATTCAGCGCGGGCATAGATCTCGAGGCCTTCGCCGCAAACGAGTTTGCCGGTGGTGGCCGGGCGCGGATCCGGTGACCTCAGCGAAAGGCACAGCTGCTGTCACAGTGATTCGGTACAGACGCGCCCGCCAGTTCGGCGTGTCTGAATATGGTTCAGCCGCCGACGGATTCGATTCGCGCGGCATTGACCCAGAGCCGGGTGGCCGTCCGCACCAGCTCGTCGACCGAGCGCTCCTCACCGAGCACGTAGGTGTAGTACGCCATCCGGCCCACCATGCCCGACAGCGCCCGAGCAGCCTGCTGCGGATCCAGTTGCGGGTCGGCCAGGCCACGCTCCTGGAGATGCGCGAGCGAGCGTGCGTTCCGATCGCAGAACGCGCGGCTGCGGCGACGGCGCAGCTCACGGAACTTGGGGTCGATGGCGGCGACCTGCTCGAGGATCGCCATCAGCTTCGCATTGCGTTTGTACGCCTCGAAATACGCCCGATTGCTGGCTTCGATGACCGCTGCGGCCGAGGCTTCGTCGCCACGCAGCCGCGGCATGCCCGGATGCAGCAGTTCGCTCTGCGCCTGATCCAGGACCGCGTGCAGGATCTCCTCCTTGCTCGCGAAATAGGTGTAGAACGAGCCGGTGGACAGCCCGGCCTCCGACGCGACGTCGGCCAGACGCGCCTCCAGGTAGCCGTCGCGCTCGAAGACCGTCCGCGCCGCGACCACCAGGGCGGTGCGGGTGCGCACCCCGCGGGGCGTGCTGGGCGGCTCCCTCAGGATCGAAGTGTCGGCCAGCGGCGGAATCTCCTCCGCCGCTACACCATCACCGGCCGTCGTGGTCATGGCCTAGTCGGCCAGCAGGCCGGCTTGGTACCGCCGCATGCCGCTCAGCCACTTCTCGTAATCAGCGCCCTTGCGGCGGTACATCTCCAGCACCTCGGGATGGGGCAGGATCAAGAAACGCTCGTCGTCCACCGCTTCCAACACGAGGTCCGCGACCACCTCCGGCGCGAGGACGGCACCGGCGGAGGTCACCGCCCTCGTGGCCGCCTCGCCGAGCCGATCTCCCGAGTTCTCCCCCGCGCGCAGCAGTTTCGTCTCGACGCCCATCGGACAGAGGCAGCTCACCCGGATTCCTTTGTCGCCGTATGTGACCGACATCCATTCGGCAAATCCCACCGCGGCGTGCTTGGTGACCGAATAGGCGGCCGAGCCGATCTGAGTCAGCAGACCCGCCGCCGACGCCGTGCTGACGAAATAGCCCGCACCCCGTTCCAGCCAGCCCGGCACCAGCAGCCGGGCGGCCCGCACATGAGCGTTGACATTGACATCGATCGTGGTCGCCCAGGACGGCTCGTCGCCGAGGCCGACCGGTCCACCGACGCCCGCGTTCGCGAAATACAGGTCTACCGGCCCGAACTCGGCCTCGGTGCGCTCGATGAGCCCGCGGACCTGCTCCTCGTCCGACACGTCAGCTCCGACGGCCACCGCCGCGCCACGGAGGTTCTCCGGAATCACACCGACAACTGCCTCAGCCGCCGCGCGGTCCAGATCGGCCACCACCACGCGTGCGTCGGCCTCCACCAAGCGCAGCGCGATCGCAGCGCCGATACCGCCGCCACCTCCGGTGACCACCGCAGTCTTGCCCGCGACCTTCACGAATCGTCTCCTTCCGAGCCTTCCCCCGCATGAAACTTGAATCCTACGTCAATTTCAAGTTTCGGCAAGAACAGGCCCGGTGGGTCCGAAGACGTCCCGCGCCGCGGTGACCCGATGATGCGGGCCGAAGTAGACAGCAGGCGTCGGCGGGAGCGGGCATCTGCGCTCGGATATGAAGGTTCGGACCAGCAACAAGCCAGGCCGGTGGCGACTGCCGTGCCGCTCCACGGACCGGTCGTGGCGGTTACCAGCACGTTCCCCCCATTTCCTTGAACTTGACATCGCATTCACATACGATGCGCACAGGTAGTGACGCCAATCACATGACCCTGTCCATTCTCCGGTTTCTACATATCTGGATGTTCCATGACTAATGTCGCCGACCGCATCTGGCAGCACGCATCCGAACGCCCCGACGCCATCGCGCTGCGTCTCGGGGACGAACAAATCACCTACGGTGATCTTGTCCGCCGCAGCGCTGTTTTCGGTGGTTATCTTGCCGAATCCGGTGTGGCGGTGGGTGATCGCGTGGTGCTGGTCGCGCCCACGGTTCCCGAATTCGTCATCGCATATCTGGGCGCACATGTGATCGGTGCCGTCGCGATTCCGGTGAACACCATGGCGACTGCTCCGGAAATCGGATACGTGCTCGACGATTCCGGCGCTCGCTACGCCATCGCATGGCATCTGGCGCGCGCGGGAGCCGAGCAGGCCGCCGTGCAGCGAGGTATCCCGCTGCTGGTCCTCGAACCCGGCGCGCCCACCGATCCCGCCGCACCGGTGAACGAGCCGATGCCCCGCGATCCGGACGATACCGCGATCATGCTCTACACCTCGGGCACCACCGGAAAGCCGAAGGGAGTGGAGCTCACAGTCTCCAACCTCAACGAGACCGCACGCATATTCATCGATCAGCTACAGCTCACGCCCGAAGAACGGTTCGGCACGGGTCTGCCGCTGTTCCATGTGTACGGCCAGGCGGTCTGCCTGATCACCACGCTGCACGCCGGAAGTTCGTTCTCGATGGTGTCGCCTTTCGAACCGGCCGCGATGATCGAAACGATCCGTGACCACCGGCTCACCGTCGTGTCCGGGGTGCCGACCATGTGGAATGCCATGCTGCACGCCGCCGGTGACTACGGACCGGAGGACTTCACGAGCCTGCGGCTGGCCGCCTCGGGCGGCGCGTCACTGCCCGCGGAGGTCGTTCGCGCCTTCTCGCAGCGATTCGGCTGCACGATCCTCGAGGGCTACGGGCTCACCGAATCCAGTGGGGCCGCGACCTACAACCCACTGGATCGCGAGCAGCGGATCGGGTCGGTGGGTACCGCCCTGCCCGGGACATCTATAGCGGCAAGGGATCCGAACGGCGAGGCACTGCCCACCGACACCGTGGGTGAGCTGTACATACGCGGTCCCAGCATCATGAAGGGCTACTGGAACCGACCCGAGGCCACCGCCGCCGACCTGGCCGACGGCTGGCTACGCACCGGGGATCTGGGCAAGGTCGATGCCGACGGTTACGTCTACATCGTCGACCGCGTCAAGGATCTCATCATTCGCGGCGGCTACAACATCTACCCCCGCGAGGTCGAAGAAGTGCTCTACGAGCATCCCGACATCGTCGAGGTGGCGGTGATCGGCATTCCCGACGACCACTACGGGGAGGAAGTCGGTGCGGTGGTGGCCACAGCACCTGGAGCGAACCTCGACCCGGCGGAGCTGCGCGCCTGGGCCAAGGCGCGGCTTTCCGCTTACAAGGTCCCCCACCGCTTCGCGTTCACCGATCAACTGCCCAAGGGTGCGACCGGCAAGGTCCTCAAACGCTCTCTCCATTTGAACCTGTTCACAGACAAGGCATCCCGATGACGGCAGGACGAGTACGTCCCGCAGCATCGCAGGCCCTCGCTGCCGTTCGACGTGGTGGCCACCTGCGCGGTCGGCGATAGCCGAAATCTCCTTCTCGCAGCTGATTTCGTCCAGCATGGCATCGACCAGCTCACCGAAGTCCTCGACCACTTCCACGTGCCCTCGGTGAACCGACGCTCCAGAGACCCCGCCGGCTCAGGCGACCACGGCACGGCCCACATTCGGCCGCCCAGGTCGGGGCCGCGAGTAGCGCCGCTCCGGGGGCTTCAGCGTGGTTACAACCGTGTTCACCCAATGCCGTTGCCGACGACGGTCGGTTTCCGGTGTCGAGACGGCCGTACGCGGGAGAGCCGGCGATCACCGAACCCGACATCTATTTCAGAAACAAACTTGACGCCGGATTCATGTCCGTGCCAGCATCATGTGTCCCAGTTCACATGATGCGCGGATGCGTCATGACGAACTGTTTCGGATCGACCCCGGCCACAGTCCGGTTCAGGGAGGTACCCATGACCCGAAGTACGATCGAGTCCGCCACGCGTACGGCGGAGGGTAGCGGCGCACTCGACTGGATCTGGCGCCGACAACTGCACCGCTACCCCGACACCATCCCACGGTACGGCTACCTGCTGGTGACTGTGCTGGCCACCATCGTCTTGTATTACGAGCTGTACGTACAGGGAGCGGTCGTAACCAAGATCGTGACCGACTTCGGATTCACTTTCACCCAGTTCGTCTGGATCTCCGTACTGGGAAATCTGGTGGGCGCCTTCGGTTCCCTGGCGGCTGGGCTGGCAGACCGCTGGGGGCGGGCGAATCTGGTGGTCGCCGGCCTGTTCGTTACCGGCGTGATCGTCTTCGCCGGTCTGCCGAATTCCTCCGGCGGACCGGCGTGGATCGTCCTGTTCAGCGTGCTCAGCGTGACAGAGGGGATCATGCTGGTAGCCACGCCCGCGCTCATCCGGGACTTCTCACCCCAGCTCGGCCGGGCATCAGCCATGGGCTTCTGGACGATGGGCCCGGTGCTGGGCAGCCTGATCGTGACCGCCGTGTCCAGCCGCACCCTCGACAGCCACCCGGACTGGCGGTACCAGTTCCATATCTGCGGTGCGATCGGACTGGTAGTCGCGGTGATCGCCCTGTTCGGCCTGCGCGAGCTCACTCCCCGACTGCGAGACCAACTGATGGTGAGCCTGCGCGATCGACAGCTGATCGAAGCACGAGCCGCGGGAATCGATCCGGAGAAGGCGCTGCACGGCGGAGTGCGGCAGTTCCTGAAGCTCGAGGTAGTCGGCTCGGCCTTCGCCATCAGCATGTTCCTGCTGTTCTACTACATCGCCGCAGGCCTGTTCGTGGTGTATTTCGTGACCGCCTTCGGCTACACCGAGGCCCGCGCCAACGCACTCGCCAACTGGTATTGGGGTGCGGACGCCCTCATCCTGATCACCGTCGGGATGCTGTCGGATCGCTTGCGCGTGCGCAAGCCGTTCATGGTTATCGGTGCGATCGTCAGCTTCTGCGCGACAGCGGTTTTCGCCACATTGGCCACCCGTCCGGACACCGGTTATTACACACTCGCCGCCGTCATGACGATCGGCGCCGCGGGTTCGGCGTGCGCCTACTGCGCGTGGATGGCCGCCTACACCGAGACGGTCGAGGCCCGCAATCCTGCCGCGACCGCCACCGGCCTGGCCATCTTCGGCTGGACCGTACGGATGATCATCACGGCCTCGCTGGCAGCGTTCACCCTGGTCGTCACCGCACCGTCCACACTTGTGGACCACGGTCCCCGCGTCGGAGCGATCGCGGCTACCTACCCGCAGCAGATCGCGACGCTGTCGGCATTGTCACCGGAGGTGAGAGCCGGCCTGAGCGCCACTCCCCCGAGTGAGGCCGTATTCGGCGAAGCCGTGGAGGAGCTCATTACCGCCAAGCTGGCGACAGACCCCCTGTCTGCGGCCGCCCGGCTGCAGCAACTGGCCACGCAGCCGGTGCCACCTTCCGATCTGGCCTACCTGAGCGCACATTCGGCCGACGTGGTCAAGGCACAGAAGGACAACCCGAAGCAATGGCAGTCGTGGTGGTGGGTCTGTTGCCTCGCCCAATTGCTGTTCATCCCGTTCATTTTCGTCATGCGTGGCCGATGGAGCCCCAGCAAGGCCCGCCAGGATGCCGAACGCCACGAAGCCATGGTGCTGGCGGGCCTGGCCGAGCTGAATCGAGTCGGGAGCGCCCGGAACGCTCACAGCAGCTATGACACCTCGAGCCTGTTCAGCATCACGGCATCGACCCCGATTGCCGATGGCGGCGACAGGCGGTAGCGGCATCGACACCACCCCGATGCCTACCCTTCATCGGGCGTGACGCTACGGCGGCGATGGCTTGTCTCATCGCCGCCGTAGCCCAGTTCCACCCGCCCCCGCGATCCGGCCGGGCTACTCCGAGGTCAACTGCAGGGCGTTGACCCACAGCTGGGTCAGCGTGGTGACCAGCTTTTCGAAGGCGATGCGCTGGTTTTGCACGAACACGACGTAGGCCATGCGGCTGACCATGACCGAGAGTGCCTGAGCGGTGATTGCCGGATCGAGATCCGCACTCGCGCGGCCCGATTCCTGTAGTTCGCGAATCATCTTGGCGTTGCGCTGGATGAACGCCTTGTTCCGCTCGAGCCGGAGCTTACGGAAGCTCTCGTTGATCTGGGCAACTTCCTCGAACACACCCATCAGGCGCGCATTTCGCTTGTACGACAACAGATAGTCGCGATTGGCGGCCTCGATCAGCGCCCTGGGATCGGTTACACCGGTGCGCGCCTGGACATGCGGGTGCAGCATCTCCTCCTGCAGCTGGTCGACAACCGCAGCGAAGATCTCTTCCTTGCCGTCGAAGTAGGTATAGAACGAGCCGGCGGCAGCGCCTGCGGCCCTGGAGATATCAGCGATCTTGGCATCCAGATAGCCGTCGCGCTCGAACACCTCACGCGCCGCACTGATCAGCGCTGCGCGCGTGCGCTCACCGCGCTTGGTGCGGGGTAGAGCGCGACGGGACTCGGCCGCAACAGGTTCGGAAACCAACGCTGATCACTCGCTTGGTCGCAGGGATGGACATCCCACCGTATCACCGTGTCCCACCTATCGACCCACACCACGCCGACGACCGGCGCCGGCACTTCCGCGCGAGGATCGGAGGTCTGTTGAAATCGACACCAACTTCGTATACCGTCTCCAGTCCAGCGTGACCGCGATCACACGGCTACTCGGCACCTCCGGTCAGCACAAAGGCACAAGTGCGGAGGGGATGCAATGACCGCGACACCGGGCCCGGCTCGGTCCAGCGAGCGCACAACCGCGGCAACAGCGCTGTTGTGGCTGCGCCCGGATCTGCCACGCGCGCAGGTCAGGGCCCACTGGAGCGGGATGTACGGTCGGCTACTCGGGCACACGCCGGGAGTCCGCGAATATCGCCAACACCATTTCCCCGCCGACGTGACAGGCCTGTGGCCGGCACTGGACGGGGTGGAGACCGAGATTCCTGCGCACCGGCAATTGGACGGCACTGCGGAAATCGTGTTCGAAACCGCGACATCCGGAATGAAGTCGATGCGGTACAACAAGTTGGTCGCCGCAAACGAGGCCGACCTCTTCACGCGCAGCGTACTGAACAACTCCCGCGCCCACGATGGCCGGATATTCGGGACCGGCGACGATCCCACCGGGTCACGGGCGTTGATCTTGTTGCGCCGCCGTGAGGACAGCCACCCGACGGCACTCCAGTACCTTGTCCACGATCTGCTGGGTGCGTCGTTCGCGGGCATCCCCGGGATCACCGAGGTGCGAACCCAGGTATTCGGGCCGTTTCGGAAGCGGTTGGGGGACTCCCCCAATGTGGCTCACGACTATCCACCGGAGCATCGCTTCCATGGCGCCATCGTGCTGGGCGCCCGGAACCGGACCAGTCTGCGGGCCGCGCTGGACAGTCCAGTCACTGCGGCCCCCTTGTTGGTCGAGGTAATCGCAGCCATCCACGCGTACCCGGTGGAGGCGACCTACACCTACGGGTCCGACCGAGACCACACCCCGCCGCTCGAACTTCACCGGCCGCTACCCGCAGCGGCACCGCACCGATCGCGGGCTCCGATGCCCGGCGCGTCGGCAGCGCCGCTACCGGCAGCCCGGTCGATCCCGTTGCCGGGTATGGGCCAAGAGGATGTGATCGCCGACCACCGTGGCCACCTCCTCTGCGGACTGGCCAGCGGCCACATCGTCCGCCACGACCCTGACACCGGCGAGACCCGGATGGTCGCGCATACAGGCGGCCGCCCCGCAGGACTGCGACTCCTGCCCGCCGGCACCCTGCTGGTCTGCGACTCACACCGCGGCCTATTGCGCGTCGACCCGACATCCGGCGAGATCGAGGTACTCAGCCGACCCGCCGACGGCCCGGCAACGCGATTCCGTTCAGCCGCCATGACCTCGGACGGCACCATCTGGCTCACCGAGTCCGCCATCGCTTCCGACTTCGGGCAGGGCACCCACGCCGCACCGAAGGGCCTGCGCGGACGACTTCTTCGCCGAGATCTCAACGGCCGCATCGACATCGTCCTCGACGATCTGCACCACGCCGGTGGAGTCTCCATCACCCCGGACCGGTCAGCTCTCCTGTACGTCGAGACCGGTAGCCGGCGCCTGAGCCGACTCGTCCTGGCCGGACCGAACCAAGGACAGACCGAACCGGTATTGGAAGACCTCCCCGGTTTCCCGGACAACCTCTCGGACTTCGTCGATGGGCGTGCCTGGCTGGCGATCGTCGGCTCCCACGGCACAATCCGAGCCATTGCCATCGACCCCCAAGGCCGCGTCGTCGACGAGATCCACGGCACTCACCCGCAGTTCCACTCCGCCACCAGTGCGGCCGAGAGCCTCGACCGACTCTATTTGGCGGGGCCTCGCCACAGCGGACTACTCGAACTCGACCTGCGAAGTCGGAGCCACGAATGAGCGACCGGGAGGCCGCCGCAGACTTCACGCGGCGTTTCGCCGGAAGGCGATATCGAACTTCCTCGGCAGCGAATGGCAAGGAACAGCCGCGACTTCCCACGAAGACCCATAGGCTGAATGGGCCGACGGCGCACGCCGAATCGTCGGATCCTTCTACCCGGCGCGATGCCGGACCTGGGGATCGCCGTAGCGCGCCCCACCGACAGAGACCCCGATCATTGACGATCCGGGCGCTGTCTGAATCGCCCCGGGTCTGGTGCGCACTGGTCTTCCGACTCCGGCGGGTTGCTGGGTCAGGTCGGCATAGTAGTCGGCTTCGAACTCGACCGGCGGTTTGCTGCCCAGGCGGTGCATCAGCCGGGTGTTGTTGAACCAGCCGACCCAGTCGGCGGTCAGGAGTTCGACATCGGCCAAACGGTGTAGCGGGCCGCGCCGGAACGGTGAGTCGTCACGGACCGCTTCGGTCTTGTAGAGCCCGATTGTGGTCTCCGCCAAAGCATTATCGTATGCGCCGCCCACCGATCCGATCGACGGGACCATGCCCGACAGCATGAGCGTGTCCCCGAGCCGCCACGCTGTGTATTGAGACCCGGCATCGGAATGATGAATGGTGTTGCCCACCAACGGATGTCCTTCACGTGCGCGGATCACGGCGGCCTGGCGGATCGCGGACTCGACGAAGGCGGTGGTTTTGCTGGTCGAGCATTCCCAGCCCAGGATCCGGCCGGCGTAGGCGTCGATCACGGCGTCGGTGCAATCTCGATGGTTCCGCCTGCGCCGCACTGTTCTGGACCCAGCACCATGCAGCGATCTGGTCGGGGACGCCGTGGTTGTCCGGGACGCCGACGATGTGAGCGAACCTGGCGCCGCCGCTGAGCACCGCCATCACGCGATATCGGTTCACCCCGCTACAGCAGCGGCACCAAGTGCGGGGGTGCCTGCCATTCTGGGCCCGACATGTGGTCGCCCACATAGCGCGGACGGGACGGCACCGGGTCGGACACGTCCTCGGAAGCGACGGTGCCGACGACCCGGACCCCAGCGTCGGCGAAGTCCCGCTGCGCCCGGGGCAGATGGTCGGCGGACGTGATCAGGACCGCGTTCTTCGCCCCGATGTCGTCCATCATCTGCGCCGAGTACTTCGCGTTCTCGATGGTGTTGTCCGCCCGGGTCTCCGAATGGATCCGGGTGGCATCGATGCCGTGCCCGATCAGCCAGTCCCGCATCGCGTCGGCCTCGGTGATCCCGTTCTCCGGATTGCCGCCGGTGACGATCACCGGGGCCAGCGGTGTCAGCACGGCCTGGGCATACGCGGCGAAGAGCCGGTCCAGCAGCTGCGGGCGCATCTGCCCGTCGTCCTGCAGGCCGTAGCCGAGCACGACGATCGCGGTGTCGGGGCCGTAGGCGTCGCTGAGGCCGGGCAGCTTGCTGGCCGCGTCCATGGCCGCAGCTTCCGAGTCGGCGGGATCCGGGGCCGTGGCCGGTGCGGCGGAGCCTGGTATCGCTAAGGCCGAACCTGTTCCGGCCGAGCCGGACGCCGGTGCGGCGGAACTGCCCGCCGAACCGGTGGCGGGCAGGCTGTGCGCGAGGGGAGTCGAGATCCCGGTGCCCAGGCAGACTCCGAGCGCCATGAAAGCCACGGCGGCGGAATTGACGACGATCCGGGTGTGTGCGTGTCGTGACAGGCTGATCATCGATCCTTCTCCGAGGGCGCTGCCCGGACTTCGGACCGCCAGATAATGATTTCAGAACAGACTTATCGATAGAAACATTCGTTTCTTGACGGCCCGCAACATTCTGTTGTCAGTGCCCGGGATCCTCGTTCGAAGTCGCCAAGTACATGGACATATAGCGTTCACACCGGCGGTTACCTCTCCCCCGGCGCGAGGCGCGCGCAGATTCCCGGGTCACATCGCCCGGAATGAAACAATCGGAATCAAAAATTTTGTTGTCGAAATGACACAGGTAATTGTCCATTCGGCGCAATATAGTGCTCGATGAACATCACGCCCCGGTGGACGTGCAGAGGATCGCGCCTGTCACGTCCGCGCGCCACCCCAATGCTGCTCACGATGTGCACGTCAGGGCGATGTTGCCATTGCGCCAGGCGCCGACCGGGGACATCGCCCATTTACCGTGGCGGCACGCAACTTTTATCGAAAACACACCGGCACACACAGAGGGATGGAACCGGTGCATGGCGCCACCCCTCAGCTCACATCAGGGAACTACCTAGTTCTTCACGCCGGAACCGGTAATCGCAGAGTTGATCGCGTGCGTCAGTTGGCTGACGATCGCCTGCGCCAGAGTATTGGCCACAGAACCCATATGCATTCTCCTTCATTCGAACCGATATTCGACTCGTCTCACCACGCAGGATGAGGGACACGGCGCGAGACGAGCCTGGCAGCGAGGAGCGCTGCTCACGATGGAACAATATCCACGAAAATCAGACAAGGGAAACCACTGCTCGCGGATAAACGACCACGAATCGTTGTGGATTCCGATCAGAGATCAGCGGACACAGTGGTCAAGAGCCGCCGACGATGTAGTCGAGGGTTCCCCCCAATGTCACCAGCCCCGCACCACAGGCCCAGGCCTTGTTCCGTTCCTTCGGGTCGGTGAACAGCAGCGCGATCATCCCAAGTGACGCGGGGGCAACCGCCTCTGCGCCCCGCTGACCGAACCGGCCCGCGACCATCATCGCCGGGCGACGGCCGCACCGCACGGCCGAGGACACCGCGAGCAAGAAGATACCGATCAACAGCAGCCGCCAGCGACCGAACGTGTCATCCAGTGGATCCAGATCGATCAGCCCAGACTCGCGGATCCTCGGGGTCCAGCCCAGCGTCAACCAGGGCTTGCTTTCGATCCAATCAATGTCATCAACGGCCACAGCCAATGACGATGCCGACACCCTTCCGGTTCCCCCGTCGGAAACCAACCGCTCGCCGTCGGTGGGTCGCTCCATCCATAGCCGAGATCGTCCCGCGACCTCTCGGTACCACTGTTCATCGTCCTGATCGGCGACGCAGCGGGCGACTGTGATCCGCGCTCTGCTGCGGTGCACCAGTGATTCCCCACCGCGTCTCACCTCGGGCAACGACATGGCGACTATCGGCTGGTCGGAAGCCTGTCAGGGGTAGCGTTCGAACCAGATTGGCGGTGACAGGAGGGCTTGCTCGATGGAGACGTCGGTAAACGCAGCGCCCGGGAATCTGCCGCTGGAGTTGACGAGTTTCGTCGGTCGGCGCCGGGAGGTGGCCGAGGCGCGGCGGTTGCTGGCGACCTCGCCGTTGGTGACGTTGACTGGCACCGGTGGCGTGGGAAAGACCCGGTTGGCGATGCGGGTCGCGGCGGACTCCCGGCGGTCGTTCGCCGACGGGGTGTGGTTCGTTCCACTCGGTGAACTGAACGATCCCGCTCTAGTGGCCGAGACCGTGACCGCCGCGCTCGGACTGCCGGATCAACCCGGTCGGTCTTTGTCCCAACTGCTGATCGATCACTTCTCGCCCGGGCAGGCGCTGTTGGTCCTGGACAACTGCGAGCACCTGCTGGGTGCTGTCGCGGAGTTAGTGAAGACGCTGCTTCGGGCGTGTTCCGGGGTGCGGATTCTGGCGACGAGCCGGGAGCTGCTCGGGGTGGAAGGGGAGCGTATGTTGCGGGTTCCACCGTTGTCGGTTCCGGACGCCCAGTGGTCTCCGCTGCTCGAGTCGATGCCCCAGTACGAGGCGGTGGCACTGTTCGCCTCCCGGGCGGCCGCGTCGGTGCCCGACTTCGCCCTCAGTGCGGCCAATTGTGCTGAGGTGGTGGGGATCTGCAAGAGGCTGGAAGGGCTTCCGTTGGCGATCGAGTTGGCGGCGGCGCGGATCCGGGTGATGTCCGCCGGCCAGATCCTGCAACGGTTGACCGACCGGTACCAGTTGCTCACCCGCGGTTCCAGGCTCGCGCCCACCCGGCAGCAGACGATGCGGTCGTGCGTGGACTGGAGCTACGAACTGTGCACCGAACAAGAACAGAAGCTGTGGGCCTGGTTGTCGGTGTTCGTGGGCGGATTCGAGCTCGACGCGGCCGAGGGCGTCTGTCCCGAGGAGGTGTTCGGAGACGACCTCCTGGACACGGTGGCATCGCTTGTGGACAAGTCGATCCTGGGCCGTGAGCAGGTCGGCGATGTCGTTCGCCTGGTCATGGCCGAGACGATCCGCGACTACGGCAGGGAGAAACTGCGCGAATCCGGCGACCTGTCCAGGGTGCGGCGGCGGCACCTCTCGTGGTACGAGCGGTTGGTGAAGCGGGTCGAGATCGACTGGATCGGCCCCGACCAGGCGGGTTGGGTCGAGCGGTTCGATCGGGAGCAGCCGAACCTGCGAGAGGCTCTGACGTTCAGTATGACCGAATCGGTCGTCGCCACCGACCCGGATGTCACCGCGCGCATGGTGAACGCCTTGTGGCTGTTCTGGCAGTGCCGGGGTCTGTTGGCGGAAGGCCGGCACTGGATGGGCCGCTGCCTCAACGGCTCCGACACCGCGGGGGCCGAGGAACGCGTCAAGACCTTGTACGGTGACTCTTTGTTCGCGGGGATGCAGTTTCAACTCGATGAGGCCGCGGCTCGGGCGGTGGAATGCTGTTCGCTCGCAGAGCAATTGGGGCGCGCGGAGTCTATCGAGATCGCGAACTACGCTCGAGGATATCTGGCGATGTTCACCGGAGACCTCGCGGCGGCGGTCGAGCGGTTCCGGTCGGCCCTCGCCGGCGCACCCGCCGCTGGCTCCCACCCGACTGGGACTGGGCTCCAGATCGCACGATCGATAGGCGGGATTCTCGGCCTGGCGATCGCGAGCGGACTGTCCGGGGACGATGAGACCGCGGTCGCCTGTCATGAGCAGGTGCTTGCGATCACCGCACCGCGCGGTGAGTCCATCTACCGTGCGTACTCGTCATGGGCTCTCGCGCTGACAGCACTGCAGGCGGGAGACACCGATCGGGCAACAGCCCTCGTGAAATCGGCGTTGCGGCTCCTCCGGCAGGTCAAGGACCCGGTCGTGACGGGCTGGTGCCTCGAGTCGTTGGCCTGGGCCGCGATACGTGAGGACCAGCCGACCCGGGCCGCCGTCCTGATGGGCGCCGCGGTGACGCTCGCACGGACGGTCGGAAGGATCTCGGTGACCCTCCCGAACCTGCTCGACAACCACGACGAGTGCGAGCAGCTCACCCGCGAGGCACTCGGGAGCCGAGCCTACCAAGTCGCGTTTCGCGCCGGAACCGCCATGAGTTTCGACGAATCCATCGCGTACGGGCTCGGCGAGGGCCCTGCCGACGAGCCCCCGGCGACCCCGGACGCACAGGTGTTGACCCGCCGCGAGGCCGAGGTCGCCGACCTTGTCATGAAGGGATTGACCAACAGGGAGATCGCCTCCACCTTGGTGATCTCGTTCCGCACAGCCCAGGGCCACGTCGAGCACATCCTGGCCAAGCTCGGGTTCACATCGAGAAGCCAGATCGCGGCCTGGGTTGCCGAGAAGCGGAAGTGATCGACTGCGACATCGGTCCGACAAGTGAGCGAGCCTACGCTCATGGGCCAACCGGTCAACCCCAACGCCAAGACCCGATCACGTTCAGCGGCGGCGTCGTCTGCCGCCCATCGGGTTCCACGAGCACCAGTCACCGTCCGGATGTCGCTGCTACGAGGCGCCGGCCGGGGATCCGGTCGCACCGGCGGGCGCCTGTGCTTGCCGGACCAGCCGCACCCGCGCCCCTCGACGTAGTCCAGGACGCCCAGCAACGCAGGACGCGGTAGCCAATATCGATGACCGTGGGAGCTCGGTCGATCGGGCGCGGGTAGCGGTAGTCGGTCAGCGCCAATCGAGCTGGTGCTCAGGGACTCCGACCGCTCGAGCGTGGTCGGCGGCAAGTGCCCGGGCACAGGCACCACCGGCGCTGTAGCAGAACGTTCGCCCCGAGAAGACGACATGCGTCTACGTGCCGCGGAAATCTATGTGATCCGCGATCGATCGGTGAATATCAACGTCATTGCCTCGCGGCGGTGGCTGCCACATGGGCGGTGCGACCGAGGCGGTAGGAGTCGGTTCCGGCTTCGACGATGCGGCCGGGGTGACAGGTACCCAGGTACGGCTGGAGGGCGGGCGCGGAACGGTACGCCCGCCCCGTCGGATCAGGCGATCACACCTGAGAGGCTGCCGGAGCAGCATCCTCTGCAGCTGGCCCGACAGTCCCTGCGCGATGAGCTGTTCCGCGGAACCCATGAGCTTTCTCCTACTTTCCGCCGCCATCGGAGCGCCTCGTATCGAGCAAATTTCGATATGAAGCACACCGGCGTGAGCTACATCGCTCCGGACGAGACCTTGAACCGAGAAGAGGAAGAACAGAAACCATTCTTAGTGGTAATTCGACAACAAGAAGTTGTTTGATTACGTTGATGCACTCGCAGCCTGGCACCGCGGCAGGACAATAACGACAAGAAGTTATCGTTGAAGACCCCCAACACTCGAATACCGTCGAGTGCGCCATTCAGATACAGGTAGAGCACAGAAATTGATCTACACGAAATTCGCCCGGAGAGATCAGGGCACACGCCCGCCGCCGGCCGCGGCAAAACACGCATCACAACCGCGTCGGCTCGTCATCGGGACCCGGCCTGTGCCGAGCCGCGCCACCGAGAACGGTTCGGCTCCGACGCCACCCCTCCCAGCGGTCCCGACTGTCCGTGGACGATGTCGCGTACGCGAGAAAATAGGTATGCCCCCGGTCGTTCGACCGTGGTGCGCGCACTCCCCACCGGCGATGCTGAAGCAGTTCACCAGCACGTCAACGGAGACCTGAATGTTCCCATCCACTGCCCAGCGCTCGATGGGTGCCGACGTCGACAGCACCCGTCGTCCAGACGACACGTTCCTGATCCGGCGTTGCCGTGCGGTTGCCCGCGCGACCCGTGGCGAGAGCGGGATGCGCTCATGAACCACCAGCTCTGCAGTCCACTCGCCTACGGATACCTGCGCATGGATCTGATCTCGCCCCAGTCGCTCGCGGGAACCGTCGCACGATTGACCGCGGCGGCCGCGGAGCACGGTCACGAGCTCGCAACCGTCTTCTACGAGGACGCACCGCAGAGCGCGACCCTGCCCGAAGCCTTCGCGGAGCTCGCCATGGAGTGCCGCCGCTCCGGCGCACACACCGTGTTCACCCTGCCGGGGCATCTCGGCGGCATGGCGATCCCCCGGATCTGCCTGCTCGACTTCCTGGCCGCCCGCGGTAGCGCCCATGTCTGGGAACTGGCGGCTTGAGGTTCGGTGGCGCTCGTTCGGAGGGAATCACATGCCGATGTCCGTGGATGGTCAGGAACTGTCTGGCCGCCCGTCGATCGCTCCGCCGGAGCGATCGACGGTGTCGAAGGTCGCGGGCGGCGCATCGACGGCCGGGGGCTGGGGTGCTGTCGGCGCCTGGTGGCGCGACCGCCTCGACTACCGATGGCTGATCCGCACCTTGGAGACTCACGGTGCGCTGCGCATGATGAAGGGCATCGTCGCGATCACCGGCGCGGCGCTGGCCCTGATCACCGGACTGAATCTGGTCTCCTGTGCCGGTCCGCATGCCTCGGCCAGGCAGATCACGGCCTTCAATACCGTCATGGCCGTGGCCTGGGCGGTGAGCTGGGCCCTCGGACCGTGGCCGAGCGAGCGCCGTTCGCTGCTGCTGATGGCCGGCTCGGACGTGATGATCACCGCCGGCTGCCTGGCGGAAAGCTGCCGGCTGTTCGGGGCGCTCAGCCTGATGCAGCTAGTCGTCACCGGCGGCTACCTGGCCATGTTCCACGGGCCGCGGGTGCTGGCACTGCATGCGGGATGGTCGCTGCTGTCGGTGCTGGCACTGACCGGGCTGCTGCTCCACGAGCACAACGGTGACACCGCCGAGGCCGCGTCGGTGGTGCTGATCATGGCCGCGGTAACGGTCATGCTGATGCCGGCGCTGCATTTCTGCTACTGGGTGCTGCGCATGGACTCCCTGACCGATCCGCTGACCGGCCTGCTCAACCGGCGCGGCCTGGACTACTACGCGTCGTCCTGGTTCGGGCCCGGTATGCGCGGGCCGATCTGCCTGATGACCATCGATCTGGACCGATTCAAGTGCGTGAACGACACTTTCGGTCACACCGCCGGCGACCGCGTGCTGGTTCGGGTCGCGGGCTGCCTGCGGGCGACCGTTCCGCCGGGTGCGGTGGTCGCCCGCAACGGTGGAGAGGAGTTCATCGTCCTCGCCCGCCTGGCCGAGCCGGCCGCCGCGGCCGAAGCCAGGCGCCTGTGCCATGCGCTCGAGGCCGACGGCGGACGGGTGACGGCCAGCATCGGTGTGGCCGTGACCGGCACCGGGTCGGCCGCCCTCGAGGACCTGGTCCGCAAGTCCGATACCGCCATGTACCGCGCGAAACGCGCAGGTGGAAACCAGGTCTCGATATGGACATGAGCGAGCCGGTTCCACAGATCACGAACGCCCCTTCGATCACCTCAGGTTGCCCGCACATGGAAATTCACACTCGCCAGCTGCACTACTTCATCGCGGTCGCCGAGGAGCGCAGTTTCACCCGAGCAGCCCGGCGGCTGCACATATCGCAGCAGGGGCTCAGCGCCCAGATCAAGCAGCTCGAACAAGGAATGAAGGTCGTGCTGTTCTCCCGCACGACCCGTAGCGTCGATCTGACCGCTGCCGGTGCGGTATTCCTGCAGGATCTGCGCGGCATGCTGACCGGACTGAACACCGCAGTCGACCGGGCGCGGTCGGCACACCGTAGCGACCAGGATCGGCTGGTCCTGGGTGCGCTGGAGGGGGCGGCACTCACCTTGACCGAGCCCATTGTGGCAGCCTTCCGGAAACGGCATCCCGGAATCACGCTGGAATGGCGGCAGTTCACCTACCACGACCCGTCAGCGGGCCTGACTCGCGGCCTGGTGGATGTCGCCTTCACCCGACGGCCGTTCACCGACGACGGGATCCGGTTCGAGACGTTGTTCACCGAACCACTGATGGTCATGGTCCCCGCCGACCATCGTCTGGCCGACCGCACCGAAGTGTTCGCACACGAACTGCTCGACGAACCGCTGTTGGGCGCGGCGACGACCGATCCGGTCTGGAACGCCTTCTGGGAGCTGGACGCGCACCGCGACGAGCACCGCACCGGGATCGTGACCCGATCGAACGCCCTACTCGCCGAATTGCACAAGGTCGCCACCGGGGCCGGGGTGGTGATCACGGTGGCCTGCGCCCGCTGGATCCCGTTCCCCGGCATCAGCCTGATACCGATCGCCGACACCCCACCGAACGAGGTCGCTGTCGCGTGGCGCGAGGACCACGAGACCCCGTTGGTCCGCTCGTTCGTCGACATCGCCCGCACGATCCGCGATTCCCATCCCGAACTGGTCATACAACTCCAGAAACCCGATTTCGGCGACCGCACAGTACCGCTGCGGCTGTGACCGGAATTTACAACGATTCACGGTCGTTAATCCACGAACAGTGGTTTCCCTTGTCCGAATTCCGCCGATACTGTTTTCGAAGTGAGCTCGATTGCTCGCGAACAGGCTCGTCTCGCGCCGCATTCCTCATCACGCTAAGCGAGACGAGCTGAATTTCGTCCCGAATGAAGGAGAATTGATATGGGTTCCGTCGCCAACGCGCTGGCGCAGATGATCGTGAGCCAGCTGCAGCACGCGATCCAGTCCGCACTTTCTGGTGTGAAGTAGCAGGTCGGCATCGAGTGAACCGAGGGGTGACACCGCAACACCGGCGTCACCCTTCTGCGTTCTCCGATAAACCATCGCAAAGGCATGACCGACAAGCAGATCGCCGACGAGCTGGTGATTTCCCAGCGCACCGCCCAGGGACATGTATCCTCACCGAACTCGGATTCACCTCGCGCGCACAGATCGCGGACGGCATGGGCGGTACGAATCCATGATCGGCCGACGTTCGGCGCACGATCAGCGGGTCCAGCGTCCCGGCGGTGGGTCCTGAGCGGTGTAGGCCGGCAGGGGTAGCGGCCGATCGCCGAGGAAGCTTTCGAGCAGACGTGTATAGATCTCGGGCTGGTCCGCCGACACCCCGTGGCCGGCACCGTGGATGTCGACCAGCATGGCGTCCGGGAAGACATCGCGGTACTCACGCGTGACCGGCCAACGCAGGAAGTCGCACTGGGCTGCCATGACCAGCACCGGCACCCGCGCGGTCGCCAGCGTGGGTCTGGGATCCGGGACGGAATCGAAATCGGCGGTCGTCATCTGGTTGACGTAGAAGCCCTGCGGATTGTTGTGCGGTGGTGTGGTCACCTGGTGTGAGCACGAGGTCCCGTCGCGTCCGGTGAGGGCGACCTCGTGCATCCACGAGTCGGCTTCGGCGTCGGGGACGAACGCGTGCGCGGCATTGGGGTTGAGGCCCATCAGCAGGGATTGGACGAGAACGCGCGGGCTGTCCATCAATTCGTCGTAGCGCGCCTGCTGAGCGGGATCCATGTCGTGCCACGGCTCGCCGACACCAGCGGGAAATGCCTTCGGCCAGATCGCGCCCGGCGCGACGAAGACAGCCTTCGCGACGCGGTCGGGGTGTGCGGCGATGTACTGCGCCGTGAGCGACCCGCCCCAGGAACGCCCGACCAGGACGAGCTGCTCGGCTCCGAGTTGTTGCCGGATCGCGTCGAGATCGGCCACCTGACGCCCCACGGTGTACTCGGTCACATCACCGAGCCGGGTCGATCGGCCCGCCCCCACCTGGTCGTAGGCGTACACGTCGAATCCCTGCGCGGCGAGTTCGCCGCCGCCGACCGGTATGCCCTCGCCGGGGGTTCCCGGCCCGCCGTGCACGAAGACGACCGGCGGATTCGGGGGGTGGCCAGCGGCGGCCGGGGTATGGACGTAGGCGATTCGCGACCCGGTCGGCAGGTCCCAGTACTGGACGGACGCGGGTACCGCGGATTCCGGCTGGGCGGGGAACGGACGCAGTATCGTCGCCGCCGCCAAGGCCGTTATCGCCACCGCGATCACCGAACTCGATACGACCGCACCGGACTTCGCGCGATGTAATCCCGCCAGTCGAAATCCCCACCAGCTCAGCAAAAAACAGAGCGCAACCGCGACCGCCAGTCCGGTACCGAGAAAGAGCGCAGGAGTGTCCACCACGAGCGCGGTCATGCCTACCGCCAAGGCCCCGGCGACGATGGCCATGACGATTCCGCAGCCGACGGTCGCCAGTCCCAGGGCGATCCGCCACCGGCTGCGAACCCGCCTGCGCGGCTCCGATTCTCGTGGCTCGCTCACTGCAGGTCTTCTCCTGTCACAGCCGGTTGGTCGCGAGGCTCTGGACAGTTGTTACAGATTCAGGCAGCCCGGTTGTCATGCGGTACCGGGCCGTACCCGCCGCACAGGTACCGGGTCCGGCAGAGGGCGAGCGCGGGCCAGGGACGCGCCCACCCTCCGTCGAGGTCAGGCGATCAGACCCGAGAGGCCGGCGAGCAGCATCTTCTGCAGCTGGCCGAGCAGTGCCTGCACGATGAATTGTTCCGCGGAACCCATGAATTACTCCCTCTTCCATAGAGATCGGCACACGCCGTATCGAGCATGGGATTGCGATACGACGCATGCCGGGCGGGAGCACCGTTGCTCCCGAGAGAGACGTTAGGCCGGGGTAATTGCGAAGAGAAACCGTTCTTCGTGGTCCATTGACAACGAAATGTTGTCGAACACCGGTTACAGATGCGCCGGCACTGTGCAGTCCGAGAAGTCCGGCTGCTCGAGCGCTTCCACCAACTCCGGATGGGAATCGCGAATTGTCCGCGCGATATCGACGAACGAGCGGACCAGGGCCGTCTCGCGGCCGCTACACCAGCCGACCACGACCTCGTTGGGCGGAACATCGACGATCGGCACCAGCCGCACGCCGGGGAACGGAATCCAGCGAGCGCACGCCACCGTGAGTACCACCCCGACCCCGGTGGCCACCTTGTGCAGCTCCTCCAGCAGCGAATTGGAGCGCGACACCACCGGTGCCGGGCAACCGTTCCGATGAGCCTCCAACTCCCAGAACGCATTCCATATCGGGTCGGCCGTGGTCGCGCCGAGCAGCGGCTCGCCGAGAATGTCCGATGCGTGCACCGAAGACCGCTCGGCCAGCCGGTGGCCGGTCGGCACCATCACCACGACGGGCTCGGCGAACAGGGATTCGAACCTGACCCCGTCCTCGACGAACGGCCGGCGCGCAAAAGCCACGTCCACCGCTCCACTGACCAGGCCGGCGGACGGGTCCTGGTAGGTGAACTGTTTCATCTCCACCGTCACACCGGGGTGCCGATTCCGGAAGGCCGACAGGATCGGTTCGGTCAGAGTCAGCGCCGCGCCTTCGAGCGCGCCGAGCACCAGCCGATCCCGCTCACCGCGATGCACCGACCGCGCGTGTTCGACCGCCGCGCCCAAGCTGCTCAGGGCGCCTCGAATATCCTGCAGGAAAACCGAACCGGCGGCGGTCAATTCGACATATCTGGTGGTGCGCGAGAACAAGACGACACCCATCAAGTTCTCCAGCTGCTTGATCTGAGCGCTGAGGCCCTGCTGCGAAACCCGCAACCGCTGCGACGCCCGGGTGAAGCTCAGCTCCTCCGCCACCGCGATAAAGTATTCCAACTGCCTGGTGTGGACCTCCATGCCGCCAGTCTATGGCGAATTTCCGGCCGATTTCGGCGTTTTCAGAAGACGGAATTCTGCGACAAACGATCAGTTCAGCAGTTCGGCGCGAAGTGTGTCGACGGTGGCCTGACTCAGGCCGAGGCCGTCGTGTACGTAGGCGTCGAAGCTGCCGTACAGCCGGTCGACTTCGTTGAAAGCCGCTTCGAGCCAAGACAATTGGACGGCGGTGGGATTTCCCAGTTCGGCGTTGCTGGCCAGATAATCGGCGTTCACCACGTCGCGCGGCACCCCCAGGATGGTGAGGAGCACCGCGGTCGCCCAGCCGGTGCGGTCCTTGCCGTAGGTGCAGTGGTAGATCGTCGCGCCGCCGGTGTTCTGTGCTATGGCGGTGAGCAGCGAGCCGAAGGCTACGTCGCCACCGTGGTAGTCGATCATGAACGGGTAGAAGACCGACTGACCCAGGTCGGTGCTGCCGTTGAGCAGGCCGTCGACCACCGCGACGCCGAGGGTGACGGCCGGGAAGTCGTGGAAGGACACCCCGCCGTCGGCGCTCTCCACGTCTGCGACCTGGTACCGAGCCCCGGCCGGGACCCGGTCGGGCGCCGCCGCGCGCTCGGAGGTGTTGCGCAGGTCGACGTCCAGGTTCACGTTCGCGGCGGCCAGTGTGGCCAGGTCGGCGTCGGTGAGCCCGCCGAGCTTGTTGGACCGGAACACCTTTCCGGTACGTACTGTGTGGCCGTCCGCGGTGCGGTAACCGCCGATGTCGCGGAAGTTCGGGGCGCCCGCGAGCCGGATCGCGGTCGTCGCGGGGGCCGGCAGCGTGGACACCGGATCCGGTGCCGCGAAGGAGCCGCCCGAGCCCGAGGTCGAACCGGTTCCGGGTGCACCCGAAGGCGATCCGGCTATGTCCGTGGGCTGTGCCTGCGCGGCTCCCGAGTCGCCGAGCAGTATGCCGAGTGCGATCAGGCCGGTGAGCGCGACGCCGGGGCGACGGGTCGGGAGGTGCGACATCTGTACCTGCTTGCTGTGCGTGGGAGCCTGTGGTCGAGCCGATCCGGATGGAAACCGAGCGGCGTAAGGGACTGTAGAGTTGCGCAGGGCACTACCGGAAACAGTTGTTGCCGGGCAGTTCACAATTTCCTGTTGTCAGTCATCCACGAAATACGGTTTCAGTTCCTTTCCGGCATGTTCTACCGTTTCCCGGCGTGAGCTTCGGCTCCCGTTTCCTCGCTCGAGCGGTAATTCGGCTCCGACATTCCCGGGGCCGGCGGAAGGAATCATGTTCAAATATTCGAAAGCGGCAGCCGAACTGGCCGTCACGAGTCTCGTACTGGCCGGTGTCGCCGCCGCGGGCACCGGAGCCGCGACCGCCGACACCGGGACGGGCTGCAGCCAGACCGCGAACGCCACCCGCAACGCCGGCTGGTCGGGAGCCTGGATCAACCACACCTACGCCAAGTCCGTGTCGGCCGCGACGTTCGCCGCCGGCACCATCGTGACCTACACCGACGTCGTCGGTACCACCAGCATCGGAAACCCGTACGTGAACGGGATCTACGACTATCCGCCCACAGGTTTCGGCACGCCGGTCAAGGCCACCGTCACCGCCTACCACCTCGGGCAAGGCCAAGTCGCCGAGGACGTCACGCCGTCACCGAACACGTCCACCAGCTCGGGGCAGGTCGGCTGGGGTGTCCACAGCACCGGGTGGTTCGTCAATTCCGGAAACCCGGTGACCCTGACCATCTCCTACAAGATCCCCACCACGGTCCAGGACGGACAGCAGATCACCAGCGGCGGCATGGGAGCCGACGGCACCGTCGGTGTCGGCAACGACATCCCCGAAGTCGGCGTCTGCTTCACCTCCCGGGCACAGAACCCCGGTGAAGCACTGCTGGGCAGTGCCGACGCCAACGGCGTCGGATCCGCGGCCAACCAGCTCAGCTCCACCGGCTCGGTCACCGACGGCATCACCCAGATCATCAAGAACCTGCTCCCCGGCAGCTGAACCACGACAGTGCTGTAGCCGGGCCGGCCACAGCCCGTACCCCACCGAGCTGAAAACATCGAGCAGGGCCACCACCGTACGCGGCGACAACGGTGGTGGCCTTCCTCTGTTGTGGGGCCACACGCGTCCGTGGGAACTGTGGATGGAGCCCAGGGTGGCCCGGTCTGCAACCGAAACGACCATGCGCGGGGATCGATTGCCGCACAGCGCAGGAGATCGACGATCTACAACCCGAGATAGTAAATCGAAGGCCCACAGTTGTTTCCGGACGCTCCGCCTCGGCAGTACCGTGACCTACCGTACATCTCCGCCGGCGGTTGTCCGAGAGCGGAGCAACCGAGAGGTGAGCTTTGAAACTGCGCGGTAAAGTCCTCGCTCCGGCCGCTGCGGCGGCAATGCTGTGCACGGGAACGGTATTGCATGCCGCGCCGGCGACCGCGGACGAGTCGAACGGCTGGACGCTTCCGCAGCTCACCGTCACCAACGGCACGCTCACCGATGTCACCGGCCGTACGGTCCTGTTGCGCGGGATGAATGTCAACCAACTCAACGACTATGCGCGCAACGATCCGAATCTGCCCACCGTGGCACCCCTCGACGACACCGATTTCGCACAAATGGCGGCACTCGGGGTCGATGTGGTGCGGCTCAATATCGCCTGGTCCGCGCTGGAACCGACACCGGGCGCGTTCGACGAGGGCTACGTGGCCCGCATCCGCAGCGCGGTGAATCAGGCGAAGGCGCACGGGATCTACACCGTGCTGGACATGCACCAGGACGCCTGGGGCAAGACCGTGGGCACACCCGCCGGGGCGACCTGCCCGTCGTTCATGAGCCGCGGATACGGCTGGGACGGCGCACCCGGCTGGGCGACCATCACCGACGGCAACACCACCTGCAATATCGGCCACCTCCGCGAGGCCTCGCCCGCGGTGGCCGACGCGTTCCAGCACTTCTACGACAACACCGACGGCATCCAGGATCACCTGGTCGCCACCTGGGCCCGGCTGGCCGCCGAGTTCAAGGACGAACCGGCGGTCGCCGGCTACGACCTGATGAACGAGCCCAATCCCGGTCTGCGCGACCCGTTCACGGCCGCCGCGCAGCTCGGCCGCTACTACCAGCGCGCGATCGCGGCCATCCGCCAAGGCGAACGCGGCGGCATGGCGCATCTGGCGATGTTCGAGCCGAGCGCGATCTGGTCGGCCCTCGGGCTGGACGCGACCCCGCCCACCCAGGACATCACCGACCCGCTGGCAGTGTTCGCACCGCATCTCTACAGCGAGTCCATCAACGTCGACAACTCGTTCCCCACGATCGAGCAGGGCTTCGATCTGGCCGAGGCCGCGGCGGCCCGCTACCGGGTGCCGCTGTGGACCGGAGAATGGGGCTGGTTCGGCGACCCGGCCGCCGACGAGTCGAAGGTGAACCGCTTCGTCGACCAGGAGAACGCGCATCGCATGGGGGGTGCGTGGTGGTCCTGGAAGCAGACCTGCGGTGACCCGCACGTCGTGGCGGGTGGCAACACCGACAAGCCGACCGGCAACATCAATCCCGTCTCCTGCCCGTCGGGAACGCCGCTGGGGCAGCCGGCCGCCTACGCGGCTCCGCTGGCGCGCGCCTACCCGCGTGCCGCGCCGGGCACGCTGACCTCGCTCGCCGCAGACGGTTTCGCCGGTGAGGGCCGCGGCCGTCTGGAGGCCTGGTATCCGGGCGGGCAGCGACCGGATCCGCAAGCCACCGGTGTCACCGGGCTCGTCGTGACTCAGGTCGCCGGTGGCTGGCAGGTGACCGGAACCACCAACGGCCGGTATTCGCTGGGCAAGCCCGGTACCGCCGGCGGGACGGGTTCGGCCTCGTCCGGATCTGCCGGTTCCGCAACGGGTTCCGCGGGTTCGTCCGAATCCGCCGGCTCCGGCACCGGCTCGTCGGGCTCCTAGGTGTACTGACCACAGACGTTGGTGACGGCGTGGCGAGGTGACATGACGAAGACCTCCGAGTGAAGTGCGAGCTGTCTAGGAACACACCCACTTCCGGAGGTCTTCGTGTCCCACCGTAACGCC
>NZ_RFFH01000008.1 GCF_003696265.1 Nocardia stercoris | reverse complement strand
GCCCGCCGGACGGCCGCGCGGCCGCGCGGCCGCGCCCACCGCACCCGCGCCGATCGTCCCCGTAGCATGGTCGACATGAGCGAACAGGACATCCTGACCCGCATCAAAGACCTCGTGGACCGCGAGCACACGCTGCGCTCCCGCGCCGTGGACGGCGAACTGGCCCCCTCGGAGGAGCGGCGGCAGCTGGCCGAGCTCGAGGTGCAGCTCGACCAGTGCTGGGACCTGCTGCGCCAGCGGCGGGCGCGCATCGATCGCGGCGCCGACCCGGATCAGGCTCAGGCCGGCGGGCCGGGTCAGGTCGAGGGTTACCTGCAGTAACCGGCCGGTCGCCGCACACCCCCAGCCGCCGATAACGGAATCCGTATCATGGCCGGATGGTGCACACCGAGGTCACGATCGCGGACGGCGTCGTCCGTGGTCTTCGGGGTCGCCGCGTGGTGCGCTGGCGGTCCGTTCCCTATGCCGAGCCCCCGGTGGGCGAGCTGAGGTTCCGCGCACCGCAACCGTTACGGCCCTGGACCGGAGTGCGCGAGGCGACCGAATTCGGGCTCGCCGCCCCGCAGCCGCGCAGCGGTGCCCGGGTAGGGCTGGCCAGCTGGCAGCGCACCGGCGAGGACTGCCTGACTCTCAACGTGACCGTGCCGGACGCGCCGGCCGCCGGGCCGCGGCCGGTGCTGGTCTTCATCCACGGCGGCTCCTACGTGATCGGCACCTCGGCCGCGTATTCGGGTGGGCGGCTCGCGGTCCGCGGTGACGCCGTCGTCGTGGCGATCAACTATCGGCTGGGCGCCCTCGGCTACGTCGACTTCAGCGAATTCTCCACTGCGGAAAGACAATTCGACTCCAACCTGGGCCTGCGCGACCAGGTGGCGGCCCTGCGGTGGGTACAGCGCAATATCGCCGCGTTCGGCGGCGACCCGGGCAATGTCACCGTCTTCGGCGAATCCGCCGGGGCACAGGCGGTCGTCAGCCTGCTCGCGACACCCGCCGCGGGCGGGCTGTTCCATCGGGCGATCGCGCAGAGCGCCCCCGCCGACTGGATCCTGCGGCCGGACGAGGCCCGCCGCTTCGCCCGGCGCTGCCTGGCTGCGGCCGGCGTGCGGCCCGACGCGGCCGCCCGCTACCTCACCACGGCCACCGCCGCCGACCTGCGCGCCGCGGTCCAGCAGACGGTGAACCGGGCAGCGCGCGCGGAGCCGGGCGCCTACCCGCTGGCCCCGGTCGCCGACGGCGACTTCCTGCCCGAGCCGCCGCTGGACGCCATCACCGGTGGCCGCGCCCACCCGGTGCCGCTGATCATGGGCACCAACCGCGACGAGGCCACGCTGTTCCGGCCCGAGAGCGGCCTGCCGATCACCGCCGACCAACTGAGCAGCGTGTTCGCTCGCTCCGAGCCCGGCGCCGAACAGCGGGTGACCAGCCGGTATCCGGGATATCCGCACCCGCGCGCCACGCGCCGCATCGGCGGCGACTTCACCTTCTGGCGACCCACTCTCGCGGCCCTGGAAGGCCACAGCCGCTACGCCCCCACCTATGCCTACCGTTACGACTTCGCCCCGCGCGCACTGCATTTGGCCGGTTACGGCGCCACCCACGCCCTCGACCTGATCCCCGTGTTCGGCTGGGTGGATCGACCGGTCGGGCGGATCCTCACCGTCGCAGGCGGTTCCAAAGGATTTCGCTCGGTGCAGGACCAATTCCAGGACAACTGGCTGGCTTTCGCCCGCACGGGCCGCCCGCTGCCGGACTGGCCGCCCTACACCGAACAGCAGCGCAACACCCGCATCATCGACGAGCAGCCCCGCGTGGAGGTCGACCCGGACCGGGCCGAACGCGAAGCCTGGGCGGGGGTCCGGTTGCGGGCCCGCGTCCTGGACCAGCGGTGAGCGGCGCCCGTCACACGTCGGACCGGTCGTGCGTTCGATGCCAGGTCCGTATCCTGGATTGATGGTGGACACCGATGTCACGACCGCCGACGGAGTCGTCCGTGGTCTGCGGGGTCGCCGCGTGGTGCGCTGGCGATCGATTCCCTACGCTGCGGCGCCGGTGGGTGAGCTGAGGTTCCGCGCTCCACAACCGGTTCGGCCCTGGTCGGGAGTCCGTTCGGCCACCGAGTTCGGTTTCGCCGCCATGCAGCCGCGCGACGGCGCCCGGGTGGGTCCGCGCAGCTGGCAGCCGACCGGCGAGGACTGTCTCACACTCAATGTGACGGCCCCGGCGACTCCCGCGACCGGCCCGCGTCCGGTGCTGGTTTTCATCCACGGCGGCGGCTACGTGATCGGCACGTCGGCGATCTACTCCGGTGCGCGGCTGGCGGTCCGCGGCGACGTGATCGTGGTGGCGCTGAACTACCGCCTCGGCGGGTTCGGCTACGTGGATTTCAGCGAATTCTCGACTCCCGAAAGACAATTCGACTCGAACCTGGGCCTGCGCGACCAGGTGGCCGCGCTGCGGTGGGTACAGCGCAATATCGCCGCGTTCGGCGGCGACCCCGACAATGTCACCGTCTTCGGCGAATCCGCCGGCGCGCACGCGGTGATCAGCCTGCTCGCGACACCCGCCGCCGGCGGACTGTTCCATCGGGCGATCGCGCAGAGCGCCCCCGCCGACTGGACGCTGCGCCCCGACGAGGCCCGCCGCTTCGCCCGCCGCTGCTTGACCGCCGGGGGCGCCACCCCCGAGCAGGCGGTCGAATACCTCACCACGGCAAGCGCCAACGACCTGCGCAAGGCGGTCAACCGGGCGACGGGCCGCATGCTGCGGGCCGAACCGGGCGCCTTCCCGATCGCGCCGGTCGCCGACGGCGACTTCCTGCCCGAGGTGCCGTTGGACGCCATCGCCGCCGGCCGCGCCCACCCGGTGCCGCTGATCATCGGCACCAACCGCGACGAGGCCACCCTGTTCCGGCACCTCGAAGACGCCCTCCCCGTCACCCCTGCCCAGCTGACCAGTGCCTTCGAGCGCTGCGAACCCAGTGTCGAACAGCGGGTGACCAGCCGCTACACCGGTTATCCGCGTCCGCGCACCGCCATGCGGGTCGGCGGCGACTTCACCTTCTGGCGGCCCACCGTCGCGGCCCTGGAAGGCCACAGCCGCTACGCCCCCACCTACGCCTACCGTTACGACTTCGCCCCGCGCGCACTGCATTTGGCGGGATACGGCGCCACCCACGCCCTCGACCTGATCCCCGTGTTCGGCTGGGTCGACGGCCCGATCGGCCGAATGCTCACCGTCGCAGGCGGTTACCAGGGCTTCCGGTCGGTGCAGGACCAATTCCAGGGCAACTGGCTCGCTTTCGCCCGCACGGGCCGCCCGCTGCCGGACTGGCCGCCCTACACCGAACAGCAACGCAACACCCGCATCATCGATCGATACCCCCGCATCGAGATCGACCCGGACCGAGCCAAACGCGAAGCCTGGACCGGGGTCCGCCTGCGCGCCAGCGTCCTGGACTGACGGGCCGGAAGCTTTACTTCAACAACCGTGACATGCGGCGGTCGGCGAGGATCTTGCCGCCGGTCTGACAGGTGGGGCAGTACTGGAACGACTTGTCCGTATAGGCGACCTCGCGCACGGTGTCGCCGCAGACCGGGCAGGGCTGGCCGGTGCGGGCGTGCACCTGGAAACCGGCGCGTTTCTCGCCCTTGAGGCGGGCGGCGTCCTGGCCGGACGAGCGCTGCACCGCGTCGGTGAGGATGTCGCGCATGGCCGCGTAGAGCCGGCCGACCTTCTCCGCGTCCAGCGTCTTCGCGGTGGCGAAGGGCGACAGTTTGGCGGCGTGCAGGATCTCGTCGGAATAGGCGTTACCGACCCCCGCGATCAGCGACTGGTCGGCGAGCGCGGTCTTGAGCCGCTGCGAACTGCCGGCCAGCAGTCCGGCGAACTCGGGTTCGGACACGGCCAGCACATCCGGGCCGAGCCGCGCGATCCCCGGCACCTGCTGCGGATCGGTGACGATCCACACCGCGAGCCGCTTCTTGGTGCCCGCCTCGGTGAGATCGAAGGCCGGGGTGGCGCCCTCGGGCGTGAACAGGTGCACGCGCAGGGCCAGCGGCCCCTTGCCCGGTTTCGGCGGGGCCGCACTGGGTTCGTCGATCCAGCGCAGCCACCCGCCGCGGGACAGGTGCGTGATCAGCCAGAGTCCACCGCAATCCAGGCCCAGGTGCTTGCCCCAGCGCCCGGTGCCGGTCACGTCCCGACCGGACAGCGCCGTCACCGGCGGGTCGAAGGTCTTCAGCACGCTCAACGCCGCGACGTCGACCCGGCCGACCACCGCACCCACCGCATGCTCGGCGAGAAACCGCTCGAGCGCCACGATCTCCGGTAGCTCAGGCATACCCGCAGGATACTGGGCACCACCGACAGGTCGCCGGAATCGGCCGGTTCGCGCCGCGCTACGCCGAGGGCACCGGTTCCGCCACCTCGGCGGGCTCGGCCTCCTCCCGCAACGCGATGACCCGGTGCGCACGCCGCAGGAATCCGGGCGCCCACCAATTGGCCTCGCCCAGCAACCGCATCAGGGCCGGCACCAGCACACCGCGGATCACGGTCGCGTCCATCAACACCGCCAGCGTCAGCCCGACACCCATCAGCTTGGTGAACGAGATGTGCGAGAAGGCCAGGCCCACACACACCATGGCCATCAGTGCCGCCGCGGCCGTCACGATCCGTCCGGTGCGTTCCAGCCCGTACGCGACCGCGTCGGCGGTGTTGCCGCGGATCCGGTACTCCTCGGTGATCCGCGACAGCAGGAACACCTCGTAGTCCATCGACATGCCGAAGGCCAGGCAGAACACCAGCACCGTCACCGGCGCGGTCAGCACGCCCGTCGCGGTGAAGTCGCCGACCAGCCAGCGCAGGTGCCCGTCCTGGAACACATAGACCATGGCACCGCAGGTCGCCGACAGGCTGAGGGTGTTGAGCACCACCGCTTTCAGCGGGATCACCACACTGCCGGTGAACGCGAACAGCAGCACCAGCATCGCCACCATGATCAGCCCGATCACCAGCGGCAGCCGCTGGGTCAGCCCGTCGTCGATATCGGAGTTCTCGGCGGTGGCGCCGCTGACCAGCAGCGGCTGCGGCGAAGGCAGCTGCCGGATCCGGGTGAGCAGCGTATGCGCTTCCGGCGAGTACGGGTCGTGGATATCGGGCATCACCACGATGTCCGCGCCCTGCGTGCCCGGCATGACCCGCACCACGCGGGCGTGCGGCAGCGCACCGATCGACGCGGCGAGGGCGGACAGCCGCGGCCCGTCGATCGGGCCGTCCACCACGACATCCATCTGGCTGGTGGCGGCTGCGGTGAAGTCGGCGCGCAGCACGTCACCGACCTGCCGGGTCTGCACCGACTCCGGGAAGGCCCGGTCGTCGGTCAGACCCAGCCGCACCCCCGCGAACGGCGCACCCAGGATCAGCACCAGCAGCAGCGCCGCTCCGCCGAACACGATGGGCCGGGCGGTAACTCGCCGCGCGGCGCGATACCAGAGCCCGGCTTCGAGCGGTCGCGGCGCCGGTTCGGGGCGCCCGCGCAGCCGGCGCACGGCACGTCGCAGATCCAGCGCGTCGATGCGGTGCCCGAACAGCATCAGCAGGGCGGGCAGCACGGTGACCGTGGCGGCGGCGGCGAGCACCGTCACCGACAGGCAGGCCATGGCCAGCGACCGCAGGAAAGGCATGGGGAACAACAGCATTGCCGACATGGCGATGACGATCGTGCTGGCCGAGAACAGGACGGTCCGGCCGGCGGTGGCGACGGTGATCGTGACCGCTTCGGACAGGGTCCGCCCGGCCCGCCGCTCCTCCCGGAACCGGCTGACCACGAACAGGCTGTAGTCGACGCCCAGGCCCAGGCCCAGCACGGTGGTCAGATTCAGCGCGTAGCTGGATACCTGGGTGAATTCGGTGAGTACCCGCAGGATTCCGAGGGTGCCGACGATGGAGACCAGACCCAGCACCAGCGGCAGTCCGGCGGCGACCAGGCTGCCGAAGATCAGGACCAGCAGCACCAGCACGACGGGCAGCGACACCTCCTCGGTGAGCCGCACGTCGTGCGCGAGTTGCACTGTGGCGTCGTGGTATCCGACCGCCGCCCCGCCGAGCCGCAGGCGCAGCGGCCCGTAGTCGCGGTCCCGGTAGGTGGTGATCAGGCGCTCGGTCACCCGTTCCACCGCGTTCTCGTCGCCCGGGACGTGCACGGCGATCAGCGCCGCGGTGTGGTCGCGATCGCGCAGGAACTCCGGAGATCCCGCGGTCCAATAGGATACGGCCGAGCGCACACCCGGTACCGCCGCGAGTTCGGTGGTCAGCCGCGCCCCCGACGACGCCGCCTCGGGGCCGTCGATCGTGCCCGCCCCGGCCGGAAGATCGGCCAGCACGATGACATTCGGCGTTCCGGTGACGTAGTGGTCCTCCAGAATCTGTGCGGCCCGGAAAGATTCGGCATCCGGTGGCCGGAAGCCACCGCCGGACAACCGTTCCGTCACCGACATGCCGCACACCCCGGCGAGCACCATCAAGGCCAGTACCACGGCGACCACGGTTCGCGGCCGCCCGACGGCCAACCGCCCCAGCGCTTTCACAGCTCCTCCTCGACGGCGGCTCCCCGGCCCGCCCGCGTCCGGCGCGGCAGGAGTCGCGCACCGACTGCGGAGCATACGGCCCGGCCCGCGGGTCCGCGGACTACCCGTCCGCGCGCAGCAGATAGATGTCCATGATCCAGCCCTTCGCCGCCCGCAGCTCCTGCCGGCGGGCCACGATCCGCGGCCCGGCCTCCCCCAGCGGTCCTTCGATCAGTTCCTCGTCCGGCATGCCGAGATACGCGGCCCACCAGATATGCAGCCCGTCGGCCGGGACCTGGGTGAACGAGCAGTCGCCGTCCAGCATGACCAGCGTCGAAACCCCTTGCGTCACACCGTCTTCGCGCAACCGGCGCCCGGTGGTGATGTGCACCGGCTCCCCGATCTCGTGCAGGACGATGCGATGCCGCGCGGCCAGCGCCTGCGCGCTGGTGATCCCCGGAATCACCTCGACCTCGAAGTGCGCCGGCACCCGCTCGATCAATCGCAGCGTGCTGTCGTACAGCGACGGGTCGCCCCACACCAGCACGGCGCCGACCCCGTCGGTCCGGCCGAACTCGTCGGCCAGCAGCTCCGCGCGGCGCGCGTGCCACGCCTCGACCGCGTCCCGGTAGGCGGCGTCGGCGCCCGTCGCCGCGATCGCGCGGTCCCGCGGCGGATCCTCGATCGCCACCACCCGGTAGGGCTGGTCGGCGTGCGCGCGCAGGATCTGCTCGCGCACCCCGATCAGCTCCTGCTTGGTGTCGCCCTTGCCGATCATGAAGAACACGTCGACCTGGCGGATCGCCCGGACCGCCTGCAGGGTCACCTGCTCCGGATCACCGGCACCGATTCCGATCACGAACAACTTCCGCACGGCGACTAAGCTACCCACCCATGCCGGCCGATACCCAGTACGAGGACCTGTTGCGACTGGTACTGCAGGACGGGACGCCCAAAGCGGACCGCACCGGAACCGGTACCCGCAGCGTGTTCGGGCACCAGCTGCGCTACGACCTGTCCGCCGGGTTCCCGCTGATCACCACCAAGAAGGTGCATCTCAAGTCGATCGTCTACGAGTTGCTGTGGTTCCTGCGCGGCGACTCCAACGTCGGCTGGCTACACGACCACGGCGTCACCATCTGGGACGAATGGGCCGACGCACACGGCGAACTCGGCCCGGTCTACGGCGTGCAGTGGCGGTCCTGGCCGACGCCCGACGGCGCCCACATCGACCAGATCTCGCAGGTGCTGCACACCCTGCGCACCGACCCGGATTCGCGGCGCATCATCGTATCGGCGTGGAACGTCGCCGAACTGGACAAGATGGCGCTGGCCCCCTGCCACGCGTTCTTCCAGTTCTACGTGGCCGACGGAAAGCTGTCCTGCCAGCTGTATCAGCGCAGCGCCGACCTGTTCCTCGGCGTCCCGTTCAATATCGCCAGCTACGCACTGCTGACCCACATGGTGGCGCAGCAGACCGAACTGGTTCCCGGGGAATTCATCTGGACCGGCGGCGACTGCCACATCTACGACAACCATGTGGACCAGGTCCGCGAACAGCTGTCCCGCGAGCCCTACCCCTTCCCCACCCTCAGTCTGCGGCCCGCGCCCACCCTGTTCGACTACAGCTACGACGACGTGATCGTCGAGGGCTACCGACACCACCCGCCGATCAAGGCGCCGGTCGCGGTATGAGCGCGGCGGTGCCCGGTGGCCCGGCCACCGTCGGGCTGGTGTGGGCGCAGACCACCGCCGGAGTGATCGGGGCGGGCAACACCATCCCGTGGCGGCTGCCCGAGGACATGGCCTACTTCAAGGACCTGACCCTCGGCCATCCGGTGGTGATGGGCCGCCTCACCTGGGATTCGCTGCCGGAACGGTTCCGGCCGCTGCCCGGCCGGCGCAATATCGTCGTCACCCGCCGACCGGACTGGCAGGCCGCGGGCGCCGAACGCGCCGGCTCGGTCACCGATGCGCTGCGCGCGGCCGGACCCGAACCCACCTGGGTGATCGGCGGCGGCCAGATCTACCGCGAGGCGCTGCCGTACGCGACCGAACTCGCGGTGACCGAGGTCGACGCCACCGTCGACGGTGACACCTACGCGCCCGGAATCGAGGGCTGGCGGCTCGTCTCCGACAGTTCGTGGCGGGAGTCGACCAGCGGACTGCGCTACCGCTGGCTGCGCTACACCCGCTGACGCCGAAACATGCCGCCGGGAAACGCCGTGCGGCGGTGACCGGCCGGGAGATACTCGAACCGGGTTGGCGGGAGATACCTGGGCGAGCCCTCCTGGAGGTGTCCATGGACAAGAAGTCACTGACCGCCGTGGCCCGGCAGCAGCTGGCGCTGGCCAAGACCACGACCAGTGGCCGCAGCTCGCAGACCCTGTGCGGCGGGCACACGCACAGCCTCCGGCAGACCGTGATCGCGCTCACCGCCGGTCAGAGCCTCGCCGAACACGACAGTCCCGGAGAAGCCACCCTGCAGGTGCTCACCGGCACACTCACGCTCATCTCCGGCGCGCACGAGTGGAAGGGCTCGCCCGGTGACCTGCTGGTATTGCCCGCCGCCCGGCACAGTGTGCAGGCCGTCGACGACGTGGCGTTCCTGCTGACCGTCGCAAAATAGCCAGGCGGTTGCGTCGCCCCGGCCACGCCGCCACCCGTTACGCTGTCGATCATGGCTGTGCCGCAACCGATCACCCAGCCGCTGACCCGGGCCGCGATCTTCCTGGTCGCCACGGTCGACACCGGGGGCGAGGACACCGTCCGGGACCTACTGACAGATCTGGGCGGCCTCCGGCGGTCCATCGGCTTCCGGGTTCCCGGGGCCGACCTGACCTGCACCGCGGGCATCGGATCGTCGGCCTGGAATCGGCTGTTCACCGGACCCAGGCCGGCCGAGTTGCATCCGCTGCCCGCGTTCCACGGCCCGCGGCATCAGGCACCCTCCACCCCGGGTGATCTGCTGTTCCACATCAAGGCCGAGACCCAGGACGCCTGCTTCGAGATGTCGATGGTGATCGCCGACCGGTTGCGCGGCGCCGCCACCTTCGTCGACGAGACCGTCGGCTTCCGCTACTTCGAGCAGCGTGACCTGCTGGGTTTCGTCGACGGCACCGAGAACCCGGAGGGACCCGAGGCGTCCGAGGTCGCGTTGATCGGCGACGAGGATCCCGATTTCACCGGCGGCAGCTACGTGATCGTGCAGAAGTACCTGCACGATCTGGCCTCGTGGAAGGCCATCAGCGTGGCCGAACAGGAACGGGTCATCGGCCGCACCAAGCTCGGCGACTACGAGCTGTCGGACGCGGAGAAACCCGCCAATTCCCATGTGGCCGTGAACACCCTGATCGATCCCGACGGCACCCAGCGGCAGATCCTGCGAGCCAACATGCCGTTCGGGAACGCGAGCAAGGGCGAATTCGGTACCTACTACATCGCCTATGCAGCCACCCCCAGCGTCACCGAGCGGATGCTGAGCCGGATGTTCCAGGGCACACCCGAGGCCTCGCACGACCGCATCCTCGACTTCTCCACCGCTGTCACCGGCACCCTGTTCTTCGTGCCGGCCGCCGGCTTCTTCGACGCCCTCCCCGATCGCCCGGGCGTGTCCACCGCGACGGTCTCCGGCGACGGTTCCCTCGGTATCGGCACGATGAAAGGCAGCCTCTGATGAACAATCTGCATCGCGAGCTCGCGCCCATCACCGGTGCCGCGTGGGAGAGCATCGACAGCGAGGCGGCGCGCAGCATCAAGCGGCATCTGGCCGGCCGGCGGGTGGTCGACGTGTCCGGCCCGCACGGGCCCGAGTACTCCGCGCACGGGCTGGGCCGGGTCACCGATATCGACTCCCCGGCGGCCGGGGTCCAGGCCCGGCAGCGGGTGGTCGCGCCGCTGGTCGAGCTGCGGGTGCCGTTCACGCTGTCGCGCACCGAGCTGGACAACGTGGAGCGCGGCGCCCAGGACACCGACCTGGATCCGGTGCGCGCGGCGGCCAAGCAGATCGCGTTCGCCGAGGACCGCGCGATCTTCGAGGGGTATCCGGCGGCCGGGATCACCGGGATGCGAGCGGCGTCGTCGAACACCGCGATCGCGCTGCCGAGTGATCCCACCCAGATTCCGCAGGTCGTGGCGCAGGCGCTCACGGCGCTGCGGCTGGCGGGCGTGGCCGGGCCGTATTCGATTCTGCTGTCGGCCGACGCGTACACCGCGGTCAGCGAGACCTCCGACCACGGTTATCCGATCCGCACCCACCTCGAACGGCTGATTCCCGACGGCGAGATCATCTGGGCGCCGGCCGTCGACGGCGCCTTCGTGCTGACCACGCGCGGCGGCGACTTCTGCCTGAACCTGGGTCAGGACTTCTCGGTCGGGTATCTGTCGCACGACGCGGACACCGTGCAGCTGTATCTGCAGGAGAGCCTGACCTTCCAGGTGAATACCGCCGAGGCGTCGGTTCCGCTGCACAGCTGAATCCGGTTCGGCGGCCGATCGGTCCGTCCCGGTCGGCGGTGGCGCAGGCGCGCCTACCTGCCTGTTCGTGCGGTGCCCGGTCCGGCGGGTCGGTACGGTGGTGGCCGGAAGCGGAAGGTGGTGGCGGCATGGTGCGGGCCGGGGAGGTGTCCTCCCAGCGGATGTTGCTGTACGGGGTGCTGGGCGCGGTGCCCGGTCTGGTGGCGGGGGCGGCGATCGTCGCGGGCTTCGGCATCGGCCGGATCTTCACCGGGATCCTGGCCGGTGTGCTGCTGACCGTCGCCCTGCTGGTGCTGATGTTCCGCCGGGACGGGATCGAGCTGGGTCCGGACCGCATCGAGCGCCGCACCCTGTGGCGCCGGCACACGCTCGGCTGGGACCGGGTGGTGGCGGCGCGGTTCACGCTCGGCGAGGGCGGCCGTTGGGAGCTGGCGCTCGATCTGGTGCCGGGCGAGGAGCCGCCGTACGGCGAGCTGATTCTGTTGAGTATTCCGCCGGTGGTCCGACCGGTCGGCAACGCCTACGAGGACCGCAAGCGGGAGCAGGTCGGCGAGATCCGGAATCTGCTGCGGGACAAGAAAATTCCGGTGACCATCCTGCCCGGCATCGCCCTGGCCCTCACCCTGCACTGGAAGCTGACCCCGCCGTCGGCCGGAAACCACAGGCAGAACACGTGATTCGCACCGCCGCGCTGGTCCACATCCGGAACCGGCGGCTGCTGCAGACCCGCTCGGCGGGAAAGACGGTGTTCTACATGGCCGGTGGCAAGATCGACCCGGGCGAGACCCCGGAACAGGCGCTGCACCGGGAGATCCGGGAGGAACTCGGCGTCGGCGTGCTCGAACCCCGCGAGCTGGGCGTCTTCGAGGCCGAGGCCTACGGCCACACCCCCGGCACCGCACTGCACATGACCGTCTTCACCGCCGAGCTGGCCGGTGAACCACGGCCCACCAGCGAGATCGCGGAACTGCGCTGGTTCAGCTATACCGAGTACGCCGGGATGCCGGAGGTGGCACCGGGATCATTGCTGGTGTTCCGGCATCTGCGCGAGCTGGATCTCATCGACGGGTAGTGCGTCCAGCAATGCGCTTGCCGCCGTACGGATCTCGGTAGCCGAACCGGACCAGCCGAGCATGCGCAGCACGGTCTCGGGAATGGTGTGTTCCAGTGCGGCGGGGGCGATTCCGGCGTCGGAGCGGATATCGATCACGGTCTCGACGAGCCGGAAGGCCAGCTCGGGCGCACCGGCCGCGGGTGCGGCGGTACTGTCTCCCGCGGCCACCTCGGTCGCCAATTGTTCGTAGTGGCCGCGCAGTTCGGCGCGCCGGGCCCGAAACTGCGCGAAGCGTTCGGAGCGCAACTCGGGCAGCAGATAGAGCGCGCCGAGGTTCCAGCGGGAGGCCGCGAGTTGCCGGACGTCGTACCAGGCCAGCGCGTACAGGCGCACAGCGGCGGGCGCTGCGGCGGCGGCGAGTTGGGCGGCGACGGTCAGCGGGGCAGTGACCGTCAGGTCCAGGAGGACGTCGAGGATGTCGTCCTTGGCGGCGAAGTAGTGGTACAGCGAGGCCTGCCGGATGCCGACCGCGTCGGCGATGGCCCGGGTGGAGGTGCTCGCGTAGCCCTTGGTGGTGAACAGTTCGGCTGCGGCGTCGAGGATTTCGGCGCGCGGCGTACCACCTGCTCGGCGGCGCGGGCCCAGTCGTGGGCGTCCGGGTCCGGGTTGCGTCACGGCTGCCATTGTTCCGCATGGTCGTCGCGGGTTCCGCTCAGCCGTCCGTGATCGAGGTCACCCGAGGGCGTGAGATTTCTGTCATCTGACAGAAATACTGGTAATCCGAAAATTACACCCGGACATCGAGCCGATACATCGCCGTCACCAGCCGCGAACGCCGGGCCGAAAAACTGTCACATGATAGATATTGGCCGCGACGCCGAAGGAACCGTGCTCATGTCCGCCACCCTGGCCACCGCCACCCTCGCGCCCCCCGACGACGACTCCGACCTCGAAGCGTTCGGCTACCAGCAGGTCCTACACCGCAAGCTCGGCCGCTACGCCTCGTTCGCCGCCGGCTTCTCCTTCGTCTCCATCCTCACCACGATCTTCCAGTTCTTCGGCTTCGGCTACGGATTCGGCGGCACGGCGTTCTTCTGGACCTGGCCGGTCGTCTTCGCCGGGCAGTTCCTGGTCGCACTCAACTTCGCCGAACTCGCCGCCCGGTACCCGATCTCGGGCTGCATCTACCAGTGGTCGCGCCGGCTCGCCGGTGAGGTCGTCGGCTGGTTCGCCGGCTGGATGATGTTCATCGCGCAGATCGTCACCGCCGCCGCGGCC
The DNA here is from genome assembly GCF_003696265.1 of Nocardia stercoris. GTDB lineage: Bacteria > Actinomycetota > Actinomycetes > Mycobacteriales > Mycobacteriaceae > Nocardia > Nocardia stercoris. The sequence goes on along the minus strand of NZ_RFFH01000008.1, from coordinate 341,862 downwards.
GCCATCGCCCTGCAGGTGGTACTGCCCACCGTGTGGAGCGGCTTCCAGTTCGTATCCGGCGATTCGGCCCTGACCAGCAGCAGCGGTGCCACCAACGCGGTGATCCTGGGCAGCATCCTGCTGGTCCTCACCACCGTCGTCAATATCGTCGGCATCGACTGGATGGCCCGGATCAACTCGATCGGCGTCACCATCGAGATCATCGGCGTCGCGGCCACCATCGCACTGTTCTTCACCCACACCGACCGCGGCGCCGCCGTCGTCACCCACACCACGGGTGCCGCACCCGGGCCGTACTGGGCCGCGTTCCTGGTCTCCGGGCTGATGGCCGCCTACGTCATGGTCGGATTCGACTCCGCCGGTGAGCTTTCCGAGGAGACCCGCAATCCCCGACGCGTCGCGCCGCGCACCATTCTCACCGCGCTCGCGGTGTCCGGGCTCGGTGGCGGCCTGATCCTGCTCGGCGCGCTGATGGCCGCACCCAGCCTCGACGACGGCAACCTGGCGAGCGGCGGCCTGGCCTACGTGATCTCCGCCAAGCTGGACGGGCCGGCGGGCAAGGTGCTGCTGACCTGCGTCGCCGTCGCGATCAGCGTGTGCACACTGGCCGTGCAGACCGCCGGCTCCCGGCTGCTGTTCTCGATGGCCCGCGACGGCCGAATGCCGTTCGCCCGCAAGCTGTCCGCCGTGCACCCGCGACTGGGCACCCCGATCTGGCCGTCCGTCGTGATCGGCGCCCTCGCCATCGCCCTGCTGGTCCTGAACCTCGGCAACGCCGCCCTGTTCGCCACCCTCGCCAGCGTGTGCATCGTGCTGCTGTACGCGGCGTATCTGCTGGTCACCGTGCCGCTGCTGGTGCGGCGGGTCACCGGGACGCTGGAGCCCGCCCCGGCCGGACTGTTCTCGCTGGGCCGCTTCGCAATCCCGGTGAACGCGGTCGCTGTGCTCTGGGGCGTCGCGATGGCGGTGAACCTGGCCTGGCCGCGGACGGAGGTGTACACGCCCAGCGGCGGCGGCTGGTGGATGCTCTGGGCCGCACCGCTGTTCGTCGCGGTCACCGTCGCCGTCGGAGTAGCGCTGTACCGCACCGTCGGCTCGGCCGCGCACCGCGACCCCGACCTCCGGCTGCAGCCCGCCTGACCCCTCCGACTCCCGGGTGGGCGTCCTCCTCCGCCCACCCGGGCCCGATTCTCCACTGCCGAAAGGACATCCGCATGACCAGCACGGCGACCACCAACGGTGCGCGCGACCACGCGCGCGCCCAGGCCGCGACCGCGACCATCGCCCGGCCCGACCTGCCCGCCGGGATCACCGATCCGGCGGTCGCGCAACGGATTCCGGCCGGTGGCTACGCCGGTGTCGTGCTCGGCCGCGGCAGCCGCGTCCGGCTCGGCGATCCGTTCGGCGCGGCCTGCGCCCACCTGCTGCTGCTGCGCGCCGAATCGCCGTGGGAGCGAATGAATGTGGCCGACACCATGAAGGTGCCGTGGCAGGCGTACCTCGGTGCCGGGCATCCGCTGCTCACCGACCAGGGCCGGGTGCTGGCGACCATCGTGTCCGACACCTCCGGGCACCACGACACCCTGTGCGGCCCGAGCGCGCAGGCCCGCCACGCACTACACCTCGCCGGCGCGAAACACGGCCTGGCACCGCGTGATATCGCCCCAACCGTCACACTGTTCCGAGGCGTGCGCGTGGAACCCGGTGGCGCACTGCGGACTACCGGAGCAGCCGGAGCGGGAACGGCCGTCGACCTGCTGCTGCATCTGCCCGCGATCCTGCTCGTCGCCAACGCGCCGCACCCGCTGGACCCGACGCCCGCAACGGATCTCGACCTGGTCGCGTGGGCGGCGCCGGGCGAGCTGAACGCCCTGACGGGCACCGACCCGGAATACCTGCGGGCCGTCGAGAACACCGAACAGGCCTGGCGGGCCGCGCACACCCAGGAGGACCTCCAGTGACCACCTCGACCGGCATCGTCGTCCGCGACGAGATCGTCCCCGCCTGCGCGCCCTGGTCCACCGTGGTGCGCGCCGGTGACCGCCTCGACATCATCGACCTGCACGGCAACCAGGCCGTCGACTGCCTGCTCTACGGCGCCGACGACCCCGCCACGCAGCGCTACAGCGCCCAGGCCACCGTGGCCGCCCAGGGCAACATCTTCCTCACCACCGGCAGCGCGCTGCGCACCGACTCCGGGCTCGTCCTCATGACCGTGGTCGAGGACGAGGTCGGCGACCACGACACCATCGCCGGCGCCTGCTCGCAGGAATCCAACACCCTGCGCTACGGTCACCACACCCGCCACCAGCACGCCTGTGTGGAGAACTTCCTGACCGCCGCCCTCGAATGGGGTTTGGGCAAGCGGGATCTCGTCTCCAACATCAACTGGTTCATGAACGTGCCGGTCGAGGCGGACGGCACCCTGGGCATCGTCGACGGGAAATCCGCTCCCGGCCGCAAGGTTTCGCTGCGCGCCGAGGTCGACACACTGGTGCTGGTCTCGAACTGCCCGCAGATCAACAACCCCTGCAACGGATTCGAGCCGACGCCCGTGCGCATGGTGGTGACGCGATGACACCGGTTCGAGCGGCGACCGCGACGGTCGAGCCCGCGGCCACGCCGAGTCCGGCCCGCGAGGTCGACCCCGGTGTCGAAATCGACGTCCGGGTGGACACGGTCGCGCCGACCGCCGCGGTGGAGGTTCTGCGCCCCGGAATGCTGACCACCGTGCAGGATTGGCCGGCCCGCACCGGGTACTGGCACGTCGGAGTGCCGCCGTCGGGACCGATGGACGACCTGTCGTTCCGGCTCGGCAACCGGGCTCTGGGCAATCCGGAGGGAGTGCCGGGACTGGAGTGCACCATGGGTGGGCCGGCGCTCCGCTTTCCCGACGGTGCCACGGTGTGCGTGACCGGTGCGCCGGCACCGGTCACGGTCGACGGGGTACCGGTGGAGCAGTGGCGGACCGTCACCGTCCCGCCGGGCGGGGTGCTCGACGTGGGGATGGTGCGCGGGCCCGGGATGCGCAGCTACATCCTGTTCGCGGGTGGTCTGGTGTGCCCCGAATACCTGGGCAGCGCCGCCACATTCACGTTGGGCGGGTTCGGGGGCACGGGTGGGGTGCTGCGCGCCGGAGACGTCCTGCGCACCTCCGTGACCGGGACCGGCAGGGAAAAGCACAGTGGCACTGCCGTTCCCGCCGACTGGCAGCCGGTGCTCACCCACCGCTGGGAACTCGCCGTCACCGAGGGACCGCACGGCGCACCGGAGTTCTTCACCCGCAACGACATCGACACCCTGCTGGCCACCGACTACGAGGTGCACTTCAACTCCGACCGCACCGGGGTCCGGCTGATCGGACCGAAACCGCAGTGGGCTCGGCCCGACGGCGGGGAGGCGGGCCTGCACCCCTCCAACATCCACGACACCGCCTATTCCATCGGCGCGCTGGACTTCACCGGCGACACCCCCATCCTGCTCGGCCCCGACGGGCCCAGCCTCGGCGGCTTCGTCTGCCCGGTCACCGTCGTCGCGGCCGAACGCTGGAAGCTGGGCCAGCTGACCCCCGGTGACACGGTGCGCTTCGTCCCGGTGCGGGCCGACCGCGCCGCCTCGCTGGCCGACGTCGGTCCCGCCCGCCGGGCGGACTGGCCCATCGTCCTGTCCACCGGCGGGGACGGCGACGACGGCATCCTCGCGCGCCGGGAAGCCGCGGACGGTACCGCGATCACCGTGCGCCGGGCCGGCAACGACGGCGTACTGGTCGAATACGGCGAGATGACATTGGATCTCGAGCTGCGGGCGCGCGTGCACGCGCTCTACGGTCACCTGCGGGCGGCCCGGGTCCCGGGAATCACCGAACTCACCCCCGGAGTGCGGTCGCTGCAGGTGCGTTTCGATCCGGACCGGCTGTCGACCGGGCGGCTCCTCGCGCTGCTCGCCGACGCCGAATCGTCCCTTCCAGCCGCCACCGACCTGGTCGTACCCAGCCGGACCGTGCACCTGCCGCTGTCCTGGGACGACCCGTCCACCCGGGAGGCCATCCAGCGCTACATGCACGGCGTCCGCGCGGATGCGCCGTGGTGCCCGTGGAACATCGAGTTCATCCGGCGGATGAACGGGCTGCCCGACGTCCAGGCGGTGTACGACACCGTGTTCGACGCCGAATACCTGGTGCTCGGTCTCGGCGACGTGTATCTCGGTGCGCCCGTGGCCACTCCGACCGACCCCCGGCACCGGCTGGTCACCACCAAGTACAACCCCGCTCGCACCTGGACCCCGGAGAACGCGGTCGGGATCGGCGGCGCCTACCTCTGCATCTACGGCATGGAAGGCCCCGGCGGTTACCAGTTCGTCGGCCGCACCACCCAGGTGTGGAACCACCGCTCGGACGGTAACGACGAAAACCCGTGGCTGCTCCGATATTTCGATCGCATCCGCTGGTACCCGGTCTCCACCGAGGAACTGACCGATCTGCGGGCCGACTTCGCGGCGGGCCACTGTGACCTGCGCACCGAGGACGGCGAGTTCCGGCTCGCCGACTACCGGAAGTTCCTGTCCGACAACGCGGACCCGATCGCCGAGTTCCGCGCCCGGCAGGCCGAAGCCTTCGCCGCCGAACGACAGTCGTGGGCGGACGCCGGGGAACTGGCGGGATCCGCGGTGTAGCCGCCACCGGCCGATGTGACACGCGGCGCCGGATCCGTCCGGCGCGCGGCGAACTACGACTTCAGGCTTCGGCCCGAAAGGTGAGACATGACTATCTGGATCGAGCAGCGCGACCCCGCCGAGGTCGAAGCCGACATCGCCTCGGCGCACGGCCCCTTGGCCGGATTGCGGTTGGCGGTCAAGGACAACGTCGATGTGGCCGGGATACCCACCACGGCCGGCTGCCCCGGCTACGCGTATCTGCCCGAGCGGGATGCGGCCGCGGTCGCCGCGATGCGGGCGGCCGGTGCGGTCGTGGTCGGCAAGACCAATCTGGACCAGTTCGCCACCGGCCTGGTCGGCACCCGATCGCCGTACGGCGCGGTGCCGGACACCCGTCGGCCCGAATTCGTCGGCGGTGGTTCGAGTTCCGGCTCCGCGGCGGCCGTGGCGTGCGGGGCGGCGGATATCGCGATCAGTACCGACACCGCCGGCTCCGGTCGGGTGCCGGCCGCTTACCAGGGACTCGTCGGGATCAAGCCGACCGTCGGAGTGATCAGCACCGCCGGTGTGGTTCCCGCGTGCCGGTCCTACGACTGTGTGACCGTTTTCGCGCGCGACCTGGACACGGCGAACCGCGCGATGGGCGTACTCGCCGCGGGCGCACCGGATCGAGCCTGGCCCGCCGACGTCCGGCTCGCCGCACCACCGAAACCGACTGTGGCGGTGTTCGATTCGCTGCCTCGCTGCGGTACCGCCGAGCTTGCCGCCTTCGAGCGCACCGTGAACGAGCTACGCGCCCAAGGTGTCTCGATCGTCACGATCGATCCCGAACCGTTCCTGGCCGCCGCACGACTGCTGTACGACGGCGCCTTGGTCGCCGAACGCTATGCCGCGGTAGGCGAATTCGTCGACGCGCACCCGCACTTGGTCGACCCCACTGTGGGCGCGATCATCGCCGGTGCCCGCGATCTCCCCGCCCACCGTCTGGTCTCCGACCTCGAGCAACTCGACCGGCTGCGCACGGCCGCGATGGCCGCCTTGGCCGGCGCCGATGCCCTGCTCGCGCCGACCACACCCGGACAACCTACGATCGACGAGGTCGCGGCCGACCCGGTCGGTGTCAACTCCTGGGTCGGCACCTACACCAACTTCTGCAATCTCTTCGATCTGTGCGCCGTCGCGGTTCCGGCCGGCCTCGCCGGTGCCGCCCAGTTCGGCGTCACCGTCTTCGCGCGGCCGTTCGAGGACGCGGTCGCCTTGGACATCGCGGCCCGAATCCCGTCCGCGCCGATCGATCCACATCCGTCCCCAGGGCGGGGTCCGCTGGCAGCAGCCCCGGCGATTCATCCACAACCGTCCCCAGCTGCCGATCCACAGCTGTCCACGGAAGCCGATCCGCAGCCGTCCGACAGCAGCGATCCACAGCACGCCGTCACCGGCCCACGCGGTTTCACCGGCACCGATCCGGCCTGGCCACTGTGGGTGGCACCCACCACCGACCTGATCGTCTTCGGCGCTCATCTCTACGACCAGCCACTCATGTTCCAGCTCACCGACCTCGGCGCCCGCTGGGCCGGCCCGGTTCGCACCTCCCCCGCCTACCGCCTCGCCGCCCTCGACACCGTCCCCCCGAAACCGGCTGTCACTCGCACCCCCGAAGGCACCCCCGGCATCTCCGTGGCAGCCGAACGCTGGATCCTCTCCCCCGCCGCCCTCGGCCGTTTCCTCACATCCCTCCCCAGCCCCATGCAACTCGGCGCGGTGGAACTCGACGACGGCACCTGGCACCCCGGCTTCTCCTGCACCGGCGCCGCAGCCGCCGCCGCCCGAGACCTCACCCCCCACACCAGCTGGCGCACCGCCCTCCCCCACCTGATGAGCAACTCGGACTGACCGACCGGCGCAAATCCCGTTGCCGCCCAACCAGAAACGGTCGTCTACCCCCGGAAAGCAGGGGTAGACGACCGTTTCTTCGGCGCTAGCGGCTGAAGGCGGAGATGTCGCCCTGGGTGGTGGTGGCGTGGATGTCGAGTTCGGTGGTGCCGTTGTTCCGCAGCGCGTTGCTGATTCGGCCCTTGCCGGTGTCGGCGTCGAGGGAGGCCGAGACGCCGGGGGCGGCGCCTACCGTGATGTCACCTGTTCGGGTGCTCAGGACGAGCGCGCCGCGCACGGCCTCGCCGATCCGGATCGCGCCACGGGCCGTGGTGATCTGCGCGGGGCCCGCCACCCGGCCGACCTCGACGTCGCCGTCGACCGCGGTCAGGTGCAGGCTCGCGGCCTCGTCGAGCGCGATCCGCCGGTAGGCGCCGTCGAAGTGGACGTCACCCAGGCGGCCGACGCCGCGCAGCTCGCAGCTGTCCGTGTTCGCCTCGACGTGCGAGCCGGCGGGCAGGTGGACGGTGACCTCCAGCGACCCGGAGGACCCGAAGTACTGGTTGCGCGGCTGCGGGGATTCGATCCGCAGGGCGCCGTCGGCGAATTCGACTGTCACCTGCTCGGCGGCTTTGACGTCCCGCCCCTTGGCCGGGTCGGTCGGCAGTACCTCGACGACGGTGTCGGAGCGGTCGGCGGCGATGAACGTGACGGTGCCGCAGGCGATGTCGACGGTGGCGGTGATCGGGCCGGTGGTCTGGAAGGTGGTCATGGCGGTCTCCTCGTGGTGTGCTCTGCTCAGGTCGGCCGGATCCGCGGATCCGGCCCGTGAGCCGGTCGGCGTCTCCGCTGAACTGCTCATGCGACTACCTTCGCCGGGCACGCTGATGCCGCCCTGACATACACCTGACGGATCCGCTGACACGGATCCGTCACCCGGAATCGGTGTGATCGCCGACGGCAGGCCGCATCCGGCGCCCAGTCGAGCCGAGGCCTGTTCCCCAGCGGTGGTGATGCCGGCTGTCAGCGGCGCCGGATACCGTTGTCGTCGGGATGTCGCGCCGGTGGAGGTGCTCAGGCTCCCGATTGTGGGTGTGTGTGGAAACGGGTGGAACTGGAACTGCCGTCTTCGTGCAGGCGATGCGTGAACAGCTCACGGCGGTCACCAAGCAGGCCGCCGAGATCGTGCACGGCGAGGAGACAGCGGCGATCGCGGCGCTCCGCAGCAAGGCCGGGACGGTCCTGGCCGACGACGAGTCGGCCGGCCGCCTGCTGGGCGGCCCGGCGGCGCCGACCGCGCACACGTGGACCGGCAACGAGCCACCAGAAACGATCCTCGGTCTGCACACACGAGCGCAGGTGATGCAGGAAGCCAGCCTGGTGATCGACAAACCGCTGATGGAAGTGGCTCTGGCCCAGGGCTATTCCAACCCCGAGATCCTTTTCGGCCGGGGCGCGTGGAGCGACTACCTGGATGCCCGGGCGTTCACCCGACTACACGGTGATCAGGATCTGAGTGTCGATTTCGTCACCGACCTGCATCGCAAACTCGCCCCGTCGCTGGACGGCCAATTCACGCCGAAGCGGCGCCGGGGCAGCTGGGATCGGCCGGTCACCGACAGCGAGGTGGCCGCCATCGAGGCGAACCCGCACGTGAAATTCCTTACCTCCGAGATTGTCCCGCTCAAGAACTGGGGAATCGAATATGTGACGAACGGGCGGGAAGCCATCGAGCGGGAGCTGAAGGCTACGGCCGACTGGTACAACACCGCCCGGCAGCAGCCCGGATACGACCCGTATCACCTCGCCGCCGAACTGCAGCATCGGATCGTATCCATCCATCCATTCGAGGATTTCAACGGGCGGGTGTCCCGCCTGCTGATGAACTGGTCGCTGGAACGGGACGGCCTGCCACCGAGCGTGTTGGAGGACTTCAACGCGGATATCGGCTCCAGCATTCCGGACTGGACGGATGCGGTGCGCGGCGGCAGCGACCTGTACGCCGCCCGTGCCCAGCGGATCGCCGAACTCGGCGACTCGGCCGATCCGGTCGACGCGTTCGGCCTGCGGCAGATACAGGGGCAGCTGGAGGCCAGTGGCCGGTCGGTACGCCTGGTGCCCGGATACGCGATGGACATCCAGCAGTGCCGGGCGCTGCTCGCCGAGCTGGGCGCCGCCAGCGGGTGACCGGTTCGCCTGCACGCTATTCCGCGATCACCCGGACCCCCGGACCCGCCGCCGTAGTGTCCTCGCCCGTCGCCGCGAACCAGTGCGTCACCTCACCCGACTCCAGATCCCCGGCGGTGTCCCCGGTCGGCAGGACCGACAAGGCGCCAGCCGTGGCGGACGCGAGGAATTCGTCCAGGGCCGTAGCTCCCGCGGTGGCGGTGGTGAACGTGGTCGACTCGTAGTCGATTCTGTTCGCGGTGCGGAGGGCCTCGGCGCGATGCAGCACTTCCGCCTGGGACAAGCGCAGCCATGTGTCGCCGACCGGGATCACGAAGGACGCGTCGCCGTCCTGGAGCGGCCGGGAGCGATCCGCGTAGGACACGGGATGGGCTGGTGCGGCTTCGATTTCGGCCCGAGTCTTCGGGTCGGACGGGACCAGCCAGCGCGCGTTGCTCGTGGCCGATTCGGCGCTGATACCGAAATCCGCTCCGGCGGAGACGATCTCACCGAAGGCGAGGCCGTCCGCGAACAGTGCCGCGGCACCGGCCTTCTGGATCGCCCACAGCGCCACGACCGCGTCGACCGACCGCGGCAGTGTCACCGCGACCACGTCGCCCGGACCGGCGCCGCGGGACATGAGCACCCGCGCCAGCTGTGCGGAGCGGGCGTCGAGCTCCTGGTAGGCGAGCTCGCTGTCCCCGTCGAGCAGCGCCGGAGCCTGCGGGTCCTCCGCGACCACGGCCTGCAGCGCCTTCGCCACCGACACCGCGCCGACCGGGTTCACGACCGCAGCGGATTCCACTGCGGCGACACCCGATTCGGCCAGGATCCGGGCCCGCTCACCGGCATCGAGGATCTCGATATCGCCGACCACGGCCTCCGGATCACCCAGCAGCGCGTCCAGCACCCGGTCCATCCGGTTCGCCAGGGTGGCGACCTCGTCGGCGGTGAACCGGCTCTCCAGGAACTTCCAGGTGATCTCCACCGTCGACTCGGCCACCACCAGCAATGTCAGCGGGTAGTGGGTGGCGTCGGTGGTACCGACCCCGGTGACCGTGAGCCCGTCGATGGAACTGGCCGCCGCGATCGCCTGCTTGTCCATCGGGTACGACTCGAACACCAGCAGGGTGTCGAATTGTGCTCCCGCACCGCCGATCCGCTGGATATCGGTGAGCCCCACGTAGTGGTGCTCGAGCAGGTCGGCCTGGGCCCGCTGCAGTCCGGTCAGCAGCTCGCCGACACCGGCGCGGGCATCGATCCGCACCCGGACGGGCAGGGTGTTGATGAACAGTCCGACCATCGACTCGACGCCGGGCAGTTCCGCCGGGCGCCCCGACACCGTGGCACCGAACACCACGTCGTCGCGGCCGGTGAGCCGGCCGAGCAGCACGCCCCACGCCGCCTGGATCATGGTGTTCACCGTGATCCCCAGCTCCGCGGCGTGTTTGGCGAGGCGGCGGGTCCGGTCCGCGTCGACCTCGGTGACCAGCTTGCCGATCGCGTAGGTCTCCGGCCCGCGCGGCGCGGGCGCCAGCGTGGTGGGTTCGTCGACCCCGGTGAGGGCCGCACCCCAGGCACGCAGCGACTCGTCCCAGTCCCGGCCCGCGAGCCAGGACAGGAAGTTCCGGTACGACGACACCCGGGGCAGCGCGGCCGTATCGCCGCGAACCGCGTACAGCACCAACAGATCCCGCATCAGCAGCGGCATCGACCACCCGTCGAGCAGGATGTGGTGGGTCGTGATCGCCAGGTGCCAGGCGTCGGCGGCGGTCCGGAACAGGGTGAACCGGAGCAGCGGACCGGCCGCCATGTCGAAGTGGGTCTCGCGGTCGACTGTCACCAGCCGATGCAGCTCCGGCATCCGTTGTGCCGCAGGCAGATCCGTCAGATCGACCTCGAACCACGGTGCCTGCGCCCGCGCCGGGACCAGCTGTACCGGACAGCCCGCGGCGTCGGTGGCGAAGGATGCCCGCAGGTTCGGGTAGCGGTCCAGGATGCCCTGCGCGGCGGCTCGCAGCCGCGCGACGTCGAGGACGCCGCCCAGGTCGACTACGGCCTGCATGGTGTACACGTCGACCGTCGCCTGCGTCATCATCGCGTGGAACAGCAGCCCCGACTGCAGCGGCGAGAGCGGCCACACGTCGCTCAGCTCGGGCAACCGCTGTTCCCACAGCTCGATCTCGGCCTGGCCGACCGTGACCAGCGGCAGATCCGACGGCGTCAGGCCACCGGCGTCGGCGTGCCGGGCGTGCTCGGCCAGCGCGGTCAGCGCCGCCACCCACAGCCGCGCGAACTCCTCGACGTCGGCGCGATCCAGCAGCCCGGCCGGGTAGGCGAACGCGGCACCCAGTTCGGGCCCGTCGGCACCGTCGGTGACGATCGCGTTGATATCGATCGTCGCGTTGGCCGGCATGTCCGGGTCCAGTTCGGCGTCGAGCCGGCCCAGGTCGGCCACCGGCACCCAGCCGATCTCGGCGAGCTGCGCGGGCACCTCGCCGGCCGAGACCCGGCCCAGATAGTTGAAGCTGATCTGGCCCGCGGACCCGAGCTGGTTCGCGGTGTCCGCGTTGAGATGACGCAGCAGGCCGTACCCGAGTCCCTTGTGCGGCACCGCGAGCAGCTGTTCCTTGACCGATTTCACGATGTCGCCCAGTGCTTTTCCGCCCGCGAACGCGTCGGACAGGTCGGCGCCGCCCAGGTCCAGCCGGACCGGGTAGGCCGCGGTGAACCAGCCGACAGTGCGCGACAGGTCCGCGCCCGGCACGACCTCTTCCTCGCGCCCGTGCCCCTCCAGCTGGATCAGTGCGGCGTCCCGCCCGCGCCAGCGGCCGACCGCGAGCGCGAGAGCCGAGAGCAGGCCGTCGTTGACGCCACCCCGGTACAGCCCCGGCACCGCGGTGAGCACCGCGTCGGTGACGGCCGCCGGCACCGACACCTCGACCCGTTCCACGGTGGCGAAGGTGTCGAGCACGGGATCGAAGGCCCGCGCGCCGAACAGCGGGTCAGGTGCCTCCGTAATCTGCTGCCAGAACGGCAGTTCCGCCATGCGGGTCGCGTCGGTGGCCGCCTCGGTCAGCGCGTGCGCCCAGCGGCGCATGGAGGTCCCGGTGGGCGGCAGCGTGACCGGCTGTCCGCCGGCCAGTTGTGACCAGGCCACCGCCAGGTCCGGGATCAAGATGCGCCAGGACACTCCGTCGATCACGAAGTGGTGGCCGACGAGCAACAGCACGTCCCGGCGCACCCCACCGTCGAATGCGAACCAAACGAACTGCGCCATCACGGCATTCGCCGGATCCAGGCGGCCGAGAGCGGCGTCGTAGGCCGCGCCGGCCCGCTCGGTCAGTTCGGCGTCGGTGATCTCGCCGGGCAGCTCGACCCGGTGCAGCAAGGCGTGCACGTCGACCGCACCCGGTTCGAGTACTTCGAACGCCCAACCGGCGCCGGCCCGGCGCAAGCGGGCGCGGAGCATGTCGTGGTGGTCCACGACCGCGGCGAGGGTGCCGGTCAGGATCTCGGGGTCCAGCCCGTCCGGCAGGCGCAGCGCCATGGTCTGCGAGAACCGGCTGTAGGTCGCGGTGCGGCCCAGGGTCGCGGCCAGGATCGGCGTCAACGGCACCGCGCCGGTGCCGCCGCCGGGCAGCTCGGCCAGCGCGCGCTGCTCGGATTCACCACTGGCCGTGGCGATCTCGGCGAGCCCGGCCACACTGCGGCATTCGAACACGTCCCGCGGACTGAATACCAGTCCGCGCGCCTTCGCCCGCGAGACCAGCTGGATGGACAGGATCGAGTCCCCGCCGAGGGCGAAGAACGAGTCGTCGAGTCCGACCTGGTCGACACCGAGAACCTCGCAGTAGATCTCCGCGATCACCCGCTCGAATTCGGTGGCGGGCAGCCGGAATTCGGCCGGGGCGAGCTGCGGGGCGGGCAGGGCCCGGCGGTCCAGCTTGCCGACCGGGGTCAGCGGGATCTCGTCGAGCACCACGATCGCCGACGGCACCATGTGCGCGGGCAGGATCCGCGCGGCATACCCGGTGAGCTCGGCGGGATCGATCGTGCGGCCTGCCACCGGGAGCACGTAGGACACCAGAACCGTTGCCCCGGACTTGGTTTCGCGCCCCATGGTGAACGCGAAGTCGAGGTCGGCGTGCCGGCCGAGCACCGCGTCGATCTCGCCGAGTTCGATCCGGAAGCCGCGGATCTTCACCTGGAAGTCGGAGCGGCCCACGTATTCGATCCGCCAGTCCACGGTCGGCACCGCCAGGTTGCCCCCGCGTTCGGCGGCGGGCGCGTACCAGCGCACCACGTCACCGGTCCGATAGAGGCGTTCGCCGGCCGCACCGAAGGGGTTGGGCACGAACCGTTCCGCGGTCAGACCGGGCCGGGCGCGGTAACCGCGGGCCAGCTGCGGCCCGGCCAGATACAGCTCACCGGTGACACCCGGCGGGACCGGCCGCAGCCGGTCGTCGAGGATCAGCGCGGTCATGCCGTGCACCGGCGCGCCGATGGTGATCCGGTCCCCCGGCACCAGTTCGCCGTAGGTCGCGATGACGGTGGCCTCGGTGGGACCGTAGGCATTGTGGTAACTGCGCTCCGGCTGCCACTTCGCCAACAGCTCCGGTGTGGTCACGTCACCACCGACGGCGGCGACGAGCAGCGGCGACTCCGCCGGGTCGACCGAGCCGAGCACCGCCGGCGTGATGATGGTGTGCGTGACCTGCTCGGCGCGCAGCAACTCGCCGAGGTCCGGGCCACCGATGACGGTGGCGGGCACGATCACCAGCGTCGCACCGGTCGAGAACGCGCACACCCATTCCATGACCGAGGGGTCGAAACTCGGTGAGCAGATGTGCAGGAACCGGTGGTGCGGTTCCAGCCGGTACAGGCTCGACGCCACCTCGGCCAGGCTCGCGACCGCGGACTGGATCACGGTGACGCCCTTGGGCAGGCCGGTCGAACCCGAGGTGTAGATGGTGTAGGCCGGATGCTCCGGCCGCAGCGGCCGAATCCGGTCGGCGTCGGTGACCGGCACGGCGAGCTGTGCGGCACAACGGATTTCGGTGGCCGGGTCGTCGAGAACCAGCCAGTCGACGTCGGCAGGCAGTTCACCCGCGTACACCGAACTCGTAATACCCAGCAGCGCACCGGAATCAGCGATCATGTGCCGCACCCGGTCCACCGGATAGCTGGGGTCGACGGGCACGTGCGCGCCACCGGCCTTGGTGATCGCCAGCACGGACAGCACAGTTTCGTAGGAGCGCGGCAGCGCGACCGCCACCAGCTCCTCCGGTCCGACCCCGCGCTCGATCAGCACCCGCGCCAGGCGCGTGGACTGCTCGTCGAGCTCGCCGTAGGTCACCGACGAACCGTTGTGGCGCACCGCGATCCGGTCGCGGCCGAGGTCGAGGCCACGGGTCAGCAGCTCCGGCAGCAGGCCGGTGGCGGCGATGTCCGCCCCGCGCATCGAGGTGAGCAGCTCGTGTTCCCGCGGCGCGAGCAGCGGCAGGTCACCGACCGGTGCCGTCGGCCGCTCGGCCACCCCTTCGAGCAGTCGGATGAACCGCTGCGCGAACACCTGGATCGTCGCCTCGTCGAACAGCGCGCTGGCATAGGCGAATTCGGCGTACATCCCGGCCGCACCGTCGCCGGACTCGCGGATGGTCAGCGTCAGATCGAATTTGACCGTATCGACCGCGAAATCGACTGCCGAGACATGCAATCCGGGCAGTTCGAAGCCGGCGTCCGGCAGATTCTCGAACGACAGCGCCACCTGGAACAGCGGGTTGCGCGCCGTGGACCGCTCCGGCGCCAGCAGGTCGACCAGCCGCTCGAACGGAACATCGCTGTGCGTGAAGGCCCGCAGATCGGTGTCGCGGGCCCGGCTGAGCAGGTCGCCGAAGCTCTGCTGCCCGTCGACCTGGGTGCGCAGCACCAGGGTGTTGACGAACATGCCGACCAGGTCGTCGAGTTCGCGCTCCCCGCGCCCGGCGACCACGGTACCGATCGCGATATCCGAGGTGCCCGACATCCGGGCCAGGAACAGCGCCAGTGCCGCGTGCACCACCATGAACATGGTCGCCTGCTGTTCGCGCGCGATCTCCCGCAGCCGCTCGTGCAGCGGCACGGCGATCGGGAACACCACCCGGCCACCCTGGAACGACTGCACGGTCGGGCGCGGACGGTCGAACGGCAGGTTCAGCTCGTCGGGCAGGCCGGCCAGCGCCTGTCGCCAGTACGCCGACTGGCTGCTGAGCAGACTGTCCGTATCGTCCTCGGACCCCAGCAGTGTTCGCTGCCACACGCTGTAGTCGGCGTACTGCACCGGCAGCGGCGCCCAGTTGGGTGCTTCCCCACCGGCCCGGGACGCGTAGGCCACCATGAGATCCCGGGTCAGCGGGCCCATCGACCAGCCGTCGGCCGCGATGTGGTGGGCCACGAACACCAGCACGTACTCCGGCTCGGCACCCGCGGGACCCGCCGGGTCGTGGACCCGGAACAGGCCGACCCGGAACGGAACCTGGGTCGTCGCGTCGAAGCCCTGTGAGACCAACTCGGTGACCTCGGCGCGGATCCGGTCCGCCGCGATGGGCACCGCGTCCAGCCGCACCGGCAGCGCCGACACCGGCAGCACCCGCTGCACCGGGCCGTTGCCCAGGTCGGGGTAGATGGTGCGCAGGACCTCGTGGCGCGCCAGGACATCGGTGACGGCCCGCGACAGCGCCTCGACCTCGAGTGCGCCGGACAGGCGGATCGCGATCGGGATGTTGTTCACCGACGAGGCCGGATCGAACTGGTTGAGGAACCACATCCGCTGCTGGGCCACCGACAGCGGGATCCGCTCCGGGCGCGGACCGGCGGTCAGCGCGGGCCGACCGGTGCCCGCGTGCCGTTCCACGCGAATCGCGAGCGCCGCCACCGTGGACGCCTCGAACAGCATGCGCACCGGTACCCGGGTGTCCAGCAGCGCGCCGAGCCTGGCCGCGACCTGGGTGGCCAGCAGCGAGTTGCCGCCGAGCCCGAAGAAGTCGTCGTCGGCGCCGATGTGCGCGGCCCCGAGCACGTCCGCGAACACACCCGCGACGGCCTCCTCGATCGGGGTCGAGGGGGCACGGTACGCGGTGGCCTCGAATTCGGGTTCCGGCAAGGCCTTTCGATCCAGCTTGCCGTTGACGGTGAGCGGGAGCTCGTCGAGCACCACGAAGGCGGTGGGCACCATGTACGACGGCAGCGCCGCGCCGAGCGCCGACTTCACCTGCGCCACATCGAGATCCACACCTACCAGGTAGGCGACCAAGCGATCGCCGGTGTGCGGGTCGGAGACGGCCAGCACCGCGGCCCGGGCGATCTGCGGCAGCACCAGCAGCGCCGCCTCGATCTCACCCAGCTCGATCCGGAAGCCACGGATCTTCACCTGGAAGTCGGTGCGGCCCCGGTACTCCAGCTCACCATCGGCGTTCCACGCGACCAGGTCACCGGTGCGATAAAGCCGGTCACAGCGAGGGGAGGAACCTGGAACACTGGCGCCTCGAGCCGAGGTGTCGGCAGAAGTAGTGCCGTGGTGACCGGTGGCCCCAGCGAAGGGGTTTGCGATGAAACGCTCGGCGGTGAGGCCCGGGCGGGCGAGATAGCCGCGAGCCAGTTGCGCACCAGCCAGGTACAGCTCGCCGGTGACTCCCGTCGGTACGGGGTGCAGACGCGAGTCCAGGACGTAGACATGGGAGTTCCACTCCGGCTTGCCGATCGGCACTGTGGCCCGGTCGGCGCCGGTCACCAGGTGGCTGGTGATCGAGACCGCGGCCTCGGTCGGCCCGTACAGGTTGAACAGATCCGCGCGGTTGGCCGCGCGGAACCGCTGAGCCACCGCGGCAGGCAACGCCTCACCGATCGCCAACACCCGCCGCAACGAACCACTCAACACACCACCGGAATCGGTCAACAGCGCATCCAGCATCGACGGCACCACATGCAGCGTGGTCACACCCTCGCGCGCCATCAGCTGGTTCAGATACGCCGGATCCCGATGACCATCGGCCGCCGCGACCACCATCCGCCCACCACACACCGCCGCCGACCAGAACTCCCACACCGACAAGTCGAACGTCGCGGCCGTCTTGAGCAGGACCGCGTCGTCGGCACCGAGACCGAATTCGGCCGTCTTCCACTGCAACTGGTTGACCACCGCACTGTGCGGCACGGCCACGCCCTTGGGGCGGCCGGTCGAACCGGACGTGAAGATCACATACGCCGTGTTCGACACCCGCAGCGGCTCGATCCGCTCGTCGTCGGTCACCGCGCCCGCCGGATAACCGGACAGCGCCGGGTCGTCGAGCCGCACCACCAGCTGTTCGGCGGGCACACCGGCATCGTCGCCGACAGCGAGCACGCAGCGTGGCGCGGCGGCGGACAGGAT
Source organism: Nocardia stercoris (assembly GCF_003696265.1). Taxonomy (GTDB): domain Bacteria; phylum Actinomycetota; class Actinomycetes; order Mycobacteriales; family Mycobacteriaceae; genus Nocardia; species Nocardia stercoris. The sequence continues at coordinate 324,761 of NZ_RFFH01000008.1, read as the reverse complement.
GTACTCCACCCGCTCGGCAGGCTGCTCCGGATCCACCGGCACGTACGCCCCACCGGCGACGCTCACCGCGTACATGGCGACCACCAGATCCACCGAGCGGCGCATCATCAGCGCGACTGGTGACTCCGGCCCGACACCCAGCGCGATCAGGTGCCGCGCCAAGCGGTTCACCCGCTCCGCGAGCTCGGCGTAGGTGCAGGTCGTACCGTCCGGCGCCACCAGGGCGACAGCGGACGGGGAGCGCAGCACCGCGGCCTGCCACAGGCCGGCCAGCGTGATCGTCTCGTCCACCGCGCGCGTGGTGGCGTTGCGCGCGAACAGCGCTGCGCCGCGCTCGGTTTCGTCGAGCAGTGCGATATCGCCGACCACGGTCCGCGGCTCGGCCACGATCGCGGTCAGCAGGCGCTGGAAGCGGTCGGCGAAGAGCTCCACCGTCTCCCGGTCGAACAGGTCGCTCGCGTAGGTGAGCACACCCGTGATGCCCTGCGGCGCACCCGATTCGCTGTAGCGGTCGGTGACGATCAGGTGCAGGTCGAACTGCGAGACCCCGGCGTCGAGGTCCAGACCGGTCACCGTGAGTCCGGGGAGTTCCAGCGCGGACTGGGTCAGGTTCTGGAACGACAGACCCACTTGGAACAGCGGGTGCCGGGCCGTCGAACGCACCGGGTTCAGCACCTCGACCAGGCGCTCGAACGGCACATCCGCGTTCGCGAAGGCCGCCAGATCCGTTTCGCGTTGCCGGGCCAGCAGTTCGGTGAAACCGGCCGCCGGGTCGACCCGGGTGCGGAACACCAGGGTGTTGACGAACATGCCGATCAGATCGTCGAGGACGGCCTCACCGCGCCCCGCCATCGGTGTGCCGATCGCGATGTCGTCGGTGCCGCTGAGCCGGGCCAGCAGCACCGCCAGAGCGGTGTGCACGACCATGAACAGCGTGGCGCCCTCGGCCCGCGCCAGCTCCTGCAGCTCGCGGTGCAGGTCGGCGTCCAGGCGCAGTTCCACCCGGCCGCCGGCGAACGACTGCACCGGCGGGCGCGGACGGTCGGTGGGCAGCTCCAACTGGTCGGGCAGCCCGGCCAGCGCCTGCCGCCAGTACGAGAGCTGCTGGGCAGCAGTCGATTCCGCATCCTCCTCGCTGCCCAGCACGGCGCGCTGCCAGATGCTGTAGTCCGCGTACTGGATCTCCAGCGGCGCCCAGCCCGGCGCCGCGCCGACGGCCCGGGCCGCGTAGGCGGTCACCAGGTCGCGGGTCAGCGGGCCCACCGAGGACCCGTCGGCCGCGATGTGGTGCACCACCATCGCCAGCACGTATTCCGGTTCCGGCGAACCACTCTCGGTGATCTCGAACAGCGCGACCCGCAGCGGCACCTCGACGGTGACGTCGAACAGCGTTCCCATCAGCTCGAGCACCGCGGCCTCGACGTCGGCCGCCGCGACCCCGCGCACCTCCAGCTCCGGCACGGCCTGCGACGCGGGCAGGATCACCTGCGCCGCACCGGATTCGGTCTGCGGATAGACGGTACGCAGAATCTCGTGCCGGGCAACGAGATCCGCGACCGCCGCCCGCAGCGCGGGCACGTCGAGCGCGCCGGTGAGCCGGACCGCGACCGGCACGTTGTAGGCGGCGGATTCGGCGTCGAAGCGGTTGAGGAACCACATCCGCTGCTGAGCGGGCGAAAGCGGAATGTATTCGGGGCGCGGCCCGGCGACCAAGGCGGTCCGGCCGCCCGTGCCGGCGTGCTCCTCGACCCGGCCGGCCAGTGCGGCCACCGTGGCGGCTTCGAACAGCAGCCGGACCGGCACCCGGGTGTCGAGTGCCGCGCCGAGCCGCGCGGCGACCTGGGTGGCGAGCAGGGAATTTCCGCCCAAGGCGAAGAAGTCGTCGTCGAGCCCGACGACGCCGTCCTCGATGTGCAGCACCGTCACGAAGACGCCGGCCACCAGTTGCTCGGTGGGCGTGACCGGCGCGCGGAACACCGCCTGCTCGAAGATCGGGGCCGGCAACGCATTCCGGTCCAGTTTCCCGTTGGCGTTGAGCGGGAGCGCGGTCAGCGGAACGAATACCGCGGGCACCATGTAGGACGGCAGTTCACCCGCGAGGGCGGCCTGTACCGCGTGCGCATCGAAATCGTCGGCGACGCCCGCGACGTAGGCCACCAGGCGGTCACCCAGGTGCGGATCGGTGTGCGCCAGCACCGCGGTCGCGGTGATCCCCGGCTGCCGCAGCAGGGCGGCCTCGATCTCGCCGAGCTCGATCCGGAAACCACGGATCTTCACCTGGAAGTCGGTCCGGCCGCGATACTCCAGCTCGCCGTCGCGGTTCCACGCCACCAGGTCACCGGTCCGGTACATCCGCTCGCCCGCGGCGAAGGGATCGGCCACGAAACGGTCGGCGGTCAGATCCGCGCGACCGAAGTAGCCGCGGGCCAGCTGCGCACCGGCGAGATAGAGCTCGCCGGATACTCCGGCGGGCACCGGGCGCAGGCGCGCGTCGAGCACGTAGACCCGAGAGTTCCACTCCGGCGTGCCGATCGGCACGCTCGCCACGTCGGCGTCGGTGACCAGATGGCTGGTGATCGAGACCGCGGCCTCGGTCGGCCCGTACAGGTTGAACAGGTGCGCGGCGTTGGCGCGCCGGAACCGCTGCGCGGTCGCCGCGGGCAGTACCTCGCCGATCGCAAGCACCCGGCGCAGCGAACCACTCAGCGCGCCACCGGATTCGGTGAGCAGCGCGTCCAGCATCGACGGCACGGCGTGCAGGGTCGTGACCTGCGCCGTGCGCATCAGTTCGTTGAGGTAGGCGGGATCGCGGTGGCCGTCGGCCGCCGCGATCACCAGGCGGCCACCACAGACCGCGGCCGACCAGAACTCCCACACCGACAGGTCGAAGGTGGCCGCCGTCTTCAGCAGCACGGCGTCGTCGGCGCCGAGCCCGAATTCCGCTGTCTTCCAGAGCAGCTGGTTGACCACGGCCGCATGCGGCACCGCCACGCCCTTGGGCCGCCCGGTCGAACCCGATGTGAAGATCACGTACGCCGGGTCCGACGGATGGATCGGGCGCAGCAGTTCGTCGGCCTCGATCGGGTCGCCCGGATAACCGGACAGGTTCAGCCGGTCGAGCCGGATCACCCCGGAGCCGATCGCCGCGGCGAAGTCCTCGTCGGTGGTCAGCACGCAGGCCGGTGCCGCGGTGTCGAGGATGTAGCGGATCCGCTCGGCCGGCTGCGCCGGATCGATCGGCACGTAGACCGCACCGGTCCGCGCCACCGCGTACATCGCGACCACCAGATCGATGGAACGGCCCACCGCCAGGGCGACCCGGTCCTGCGCGCCGATGCCGGTGTCGAGCAGGAAGCGAGCCAAACGGTTCACCCGGGCGTCGAGCTGCGCATAGGTCAGGGTCTGCAGCGGCGCACCTGGCCCGGCGGTATCGGCCAGCAGGGCGACGGCCGCACCGGCCGCCGCGACGGTGGCGTCCAGCAGCGACACCAGCGTCGCGGCGGCGTCCACCGGTCGCACGGTCTCGTTCCAGGTCCGCAGGATCCGGTCCTGTTCGGCGGGGTCGAGCAGGTCGATGTCCCCGACCCGCACCTGCGGATCGGCCAGCACCGCGTCCAGCACCCGGACGAATCGGTCCGCGAGGTCCTGCACCGTGGCGCGGTCGAAAAGGTCCACCGCGTAACCGAATTCGGTGACCAGCTCGGCGGGTGAACCGTCCGCGGTGTAGCGGTCGGCCAAGGTCACCTGCAGATCGGTCTTGGCCGGCCGCGCGTCGAAGTCGACCGCGCTCACCGACAGCCCGGGCAGCTCGAACGCCTGCTCGGCCAGGTTCTGGAAGGACAGACCGACCTGGAACAGCGGGTTGCGGGCCGTGGACCGCGCCGGATTGAGCACCTCCACCAGCCGCTCGAACGGCACGTCCGCGTGCGCGAAGGCCTCGAGATCGCGGTCGCGGACCTCGGCGAGCAGCCCGGCGAAGGATGCGGCGCCGTCGACCCGGGTGCGGAACACCAGGGTGTTGACGAACATGCCGATCAGATCGTCCAGTTCGCGTTCACCGCGCCCGGCGACGGGCGTGCCGACCGCGATGTCGGCAGTGCCCGACATGCGGGCCAGCAGGACCGCGAGCGCGGCGTGCACCACCATGAACAGCGAGGCGTTGTGCGCGCGGGCCAGATCCTGCAGGCGGGCGTGCCGCCGCGGGTCGATCTCGAAGCGGATCGCGTCGCCGCGGAAGGACTGGGCCGGCGGGCGCGGGCGGTCGGCCGGCAGCTCCAGTTGATCGGGCAACCCGGCCAGCGCCTGGACCCAGTAGGAGACCTGTTCGGCCGCAACCGATTCCGCGTCCGACTCGTCGCCGAGCACGGACCGCTGCCACAGTGCGTAGTCGGCGTACTGGACCGGCAGCGGCGCCCACTGCGGCACCTCGCCCCGCGCACGGGCGACGTACGCGGTCATGACGTCCCGGGCGAGCGGGCCCATCGAGGACCCGTCGGCGGAGACGTGGTGCACGGTGAACGCGAGGACGTGTTCGTCGGTGCCGGTCACCGCGAACAGGCCGACCCGCAGCGGGACCTCGGTGGTGACATCGAAGGTGGTGCGCGCGAATTCGGTGACGGCGGCGATGATTCCGTCCGTGGCCACGGGCACCGGCACCAGCGGCGTCACCACCTGCGCGGGCGTCAGGACCACCTGGTGTGGCCCGTCGGCCGAGCGCGGATAGATCGTGCGCAGCACCTCGTGCCGGGCGATCACGTCACCGACGGCCAGTTCGAGCGCGGCGACATCGAGGGCGCCGCGCAGCCGCACCGCGAGCGGAATGTTGTCCACCGCAGACGCACCGGGGTCGAACTGGTTGAGGAACCAGTAGCGCTGCTGGGCCGGTGACAGCGGAATCGGTGCCGGCCGGGCACCGGCCACGAGCCGCGGCCGGCTGCGCCCGGAGCCCGATGCCTGCTCGGCCCGGGCGGCGAGCGCGGCGACGGTCGGCGCCTCGAACAGGTCCCGCACCGACAGCTGGGTCTGCAGGGCGGCGCCCAGCCGGGCGGTCACCTGGGTGGCGAGCAGCGAGTTGCCGCCGAGGGCGAAGAAGTCGTCGTCCAGCCCGACCCCCGCCGCGCCGAGCACCTCGGCGAAGGTGCCGGCCACGATCTCCTCCACCGCTGTGACCGGCGCCCGGAATGCCTTGACCTCGAACACCGGCGCGGGCAGCGCACGGCGGTCCAGCTTGCCGTTCACCGTGAGCGGGATGGCGTCGAGCACCACCAGCGCGGCGGGCACCATGTAGGCGGGAAGCAGGCCCGCCGCCCCCGCACGCACCGACTCCGGATCCGCCGTCGTGCCCGCGTCGGGCACCAGATAGGCGACGATCCGCTGATCACCGGGCTGGTCCTCGCGCACGATCACCGCCGCCTGCGCGACACCCGGCTGCGCCAGCACCGCGGCCTCGATCTCACCCAGCTCGATCCGGAACCCACGCACCTTCACCTGGTCATCGGCCCGACCCAGATACTCCAGCTCCCCGAAGCGATTCCAGCGCGCCAAGTCGCCCGAGCGGTACAACCGCTCACCGGCGACACCCAGCGGATCGGCCACGAACCGGGTCGCGGTCAGATCCGGGCGCCCCAGATAGCCGCGCGCCAATTGCGGTCCTGCGACGTACATCTCACCTGGCACACCGACCGGCACCGGCCGCAACCGGGCGTCGAGCACATACACCCGCAGACCCGCGATGGCGCGGCCGATCACCGAACCGGTCTCGGCCACAACACTTTCCGCGTCCAGCACCCGGTGGGTCACATGCACCGTGGTCTCGGTGATGCCGTACATGTTCACCAGCTGCGGCGCGGAATCACCATGGCGGGCAACCCAATCCGCGAGCTTGCGCAGCTCCAGCGCCTCACCGCCGAACACGACGTAGCGCAACGACAGCGGTTCGAGCCCGGGGTCGGCGATCCGGTCGGCTTCGGCGAGTTGATAGAACGCCGACGGAGTCTGATTGAGAACCGTCACCCGCTCCCGACGCAACAACTCCAGGAACAACTCCGGCGAACGCGACACGTAATAGTCGACGACCACCAAAGTCCCACCGAACAGCAACGGACCCCACAGCTCCCACACCGAGAAGTCGAACGCGAACGAATGGAACAACGTCCACACGTCATCCGCCCCGAACCCGAACTCCCGATCGGTATTCGCCAGTAGCCGCACCACATTCCGGTGCTCGACCGCCACACCCTTCGGCCGCCCGGTCGAACCCGACGTGTAGATCACATAGGCCACATCACCCGCGGACAGCGTCCCGCGCCGATCCGCATCCGTCACCGGCGCATCCGATTCCGCTGTGCCGTCGGCATTCTCGTCGATCCGCAGCACCGGCAGGCCCGCGGGCAGCTCGATCTCGACCGTGTCGTCGACGATCACGCTCGACGGCCGCGCGTCCGCCAGCACATAGGCGATCCGCTCGGCCGGGTAGCTCGGGTCGATCGGCACATACCCCGCGCCCGACTTGATCACCGCGAGCAGTGCCACCACCAGGTCCAGCGAGCGCGGCAGCACGACCGCCACCAACGCGCCCGGGCCGGCGCCCGCGGCAATCAGCTTGCGCGCCAGCCGGTTCGCGCGCCTGTCCAGCTCGCTGTAGCTCAGCGACTCGTCGTCGAAGCGCACCGCGGTGCGGTCACCGCCCGCGTCGACCGCGATATCGAACAGGTCCGCCAGCGTGACATCGGGATCGGACAGTTCGGCGTCCTCGCCGGAGGACACCCAGTACCGCGACACCTCGTCCCGCTCGACCGCACCGAGCAGATCGATATCGCCGACGATCACGGTCGGCTCGTCAGCGACAGCACGCAGAATGCGCAGCAGCCTCGCCGCGAACGACGCGACGGTCTCGGCGTCGAACAGGTCCACCGCATAGGCGAACCGGGCCATCAGCCCACCGTCGGCGGCGCCGGCCGGCTGGTCGATGTCGAGCTGCAGATCGAACTTGGCGCTGACCGTGTCCAGCGGCAGGCCCTCGACCTGCAGGCCGGGCAGTTCGAAGGTGGCGCTGCCGGTGTTCTGGAAGGTGAGCATGACCTGGAACAGCGGGTGCCGGGCCTGCGAACGCGCCGGATCGAGCACCTCCACCAACCGCTCGAACGGAAGGTCGGCGTGCCCGAAGGCGGCCAGGTCGGTGTCGGTGACCCGGGCCAGCAGGTCGGTGAACCGCATCCCGGGGTCGACGGCGGTCCGCAGCACGAGGGTGTTGACGAACATGCCGATCAACGGGTCGAGGTCGCCTTCGCCGCGGCCCGCGACCGCGGTACCGATCGCGATGTCACCGGTGCCCGAAAGCCGGGCCAGCTCCAGCGCGAAGGCCGCGTGCACCACCATGAACAGGGTGGCACCGTGCGCCCGGGCCAGGTCCTCGAGCCGGCGCTGCAAGGCCGCGTCGACCGAGAACTCGTAGACCGCACCGCGGTTCGAGGCCACCGCCGGTCGCGGCCGGTCGGCCGGCAACTCCAGCCGGTCGGGCAGCCCGGCCAGTGCGGCCGACCAGTAGCCGAGCTGCTGGGCGGACAGGGATTCGGGATCGTCCTCGGCACCGAGGGTGGCGCGCTGCCAGAGCGCGTAGTCGGCGTACTGCACCGGCAGCGGCGCCCAGCCCGGCACCTCGCCGGCGGACCGCGCCGCGTACGCCACCATGACGTCGCGGGCGAGCGGGTTCATCGACCAGCCGTCGCCCGCGATGTGATGCACCACGAACACCAGAACGTGCAGCTCGTCGCCGGTACCGGCCGCGCGCAGCAGGGCGCCCCGGACCGGGACCTCGATGGTGACATCGAATCCGGTCCGGACCAGCTCGACGATCCGCTCCCGGATCTCGGCCTCCGGCACCGTGATCGGGGTGAGGTCGACGACGCGGTACCCGGCGGGCAGGATCTCCTGCACACCCTGGCCCGTGTCGGTCTGCGGATACCGTGTGCGCAGCACCTCGTGCCGGCCCACGACATCCTGCACCGCGGCCTGCAGCGCGGGCACGTCCAGGGCACCGGTGAGCAGCACCGCGAGCGGGATGTGGTCGACGGCGCTCGCGGGATCGAACCGGTTGCGGAACCACATGCGCTGCTGCGCGAGCGACAACGGGATCGGTTCCGGCCGGGGTCCGGCGACCGGTGCGGCCCGGCGTCCGGAACCGGCGTGCGGTTCCAGGCTCGCGGCCAGCGCGCCGACGGTCGGGGCCGCGAACAGCTGCCGCACCGAGATCGAGGTGTCCAGCGCGGCACCGAGACGCGCCACCAGCTGCGTCGCGATCAGCGAGTTGCCGCCGAGCGCGAAGAAATCGTCGTCGAGGCCGACCGGTCGGCTCCGGCCCAGTACCTGGGCGAACGTCGCGGCGACGGTCTGCGCCACCGGTGTGGCCGGAGCCCGGAACACCGCGGTCTCGAAGACCGGCGCGGGCAGCGCCTTGCGGTCCAACTTGCCGGAAGCGTTGAGCGGGAGAGCATCCAGCAGCACGAACGCGGCCGGCACCATGTACGCGGGCAGCGTCGCGGCCAGCTCCGAGCGGACGGCGTCGATATCGACGGCCCGGCCGGGCTCCGGGACCAGGTAGGCCACCAATTGGTCGCCCAGCGCGCTGCCGGTGTGGACCAGCACGACGGCCTGCGCCACGGTCGCATGGCCGGTCAGTTCGGTCTCGATCTCCCCGAGTTCGATCCGCAGGCCACGCAGCTTCACCTGGAAGTCGGTGCGGCCCAGGTATTCCAGCTCGCCGGCCTCGGTCCAGCGGACCAGGTCACCGGTGCGGTAGACGCGGCCCGACTCGCCGAACGGGTCGGCGACGAAGCGGTCGGCGGTCAGGTCCGGGCGGGCGACGTAGCCGCGGGCCAATTGTGTTCCGGCCAGGTACAACTCGCCCGGCACCCGCGGCGGCACCGGGTGCAGCCGCGCATCCAGGACATAGACCCGGGTGTTGTGCACCGGGCGGCCGATCGGCACCGACACCGTGTCGTCGCCGGTGACCTCGTGATAGGTCACGTCGACCGCGGCCTCGGTGGGACCGTAGAGGTTGTGCAGCCGGGCGCCGGTCAGCTCCCGCAGGCGCTGCGCGATGGTCGCCGGCAGGGCTTCACCGGAGGCGAATACCTGTCGCAGTCCGGTGCATTCGGCCGCCGCCGGGTCGGTGACGAACACCGCCAGCATCGACGGCACGAAGTGCACGGTGGTGACCGCCTCGGCCGCGATCACCCGCGCCAGATAGGCGGGGTCGCGGTGCCCGTCCGGCTTGGCGACCACCAGCCGGGCCCCGATCTGCAAGGGCCAGAAGAACTCCCACACCGACACGTCGAACGTGGCGGAGGTCTTCTGCAGCACGACGTCGGCCTCGTCGAGGCCGTACTCGTCCTGCATCCACACCAGGCGGTTGACGATCGCGGCGTGGCTCACCGCGACGCCCTTCGGCCGCCCGGTGGAACCGGAGGTGAAGATGACATACGCGGTGTTGTCCGGACGCAACGGCGCACGGCGATCCGCGTCGGTCACCGTGTCTGCGGACCACTTCGCCAGGTCCAGTTCGTCGATCACCACTGTCGTTGCGCCGGTGAAGGTCTCGGCCGCGGCGGCGGTGGTGAGGACACACACCGGCGCGGCGGTCTCTAGCACGTAGGCGATGCGCTCGGCCGGGTGATCCGGGTCCAGCGGCACATAACCACCACCGGCCACCACGACCGCGTACATGCCGATCACCAGATCCAGCGAGCGCCGCATCCCCAGCGCCACCAAGGTGTCCGGACCGACCCCGAGCGAGATCAGGTGCCGCGCCAGGCGATTCACCCGGGCGTCGAACTCGGCGTAGGACAGACTCGTCCCCTCGAAGGTGAGCGCCGTCGCGGCCGGTGTGCGCTGGGCCTGCGCCCGGAACATCGACGCCAGGGTGGCGTCCCGGTCCACCCGGACCTCGGTGGAGTTCCAGTCGCGCAGCTCCCGGACCACCTCGGCGGCATCCAGCATCGGGATGTCACCGACCGGCCGGTGCGGGGCAGCGGTGACCGCCCGCAGCAGCCGGGTGAAGCGCTGCGCGAACCGGGCGATCGTCGCGGCCTCGAACAGATCTATGGCGTAGATGAATTCGGCCGACATGCCGCCACCGGCGGCCGGGTCGAGTTCGGTGAGCACGAGCTGCAGATCGAATTTCGCGGTGTCGATCGGCAGGTCGACGCCGGTGACCGACAACCCGGGCAGCTCCAGCGTGGTGCGGGCCAGGTTCTGGAACGACAGCATCACCTGGAACAGCGGGTGCCGCGCCTGTGACCGGGCCGGATTCAGGATCTCGACCAGCCGCTCGAACGGCAGGTCGGCGTGCCCGAACGCCGCGATATCGGCGCCGCGCACCGACGGCAGCAGCTCCTCGAAGGGCAGACCGCCGTCGATCTCGGTGCGCAGCACCAGGGTATTGACGAACATGCCGACCAGGTCGTCGAGCTCGCGCTCACCACGACCCGCGATCGGGGTGCCGATCGCGATATCGGCGGTGCCGCTCAGCCGCGACAGCAGCACCGCCAGCGCGGCGTGCACGACCATGAACAGCGTCGCATTGTGCTCCTGGGCCAGCTCGGACAACCGGCCGACCAGATCGCCGTCGACGGTGACGGTGTGCACCGCACCCCGGCCGGAGGCGACCACCGGGCGCGGCCGGTCGGCGGGCAGGTCCAGCTGGTCCGGCAGCCCGGCCAGCGTCCGGCGCCAATACGAAACCTGCTGGGCGATGACCGATTCCGTGTCGTCCTCGGCGCCCAGCGCCGTGCGCTGCCACAGCGCGAAGTCGGCGTACTGGATGGGCAGCGGCCGCCAGGACGGTTCACCGCCCTCCACCCGCGCGCCGTAGGCGACCATGATGTCTCGGGTCAGCGGGCCCATGGAGAAGCCGTCGGCCGAGATGTGGTGCACCACCAGCGCCAGCACGTGCTCGGTCGGGCTGAGCTCGAACAGCCGGGCCCGCACCGGAGCCGCGGCGGTGACGTCGAATCCGGCCCGCACCAACTCGGTGAGCCGCGAGGGCAATTCGGCCGCGTCCACCTCGACCGGAGTCAGAGCGGGCACGACCTGTTCGGTGGGGAGGATCTCCTGGTGTGCCGTGCCGTCCAGGTCGGGGTAGCGCGTGCGCAGCGCCTCGTGCCGGGCCAGGACATCGGCCACCGCGACCTGCAGTGCCTGCCGGTCGAGCAGGCCGGACAACCGCACCGCGACCGGGATGTTGTCGACCGCTGACTCCGGGTCGAGGCGGTTGAGGAACCACATCCGGCGCTGGGCCAGCGACAGCGGTACCAGCGCCGGCCGCTGCTGCGGGACCAGGGCCGAGTGCGAGCCGGCGCCCGCCCCGGACTCGGCGTGCGCGGCCAGGGCGGTGACCGTTGCGGCGGCGAAGATCTCGCGCACCCCCAGCCGTGCGTCCAGTGCGGCGGACAGCCGGGCCGCGAGCTGGGTGGCCAGCAGCGAGTTACCGCCGAGAGCGAAGAAATCGTCGTCCAGGCCGATGTGCTCGCGGCCGAGGACCTCGGCGAAGACACCGGCCACGATGTGCTCGACCGGTGTGACGGGCGCCCGGAACACCGACGCTGCGAACACCGGCGCGGGCAGCGCCTTGCGGTCCAGCTTGCCGGACGCGTTGAGCGGGAAGGCAGCCAGCACGACGATCACCGCCGGCACCATGTAGGCCGGCAGCCTGGCCCCCAGCTGCTCGCGTACCTCGTCGGTGTCGACGGTGAGCCCGGGCGCGGCGACCACGTAGGCCACCAGCTGGTCGCCGGCGTGCGGGTCGGAACGCACCACCACGACCGCCTGCGCGATCTCGTCCAGCGCGGTGGCCGCGGCTTCGATCTCGCCGAGCTCGATCCGTAGACCGCGCAGTTTGACCTGGAAGTCGGTGCGGCCCAGGTACTCCAGTTCGCCGTCGGCGTTCCAGCAGACCAGGTCACCGGTCCGGTACATGCGCGCGCCGGCGGCGATCCGCCCGGCCTGTTCGGCGGCGAACGGATCGGCCACGAAACGGTCCGCAGTCAAGTCGGGGCGCGCTACGTACGCGGTGGCGAGCTGATCGCCCGCCAGATAGAGCTCACCCGCGACACCCACCGGCACCGGCCGCAGCCGGCCGTCGAGCACGTAGACCCGGGTGTTGGCGACCGGACGCCCGATCGGCACGGTCTCCACGTCCGCCGCGCCGACCGCGTGGTAGGTCACGTCGACCGCGGCCTCGGTGGGGCCGTACAGGTTGTGCACGGCCGCGCCGGTCAGCTCACGCAGGCGGTGCGCGGGCCGGGGCGGCAACGCCTCACCGGAGGCGAACACCAGCCGGAGCCCAGATTCGGCTGCGGCGGAACGGTTTTCCAGCTCAGCCACGAAGACGGTGAGCATAGAGGGCACGAAGTGGGTGACCGTCACGCCCTGCGCCGCGATCAGGTCGGCGAGGTAGGCGGGGTCGCGGTGGCCGTCCGGCTTCGCGATCACCAGCCGGGCCCCGATCTGCAAGGGCCAGAAGAACTCCCACACCGACACATCGAAGGTCGACGGCGTCTTCTGCAGGACGGTATCCGCGTCGGTGAGCCGATATTCGTCCTGCATCCACACCAGGCGGTTGACGATCGCGGCGTGGCTGACCGCCACGCCCTTCGGGCGCCCGGTGGAACCCGAGGTGAAGATGACGTAAGCGGTGTTCTCCGGCCGCAACGGCGCGCGCCGGTCGGCGTCGGTCAGCGGAGCGCCGTCGTAGGCCAGCAGGTCGACCAGGTCGATCCGCGCCTGTGGCGTATCGATGGCCAGGTCGTCGCCGGAGGTCAGCACGCAGATCGGATCCGCGGTCGCCAGAATGTATGCCGAGCGTTCGGCGGGGTGATCGGGGTCCAGCGGCACGTAGGCGGCGCCGGCCACGACCACCGCGTACATGCCGACCAGCAGGTCGATCGAGCGCCGCATACCCAGCGCCACCACCGATTCCGGGCTCACGCCACGCTCGATGAGCCAGCGGGCCAGCTTGTTCACCCGCAGCCCGAACTCGGCGTAGGACAGACTCGTCCCCTCGAAGCTGATCGCGACCGCGTCCGGGGTGCGCTGGGCCTGCGCCTGGAACAGCGAGATCAACGTCGCCGCGCGGTCGATCGGGCGCGCGGTGTCGTTGCGGGTCGCCACGAGGAGCCGGCGTTCGGCGGGGTCCAGCAGTTCGAGGGCGTCGACCGGTGCGTCCACCGCGGTGGTCAGCACGGTCAGGACCCGGATCAGGCGCTCGGCCAGCCGGGCGACGGTGTCGGCGTCGAACAGATCGCGCAGGTATCCGGCCCGGATCCGCAACGTGCGGTCCAGCTGGGCGATCAGGGTCAGCGGATAGTGGGTGGCGTCGGCGGCGTCCAGTCCGGTGACCGCCATGCCGTCGATATCGGCGGCCTGGGCCGCGATCCCGTCGGCGTCGACCGGATACGACTCGAACACCACGAGCGTGTCGAACAGCCCGCCGATACCGGCCGCGGCCTGGATCTCGGCCAGCCCGATGTAGTGGTGGTCGAGCAGATCCGCCTGCTCGCCCTGGGTGCGGGTCAGCAACGCGCGCGCGGATTCGCCGGGCGCGACCCGGATCCGCACCGGCACGGTGTTGATGAACAGGCCGACCATGTCCTCGACACCGGTCAGCTGCGCGGGCCGGCCGGAGACCGTGGTACCGAACAGCACATCGTCGCGACCGGTCATGCGGCCCAGCACGATTCCCCACGCGGTCTGCAGGACGGTGTTCGGTGTGACCCCGAGCTCGGTGGCCACGGCGATCAGCCGGGCCGTGGCCGCGGCGTCCAGTTCGAAGAGGTACTCACCGGACAGTGTGGTGAGCTCGCGGCCGGCAGCCGGCCGGGCGAGCAGCGTCGGCTCCGAGCTGCCGTGCAGCGCCCGCGTCCACGCGGCCAGCGCGGCCGAATGATCCTGCTGGGCAACCCAGTCCAGGAAGTGCCGGTAGGACCGGACCGGCGGCAGCGTCTCGGCGTCGGAGCGAGTCGCGTACAGCACCACCAGGTCCCGCATGAGCAGCGGCATGGACCAGCCGTCGAGCACGATGTGGTGGTTGGACACCACCAGCGACCATTCGGCGTCACCGACCCGCAGCAGCGTGAACCGCAGCAGTGGCGGCCGCGCCAGGTCGAACGGACGTGTCCGGTCCGCGGCGATCAGCTCGGCGGCCGCCGGTGTGTCCGGTCCGGTTGCCCGGCAGTCGAATTCGGACCAGTCGACCGGCACATCGTCGAGTACCAGCTGAGCGGGATTGCCGCGGTCGTCGGCCACGAACGCCGTGCGGAGGCTGTCGTACCGGTCCAGCAGCGCCTGCGCCGCATCCCGCAGCCGGTCGGCGTCGACCCGGCCGGTGAGGGTGAGCACCACTTGCGCCGTGTACACGTCGACCGACCCGGCCGCCAGCTGGGCGTGGAAGAGCAAGCCGCCCTGCAGCGCCGACAGCGACCAGACCTCGCGCAGTGCCGGATATCCCCGCTCCCAGCGGTCGATATCGGCCTGGGTGATCCGGACCAGCGGGAAATCGGACGGCGTGTGCCCGCCCGAGCCGACCGAACCAGCATGCTGCGCAACCGCTTCCAAAGCCTGTGTCCACAGGTCACCGAACTGGGTGACCTGGTCGGCGTCGAACAGTGTTGCCGGATAGCCGATCCGGGCGCTGAACCGGTCACCGACGACGATGGCATTGATATCCAGCGGCGCCATGGCGGGCAGATCCGCGTCGTAGGCACCGGCGAGATCGCCGAGCTCGGCCGCGGGGGTCCAGCCGAAGCCTCGCAGCGCGTCCGGCACCTCGGTAGCGCCGATCCGGCCCAGGTAGTTGAAGCTGATCTGGCCCGGCAGCTGCACCGGCAGACCGGCGGCGGTCTCCTCGTTCAGGTAGCGGAGCAGACCGTAGCCCAGGCCCTTGTCCGGCACCGCGAGCAACTGCTCCTTGACCGCCTTGATCGCCCGGCCGGTCTCGGGACCACCGGCCAGCGCGGCATCGATGTCGATGCCGGACAGGTCGAAGCGCACCGGGAAGATCGCGGTGAACCAGCCGACGGTCCGGGACAGGTCGGCACCCGGGACCAGTTCCTCCTCGCGCCCGTGGCCTTCCAGCCGCAGCAGCGCCGAGCGCCCGCCGTCGATGCCGAGCCGGTTCCGCCAGACAGTGACCGCCAGGGCCAGCGCGGCCAGCAGGCCGTCGTTCACGCCGCCGTGGAACAGCGCGGGCACCGTGGTGAGCAGCGCGCGGGTGGCCTGGGCGGACAGCTCCACCCGGTGGTGCGCGACCACCGCGGTGATATCGACCTCCGGGTCGAACGGACGGTGGGTCAGCAGCGGATCGGGTCCGTCGACGAGGTCGCGCCAGAAGTCCAGTTCGGCCGTCCGGTCCCGGGCGACCCGTTCCAGCGCGTGCGCCCAGGTGCGCATGCTGGTCGCGGGCGCGACCAGTTCCGGCACCCGGCCACCGGACACCTGCGCCCAGGCAGTGACGAAGTCCGGCACCAGGATTCGCCAGGACACCCCGTCGACTACGAGGTGGTGGGCGGCGACGATCAGGCGCCCCGGGCGGGCGGGACCGCCGTCGAGCCAGGCGAACCGGATCACCACGCCCGCTTCGGGATCCAGCCGGTCGAGCGTGGCATCCAGTGCGGCAGCGGCGATCTCGGCGAGTTCGGCATCCGAGACGGCCGGATCGAAGGCGGTGTGGTCGACGAGCGCGTCGACGTCGATCGTGCCCGGCGCCGCGGTCTCGACGATCCATTCGGCCCCGGCGTGCCGGCGCAGCCGCGCCCGCAGCATGTCGTGCCGGTCGAGCACGGCGGCCGCGGTGGCGACGATCCCGGCCCGGTCGATGCCCGGCGGCAGCTCCAGCGCCAGGGTCTGGTTGAACCTTCGGTAGGAGCCCGGCCGCTCGACCATGAACCGCACCACTGGGGTGAGCGGCATGACACCGACCCCGCCACCGGGCAGTTCGGCCAGCACGGGCGACGAATCACGCTGTCCGTCAGCGGTTTCGGCGACCGACGCGAGCCCGGCCACGGTCCGCTGCTCGAACACGTCGCGCGGACCGAACAGCACGCCGCGTGCCTTGGCGCGCGAGACCAGCTGGATGGAGACGATCGAATCGCCGCCCAGGGCGAAGAAGGAGTCGTCGATCCCGACCCGGTCCGCACCGAGGACCTCGGCGAACACCTCGGCAATGGTGTGCTCGAGCGGGTTGCGCGCCGCCCGGAACGCCACCTCGGTGGCGAACACCGGTTCGGGCAGGGCCTTGCGATCCAGCTTGCCGACCGGCGTCAGCGGGATCCGGTCGATAACCATGATCGACGACGGCACCATGTAGGCGGGCAGCCGCTGCCCGAGGTGTTCGGTCAGGGCCGCGACGTCGACGTGCGCACCGGGGGCAGCGTCCGGGTCGGCCGTGGTGTCCGGCCCGGCGGGTGTGGCACGCTTCGTTCCCACCACGTACGCGACCAGCGCGGTGGACCCGGCGGGGTTGCGGTGGCCGACGGTGACCGCGAAGTCGACACTGTCGTGCGCGGCCAGGGCCGCGTCGATCTCGCCGAGCTCGATCCGGAAACCGCGCACCTTCACCTGGAAGTCGGAGCGTCCGACGTACTCGACCTCACCGTGGTGGGTCCAGCGCACCACGTCACCGGTCCGGTACATGCGCTCACCGGGAGCGTGCGGGTCGGCGACGAAGCGGGCGGCGGTGAGCCCGGGCCGCGCGTGATAGCCACGAGCCAGCTGGATCCCGGACAGGTACAGCTCGCCGGCCACCCCGACGGGCACCGGCCGCAGGCGGGCGTCCAAGATCAGCGACTGCATACCGCGGATCGGGCCACCGATGGTGACCTGGTCGCCGGGCGCCAGCGGATCGCTGATGTTCGTCATGACCGTAGTCTCGGTCGGCCCGTAACCGTTGTAGAAGCGCCGATTGCGGGCCGATGCGCCTTCCGTCCCGCCCGGATCGCCCGCATTCTCCTGTGCCCCACCGAATTTCGTCACCAGATCGGCGGGGACCGCCTCACCACCGGCAACGATCACCCGCATACCCGCGAGCGCGCCGGAGTCCAGCGACGCCAACACCGACGGCGTGACGAAGGCATGCGTCACCCGTTCCCGCTGGATCAGCTCCGCGAGCTCGGCACCGCCGTACACCCCGGTCGGGCACACCACGAGCGTGCCGCCACCGCCGACGGCGAGCAGGAACTCCAGGATCGACGCGTCGAAGCTGGGCGACGCGAAGTGCAGTGCCCGCGTATCGGAATCGAGGTCGTAGCGGGCGTTCTGCTCGGCCCGGAAGTTGGCCAGACCGGCATGGGTGACCACCACGCCCTTGGGCACACCGGTGGAACCCGAGGTATAGATGACATACGCCGGATGCTGCGGCAGCACCGGGCGCACCCGGTCGGCCTGGCGCACCGGTCCGGCCGCGAAACCGGACAGGTCCAGCTCGTCGAGGACCAGCCAGTCCACCGAATCGGGCAGCTCACCACGGACCGCGGAGACGGTCACACCGAGCGGCGACCCGGAATCGGTGACCATGTGCGCGATCCGGTCCGCCGGGTACGCCGGGTCGACCGGAACGAACGCCGCACCCGACTTCGACACCGCCCACTCCGCGAAGTAGGACTCGTCCGATCGCGGCACCGCCACCGCGACCAGGTCTTCGGCACCGATCCCCCGCTCGATCAGCAAGCGCGCCAGCCGGTTCGAGCGTTCGTCCAGCTCACCGTAGGACGTGGTCCGGCCCTCGAACACCACGGCCGGAGCCTGCGGATCCCGAATCACGGCCTCCGCCAGCAACTCCGGCAGGATCCGCGGCTCCTCGGCCGCCAGCCCGGCGCGAGTGACCAGTTCGGCCCGCTCGGTCTCGTCGAGAATGTCGATGGCGCCCACCGGGATCGACGGGTCGGCCGCGATCGCGGCCAGTACCCGCAGCCATCGCTGCACGATCTCGGCGACCGTGGTCTCCTCGAACAGATCGGTGGCGTAGGTCAGGGCCAGTTCCAGGCCGGCGGACGGCCCGGCGCCTCCGGTGGACAGCTCCGACAGCGTGAACTGCAGGTCGAAGCGGGCGATGTTCTCTTCCAGGTCCAGCGCCGACACGGTCAGCCCGGGCAGTTCCAGGGTGGCGCGGTCGAGGTTCTGGAAGGCCAGCATCACCTGGAACAGCGGACTGCGGGCCTGGGAACGTTGCGGCGCAAGGAGTTCCACGAGCCGTTCGAACGGCACATCGGCATTGCCGAAGGCTTCCAGGTCGGTGTGGCGCACCCGGTCCAGCAGGGCGCTGAACGGTTCGGTGGCGTCCAGGCCGGTCCGCAGCACGAGGGTGTTGACGAACATGCCGACCAGGTCGTCGAGGGCGGCCTCACCGCGGCCCGCGATCGGGGTGCCGACGGCGACGTCGTCACCACCACCCAGCCGGCCCAGCAGGACCGCGAGCGCGGCGTGCAGCACCATGAACAGCGACGCGTGCTGACCGCGCGCGACCTCTTCGAGCGCGACGATCAGCTCGGGCGGCAGGGTCGCCGTGACGGTCGCGCCGCGATGCGAGGCCACCGGCGGCCGGGGCCGGTCGGCGGGGAGGGCGAGCTCGTCGGGCAGCCCGGCGAGCATCCGCTGCCAGTGGCCGACCTGCCGGGCCAGCAATGATTCCGGGTCGTCCTCGGCACCCAGTACCTCGCGCTGCCAGAGCGCGAAGTCGGCGTACTGCACCGGCAGCGGCGCCCAGCCCGGGGCACTGCCCTGGGTGCGGGCGGTGTAGGCGGTCATGACGTCACGGGCCAGCGGGCCCATGGAGAAGCCGTCGGCGGCGATGTGGTGCACCACTACGACGAGCACGTGTTCGGCGGCCGCCGACCCCACGCGTTCACTGTCGCGGCCGCCCATGTCCACTCGGAACAGCCGGGCGCGCAACGGAACCCGCTCGGCGACGTCGAATCCGGCACCGACGAAGTCGAGGACGGCGGTGTCGAGCTGGGTATCGGAGACCGGGTAGGCGCGCAGATCCAGCACGATCTCGTCGGCGGGCACCACCACCTGCATCGGGGTGCCACCGTGGTCGGGGTAGCGGGTGCGCAGCGACTCGTGCCGGCGCACCACGTCGTGGATGGCCAGTTCCAGTGCGGCACGGTCGAGTTCACCGGACAGCCGGATCGCCAGCGGCAGGTTGTAGGCCGCCGAGCCGGTGTCGTACTGGTTGAGGAACCACATGCGCTGCTGCGCGTAGGACAGCGGCACCGGCGCGCCGGCCGCTCGGGTGCGGGCCGCGAGCCCGGGCCGGGCCTCGGTGCCACCGGTGTGGGTGTCCAGCCGCGCCGCCAGCGCCTCCACGGTCGGCGCCTCGAACAGGGTCCGGACCGGAACGGTCACGCCGAGCGCGGCGCCGATCCGGGAGACCACGCGGGTCGCACTCAGCGAATTGCCGCCGAGGGCGAAGAAGTCGTCGGCGAGGCCGGCTCGCTGCAGGCCGAGGACCTCGGCGAAGACGGCGGCGACGGCCTCCTGGGCCGGGGTGCCGGGTGCGCGGAAGACCCGCGTGTGGGCGGCCGGTGCGGGCAGTGCACGGCGATCGAGTTTGCCGTTGACGGTCAGCGGGATCGTGTCGAGCAGCACCAGGCCCGTCGGCACCATGTACCCGGGCAGCACGTCGGCGGCGCCGTCGCGCACCGATTCCAGATCGAGTTCCACGTCGGGGGCGGGCACCAGATAGGCGACGATCCGCTGATCACCGGGCTGGTCCTCGCGCACGATCACCGCCGCCTGCGCGACACCCGGCTGCGCCAGCACCGCGGCCTCGATCTCACCCAGCTCGATCCGGAACCCACGCACCTTCACCTGGTCGTCGGCCCGACCCAGATACTCCAGTTCCCCGAAGCGATTCCAGCGCGCCAAGTCGCCGGAACGATAGAGCCGCTCACCGGCCGGGCCCATCGCGTCGGCCACGAACCGGGAGGCGGTCAGATCCGGGCGCCCCAGATAGCCGCGCGCCAATTGCGATCCCGCGACATAGATTTCACCCGCGACACCGACCGGCACGGGCTGCAGCCGGCCGTCGAGGACGTACACCCGCAGACCGGCGATGGCCCGGCCGACGACGGAACCACTTGCAGTGGCGATAGTTTCGGCATCCAGCACCCGATGCGAGACGTGCACCGTGGTCTCGGTGATGCCGTACATGTTCACCAGCCGCGGTGCCGAGTCACCGTGGCGGGCAACCCAATCCGCGAGCCTGCGCAGTTCCAGCGCCTCACCGCCGAACACCACGTAACGCAACGACAGCGGCGCAACCGCGGCCGGGCGGGCATCGAAACCGGTGGGCGCGGCATTGCGGTCGGCTTCGGCGAGTTGATAGAACGCCGACGGAGTCTGATTGAGAACCGTCACCCGCTCCCGACGCAACAACTCCAGGAACAACTCCGGCGAACGCGACACGTAATAGTCGACGACCACCAAAGTCCCACCGAACAGCAACGGACCCCACAGCTCCCACACCGAGAAGTCGAACGCGAACGAATGGAACAACGTCCACACGTCGTCGGGACCGAACCCGAACTCGGCATCGGTATTCGCGAACAGCCGCACCACATTCCGGTGCTCGACCGCCACACCCTTCGGCCGCCCGGTCGAACCCGACGTGTAGATCACATACGCCACATCGTCGGCGGACAATGCCTCACGCCGATCGGCGTCCGTCACGGGGCTCTCGCCCGCGTCGACCAGATCGGGTGCGTCGATCCCGAACACGTCGGCCCGGATCACCGGCAGCTCGGCGGGCAGTTCGACCCGCACGGTGCGGTCGACGACCAGGCTCGACGGCCGCGCGTCGGCCAGGACGTAGGCGATCCGCTCGGCCGGGTAGGCCGGATCGATCGGCACGTACCCCGCGCCCGACTTGATCACCGCCAGCAGCGCCACCACCAGGTCCAGCGAGCGCGGCAGCAGGACCGCCACCAGCGCACCCGGGCCGGCCCCCTCGGCGATCAGCTTGCGCGCCAACTGATTCGCCCGCTGGTCGAGTACGGCGTAGGTCATGGTGTCGTCGCCGAACTTCACCGCCACCCGGTCCGCGTGCGCGCGCACCGCGGCGTCGAACAGATCCGACAGGGTGAGCGCGGGGTCGGTGAAGCGCGTCGCCGCGCTCGGGGTGCCGACCCAGCGCTCGGCGACGTCGCGCCGCTCGGTCTCGCCGAGCAGGTCGATCGCGCCGACGATCACCGCCGGCTCGTCGGCCACGGCCCGCAGGATCCGCAGGAACCGGTCGGCGAAGGACGCGGCGGTGTCGCGGTCGAACAGGTCGGTGGCGTAGGTCCACGACATCCGCAGGCCGCCGCCGAGCAGCTCGCCGACGGTCAGCTGGAGATCGAATTTCGCTGTCCCCGGGTCGATGTCGAGCGCGGCGAGTTCCAGCCCGGGCAGGCTCGCCCTGGTAGCGTCGGCGGCGCCGGTTGCCTCGAAGGTCAGCGCGACCTGGAACAGCGGGTGGTGCGCCTGCGACCGGACCGGGCTGAGCACATCCACCAGGCGTTCGAACGGCACGTCCGCGTGCGCGAACGCGGCGAGGTCGGTGCGCCGCACCTCGTCCAGCAGCGCGGTGAATTCGGCCCCCGCGGGTACCGGGGTGCGCAATACCAGGGTGTTGACGAACATGCCGACCAGGTCGTCGAGTTCACGCGCACCGCGACCCGCGATCGGGGTGCCGATCGCGATATCGGTGCTGCCCGACATCCGCGCGGCCCAGGTCGCGAGCGCCGCGTGCACCAGCATGAACAGCGTGACCGCGCGTTCGCGCGCCAATGCGGTGAGTTCCGCGTGCAGCTCGGCGTCTACGGAGAAGTGGTGCGTGGCACCGGCATTCGTGGCGATCTCGGGCCGGGACCGGTCGGCGGGCAACTCGAGCACGCCGGGGAGCTCGCGCAGCTGTCGCGACCAGTAGGCGATCTGCTGCGCCGCAAGCGATTCCGGATCGGATTCGGCGCCCAGCACGCGGTGCTGCCAGCGCGTGTAGTCGATGTACTGGACCGGCAACGGTTCCCACGCCGGTGCGCGGCCGCGCACCCGTTCGGTGTAGGCCGCCACCACGTCCCGCAGCAGCGGGCGTAGCGAGAAGCCGTCGCCGCTGATGTGGTGCACAACCAGGACCAGTACGTGTTCGGTTGCGGCCGTGCCAGATTCGACGTGCAGCAGGTTCGCCCGGAACGGGATCTCCCGGGTGACGTCGAAGAACACCCCCGCCAGCTCGGCGATCCGGTCCGGAAGCGACTCGGCCGCAACCGGTTCGGAGGTCAGCTCGAACGGCACCTCGGCGGCCGGAATCACCTGCTGGTAGCCGACACCACCTTGTTCGGGATAAACCGTGCGCAGCACCTCGTGCCGGGCGATCACGTCCCGGATAGCCGCGGCGAACGCCATCCGGTCCAGGTCGCCGGTGAGCCGCACGGCAACCGGGATGTTGTGCACCGCGGTCGCGGGGTCGAAGCGGTTGAGGAACCACATCCGTTGCTGCGCGGGCGACAACGGCGCCGGGCCGCCGCCGCGCCCGGCCGCGGTCAACGGCACCCGGCCGCCGGTCCCGGCCCGCGATTCCAGCCGGGCGGCGAGCCCGGCCACCGTGGCGGCCTCGAACAGCAGCCGCACCGGAACCTCGGTGTCGAGCGCGGCTCCCAGCCGGGCCGCGACCTGGGTGGCCAGCAGCGAGTTGCCGCCGAGCGCGAAGAAGTCGTCGTCCAGGCCCACCCGGTCGGCGCCGATCAGGTCGGCGAACACCTCGGCCACGGCCTGCTCCACCGAGGTCGCCGGGGCGCGGAACGCCGCCATCGCGAAGGACGGCTCCGGCAGCGCCTTGCGGTCCAGCTTGCCGGATGCGTTGAGCGGGAACGCTTCCAGGAGCACGAAGGCGGCCGGCACCATGTACGACGGCAGGCGCGCGCCCAGTTCGGCGCGGACCGCGTCCAGGTCGAGGACGCCGGGCGCGGGGATCAGGTAGGCGACGAGCTGGTCGCCGGTGCGCGGGTCGGCCCGCACCACGACCACGGCCTGCGCGACGGCGGGCAGCGCGGTCAGCGCCGACTCGATCTCACCCAGCTCGATCCGAAGACCGCGCAGTTTGACCTGGAAGTCGGTGCGGCCCAGGTATTCCAGCTCACCGGCGGGAGTCCAGACCACCGCGTCACCGGTGCGGTAGAGGCGGTCGGCGACGGCGAACGGGTTCGCGACGAAACGCTCGGCGGTCAGGGTGGGACGCCCCACATAGCCGCGGGCGAGCTGGGCGCCGGCCAGATACAGCTCACCCGGCACACCCACCGGAACCGGCCGCAACCGCCCGTCCAGCACGTACACGCGGGTGTTGAACACCGGGGCACCGATCGGCACCGAGGTGGTGTCGGCGGCGGTGACCTCGTGATAGGTGACGTCGACCGCGGCCTCGGTGGGCCCGTACAGGTTGTGCAGCCGGGCCGCGGTCAGCTCCCGCAGGCGCTGCGCGGTGGTCGCGGGTAGTCCCTCACCGGAGGCGAACACGTGGCGCAGGGTCGAGGTGGCGGCGGCCGCGGTCGGCTCCGCCACGAATACCGCCAGCATGGACGGCACGAAGTGAGTGACGGTGACGCCCTCGGCCGCGATCAGCGCGGCCAGGTAGGCCGGGTCGCGGTGGCCGTCGGGCCGGGCGACGACGAGGCGGGCGCCGACCTGCAAGGGCCAGAAGAACTCCCACACCGACACGTCGAAGGTGGCGGGGGTCTTCTGCAGCACCACGTCGTCGGCGGCGAGGCCGTACTGGGCATGCATCCAGACCAGGCGGTTCACGATCGCGTCGTGTGCGACGGCCACGCCCTTGGGCCGGCCGGTGGAACCGGAGGTGAAGATGACGTAGGCGGTGTGCTGTGGCCGCAGTGGCGCGGTCCGGTCCGCGTCGGTGAGCGGGCCGCCGGGGTAGCCGGACAGGTCGAGCTCGTCGATCCGCAGTTGCGGCACAGTGGCTTCCGCGATCCCGGACAGTCCCGCGTCGGTGGTCAGCACGCACACCGGCTGCACGGTGTCGAGAATGTAGGCGATGCGTTCGGCCGGATGGTCGGGATCCAGCGGCAGGTAGGCACCACCGGCCGCGGTCACCGCGTACATGGCCACGACCAGCTCGATCGAGCGCCGCATACCCAGTGCGACAAGCGATTCCGGACCGACCCCGGCAGCCACCAGGTGGCGGGCCAGCTGCCGCACCCGGACCGCGAACTCGGAGTAGGACAGACTCGTCCCCTCGAAGCTGACCGCGACCGCGTCCGGCGTGCGCGCGACCTGCGTCTCGAACAGCGACACCAGGGTCGCGGCCGCGTCGTCGGACACCGTCGGCAGCGCGGCGTCGATCGGGAAGACCGTGTCGTTCCACCGCCGCAGCACCAGATCGGCTTCGCCGGCGGCCAGCACCGGCAGCTCCCCTACCGGCTGAGTCGGGTCGGCGGCGACCGCGCCCAGCACCCGCAGGAAGCGGCCGGCGAACGCCGCCGCGAAGCCGGCGTCGAACAGGTCGGTCGCGTACACCAGCTCGGCGGCCATTGCGCCGCCGGCCTCGCTGAGCGTCAGTTGGAGGTCGAATTTCGCTGTCTGCTGGTCGATTCCGAGTTCGGTGACCGACAGCCCGGGCAGTTCGAGCGCGGCCCGGCCCAGATTCTGGAACGACAGCATGACCTGGAACAGTGGGTGCCGGGCCTGCGACCGGGTCGGGTTCAGTACCTCGACCAGCCGCTCGAACGGCAGATCGGAGTGACCGAAGGCGGCCAGGTCGCGTTCGCGGGCCTGCGCCAGCAGATCGGCCACCGCGGCGGCGGTGTCGACCTCGGTGCGCAGCACGAGCGTGTTGACGAACATGCCGACCAGGTCGTCGAGCGCGCGGTCACCGCGGCCCGCGACCGGGACGCCGATCGCGATGTCGGCGGTGCCGCTCAGGCGGGCCAGCAGTGCGGCGAACGCGGTGTGCACCACCATGAACAGGGTGCCGCCGTGTGCGCGGGCGACCCGGGTCAGCGCCTCGATCACCTCTGCGGGCACCACGAAGCGGTGGGTGCCCGCGCGGTAGCCGGCGACTGCGGGCCGCGGGCGAGCCGCGAGCCGCAGTTCGTCGGGCAGTCCGGCCAGCGCGCCGCGCCAATAGTCGAGTTGGGTGCTGCTCAGCGCGGACGGGTCCTGCTCGAGGCCGAGCGTTTCGCGCTGCCACTGGGCGTAGTCGGCATACTGCACGGGCAGCGGCGCCCACCCGGGCTCCGAGCCCGCACTGCGGGCCAGGTACGCGGTCATCAAGTCACGCACCAGCGGCGTCATGGAGAAACCGTCGGCGGCGATGTGGTGCACCACCGCGACCAGGACGTGTTCGGTGGCGGTGAGCCGGAACAGCCGCAACCGGACCGGGGTCTCAGTGGCGACGTCGAAGCCACGGGCGGCGAATTGTGTGACGGCCGTGAACAATCCGGCGTCCGTCGCCGCGACGGCGGTGAGTTCCGGTAGCGCCGCGCTCGTGGGCAGCACCCGCTGGAACGGAACCCCGTCGTGCGCGGGGTAAACGGTCCGCAGCGATTCGTGGCGGGCGACTACGTCGGCGACGGCCGCGCGCAGCGCGTCGGGATCGAGGGTGCCGCTGAGCCGCACCGCGACGGGGATATTGTCCGCGGCGCTGCCCGGGTCGAAGCGGTTGAGGAACCAGATCCGCTGCTGTGCCGGCGACAGCGGCGGATATTCCGGCCGGATTCCGGCGGTGAGTGCCCGGCGCGCACCGGATCCCGCTCGCGATTCGACCCGCGCGGCCAGGGCGGCGACCGTGGGCGCCTCGAACAGCGCGCGCACCCCGATCTCGGCGGTCAGCGCGGCGCCGAGCCGGGCCACCACCTGGGTGGCGATCAGCGAGTTGCCGCCGAGTTCGAAGAAGTCGTCGTCCACGCCGATCCGGGGGCGGCCGAGCAGGTCGGCGAAGACGCCGGCCACGATCTCCTCGATCGGGGTCGACGGCGCCCGGAAGCGGCGCGCCTCGAACACCGGAGCCGGCAACGCACGCCGGTCCAGCTTGCCGGAAGCGTTGAGCGGGAAGCTGTCCAGTACCACCAGTGCGGCGAGCACCATGTACGACGGCAGCGACCGCCCCAGCGCGGCCTTCACCGCGTCGACCGCGACCGCGGTGTCCGGTTCGGGCACCACGTACCCGACCAACTGGTCGCCGGAGTGCGGGTCGGTGCGCACCACGACCACCGACTGTGCGATACCGGGCTGCGCCGCAAGCGCCGCCTCGATCTCGCCGAGTTCGATCCGCAGACCACGCAGCTTCACCTGGAAGTCGGTGCGGCCCAGGTATTCCAGTTCGCCGTCGGCGCTCCAGCGGACCAGGTCGCCAGTACGATAGAGGCGATCACCTGGGGTGGGGAAGCCTGGATTGGGGCGGGCTCGAGCCGCGATGTGGGCAGAACCAGTGACGTTACTGCGCGCGGTCCCAGTGCCTGGGTCGGTGCCGTCCCGCAATGCGATCTCGCCGGGAACGGCGCTGTCGGCATCCGCCGCCTTCGAGTTCGCGGTGGGTGCGGTGAAAGGGTTCGAGGCGGATTCAGTGGCGGCGCCGAACGAGTTCGCGGCGGATTCGGTATCCGTGGCAAAGGAATGCGCGGTGGATTCAGTGGCCGTGGCGAACGAGTCCCCGGCGGATTCGGTGGCCGTGGCGAACGAGTCCCCGGCGGATTCAGTGGCCGTGGCGAACGAGTCCCCGGATTCAGTGCGTGCGGTGAAGGGGTTGGCGATGAAGCGTTCAGCGGTGAGGTCGGGGCGGCCGAGGTAGCCGCGGGCCAGTTGATCTCCGGCCAGGTACAGCTCACCCGCTACGCCGGGGGGGACGGGCTGTAGGCGCGAATCCAGCACGTAGACACGGGTATTCCATACCGGGCGGCCGATCGGCACCGATATCTCGTCGACGCCGGTGACCTCGTGGTGGGTGACATCGACGGCGGCTTCGGTCGGACCGTACAGGTTGTGCAGGCGGGCGCCGGCCGACTCCAGCAGGCGGCGGGCGGTGGCGGCGGGCAGGGCCTCGCCGGAGGCGAATACCTGTCGCAGACCGAGGTTTTCGCGGTGGGCGCCGCCGAGGGCGCCCACGAACACCGAGAGCATCGACGGCACGAAATGCGCTGTGGTGACACCTTCGGTGGCGATCAGCTGCGCCAGGTACACCGGGTCGCGGTGGCCGTCGGGCTTGGCGATCACCAGCCGGGCACCGGTCTGCAAGGGCCAGAAGAACTCCCAGACCGACACGTCGAAGGTGGCGGGGGTCTTCTGCAGCACCGCGTCCACCGGGCCGATCGGGTATTCGTGCTGCATCCACAGCAGCCGGTTGACGATGGCGGCGTGGTCGACCGCGACGCCCTTCGGTCGGCCCGTCGAGCCCGAGGTGAAGATGACGTAGGCGGTGTGGCCGGGCCGGATCGGCCCGCCCCGTTCGGCATCGGTGATCGGCCCGGCGTCGTAGGCGTCCAGGGCCAGGGTGTCGATCTCGAGCACCGACAGGTTGCGGCCGGTGACGAAATCGTCGCGGCCGGTGGTCAATACGACCGCCGGGCGCGCGATGTTGAGCACGTGGTCGATGCGCTCCTCGGGCTGGTCCGGGTCCAGCGGCACGTACCCGCCCCCGGCCTCGAGCACGGCGTACATGGCGACGACCAACTCGAACGACCGCCGGATCGCCAGGGCCACCAGTGATTCCGCGCCGACGCCGAGCGCGATCAGCTTGCGCGCCAGCCGATGCACCCGCTCGGCGAACTCGGCGTAGCTGAGCTGTTCGCCGTCGAAGACCAGTGCCACCGCGTCCGGCGACGCGGCAGCCCGCGCCTCGAACAGGGCGACCAGATCCGTTGCGCTGCCGGGCAATCGACGCGCGGTGGCGTTGCGGGCGGTGAGCACGTCCACGCGTTCGGCGGGCGAGAGCAGGTCGATGGCACCGATCGGAGCCGCGGGATCCGCGACGACGGCAGCCAGCACCAGATCCAGCCGGCGGGCCAGGGCCGCCACGGTCCGCTCGTCGAAAAGGTCGCGCGCATAGGACAGTTCGGCCGACATGCCGGCGGGCTCGCCGTGCTCGTCCGGGGTCTCGCGCAGGGTCAGCTGCAGATCGAACTTGGCGGTGCCGGGGTCGTAGTCGATGGCGTCCACCCGCAGGCCGGGCAGCTCCAGACCGGCGTGCCGGGTGTTCTGGAAGGTCAGCATGACCTGGAACAGCGGGTGCCGCGCCTGCGATCGGGCCGGGTTGAGCACCTCGACCAGCCGCTCGAACGGCACGTCGGCGTGCGCGAACGCGGACAGGTCCCGTTCGCGTGCCTGCGCGAGCAGATCGGCGAAACCGGCATCCGGGTCGATCTCGGTGCGCAACACCAGGGTGTTGACGAACATGCCGATCATGTCGTCGAGCGCGGCCTCACCGCGGCCGGCGACGGGCGTGCCGATCGCGATGTCACCGGTGCCGGACAGGCGGGCCAGCAGCACCGCCAGCGCACTGTGCATGACCATGAACAGCGAGGCGTTGTGCCGCCGGCCCAATTCGATGAGCCGACGCTGGGTTTCGGCGGCGACGACGAACGGGTGACTGCCACCCCGGTAGCTCGCCACCGCCGGGCGCGGCCGATCCGAGGGCAACACCAGCTCGTCGGGCAGGTCCGCCAGGGCCCGGGTCCAGTACCGGATCTGCGCGCTGATCAGCGATTCCGGATCGTCCTCGGAGCCGAGCACTTCGCGCTGCCACAGCGCGTAATCGGCGTACTGGACCGAAAGTTCGTTCCAGGCCGGCTGCTCCCATGAGGTGCGGGCGGCGTAGGCGACCATGACGTCGCGGGCCAGCGGGCCCATGGACCAGCCGTCGGCGGCGATGTGGTGCACCACCATGCCGAGCACGTACTCGGTGCCGCTGATCTCGAAAAGCCGTGCGTGCAAGGGCACTTCGCCGGTCACGTCGAACGCCGTGGACGCCAGTTCGACCAGGTGCTCGAAGAGGTTGGCCTCGGTCACCGGGACCGGGGTGAGGTCCGGAACGATCTGCGCCGCATCGATGATCACCTGGACCGGGCCGTCCCCGGTCTCCGGGAACACGGTGCGCAGCGACTCGTGCCGGTCGATCACGTCGATGACCGCGACCTGCAGTGCGGCCAGATCCAGTTCCCCGGACAGCCGGATTGCGACCGGGATGTTGTTCACCGCCGAGGCGGCCGGGTCGCCGGATCCGGCGGAGAACCGGTTCAGGAACCACATCCGCTGCTGGGCCAGCGACAGCGGAATCTGTTCGGGCCGGGTGCGGGCCACCAGGGCGGTGCGCGCGCCGTCGCCCGCATGTGATTCGACGCGGGCCGCGAGCGCGGCAACCGTACTGGCCTCGAACAACATTCGGACCGGAACCCGGGTGTCGAGGGCGATGCCCAGGCGGGAGGCGACCTGGGTGGCGATCAGCGAGTTGCCGCCCAGTTCGAAGAAGTCGTCGTCGAGTCCGACCCGGGTCTGGCCGAGGACGTCGCCGAAGATCTGCGCGACGATCTCCTCGATCGGCGTGGTCGGCGCCCGGAAGGCCCGCACCTCGACGGTGGGCGCGGGCAGCGCGCGGCGGTCCAGCTTCCCGGAAGCGTTGAGTGGCAGGGCTTCCAGCACCATGAGCACGGAAGGCACCATGTAGGCGGGCAGCCGGCGGTGCAGGGCGGCCTTGATCGGGTCCAGGTCCACCGGGCCCGGTGTGGTGACCAGGTAGCCGACGAGCTGGTCCCCGGCGACGGTGTCGACGACGAGCACCACGGCCTGGTTCACGTTCGGCAGATCCAGCAGCGCGGACTCGATCTCGCCGAGTTCGATCCGCTGGCCGCGGAACTTCACCTGGAAGTCGGTGCGGCCGATGTATTCCAGCGCACCGGATTCCGTCGCGGTCGCCGGTGCCGTCCAGCGCACCAGGTCGCCGGTGCGGTACAGCCGGGACCCGGCGTCTCCGAACGGGTCGGCCACGAAGCGTTCCGCGGTCAGGTCGGGTCGCCCGAAATACCCTCGCGCCACCTGGATTCCGCCCAGATACAGCTCACCGGGCACACCCACCGGCACCGGCCGCAGGCCGGCGTCGAGCACATAGGCGCGGGCGTTGTGCACCGGGCGCCCGATCGGCACCGCGGTGGGCTCGGCGGGCACCGCCGCCGCGGTGGCGTGGACGGTGAATTCGGTGGGGCCGTACAGGTTGTGCACCTCGGCGGCGGAGAACTTGCCGAACGCGGTGACGGTAGCAGGGGGCAGCGCTTCACCGGCCACGAGGACCGCACGCAGCGTAACGTTCTGTGCGGCGGGCGCAGTGGCCGCGAATACCGACAGCATGGACGGCACGAACGAGGTCAGGGTGACCCGGTGGCGGCCGATCAGCTCGGACAGGTAGAGCGGGTCGCGATGCCCGTCGGGCGTCGCGATCACCAGGGTGGCGCCGACCGCGAGCGTGCCGAACAGCTCCCAGACCGAGACGTCGAAGGTCACCGGCGTCTTCTGCAGCACCACGTCGGTGTCGTCGATGCCGTATTCGGTGGTGATCCAGGTGATCTGGTTCAGCACGGCGGCGTGCGAGACCGCCACCCCCTTGGGGCGGCCGGTGGAACCGGAGGTGAAGAGCACGTACGCGGTGCTGTCCGCGAAGAGCGTGCCCCGCCGCTCGGCGGCCGTGATCGGGTCGGCGGAGTAGCCGTCGAGATCCAGCTCGTCGAGCACCACGACGGAGGTGCCGGTGCCGGCCTCGACCCGGTCGGCGGCGGTGGTGAGCAGGCAGACCGGGCGCGACGCGGCCAGCACGTAGTCGGTGCGTTCGGCCGGGTGGTCGGGATCCACCGGCACGTAGCCGCCACCCGCGGCCAGCGTCGCGTAGATGGCGACCAGCATGTCGATCGACCGCCGGATACCCACGGCCACCAGGGATTCCGGGCCCACACCGGCCTCGATGAGGTATCGGGCCAGTCGGTGCACGCGCGCGGCGAACGCTCCGTAGGACAGCTCGGCGACCGTCCCGTCGCCGCCCGGGTCGAAGATCAGCGCGGGCGCGTCCGGCCGCAGTCCGGCCCGGTGGGTGAACAGGTCCAGGACGGTGCCGGACCGGATCGGATGCGCGGTCCGGTTCCAGTCCCCCAGAACGACGGAACGTTCTGCGGCGTCGAGGATTTCGATTTCTCGGACCAGGGTGGTGGGCGCGGCGGCCACCGCGGCGAGCACCCGCAGGTAGCGGCGGCCGAATTCGGTGACGGTCGCCGCGTCGAACAGATCGGTCGCATAGGACACCACGGCCGAGAGGCCGGTCGGTTCCGCCTGCAGCCCACGGTGTTCGGTGAGCGTCCACTGCAGGTCGAACTTGGCGATGTCGACCTCGAGTTCCTCGGCACCGACGGTCAGGCCGTGCGCCTCCATCGAGGCTTGCGCCAGTTCCTGGAACGACAACATCACCTGGAACAGCGGGTGCCGCGCCTGCGAGCGGGTGGGATTGAGCACCTCGACCAGCCGCTCGAACGGGACGTCGGCGTTGGCGAAGGCCACGAGGTCGGATTCGCGGGTGCGGGAGAGGAATTCGGTGAACGGTTCGGCACCCACTACGTGTGAGCGCAGTACCAGGGTGTTGACGAACATGCCGATCAGGTCGTCGAGCGCCTGCTCACCGCGACCCGCCACCGGGGTGCCGATGGCGATATCGGTGGTGCCGCTGAGCCGGGCGAGCAGGATCGCCAGCGCGGAGTGCAGCACCATGAACAGCGAAACACCCTGGGCGCGTGCGAGTGCGGCCAGCTCGGCGTGCAGGTCGGCGTCGATCTCGAACAGCACCCGGGAGCCGCGGAAGGTCTGCACCGCGGGGCGCGGGCGGTCGACGGGCAGGTCGAGCTGGTCGGGCAGTCCGGCGAGTGCGCCACGCCAGTAGTCGATCTCGCGCGCGGCGAGGGATCCGGGGTCGTCCTCGGAGCCGAGCATCGCGCGCTGCCACACGCTGAAGTCGGTGTACTGCACCGGAAGCGGCGCCCAGCCCGGGGCGGAACCGTTCGACCGTGCCAGGTACGCGGCGGCGACGTCGTTGGCGAGCGGGCCGAAGGAGAAGCCGTCGGCGGCGATGTGGTGCACCACGAAGGCGACGGCGTAGTCGTAGCCGGACTCGGGCGAGTCGATCAGCTGGTAGATCCGGACCCGGATGGGCAGTTCCCGGGCGACGTCGAAGCCGCGGGCGGCGAATTCGGCCAGCTCGCGCGGCATCTCGGCCATGGTGAGCGGCGCTACCGGCACCTCGAAGTCGATCTCGTCGATCCCCAGCACCAGCTGATAGCCGCCGGTGCCGGAGGCCGGGAAGACGGTGCGCAGCGACTGCTGCCGCTCGATCACGTCGTGCAGGGCCGTCTGCAGCGCCTCGATGTCGACGGTGCCGCGCATCCGCACCACGAACGGGAGGTTGTAGGTGGGGACCGTCGGGTCGAACTGGTTGAGGAACCACATCCGCTGCTGCGCGGGCGACAGCAGAATCCGTTCGGGCAGTTGCTGAGCCACCAGCGGCGGCCGCGCGGGCTCGCCCGGGCCGGCTGCTTCGACCCGGGCGGCGATCCCGGCCACGGTGGGTGCCTCGAACAGCGCGCGCACTCCGAGCCGGGTGCCGAGGGCGGTGGAGATCCGCGCCACCACCTGGGCGGCGACCAGCGAATTACCGCCCAGGTCGAAGAAGTTGTCGTCGAGGCCGACGGCCTGCTGCCCCAGCACGTCGGCGAGGATCGCCGCGACGACCTCTTCGATCTGCGTTCGCGGGGAACGGAATCCGGTGGCGTCGGCCGTGAACAGCGGTTCCGGCAACGCTTTCCGGTCCAGCTTGCCGGAAGTGTTGAGCGGGAACGCGTCCAGCACCATGACCGAGGCCGGGACCATGTAGCCGGGCAGCTGCTCACCGGCGAACGCGGTCAGCGCGACCGGGTCGATCGAGTTGCCCGGCGCGGCAACGACATACGCCGCCAACTGCTGACCGGTCGCGGTATCGGCCACGAACACCGCGGCCTGGGCCACGGTGGGGTGCGCGAGCAGGACGGTCTCGATCTCACCCAGCTCGATCCGCTGACCGCGGAACTTCACCTGGAAATCGGTCCGACCGATGTACTCCAGCACCCCGGAAGCACTCCACCGCACCAGATCTCCGGTCCGATACATCCGCTCACCCGAACCCGAGAACGGATTGGCCACGAACCGATCCGAAGTCAAATCCGGACGACCCCGATAGCCTCGCGCCAGCTGACGGCCCGACAGATACAACTCACCCGGCGCACCGACCGGAGCCGGACGCAACCGCGAATCCAACACGTACACACCGACGTTCCACTCCGGAACACCGATCGGCACGGTCACCACGTCGGCGGCGGTGACCTCGTGATACGTGACCGATACCGCGGCCTCGGTCGGGCCGTACAGGTTGTGCAGACGGGCCGCGCTGATCTCCCGCAGTGCCGCACCGGTTTCCGGCGGCAGTACCTCACCGATCACGAACACCGCGCGCAGCGTGCGCAGCTGTGCGGCGGTCGCATGGCTGGCGAATACCGTGAGCATGGAAGGCACGAAGTCGGTCACGGTCACGCCGTGCTGTTCGATCATGTCTGCCACGTACAGCGGGTCCCGGTGGCCGTCCGGATCGGCCACGACCAAGCGGGCGCCAGTCAGCAAGGGCAGGAAGTATCCCCACAGCGACACGTCGAACGTGGTCGCGGTCTTCTGCAGATACACATCCGACACGCTCAGCCCGTATTCCTGCAGCATCCACAGCTGCTGGTTCACGATCGCGCGCTGCGAGACGGCGACGCCCTTGGGGCGGCCGGTTGAACCCGAGGTATAGATGACGTAGGCCGTATGGTCCGGGCGCAGCGGGGATCGCCGGTCGGCGTCGGTGATCGGCGCCGAGTCGAATCCGGAGACGTCGACGGTGTCGATCTCCAGCCGCCGGATGGTGGGCGGCAGTTCGAGGCGGTCCGTCGAGACGGTCAGGACACACACCGGCGCAGCCGATTCCAGAATGTAAGCAGTCCGCTCGGCAGGATGATCCGGGTCGATCGGCACATACGCACCACCGGCCTTCACCACCGCATGCATGGCGATCACCAACTCCAGCGACCGACGCAAACCCAACGCCACCAACGACTCCGGACCCACACCGTCGGCGATCAGCAAGCGCGCCAACCGATTCACGCGGGCGCCGAACTCCGCGTAAGTGAGCGTCGCGCCCTGGAACTCGACCGCGATCTCGTCCGGTGTCGCGGCGATCTGCGCGTCCAGCAGGCCCGCGAGGGTGGTCTCGGGGACCTCGTGACCGGCGGCATTCCACTCGACGAGCGTGGCGACCCGTTCCGCGACGGTGGTGATCGGCAGCGCCCACGGACGATCGTCGGTGGCCGCGGCCAGGAATCGGTCGAAGTATTCGAGGAACCGCGAATGATGCTGCTGGGCTTCGGCTTCGGTGTAGAGGTTGGGGTTGGTCTCGAAGTCGATCCGGGTCCGGGTGCCGCCCTGCGTCTGATAGAAGTTGACGCCCAAATCCTCGATCGCGCCGGTCGACAGCACATGCAGCTGCCCCTCCACCGTCCCCAGCGCGAGCCGGTCCTGGAACAGCATGATGTTCACCCAGGGGCCGAAGAACTCGGTGGTCACCACCCCGTCGCCGGCGCTGTCGCGGCGGATGTCCTCGTGCCGGTACCGCTGATGCCGCAGCGCGCCCGAGACCTCGACCGCCACCGCCCGCAGCAGTTCCGCGACCGTGCTGTCGTGGCCCACGCGCAGCCGCAGCGGCACGATATTCGAGACCGCACCACCGGAATTACGCATGGCGGCAGTGGTTCTGGCCGTCACCGGCAGGCTGAGGACGACTTCCTCGCTGCCGGTCCACTGCGCCAGATAGGCGGCGAAGGCAGCCAGCAGCAGGGCGGCCGGAGTTGTGTCGTTCGCCCGAACCGCGTTGGCCAGCAACGCCTCCCGGTCGGCGGACAGCACTTGCGAGACGATGCCGTTGTGCGGGGCGGGCGGGGCGCTGCGTCCGGTCAGGCCGGTGCCCTCGGCCAGGCCCCGCACCCGCTGCGCCCAGTACTCACGGTCGGCGGCGAATCGGGTGCTGTCGCGGTAGTCCAGCTCGGATTCGACCAGGGTGGCCAGCTCGGTGGCGCGGGACGGCGGCGGCTCGAGGCCGGCGACGGCGGCCGAATAGCGCTCGGCGACCCGGGACAGGTTGGTGACCGCGCCGAATCCGTCGAGTGCGATGTGGTGGGCGCGGGTGTACCAGAACCAGCGGTCCACGCTCAGCCGCAGTACCGCGGCCCGGATCAGGCGGTCGGTGAGCAGGTCGAGCGGGCGGCTGTATTCGGCGCGCATCCACGCGTGCGCGGCGGCCTCGGGGTCGGCCTCCGCCCGCAGATCGACCCGGATGACCTTGTCGTGCTGGGCGAGCGCGCGGTCGATGTACTGCATGGGCTCGCCGTCGCGCTCGACGATGCGCAGGAAGCCGGAGCCGAGATCGGAGGCGACGTCGATGCTGGCCTGCTCCAGCAGGTCGACGTCCAGGTCGCCGCGCAGGTCGACATACTGCGCGATGGTGACGGGAACCTGGGGGTCGAGGGCCTGGGCGTACCAGATACCGAGTTGCGCTGGTGAAAGCGGGAAGAGCTCCGTACTGCTCGGCTCGGTTCCTTCAGTGCCAGCTTCGTTGCCGCCGAACTCCCCGCGGTTCACCCGTAACCTCGCTTCCGGAACACCAAGCGGTGCTCCCCGACCCAACACGCCGAACGCCGACCCCTCACACATGCGGGGAACCGGCGTTCAGGTCCTATTTCACAGCTCGACCAGCAGAAGGTTCATGGGGCCTATCCATCCCATGGGCCGATGGCGTTACACCGGCCGGACCGCACCCGCGCATCGCTCCGGGCCGTCGCCGTACCTCACCGTCGAGTACCGAACCAATCTACCGGTTGATTCGGCGCTCGAACGCATCACGGTTCATAGCGAACCGGAATCGGACATACCGCCGACCTGCCGATTTCGGGCCGGGTCATACAAATGCGACACCGAACATTCGAGGGCCGGCGTGAGTGCGCGACCGATCAGGATCACCGCCGCCTGGCGCAGTTCGGCGGCCTCCACCGCGTCCGCGATATCGGCGAGAGTGCCACGCAGAACCAGCTGTTCGGGCTGCGAGGCGCGGTAGACGACCGCGACGGGACAGTCGGCGCCGTATTCGCCCGCCAGTTCGGCGGCGAGCGTACGGATTCGGGTGATCGCCAGATGCAGGACCAGGGTGGCCCGGGTGCGGGCGAAGCCGGCCAGTTCCTCGGAGGCGGGCATGGTCGTGGAACGCACCCGGGTGCGGGTCAGCACGACCGACTGGACCACTTCCGGAACCGTCAGCTCGGTACCGAGTACCGCGGCCGCGGCGGCGTACGCCGGGACGCCCGGGGTGACGTCCCACGCGATGCCGAGGGCGTCGAGGCGCCGGGTCTGTTCGGTCAGCGCCGAATACAGCGACGGGTCGCCGGAACACAGGCGGGCCACATCGTGCCCGGCGGCGTCGGCCCGGGCCAGGTGTGCGGTGATCTGGTCGAGGTCCAGGCCCTGGGTGTCGACGAACTCGGTGCCCGGCGCGCAGTGGGCGAGCACGTCGGGATCGAGGTAGGTGCCCGCGTACAGGCATACGGGCGAGTCCCGCAGCAGCGTCACCGCACGCACCGTCAGCAGGTCCGCGGCGCCGGGCCCGGCCCCGATGAAATGCACCGTCATGACCGCCAGCCTGTCACACGGCTACTCGCGCGCCACGAGCCCGTCACGCCACTGCCCGGCACCTGCCGGTCGTGCCGCTGCCCGACGCTCACCCGTCACGCCGCCGTCCGGCGCTTGCCCGTCATGTGGGCTGCTTCGGCACTTACCCTTTACGCCACTGCCGGGTGCTAGCCCGTCATGTCGAAGCCGCCGAGGATCTTGTCGGGCCGCACCCGCACCACCAGCTCTCCCGGCACACCGTTGCGCGCACCGAACTCCTCGGCCCGATCCGCCCCCATGTACCGGCCACCGATGGCCGTGGCGGTCCGCACAAGCTCGTCCAGGTCCTCCGACACCGTCGCGGTCCCCTGCACCTGCACGTATCCGTACGGCGGCGCCTCCAGATCGACGCACAGCGAGAGCCGCGGATCCCGCAGCACCGCACGCCCTTTCGCCGACTCCTTGCCGGTGTTGAATACCAGTTCGTCCCCGTCCAGGATGAACCACACCGGATTGATCACCGGCCGGCCGTCTTTGGTCACGAACGCCACCTTCGCGGTGCGCGTCCCCTCGGTCAGAAACTCCCGTACCCGCGGATCCGAGATCGTCAGCATGGGCCAACCCTACGACCGAACCCCCGGCATTTCGCCGCACGGCGTCGCCCGCGTCCGAGTCCGTTGTCGGGTCCACCGCGGAAATGCGGAAACGGCAGCAGGGCGAGGATGCCTGCTGCCGTTTCCGGCGGTATGAAGTCCAGTCAGCGGGCGATCAGCCGATCAGTGGCCGAGGGCGCCGGAGAGTCCGGAGAGGATGTCCATTGCGGCGCTGCCGCTGTTGCCCGAGGAGCCGGTCGTGGTGGTGACCGGGGCCGTGGTGGAGGTGACCGGCGTGGTGGTGGAGGTCGGGGGCACCGTGGTGGTGACCGGGACCGAAACCGTGACGGTCTGCGCCGCGGCGGTCGAGCCCAGGTAGCCGTCGGCACCGGAGTACACGGCCGAAATCGCGTGCGTACCAGCGGCGTTGAAGGTGTACGGCAGGGTTGCGGTGCCGTTGGCCACGGCCACCGGGCTGCCGATGTTCGCCCCGTTGTCCAGGAACTGGACCGTGCCGCCGACCGCGGCGCCGGCGGTGCCGTTCACCGCGGCGGAGAGGTCGACCGACTGACCGGTGGCCGCGGTGGCGGGAGCGGTCAGCGTGGTGGTCGTGGCCACCGCGGCGACGGCGACCGTCACGGTCTGCGCCGCACCGGTGGAGCCCTGGTAGCCGTCGGCACCGGAGTACACGGCCGAAATCGCGTGCGCGCCGGCTGTGGTGAACGTGTACGGCAGGGTCGCGGCGCCGTTGGTCACCGCCACCGGGCCGCCGATGTTCGCCCCGTTGTCCAGGAACTGGACCGTGCCACCGACCGCGGCACCGGCGGTACCGTGCACGGCCGCCGACAGGTCCACCGACTGACCGATCGTCGCGGTGGCGGGAACGGACACGGTGGTGGTCGTGGCCACGGAAGCCGCGCCGACGGTGATCGTGGCCAGGGGGCCGCCGCCGGCGTTCAGGGCGCTCTTGTTGTCACTGGGGATGCAGCGGGTGGGGGCCCACTGGGTGCCGAGCAGCGATGCCTTCGCCAGGGAGGTGTTGTAGTTCATGTCGTTGCCGTACGCGGCGGCACTGCCGGCCACCCGGACGGTCGGGGTGATGGTGCCGGCGGCGACGGCGGTGACGGTGACGTCGACGGCGGGCAGGCGGAACCAGCTGTCGCCGTTGGCATTCGTGGTGCCGTCGAGGTTCTTCTTCAGCTTGGGCGCGCGGATGCCGCCTTCGGTGTTGGTGCTGCTGGTCGGGCTGTTGCCGACCACCTCGTTGTTGCCCGAGAGCCGCAGGATCGAGCCGTTGGCGTCCACCACGCCGGAGTCGTTGACGCGCAACACGTTCGGAGCCACATTGTCGATGTTGACGGCGGTGCCGGAGACGACGTCGGCGCTGACCAGGGTGGCGTTGGCCGGGATGGCGAAGTCGTACTTGATCCGGGACAGGCTGGACGTGGTCGCACCGGAGTCCTTGTCCGGGTAGGACTGCGCGTCGGGCTGCACGCGGTAGGTGAAGGTGTCACCGACGTTCACGCTGGCGGGAGCGTCGACGGTGATGCCACCGGCGAGGGTCTTGTCGACCGTGATGATGGACTTGGCCTGGCACGAGTTGGTGAAGGTGATGTCGGCCGCCGCGGCGGTGCCCGGGTCGATGGTCAGGATCAGGCCTGCGATCACAGCGGCGCCGGTAACGGGTGTGGTGACACCACGTCGTGTCGTTGCGGGCATAGGTGCTCCTTGAGCCCGGATCGGTTCGCGATCGGGCATGGGATGAATTCGAACGAACCGGACAATACCGACACTGATTGAAACGTGTTCCAGTTGTGTTAAAAGTGAGCAAATCTTAAGCAGAGTTATTTCAGTTTCGCTTGGGAGGTTCGCAGCGGCGACAAACCCGCAGGTCGCGGGGGCTACAGTGCGCCGCGCTCGCGGGCGCGGGCAACCGCGGAGGTCCGCGATTTCACTCCGAGCTTGGCGTAGATGTGCACCAGGTGCGATTTCACCGTCGTCTCCCCCAGGAACAACTGCCGCGCGATCTCGCGATTCGAGTGCCCGTCGGCGACCAACCGCAGCACCTCGACCTCACGCGGCGTCAGAGCCGAATCCGGGGTGCGGACCCGGGTCATCAGCCGGGTGGCGACAGCCGGGGACAGCACACTCTCCCCCGACGCGGCGGCCCGGACCGCGACCAGCAACTCGGCCGGCGGGGTGTCCTTGAGGATGTAGCCGCACGCGCCGGCCTCGACCGCACCGAGGATGTCGGCATCGGTGTCGTAGTTGGTGACCACGAGAACTTGCGGCGGGGACGGCAAGGCACGCAACGCCGTTGTCGCATCGACTCCCGAATGCCCTTGCCCGAAGCGAAGATCCATCAGCACGAGTTCGACTTCGGTTGCGCCGCACAGGGCTACGGCCTCATCGGCGGTGGCCGCCTCACCGACCACCTCGATGTCCCCGGCGGTGGACAGCAGCGCGCGCAGCCCGGCGCGCACGATGGCGTGATCGTCGGCCAGCAGCACCCGGATCATGAGCGCTCCACCGGGAACGACACGGTGACCGCGGTGTGCCCGGGCTCGGATTCGACGCTGAGCGAACCGCCCTGCTGTTCCACCCGCGACCGCATGGTGCGCAGGCCGAAGCCCGGTACCGCCGGATCTTCCGGATCGAAGCCGACCCCGTCGTCCACCACGTCCAGCAGGATGCCGTCGTCGGCGTAGGTGAGCGTCAACCGGAGCCGCTCGGCCCCAGCATGCTGGACCACGTTGGCGACCGCGCCCTGCGCCACCCGCACCAGCGCCGCCTCGATCGGCATGGGCAGCCGCTGCGGCTCGCCCTCGACCACCAGCCCGGCCTGCAGCCCCGGGCCGCCGGCCCGCTCCGCGACCCGGGTCAGGGCCTCGGTGAGCGACTGGCCGTCGAGTACCGCGGGCGTGAGATCGCCGATCAGCTGGCGGGTTTCGGCGAGACTCTCCGCCGCGGTCTCGCGGGCGAGCCGGATCTGTTCCAGCGCGGGATGATCCGGTGCGGCCTGCTCCCCCGCGTGCAGCAGCAGCTGGATGCTGGCCAGGCCCTGGGCCACCGTGTCGTGGATCTCGTGGGCCAGGCGCTGGCGTTCGGCCGCGACGCCCGCGGCGCGTTCCTGTTCGGCGAGGGTGGCTCGGGTGGCGAGCAATTCGTCGATCAGCCGCTGTCGTTCCGCGGCCTCGCGGAACAGCGCGCCGTAGCCGAGCCCGATCGCGACCGCGACCAGCGCGCCCAGCACCGGGCCGACGACCGCACCCGCGGACCACCCGCGCTGGGCGGCGAAACCGATCACCGACACCGCGGTCGCCACGACGACCGCGACCATTCCCCAGATCCGCGGCAGCAGATGCATATAGAGGAAGAACAGCCCGAACACCAGATACACCGCGTCGGGCACGAGCCACAGCAGCACCAGCCACAGCAGGGTGAGACCGCCCAGCCAGACCTGGGCCGCGGTCGGGCGACCACGCAGCGCGATCCCGGCGAAGTACAACGCCAGGAACAGCACCGCCGTGACCACGACCACCCAGTGCGGGCCGTCGCCGGTCAGCGCCCGCACCACGACCACCGTGGTGAGCACCACCATCAGCGCGTGCAGGCCGATCTGCATGCCGGCGAAGACGGGGGCGAGGGGGGACCGATGCACTCTGCCAGCTTATGCGGGGTTACCCGTCCGGCATCCATCGAAAGGTGGATTCGCACACCCTCCGGAGGATGCGCGGTCCGGACCGTGCGGTCGATGTGCGCGCGGCCGCCGAGCGGGAGAGTCGAAGTATGTTCGTCGCACTACGTGAGTTGCGGGCCGCCCGTGGCCGATTCCTGTTGATCACCCTGGTGGTCGTGCTGGTCGCCGTCCTGGTCAGTTTCCTGAGCGGCCTGACCGCGGGCCTGGGCCACCAGAACATCTCCGCCCTGCAACGCCTGCACGGCCAGGTGCTGGTCTTCGCCGACAACGGGTCGACCCCGTCGTTCGACGCCTCGGCGCTGACCGCCGACCAGGTCCGGTCCTGGCAGCAGGCCGGGACGGCCGAGCCGGTCGGGATCGGCCGCACCCAGGCCGTCCGCACCGGCGAGCACGTGCAGGATGTCGCGGCCAAGAGCGCGGCACCCGCGCCCGGGTTCGGCTCGGCCTCGCCGCAGCCGGTGGTCGTGATCGGCACCGACGGGACCGCCTTCGGCTATCCGGCCGCAACCCCCGGTTCGGTGATCCTGAGCGCGCCCGCCGCCAAGAAGCTCGACGCCACGACGGGCGACCACGTGAGCATCGGCGGCACCACCCTGACCGTCGCCGCGGTCGGTGGCGACGACTGGTTCGGGCACGGCCCGGTGGTGTGGACCTCGCTGGCCGACCAGCGGGCCGCGGATCCGGCCGCGCCGGCCGCGACGGTCCTGGTGACCTCCGGGATCGCCGACCCCGCCGCCGTGGCCGCGGGCACCCACACCACCACCGTGGCCGTCTCCGACGCACCGACGGCGCTGTCGTCCTACCAGGCCGAGCACAGCTCGCTGACGCTCATGACGGTCCTGCTGCTCGCCATCTCCGCACTGATGATCGGCGCGTTCTTCGTGGTGTGGACCATGCAGCGCACCGCCGACATCGCCACGCTCAAGGCGCTGGGCGCCACCACCCGATCGCTGGTGCGCGATTCGCTCGGTCAGGCGCTGCTGGTGCTGGTCACCGGTTCCGCGGTCGGGGTCGGGGTGACGGCGCTGGCGTCGCGGTTGATGGGCGATTCGATGCCGTTCGTCCTGGACGCGTCGACCACGCTGCAACCGGCCGTCCTGCTGACCGGGCTCGGTGCGCTCGGTGCCGCGGCGGCACTGCGCTTCCTGGCTTCGGCCGACCCGCTGGCCGCGCTCGGCCGCAGCCGCTGAGCCCGGAATCCGCCACTGTCTGTTCAGGAGTTGTCATGACGACCACACTCACGGTCACCGATGTGACCCTCACCTACCCCGACGGGCTCACGCGCACAACGGCTTTGGATCGGGTGTCGTTCCGTGCCGGTGGCGGGTCCGTCACCGGGATCACCGGCCCCTCCGGATCCGGCAAATCCTCTCTGCTGGCGGTGGTTTCGACTCTGCAGCGCGCGGACACCGGCACGGTGACCCTCGAATCCGGTGGCAGCACAGTCGATCTGACCGGCCTGAGCCGCCGCGACGCGGCTACGGTGCGCCGCAAGGAGATCGGCATCATGTTCCAGCAGCCGAACCTGCTGCCGTCGCTGACCGCGGTCGAACAGCTCGAGGTCACCGGGCACCTGGGTGACCGGGTGTGCGTCCCGCAGCGCGTGCGCCGGGCGACCCGGGCCCGGGCCATGGACCTGCTGGACGCGGTCGGCCTGACCGAGGTGGCGCACCGCCGCCCCGCGCAGCTGTCGGGCGGGCAGCGGCAGCGCGTGAATCTTGCTCGCGCCCTGATGAATTCGCCCGCGCTCCTGGTGGTCGACGAGCCGACCAGCGCACTGGACTCGGCGCGCGGCGCGGCGGTCCTGGACCTGATCATCGAGCTGAGCCGGCAGCACGACGCGGCGACCCTGCTGGTCACGCACGACACGACGCATCTGGCCCGCATGGACGAGGTGTTCCACATGGCCGACGGAAAGCTGATCCACGATCGGATCCAGGGCCGCAACGGCCCGCGCGCCGGCTAGGAACTCAGGCGGCGGTGGGGACGACCGGCGACTCGACCGGTGCCGGCGCTTCGCGGGGTGCCGCCGGCTGCCGGGTCTGCGGCGCGGCGGACACGATCACCACGGTCCGTTCGATGCGCTGGGTGACCCGGCCGCCGGCCACCTCGACCACGGTGACGGCCAGGTCCTCGGCGAGGCTCAGATCGTCGGCGGCCTGGGCGTAGATCGTCACGAACAAGTCGCGGTCGTGGTGGTGGCTGGTGGCCGGGCAGCCCGAGGTCACCATGATCGCGGCGGCCAGCGCCGCGGCCGCGCCGGGCACGACCAGTCGTCGGCCGCTCGCGAGCTGTTCGACCAGTTCGAACGGGGAGGGGTCGGTGGCGAACGGGCTGGACCGGAAGTGCTGCCAGCGCCGGATGGCCGGGAACGACTCGAAGTCGCCGCGCCCGTGCCAGCGGCGGCGATTGGTCTCCAGGATCCGTTCGGCCGCGGCCCGTATCCGCAGGGCGTCGCCTGCTACGCAGGCCAGCCGGACCTGTCGGCATTCGGCGATCGTGAGTTCGCCGGCCGGAA
This sequence comes from Nocardia stercoris, assembly GCF_003696265.1. Lineage (GTDB taxonomy): Bacteria > Actinomycetota > Actinomycetes > Mycobacteriales > Mycobacteriaceae > Nocardia > Nocardia stercoris. The sequence goes on along the minus strand of NZ_RFFH01000008.1, from coordinate 281,173 downwards.
CGTCGGGGGTGAAAATCATGCTCACGACGCCTCCACCGTGTTCGGTCCGCGGGCCGCGCACGACCCCCCGGATCAGGGACAGAAAAAGTCGACTGATGTCGGTTACCACGCGCCGCGATGGCGAATCACATCGCGCCACAGGGACATCGGAAGTCATGACACTGCCGGGACCGCGCCCGGGCCGACTTCGTACTACCCCAGATCAGCGAATGTGCAGTTAAACGTCTGCTTGGCATTCGAGCCGAGTTGCCTTCGGCCCCGGGGTCGACCCGCAACGATCGAACGGTCATTCACTCCCGACCTCCCGAGCGCTCTCGAATCGGACCAACCTCCCGAAATGCCGCCGAAAACTGAGATTACCCTCGCCTACACAGCATGATCAAGACGCGGTTATCGAACGGTGACCAGCACCGGCGACGGCGGCGTCGCACCACCTTCCAGCTCGAGTCTGACGTTGCCGATCGATAGCTGAACCGGCCACCCGTCGCACCCCTTCCTCCCGCACAGGAAGTTCCCAGCCCCGCGCTGAAATCGGGCTCCGACGTGACTAGGATGAATCCGGCGGTGGCGCACCACGACCGCGCTACCAGGCTAGGAGCAACTCGGAATGAACAAGCAGGTCAAGGGCTTTGCCGTATTGATGGGCGCGGCCGCCGTGTCGATCGCCACCGCCGGCACCGCGAGCGCCGACGACATCGCCCCCGGCGTCAGCTGCGACGGCCTGACCTGCGCCAACGACACCGACGTGGCCTACGTCGTGACCGGCGTGGCCGACTGTGTGACCGGCCTGCTCCCGCTGCCGCACATCGTCGGCTGGCCGGATCTGCCACCCACGATCCAAGGCTTCCCGTTCAGCCAGGTGGCGCAGCCGCACAGCACGGTGACCCTGACCCCGGCGTGCACCGACCTGCCGCTGCAGGCCTGGCGGATCACCGGCGCGGAACCTTCCGAACAGTAGTGTCCGCCAAGGGAACCGGTCGCTGGGCACGCGACGCGGACGGCTCGTAGACTGTCGCTGAACTGCCTTCGGGGCAGCCGATTTCCAGAGTTCTTCGCGAAGAGGGGGACAGCGGTGAGCAGTCGCCGTCAGATCACCGTTCTCACCGGCCGGGTGGCCGCACTCGGCGCGGTGCCGGTGGCACTCGCAGTCCTGTGCGCGGGCCTGTCCCACGCGGCGCCCGGCGACGGGCACCAGCAGCCCGGGGTCACGGTCCAGCCCGGGGTGAACGCACCGGGCGCCGGCGACCCGCCGGACGAGAACAACGCGATCATGCGGACACCGACCACCACGGCCCCGCCGCCGCGCTACGTCCCGTCGCGGCCCACCACCGAAGAGCCGGAGCCCGAACCCGAACCGGCCCCGGAGGTCCCGTGGTGGCAGGCCGGTTCCGCCGCCCTGCCGGACGTGAACTCGATGATCCCCACGATCACCGTGCCGACCTTCGAGCTGCCGAGCCTGCCCGCGCTTCCCGGCCTGCCCGGGCCGGACGCACCCGGCAACTAGAACCGAGAGCACGGACCCGTCGAGGTCCGTGCCCGGTCCGGCAACGCGAGACGTACCCGCCGACGTCGGTCCCGGTCCGGCACAACGCGGACCGGTCGAGGTCGGTCCAGGTCCGGCGCAACGCAAGACGGACCCGTCTAGGTCGGTCCCGGTCCGGCACAACGCGAGACCGACCTGTCGAGGTCGGTCCCGGTCCGGCACAACGCGATACGGACCCGTCGACCGGCTATCCCTTCGGAACCTGCACGGCCGCATACCAATCGAGCAGGTCCGGGTCGTCGACGGCGCTGCGTTCGACCACCTTCGCCGGGTCGGCGCCCTGGAACAGCTTCTTGATCGGGACCTCGAGCTTCTTGCCGGTGCGGGTGTGCGGGATCGCGGGCGCGGCGATCACCACATCGGGCACGTGCCGCGGCGAGACCTCGGCCCGGATCACCGCAGCGATGCGCTGCTCGAGCTCCGGGCTCAGTTCGGCACCGGCCGCCGGGACCACGAACAGCGGCATCCAGTAGCCGCCGTCGGGTAGTTCGACGCCGATGACCAGCGCCTCGGCGATCTCGGGCAGCGATTCCACGGCCTGATAGATATCCGCCGAACCCATCCGGATGCCGTGCCGGTTCAGGGTGGAGTCGGACCGGCCGTGCACCACGACACTGCCGTGCTCGGTGAACGTGATCCAGTCACCGTGCCGCCACACACCGGGATAGGTGTCGAAATAGGCTGCGCGATAGCGAGATCCGTCGGGGTCGGCCCAGAAGGAGACCGGCATGGACGGCATCGGGGCGGTGACCACCAATTCCCCGACACTGCCGCGCACCGGCTGTCCGGCCTCGTCCCAGGCGTCCAGCGCCACACCCAGGAACGGTGCCGACAGCTCACCGGGCCAGACCGGGACGGTCGGTGCGCCACCCATGAAGGCCGACACCACGTCGGTGCCGCCGCTGATCGAGGCGACCTGTACGTGGTCGCCGGCGTTCTCGCCCAGCCAGAGCGCCGAGGACTCCGGCAGCGCGGAGCCGGTGATACCCACCGAGCGCAGCGCGGACAGATCGTGGTCGCGGCGCGGCACGGAACCGGCCTTCATACAGGCGAGCACGTAACCCGGGCTGGTGCCGAAGACGGTGGCGCCGGTGCGAGCGGCGATGTCCCACAACGCATCCGCGGCCGGATAGGTGGGGCTGCCGTCGTAACAGACGATGGTGGCGCCGACCAGAAGGCCGGCGACCTGGAAGTTCCACATCATCCAGCTCGGGCTGGTGTACCAGAAGAAGGTGTCGGCGGGACCGATGTCCGACTGCAGGGCAACGGCTTTCAGGTGTTCCAGCAGAACTCCCCCGTGCCCGTGGACGATTCCCTTGGGCAGGCCGGTGGTGCCGGAGGAGAACAGGATCCACAGCGGATGGTCGAAGGCGACCGGCGTGGTGACCGGCGCTTCGCACGCCGACGCGGAGACCTCGTCGAAATCCAGTGTGCCGTCGACACGTTCGCCGAGCCGGGAGACCACCACGGTGGCCCGCAGCCGCGGCAGCCCGGCCCGCAGGGCGGCGATGTCGGCCCGCTTGTCGTGGGCCTTCCCGCCGAATCGGTAGCCGTCGGCGGTCACCAGCACCACCGGCTCCAGCTGGCCGAGCCGGTCCAGGGCGGCCTTCGCCGAATAGTCCTGGCCGCAGGCACTCCAGATCGCGCCGAGGCTCGCGGTGGCCAGGAACGCCACGATCGTCTCGGGCACGTTCGGCAGGTACCCGACCACCCGGTCACCGGGACCGACGCCGAGCTCGCGCAGGGTCCGCGCGAAACGTGCGGTGCGGCCGAGCAGTTCGGCCCACGACCATTCGGTGCTGCTGCCGTCCTCGGCCGCGTACACGATCGCCGGGCGGTCGTCGCGCGCCTGCGCGGCGATGCGGTCCACGTAGTTGAGGGTGGTGCCCGGGAACCATTGCGCGCCCGGCATTTCCGTGGAGGCGAGCACCGGCTGCGGTGCGGGCCCGAAACCGAACCACTCCCACAACGTGCCCCAGAACGCGGCCGGATCCGCGACCGACCACTCCCACAGCTCCCGGTACCCGGGGAAGGACCGGCCCGCACGCGGCGCGGCGAACTCCGCGAACGCCGTGATCTGCGCCCGGGCTACGTCGGCCTCGGTCGGCACCCACTGTGGTTCCATCCCGCACTCCTCCTGTGAAACATCTGCCGGCGAACCCACATCCGCCAGCCACTCTGGCACATCCCGCGCCCCGACCGGACTCCTACCGAACAGCTGTCAGCGCACGTCTCCGGCCCGCCGCAGGATCCGCTCGGCCTGCTTGATGATCGGGCCGTCGACCATGCGGCCCTCGAAAGTGAAGACACCGAAATTGCCCTCGACCTCGGCTAGTAGCCGGCGTGCCCAGTCCACCTCCGCGGGGGTGGGCGCGTAGGCGGCGCGGATCACCTCGACCTGCGACGGGTGAATGGCGACCTTCGCGTCGAAACCGACCGCGACCGCGTCGTCGGATTCCGCTCGAAGTCCGTCCAGGTCGCGGATGTCCAGGTACACCGAGTCCAGCGCGAAGCGGCCGAATGCCTTGGCGGCCAACAGCGATGCCGTCCGGACGTGGCGGGCGAAGTCCCGGTAGGAGCCGTCGGCGTTGCGGCTGGAGTTGCCGCCGAGCGCGGCCACCAGGTCCTCCGCACCCCACATGACACCGATCGCGTTGGGGGCCTGCACGATATCGGCGACCCGGACCGCGCCCAGCGGCGACTCGACCAGGACGACGACCTCGTAATCGCGCAGTGCCGCAACCTGTTCGGCGGATTCGCTCTTGGGCAGCATGAGCCGCCGGTAGCCGGTCCGGGCCAGGGCCGCCAGATCGAGCGCCTGATCCTCGGTACCGGCCGCGTTGACCCGCACCACGGTGCGCTCGGGGTCCAGCGGCGTCGCCACCAGAGCTTCGCGCGCGACCGGGCGGTCGGCGGCCGCGACGCCGTCCTCGAGATCGAGGATCACCACATCCGCGGCCGCGGCGGCCTTGGCGTATCGCTCGGGACGGTCGGCCGGGCAGAAGAGCCAGGCCGATCCGGGTAGCTGCCAGGTCATGCCGATCGCCTCCGCAACGCTGACTCCGGCCCGAGCGCACAATGTTCGGCTCGAGCCGGCAATTGTTGCCTGTAGACCGCGATGATTGTGCGCTCAGGCCGGATCACACCGGCTCCTTCCGCACAAGCGTCTTCCGGACCGCGGTCGCCACCACGTCCCCGTGCTGGTTGCGGCCGGTGTGGGCGAAGGTGACGATGCCTTCGCCGGGGCGGCTGTTCGATTCCCGCTTCGCCGTGACCAGGGTTTCCGCATAGAGCGTGTCACCGTGGAACATCGGCTTCGGGAAGGCGATCTCGGAGAAGCCGAGGTTGGCCACGATGGTGCCCTGGGTCAGCTGGGCGACCGACAGGCCGACCAGGGTCGACAGCGTGAACATCGAGTTCACCAGGCGGGCGTTGAACGGGGGCAGCGCGTCGGAGACGGCCGCGTCCAAGTGCAGGGCCTGGGTGTTCATGGTCAGCGTCGTGAACAGCACGTTGTCGGCCTCGGTCACGGTGCGCCCGGGCCGGTGCTCGTAGAGCACACCGACCTCGAACTCCTCGAACCACAAGCCGCGCTGCACGATCCGGCGGACGGGCTCGGTCACAATCCCAGCTCCCGGCCGATCAGCATGAGCTGCACCTCGGTGGTGCCCTCACCGATCTCCAGGATCTTGCTGTCGCGGTAGTGCCGGGCGACGACGGTCTCGTTCATGAAGCCCATGCCGCCGAACACCTGGGTGGCGTCGCGGGAGTTGTCCATCGCGGCCTCACCGGCCACCAGCTTGGCCACCGCGGCGGCCTTCTTGAACGGCTTGCCGGACAGCATGAGTGCGGCGGCGTCGTAGTAGGCGGCCCGGGCGGCGTGCGCCCGCGCCTCCATGCGCGCGATCTTGAAGGCGATCGCCTGGTAGCTGCCGATGGTCTTGCCGAACGCCTCCCGCTCCCCCGCATAACGCACGCATTCGTCCACACAGCCCTGCGCGACACCCACCGAGACGGCCGCGATGGCGATGCGGCCCTCGTCGAGGATACGCAGGAAGTTCGCGTAGCCGCGGCCCTCGTCGCCGAGCAGATTCTCCTGCGGCACACGGCAATCGGTGAAGGCCAGCGGATGCGTGTCCGAAGCGTGCCAGCCCAGCTTGTGATACGGCGGTTCGACCACGAAACCAGTTGTGCCCGAGGGCACGATGATCGTGGAGATCTCCTTCTTGCCGTCGCGCTGCCCGGTGACGGCGGTGACGGTCACCAGCTTGGTGATGTCGGTGCCGGAGTTGGTGATGAACTGCTTGCTGCCGTTGATCACCCACTCGTCGCCGTCGCGGACCGCGGTGGTGCGGGTGCCGCCGGCGTCGGAGCCGCAGCCCGGTTCGGTGAGGCCGAAGCCCGCGAGCGCCTGGCCTGCGACGAGTTCGGGCAGGTAGCGCTCCTTCTGCTCCTGGGTGCCGAAGCGGTAGATCGGCATGGCGCCCAGCGAGACACCGGCTTCCAGGGTCATGGCCACGGACTGATCCACCTTGGCCAGTTCCTCGAGCGCCAGGCACAGGGTGAAGTAGTTGCCGCCCATGCCGCCGAACTCCTCCGAGAACGGCAGGCCGAACAGGCCCATGTCACCCATGCCCTTGACGACTTCGTACGGAAAGCTGCGCTCGGCATCGTGTTTCGCGGAGACCGGCGCGACCACCTGCTGGGTGAAGTCCCGGACCGTCAGCGCGAGCTGCTGATACTCCTCCGGGAGAGTCCCGGTGGACAGATAGTCGGTCATCGCTGTGCTTCCTTCACGTCGTTGTTCACATCTGCTGCGGCGGAACCTGTTTCGACCGGGACGACCCGGGCCAGGACCTGCTCGAGCCGCACCTGGGCGCCGGCGGCTGCCGTCAGTTCGACGGTGCCCGCGATCGGCGCGGTCAGGGTGTGCTCCATCTTCATCGCCTCGACCACCACGATCGGGTCGCCCACGGCCACCGTCGCACCCGGTTCGACCAGGACCGCGATCACGGAACCCGGCATGGGGCTGAGGACCTCGGCCTCACCGACGTGTGCGGTGTCGGCCCGCAGGCGCTGTTCGGCGACCTCGCGGACCTGCGCGACACCGGTGGCGTCGGCGACCCACAGGTGGCCTTCGTGTTCGGCGACACGATAGGTGCGGCGGATGCCGTCGAGGGTCACAGTGAGCACGGCGGCGGTGTGTGGTGCGCTGGGCCGCTGCGCGGCAGGCGATCCCGGGTGCGCAGTGGTGGCCGGGCCGAAGCCCGTCGGTTCGATTGCGGCACTGAGGGTCCGCGACAGTCCGGCACCGGGCGCGCTGCCGGTCTCCCCAGCGACGGCGCCGCTGAGCTCGCCGGTGCGGCGAGGTTCGTCGGCGGCACCCGGCTCGCCGGCGCCACCCGGACCGGCGGCACCGTCGACTGTGACGACTACCGTTGCGGCCGATGGTTTTCCGGTGATCGCGACGTGCACGGTCCGGTCACCACCGCTGAGGCGCAGCACGGTCGGCGCGGCCGGAGCTCCCGCACGCCAGCCGTCGGGGATCTCCCACACGCTGGACGGCGTTGTCGGCCAGCGCCGGAGCCAGCGGGACACCGCGGCAGCCACGAACTGTTCGTCGCCGACCGGAGCGGGGGTGAAGTCGGGAGCGCGCAGATCCAGCAGCGCGGTATCGAGCCGACCGGCCCGAACGTCGCTGTCCGCCAACAGGAAACGCAGGAAGTCGATATTGGTGGTGACGCCGAGCACCTGGGTGTCGGCCAGGGCCCGGTCGAGTTTCGTGAGCGCCGCCGCACGGTCGGGGGCCCACGCGACGATCTTGGCCAGCATGGGGTCGTAGTCGCTGCCGACCACCGTGCCGGTGCGCAGGCCGGAGTCCACCCGCACGCCCGCGCCGGCCGGTTCGGCCAGCGCCAGCACGGTGCCGCCGGTGGGTAGGAAGCCGCGCGCGGGATCCTCGGCATACACCCGAGCCTCGATCGCGTGACCACGCAGCGCGATCTCGTCCTGGGCCAGGCCCAGTTTCTGCCCGGCTGCCACCCGCACCTGGCATTCCACCAGGTCGACGCCGGTCACCAGTTCGGTGACCGGGTGCTCGACCTGCAGTCGGGTGTTCATCTCCATGAAGAAGAACTCGTCCGGGCGATCGGCGGAGACGATGAATTCGACCGTGCCGGCGCCCACGTAGTCGACGCTGCGCGCGGTGTCGCAGGCCGCCTGGCCGATCCGCTCGCGCGTGGCCGCGTCCAACAGCGGCGAGGGCGCCTCCTCGATCACCTTCTGGTGACGGCGCTGCAGGCTGCATTCACGTTCGCCGAGGTGCAGGACGTGGCCGTAGCCGTCGGCGATGATCTGCACCTCGATGTGCCGGGGCCGGGCGACGAAGCGCTCCAGGAACAGGGTGTCGTCACCGAACGCCGCGCCCGCCTCGCGCCGCGCGCTGACCAGGGCGGCGGGCAGGTCCTGCGGATCGTCCACCCGGCGCATACCCTTACCGCCACCACCGGCGGACGGTTTCACCAGCACCGGATAACCGATTTCGGTTGCGGCGGCGATCAATTCGGCATCGGTCAGGCCGGGCCGGGCGATACCGGGCACCACCGGCACCCCGAATTCGACCACCGCGTTCTTGGCCGCGATCTTGTCGCCCATGATCTCGATGGCGCGCGCGGAGGGGCCGATGAAGGTGATGCCGGCCGCGGCCAGTGCCGCCGCGAACGCCGAGTTCTCCGACAGGAAGCCGTATCCCGGGTGCACGGCCTGCGCACCGCTCGCGACCGCGGCCGCGACCACCTTGTCGATGTCGAGGTAGCTCTCGCGGGCCGGGGCGGGACCCAGCCGGACCGCGAGGTCGGCCTCGCGCACGTGCAGCGCGTCGGCGTCGGCGTCGCTGTAGACAGCCACCGAGCGAATACCCAAGCGGCGCAACGTCCGCATGACCCGGACCGCGATCTCGCCGCGATTGGCGACCAGCACGGTGTGGAACTCGGCGAGGGAGGAGTTGTTCATCGTCATGGTCGTGGTCACATCCGGAAGACGCCGTAGGAGACGGGTTCGAGCGGGGCCTGCGCACACACCGAGAGCGCGAGGCCGAGGACGGTCCGGGTGTCGGCCGGGTCGATGACCCCGTCGTCCCAGAGCCGGGCGGTCGAGTAGTACGGATTGCCTTGGTGCTCGTACTGTTCGCGGATCGGCGCCTTGAACGCCTCCTGCTCCTCGGGCGTCCAGGCGTCGCCGAGCTGCTCGCCGCGAATGGTCGACAGCACCGACGCGGCCTGTTCCCCGCCCATGACCGAGATGCGGGCGTTCGGCCACATCCACAGGAAGCGGGGCGAATACGCGCGCCCGCACATGGAATAGTTTCCGGCGCCGTAGGATCCGCCGATCACCACGGTCAGCTTCGGGACCCGGGCGCAGGCGACCGCGGTCACCATCTTGGCGCCGTGCTTGGCGATCCCGCCGGCCTCGTAGTCGCGGCCCACCATGAAGCCGGTGATGTTCTGCAGGAACAGCAGCGGGATCTTGCGCTGGTCGCAGAGCTCGACGAAATGCGCTCCCTTGAGCGCGGATTCGGCGAACAGCACGCCGTTGTTGGCCACGATGCCGACCGGGTGACCGTGGATGTGGGCAAAGGCGGTGACCAGGGTGCGGCCGTATTCGGCCTTGAATTCCTGATATTCGCCGCCGTCGACGATCCGGCCGATGACTTCCCGTACATCGTATGGGGTGCGGAGGTCGACCGGGACCACGTCGTACAACTCGTCCTGCGGCGCAACGGGTTCCACAGCGGGACGAACCGGCCAGGGGGCCGGCGGCGCGGGTGGCAGGGTGGCCACGATCTCGCGCACGATGCGCAGGGCGTCGGTGTCGCTGTCGGCCAAATGGTCGGTGACGCCGGAGACCCGCGAGTGCAGGTCGCCGCCGCCGAGCTCCTCCGCGGTCACCACCTCACCGGTCGCGGCCTTCACCAGCGGCGGGCCGCCGAGGAAGATGGTGCCCTGGTTGCGCACGATGACGGTCTCGTCGCTCATGGCGGGCACGTAGGCGCCGCCCGCGGTACACGAGCCCATGACCGCGGAGATCTGCGGGATGCCGCGGGCGGACATGTTGGCCTGGTTGAAGAAGATGCGGCCGAAGTGTTCCCGATCGGGGAAGACCTCGTCCTGGCGGGGCAGGAAGGCGCCGCCGGAATCGACCAGGTAGATGCAGGGCAGATGGTTCTGCGCGGCCACCTCTTGGGCGCGCAGGTGCTTCTTGACCGCGATCGGATAGTAGGTGCCGCCCTTCACGGTGGCGTCGTTGGCGATGATCAGGCATTCGCGGCCCGATACCCGCCCGATGCCCGCGATCACGCCCGCGCCCGGGCAGTCGTCGCCGTACATGCCGCCGGCGGCCAGCGCGGACAGCTCGAGGAAGGGGCTGCCCGGGTCGAGCAGTTGGTTCACCCGCTCGCGGGGCAGCAGCTTGCCGCGCGCGACGTGCCGTTCCCGGCTGCTCGCCGAGCCGCCCAGTGCCGCGGTGGCCTGCTTGTCCCGCAGCTCCGCCACCAGCGCCTGATGGGCCGCGCGGTTGCCCACCGCTTCCCGAAGTGCCGTCATCGCGACCGTCCTGCCAAGTTCGGTTAGTTGTCAATAACTGAGATTCAAGATAATCTCGATTAACTGAGTTGTCCAGTGACCACGGAGGAGGGACCGTGAACAGCGCGGAACCCACCCGCCGTGAACTGTTGAAAGCGCAACGCCGAGAAGAACTCCTGCGCGCCGGTGCCCGGCTGTTCGCCGAGCGCGGCTACCCCGGCGTCCGGCTCGACGACCTGGGTGCCGCCGCCGGCATCAGCGGTCCCGCCGTCTACCGCCACTTCCCCAACAAGGAGGCGGTACTGGTCGAGTTGCTGGCCGGTATCTCCAACGAGCTGCTGTCCGGCGGGCAAGCGGTCGCGGCCGCCGCCGCATCCCCCGCCGCGGCGCTCGAGGCCCTCGTCGACTTCCACCTCGACTTCGCATTCAGCAAGCCCGAACTGATCCGCATCCAGGATCGCGACCTGGAGAGCCTGCCCGCCACCGAACGGCACCGGGTCCGCCGCACCCAGCGGCAGTACGTCGAGGTGTGGGTGACGGTCCTGCGCGACCTGCATCCCGAGCTGCCCGAAGCCGCGGCCCGGGTACAGGCCCATGCCGCGTTCGGTCTGATCAACTCCACGCCGCACAGCGCGCCCACCGCGCAGTCGGGGCGCGCCCGGCCGATCCTGCGCGAGATGGCCCTGGCCGCGCTGCGCTGATCAGGCCGTGCCCACCCCTCAACTCGAGCGGGTCGTGGTCCCGCGCAACTCCCGTTCGGCGGCGCGTACCGCCGCGGCGAGACCGCCGTAAACATAGGGCGCGGACAGTTCGGTCAGGATGCCGGCGAAATGGCGGGTCTTCATCTGCAGATCCACGTGCCAGTGCACATGGGTGGCATTGCCGCGAATCGATTCGAACGTGACGACGCCGTCGTGGTCCAGCGGCGGTATCGAATGCCGGATCTGGTAGCCGAAACTGTGCGGCGGGTCGTAGGCGACGATCTCGTTGTTGAACCGGAAGAACGGCAGAATTGCCAGCCGCACCGCACCGACGCCGTGCTCCTCGGTCGCGCCCGGGCGGATCAGGGTCACCCGACGCACGAGCGCCAGCCGTTCATAGTTGGTTCCGTCGTTGAACCATTCGAAAACGGCTTCGATGGGGGCGTGAATCGTCCGATCCAGTTCGACGGTGTGCAACGCCCTGCCTTCTACTGTTTCCGAACGGTCCTGTCGTGGGGAGGTTACGGGTGTGCCGGGCGTCGCGGCCAGTGATTCCGGGCAAACCGATACAGGTTCGATACGCGGCGCATCTGCCGCCCGCTCGGCCGGTCCGACCCGTTCCGGTACCGAATCCGACCACGCGCGCAATCGTCCGGCAATCACGCGGCAGCCAGCCGCACGTCCGACTTGCGCTGAGGCCCGACGGTATGCTGGCATACCATGAAACGAACAACCATCAAGCTTCCCGACGACCTCGACAGCAGAGTCCGCCACGAAGCGGCCAGACGGGAGATGACCGTGTCCGAATGGACCCGCGAAGCGATAGCCGCGCACCTGCCGAACGACGGAGCTCGACATTTCGGCGCGGCCGGAGCCGGCCGCAGTGGACGATCGGATATCTCCGAGCGGATCGAAGAGATCCTGCGCGGGGAGTGGGACCGATAGCCCGGCTGATCGTCGATGCGGGTCCGCTCTACGCCTATGTCGACGCCGACGACGCCCACCACCGAGCAAGCCTGAAGCTGCTGCAAACACACCGGGGCCCACTGGTCGTGCCAGCCCTGGTCATCACCGAAGCCGCCTATCTGATCGGCACCCGGCTCGGCGCCGACGCCGAAGTGCGTTTCCTCGGCGACTTCGCCGAAGGCCTTTTCGAAGTCGAGCCCGTCCATCCCGCCGACTGGCTGCGGATCGCCGAACTGGTTGCCCGATACCGCGATCGGCCCTTGGGCACCGCGGACGCATCGGTGATCGCAGCCGCCGAACGACTGAAGATCACCCAGATCGCGACGGTCGACCGACGGCACTTCTCCGCGGTGCGGCCGCGGCATGTCGAGGCGTTCGAACTTCTGCCGTGACGAATTCGAACCACTTCCGGTGGGAATTCGCGGGACCACGTAGCGTGACGGGGTGCTCGAATCCAAGCCCAGCATTACCTGTGTAACCACTGCGGTGACGCGGGCGTGTCATCAGGTTGCGCCGGACCCGCCGGTGTTCGCCGATCCGCTCGCGGTGCCGATCCTGGGGATGGATCCGGTGGAGTTGCGGGAGAAGACCGCGGGGACCGACAACCTGGGGCGGCGGACGTGGCGACTGTTCCTGGCGGCGCGGGCGCGGTTCGCGGAGGAGACCATCGCGGCGGGGGTTGCGGCGGGGGCGCGGCAGGTGGTGTTGCTCGGGGCGGGGCTGGAGACGTTCGCGTACCGGAATCCACACGCCGGGGTGCGGGTGGTGGAGGTCGACCATCCGAACACGCAGGTGATGAAGGTGCATCTGCTGCGGCAAGCCGGGATCGCCGTGCCGGAGACGGTGGCCTTCGCGCCGGTGGACTTCGAAACCCAGAGCCTCGCCGACGGGCTGGCGGCGGCCGGGTGGCGGCGGGACGAGCCGGCGGTGTTCGTCTGGCAGGGAGTGCTGATGTACCTCGAGCGGCCCGCGATCGCGCAGACGCTGGAATACGTGGCCGGTCAAGGTGGGCCGGTGCATCTGGTGACCGACTACCTGCAGCCGGTGAAACCCACCGACCCCGAGTTCTTCCACGCACAGGACAGTGATCTCGCCGCCGCCGGTGAACCGATCCACACCCGGGTCACCCCGGACGAGGTCGCCGAACTGTTGCGGTCCTACGGGTTCGCCGACATCGACGATCGGTCCACGGACACCCTGCTGCGTGACTACGGCGCGTGGACGGCCGACGACACCGCTTGGGACATGTCGCATGTGGTTCGTGCGGTTCACCGCGGCTCGGCCGCATAAGACGGCTGTCCGATAACTTCCCTATGCACTAGCATGCGGCGAATGCCCGTGCCTTCGTTCCGTGGTCGCAAACAGTCCGGTGCGGCGCTTCCGGCCGGGCCGATCGTCGACTGCGCGGTCTACGCCGACGGTGTCCGGCTGCCGGGCTGCAGCGACCCCGCCGTCGCGCTGGCGGCGGTGCGCGAGCGGCCGGATAGTTTCCTGTGGCTGGGCCTGCACGACCCGGACGAGTCGCTGATGGCCGAGCTGGCGCGGACCTTCGGGTTGCATCAGCTCGCGGTCGAGGACGTGCTGGATCCGGGGCAGCGCCCCAAGGTGGAACGCTACGACGACAAGGTCCTGCTGATCATGCGGACGGTCGAATACGTGGAGCACGTGCGGCTCACGGTCAGCGAGATCGTGAACACCGGACAGATCACGGTGATCTGCGCGCCCCAGTTCGTGATCACGGTGCGGCTCGGGAATCCGAGCGAATTACGCGGCGTCCGTGCGGACCTCGAGCAGAAGCCGCAGCTGTTGCGGCACGGGCCGACCGCGGTGCTGCACGCGGTCGCCGACCATATCGTGGACATGTACGTCGAGGTGTCCGACGATATCAGCGACGAGATCGACGATATCGAGGAGCGGGTGTTCAGCCCGGGCGCCGGCCTGGCCGTCGAACCGATCTACCAGCTCAAGCGCGAGGTGGTGGAGTTCCGGCGGGCGGTGGCGCCGCTGACCGTCCCCCTGCAGCAGCTGGCCAGCGGCCCGGAACCCGAGCTGCCCAAGGAGATTCGCCGCTACCTGCGCGACGTATCGGATCACCAGACCCAAGTCGCCGACCACATCCGCGACTACGACGAATCACTCAGCGCGCTCATCAATGCCGCGCTCGCGAAAGTCGGTGTGCAGCAGAACACCGATATGCGCAAGATCTCCGCGTGGGCGGCGATCGCGGCGGTACCCACCGCGATCGCCGGAATCTACGGCATGAATTTCAAATTCATGCCCGAACTCGATTGGAAATACGGCTATTTCGTGGTTCTCGGTCTCATGGTGACCGCATGCGTCGTGTTGTTCTTCAATTTCCGCCGCAACAATTGGTTGTGAATCACCCTCCGGCTCAGGGCATCCGGGGCCACGGGTAGAACGCCAGATGCAGCAGCAGGATCACCAGGCCGGTCAGGACGATCGCGGCCGCTGCCGGAATGCGCAACTCCAGGTATGCGACGGTCCGGAACAGGGTGGGGAACGGGACATCTCGCGACCAGAAGTAGGCGAGCAGGCTGGGTACGACCACCCACAGCAGGGCGACCGCGCCGTAGAGAACATAGGCACCGGAATAGGTTCCCGGATGCACATGCCGTGCGGCACCGGCGAATACGGCCGCGGCGATCAGAGCCGCAGCTGCGAGCACGAGGTAGCCGCCGAGGCCACCGGCGCGCACCAACTCGCCGTATCGCGTGGTGCGACCGCCCGGCGTCACCGCCCGATCGGTCACCGGCGGTAGCGCGTTCAGCTGTGGAATCGCGTAGTAGCCGAGCAGGACGATGACCGCGACCACGATCAACCGCACCCACGCGTGCGCATCGGCCAGATGCCCGACCGTCGAAGAGATGGTCGGCCAGTCCCCGGCCCGGAAGACCGCCGCCAACTCGGGCCCGGCGATCGCCGCCGCCGCCAGCCCCCACATCACATATCCCCAGAATTCCGACGATTTCCCGGCCGCCGTCGGCACTCCGGCACCATTGCCAGTCATAGCAAAGGTGTACCACCGCAGCGGGATCTGATGTGCCGGTAGCCGAACCGGTACCGGACCGCAACGCCGCAGCCGAAATCAGCTGGGCCGGGCGAGTGGCGGATGCAGCGTGCGGGCCGGGCCGGATCGGTAGAGCTGGGCGGAACGGCCGCCGTCACGTGTGGTGGCGCGGCCGGTGGGCTCCAGGAAACCGGGGATTCCGGTTGCCTTGCGATGGAAGGTTCGGGAATCGAGTGTGGTGCCCCAGAAGACCTCGTAGACGCGGCGTAATTCGGCGACGGTGAATTCCGGGGCGCAGAACTCGGTGGCGATCGGAGTGTGCACCAGCATGTCCCGGGCGGCATCGACCGCGTCGGCGAGAATTCGGTGGTGGTCGAAGGCAATTCGGCCCGGGTCGGCGAGGACGCGGTCGACCGGGTGGATCGCGGCCGCCTTGGCACTGGAACCAGGTTGTGGCGGTGGCAGATTCGGGGTCAGCGTGAGATAGACGGTGCTGATCACCCGGCCGCGCGGGTCGCGGCCCGGCTCACCGTAGGTGGCCAGTTGTTCGAGGCGCAGGCGGTCGGCGCGAATTGCTGTCTCTTCTCGCAATTCTCGGACCGCGGCGGCGGAGAGGCTCTCTTCCGGGCGGACGAAACCCCCGGGCAGCGCCCAGCGTGCGCGATGTGGCGCGTGTAGACGCTGAATCAACAAGGCGCACAGTGTGTCGTTCATTGTCACTCGGGAACCGAGCGTCAACACAACCAGTTCGACCGAGACCGCAGCATTGAAGCGAAAAGCATCGGTCATACCGGCCATTGTATTCGTCACCGTGACGGTAGCCGCCGGGTGCGGTCAGGCCGAATGCCGCGACAGGCAAAACCCTGCCGCGGCATCGACATTCGCTACCAGGCCCGCCGGTTGCCAGGCCCGCCGGACGGCAGGCCTGCCGGACATCAGGGGGCGCCGTGGTTGAACGTGATGGACGAACCGTTCGACAGGGCCCACGCGATCGCGTTCACGACGTTGTCCAGGCTGGAGCTGCCGGTGTTGAACGCCGGCGGCGGGGACGTCGAGATGGAAACCGCCGTGGTCGTGGTGACCGGCACAGTGGTAGTGGTCATGTGGGTTCTCCTTCAACGATCTCGGAGACCGAGAGTCAGGGGTGTGGGTCAGGCAGCCGCAATGGCTGAAACAGTGAGCACCAGGCAGATACGGCCGGCCGGCCGCTCGGCCGCTCGGATCAGGGCTGGTAACCGATCGAGCTGCCGGCGGCGAGGAAGTTCAGCACCTGGGTCAGCATCTGCCCGTACATCGCGGTCGGGTCGGTCGTCGTGGTGGTCGTCGTCGCCGTGGCGGTCGTGGTGGTGACGGCCGTGGTGGTCGTGGTCACGGCGGTCGTGGTGGTCACCGGCACGGTGGTGGTCACAGGCACGGTCGTGGTGACCGGAACCGTGGTGGTCACGGGCACGGTGGTGGTCACCGGGACAGTGGTGGTGGTCACTGGTGGTACTTCCTCTCATAAGCCACGGACACTCCGGCTCGGAAGCCGGTACGACCGTGCGGAACCGCTAGCCCGGTTCCGAGTCCTTGGTCGGCCGATGGTCTTTCGACCACCGGACGTGTTCGAGTGCCGAACGGCCCGCGCGGAGAGGCACAATCGGCGGCGCACCGGACCGGGAGCGGCAATCCGTCCGGCACTCCGGCCCATACGGGCACAGGCAGTGCTGACATCAGCAACTCCCCCGTGACCGGCACGGCCGGTGGCGCCGATCGACTCCGGAGAGCGACGACGAGCAGCTCCCAGCGAACCGGCCGATAGGCCGATCTGCTCGGTGGCATCCGTCCCGGCGCACAGTCCGGCCCGAATGCCCCTGAGGACGACACCGTCTCGACACGCCGTGCCGAGATCGCGGATCGGTCTCGATCTTCAAGGCGCTGTAGATGATGCCAGATACGTCACGTTTTGTCTGCACTGTGCTCAAATTCGCCATATCGAAGTGAAATAAGCGCTGTTCAGAGACATGTGCGCCCTATCACATGCCGGTAAATCGAATAGCCGAAGGCCTTCCCGCGGCTGTTTCACGCCAATACCACAGTTTCCGAACCGCTGCCGAACAGCGGCCCGCGACGGTAATGTCGATGGCTTTCCGGCGGGCCCGCGCACCGCGGCATCGGACACCGCCGCGGCTACGCGCCCCGGACTGTTCCCAGGGCGCAGTGCAGGGGCTCTTACAGCGCACAGCACGGCAGGCCTCAGTTGGCTTCACTGCTCATCGAGTCGACCAGCGATTGCGGGCGCATATCCGTCCAGTGCGACTCGACATAGTCCAGACAGGCCTGTCTGGCATTCGGGCCGTGGGCAATGGTCCACCCACTCGGGACCGACGCGAACACCGGCCACAGCGAATGTTCGCCCTCCTCGTTGACCAGTACGTAGAACTGCGCATCATCGTCGTCGAAGGGGTTTCGCATACGACATACCTTTCGTCCGTGGCTAATTGAGTCCGAGCAGCAGCTCTTCGACGGCAGGCCCGATCACGGCCAGCGCGTCCATCGAGGCCATCTGCCGATGTTCGGCCGCTACCGGACGGTCCACGATCGAGCCGTCCACGTAGCCGCGCCAGGTCTGGGCCGCGGACGGCGCCAGCGACGAGCTGAAGTAGTCCAGGCGGCCGTGGAAGACCGGTGGCCGGTACTCGGGGATCAGTTCCACCGAGCGCACCGCGCTGCGATAGATGTTGCGTACCCGCTCGGGCGTCAGCGTCGTCAGCTCCGCCGGGATCTGGCCGCACAGGGTGGCCAGCGCCTCCGGCGACAGATCGTGCAGATCGCCGTCGGTGGGCAGCTGCGCGTCGTCGATCCCGATCTCCGCCAGCGCCGCCCGCAGCGACTCCCGGAAGTCGGTGACCTCGAGAACCGGCGGCGAGTCCAGGTTCACCAGCAGATCGACCCGCGCACCGGCGGCCTCCAGCTGGACCGCGACCTCGTGCGCCAGCACACCACCCAGCGACCAGCCCAGCAGGTGGTACGGGCCGTCCGGCTGCGCGGCGCGGATCTCGCGCACGTAGCGAGCGGCCACCTCCTGCAACGAATCCGGGAGGTAACCGAGGTCCGCGGCGGCCGGTGTCTGCAGACCGTAGATCGGACGGTCCGTGACGTACTGGGTGAGCGGCGCGAAGCACCACGACAGCCCACCCATCGGGTGGATGCAGAACAGCGGTGCCCGGCTGCCCTCGGCCCGGATCGTCAGCAGCACGTCCAGCGCTGCCTCCGCGGTCGGGTCGAAGCCCGGCAGCGCGTCGGGCACCTCGATGCGGTGCCCACCGGCCGCCGCGCCGATCTGCCCCGCGAGGCCGGCCGGTGTCGGGTCCGCGAAGACCGCCAGCACCGGAACCTTCACGCCGAACTCGGCATTCAGCTCCGAGGTCAGCCGGACCGCGGTCAGCGACGTACCGCCCAGCTCGAAGAAGCTGTCGTCCATGCCGACTCGCTCCACGTCGAGCACCTCGGCGAAGATCCGGCAGACCCCGGACTGCACCGGGCCTTCCGGAGCCCGATAGGTCTTGGCCTCGAAGACCGGTTCCGGCAACGCCTTCCGGTCCAGCTTGCCGTTCGCATTGAGCGGCAACGCATCCAGCGAGACGAAGGCCTCCGGCACCATGTAGGACGGCAGCGCCGCGCCGAGCGCGGACTTCAGCTGCGCCACATCGAGTTTCGTACCCGTAGCCACCACGTAGGCGACCAGGCGGTCACCGCCGTGGTGGACCCGGGTGAGCACCGCGGCCTGGGCGATCTCCGGCAGCGCCAGCAGCGCCGCCTCGATCTCACCCAGCTCGATCCGGAAACCACGGATCTTCACCTGGAAGTCGGTGCGGCCCCGGTACTCCAGCTCACCGTCGCCGTTCCAGGCGACCAGGTCACCGGTGCGGTACATGCGCTCACCGGCGGCGAACGGGTTCGCCACGAAGCGATCCGCGGTCAGATCCGGGCGCCGGAAGTAGCCGCGCGCCAGCTGCACGCCCGCCAGGTACAGCTCACCCGACACACCGGCCGGCACCGGGCGCAGGCGCGCGTCCAGCACGTAGACCTCACTGTTCCATTCCGGCGCACCGATCGACACCGACACGGTGTCGGCTTCGGTGACCCGGTGGCTGGTGATCGAGACCGCGGCCTCGGTCGGACCGTACAGGTTGAACAGGTCCGCACGGTTGGCCGCGCGGAACCGCTGAGCCACCGCGACGGGCAGGGCCTCACCGATGGCGAGCACCCGGCGCAGCGAAGTCGTCAGCCTGCCACCGGATTCGGCGAGCAGCGCATCCAGCATCGACGGCACCACATGCAGCGTGGTCACACCCTCGCGCGCCATCAGCTGGTTCAGATACGCCGGATCCCGATGACCATCGGCCGCCGCGACCACCATCCGCCCACCACACACCGCCGCCGACCAGAACTCCCACACCGACAAGTCGAACGTCGCGGCCGTCTTGAGCAGGACCGCGTCGTCGGCACCGAGACCGAATTCGGCTGTCTTCCACTGCAACTGGTTGACCACCGCACTGTGCGGCACGGCCACGCCCTTGGGGCGGCCGGTCGAACCGGACGTGAAGATCACGTAGGACGTGTTCGAATCCCGCAGCGCCGCACGGCGTTCGGAGTCGCGCACCGGTGCCGCCGAATAACGGCCCAGATTCAGCAGGTCGATGCGGACCTGGGCGGTGTCGATCGGCAGATCGGCGCCCGAGGTGAGCACGCACACCGGATCCGCCGTCGCCAGCACGTATTCCGTGCGCTCGGCCGGATGATCCGGATCGACGGGCACGTAGACACCACCCGCCGCGGACACCGCGTACATGGCGACCACCAGATCGACCGAACGACGCATCGCCAGGGCCACCCGGGACTCCGGCCGCACGCCGAGCGAGATCAGGTGCCGCGCAAGGCGGTTCACCCGGGCCGTGAGCTCGGCGTAACTGATCCGGGCACCGTCCGGCGCGACCAGGGCCACCGCGTCCGGGGCCGCGAGGGCGGTCCGGTCCAGCAGCTCCGGCAGCGTGGCGGCCGCCGTGGGCAGCGCCGCGGCGGTGTCGTTCCACTGCCGCAGGATCCGGTCCCGCTCCGCCGGCTCGAGCACCTCGATGGCACCGACCGGTGTCGTGGGCGCGGCCGCGACCGCGGCCAGGATCAGCTGCAGCCGGGACGCGAAACCGGCGGCGGTGGCCGCGTCGAACAGCGCCGTCGAATACGTCAGCGTCGCCCGCAGCCCGGCGTCCGCCGCGGCGGTCCGGTCCGCCACGATCAGGTGCAGGTCGAACTGCGAGATGAGGTAGTCGAAATCGGCTGCCGAGACCGACAATCCGTTCAGCTCGAACGCCTCGTCCGCATAGTTCTGGAAGGAGAAACCGACCTGGAACAGCGGATGACGAGCGGTCGACCGCACCGGGTTGAGCACCTCGACGAGCCGCTCGAACGGCACATCCGCGTGGTCGAACGCCGCGAGGTCCCCGTCGCGCACCGCGGCCAGCAGCTGGTCGAACCCGGCATCCGGATCGACCTGCGCCCGCAACACCAGGGTGTTGACGAACATGCCGATCACGTCGTCGAGCCGCGCGTCACCACGGCCCGCGACCGGGGTTCCGACCGCGATGTCACCGGTCCCGGACAACCGGGACAGCAAGACCGCGAATGCCGCGTGCACCACCATGAACAGGGTGGCGCCGCGATCACGGCCCAGCGCCGCGAGCCGCTCGGACAGCTCCGCGTCCACCTCGAAGGTGACCTGGGCGCCCTCCGGCGAGACCACCGCGGGGCGGGGCCGGTCGGTGGGCAGTTCCAGCTGGTCGGGCAGCCCGGCGAGCGCGTCCCGCCAGAACCGCAGCTGGCGCGCGACCAGCGACTGCTCGTCCGCCTCGTCCCCGAGCCGGGCCCGCTGCCACAGCGCGTAGTCGGCGTACTGCACCGCCAGCGGAGCCCACTGCGGGGCGACACCGGCCTGCCGGGCCGCGTACGCCGCCATCACGTCCCGCGCCAGCGGCGCCAGCGAGGAACCGTCGGAGGCGATGTGGTGCACCACCACGACCAGCACGTACTCGTCGGCCACCCCGCGCGGCGCGAACAGGCCCACCCGCAACGGCACCGACTCGGTGACATCGAAACCACCGGTCCAGAACTCGGTCACGGCCGCGGTCAGCTCGGCAGCCGGCACCTCGGTCACCGACACCGCGGGCGCGGTGTAGCCGGCGACGATCACCTGGACCGGCCCGTCGTCGGTCAGCGGGTACACGGTGCGCAGCGACTCGTGCCGCGCCACGACGTCGGCGATCGCCGCGTTGAGGGCCGCGATGTCCAGCGCACCGGTCAACCGCATGGCCAGCGGCATGTTGTAGGCCGCCGACTCACCGTCGAACCGGTTCAGGAACCACATGCGCTGCTGGGCCGGCGACAGCGCCACCGGGCCGTCGACCGTCCGCGGCACCAACGCGATGTCACCGGCACCGGGGGCGGTGCCGTCGACGGCCGCGGCGAGCGCGGCGACCGTGGCGTGGGTGAACACGGTCCGCAATGCGACCTGGACACCGAAGCGGGAACCCAGGCGGGCCGCCAATTTCACCGCGGTCAGCGAGTTTCCGCCCAGGGCGAAGAAATCGTCGTCCAGGCCGGCACGGTCCAGGCCCAACAGTTCGGCCAGGATCTCCGCCACACCGATCTCGGTGGCAGTCACCGGGGCACGGAACTCCGCCACCCGGAACACCGGCTCCGGCAACGCTTTACGGTCCAGCTTGCCGACCGCGTTCAACGGCAGGGCGTCGAGGACCATGATCGCCGACGGCACCATGTACGCGGTCAGCGAGCGGGCCGCGAACCCGCGCAGCTCGTCGGCGTCGATCACCCGGCCGACCGCCGGCACCACGTACGACACCAGCGACACCTGACCATCGGTTCCGGTGTGGCCCACCGTGACCGCGAGTCCGACACTCTCGTGCGAACCCAGCACCGAGTCGATCTCGCCGAGTTCGATGCGCAGACCGCGGACCTTCACCTGGAAGTCGGTGCGGCCCAGGTACACGATCTGCCCGTCGCGGTTGCGGCGGACCACGTCACCGGTGCGGTAGAGCCGGTCACCGGCACCGAAGGGGTTGGCCACGAAGCGATCCGCGGTCAGATCGGGGCGGCCGAAGTAGCCGCGGGTGACCTGGTTGCCCGCCAGGTACAGCTCACCGGCGACGCCGGCCGGGACCGGGCGCAGGCGGGCGTCGAGAACATAGGCCTGCGCGTTCCACACCGGCAGGCCGATCGGCACCGCACCGGGCACACCGTCGAGTGCGGGAGCGTGGATGGCGTGGACGGTGAACTCGGTCGGACCGTACAGGTTGTACAGTTCGGCCGGGCTGACCCGGCGCAACGCGGTCACATGCTCGGAGGTGAAAGCCTCACCGGCCACCAGCAGCGCGCGCAGCGACGCGATCGACGCCGCGGCAGGCGGTAGGGCGCTGACCGCGTCGGCGAACACGCTCAGCATCGACGGCACGAACGAGGTGATGGTCACCTGTTCGGCGGCGATGACCTCCGCCAGATACCCCGGGTCCCGGTGCCCGTCCGCGGTGGCCACCACCAGGCGGGCACCGACGATCAACGGCCCGAACAATTCCCACACCGACACGTCGAACGTGGCCGGCGTCTTGAACAGCACCACATCCGCGGCGTCGAGCCCGTATTCGGCGGTGATCCAGCGGATCTGGTTCAGCACTCCGGTGTGCGGGACCGCGACACCCTTCGGGCGGCCGGTCGAGCCGGAGGTGAACAGCACGTAGGCGACGTTCGAACCACGCAGCGGCGCAATCCGATCCGCGTCCGTCACCGGTTCGGCCGGGTACGGCGCCAGATCCACGCCGTCGAGGTCGACCACGGGCGCGGTGATCGCGGCGGAGCGGACGACCTCGTCGAGGTCGGCGCGGTCGCGACCGGTGGTGAGCAGGCACACCGGGCGCGCGGTGTCGAGCACGTAGCCGAGGCGCTCGGCCGGCTGGTCGAGGTCCAGCGCGACGTAGGCACCACCGGCCTCCATGATCGCGTACAGGGCGACCACGAAGTCCAGCGAACGTCGCAGGCCCAGGGCCACCAGCGTTTCCGGGCCGACACCGGCGCCGATCAGGTGCCGCGCCAGGCGGTGCACCCGGGCGGCGAATTCGGCGTAGGTCAGCTCCGCGCCGGCCTCACGGTCGACGATCGCGACCGCGCCGGGCGTGGCCCGCACCTGGGCGTCGAACAGCTCCAGCACCGTGGTCGCGGTGCCGAGGTCGCGCTCGGTGTCGTTGTAGCCCACCAGTTCTCGCTGCGCCTCGGCGGCGGTCAGCAGCGGGATGTCGCCGATCAGCAGATCGGGGTCTCGCAGCACGGCGGCGAGGACCCGGCCGAAGCGGCGCAGCAGCCCGGCGGCGGTGGCCTCGTCGAACAGGTCGGTGGCGTAGGTCAGCACGATCGGCAGCGTGCCGTCCGCGTCGGCGCGGTCCGCGACCGCGAAGGTGAGGTCGAACTTGGCCGGCGGCTCGGCGAAGTCGATGCCCTCCAACCGAAGTCCCGGCACCTGCGGCGAATTGTCGCCGAAGGATAGGTAGTTCAACGCCACCGAGAACACCGGGTTGCGGGAGGCGTCGACCTCGATACCGAGTTCGGCGACCACCTGCTCGAACGGCACTGTCGCGTGGGCGAAGGCGGCCGTGTCCACCGTGCGGGTCTGCGCCAGCAGGCCGGCGAACGTTCGGTCCGAACGCGGCTGGGTCCGCAGCGACAGGGTGTTGACGAACATGCCGACCAGATCGTCGAGCGCGCCCTCGCCACGACCCGCGATCGGCGTGCCGATCACGATGTCGTCGGATGCCGAGAGCCGGGCCAGCAGCACCGCCAGCGCGGCATGCACCACCATGAACCCGGTGGTGCGGTGCGCGGCCGCCACCACCGGCAGCAGCTGCGCGATCTCGGCGCCGATCCGGGCGCTCGTGTCGGCGCCGCGGCCCGACATCTCCACCGGGCGCGGCCGGTCGGTCGGCAGGGCCAGCTCGTCGGGCGCACCGGCCAGTGCCGTACGCCAGTACTCCAGCTCGGCGCCGCCGACCTGTTCCAGCACCCGGTGCTGCCACAGGGCGTAGTCGGCGTACTGCACGGGCAGCGGCGCCCAGCCGGGAGCCGCGTGCATCGTGCGCGACAGGTAAGCCGTGATCAGGTCCCGCAGCAACGGTTCCGTCGAGGCCGCGTCACCGGCGATGTGGTGCAGGACCAGGACCAGGACACAGCTGTCGGCGGATTCGCGGACGAGCATCGCCCGCACCGGCAGTTCGGTGGTCAGATCGAAACCGGCCCAGCCGAACCGCTCGATCCGGTCCCGCAGGTCGGGACCGGCCGATTCGACGATCAGCTCCGCTTCGGTACCGGCGGGCAGGATCACCTGGTAGCCGGTGCCGTCGGCGTCGACCGGGTAGATCGTCCGCAGCACCTCGTGCCGGGCGACGACGTCGGCGAGCGCGGCGGCCAGCATCGCGGTGTCGAACTCGCCGCGAATCCGGACCGCGGCCGGGATGTTGTAGGTACCCGACGCCGGGTCCAGGCGGTTCAGCAGCCACATGCGGGTCTGGGCCGGCGACAACGGAATCCGCTCCGGCCGCTCCCCCGCCACCAGCGCGGGCAGCGCCGGTCCACCGGCCGCGGCACGCGCGGCCAAGCCGGCCACGGTCGGTGCCTCGAACACCTCGCGCAGCGAGATCGCCGCGCCCAGTACCGCATTCACCCGGGTGACCAGACGCATGGCGAGCAGCGAGTTGCCGCCGAGCGCGAAGAAGTCGTCGTCGGCGCCCACGGGGACGTCCGCGCCGGTCACCTCGGCGAAGACCGCGGCGACGGCCTCCTCCTGCGGTGTGCCGGGCGCCCGGTAGGCAACGGCCTCGAACTCGGGCTCGGGCAACGCCTTCCGGTCGAGCTTGCCGTTGATGTTCAACGGCAGCGCGTCGAGCGCGACGAACGCCTCCGGCACCATGTAGGACGGGACGACCGCGGCGAGCGCGGACTTCACCTGCGCCACATCGAGATCCGCACCCACCAGGTAGGCGACCAGGCGGTCGCCGGTGGCGCCGGAGCGCGCGAGCACCGCCGTCTGCGCGACTCCGGGCAGCGCCAGCAGCGCCGCCTCGATCTCACCCAGCTCGATCCGGAAACCACGGATCTTCACCTGGAAGTCGGTGCGGCCCCGGTACTCCAGCTCACCATCGGCGTTCCACGCCACCAGGTCACCGGTCCGGTACATGCGCTCACCGGGAACGAACGGGTCGGCCACGAACCGGTCGGCGGTGAGGTCCGCGCGGCCGAAGTAGCCGCGGGCCAGCTGCGCGCCGGCGAGGTACAGCTCGCCGGATACGCCGTCGGGCACCGGGTGCAGACGGGCGTCGAGCACATACACCCGGCTGTTCCACTCGGGCGCACCGATGGACACCGAACCCCGGTCGGCATCGGTGACCAGGTGACTGGTGATCGAGACCGCGGCCTCGGTCGGCCCGTACAGGTTGAACAGATCCGCGCGGTTGGCCGCGCGGAACCGCTGAGCCACCGTGGCAGGCAACGCCTCACCGATCGCCAACACCCGCCGCAACGAACCACTCAACACACCACCGGACTCGGTCAACAGCGCATCCAGCATCGACGGCACCACATGCAGCGTGGTCACACCCTCGCGCGCCATCAGCTGGTTCAGATACGCCGGATCCCGGTGGCCGTCGGCCGCCGCGATCACCAAGCGCCCACCGCACACCGCCGCCGACCAGAACTCCCACACCGACAGGTCGAACGTGGCAGCGGTCTTGAGCAGGACCGCGTCGTCGGCACCGAGACCGAATTCGGCCGTCTTCCACTGCAACTGGTTGACCACCGCACTGTGCGGCACGGCCACGCCCTTGGGGCGGCCGGTCGAACCCGACGTGAAGATCACGTACGCCGTGTTCGAGACCCGCAGCGGCGCAGTGCGATCCGCGTCGGTGACCGGCGCGTCCGCCACGGCGGACAGATCGAGCGCGTCCAGCCACAGCAGCGGCGCCGAAACCGTGTGCCGTGCGGCGAAGTCCGCGTCGGTGTCGGTCAGCACGCACACCGGGGCCGCGGCGTCGAGGATGTAGCCCACACGCTCGGCCGGCTGGTCCGGGTCGACCGGCACATAGGCGCCACCGGCCACCGTCACCGCGTACATGGCCACGACCAGATCCACCGACCGGCGGAAGGCCAGCGCGACCCGGGATTCCGGGCCGACACCGAGTGCGATCAGCTGCCGGGCCAGGCGGTTCACGCGCTGCGACAGTTCGCCGTAGGTGACGGCGCTGCCGTCGGCCGCGACGAGCGCGACCGCGGCGGGCGTGGCCGCCATGGTGTGCTGCAGCGCCGACGCCAGGGTCGCGGTGGTGTCCACCGCGTGGGCAGTCGCGTTGCGGGCGGTCACCGCGGCGGCGCGCTCGGCGGCGTCGAGCAGTTCGAGGTCGCCCACCGCGGTCCGCGGCGCGGCGACCACGGCCAGCAGCAGCCGCTCGAAGCGGCGCACGAAGCCCGCGACGGTCGCGGCGTCGAACAGATCGGTCGCGTAGGTGAAGAAGCCGGAGATGCCTTGCGGCGCACCGGATTCGTCGTACCGGTCGGACACGATCAGGTGCAGGTCGAACTGCGAGACCCCACCGTCGAACTCCAGGCCCGCGACCGTCAGGCCGGGCAGCGCCAGCTCGATCTGCGCCAGGTTCTGGAACGACAGACCCACCTGGAACAGCGGGTGCCGTGCGGTCGACCGCACCGGGTTGAGCACCTCGACCAGCCGCTCGAACGGCACGTCCGCGTTCGCGAACGCGGCCAGGTCGGTCTCGCGCTGGCGGGCCAGCAGCTCGGTGAACGGCGCACCGGCCTCGACCCGGGTCCGGAACACCAACTGGTTCACGAACATGCCGATCAGGTCGTCCAGCACCGCCTCACCACGACCGGCCACGGGTGTGCCGATCGCGATGTCGTCGGTGCCGGACAGCCGGGCGAGCAGTACCGCGAGTGCTGTGTGCACGACCATGAACAGCGTCGCACCCTCGGTACGCGCCAGATCCTGCAGTGCCGCGTGGAGTTCCGCCGACAGCTCGACCTCGGCCCGGCCGCCGGCGAAGGACTGCACCGGCGGGCGCGGCCGATCCGACGGGAGCTCCAGCTGATCGGGCAGGCCGGCGAGCTCGCGGCGCCAGTAGCTGATCTGCTGCGCGGCAACCGATTCCGGGTCGTCCTCGCTGCCGAGCAGCTCGCGCTGCCAGATGCTGTAGTCCGCGTACTGCACACTCAGCGGCGCCCAGGCGGGCGCCTCGCCACCCACACGAGCGGCGTAGGCGAGCATCAGGTCACGGGTCAGCGGGCCCATGGACGAGCCGTCCCCGGCGATGTGGTGCACCGCCATGGCGAGCACGTATTCCGCTGTCGCGGAACCGGTTCCAGCGAGCCGGAACAGCACGACCCGGAACGGCACCGCCGCGGTGACGTCGAAGGTCGTACCCAGCACCTCGAGCACCGCGGCCTCGAGGCCGGCGGCATCCAGTTCGCGGACCTCCAGTTCCGGAACCGCCCGGGCCACCGGCAGGATCACCTGCACCGCACCGGCCTCGGTGTCCGGGTAGATCGTGCGCAGCACCTCGTGCCGGGCCACCACGTCACCGATCGCGGCCCGCAGCGCGGCCACGTCCAGGTCACCGGTCAGGCGCACCGCGGCGGGCACGTTGTAGGCGCTCGCCTCGGCGTCGTGCGCGCCGACCGCGAACCGGTTCAGGAACCACATGCGCTGCTGCGCCGACGACAGCGGGATCCGTTCCGGACGCGGCCCGGCCACCAGCGCCTTGCGGCCACCCGCGGTCGCCCACCGGCCCAGCTGCGCGGCCAGCGCCGCGACGGTCGAGGCCTCGAACAGCTGCCGCACCGGCACCCGCGTGTTCAGCGCTTCGCCCAGGCGCGCCGCGACCCGGGTCGCGACCAGCGAGTTACCGCCGAGCACGAAGAAGTCGTCGTCGAGTCCGATGCTGCCGGGCTCGATCTCGAGCACGGCCGCGAAGACGCCCGCGACCAGCTGCTCGACCGGGGACACCGGCGCCCGGAACACCGTGCGCTCGATCTCGGGCACCGGCAATGCCTTGCGGTCGACCTTGCCGCTGGCGTTCAACGGCAACGCGTCGAGCTGCATGATCACCGCGGGCACCATGTACGAAGGCAGTTCGGCCGACAGTGCCGACTGCACCGCACGCTGGTCGACCACGTTCTCGGCGACGACGTAGGCCACCAGCCGGTCGCCGTTGCCGTCGCGGTGTGCCACCACGACGGTCGCGGTGATGCCCGGACGGCGCAGCAGCGCAGCCTCGATCTCGCCGAGCTCGATCCGCAGGCCGCGGATCTTGACCTGGAAGTCGGTGCGGCCCCGGTAATCCAGTTCGCCGTCGGCGTTCCAGGTGACCAGGTCGCCGGTGCGGTACATCCGCGCACCCGCGACGAACGGGTCGGCGACGAACCGGTCCGCGGACAGGTCGGGGCGTTCGAAATAGCCGTGGGCGAGCTGGGAACCCGCCAGGTAGAGCTCGCCCGCGACCCCGTCCGGGACGGGCTGCAGGCGGGCGTCGAGCACGTACACCCGGGTGTTCCACAACGGCACACCGATCGGCATCGACACCTGGTCGGCGTCGGTGACAGCGTGACTGGTCACATACACCGCGGCCTCGGTCGGGCCGTAGGCGTTGACCAGCGCGGCGGTGTTGTGGCGGCGGAACCGCTGCGCGGCCGCGGCCGGCAGCGCCTCACCGGCAGCCACCACCCAGCGCAGCGAATCAGTTAGTGCGCCACCGGATTCGGCGAGCAGTGCGTCCAGCATCGAGGGCACCACGTTCAGCACGGTGACGCGGTGACGGGCGATCAGCTCGTTGAGGTAGACCGGGTCGCGGTGACCGTCGTCGGCCGCGATCACCAGGCGGGCGCCGGACGCCACGGGCGCCCAGAACTCGCCCACCGACACGTCGAACGTCGCGGGGGTCTTGAGCGCGACTACGTCGTCGCCGGTCAAACCGAATTCAGCGGTCTGCCAACGCAACTGGTTGACCACCGCACCGTGCGGCACCGCGACGCCCTTGGGGCGGCCGGTCGAGCCGGAGGTGAACAGCACGTACGCGGTGTTCGAAGCACGAACGGGCGCACGGCGATCCGCATCGGTCACCGCGGCGGCCGAGACATCCGACAGGTCGAGCGTGTCGACCACCAGCACCGGCGCCACGCCGGCGTCCGCCGGGAGCCGCGCGGCCGTGGGAGCGTCGGCCAGCACGCACACCGGCTTCGCGGTGGCGAGCACGTAGGCGGCCCGTTCGGCGGCACCGTTCGGGTCCACCACGACGTAGGCGCCGCCGGCGGCGGTCACCGCGTACATCGCGACCACGAGTTCGACCGAGCGCGGAAGCATCAGCGCAACACGGGATTCCGGACCCACACCGAGGCCGATCAGGTGCCGGGCCAGCCGGTGCACCCGCGCGGCGAGTTCGGCGAAGGAGATCTCGACGCCGTCCGCGGTCACCAGCGCCACCGCCGCCGGATCGGCCGCCAGCCGCTCGGTCAGCAGCGCGGACAGGGTCGCCGCACCGTCCACCGGATGCCCGGTGTCGTTGCGCCGCACCACGACCGCGTCGCGCTCGGCCGCGTCCAGCAGGGCCAGATCACCGACCGGCGCGGTCGGCGCGGCGACGATCGCCGTGAGCAGGCGTTCGAACATGGCCGCGAACCGGGCGGCCGTCGACTCGTCGAACAGCGCGGTGGCGAAGGTCAGCTCACCGCTGATGCCGCGCGGCGCACCGGAATCGGCGTATCCGTCGGCCAGCACCAGATGCAGGTCGAACATCGAGACCCGGCTGTCGAATTCGGCCTCGGCCACGGTCAGGCCGGGCAGTTCGAAGCGGTGCTCGGCCATGTTGTTGAACGAGAAGCCGACCTGGAACAGCGGGTGCCGCGCGGTGGAACGCACCGGGTTGAGCACCTCGACCAGCCGCTCGAACGGCACGTCCTGGTGGGACAGCGCCGCCAGATCGGCATCGCGCACCCGGCGCAGCAGTGCGTCGAAACCGGCGGCCGGATCGACCTCGGTCCGCAGCACCAGCGTGTTGACGAAGGTACCGACCAACCGGTCGAGCTCGGCGACACCGCGACCGGCCACCGGCGTACCAACCGCGATGTCGGTACCGCCGGACAGGCGGGCCAGCAGGGCCGCGAAAGCCGCGTGCACCACCATGAACAGGGTCACGCCGTTCGTGCGGGCCAATTCGGCCAGGCGCGCGTGCAATTCGGCGTCGACAGTGACCGGGACCCGGCTGCCCGCCGGCGAGATCACCGCGGGCCGCGACCGGTCGGTCGGCAGCTCCAGCTGATCCGGCAGCCCGGCGAGGGCCCGCGTCCAGAACCCGAGCTGGCGCGACACCAGCGAGTCCGGGTCGGACTCCGCGCCCAGCCGCTCCCGCTGCCACAGCGCGTAATCCGCGTATTGCACCGGCAACGGCGCCCACTCCGGCGTCCGGCCGTGCGAGCGCGCGACATAGGCCGCCATCACATCCGCGGCCAGCGGCGCCAGCGACACACCGTCGACGGCGATGTGGTGCGCGACCACGATGAGCACGTACTCGTCCGGCACACCGGCCGGCGCGTACAGCGCCACCCGCAGCGGAATCTGCCCGGTCACATCGAATCCGGTCGAACCGAAGGCCGACACCGTCGAGACCAGTTCGGCCGCGGGCACCTCCACGACCGACAGCCGCGGCAGCGTCACCTCGTCGAGCGACCGGATCACCTGCACCGGACCGGATTCGGTCATCGGGTACACGGTGCGCAACACCTCGTGCCGCGCCACCACGTCCGCGATCGCCGCGGTCATGGCCGCGACGTCCAGCGCGCCGGACAGCCGCAGCGCCATCGGCACGTTGTAGACCGCGGATTCGCGGTCGAACCGGTTGAGGAACCACAGGCGCTGCTGCGCCAGCGACAGCGGCACCGGGCCCGTCCCGGTGCGCGGCACCAGGGCCACGGATTCCCGCTGCGGCGCGGTCGCGTCCAGTGCGGCGGCGAGGTCGGCCACCGTCGGGTGCGAGAACACCGCACGCACGGTCACCTCGGCATCGAACCGGGCTGCCAGCCGTGCGGCCAGGCGCACAGCGCTCAGCGAGTTACCGCCGAGGGCGAAGAAGTCGTCGTCCAGACCGGCGCGCTCGAGCTCGAGCACCTCGGCGACGATTTCCGCGACACCGATCTCGGTCGCCGAGACCGGCGCCCGGAACTCGGCGACCCGGAACACCGGCTCGGGCAGTGCCCGACGGTCCAGCTTGCCGACCGGAGTCAACGGCAACGCGTCGATCACCATGATCGAGGCGGGAACCATATAGGAGATGAGCGAGCGGCCGGCGAACGCCCGCAGCTGCTCGGGATCGACGACGTGGCCGGCCGCGGGGACGACGTAGGACACGAGGGCGGTGTCGCCGGACGAGGTCGTCCAGCCGAGCGTCACCGCGGTGGCGACGTCGTCGTGCGCGGTCAGCACCGCGTCGATCTCACCGAGTTCGATCCGCAGGCCGCGGACCTTGACCTGGTCGTCGGAGCGGCCCTGGTACTCGAGGACGGTGCCCTGTGCGCTGCGCACCCAGCGGGCCACGTCACCGGTGCGGTACATGCGCTGACCGGCCAGGTACGGGTGTGCCACGAAACGTTCGGCGGTGAGCGAGAACCGGTCGTGGTAGCCGCGACCCAGGCCCGGACCGGCCAGATACAGCTCACCGGAGACACCGTCGGGGACCGGCCGCAGCCGCTCGTCGAGCACCATGCCGGACACGCCCGGTGCCAGGGGACCCAGCACCAGCCGCTGGTCCGCGTGCAGCGGCGCACTGACCGTGGCGACGATCGTCGTCTCGGTCGGGCCGTAGCCGTTGTGGACCGTGCGGCCACCGATGTCCCAGCGCTCGACCAGGTCCAGGCCGAAGCCCTCGCCACCGATCTGCAGGAATTTCACCGTCGGCATCCGAGCCGGGTCCATGGTCTGCAGCACCGACGGGGTCATGAAGGTGTGGGTGGCCCCACCGGCCTCGACGACCGCGGTCAGCTCGTCCCCACCGAAGACGTCGGGCGGGACGATCACCGTCGCGGCACCGGCCGCCAAAGCCCACAACAGCTCCAGCATGGCCGCGTCGAAACTCGGCGAGGACCGGTGCAGGACCCGGTCTGCCGCGGTGATCGGGGTCCGGTTGCGCAGCGCACCGGTCACCGCGGTCAACCCGCTGTGCGTCACCGCGGCGCCCTTGGGCAGACCGGTGGAACCGGAGGTGTAGACCAGCCACACCGGGTTGGCGACGCGCACCGGGCGCACCAGGTCGGCGTCGGTCAGCGGCGCCGGGTCCTGGGTGGTGATCAGCGCCGACTCTGCCGCGCCGTCGACGACCAGCCATGCCACGTCACCGGGCAGGCCGGCGGCGCTGGCCGCCACGGTGATACCGACCGCCGCGGCGGAATCGGTGAGCATGTGCTGGATGCGGTCGGCCGGGTAGGTGGGGTCGACCGGCAGGAACACCGCACCGGTCTTGGCGACCGCCCAGAACGCGATCATCGACTCGAACGAGCGCGGGATCGACACGGCCACAACGTCTTCGGCACCGATACCGCGGGCGATCAGCAGCCGCGCCAGCCGGGTCGACGCCGCGTCGACCTCGCGGTAGCTCAGCTGCCGGGAGCCCAGGATCAGCGCCGGGCCGTCGGGGTTGCCGGTCACGGCCGCCCGGATCAGCTCGGGCAGGGTGCGTGCCGCGAGCGCGGGACCGCCGGAGCGGGTGACCGATTCGGTGTGCTCGATCGGGGTGAGCAGGTCGATGTCACCGATCCGCACCTCCGGGTCGGCGAGGACCGCGCCCAGCACGCGGCTGAACCGCCGCAGCAGGGTGGCCGCGCTCTGCTCGTCGAACAGGTCGACGGCGTAGACCAGTTCGATCGGCAGGTGCCCGTCGACGTCGAGTTCGGCACCCACCCCGAAGGTGAGGTCGAACTTCGCCACCGTCTCGGCGAGTTCGATCGCCTCCAGCACCAGGCCGGGTACGCCGTGCGAACCGTCTTCCAGCGGCAGGTAGTTGAGCGCGACCGAGAACAGCGGGTTGCGGTTCTGCTCGGTCTCGATGCCCAGCTCGGCGACGATCTGCTCGAACGGCACGGTCGCGTGCGCGAAGGCGGCCGTGTCCACCGCGCGGGTCTGCGCGAGCAGCTCGGCGAAGGTGCGGCCGGATTCGGGCTGGGTCCGCAACGCCAGCGTGTTGACGAACATGCCGATCATGTCGTCCAGTACGGGTTCACCGCGGCCGGCGACCGGCGTACCGATCACCACGTCCTCGGTGCCGGAGAGCCGGCCGAGCAGCGCGGCCAGCGCGGCGTGCACCACCATGAACGGAGTCGTGTTGTGCCGCTTGGCAACCGCGCGCAGGTTCGCGGCGGTGGTGCTGCCGATCCGGGCGGACACGGTGGCCGCGCGGCCGGAGGGTTCGGCCGGGCGCGGCCGGTCCGTGGGCAGCGGCAGCTCGTCGGGCGCACCGGCCAGCACGGTCCGCCAGTACTCGATCTCGCCGGCACCGATCTCGGCCAGTACCCGCTGCTGCCACAGCGCGTAGTCCGCGTACTGCACCGGCAGCGGCGCCCAGGCCGGGGCCTCGCCCGCGCTGCGGGCCAGGTAGGCGGCGATCAGGTCGCGCAGCAGCGGCGCGTCGGAGTCACCGTCACCGGCGATGTGGTGCAGCACGGCGACCAGCACCCAGCTGGTCTCCGATTCGCGAATCACCAAGGCCCGCACCGGAAGTTCGTGGGTCAGGTCGAATCCGGCACCGGCGAAGGCGGTGATCCGCTCCAGCACCCGGTCCGGTTCGGCGCCGACCAGGCTCTCGACCGCCAGTTCCAGGGTCGTGGACTCGGGCAGAATCCGCTGACAGCCCTCGCCGCGCTCGTCGACCGGGTAGACGGTGCGCAGGACCTCGTGGCGGGCCAGCACGTCGTCGAAGGCGGCCTGCAGCGCGGCCGGGTCCAGGTCGCCGAGCAGCCGCACGACAGCAGGCATGTTGTAGGCACCCGATTCCGGCGCGATGCGGTTGAGCACCCACATCCGGGTCTGGGCCGGGGACAACGGGATTCGCTCCGGGCGCGGGCCGGCCTGCAGCGCCGGCAGCGCCACCGTCGAACCGTGCACCCGGACCGCCAGTTCGGCCACCGTCGGCGCGAGGAAGATCTCGCGGACCGTCAGCGCCGAGCCGAAAGCGGCGTTCACCCGGGCGACCAGCCGCATGGCCAGCAGCGAGTTGCCGCCCACGGCGAAGAAGTCGTCGTCGGCGCCGATCCGGTCGGCGCCGACCAGGTCGGCGACCAGCTGCGCGATCACGGCCTCGGTGCCCTCGGCGGGCGCCCGGAACGTGGTTGCGGCAGCGGTGAACTCGATGCTGGGCAGGGCCTTGCGGTCGAGCTTGCCGACAGAGGTGCGCGGCATCTCGTCGAGCACCACCAGGTGCGCGGGCACCATGTAGGCGGGCAGGCGGTCCCGCACGTGCGCGAGCACGGCGTCGGCCGACACGGCGCCACCGGCACCGGCCACGTACCCGACCAGGCAGTCGGTGCCCGCGGCGTCGGTGGCGGCCAGCACGATCGCCTGCGCCACACCGGAAGCCGACTCCAGGGCGGCTTCGATCTCACCCAGCTCGATCCGGTTGCCGCGCAGCTTCACCTGGAAGTCGTTGCGGCCCAGGTACACCAGGTCACCGTCGCGGTTGCGGCGGACCAGGTCGCCGGTGCGGTACATCCGCTCACCGGCCACGAACGGGTCGGCGACGAACCGCTCCGAGGTCAGCGGCGCGCGCCCGATGTAGCCGCGGGCCAGCTGGACACCGGCCAGGTACAGCTCACCGGCCACCCCCGCCGGGACCGGCTGCAGCCGCTCGTCGAGGACGTAGGCGCGGGTGTTCCAGCCCGGCCGGCCGATCGGAACCTCGAATTCGGGTAGCTCCGTGCCGAATTCGTGGAAGACCGTGGAAATCGCGGCCTCGGTCGGGCCGTAGGTGTTGTGTACCAGGCCGCCGACGTGCTCGCGCAGTTCGGCGAGTAGTTCCAGCGACAGCGCCTCACCACCGGTGTGCAGGTGCCGTAGCCCGGCCAGTGCCGAACCCTCACCCTCGGCGATCAGCGCCGCCAGCACCGACGGCACGTTCTCGGTGACCGTGATGCCCTGCTCCCGCATGGTGCGGGCCAGATACGGCAGGTCCAGGTGGCCGCCCGGCCGCAGCAGCACCAGCGGCGCGCCGACCAGGGCGGGCAGGAACAACTCCCACACCGACACGTCGAAGGTCAGCGGCGCGCGCTGCATGATCCGGTCGGCGGCGGTGACCTCGTAGCGGCTCTCCAGCCAGCGCAGCTGGTTGACGATCGCGCGGTGGCTGGTGCCGACGCCCTTGGGCAGACCGGTGGATCCGGAGGTGAACAGCACGTAGGCGAGGTGGTCCGGGTGCAGTGCGGTGACCCGGTCGGCGTCGGTGATCGGCTCGGCCGACAGCGAGCGCTGGGTGGCGGCGATGTCGACGGTCCGGACCGCCGCCGGCACCCGCAGGTTGGTCCCGGTGACCGCCAGCACGAGGCGGGCACCGGCGGTGTTCAGCGCGTAGGCGATGCGGTCGGCCGGGTGTTCGGGGTCCAGCGGCAGGTAGGCGGCACCGGCGGCGGCGATCCCGTGCAGCGCGACCAGCAGTTCGATCGACCGGACCGCGGTGACCCCGACGACGGTGTCGGGGCCCACGCCCTGTTCGATCAGGCTACGGCCCAGGCGGTTCGCGCGCGCGGCGAGCTGCGACCAGGTGACGGTCCGCTCGTCCACGCGGGCCGCGATCCCGTCCGGGTCGGCGGCGGCACGGCGGTCGAGCAGCCCGGCCAGGGTCTCCTCCGGCAGCGCGTGCGCGGTGGCGGTGGCGTCGCCCAGCAGTTCGGCGCGCTCGGCCGGGGCCAGCAGGTCGACGTCACCGGCGGCGGCCGCCGGGTCGGCCAGCAAGGCCCGCAGCACCCGCTCGTAGCGGGTCAGGAAACCCGCGGCGGTGTCGGCGTCGAACAGGTCGAGCGCGAACTGCAGTTCCACCTCGATTCCGGCCGGGGCACCGTCGACATGGGTGTCCTGTAATGTCCAGTCGAGGTCGAAGGCGATCGGCTGACCTGCCGCGTCGAGTGCGGTCACGGTGAGGCCGGGCAGCTCGAGTTCGGTCCGCGCCAGGTTCTGCAGCGTGAAGCCGACCTGGTACAGCGGCGAATGCGCCTGCGAGCGAACCGGGTTCACGGCTTCGACGACGGACTCGAACGGGACGACGGTGTGGTCGAAGGCGGCCAGGTCGGTGGCGCGGACCGTGGCCAGGACCTCCTCGAGGGTGTCGTCGGCGCGAATTCCGGTGCGCAGCACCAGGGTGTTGACGAACATGCCGACCAGGTCGTCGAGCGCGGCGTCACCGCGGCCGGCGACCGGGGTACCGATCACGATGTCCTCGGTGCCCGACAGTCGCGACAGCAGCACAGCCAGGACCGCGTGCAGCACCATGAACGGGGTGACCCGGTGTGCGGCCGCGAATTCCACGACGGCGGCATGTAGTTCGGCGTCCAGGCGGCCGGTGACGGTGCCGGACCGGTAGCTCGCGACGGCGGGGCGCGGCCGGTCGGAGGGCAGGGTGAGCACCTCGGGCACACCGGCCAGCGTGCTGCGCCAGAACGCCAATTGCTCCGCCATGACCGAGGTTTCGTCCGTCGCGGCACCGAGGGCGGCGCGCTGCCAGAGCGCGAAGTCCGCGTACTGCACCGGCAGCGCGGTGAATTCCGGTGCGAGACCGGCACTTCGCGCCACATAGGCGGTTATCAGGTCACGGGTCAGTGGCAGCAGCGACCAGCCGTCGGTGGCGATGTGATGCACCACGAACAACAGGATGTGTTCGTCGGTGCCGTCGAGCCGGAACAGGCGGGCCCGCACCGGGACTTCGGCGGTCACGTCGAAGGTGGTGGCGGACAGTTCCGTCACGAGCTCGGGCAGGCGGTCCGCGGTGACCGTCTCGACGGCCGCTTCGATCGGACTCGCGGGCAGGACGACCTGCACCGGCTGACCGTCGTGCTCCGGGTAGACGGTGCGCAGCGTCTCGTGGCGTTCGACCAGGTCGGCGATGGCCGCGTGCAGCGCGGCCACGTCCAGGTCGCCGGTCAGGCGCAGCGCCACCGGCACCACGTAGCCGCGGCCGTCGTCGAAGCGGTTGAGGAACCACATGCGCTGCTGGGCGTAGGTGAGCGGAATCGAGCCGCTGCGATCCTGCGCGACCAGCGGCGGCAGCGCCGCAGTCCGCATCGAATCCAAGTGGGCCGCAAGGGCTTCCACGGTCGGCGCCTCGAACACCGCGCGCACCGGAATGCGGAGGTCCAGCGCCGCGCCCAGCCGCGAGACCAGGCGGGTCACGATCAGCGAGTTACCGCCGAGCGCGAAGAAGTCGTCGTCCAGTCCGACCTTGTCGATACCCAGGACGTCGGCGAACACGCCGGCGACAGTGAGCTGCACGGTCGCCAGCGGGGCACGGAACGCGGCCACGACGGCCGGCGCGGGCTCGGGCAGGGCCTTGCGGTCCAGCTTGCCGACCGGGGTCAGCGGGATCTTGTCCAGCACCGTGATCGACGGCGGCACCATGTAGGCGGGCAGGCGCTGTCCGACGAACGCGGCCAGGGCGGCCACGTCGATCGTGGCGCCGGGCACCGGCTTGACGTAGGAGGCCAGCGAGGTCAGCCCGGTGCCGTCGCGGTGGCCGACGGTCACCGCGAAGTCGACGGCCTCGTGCGCGACGAGCGCGGAATCGATCTCGCCGAGCTCGATCCGGTGGCCACGCACCTTGACCTGGAAGTCGGAGCGGCCGACGTACTCGATGTCGGCGTCGGCGGTCCAGCGCACCACGTCACCGGTGCGGTACATCCGCTCGCCGGGCAGGTAGGGGTTGGCCACGAAACGCTCGGCGGTCAGGCCCGGCCGACGGTGGTAACCGCGGGCCAGCAGGATGCCGGACAGGTACAGCTCACCCGGAACCCCGACCGGGACCGGCCGGAGCCGGTCGTCGAGGATCAGGGCCTGCGCACCCTGGATCGGGCCACCGATGGTCACCCGGTCGCCGGGCCGCAGCGGGTCACTGTAGTTGGAGATGACCGTGGTCTCGGTCGGTCCGTAACCGTTGAAGAACCGGCGACCCTTCGGCGCCGAACTCTGTTCCGGCGCACCGAACTTCGTCACCAGTTCGGCGGGAACCGCCTCACCGCCGATGATCATGACGCCGACGCCGCCCAGGTCGGCGGGCTCCATGGACGCCAGCACCGACGAGATGGCCGACATGTGGGTGACCCGCTCGGACCGGATCAGCTCCGCCAGCTCGGCGCCACCGTAGACACCGACCGGGCACACCACGAGCGTGCCGCCGGCACCGATGGCCAGCAGCATCTCCAGGATCGACACGTCGAAACTCGGCGACGCGAAATGCAGTGCCCGCGTGTCGGAGTCGACGTCGAAGCGGGTGATCATCTCGGCGCAGAAGTTCGCCAGGCCGACATGGGAGACCACGACGCCCTTGGGCACACCGGTGGAACCGGAGGTGTAGATGACGTAGGCGGGGTGCTCGGGCAGGAGCGGGCGCACCCGGTCGGCCTGGGTCACCGGATCGGCCGAGTAGCCGGACAGGTCGAGGTCGTCGAGCACGAGCCAGTGCACCGACTCGGGCAGGCCCGCGCGCACCGCCGCGACCGTGAGACCCACGCGTGCACCGGAATCGGTGACCATGTGGGCGATCCGGTCGTCCGGGTAGGCCGGATCGACCGGCACGAAGGCCGCACCGGACTTGGTGACCGACCACTCGGCGAAATACGACTCGTCCGAGCGCGGGATCGCCACCACGATCAGCTCTTCGGCTTCGGCACCCAGCTCGATCAGCTTGCGCGCCAGCCGGTTCGATCGGGTATCGAGGTCGCCGTAGGTGGTGGTGCGGCCCTGGTAGACCACGGCGGGCGCCTGCGGGTCGATCCCGGCGGCGTGGGCCAGCATGTCCGGCAGGAGCTGTGCGGGAGCCGGCGGACGACCGAACCGGGTGGTCAGCTCGACCCGTTCCGCCGGGTCGAGAATCTCGATGGCGCGCACCGGGATCGACGGTTCGGCCGCGACCGCTTCGAGGACTCGCACCAAGCGGGCGGCGAACCCCTGCGCGGTGTGCTCGTCGAACAGGTCAGTGGCGTAACCGACGGTCAGCGTCATGCCCCCGTCGGGGGCATGAGTGAAGGAGAACTGCAGGTCGAATCGAGCGACGTTGTCGCCGACCGTGTCGAGTGCGGCGACGGTCAGGCCGGGCAGGTCGATGCCGGTCTGCTCCAGGTTCTGGAAGGCCAGCCCCACCTGGAACAGCGCGTTGCGGGCCTGCGAGCGCTCGGGGGCCAGGATTTCGACCAGGCGCTCGAAGGGAACGTCGGCGTGCGCGAAGGCACCCAGATCCATTTCGCGGACCCGGGCCACCAGGGACCCGAACGGTTCCGCGGCCTCGATGCCGGTGCGCAACACCAGAGTGTTGACGAACATGCCGACGAGGTCGTCGAGCGCGGCCTCGCCACGGCCCGCGATCGGCGAGCCGATCGTGACGTCCGCGCCGCCGCCGAGACGGTTGATCAGCACCGCGAGCGCGCTGTGGACGACCATGAACAGCGAGGCGTTGCGGTCGCGGCCCACCGTGTCGAGCGCGGTGATCAGTTCGGCCGGAAGCTCGGCGCGCACGCTCGCACCGCGCATCGAGGCGACGGCCGGACGCGGCCGGTCGGCCGGGAGGGTGACCTCGTCGGGCGCGCCGTCGAGAACCTGCTGCCAGTACGAAATCTGCTGGGCGAACAGCGATTCCGGGTCCTGCTCGCTGCCCAGCACCTCGCGCTGCCAGGCGGCGAAGTCGGCGTACTGCACCGGCAGCGGCGCCCAGCCGGGGGCGCTGCCGTGGGTGCGGGCGGTGTAGGCGGCCACCACGTCGCGAGCCAGCGGGCCCATGGAGAAGGCGTCGGCGGCGATGTGGTGCACGACCACGGCGAGGATGTGTTCGTCGGCAGCGATGCGGAACAGCTCGGCGCGCAACGGAACCTGCTCGACCACATCGAAGCCCGCGCCGACGAACTCGACGATCTCGGCGTGGGCGTCGGTGACGTCGCGGGGGGACAGCTCGACCGCGACCGCGCTCGCGGGCAGTACCTCCTGGACGGCGGTGCCGTCCAGCTCGGGATAGCGGGTGCGCAGCGGCTCGTGCCGGTCGATCACGTCGCGGACGGCGGATTGCAGTGCGGCCGCGTCCAATCGGCCGGTCAGGCGGATGACCAGCGGCAGGTTGTAGGCCGCGGAGGACGGGTCGAAGCGGTTGAGGAACCACATGCGCTGCTGCGCGTAGGACAGCGGCTCGAATTCGGCGCGGGTGCGTGCGACCAGCGCCGGGCGCAGCGTCCCGCCGGACGAGGCGGCCAGGCGAGCCGCGAGCGCCTCCACCGTGGACACCTCGAACAGCAGGCGCACCGAGACGTCGGTGCCGAGAGCGGCGCGCAGCCGGGCGGCGACCTGCGTGGCGATCAACGAGTTGCCGCCGAGCGCGAAGAAGTCGTCGCCCAGGCCGACCCGCTCGACCTGTAGCACCTCGGCGAAAACGTCGGCCACCGCGCGCTGCACCGGGTCGCTGGGCGCGCGGAACCGGCGCGCCTGCAGGTTCGGCTCGGGCAGTGCCTTGCGGTCGAGCTTTCCGCTGGTGTTGAGCGGCATGGCATCGAGCTCGACCAGCACGGTCGGGACCATGTAGCCGGGTAGTCGGCTGGACAAGCCCACGCGCACCTGTTCGGCGTCGAAAGTCGTTCCCGGAGTGGCCACGACGTAACCGGCCAGGTAGTCGCCGGTCGGCGCGGAGTTCACCGTGACCGCGGCCTGCGCGACCTCGGGAGCCGCGAGCAGCGCGGTCTCGATCTCGCCGAGCTCGATGCGCTGACCACGGAACTTCACCTGGAAGTCGACGCGCTCGAGGTAGTCGAGTTCCCCTTCCGCGGTCCAGCGCACCAGGTCACCGGTGCGGTACATGCGGGTACCGGGGGTGAACGGGTTGGCCACGAAGCGGTCGGCGGTGATGTCGGGGCGCTGCTGGTAGCCCCGGGCCAGCTGCACACCGGCGAGGTAGAGCTCACCCGGCACCCCGATCGGGGTGGGGTGCAGGCGCGAATCCAGCACGTACGCCTGGGTGTTCCACTCCGGTTCACCGATGGTGACCGTATCGCGGCCGGTGACGGTCACGTAGGTGACGGCCACCGCGGCCTCGGTGGGACCGTAGAGGTTGTGCAGGTCGGCATCGGAGACGGCAGCGAAGGCGGCGACGGTCTCGGCGGGCAGCGCCTCACCGATGACGAAAACCTCACGCAGCGTGGCGAGTTCGTCGGCGGTGGCGTAGGTGGCGAACACCGACAGCACCGACGGCACGAAGTCGGTGATCGTGATCTGCTGCCGCGCCACGGCCTCGGCCAGGTAGCGCGGGTCGCGGTGGCCGTCCGGGACGGCGAGCACCATCGCGGCGCCGGCCCGCAGCGGCAGGAAGTAGCCCCACATGGACACGTCGAAGGTGGCGACGGTCTTCATCAGGTAGCGGTCCACGGCCGCCATCGGGTACTCGGCGGCCATGAACACCAGGTGGTTGGCGATCGCGCGGTGGGTCACCGACACACCCTTGGGCTTGCCGGTGGAGCCGGAGGTGAACAGCACGTAGGCCGGGTGCTCGGGCAGCAGCGCGGTGGTGCGCTCCCGGTCGTGGACCGGGCCCGCGGCATAGCCGGTGAGGTCGAGTTCGTCGATGCACTGCACGGGCGCCGCGGCGCCGACTGGTGCCGCGAAACCGACTGTGGTGGTGGTCAATACGAGCACCGGGCGGGCGGTGTCGAGGATGTGGCCGATCCGGTCGGCGGGGTGCGAGGGGTCCAGCGGGACGAAGGCGCCGCCGGCGCGCAGGACCGCGTACATGGCGATCACCTGCTCGATCGAGCGCGGCATGGCGAGCCCGACGAGCGATTCCGGGCCGACACCGCGCTCGATCAGGTATCGGGCCAGGCGCGAGACCTGTTCCGACAGTTCGGCATAGGTGAGTTCGGCGCCGGTCTCGTCACTGACCAGCGCGGTGCGCCGCGGGGTCCGCGCCGCCTGGGCGTCGAAGCCCTGGTGCAGGTACTGCTCGTGCACCCGCGCGCCGGTGGCGTTCCAGCTCTGGGTGACGTAGTCCAGTTCGCTGCCGTCGAGCAGTGCGACGTCGCCGACGACGGGATCGGTGCCGTCGGTGAACGCGGCGAGCAGGCGGAGGTACTTGGCGCCCAGCTCGCGCACCGTGTCGGCCTCGAAAAGGTCGGTGGCGTAGGTGAATTCGAGGCGGTAGCCGGCGGCGTCGGTGTCGGTGACGATCAGCTGCAGGTCGAACTTGGCGAAGCCGGGGTCCAGTGCCAGCGACTCGGCGGCCAGGCCGGGCAGCTCGAGCCGGGTGGCACCGATGTTCTGCATGAACAGCGCGACCTGGAACAGCGGGTGCCGGTTGCGGGCGCGCGGCGGGTTGAGCACCTCGACCAGGCGTTCGAAGGAGACGTCCCGCTGGGCGAAGGCACGGATGTCGCGGTCGCGGACTCCGGCGAGCAGTTCGCTGAAGGTGTCGGCGGGTTCGACGCCGGTGCGCAGCACCAGGGTGTTGACGAACATGCCGACCAGCTCGTCCAGGGCGGCGTCACCACGGCCGGCGACGGGGGTGCCGATGGCGATATCGGCGGTGCCGGACATGCGCGCCAGCAGCACCGCGAGGGTGGCGTGCAGCACCATGAACGGAGTGGCCTTGCCCTGCTGGGCGATTCGCTCCACGGCGGCGCGCAGCTCGGCGTCCACTTCGAGGGTGACGGCGGCACCCAGGTAGCTGGACTCGGCCGGGCGCGGCCGGTCGGCCGGCAGGTCGATCTGGGCGGGCAGTTCGCGCAATTCCTCGGTCCAGAACGAGAGCTGCTGTGCGGCAATCGATTCCGGGTCGGACTCCGCGCCCAGGATCCGGTGCTGCCACAGGGCGTAGTCGGCGTACTGGATCGGCAGCGGGGCCCACTGCGGGGCGGACCCGGCGGCACGGGCCGCGTAGGCGGCCACCAGATCCCGGGTCAGCGGCAGCATGGAGACGCCGTCCGCGGCGATGTGGTGGACGGAGAGCACGAGAACGTACGCGGCGACCGCCGGGTCAGCGGATTCGACTGCGTCAGAGTCGGTTTCGCCACTCAGGCGCAGGAGACGGGCGCGCAGCGGCACCTCG
Organism: Nocardia stercoris; assembly: GCF_003696265.1. Taxonomy (GTDB): domain Bacteria; phylum Actinomycetota; class Actinomycetes; order Mycobacteriales; family Mycobacteriaceae; genus Nocardia; species Nocardia stercoris. Next base: position 237,947 of record NZ_RFFH01000008.1, on the reverse strand, counting down.
GCGGCGACGTCGAAACCGCGACCGGCGAAGGCGCGGACGGCGGCCTCGACGTCGGCGGGGGCGGCGTCGGTCACGGACAGGTCGTAGGCCGGGCCGCCGTCGGGAGTCGTTGCGGTGCAGACGGTCACGACCGGATCGACGACCTGGACCGGGCCGGTGGCGGTGAGCGGGTAGTGGGTGCGCAGGACCTCGTGGCGGTCGACGACGTCGGCGATCGCGGCGGCCAGGGCCGGGACGTCCAGTACACCGGTCAGCCGCAGCGCGTGCACGATGTTGTCCACGGCGGACGGGTCGGCACCGGCGGCAATCGCCGCGGGACTGCCGGATTCGTCGCAGGCCAGGCGGTTGAGGAACCACATGCGCTGCTGGGCGGGCGAGAGCGGCAGCACAGCCGGGCGCTCACCGGCGACCAGCGCCGGGCGCGGGACGGCCGGTTCGCCGGCGGCCGCGGCGAGCCGGGCCACCCCGGCGGCGGTGGGCAGCTCGAAGAAGTCGCGGACGTCGAGCGAAATACCCAGGGCCGCGGTGATCTGCGCGATGGCCCGGGTCGCGATCAGCGAGTTGCCGCCGAGCGCGAAGAAGTCGTCGTCGGCGCCGACCCGCTCGGCGCCCAGCAGATCGGCGAAGATCCGCGCCACGGCCTGCTCCGCCGGGGTGGCGGGCGCACGGTATTCCGTGGTACCGGAATCGAAGACCGGGTCCGGCAGCGCCTTGCGGTCGAGCTTGCCGTTGGCGTTGACCGGCATCTCGTCCAGCACCGTCAGGACCGACGGCACCATGTACTCGGGCAGCTGGGTGCGGGCACCCGCGAGCACGGAGGAGGGGTCGACTACGTGGCCGTTCGCCGCGACCACGTAGCCGACCAGGTGGTCGCCACCGGCGTGGTGGTACAGCACCACGACGGCTTGGGCGACGGAATCGTGGTGCAGCAGAGCTGCTTCCACGTCCCCCAACTCGATCCGCAGACCGCGCAACTTCACCTGGAAGTCGCTGCGGCCCAGGTACTCGAGCTCGGGCAGGCCGCCGTCGCGCGACGGCAGCCAACGCACCAGGTCACCGGTCCGGTACATCCGGTCACCTGGGGCACCCTCGGGGTTCGCGACGAACCGGTCCGCGGTCAGCGCGGGCCGTCCTGTGTAGCCGCGGGCCAGCTGGACGCCGGCGAGGTACAGCTCGCCGACGACTCCTTCCGGGACCGGGCGCAGGTTGTCGTCGAGGACTAGGAGATCGGTGTCGTCGGCGGCCGACCCGATCGGAACGGTGACCAGGTCGTCGGCGGTGACCTCGTGCACGGTCACGTCGATGGCGGCCTCGGTCGGACCGTAAAGGTTGATCAGCGCGGCGCCGCTGACATCGCGGAACGCCGCCGCCGTCGCCGGCGGGAGTGCCTCGCCGGAGGACATCACCGCGCGCAACGAATCCGGCACCGTTCCGGCCGCCGCGGCCTCGGCGACGAACACCGACAGCATGGAGGGCACGAAGTGGGCGACGGTGATGTCGTGGGCCGCGATGGCGTGGAGCAGGTAGGCGGGGTCGCGGTGGCCGTCGGGTGCGGCGATCACCAGGCGGGCGCCGACCTGCAGGGGCCAGAAGAACTCCCAGACCGACACGTCGAAGGTGAACGGTGTCTTCTGCAGCACGGCGTCGGCGGCGGTCAGCGGGGTCATCCGCTGCCGCCAGCGCAGGTTGGCGATCACCGACCGGTGCGACACCGCGACACCCTTGGGCCGGCCGGTCGATCCGGAGGTGAAGATGACGTAGGCGATGTTGTCCGACATCGGCTGCGGCAGTTCGGGATTCGAGCTCGGCGCGGAAGACGCCGGGCCGGTCACGGTGCGCTCGAACTCGTCGATGCACAGCACCGGGACACCCGCCGGGGTCTCGGGGCGGTCGGCGGTGGTGGTCAGCACCAGCGCCGGGGCCGCGACATCGAGCACGTACGCGATGCGGTCGGCCGGGTGCTCCGGGTCCAGCGGCACGTACGCGCCACCGGCCGCGAGGACGGCGTACATGCCGACCAGCAGTTCCACCGACCGTCGCACCGACAGCGCGACCATGACGTCCGGGCCGACACCGGATTCCACGAGCCGGTTCGCGAGCGTGCTCACCCGGGCGAAGAATTCGGCGTAGGTCAGCTCCTCGGACCCGAACTGCAGGGCGATCGCGTCCGGGGTGCGGCGCACCTGCTCTTCGAACAGCGAGGTCAGGGTCTCGATCGGGGACAGCCGCGGCGACAGCACGCCACCGGCCGCGTCCAGGCAGTCCTCGAGCAGTTCGTCGAGCACCTCGGCCAGCGCGCCGTCGCGGCCCTCCAGCAGGCTCGGCAGCTGGCTGGAGACGACGACCTGCACCAGCGCCTCGGCCTCCAGCACACCGTCCATGGCGATCGCCAGCGCGTCGACCTCGAGCGCCAGCGCGCCGTAGCTGACGGTGAGCTCACCGTCGCGCACCGCGATCCGGTCCGGGTCCAGGTCGGCGACGGTGCTGATCAGGAACGGGAGATCTCCGGCGCCGTAAGCACTCCGCAGGACAGCAGGGCTGCCGAGGCGGCGGACTGCGGTCGACTCTGCGTGCGTCATCAGAGATTTCCTCCTGTAGAGCTGTCGGATCGGAGAGCCAGCGCGCGCGCTTCCGTGGCGAGCGTTCGCAACGCTTGGGTGAGACCGCCGGCGCCGAGGGCGGAGATGACGCCGGGGACCAGCCCGGCCAGCGCGATATTGACCAGGGCCTCGGGCTTCGCCGCCGCGCCCATGGCCCGGGCGGTGGCGGTGATCTTCGTGGCGAGGTCGCGATAGGTGACGGACCGTTCCCCGAGCTGGAAGGCGACGGCCTCCGGGACGGCGGTGGCGGCCGCGGCGATCAGGCCGGGCAGTTCGGCGAGCGGGATACCGTTCGCGGGCTGCCGTTCCGCGGCGGCGGGCCGCACCGTGCGCCGGTTGCGCTCGTCCTCGGTGCGGACGTCGATGGCGCGGATCGCCATGGCCGGGTCACCGGCGACGGTGGCCAGGATCTGCCGCAGCCGCTGCGCGAGCAGTTCGACGGTGGCGGCGTCGAAGATGTCGGTGGCGTAGGACCAGTGGGTCCGCAGCCGCCGCACGGCGCCGTGCGCGTCGTAGTCCTGCAGCACGGTCAGGTGCAGGTCGACCTTGGCTTCCGCGGGGAAGTACTCCAGCACCTGGGCCCGCACGCCGGGCAGGGCCAGGCCGCTGTCGGGGATGTTCTGGAAGGTGAGCATCGCCTGGAACAGCGGGCTCACCCCGCTCGCCCGGCCGCGCGGGCCGAGCACCGACTCCACGACCCGTTCGAAGGGAACGTCGCCGTTGGCGAAGGCCGCCAGGTCCCGGTCGCGGACCCGGTGCAGCAGTTCGGTGAAGGTGGCCTTCGGGTCGATGTCGGTGCGCAGCACGACGGTGTTGACGAACATGCCGATCAGTTCGTCGAGCACCCGATCACCGCGTCCGGCGACGGGCACACCGATGGTGATGTCCCGCTGCCCGGAGAGCTTGCCCAGCAGCACCGCGAACGCGGTGTGCACGATGCCGAACAGGGTGGTGCCCTGCTGGCGGGCGAGCGCGTTGAGCCGTTCGGTGAGGTCGGCGTCGAGCTCGAATTCGACCGCACTGCCGGTCATCTCGCGACGGACCGGGCGGGGCCGGTCGGTCGGCAACGCGAGTTGTTCTGGAGCGCCGGCGAGTTCGTCGGTCCAGAAGGCGAGCTGCTGCGCCATGACGCTGCCGGCGTCGCCGACGTCGCCCAGCCAATCCCGTTGCCACTGGCTGTAATCGGCGTACTGGATGGCCAGCGGCTCCCAGTCCGGCTCGGTTCCGGCGAGGCGGCTGGTGTAGGCCAGCATCAGGTCCTTGGTCATCGGCGCGACGGAGAAACCGTCCGCGGCGATGTGGTGCAGCACCACCGCCAGCAGGTAGTCGGTGCCGGAGCCGGCCGGCTGGAAAAGCCGGACCCGCAACGGCACCTCGTCGGTGACGCGGAACGCGGCGTTGACGAAGTCGGTCAGTTCGGCGTCGAGGCGGTCGGCGGCGACGGGAACGGGGGTCAGGTCGTAGGCGACGGCGCCGGGCGCGAGCACTTCCTGCACGGCGACGCCGTCGCGCTCGGGGTAGCGGGTGCGCAGGATGTCGTGGCGGCCCAGGACATCCCGCAGCGCGGCCTCGAGCACGGGCAGGTCGACGGCGCCGGAGAGCCGGATGAAGGCCGGGACGTGGTAGGCCGACGAGTCCGGCTGCAGCCGGTTGAGCACCCACATCCGCTGCTGCGCCAGCGACAGCGGCGCGGGACCGCTCCCGGCCCGGCGGGTGGGTACCGGCCGGGCGTCGCGTTCCTCGGCGGTCGCGAGCCGTTCGGCGAGCCCGGCGACGGTCGGTGCCTCGAAGATCGACGCCAGCGGCACCCGCACACCGAGCACCGCGCCGATGCGAGCGGCCAGCCGGGTCGCCATCAGCGAATTACCGCCCAGGGCGAAGAAATCGGTGTCCAGCCCGATCCTGGCCTGTTCGCTGTCGACCCCGACCACCTCGGCGAAGGTCTGCGCGACCAGCCGCTCGGTCACGGTGCCGGGTGCCCGGTACACCTCCTGGAAGTACTCGGGTTCGGGCAGCCGGGCCCGGTCGACCTTGCCGTTGACGGTGAGCGGCAACGCGTCCAGCACCACGATCGAGGCGGGCACCATGTAGGCGGGCAGCTCTCGGGTGAGTGCGTCCCGCAGTCGCTGCGCGGCGGCCTGCCGCGCCTCGGGTGCGGGCGCACCGGCGGAGAACACTTCCGGCACAACGGCATACGCCACCAGGCGGGCACCGGCGTCGCCGCCGCGGTGGGCGGTCGCCACGGCGGCGGTCACCCCGGACAGTCCGCGCAGCGCGGTCTCGATCTCGCCCAGCTCGATGCGGAAGCCGCCGATCTTGACCTGGAAGTCGGCGCGGTCGAGGTACTCGAGCACGCCGTCGCCGCGCCAGCGGACCACGTCGCCGGTGCGGTACATCCGGGCGCCCACGTCGAACGGGTCCGGAGTCTCGTCGGAGTCGAGGTAGCCGGCGCCGGCGAACGGGTCGGCGACGAACCGGTCGGCGGTCAGCGCGGCCCGGCCGAAGTAGCCGCGGGCCAGCTGCGCGCCCGCGAGGTACAGCTCGCCGGGGACCCCGACGGGCACCGGCTGCAACCGCCCGTCCAGCACGTAGACCCGGCTGTTCCAGGCCGGGGTGCCGATCGCCACGTTGTGGGCGGGCCGCTCGGTGACCGGGAAGGCGGTGATCGAGACGGCGGTCTCGGTGGGGCCGTAGAGGTTCACCAGGGTGGCGGCGCTGCTGTTCTCCAGGAATTCGACGGCGGTCGCCGACGGCATCGCCTCACCGATGGCCAGCACCGCGCGCAGCGATGCGGGGACCTTGCCACCGGCGAGCAGCATGCCCAGCAGCGACGGGACCGGGTGCAGCACGGTGACGTCGTAGGTGTCGATGAGCTCGCGCAGCCGGTCCGGGTCGCGTTCGTCTCCGGCGGCGGTGACGACCAGCGAACCACCGCTGACCAGCAGCGACCAGAACTCCCACACCGACAGGTCGAAGGTGGCGGGCGTCTTGAGCAGGGCCCGGTCGGTGCTGCCGAGGTCGTAGGTGGTGCACAGCCAGCGCAGCTGGTTCACGATCGCCGAGTGCGGGATGGCGACGCCCTTGGGCCGGCCCGTGGAGCCGGAGGTGAAGATGATGTACGCGGTGTTCGAGGGGCGCAGCGGCGCACCACGTTCGGCGTCGGTGACCGGTCCGCTCGCATAGCCGGACAGGTCGAGCCGGTCGACGTCGAGCAGCGGAACCGAGACACCGGATACGGCGGCCGCGGCGTCGGCGGCGGTCAGCACGCAGGCCGGGTTGGCGGTGTCGATGATGTAGGCGATCCGGTCGGCCGGGTGGTCGGGGTCGATCGGCACGTACACGCCGCCGGCCTTGACCACGGCGTGCATGGCGACGACCAGGTCGATGCTGCGGCGCAGGGCGAGGATCACCGGCACCTCGGGGCCGACGCCGATGTCGAGCAGTCGCCGGGCCAGCCGGTTCACGCGCGCGTCGAATTCGCTGTAGCGCAGCGAGATCCGGCCGTCGGCGGACAGCAGGGCGACCGCGTCGGGGGTGGCCGCGACCTGTTGGTCGACCAGGTCGGCCAGCGTCGCCGGAACCAGCGGGTGGCCGGTGCGGTTGGCGTCGTGCAGCAGTTCCCGGCGCATCCGGTCACCGAGCAGATCGATCGAGCCGATCAGCGTGTCCGGCTGCGCCACAATGCTTTCCAGTACCATCCGCAGGGCCGCGGCGAAGCGCTCGGCGGTGGCGGCGGTGAACAGCTCGCTGGCGTAACCCAGTTCCAGGTCGAGGCCGGCGGGCTCGCGCTCGTCGGTGTAGTGGTCGAACGCGAACAGGTGCAGGTCGAACTGGGCGATCTCGTCGTCCAGATCGATCCGGGTCGCGGTCAGGCCGGGCAGCTCCAGCGTGGCCTTGTCGTGGTTCTGGAACGACAGGCCGACCTGGAACAGCGGGTGCCGGGCGGTGGAACGCTCCGGGTTGAGCACCTCGACGAGGCGCTCGAACGGCACCTCGGCGTGCGAGAAGGCGCCGAGGTCCACGCCGCGCACCCGGTTGAGCAGCGCGGGGAAGGACTCGTCGGCGACGACCTCGGTGCGCAGGACCAGCGTGTTGACGAACATGCCGATCAGGGGCTCGATCTGGTCGTCGCCGCGGCCGGCGATCGGGGTACCGACGGCGATGTCGCTGGTCCCGGACAGCCGGGCGAGCAGCGCGGCGAACGCGGCGTGCACGACCATGAACAGTGTGGCGCCGTGCGCGTGGCCCAGATCGACCAGCGCACGGTGCAACCGGTCGTCGAGGGCGAAGCCGACGCGTCCGCCGCGCAGGCTCTGGCGGGCCGGGCGGGGGAAGTCGGTGGCCAGGTCCAGCTGGTCGGGCAGGCCGGCCAGGGTGGTCCGCCAGTAGTCGAGCTGACGGGTGACCAACGAGTCGGGGTCGGATTCGGCGCCGAGCAGCTCGAGCTGCCACAGCGCGTAGTCCGCGTAGCCGATGCGCAGCGGAGCCCAGCCGGGGGCGGAACCGGTGGAGCGGGCCAGGTAGGCGGTCATGAGGTCGTGCATGAACGGCACCACCGACGAGCCGTCGGCGGCGATGTGGTGCACGACGAAGGCGAACACGTGGTTGTCGGCGGCGATGCGGAACAGCCGGGCCTGGATCGGGACCTCGACGGTGACGTCGAACTCGGTGCCGGTCAGCTCTCGAAGCTGTTGTGGCAGTTCATCTTCGGTGATATCGGCGATCACCAGGCCGGTGGTGGTGCGGCCGGACGGCAGGATGACCTGGACCGGGCCGGTGGCGGTCTGGGGGTAGACGGTGCGCAGGGTCTCGTGCCGGTCGATCACGTCGACGAGTGCGGCCGCGAAGGCGTCGGTGTCGAGGGCGCCGCTCAGCCGCAACGCCATCGGCATGTGGTAGGCGGCCTCGGCGGCCGCCGCGCCACCGACGGAGAAGCGGTTGAGGAACCACATCCGCTGCTGGGCGGGCGAGAGCGGCAGCTGGGCGGGCCGCGGGCGGGCGGCGAGCCGCGGCCGCGCGGTGTCGGCGGTCTCGGCTTCGGCGCGGGCGGCGATCCCGGCGACGGTCGGGGTCTCGAACAGCGCGCGGACGCCGAGCCGGATCCCGAAGGCGCCCGAGATCCGGGTGACCAGCTGGGTGGCGATCAGCGAGTTGCCGCCCAGTTCGAAGAAGTTGTCGTCGATACCCACGAGCGGGCGGCGCAGCACGTCGGCGAACAGCCCGGCGACGACCTCCTCGGCCTGGGTGCGCGGCGCCCGGTAGCCGGCGGCGGCGGCGAACACCGGCTCCGGCAACGCTTTCCGGTCCAGCTTGCCGGAAGTGTTGAGCGGGAACGCGTCCAGCACCATGACCGACGCGGGAACCATGTAGCCGGGCAGCCGCTCACCGGCGAAAGCGGTCAGCGCGACCGGGTCGATCGAGTTGCCCGGCGCGGCAACGACATACGCCACCAGCTGCTGACCGGTCGCGGTATCGGCCACGAACACCGCGGCCTGGGCCACGGCGGGGTGCGCGAGCAGGACGGTCTCGATCTCACCCAGCTCGATCCGCTGACCGCGGAACTTCACCTGGAAATCGGTCCGGCCGATGTACTCCAACACCCCGGAAGCACTCCACCGCACCAGATCTCCGGTCCGATACATCCGCTCACCCGAACCCGAGAACGGATTGGCCACGAACCGATCCGAAGTCAAATCCGGACGACCCCGATAGCCTCGCGCCAGCTGACGGCCCGACAGATACAACTCACCAGAAGCGCCGATCGGTACCGGACGAAGTCGCGAATCCAGCACGTACACACCGACATTCCACTCGGGAACACCGATCGGGACGGTCACCACGTCGGCGGCGGTGACGTCCCGGATCGTCGCCGACACCGCGGCTTCGGTGGGTCCGTACAGGTTGTGCAGTCCCGCGGTGCTGATCGCCCGCAGACCGGCACCGGTTTCCGGCGGCAGCGCCTCACCGATCACGAACACCGCGCGCAGCGTGCGCAGCTGTGCGGCGGTGGCGTGCGCCACGAAGACCGTGAGCATGGAGGGCACGAAGTCGGTGACGGTGACGCCGTGTTGCTCGATCATGTCGGCCACGTACAGCGGATCGCGATGGCCGTCCGGGTGCGCCACAACGAGTTTCGCGCCGGACATCAACGGCAGGAAGTAACCCCACAGCGAGACGTCGAAGGTGGTCGCGGTCTTCTGCAGGTACACATCCGACGCGTCGAGCCCGTACTCGTGCAGCATCCACAACTGCTGGTTCACGATCGCGTGGTGCGAGACGGCGACGCCCTTGGGGCGGCCGGTGGAACCGGAGGTATAGATGACGTAGGCCGTATTGTCCGGTCGCAGCACGTCGCGGCGATCGCGGTCGGTCACCGGCGCGGCCGAGAAACCGGAGACGTCGAGGCGGTCGAGTTCGACCCGGCGCACGGCGGCGGGCAGTTCCAGCCCGTCGGTCGAGACGGTCAGGACACACACCGGCGCAGCCGATTCCAGAATGTAGGCGGTCCGCTCGGCGGGATGGTCCGGGTCGATCGGCACGTACGCGCCACCGGCCTTCACCACCGCGTGCATGGCGATCACCAGCTCCAGCGACCGGCGCATACCCAACGCCACCAACGACTCCGGACCCACACCGTCGGCGATCAGCAAGCGCGCCAACCGGTTCACCCGGGCGCCGAACTCCGCGTAGGTGAGCGTCGCGCCCTCGAAGTCCAGTGCCACGTTGCCGGGAGTCGCGGCGATCTGCGCGTCCAGCAGCGCGGCCAGGGTGGTTTCGGGGACGTCGTGGTCGGCGGAGTTCCACTCGACCAGGGTGCGGGCCCGTTCGGCGTTGGTGGTGAGCGGCAGTTCCCACAGCCGCTGCTGGTCGGGCGCGGCCAGGAAACGGCTGCAGAACTCGATGAACCGCGAATGATGCTGGCGCGCTTCGTCTTCGGTGTAGAGGTTGGGGTTGGTCTCGAAGTCGATCCGGGTCCGGGTGCCGCCCTGCGTCTGATAGAAGTTGACGCCCAGGTCCTCGATCGACCCGGTCGAGAGCACATGCAGCTGACCGGAGATCTCCCCCAGCGTCAGCTGGTCGTGGAACAGCATGATGTTCACCCAGGGACCGAAGAACTGGGTGGTCACCACACCGTCGCCGGCGCTGTCGCGGCGGATGTCCTCGTGCCGGTACCGCTGATGCCGCAGCGCACCGGAGACCTCGACGGCCACGGACTTGAGCAGCTCGGCGAGGGTGGTGTCGTAGCCGACCCGCAGCCGCAGCGGCACGATGTTGGAGGTGGTGCCGCCGGAGCGCCGCATGGCGGCGGTGGTGCGCGCGGTCACCGGCAGGCTGAGGATGACCTCCTCGCTGCCGGTCCACTGCGCCAGGTACGCGGCGAACGCGGCCAGCAGCAGCGCGGCGGGCGAGGTGTCGTGGCGCTCTACGGCGGCGGCGAGCAGCGCCTCGCACTCGGGGGCCAGCGCCTGGGTCACCACGCCGTTGACGGCGGCGGGGGCGGCGCTGCGCCCGGTCAGGCTGGTGCCCTCCTCGAGGCCTTCGACCCGCTGCGCCCAGTACTCGCGGTCGGCGGCGAATCGGGTGCTGTCGCGGTAGGCCAGTTCGGATTCGACCAGGGTGGCCAGCTCGGTCGCGCGGGACGGCGGCGGCTCGAGACCGGCGACGGCGGCCGAATAGAGCTCGGCGACCCGGGACAGGTTGGTGACCGCACCGAAACCGTCGAGTGCGATGTGATGGGCGCGGGTGTACCAGAACCAGCGGTCCACGCTCAACCGCAGCACCGCGGCCCGGATCAGGCGGTCGGTGAGCAGGTCGAGCGGGCGGCTGTATTCGGCGCGCATCCACGCGTGCGCGGCGGCCTCGGGGTCGGCCTCCGCCCGCAGATCGACCCGGATCACCTTGTCGTGCTGGGCGAGCGCGCGATCGATGTACTGCATGGGCTCGCCGTCGCGCTCGACGATGCGCAGGAAACCGGTGCCGAGATCGGTGGAGACGTCGATGCTGGCCTGCTCCAGCAGGTCGACGTCCAAGTCGCCGCGCAGGTCGACGTACTGCGCGATGGTGATCGGCACCTGCGGGTCCAGGGCTTGGGCGTACCAGATTCCGAGTTGCGCCGGGGACAGCGGGAACGCGTCCTGCGCTCCGTCCACCGCGTTCGACTCGGGAACCGACCCACCTAGTTCCGTACCCTGCACCGGAGCCTCCTACGACGAAATAAACTGCTACCCATCGCTTTCCGGGCAGCACAAAGCAAGCCTTCGCACCACCGGAGATGCATCGGCCGGGCGTACCACGGGATGTGGGTACGGCGAATCAGCGCGCCACCGGCACTGTCGGCCGATGCCCGGATTCACCGGGGAATGCGAGATCGAATCGAAATTGCGCGACTGTGGACGGCGGTTAGCGCGCCTGCGCGGAGAGTGCCGAGCGGGCCGGGGCGCGAACGCGGCCGGCTGCGGCGACGATGACGAACAGCTTCAAATCCTCCAACTCTGTGGCCACGCTGCCCCGTGACCATGTTCCCTGCGTCACGTTTGTGATCTGTACATCACTCCCGTGCATCGCGAACACTAGGCGATCGACAGATAAAGAGGAAGCTGATCCCTCAAAAAAACCGAACGATCGTCCGGCGGTGGCCCGGGCCGGACGAAAATGTGCACGGTGTCACAGTTTGACCGACCAGTGTGAGCCACCACACTTTCAGAGCCGGACTCTAGGGCGCGAAACGTTGCATTTGCGTTGCATCCGCCCCGAGTCGCCGGTCCAGCACCCGGATTTTCGCCTCGATCTGCGAATACAGCGGCGAATCGCGGTCCACGGTGTCCCGGTAGGCCGCCCAAGCGGCCGCGTCGTCGCGCCCTTCGGCACCCGAGGTCCACCGCCCGAGGACCCCGGCGTCACGAGAACGCAACACAGCGGTGCGCAACCGGACGCGCAACTCATCCCGAATGTCTATGACTCCGGGCGCGGTCGAGCGCGGCAGCACCGGGCCCGTGTAGTGCCGGACCGCCGAGTCGACGTCCCCGGAATCCAGTGCTGCGCGCAGCGCCTCGATGTCGGTCGCCAGATGCACGGTCAAGCGGTAGGGCCGCGATCCGATGGCCGCCGAGCCCACCACCGCGCGCAGCCGCGACATGGCGGCCCGGATCGTGGCGTTGTCCAGATCGGCGTCGTCGAGCAGCAGGGCCAGGTGATCCGCCGACAGCCCCTCGGGGTGCTCGGCGAGCAACAGCAGGATCTCGGCGTGCCGCTGCGAGACCTGCACCCGTTCACCGTTCACGCTCAGATGCGACTGCCCCAGCCCGAGCACGTCCAGTCCCAGCCGCAGCTGGGAGCCGGATTCGGGTTCGGGCCGGCCCACCTCCTGGGTGCGGTCGCCGGTGTAGCCGGCCCGGACCGCGGCCAGCACCAGGTCCATCTCGGCGGCGGTCGCGGCCGCCTTCACCAGGGCGAGGATCTCGGGCCGCGCCACCCGGACGCCGCCGGCGATCATCAGCACGCCGATCAACCGGCCGTCCTGGTCGTGCACCGGGGCCGCGGCACCGGTCAGCTGGTGCATCCGGTGCAGGAAGTGTTCGGGACCGTGGATCCACGCCGCGCGCCCGGTGCGCACCACCAGGCCGATGGCGTTGGTGCCGACCCGGCGCTCGCTGAGGTCGTCGCCCTCGCGCAGGCCCATCTCGGCGGCGGTCGCCACCCGGTCCGGGTTGCCGTGTACCGACAGCACCCGGCCGAACTGGTCGGCCACCACCACGATGAGTCCGGTGCTGGCGGCGTCCTGCAGCAGCAGTTTGTCGACCAACGGCATCACGGCCGCGATCGGGTGCGCTGCCCGGTAGCGCTCGAGGTCGGCGCCGCGCAGGCCCCGGCTGTCGACCACGTCGAGGGGGTCGACACCACCGCGCACACTGCGTAACCAGGATTCGAGGACCAGCGGCCGTAACAGGCCGGGTAACTGATTCAGCTGGTCGCCGCCGACACCCAGGTATCCGTGCGCCTGCGTGGCATAAGCTTCGAGCGCTCCGAGCTGCGACCCTGACTCCGCGCCCGGTTGCGGCGAGCTTCCACCCGCATGATTGCTGATCATTTGCCTTTCTTTCGCTGGGCACAACTCTACCGGCGGGTTTCGGCGCGCATGGGCGACTTGGGTGCTTTGTCCGTCAGGTCACACCCGTATCGTGCACCGGTCACGGGGTGGTGCCGCACACATTCGGCGCCGGCTGTGCCGGGGGCGGCTGTCCGCCAATTCGACTGTCCGAGTGCGTCCTTCGTCCGGGATGCCGTACGGCAGGCGAAAAACACCGCGCCGCACCGGCAGTGGCCGGTGCGGCGCGGAGGTCGATCGGGACCGGGTCAGACGCAGGTGAGTACCGCCGCCCGCCGAGGTGCCGGCGGGGGCGTAGGGGCGGGCTCGGGCCGGCCCCGGCGGGCCGCGCGGGCGGCCAGCATGCTCAGTAGCGACGCCCACCACACGCCGGTGCCGTACGCCAGATCGTCCAGGCGCTTGCACACCACGTAGCGGACCGGGTCGAGTCCGCCGGTGTCGCGGTGGGTGTACCAGTCGGCGATCCCGTCGGCCACCGCCATGGTCACCGCGATCCGGCGCACCCGCCGCGACACCAGCATCGCCAGAACCGTCAACGGCCAATAGTTTCGGCACACCGCCGAGGCGAGGCGCCACAGCGCGGCGGTGAGCGCGCGGCCGGCGCACAGGGCGGCCATCTCGGCCGGGTTGTCGAGTTCGATGAAGGCCCGGCGCAATCGGAGTACCGCGGCGGCGATCGTGACCACACCACCCAGCAGCCCCCACCTGGTGAGGCTGGACAGCATGATCGCGGCCACCGCCGCCCAGGCCGGGGCAGGCGGCTGCTGCGGGCCGGCCACGGTCCGGCGGGCCTGCGGCGCCTCGGCGGCACCGTGATTCACCTTGCGCGCGAACCACTTTCCGAACGAGACCGGATGGTCACAGGTGACCCGGGCCGCGGGCTCGTAGCGCAGTCGCCAACCATCGCGTTCCAGGCGGGCGCACAGGTCGGCGGCCGGGTCGCTGTCGGCTGTGACCGGCCGGGTGCCGGTGAATCCGCCGGCGGCCAGCAGGGCCCGGCGCCGCACCAGCAGCGCGGTGTCGGGCACGCGTGGCACCGCGCCACCGGCGGAGACCTCGGCCTCGCGCCGCCCCCGGTCCAGCTCGGACCGCGTGTGCTCGTAGCGGCCCAGCACGGTGGTGTAGGCCTCGTGCGCCACGATCCGCGGGGCGACCAGTGCCACCTCGGGGTCGCTGAAGTGCCCGAGCATCACCTCGAGCCAGCCGGCTCGCGGCACCACGGCCGGATCGAGCAGCGCCACGAATTCGGTAGTGGCCGCGCGCAGTCCACTGTCGCGGGCGGCGGCCGGGCCGAGCGCGCGGTCGTGGCGCAGCACGGTGACCCGGCAGCGGCCGCGGTCGGCGGGCAGCCGGACCGGGCGGGACGAGCCGTCGTCGACGACGACCACACTGTGCCCGCGCAGGCCGGCGAGCAGCCGGACCAGGCCGTCGTGGTCGTCGCGATAGGGCACGACCACGGTGACGTCCTCGGGCGCGGGCAGCAGGCGCGGACGCGGATTGGCCACGCCGGAGTCCAGCAATCTCCGGGCGACCGAGGCTGAGGTGGGGTCGGTGACCTCGAGGTAGCCGTCTCCGATCAGGGCGGCCGCCTCCGGGGCCAGTCGCAGCAACCTGGCCGGCGAGCCACCGACGAGGATTCGACCACCCGAGTAAGCACGCACCCGCGGATCGATTCGCACCCCGAACCCGTCCGGCAATCGACCATGGCGCATTCCAGGAATGTTAGGGGGTGATCGGCGCCGCAGCCGTGCGTGTCGGAAAAACCGCGGGGATTTCGCCGCGAAAAGTCCGGCCGCCCTGCGCGACCGCCCGACGACGGGCTGTGAACGCTGCGAAAATTCGGCGGCAATGGTCTCGCAAACTTCGTGACAGGTTTCTGTCGGCAATTCGCGACCGTAAGTCGAGTAACGCTCGGCAATCCCCCGGCAGCACAGTCCCGCTCGCGGATCCCCGGCCCGCCGCCGATCGGCACGGTTGCGCTCGTTCTCGCACCTGGCTGCCGGGACTGGGCACTAGACTGCGGAAGGAATTCGAGCAGTGCACAACGGAGCAGGGTGTGGTGCCGGCTGACGACGGGGGCCGCGAGCGCCACCCGAGGCCTGCGGACCGGCACGCACGAGGTGACATGGGAGTCGCAAGAATGCAGTCGAGTGGGGGCGGAAACGCGCTGTCCGAGGCGGAGATCGTCGAGGCGGCACTGCGCGTGGTCCGCGAGGACGGCGTGGCGAAACTGTCGATGCGCCGGCTGTCCCGGGAGCTCGGCGTCTCGCCCATGGCCCCCTACTACTACGTCGCCGACAAACGGGAACTGCTCGATCTGGTGGCGACCGCGGCCCTGACCGGAGTGCGGGCGCCCGCGCCCGATTCGGGCCCGTGGCAGCAGCGGTTGCGTGATCTGGTCGACCAGATCGACGAGAAGCTGCGCAAGCATCCGGGCCTCGGCGACCTGTTGATCGAACAGATGCTGAGCAAGCAGCTGGATCTGATCGCGGCGGTGCTCGAGATCCTGTTCGACGCCGGGTTCGACGAGCGCAACGCGCTCTCGGCCTACGCCACCATCCACACCTATCTGTTCGGCCGGGCCCGGGTGAACCCCCGCGACACCGCGCCCCAGGACCTGCCCTGGCCGGACGCGGTGGCGCGGGTCATGCCGCACATGGGCGACCTGCGCGGGAAGTACGGCTACGACTTCGGAATGAACGTGATCATCGCGGGCCTGGAGGCCCAGCTGACCGCCGCGGACTACTCGGCGGGCTGAGCCGACCTGGGTGAATCGTCCCACAGTAAAAATCTGGGTCGACGCGTCGCGCGACAAAACTAGAACAGGTTATAGTTTGGTAGGACGTCCGGAATCGGCCGTCTCGGCCCGCCCGCTAGGGTCGGTGCCGCACCTGTTCCACCGCCAGGCCCCGAGAGGACATCATGACCACCGTGGACCCCGTCGTCCCCCACACCTCGCGTTCGGCCGTGCTGCGCGTCCAGCAGGTGATCGCCGAGACGGCGGACGCGTGCTCGCTGGTGTTCGACGTTCCCGAGGAACTCGCCGAGCGGTTCAGCTACCTCCCCGGCCAGTTCCTCACCCTGCGCATCCCCAGCGACCGCACCGGTTCGGTGGCCCGCTGCTACTCGCTGGCCAGCTCGCCGCACACCGGTGAGGCCCCGAAGGTCACGGTGAAACGGACCGTCGACGGTTACGCCTCGAACTGGGTGTGCGACAACGTCCACGCCGGCGACCGGATCGAGGTGCTGCCGCCCTCGGGCCTGTTCACCCCCAAGGACCTGAACGCCGACCTGCTGCTCTTCGCGGCCGGCAGCGGCGTCACGCCGATCATGTCGATCCTGAAGTCGGCGCTGATCCGCGGCACCGGCCAGGTCGTGGTGATCTACGCCAACCGCGACCCCGAGTCGGTCATCTTCGCCACCGAACTCGCGGAACTGACTGCGGCGCACCCGGATCGGCTCACCATCCTGCCCTGGCTGGAGTCCGAGCGCGGCGGCTTCCCGGACGCGGCCGCCCTGGCCGAGCTGGCCGGCCCCTACACCGAGTACCAGTCCTTCATGTGTGGTCCCGGCCCGTTCATGGACGTCGTCCACGCGGCGCTGGCCCAGCTGTCGGTGCCGCGCGAGCGCATCCACGCCGAGGTCTTCAACTCGCTGTCCGGTGACCCGTTCGCCGAGCACGAGATCGTCGAGGTCACCGCGGAGGAGGCCGCCGACGCGGCCACCGTCGAGGTCGAACTCGACGGCGAGGTGCACACCATGAGCTGGCCGCGCAGCCGGACTCTGGTCGACATCATGCTGGACAAGGGCCTGGACGTGCCCTACTCCTGCCAGGAGGGCGAGTGCGGCTCCTGCGCCTGCACGGTGCTGTCCGGCAAGGTCGAGATGGACCACTGCGAGATCCTCGACGAGCAGGACATCGCCAACGGTTACATCCTCGGCTGCCAGGCCCACCCGGTCACCGACGAGGTCAAGATCCAGTTCTGAGGCGTCAGCCCTCGCGCGCGACTACCCGCCCGAGCAGCCGCCCCGACTCGTAGGCGGCCGCGCTGGCGGGTAGTTCACCCGGCCGGCCACTGTTGACCACGGTCACGGTGCCGGATCCGCCGGCCGGTCGGCCCAGGGCGTCGATCCGCCGCAAGGTTTGCGCCGCAACGGCTTCCGCGCTGTCGAAGAGCCGGACCGCGGGCGGCAGCGCGGCCACGATGGCGTCCACCACCAGTGGGTAGTGGGTGCAGCCCAGCACGACCCCCTCGGTTCCCGGCGGGGTCTGCGCCACCGCCGCGGCGATGGCCGCCTCGACCGCGTCGAGATCACCGCGGTCGATGGCGTCGGCCAGGCCGTGACAGGCCACGCCGGTCACGTCGGCGTCACCGCCGAACCGGGCGATCAGATCGGCCTGATAGCTGCTGGCGGTGGTGGCCGCGGTCGCCCACACCGCCACCGTCGAGCACACCGCCGCCGCCGGTTTGATCGCCGGAACGGTCCCGATCACGGGCACCTGCGGGCCCACCTCGGCCCTAACATGTTCGAGCGCGGTGACACTGGCCGTGTTGCACGGCAGCACGATCACCTCGGCGCCGAGCCGCAGTGCCTGCCGGGCCGTGTCCAGTACCCGGTCGATGACCCACTCCGTTGGCTTCGGCCCCCAGGGAGCGCCGTCCGGGTCCGCCTGCAGCAGCAGATCCAGGTCCGGCCGCAACCTGCGCAACCACGCGGCGGTCGGCAGCATCCCCAGTCCGGAGTCGATGAGCGCGACGATCACAGCGACAACTGTATTCGTGCGACCGGGCTGCGAACGAAACGAGACCGGCAGGCGTGCCCCAGCAGCCAGGCCCGCGAAACGCAAGCCCCCGAAATCGGGGGCACTCGAACCTCTGACGAACAGGACAGTTCGCCATAGGCTGGCAGCCCAGAACGCGTCCGCCAGCGATTGGATTCCCGTGTTGTACAAGCCCTTCCGCGCCACCATCGGCGCGATCGCGATCAGTGCCGCCCTGGCCGGCGCTGCCGGAACCGCCGCGGCCGCCCCGGTCGCGCTCACCCCCGCCCCTGCCCCGGTAACCAACCCGGCCGCCACCCCGCTCGGGACGCTCAGCAGTTCGTCGCCGATCTCCGGAGCGGCCGGGAACGTACTGTGGAACGTCTTCATCGAAGCGCCGGTAGCCGCGTTCTTCGCGCTCTGCAATCTGGTCGCATCGTCGGGCCCCGCCCCCGGCCCCGACAGCACCTGCCAGTTGTGAACCCGGTCCGGGCTCGGTGCGATCGCGCACGAGCCCGGACCGATCGGGTCTAACCGGCCAGATTGGCGCGCATCTTCATCACGTCGCCCGCCCGGCCCGCACCGGCGACCGCGACGAGTTCGCCGGCGGCCAGGTAGTGCACCAGGAATTTGCGGCCGGCGTCGACCACCTGGACCTCGTCGGCGGCGGACGGGTCGCCCAGGACCTGGATCTTCAGGTCGTACTGGTCGCTCCACACGTAGGGGACGCCCGGGGCGGGGGCCGCGGTGCCGAGCAGGGCCGCGGCCAGCAGCCGGGCCTGTTCGCCCGCGCTGGACCAGTGTTCGAAGCGGCGCGGGTGCGCGTCGGGGCGCGCCCAGGCCGCGACGTCGCCGACGGCCCACACGCCGGGCACCTCGGTGCGTCCGGCGGCGTCCGCCAGCACACCGCCGCCCTTGGCCGGGTCGGCCAGCGGCACACCGGATTCCGCCAGCCACTCGGTGACCGGAGCGGAGCCGACGCCGACCACGACCAGGTCGGCCGCCAGCTGCGAGCCATCGGAAAGGGTCGCCACCCAGCGGGATTCGGTGCCGTCGGCCGAATCATCCTTGACCACAAGGGATTCCAGGCCGACGCCGCTGCGCACGTCGACGCCCTGCTCCCGGTGCAGGTCGGCGACCATTGCGCCGACCTCCGGCCCCAGCGCCGCCGCCAACGGCGTCACCTGCGGCTCCACCAGCACCACCGACAGCCCCCGCGCGCGCAGCGTGGACGCCACCTCGCACCCGATGAACCCGGCGCCCACCACGAGAGCCGTTGCCGCCGAACCGTTCTCCTTCGCGAGCAGGGCTTCGACCTGTCCGCGCAGCTCCGTGGCGTGGCCGTGCTGTCGCAGGACGTGCACACCCTCGGGCAGCCCCGGAATCCGACGCGGGCGCAGACCGGTCGCGATGATCAGTTCGTCGTATTCCAGCTCTTCGCCGTCGGCGAGCCGCAGCCGCCGGTTCGCGGTGTCGACGCCGATGGCCGGGGACTCGAGGCGCAGCTCGATGTCCTTCTCCACGAAGAACTCCGCCGGCTTCAGCGTGGTGTCGTCCAGCTCGCCGAGCAGGAACTTCTTCGACAGCGGCGGACGGTCGTAGGGCAGCCGGCCCTCGTCGCCCAGCAGCACCAGGCGACCGGTGTGGCCCGCCTTCCGCAATTCCTCAGCCGTCTTGAGCCCGGCCAACCCGGCTCCCACGATCACGATCGAGCCGGTCATCACGGCTTCTCCTCTGTCTCTGCGCTTCGTTGCGTTACGCCCATCACTGTAAGGCAAACCTCGCCATATCACGGTGACGCCGATCACAGCGCAATCGCCACGCAACCGTGTCCGAATCGATGTCGACCGACCGGTCGATCAGGCATATACCGAGGTCAGAGGTTTTCTGCATGCTCAGAAGGAGGAGACATGTTCAACGAAACCCGTGCCGCGGACTCCCTCGCGGTAATCCTCGGCATCCTCGTCGCGATATCACCGAGCTGGCTGGACCACAGCACTCGCTCGATGTGGACCATGATCGTGCTCGGTGCCCTCATCGCCCTGACCGGCCTGGCGCAGATGGCCCGGCCCGCGATGACCGAACTCGACTATGCGATGGGACTGTTCGGCGTGCTGCTGTTCATCGCCCCGTGGGTGATGAACTACCACGACCTGACCGGCTCCGCCTGGTGGTCCTGGATCGTCGGCGTGATCACGGTGCTGGCCGCACTGGCCGCGATGCCGCAGATGACCGGCCGGATGCACACGGCACATTAGATGCGTTCGCCCGATCCGCAGCACCGATCCACGCGCACGCTGATCCTCGACGCCGCCGAACAACTGTTCGCGGCCAACGGATTCGATGCGACGGCGACGGCGGCCATCGCCGCCGCCGCCGGCGTGCCGAAGGGACTGATCTTCTACTACTTCCCCACCAAGGACGCGATCCTGTCCGCCCTGATCGCCGAACGGGTTCCGGCCCAATCGCTTCCGGATCTCGCCAGTGTGGTCCGCCCGGGTGATCCGGCGACCAGCCTGATGAACCTGGACGCCGCGCTGAACCTGCGCGGCCAGCGGTCGTCGGTGCTGCGGGTGATCCTGTGGCGGGAGGCCGACGGCCACCCGGACGTCCGCGCCCAGCTGCGGCGCCTGCGCGACCAGCTGCTCGACGTCACCGCCCGGGTACTGCAGGCCAGCACACCCGGCCCGGTGGCGCCGGGCACCCTGCGCGACTGCGCCGCCGCCTGGGTGTCGGCGCTGTTCTCCATCGTCACCACCGACCGGCTGCGCGCCCTGGACGGCCTGGCCGGGCCGGGTACCGACGAGATCGGCACCGTGTCCCGGGTCGTGGCGGCGGCCCTGTCCCACCTGACCGAGCCACTGCCGCATCCGATCCGGTAACCGAGACCGCCCGCCCCCGGAAACCCGGGGACGGGCGGACCTCCGGCGTCGTTGCCGGGCTCAGATACCGAGACCCTGTGCGAGCACGGGCCACGAGCTGATGAAGTCGTCGTGCCAGTAGCCCCACGAATGGGTACCGGTGGGCCGGAAGTTCGCTGTCACCGGGATACCCAGGTCGTTGAGCTTGTTCACCAGGTTGTGCGTGCAGTAGTCGACGCCGGCCTCGATGACACCGCCGATGATGATCTGGTTCGCCAGACCGCCCGGACCGGGCAGCGTGTACGGACCGTTCAGCTGATCGTACTGCCCGGGAATCCCGGTGCCGGTGGAGATGTAGAGATCCAGGCCGCGCAGTTGGTCGGCGTGCACGTACGGGTCGTTGTCCACCCAGCCCTGCGAACCGTCCGGGCCCCACATGTTGTCGGTATCGCCGCCGCCCCACACGTCGACGGTCATCTTCACGAAGCGCGAGCCGATCGGGTCGGAGGTCTGCGCGCAGCCGGAATACGCGGCGGCCGCCTTGTACAGGCCCGGTTTGGCGATCGGCAGCGCCAGCACGGTGGTGCCGGAGGTGGACAGGCCGGCGATGGCGTTGACACCGTTGGTGCCGAGCGCGGCGTCGATCACCGGCGGCAGTTCCTCGGTGAAGAACGTCTTCCACTTGTTGCGGCCCAGGACCGGGTCGTCCTTGATCCAGTCGGTGTAGTAGCTCCAACGGCCGCCGATGGGCTGGACGACGTTGACGTTCTTGTCGCCGAGGAAGCCGCTGACGATATCGGTCTGATTCACCCAGGACGCGCTGTCCTCGCCGCCGCCGGCGCCGTTGAGCAGGTACAGCACCGGGCGCGGGACCGACGTGTCCGCCGGGCGCTGCACGTCGATGGTGATGTCCTTGCCCATGGCGGCCGACCACACCGACAGCCGGATGTTGCGGCCGTTGTTCAGCTGGGCGCTGTCGATCTTCGAGCCGTCGGGGGACGTGACCTGGGCCAGCAGACTCTGGTTGTCGATGATCGGGTCGCCGCACGCGGGCCCGCCGACCACGGCGGCCGAGGTGTACACGAAGGTGCTCGCCAGCACTCCCGCCAGGACACGCGTGCCACGGATCCGGTTCCTGTGCCGCCTCATGGCCGCTGCCTCCCGAGTCATCGAAAAAAGTCGATAGAAAACAGAACGAACAGACCGAAAAGCACAATTCGCCCGATCACCCGGGCCGGTAACCACGCCAAATTACACACTACCGAAATCCCTTCGAACAGTAGGGCGTCGGCGCGGCCACGGGGGTGATATCGCCGACACAAAAGCGCGTGTCGCGCGACATATCGGGCGACGGTCGCTTGGATCCCTGGGGACATCCGACACCGAACGCAATTCGGGAGACCATTCGCATGAAGAAAACTCGGGCATGGTTGTACGGGATCGCCGGTGTTCTCGGCGGTCTCGCGCTGACCCTCCACACCGCGCAACCGGCGATCGCGCAACCGTGCTTCGCGGCCGCCGACCCTGACCCCTTCTTCGCCGCACCCGGCGATATCGGCGATTTCGCCCCCGGCGACGTCATCGACTCCAAGGGCATGCCGCCGATACCGGCGTTGCCCGGGGTGGGCGTGACCCTGGTCAAGTTCCGTTCCTCCGACTCGCACGGAAATCCGATCGCCGCTACCACGACGGTGCTCACCCCGCCATGGCGCGCACCCGGATCGCCGCTGATCTCGTATCAGGCGTTCATCAATTCGCTGGGTTCGCAGTGCGGTGTCTCGAAGGCGATCTACTCGGGAGACCTGGCCAGCGGCATCCGTGAGGTGCCGATGTTCAACCTGTGGCTGGACCGCGGCATCACGATCGCCTTGCCGGACCACCTCGGCCCGACCTTCGCTTACGGCGCAGCGAAATTGGGCGGGCAGATCACGCTTGACGGCATTCGTGCCGTGCAGCGCGACCCGCAGTTCGGGGTCGCGAACGCGCCCACGGTGCTGGCCGGATATTCCGGCGGCGGCATGACCACCGGGTGGGCCGCCGCCCTGCAACCCAGCTACGCCCCCGACCTGCACCTGGCCGGCGCGGCATTCGGCGGCGCACCCGAGAATCTGGTGGAGATGATGAGCGGCATAGGGTACTCCGCGCATCCGGCGTTCGGTCTCGCGTTCGCCGCGGCGATCGGACTGGAACGCGAATATCCCACCGAGTTGCCGATCAGTGAACACCTCAACGCGCTGGGCCGCGATATCGAGGCGCAGATGTCCAATTCCTGTGTGGGCCAGCTACTCGCATTGGGCGCCGGGCACAGTGTCACCGATTTCGCCACCGACACGACGCTCGCCGACGACCCCTCGGTCCTCGACGTGTTGAACCAGAACAGCCTCGACCAGTACCCCGGGACACCCGCCATCCCGATCTTCGAATGGCACTCGCCCAACGACCCGTTGCTGCCGGTGGACGCGATCGAACGGACCGACGGGCGCTGGTGCGCGGCCGGTGTTCCGGTGACGACACTGCAGTTCCCGATCGGCGAGCATCTCACGACAGCGGTTTTCGGATTTCCGGAGGCGTTGGCCTGGATCGAATCCCGGATCAGCGGCGTGCCTGCGCCGTCCAACTGCTGAACCGGGCTACGGCCCTGCCGTCGTCGGCTCGCCTGGTATACGGTGGGCCGACGACGGGAAGGTACAAATGACGGGTATGGATGCCGATTTCGCCGATTCCGGAGAATGGCGACACGCCCGTCTACCCGACTCGCACCGCGCCGACAGCCGGCCGGCCACCGGAGCCGGATCGACCGGCCGTCCCGACCCGGCTTACGCCGACGCCCTCTGGGCGATGACCGACCCGAACGCACCGAGCCCTTCCAGGACACCAGTTTTCATGTCGCCCTCCCCCGAATCCGCCGTCCCGTCGCCGCAGGACTCGTCCGTCGACCCGAGCTGGGGCGGGCTGGACATCGTGTCGCAGTGGACGGCTCCCGCAGCCGAAACCTCCACCACCACGAGCGGATTCACGGGTTATTCCGCGCCGCCGGCCATTTCGGAACCGCCGAGCGGGCGCCGCGCCGCCCCCGAGCGCCTGTCCGCCCCGCCGCTGCCGACCCGGACACCGCACGAGACGGTGATTCCCGAACCGGCCGGCCGGTTCGCCGAGGTGCCGCGGCCGATCGGCACCGAATCCACCGGCACCGCACCGCAACGCGCGGTGATGTCGGACGTATCCCGGCCGACGGTGTCGGAGGTGCCGCGCGCCCTGCCCGGCGCCGATTCGGCCTACGGCCTGCTTGCCGACGCGAACCGGAGCATGCTGCCGGATTCCGGGGGCCACGGTGTCGCGTCCGCCTACTCGGCGCCGACGGCGTTCCCGGAGCCGGCGCTGACCGTGCAGCCCGAGCTGCCCGCGGCCGCCGAGTCGCCGCTGACCAGGTTCACCGAGCCGCCGCGCGTGTCCGGGGCCACTCCCACCGCCTTCCCCGAACCCGTTCGGGCACTGACCGAAACGCCCGCGATCACCTGGCCGGAGGAGCAGTCGGCGGCCACCTGGACGCCGCGCCCGCTGTCGGGTCTCACCACGCCCGACGCGGGCCACACCGAGATACCGGCGGCCGCCGAGCCCGCGAACCCGGCGGCCCGGTTCACCGTGCCCGACCGCCCCGAACTGCCCCGGCCCACACTGTCGGGCCCGATCGAACCGGACGTCTCCTCGACCTCGATCACCGACTCGAACCTCCCGGTCTACCGCGACCCGGCTCGTGACGCCGTGGATGTGGCACTGCCGGTGCGGGATTCGAATGCGCGACTGCCTCGCGCGGCACGTGGCACGGACACCGGTGTCCCGCGGCTGTCCGGGCCGGGCCGGGCCGACGCCGAGCCGGTCCAGCGGGCCGCGGAGTCGCGACTGACCGAAACCGGTTGGCCCGAGCCGGTTTCGCCGGCGCCCACAGTCGGGTCGGCCGGGTTCACCGAGCCCGCGACGCCGGCGGCCGCGGAACCGTTCGGCAGCTCGCTGTCGGCCACGGGCAGTTCGCTGCCGCAGTCGACGGCAAGCTCCTTGCCGCGGCCGGAGCGCAGCGTGCCGTCGGCCGTCGAGGGCCTGCTCGCGTCGGAGCCGGTCGAGTCCACGCCGCCGCAGCCGGTCGGAACCGCACTGCCGCAACCGATCTCGGGTTCGCCGTCTCAGGCGAACGGCAGCTCGTTGCCCAATTCGAACGGCAGCTCGCTGTCGAGTTCGAACGGCAGCTCGCTGCCGAGTTCGAACTCCGGCTCGCTGTCGAGTTCGAACACCGGCTCGCTGTCGAGCGCCAACGGCAGCTCGCTGTCGGCGGCGAACGGCAACTCGGTGCCGCGGCCGGACCGGGGCGCGCACGCGGATTCGCCGCGCGCGGTCACGCCCGAGGCGGCCGGGCGGCCGATCATCCGCCGGCACCAGCCGGTCACCACCGAGCCCGACCGGGCGACCGAGCCGGAGCGCACGTCTGAGCCCACCGACACCGATTCCGTTGCACAGCCGGTGGTTACGGCTACGCCACGATCGGAGACCGGCGGCAGCCGGCACGCTACCCCGAGTCGGCCCGCGTTCTCCCCGACCGTCCACCCCGCACCGGAGCCGTCGTATCAGACGACGGTGCCCGCCATGCCGGTCGTGCCCGACGAGACCGAAGATCCCGCGACCGTGGACATGCGGCTGGTGATGCGGCTGATGGTGGCCAGCAACGCGTTGATCGCGGCCGCCGACGCGGCACCGGCCAGCGACCCGGCCGTGACCCCGGTGGTCAAGGCCGCCCACCAGGCGCACGCCGCCGCGGTGGATGTGGTGTCGGCGTGGTTCGGTGGCCGCGGGCAGATGCGCGAGTTCGCCGCGGCGCTGCTGGCCGCGACGGAATAGCTAGCGCGGGTTGCGCGGTCGCAACACGACGACGGGGATCGGGCGCGAGGTCTGCGCCTGGTACCCGTCGTAGCGATCGTGGTTGTTGTCGTTGACGATCCGCCAGCGGCGCGCGTACTCGACGTCGCCGGGCAGCTCGATACTCGCGGTGGCCTGGATCCGGCGGCGGCCGATCTGGATCACACACTCCGGGCGGGCCTTCAGATTGGCCAGCCAGCCCGGGGGTTTCGCGGCACCGCCGTTGGAGGCGACGACCAGATAGGCCTCGCCGTCGCGGGCGTAGGTCAGGGCGTTGGTGCGCGGCTTCCCGGTCTTGCGGCCGACCGTGCGCAACAACAGCGTCGGGTTCCCGAACAGCAGCCGGTGACCGAGCAGGCCGTCGGTGGCCTCGTAGATCGCCTGGTGGACTTGCAGGACCTTGCCGAAGAGACTCGCCATGCCGACACATTCTGCCGTCGGCGGCGGGCCGCGCATCCTGCCACGCCGGACGTGCACCTGACATTCGACGGGAACCGGGCAACGGCGCGCCGCGTCAGACCGGGAGACAACACCACCGACGACTCCCGGAGGGTGCAGTGCCACACCAGAGCCGATCGACCGCGCAGCGGACCCTGACCGCCGTCGACTTCGAGGTCTACCTGCTGATGACGATGCTGTGCCGCGCCGCCGCCAAGTCCGCGGCCCTCACCCGCCTCGGGCTGACCCTCGACGACGGCCGCCGGATCAGCGACGCGGTCCGCGTCCATCTCGACGGCAGCCCGAGCCGGTTCGCCGCGGTGGCCGAATTGTTGGGCCTGGCGCCCACCGCGTATCTGCTGCACACCGAATCGTTGCGCCTGTGGCCGGATTTCCGGCTGCTGCTGGCCGCCGGACGGCACGGCACCCTGGCCTACGCGACCTTCACCCGTGCCGCCGGCGTGAGCACACAGCTACCGCCGCCGTCTGCGCTGCGACCGTGGAGCACGACGCGCGACGAACTCGCCGCCGCGTACGGTCCGCTGCGCACCACCGATCACTGTCCGCCCCACGAGGCGTACACCTTCCAGCACGCCGCGGGCACCTGCACCGCGACGTTCAGCTGGGGGCTGCTGATGGAACTGGACGCCTCGGGCGCCGAGTCCTAGAGCACCAGAACGGGTTTGATGGTGCTGCCGGACTCGGCGTCGTGCACGGCCTGGTTGATCTCCCAGAACGGGTAGGTGCGGATGACCTTCTCGATCGGGAACTTCCCGGCCCGGTGCCAGGCGATCAGCTGTGGAATGAATTCCTGTGGGTCGCAACTACCTTCGATGCAACCCCGCACGGCCTTGCCGTTGCCGGTGAGGTGGCCGATCTCCAGGTCCATGGTGGGCTCGCCGAGCCCGACCAGGACCAGGGTGCCCATGGGGGCCAGCGCCTGCAGCGCAGTGGCGATCACCGGGTTCAGTGCGGTGGTGTCCAGGGCGAAGGTCGCGCCGCCGCCGGTCGCGGCATGCACTTGGGCCACAACATCTTCGGCGGCGCCGTCGATGACGGTCGAGGCGCCCAGCTCCTTGGCGACGGCCAGGCGTTCGGCGGACAGGTCGACGGCGACCACGTTCTCGACGTCGAGGGCGCGGGCCGCCAGGAGCGCGGACATGCCGACGCCGCCGACCCCGAAGATCACCACGGAATCGCCGGGCCGGGGCCGCATCACGTTGGCGACCGCGCCGGCGCCGGTCTGCACCCCGCAGCCGAACGGCGCGTAGGTGACCAGGTCGGTGTCGCGGTCGACCACGACCACGTTGCGCCGCGAGACCAGGGCGTGGGTGGCGAAGCTGGACTGGCCGAAGAAGGCGCCCATGACGCGGGTGCCGTCGATACTGAGCGGTGAGGTGAAGTCCGCGCGGCCGCCGGAGGTGTTCAGGATGACGAAGTTCTCGCAGTACGACGGCAGCCCGCTCGTGCAGCGGGAGCAGTCGCCGCAGCTGCTGTAGGTGAGCAGGACGCGGTCGCCGGGCCGCACGTCGGTGACCGCGGAGCCGACCTGTTCGACGATGCCGGAGCCCTCGTGGCCGAGCACGATCGGCAGTTCGGCGGGGAACACGCTCTTGGTGACGAGGTCGGTGTGGCAGACACCGGTCGCCACGATGCGGACCAGCACCTCGTCGGCGCGCGGGTCTTCCAGAGTCACGGTTTCAAATGCCAGGGGCGCGTCGGCGCCGCGGGCGACAGCAGCGGTGATGTCCATACTTCGTAGCTCCTCTACGCCGGATCAACGTCCGGGCGACCGTCCTATCCTAGACCCCGGGTCTAAGATTTTCTAGAACTTGTTCCACGAATTTTTCGCGGGTAAAACACACTAAGTGCCACCGGAGAACCGGCAAGCCCAATCGGCGAAAGGCACGGAAATGGAACACGTTCCCAAATAGCCGTGCCGGTCCGCGCAGCCGCCGCCACCGGCAGCGTTCCCGGATTCCGGCCCGCCTCCCGCAGGTCGCTTTTTACGAGGAGTTCAGACACCGATGTCGACCCCGGACCACAGCTGGAAACTCACCGTTTCCGACCGCGACGACGACACCGTCGCCGCCCGCCTCGTCGAATGGCTGGCCACCCGGGTCGGCTCGGACGCGCCACCCCGGCTCACCTCGCTCACCAAACCGAAGACCGGCGGGATGTCCAGTGCCACCCTGCTCTTCGACGCCGAATGGGAAGCCGGCGGCGAGACCACCGGCGGGTCCTTCGTCGCCCGGCTGGCCCCGGAGGCCAGCTCGTTCCCGGTGTTCGAGACCTACGACCTGGCCGGCCAGTTCGCGGTCATGACCGGGGTCGCGGCCGCCACCGACATCCCCGTACCCAGCCTGCACTGGCTGGAGACCGACCCCGACGTGCTCGGCTCGCCGTTCTTCGTGATGAGCCGCGTCGACGGCCGGGTCTGCGAGGACAATCCGCCGTACGTGTTCGTCGGCTGGGTCTTCGACGCCATACCCGAGGAGCGGCTAGAGCTGACCCGGCACACCGTCGACGTCATCGCCGACATCCACGCGATCGGAGATCCGGCCGCGAAGTTCCCCACCCTGGACGGGCCGGGATCCGGTCTGCGCCGCCACTTCGAGGCCCAGAAGGCGTGGTACGACTGGGCGCTCGCGCGCGACGGCTACCGGATTCCGTTGCTGGAGCGAGCCTTCGACGTACTGGAACACTCCTGGCCGACGGAATCCGGTGCGGACGTGCTCAATTGGGGCGACGCACGCCCCGGGAACATCCTCTTCGACGGCTTCACCCCGGCCGCGGTACTGGACTGGGAGATGGCCGCGATCGGGCCGCGCGAGCTCGACCTGGCCTGGCCGATCCTGATCCACCGCTTCTTCCAGGACATCTGCACCCGCTTCGACCAGCCGGGCCTGCCGGACTTCTTGCGCCGCAGCGACATCGAGCGTCTGTACACCGAACGCACCGGCCACGTCCCGCAGGACCTGGACTGGTACCTCACCTATGCCGCGCTGCGCCACGGCATCGTGATGGCCCGGATCAAGCGGCGCATGATCCACTTCGGCGAGGACACCGACACCGCCGACCGCGACGACTACGTCATGCACCGCCACCTGCTGGAGAGCCTGCTCGACGGCACCTGCGAATGGGATTGAGCCACATGATCATCGGACCGCTGGACGAATACCCGATCCACCAGGCGCCGCTGCCGATGGCGCGCGCGGCCACCAGTGACCGGAACTTCTACGACCGCAACTACTTCAACGCCATCGACACCGTCGACGACACCATGCTCGTCACCGGATTCGGCGTGTACCCGCACCTCGGCGTGGTCGACGCCTACGCCGTCGTGCGCCGCGGGAACGCTCAACGCGCGGTGCGGTTCTCCGACGCGCTCACCCAGCGCGGGCTGGACTCGGCCGTGGGCGGCTACCGGATCGAGGTCGTCGAACCGCTGCAGCGGGTGCGGGTGATCTGCGAGCACGAGGACCTGGCCTTCGACCTCACCTGGGACGGTTCGTTCCCGGTCGTCCAGGAGGAACCGCACCTGATCGTCACCGGGATGAACCGGCCGATCATCGACGCGCAGCGGTTCGCGCAGGTCGGGACCTGGTCGGGCACGCTGGCGGTGGAAGGCACCGACTACGCCGTCACCCCGGACCGGTGGATCGGATCCCGGGACCGCTCGTGGGGCATCCGGCCCGTCGGCGAGGCCGATCCCGCGGGCCGGCTGGCCGACGAACCCGCGGGCGGCTTCTGGTGGCTGTACATGCCGCTGCGCTTCGACGACTACACGATCACGATCATCATTCAGGAGAACCCGGACGGGTTCCGCACCCTCAACGACGCCACCCGGGTCTGGAAGGACGGGCGGGTCGAGCAATTGGGCTGGCCGCGACTGCATTTCACCTACAAATCCGGCACCCGCATCCCGCTCGGCGCCCGGGTGGAACTCACCACCCCGGACGGCAAACCGCTCGAACTCGAGGTCACCGCACGCACTTTCGTGGCGCTGCACGTCGGCGCCGGGTACGGCGGTGACCCGGACTGGCAGCACGGACAGTGGAAGGGCCGGGGCTGGTCGCAGTCCCAGGCGTACGACCTCACCGATCCGGCGCTGACCGGGCGGATCCCGTTCGGCGTGATCGACCATGCGGCCTCCGCGCGGTGCGGTGACGACGTGGGCGGCGGGCTGTTCGAACACGCCAGCATGGGACGGCACGACCCGAGCGGGTTCGCCGACTGGGGTTCGGTCGCACCGTAATCGAGGCACGGCCGCACCGATCCGGTTCGGCGGCAGGCGATCCGGTCCGACCGCCCCACATGGCTCGGCAACAGCCGATCTCGTGCGGACGGAACCAATCGAGTTCTGCGGCTATGCAATACGTGTCGAGAGTGACCGAACTGGTTCGACGGCAGCATAATCCGAGTCGGCAGCATCCGATCCGATTCGTCGGCCCGCGACGCCGCATGCTATCCGGTGTCGGCTCGGGCGGGGGGCCGAAGCGCCCAGGTCGAGCCCATGTTCGAGAAGTCCTTCACTGCAGGTCGACGGGCGGGGCCGGAGAACTACCAGCACAGGTAGGCCGCCCGCACCGACGAATTCGCGGCGCCGGCGTCGTCTACATCGGTAGTCCATGCCGTACCCCACTCCGGGAGGTCCCATGACCAGCACCGCACTGCCCCCGATCGTCGACGCCGAGACCTGGCGGCGCGAACTCGACGCCCTGCGCGTCCGCGAGAAGGCCGCCACCCGCGAACTCGACGCCATCGCCGCCCAGCGGCGCCGGCTGCCGATGGTGCAGCTGCCCGACTACGTGCTCGAAGGCGCCGACGGTCCGATCCGGCTGGCCGACATCTTCGACGGCCACTCGCAGCTGATCGTCTACAACCACATGTGGTTTCCCGGCGAGGAATGGCAGTGCCCGGGCTGCACCGGATACACCGCCCAGTTCACCCGGCCCGAGTTCCTGGCCAACTACGACGCGCGGTTCGTGGTCGTCACCCAGGGCCCGATCGACGAGGCCCTCGCCTACCGGCGCCGCGTCGGCAACAAGCTCCCCTGGTACTCCACCGCGAACAGCCCGTTCGGCGCCGACGTCGACGCCCCGCCCGGCGGCGGTTTCGCGGTCAACGTCTTCCTCCGCGACGGCGACACCGTCTACCGCACCTGGCACACGAACGGCCGCGGCACCGAACAGCTTTCCCACGCCTTCGCCCTGATCGACGCCCTCCCGTACGGCCGCCAGGAGGTCTGGCAGGACTCGCCGGAAGGCTGGCCGCAGAGCCCCACCTACAGCCGCTGGGCCGGCTCCCAGGACATCGCGAAGCTGTACGGAGAGTAGATACCTACCCGATGTGACAAGAAACTTTGCATGTCCCGATGTCATGTAAAGAAAGCGAGAAAAACTTTACATGAGCATCTCCATGTGCAAAGTTTCTACGCATGACGACCTGGCGGCCGGATATGCCATACAACGACCTACCAGCAGTTCCGCGCGACCAGATGGAGACCCACACCACCCTGAAGGCCGCGATCGCCGCCAACAAGGCCCTCGCGAAACTGGATCAGGCCGCGAAGGCAATGCCGAACCCGACCGTCCTGATCAACACGATCCCACTGCTGGAAGCCCAGGCCAGTTCGGAGATCGAGAACATCGTCACCACCACTGACGCCCTCTTTCGCCACGTCGAGGACGAAGCTAACGCCGACGGGGCCACCCGGGAAACCCTCCGGTACCGCCGCGCCCTGCGCATCGGGTACGACCACATCCACGATCGGGGTCTCACCACCTCCACCGCGATCGAGGTGTGCAGCACGATCAAGGGCCGCGAGATGGCGTTGCGCTCCCTCCCCGGCACCCGCATCGCGAACCCAGCCACCGGCGCAGTCATCTACAGTCCCCCTGAAGGGCGGGACATCATCGCCACGAAGATGGGCGAGTGGGAACACTTCATTCACACCAACGATGACATCGACGCCCTGATCGTCATGGCCGCAGCGCACTACCAGTTCGAGGCCATCCATCCGTTCACCGACGGCAACGGCCGAACCGGGCGAATTCTCAATGTCCTGATGCTCTGCCACGCCGGCCTGCTCCATCTGCCGGTGCTCTATCTCTCGCGCTACATCATCGACACCAAGAAGCAGTACTACCGATGCCTCAGTGCGGTGACCGCCGAGTCCGCGTGGGAGCCATGGTTGCTATACATCCTCGAAGGTGTCACCCGAACGTCCGAGGCGACCGTGCGCAAGATCGACGACATCCGCAACCTTCAGGACGACTTCGCCGCACGCGCCCGGGCCGCTACCAAAGGCGGCGCCGACTCGGAGTTCCAGGCGGCGCTCTTCGAACAGCCTTACTGCAGAATCGCCACGGTGATGGACCGCTGCAACGTTTCGCGACCCACGGCAACCAAGTGGCTGGCCACACTGGCCGATGCGGGGATGCTGCACGACAGGCGGGTCGGCAAAGACCGGCTGTTCATCAACCGAGAGTTTCTCCAGGTCCTGACGGCCTGACGGACCCGAGGCGCCATCGGCTGGCGACCGCACTCGCGCGCGGATGCTGTCGAAGGTGACAGTTTCGGGGCAGGATGGAAACCATGTCCACGAGCGCAGCGGTGCAGCAGATGCTCGACCGGTACGAGGAAGTGATCCGCCGGTTCGTTACCGGGGAGACGACCGCAGACGAGTTCGAGTCCGACTACCGGCAGCTGTTCGCGAACGACCCGGAGAAGGTCGAGAGCAGTGAGCACCAGGCGCTGGAGGGGCTGGCCGCGGAGGTGGACGACTATATCTCCGATCCGGAGACCAGGGATCAGATCGGCGGGCTGGACGGCGACGCGCTGCGGGCGTGCGCGCGGGCGACGTACCGGCGGCTGTACGGCTGAGTGTGCCGGCTCAGTGCGGGAACAGCAGGAACGGCGCGGCGACCGCGGCGATGGTGCCGACGATGGCGGCCGCGCACAACGGTTCGCGGCGCTTCACCGCCTGGATGGACAGCGAGATCGGGATCAGGCCGAAAATCACGAAGTGCGTGTAGTTGTCGACGACCAGGTACACCAGGCTGACGACCACCGCGACGATCGACAGCCGGCTGCGGTCCCAGAACTGCCCGGACGGTTCCGCGGCCCGGTGCCGGCTGGGCGCGGGCTGCGCCGGGGCGGGCCTGCTCTCGTCGGTCCAGGCGTAGCCGTCCCAGCGCCGCAGGTCGGTCGGCCGAGCCGGGTCGGGATACCAGCCGGGCGCCATGAACTGGTGGCGGGTGCCGTCCTGGCTGTGGGTGCTCATCTCGGGTGACCTCCGGGTCGTCGTCCGTACTGCTCGATGGACGTAGTCAACCCGGCGGGCCTTGCCGCTTCCTTGCGAAATCCCAACGACGCGACAGGGGCGAAATTCGACAAGTTCTTGACATCAACCGGGGTCGAGGTCTTACCGTTACGACCGTGAGCGACACATCGAATTCCGCAACCGGCACACAGCCGAATGGCACGAAACTAGCACTGCCACAACAGGATTCATCACTGCACGACCGCGCCCTGGTGCTGGGGCCAGGTGGCCCGGTCGGCACCGCGTGGCTACTGGGCCTGGCGGCCGGGCTACGGAAACAGGGAATCGACCTCGGCGCCGCGGATGCCGTAGTCGGCACATCGGCCGGCGCGATCGCCGCCGTCCTGCTCACGCGCGGAGTGGACCTGTTCGACCACGCCGACCCCACCGCGACCTCCGCCGAAAAGGTTGCGCTGGTAATCGATCCGGCAGCGATGGTGGCCGCCTTCGGCGCCGGGCAGGGGCTGGCCGACGGTGACGACCCGGTGCGGGTACGGCAGGAGATCGGGCGAATCGCCAAGGGCGCGAACACGAGTCCCGCGACGGAACGGATCGAGCGGTTCGCCGCCGCCTACGGCACCGGCCCCTGGCCCCACCCCGGCCTGCTGATCCCCACCGTCGGCGCCGAAGCCGGTGTCCCCGTGGTGTGGTCGGCCGCCGACGACGTACCGGCACACCTCGCGGTAACCGCGAGCACCGCAATGCCCGGCCTCTCCGCGCCGATCCCGATCGGGGACCGCACCTACTACGACGGCGCCTTCCGCAACGGCTCCAACGCCGACCTCGTAGCCGCCGCAAAGACATTGGTGCTGATCGAGCCTATGGCCCACCTCTTCCCCACCCCGGCGCCGGAGGGTCCCGCCACCGTGCTCCGGATCGGCCCCGACACCGCATCCCGCACCGCGATCGGCCCCGACCTCAACGACATGGCCCGCTGGCCCGCCACTTTCGCGGCCGGCCTCGACCAAGCCGAGAGCGAGGCAAGCGCATTGCGCGCGGTGTGGAACTGAGGCGCCGCCCCGCGCGACCGCGGCGAGACGCCGCGATCGACGCCCAGCTGAGCGTGTCGCCTAGGCGCCCGGCACTACTTCGGGAACCCCGATCTCCAACCGGTCCACCAGATCCCGGACCTCGTCGGGCACCGGCTCGTCCCCCCGCAACACGGTCACCGTGAACTGCACCAGATGCTGCACCCCCGCCACGTCCACGAACGCATACCGGGTAGCCGCCCACAGCCGGTGCGGGGCGAACAGGTAGGTGCCGGTGATCCGGGCCGACGGAAACCGCTGGTAGTCGGCGTAACTGGCCGACTCCTCGACCCATTCGGGCAGGGTCGCGGCCTCGTTCAGGGCCCGGGTCAGCGCGCCGCGGGCATCGACCGGCGCGGACAGCCGGCCGACCGACAGCAACGCGTTGTCGGCCCATTGCGCGCCGGGTACCGGCGCGGCCGCCCACACCGCGTACACCAGGTCGTCCGGCAGCCCGGTGATCGGCCCCCAGCCGGCCGGGACCGCCACCCGCAGGTCGGGTGCGCCGGCGGTGGCCGGGTGGACCGCCTCCGAGGCCACGCCCTCCGCGGCGAAGAATTCGGCCAGGGTGTTCGACGTCATCAGTTTCTCTCCTCAGGTTGCCCGACTACGCAACCAGCCCGAACACGCCCGCGCAACCGGGGGCGGGCACTTGTGGATCGATTCGCCGGAAGTTCACCAGTCGTCCATACATGCGAAAAGGGCCGCTCCCCAAGGGGAACGGCCCTCTTCAGACCAGAGGTCTCAGATCATCACTTGACGATCTTGGTAACCCGGCCGGCGCCGACGGTACGACCACCCTCACGGATGGCGAACCGCAGACCCTCGTCCATGGCGACGGGCTGGATGAGCACGACGCTCATCTCGGTGTTGTCGCCCGGCATGACCATCTCGGTGCCCTCGGGGAGGGTCACGACGCCGGTCACGTCCGTGGTACGGAAGTAGAACTGCGGGCGGTAGTTGTTGAAGAACGGGGTGTGGCGGCCACCCTCGTCCTTCGACAGGATGTACGCCTGGCCCTCGAACTCGGTGTGCGGGGTGGTGGTGCCGGGCTTGACCACGACCTGGCCACGCTCGACGTCCTCACGCTTGATACCACGCACCAGCAGACCGACGTTGTCACCGGCCTGGCCCTGGTCGAGCAGCTTGCGGAACATCTCGATACCGGTGATGGTGGTCTTCGTGGTCTTCGGACGGATGCCGACGATCTCGACTTCCTCGTTCACGTTGATCACACCACGCTCGACACGACCGGTGACGACGGTGCCACGACCGGTGATCGTGAAGACGTCCTCGATCGGCATCAGGAACGGCTTGTCGGTCTCACGGACCGGGTCCGGGATCGACTCGTCGACGGCGTCCATCAGGTCCTCGACGGACTTGACCCACTGCGGGTCGCCCTCGAGCGCCTTCAGACCGGAAACGCGCACGACCGGCGCGTCCTCGTCGAACTCCTGGGAGGCCAGCAGCTCGCGGACCTCCATCTCGACCAGCTCGAGGATCTCGTCGTCGTCGACCATGTCGGCCTTGTTCAGCGCGACCAGGATGTAGGGCACGCCGACCTGACGGGCGAGCAGCACGTGCTCACGGGTCTGCGGCATCGGGCCGTCGGTGGCGGCCACGACCAGGATCGCGCCGTCCATCTGGGCGGCACCGGTGATCATGTTCTTGATGTAGTCCGCGTGGCCCGGGGCGTCGACGTGCGCGTAGTGGCGCTTGTCGGTCTGGTACTCGACGTGGGAGATGTTGATCGTGATACCACGAGCCTTCTCCTCCGGCGCCTTGTCGATCTGGTCGAACGCGAACTTCTGGTTGACGTCCGGGTACTTGTCAGCCAGAACCTTGGTGATAGCCGCCGTCAGCGTGGTCTTGCCGTGGTCGACGTGACCGATGGTGCCGATGTTGACGTGGGGCTTCGTCCGCTCGAACTTCGCCTTCGCCACTGTTGTCCTCCTGGACTGTTGGTGCTTGCTTGCGCAGCAGTGCGTTTTTTATTTACAGGGGGTCGTTCCGACTCCCGGCGCCGGCCCGGACGCTAACACGTCCGGGCCGAGAGCAATTACTCGCCGGTCGCCTTGGCGATGATTTCCTTCGAGACGTTCGCGGGAACCTCTGCGTAGGAATCGAACACCATGGAGTAGTTCGCGCGACCCTGGGTCTTCGACCGCAGGTCACCGATGTAGCCGAACATCTCCGAGAGCGGAACCAGCGCCTTGACGACACGGGCACCACTGCGTTCCTCCATGGCCTGGATCTGGCCACGGCGGGAGTTCAGGTCGCCGATCACATCGCCCATGTAGTCCTCGGGCGTGATGACCTCGACCGCCATGAGCGGCTCGAGGATCACCGGACCGGCCTTGCGGGCCGCTTCCTTCAGGGCCATCGCGCCGGCGATCTTGAACGCCATTTCCGAGGAGTCGACCTCGTGGTAGGCGCCGTCGAGCAGCGAAGCCTTGACATTGACCAGCGGGTAGCCGGCGAGCACGCCGTACTGCATGGCGTCCTGGATACCGGCGTCGACCGAGGGGATGTACTCGCGCGGCACGCGACCACCGGTGACCTTGTTCTCGAACTCGTAGGTCGCACCGTCCTCGCCGACGAACGGCTCCAGGGCGATGATGACACGAGCGAACTGGCCGGAACCACCGGTCTGCTTCTTGTGCGTGTACTCGTACTTCTCGACCGACTTGGTCAGGGTCTCGCGGTAGGCGACCTGCGGCTTACCGACGTTGGCCTCGACCTTGAACTCCCGCTTCATGCGGTCGACCAGGATGTCGAGGTGGAGCTCGCCCATACCGCCGATGACGGTCTGGCCGGTCTCGGCGTCCAGCTTGACCGAGAAGGTCGGGTCCTCTTCGGCCAGCTTCTGGATCGCGGTGCCCAGCTTCTCCTGGTCGGACTTGGTCTTGGGCTCGATCGAGACCTCGATGACCGGGTCCGGGAAGGTCATGGACTCCAGGACGATCTGGTTCTGCGGGTCGCAGAGGGTGTCACCGGTGGTGGTGTCCTTCAGGCCGATGACCGCGTAGATGTGGCCGGCCACGGCCTCGCCGACCGGGTTCTCCTTGTTGGAGTGCATCTGGAACAGCTTGCCCAGCCGCTCCTTCTTGCCCTTGGTCGAGTTGATGACCTGGGCACCGGACTCCACCTTGCCGGAGTACACGCGGACGTAGGTCAGCTTGCCGAAGAACGGGTGCGCCGCGATCTTGAACGCCAGGGCCGCGAACGGCTCGTCGGAGCTCGGCTTGCGGACCAGGACCTCGTCCTCCTTGCCCGGGACGTGGCCCTGGGTGGACTCGACGTCCAGCGGGGAGGGGAGGTAGTCGATGACGGCGTCGAGCATGGGCTGCACGCCCTTGTTCTTGAACGCCGAACCGCACAGCACCGGGTAGAGCTCGGAGGCGACGGTCATCTTGCGGATGGCGCCCTTGATCTCCTCGACCGAGAGCTCCTCGCCACCGAAGAACTTCTCCAGCAGCGCCTCGTCGGACTCGGCGACGGTCTCCATCAGTTCCTGGCGGTAGATCTCCGCCTGGTCCTTCAGGTCCTCGGGGATGTCGATGACCTCGTAGGCCTCACCGAGCTTGGTCTCGCCACGCCACACCTTGGCGTTGTTCTCGACCAGGTCGACGATGCCCTCGAAGGAGTCCTCGGCGCCGATCGGCAGCTGGATGACCAGCGGCTTCGCGCCCAGGCGGTCCTTGATGGTCTGGACGGTGAAGTAGAAGTCGGCGCCCAGCTTGTCCATCTTGTTGACGAAGCAGATACGCGGGACGTCGTACTTGTCGGCCTGCCGCCAGACCTGCTCGGACTGCGGCTCGACACCTTCCTTACCGTCGAAGACGGCGACGGCACCGTCGAGCACACGCAGCGAGCGCTCCACCTCGACGGTGAAGTCGACGTGACCCGGGGTGTCGATGATGTTGATCTGGTTGTCTTTCCAGAAGCAGGTCGTCGCGGCGGACGTGATCGTGATGCCGCGCTCCTGCTCCTGCGCCATCCAGTCCATGGTGGCGGCGCCATCGTGGACTTCACCGATCTTGTAGGTGATACCGGTGTAGAAGAGGATGCGTTCAGTAGTGGTGGTCTTACCGGCATCGATGTGCGCCATGATGCCGATGTTGCGGACCCTGTTGAGGTCGGTGAGCACGTCCTGTGCCACGGAAATCTTCCCCGCTCTGTCTGTTAGACGCTCAGGCTTAGTTGGGATTGGCCAACAATTTGTTCAACGCCGGGTGCGGCGCCTGCGTTGGTTCCGCAGGCATAGTGCCGCACCCGGCAGTGACTCGCCTCCCGGCCGTTCCCCGTCACAGGAGCGCTGTGCGCCCGATCAGGTGGTCCGGGAGCCGGTTCACCAGCGGTAGTGCGCGAAGGCCCGGTTCGACTCGGCCATCTTGTGAGTGTCCTCACGACGCTTCACCGACGCGCCGAGGCCGTTGCTGGCGTCCAGCAACTCGTTGGCCAGACGCTCGATCATGGTCTTCTCACGGCGCTGCCGCGAGAAGTTCACCAGCCAGCGCAGCGCGAGCGTGTTCGCGCGGCCCGGACGGACCTCGACGGGCACCTGGTAGGTGGCGCCACCGACACGACGGGGCTTGACCTCGAGGGCCGGCTTGACGTTGTCCAGCGCGCGCTTCAGGGTCACGACCGGGTCGGTGCCGGTCTTCTCGCGCGCCTGCTCCAGCGCACCGTAGACGATACGCTCGGCGGTCGACTTCTTGCCGTCCAGCAGGATCTTGTTGACGAGCTGGGTGACCAGCGGGGACCCGTAGACCGGGTCGTTGATCAGGGGGCGCTTCGGAGCGGGGCCCTTGCGTGGCATTAGCTATTTCCCTTCTTGGCGCCATAGCGGCTGCGGGCCTGCTTGCGGTTCTTCACACCCTGGGTGTCCAGCGAGCCGCGGATGATCTTGTAGCGCACACCGGGGAGGTCCTTCACACGACCGCCACGCACGAGCACCATCGAGTGCTCCTGCAGGTTGTGACCCTCACCCGGGATGTAGGCCGTGACCTCGACCGCGCTGGTCAGGCGAACACGCGCGACCTTACGCAGCGCGGAGTTCGGCTTCTTCGGGGTCGTGGTGTACACGCGGGTGCACACGCCACGACGCTGCGGGCTCCCCTTCAGGGCCGCAGTCTTGGTCTTCGCGACCTTGTCGCGGCGACCCTTGCGGACCAGCTGGTTGATGGTTGGCATAGACCGGCTTTCCTTATTAGTAACCAGGTGTCTGGAATGTCATCTGTAGGTCTTCATCGAGCTTTCACCCGGCGACCCGATTCACGTTCCACGCGCCCCGGGGTCGGGCGTGTCGCGCGCAGGTCAGCGGCCCGATCGCGGGCACGCTGAGGAGGTCGGCCGCTTTCGCTGGCTTACGTCCTGCACACGAGCTGCCCGACAGCTTCCGGGCACAGCGATCCACGATACCCGCACGCCCGAACCGGGGCAAAAACGGGGTGCCGTCGACCCCGAATCCGCCCTGGTGACCGCCGTCCCGCGCGACCCCTCAGCGCGACAGGTTCAGCGTCAGTTCGGCCAGTTTCGTCGCCGCCGCGCACGGGTCCGGGCCGCCCGGGCTGTAGTTCACCCACCAGCCGATGATGCCCGTGTCGGGGGCCGGCGCCATGATCCCGCAGGATGTCGGATCGTTGGGCCGGCGCACCTGCAGCGACCGCCGGCCCTGCACGGTTGTGTCGGAGGTGGTGTAGCCCAGCCGTTCGTTGTTCTGCTTCTCGATGGTCAGCGAGCCCATCTCGTACCAGTTGAGCGTGGCCATGCCGTCGCCGCCCGGTACCCCTTCCAGGTCCCACATGCATACCGCGCCGTTGAACTCGCC
This sequence comes from Nocardia stercoris, assembly GCF_003696265.1. GTDB lineage: Bacteria > Actinomycetota > Actinomycetes > Mycobacteriales > Mycobacteriaceae > Nocardia > Nocardia stercoris. The sequence goes on along the minus strand of NZ_RFFH01000008.1, from coordinate 198,088 downwards.
CTGCACGGCCTGGGCGCCGACGGCCTTGACCATCTCGGCCTCCTGCACCACCTCGCACTCGTGCAGCAGTTTGTCGAAGTCCATCGAGGTGCCGCCGCTGCCGCCGGCGGGCAGCGCGGTGCCCTGCACCGTCTTGCCGCAGCCGGACACCGTGACCGCGAGCACCGCGGCCACCGCCAACAACAGGGCCGGTCGCAGCCGCCCGCGCGCACCACCCGGCCGGGCCGGCGTGCCGTGTGCCGTCACCTGGCTCCCCTCTCGTTCGCTCATCGCTACGCCTCGCTGACGCTCGGCTCCGCGATGCGCGAGGCGCGCTGGCCACATGATTCGCTCACTTCGTTCGCTCACTGCAACCGCTGCACCGTGAGTGTGGCCAGGGCCAGGTTGCGCGCGCACGGGTCGGCGTGGGCGGCACCGAAGATGCCCGCCGAGGTCGACCATTCGAAGAAGTCGTCGCCGAGCTGCACGGCCAGGTCGCACACCATGCCGTTCTCGCTGGCGTCCTTGAAGCCCGGCTTGCCGGCGACCTCGATGTTCTCCGGATTGCGGCCCTCCGAGGTGACCCAGGCCTTCTCCCGGCCGATCGGGCTGCCGCGGTAGGAGGCGAAGGTCACGGTCGGCCCGTCGAGGCCGCCACCGGACCAGTTGCAGCCCACCGAGTTCTTGAACGAACCGGTGATCGCGCCCAGGCCGCCCACCGTCTTCACCTCGTCGTCGGTCACGTGCCCGCACTCGCCGACGAACGGGCCCAGCGTCGCGACCTTCAGCGGCGGCTTCACCGCCGGCTGATTGTCGGTGGATCCCTGCGACCCGCACCCCGCCGACAGCACGACGACTGCCGTCCCCGAGACGATCGCCGCCATCAATCGCATGCCTGGCACTCTACCTACGATTCGCGGGCGTCACCGGCTCGCGGCGCAGGGCTCACAGATTGCCGCGAGCGTCCTGTTCGCGCTCGATCGCCTGGAACAGGGCCTTGAAGTTCCCCTTCCCGAAGCCCAGTGAACCGTGTCGTTCGATGAGCTCGAAGAACACCGTGGGCCGGTCGGTGAGCGGGCGGCAGAAGATCTGCAGCAGATAGCCGTCCTCGTCGCGGTCGACCAGGATGCCGCGGGAGCGCAGGTCTTCGATCGGCACGCGGACCCGACCGATGCGGGCGCGCAGTTCGGGATCGTCGTAGTAGGCGGCCGGGGTGGCGAGGAATTCGACGCCTTCGCGGCGCAGCGCGTCGACGGTGGCCAGGATGTCGCCGGTGGCCAGGGCGATGTGCTGCACGCCCGGGCCGCGATAGAACTCCAGGTACTCGTCGATCTGGGATCGCTTGCGGCCCAAGGCCGGTTCGTTGAGCGGGAACTTGACCCGATGGTTCCCGTTGGCCACGACCTTGCTCATCAGAGCCGAGTACTCGGTCGCGATGTCGTCGCCGACGAATTCGGCCAGATTCGTGAAACCCATGACCCGCCGGTAGAACTCGACCCATTCGTCCATCCGGCCCAGCTCCACGTTGCCCACCACGTGGTCGATGGCCTGGAACAGCCGCGGCGGCGCGTCGGCGCGCGGCTGATAGCCGGATGTGCGGGCGACGAAGCCGGGCAGATACGGTCCCGCGTACCGGGAACGGTCGACCAGGGTGTGCCGGGTGTCGCCGTAGGTGGCGATCGCCGCGCTGCGGACGGTGCCGAAATCGTCTGTGCTGTCGTGTGGTTCGACCAGGATGGTGGCGCCCTGCGCCCGCGCCCGGTCGACGCACTTGTCGACGTCGGGTACCTGCAGCGCGATATCGGCGACGCCGTCGCCGTGCCGATCGTGGTGCGCCACCAGCGGACTGTCCGGGTCGACCGCGCCGGTGACCACGAAACATGCTCCACCGCTGCGCATTACGAAGGACTTGTGGTCGCGGTTGCCGGTCTCGGGTCCGGAGTAGGCGACCAGCCGCATACCGAACGCCGATTCCAGATAGTGCGCGAACAGGGTGGCGTTGCCGACGATCCACACCACCGCGTCCCAACCCAGTACCGGGAACGGGTCCGCGGCAGCGTCGTAGTCGACCAGACCGACCAGCTGCCGCAGCGTCGCGTCCGTGGGTTCGTCGACACCCACGGACGCGGCACCGGCGAACCCCGCGGCGGCCGGCGGGCGGGTCCGCGCGCGTCGGCGGCCGGGCGTCCGCGGCAGGGAGCGCTGCGGCGCGCCGTCCACCGGTACCGCGCTGCCCCGCCGGGCGACCGGGGCAGAGCTGGTACGCGGTTGATCCGGGACGAGCGCGCGGCGCGCGGGCGGCAGCTGATCGGCGGTCATGGCTCAAGTAACCGACGATTCACCCCGCTTGGCAATCTCCGGGGATTTCTGTGGACATCCTGGCCGATTTCACCATCACCGACCGCTCGATGCTGGACAATTCGTATAGCTGGAGCAGCGGAAGCCCGGCCGGAGGACCAGGAGGCGCCCCATGGCACCCACCGACGCGAAACTGGACGAACTGGACCTGGCGATCCTCGACGCCATGCACCGCTACCAGAAGGCCGGCATCCTCGAACTCTCCCGCCGCACCCGCGTCGCCCGCGCCACCGTGCAGTCCCGGATCAACCGCATGGAGGAATCCGGGGTGATCGCCTCCTACGACCCGCAGCTCGACGTGACCGCCGCCGGATTCGACGTGCAGGCGTTCGTCACCCTGGAGATCGCCCAGGGCGCGCTCGACGCCGTGACCGCCGACCTGACCGCGATCCCCAGCGTCATCGAGGCCTACGCCACCACCGGCTCACAGGACGTCCTGTGCCGCATCGGCGCCGACTCGCACAGCGGGCTGCAGGAGGTCCTGCTCAGTATCGACCGCAGCCCGGCGGTGGTCCGGTCACACAGTGTGATCGTGCTGTCCACCGTGGTCGCGCCCCGCACCCTGCCGCTGCTGAGCACCCGCACACCCACCGGGACCAGCAAAGCGCCCGCGTACCGGCATCCGGAGCGCTGAGCGCCGCGGCCTCGGTGCCGATTGTCACGAATACCCTTGTAGCCCAAGCATTTCTGCACAAGGCTGGCCAGTGCGTGTCTCGAACAGCGGACCGGTCCGGCGAATGCGCTCCGCCCCGAGATCGGGTGGCACTACGGTGCGCGCATGTTCGACTCGAAACCCGCCCGCCTGCTCGCAGGCGTGGTCACCGTCGCCGGCGCGCTCACCGCCGGCGCCGGAGCCGTCGGTGCCACGACAACTCCCGTCACTGCCGCACAGACCACGCTGCCGCCCGTGCCCGTTCCCGCCGGGAGCGCATCCGGTTCGGCCGGTGCGCTCTCCGGCTCGACGGGCAGCTCAACCGACAGCTTCCTCGGCTACCTGCTGTGCGGCTCCCCGCATCTGGTCTACCTGCCGCAGACCGGCACCTGCGTGGTCCTGGATCCGCTGCCGCCGATCCCCACCCCGACCCTGTCCCCGCTGCCGCCGGTGCCCGCTGCCTGATCCGGCTCAGGGCTGCAATGTTGCTCCGGGCGCGAGGATTTCGACCGCATGCCGGAGATCCGGTTCCAGGAAGCGCAGCAGCGCGGCGCCTTCCGCTTCGACCTCGGCCGTCTCGGCGGAGGTGTACAGGCGATCGGGCAGCACCCGCAGCCGAGCGGCGGTCTTGTCCGTGAACACCTTGTACCGGCCCGCCACGAAACCGTCCACCAACAGCGGTGACACCTGGGATGCCATGTGCCGCAACACTAGTGGGCGCCCGCCTGGGATGATCCGGCTGCGGTCGGCGTGCGAGAGGTACACGTTGTCGTACCAGCCGAGGAAGCGCGCCGGAGCGGGCCGGTCCGGGTCGGCCAGGACCGCGTCGGCGGCGTCGTAGAGGGTGCGACCCCGCGCGTCGGTGTAGGTGCGGACGCGGTCGCCGAGCGTATCGAGCGCCTTCTTGATGCCGGTGAGCCGGGACCAAGCCTGCACGTCCATGGAACTCGCCGGGCCGTAGGCGCGCAGGTAGCGCAGCACCAGTTCCGCGGCCGGGTAGGTGTGATCGAGCGGGATGCCCAGCCAGGGCTCGATCCGGGACCACACCGGGCGGCTGTTGTTCTTCCACAGGCCGCGCGGCGGGGTCTGCAGCACCGGCAGCTGATAGAGCCAGGTCTGCAGCACGGCACCGGCGTCGCGGTCCGGGTATTCGCGCGCGGCGATCTCGCGCAGCGCGGCGGCCGGCATCGGCTCGTCGCCCAGCGCTTTCTGCCCGCGGGCGCGGACCTCCTCCGGGTCGAGTCCCACCATCGCGCCGTAGTTGAATCCCTTGCGGAACGGCGCCTTCTCCAGCTCGGGCTGGATGTGCGGCACGATCCGCACCGCGTCGGCCGGCGTCACCAAGTGAATCGTGCCGCGCATCACCGTGATTCGCACCAGGGATCGCTCGTGCAACGCCCGGTCCAGCTGCGTCGGATCGAAATCCACTGTGCGGCTCCATAATCCGACGAACGGCGGCATCGTGTCCTGCGCCTGCAGGCCGACCAGCTCGTCGCAGATCCGCGCCGCGTCGAAACGCATCCGCTCCAGCAGGTGATGCCGGTCGAGCAGCGTGCGATTGAGAATCCGGTCGGAGAGCTCCACTCCGCCACGCTAGCGCGGCCCACCGACATCCCGGCCGCCGCGCGAACCGGTCAGGAATCGAGAAGCATCCCGGCCGCACCGGCTCCTACCGTCGATGACATGGACATCATCATCAACTGGACCTTCCTCCCGCACTCCGACGCCGACGCCTCCCTGGCCTTCTACCGCGACGTACTCGGCTTCGAGGTCCGCAAGGACGTCGGTGACGGCCGGATGCGCTGGATCACCGTCGGATCCCCCGACCAGTCCGACGTCTCCATCGTGCTGCACCCGCCGGCCGTCGAACCCGGTACCACCGACGAGGAGCGGGCCACCATCGTCGAGATGATGGAGAAGGGCAACTACGGCCGCATCGTGCTGGCCACCCGCGACCTCGACACCGTGTTCGACAAGGTGCAGGCCGCCGGCACCGAGGTCCTGCAGGAGCCGACCGTGCACCCGTACGGGATGCGCGACTGCGCCTTCCGCGACCCGGCCGGCAACCAGATCCGGATCCAGGAACTGGACTGAATTCAGTTCGGCGCGAAGGCGTCTCGCCGCAGGTCCGCGACACTGCGCCGGCCCCGCTCGGTGGCCAGCGGACCTGCCGGGCGGCCGATCGCGGTCATCGACACGATGTGCCAGCCCGGGGCCGGCGCCAGGTCGGCGCTCAGTGCCGCCAGATCGAAGGCGCGGAACTGGTGGCAGGCCAGGTCCATCGCCTGCGCCTGGATGGTCAGGTGGGCGACCGCCTGGCCCAGGTCGTAGTCGGCGAAATCCGAGTACGGCAGATCGGTGTCGTCGACGAACCGGCGGGTGAGATTCACGATCAGCGCCGACGCGTCGGCGGCCCACGCCCGGGAACTGCGGGCGAGATGCCGGGTGATCGTCGGGTGGATCGGGTCGCCACGGCGGGCGGGGACGAACGCCCACGGCTGGGAGTTCCCGGCCGAGGGCGCCCAGCGCGCCGCTTCCAGCAGCAGGTCGATCTCGTCCACGGTCACCTCGTGGTCCGGATCGAATCCGGCCGGACTGTAGCGGGCTCGCAGGAGCGGGTGCAGGGTCTGCTGTTCCACGGGCGAATCCATGTACAGCGGTAAGGCCCTGGGCGCCACGGCTATTCCCGCGGAATCGGCGTGGCGCCCGGAACCTCAGCGGACGGTGACGACCACCTTGCCGGTCGCGGTCCGATCGGCCAGTGCACCCACCGCGGCGGCGGTCTCCGCGAGCGGGAACAGGACCGGCTGCGGCGGCGCGATCTTGCCGGCGGCGAGCAGCGGCCCGACTTCGGCCCACTGTTGTTGCAGGTAGCCGGGATTGGTCATGGCGTACTCGCCCCAGGCCGCACCGACAACCTCGACATTGTTGAGCAGCAGGCGGTTGACTTTCACGGTCGGGATCTCGCCGGCGGTGAAGCCGACGACCAGCAGGCGGCCGCCCTGGGCCAGGCAGCGAATGCTGTCGGTGAAGCGATCGCCGCCGACCGGGTCGAGGACGATGTCGACACCGCGCCCACCGGTCAGTTCCTTCACCGCCGCGAGCCACCCGTCGACCAGCACCACATCGGTGGCACCGTTGGCCCGCGCCACCTGCGCCTTCTCCTCGGTGCTGACCACCGCGATCACCCGGCCCGCACCCAGCGCCACCGCCATCCGCAGCGTCGACGTGCCGATACCGCCGGCCGCGCCGTGCACCAGCACGGTCTCACCGTCGGCCAGCCGCCCGCGCTTACGCAGGCAGAAGTGCACGGTGAGGTCGTTGAAGATGACACCCGCACCCGCCTCCATCGACACCGTGTCGGGCAGCGGGAACACCATCTCGACCGGGGTCACGGCCACCTCGGCCGCGGCATTGCCGAGCAGCGTGAGCGCGGCGACCCGGTCACCCGCCCGCACATGCGCGCCCTCCGGCGCCTCCCGCACCACCCCCGCCACCTCACAGCCGACGACGAACGGCAGCTGAGGCTTCATCTGATACAGCCCCTGCGTCATCAACACGTCGGGGAACGCGATCCCGGCCGCGTGGACGTCGATGACGACGCCACCGGGGAAGGCCGCCGGCTCCGGAATATCGACGATTTCGATCGCGTCGGGGCCGTCGAGCCTACTCACCTGTGCAGCGCGCACTGCCTACCTCCTCGTCGCTGAGCCTGGAGTCGAAACTAGCCGGGCGCAACGACCGCTGTCCACGGACCGCTGTCGTTGGTTACGCTGGGCGAGCCGACCACACGAGGGGGACTCAAATGGGTGACGACAACGGCAGTTTCAGCATCGACCTGCACGCACTGCAGACCTTCGGCGACGACTTGCGTTCGGAGGCAACGGCGATCATCGGCCTGAAACCCGATCTCGCGGCGGCCGCGGGCGCACTGCCAGGCACCGACTGGAACGCCACCTGCACTGCGGCGGACACCTCGGTCGACCAGGCGATGAAGCGGATGGGGGCCCGCTACACCGCCATCGCGGATTCGATCGAGCAGGCCGGGAAAGCCCTGCAACTCACCGTGGATCAGTTCGCCACCGACCTGAAGCAGATCGGAGAGCAGGTATGACGACCGTCGCCGACGTCCTGGCCTGGCAGCCGGAACTGCTCACCACCGCGAGCACCGCTGTCACCACCGCGCACACCTCCCTCGATCAGAAACTGAGCGACGGCGTCACGAAGGTGAACGACATCGACTGGAAAGGCCACGGCGGCGAGCAGGCCAGGGCGCGCATGGAGGAGGAGCGCACCAAAGGCTCGGCGGTATCCGACGCCCTGATGAAGCTCGGCAAGGCCCTCAGCGACCAGGTCGGCAACCTGGACACCGCCAAGAGCGCCGTGCAGACCGCCGTGGACACCCCCCGCAACGCCACGGGCCCCGCCGACTGCCCCGGCTTCGAAGTGGACGAAGAAAAGGTTCAGGTCAGCGCCGCGAAACGAATCGCATGGTGGGGCACCCAGCACCTCAGCCAGGCCGACCTGGACAAGAAGACCCTCGAGGAGAACCACACAGCCGCACAGGACGAGCTGACCTTGACCACCGCGCTGGCGCAGGCGGTCGGTGTCGCACAGGCGGCGATCGACGCGGTGAACAAGGCGAAGACCGAGGTGGACACGGCATACCAGGGGCTGGGTGACCCGACCGCGGTCGGGTCGGCGGCGAAGTGGCCGAGCGACACCGGAAACACCAACGGCCATAACAGCAGTACCGGTGGTACCACCAGCCACGGTAGCGGCGAGATCCACGGTCCGGTCGGTACCGCGAACACGACCAGCGGCGGGCCGCCGTCGACCACGCCGAGCGGCGACGTAAAGGAGTGGATCGAGCAGGCGAAGAAGATCCTGATCGAGATGGGCTACCCGCCGGAATCCATCGACGAGAACGCCATCGCGACGATCATCGAACACGAGTCAGGCGGTAATCCGAACGCGATCAACAATTGGGACAGCAACGCGGCCGCCGGTCACCCGTCCAAGGGGCTGATGCAGACCATCGACAGCACCTTCAACGCCTACGCCGCCCCAGGCCACACCGACATCTGGAACCCGGTGGACAACATTGTCGCGGCGACCAGGTACTCCATCGCCAATTACGGTTCGCTGGGCGCGGTACCCGGGGTGGCGGCGGTCAACAACCACCAGGGTTACGTCGGATATTGATCGGTAAGCGGCCGGTCCGCCGTAGGACACGGCACCGCGCGGTCGACGCGGTGTACCGCGCGTCCACGGTGCGGTATCGACGGCGTGTAGCGACCTGTTCGCAACTGTGTCGGGTGAGTGTCGGGCATTTGGGCATCAAGCTGTGACCTTGCACCCGTAGAGTCGTGCCGAAAGCAACGCACAGATCGCAGCACCACCGTGCCGCGCGAGGAGCACCAGTGTCACTCGATGAGCCACTCGCCCCGCTGACCGCGGAAGGCATCGGCTTCACTTCGACGTGGGCAGTAAGAGCCGGCGACGTCGACCCGTACCACCGGTTGCGGCTGGACGCGGTCGCGCGATACCTGCAGGACATCGCGACCGAGGAGACGCACGCGAGCACGATCCGGAATACCGATCCGGATTGGATTCTGCGGCGGACGGTCATCGACGTGGTCCGGCCGGTCACGTTCCCGGACCGGGTCGAGCTGCGCCGCTGGTGTTCGGCGCTGTCGACCCGCTGGGCGAATATGCGGGTGCGGCTGACCAGTGACAACGGTGGTCTGATCGAGACCGAGGGGTTCTGGATCAAGATCAACGCCGCGACCAACCTGCCGACCCGGATCAGCGACGAGGGCATGGCCTACCTGGGCCGCACCGCGACCGAACAGCGGCTGCGCTGGCGGCCGTGGCTGTCGGACACGCTGCCGCCCGCCTCCGAGAGCGATGTGGCGTTCCCGTTGCGTGCCACCGACATCGACCAGTACAACCACGTCAACAACGCGGTGTACTGGCAGATCGCCGAGGGATTCCTGATCGACTACCCGAAGCTGGTGGTCGGTTCGCACCGCGCGGTCATCGAATACCTGGCGCCCGTGCTGGCCCGCCAGCAGATCAGCGTGCGCAGCCGGTACGAGCCCGCGGGCGCCGGCGGCCATCCGCTGCTGCAGTTGTGGCTGGTGGCCGACGGCCAGGTCGCGACGATCGTGAAGATCGGCCCGCTGCCGCACTGATTCGCGCCGCGATACCCGCCCGGCGCGGCTGACCGCCGCGTGTGCCCTCCCCTGCCAGCATGGTGCCGGGCGGTGGCGCTCGGCCGCCGTCGGTCACACAGGAGGGTTCGGCGTGCACAAGACTCGGCTGGCACTACTGATGGCTGTTCCGGCGGTACTCACGGCACTGACTGCCTGCGGACATTCGTCCGACCACGCGCCCACGACCACCGCGAAGGCGACGCCGGCCCCGCCCGTCACGACCACCGCCGCAGCGCCTCCGACGCACAACACGATCCTCCCCGTGCCCACCACCGAACCGCTGGCCGGCGCCCAGGACGTCGACTGCGGCCCGCTGCTGGCCTCCAACGGGCAGACCGCGCAGATCATCGCGGTGGCCACCAGTTCCGGCGTGGTCGGCTGCACCGAGGCCGTCACCATCGCCACCCGGTACGCGACCGCGCAGCACACCGGCGACGCCACCCTCGTCGACGGCTGGACCTGCGAACCGCAGCCCGACACCGAAAGTCCGTTCGTCTGCTTCAAGGACGGCTTCGTCATCGATCTGCGGGGCGGTGGCGGCCCGGCGTCCCCGGCGGTCCCGCCGCCGCCCACCACCACGGTCCCGCCGGCACCCGCCGACGTGAACTGCGGGCCGGTCACCGACGCCGGCGGTGGCAGCCGCACGGTGATCGCGGTGAGCACCCCGGCCGGCGTGGTCGGGTGCACCGAGGCGATCACCGTCGCCTCTGACTACGCCACGCAGATCGCGCCGTCGGACGCGTTCACCGTCGACGGGTGGGACTGCCACGCCCAGGGCCCGGGATCGGCGTGCGCCAAGGACGGACTGGTGATCAACCTGCTCGCGCACTGATCGACCCGCGCACAGCATTGCCGGCGCGGCATTGCCCGGGCGCATCAGCCGCTCGGCATCGACCCCGCACAACGTTGCCCGCCAGGCCTTGCCCGCGCACAACGTGCCCGCTGATCGGCAGCCCGGCCCCCGCCCAGCACCGGCAGTGCCCGCGCACAACGTCGTCCCGCCCGGCAGCGCCCGTGCACAGCGTCGCCCTACCCGGCAGCGCCCGCGCACAACGTCGCCCTACCCGGCAGCGCCCGCGCACAACGTCGCCCTACCCGGCAGCGCCCGTGCACAGCGTCGCCCCGCCCGGCAGCGCCCGTGCACAGCGTCGCCCTACCCGGCAGCGCCCGCGCACAACGTCGCCCCGCCCGGCAGCGCCCGCGCACAACGTCGCCCCGCCCGGCAGCGCCCGCGCACAACGTCGCCCCGCCCGGCAGCGCCCGCGCACAACGTCGCCCGACCGCATCAGCCGCTCGACGCGAGGAGCCGCCGACCCCAGGGTCGGCGGCTCCTTATTGCGTTCTATGAACTCGACTGCGTCAGTGCGCGATCCGCAGTAGACAGGCACGACGCTGCGCCAGTTCGACTGAGCCGGAAGCACATCCAGTTCGCGACTACCGAACCCCACCCCGACGGCACTGTCCGGCACCGCGCACACCGCACGGCCCCGATGCGGCGCACGCGGTGCGAGTTCCGCTGCGCTGCCACGGAATCCGATGCACGGACCCGAGGCGCGACCGGCTCAGTCCTGTGCGGCCTTGAGCATGTCCGACAGCGAGGTGAACTTGACCCGGGGACGGCCCGCGGCCTTGCCCGCGCTCCGCTCGGCGGCGTCGATGGACTTCCAGCCCTCGCGGCCGACCAGTTCCGGCTGCCGCTCCGCCAGCAGAGCCTGCAGCGCGGCACGATCGCCGGTGGGGGCGGTCAGTGCGCCGGAGATGAAGTCGGCGATCAGCTGCTCGACCGTCTCCTGCGCGTCGACCCGGTTCGAGCCGATGACGCCGCGCGGGCCACGCTTGATCCAGCCGCTGACGTACACGCCCGGGACCGGTGCCGCACCGTTCAGGACGCGGCCCTGATCGTTGGGGATGGTGCCGGACTGCTCGTCGAACGGCACGTCGGCGACGGCGGTGCCGCGGTAGCCGATCGAGCGCAGGATCAGGCCGGTCGGCAGCGTCTCGGTCTCGCCGGTGCTGCGGGCGACCTCGCGGCCGTTCTCGACCACCAGTTCGTTGCGGGCGATCTCGACGGCCTCGACCTTGCCCGCACCGAGCACGGCGGTCGGCGAGGCCAGGTAGCGGAAGACGATCCGGCGGCGGTCCGGGTTCGGTTCCTTGGCCGCGTACTCCTTGGCCAGCTGATACTTCAGCTGGACCGACGGCTCGATCTCCGGGTCGTCGAGCGCGGCCTGGCTGACCGGGTCCAGGTCGAGTTCGGCCGGGTCGACGACGATGTCGACGTTCTTCATGTAGCCGAGGGCCAGGAACTCCGGCGAGGAATAGGCGGCCTGCAGCGGCCCACGCCGGCCCAGTACCACGACCTCGCGAACATTGCTGCGCCGCAACGCTTCCAGCGCGTGGTCGGCGATGTCGGTCTTGGCCAGCTCGTCGGGGTCGGTGGTCAGCACGCGGGCCACGTCCAGGGCCACGTTGCCGTTGCCGACCAGCACCACGCGCTCACCGGACAGGTCGAACTCGCGGTCGGCGAAGTCGGGGTGGCCGTTGTACCAGGCGACGAACTCGGTGGCGGAGTGGCTGCCGGGCAGGTCTTCACCGGGCACGCCGAGATGCCGGTCGGTGGCGGCACCGACGGCGTAGATCACCGCGTGGTGGTGGGCGAGCAGCTCGTCGTGCGAGATGTGCTTGCCCACCTCGACGTTGAGGTAGTACTGCAGGGTGTCGCGGCGGAACGCCGACTCGAACATCTTCGCGACGCCCTTGGTGCCCTGGTGGTCGGGCGCCACACCGGCACGGACCAGGCCGTACGGGGTGGGCAGCCGGTCGATCATCTCGACCTCGACGTCGGCGCGGCGCAGCAGCTCCTCGGCGGCGTAGCAGGCGGCGGGCCCGGCACCCACGATCGCGACTCGCAGGGTGCCGAGGTCCTTGCTCGGGCGCGGCGGTACCGCGATCGCGTCGAAATTGGCCTCCAGCGGGTGCCGCTGGAACCACGCCGCGTTCATGTCGCGGTAGCGAGCCAGCGACGCGGTCAGGTCCTCCTCCGCGAAGATCGCCTCGACCGGGCACGCGTCGACACAGGCACCGCAGTCGATGCAGGTGTCCGGATCGATGTACAACTGCTCGGTCTGCGCGAACTCCCGCTGATCCGGAGTGGGCCGAATGCAGTCGACAGGGCATTCGGGAACGCAGCTGGCGTCGTTGCAACAACGCTGCGTGATGACGTAGGCCATATCTCGATCCTCGAACCTTATGTGGGGCCGTCCACCCCATTTTTGACGGGCGGACGGGGTCACTGTGACCGGGGGATGACCCGGGTTGGCCAGTGACGCCGTCCACAAGTGTGCCTCGAGAGTGGTACGCATCTCATCGCGGCTCCGGTGATCGCCCGTCGCGGCCCGTGGAGGGCATACGGTGATCACCATGGCTGCGACCCTCATCCTGATGCGCCACGGTAAATCCGGCTACCCGGCCGGTGTCGCCGACTTCGACCGTCCGCTGGCCGAACGCGGCGTCCGGGAGGCCGGACTGGCCGGTGACTGGCTGCGGGCCACTCAGCCGGCGGTGGACGCGGTGCTGTGCTCGGCCGCCACCCGAACCCGGGAGACGCTCGCCGCGACCGGCATCAGCGCGCCGGTGTCGTACGAGAAGTCGATCTACGAGGCCTCGCCACGCACACTGATCGAGCTGATCCAGCTGACCGACGACGCGGTGGAGACGCTGCTGCTGATCGGCCACGCGCCGGGCATCCCGTGGACGGCGTGGGAGCTGGCGGCGAACCGCAGCTCCCCCGATGCCGAGGAGCTCAGCCGCAAGTACCCGACCTCCGCGCTGGCGGTGCTCGAGTTCGACCGGCCGTGGCGGGACGCCACACCGGGCACCGGGGAGCTGTTGCGCTTCCACGTGCCCCGCTGACGCCGTTGCCGGCGGCTCAGCCGAGCAGCCTGCCCCGAACGACCACGACGACGCCGAACACGATCAGCACGAGAAGCGCGACGAACCAGTTCGTCAGCCACCACACCACGCCGAGTACGGCCAGCACCGGTAACAGTGCGATGGCCGCGATAACCGGACTCTCCTTGACCGTTTCGAGCGCCGATCTAGCACGGACCCGGTCGATGTCTTTCCCCATGCAGCCAGGGTAGGCCGCGCGAGCGGGCCGCGCATCGGTCCTGTGACAGCCGCACACTCGCACCCGAACTTGTCGGACCCCGATGCCACCATGGCCCCATGGAATGGAAAATCGAGTTGGTCGTGCTCCCGGTCACCGATGTCGACCGGGCCAAGGAGTTCTACACCCGCGTCGGCTTCCACGCCGACTTCGACGAGAGCCCCAGTGCCGAGGTGCGTTTCGTGCAGTTGACGCCGCCCGGATCGGGCTGCTCGATCGCCGTCGGCAAGGGGATCACCGATGCCGCGCCCGGCAGCGTGCAGGGCATGCTCATGGTGGTGCCCAGTGCCGAACAGGCCTATCAGCAGCTGGTCGCGGCCGGTGTCGAGGCGACGCCGGTCAAGGACGAGGGCTGGGGTCTGTTCACCTATTTCGCCGATCCGGACGGCAACAAATGGTCGGTGCAGCAGCTGCCGGCCCGCGGCTGACATTTCTCGCCGATCCGCTCTTGGTTGGAGTGCACTCCAACCCGCTAGCGTCGACCACGTCGAGAGGGAGGCCCACAGGATGGACGCGAGAGCGGATCAGGCGAGCGACCCCGGCGCCTACGAACGGCCGCGGTACTCGATCGGGGAGGTCGCCGAGAAATCGGGACTGACCCGCGACACGCTGCGCTGGTACGAGCGGATCGGCCTGATGGACTACGTCAGCCGCGACCACACCGGCAACCGGCGCTTCAGCGACCGCGATCTGGACTGGCTGCTGCTCATCGGCCGGCTGCGCACCACCGGCATGTCGGTCACCGACATGGTCGGCTACGCGGAGCTGGTGCGTACCGGGGATTCCACGATTCCGCAGCGGCTGGCCATGTTCCGCCGCACTCGCACCGAACTCCTCTCCCGCATCGACGAATTGAATCAAGCCGTGGCCGTTCTGGACTGCAAGATCGCCAACTACGAGGGCGATCCGGCACCCGACTGGCGGGACGCGGTGAAACGGCACGAGCGCAAGGAGATCACGGCATGACCGGCACGCACACTCTCCCGACCACCGACCTCGGCGGCATCCGGGTCGGCGCACAGGGTTACGGCGCCATGGGTATCAGCGAGTTCTACGGCGAAACCGATCTCACCGAGGCACGCGCGACCCTCGAACGCGCCCTGGAACTCGGCGTCACCCTGTTCGACACCGCCGACATCTACGGCAGCGGGCACAACGAGGAATTCGTCGGCGAATTCGTTCGGGCACATCGTGATTCAGTGGTGTTGGCCACGAAATACGGCATCGTCCGCAAGGCCGACGACCCGGCGTATCGCGGGATCGACAACTCCCCCGCCTACATTCGGCAGGCCGTGGAGGCCAGCCTGCGCCGGCTCGGCATCGACACCATCGACCTGTATTACATGCACCGGCTCGACAGGCGGTATCCGATCGAGGAGACCGTCGGTGTCATGGCGGAACTGGTGGCGCAGGGCAAGGTGCGCCTGCTGGGCCTGTCCGAGGTGACCGGGCCCGAACTGCGGGCCGCGCACGCCGTACATCCGATCGCGGCCGTGCAGTCGGAGTGGAGCCTGTTCTCCCGCGACGTGGAACAGGGCGTGGTTCCCGCCGCCGCCGAACTGGGTGTCACCTTCGTGCCGTACTCGCCGCTGGGTCGCGGATTCCTCACCGGCACACTGCAACTCGCGCAACTCAGCAGCGGCGACTTCCGCGGTCACATGCCGCGGTTCACCGGCGAGAACGCCATCCGCAATCAGGAACTGCTCGCCCCGCTGGCCGAGATCGCGGCGGCCCGGGGCCTGACCACTGCCCAGGTCGCGCTGGCGTGGGTCCACGCCCAGGCCCGCACGCACGGGCTCGGCGTGGTCCCGATTCCGGGAACCCGCAGCCGGCAGCGGCTCGCCGACAATGTCGCTGCCGCGACGGTGACCCTGTCCGAGGCGGAACTGGCCGCGCTGGAACCGATCTCGGCCCAGGTGAAGGGAAACCGGTACGCGGATATGACCTTCACCTCCGCGGGTCGCGAATAGCCCTCGCGCTGAATTCGATTCGGCGCCGAGTCGAATTCAGCGCTGCACCCCCTTGCCCACCACGTGGGCGTCGAACTCCGGGTGCTTGTCCAGCCAGCCCTTCAGGAACGGGCAGCGGGCGACCACCAGCAGATCGCGTTCGATCACATCCTCGACGGCCTCGCGGACCAGAACGTCCCCGAGGCCGATCGCGGTGAACTCCGTGTCGACCTCGGTCGCGATGAAAACGATGTCACGGTCCCGCTCACGGAATTCGGCGAATCCGGCCAGCCGGTCCCCGTACCACACCTCGAATCGGTGCTGTGCGTCGTTTCGCGCAACGGTTGCCGTGACCGCCTGGTCCGTCATGAAACTCACTTCTCCTTCCGCGGCCGCACCGGATGCCTGCTCATGATCGAGACTCGATTGAAGGCACCCATGGTGGTCGCGATCCAGACGACAGTTGCCGCCTGGCTATCCGACATGTATTGCCGCGCAAGAGCATACTCGCGGTCGATCTTGTCCTCGCGGGGTAGCTCGGTGGTCGTCTCCGCCAGCGCCAGGGCCGCCTCCTCGATTTCCGTGAACAGCGTGGTGCGCCGCCATCCGGCCAGTACATCCAGTTGCTGTTGGGTCGCCCCGGCCACCAGGGCGGCCTTGGTGTGCAGGTTCAAACAGAACGGGCACCCATTGATTTGCGAGACCCGAACGTTGATCAATTCGACGAGTCGTTCATCGAGTCCGGCGCGGTGTGCGGCCGCGCGCACCGCGGTGTGGACCGCCGCCAAGGCGGCGTACACCTCCGGTTCCTGCTTGTCGATCCAGATCCGGTCTTCGGCGCGATATCCGTCCACAGCCGGATGGTAGAGCACCGAAGCAGCCGTTCCGTGTCCGTCCCTGATCCTGTGGGCTCGCTGCAGTACGCTCGGCCGCGCAGACGAAAGGTGGGTCTTGATGTTCGAGCGCGCCGTGGCGCACACGATGGAATTCGTCGTCCGCCGTGGTACCGGCGTCCGCGATCCGCTGGCGGCCAGGTACCTGGAACGGCTGCGGCGCAAACATCCCGACCGCAGTCCGGCCGAGATCGAGCGGGGGCTGGAGACCCGGTACCTGGTCGCGGTCACCGCGGGCGGCGCGGTGGCCGGTCTGGTGGCCGCCGTCCCCGGGGTGGGGACGATTCTGGGTTTCGCGGTCGCCGGGCTGGAATCGGTGCTGTTCCTGGAAACTTCCGCGCTCTACGCCACCGCGCTCGGGCAGCTGCACGATGTCGAGCCGTTGCCGCCCGGGGACAAGCGGCTGCTGCTCAGCCAGGTGGTGTTCGGGATCGGCGGCGCCGAACTGATGTACGGCCAGAGCGCCGCACATGCGGCGAAGGACTGGGCCGCGAAGGTCGGCGACCGCGTCCCCGGCATCCGTTCCATCGAGAACCCGCTGCTCAAGCAGTATGCGGTGCGCTTCCTGGTGCGTCGCGGCCTGCTGCTGTTCGGCAGCGCGCTGCCCGCGGGAATCGGCGCGGTCATCGGCGCCACGGGCAATCACGCCCTGGGCCGGGCCGTGGTCACCAACGCCCGCGACACCTTCGGCCCCGCGCCGGCGTACTGGGACGAGCCGCGGGCCTCATCGGCCCGGTAGCACTCCGAGCGCAATATCCTTGTACGCCAGTCGATTACCCCGCCAGCGGGCGCACCGGCGGTGGTGTCCAGGTGCCGTCCAGCGCCGGACCGAGCGGCGCGTAGAGGCGCATGGTGATCCCGATCGGCCCGGTCGGCGCGGGCAGCCAGTTGGCCTCGCGATCGGGCCCGGGGTTCTTGCGGCTCACCAGGATGTCCAGTGAACCGTCGGCGTTGTACTTCAGCTCGTCGCGGTCACCGATGGCGAACCGGTTCAGCTCGTTGGCGATCTGGAAGCCCTCCCCGTCGTACATGGTGATCGACCAGAAGGCCGCGACCGGCGGCAGCCGGCCGGCGTCGAAGTGGATCACATAGTCGGTGTCCCCGGTCATCGGGTTGCCGTCGGCATCGGCGAGCAGCAGCGGATAGATCGCGTCCTCCGGCGGGTTCGCGCCCAGCCCGACCTGGGTGACCGCGGCCCGGGTCAGATAGTTGTCGCCGTAGACCCCGATCGTTCCGAGCAGGTTCATCCAACCGTTCACGGGCAGTGCCAGTTTCGGCACCGAGGCGTGGATGGCGGCGAGTCCGGCGGCGGCACCGGCCTCGACCTCGGCCAGCTCGGCGGCGGTGAACCGGGTGGCATCGAAGTTCTCGCCGGGCACGATGCCCAGCGCGGCGATCCGGGCCAGCTGCGAGAAGTCGGTCGCGTGCGGCGGATTCACCGCCAACGCGGTCGCGGCGGTGGCGAAGAATTCGACGGCGGCCATCCCGTTGACCTGCCGGAGCGGCTCGATGTCGGTGCGCACGTCGGGATCGGGGCGGAACGGCTCGGGCTCGCGGATCTCGGCGATCGACATGCCGTCCTGGAACGCGTTGACCGCGGCAAAGTCTCGCGGTCCGTTGGTCTGGGTCCGGCCGATCACCCAGACCTGCGGTGTCGGTGCCGTGATCACCGGTATCCCGGCGGGCAGCGGCCCGCGCTCACCCGGCCCGGCCACGACGATGTCGAGCGGCCCGGTACCGGTGGTGCGCTTGCCCGGGTTGGCGAACACGTCGGTCCAGGCGTCCAGCATCGGCAGCATGTAGAACCGCCCGCCGCTGTCGGGTACCCGGATTCGGACCGGCGTGCGATCCAGGTCGAGCCACGCCGAGGAGTAGAGCGTGTCGAAGTTCGGGCGGACCACGCCGCGAAAGTCGGCGTCGGGGAACTGTCGCAGGTGGTGGAACCGATTCGGGGGCCCGAAACTGCCGCCGGCGGGGGCATTGACCTGCTGTGCCCGGGTCACATGCATGGTGACCAGCGGATACAGGTAGATGTACGCTTCGCGACTCAGCGTCGTCAGATCGTCGGACAGCTTGCCCATCGTGCCTCCACTGCTCAGTGACGCTCTCCGGCTCCGCCCTGGCAACTATAGAGCAATCAAGACGGCACGATCGGCGGCGGGCCGGTTGCGAGAGGGTGACCCACCCGACACAACAAGGTCGCTACCGAGTAGCAACACCCCGCGCCGCCAGCCGACTGCGCGGTCGCCGACCCGACATCATCCGAAGAATATTTGCCGCAAATTCGCCAACATCGGTCCGCGGGACGACAGATGCGGCCCGGGGCCAGCGCCCGTCGTGGTCACCACCCACGCAACGTCGCCATGATCGAACGGTAGGCGCCGATCCGTTGCTGCCCACCGGATACCAGCGGAGGGAGGATCCGCTCGATCATCCGGTAGCGCTCCACCGCGCCTTCCAGCCGGAACGCCGCCACCGGATCCACGTCCGCGCCGCGCGCGATCCGGTTCGCGATCGTGTCGTAAGTGGCACTGCCGCGACGCACTACGTCCGCCCAATCCGTCGGAGTCGAGGTGAGATCGTGGTAGTGCTCCAGCAGACCGGGCGACAGGCCGTCCCGCTCCAATGACCAGTTCATCAGCAGCCGAGAGACCCGGCCGTTGTAGTCCGGAAATGGGTGAACCGCGACGAGCCGCTGCTCCAGCTCGGCGGCAAGCCGATACGGGTCGTAACCGGGACCGGCCCGTTGGTCGTTGTACCACTTGCTGAGCGACCGAAGCTCCTCCTCGACCGAACCCGTTGCATGAGCGCCATATTCGATACCACCGCGCGGGAACTGATCGGTTCCACCGGGAACGTAGCGCAGCAATGGATTCGCCTCGATGGCCGCGATCTCGGCATCGCCGAGTTCCTCGGGAAGGACACCGATCATGGACCCGGACCGAAATTTCCCGGCGATTTCCGGTTTCGCGAAACCGGCCGCCCGCCGGTGTAGTTCGGCGATGAAGTCCGGATTCAGCTCGCCCTCACCATATTCCCGGGCGAAGGCGCGAGCATCCAGGTATCCCGCCCACTCCGCTTGCCCGAACAGCAGTTCCGGATTCGGATGACCGGACACCACACCGAACTCCAACAGCGGACGGTCGATGAACAATCCGGCTTCCAGCGCCCTGCGCGCCGGAGTGTCGAGCCCCAACTGCGCCGACCGTTGTTCGATCAGCGTGGCGAGATCTGTTGCTGCCGTGTGGTTGCCGACCTGCGGTGCGGTGTCCCGAAGTTCCGGAACATGCGGCGAGCTCCCGGCGGCCGCCTCGATTCCCACCTTGTCGCCGACCGATCGGCGCAGCCCCACGGCAGCCGCACTGGTGTGCTCGGAAAGCGCTTCGGACGCCTCGTGGCCCGCCGTTCCCAGCCGCTCCCCGATCCGCTCCAGCAGCCTCGGCACCGCCACTGCCGGCTCGAATGCGTCCACGCCCCAAGACATCCCGTCGCTCCACCGCGGCCCGATATCCGACGCGGCCGCATGAGACTTTCCACGGTAATGCCGAGGCTCGCACCTCCCGGTGGTGACGAGACCCGATCCGTCAGCGGTGCCCGCCCGGGACCACGAGGTTCTCCAGCTCTTCCCCCGCGACGAGATGCGCGAGCTGGCGTTCGACCAGCCGCCTCGCCCGTGGCGTGAACGAGTCCGAGCCGCCCGCCACGTGTGGGGTGATGATCACGCCCGGCAGCGACCACAGTGGGTGTCCACTCGGAAGTGGTTCCGGCGCAACCACATCCAACGCCGCGCGCAGCCGTCCCGCCGCCACTTCGGCGGTCAGCGCCGCAGTGTCGACCGAGGTCCCCCGCCCGACATTGACCACTAGTGCTCCGTCCGGCAGCGCGGCCAGCTCGGCCGCACCGAGCAGCCCCCAGGTCTGCGCCCCGCCCGGCAGCACCGCTACCAGGATGTCGGCCTCCGGCAACAACTTCGGCAGCTCATCGATCCCGTGTACCCCGGCCCGCGCCGTCCGAGCGACCCGGGTGACCACCGCCTCCCCCGCCAGCAGATACCGCTCGATCGCCCGCCCGATCGACCCGTACCCCAGGATCAGCACCCGGCTGTCGGCCAACGATCGTGTGTGCGCGTGATCCCACACGCCCGCGGCCTGCGCCCGCGCCCACCGCGGCAGATCCCGTTGCGCCGCAAGGATCAACGCCAGCGTGTGCTCGGCGACGCTCAGGTCGTGCAGCCCCCGCCCGTTGGCCAGGCACACCCCCGCCGGCAACACCGGCAGTATCTCCTCGAACCCCGCGTTCAAGGTCTGAACCGCCCGCACCGCAGGCAATTCCGCGATCAACTCCACCGGCCGCCGCCCGCGATCGTAGGGCAGCACGAAGAATTCGACATCGCCGAGCCCCCCGGGCAGCTCTTCCCCGCCGTCCCACACCGAGACCTCGACCCCCGCCGGCACCACCAGATCACCCCACGGCACCAACACACGCATCCGGATCAGCCTCCGCCCTCGCACCTACGACAGTGCCCCGAACGATACCGACCGCACGTGCACAGCAAAGGCCCCCGCCCGGGAACCCGGGCGGGGGCCGAATGCTGTTGCGGTCCTACCGATTACCGGTAGTCGCTGAACCCGTAGTCGTCCAGCGGGACAGCCGCACCCGTCGAAGTGCCGAAGCCCTCCGGGGTGTAGTAGGTGTCGTCGTAGGACGGCACCGCGTAGGCGGCCGCGCGGGCCTCCTCGGTCGGCTGGACCTGGATGTTGCGGTAGCGGTTGATACCGGTACCGGCCGGGATCAGCTTACCGATGATCACGTTCTCCTTCAGGCCGATCAGCTTGTCGGAGCGGCAGTTGATCGCGGCATCGGTGAGCACGCGGGTGGTCTCCTGGAAGGAGGCCGCCGACAGCCACGAGTCCGTC
This sequence comes from Nocardia stercoris, assembly GCF_003696265.1. GTDB lineage: Bacteria > Actinomycetota > Actinomycetes > Mycobacteriales > Mycobacteriaceae > Nocardia > Nocardia stercoris. Next base: position 176,955 of record NZ_RFFH01000008.1, on the reverse strand, counting down.
GCGAGCGACGCCTTAGTGATACCCATCAGCACCGGCCGGCCGGCCGCGGTCTCACCCGCGCCCTCCGCCATGACCCGGCGGTTGACCGACTCGAACTCCGAGCGCTCCACCAGCGAACCGGGCAGGAACTCCGTCGCACCCGAGTCGATGATGGTGACGCGCCGCAGCATCTGCCGGACGATGACCTCGATGTGCTTGTCGTGGATGGACACACCCTGCGACCGGTACACCTCCTGGACCTCGTGGACCAGGTGGATCTGCACCTGACGGGGGCCCATCACGCGCAGCACCTCGTGCGGGTCCGCGGAGCCTTCCAGCAGCTGCTGGCCGACCTCGACGTGGTCACCGTCCGCCAGCAGGCGCTCGGTGCCGTCGTCGTGCTTGAACACGCGCAGTCGCTGACGCTTCGACAGCTTGTCGTACACGACCTCGTCCGAACCGTCGTCCGGAATGATCGTGATCTTGTAGAAGCGGTCGTCGTCCTCCAGCCGCACCCGGCCCGAGACCTCCGCGATCGGCGCCTTGCCCTTGGGGACACGGGCCTCGAAGAGCTCCTGGACACGCGGCAGACCACCGGTGATGTCGTCACCGGCGACACCACCCTGGTGGAAGGTACGCATGGTCAGCTGGGTACCCGGCTCACCGATGGACTGGGCGGCGACGATACCGACGGCCTCACCCACATCGACGAGCTTGCCGGTCGCCATCGAGCGGCCGTAGCACATGGCACACACACCGGTACCGGAGGTGCAGGTCAGCACGGAACGGACCTTGACCTCGGTGACACCCGCCTCGAGCAGCGCGTCGATGGCCGGGTCGCCGATGTCGTGACCCTTTTCCACGATGACGTTGCCCTTGGCGTCGACGATGTCGACCGCCGCGGTCCGCGCGTACGCCGCGGTCTCGACGTGCGCGTCCCGGATCAGCGAGCCGTCCGGCTGCTTCTCCGCGATCGTCATCACGATGCCGCGCTCGGTACCGCAGTCCTCCTCGCGGACGATGACGTCCTGCGACACGTCCACCAGACGACGGGTCAGGTAACCCGAGTCGGCGGTACGAAGCGCGGTGTCGGCCAGACCCTTTCGCGCACCGTGGGTGTTGATGAAGTACTCGAGCACGGTCAGGCCCTCACGGAACGAGGACTTGATCGGGCGCGGGATGAACTCACCCTTCGGGTTCGTCACCAGACCCTTCATACCGGCGAGGGTACGAGTCTGGGTGAAGTTACCCGTCGCACCGGAGTCGACGATCGTGATGACCGGGTTGTCCGGCGGGTAGTACGCGCGCAGCGCCTTACCGACCTCTTCGGTGGCTTCCTGCCAGATCTTCACCAGGGCGTTGTTGCGCTCCTGGTGGTCGAGCGCACCACGCTGGTACTTCTTCTCGATCTGGTCGGCCTGGCCCTCGTAGCGCTCCATGATGTCGGTCTTCTCCGGCGGAACGAGAACGTCCGACATGGAGACGGTGACACCGGAACGGGTGGCCCAGTAGAAGCCCGCGTCCTTGAGCTTGTCGACGGTCTGCGCCACCACGATCATGGGGTAGCGCTCGGCGAGGTCGTTGATGATCGTCGCCTGCCGCTTCTTCGGCATCTGCTCGTTGATGAACGCGTAGTCCGCCGGGAGCAGGTTGTTGAAGATGACCCGGCCCAGGGTGGTCTCCGCGATCCACACGTCGCCGCGCTGCCAGCCGTCGGGGAACAGCTCCGCCTCGACGTCCTTCGGCGGGCGCTGGTCGTCGAGACGCACCTTGATCAGCGACCGGACGGTCAGCTCACCACGGTCGACGGCCATCTGCGCCTCGGCGGGCGAGGAGTAGACACCGAATTCCGGCGCGTCCTTGGTGGCCGGGCGGTACTCACCCTTGGCGCCCTCTTCGAGGCGGGTCAGGTAGTACAGACCGGTCACCATGTCCAGACGCGGCATGGCGAGCGGGCGGCCCGACGCCGGCGACAGGATGTTGTTCGAGGACAGCATCAGGATGCGGGCCTCGGCCTGCGCCTCCGCGGACAGCGGGAGGTGCACGGCCATCTGGTCACCGTCGAAGTCGGCGTTGAACGCCTCACAGACCAGCGGGTGCAGCTGGATGGCCTTACCTTCGACCAGCAGCGGCTCGAAGGCCTGGATACCCAGACGGTGCAGGGTGGGCGCACGGTTCAGCAGCACGGGGTGCTCGGCGATGACCTCTTCGAGGACATCCCACACCTGCGGCCGCTGCCGCTCGACCATCCGCTTGGCGGACTTGATGTTCTGCGCGTGGTTCAGGTCGACCAGCCGCTTCATGACGAACGGCTTGAACAGCTCGAGCGCCATCAGCTTGGGCAGACCGCACTGGTGCAGCTTCAGCTGCGGACCGACGACGATGACCGAACGGCCGGAGTAGTCGACACGCTTACCGAGCAGGTTCTGCCGGAAACGACCCTGCTTACCCTTGAGCAGGTCGCTCAGGGACTTCAGCGGGCGGTTACCCGGGCCGGTGACCGGCCGGCCGCGACGGCCGTTGTCGAACAGCGCGTCCACAGATTCCTGCAGCATGCGCTTCTCGTTGTTGACGATGATCTCGGGCGCGCCGAGGTCGATCAGTCGCTTCAACCGGTTGTTGCGGTTGATCACCCGGCGGTACAGGTCGTTGAGGTCGGAGGTCGCGAAGCGGCCACCGTCGAGCTGCACCATCGGCCGCAGTTCCGGCGGGATCACCGGGACGGCGTCGAGGACCATGCCCATCGGCGAGTTGCCGTTGGCCTGGAACGCGGCGACGACCTTGAGCCGCTTGAGCGCGCGCAGCTTCTTCTGGCCCTTGCCGGTGCGAATGGTCTCGCGCAGGCTCTCGGCCTCGGCGTCGATGTCGAAGTTCTCCATCAGCTTCTGGATGGCTTCGGCACCCATCGCGCCGGTGAAGTACTCGCCGTAGCGGTCGGTGATCTCGCGGTACAGCATCTCGTCCACGATCAGCTGCTTGACCGACAGCTTGGTGAACGTGGTCCAGATCTCGTCGAGCCGGTCCAGCTCACGCTGGGCGCGGTCGCGCAGCTGACGCATCTCGCGCTCGCCGCCGTCCTTGACCTTGCGGCGGACGTCGGACTTGGCGCCCTCGGCCTCCAGCTCGGCCATGTCGGCCTCGAGCTTCTGGGCGCGGGCCTCGAGGTCGGCGTCGCGCTGGTCGGCGACGGCCTTCTTCTCGACCTCCATCTCCGCCTCGAGCGTGGACAGCTCGTTGTGGCGGAGCTCCTCGTCGACACCCACGATGACGTAGGCGGCGAAGTAGATGATCTTTTCCAGATCCTTCGGCGCCAGGTCGAGCAGGTAGCCCAGACGGGACGGAACACCCTTGAAGTACCAGATGTGGGTGACGGGCGCGGCCAGCTCGATGTGGCCCATCCGCTCACGACGCACCTTGGCGCGGGTCACCTCGACGCCGCAGCGCTCACAGATGATGCCCTTGAAGCGGACGCGCTTGTACTTGCCGCAGTAGCACTCCCAGTCCCGGGTGGGACCGAAGATCTTCTCGCAGAAGAGGCCGTCCTTCTCCGGCTTCAGCGTGCGGTAGTTGATGGTCTCCGGCTTCTTGACCTCGCCGTAGCTCCACTGGCGGATGTCTTCGGCGGTGGCCAGGCCGATCCGGAGTTCATCGAAGAAGTTGACGTCTAGCACGTAACTTCCTTTCCCCTTGGAAGGGTAGGTATTTCGAGCAAAAAGTCGCTAATTCTCTTGCCTCCCGGGGTCTTTCGACCCCGGGAGACCGAACCCGTTACTGCGCGAGGTCGTCGACCGTGGCAGCTTCGTTGCGGGACAAGTTGATACCCAGGTTCGCGGCAGCGCGCTCCAGGTCCTCGTCCTCACCTTCCCGCAGCTCGATCGCCGCGCCGTCCGAGGACAGCACCTCGACATTGAGGCAGAGCGACTGGAGCTCCTTGAGCAGAACCTTGAACGACTCCGGGATACCCGGCTCCGGAATGTTCTCGCCCTTGACGATCGCCTCGTAGACCTTGACGCGACCGACCACGTCGTCGGACTTGATCGTCAACAGTTCCTGCAGGGTGTAGGCGGCGCCGTAGGCCTGCATGGCCCAGCACTCCATCTCACCGAAACGCTGACCACCGAACTGCGCCTTACCACCCAGCGGCTGCTGCGTGATCATCGAGTACGGACCGGTCGAACGGGCGTGGATCTTGTCGTCGACCAGGTGGTGCAGCTTCAGGATGTACATGTAGCCGACCGAGACCGGGTACGGGAACGGCTCACCGGAGCGGCCGTCGAGCAGCACCGACTTCCCGTTCTCGTTGACCATGACGTCGCCGTCGCGGTTCGGCAGGGTCGAACCCAGCAGACCCGCCAGCTCGGCGTCGCGGGCACCGTCGAACACCGGGGTGGCGATGTTGGTGTCCGGCTCCTGGCCGAGCATGTCGGCGGGCAGGTTCTTCGCCCATTCCGGCGAGCCCTCGACCTTCCAGCCGGCCTTGGCCACCCACCCGAGGTGGGTCTCCAGGATCTGGCCGATGTTCATACGACGCGGCACACCGTGGGTGTTCAGGATGATGTCGACCGGGGTGCCGTCGGGCATGAACGGCATGTCCTCCTTGGGGAGGATCTTGCCGATGACACCCTTGTTGCCGTGGCGGCCGGCGAGCTTGTCGCCGTCCTGGATCTTGCGCTTCTGGGCCACGTACACCCGGACCAGCTCGTTGACGCCCGGGGGCAGATCGTCGTCGTCGTCGCGCGAGAACACGCGCACCGAGATGACCTTGCCGGACTCACCGTGCGGCACCTTCAGCGAGGTGTCGCGGACCTCGCGCGCCTTCTCACCGAAGATCGCGCGGAGCAGCCGCTCCTCGGGGGTCAGCTCGGTCTCACCCTTCGGGGTGACCTTGCCGACCAGGATGTCGCCGTCGCGGACCTCGGCACCGATGCGCACGATGCCGCGCTCGTCGAGGTCGGCGAGGACCTCGTCGGAGACGTTCGGGATGTCCCGGGTGATCTCCTCGGCACCGAGCTTGGTGTCGCGGGCGTCGATCTCGTGCTCCTCGATGTGGATCGAGGTGAGGACGTCCTCTTCCACGAGGCGCTGCGACAGGATGATCGCGTCCTCGTAGTTGTGGCCTTCCCACGGCATGACGGCGACGAGCAGGTTCTTACCGAGGGCCATCTCACCGTTGTCGGTGCAGGGGCCGTCGGCCAGGACCTGGCCCTTCTCCACCCGCATGCCCTCGTCCACGATCGGACGCTGGTTGGCGCAGGTGCCCTGGTTCGAACGCTCGAACTTGCGCAGGCGGTAGCTGCGGCGGCTGCCGTCGTCGTGCATGACGGTGACGAAGTCGGCCGAAACCTCTTCGACCACACCGGCTTTCGCGTTGACGATGACGTCGCCGGCGTCCACCGCGGCGCGCAGCTCCATACCGGTACCGACCAGCGGCGACTCGGAACGGATCAGCGGCACGGCCTGACGCTGCATGTTCGCACCCATCAGGGCACGGTTGGCGTCGTCGTGCTCGAGGAACGGGATCATGGCGGTCGCCACCGACACCATCTGGCGCGGGGAGACGTCCATGAACGTCACCTCGGTCGGCAGGACGTATTCCATCTCCTCGTTGCCGCGGCGCGCGAGGACCCGGTCCTCGACGAAGTTGCCGTCGGCGTCGACCGGCGAGTTCGCCTGGGCGCGGACCTCACGGTCCTCCTCGTCGGCGGTCAGGTACACGACCTCGTCGGTGACCCGGCCACCCTCGACCCGGCGGTACGGGGTCTCGATGAAACCGAACGGGTTGACCCGCGCGTACACCGACAGCGAGCCGATCAGGCCGATGTTCGGGCCTTCCGGGGTCTCGATCGGGCACATGCGGCCGTAGTGCGAGGGGTGGACGTCACGGACTTCCAGGCCGGCGCGCTCACGGGACAGACCACCCGGGCCCAGCGCCGACAGACGACGCTTGTGGGTCAGACCCGACAGCGGGTTGTTCTGGTCCATGAACTGCGACAGCTGCGAGGTGCCGAAGAACTCCCGGATCGCCGCCGTGATCGGGCGGATGTTGATCAGGGTCTGCGGCGTGATCGCCTCGACGTCCTGGGTGGTCATGCGCTCACGCACGACGCGCTCCATGCGGGACAGACCCACACGCAGCTGGTTCTGGATCAGCTCGCCGACCGTCCGCAGGCGACGGTTACCGAAGTGGTCGATGTCGTCGATCTCGACCGGGACCTCGCGGCCCTCGGGCGCGGTCATGAAGCGGTCGCCCTGGTGCAGGCGCACCAGGTACTCGATGGTGGTGACGATGTCCTCGCGGGTCAGCACCGAACCGATGACCGGCTTGTCGAGGTTCAGGCCCAGCTTCTTGTTGACCTTGTAGCGGCCGACGCGGGCCAGGTCGTAGCGCTTCTCCTTGAAGAACAGGTTCTCCAGCAGGGTCTGCGCGGACTCCTTGGTCGGCGGCTCGCCCGGACGCAGCTTGCGGTAGATGTCGAGCAGCGCCTCGTCCTGGCCGGCGGTGTTGTCCTTCTCCAGGGTCGACATCATGATCTCGGAGAACCCGAAGCGCGCGACGATCTCCTCGCTGGTCAGGCCGAGGGCCTTCAGCAGGACGGTGACCGGCTGGCGACGCTTGCGGTCGATACGGACACCGACGGTGTCGCGCTTGTCGACGTCGAACTCCAGCCACGCGCCGCGGCTGGGGATGACGCGCACGCTGTGCAGCAGTTTCTCGGTGGTCTTGTCGATCTCCTCGGCGAAGTACACGCCCGGGGAGCGGACCAACTGGGAGACGACGACGCGCTCGGTGCCGTTGATGATGAACGTGCCCTTGTCCGTCATCATCGGGAAGTCACCCATGAAGACGGTCTGCGACTTGATCTCACCGGTGTTGTTGTTGATGAACTCCGCGGTGACGAACAGCGGCGCCGCGTAGGTCATGTCCTTTTCTTTGCACTCGTCGATGGACGCCTTGACGTCCTCGAAGCGAGGGCCGGAGAAGGACAGCGACATGGCGCCGGAGAAGTCCTCGATCGGGGAGAGCTCCTCGAGCACCTCCTCGATGCCACCGATCGGGTTCACGTCGCCGCGCGCGACAGCGCGTTCCCGCCAGTCGGGAGAACCGACCAGCCAGGCGAACGATTCGGTTTGCAGGTCCAGGAGACCTGGTACCTCTAGAGGTTCACGGATCTTCGCGAAAGAAACCCGCTTCGGGGCTCCGGGCACCGCGTACGCGCTACCCCCCGTGTTGGCCTTGGTCTGGGTGGAGACTGCCAAGATGCGTCCTTCCAGCACCTCACGCGAGCCGCTGGGGTGCCAGTACGTACGTGGCACCACAGCGACTGTCGCTTGTCTGCTACAGAGTGAGAGTCCCGCTGGTTGACACCCCGACGAACCCCGAACAGCAGAAAACGGAAGTAACACCGGTGGACGGTGGAACTTTCGTCGGCGAACAAGGTGTGGACAGGAGGCAGCCAGCGCAAAGACCAAACGTACACCCAAACAAAGGGGGTGTCAAAATACCACCCAACCCGAGCTTCGGGGAGCTACCACGCCGTCGATCTGTGGCGCTGGCTGCGCTCAGACGTTCGACAGCGTTCGAGCCGCTCGACCCGGCTGCTCTACCCCGGCTGGGTTGCCGTTGTTGTGAATAGCGTGACGGTTCGGGCGGGACTCGTCAAGTGGGGCTCCGACCCGGCTCAGCGGTCGGCGATCTCACTGGCGAGCCAGTGGCCGTTCGTCTTCTGCATCCGGAGCACGATCGGGCCGCTCGCGGTCTCTTGCGGCACCCCGTCCTTGGTCGCGCTTACCACCAGGTTGACCAATAGCTCGGCGTGATCGCCGGTGAGCATAGTCACACCGATCGGGTCCGCGGTAGCCGTCGCCGTGGACTGCGCCTGCTGGATCGCGGAGACCGTGGTGTCGGCGAAGGAGTCGAAATCGGTCCGCATCTTGCCGGTGACGACCTTGTGCACGGCGTCCTTGTAGCCGCCGACGGTCTTCGAGTCGTAGGAGTACACGGTCTGCAGCGCGTTGCGGGCTGCGGCGGTGACCTCCGCGGTGGCGGCCGGGTCGGCATAGGCGCGATTACCGCCGCCGGGCACGCCCGGACGGAACGCCGCGAGGACGGCGAACGCGGTGAGCACCGCGGCGGCCGCGGCGACCACGATCAACCGGCGGCCGGCCAGAGCGCCGGCGAAGGACCGGCCGCGGCGGGGGCTCGAGGCCACGACCTGCGCGGATGTGATCTCGTCGGCCGAGTTCGATTGTGCGGCAGCGATTTTCACCGTCGCATCGGCAGTGGATGCTTCAGCCACGGCGTCGGCCGTCAACACCTTCGCCGTGGCGTCGGCAGCCGCGGACACCGCCGTGGCGTCGGCAGCCGCGGACACCGCCGTGGCGTCGGCAGCGGCGGACACCGCCGTGGCGTCGGCGACGGGCGTTTTCACCGTCGCGTCGGCGACAGACGTGCTCACCGTCGCATCGACAGGCACTTTGACCGTCGCATCGGCAGGCGCTTCCACGGTCGCGTCCGTAAGGGACGCTTTCACGGTCGCATCCGCAGCGGGCGCCTGCACGGTGGCGTCGGCGCCGTTCGGCGCGCTGCCTCCGTCGTTAGCGGCGGGGCGCTTGCGGGGGGTGATGCGGTTGACGGGACGTCGGGTTGCCATTGCGGTCTCCTACGATCCCGGCGCCGGGGCCGGGGCGGGGGCGCCTGCGGACGGCGCGGGAGCATTCGGGTCCGGGGCGCCAGGCGCGGCCGGAGCGGGCGCGCCGGCACCCGGGGCGCCGGCGGCGGGCTTACCGGCTTCCAGCGGGACCAGCTGCCCGAGGGAATTGGCCTGGTCGGCCTTCCAGGTGCCGCCGGTGGCGGTCATGTCCAGCGTCCAGGTGGTGCGGAACATCTGGGCCGGCACACCCGGCGCGCTCTGGGTCAGCTGCAGCACCACGATGGCGGTGGCCTTGGTCCGTTCCGAGTCCAGTGAGGTCAGGGCCGAACCGAGGACCTTCGCGTCGACCTTCGCCTTCGACTGTTGCGCGGCCTGCTTGATCCGGTCCCGGTTCTGGTGCAGCTGATCGAGCATGTCCCCGGTCATCGACGACTGCATGGTGTCGATCGAGCCGTCGACATTGTCGGGGTTCATCGACGAGAGGTTGATCGCCGCCTGCCGGGCCGCGTCCAGCGCGCTGTCGCGCGCCGCGGCCCGCGGGCCGTCGGTGAACCACATCGCGCGCGCCCAGCCGACCCCGAACCAGCCGGCGGCCACCAGCGCGACCACCGCCCAGACGGCCGCGGCCGCCGTCGCGACGGTCCGCAACCGCGGGGTCACTTGTGCCGGGCGGGCCGTGGGGCTCGCGGAATCGATCGCCTCGGCCGCGTCCGTCGCCTCTGCTTCGGACGACCGGGTCTGCGCCTCAGAACTCACCGCTGCACCCTATCCGGTCTGCTCAGACCTATCGCGCACCCCCGAGCAACAGCCCGGGCGGTACCCATTCCAGCGTTGTCGACACCCACTACTTCTGGGTGACGCCGATGAGCGGCGCCAGCTGACTGGCCAGCGGGGCCAGGTTCAGCTTGTCGGGGTCGACCTTGGGGGTCTCGTCCCAAGGCTGCGGCACCAGCGGATCGGCCAGGTTCGCCCGTTCGCCACCGCGGACCGCGGTCACACTGCCTTGCGGCACAGCGCATTTGGCGTCGGTATTGAACGGGAAGTCGTCCCTGGTGTCGTCGAAGTCGGGGTTCTGCGCCTTCATCCGGTTCAGGATGGCCTGGGTGCCCTCGTAGCCGATGGTGCAGGCCGGCGGGTTGTTCGTCTCCAGCACCAGGCCGAAGTGGCTGGTGTTGTCGCCCGGCGCGGTCATCGAGCCACCCCACGACAGGATGGGCAGCATCTGCAGCAGCGGCCGCAGCGCGTAGTACTGCGGCGAGACCGCCAGCAGCAGCTGCCGCAGGTTGGCCAGGTCCGTAGTAAGCGGGGCACCGCTGCGGGTGAGCAGGGTGCCGATCTCGTTGCCGGCGTCGGTGCCGGTGCCGATCAGCCGCCGGATGTCGGGGTCGTTGCTGCGCAGCTGCGCGGCGACCTTGTCGAGGCCGTCACTGAATTGCAGGATGGCCGGCGACTGGTCAGCCTGGGTCTGCAACACGATCTGGGCGTCGTGGATCAGCTGCACGGTCTGCGGCAGATTCTCGGCCGCGGCCTGGCTCACCAGGTTCAGCGAGTCCAGCAGCGACCGCAGGTTGTCACCCTGGCCGTCGAACGCGCGGCCCAGTTCGGTGACCGTGGTCCGCACCGCGGCCAGATCGGTACTGGCCGCGAATCCGTTCACGCTGGCCAGCAGGTCTTCCACCTTCACCGGCAGCTGGGCACCGTCGATGACCGAGCCGTCGCGCAGATACGGGCCGCCGGCCCGCGCGGGCTGCAGGTCGACGAACTGCTCACCGATCGCCGAACGGTCCGCCACAACGGCTTTCGCGTCGTCCGGGATCTTCGGCTTGTTGGTGTCGAGGTCCAGGCGCACCACCACGCCGTCGGTGGTGACGTCGGTGGCACCGACCCGGCCCACCGGCACCCCGCGGTAGGTGACCTCGGCGCCCGGCGACACGTTGCCGGTGCGGGGCATCTCGACCTTGACGTGGTAGACCCCGAAGCCGAGCAGATGGTCCAGGTGGACGTAGTTGGCACCGACGTAGACGATGCCGAGCACGGCGATGATCACCAACGCCACCAACTGATTACGTACGAGGCGAGTCATCGCGGCGGCACCCCCAACTGGCCGAGGATCGAACCGATCGGGTCATCGGGCAGGCCGGGCGGCAGGACCGCCAGGCTGCCGGGCAGCGGCACCAGCGAGATCGTGGGCCAGCCCGGGCGCGGCCCGTTGCCGTTGTAGTACGGATTGTCCGGCGCCACCGGCACCGGACGGCCGACCGGCGGGATGTACACCGGATCCGGTTTGCCCACACCGAGATTCGACAGCGTGGTGCCGATCTGCAGATCGACCGACAGCCAGGTGTTCACCGAACCGCCGATCGCGGACTTGATCGCCTCGTCCGGGAACGGGTAGGTGGGGACCAGCGGGAACGCGGTCACCAGGTCCGGCGCGGACCTGCCCAGTTCCTGCAGTGTGGGGCGCAGCGCCTGCAGGTCGGCGATCAGATCGTCCTTGGACTTGTCCAGCACCGCGAAGCCGGCCTGGCCGACCCGGTCGAGCTGGCTCAGCAGGCCGATCAGTTCGGGCCGCTGCTGGTCGAGGATCTTGATCCCGGCCGGCAGTTCGTCGAGGATCTTGCCGAGCTGCTGGGTCTGCCCGCTCACTCGGGTACTGAGGGTGTCCAGGCTGTCGAGCGCGTGCTGGATGTCACCGATCTGGGTGTTGAGGCCGTCGATCAGGGTCTTGGCCTGTTCCAGCAGGTCCCGGGTCTGCTTCTCGTGACCGTCGAGCGCGGTGTTCAGTTCGGTGACGATCGGCTTCAGCTGCGCGATCCCGCCGCCGTTGAGCAGCAGTGACAGCGCGCCGAGCACCTGCTCCACTTCGGTTGCGGTGCGGGTGTTCTCGATCGGAATGGTGGCGTGGTCGGCGAGCTTCGCCGGTGCCGCCTCCTTGGGCGCGGACAGCTCGACGTACTTCTCGCCCAGCAGGTTCGACTGCTTCACCTCGGCGTGCGCGTTGGCGGGCAACTGCACCGAGGAGTTCACGACCAGATGCGCGACCGCGGTCCAGCCGTCGCGGCCGATACCCAGCGACTGCACGCGGCCCACCGGCACGCCGTCGAGCTTCACCGCCGACTGCGGTACCAGGTCGAGCACGTCGGCGAAGTCGGCGTCGATGTGCAGCGGGTGCGAGCCGACATCGGCGCCGCCGGGCAGCGGCACGTCGTAGATGCCGTGGCTGCCGCAGGCGGTGACCAGCAGGCTCACCGTGCCCAGCACGGTGGCCGCGCCGGCGGTACGCACGCGACGGGCGGTCACTTCGGGCCTCCCTGCGACGGCGGCAACCGATCCGAGGGCGTGCCCGGTACGGTCCCGGGTACGGGGTTGCGCTGGATGTTCTCGTTGCTGAGCACACCGAAGGGCAGGATCAGCGTCGGCGACTGCACGGCGGCGGTCACCGCGCCGGTGATGTTCTTGCAGTTGTCGATGATCGGCCGCATCTGCTTGCCGAGCGCCTCGAACTGCGGGTCGCCGGGTCGCAGTTGCCCCAGGTCGATCAGCTTGCACATGACGCCGAACGGGTCCTGCAGGTCGGTGAGGTTGGCGCGCATGTCCAGGGTGCCGGACTCACCGTTGTGCACGTTCACCAGGTTGCTCAGTGCCAGTGGCAGTTTCGGCAGCGCGGCGGCCAGGTCGGCCCGCTGGTCGGCCAGAGTCTGGGTGAGGGTGGTCAGCGCCTGCGCGTTGCCGGCGATCTGATCCTGGTTCTCGCTGATGTAGCGGGCCACGTCGCCGAGCGCAATCGACAGCAGGTTCAGCGACTGCCCGAGGTCGTCGCGTTCGGTGGCGAGGAAGCCGGCCAGGCTGGCCAGCTGCCCGTTGAACGTGCGCACGTCGCTGTCGTGCTGGGCCAGGGTGGTGACGAAGGTCTGCAGATTCTTGACCGTGTCGAACAGGTCGCCACGCGAATCCGACAGGGTACGAGCCGCTTTGGACAGCTGCGTCATGCTCGCGGCGAGCGCGTCGCCGTTACCGGCGAGGTTCTCGGCGCCGCTGCGGACCAGTTGGTTGAGGGCGCCGTCCTTGTTGGCGCCGTTGGGCCCCAATGCATCCGAGAGTTGCGTGATGCTCTGGTACAGCCGGTCGACCTCCACCGGAGTGGCGGTGCGGTCGCGCGGAATCGTCGCGGCGCGAGCCATTTTCGGGCCACCGCGATAGACCGGGGTGAGCTGGATGTAGCGGTCGGACACCACCGACGGGGTGATCTGCGCGGCGCGGGCATCGGCGGGAATATCGAAGCCGCGGTCGACCTTCAGCACCACCTTCACCTGATCACCCTGCGGCGTCACCGAATCGACCTTGCCGACCGGCACACCGAGGATCCGCACGTCGGAACCCTGGTAGATACCGACCGAGCGATCGAAGTACGCGGTGATCTTGGTGGTGTTGTAGGTGTCGTAGATCCACCACGCCGCACCGCCCAGCACCAAGGCGCCGACCAGCACGAACGACAGGACGATCTTGGTGCCGCGGCTGGAGTTCCGCAGCTTGGTCAACAGGTCACGCGGATGGGCGTTCATCAGTTACCTCCCAACGCGCGAACCGGCGGCCGGTCGCCCGGAACCTCGGGCAGGGCCGGCGGGGTCAGGTTGACGATGACCGCGTCGAACCAGCGACCGGTACCGAGCACGCTGGCGTACAGGCCGTAGAACGGCGCCGCCAGGCTCAGGGTCTTGGACAGATCCTGCTGGTGGGCATCGAGCATGTCGATGGCCTTCTTCAGGTTCTCCAGCGCGGGCGTGGTCTGCTGCTCGTTGTCGGCGACCAGCGCTGTCAGTTCCGCGGACACCGTCTTGGCGCCGGTGAGCAGCTGCTTGATCGACTGCTGACGGGTGTTGAGTTCGGTGAGCAGCTGGCCGCCGTTGGCGATCAGCCGTTCGAACTCGGCATTGCGGTCGGCGAGCACCTTGGTGGTCTTGCTGGTGGCGGCGAACAGCTGCTTGAGCTGGTCGTCACGCTTGGCCACGGTCTCCGACAGCCGCTCGACACCGTCGATGGAACTGCGGATGTCGGCGGGCGTGCCGGAGAAGGCGTCGGCCAGTACCTGCATGCTCTGCGCCAGCTGGGCGGTGTTCGTGTTCTCGATGCTGCTGGCCGCGTCGCTGAACGCGTCCACCACGTCGTAGGGAGATACCGTGCGCGACAACGGAATCCGCTTCGACGGATCCGCCACCTTCGTACCCCGCGGGTCGAGCGCCAGGTACTTCTGCCCGAGCAGCGTCTTGATCTGGATCGACGCGGTGGTCTCGTCCCCGATCCAGGCATCCTGGGTGCGGAACTTCACCAGCACCCGGTCGCCGTCGAGGGATACACCCGACACCGAGCCGACCTTGACCCCGGCGATCCGCACCTCGTTACCGGCGTGCAGACCCGCGGCCTCGGTGAACTCCGCGGTGTAGGTGACCCCGGCGCCGATGATCGGCAACTTGTCCACATAGAACGCCGACAGGGTGATCAGCACGGCCATGAAGGTGCCGAGCGCGCCGATGAACGCGGGGCTGCGCCGGCCCAGCAGTACGCGGTCATCCATGAACGGTCACCCCCTCCGAACCCATGTGATCAGGAAATCCCGCGAGCGCGCCGGAACACAAGCCCCGGTTGCGGACCCGGCCGCGGCGCCCGCCGGGGATCGTGCTGTATCGGTTCCTCATCCGCGACCGCCCTTTCCGTGACAGCGCGGCGCCGGGTTGGTGTAGAGCGGCTGGTTCACCGTGGGCAGCGCGGCCGGCACCGAGAGTTGCGGCGCGGACTGCGCGCCCGGGCCCGCCACGATGTCGATGCCGCAGAGGTAGAACTGGAACCAGGAGCCGTAGCTGGCGGCCCGGCCCAGCTTCTCCAGCTTGATCGGCAGGTTGGTCAGGGCCTCGTTCACCTCGGGCGAGCGGTCGTCGAGGGTGCCGGTGAGCTGGCTGAGACCGGCGATCGAACCCTGCAGGGTCGGCCGGGTCGGCACCAGCAGGTCGGCGGTGGCCGAGGCCAGGTTGCCCAGCGAGGTGACCGCGGAACCGATCGTCCCGCGTTCCGCGGCCAGGCCGCTGACCAGAGCCTCGGTGTTCACGATCAGCTGGTCGAGCTGGTCGTCGCGCGCGTTGACGGTGTCGAGGATGTGGTTGAGATTGGTGACCACCGAACCGATCACGGCGTCCTTGTCGGCGATCTTGTTGGTCAGCGAGGCGGTGCTGGCGACCAGGTCGTGGATCGTCCCCGACTCACCCTGGAACACCTGGATGATCTCGTAGGACAGTTTGTTCACGTCGTCGGCGGTCAGCGTCTGGAACAGCGGCCGGAAACCGTTGAACAGCGTGGTGAGGTTCAGCGCCGGATGGGTCTGCTCGAGCGGAATGGTGCCGCCCGCCTTGATCTTTCGGCCCTGCTCCCCCGGCCCCTGCTCGAGCGCCAGATACCGCTGCCCGACCAGATTGCGGAACCGGATGGTCGCGGTGGTCGACGCGGGCAGCCAATTACGGTCGGACACATCGAAACTCACCTCGGCCAGCGACCGGTCGACGATCCGCACGTTCTTCACGGTGCCCACCCGGACACCCGCGATCCGCACGTCGTCACCCGGGTTCAGCGAGGTGGCGTCGGTGAACCGGGCCTTGAATTCGGTGCCGCCGCCGGAATAGTTGGCGATCGTCAAGCCCAACAGCCCGGTCGCCAGGACCGTGACCACGACGAAGATCGCCAGCTTGGTCAACGGGCCGCCCAGCCCGCGCAGCAGCTCGGTACGGAACCTCACTTCACACTCACCTCGCTACCGCGCAGGGCGGGTGCACCGATCCGGGTCACCCAGGTCGGCACCTGGTCCGGCGACACCCCGTTGGCGGCACCGTAGATCGCGCCCAGCGCCTGGGTCTCGGCCGGCGAACCGATCATGGTCGTGGCCTGCGGCCCGAAGACCGAGAACTGGGCGGCCGGCAGCTGCCCGGCGTTCTGGTCGCCCGGGTTGCGGCTCGGCGGCTGGTAGGAGCCGTCGTTCAGCGGGCCCGCCGGGTACTGGCCGGCGTCATGGAACGGGGTCTCCGGGAAACAGACCGGGCCGTGCTCGTCGAACCAGCGTGGCTCGTCCTGGTTGGGCAGGTACCGGCCGCGCGTGTTGGTGAGCTGGATGCTCACCCGCGAACCCGGCAGGTCGGTGCCCTTACCGAAGATGTTGTCGATCCGCGGTTTCAAGGCCGCGAAGTTGGCCAGCGCGCACGCGTACGCGGGCGAGTACTCGGCCAGCAGCTGCAGTGCGGGCCGCGAGTCGGCGGCCACGTCGATGATGTTGTCGTGGTTGGCCGCCAGGAAGTCGGCGGTCTGCGCCGAGGTCGGGGTGAGCACCGCGTACAACGTGTCGATCTGCGAGCGCTTCTGGATCACCGTCGCGTTCAGCGTGCGCAGGTTGTCGAGGGTGTCGACCAGTTGCGGCAGCGCGTCGGAGTAGGTGTCGGCGACGGTGGCCAGGTTGTGCAGATCGCTCTGCAGCGCGGGCATCTCGCCGTTGATCCCGGTGAAGACCTTGTCGAGCCGGTCGATGGTGTCACCGAGGTTCTTTCCCTGCCCGACCAGCGCCTGCGACAGCGCACCGAGCGTCGCGCTCAGGTACTGCGGCGGGATCGACTGCAGCAGCGGCAGCACGTTGTCGAGCAACTCGGAGACCTCGATCGCGTTGCCGCTCACGTCCTGATGCAGGGTCGCGCCGGCGTGGATCGGCTCACCCGGCTGTTCCGGCCACACCAGATCCACGTAGCGCTCACCGAACAGCGTCTTCGGCAGCAGGCGGGCGGTGACGTTCACCGGCACCTTCTCGACCTTGCCCGGGTTCAGCGACAGGTGCAGCGTGACCTTGCCGGCCTCGGAGTCGCTGGAGCGCACGGTCCCGACCGTCACGCCCCGCACCTTCACGTCGGCGTCGCGGGTGAGCGCGTTGCCGACCGAGTCGGTGATCAGGTCGACACGCATGTCGCTGACCCAGGTCTTGTTGTAGATGTTGATCGTCGTGTACACGAACAGCACGGCCATCACGAAGAACAGCACGCCGAGCGTCCGGATCCGAATCTTCTCCAGCCGGGCCGCCGCGGCCGGGCTGCGGCGCCGCGCCACTAGCCGGCCACCCTGACCGTGGTGGTGGTGCCCCAGATGGCCAGACTCAGGAAGAAGTCGAGCACGTTGATCAACACGATCGAGGTTCGCACCGCACGGCCCACCGCCACACCGACCCCGGCCGGGCCGCCGGTGGCGTTGAACCCGTAGTAGCAGTGGATCAGGATGATCACGAACGCGAAGACCAGCACCTTGAGGAACGAATACAACACGTCCTCGGCCGGCAGGAACAGATGGAAGTAACTGTCGTAGGACCCGCTGGACTGCCCGTTGAACCACACACTGATCTGTCTCGACGCCAGATAGGTGCCGAGCAGGCCGACCACGTACAGCGGGATCACCGCGACGAATCCGGCGATCACCCGTGAGGTGACCAGGAACGGCACACTCGGAACCGCCATCACCTCGAGCGCGTCGATCTCCTCCGAGATCCGCATCGCACCCAGTTGCGCGGTGAAACCACAACCGACCGTGGCCGACAGGGCCAGCGCCGCGACCAGGGGCGCGAGCTCACGAGTGTTGATGTAACCGGTCAGGAAGCCGGTGAGCACCGAAGTGCCCAGGGCGTCCAGGGCTTTGAAGCCCTGCAGGCCGACCACCACACCGACCGACATCGACATCATCACGACCACGCCGATCGTGCCGCCGATCACCGCGAGCGCGCCGGAACCGAAGGTGACCTCGGCCAGCAGCCGCGTCACCTCCTTGCGGTAGCGGACCGCGGTGCGCGGGATCCACGCGATGGCAGTCGAATAGAACGCCATCTGCTCACCCGCGCGGTCGACGACCTCGACCGGGCGATGCAAAGCCGCGCCGACCGACCGGGCGGCGCGGGAAGCGCGGGTACTGCGACGGGATACGACCATACTCACTGCCCCTTCGCCGGAACGACCTGCAGATACACCAGCGTCAGCAGCAGATTGACGAAGAACAACACCAGGAAGCTGATCACCACGGACTGGTTCACGGCCTCCCCTACACCTTTCGGGCCACCCTTCGGGTGCAGCCCCTTGTACGCGGCGATCACTCCGGCCAGCAGGCCGAAGACCAGCGCCTTGATCTCGCCGATCCAGAGGTCCGGCAGTTGCGCGAGCGCGGAGAACGACGCCAGGTACGCACCCGGTGTACCGCCCTGCAGCGCCACATTGAAGAAGTAGCCGCCGCCGATGCCGACCACCGCGACCAATCCGTTGAGCAGCAACGCGACCAGCATCATGCCGAGTACCCGGGGAACCACCAGCCGTTGGATGGGGTCGATACCGAGAACTTCCATCGCGTCGATCTCCTCGCGGATGGTCCGCGAGCCCAGATCCGCGGCGACCGCCGCACCGGCCGCGCCGGAGATGATCAGGGCGGTCACCACCGGCGCCGCCTGCTGGACGGTCGCCAGCACACTGGTCGCGCCCGTGAAGCCTTCCGCGCCCAACTGTTTGATCAGTGAGCCCGTCTGCAGTGCGACGACCGCACCGAACGGAATCGCGACCAGTGCTGCCGGGAGAATCGAGACGCTGGCGATGAACCAGGACTGCTCGATGAATTCACGCCATTGGAAAGGACGGCGAAAGGTCTTGCGCGCCACGTCGATCATCAACGCGTAGACCTTGCCGATCTCGGCGAACCCGGACTCGACCGGTGCTCGCCAACCAGCCGAAGTCTGAGTCACGGCTGCAGATACTACCCGTTTGCCCGGTTTTGACGAATTGTCTGGTCAAACGAGTTTCCGGCCTCCGTTGTGTACGCCGGCATAATCTGCGTCTGGCCCTCTTCCTCCATGGACTCCCGGATCGCCACCTGCGCCGAATGCGGCAGCGTGTGCAGGATTTCCATGACCCGCTGGCGGCGGCGCTCGACGGCCTGCCGGAACGGCATACCGGGCTGCGCCTTCATCTGCGGGATGATGCCCTCGATCTCCTCGGTGCCGGAGTCGTAGTGGCCGGCGTCGGCGAGCGCCTGCTCGCGCGCCATCTGCGCCTCGTCCTTCTCCTCCGACATACCGATCGGGCCGACCATGCGGCCGTTGAGGAACTGCTTGACCACCGGCTCGTCGGAGGTGAGCAGCACCTCGCGCGGGCCGAACATGACCAGCTGGCGGCGGAACAGCATGCCGATGTTGTCGGGCACGGTCCGGGCCAGGTTGATGTTGTGGGTCACGATCAGGATCGTGGCGTCGATCTGCGCGTTGATGTCGATCAGCAGCTGCGCCAGATAGGTGGTACGAACCGGGTCCAGACCGGAGTCCGGCTCGTCGACCAGGATGATCTGGGGGTCGAGCACCAGGGCGCGGGCCAGGCCGGCTCGCTTGCGCATACCGCCGGAGATCTCGCCCGGGAGCTTGTGCTCGGCACCGAGGAGACCGGTGAGCTCGAGCTTCTCCATGACGATCTTCTTGATCTCGGATTCGCTCTTCTTGGTGTGCTCGCGCAGCGGGAACGCCACGTTGTCGAACAGGTGCATCGAGCCGAACAGCGCGCCGTCCTGGAACAGGACGCCGAACAGCTTGCGGATCTCGTAGAGCTCCTTGTTCGAGCAGGTGGTGATGTCGGTGCCGTCGATGAAGATGGAGCCGCGCTCCGGGCGCAGCAGGCCGATCAGCGACTTCAGGAAGACCGACTTACCGGTACCGGACGGGCCCAGCAGCGCGCTGACCTCACCGGAAGGCAACGTCAGGGAGACGTCCTGCCAAATGCGCTGCGAACCGAAAGACTTGGTTACACCCTCGGTCCTGACCTCGACGCCCACGCCTTACCTCCACAAGCTTCTGATGACACGCCCCTCGACCGATGTCATCGCATTTAATTAGCGCAGCTGTGACGCGCCGCACCGAGTGCGGCTCACTGTATCGCATGAAACGGACACTGCCCAGCTTAGTCAGCGCCACACTCGGCACTGCGAAAGCGATGGGGTCACAAACCACCTGATCGAAATACCCGCGCGACCGGTTCCACAAACGACGAACGGGCGGTCCCGAAGGACCGCCCGTTCGCGCAGGAACGTCGTATTCGACCGAACCTTACTTGACCGAAACCTTGGCGCCGGCCTCTTCCAGCTTCGCCTTGGCGGCCTCGGCGGCCTCCTTGGCGACCTTCTCCAGGATCGGCTTCGGGGCACCCTCGACCAGGTCCTTGGCTTCCTTCAGGCCCAGGCCGGAGACGATCTCGCGGACCACCTTGATGACCTGGATCTTCTTGTCGCCGGCACCCTCGAGGATGACGTCGAACTCGTCCTGCTCCTCGGCGGCCTCGGCCGGAGCGGCGGCGCCACCGACAGCGGCGACGGCGACCGGAGCGGCCGCGGTGACCTCGAACTTCTCCTCGAACGCCTTGACGAAGCCCGAGAGCTCCAGCAGGGTCATCTCCGAGAAGATGTCGAGCAGTTCTTCGGTGCTGAGCTTAGCCATGATGGCTCCTTTCGATTGGGCTCTCCACCAGCCGGTTCCGGCGATGGAGAAAGTTGGTGGGGTGGTTTATTCGGCGGTCTCGCCGGCAGCGGCCTTCTTGTCGGCCAGTGCCTGCGCCAGGCGGGCGACCTGCGAGGCGGGGGCGGCGAACAGGCCGGCGGCCTTGTTCATGTTGCCCTTCATCGCGCCGGCCAGCTTGGCCAGCAGGACCTCGCGGGACTCCAGGTCGGCGATCTTCTCGACCTCGGCCACGGACAGCGCGGCGCCGTCCATGTAGCCGCCCTTGATGACCAGCGCCTTGTTGTCCTTGGCGAACTGCTTGAGCGCCTTGGCGGCGTCGACCGGCTCACCGTGGATGAAGGTGATCGCGGTCGGGCCGACGAAGAGCTCGTCCAGGCCAGCGACGCCCGCCTCGGCGGCCGCCAGCTTGACCAGGGTGTTCTTGGCGACGGAGTAGGTCGCACCAGCGCCGAGGGCGCGACGCAGCTCGGTGAGCTTGCCGACGGACAGGCCGCGGTACTCGGTGACGACGGTGGCCGTCGACGACTTGAACTGCTCGGCGATCTCCGCGACCGCGGTGATCTTTTCGGGCTTTGCCATACTTCGCCTCCTCTCTGGATGTCGGTTCCTGATGTACTACCGACTCACGAGGGGCCTCCGGGAGGAAACAGTCCCGGCCGGAAAAGCAAACGGCCCCGGACGCAGGGCGTTCCGGGGCGATAAGAATCAATTCGAGCTCACGCTCGGTTGTTTCCCGTCCTCGGCTCTCCCTGCGTGGGCCGCCGGCTTCATGGCCGGACCTTCGACTGCCCGGGGGCAGCGACCTACGGTCTTCGGTAGAACGATGGGGGTGGGCACCGAACTGGCCGGTGACCGTTGTCCAGAGTAACGCACCGGGCCCCATCTGCCAAAACGGGGGTCGGCCGGGCTCAGCGCGCGGCCGCCGGGTCGCCCTGACCGACTGCGGGACCGAGCAATTGAGCGCGTTCGCCGTGGGCGGTGAAGTCGTCGACCATGCGGTGGCTCAGCCGGGCGACGATCGCCAGGTCCTCGTCGCTCCACTCGGCGAGGGCCTCGCGCATGGCGTTGCGACCCGCGGCGTTGATGGCGTCGATCACATCCCGGCCGGCCGGGGTCACCCGGATCTGTTGTGCGCGACGGTCGTCGGGGTCGGCGTCGCGACGGACCAGACCCGCCTCCTCGAGCCGCCGCACCTCCCGCGTCACGTGTGGTGCTTCGACGTCGAGCCGGGCGGCCAGCTCCCCCAGCCGCATCGGTTCACCGGTCGCGACCAGCACCCCGAGCAGCTGGCTACCTGCGCGTTCGATGGCGACACCGGCGGCGGCGGCGATCCGGCCGTGCCGCCGGGCGCGGGTCCACAGGTAGGACATGCGGGTCAGGGCCTCCTGCAGTTCGCGCAGTGCGGCTTCCGGGGGCTCCCGCCGGGCGACCCGGTGCGACGCACCCGCCGGTAGCCGGCCGTGGTCGTGCTCGGCACGGTCCGGTCGGCGGGAGGTGGGGTTGGCGTTCGGGTCCGGCATGCGGTAATCATAGGACTCCTATTACTTAACTTAGGTAATTACAACTCCGGAAGCCCGGAGCTGGATCTGCGGCCGGCCCGGCCGGCGATGAGGAGCCCCGATGTCCACGACCGTCTCGCCCGAGGTCGCCACCCCGCCCCGCGCGGACAAACCCGCCCACCTCGGCGCGACCCTGTTCGCGCTCTGCGCCGCGGGCCTGGTGGTCTCGCTGCAGCAGACCGTGGTGATCCCGCTGCTGCCCCGGCTGCTGTCCCAGCTGCACACCGACGTCGGCGGCGTGACCTGGCTGTTCACCGCCGCCCTGCTCACCGGCGCCATCGCCACCCCGCTGCTGTCCCGCTTCGGCGACATGTACGGGAAGAAGAGCATGGTGCTGGCCTGCCTGACCCTGCTGACGCTCGGCTCGATCGTGTGCGCGCTGGCCGGATCACTGCCGATCTACATCCTCGGCCGGGCCCTGCAGGGCACCTCGGCCGCCATGATCCCGCTGGCCATCGGCATCATCCGCGACACCTTCCCGCGCGAACAGCTGACCACCGCCATCGGCGTGGTCAGCGGCACCATGGGCGTCGGCGGGACCGTCGGCATGCTGGTCACCGGCGCCATCGCACAGCACACCACCAACCCGCACCCGATCTTCTGGATCGTCGCGGCGATGGCCGCCGCGACCCTGGCGATCATCACGGTCACCATCAGCGACACCGGCGCCCGGCACGGCGGTCGGCCGGACATCGTCGGCGCACTGCTGCTGGCCGGCCTGCTGACCTGCCTGCTGTTGGGCATCAGCGAGGGACCCAGCTGGGGTTGGGGCTCCACGCGGGTCGTCGCCCTGCTGATCGGTGCCGTCGTGCTCACCGCGGTCTGGGTGGTGGCCGAGCTGAAGGTGGCGCAGCCACTGGTGCGGATGCAGCTGCTGGCGGGCCCGAAGTCGTTGTCGGCCAACCTGATCTCGGTGCTGCTCGGCTTCGCGATGTATGGATCCTTCACGCTCATCTCGAATTTCGTGCAGGCGCCGCACGACAAGCTCGGTTACGGCCTGTCCGGCTCGGTGCTCGACGTCGGCCTCTACGGTCTGCCCAGCACCGCGCTGATGACCTTCTTCTCCTTCCGCGCCGGACGCATCGTGGCCCGCATCGGCGCCGCGTACACGCTGGCCATCGGGTCGCTGTTCGCGGCGGCGTCGGCGGGCTGGCTGGCCGTGTCCAACGGGCACGTCTACGACATGCTGGCCTCGAATGCCCTGCAGGGCACCGGTTTCGGTATCGCCTACGCGGCGCTGGGCACGCTCGCGGTGCAGCACGTTCCGATGAGCGAGAGCGGTATCGCCTCCGGGATCAACTCGCTGGTCCGCACCACCGGTGGCGCGGTCGCCGGTGCGGTCACCGCGTCGCTGCTGTCGACCTTCACCATCACCGGTACCCACATTCCGGCCCTGCACGGCTACACGCTGAGCTTCGTGATACTGGCGGTGGCGGCCCTGGCCGGCGCCGCGGTCGCCGTGGGACACGGGCTGCGACACCGGGACTGACACTCTATATATCTGCGGCACAGCACGACCGGCGCGGAATTGGCCGAATATCCTTCTTACATAAGGTATTTCGGCACAATTCCGCGCCGGTTCCGTCGCCGGAAAACCCGGCGCGCAGCCGGACGAATTCCCACCCGGCGATCTCGTGAATCGTCGCCCACCGACGTGCTGAGAGGTTGCTGGGATCGGCCGATCAATCCCGGAATATGCGACCTATTGGACGCTATGCTGACCCCGTGGTCGAGGACAGCATCGACGGCAAGACCGTCTACGAGATCTGGCCGCCGGGGCGGATCGCCCCGGTCGACTGACCACAGCCCGGTCATCCCCCGCAAGCCCCCAAAATTTGGGGATTACCGCGTAATCCAGCATTGGTTACAGTTCGCTCACCCCTTGCGAACGGAGCTGTACATGAACCGAACTCTCACGAAAACCCTTGCCGCCGGCCTCCTGGCCACCGGCGTGTACACCGGGGCCGGTGTCGCCGGCGCCACACCGGCCGGAATCTCGTTGCAGCCCACCGACACCGCCGCGTCCGACACCGCCGGATCCTTCGCGACCGGCGCGGTATTGCCGTTCGCGTTGAGCGCCATGGCCGTCTGCAACGGGTTCACCTCCGCCGTCAACGCCCCGCCCCCGGCCAACCCGCTGCTCTGCTCGATCGCGACCGCACTCACCAGCCCCAGCGGCCAGGTTCTCGACAGCCCCAGCGGCGCGAACCTGTCCTGAGACACCACGCGCGAACGCCGAAGGGCCGGTACGGAATCCGTACCGGCCCTTCGGGTTTGCGTTACTACGCGGGTGCTTACGCGTCCTCTTCGGTGAGGTTGCGGGTGCGGTTCGGGTCCACCGGGATGCCCGGGCCGGTGTTCGTCGAAATCGTCACCTTCTTGACGTAGCGACCCTTCGCAGTGGAAGGCTTCGCACGCATGATCTCCTCGAGCGCGGCGCCGTAGTTCTCCACCAGCTTCTTCTCGTCGAAGGAGGCCTTGCCGATCACGAAGTGAAGGTTGGCCTGCTTGTCGACGCGGAAGTTGATCTTACCGCCCTTGATGTCGTTGACCGCCTTGGTCACATCCGCGGTGACGGTGCCGGTCTTGGGGTTCGGCATGAGGCCACGGGGGCCCAGCACACGCGCGATCCGGCCGACCTTGGCCATCTGGTCCGGGGTGGCGATCGCGGCGTCGAAGTCCAGCCAGCCGCCCTGGATGCGCTCGATCAGATCCTCGGCGCCCACGGCGTCGGCACCGGCGGCCTCGGCCTCGGTGGCCTTGTCGCCGACCGCGAACACGATCACACGGGCGGTCTTACCGGTGCCGTGCGGGAGGTTCACGGTGCCACGGACCATCTGGTCCGCCTTACGCGGGTCGACACCGAGACGGACCGCGACCTCGACGGTGGCGTCGGTCTTCTTGGTGGAGGTCTCCTTCGCCAGGCGGGTCGCCGCCAGCGGGGAGTACAGGGTGTCGCGGTCGACCTTGGCGGCCGCCTCGAGATAAGCCTTGCTTCGTTTTGCCATGTTGCTCTGTCCTGTTCAGTAAGTCAGCAGTGGTTGTCGGGCCTGGCCGGCCCTCCCACGGGATCCCCGACCGCGCACGCGCGGCCACGAGGATTACTCCGCGACGAGAATGCCCATCGAGCGCGCGGTGCCGGCGATGATCTTCGCGGCCTGCTCGAGGTCGTTCGCGTTCAGGTCTTCCTGCTTGGTCTTGGCGATCTCCAGGATCTGGTCCTTGGTGACCGTGGCGACCTTGTTGCGGTGCGGCTCGGCCGAACCCTTCTGCACACCGGCGGCCTTCAGCAGCAGCTTCGCGGCAGGCGGAGTCTTCAGCTTGAAGTCGAACGAGCGGTCTTCGTAAACCGTGATCTCGACCGGGATGACGTTGCCACGTTGCGACTCGGTCGCCGCGTTGTACGCCTTGCAGAACTCCATGATGTTGACGCCGTGCTGACCCAGCGCGGGGCCGACCGGCGGCGCGGGGTTGGCCTGACCGGCGGTGATCTGGAGCTTGATGAGCCCAGAGACCTTCTTCTTCTTCGGGGGCATCTTTCTTCCTTGGTTAGGTTTCTTACGGATTCCCGTAAGCCTGTCCGGGACATGTGCCCACGGCAAATGCCGTAGGCACAACCCGCTCAGTCTAGTCAGCGCCGTTCTGCGGCCCAAACCGGGTAGCTCGCCTCACGGCGAGGCGGACAAGCGCGCTACTAGATCTTCTCGACCTGGGTGAACGCCAGCTCGACCGGAGTCTCGCGACCGAAGATCGACACCAGCACCTTGAGCTTCTGCTGCTCGGCATTGATCTCGGAGATGCTGGCCGGGAGCGTAGCGAACGGGCCGTCCATGACGGTCACCGACTCGCCGACCTCGAAGTCGACCTCGATGGACGGCTTCACGATCGCCTCGGCGGCGGCCTCGCCGGTGGTCGCGGCGGCGGCCTTCTTCGGCTGCTGCTGCTCCTGCGGGACCAGGAACTTCACCACGTCGTCGATGGTCAGCGGGGACGGGCGCGAAGTGGCGCCGACGAAACCGGTGACACCGGGGGTGTTGCGGACCGCGCCCCAGGACTCGTCGTTGAGGTCCATGCGGACCAGGATGTAGCCCGGCAGCACCTTGCGGTTGACGTTCTTGCGCTGACCGTTCTTGATCTCGACGACCGACTCGGTCGGCACCTCGACCTGGAAGATGTAGTCCTCCAGGCCCAGGTTCTGGACACGGGTCTCGAGGTTGGTCTTGACCTTGTTCTCGTAGCCGGCGTAGGAGTGCACGACATACCAGTCACCGGGCGCGCGGCGCAGCGCGGCCTTCATCTCGGCGACCGGGTCTCCGGAACCGGCGGGCGCGTCGGCCGTCGCCTGCTCGTCGGACTCGTCCACGACGGTCTCGGCGGCGTCCTGGTCAGCCTCGGTGTCCACTGCGTCAGCCACGACTACCTCGTCGTCGACGGGGAATTCGTCGGATGTGCCGTTCTCCGGGGTGCTCACTGGGCACTCGCTTCCTGTGTCGTCACTAACTTCCTCTAGCGTGCCGGGGCCGAACTCCGCGGCCGCACCATCCGGTGCGCCCCCGCTCCGCCCACAGTGTGCTCCGCTCGTCCCGCTTCCGGGATGAACACCGGCGCCGCTGGTCAGCTAGCCGAAAAGCCAGTTGACACCCTGGGTGAACGCGATGTCCAGTCCCGCGATGAACGCGACCGTGAAGATCACGAACACCAGGACCACGACCGTGTAGGTGACCATCTGGTTGCGGTTGGGCCAGATGACCTTCCGCAGTTCCGCGACCACTTCGCGCAGGAAGATGATCAGACGCTGGATCGGGTTACCCGAGCCCTTGTCGGCCTTCTTCGCGGCCTGCTTGCCCTTGCCGGCTTTCGCCGCCTTGCCCGAGGGCCGGTCGAGCGTGGCCACCGAGCCGGAATCGCTTCCGGCGGCCTCGACGCGAGTCCGGCGAGACGACCGCTTACCGCTCGGCCGACTCACCGCAGCGGCGGGTTCGCCCTGGTCGGCGTCGTGCACGCCGCGGCGAATGTCCCGCTCGTCACCCACGTCGATCCTCTCTCGTCGCTGGACAATCCAGTGCAGGGGCGACAGGACTTGAACCTGCAACCTGCGGTTTTGGAGACCGCTGCTCTGCCAATTGAGCTACGCCCCTTCGGCTGGAACATATCCAGCACAAGGTGTTCTGTTCAGTTGTAAGGAGTGCGCTACACACACGCGCGCCGCTCCGACAATGGTACCGGTCCGGTGGAAACCACCGGGAAACCAGCCCCTTTCAGAGCAGCGCGCAGTTGCTGGCGACCCCAGAGACCCGAGTGTACGGTACGGACCCGCCGGGATGCCAATCGGCGGCCGCCGGCTGGCCACAGCAGGCCGTCAGCGCAGCTGGACCGTGGCGGTAGCGCGGCCGAAGATCTTGCGACCCTCGGATTTGGCGGTGATCGCGATGACGGCTGTCCGCGTCGCCGGATCGGTGGACTTCACCCGGCCGGAGAACTCGATCTGCGCCGGGGTGTCGACCGGGACGTACACCGGGCTGGTGAAGCGCACGCTGTAGTCCTTGACCGAACCCGGGTTGCCGAGCCACGACGTGATCGTCGCGGCGGCCAGGCCCATGGTGAGCATGCCGTGCGCCACCACGTTGTCCAGGCCGACCATCTCGGCGATGCTGTCGCTCCAATGGATCGGGTTGCCGTCGCCGGATACGCCCGCGTAGTTGACCAGATCGCCGCGCGTGATGCTGCGGTAGCTCACCGGCAGTTCGTCGCCGACCGCTACGTCCTCGAAGGCACGAGTCCCCGGGCCGGCGGTGACGACCGGCATGACCAGCGGGGCGCCCTCGGCCCGCATCGGGGCGGACGGCCGCTCGACCCGCGGGTTGCCGGTCATGCCCTGCACCAGCACGTTGTTGACCGCGCTGACGAGCTTCTCGTCGACCTCGACACTGGTCCGGCCGACCAGTGTGGTGTAGGCGACCATGACCAGCTCGTCACCCGAGGTGACCACATTGCGGGTCACGAGGATGTCGCCGCCGAACGCCTGGCGGAACGAGTGCAGGTACACGTCGGAGACCAGCCGGTCGCCGACCCTGATCGGGCGGTGGAACTCCAGGACCATGTCGGTCTGCATGATCTGGCTCAGGTCGTATCCGGTGACGATCTCTTCGAACAGGCGCATGTTCGCCTGGATGCCGACCTTGGAGAAGAAGGTGAGCGGCGCGATGAGCGACTCGTGACCGAACTCGGCGGCCCCGGCCTCGTCCCAGTGCGCCGGGTGCTTGTCCTGAACCGATCGCGCGTACTCGCGGATCTGCTCCCGACCGACCTCGAAGTAGTCCTCGACGCAGTAGTGGTGCCCGACGTGGGCCGCCGCATTGGCAGCAGGATCGAAGGCCGGATCTGCTTCCACGTCGATCTCGGTGTTGATGGTCACGAACGCTGTCCCTCTCTGCCCCGGGTCGGGGAGTCTCCGGTCTGGTTCACTTCCGCCCGCCCACACTGGCGATGCTGTCCAACGGCAAATGCCGGAGAGGGAAGTGAATCCCTACTCCGGCACTCGGGGCTGGTGTAGCTGTAGAAACAGCTGCGGCTACGCGGGGCAGCCGGCACGCGAAGTATCAGCGCGACTCTCGGTGCGCCCGGTGGGTGCCGCAGTTCGGGCAGAACTTCTTCAGCTCGAGGCGGTCCGGGTCGTTACGCCGGTTCTTCTTGGTGATGTAGTTGCGGTGCTTGCACTGCTCGCAGGCCAAGGTGATCTTTGGCCGGACATCGGTGGACTTCGCGGCCACGATATTCCTTCTTTCCGGTCAACCTGAGGTCGAATATGGGGTAGCGATGGCCGGACTTGAACCGGCGACACAACGATTATGAGTCGTTTGCTCTACCGACTGAGCTACACCGCCATATGCACGACAAAGCGGTGGCCTCCGCGCCGGCTTCCCGATGCCCTGGGCTCGAGTGCCGAAGCGGAAACCACCGGCAATCCGGCGAGCCCCCTAACGGAATCGAACCGTTGACCTTTTCCTTACCATGGAAACGCTCTGCCGACTGAGCTAAGGGGGCGCGGCTTGTCTGCGACGGTCTCGGTAGGCCGTTCGCTGAAGCCTTGAAAGAGGTTACACACGAAACGGTGCCAGTACCAAACCCGCAGCGTAGGGCCTGATTTTCCGGTCTTTTCGATCGCTTCGGGCGAAGTGCCGGGCGATCGCGGCCGCCGAGCGCCCCGCACCTGCGCGAGCGCGACCGCCGTCACGCCATCCTCCGGAACGCGAAAGCCCCCGCGGACCGGAGTCCACGGGGGCTTCCCGAGGTGGCAGATGAAGGATTCGAACCTCCGTAGCTTGCGCGGCTGATTTACAGTCAGCTCCCTTTGGCCGCTCGGGCAATCTGCCTCAACACGCTGTCTAGGCGCGGTGAAGAGAATACAACGAACCGGGCCCATCGATGCAAACCGGCTGGTCGCAGCCACGACCGGACCACGCCCACCTCCTACCTGCCGCACCCCCGCCGGCGGACTACTATCGTCGGGCGACAACCGATTTCGCGCGGGCCGGGCAAATTCGCCGGGTATGCCCGGGATCGGATCGGCGCCCGAGTCGGGTGCCGGAGAGCGGGCGGCACCCGGCCGCCCGCACGAAACCCGGAGAGGCGGGGAGCGTGGCCGATTCGTCGTTCGACGTGGTGAGCAAGATCGACCGGCAGGAGGTCGACAACGCCCTCAACCAGGCGGCCAAGGAGCTGAACACCCGCTACGACTTCCGCGGCACCGGGGCGAGCATCGCCTGGTCGGGCGAGGAGAAGATCATCCTCGAGGCCGAATCGGAGGACCGCGTCAAGGCCGCGCTCGAGGTGTTCCGCGAGAAGCTGATCCGGCGTGATATTTCCCTCAAGGCCTTCGACGCCGGCGAGCCCGCCGTCTCCGGCAAGACCTACAAGATCACCGGGACCCTGGTCGAGGGCATCACCCAGGAGAACGCGAAGAAGATCTCCAAGAAGATCCGCGACGAGGGCCCCAAGGGCGTCAAGGCGCAGATCCAGGGCGAGGAGCTGCGCGTCAGCAGCAAGAGCCGGGACGACCTGCAGCAGGTGATCTCGCTGCTCAAGGGCGCCGACTTCGACATCGCCCTGCAGTTCGTCAACTACCGCTAGAAACTCCCCCGCCTCTCCGCGTTTCTTGGCGCGGCTCGTGTGCCGTTGCGAGTCGGCAACGCTTGGCGGCGGTACTACCGCACGGCGACTTCGGGCGTACCCGGTGAGAATTAGTGGCCGGCCATGCGCTGGAGACGGGCGATCCGTTCGGCCGTCGGCGGGTGGGTGGAGAACCAGCGGGCCGCGCGGTCGCCGACGCGGAACGGGTTGGCGATCATCAGGTGCGACTGGGCAGTGAGCTGGGGTTCGGGCGGCAGGGGGGCCGCCTGGACGCCGGACTCCAGCTTGCTCAGCGCCGACGCCAGGGCCAGCGGGTCGCCGGTCAGGGCCGCACCGGATTCGTCGGCCTGATACTCGCGTGAGCGGGACACCGCCAGTTTGATCAGCGAGGCCGCGATCGGGCCGAGCAGCGATACCAGCAGCACACCGACGATGTTCGGGCCCTCGTCGTCGCGCCCGCCGCCGAACGCACCGGCGAAGAACGCCAGGTTGGCCAGACCGGAGATGACCGCGGCCAGCGCGCCCGCGACCGATGAGATCAGGATGTCGCGGTTGTAGACGTGGGACAGTTCGTGGCCCAGCACCGCGCGCAGCTCCCGCTCGTCGAGCAGGTTCAGGATGCCGCTGGTGCAGCAGACCGCCGCGTGCCGCGGGCTGCGGCCGGTCGCGAACGCGTTCGGTGAGGCGGTGGGGCTGATGTAGAGCCGGGGCATCGGCTGCCGCGCCGAGGTGGCCAGCTCCCGCACGATCCGGTACATGGCCGGGGCTTCCAGCTCCGACACCGGCTGCGCGTGCATGGCCCGCAGCGCCAGCTTGTCGCTGTTGAAGTAGGCGTAGGCGTTCATGCCGACCGCCAGCAGGATGGATATCCACAGGATGGTCGGGTTGCGGAACATGGCGCCGGCGAACACGATCAGCGCCGAAAGGCCGACCATCAACCCGAAGGTCTTCAAGCCGTTCCCCCACCCACTGTGACCGTGCATCGGGCTCGCCTGCCTCTCGGATTCGCTGGACATACCGTTCGTTATGTAAACGGCTGTCACCGTGCCGAAGGTTCCCGGGCAGATCGACGACAACTGGGAACCAGCGACGGACTACAGCTGGTTCCCAGTGTGGCGGCTCGAGCGTTCGGCGCTAGCCGACGCGCTCGATGGTGTAGCGGATCAGCCGGTCGAGGGCCTGATTCGCGGGACCGGCGGGCAGTGCCGACAGTTCGGCGTGCGCGATGTCCGCGTAGCCCTGCAGCTTCTCCTTGGCCAGGACCATGCCGCGGGACCGGCCCAGCAGCTCCAGTGCCTCGGCGACCTCGGCGTCGGTCTCGAGCGGGCGGGCCAGCAGCGTGCGCAGCCGGTCGCCCTCGGCGCCCTCGTCGCGCAGCGCGTACAGCACCGGCAGGGTGTGCACGCCCTCGCGCAGGTCGGTGCCGGGCGTCTTACCGGACTGCTCGGACGCCGACGAGATGTCGATGATGTCGTCGGAGATCTGGAAGGCCGTGCCCACCGCGTCACCGAGCCGGGCCAGCCGCTCCACATGGTCGGGGCCGGCGCCGGAGAAGGTGCCGCCGAAGCGGCCGGCGGCCGCGATCAGCGAGCCGGTCTTCTCCCACACCACCCGCAGATAGTGGTCGACCGGGTCCTGGGACTGCTTGGCGCCCAACGTCTCTCGCATCTGGCCGGTGACCAGCTCGGCGAAGGTCTCGGCGATGATGCGGACCGCGTCCGGACCCAGCGTCGACACCAGCCGGGAGGCGTGCGCGAACAGGTAGTCGCCGGCCAGGATGGCGATGTTGTTTCCCCAGCGCGCGTTGACGCTGGGCGCGCCGCGGCGCATGGTGGCCTCGTCCATCACATCGTCGTGGTAGAGGGTGGCCAGGTGCACCAGCTCCACCACGGTGCCCGCGGTGATCAGGTCCGGATCGGTCGGACGGGGACCCAGCTGACCGGTGAGGATGGTGAACAGCGGCCGGAACCGCTTGCCGCCGGCCCGCGCCAGGTGCAGCGCGGCCTCCTGCAGGAATTCCTCACCGTCGGAAAGCTCGCTGATCAGCAGCTTTTCGACGTCGACCAGGCCGTTGCGCACGGTGGCGGCGAGTTCTACGTCGCCTAGATCGACTCCGGCGACGACCGTGCCCTGTCCGGCGACTGCCGCGTCGCTCATCCGACTGTGCTCATCTGCGCGCCGCGCTCGCTCATGGTCGTCTCCCAACGCCGCTCCGAACCCCACACTCAAGAACCTAGCGTGTCGCGCTCTCAGCCTTCCCACGAACACGGTCCCAGTGCGAGGAAACCGACATCCGCGCCTGCCCGGCTCCGACCGCCGCAGGCGGCCCGCGAGCCGAAACCGCTTGCGCGCGTCGGCACCTCGGTCCGATCGGCCGCTTTCGCCACGTGCGCGCGGATCCGGCCGGGCCGGGCGCGCCCCGGATCGGGTGCCGCCGGGCCCGCGGTCACGGCCCGCGCTGCGACCGGGGCGAAACGGCCTGCGAGGATGGTGGCATGGGTGGACAGCAGGACGAGTCGCACGGTTCCACCGGCAACGGCCCCCAGGTGCCGGACCGGGTGGAGGTACTGGTCGTGGGCGCCGGACCGGCCGGCTCGGCCGCCGCGGCGTGGGCCGCGCGCGCGGGCCGGGACGTGCTGCTCACCGACTCCGCGGTGTTCCCGCGCGACAAGACCTGCGGCGACGGGCTCACGCCCCGGGCGACGGCCGAATTGGAGAAGCTGGGCCTGGCCGGCTGGCTGCGCGAGCGCACGGTGAACCGGGGCCTGCGGATGTGCGGGTTCGGGCGCGAGGCCGAACTGAGCTGGCCCGGTGGATCCTTCCCGGCATGGGGAAGCGCGGTGCCGCGAACCGAGCTCGACGACCGGCTGCGGCGCACCGCGATCGAGTCCGGTGCCCGCATGACCGACGGCACCCGTGTGGTCGATGTCACCCGCGACGGCGCCCGGGTCACCGGCGTGACCGTGCAGACCGCCGACGGCACCCGCGAGATCGCTTGCCGCACACTGATCGTGGCCGACGGGGTGCGGTCGCCGGTCGGAAAGCTGTTGGGCCGCACCTGGCATCGCGAATACGCCTACGGGGTCGCCGCCCGCGCCTACCTGAAATCGGAACGCCACGACGATCCGTGGATCACCTCGCATCTGGAGCTGCGCGACGCCGACGGCACCCTGTTGCCCGGGTACGGCTGGGTGTTCCCGCTCGGCAACGGCGAGATCAACATCGGTGTGGGTTCGCTGGCCACGGCCCGGCGGCCGTCGCATGTGTCGCTGAAACCGCTACTGCAGCATTATGTTTCGCAGCGGCATGCGGAATGGGAGTGCCGGGGCGACGCGCGCGCGGTGGCCTCGGCGCTGCTGCCGATGGGTGGCGCGGTGTCGGGTGTGGCGGGCCCCAACTGGGCGCTGGTCGGCGATGCCGCCGGCTGCGTGAACCCGCTCAACGGTGAAGGTATCGACTACGGGCTCGAGGGCGGGCACATGCTGTCGGGGCTGCTCGACGCGCCCGATCTCACCCAGGTGTGGCCGGATATGTTGCGGGCCAGGTACGGTCGCACGTTCTCGGTGGCGCGGCGGCTGGCCGCCCTGGCCACCGCGCCGCGCACGGTGCCGCTGGGCGGGCCGCCGATGATGCGCTCACGGACCTTGCAGCGCATCGCGATTCGCGTCATGGGCAATCTGGTCGACGACGCCGACACCGATCTGGTGGCCCGCGCCTGGCGCACCGCCGGCCGCGGCTCGATGCGCGCCGACCGGCTGGCACCGTTCAGCTGAACCTCGGCCGGTGGAAGGCCACCCGCGACGTTGAGGGTGGCCTTCTCTCACGCGTCCTCTCACGCGTCGGCTTTGGCCAGCCACTCCTCGATGAACTTCTTCTCGCCGGTGACCACGCGCTGCAGCAGCTGTTCGGCCAGCGGCTCGATGGCACCGCCGACCAGCGGAACCTTCACCTCGACGGTGCCGGCGTACTCGATCTCGGCGCCCTCGGCGGTGGGGCGCATGGTGGAGGTGCCCGACATCTCGGTGGTGATGCCGGTGGTGCTCGCCACGAAGGTGCCGGTCGCGGTCTCGCCGGTGAGCCGTCCCCAGTCGTCGATGCGTTCGAAGGACAGTTCGCTCTTGAGTACCTTGCGGACCAGGGCCGGAACCTTGTCCTGCGCAGCGGTTTCGGTCATTCGGATCCGGATGGTCTCGGACCCTTCCGGATGGGACAGTTCGACTCTGGCGGTATCGGAGGCGGCGAAGCGCGCCTGCCACATCTGGTCGTTGACGATCGCCCGGTGAAGCTCGGCTACCGGGACTGCATAGGGCACGGTGAAGCTGAATTTACGGGACATGCCCGCAAACGCTAGCGGAGCGGTCGACTAGCCTGGCGCGGTGTCGGAAACCAGCCAGTCTGATGAGGTGCCGGTGGATCGTCGGGCCGCTCGGCTGCGCCGGCTGAAGATCACCGTGGTGATCGCGGTGGTGACGTTCACCGTCCTCCCGGTTCTGCTGGTGTTCGCGGCCTGGCGCAACGACATGCTGATCGATTCCGACAAGGGCGTGACGAGCGCCGAGGTGCTGTCCGCCGGACGCATGCGGTCTGCTGTGATCTTCGTCACTCCGGACGGTGCGACACACAACCCACGCGTGGGCGTCCTGTACCCGACGAAGCTCATCGCGGGCGAGCGGATCAACGTCGAATACCGGCGCAGCGATCCGGAGCTCGTCCGGGTGGCCGGGCGAGATGTCCGGGTAGCGATCGTGCCCGCGCTGTCCGTGATCGTCGTGGCGTGGGCGCTCGCACTGCCCGCGCTGTGGTTGCTCCGACGGCTGCGGCGGCGTACGTGAGAAGCAACTGTTCCCCGAAACTTCGCACTCAGGTCACGTGGCCGATTGGACTCGGCGTTGCGGACTGACCAGACTCGTCCTGTGCGAGTAGCGATCGTCTCGGAGTCATTCCTGCCGAATATGAACGGTGTTACGAACTCCGTACTCCGGGTGCTCGATCACCTGGAGCGCAACGGGCACGAGGCGCTGGTCATCGCGCCGGATTCGGTCCGCGGTGAACCGCCCGCCCCGCGGGAGTACGGCAAGTTCCCGGTGGTGCGGGTGCCCGCCGTCATGGTCCCGAAGATCAGCTCGCTGCCGGTCGGCCTGCCGCAGCCCGTCATCACCGCCGCCATCGACGAGTTCGACGCCGACGTGGTGCACCTGGCCTCCCCCTTCCTGCTCGGCGCCGGCGGCCTCGGCGCCGCCCTGCGGCTCGGCCTGCCGTCCGTGGCGATCTACCAGACCGATGTGGCCGGTTTCGCCTCCAGCTACGGGCTCGGCCCGGCCCGCCGGGCCGCCTGGGCCTGGACCCGCCGCATCCATGTCCGCGCGAACCGCACCCTGGCGCCCTCCTCGGCGGCCGCGGCGGATCTCGCCGAGCACGGCATCCCCCGCGTGCACCGCTGGGCGCGCGGTGTCGACATCAACCGGTTCAACCCGTCGGCACGTGACCCGCAGCTGCGGGCAGCCTGGCACAGCGACGACAAGCTGATCGTCGGGTTCGTGGGCCGGCTCGCGCCCGAGAAGCACGTCGACCGGCTCGCGGTCCTGGCCGACGATCCCGGGATCCAGCTGGTCATCGTCGGCGGCGGTCCGGAGCGGCAGCGGCTCGAACAGCTGATGCCGACCGCGATCTTCACCGGCGAGCTCGGGGGTTCAGCGCTCGCGCAGGCCTACGCCAGCCTGGACGTGATGGTGCACCCGGGTGAGCACGAGACGTTCTGCCAGGGCGTGCAGGAGGCGCTGGCCGCCGGGCTGCCGGTCGTCGGGCCCGACGCGGGCGGTCCGCGCGACCTGATCTCCCACTGCCGCAACGGATACCTGCTGCCGGTGGCCCGGTTCAGCGAGCTGCTGCCCAGTGCCATCGGTTCGCTGCGCGACCCAGACCTGCGCGCCCGGTTCGCCGCGGCGGCCCGCAAGTCGGTGCTGCACCGTACGTGGCCGGCGATCTGCACCGAGCTGATGGGCCATTACGAAGCGGTGATCGGCAGCAGCAGCGAAGGGCTGTACCGCACGGCCTGATCGGCTACCCAGCGGTAATCTGCACAATTGGCACACTTCCGGCAACAATGGTCTCGGCGGCCTTGCCGCTTCCGGGACCATTCCGTGATCGTGTGAAGACCCGAACTTCCCGCACCACAATGGTTGTGGCGCTACAGTTGATCGCCATGGGGGACACGCAGCCGCTGCCTTCGTCGGCACTCTATGCCGACCGGATCATCGCGTGGGTACCGCCGACCGACGGATATGACCCGTGTTGGCGACCACCCAGCAAAGTCGAAGCCGCCCTGCTGAGCGCCAAGCGCAACGGCGACTGGCGCGGCTACATCGAGGTGCTGCGCGGCGCGGCGGTCTTCCATCGCACCACCCGCGCCGCCGCCGACAGCGGCCAGGCCTACGACATCCCGACCGTCTGGGACCCGCGGCTGCACACCTACTGCGAGCCGCTGTACACCGCCGGGGAACTACCCGCCGCCGAGGCCGAGATCGTCTACATCGGTAAGCATTTCGAGAACCACGTCGCCCCGGAGGCGCACGTCGACCACCGCCACTACCTGGCCGTCAACCCCGGCACCCCGGTCGAGGTGTACTTCCCCATGACCACCGAGAACCGCCGCACCCTCGCCCGGGTCGGTGCCGCCGTGGTCGGCCCGCACGCGGCCGGGGTGCACACACTGTGGAACCGGCCGCAGCGCGGCGAGGTCGCCTTCGGCCTGGGCTGCGCCGCACTGCTCAACGCCAACAACGGCAGCCCGTGGAACGAGCTGGGCCACGGCGACTTCGGCTACGACTACGACCGCCGGCTGCTCGCCGAATGGTGGGGCATCACCGACCGCGCCACCCTGCGCGACCAGCTCGCCACCCTGCTCGACACCCAGGCCGGGTGGACCTGGGAATTCGTGCTCAGCATCCGCGAGGCCCTGGAACGGGTCGAGGGCGGCCCGGTCGATCCGGTGCGCTGGCGGGCCAAGGTCACCGCGGTGCTGGGTGAGCGGCTGTCGCGGGTCGGGCGCCCCGAGGACCACACCACCGAGGTGTCGGTGCTGTGCCGGCTGGTCGGCCGGATCGTGCGCTACGAGCAGCGATTCCGCGCGGACGGTCTGCTGCCGATCGACGGGCACGTGCGATCGGTCCAAGCCTGGGACCTGGGCCGGGCGGCGGCCGTCGCCCGCTGGGGTGCCGCGGCCCGATACTGCTCGCTCGCCGAGGCGCAGCGCACCATCACCCGCGCCGGTGAACTGGTCCGCCCCTACTACGACTCCTGGGAAGCGCTGGCCGCCGGCTACATCATGGGCCGCTGCCTGCACTTCGACGGCGAGGAGTTCGGGCACTGGTATCTGGAGATGGTGGAGACCGCCCGCCTGCTCGCCGCCGCCCCCGACGGGCCGTGGCAGACCCAGCCCTGGAAGTAGAACCGCGCGCGAGACCCGAGCCCGGGGAGTTCGTTTCGGCTTCCGGCGGTTACTGTCGTCTCTTGTGAAGACTGAGTCGTTTCGGGCCTCGTTGGACAAGCAGCCGCACGAGGTAGCGACCATGTTCGACGGGGTGGCGCGGCGGTACGACCTGACCAACACCGTGCTGACCGGCGGTCAGGACCGGTACTGGCGGTGGGCGACCCGGCGCGCGCTGGCCCTGCGGCCGGGCGAGCGGGTGCTCGATCTGGCGGCGGGAACGGGGGTGTCGACCACCGAGTTCGCCAAGTCCGGTGCCTGGTGTGTGGCGGTCGACTTCTCGCAGGGGATGCTGGCGCAGGGACGGTTCCGCGGGGTGCCGATGGTCGCCGCCGACGGAATGGCACTTCCCTTCGCGGACAACGTCTTCGACGCGGTCACCATCAACTACGGGCTGCGCAACATCGTCGACCCGGATGTGGCGCTGCGCGAGATGCTGCGCGTGACCAAGCCGGGCGGCCGACTGGTGGTGGCCGAGTTCTCCACCCCCACCTTCGAGCCGTACCGGACCGTCTACCGGGCGTTCGTCACCAAGTTGCTGCCGCGGGTCGCCGGAGTGGTCAGCAGTAACCCCGACGCCTACGAGTACCTGGCCGAGTCGATCCAGGCCTGGCCGGACCAGCCGGAGCTGGCGGAGCGGATCGCGGGCGCGGGCTGGTCGCAGGTGCGCTGGCGCAACCTCAGCGGCGGCGCGGTGGCGCTGCACCGCGGCTACAAACTCGGCTAGAAATCCGACCGGCACCCGGTC
This sequence comes from Nocardia stercoris, assembly GCF_003696265.1. Lineage (GTDB taxonomy): Bacteria > Actinomycetota > Actinomycetes > Mycobacteriales > Mycobacteriaceae > Nocardia > Nocardia stercoris. Next base: position 138,857 of record NZ_RFFH01000008.1, on the reverse strand, counting down.
TCACCTGCATTGATGTGACGCGGGCCATAGCTCACAGGGAAAATTTCCGGCTGTGCGGAGGTTCGTCACCTGACGCTAACGTCGGGAAAACCAGCCGCAAACGACCGCTGGCAAAGATAGCTTCATGCCGGACGCACCAGCCCCCCGCCAGACGAGCGCCACGTGCTCGTACTGTGGCGTGGGCTGCGGCATCCGGGTCCGGACCACGACCGGCGCCGGCGGCAGCCCCGTCATCGCGGCGGTCCGGGGCGACAAACTGCACCCGGTCAACGGCGGCCGACTGTGCACGAAGGGCGCCACACACACCGAGCTGATGCGGGCACCCGGTCGGATGACCACCGCCTACCGGCGCGAACACCGCGACCAGCAGCCCGAACCGTTCCACATCGACGCCGCGATCCGCGAGACCGCGGGCCGGTTGCGAGCGATCGCCGAGACACACGGGCCCGACGCGGTCGCGATCTACGTATCCGGTCAGATGTCGCTGGAGGCGCAGTACCTGGCCACCAAGCTGGCCAAGGGTCATCTGCGCACCATCCACCTGGAGTCCAACTCGCGGCTGTGCATGGCGGGGGCGAGCACCGGATACAAGCAGTCGCTGGGCGCCGACGGCCCGCCCGGTTCCTACGACGATCTCGACCACGCCGACCTGTTCTTCGTCTCCGGCGCCAATATGGCCGACTGTCACCCGATCCTGTTCCTGCGCATGGTCGATCGGCTCAAGGCCGGTGCCCGGCTGATCGTGGTGGACCCGCGACGCACCGAAACCGCCGCGCGCGCCGACCTTTTCCTGCAGATCGCGCCCGGCACCGATCTGGCGCTGCTCAACGGGCTGTTGCACCTGCTGGTCGACAACGGTGACATCGACAAGGATTTCATCGCCGAACACACCCAGGGGTGGGAGGCCATGGAAGAGTTCCTCGCCGACTATCCGCCCGCCCGCGTCGCCGCCGTCACCGGCCTGGCCGAGGCCGACATCCGCACCGCCGCCCAGTGGATCGGCGAGGCCGGGGAATGGATGTCGCTGTGGACCATGGGGCTCAATCAGTCGACCCACGGCACCTGGAACACCAACGCGCTGTGCAACCTGCACCTGGCGACCGGCGCGATCTGCCGCACCGGCAGCGGCCCGTTCTCGCTGACCGGGCAGCCGAACGCAATGGGCGGTCGGGAGATGGGCTATATGGGCGCGGGCCTGCCCGGACAGCGCAGCACGCTGTCGGCGGCCGACCGGCGGTTCGTCGAAACCCGGTGGGGCATAGCGGAAGGCACCATTCGCGCCGAGGCCGGGTCGGGCACGATCGAGATGTTCCGGAAGCTGGCCGCGGGAACCGTGAAGGCCGCCTGGATCATCGGCAGCAATCCGGTCGCCTCGGTGCCGAACCGCAAGACCGTCATCGCCGGGCTGGAGGCCGCGGAGCTGGTCGTGGTGCAGGACGTGTATCCCGACACCGCGACCACCGCCTACGCCGACCTGCTGCTGCCCGCCACCCTGTGGACCGAATCCGATGTGGTGACGGTGAATTCGGAACGCACCGTGAGCCTGTCACAGCGCGCGGTGGATCCGGTGGGCGACGCGCGCCCGGACTGGCTGCTGATCGCGCAGATCGCCACCGCCATGGGCTACCCGGGCTTCGAATTCACCTCCAGCGAGCAGGTATTCGAGGAGATCCGGGACTTCGCCAACCCGGCGACCGGTTACGACCTCACCGGCATGAGCTACGCCGCGCTGCGCGAAGGGCCGATGCAGTGGCCGTGCGCCGATCCGGCGCGGCGCCGCAACCCGATTCGCTATCGCAACGACGGCACGGTCACGCCGCAATACACCGCCGCGGACGGCACGGTGCCGGCCCTGGCCTTCCCCACCGAGAGCCGGCGTGCGGTGTTCTGGCCGCGGCCGCACCTGCCGCCCGCCGAGCTACCCGACGACGACTATCCGTTCCTGCTCAACACCGGCCGGTTGCCGCACCAGTGGCACACCATGACCCGGACCGGGCGAGTGGACAAGCTGACCAAACTGACCGGCGAGCCGTTCGTGCAGGTGCACCCCGCCGACGCGCAGCGGCTGGAGATCCAGCCGGGTGACCAGCTCGAACTCACCTCCCGTCGTGGTCGTGCGGTGCTGCCGGTGCTGATCAGCGACCGGGTCCGGCCGGGCGAATGCTTCGCGCCCTTCCACTGGAACGACGAGCAGGGGGAATACGTGACCGTGAACGCCGTGACCAACGACGCGGTGGACGCCGATTCGCTGCAGCCGGAATTCAAGGCGTGCGCGGTCGCGCTGCGCAAGGTCGCGCCGATGGTGACCGTTCCCGAGGCGCCGCCGATACCGGTCGCGACGCCCGCCGAGCATCCACTGGCCGCCATGCTGGGCCTGGAAACTCCGGCGGCACCCACACTTTCGGAGTCCGAGCGGATCTACCTCGGCGGATATCTCGCCGCCCTGCAGACCCTGCCGGTGCGGGGCCAGCCGGTGCTGCCCGAGACCGCGCCGATGGCGCCGCGCACCCGGCTGTGGGTGGACGGCCTGCTGGCGGGCATGTATTCGCGCGGCACCGCGCAGTCGGCCGGAACCGAGAGCGCCGCGGCCGAAGCCGCGACACCGATCACCGTGCTGTGGGCCTCGCAGACCGGGACCGCGGAGGAGTTCGCCGCGTCCGTGGCCGGCCGCCTCACCGAATCCGGTTACGCACCACGGCTACTGGACATGAACTCGTGTGAACTGTCCGACCTGACCGGGGACGCGCTGGTGATCACCAGCACCTTCGGTGACGGTGGCCCGCCGGACAACGGTGCGGACTTCTGGGAACGCCTCTACGACAGCGCGAACCGGTTCGACGATCTGCGCTACGCCGTGTTCGCGCTGGGCGACTCGTCCTACGACGACTTCTGCGCGCACGGGCGCAAGGTCGACGAGACCCTGGCCAAGCGCGGCGCGACCCGGCTGCTGGCGCGAGTGGACAGCGAGCCCGACCACGACGAACTCTCGCAGCGCTGGCTCGCGGACGTGCTGTCCGCGCTCGCGAACACGACTGTGCCGACGGAAGATTCGCGGATCGCGCCTACCGCGCCGACTGCGACCCGGCCGGTCGAGACCGCCGCCCGTTCCCTCGGCCGGATCCGTACCGCACCACCGTCGTTCACCCGCAATTCGCCGGTACTCGCTCCCCTGGTGCGTAATTCGCTGCTGTCCAAGCCCGGTTCGGGCAAGGAGGTGCGGCAGTTCGGGTTCGACCTGTCCGGCCTCGAGGCCGGATACGAGGCGGGTGACTCGCTGGGGATCTGGCCGACCAATTCCGAAGCGCTGGTGGCGGAGTGGCTGTCGGTCACCGGACTGGACGGCAGCCGCGCGGTCGAACTCGACGAGCGGGAGGTATCGCTGGCGGAGGCGCTGCGCACCCACTACGACATCAGCAAGGTCGGTACCGATCTGCTGAATTTCGTTGCCGCGCACAACAGCAGCGCCCGGCTGGCGAAACTGCTGCGCCGCGACAACCGCAACGAACTCGACGGCTACCTGTGGGACCGGCAGGCCGTGGACGTGCTGCGGGACTTCCCGGTCCGGACCGGGCTGGTGGATTGGCTGGGCACGCTGAAAAAGCTGCAACCACGCCAGTATTCGATCTCGTCGAGTCCGCTGGTGAGCCCGGCCGAGGTGCAGTTGACGGTCGCGGTGGTGCGCTACGGCGAGGCCGCGGCCCGGCGCGGCGGTGTCTGCTCCACCTATCTGGCGGATCGGGCGCGCGACACGGCGGTGCCGGTGTTCCTGCAGCGGGCGCCGCACTTCCGGCCGCCGCTGGACCCGGGTGCGCCGATGATCATGATCGGCCCGGGCACCGGGATCGCGCCGTTCCGTGGCTTCCTGCAGGAACGGCAGGCGCGCGGCTGCCGCGGCCGCAACTGGCTGTTCTTCGGCGACCAGCATGCCGACGAGCACTTCTACTACCGCGACGAATTGGAGGGCATGTTCCGCTCCGGCTTCCTGACCCGCCTGGACCTCGCCTTCTCCCGCGACCAGCGCGAACGTGTCTACGTCCAGCACCGGATGATCCAGCACGGCGCGGAACTGTGGTCGTGGCTCGCCGAGGGCGCCCACCTGTACGTGTGCGGTGACGCGGCCCGGATGGCCCGCGACGTGGACGACACCCTGCTCACGATCGCGCGGATCCACGGCAAGCTGGACGCGGACGGCGCGCTCGCGTTCAAGAAGCGGTTGGTCGCGGAGAAGCGCTACGTCCGCGACGTGTACTGATCGGTCCATCGCCCCCTTGCCAGGCCGGGCGCAACGAGGGCATCCTCGACAGGGACAGCACGCACCGATCCCCTGTTCCGTACCGCCTGTTCCGCGGTCCCGATCAGGCCCGCCGAGCACGGGGTCGCCCGGAGAGGAGCAGCATCGATGGCAAAGCCCGTGAACGCCCAGCCGGCCACCGACGACAGCGTGCCCGACGCCGACCTCGCCGAGCAGTCGGTCCCCGCCGACCCCGCCGACGAACTGCCCGCCGGCACCTACAACGGCACCCTCGTGGTCGGATCCGCCGAGGCCGCCGAGGCCGACGTGCTCGAACAGTCGATCCCGGTGCCGATGGACGAGGACTACCGCGACGACGACACGTACCCGGACGGCACACCGGACGAGTACGAGACCCCGGACGCCGCAGACCTCTGAGCGGCGGTCATCCGACTCGGCCGGGTCGACCGACCGCCGAGGCACGACCGCGGTTGCGGCACAACCGGGCCCACGCACCGAGCCGGAATCTCGACCGGCAGGCTTCGCTCAGTCGTCGGCCGGTGCGTCCATGCCCACGCGCATGGCGGTGTGCAGTTCCCGCAGCCCCGACCGTTCGGTGGCCACCTCGAGCACACGCATGCCCGGCGCCGGCCGCGACAGCCGGTCGGCCAGTTCGGCGGTGTCCACCTGGCGGTGCGGGATCCGGTAGGCGGCGCACAGCGCGGCCAGATCCATCCCGTGCGGGGTACCGAACACGCGCTCGAAGACGCCCGCGTACTGCGGGTCGCCCTGTTCCAGGAGTTCGAAGATGCCGCCACCGTCGTCGTTGGCGACCACGATGGTGAGTTCCTCCGGCCGCGGTTCGGTAGGGCCGATCAACAGGCCGGACGCGTCGTGCAGGAAGGTCAGGTCGCCCATCAGGGCCAAGGTGCGCCCGGGGTGGCACAGCGCGGCACCGATCGCCGAGGACACGGTGCCGTCGATACCCGCCACACCGCGGTTGGACAGCACCCGGATGCCGCGCTGCGGCGCCCACACCAGGGCGGTGTCGCGGACCGGGTTGGAGGCGCCGAGCAGCAGCTGATCGCCCTCGCGCAGCGCGGCGGTGACGACCTCGGCCACGTGCAAGCCGGTGGGTTTCGGGTGCCGGGCGAGTTCCTCGCCGACCACGCGGCGGGCCAGGGCGTCCATGTCGCGGCAGCGGGTCAGCCACTGTGCGCTGGGCGCGCCCGAGGTGACGGCCCGGGTGCCGGTGCCGACCACATTGCCGGAGACGTCGGGCCAGCGCGGGCCGGTGGTGAGCGCGAAGACGGTGACGTCCGGGTCGGAGAGGACCTTCGACACCTGCCGGTGCAGGGTGGGGCGGCCGGTGATGATCGCCTGCCGGGGCCGCAGCAGCGGCAGCGCCAGCGGGTGCAGGGCCGGACCGTGCATGGGCGCGGTCGGTTCGGCGACCGTGGGCAGGCCGGCCAGTTCGGGGCGGTGGCCGGCACCGTGCCCGGAGATGACGACCGTGTCGGGGGTCAGGTCGATCGGCAGCGGCACGTCCAGGGTGGCGAATTCGGTTGCGGTCCAGGCTCGCCCGTCGGGGCGCCCGGCCGGCACGGATTCACCGGGCTCCGAGTCCGGGACCAGCGGCTCGCGCAGCGGGATGTCGAACTGGACCGGTCCGGCGTTGCCGGAGCGGGTGCCGCGGGCGGCGGCCAGCACCCGGCACACCGCCGAACGCCACACGCTGTTCTGGCTGCGGTAGCCGTCCTCCAGTTCGGCGAGGCCGAGGCTGATCGCGGCGCGCACCTGGCTGCCGAACAGGCCGAACTGTTCCACGGTCTGGTTGGCGCCGCTGCCGAGCAGTTCGTAGGGCCGGTTGGCGCTGAGCACGACCAGCGGGATGCGCGCGTAGTTGGCCTCCAGCACGGCCGGGCCGAGATTCGCGACGGCCGTCCCGGAGGTCATGACGATCGGCACCGGGCGGCCACCGGAGACGGCCAGGCCGAGGGCGAGGAAGCCGGCGGCGCGCTCGTCGATGCGCATGTGCAGCCGCAACCGGCCGGCGGCGTCGGCGGCTTCGAGCGCGAAGGCCAGTGGGGCATTCCGGGATCCCGGACACAACACGACGTCGCGCACACCTCCGCGCGCCAGCTCGTCGACGACGACCCGGGCCTGTGCTGTGGAAGGGTTCACCCTCCCAGCCTGTCACGCCCCGGGCGACGGCGAACCGTCACCCTGCTCACAACGCGGCGGCGCCGCCGATATCCTCCGGGCGCCGGCGACCACGGCGACGGACGTGATATAGCTCGCACCGATCACCGCGAATACATGAAACTATGCGACTGTCGAGCGAATTCCACACCGCGCCAATACGAGTCGGCTCCGGCACACCGATATGGCTCCTGGGCAGCCGGATTAAAAATCCACCGAACCAGATACCGTCAAGTAATAACTGCGCCACGGATTTCCGGTCGGGCCGCCGGACGTCGAAGTCGGAGATAACCATTCGGATACGGCATCGGATCCGGCGCGCGGCGCGAGGGCGCGAATATTCAGCAACCGATTCCGAAAGGGCCGGAGCCGCAATCGGGTCGACGGCACCCCGGACACGGCCGAGGGCCCGATGCACCCGCGCGGAACGCGGGACATCGGGCCCTCGGCGGCTTACTACTGAGCGTGCTTCTGCACCAGGTCGCCCACGCGCGGCAGCGCCTCTTCGACGTGCTTCTTGGCGGACGACCGCAGGGCCGAGTACGCCTTCTTCAGGGCCGGACGGGACGAGCTCTCGGCCCGCGCGTCGGTGATGGCCAGCAGGGACTCGGCGACCTCGTCGCTCTTGGAAACCAGGAGGTCGGCGAAGCTACCGCTCCCCGAAGCCTGGAACTCGGTCCAGTAGGGCTGGAGCTGCTCGAGGAACTTCGGCGAGAACGAGGCCAGCGCCTCGGAGATGATGGTCGGGCTGACCTTCTTGGCCGCCGCCAGTCCACCCTTCAGGGCCAGACCGGACGCGCCGCCCTTGTCGGACACCTCCGCTTCCAGAACCTCCTGGGCGTCGGACAGGAAGGCCGCGCGCTTGGTGTCGTCGAGCAGGGATTCAGACAGTGCTGCAACCACTTTCAGGTTCCTCCGGATTGTTTGAGATGAACGAGCGTGGCCAACTATACGGCCTGAACGCAGCATTCACACGGCTACGGCTGCCAGGGCCGCAACTGCACCATCAGGCCTTCACAATCGGCCAGCACGGTTTCGGATTCGTCGAGAAGTCTTGCGCTGACGAATGTTTTGCGGCCCTCGACCCGATCGACGGTGCCGACCGCGTGCAGCGGCTTCTGCAACGGCGTCACCTGGCGGTAGTTGACGTGCAGGAATGCGGTGCGGCTCACCGGCCTTCCGGCGTAATGCATCATCCAGCCGAACATGTCGTCGAACAGCAGCGGCAGTACACCGCCGTGGACGGCATTGTTACCGCCGAGGTAGTAACGCGAGAATTCACCGCGCATCGTCATGCCGGTCGGCCCGGCCGTGGTGATCTGCCAGGGCAGCAGCAACAGCTGGCCACGCGCGGGCAACGACGTGGTGCGGCCGGCCGGGCCCTGACGTTCGGGTGCCTCGTAGGGCGCGAGTAGGTCGGCCAGTTCACGAGCGCGGTGCAGCGCGTCGGCGTAGACGGAGTCCGGCGCGTCGACCGTGGAGGTCAGATCCTGGAGCCGGCGCATGGTCTCGACGAGTTCGCCGAATTCGCGCGGCGGGTTGGCCGCGACCATCTTCGGGAAACCGCCGTGCTTCTCGTATCGATCCGGATCGATCGCGCTGGTGTCGATCACCGGATCCAGCCGTTCACTCATATCTGCACGGTAGCGCGTTTTCTTACGCTGTCTAGTCCACTGTGACCGGGTCGTACCGGCGACCGGGTGCCACAGGGCACCTGCGAACCGCTGCCATACGGCAAGATTGCCTCGTGACCTTCAAGCCTGAGCTGTGGAAGCCCGTTGCGGGTTTCGAGGACCTGACCGACATCACCTACCACCGGCACGTCGAACAGGGCACCGTCCGCGTCGCCTTCGACCGGCCGGAGGTCCGCAACGCCTTCCGCCCGAACACCGTCGACGAGCTGTACCGCGCTCTCGACCACGCCCGGATGAGCCCCGACGTCGGCGCGGTGCTGCTCACCGGCAACGGCCCCAGCCCCAAGGACGGCGGCTGGGCGTTCTGCTCCGGCGGCGACCAGCGCATCCGCGGCCGCAGCGGCTACCAGTACGCCGACGGCGAGACCGCCGACACCGTGGACGTGGCACGCGCCGGCCGCCTGCACATCCTCGAGGTGCAGCGGCTGATCCGCTTCATGCCGAAGGTGGTCATCTGCCTGGTCAACGGGTGGGCCGCCGGCGGCGGGCACAGCCTGCACGTGGTCTGCGACCTGACCCTCGCCAGCCGCGAGCACGCCCGGTTCAAGCAGACCGACGCCGACGTCGGCAGCTTCGACGGCGGTTACGGCAGTGCGTATCTGGCGAAGATGGTGGGACAGAAGTTCGCCCGCGAGATCTTCTTCCTCGGCCGCACCTACACCGCCGAGGACATGCACCGCATGGGCGCGGTGAACGCCGTGGTCGACCACGACCGGCTCGAGGACGAGGCCCTGGAGTGGACCGCCGACATCCTCGGCAAGTCCCCGCAGGCGCAGCGCATGCTCAAGTACGCGTTCAACCTGACCGACGACGGGCTCGTCGGCCAGCAGCTGTTCGCCGGCGAGGCGACCCGCCTGGCGTACATGACCGACGAGGCGATCGAGGGCCGGGATGCGTTCCTGGAGAAGCGATCCCCCAACTGGACCGGATACCCCTACTACTTCTGAGCCGGCCTGCGCGAGTTCGTCTGGCGCAGTGACGTATTCGAGGCCACCGCACAACCGGGCGAGTAACCCGGTTGTGCGGTGGCCTTTCTCGGCCCCCATCGGAACGATTTCGTTCACCGCGCGTTCGCGACGGGTTCACAGCACGAGCATCCGGCACTGCCAGCGTGTGGGCGCCGGACTTGCAGAACCCGAGGAATCCCATGCCTGTACGAACCATCCACAAGGCGGTCGTCGCCGCCGCGGCCGTCACGCTCAGCACCATCCTGGCCGGACCGGCCGTCGCGGACCCCAACGACAGATCCGGACAGGACGATTCGTACAGCCTCGCCGTGTACGGCGACGCCCCGTACGGCACCTCCCCGACCGACACCAGCGAAACCGACGCGACCCCGGCGTTCATCGACGCGGTCAACGCCGACAAGTCGATCCACGCGGTCGTGCACGTCGGTGACATCCACTCCGGTAGCCAGTACTGCACCGAGGCCTATGACCGGCAGGTCGCCGGCCTGTGGTCCGCGTTCGAGAAGCCGCTCGTCTACACCCCCGGCGACAACGAGTGGGCCGACTGCCACAAGAAGAAGGAAGGCGGCGGCGTGTACAACGCCACCACCGGCCGGATCGACTACGTCACCGACAGCAGCGGCAACCCGGTCGACTACGCCCAGGGCAACCCGATCGACAACCTCGCGCTGGTCCGGTCGATCTTCTTCCCGGCCCCCGGCGCAACCCTCGGCAAGGGCAACCTGAAGGTGCTCTCGCAGGCCCAGGTCGACAACAGCGCGCACCCGGCCGACAGCCAGTACGTCGAGAACGTCATGTGGCAGCGCGGCGGCACCGAATACGTCACGATCAACCTGCCCGGCGGCTCGAACAACGACGCCGACCCCTGGTACGGCACCCCCACCGCCTCCCCGCAGCAGACCGCCGAGGCCGCCGACCGCACCGCCGCCGACCTGCGCTGGCTCGACCGCGCCTTCGAGACCGCCGCGCGGCAGCAGGCGACCTCGGTCGTCGTGCTGACCCAGGCCGACATGTGGGACGTCGACGGCAAGTCCCCCGCCCACCTCACCAACTACGAGCCGGTGATCCAGAACCTCGCCGCGCACACCACCGCGTTCGGCAAGCCGGTCCTGCTGCTCAACGGCGACTCGCACACCTACCGCTCGGACAACCCGCTGCAGCAGGCCTCGCCCTGTGTCGGCGACGCGAACGTGTGCGCGGGTGACGCGTGGACCGCGCACCCGAGCTACAACGTGCCGAACTTCCACCGGATCGTGGTGCACGGCAGCACCTTCCCGCTCGAATACCTGCGGCTGACCGTGCACTCGCAGGCGCAGCCGGCCGCGGACACCTCGTTCGGCCCGTTCAGCTGGGAGCGCGTCACCGACAAGTAGGTCCCCCGACCGGACTTCGCGGCGGCACACCCTCCCGGTGTGCCGCCGCAACCGTTTCCGGCCGCGTATCGGGTACGACACGAGCCGGCCGAAGTACCGGACGGGCCGCCCGCGGCGTGGGAAGGTCGTGGCATGGAGATCCTCGGGAGCCGGGTGATCGTGCGGCCGGCGGACTACGAGCGCAGCCTGGCGTTCTATCGCGACGGACTCGGGCTGGCGATCGCGCGGGAGTATCCGGGCGGGACGGTGTTCTTCGCCGGGCAGTCGCTGCTGGAGATCGCCGGACACGGCCGGGACGAGGCCGCGCCGGGCGGGTTCTCCGGCGCCCTGTGGCTGCAGGTGCGCAATGCCGTGAAGGCGGAGGCGGACCTGACCGCGCGCGGCATCACCGTCGACCGGCGGCCCGTGCGTGAACCGTGGGGGTTGATCGAGATGTGGCTGCACGATCCGGACGGCGTCCCGATCGTTCTGGTCGAGGTTCCCGCCGATCACCCGCTGCGGCGCGATACCCGGGTCTGAGCTGCGCGCAAGCGTGGCGAATGGACCGTTCCGGGGGGTCTGTCGCGAACCTGGCAACCGGTAAAGAACACTGTCTGGGTGACCGCCGAACTCGTCGTGCTGCTCATCGTCATCGCGACCGCCCTCGCGTTCGACTTCACCAACGGCTTCCACGACACCGCCAACGCCATGGCCACCTCCATCGCCACCGGGGCGCTCAAGCCGCGCACCGCCGTCGTGCTGTCGGGGCTGTTGAACCTCGTGGGGGCGTTCCTGAGCGTGGAGGTGGCGGCCACGGTCGCCGCCGGAATCGTGCGGCTGGACAAGGTTTCCGGGACACCGCTGCTGGTGATCGTGCTGTCCGGTCTGGTGGGCGGCATCCTGTGGAATCTGCTGACCTGGCTGCTCGGCCTGCCGTCGAGTTCCTCGCACGCGCTGTTCGGCGGCCTGATCGGCGCCACCATCGCGGCGCTCGGCCCGGCGGGCGTGATCTGGTCGGCCGGGAGCAAGGGCGTGGTCGCCAAGATCATCGTGCCGGCGGTCGCCGCGCCACCGGTCGCGGCACTGGTCGCCGGGGTCGCCACCTGGCTGATCTACCGGATCACCCGCGGCAGCGACCCGGCCGCGGTCGGGCGCGGATTCCGTTGGGGTCAGATCGGGTCGGCGTCGCTGGTGTCGCTGGCGCACGGCACCAACGACGCGCAGAAGACGATGGGCATCATCTTCCTGGCGCTCATCGCGCACGGCACCGCCAAACCCACCGACGAGCTCCCGTTCTGGGTCATCGCGGTCTGCGCGGGCGCGATCGCCGGCGGAACCGCGGTGGGCGGCTGGCGGATCATCCGCACCCTCGGCAAAGGGCTGGTCGACATCGAGCCGCCACAGGGACTGGCCGCCGAATCCGCAAGTGCGGCAATCATTCTCACCTCGGCCGAATTCGGCCTGCCGCTGTCCACCACCCAGACCGTGACCGGCGCGATCCTCGGCACGGGCCTCGGCCGGCCCGGCGCCGAGGTGCGCTGGTCGGTGCTGGGCCGGATGGCGGTCGCCTGGCTGCTGACCCTGCCGGCGGCCGCGCTGGCCGGTGGCGCGTGCTGGTGGATCGCGCACCTGATCGGCGGCCTGCCCGGCGTGCTGACCATCTTCGCGCTGTTGGTCGCCGCCGCCGCGGCGATCTACCGGCGAGCGCGGTCCGCCCCGGTCACGGCCGGCAATGTCAACGACGAATGGCCGGCCCCGCCCGCCGGCGTGAAGGGAGAGTCGTGCACACCCTGACCACCGACCTGCGGGAACTGGCCCAGGTGACGGCCACCGCGCTGCTGTTCGGCGCCGGCCTGCCCACGATCTTCGCGATCGCGATCCGGCTGCAGTCCACCGCGACCGAATCCGGGGCCGACGGGCGCGGCACCGCAAACTCGGTGCGACTCGCGGCCGGCATCGGCTCGGCCCTCTGCTACGCGGTGGTGGCGGCGGCCGTTCTGGCCGGTGTCCTCTATGTGGCGAAGGGCTTCCTGGCGAGCCGCCTCGACATCCATCTGTTCAGCCTGTGACACGAGCGATAGCCAGTACCACCGGAAGGTGAGCCATGACTCTCGACCCGACCTCCCCGCATGAGACCGGCGGCCGCCTGCCGCGACAGGCCGTCCTGAGCAAGGTGCTGGCCTGGCTGCGGGCCGGCTATCCACAGGGAATTCCCAGTACAGACTATGTGGCACTGCTCGCCGTACTGCACCGGCGGCTGACCGAAACCGAGGTCGGATCAGTCGTCGCACAGCTGGTCCGGGAGCGCGACGGCGAGGACGCGGTGCACCCCGACGAGATCGCGGCGGCCATCGTCCGAGTTGCCAAGGAACAGCCCGGCGAGGACGATATCGCAAGAGTGGCTTCGCGGCTCGCTGCCGGCGGATGGCCGCTGGCGACACCGACGTCCGACTGATCCGTCTCCGAGCGAAGAGCGCAGGTTCGATGCCCCAGCAACTACGCAGGCAACTACGCAGCACAGCTCATATGCGAACGGTTCACCACCACGCGGTGTGCGAAGCGACTACAGGCGCGGTGACCGACCCGTGCGCGGGCCGGTCCTGTTGACATGACACTATCGGCCAACGTGAGCAGTACCCTGCGGACCCTTCCCATGCCCACCGGGGCATATGTGGGCGACGTGATGCCGCACCTGCGTGCGGCGCTGGACGGCCACGGGCCGGCCTGGTTGCCGATCCCGTCGTCCGACCGCCGCGAAGCGCAGCGCCTCTCCGGCGCCCTGCGGCCGGGTGAACCGATCGAAGCCGACGTCGCCCTCGTGGTGACCACCTCCGGAACCACCGGCGTCCCCAAGGGCGCGATGCTGGGCGCGGAAGCCCTGCGCGCCAGCGGCGAGGCCACCCACGAACGCATCGGCGGCCCGGGCCAGTGGTTGCTGGCCCTGCCCACCCATCACATCGCCGGCGTGCAGGTGTTGTTGCGCAGCATCCTCGCCGGCACCGAACCCGCGGTACTCGACGTGTCCGGCGGTTTCCTGCCGCGCGGCCTGGCCAGCGCGGTCGCCGGGATGACCGGGGAACGGCGGTACACCGCGCTGGTCCCCACCCAGCTGATCAAGGCGCTCGAGGAGCCGGTGGCCGCGGACGCCCTGGCCCAGCTCGACGCCGTCCTGATCGGCGGCGCGCCCACCCCGCAGCCGGTGCTGGACCGGGCCCGCGAGGCCGGGATCACGGTCGTGCGCACCTACGGGATGAGCGAGACCTGCGGCGGCTGCGTCTACGACGGCGTGCCGTTGACCGGCGCGAAGGTGAAGATCGAGGACGGCCGCGTCATGCTCGGCGGCGCGATGCTCGCCAAGGGCTACCGCGGCCTGCCCGAGCATCCGGCCTTCGCCGAACCCGGCTGGTTCCGCACCGACGACGCGGGCACCTTCGAGGACGGCGTGCTGTCGATCTCCGGGCGACTCGACGAGGCCATCATGACCGGTGGTCTGCTGGTGATCCCGCAGGTGGTGGAGGCCGTGCTGGCCACCCATCCCGCGATCAGCGAATGCGTGGTGCTCGGCCTGCCCGACGACCGGCTGGGCCAGCGGGTCGCGGTCGCGGTGGTGCCGGCGCCCGGCGCCACGGTCACGCTGGACGAGCTGCGCGACCACGTCGTGGCCGAGCTGGACCCGATCGCCGCACCCCGCGAGCTGGCGATTCTGGAGGAACTGCCGTTGCGCGGTCCCGGCAAGCCCGACCGAGTGGCGCTGCGCGCGCAGATGATCGCCGACGGCGCGGACCTGCTGGACTGACCCCATACCGCCCGGCGCAAGCGCTTGCACCGGGCAGTTCGCCTTGCGCAAGCGCTTGCGCCCGGTGGTCCGCTCCTTGCGCAACAGCGACGCAAGGGCGACGCAAGACCGCCCCCGCACAGTAGGTGCATGACACAGAACGCACCCGCAAACACCCTCGCGATCGAGGCGGAGGGGCTGGTCAAGGTCTTCGGCGAGCAGCGTGCGGTGGACGGCGTGAGCCTGGCGGTGCCGCGCGGCGCCGTCTACGGCGTGCTCGGACCCAACGGGGCCGGTAAGACCACCACCATCCGCATGCTCGCCACCCTGATGCGCCCCGACGGCGGCAGCGCCCGCATCTTCGGCCACGACGTGGTGGCCGAGCCGACCGCGGTCCGCTCGCTGGTCGGCGTCACCGGGCAGTACGCCTCGGTCGACGAGAAGCTGAGCGCCACCGAGAACCTGATGATCTTCTCCCGCCTGCTCGGGCTGAGCCGCCGGGACGCCCGCAAGCGCTCCGCGGAACTGCTCGAGGAGTTCGGGCTCACCGAGGCCGCGAACAAGTCGCTGGAGCACTTCTCCGGCGGTATGCGGCGCCGGCTCGATCTGGCGGCCAGCCTGATCGCGACCCCGCCGCTGCTGTTCCTCGACGAGCCCACCACGGGCCTGGACCCGCGCACCCGCGCCCAGATGTGGGACACCATCCGGCGTCTGGTCCGTGAGGGCGCGACCGTCCTGCTCACCACCCAGTACCTGGACGAGGCCGACCAGCTGGCCGACAAGATCGCGGTGATCGACCGCGGCAAGGTCATCGCCGACGGCACCTCCAACGAACTGAAGGCCTCCGTCGGCCTGTCGGCGCTACAGCTCACGCTGGCCGACGCCGACCGGCTCGGCGAGGCCCGAGTTCTGGTGGGCGAGTTCCTGTCCCGGGCCGTGGGCCGGACCGTCGAAGCCAGCATCACCCCCGAGGCCGGGCGCCTGACCGCGCCACTGGCCGACCCCTCGGTGACCGCCGACCTGCTGATCCGCTTGCGCGACAGCGACATCCGGGTCGAGGAGATCACCGTCAGCAAGCCCAGCCTCGACGAGGTTTTCTTCGCCCTGACCGGGCACGCCGCCGAGGAGTCCGACACCGACGCCGAACGGAGCGCCGCAGCATGACCACCACAACTCTCGAACCCACCGCACCCGAGGTGCGGCAGCCGGCCCCGATTCCCCAGGTGAGCAACCACATCGGCATGCGTCGCACGCTGGCCAACTCGCTCACCATGGCCTATCGCGGCCTGCTCAAGATCAAGCACAACCCGGAGCAGCTGTTCGACGTCACGATCCAGCCGATCCTGTTCACCGGCCTGTTCACCTACATCTTCGGTGGCGCGATCGCGGGCAGCGTGCACTCGTACCTGCCGATCCTGATCCCCGGCATTCTGGTGCAGACCGTGGTGCTCACCTCGGTGGTGACCGGCACGCAACTGCGCGAGGACATGGACAAGGGCGTCTTCGACCGGTACAAGTCACTGCCGATCGCCCGGATCGCCGCCCTTGCCGGTGCCCTGATCGCCGATATGGCGCGCTACGGCATCGCCACCACCCTCACCATCGGGATGGGCCTGATCCTGGGCTACCGCCCCGGCGGCGGTGTGGCGGGTGTGCTCACCGCCGGCCTGATCGTGGTGTTCTGTTCCTTCGCGATCAGCTGGATCTGGGCCCTGGTCGGGGTGACCGGCAAGAGTGCCGCCGCGGTGCAGGGCATCTCGATGATGATCATGTTCCCGCTGACCTTCATGTCGGGTGCCTTCGCCTCGGTGGCCACCATGCCGGGCTGGATGCAGGCCATCAACAAGGCCAACCCGATCTACTACATGGTCAACGCCTGCCGTGAGCTGATGAACGGCAACGTCTACAGCCACAATCTGGTGTTCTCGGTGGTCGGTTCGGCGATCGTGATCCTGATCTTCGCCCCGCTCGCGGTGCGTGCCTACATGCGGCGCGCTTGAGGGCAGTACCGGATCGGACCCGGCGGCCGTGTGCCGCCGGGTCATTCGGTGTCTACGTGGCGAGTTCGTCGAACAAGGCCAGCAGCCGGACCGCGGTAGCGTGCCGGGAGAGCTGGTTCGCGGCGGCCACCGCGGCGTCGATCCGGTCCGCTCCCACCCGGGACTCGTGCAGGTCGCGATGCCGGGCCCACAGCACGGATACCACGTCCTGCCGGGCACGCACCCGCGGCGCGGCCGCGAACAGGGCAAGGCCGGGCTCCGACTCCGGATCACGCTGCAGCAGATACGAACCCATCACGCAGGCCGCGACACCGAGCTGCGGCAGATCCTGGAATTGGGACAGCCGCTGCTGGACCTCGGCGATGATCTCCGTAGCGAGATCGGGCACTTCGCCGGTCCGGCCGTGGAGCACATGTGCCCCGAAAGCGAAGCAGGCCGCGGGAAGTGCTCCAGGACCCGGGGTCACGCTCTCCGGGCTGTGCCACTGCATCAGCGGCAGTACCGAGCGAGCCCGCCGCAGGCCGGTGTCCACATCGCCTTCGGCGAGGGCCAATTCGGCCCAGCCACCGTGGATCGCCGCCCGCCGCGGATTCGGCCGCAGCACCGGGTCATCCGGGCCCTGGCCGGGATCGAGATATCCGGCGGCCAGCTCGAGTTCCCGCCGGGCTGCGGACAGGTCTCCGGATCCGATCAGCGCCTGCGCGAGATAGCTTCGCAGTTCGACACTTTCGTCATACGCGCGCAGCAGCAGCAGATTCTCGGCCGCCTTGCGGTAGTGGCGGGCGGCGGTCGAGTATTCACCGGCCTGCGCGTGCAGCTGGCCCAGATGCTGGGCCGCCATGGCACCGCCCCAGATGTCGGTGTCGGTGAGGTACTCGATACCGCGCAAGGCATCCCGCATGGATCCGGGGTAATCGCCCGCGTTCTCTCGGATATTGGCCCGCAGGAACAGCGCCTGGCAGCGGACCCGCCGGTCTGCCGACCGGGAACCCGCGATCAGTACCCGGCCGACCGCGCCGATGGTCGGGCGCGCGCAGAGAATGGCGCCGAAGAACTGTGACAACGCATTCAGCTCGACGCCCGAACGCAGCAGCCGGCGTGCCCGGGTGCGGATCCGGGCTACGCTGCGCATGCCGTCGTCCTGGATGTACATCAGATGGCCGGCCAGCAGCACATGCGACGCCATCTGCAGGTCACCGGTCGGCTTCGGGCCCGGCGGGCCGGGTGGGATGGCGAGCAACCGTGCGGCCCAGCTGATCAGATCCATATGCGCGCCACGCACCATCCAGGCCACGCCGAGCACCGGGAACACCTGGTATACGGTGTCCGGATCGCCGGTATCGCAGGCCCAGCGCAGTACGGCGATCAGATTGTCGGATTCCGTGATCATCGCCAGCATGCCGGCGGCCTGATCGGCCTCGATGTACGTCTCCATCGTGGACACCCCGAATTCCCTGGCCCACCGGGCCATCCGGGTCATCACGACCGCCTGCTCCCCGGCTGCGGTCAGCTGCTCCTCGCCGAATTCCCGAACCGTCTCCAGCATTCGGTAGCGGGTGCCGGTCTCGTCCTCCAGCACCGTCAGCAGGGACTGGGTGACCAGCCCTTCCACCGCAGCGGCCACATCGTCGACGCCGTCCGCACTCGCGACCAGTTCGGCTGCGGCGGAGGTGAATCCGGACGGGAAGCGGCACAGCCGGCGCAGAGCGATGCGTTGCGGTTCGTCGAGCAGGTTCCAGCTCCACTCGATCACCGCGTGCAACGTGCGATGGCGGGCCGGAGAGCTGCGATCTCCGCTGCGCAACAGGGTGAATCGGTCGGCCAGCCGTGTCTCGATCTCCTCCACGCTGAGCGTGCGGGCGCGGGCGGCGGCCAATTCGATGGCCAGCGGGAGACCGTCGAGGGTGCGGCACAGGCGGGCCACGGTCGGCCCGTCCAGGCGGATCGACGGCCGGACCGCCCGGGCGCGGGCGGCGAACAGTTCGGTGGCGGGCGACCCGGCGTCGTCGATCGCCAACGGCGGCAACGGATATACCGTCTCGGCGGTGATCTCGAGCGGCGACCGGCTGGTGGTGAGCACGGTCAGGCGGTCGCAGGTGCCGATCAGGTCGGCCACCACCTCGGCCACCGCGTCGACGAGATGTTCGCAGTTGTCGAGGATCAGCAGGATGGCCCGCGCGGAGAGCGCGTCCCGCAACCGATCCCGGGCGTCGCTGGTCCGGCGAGGCCGCAATACGCCCGTGTCCCTGGCGGTTTCACCGACACCGAGCACGGCGCTGATCGCCGCCTCCACCTCGACCCGCGCGGCCTCGGCATCCTCGGGGTCCGACCGCACCGATGCCAATTCCACCAGCACGACCGGCATCTCGGGAGCGAGGCGGGTTCCGAGCGCATTGGCCACCCGGGTCTTTCCGGTACCGCCGGGACCGAGCACGGTGGTGACCCGCGACGAACGCACCAAGTCCTCGATGGCGCCCAGGTCGGCGGCCCGGCCCAGCAGCGGGTTCGGTGCGGCACGCAGGCCGAGTGCGGTGGGCTGATGGAGCCCTCTGTCGGACAAGTGATTCGGATCGAACGCCGCACCGCCGACTGGTGCCGCTGGGTGCGGTGTCATGCGGTCGCCAGCTGGGTGCACCTGTGACGCCGCGGATTCCACGAACCGGTGACCCCCTGCGCGATCCGCCGCAGCGGAGCCGAAACCAGTTCGACTGGACTGTGATTCGGCGAGTTCGGTGGTGACGTCGCTGCACCCGAAATTGTCGCGACCACCGCCGAAACTGCCGGGGCTACCCTGCGGCACAGTGCCGCCCGCGTCGGGTCGGCTCTCATCCCCGTTACCGTGCGACCCACCGGAACCGAGCGCGCCGGTATCACCGGAACCGCCTACAACACCACCGGATTCGTGTGCGGCGCCACCGTGACCTGATGCCCCGCCACCGGGGCCACGTGCGGCACTGTCGGAGCCACCTGCGCCGACACCGTAGCCAGGCGCTCCAGCGCGACCGGAACTGTTTGCGGCACTAGCGGATTCGCGCCTATCACCGTCTCCGGCGCCGCTCGGCGCGCGGTCGTCCGGACGACGGACCCGGGTCTCGACCGGGTCGCCGCGCAGAATCGTGGTGTTCAGCGCCACCGCAGCGGGTCCCGGGTCGGCACCCAGTTCGTCGACGAGGCGGTGACGCAGGGCCGCGAACACGTCCAGCGCCTCGGTCCCCCGCCCGCTCGCGGCGAGCAGCCGCATCAGCGTGGTGTGCGCGGGCTCGTCGAGGGGTGCGGCCGCCGTGCGGCGGCGGGCGATGTCGATCGCGCCCGGCAGGTCGCCTACCGCTTCACGGATGGAGAGTTCGAGCTCGTCCAGGGCCGCCCAGCGCGTCGCGGCCAGGTCGATCAGTTCGTCGGCCACCGGCCCGGACGGCAGCCCGGCGCCGGGCTCGCCGCGCCACAGCGAGCGGGCCTGCTCGACCACCGCGAGCGCCGCACTGTCGGCGGCGTCGGCGTGCAGTTCGCGCGCGTGCCGTTCCAGCCGGCGGGCCAGGGTCAGGTCGACCTGTTCCTCGCGCAGCAGCAGCCGGTAGCCGGCCGGGCCGATCTCCAGCACGCCCTCGGGCAGCGCGGAGCGGAGCCGGGAGACCTGGGTGTGCAGGGCGTTCATGGGTGCGCGCGGCGGTTGTTCGCCCCAGACGTCGTCGATCAGCGCCTGCGCGCTGCGGCTGCGGCCGGGGTGACAGGCCAGCGCGGCGACCAGCAGCCGGGCCCGCGCGCCCGGAACCGCGGCGAGTTCCGGCATGTCCGCGATGGGCGATGCGGCTGTGGCGCCGGAGTCCGGCGCTGCCGCACCGCGCCGGGCCGGACCCGCGTCCGCGCGGCGGAGGGCGATCTCGCCGAGCAGTGCGATCCGGACCGCACCGGCGGCGGGATCGGCGATGCGGGGGCGTGTCCCGGCGTCGCCGGCAAAGCTGTCATCTGCAAACATGCTCTCGCCATCATAAGTCGGGCATCGGCCGGGCACCGGGTCCGACGTCTCACCGGTGGTGGACGGAGTCGGGGCCCGGACCGTCCGGCGGGCTGGATATAGGCTGCTGATATGGCTAGTGCTGCTCAATGGCTCGAGGGTGCGCGACCCCGCACCCTGCCCAACGCGATCGCACCGGTGCTCGTCGGCACCGGCGCGGCCGCCTCGCTCGACGCCGCGGTCTGGTGGAAAGCCCTGCTGAGCCTGCTGGTTTCGCTGGCGCTGATCGTCGGGGTCAACTACGCCAACGACTATTCCGACGGGATCCGCGGCACCGACGACGACCGGGTGGGGCCGTTGCGGCTGGTGGGGTCGGGGCTTGCGAGCCCGGCGGCGGTCCGCAATGCCGCGATCGTGAGCCTGGGTATCGGCGCGGTGTTCGGTCTGGTGTTGGTGCTGGTCACCGCGTGGTGGCTGCTGCTGGTCGGCGCCGCCTGCCTGGCGGGCGCCTGGTTCTATACCGGGGGCCGTAACCCGTACGGGTACAGCGGTTTCGGGGAGATCGCGGTCTTCGTGTTCTTCGGGTTGATCGCGGTGCTGGGCACCGAGTTCGTGCAGGCCGAGCGGGTCGACTGGGCCGGGCTGGTGGGCGCGGTCGCGGTCGGGTCGTTCTCCAGCGCGGTGCTGGTCACCAACAATCTGCGCGATATCCCCACCGACACGGTGTCCGGGAAGACGACGCTGGCGGTGAAGCTGGGCGACACCCGGACTCGCACACTGCATCTGGCGCTGATGATCGTGCCGTTCCTGGCCACGATCGGCCTGGTGGCCCGCACGCCGTGGGCCCTGGTAGGCCTGGTCGCGCTCCCGCTGGCGGTGCGGGCCAACGCCCCGGTGCGCGGTGGCGCGCAGGGGCCGGGGCTCATCCCGTCGTTGAAGGACACCGGCCTGGCCATGCTGGCGTGGTCACTGGTGACCGCACTGGCGCTGGGCCTGGGCTGACGCCGCTCAGCGCTCGTCGGGAACGGCGAAGCTCAGCAGCCAGTTGACCACCGAGATCACGATGCCGGCCAGCACGGCGGTGCCGAATCCGTGGATCTCGAGGCCGTACTCGCTGCCGTCGGTGATCTTGGCGGTGAGCAGCAGCATCAGCGCGTTGACCACCAGGACGAACAGTCCCAGGGTCATGAACATCAGTGGCAGCGACAGCATCTTGACGATCGGTTTGACGAAGGCGTTGACCAGGCCGAACACGGCCGCGACGATCAGTGCCACGACCACCTTCCCGGTGGTGCCCTTGTCGGCCGGGCTGATCAACTCGATGTTGTGCACCAGCTTGGTGGCGACCCAGATGGCGACGGCGTTGATGACCAGGTGCATTCCTACGCGGACGAACATGCGGCCAGCGTAACCGCACCACCTGTCGCGCGCGGTCCGGTTTTCGTGCCGTCGCCGGGCGTTCACGCGGGCCGAGCGCGCTGCGGTGCCGGGATCGCGGACGAATTCCGGGCACCGTAGCGCTCTCGGCGCGCGACGTCAGGCGGCGCGGTCGAGGAAGGTGCGGACGCTGTCCCCGACGCGGCGGACACCGTCGGGGCCACCGAGCAGTTCGGTGACGACCGGCCCGGGTGCGCGCACGATACCGAGGACCAGATGGCCGGCCTCGATGGTCTTGTCCCCGCGCGAAACCGCTTCGCGCAGGCCCAGTTCCAGGGCTTTCTTGGCGTCTTCGGCGAACGGGATGTGCCCGGTGTGCACGCTGCCGCCCCGCAGGAACCGGCTGCGCCGGGATTCCGCGGCGGGGACCGCCCGCTCGAGTGCGTCGGCGCCGAAGACCGACTCGAGGCTGTCGCGGACGGCATCGAGGTCGATGCCGATGGATTTCAGTGCGGCGGCGTCGGCTTCGCCCAGCGGCTCGCCGGTTCGCCTGCCGTACAAGGCGGTTCGCAGGCTGTCGGCGGTGACCCCGTCGGCCGCGAGGGTCGCGCGCAGCCCTTCGTCTGGGCAGGCCACCAGCCCGAGCAGCAGATGCTCGGCGCCGATGCGCGGAGTGCGCAGTTCCCGCGCTTCTTCCTGGGCCACGACCACCGCGTGTCTCGCGGTCTTGGCGAATCGTTCGAACATCAGCGGACCCCGCCTCTCCGGTTGTACTTCTGGTGGACCGCCTGCCGGCTGACCTCGAGCGCGTCCGCGATCGCTTGCCAGGACCAGCCCTGTGCGCGGGCATTGGTCACCTGGATCGCTTCGAGTCGCTCGAGCAACCGCCGCAGTGCGAGCACTGCGCGGAGCCCGACCGTGGGGTCGGGACTGCCGGCCGCGGCCGCCAGAGTCGTTGCTTCACTCATGAATGTCAATTTACGTTGACATGCGCGCGATGTCAACAAAAATTGACACCAATCCGGGGGCATAGCGGCCGCCCTGGGGTGGCATCGCGGCCGATTCGTCCGCATCACCGACCGGGATCTCCGGCCACGTACCTAGCCTGAGGGCCAGCCCTCGCAGACCCGGACCAGGTCGCGGCCACTGTCACGCCCGACCGATCCGAGCGCGAGGCGACGTGAGCGAAGGAATGCGAAGATGACGAAACTCTCGGCCGGCGGGCCGGTCGGCCGGTGGCTGCGCGCGGTTCCGCGCGCGGCGCTGGTACGCACGGCCGTGGTGTTGTTCCTGATCGTGCCGGCCCTGATCTCGGCCGTCTTCATGTGGACCATGTGGGATCCCACGGTCTACTTGAAACAGGTCCCGGTCGCGGTCTCGAACGACGACCAGGGCGCGGTCGTCGACGGCAAGACCCAGAATCTGGGCACCGAGATCCTCGACGGGGTCACCGCGGGCGGCGATCTGCAGTACCACCGGGTGAACAGCGCCGAAGCGCTGGCCGGGGTCCGGGAGAACCGCTACGCGTTCTCGATCGTCATCCCGCGCGACTTCACCCGCGACATCTCGAGCGTCACCGACGCCCGACCCACCAAGGCGCACATCGTGGTCTGGTGCAACGACCTCAACGGGACGCTCACGCCCTCGGTCGTCCAGGGTGTACTCGCCGACGCGCAGCGGCAGATCACCGCGACCATCGGCAAGGAGTACGCGAACCAAGTCCTGGTCGGAATCAACACGCTCGGTTCGGGTCTCGGTGACGCGGCGCAGGGCGCGGGCCAGGTCACCGACGGCGCACGGCAGCTCGACTCCGGTGCGGGGCAGCTGGCGAGCGGACTCGACGACGCCGCATCCGGTGCGGCCCAACTGAATACGGGTGCCGGGCAACTCCATACCGGCGCAGCGCAATTGGCGGACGGCGCGCAGCAGCTGGTCGGCGGGACCGATCAGCTCGGCGACGGCGCGGTCCAGATCCGCGACGGCATCGACTCGGTGATCACTCCGGCGCTCGACGCCCTCACCCCCGCGCAGCGGCTCGCCCAGGACCTGCAGCCGTTCCTGGACCAGTGGCGGACCGGCGGCGATCCCGCCCTCGCCGACGCCGCCACGCAGCTGACCTCCCTGCTCGCGGAGACCCGCTCCGACAACCCGGACGGACTGGTCGGCCAGCTCACCCAATTGCGCGACGGTACAAGGGAACTCGCGCGCCAGCTCACCGATCCGGCCGCCGACTACCGTTCCGGGGTACTGCAGCTGGCCGACGGCGCCCGCCAGTTGCGGGACGGCGCCGGGCAATTGAGCACCGGCGTCGGACAGCTCGACCAGGGCCTGATCCAGCTGCGGGACGGCGGCCACCAGCTGCAGCAGGGCACCACCCAACTCGCCGGCGGCACGGACCAATTGGATGCCGGGCTGCGCGACGGCGCGGCGCAGGCACCGCACATCTCCGACGTCGACGCCTCGGCCGGCATGTTCAGCGAGCCGCTGGACCTGGACGTGCACAACCAGCACCCCAGCCAGGTGGTCGTGAACGGCGATCCCACCCACAAGGACCTGGCCGACGGATCCGGCCCCGCACTCGTGCTGCTGGCCAGTTTCCTTGCCGCCCTGGTGATCTGGATGCTGCTCGGTGCGGTGCGCGCGGGCCGGCTCGCGAACGTGACCGTCGCGGCGGCGGCGCGCTCGGTGGCCGGCCGGGCCGCGATCGGCGCGCTGCTGGGGGCTGTGGCCGCCGCGGCGGCGGCCGCGTTCGGCTCCTCGGTGGGCTGGGCACCGCAGAACTGGCCGGTGATGAGTCTCGTTGTGGTGCTGGTCGGTATCACCGCGGCGGTCACCATGCAGACCTTCGTGGTGGTGCTCGGCCGGGTGGCCGGATCGATCACCGCGGTGTGCTGGTACATGATCCAGATCTTCGTGTTCGGCGGCATCTTCCCGCCGGGCACCACCCCGACCCCGTTCCGGCCGTTCAAGGACCTGGCGCCCATGACCTTCGGCTTCCGGGCTGTCGTTCGCGGCGATATGGCGTTGTACGACACCATGTTCTGGGTGTCGATCACCATGCTGGTGGCGATGTCTGTTGTGGCCGTGGCGATCTCGATCGCCGCCGTCTACCTGCGCGGAAGGCGCGCCGAGCCGGCACCGGCCCTGGCGCTCGCCGCTACGTGAGGTCGCGGGAGTCCCGGCGGACGGTACTGGGCGGGCGGCCGGTCCAGCGCTGGTAGGCCCGCCGGAACTCTCGGGCGTCGCTGAACCCGGTCCGGCGGGCCACCGCGTCGATGGTGATCGCCGGATTGCTCAGCAGCACTGTGGCATAGCGTTCCCGGACCCGATCGCGCAGCGCGCTGAAGGTCTCACCGGCCGCGCCGAGTTGCCGGCGCAGCGTGCGCTCGGAGACGTGCAGTTGCTCGGCGACCGCGGCCATGGTCGGCGCGGTCGCCATGCTCAGGCTCAGCACCGCTTCGACCTCCGCGACCAGGTCCGGCGCCGGTGATTCCGCCAGCAGCCGCCGGCAGCTCGCCACGGCCGTGGCCCGGATGGTGGCGTCGTGGGTGGCCAGCGGCCGACGCAGGTACTCGACCGGGAAGACCAGGTGGTCGGCGCCGGCCGCGAACCGGATCGGGCATTCGAAGTACCGATGGTATTCGGCCACGTAGGGCGGCGGCGGATAACTGAGCTGCACCGAGACCGGAGCGCAGTCGGCGCCGATCATGGATCGGGCGAGCGCGACCACACTGCACATCGCCTCCTCCACGACGAGCACGGTCAGCTCCGGATCCGGGAACCGCTGGCGCAGCGACAGCACCACCACCCCGTCCGCGATCTCGGCCTCCGCGTCCACGAGAGTGCCGGAGGCGCGGTGCAATTCGAGCGCGATCTCGAAGGCCTCGGCGACCGACGCGGAGGTGCGCACGGCCAGCCCGACCATCCCGAACGACAACAGGAAGTCCCGCCGGCCCAGCCGCATCCCCACCGGTTCGCCGGGCATGGACCGCAGCGCGCGGCGCAGAATCGTCGCGGTCTGCCGGTACGGGACCCGGACCTCGGGCGAGGTGAGCTCGTCGGGGTCGACGCCGGTGCCGGCGAACCAGGACGCCACGGGCGCGCCGTCCCGGCGGCCCAGATCGACCAGGCCGGCCAGCACTCTGGGCGGGATCACCGGTCGCAGCAACGGGTCGGTCGGCAGGGTCATGGGTCTTCTCAGCTCACTACACGGACCTGCAGAATGACGCATTCCTGATCACTTGTCCAGGATGAGATGATCCGGCGAGGCCAGGTAGCGGCGTCTACCCGGTCCAGTTACCGGTGGCGACGAACTCGTCCAGCACCGCCTGCGGGCCGGACAGGTCCATCCCCTGCTCGGCGACCCAGTCGTCGTCGAAGTAGGTCCCGGCATAGCGGTCGCCACCGTCGCACAGCAGCGTGACCACGCTGCCCCGGCGCCCCACGGCCCGCAGTTCCGCCACGAGCGCGAACGCACCCCACAGATTGGTACCCGTGGAGCCGCCGACCCGGCGGCCCAGCACCGTGCTCGCGTGCCGGCAGGTGGCGATCGACGCCGCGTCGGGCACCTCGATCATCCGGTCCACCACCTGGCCGACGAAGGACGGCTCGACCCGCGGCCGGCCGATTCCCTCGATGCGCGAAGGCATCCCGGTCTGGTAGCCGGCGTCGGCGGTCTCGTAGCCGCCGAAGAACGCGGAGTTCTCCGGGTCGACCACGGCCAGCCGGGTGGCGTGCCGCCGGTACCGGATGTAGCGGCCGATCGTGGCGCTGGTGCCGCCGGTGCCCGCGCCGACCACCACCCAGTCCGGCACCGGATGCGTCTCCAAAGCCATTTGCTGGTAGATCGATTCGGCGATGTTGTTGTTGCCGCGCCAGTCGGTGGCGCGTTCGGCGTGGGTGAACTGGTCCATGTAGTGACCGCCGCACTCGGCCGCCAGCCGCGCCGCCTCGGTGTAGATGTCGGGCGCGCGATCCACGAAATGGCAACGGCCACCCTGTGCTTCGATCAGCGCGATCTTCTCCGGGGAGGTCTTCGCCGGCACCACCGCCACGAAGTCCAGGCCCAGCAGAGCCGCGAAATACGCCTCACTGATGGCGGTCGAGCCCGAACTGGCCTCCACCACCGTGGTGTCCGCACCCACCCAGCCGTTGCAGATCGCGTACAGGAACAGCGATCTGGCCAGCCGATGCTTGAGACTGCCTGTGATGTGGGTGGATTCGTCCTTCAGATACAGCTGCACGCCCCACTCCACCGGCAGCGGATACCGCAGCAGGTGGGTGTCGGCGCTGCGTTGCGCGTCGGCCTCGATCAGCCGGACCGCGTCGTCGACCCAGTCGCGGGAAGTACTGCGATCGCAGTACTTCACTCCTCGTCCTCGCCGCGCAGCCGCGCGCGCAGGTCGGCCTTGTCCGCCCGGCGCTTCTCGTCCACCTCGGCGATGCTCTCGTTCAGCCGGACCCGCAACCGGCGGAACGCCACCATGGACAGCGGCAGCGACAGGATCACCGCGAACAGCAGGGCGATCAACAGCGGTAGTTCGACGTTCAGCAAACGTGCGACACCGAGGATTATCGCGGCGAGCACGGCCGCGAGCGCCAACCGCGCCAGGGTGTACAGGGCGAAGTTGCGCGCCAAGCGCCGACCGGCCGTGCCCGAGGCGGCCGGGCTGCCCGGGTCGTTCTCCGGAAGGGATGCATCACTCACGCCGACCAGCCTATGCGCTCGTCCGGAGGGGCGCGAAGGCGGTAGTCGGGTGTGGCCCAGACCACGCTCGGACAGCGTAAAAATGGTCGCCAGAAGTTGTCTGGACCCCGTCTGATCTGCGTTTTTCAAGCAGTACGGCGATCCGTTTTGTCTATTACTTCCCCTTTACCAAAGTTAGATCATTCGAGTACGTAGGGGTACTAGTGCAACGATGTCGCTATCTGATGAGGGAACGTCGAGAACGGAAGGGTTTGCGAATGACTGTGATCACCGCGACGAACCGCACTTTCGGGTCCGTCACCGGGCAGGAGAGCCTTCTTACCCCGGGCCAGGTTGCGGCTTTGTTCCACGTCGACCCCAAGACCGTGACCCGGTGGGCACATGCGGGCCGGCTGGGTTCGCTGCGCACTCCCGGCGGCCACCGCCGCTTCCGTGAGACGGAGGTCATGCAGCTGCTGAAGTCACTCACTACTGAAGCCACGCGTATCTAGTTCTCCCCGATCCCGGATCGGCGGCGGCTGCGGCGGAATACTCCGTCGCAGCCGCTTTTTCGTCCGCTACCGTGTGGAGAACGGCGATCCGAGGAGGCCACCGGCGTGAACCAGCAGACCCCCGCAGATCGAACTCCGGACAACGACGCCGGCGAGCCGAACGCCCGGCAGTTCGCCGAAATCGCCCACGGGGACCAGAGATACGGCGACGGCCCGTACGTGAACCATCTCGCCGCCGTCCGCGCGGTACTGGCCGATTTCGGCTTCGGCGGCGACCTCGGGCAGGCGGCCTGGCTACACGACGTCCTCGAGGACACCCCCGTCACCCGCGCCGAACTCGAATCACGCTTCGGCGCAGCGGTTACCGACCTGGTCTGGGCGGTCACCGGAATCGGCTCCGACCGCAAAGAGCGAAACCTCGACGCCTACCGCAAGATCGCCGCCCACCCGCGCGCGGTGATCCTGAAACTCGCCGACCGCACCGCCAATGCCGAAGCCAGTCCACCGGATTCGAGCTGGATGGCGATGTACCGCGAGGAGCACCCCGGTTTCAGCGCGAAGCTGCGCCCGCTGCTGGCCGCCGACGAAACCGTCACCGCCATGTGGTCCCGCCTGGAGCGCCGGCTCAGCCTGCACGTCCGCGAAGCCGACCGGGCCTGGCCCGAGATCGACCGGCTCGCCCGTTCCGGCGCCCACAGCGCGGCCCTGGACCTGCTGCAATCGGCCTTCGGTGTCGAACGCGACGAAGCGGAAAGAGTTCTCGCCGAGCGCGGTCCGGGGCAAGACCGGATCGGTTAGGCGTCAGGGGCGCGACACCCGCAACTGGACGACCGGCACGCCGCCCTTCATGTCCCACTCGACGGTGTCAACGCGGAACCGCCCCTGGTCCAGCAGCAGGACCTCCTCGCGCGCCGGAATGCGCCAGCCGGCAGGCCAATCCAGGTCGATCGGGTCGGTGCGGGCCGCGCGGCCGTCGGCGGGGGTGACGTAGACCTCGACGGCCTGGCCGCCGGAACGGCGCTTACCGGCGCATTCGGCCTTGTGCGCGTCGATCAGCTCGTGCAACAGTTCCGCGCGCACGGTACCGCCGTGCCCGGAGAAGATCACGCCACCGCACCCACGGCATTCGACTGCCGTCTCCACGGGCATGAAAACCTTCTCCGCCTTCGGGACCCGGGTCTCCGTGTCGGTCATGCCGTCGATCCTCCTCGCACCTCCGCCCGCCTGCCAACCACGAGCGACACCCCGGCACACACGCCGGGTGATCCGACAACCGTAACGCCTCGCCTCCTTCACGGTGGGAGCAGCCGGACAGGTGCCCGAACTGGTCAGCGCACCGACCGCGACATGGGGATGCCCCCAGCGTCGCCGGGGCAAACACTCGCCACACCGGACTTCGGCCCGAGCGCACGATCATCGGCCCGAAACGACGGAAATCGCCTGCTATGGGCGAACATTGTGCGCTCAGGCCGGTGACTCAGCCGAGGTGACCCGCCGCGACCGTGCCCGCTGCGGCCACTGTCGCGGCGGCCAACTCGTGGATTCCGGCCTTTGACAACGTGGTGTCCGGGCAGGCGACCACGGATGCGATCACCTCGCCGCCGGCTGACGTGATCGGGGCGGCGATGGAGACGACCGCGTTGTGCTCACCGAGCTCGTCGGGCAGGTAGTCGATGGTGATGAGATCGGTGATCAGCGCGCCCAGGCCCTGCCGCAGCGGGTCGGTGGCGGGGGAATTCCGCAGCGCGGCAAGCACGTCCATCATGGGCCGGGAGTCGTCGGCGAGGCGCTCGACCGAGTAGCCGCGCTCGGCGATCGCGTCCAGCACCACCGCCAACCGCTCACGATGCGCCGGGATCGCGGAGTCGAGCCAGGCGCGCCGCTCGGGCTCCGGTGCCCAGGCGATGAATTCGCGGCACAGGGGCGGCGCCTTCGGCAGCCGGCGGCCGGCCCGGATCCACGGGACCGACGGGTCGCCGACCACCTCGGTGATCAGGATGGAGTCGGCTTCGCGCTCGGCCAGGAAGACCGGCACGTCGTGGCCGGCGGCGAGTTCGCGCAGGGCGGGCAGCGCGCGCCGGCGCAGCGGGAACGAGGCCTCGGCTCGGCGGGCAACCGTGACCAGCTCCAGCCCGAGGCCGTAGTTGCCGTCGGCGTCGCGGACCGTCCAGCCTTCGGCGGTGAGCTGAGTGAGGACCGCGTGAGCGGTGGCCCGGGACATGCCGGTGGCCCGGACGATCCGGGCCAGCGACAGCCGTTCGGCCGGGTGCCGGGAGAGCAGTTCGACGGCGCGCACGACCCGCTTGGTCGGCGGCGAGGCATCGGTATCGATCGGACTCTCCGGCGCGAGCAGCTCGCCGGCGGCCCCGTTGGCATCGGTCACAGCACATCCCTTGTTCACACGGCAGCACGCGGACACCGGAAACGGGTCTTGACCGCGGCACGGTCGCGACCTATCGTCAGTGTCACATTATCGAACAATAGCGTCGAGTATTCGACATTGCAACCCGGCCCTCCTGCCGTTCGGAGCATGCGACCTGTTCGAGGTGACGGATAGCCGACACGGCTAGTGGACGTAGCAAGCGAGACGACATCATGCGCACGGGATACGAGTTGCCGCATTCGACTGCCCTGGAGGCGGAATCGGTGCACATCATCAGAGAGGTCGCCGCCACGTTCGAACGTCCGGTGCTGCTGTTCTCCGGCGGCAAGGACTCGGCGGTGCTGCTGGAACTGGCGCGGCGCGCCTTCTGGCCCGCTCCCCCGCCGTTCCCGCTGCTGCACATCGACACCGGGCACAACTTCGACGAGGTCATCGAGTTCCGCGACCGCACCGTCGAGCGGCTCGGCATGGACCTGGTCGTCGGCAGCGTGCAGGACGACATCGACACCGGCCGGGTCGTGGAACGCGCGGGCGAGACCCGCAACCGGCTGCAGACCACCACCCTGCTGCGCACGCTGCGCGAGCACCGCTTCGACGCGGCCTTCGGCGGCGCCCGGCGCGACGAGGAGAAGGCGCGCGCCAAGGAGAGGGTGTTCAGCTTCCGCGGCACCGACGGCGGCTGGGACCCCCGTGCGCAGCGCCCCGAGGTCTGGAACCTCTACAACGGCCGGCACCGGCGCGGCGAGCACATCCGGGTGTTCCCGCTGTCCAACTGGACCGAGCTCGATATCTGGGAGTACATCGAGCAGACCGATATCGAGCTGCCGTCGCTGTACTACGCGCACCGCCGCACCGTCGTCGAGCGGGACGGAATGCTGCTGTCCGCCGGCAGATTCGTCACCCCCGAACCGGGTGAGCAGACCCGCGAGGCCACCGTGCGCTTCCGCACCGTCGGCGACGCCACCTGCACCGGGTGCGTCGAATCCACCGCCGCCACCGCGGCCGAGGTGATCGCCGAGACCGCCGCCGCCCGGATCACCGAGCGCGGCGCCACCCGGGCCGACGACCGAATCTCAGACTCCGGCATGGAGGATCGCAAACGAGAGGGCTACTTCTGATGCGCCGCAACATGTTGCGCCTGGCCACCGCGGGCAGCGTCGACGACGGCAAATCCACGCTGATCGGGCGGCTGCTCTACGACTCGAAGAGCCTGTTCACCGACCAGCTCGACGCCCTGGCCCGAACCCCCAGTGCCCGGCCGGATCTCGCGCTGATCACCGACGGTCTGCGCGCGGAACGCGAGCAGGGCATCACGATCGACGTGGCCTATCGCTACTTCGCCACGCCGCGAAGGAAATTCATCGTCGCCGACACCCCGGGACACGTGCAGTACACGCGCAACATGGTGACCGGCGCGTCCACCGCGGACCTGGCGCTGATCCTGGTCGACGCGCGCAAGGGCATCTCCGAGCAGACCCGGCGGCACGCCTTCCTGTCCGCGCTGCTGGGGGTGCGGCACCTGGTGCTGTGTGTGAACAAGATGGACCTGGTCGAGTGGTCCGAGCAGCGCTTCGAGGAGATCCGTTCGGAATTTTCCGATTTCGCCACCAAACTCGACGTCGGCGACCTGACCTTCATCCCGGTCTCCGCGCTGCTCGGCGACAATGTGGTCGAAACCTCTGCGAACACACCGTGGTACCCCGGTCCGTCGCTACTGCGGCATCTGGAGGAGGTGCACATCGCCTCGGACCGCAACCTGATCGACAACCGGCTGCCCGTGCAGTACGTGATCCGCCCGCACGGCGACAGCCCGCGCAGCTACGCCGGGACGGTGGCCGGCGGAATCTTCGCTCCCGGTGACGATGTGGTGGTGCTGCCGTCCGGACGCACCAGCCGGATCACCCAGATCTGGGGTCCGGGCGGCACCAAGGTCGAGGAGGCGTTCACCGGGATGGCGGTGGCGCTCACCCTCGACGACGACATCGACGTCGGCCGCGGGCACATGCTCGCCCGGCCCGGCAACCAGCCACGCATGGACCGCGATCTCGACGCCATGGTGTGCTGGTTCTCCGACACCACCGAACTGCGGGCCGGCAACAGCTACGTGCTGCGCACGGCCACCCAGCTGACCACGGTGCGGGTCAGCACGCTGGACTACCGGCTCGACGTCAACACCCTGCACCGGCAAGCGGACGCGGATCACCTGTCGCTCAACAACATCGGGCGGCTCACGCTGCACAGCCACCAGCCGGTCATGTTCGACGCCTACCGCGACAATCGCGCCACCGGCAGCTTCATCCTGATCGACGAGGCCACCGACCAGACCGTGGCCGCGGGCATGATCACCGGGCGCAACCCCGGGAAGCCCGAGGTGGCGGCGCAGGTCCGCGGCGAACGGCCGCCGCGCTCCGACGTCACCTGGCACCGCTCGGCCGTCGACCGCGAGGGACGCCTCAGCGCCGGCGCCACCGTATGGCTCACCGGGCTGTCCGGTTCCGGGAAGTCCACCATTGCAGTGGAATTGGAGCGGCTGCTGATCGAGGCCGGGCGGCCCGCCTACCTGCTCGACGGGGACAATCTGCGGCACGGCCTCACCCGGGACCTGGGGTTCAGCGACGACGACCGGCGCGAGAACATCCGCCGGGTGGCCGAAGTCGCGGCGCTGCTCGCGGACGCCGGTGTGGTGGCGATCGTTTCGCTGATCAGCCCGTTCCGGGAGCAGCGGCGCCTCGCCCGGCAACTGCACGACGACCGGCGACTGCCGTTCCACGAGGTCTTCGTCGACACCCCGCTCACCGAATGCGAGCAGCGGGACCCGAAGGGGCTGTACAAGCGGGCCCGCGCCGGGGAGATCCCGCAGTTCACCGGTATCGACTCCCCCTACGAGCGACCGCAATTCGCCGAACTGATCGTTACACCGGACGACGGCAGCCCGGCCGACATCGCCCGTCGCATCCGCCGTGAACTTCGCGAAACGCCCTGGGGCCCGGCCTGAACGGTCAGCGCCGGAGGCGCGGCGTGACCACGCAGGCCCTCCGCTCAGGCCGAAACTACAAGGAAGAGGACTGATGGAACAACCGAACCCCCCGCTCACCGAACCGTTCCTCGCGGCGGTGGCGGAGTCCGAAAAGCTCGTTGCCGACGCCGATTTCATCCGGGACGAGGCGGACCTCGCCGAAGGGTACGACTATCTGCAGGGCAGCATCGCCGCCGTGCTGCAACTGTCCCGCGCCCACGGCACCTCGCATCCGTACTTCGTGAGCTCCACCGGTCCGTATACCAAGATGGGCCTGGACAATCCGGATACGCTCTACTACCACGCCACGATCGAACCAGGTGCCGAGTACCTGGTCACCGGCGTGCGCGGCAGCACCGTGGACCTGAGCTTCCAAGTGCTGCAGGGCAATTACACGGCCGCCTCGGTCCCCGGCGGTGAGGACGCCTTCGACGACCGGCGGCTCGAGATCGCCGCGGACGGCAGCTACGCGCTGCGCTTCGGCCCGCCGATCGACAACCCGCCGTCGAACTACTTCCCGCTCGGCGAAGGTGCCTCGATGCTCGCCGTGCGCGAGGTGTACGGCGACTGGAACGCCGAGCAGAAGGGCAAGATCCGCATCGAGCGGGTCGACACCGTCGGCACCGCACCGGCGGAACCCGATGTGGCGCGGCTGCGCAAGCGATACCAGGCCGCCGGGCGAATGCTGGTGACCCGCATGCACACCTGGTTCAACTTCCCCAAGTGGTTCTACCTGGACCTGCCGGTGAACACGCTGACCGAGCCGCGGCTCACCCCGGGCGGGCTGAGCACGCAGTACTCGTCGGTGGGCCACTTCGATCTGGCGCCGGATCAGGCGCTGGTGATCACGGTGCCCAAGTCCGACGCGCCGTACATGGGCTTCCAGCTGGGTAGCCGGTGGTACATCTCGCTGGACTACGTGAACCACCAGACCAGCCTCAATCACGCTCAGGCGCAGGTGGATCCGGACGGAATGATTCGGATGGTGGTGTCGGCGAGCAATCCCGGGATCGCGAACTGGATCGAGACCACCGGGCGCAGCCTCGGGATTCTGCAGTTCCGCTGGCAGCGGGTGGACCGGCCGGTCACACCCGCCGAGGGGCCCACCATCGAGCTGGTGCCGGTCGACAAGGTCGCCGAGCGCCTGCCCTACTTCGAGCGCAATCGGATCGACGCGCACGGCTGGCAGGAGCGGATCGCCGCACGTCAGCGTGGTTTCGCAGAACGGATGCTGGGGTGAACACCCCAGGAGGAGACGATATGAGTACGAATCTGCTGGCCGGCAAGGTCGTCGTGGTGAGCGGCATCGGTCCCGGTCTGGGCCGTTCGCTCGCGCTGGAGTCCGCCGCGGCGGGGGCGAACGTGGTGCTGGCGGCGCGCACCGAGTCACGGCTGCTGGAGGTGGCCGGGGAGATCGAAGCGGCCGGTGGTGCGCCCACCCTGTGTGTGCCGACCGACATCACCAGCGACGACGAGGTGCAGAACCTGGTGGCGCGCACCACCGAGACCTTCGGCAAGGTGGACGCGCTGATCAACAACGCCTTCTCGGTGCCGTCCATGAAGGCGTTGGCCAAGACCGACTTTCAGCAGATCCGCGACAGCGTGGAGCTGACCGTGCTGGGCGGGCTGCGGATGACGCAGGCCTTCACTCCGGCACTGGCGGAGACCGGGGGCGCGGTCGTGATGATCAACTCGGCCGTGCTGCGGCACTCCGAACCCCGGTACGGCAGTTACAAATTGGCGAAGTCGGCGCTGCTCGCCATGTCGCAGACCCTGGCCACCGAGCTGGGCTCGAAGGGCATCCGGGTCAATACCGTTGCGCCCGGATACATCTGGAACGACCAGCTGAAGTGGTACTTCGGTGAGATCGCCAAGAAGTACGGCATCACCGTCGAGCAGGTCTACGAACAGACGGCCTCGAAGTCGGATCTGAAGCGATTGCCCGAGCCCGACGAGATCGCCCGCGCCGCAGTCTTTCTCGCCTCGTCCTGGGCGAATGCGATTACCGGCCAGACCCTCGACGTCAACTGCGGCGAATACCACGTCTGATCGCGACCGGGCCGGAGGAGACCGACCGCGTCTACCGGATCGGCGCGGCGAGCAGGCGAATCAGCACAACCTGAGGAGAATTGCGTAGCAATGACCGCACGCATCAACGTCGGCACCGTCGACGACCTACACGCCTCCGCGACGAAAGTCGTGGGGCTCACCGACTTCGGCGCCGACAGCGACTACCGGGAGGCGCTCGGCGTCCTGCTGGAGTCCTATCAACGCGATGCCGGGCTCACCGAACTCGGCAGCAAGATGAACCGGTACTTCCTGCGCGGCGCGCTCGCCGCCCGCGCGCTCAGCGAAGCCGGCTTCAAGGCCAACCCGGGCTACGCGGACACCGTGATCGACCGCCCGATCTTCGTCACCGGCCTGCCCCGCACCGGCACCACCGCCCTGCACCGCCTGCTCGCCGCCGACCCTCAGCACCAGGCGCTGGAGATGTGGCTGGCCGACTTCCCGCAGCCGCGCCCGCCGCGCGACACCTGGGCCGACAACCCGATCTATCAGGCGCTCGACGCCGGGTTCGCCCAGCACCGGGTGGAGCACCCGGAGTTCATGGGCGTGCACTACATGAGCGCGGCCGAGGTCGAGGAGTGCTGGCAGCTGTTGCGCCAGAACGTCACCTCGATCTCGTACGAGTCGCTGGCTTACCTGCCCACCTACTCGCAGTGGCTGCGCGGCCAGGACTGGACGAATTCCTATGCGCGACACAAGAAGAACCTGCAGCTGATCGGTCTCGGCGACACCCGCCGCTGGGTTCTGAAGAACCCCAGCCACCTGTTCGCTCTGGACGCGCTCATGGCCGTCTACCCCGACGCCCTGGTCATCCAGACGCACCGCGACCCGCTGCAGGTCATCGGCTCCTCCTGCAGCCTCTCCGAGCAGGCCGCCGAAGGCTGGTCCACCGCCTTCACCCCCGAGCGAATCGGCAGCACCCAGCTGGAACTGTGGTCCCGTGGACTCCGCGAATTCACCACGGCCCGAGCTAAATACGACCCGGCACAGTTCCTCGACATCGACTTCGAGGACCTGCGCGCCGACCCGATGGGCACCGTGGACAAGATCTACTCGTCCTTCGGCCTGGAACGCACTGAAGCCGGCATCGCCGCCATGCGGGCCCTCGACGACGAGAGCAAGTCCGGCGACCGCCGCCCGGTCCACAACTACACGCTGGAAACCTACGGCCTGACCGAAGCCCAGGTCAGAGACGCTTTCGCCAGCTGAACCGCGGTCCCGAACGAGCGAACCCGGTGTGCGACAAGCACACCGGGTTCGCTCGTCTCAGGGTGTAGGAGCTGGGGCCGTCGCCCACAATCTGTCTGCGACATAATGTCCAACCAAGACGACTGCTTCGAGCTCGGCAGCCGCATGCCAACCCGGAGCACCCCCGACCGGCACCCCAGCAACCCTCCGGCAGCACAGGGGCATACTGGACACCGGCCCCTACGACCGGAGGTGCGACATGTCCCATCAAGACCGCGAAAACCTCTCCCAGGACGCCCGCCGCAAGGAAGGTAACGAGCGCTCCGGCTGGCACGGACACCCGCATGAACGCGAAGCGGAAACTTCCGGCGAACGTCGCGAGGAGAACGTCGAAACCGAACAGGCCACCCGGCTCGCCAACACCGAACTCGGGGAGGACCCGCTGTAGCGGGCTAGGGGTTCGCCGCTGGATAGCGGTCGCGGAACACGGTGCGGTCGACTGCTCGCCGGCCGGGGTGGATCCGCTGCTCGGCGGCGTACCCGACCGACATGAGCAGGGCGACGGCCAGGTCGGGGCGGTCCTCGATACCGATCACCTGCTTGACCTTCGCCTCGTCCCAGCCGTTCATCGGCGAGGTGGACAGACCCAGCTCGGTGGCCGCCAGCATCACGTAGGTGGCGGCGATCATGGCGTCCTTGACCGCGTATTCGCGCAGCAGCCCGTGCGCCGCCAAGCCCTGCTGGAATTCGGTGGCGGCCGCCGCGAAGCCGGTCACGAACTCCTCACTCCACGCGCCGCGGCGGCGGGCTGCTTCGTACACGTCACTCCGATCCGCCTGCCACGCTTCGGTTTCGGCGACGAAGACGAGCATCACCGGCGCCTCCTGCGGCTGCGGTTGCCCATCGGTCGCCCAGGTCAGCCCGTCGCGACCGGCCGGATCAGTGATCACGACAATCGACCGATCCTGCAGGTTCCAGCTCGACGGCGCCTCCATGGCCAGTTCGAGCAGGGTGTCGAGGGTGGCCGCCGGGACCGGGTCGGGGCGGTAGTGCCGCACCGTGCGGCGGGTGCGGATGGCTTCGGTCACCGAGATCATCGTGTTCATGCCACTAACTATCGGAGAGTGACAATCCAATGGGAAGAAGGCACTAATTAGTGCGTTACTCTCGAATTGTGACCACTGTCGTTGAATCCTCCGGCCTGCCCGCCGACGCGTACTCGGCCAAGTGCCCCACCCGCCAGGTCCTCGACCACATCGCCGGCAAGTGGACCGTCCTCGTCATCGACGCCCTCAGCCAGGACGGAACCATGCGCTACACCGACCTGTTCAAGCGCATCGACGGCGTCTCCCAGAAAATGCTCACCCAAACCCTCCGCAGCCTGGAAACCGACGGGTTCCTCACCCGCACAGTCCATCCCACCATCCCGCCACGCGTCGAATACCAGCTCACCGCCCTCGGCCGCAGCCTGGCCGAACCGATCGCCGCACTACGCACCTGGACCGAACTGCACATCAACGAGATCGAACGCGCCCGCCACGCGGCGGCTGACCGCTGACCGCGCGACACCGACAATCGGCCGAGCAGACCGCCCACGAACGGGACCGAGGCCGCACCCCAGCGGTTCAGGCCTCCTCGGACAGCACCGCCAAGACCGCCGCGGTGTCGTGGTAGTAGGGCCGGAACTCGGTGATCAGGCCGTCTCGGAAGCTGATCCATTGCAGCAGAGACGTTTCCAGCACCCGGCCGGTGCGGCGCGCGCGCAGCCTGCCCCGGCTGTAGACCACGATCCGATCGCCCTCGGCGAGGAACCGCTGCTCGTCGAACCACAGTCCGTCCCAGCTGGCCTCCATGGCGGTGAGGAAGTCGCGGAAACCCGCGTGGCCCTGCCAGCGGCCGCCGTAGGGCAGGCTCGGCGCCTGGTCCATGACGATGTCGTCAGCGAGATGCCTTGCCATTTCCTCGAATCCGGCTCCTTCGGTGAGGAAGGCCGCCTCAGCGGCGTAGAAGGCTTCCAGCGTGGTCATCGCATCCATGATCATGCCCCGATCCTCGCCGGGCATCTGGCACCGGCGCTGGCGAGAATCGGCCGTGGCGGTGAGTTGCAGGACCGCGACCCGCGGACTGGCTAGTTCGTCGACGCGCGGGAAGGAGGAGATCACCAAGCAGCGCCGGCCCCGAGCCGAGGTCTACGAATCGCCTGTGCTGCCAGTTTCGGTGGCCGCCGTACCGTTGAGCCAATTCGTCTCTGCAGCAAGATCTTTTGCAACCAACCGGACACGCTGATGCATCGGCAGCAGCGTGTACGGCAGCACCAGGCAGGTGGTGAGCACTGCGGCCGTCCGCAGCGGACGCCACGTCAGACCCGGCGGATGCGCCGACAGGGCGGCCTCCCCGGCCAGAGAGACGGCCGCACCGCTGCGCACCACGCGCTGCGACAAGTCGAAAGCGACTATGGGGGAATGGAAGCGAGGAACCGGACCGGCCCCCAATAGCCCGACGAGTTGGTCGTGGGCCACCGGGTTGGCGGCCCGCTCGTGTAGCTGGACGGGATATCCCGCCAGATCGGCGACGTCGATCTCCGCGTTCGCCGCCAGCGGATGGTCCGCCGCAAGCTGGACACCGATTCGCTGCTGCCGCAAGGGAAATCGGCGGACGCCTCGCCCCGGCTGTTCGGCACGGGTGATACCCACATCCAGTCTGCCCTCGGCAACCGCCGGCGAGATCTCAGGTGTCGGCATCGGTGCGGCCGTGACATCCAGGCCCGGCAGCGCGCGCACCAGCGCGTCGACCAGCATGGGGGCGGTCTCGGCGCCGGCGCTCAGGCTGTACCCGATCCGCAGCGGCCCGGCCGCACCGGCACCGATCCGGCGCGCCGCATCGAAGGCACGGTCCACCGCCGCCAGTGCGGCCGGCGCCGATTCCACCAAAGCCGTTCCCGCCGGGGTCAATTCCACCGTCCGCGTTGTGCGAACGAGCAGCTGTGTACCGAGATCCGCTTCCAGCCGCCGGATCCGGGCACTCAACGCGGGCTGCGCGATGCCGATCCGTACGGCCGCCCGCGTGAAGTGACGCTCCTCGGCAACCACCAGGAAGTAGCGCAGACTCAGAATGTCCGGCCCCACGGCGCCTCCAGCGGATTGATAACGATCGGCGCTGAGTCTAGTGCCAATCCGTCTTTCCCCCACCGCCGCCCACACCCTTAACGTGCAGGTATGCCGAATATTCAACTGTCCGCCGTGATCGAGATCCGACCCGAATTCATCGCCGACTTCGAACGAACCGTAGACGACCTCACCACCGCCGCAGCCGCCGAGCCAGGCCTACTCGAATACCGCATCTGGCGTGACCGCACGGACCCCCACCGCTTCCTCATCCTCGAGCGCTACCTCGACCAGCAAGCCCTCGACACCCACCGGGCTCTCCCCACCGTCCAGGCATTCGTCACCGCCCTCCCCACTTGGCTGGCAATCAGCAGCCGTGCCGCCCTCCACACCACAGAAGAATTCGGCACCATCCCACTGAACACCGCCGTCCCCACGCAAAGCTGATTCGACTGATTCCTGTGCTACCCGCCGCGCAGCTAAGGAACAACCAGCAGCTGGCCGACTTTGGATCTCACGATCGAGAAGCGCCTACGATCGAGTGTGGCGACGGTGATTTGTCCCGGCTGTTGACGAGCGCGACGATCGGCCCGGTGTCGACGGCAATCACTCGGCCGCGCCGCGGTCGAGTTCGTCGCGAACGATCTCCTTGGCATGCTCGGCCAGGTCCGGTTCTGCGGCGGCGACGCCCGCGCTACGAAAAGTCCGGCGACCGGCCTTACCCATCAGCTGACGCAGCACCTCGGTAGCCGCCGGCACCTGATCATCCGGAACCGATTCGGCCAGCCGAATCAGCTCCTCATGGCTCGCGCTCATGACGACAATGTAGGTCGGCCGGACCCGGGCAAGTCCGCACAGACGACAGCTGTCAGTTCAGCCCCGCGTAGCTGTGCAGCCCGCTCACCACGATGTTGATGATGAACAGGTTGAACAGCATTGCCACGAACCCGGCCAGGTTGATCCACGCCGACTTGGTTTCGCGCCAACCCGAGGTCGCCCGCGCGTGCAGATAAGCCGCGTAGATCACCCAGGCGATGAAGGAGACGGTTTCCTTCGGGTCCCAGCCCCAGAAGCGGCCCCAGGCGGACTCCGCCCAGATCGCGCCGAGGATGATGCCTGTGCCGAAGATCGGGAAGCCGATGATGGTGGTGCGGTAGGCGAGGCGGTCGAGGGTGCGGGCGTCGGGGAGGCGGCGAGCGATGGCGCCGAGGATGTTGTCGGACTCCGCGCCCTCGGGCTGGGCCAGGCGGAGCAGGAACAGGAGGCTGGCGACGCCGGCCACCAGGAATACGCCGCTGCCGAGGCTGATCACGGTGACGTGGATGGGCAGCCAGTAGGACTTGAGGGCGGGGACGACGGGGGCGGCGTCGGCGTAGAGCAGGGTGCCGGCCAGGAACATCAGGATCAGGACCGGGACCAGCAGGAACGCCCACATGCCGCGGTACTTCTGTTCCCGCAGCAGGATCACGCCGAGCGTGACCGCGCCGGCGGTGGCCATGGTGACGAACTCGTACATGTTGCCGAGCGGGAAGCGGTGAGTCGCGAAGCCGCGCAACACGATTGCCAGAATGTGCAGGCCCAGTGCGACGAACAGCACCGCGAACGCCATGTTGCCGAGGCGGTCCGGCAGCGGCTTCGACGGCTTCGGCGCCACCCGGCCCGGGCCGGCACCGGCGGGCACGGTGTCGCCGACGCCGGCGGCGACCAGTTCCCGTTCCTCCGCCCGCTGCGTGTACGCCAGCGCGAACTGCACCACCAGCATGACGAAGACCAGGCAGTAGACGACGATCGCGGACTTGAAGGCGAGATCGCTGTAAGAGGCGATGGTGCTGTCGATGGGCATCGTGTCAGTCTCCCGGTGTGGGCGGTTCGCCCAGCAGTCGTTCACGGAGGCGGTCGAATTCGCCACCCCAGCCGGCCTGGTCGGTGCGGGCCAGACCACCCATTTCTACTACAGTACGTCGTTGATCCTCGGAGGTGGTGTCAGGGTAGGCCCGCAGCCAGATCCGGCGGCGTTTCACCACCAGCGACACCAGCAGCCCCGCCATCATGCTCAACGCACTCAACAGCACCCAGCTCTGCGCCGGATTATGCGAAACCTGCAGGTTGGCGAACTGCTCGGCGCCGTCGAAGGTGACCTTCGTGCCGTCGCCCAACGTCGCGGTCTCCCCCGGCTTCAGGTTCACCCGCTGGTCCTTCACCAGCCGGCCCTGACTGATCATCTGCGGGTCCAGCGCGAACAACGACTGCGGCTTCCCGGTGTCGAGCCCGGTCTCGCCGCGATAGATGTCGACCGCCACCGCCGGATCGTTCATGGCCGGGAACTGCGAGGTCAACAGGGTTCCGTGCAGGAACGCGGTCGGCGCGAACAGGCCCTCGATCGCGACCTGATGCTTGCGCCGCTCGTCCTCGTTGGCGAACATGCCGCCCGGCGGGTCGAACCGCAGCACCCCGCTGGACAGGAAGGTGGAACCGTCGTCCGGCCGCCACTGCACCGCCTCGGTGCGGGTCTGCCCGTCCGGGTAGGTGATCGTGAACTTCGGCGCGTACCCGTGGCCCTGCAGATAGATCCGGTCACCGGCGACCCGCAGCGGGTGATTGACCTGAATCGTGGTGTCGCGCCACGTGTTCGACGCGATGTCGCCACCGGTCTGGTACCCGATGTGCGCGGTGAACATCGAGGCCTCACCGGTCGGCAGATAGTCGGCCTGGAAGTCCTGCACCCGCACACACACCGGCGTCAGCCCGGTCCCGTCCACCACCTGCCCGGCCCGGAACGAGTCGAACACGGCCGGCGACGTAGTGCAGAAGCCCGGCCCGCCGTCGGCGATCACGATGACATTGCCCTCGTACCCGAACAGCTTGCCCAGCGCCACCGAGGTCAGCAGCCCGACCAGCGACAGATGGAACACCAGGTTGCCGAACTCGCGCAGATACCCCTTCTCCGCCGACAGCGTGACGCCGTCCTGCTCGGCCCTTTCGATCACCCGCCACCCGCGCAGGCCCTTGCGCGCCCGGGCGATCACATCGGCCGGCGCGGCGTCCAACGTCGTCGCCTTCGCGTGGTGCGGCAGCCGGCCCAGGTTGCGCGGCACCTGCACCGGCGGGGTGCGCAATGCCTTGTAGTGGTCGAATACCCGCGGCACGATGCAGCCGACCAGCGACACGAACAGCAGCGCGTAGACGGCGGTGAACCAGAAGCTGCCGAACACGTCGAACAGTTCCAGCCGGTCCATCCACGGTCCGAGCGTGGGCCGGTCGGCGATGTACTTGTCGACCTTCGGCGCGTTGAGGCTGCGTTGCGGCAGCAGGGCGCCGGGGATCGCGGCCAGCGCGAGCAGGAACAGCAACATCAGCGCGGTACGCATGCTGGTCAGCCCGCGCCACGTGTTGCGCAGCAGGGCGAAGGCACGGCGCGGCAGTGACTGCCGAGGCGGCCGCGCCGGGGCGGCCGGGGTGAGAGTCGAAGTAGTCATCATCAGATCGGGAGAGTCACT
The DNA here is from genome assembly GCF_003696265.1 of Nocardia stercoris. Taxonomy (GTDB): domain Bacteria; phylum Actinomycetota; class Actinomycetes; order Mycobacteriales; family Mycobacteriaceae; genus Nocardia; species Nocardia stercoris. The sequence goes on along the minus strand of NZ_RFFH01000008.1, from coordinate 95,853 downwards.
CGGTCAACGAAAACGTCGCGCACATAGCCGACGAACTGGTCCCACACGCCGGTCACCAGCGCGACGCCGACCGCGACCAGCAGCACACCGCCGATCACCTGAATGGTGCGGGAATGGCGGCGCAGGAACCCCACACCGCGCAGGGCCGACGCGGAACCGAACGCCAGCACGACGAACGGCAGCCCCAACCCGAGGCAGTAGGCCACGATCAACACGACACCGCGCACGGCCGTAGTGCCCTCGGTGCCGGCCGATACGGCCATCACCCCCGACAGCGTCGGACCCAGGCACGGCGTCCAGCCGAGCGCGAACACCGCCCCCAGCAGCGGCGCACCGAGCACGCCGGTCATACGCCGCGGATGCATACGGGTGTCACGCTGCAGCGCCGGGACCAGGCCGAGGAAGGCCAGACCCATCACGATGGTGACCACACCGCCGATCCGTTGCAGCAGATCACGATTCACGTTCAACGTCTGGATCAAGCCGAACACGGTCACCGAGGCCAGCACGAACACCACGGTGAACCCGGCCACGAACAACCCCGCCGCGCCCGCGACCCGCAGCCGACCGGACTTCTCCGCCACCGCGGTCCGCTGCGCCTGCCCGACCGTCGCCGGCGGCGCGTCGGCGCCCACCAGGCCGGCCAGATACGACAGGTAGCCGGGGACGAGCGGCACCACGCACGGCGACGCGAACGACACGAGTCCCGCCAGCAGGCACGCGCCGAGCGCCAGCACCAGCGGCCCGGTGGCCGCGGTCTGCTGGAACGAGGTGCCGACGTCGGCAAGGACGGTCACAGGTCCGGCTCCGCCGCGATGCGGTCGACGGCCTGCTGCAGGTCGTCGGCGGTCAGTGAACGCAGGAAGACCTCGGCCACGCGGTGCTTGCGATCCAGGATCAGCGTGGTCGGGATGACGCTGGTGGGGAACTTGCCGCCGAGCGCGATCAGGGTGCGCATCGCCGGATCCCAGATCGACGGGTAGCCGATGTGGAAGCTGGTCACGAAGTCCTGCGCCTTGTCCTGCTGCGGATCCCGGACATTGACACCCAGGAACGCGACCCCGCGGTCCTTCGACTTCTCGTACACCTGCTGCAGCGCCGGCGCCTCACCGCGGCACGGGCCACACCATTGGCCCCAAATGTTCAGCACCACAACCTGATTCGGGAAGTCCGCGATACCGGTGGTCTTACCTTTGGTCATCAGATCGGGTCCGGAGAGGTTACCGATCGTCCCGCGCGAGGCCGGCGGGTCGTAGCTGATGTCGGTCTTGCCGCCGGGCGACACGAAATCGAAGGTGCCGCCGGTCGCCACCGCGTCCTTACCGGCGGACGAACACCCCGCGACCACCGCGACGACAGCAGCCGCCGCCGCGACCACCCGCACGTACCGCCCGAAACCCGACGCCGGCCCCCGCCCGCTCACGCTGTGTCGATGAGGCGTGAGCGGAGGGCCTGCGTGGTCACGCTTCGCTACCGCCTCCGGCCCTTGACCGCTCACGCCCCGGTCACCTGAGGATCCGACGCCCCCGCGGGCTCGGAGTACACGATGTCGACGAGGGTGTCGCCCAGGTAGACCAGCGAGGTCACCGACGCCAGCGAACACTGCCGGTTGCGGGGGTCGTGCCAGAGCCGCTTGCCCTCCAGGAAACGGCGCAGCGTCCACACCGGCAGCTGATGCGACACCAGCACCGCCTCGTGCCCGATCGCTTCCGCGCGCGCCTTGTTCACCGCGGCCAGCATGCGGTGCGCGATCTGCAGGTACGGCTCACCCCACGACGGGGTGAACGGGTCGCGCAGCTTCCACCAGTGCCGCGGCTTGCGCAGCGCGCCGTCACCGACCGAGACCCGCAGGCCCTCGAAGGTGTTGCCGGCCTCGATCAGGTTGTCGTCGGTGCGCACCGCCAAGCCGTGTTCGGCGGCGATCGGCGCGGCCGTCTCCTGCGCGCGCTGCAGCGGAGACGCCACCACCAGCGCGATGTCGTGGTCGGACAGGGCCTTCGCGACCATCGTCGCCTGGTTGCGGCCGTTCTCGGCCAGGGTGAAGCCGGGCAGACGGCCGTAGAGGATGCCCTTCGGGTTGTAGACCTCGCCGTGCCGCATCACATGCACGATCGTTTCCAGGTCGGCGGGCAGCGGCTGCGGGTCGAGCGCCGGGATCTCGGAAGGGATGACGCCGGATTCGAGCTGAGGATCGGTCACGCGCTGGGTCCTTCGGGTGTGGCGGCCGCCGCTGCCGCGGCCGCGGCAGGCAGAGCGGTGGCGATGCGGTCGAATGCGTCCTCGTCGAGCGCGGCCGACACGAACCAGGCCTCGAACGCGCTCGGCGGCGCGTACACCCCTCGATCGAGCAGGGCGTGGAAGAAGGCTGGGTAGCGCCAGGTCTGGCTTGCCTTGGCGCCTGCGTAGTCGGTCACCGGCTGATCGGCGAAGAACACGCTCACCATATTGCCCGCGAATTGGACCTGGTGCGGCACACCGGCCGCCACCAGCGCCTCGGTGAACAGCGCGCCCAGCCGGTCGGCGTTGCGGTCCAGTGCCGCGTACACCGCGTCGTCGGCGGCACGCAGCGTGGCCAGGCCGGCGGCGACCGCGACCGGGTTCCCGGACAGGGTGCCCGCCTGATAGACCGGGCCGTTCGGCGCGAGGTGGTTCATGATGTCGGCGCGGCCACCGAACGCGGCGGCGGGCAGGCCACCGCTCATCACCTTGCCGAAGGTGTACAGGTCGCCGGCGACGCCGTCGCGCCCGAACCAGCCGGAACGGCTGACCCGGAAGCCGGTCATCACCTCGTCCATGATCAGCAGGGCGCCGTTGTCGGCAGTGAGCTTGCGCAGGCCCGCGTTGAAACCCGGGACCGGCGCGACCGCGCCCATGTTGCCGGCGGCGGCTTCGGTGATCACACAGGCGATCTCACCGGGGTGCGCGGCGAACGCGGCAGCCACGGCGTCGAGGTCGTTGTAGGGCAGGACCAGCGTGTCGCTCGCTTGCGCGCCGGTGACGCCCGGCGAGGTGGGCAGGCCCAGCGTCGCGACGCCCGAGCCGGCGTCGGCGAGCAGCGCGTCCACGTGCCCGTGGTAGCAACCGGAAAACTTGATGATCTTGCTGCGCCCGGTGAACCCGCGCGCCAGCCGGACCGCGCTCATGGTCGCCTCGGTCCCGGAACTGACCAGCCGCACCCGCTCGACCGGCGACACCCGCTCGGCGATCGTCTCGGCCAGCACGATCTCCGCCTCGGTCGGCGCACCGAACGACAGCCCGCCGGTCGCGGCCCGCTGCACCGCCTCCACCACTGCCGGATGCGCGTGGCCGAGAATCATCGGCCCCCACGAACACACCAGATCGACATAGTCGACCCCGTCGGCGTCGGTCAGATGGCAGCCCTGGGCGGAGGTGATGAAACGCGGGGTACCACCCACCGACTTGAACGCGCGCACCGGCGAGTTGACCCCGCCCGGAATGATCGCGGCGGCACGTTCGAAGAGCTGAGCGGACACCGGCACCTGCGTTGCGCACGGAGAAGAACTCACGGCTCCCAGTGTCGCAGCCCGGCCGCACCGGTCTGCGACAGGGTGTAGGAGAGTGTGGCACGCGACAACACGCCGGGGCACGATATTCGTCAATCGGTCGCTGCGCGGTTGCCGCCGCATACCCTCGATCCGTTCATTCCGGTTCGAACGGGCGGAGGTTCTCATGCGGAAAGTCCTGCTGAGCGTGGCCATCGGAGCGTTGCCGGTGTGCGCCATCCTGGCCGGAACGGGCACGGCGAGTGCGCTGGAACCCGTCAGCCAGCCGGATCAGGGCCGGATCGGGGTGAACCTCACCCACGACGAGACGGTCGCGCTGGCCGACGGCCCGATCCCGGCACTACTGAGCATGGTGGTGTCCCCCAGCCACCTGGGCGCCGGCCTGCAGCCCGACACTCAGCTCGACCGCGACCCCAACGGCGGGGTGCACGCCTCGATGCGGCAGGTGATCATGGAACCGGCCGCGCACCCGGACGGCACCGTCACCATCTACCTCGACGCCCCGGGCTCGCACGGCCCGCGCATCCTCGACATCTACGAGCACTGGCAGCACTGAGCGGCCCGGTTCAGCGATTCAGCAGCCGGTCGCACAGGTCGATCAGCGCCACCCCGGCGAGCGTCCCGAGGGCGGCCGCCGACCCGAGCCAGGGGCCGACGTAGCGGGTCGCGGTGAAGGCGGGTTGATCGCCGACAGCGGGGAATTCGCTGGTCCGGACGCCGAGCCGGGAGCACACGAGCGCGGCCGCGACACCGACGATCAGGACCGTCAGGTCGGCGAGGATCCACCTGGTCCGGGTCACTGCGCCTGCTGCTCGCCGGAGTCGGATTCCGGGGCGCTGCCGGCGATGTCGCCGGTCTCACCTGCGGTACCGGCCGCGGATTCGGCTGCGGCACCAGCGGATTCGGCTGGGGCTGCGTCTCGAGCGGCACCAGCGGATTCGGCTGGGGCTGCGTCTCGAGCGACAACCGCGGATTCGGCTGAGGCTGCGTCTCGGGCGAGAACCGCGGATTCGACGGCGGCGCTGTCCGGACCGGGTTCCGCTGCCGCGCGGCCGACGAGCGCGGCTTCCAGCTCGGCCCGCAGTGTGTGGTGATCGCGGGCCCAGGCCTGCACCATGCCGCCGCTGCGCAGCAGCAGGCCGATCCCCGTCCGCCGGCGCGGCACCCCGCTCAGCTCGCCGAGCGCGCGGGCGGACTCCCATTTCTCCTCGTCGTGGGAGTCCTCGTCGCGCGGCGGCAGGATCTCCGCGATATCGGCCAGGTCGAGTACCTCGGTACCGTCGCGCAGGGCGGTGTCGGTGAGTTCCACGCTCGCGTGCCGCCGGCCCGCGACCACCTGCAGCGAGACGAACCCGGCCAGCAGCAGGGCGCAGAAGGTCAGGCCGAACCAGTGGACGCGGTGCGTGACCAGGAGGTCGCCGATCAGCACGATCAGGCACAGCACCGGGCCGTACGCGACCGTGCGCCAGCGCGCGCCCGGCTCGGCGAACCTCGGTACCTGCGACGAAACCACGATCAGCGAGTCAGCCCCGGCATGATCAGCGCGGCGAGCATGAGCAGCCCGCACGCGGCCACGATCGCGAGGAAGACCAGCTCGCGCCGCAGGCTCGACACCTGATGCTCGACCGTACGCACCGTTGCCTCCGATCTTTCCGGAGGTGATCTGGGAACTTCCGGATGCCCATCAACGTTCTCGCCCAGCCGTTGTGACTGGTTTCACCATACTGCGCCGCGCCGCGGGGACAAATTCGGTTCCGCTCTCACCGCCCGACAGCACGGAACCAGATCTCGGAATCCTTTCGGTGACAAAGGAATACGGCACCACCGAGCAGGACGCCCTGCAGGATGGCCGCACCACCGGACACCAGGTTGCCGAGCCCGCCGCCGATGATCCCGGCGTCCGCGCCGGCCAGGCCGCCCAGCAACGTGCCGATCGCGCCGAACACCGCCAGCACACCCAGCCCGTCGGCCAGCCCACGGGCCCACAACCGGCCGCGGGACAGCTGCGCGACCACACCCGCGACGCCGACGATCAGCGCCAGGCCGATCACCGCCATGGCGATGGCGGCGAACCCGGCCCAGAACCCGACCTGCTCGGGAGTCATGTCCTGCTGTTCCAGGCCCTGCTGGGCCAGGCTGTTCCGGTTGGCGAAGATCGTCGCCGCGCCGGCGAGCACCCGGACCACACCGGCCGCGATCGCGCCCTGCCACAGCAGGACCGCGGTGCGCACGTCCTCCGGCTGCGCCGGCGGGCCTTCCGGTCGTGCCGCGGGGTCCGCCGGCGGATGCCACTGGGTCACCTGATTCGTCACACCAGCCAATGCGCGGCCTCGGCCGCCCAGTAGGTGAGCACGATGTCGGCGCCCGCCCGGCGGATGCTCAACAGCGACTCCAGGATCGCGCCGCGACGGTCGATCCAGCCGCGTTCGGCGGCGGCGGTGATCATCGCGTACTCGCCGGAGATCTGGTACGCCGAGACCGGGACCGTGGAACGGTCGGCGACCTCGCGCAGGATGTCCAGGTACGACATGGCCGGCTTGACCATGACGATGTCGGCGCCCTCGGCCAGATCCAGGTCCAGTTCGCGGATCGCCTCGCGGCGGTTGGCCGGATCCTGCTGGTAGGTGCGGCGGTCGCCCTGCAGTGAGGAACCGACGGCCTCGCGGAAGGGCCCGTAGAAGGCGGAGGCGTACTTGGCGGCGTAGGCGAGGATGCCGGTGTCGGCGAAACCCTCGGAGTCGAGGCCGAGCCGGATCGCGCCGACCTGGCCGTCCATCATGCCGCTGGCGCCGAGCAGGTGCGCGCCGGCCGCGGCCTGGGCACGGGCCATCTCGACATAGCGGTCCAGGGTGGCGTCGTTGTCGACCGAGCCGTCGGCGGCGAGCACACCGCAGTGGCCGTGGTCGGTGAACTCGTCGAGGCAGGTGTCGGCCATCAGGACGGTGGCGTCACCGACTTCGGCGGACAGTCGGCGCAGGGCGCGGTTGAGGATGCCGTCCGGGTCGCTGGCCTGGGTGCCGTTCGCGTCCTTGTCCTCGGGCTTGGGCACACCGAAGATCATGAGCCCGCCGACACCGGCCGTGACCGCCGCGTCGGCGGCCTTGCACAGCGAGTCGATCGAATGTTGTTGCACGCCCGGCATCGAGCTGATGTCGCGCGGCCCGTCGAGGCCGTCGGCGACGAACATCGGGAGGACCAATTGCCTTGGCTCGAGGGATGTTTCGGCGACCAAGCGACGCATGGCAGGCGTCCGCCGCAACCGCCGGGGGCGGTCGATTCCAGTCATATCCGCACAGTACCGCTTCCGCGGAACCGGTCGCACGGCCGAGTGGGGATCATCGCAGATCCATCCCCCTCGACGCGGCACACGTGAGGGGAGCCGACGGCCGGTAGTGGTCTGCGGCAACGATTCTCGTCCCCTACTTGTCGGTGCCCGCCGGTATGATCGAAGACATGTTCGACAGTGGTTCGGCCGTCGGGTTCGAGCCACCTGTTTCGAGGGGAGGATCCCGTGGCCACCACCGAGCCCACGATCATCGACCGTCCGTACCGTCCGCTGACCAAGCACAAGCTGCCGGCCGGCCGCCCGCGCTCCTGGTACGTCATGCACAACCGCCGGTTGAAGGCGATGCGGCTCGCCATCGCCCTGCTCGAATCCGGGGTCTATCGCGCCGACCTGGCCGACAACGACACCATCCGCCGCACCGCCAGCCTGGTCGGCATCCATCCTCCGTCGGACAAGACCTGCCGCCTGGTCCGCGACATGATGCGCACCCGGCGGTAGGCCTAGCGGCGGCGGCTCTTCTTGCGCGGCGGGGGCAGCAGGCCCTCGGCGCGCAGGTGGGCCGCGTGCTCGGCCAGAGCGTCGACCAGCGGGCCGACCTGGGCAACCTCGGGCTGCACGTCCACGCGCAGGCCGAACTCGATGGCCGTCTCGGCGGTCTTCGGGCCGATGCACGCCACGATGGTGCGGGCGTGCGGCTTACCGGCGATGCCGACCAGATTCCGCACCGTGGACGAGGAGGTGAACAGCACGGCGTCGAAACCACCGGTCTTGATCATCTCGCGGGTCTCGGCCGGCGGCGGAGAGGCCCGCACGGTCCGGTAGGCGGTCACGTCGTCGATCTCCCAGCCGCGGTCGCGCAGACCCTCGGCCAGGGTTTCGGTGGCGATATCGGCCCGCGGCAACAGCACTCGGTTGACCGGGTCGAAAACGTCGTCGTAGGGGGGGAAGTCGGCCAGCAGACCCTCCGAGGACTGTTCGCCGCTGGGGACCAGTTCGGGGTTGATGCCGAACGAGCGCACCTTCTCGGCCGTCGCCTCACCCACGCAGGCGATCTTCACGCCACTGAAAGCGCGTGCGTCCAAGCCGAATTCGCCGAACTTCTCCCACACCGCGCGGACCGCGTTGGTGGAGGTGAAGACCACCCACTGGTAGCGGCCGTCGACCAGGCCCTTCACCGCGCGCTCCATCTGCGCGGGGCTGCGCGGCGGCTCGACCGCGATGGTCGGGACCTCCATGGGAATCGCGCCGTGGGTGACGAGCTTCTCGCTCATCTCCCCCGCCTGCTCCTTGGTGCGCGGCACCAGCACGGTCCAGCCGTACAGGGCACGCGACTCCCACCAGGACATCTTCGACCGCTTCTCGACCTCCTTGCCGACCGTGACCACGAGCGGCCCGACCAGCTCGGAGGCGGTGGCGTTCAGGGTCGCCAGGGTGGCCTCGATGGTGCGCTGCTGGCGGCTGGTGCCGCGCACGGTCACCGCGACCGGCGTCTGCGGCGCCAGACCGTGTTCGACCAGCGCGCTCGCGGTCTCGGCGAGATGCCCGGAGGTCGCGTGCAGCACCAGCGGGCCGGGGGCCGCGGCCACCGACGCCCAGTCGACCTCACCGCGGACATCGACCTCGGTGTGCCGGGAACCGAGCGCGATCCCCGCGTAGGCAGGCACCGTGGTCGCCGACGACAGCCCGGGCAGCACCTCGAAGGTCATGTGCGACCGGGTGACGGCGTTGACCTCGGCGATCACCGAATCGGTGGTCAGCGGGTCACCCGACACCAGGCGGACCACGTCGGACCCGTTGCGTGCCTCGGCGACCAGGGTCTTGGCGACCTCGGCCGGATCGCCCAGCGCGGGGCGCACATCGACGGCCGCGGTGCCGTCCTCTCCCGGCTCGACCGCCATGCCGATCAGGGCGAGCACGCCCCGGTCCACGTCGGGATCGGTGAACGCCAGCGTCGCCCGCGCGAGCACCTCGCGTGCCCGAACCGTGAGCAGTGCCGGGTCACCGGGACCCGAGCCCACGAACAGGATCCGGCCAGGGTGCTTCTTGGTGGCTCGACTCATTTGTCGTTCTCCATCGGACTGGAATTGGTCAAGTCTGCGGGGGTGGGGGCGGCTGCCTCCTGCGCGGGACCGCCCACGTCGGGCGGGGTGGTGAGCAAGTCGCGCGCACCGAGCTCGAGCAGCTCGCGCGCCAGGCTCCGGCCCAGTTCCTCGGCCGCCGTGAGCGGCCCGACGACCGATGCCCGGATCACATCGGAGCCGTCGATGGCGGCCGCACAGCCGCGCAACGACAGTTCCTCCACTATTCGGCCGTTGTCGTCGAGTGATTCGACGACCTCGGCCAGCGCGCCGATCGGCGCCGTGCAACCGGCTTCCAGTTCCGCCAGCAGCGCCCGCTCGGCCACGATCGCGGCCCGGGTACCGGCATCGTCGAGGGCGGAAAGGATCTCCACCATCGCCGTGTCGTCGCTGCGGCACTCCACGGCCAGCGCGCCCTGGGCGGGCGCCGGCAGCATCTGCACCGGCTCCAGCGCCTCGGTCACCGCGCCCAGCCGGTCGATGCGGGCCAGACCGGCCCGCGCGACGACCACCGCGTCGAGTTCACCGTCGGTCACCTTGCGCAGCCGGGTGTCCAGGTTGCCGCGCAACGGCACCAGATCCAGGCCCAAGCCGAGCGCGCGCAGCTGCGCGACCCGGCGCGGCGCGGAGGTACCGACCTTGGATCCGGCCGGCAGCTCGCCGAGCACCAGGCCATCGCGGGCCACCAGCGCGTCGCGCGGGTCCTCCCGCGGCGGGATGGCGGCGATGGTGAAGCGCGGGTCCGGCGCGGTGGGCAGGTCCTTGTAGGAGTGCACCGCGATGTCGATCGTGCCGGCGGCGAGCTCGTCGCGCAGCGCCGAGGTGAACACGCCGACGCCGATCTGCTGCACCGGATCCGAGGACTGGTCACCGGCGGTCTTCACGATCACCAGTTCGGCGGGCTGGCCGTTGGCGATCAGCGCGTCGCGGACGGTCCCGGACTGGGTCAGGGCCAGCAGGCTGCCCCGGGTGCCGATCCGCCACGGAACCGCGGCGGTACCGGACGGGTGTTCCCCGCCGTCACCGGCACTGAAGGTGAGAACCGAATCGCTCACGATCGACTCCGTCATGATGCTGTCGTCCCCTGTCCGGCACCGGGGTGGCCGCTGCCACCGAGGTGCCCGGTCGTGAAGTCGTCGGCCAGTTCACCCAGGGCCGCAACTTCCATGGGCGTCGCAACTGCTTGCGCCGCACCGGGTTTGAGTTCGAAAAGTTCCCGCAACGCCTCGGCGTAACTGTCGCCACCGGGCGTGGATGCCAGCTGCTTCACCCGGACCGTGGGCGCGTGCAGCAGCTTGTCGACCACCCGGCGCACCGCGCGGGCGACCTCTTCCCGCTCGTCGGTGCCGAGCGCGGGCAGCTTCGACTCCAGCCGCAGCAGTTCCGCCTCGACGACCTCGGCGGCCCGTTGCCGCAGCGCGGCGACGGTCGGGGTCACTTCGGCCATCCGCTGGCCGGTGAGGAATTTGGCCAGCTCCTCGGCGACGATGGTGCGCGCGGCCGCGGTGTCGTCGGCAGCCGCACCGGCCGCCGGATCGCGCTGCAGCGTCTCCATGTCGATGACGGTCACGTCCGGCAGGCCGGCGACCGCGTGGTCGACGTCGCGCGGCAGACCGAGGTCGCAGATCACCAGCTGGCGCGAATCCTCGCGGCCGGCCAGCGCCCGGTGCGCGTCGGCCAGGGTCACGACGCTGCCGACCGCGCCCGTGCTGGTCAGCACGATGTCGGCGTCGGTGAGCGCCCCGACCAGACCGGACAGGTCGGTGGCCGACGTGGGCACACCGTGCATGGTCTCGGCGGTGTGCGCGAGCCGCCGCGCCCGGTCCAGAGTCCGGTTGACGACGGTGATCCGGCCGATTCCGGCGCGCGCCAGATGCGCGGCGGCCAGGCCGCCCATCGCGCCCGCCCCGACCACGACTCCGACTCGGCCCGCGAGCGTGTTGTCGCTGCTGTCGCCGGTACCGGCCGCGAACACCGTCCGGGCCCGGTCCAGCGCCACCGACACCACCGAGGCACCGGCCCGGTCGATACCGGTCTCCGAGTGCACCCGCTTGCCGACCCGCAGCGCCTGCTGCGCCAGCTCGTGCAGGGTGCGGCCCGCGGCGGAATGCTTGTCGGCGGCGGCGTAGGCGGCGCGGATCTGGGACAGAACCTGCTGTTCGCCGACCACCATCGAATCCAGGCCGCTGGCCACCGCGAACAGGTGCTCGGCGGCCGCTTCGCTGTATCGGACGTAAGCGTGCTTGGTCAGTTCCGGCAGCGGCAGCCCGGAGTGCCGCGACAGCAGCTCACCGATCTCGGCCAGGCCGCCGTGGAAGGCGTCGACGACCGCGTAGACCTCGACCCGGTTGCAGGTGGAGACGATCATGGCCTCGGAGACGTGCTGCGAGGCGAGCATGCGATCGGTCAGCTTCGGCCGGTCGTCGTCGGTGATCGCGACCTTTTCCAGCACCGCGACCGGAGCACTGCGGTGTGAGATTCCGACCAGTAGCACGCTCATTGTGCGACCACCGTCCCCTTGCTGTTCGGTGCCATCGGTTCGGCCACCCGGCGGATCGGGGTGGCGACGGCCGCCATGGTGGACACGGCCGCGACCCAGGACGGCGGCGCGGCGGGCAGGTCCTCGCGGGCGGCCGCGGTCCGGGTCCATTCGAACGACAGCATCTGTAGTTCGACACCGAGATCGACGCGTCGCACCTCGACCGAGGGCGGCGTGGTCAGCGCGAGGGCGGAGAAACTGAGGATGCCGTGCACTCCGGCGGCGACCAGCGCGTCGCACACCTGTTGGGCGGCGCCGTCGGGAACCGCGAGGACGGCCATGGTGGGTTCGAGTTCGCCGACCGAGGCCGCGAGGTCGCGGATGTCGCGCACGATCAGCTCGCCGACCGACGTGCCGATGACCTGCGGGTCGTGGTCGAAGATGCCGACCATGGTGAAGCCGCGGCGGGCGAAACCGCCGTAGCGGGCCAGCGCCCGGCCCAGGTGACCGGCGCCGACCAGGATCACTCGGTGGCCTTCACTGAGCCCGAGCACGCCTTCGATCCGGGTGCACAGCTTGGCGACGTCGTAGCCGACGCCACGCACCCCGTTGGGGCCGAGGAACGACAGGTCCTTGCGAAGTTTGGCGGAACCGACACCCGCCGCGACGGCGAGCTCCTCACTCGATACGATGGCAACGCCTTCGTCGGAGAGGGCTGTCAACACCCGGAGGTAGGTCGCCAACCGGGACACCGTAGCCTGGGGGATGTCCTTACCTAGAGCTTTGCCGGAGACGCCTGGGGTGGGCGGCTCGTGCTGCTCTGTCACGTCGTTCGGCTCCTCGTCCGGCCGGGGTTTCGGGTATCCGCGGTGTCGGGGTTGTTCGGTCGCTCTGGTCCACGCCGGCGTCGCGAGCAGGCGCCGAAAACGGTGTCTTCCCAGGTTTCGGGCGGCCTCCGCGGCCTCGAGTGGGCGGGTTGCGTGACACCACCGTAACCGCTTGTGAAGCCATGCACAAAGTCGGTGAAATCCGTCACTCACCAGGTCCGCCCGAATATTGAACCTTGTCGGCCCGGTGGAGCCCGGCCAACGCGCCGAGTGCGCGCGCACGTCCGGGGCGTACCCGCCGCCGCGACGGCGGTGTGGCCCGGCGGTGGACCGGGCGGGATCGGTTACCGCGCGGCGCCCGCGCCGCGGTTCAGCGTGGCCCGCAATCGGGGTTCGTCGACCTCGAAATAGCTGTGTTCCCGGCCGTCGACCAGCACCACCGGTACCCGATCGCCGAATTCGGCCCGCAGGCCAGGGTCGGTGGCGGCGGCCGCGTCGACGTCCACGCAGCCGGGCACGATGCCGTAGTCCGCGCAGATCGCGGTGAGCTGCTCGAGCGCGACGGCGCAGAGATGGCAGCCGGCGCGGGTCAGCAGGGTCACATCGGGAGTGGGTTCGGTCATCTCTCCATTAAATGCGCAGCCCGCCGGGGTGCCGCGGGCGCGCCGCCGGAAACGACAAGGCCGACAACCCCGTCGGTGCCCTCGGATAGGGTGGTTGTGCCTGCCGCAGCCTCCGGGCCTCAACCGCCGGGCGCGGTTAGGGTCGGTCTCCTAGGGTGGGCGTGTTCGCACGACGGGCGGAGGATTGCGGTGCCGGAACCATCGGAACACACGGGATCTGCTGAGCCGGGCCCCGCAGACAACGGCGCTGCCGACGCGGGTCCCGCGAAGGCGGGATTCGGCTTCATCGCAGGCAGGTTCGGTGAGTTCCCCGCGCGCTGGGGTCACACCCTGTCCAATTTCTCCTACAGCCCGTTCGGCCCGAGCGAGGAAGAGGTGCGCGCCAATCTGGCCGGTGCGGCCAGCGCCGACGCCGCCCTGGCCCTGCACGACGCCGAACTCGCCGAAGCCGGTGAGGATTCGGAGATCCTGCGGGATCTGACCGCGGCCGCCTTCTTCGACGTCGACAACACCATGGTGCAGGGCGCGTCGATCGTGCACTTCGCCCGCGGCCTCGCGGCCCGCAAGTACTTCAAGACCAGCGATCTGGTCGATATGGCCTGGAAGCAGGTCAAATTCCGGGTGACTGGCAAGGAGAGCCAGGGCGATATGGCCTCCGGTAAGGAGAAGGCGCTGTCCTTCATCGCCGGCCGTCCCACCGCCGAACTGGCCGCCCTCGGCGAGGAGATCTACGACGAGATCATCGCCGACAAGATCTGGCCGGGCACCCGCGCACTGGCCCAGATGCATCTGGACGCCGGCCAGCAGGTGTGGCTGGTCACCGCCACCCCGGTCGAGCTGGCTCAGGTCATCGCGAAACGCCTCGGCCTGACCGGCGCGCTGGGCACGGTCGCCGAGAGCGTCGACGGCGTGTTCACCGGCCGGCTGGTCGGCGATATCCTGCACGGCCTCGGCAAGGCGCACGCGGTGCGGTCCCTGGCGGTCCGCGAGGGCCTGAATCTCAAGCGCTGCACCGCATATTCCGACAGCCACAACGACGTTCCGATGTTGTCGCTGGTCGGCACGGCCGTCGCCATCAACCCCGACTCCGACCTGCGCGAGGTCGCCAAGAACCGGGGTTGGGAGATCCGCGACTTCCGCACCGGCCGCAAGGCCGCCAAGATCGGCGTGCCCACCGCCTTGGCGCTGGGCGCGGCGGGCGGCGCGGCGGCGGCCATTCTGACCCGCAAGCGCGACGCCAGAGCCTCCTGAGTTACCCCAGGAAAGTGTTGCGGCGCTTGGTGAGCAGCTTGTACAGCGTGAGCTGGATCGTCTCGCGGACCTGGTCGGTGATCTCGAACATGGTCATCGGGTCGTCGGCCGCCTCCGGCTCGAAACCGGCGGTGCTGATCGGCGTGCCGAACTCGATGTACCACTTCGACGGCAGCGGGACCATGCCGATCGGGCCCAGGTGCGGGAACAGCGGCGTGACCGGGAAGTACGGCAGGCCGAGCAGCCGGGCCAGCGGCGCGATGTCGGCCAGCTTCGGGTAGATCTCCTCGGAGCCGACGATCGACACCGGGATGATCGGTACCCCGGTCTTGACCGCGGCCGACACGAATCCGCCGCGGCCGAACCGTTGCAGCCGGTAGCGCTCGGAGTAGTTCTTGCCGACGCCTTTGAAGCCCTCCGGGAAGACACCGGTCAGTTCGCCGTTGCGCAGCAGGCGTTCGGCGTCGGCCGGGCAGGCCAGGGTGTGGCCGGCCTTGCGGGCCAGGCCGCCGATGAACGGCAATTCCAGCACCAGGTCGGCGGCCAGCAGACGCAGCGTGCGCTGCTTGGGGTGCCGGTCGTGCAGCGCCAGCTGCAGGATCAGGCCGTCGAGCGGGACGACGCCGGCGTGGTTGACCACCAGCAGCGCGCCGCCGCTCTCGGGGACGTTTTCGATGCCGGCCACCTGCACCCGGAACCACAGGTCCGCGAGCGGGCGCAGCGCCGGCAGCATGACCGATTCGAGCAGGTGCTCGTCGAGGCCGAACTCGTCGATCTGGTAGTCGCCGGTGAGCCTGCGGCGGGCGAAGTCGGCGGTGCCGCGGATGCCGTCGCTCAGCACGCCGCGCACCATCTCGCCCAGGCTCTGCGGCGGGCGCGGTGCCGCCTCGGCCAGTCGCGCGGTCAGCGAGGTGACCGGGCTGTCCGGCAGCAGGTGGGCGACATCCTTGACCTGACTCAGCTTGCGGCGCGCGGTCGATCGATGCCGGGTCTCGACATCGACATCATGAAGCTGGATAACCTTGGCCACTTCACTCATTGCGGTGCGCTCCCTATCCGGCCGACCAGGCCGAGAAGTGTGTTTTCAGCTGCGTCGATCCAGCGTGGATCCAGGACGGGCCGCAGCGCTGCGCCCCCGATGTAGTCGTCGAAGGCCTGAACCGTGGTCCAGCGGGGTTCGAAACCGAGTTCGGTCCGCATCCGGGTGGTGTCGAGACCGCATCCGAACAGGAAATAGTCGATCTGTTCCGAGGTGAACGCCTTCATGATCGGGCTCATCAGGTTGCGGCCGACCGATTTGAAGACGAAGTAGGGCACCGGCAGCTCGATGCGGCCGGCCCGGCGCAGGGCCTGCGAGAGCAGCAGGGAACCGTCGCCGGCGACATTGAAGGTGCCACCGGGTGCCGACAGGGCGGCATGGACGAGGGCGGCGATGCCGTCCTCCTCGTGGATCAGCTGCATCCGCGGATCACGGCCCAGAATGCTGGGAGTTATCGGAGATCGCAGATACTGCACACCGTATCCAGCCAGCTTGGGTCCGACCAGCGGCGGGAAACGCAGAATTGCCGCGGCGATATCGGGGCGGCGCCGCGCGAGCCCGCGAACAAATCCCTCGACCTCGATCAGGTCGCGGCCGTAATCACCGCGCGGTGGTGTCCGCGCGCTCATTTCCTCGGTGAATTTCGCCGGGTCCTTGGCACTGCAGCCGTATACCGACGAGCTGGACCGCACGACCACCCGCCGCACGCTCGGTGCCTTCTGGCAGGCTGCGAGCAGCTGCATCGAGCCGAGCACGTTGAGGTCCTTCATGGCGGTGCGGCCACCGCTGGACGGTGGCCGCGACAGGATCGCCGGATGCACGACCGTGTCTACTTCGTTACCGTCGATCACCTTACGGATCAGGGGATTACGAATATCGGCCCGAACGAACTCGGCGCGGCCCATGCGGCGGAGTAATTCGGGACTGGGTTGCCGGGCGTCGACCGCGATGATGCGTTCGACGGCGTCGTCGGCCGCAAGGCGGGACACCACATTGCCGCCGAAGAACCGGCTCACGCCGGTTACCAGGACGACTCGTGGCTTGTGCCCGTCCCGCACGCCGTTTCCCATGCCGAACACCACCCTCAGCAACCCCCATCGCCATCTTCCCGTGTCCAACTGTAGCCGCTGCTACCCGGAGCTCCTATGGAATTAACCACGTTCTAACGTATGGCCCGTGTCACGAAAACGGGGAATGGGTTAAAAATTAGAAATTTCAAAAATAAAAGCCCGCCATCCGAGTCGATGGCGGGCTTCGAGCAAACGCGCAGCGTCACTTGCCGAGTTTGCGTCGCTGCACACGAGTGCGGCGAAGCAGCTTGCGGTGCTTCTTCTTGGACATCCGCTTCCGGCGCTTCTTGATCACAGAACCCATCGGGCTGTTCCTCGCGTTCTCTCTCTAGGCTTCCAGTATTCGCGCTCCCCGGTGCCGGCAAAGGACCACGCCACCGGCAGGCGAACACGCCGAGGGTCGATGATACCGGTCCGGCGGTCGGCGGCCGAACGGGGATCGGTCGCCGCCGTCACACGTGGCCCGGTGGCCCTGATCGCGGGCACCGGAACAGACCGTATGACGAACCGACAGGACACCGGCGGACCCGCGGGGCCGCCGGTAGCCGAAACCGGTTCATCCGGCGTCGAAGTACGAGGTTTCGAGATAGTCGTGTACCGCCTTGGCATGCACCCGGAACGACCGGCCGACCCGCACCGCGGGCAGCTCACCGGAGTGCACCAGCCGGTACACCGTCATCTTCGAGACTCGCATCAGATTCGCCACCTCGGCGACAGTGAGGAACTGCGTCCCTCCGCCTATCGCGGGGCCTGAACCAGAGGAGCTGCTTGCAGACATCATCGTGCCACTGACCTCCGGCACGCCCGCGCCGCCGGCTTCCCCACCGGCGGAACAGACACGCACGTGCTCCTAGCAGCTTAGCGGGACCAGTGGGATAGCTGCGACGGGTGTGAGAAATACAGTTGTCCCCGCCTGAACCCGGCCGTCATCGCGCGTTCACCATGCACCGCGATCCGGCACCCCCACGCGGGCCGCTCCGAAGCCGGATTACGAAGGGGTAGCTCCCAGTTCGCGCGCACGCCCTTCCGCCGCGTGCAGCGCCTCCTGGAACGCCGAGCGGACTCCGGCCCGTTCCAGTTCCCGCAGAGCAGCCGCCGTGGTCCCGCCCGGCGAGGTCACGCCCGCGCGCAATTCGACCGGAGTCTTTCCGGACTTGGCCAGCAGGGCCGCGGAACCGAGCATCGTCTGCGCCACCAGCTGCGTGGCCACGTCGCGGCCGAGCCCCAGGCCCACACCGCCGTCGATCATCGCCTCCACGACCAGGAAGAAGTAGGCCGGACCCGAGCCCGATACGGCGGTGACCGCGTCCAGCTGCGCCTCGGTGACGGTCACGACCGCGCCGACCGCCGACATGATCTCCCCGACCTGCGCCAGCTGCGCCGCGGTGGCACAGCGGCCCGGCGCCAGCGCGCTCATCCCCTCGCCGACCAGCATCGGCGTATTCGGCATGACCCGCACGACGGGCGTCCCGACCGGCAGCAGCGATTCGATGGACGCGATGGTCACACCCGCGGCCAGCGACACCACCAGCTGGTCGGTCTCCGGCCGGTCCAACTCGACCTTGCCGATCTCTCCCAGCACCACCGGCACCACCTGCGGCTTGACCGCGATCACCACGATGTCGGCCCACTGGGCGGCCTCGGTGGCGGTGGCGCGCACCTGCACACCGAGCCGTTCGGACAGCTGTTCGGCGCGCGCGGGGGACGGCTCCACGACGGACAGGTCCGTGGCCACGTGCCCGGACTCCAGCAATCCGGCGAGCAGCGCTTCGCCGATCTGTCCGCCGCCGACCACCGCAATTTTCGTCATGCCGCCCAGATTATCCGGTACCGGGCCACATTTCGGGCGCGGGGCGAATCCGGCGGCGACGCGCTCAGCGCGGCTGCGGAATCAGCGCCAGCTGACGGCTCTGTGCCACGACCGCGCCGGTGGCGTCGAGCACCAGCTGGTCCTCGTCGAACATGCGCGGCCCGATCTCGCGGGCGGTCGCGATGACCCGCAGCCAGCCCGGCGTGGGGCGGCGGCGCAGGTAGGTGGTCATCTGGACGGTCGGCGCCCAGCCGAACCGGCCCAGGTTCATGGTGACCGGCGGGGACATGTCGGCAGACATGATCGCGAAGAACGCGAACACGTCCTCGTCGCGCTGGTCGCCCGGGCGCGGGCGGATCCAGATCCGCAGCCGCGGCTCACCGGTCTCACGGTCCAGGAACCGCGCCCAGCCCGGGTCGATGGCCATGTCGGCGCCTTCGGAGACGTGCACGATCTTGCCCATCGGGCTGCCGATGTAGCCTTGCGCCGCGGCGAAGGGCTCGGCCGGCATGTCGTCGGCGGCGGACGCGGCGTACTGCGGGGGCTCGTCGCCTTCGAGCTGCCCGAAGGTGAAGGTGGTGTGCACGCAGAGGCGCTCACCCTGGTACATGTCGACGTCCACGAGCGCGATCTGACGGCCCGTCTTGCGCACGGTGACCTGGTACTCCACCGTGCCAGGTTCCGGAGCACCCAGGAAGTCGCTGGCGGCCGCGATGGGCATCATGTGCGCGAGGTCCGGCTGCGACTCGCGCAGCCGGCGGGTGGCGGCCGCGGCACCGGCGGCGACCATCGTGCCGCCGTGCACCTTGGGGCCGATGGTCCAGATCGGGCCGATCTCGCCGCGGTAGCGACCGTCACCGAGGGCGGTCAGGGCGCAGACCCGGCTGAACGGCGCGTCGTCCACGGTGGGATCCGACAGCTCCACGCTCTCCTCACCGATCACCTCGGTCACCTGCGACTCCTCTGTCTCGACCACCTCGGCAGCGCTGACCGGGCCAGCGCTCGTACACCGTATAAGTGTTCCGGATCGGGCGCCGAATTCCTACCCGATGTGACCGATCGTGCATCCCGGCCGGCACGAGTCAGCCCAGCACGCCGGACCGCTCCGGCTCCGGCGCCGGCTCCACATCACGCAGGTGGGTCCGGGCGAAGGTCAGCGACCGGTTCAACATGGCGGCCCGATCCGCGGTGGTCCGCGCGTTCTGCGTGTTCACCTCGAGCACCGCCTGACCGCGGAAACCGTGGCGCATCATCGCCGCGCACACCTCGACGCACGGCTGGGTCCCGTCGCCCGGGATCAGATGCTCGTCGTGCGCCGCGCCCCGACCGTCGGCCAGATGCAGATGCGCCAGCCGAGAACCCATGCGGGACAACAACGCCAGCGGATCCATCCCCGCCGTCGAGGTATGCGACAGATCCAGGGTGTAGTGCCCGAACCCGACATCGGTCGGATCGATGGACGGACTGAACGCGCTCATCGCCAGACCGGGACCACCGCGGCGCTCCAGCCGCCGCACCGCGCCCGTGGTGCGGCCGAACAGGGTGTCCGCGCGCATCGGGAACATGTTCTCCACCGCCACGATCACCTCCGAACCCGCCTCCAGCTCCGCGACCTGATCGGCGAAACCGTCCGCGTACCGGCGCTGCCAGCGGAACGGCGGGTGCACCACCACCGTGCTCGCGCCCAGCGTCTCCGCGGCGCGCACACTGCGCTCCAGCTTCGCCACCGGATCCGGGCCCCAGACCCGTTGCGAGATCAACAGACACGGTGCGTGCAACGCCAGCACCGGAATCCCGTAGCGCCGCATGTACATCTGGACGGTATCGATGTTCTGGCTGGCCGGTTCCGCCCACACCATCAGCTCGACACCGTCGTAACCGACCTCGGCGGCGTAGCGGAACGCCGCCTCGGTGTTCTCCGGGTAGACCGAAGCGGTGGACAATCCGACCCGGACGGGCGGGGTCTGTCCCGAGGTGGTCACGACAGCTCCTGGCTCAGTTCGTGCTCAGCATGAATGCCAATGGTCCCAGAGTGACGAAACTTCCGACCAGGACCGCCATCACCGTGCTGAAGATGTCATCGCTGCGGCGCAACACCCGCACCAGCGCCACTAGGCCGAGGATCACCACCACCGCCAGGGCGAGCGCCACGAACGGCAGGACGTCCCACATCTTCTCGAAGCCCTTGAACATCAGCATGCCGGCGACGGCCGCACCGGCGACCTGCAGTCCGAGCATGGTCCACGGCCGGTCCGCGAGACCCGCGCCCGCGCCCCGAGCCGCCTTCGACCGGCGTGCGACCCGGTCGGAGACCGCCAGCCGGCGCATGGACTCGTCGGCGCGGCTGCGCGGCTTACCGCCCTGGCCCTTGCCGGGCGGCGACTTGCGGCCGTTCTTCGGGCCGGGCCGGCGCGGGCGCTCGGACCGGTTGTCGAAGTCCTCGTCGGGCTCGGCGCCGACCGGCTCGAACAGTTCGGTCCGGCTCTCCGCGAGCGGCGGCTGCTCCGGCCGGCCACCGCGGCGCCCGGCACCGAGCGCCGCCGGGCGGGACCAGCCACCGCGGCCACCGCGCTCGTCGTGATCGTGAAGGTCGTCGTGGTCTTCCGGTGCGCGACCACCGCGACCGCGCGGATCCTGGTCGTCGCGCGGGCCCCGGTTGCCCCGGCCCGCGTGCGGACCGCGTTCCGGTGCCGGGCCGCTTTCCTGGTGTGCCACACGGCCGTTCGGCTCGTCACGCTGGGCGCGTCGGTCCCGGCGGCTGCGCGGCTGCTCTTCGACGCCGTCGAGTTCGGGGCCGGCGTCGCGGACCGGGGCGCGGTCGCCGCGCCGGCGGTTGTCGCGTCCACCGCGGCCGCGTCCGCCCTCTGGTCCACGCTCGTCGGCGCCGCGGACCGGGCCACCGCTGCGGGCCTGACGGTCCAGGGCCGCCAGGGACCAGACGGCGGTCGGCTCACCCGAGGTGTCGTCGACGGGAAGATCGGGACGCTGCTGCGGCGGAGCGTCCACGCGGCGGCGCGCCGACCAGGCCGGCAGTGCCGGGCCGGAGCGGTCGCCGCGGCCACGCGGCGGCTGCTGTTCGGCGGGCAGTTCACGCACCGAGCGTCCCGAATCTCGCGGCGGCAGTGGCGGTTTCGGTTCCGGTCCACGCGGTTGCGGCGGCTGCGGTTCGCGCAGCGCCTGGGGGGCGGGTCCGCGCGGCGGCTGCGGTTCCGGACCGCGCTGCGGCGGCTGCGGGCCCCGCTGCGGTTCGGGACGCGGCGGCGTCCAGCCGTTCTGCCGGGGGTCCTGCGGCGGCGCCCAGGCCTGCTGCGGCTCCGGCTCGCGCGGCGGCGTCCACGTGGGCGCCGCGCCGCCGCTGTAACCGAGCAGGTCGGCGGGACCGGGCTCGTCGTCGTCCTTGCGCCGGCGGCGGCCACCGCGGGCAGGTGCCGGCTCGGCCGCGGGCACACCGCCGGCCAGCTGCTGTTCGAGCGCCTCGCGCTGTTCCCGGCGGGCCCGCCGGCCACCGGAGGCGGGCGCGGCGGGCGGGGTGAAACCGGCCGCCGGGGCCTCGAACCCGCCGGTGGACGGACCGTAGCCGGGCTGCGGCGCGGGTTGCTCTGCGCGGGAACGCCTTCCGCCGCGACCGGACTCACGCGCCGGCGGCTCCGGCGGGGTCCACTGCGGTTCCGGCGCGGGCGCCTGCCACTGTGGCGCGGCCGGGGGTGCCTGCCACTGCGCGTCCGACGGCGGCGGGGTGCGGCGACCGCCACGCGATTCGGCGAGCGGATCGAAGTAGGTGATGGGTCCCGACACCGGCGACTGCTCCGGTGCGTACCCGTCGGGCGCCGGATAGGTGTCGGAGGCGGGACCCGCGTGCGACGAGTTGCCCTCCGGCACGACCGGCAGGTCGCCGGTCAGCTCACTGACCGAGATACCCCGGCCGCCGCGCCGCCGGCGCCCGCTGGAGGACGCCTGGGCGTTCTTCCCGCCGTTGCGGGCGATGAGTTCCGCGACAGACAGCTGAGAGGATTTGTCACTCATTTCGACACCGTTTCGATCGTGTCGGTTACGACGGCCGTACGGCCATTGCCGGTCGCCGGTTCACCGGCGTTGCCCGTGCCCGGCTCGCCGGCCAGGTCGGAGTCCAGTTTGCGCAGGATCAGGCCCTCACGCAGCGCCCACGGACAGATCTCCAGGCTCTCCAGGCCCAGTGCCCGCATGCTCGCCTCGGCCACCAGCGCGCCGGCCACCAGCTGCTGGGACCGATCGGAGCTGACGCCCTCCAACTCGGCGCGGTCGGCGGCGGTCATCCGCGAGATGAACGCGATCAGCTGGCGCAGGCCCGACGCGGTGAGCTCGCGGCGGGCGCGGGGACCGGCCGACGACGGCGCGGCGCCGGTGAGCCGGGCCAGCGAACGGAACGTCTTGGAGGTGCCGACCGCGAGGTCGGGGCGGCCCGCATCGAGCAGCTGCTTGGCGGGCAGCGTGAGTTCGGCGTCCAGCCAGTCGCGCAGGACGGCGACCTTGCGCTTGCCCGGCGGATCGTCGCGCAGCCAGTCGCGGGTGAGGCGGCCGGCCCCGAGCTGCAGCGACAGCGCCACGTCGGGTTCCTCGTCGCCACCGTTGCTCATCTCCAGCGAGCCGCCGCCGATGTCGAGGTCGAGGATGCGGCCGGCGCTCCAGCCGTACCAGCGGCGGACCGCCAGGAAGGTGAGCCGGGCCTCGTCGACTCCGGTCAGCACGCGCAGCTGCACGCCGGTCTCGGCCCGCACCCGGGCCAGCACGGCCTCGGAATTCGCCGCTTCCCGCACCGCGGAGGTGGCGAAGGCCATAAGTTGAATACAGCCGGAAGTCTTTGCGATAGCGGCGAATTCGGCGACAGTGTCGGTGAGCCGCTTGGCGCCGGCGGTGGTGATGCGGCCGGAGTCGTCGATGCTCTCCGACAGCCGCAGGGTGGCCTTGGTGGAACTCATCGGCATCGGGTGCGCACCGCGATGCGCGTCCACCACGAGCAGGTGGACGGTATTGCTCCCTACATCGAGGACACCTAGCCGCACATGAACACGGTAACGGTTGCGCAGCGGTCGCGGAGGGTGCCGGTCGTCTCTTCGGCATCTTTGCGTCACATTTGCTGCTCCGGAAGGCTCCGGGCGCCACGGCGGCCGCTGGAACTGTTAGCGTCTGGCACTGTGACCTCAGGTGCATCCAGCAGCGTGCGATCCGGTCCTCCAGCTGCGGGAAAGATGGTCCCGACGCCCGAAGTCGAGCCCGATTTCCCCCGCGAGTGGGTCGAATTCGTCGACCCCGCGAACGCGGAGCACACCATCGTCGCGGACCTGACCTGGCTGCTCTCCCGGTGGACATGCGTGTTCGGGACTCCGGCATGCCAGGGCATCCTCGCCGACCGTCCCGACGACGGCTGCTGCTCGCACGGCGCGTTCCTGTCCGACAACGACGACCGCAAGCGACTGCGGGACGCGGTCCGCACCCTGACGCCGCAGGACTGGCAGCTGATCGACGTGGCCCGCGGCCCCGACGGCAAGGTCAAGCAGAAGCTGTTCCTGGAGCACGACGAACTCGACGACGAACCGGCGCTGCGCACCCGCCGCGTCGACGGGGCCTGCATCTTCCTCAACCGGCCCGGATTCGCCGGCGGCGTCGGCTGCGCCCTGCACACCATGGCCCTGCGCACCGGCGTGGAACCGTTGACGGTGAAACCGGACGTCTGCTGGCAGCTGCCGATCCGGCGCACCCAGGACTGGGTCGACCGCCCCGACGGCGTTCAGATCCTGCGCACGGTGATCACCGAGTACGACCGGCGCGGCTGGGGCCCCGGCGGCGCCGACCTGGACTGGTACTGCAGCGGCTCCCCCGACGCGCACACCGGTTCGCGCCCGGTCTGGCAGTCGTACGCGCCGGAACTGATCGAGCTGCTCGGGCAGCCCGCCTACGACGAGCTGGCCCGCCTCTGCAAGCGCCGAGAAGGCTTGGGCCTGATCGCGATCCACCCCGCCACGGCCCGGTCGTCCGAGCCCGACGAATAGCCCCACCGAGCAGCTACTTTCACGATTCGCGCGGCGGAATTCCTTATCGCGCAACCAGATCCGATCGGGCGAACGCGAATCTCCGCATCGTTGCGGCGCCGCGACGAGTCACGCGCGAACGCGACAACCCTGCGTAGCGCCGGAAAATTGCGGTAGCGCGGAGAAAAACGAGCGCTAGTCCGGGCGAAAAGTCCGAATTCGCGCGGATATCTCACGATTGCGCGCACAGGTGTCGATCGCACGCCATGCGGCATTTACCTCATCGTGATAGGTATCGGACCATGATGAGGAAATTTGTGACTGCCGCCGTCCTGGCCTCCGGTTCCGCACTCGTGGCCATGCCGGCCGCCCACGCCGACGACGCCCCCGCCGCCGACCCCACCCAGTACTCGGACGTGACCGCCAAGTTCGTGGATTTCCGCGACGCCGAGGTCACCAACGAGATGACCACCGCCGTCACCTCGCTGAAGCTGCAGGTGCAGCAGGCCCACCCGATCATCGTCAGCCCCTACGGCACGACCAAGATCATCGCCTGCCGCGGCAACGGCGCCGACGTCGCCTACTACGACTGCCAGCAGCACGACGACTTCGGCTGGTTCCCGCTGCACACCGTCAACTACCCGGTACTCGGGACCATCTACACCTCGATGCTCTAGCGGCGGCGTAGCGCGCGGGCGGGCGCCGTCGGCCGACGGCGCCCGCCGCGACACGAACTCGCGCCGGCCCGGCCTGTGCAACATCGGCGCCGCGAGGCCCGATGATCCCGGCATGAAGAAACTGTTGCTCGCCGCGGCCGCCGCAAGCGGAGCGCTGCTTCTCGCCCCCACCGCCCTCGCCCACGCCGAATGGCCCGCCGAGGACGACGGCCTCTACGGCTGGAACGCCTACTCCGACCGCACCGGCTCGTTCGTGTCGGTCTTCGACGCCCGGGCCTGGCTCGGCGGTGGCAGCTCGGCCCAGCTCGCACTGGTCAGCCCGTACGGGGTGTCGCATCCCATCGAATGCCGGGGCGACGGCCACTACGTCCGGATGCACGCCTGCCAGCAGCTCGACAACGACGGCAACTGGCACGAACTCGACTCGTACCCGATCGGTCCGTGGACCCTGTACGCCTACCGCTGACCGCCACACCCACGGCCGGGCGCCATATCGCCTCGGGCCGCGACCGCGGGCCCGAGGCCCCGGCCGGGCGTGATCACGCCGCGGCCGCAAGGCCCCTCGACGCCTTATGCCTCGAGCTTGTATCCCAGGCCGCGAACCGTGACCAGGTGCTCGGGCTTGGCCGGGTCGGCCTCGATCTTCGACCGCAGCCGCTTCACGTGCACGTCCAGGGTCTTGGTGTCACCGACGTAGTCGGCACCCCACACCCGGTCGATGAGCTGGCCGCGGGTCAGCACCCGGCCGGAGTTGCGCAGCAGGTATTCGAGCAGGTCGAACTCCTTGAGCGGCAACGTCACCGACTTGCCGTTCACCTGCACGGTGTGCCGGTCGACGTCCATCCGGACCGGACCGGCCTCGAGCACGCCGCTCTCGTTGTTGCCGTCGATCTCCTCGCCGGCGCCGCGGCGCAGCACCGCGCGGATGCGCGCGATCAGCTCGCGGGCCGAGTACGGCTTGGTGACGTAGTCGTCGGCGCCGAGCTCGAGCCCGACCACCTTGTCGATCTCGCTGTCCCGCGCGGTCACCATGATCACCGGCACGCTGCTCTTGGTACGCAGCTGCTTGCAGACGTCGGTGCCGCTCATGCCGGGGAGCATCAGATCGAGCAGGACGATGTCGGCGCCCGAGCGGTCGAATTCCGCCAGCGCGGACGGGCCGTCACCGGCGATGGTGACCTCGAACCCCTCCTTGCGCAGCAGGAACGCGAGCGGATCGGCCAGCGACTCCTCGTCCTCGACGATCAGCACACTCGTCATCGGGTTGCCTCCACACCGTTGGTTCGGGCGCGTGCCACCGGGCGCGCGCCACTGTCCTTCATGCCTGCCGGAGTGTTTCCGGCGGGACTTCTCTGGGCCGCGTCGGCGGCCTCCTCGTCCTCGCTGACGGCGTCGGACGGGGCGGCCGGGATCCGGAGCGTGAATGTGGACCCGGTGCCCAGCTTGCTCCACAACGCAATCTCACCATTGTGATTCGCCGCGACGTGTTTGACTATGGCCAGTCCGAGCCCGGTACCGCCGGTCGCACGAGAGCGGGCCTTGTCGGCCCGGAAGAAGCGCTCGAACACGCGCTCCTGGTCCTCCTTGGCGATACCGATGCCGCGGTCGGTGACCGCGATGTTCACGCAGCCCCCGCGCAGCGACCGGCTCACCGAGACGTGCGAGCCCTTCGGCGAGTAGTTGATGGCGTTCTCCACCAGGTTCGACAGGGCGGTGACCAGCAGGGTCTCGTCGCCCAGTACCTCGAGTCCGGAGTTGGAGTCGGTGCTCACGGTGATGCCGGCGGCCTCGGCGGAGATGCGCGAGCGCTCGATGGAGGTGTGCACGACCGAGTCGACGTCCACCGCCTCCAGCTGCGGCAGCTTCTCGGCGCCCTGCAGCCGCGACAGCGCGATCAGTTCGGTGACCATGTTGCCCATGCGCCGCGCCTCGGTCAGCAGCCGCTCACCGAAGTGGCGGACCGAGTCGGGGTCGTCGGCGGATTCGAGCAGCGCCTCGGCCAGCAGGCTCATGGCGCCGACCGGGGTCTTGAGTTCGTGGCTCACGTTGGCGACGAAGTCGCGGCGGGTGGCCTCCATGCGGGCCTGTTCGGAGTCGTCGTCGGCGAACAGGACCACGAAGGTGGATTCGTCGCGGGAGAGCGGGCGGGCGACACCGCGCACGGCGATGCGGCTGCGGCCGGGGACCGGGTGCTTGGCGGTGAGATCGAAGTCGACGTCCTCGCCGACCGCCAGCACCTTCTCCACCGCCGACCAGGCGCGCTCGTCGAGCAGCCGGTCGCGGACCAGGCCCAGTTCCTCGGCGCGCGGGTTGACCAGCACCACGTCGCGGTATTCGTCGACGACGGCGATGCCGCTCTCGGAGGCGAGCACGATCAGGTCCAGCACCTGGGACATGGTCAGGCCGTTGTCGTCCTCGCCCCGCTGCGACTGCCGGGCGTTGACATACGGGATGAGCAGCCCTCCGACGGCCAAGCCGACGACGGCCGCGAGGACCGCCAGCATCACAGCCTGAGGAACACTCACAGGAGAATCGTACGATTACCGACACGGCTCCAGAGCGCGGGAGCGGGAAGTTTCGCGCAGGTCACAGCGGATTACCGTGTCGTTGGCCCGGTGTTCACATCCCGTTGGCCGGGCGCCGGGTCCCGGCCAATCCCGGAGTGCTCGAGCCACATTCGCCCATTGCGTTGGCGCATCACACATCTCACGACCCGGCCGCGTACGGCCCCGATCCCATTGTGCCCAACCGCGGCCACGCACCCCCTTCGATCGCCTCCGATGTGAGATGCGACTCAACATCCACAGCCGCTCGCTCTTACCCGGCGTGCGGGTCGCGCGCACTCGCGGCGGGAGTGGTCCGGAAACGACCGCGCCCGGCCCGGCGGTGGTCCGCGGGGCCGGGCGCGGTACGAACGCCGCCGAGATCCGGGATCAGATCAGGTGGAAGCCCGCACCCGGGCCACCGCCGCGATCGATGTCGGCCAGTACGCCCGCGAAGTCGGTCGCCAGCTCCGGCTCGTGGATGAGGTCGCCGGGACCGGTGCAGTCCGGCAGCGGGATGTCGATCGGGCCCGCGGTGAAGTCGGTGCCGGCGACGACCATGCCGACCACCCGGTTCCCCTCGAGCACCGGGGCACCCGAGTCGCCGTGGTTGGCGCACAGCTCGCTACGGAAATAGGTCGAGTGCGTCTCCCAGATCGGACCACAGGTGAAACCGGTGGTGCGGCCGTTCTTGCAGGCCAGGTCACCGACGCGCGGATGACCGCCGACGGTGTCGATCACCGTCGGGCCCACCTGGCGGACCGGCGCCACCTTGCCGGGGTTCAGCACGATGACCGCCCAGTCACCGGTCGAGCTCTTGTTGACGATCACGCCCACCGAACCCGCGTGCAGGTTCTCCTCGGCGGCCACCCGGGCACCGATCTCACCGCAGTGCCCGGCGGTGAGGGCGACCAAGTCGTTGTCGCGGTCGGTGCCGACGGCGGTGATCGTGCACGCCGACGCCGACGTCGCGTCGGAGAGGTCCTCGATCAGGATTCCCGAGCCTCCCCCGAGCGGGACCGTCGGGTCCGCGTGCGCGGTCCCGGCGGTCGCCAGACTGCCGACGGCGAAGACCGCCGGCACCAGGGCACGACCCAGCCTGCGGGTCCGGCCCTTTTCGATCATGGTGTTCTCTTTTCTGCTGCAGCGAGGTTGTCGCCGACGCCGCAGCCCGCGGTACCCACCCCGGGCCGACGGATCGGATTCCCCCTGCGCAGTAGACCGTTCAGCGGCTGCGTCACGCCGAACGGCTGGACGCTACCAGCCCGCCGGGCACCCGTCCACGCATATGGATGCACGGCTGGGAACAGGTACGTGAACAGGTCCGGAAACGCGAAAACGCCGTGACCGCAACCGGTCACGGCGTTCGTCCCAGCGGGACTCAACGCGTCACTTGCCGCCCTGGTTCGCGACGGCGGCGGCGCCCGCGGCGGCGGCCTCCGGGTCCAGGTACTTGCCCGGGCCGATCGGGCGCAGGTTCTCGTCGAGCTCGTAGACCAGCGGGATACCGGTGGGGATGTTGAGTCCGGAGATGTCCGCGTCCGAAATGCCGTCGAGGTGCTTGACCAGGGCGCGCAGCGAGTTGCCGTGCGCGGCGACCAGCACGGTCTTGCCGTCGGTCAGCTCCTTGGAGATGGTCGACTCCCAGTACGGGATCAGACGGTCGACGACGTCCTTGAGGCATTCGGTGGCCGGAACCTGGATGCCGTCGTAGCGGGCGTCACCGGCCTGGCTGTACTCGTCGTCGACGGCGATCGGCGGCGGCGGGGTGTCGTAGCTGCGGCGCCACTCCATGAACTGGTCGTCGCCGTAGGTGTCGCGGATCTGAGCCTTGTTCTTGCCCTGCAGGGCGCCGTAGTGGCGCTCGTTGAGCCGCCAGTCGCGCACGACCGGGATCCAGTGCCGGTCGGCGGCGTCCAGCGCGAAGTTGGCGGTGTTGATCGCGCGGCGCAGCAGCGAGGTGAACACGATGTCGGGAAGTACGCCCGCCTCGGCCAGCAGTTCGCCGGCGCGCTTGCCCTCGGCCTTGCCCTTGTCGGTCAGGTGCACGTCCACCCAGCCGGTGAACAGGTTCAGGGCGTTCCATTCGCTCTCGCCGTGGCGCAGCAGCACGAGGGTGTACGTCATGGCGGTCATTTTTCCACGACGCGAATTGCCCTGTTCACCGGCCTCCGCGCAGGTCGCCGGTCTCGGCGGCGGCCAGCAGCGCGGCACCGGCGAGGGTCGCGCCGGCGCTGATCCGCGACCGCACGACGGTCAGACCGCGCACGAAGCTCAGGCCCGCGTGCCGGGTCACCGCCGCGTGCAGCGGATCCCACAGTGGCGCACCCGATTCGGCGAACCCGCCGCCGATCACCACCCGGTCCAGATCGAGTAGCGCGGCCGCGGACGCGACCGCGCGGCCGAGCGCGTCACCGGCCCGGGCGAGCGCGGCGACGGCGACCGGGTCCCCGGCGTGCGCGGCGGCGGCGAGTTCGGCGCCGGTGGTTCCGGTCCAGCCGTGTGCCCGCGCCCAGCGCGCGCTCGCCATTCCGCTCGCCACGGCCTCGACACAGCCGAATCCGCCACAGGCACAGGGCTCGTCGGATCCGGAGACCGCGAGATGGCCGATGTGCCCGGCGTTTCCGGTGCGCCCGTGCGCGACCCGGCCGTCGAGCAGCAGGCCGCCGCCGACGCCGGAGGACACGGTCATGGCCAAACCGTTTGCCACACCACGTAATTCACCGAAGGTCCGTTCGGCGAGGGTGAGACAGACCCCGTCGATGGCCAGCCGCACCCGGGCCGCCGGGAACAGCTCACGCACCGCGTCGACGAGCGCGAAACCCGCAGCCCACTCCGGAATATTCACCGGCGCAACAGATCCGGTGTCCTCGTCCACCGGTCCGGCCGAACCGATGCCTACCGCATCTACCCGCGCGTCCCCGGCCACCGTCCGCAACAGGCCCGCAGCCGCCGCCCAAACCCCGTTGGGCGGCACCGGAACTCGCCGCACATCGCGCACCTGCCCGCCGTCCGCCACACCCGCGGCCAGTTTGGTGGCGCCCACGTCCAGCGCCAGCACCGTCACACCGACACCTCGCCGGTCGGTTCCGGCGCACACCGGCGGTTCCCCTGGTCGTTCCCGCCTCGACTCGGCAGTACTTGTGGCGCACCGTGTTTCCGGTTCACGCGCTCATTCCTCTTCCGGCGTCACCAGATGTTCGAACGCGCGCAGATTCTTCAGGGATTCACCGCGCGAGACCCGCCACTTCCACTCCTTGCGGATGGAGGTCGCGAACCCCAGCTCCAGCAGGGTGTTGAAGTCGGCGTCGACGGCCTCCAGCACCTGCCCCAGCACCCGGTCCAGTTCGTCGGGTGTCACGGACTCCACCGACATGCGGCCGACCAGGTAGATGTCGCCCAGCCGGTCCAGGGTGTAGGCCACACCGTACAGGCGGCGGTTGCGGCGCAGCAGGAACTTGTAGACGCCCTCGAAGTTCTCGTCCGGCTTGCGGCACACGAAGCTCTCCAGGCGGACCCCGTGCTTGCCGACGGTCAACCCGACCACGGTCTTGAGCTTGCGCTCGCCCGGCAGCACGACCACGAACGTGCCGGAACCGTCCCGGCTGTGCTCGATCTCGCGGTCGACGAGGGTGTCCGCGATCAGCTGCGCGGTCTGCTCCGCCTCGGTACCCATGTGCCTCCCTGCCCGCGCACGCCGTCGCGGGCGCGCCGCGAACTGCTTCGGATCGGCCAGGACATACCGGACGCTAGTGGAGGACGCCGGCCCGGCGGCGCCACAACGCCCGCGACCGGGCCTGACTCTCGGCACTCACGGTACCGGTCGCGCGGGAATCGGCCCTCCGATACCCCGCCAGCGCGCGCCCGTAACTGTCGAGCAGGCCGTCGGCCGTGTGCGCCCAGGAGAAGCCGGCGGCGTGCTCGGCCGCGGCGGCCCGCATGGCCCGCAGCCGGTCCGGGTCGTCGAGCAGCGAGCGCAGCGCGGCCGCCCAGTCGCCGGTGCCGTGCCCGTCGACCAGCAGGCCGGTCCGGTTGTCGCGCACCGCGGTGCCCAGGCCGCCGACGTGCGCGGCCAGCACCGGGGTGCCCGCGGCCTGCGCCTCGATGGCGACCAGGCCGAACGATTCGTTGTAGCTGGGCACCGCGACCAGGTCGGCG
Organism: Nocardia stercoris; assembly: GCF_003696265.1. Lineage (GTDB taxonomy): Bacteria > Actinomycetota > Actinomycetes > Mycobacteriales > Mycobacteriaceae > Nocardia > Nocardia stercoris. The sequence goes on along the minus strand of NZ_RFFH01000008.1, from coordinate 64,483 downwards.
GCCCGGTACACCTGCACCAGCCGCTGCGGCGGCTGCGGTGGCAGGAAGGTCACCCGGTCGGCGATGCCGAGTTCGGCGGCCAGGTCCATCAGGGCGTGCGGCCGTTCCAGGCCGCTGCCGGACGGGCCGCCGACGATGAGCACCCGCAGCCGGCGGTCCGGCTGCGCATACAGCACCTCGGCCGCAGCCCGCACCAGCACGTCGGGTGCCTTCAGCGGCTGGATCCGGCCCACGAACGCGACGATCTGCTCGTCGGCGGCCAGACCGAACTCGGCGCGCGCGGCGGCCCGATCACCGGGCCGGTAGCGGGTCAGGTCGGCGCCGGGCAGCACCACATCGATCCGGTCCGGGTCGGCGCCGTAGTAGGCGGCCAGCTGCCGTGCCTCGTCGGAGGTGTTGGCGATCAGCCGGTCCGCTTCCATGGTCAGCTGCTTCTCCCCCACCTCGCGGGCGGCCGGTTCCGGGCTGTCGCCCTCGGCGAGGTAGGCGTTCTTCACCGCGGCCAGCGTGTGCGCGGTGTGCACCTGCGGCACCCGCCAGCGGTCGCGGGCCAGCACACCCACCTGGCCGGACAGCCAGTAGTGGGAGTGGATGAGGTCGTAGTAGCCGGGCAGCTGCCGGGCCTCCTGGCGCAGCACCTCGGCGGAGAAGGGGCACAGCTGGGTGGGCAGATCGTGCTTGTCCAGGCCCTCGAACGGACCGGCCACCACGTTCCGGACCAGGACGCCGGGTGCGGCCTGCACGACGGGCTCGTCGGCCGAGGAGGTGGCCCGGGTGAAGATCTCCACCTCGACGTTGCGGCGGGCGAGCTCGAGGGCCGTCTGCAGCACGTAGACGTTCATGCCGCCGGCGTCGCCGGTACCCGGCTGGGCCAGTGGTGAGGTGTGCACCGACAGTACGGCGATTCGGCGCGGACGTTCACTCACCTTTTCAGTGTGCACCCACCACTGGGGAGTGCGACGCGGCCCGGGTCACCTAGTGAGGACCGTCACAAGGTCTCGGCGAAGCCGGTCACCTCCGCCACGAACCGCTCGGGGTCTTCGATGAAGAGCCCGTGTTGCGCTCCCTCCCAATAGGATTCGCGCACATCCGGGACGGCCTCGGCGATGTAGCGCCCGTCGGTGACCGGCACGACGGGGTCGTCCGTGCCGTGCATCACCAGCACCGGAATATCCAAAGATTCGAGCGTCGCGCTGTTGTCTATCGTGCGATAGAACAGGGCCTTGCGTACCCGCGGCAGCGTGGCCAGGCTGAGCCCGAACATGCGCTGCGCGTCGACGCCCTTGTCCCGGCCGGGCCCGACCGAGGCGTTGCCGAACGCCGCGAACCCGCGCATCGCCCGCCCCGCACCCTCCGCGAACACGTCCGGAATGGCCTCCTTCATGACCCGCCCCTGCTCGGCACCCGGCACGCCGGGCCCGATCGAGGCCAGCGACCCGCAGTACACGACCCCGGCCACCGCGTCCGTCCCGTGCACGCTCAGGTAGTCGGTGAGCACGATCCCGCCGTACGACCACCCCAGCAGTACCGCCCCGGAGTCGACGCTCTCGGCCGCGAGCACCGCCGCCACGTCCCCGGCCCAGGCGACCGGATCGTCGTAACCCGCCTCGGGGGCATCGGAGTAGCCGTGGCCCCGCAGGTCCACCGCGATCACCCGAAAACGTTGCGCCAGAAGTTCTTCCGCCGTCCCCCAGCAGCGCAGCGAGGCCGCCCAGCCGTGCAGCAGCACCAGCGGCCGCGCACCCTGCGGGCCGGTCACCCGGTACACGATCTGAGTTCCGTCCGGGCTGACCACATTTCGAACCGACATGCGCGCAGCGTACCGACCGGTGCTGTTCGGCTGCCCGGGTCCTAAGCTGACCCGCATGAGCACTCGTACTGCCGTCGTCACCGGCGCGAGTTCCGGGATCGGCGAGGCGACCGCCCGGGAACTCGCGAAACAGGGCTACCACGTCTACATCGGCGCCCGGCGGGTCGACCGGCTGGAGCGGCTCGCGGCGGAGATCGGCGGCACGGCGCTGCCGCTCGACGTCACCGACGACGCCTCGGTCGAGGCGTTCGCCGCCGCGATCGAACACGCGAACGTGCTGGTCAACAATGCCGGCGGCGCGAAGGGCCTGGCCCCGGTGGCCCAGGCGGACCTCGACGACTGGCGCTGGATGTGGGAAACCAACGTGCTCGGCACGCTGCGCGTCACGAAAGCCTTGCTGCCCAAGCTGATCGCGTCCGGCGACGGCCTGATCGTCACCATCACCTCGGTGGCGGCGTTCGAGGCGTACGAGAACGGTTCCGGCTACACCTCGGCCAAGCACGCGCAGGCGGTGCTGCACCGCACGCTGCGCACCGAATTGCTCGGGCAGCCGGTTCGCCTGACCGAAATCGCCCCGGGCGCAGTCGAAACCGAGTTCTCGCTGGTCCGCTTCGGTGGTGACGCGGAACGGGCGGCCAAGGTGTACGAGGGCATCGACAACCTGGTCGCCGACGATATCGCCGAGATCGTCGGCTTCGTGGCGAGCCGGCCGCCGCACGTCAACCTGGACCAGATCATCGTCAAGCCCCGGGATCAGGCGGCGGCGGGCCGCTTCCACCGCCGGTAACGGTCAGCGTGGGGCGGGGGCCAGCGCAGTCGGCGAGGCCACCGGGGCGCCGGAGGCGACCGGGGGCTCGCCGCCGAGAGCGGACATCGACTTCCAGGTCTCGTAGTCGATGGACCAGTCGTAGATGTCGCCGTCCACCGCGGACAGTTGCAGGCGGGTGCCGCTCACCTCGACCGGGTCGCCGTACATGGCGGTCGGGAAGTAGGTGGCCGCGTCCTCGGTGCTCAGGTTGATGCAGCCGTTGGTTACGTTCGAATTACCTTGCGCGGCAGCCGATTCCGGGTTCGCGTGGATGAATTCGCCGTTGTCCGAGATCCGGACCGCCCAGCGCTCGTGGACGTTGGAGTATCCCGCGGCCGGATTGGACATGTAGAAGTCCTGGTACTTCTCGGTCACCACGTGGATCCCGGACCGCGTCACGTTGCGGTCCACGTCGCCCTCGCCGTAACTGCACGGGAAGTCGAACAGCAGCGCACCGTCCCGGTACACCTGCACCCGGTGCGAGGACGCCACGCCCTTGACGATCTGGCTACGGCCGATGGTGAAGTTGGAGCTGATGTCCTGGTCGCCGAACGCGCCACCGCCCAGGTCCTGCCCGTACAGCTTGGCCGTGAACTGCACCGTGGTGCCCGGCTGCCAATACTCCTTGGGCCGCCAGTGCGCGCGGGAACCCTTGTCGCTCGGCGGCAGCCACGCCCAGCTGCCCTCGGTCGGCGGATTGGTCACCATCGACAGCGCCTTCTCGACGCCCGCCTTGTTCTCCACCGGGCCCATGAACTGCAGCATCAGCGGCGCCGCGATGCCGACCTCCTGGCCGTCCCCGATATTGATGTTGGCGCCGAGCGTCTTGGCCGGGTTCACCACACTGAACTTGCCGGTGATCGGCACCGGTTTCCCGTCGGTGCCGATAGCGGTCCCCGACCAGGAGTAGGTGACGCCGTAGCCCAGCGGCTCGGTGACCTTGAACCCGGACTTGTCCGCGCTCAGCTGGCCGGTGACCTGCTTGCCGTTCGGGTTGGACAGGGCCACCTGGTCGATGTGACCGTTCGCGACCGACAGCGACACCGGCGCCAGCGGATTCACGTCGGTGGCACCGTCGGCGGGCTCGAATGTCACCTTCGCGACCGGCGCGGCCGGTGCTGCCGGACCACTGCCGGAGGGGCCACTGGACTTGGTGCAGGCGGCCAGCACTGCGGCGGAGGCCAGCTGGGTCATCCCGATCAGCAGGGCACGGCGATTGGTGGCTCGACGAACAGTCACTTGCTCGAATTTACCGAAGGTCCCGGAGCGGGAGCCGCGTGTCTCACTGGAGCCACGCCGTACCGGGCGCGTCGGTCACACCGTGATGCCCACTGTGACCGGTTCCGGTTCCAGCTCGACCGTGAACCGTTCCGCCACTCCGGATCGCACCGCGCGAGCCAGCTCGACCAGATCCGCCGCGGTCGCCGCGCCGCGGTTGGTCAGGGCCAGCGTGTGTTTCGTGGACAGCCGGGCCGGGGCACCGGGACCGGGGTGTCCCTTGCCGAAACCGGCCCGCTCGATCAGCCAGCCGGCCGAGAACTTGATCCCCTCCGGCGTCTCCCACGAGGGCACTGTGACTTCACCCACATGCGCGGCGATCGCGGCGTGCACCGCGCTCGCGCGCTCGTGCGGGACCACCGGATTGGTGAAGAACGAGCCGGCACTCCAGGTGTCGTGATCGCCGTCGGCGAGCACCATGCCCTTGCCGGCGCGCAGCCGCAGCACGGTCGCGCGCACGAGGTCCGCCGGGCGGGTCTGCCCCTCCTCGGCGCCGAGGCTCTGGGCCAGCTCGCGATAGCGCAGCGGCGCGCTCTGCCCCGAGGGATCCAGCTCGAATTCCACCGCGAGCACCACGGCCGCGTCGCTGTGCTTGAGCACCGACGTGCGGTAACCGAACCCGAGATCCTCGGGCAGCACCCAGTCGATCGCTCCGCTCGACCGGTCCAGGATCCGCACCCGCCGCAACAACTGCGCAACCTCGACGCCGTAGGCGCCCACGTTCTGCACCGGCGTCGCCCCCGCCGAACCCGGAATCCCGGACAGGCATTCGAGGCCGCCGAGCCCGGCGGACACGGTCGCCGCGACGACCTCGTCCCACACCGCACCCGCCTCGGCGCACACGCTGTCGGTCCCCAACTCGACCCCGGCGGCGGCGATCCGCACCACGACACCGGGGAAACCGTCGTCGGAGATCAGCAGGTTGCTGCCCCCGGCCAGCAGCAGAACCGGGATCCCGGCCGTGTCCAGGGCGCCGACCGTGGCGACCAGCGCATCGGTCGTGCGGCATTCGGCGACCACCGCCGGACCGCCGACCCGCAGCGTGGTCAGCTCGGCCAGCGGCTGCCCGGGCCGCAGGCGCGCGCCGGTGGATGCCAGCAGGTCGGACAGCTCGTCGAACGGCACCGTCGCAGATGTACGCACAAGCACAAACGGTAGCGTGTTCCACCATGGCGACACCCCTGGCATACACCGCGCACTACGCTCTACCGGCCGCGAAGGTCCGTGCGGCGCTGTCGGACGAGCAGTACTGGACGACCCGGCTCGCCGAGGTCGGCGGCCCGGGCGCGCACCTGGACTCCTTCAGCTCCGACGGCGCGCGGCTGAAGGTCGAGATGACCCAGGCGATCCCCGCCGCCGATCTGCCCGCGCAGATCACCGCGGTCCGCCCCGGCGACCTGATCATCCCGCGCGCCGAGACCTACGACGGCGACTCCGGCACCTTCCAGGCGCACGTCGAGGGCGCACCCGCGCAGGTACACGGCACCGTCACGCTGAGCGGTGACGAGAACTCGTCCACCGTGACCGTGGCCGGCACCGTGGAGGTGGCGATCCCGCTGTTCGGCAAGAAGATCGAGGCCGCGGTCGCCGAGAAGTTGACCGAGTTGCTGGCGCGGGAAGCCGAATTCACCGGCAGCTGGGTCGCGGCCCACTAGGCTCTCCGCCCATGGTCCGCAGACTCGATTACTCAGCACGGTATCCACTGCGCACGTCCCACGAGCTGTACGCGACATTGGCAGATCAGGACTACTGGGAAGCCCGGATGGCGGAGATGCGCAAGCACAGTCCGAACCATCTGACCGCGTTCTCGGTGTCCGAGAACGGGATCCGGGCCGAGGTCCGGCACGTGGTTCCCCGGGATTTGCTACCCGATCTGGCGCGCACGGTACTGCGCAAGGATATGGAGATCACCCGAGTCGAGAACTACGGCCCCGAGGGCGCGCAGGTCGAGGGCTCGTATACCGCGACCATCCCCAGCGCGCCGGGCAGCCTGGGCGGCACCATGCGGCTGTTCACCACCGAAACCGGCTGCACCCTGCGGTATTCGTCGGTCGCGAAGGTGAACATCCCGTTCGTCAACAGATCGCTCGAACAGCTGATACTGGTCAACCTGGTCGAGTTGTTCCGAGCAGAGGCAGAATTCACCGAACAGTGGTTGAGCGAACGGAAACCGGTCGGCGAGCCCGGCTAGCCGCGGGCACGGCGCGCCCGGTCGGCGCGATCACGCGGGGCACCACCGGGATCAACCGGCTGCGCCGCAGCGACCGCTGGCTGGTGCACGACCGGCTGGTCCGCGAACGGCTCACGGCCGCAACGGATCCGCTGGTCGTGGACCTCGGGTACGGTGCCAGCCCGGTCACCACCCTGGAACTGGCCGCCCGGCTGCGCCGGGTGCGCCCCGACGTCGCCGTGGTCGGGCTGGAGATCGACCCGGAGCGGGTCGTCCCCGGCCGCGACGGAGTCCGGTTCGCCCGCGGCGGTTTCGAGCTCGCCGGCCTGCGCCCGACCCTGGTCCGCGCGTTCAACGTGCTGCGCCAGTACCCCGAGTCGGCGGTGCCCGGCGCGTGGGAGTTGTTGCGGGACGGCCTGTCTCCCGACGGCCTGCTCGTCGACGGCACCTGCGACGAGTTGGGCCGCCGCTGTGCCTGGGTGCTGCTGGACCGTACCGGGCCGCGCTCGCTGACCCTGGCCTGGGACCCGTTCACCGTGGACCGGCCCTCGGATCTGGCCGAGCGACTGCCGAAGATCCTGATCCACCGCAACATTCCCGGCGAACGCATCCACACCCTGCTCACCGCCGCCGACCGCGCCTGGGCGCACGCGGCGTCGCTGGCGCCCTACGGCCCCCGAGTCCGGTGGCGTGCCGCGGCTGCGATGTTGCGCGACAACGGTTTTCCGCTCGCCGATCCCCGCAGGCGCCTGCGCGACAACGTCATGACGGTACCGTGGGCGGCCGTCGCGCCACTCTGAGCACGCGAATCATCGACTGCGCCAGGCGAATCAGAAGCCCGCGCGAATCATCGACTGCGCCAGGCGAATCAGAAGCCCGCGCGAACGATCGACTGCGCCCGGCCGAATCAGTCGAATACGACCGTGCGCCGCCCGTGCACCAGCACCCGGCCTTCCAGATGCCAGCGCAACCCGCGCGCCAGCACCACCCGCTCGATATCACGCCCCAGCCGGACCATGTCGTGCACGGTGTCGGCGTGGTCGATGCGGGTCACGTCCTGCTCCAGGATCGGCCCCGCATCCAGTTCCGCGGTCACGTAGTGGCAGGTCGCGCCGATCAGCTTCACGCCGCGGGCGAACGCCTGATGGTACGGGCGGGCGCCGACGAACGACGGCAGGAAGCTGTGGTGGATGTTGATCGCCTTGCCCGCCCAGTGCTGGCACAGGTGCGGCGGCAACACCTGCATGAAACGGGCCAGCACCACCGCGTGCGGATCGTGTTCGTCGACCAGCGCCCGCACCTGCTGGAACGCCGGGCCTCGCTCGGCCGGGTCCTTGGGGAAGGGCACGTAGTGGAATTTCACGCCGTGCGCCTGGGTGAGTTCGGCCAGGTCCGGGTGGTTGCCGATGACGGCTTCGATGGTGGCGGGCAGTTCCCCGCTGATCGCGCGGCCCAGCAGGTCGTGCAGGCAGTGCCCGTCCTTGCTGACCAGGACCACGGCCCGGCGGCGGGAGCCGGTGTCGAACAGCTGCCAGTCGGTCTGCTTGCCGAGCTCGGCGGCGACCGCGGTGAACCGGGTCCGCAGTTCGTCGAGCCCGAACGGCACGGTCTCGGCCCGGATCGCCTGCCGGGTGAAGAACCAGCCGGTGTCGGTGTCGGAGTGGTAGCCGGCCTCCACGATCGACCCGCCGAACTCGGCGATGAACGACGTGATCTTGGCAATGATGCCGGGACGGTCGGGGCACCCGAGGGTGAGGACGTACCGGCGGTCGGCGGGCGTGGAACTCATGGGTGAATCCTCCCACTTCGGCCCCCTCCGGCAGGCCCGGACCCGCTCGAGGGCCCACCAGGTGGAACGAGCGTCGCGAACCCCGCACCGGCCGCGGCCGCCCGGCTACCCGCCGAAGGAGACCGGATCGGACCGGCTCAAATCGCGTAGAACGGTGCGGCGTAACGGAACTCGCCGGTGATGTCAGACTGGTAGCTGCTCAGCGGCCGCACCTGGAAATGGCCGGCCCAGCTCGGCTCGTCCGGCCGGATCCCGAGCCGCGCCCCCGGCAGGAACCCGAACCGCGGGTAGTACTCGAGGCTGCCCAGCAGTCCGACCAGCTGCTGGTCGAGCGCGTCCGCGGCCCCCAGCGCCGAATACATCAGCGCGGCGCCGACCCCGTGGCGCTGCCGGTCCGGCACCACGCCGAGCGGGCCCAGTGCCAGCACCGGGAACGGGCCCACCACGGCCCGGGTCAGGCACACGTGCCCGATCACCCCCTCGTGGTCCTCCGCCACCAGCGACAGCGTCGGAATCCAGCTGTCGTCGGCTCGCAACGCGTGGACCAGACCCACCTCCGGCGGCTCGGACGCACCGCCACCACCCGCGGCGACCGCGAGCCGCGATTGCGCGAAGGCACCGCGGTGCACCGCGTCGATCGCCGCGATATCGCCGGCCCGCTCCCGCCGGATCACCACCCGAGACACGGCACTACGCCCCTCTCGTCCCGTCACGGACACCGCTGGAGATCACGCGGCATCTACGAGTGTGCGCGTGGCCCAACGGCCCCGCAACGGACTTATCGTGTCCGGGCACCACGCCTGTGCCAGACTCTGTACCCATGCCTGCCGACGTGCTGACCCGCCGCGAGGTGGCGGCCATGATCGACCACACCCTGCTCGCCCCCGAGGCCACCGCCGCGGACGTGGCGGCCACGATCGCCGAGGCGCGGGAGCTGGGCGTGCACGCGGTGTGCCTGTCCCCCTCGGTCCTGCCGGTGCAGGCGCCCGGACTGGCCGTCGCCACCGTCGCCGGATTCCCGTCCGGCAAGCACCACAGCCTGGTGAAGGGCACCGAGGCCCGGCTCGCGGTACAGCAGGGAGCCACCGAGGTCGACATGGTGATCGACGTCGGCGCGGCGCTGGCCGGGGACTTCGACTCGGTCCTGATCGACATCCTCACCGTCCGGGAAGCGGTCGAGGACCGGGTGGTCCTCAAGGTGATCATCGAATCGGCCGCGCTGCCCGATACAACCATCGTCGAGGTGTGCCGGATCGCCGAACGGGCGGGCGCGGATTTCGTCAAGACCTCCACGGGTTTCCACCCGTCCGGCGGCGCCAGCGTGCACGCGGTCCGGCTGATGGCCGACACCGTCGGCGGGCGGCTCGGGATCAAGGCCTCTGGCGGTATCCGCACCGCCGAGGAAGCCGCCGCACTGATCGCGGCCGGTGCCACCCGGCTCGGGTTGTCCAGGTCGCGAACGGTGCTGGCGGGCTTCACCGCGGACTGAGGGTCAGCAGGTCATCTGCGGCTGGGTGCCGTCGGGGGCGGCGAGGTTGCTGTGCCCGCCTTCCAAGTCGATCCGAATTCCGTTGTCGACCACCTTGACCGCGGTCGGTTTCATGTCCAGCGGATAGGTCTGCACCGCGCCGGTCATCGAACTGACGATGCCCGACACCAGGTCGGTGGGCAGCCCGATGCCCAACAGCTGCGCCTGGGAGGTGGTGACCTCGATCTTGCCGTCGACCACCTGCGGGATCAGCTTCAGCTGAGCCAGTCCGCCGAGCACCTGCACATCGACCGACTGGCCGTCGGGATCCGACTGCACCCCGGAGACCAGGCCGTTCAGCGTCTGCGCGATACCGGCGTCGCTCCACGTCGCCGTGGCGCTGCTGCTGCCGACGGACGCGTTGTTCGAATCGGTGTCGATGTCGTTGAGCCGCGCGTGCAGCTGGATGCCGGTGGTCTGGCCGACGCTCGCGTCGTCGGTGTCGACCGTGACGTAGGGGACCTTGTGGTCGACCATGGTGAGCAGCAACGGTTTCGGGCCGAAATGAACCGACGCGCCGGTACCCAGGCTCTGCTCCAGCCCACTGGAGATGCAGTGCGAGATCCGGGTTCGGGCGTAGGCCTCGCCACCGGCGAGGGTGCCGGCGACCACCACTGCGGTCGCGAGTCCGCCGATCAACATCACACGGCGAACCTTGCGCGGTGTGCCGCCGCGCGCCGGGTCGGCAGGCGTTGGGCTGCCGACGACGGTATCCGGAGGGTACGAACTCATGGCGGAGATCTTTCCCGATGTTTTTGAGTGTGCTCTGTGGATCGGGTGAAGGTTGAACAACGTCCGGGACGAATGTGATCGACCGCACAATGAGCGCACGTACCCTATGTCTATGCCGGGCCGCGCTGCCACCAGCAATATCCGTGATCCACGCGGGGATTGGCGTGCCCTACGGCGGTTGGCCGGTGAGCACGCGGGTTTCTTCACGACCCGCCAGGTGCTGCGGACCGGCTGTGAAGCCCGGATCCGCACCGCGCTGGTGGAGGGCACGGTCGCGCGGGTAGGCATCGGCCTGCTGCGGATGACCGACTGGCCGCACGGCCCGCTCGACGAATACGCGATGTGGTCGGCCTGGTTCGACGGCGCGGCCGCGGTCTCGCACCATTCGGCGGCCGAACTGTTCGGCCTGGGCCGGCTGCGCCCGTCCTACCTGCATCTGTGCGCGGACGGCGGCCGGCGGCCCGGGGTGCCGGGCCTGGTGGTGCTGCGGCGCAGGCTGTGCCGGGCGGACGTCGTCTCGGCGGGCTCGTTCCTGGTGACCACGCCGGTGCGGACCGTGCTGGACCTCGCCGAGACGGGGCTCGGGCAGCCGGCCCTCGACGAGGTGGTCGCCGACGCGGTGGCCATCAATCGCTGCGCGGGCTCGGAGATCCGTTCCGCCACAGCCACAGTGCCCCCGGCCGCGGCGGCGCGGGTGCGCCGCGCCTTGGCCCGGGTCTGACTAGCCGGCCGCGGCGGCGGTGCCGTACTTGGCGACGCCCACCATGCGGTGCAGTTCGGCGTTGAACTCACGCTCGGCCTCGACATTGATCAGGTGGCCGGTGGGCAGCACCCGATACCCGTCGAGCATGCCGCTGATCGACAGCTGGTCGGCGATGCGCCGCGACATGAGCTGCGGCAGCAGTTTGTCGTTGTCGCCGGCCAGCACGCTGGTCGGGACGGAGATATAGGACGCCGCGTCCATCAGGTCCATCTCGGTGAGCATCAGCGCGTAGCGACCGCGCACCCACGGGCGGGCGGAACGGAAGATGCCGAGGCTGAACTCCAGCTGCTCGCGGGTGGCGTGCGGTCCGGCGAGGCGGGCCTTGACGATCGCGCGGGCCAACCGGCCGCCGGGCAGCGGGACGGGCGCGCCGAAGATGGCCTTGGCCAGCAGCAGCGGGCTGGGCAGCACGCCGTTGAACAGCGGCAGGATCCGGGATTCGACGGCGATGCGGCCGCCGGAGGTACAGGCGAGCAGGATCGCGCCGGCGCGCAGTCCCACTTCTTCGGGATACTTCTTGGCCCACGCCTGGATGGCGATGCCGCCCATGCTGTGGCCGACCATGGTGGCCTGCCGGCCGGGACGCAGCACCGCGGCCAGGACGTCGGACAGGTCGTCGGCGAGCTGGTCGGGACCGAACGGGCGCTCGCCCTTCTCGCTTTCACCGTGGCCGCGCAGGTCGAAGGCGACGACCCGGTACCGGTCGGCGAAGGCGTTGATCTGGGGGTTCCAGTATTCGATGCAGCAGGCCCAGCCGTGCACCAGGACGATGACGTCGCCGTTGCGGGGGCCATACGCGTGGACGCGCAGTTGGACACCGTCGCGAGTGGTCACGGGGATCACGTCCGGTGCGGGAGCGGCGTTGTACTTGACGTTGTCGTACGTGCGTGCCCGCAATGTCGCGCGGAAGGCGTCGGACAGATCGTCGGCCCGATCGAGCAGACCGGTGATTATGGTCCCTGGCAACGTTGCCATGAGCACTCCTTCGTGTCCACGGGCACGCATCAAAACTATGCGTTACCCATGGATACGGTAACCCGGAGTACGGGGTGCTTGCTAGAGCAAACGCAAAAAAGATCGGACCGGATCTACCAGCGGGGCCCGCGCTGGATCTCATCCACCTTCGGCCGCACATCGGCCAGGTAGATACCGGTGGCGATCACCCCGGCCAGGCCGAGGATTCCGACGACGGTCGCGCTCACCAGGATGGCCAGCAGGGCGGCACACAGAATAGCCACCCAGATCGGCTTCGTCAGCTTGTCGACGGCGGTGAAGGCGTCGGGCCGCTGCCGGATCGCATGGACCAGCGCGAACACCGTGACACCGAGTGCCGCCATCCGCAGCACCCACAGGATGAGACTTGCGAGTCCGTACACACCACCGATGATACGTGCGAAACCCCCGGACAACGGGGTTGTCCGGGGGTTTCGGGTCACAGCCGCGAGGCGGCGACTACTGCTTCTTGGCCGCGGCGGCCTTCTTGGCGGGCGCCTTCTTGGCCGGGGCCTTCTTCGCGGGCGCCGGCTTGGGCTCCGGCGCGGCCTCGACCTCGGTGGTCACCTGGACGACCTCGGCGTCGACGACCGGCTCGGCCTCCGACTCGGCCTCGGCCTTGCCCAGCAGGCCGCTGACCTGGGTGGACACCGAGTCGTAGACGCCCTCTGCGCGGTGCACCACGTCGTTGTACAGGTTCTCGGCCTGGCCCAGCCGACCCTCGACGACCGGGTTGGCGCGCAGCTTGCCGACGGTCTCCTCGCCACGGACGGCGAGGTCGGAGTACAGGTCCAGCAGCTGGTCGACGAGCTTGCGCAGCTCCTCGGAGTTCAGCTTGTCGCGCAGCGCGGCGACCTCTTCGGGCAGCTCGGTCGGCAGGGTGGACACCCGCTCGCGCAGCGCGCCCAGCTGCTCCTGCACGTCGGCCGGCAGGTTGGCGATCCGCTCGCGGGCCTCCTCGACCCGGCCGGACACGTCGACACCGGAAACGGAGTCGCGCACCTTCTCGACGGCCTCGGTGACAGCGGTGAAGATCGCGTCGCCGGCGCCGACGGTGGCGTAGAGGGGCTTGGTCACGGTGGTGATGGTTTCGGTCATGGTGTTTCGCTCTCCTGGCGTGGCGGAACTTCGGCAGTGCCTTCGGTAGTGCGACCCGCGCTGCGATCGGGGACCTCGTTGTCCCGGATCCCCCCGGAGACGTCCTCCACACTGGCCATGACGTCCCCATATGCCTCGGGGTCGTTCCCGTTCTCGCCGTTCTCACGGCGGAACGAGTCGTAGATGTCGAGCAGCACCTGCTTCTGCCGTTCGGACAGACCGGAATCGGCCAGCAGGGCGTCCCGGACCGGGCTGTGCGTCCTCTGCTCGAGGAAGCCCGCCCGGACGTACAAGACTTCCGAGGACATCCGCAGACCCTTGGCGATCTGCGACAGCACCTCGGCCGACGGGTTACGCAATCCGCGCTCGATCTGGCTGAGGTACGGATTGCTCACCCCCGCCAGCTGGGCGAGTTGACGCAGCGAAACCTGCGCAGCCTCCCGCTGCGCTCGGATGAAGCTCCCGATGTCGTGCGCCGCGCTGGCTACGCGGGCCACCGGCTCCTCTGCCATCACTCACCTTCCGGCGGTTGTAGATACGATCCTAAGCTGGAGTGCTAGCTTTTGCAAGCACTGGTGCTAGCACTGTCCGGGCAAACGGTCCGGCAGCATCCCAGCTACCGGACCGGCCGTCAATTTCCGAACAACAGATGCGACACCGAATAGATGACCAGCCCGGCCAGCGAGCCGACCACGGTGCCGTTGATCCGGATGAACTGCAGGTCACGGCCGGCCTGTAGCTCGATCTTCTGGCTGGCTTCCTCCGCGTCCCAGCGGGCCACCGTGTCGCTGATCAGGGTGGCGATCTCCGAGCCGTAGTTGCCGACCAGATAGCGAACGCCGCGCTCCACCCAATCGTCGACCCGATCCCGCAACTCCGGCTCGGCCACCAGGCGATTCCCTATGTTCTGGACGTTCTCGGCGATCTTACGGCGCAAAGTGCTGTCGGGATCGTCAGCCGAGTCCAGGATCAGCCGTTTCGCCGCCCGCCACGTAGCGCGGGCCATCCCGGTGATCTCCTCACGGCCCATGATCTCGGCCTTGATCCGCTCCGCCTTCTCGATCATGGCGGGGTCGTACTGCAGGTCACGGGCGAAGTCCTCCAAGAACTTCGACGCCGCCTGCCGCAATTCGTGATCCGGCTGGGAACGCACCTTCCAGGTGAATTCCACCAGCTCCTTGTAGATCCGCTCGGCCAGCAACACGTTCGCGAATCGGGGCGCCCAGTTCGGCGCGTCCCGCATCACGATCTTGTCGATGGTCTCCTGGCTGCCCAGCGCCCACTGGTGGGCGCGCTCGGCCAGCAGATCCAGCAGCGGTGCCTGCCGGTTGTCGGCCAGCAACTCACTGAGCACCTTGCCCAGCGGCGGACCCCACTGCGGTTCGGCGATCCGCTTGACGATGGTCTGGTCGATGACCTGCTCGACATCCTCGTCGCGCAGCGCGCCGATCACCGCGCGCAACAGGCTCGCGCTCTCCTCGGCGACCCGGCCGGCGTGTTCGCGATCCGACATCCACCGGCCCAGCCGCAGCGTGATCTGCGCCGAGTTCACCTTGGCGACGACCGTTTCCGGGGACAGGAAGTTGGTCCGCACGAAATCGCCCAGGCTGGCGCCGATCTGGTCCTTCTTCTTGCGGATGATGGCCGTGTGCGGAATCGGCAGCCCGAGCGGATGCCGGAACAGCGCCGTCACCGCGAACCAGTCCGCCAGCGCGCCGACCATGCCGGCCTCCGACGCCGCCCGCACGTAACCCACCCAGGCACCCGTGCCCGGCTGCGTACCCAGCCAGCAGCACACCAGGTAGATCACTGTGGCGGCACCGAGGAAACCGGTGGCGACGGCCTTCATCTTGCGTAGATCGCGCCGCTTGCCGTCCTCGTCCATCAGGTCGGCGAACCCCGAACCCGTGGGTGCGGGCGCGGCCGGACCCGCCGCCGCCGGTGCGACCTGCCGGGCGGGTACCGAGGGCGCACTCATGTCGTCTCCAATGCCGTCATCAGCCTGGCCGTATCCGTCCACTTCGCTGTTCTGTCCGTCGAGGCCGCTCTGTTCGCCAGAGCCGCCCACCCCGTCGAGGCGGTCGAGTTCGTTGCGCACCCGGACCGACCCGGCGGCTTGCTCCATAATTCCATTCTGCCGTTCTCCCGGTTGCAGCCGCCGAACGCAGCCGCACAGCCGGGCGCCGAACGCACCGCCCACCGGGGGGGACGCGAGGTGAGCCACAGACCAAACCGGGGGTACAGTCGAGACCGACGGGCTAACCTGGTCCTACCTGCCCGATCCGTCACGGAGGAGTCAGATCCTGTCCACCGAAGAATTGGTCTCCGCTCCGGTGCGCACGGGGCGTGTGGACGGCCGCAAGCAGCGCTGGCAGCAGCACAAGATCGACCGCCGCGAAGAGCTGGTCGACGGCACCCTCGCAGCCATCCGTAAGCGCGGCGGCGATGTCGGCATGGACGAGATCGCCGGCGAGATCGGCGTGTCCAAAACCGTCCTCTACCGCTACTTCTCGGACAAGAGCGACCTCACCCGCGCCACCATGGAACGGTTCGTCGAAACCACCCTGATGCCAAGGGTCTACGAGGCGATCAGCGACAACCTCGACGAATACACGCTGGTCCGCAACACCCTGGCCGCCTACGTGCACACCGTCGACGCCGACACGCACGTGTACCGGTTCATCATGAACAACGGGTCCACCGACAAGTCGATGCTGGCCGACTTCGAGAAGCTGTTCGCCGACATCGTCACCGCGGTGCTGCGCGACCGGGCCTTCGACCGGGCGGTGGACACCGAGGGTCTCGAGCTCTACTCCTACGTGCTCGTCGGCGGTGTGCAGCTGGCCACGGACTGGTGGCTCACCCACCGCCCGATGACCGCCGAGCGCATGCTCGACCACCTGACCATGATGGCGTGGAGTGCGATCGAGGGCCTGGTCGGCACCGGCGGTTCGCCGGAGCGCTTCAACGCCACCGATCACCGGCTGCCCGCGCGCGACGATTCATAGCCTTTCCACCGCAGCCCGATTCACGCGGCGACGCACTGGGCAGTCTCCCTACTGCTTGGTTAACCTTGGACCGATGAGGCCGGACACTGCCCGGAATCCGGCTTCGCCACGGCACCAACGGAGGTCCACATGGCGAAGGAAATGCCCACGTCCCGGCTCGCCCGGGGTACCAAACTGGGCGTAGCTGTCGCCGGAAACGCCATTCGCGCCTCTCGCACCCGCCGCTCGATGCGCGGGCGCTCGGAGGCGGTCCGGGCCCGCATGGCCGAGGAGTCGGTGCTGCGCTCGACCGAGCAGATGGTCATGGTGCTGGGCACCATGAAGGGCGTCGCCATGAAGCTGGGCCAGATGCTGTCGGTGCTCGACCTCGACCTGGTTCCGCCCGAACATCGGGAGCGTTTCCAGCGCCGGCTGGCCGTGCTGCGCGACAGCGCGCCGAGCGTGCCGTTCGAATCGATGAAGGCCGTGATCGAGGAGGATGCCGGGCGGCCGCTGGCCGAGATCTTCGCCGATTTCGATCCCGAGCCGATCGCGTCCGCCTCGATCGGCCAGGTCTACCGGGCGACGCTGCCCGACGGCCGCGCCGTCGCGGTGAAGGTGCAGTACCCGGGCATCGATCTGGCCGTGCGCGCGGATCTGAAGAACCTGGCCATGTTCCGGCGCATCCTCGCCACCGCCATGCCGTGGGTGACTCCGGCGGTGCTCGACGAGCTGCGGATGAACCTGGAGAACGAGCTCGACTACGTGTCCGAGGCGCGCACCCAGGCCCGGATCGCCGCGATGTACGCGGGCCACCCGTTCATCGTGGTGCCCACCGCTTTTCCCGAACTGTCCACCACCCGGGTGCTGGTCACCGAGTTCGTCGAGGGTCAGGGCTTCGAGCGGATCCGGGCGCTGCCCGACGCCGAACGCAACCGGATCGGCGAGATCATCTACCGGTTCTATGTGGGCTCGCTGTTCACCTTCGACGAGTTCTGCGGCGACCCGCACCCGGGAAATCTGCTGCTCGGCGCCGACGGGCGGGTCGCCTTCCTGGATTTCGGTCTGTACAACCGGATGGATCACGAGCACGTCCGTTTCGAGGCCGACTGCATCCGCGCGGCCGCCGAGGACCGCCCGGAGGACCTGCGCCGCTTGCTGATCGAGAACGGCATCATCGAATCGCCCGAGGAGATCACGCCCGAGACCTGCCTCGAGTACGTGCTGGCCGCCTGCGAGTGGGCGGTGGTGGACGAGGAACTGACCATCACCCCCGAGCTGGCCAGCGGCGCGTTCGTGCTCGCGGTCGACCCGCGCAGCGACGACTACGCGGGCATGAAGCAACAGAATCTGCCGCCGGAGCACCTGTTCTCGCGCCGCGCCGACTTCCTGACCTTCGGTGTCCTGGGTCAGCTGGAAGCCACCGCCAATTGGCATCGCGTCGCGCGGGAATGGTTGTACGGCGACGAACCGGTCACGGAACTCGGCCGACAGCACCAGCAATGGCTCGCGCAACGCGGCCTCGAATCGGGTACGGTCGCCCCCGTCCCCCGCAGCTAAGGGAAAACATATGCCCGACAGGGAGTTCGACCTCGTCATCTTCGGTGCGACCGGTTTCGTCGGCGGGCTGACCGCGCAGTATCTGGCCCAGGCCGCGCCGGCCGGTACGCGGATCGCGCTGGCCGGGCGGTCGCCGGAGAAGCTGGATGCGGTCCGCGCCCGGCTCGGCGTGGATTGGCCGACGCTGCAGGCGGATTCGACCGATTCGGAATCGCTGGCCGAGCTAGCCGGCCGCACCACCGCCGTGATCACCACGGTCGGACCGTATCTGCGCTACGGGCTGCCGCTGGCCCGGGCCTGCGCCGCGGCCGGCACGCACTACGCCGACCTGACCGGGGAACCGCTGTTCGTGCGGGAGGCCATCGACGAATGTCAGGATCTGGCTGTCGAAACCGGCGCGAAGATCGTGAATTCCTGTGGCTACGACTCGATTCCGTCGGACCTGGGCGTCTACCAGCTGTACCGGCGCACGGTCGAGGACAACACCGGCGAGCTCACCGACACCACTCTGGTGGCCGCTCTCAAGGGCGGAATGAGCGGCGGCACAATCGATTCCGGCCGTGCCATGATGGAGGCGATCGCCGCCGACCGCCGCCGCGGCGCGGTCATGGCGCACCCCTACTCGCTGAGCCCCGACCAGGCGCTCGACCCCGATGTCGGCCGGCAGAGCGACCTGACCCTGCAGCGCGCCGCCGACATCGACGCCAGCCTCGACGGCTGGGTGTCCACGTTCATCATGGCGGCGCACAACACCAAGATCGTGCGCCGCTCCAACGGCCTGCTGGGCTGGCCGTACGGCAAGAACTTCCGCTACCGCGAGGTCATGTCGGTGGGCCGGTCGGCGGCGGCGCCGCTGCTGGCGGCGGGCGTGACCGGCGGGATCGTCGCGGCCATGGCCGGCGGCACCCTGCTGTCGCGGGTGGCGCCGGGTCGCAAGCTGCTGGACCGGCTGCTGCCCAAGCCCGGCACCGGACCCAGCTCGCAGGCGCGGGAATCGGGCTGGTTCTCGCACAAGACTGTCGCGCACACCACTTCGGGCGCACGGTACGTGTGCACCTTCGCCATGCAAGGCGACCCCGGCTACAAGGCCACCGCGGTGATGCTCGGCGAAGCGGGTCTGTGCCTGGCGCTGGACGAGCTGCCCGAGCTGGCCGGTGTCCTGACTCCCGCATCCGCGATGGGTGCAGCGCTGACCGAGCGCCTGCGGGCCGCCGGCGCGACGATCGAGGTCGACCGCCTGTCCTGAATCGGCCGGTGGCGTGCGTGGGGCGAATCACGCTCCCCGCGTACGTCACCCGCCGGACACGCTCAGTTCCCTCCGGTAGTTTCCTTGCGAACTGGAGTCGGACGCGAACGGAAGGGGCGCCGATGGTCTCGGATGTCCCGCGCGGAAGTCGCCGCCCGTGAAATGGGTACTCGCCCCGGCCGAATTCGCCCGGGTCTGGACCATCGAGACGGGCATGCAGCGGCAGCCGTATCCGATGAACGTGGCGGCCGCCGAACTCCCCGCCGACCTACCGGCCACCGACGGCCCGCGCCGGCACACCCGCTTCGCCGACCCGGAACTCAGTGCGGCACTTGCCCTCTGCTCGCGCCCCGACTCGACCGTGGCCACCGTCTACGGCGAACGGCGCCGGACCGGCACACCCGAACGGATCCTGGCGGTCGGCTCGGTGGTCGGGCGCAACGCGGCGGTACTGGTGGCGAACACCGACGCCGTACACGTGATCGGCTGTCAGGCAAAGGAACTGGCGTCGACCCTGGTCGAGATCATCGGTTCGGCACCGGCCGGACAGCACGCCACCATGCGCCAGCACCAGGACAGCCTGCTCGATCCCGATGTGCCGGTACCGGATTCGGGCGACCGGTTCCGCCGGCTGCTGCGCGCCCCGGTCGACACCCGCGGCGTGGTCACCGTCACCGTCGCCCCCGGGCACCCGACTACCCAGACCACCTCGCACCGCACCTGGCTCGACGTCCGCGGTGACGGCCGCTATCTGCTGACCACCGCGGCCGCGTTCACCCTGGCCCCGGTGGCCGACCAGGACTTCGCCGACCATCTGGACCTGCTGCTCGGCATCCGATAGCGCCGGACAAAGGATGCTCTCAGGTTCACCGGCGATCATGGCTGCAATTGCGGAGCTCGTCCCGGTGTGGGCTCTACGATCGGTGCACGACGCACGACGGTGCTCGAGCGGTCGCACGACGCTCGCCCGACATGGACGAAAGGGCCTGGTGACGTGAACAAGAGCAAGGGCAAGGGCGCGGCGGTCGCGGCGGCGCGCGGCGGTGGGACCGGCGGGCGCACGGCCATCCAGATCGCGGTCGCCTTCGTACTGATCGCCCTGGTCGCGGGCATCGGCATCGGGATCGCGGTCAATCACAAGACCAAGAACTCGGTCGCGGGCGGCACCGCGACACCCACCGTGAACGCGATGCCACCGGCGGCCGGCGGGGTCACCGGCAGCATCACCGACACCGGGTCGATCCGGATCGGCAAGCCGGGTGCACCGGTCTCGGTCCGGGTGGTCGCCGACCTGCAGTGCCCGGTCTGCAAGATGTTCGAGGCCGCCAACAGCGCCACGCTGACCGACGAGGTGAACAACGGCACCGCGACGGTCGACTACGACATCCTCGCCTTCCTGGATCGCGCGTCGTCGGGCACCCGCTATTCCTCGCGCGCATCGAACGCCGCCTACTGTGTGGCGACCGCCGACCCCACCAAGTTCCAGGGCTGGCTGTCGGCCATGTTCGAGGCACAGCCGCCGGAGAACGGCAAGGGACTGGACAACGACAAGATCATCCAGATCTCGCAGACCGCCGGCGTGACCGATCCCGGCCTCGCCGACTGCGTGAACAGCGAGAAGTACGGCCAGTTCGTCACCAAGACCACCCAGCAGGTGCTCGCCAGCGGCATCAACGCCACCCCGACCATCTTCATCAACGGCAAGGCGGTCCCGAACCAGCAGAACATCCTGTTCGGCCAGGACGGACTCAAGCCACTGATCGAGGCCGCCAAGCCATGACGCTCATGCCACCCCGGTCCGCCTGGGTGCTGCTCGCCGGGGCACTGCTCGGCTGGTTCGCCTCGGTGGTGCTCACCATCGAGAAGTTCAAGCAGTACACCGACCCCAGCTACGTGCCGTCCTGCAACATCAGCGCGGTCCTGGCGTGCGGTTCGGTGATGCGCACCGATCAGGCGGCGGTCTTCGGCTTCCCGAACCCGCTGATCGGCATCGTCGGGTTCTCGGTGGTGGTCACGATCGCGGTGCTCGCGATCACCGGGGTCGGGCTCCCGCGCTGGTTCTGGGGCGGTCTGTGGCTGGGCCTGGCGCTGGGCATGGTGTTCATCGGCTGGCTGATCTTCCAGACCCTGTACCGGATCGGCGCGCTGTGCCCGTACTGCATGGTGGTGTGGGCGGCGACGCCGGTGCTGCTGGCGCTGGTCACCGACCAGCTGTGGTCCCGGGCCCGGCCGCCGCTGCGCATCCTCGCCGAATGGCGCTGGACGTTCGTGGCGCTGTGGTACGCGGTGGTCGCGCTGCTGGTGTTCCTGAAGTTCCAGGACTACTGGCTGTCGCTGGTGTAGCCCGCTTGCCCGATTCGGCGGGCAGGCGTAGGCATATACCCATGACACTCGCAGCTGCGTACAGCGTCGACTCACCCACCGGAACATTCGGGAAAACCACTGTCGACCGGCGGGAACTCGGCCCCGACGACGTGCTGATCGACATCAAGTTCGCGGGGATCTGTCACTCCGACATCCACACCGCCCGGGACGAGTGGGGCGGCACCAGCTACCCCTGTGTGCCCGGCCACGAAATCGCGGGCATCGTGGCCGCGGTCGGCTCCGAGGTCACCTCCTACTCGGTCGGCGACCGGGTCGGCGTGGGCTGTCTGGTCGACTCCTGCGGCCGGTGCGTCAACTGCCTCGCCGGCGACCAGCAGTACTGCCTGAACGGCGCCATCTGGACCTACAACAGCCGGGTGCCGGAGTCGCAGCAGCGCGGCGGCGTCACCATGGGCGGATACTCCACCCAGATCGTGGTCAGCCAGAACTTCGTGGTCCGCATCCCGGACGCGATGGACCTGGCCCACGCCGCGCCGTTGCTGTGCGCGGGTATCACCCTGTTCTCCCCGCTGCGGCACTGGAACACCCAGCCCGGCAAGCAGGTCGCGATCATCGGCATGGGCGGCCTCGGGCACGTCGGCGTCAAGATCGCCGCCGCCATGGGCGCCGAGGTGACGGTGCTGAGCCAGACGCTGAGCAAGCAGGAGGACGGCCTGCGCTTCGGTGCCAGCCACTATTACGCGACCTCCGACCCGGCCACCTTCAAGGAACTGCGCGGCCGCTTCGACCTCATCCTCAACACGGTGTCCGCGGATCTGCCGATCCAGCACTATGTTCGGCTGCTGGGGCTCGACGGCACCCTGGTCTACCTGGGCCTGCCGCCCGCGCCGGTCACGGTCCCCGCGTCGCTGCTCACCAACAGCCGGCGCTCGGTGGCCGGGTCGATGATCGGCGGCATCCCGCAGACCCAGGAGATGCTCGATTTCTGTGCCGCACACGGCATTACGGCCGAGATCGAGGTCATCTCGGCCGACCGGATCGACGAGGCGTACGACCGGGTGCTGCGCAGCGACGTCCGCTACCGCTTCGTCATCGACATCTCGACGATCTGAGCGGTCACGCGCCGGCGAGGCGGATGCCTTCGGCGAAGAAGTCGGCGACGTTCGTCGCGTCGCCGAGTTCCGTCAGGGTGCGCGCGGCGCCGAAGGCCTGGTTCCAGAACGCGCCCGACCTGGGGGTCCACGGTCCGACGTAGGCGTAGGGCTCGGGGATCGTGCTGTCGCCGGGCGAGACGCCGAAGTTGATCTCCGACACCGTGATCGACAGGTCGAAGTGTTCCGGCCACAGCACGGGAGCGTCGGCGCCGGGGACCGTCGCCAAGGCGTGCGCGCCGATCGCGAAGGTCTCCGCGATCAGCTGCGCGGCGGCGGGATCGCACACCAGGACCTCATCTGCGCCCACGTCGGATCCCCCGCGGTAGACGCCCGCCGGAGCGCTTGCGGCGAAGCCGGTCACCGCCGCGGCGAGGCTCTCGCGGACGGCACCTTCCAGTTCCGCGCCGGCCGCGAGTTCCGCACCGGCCGTTCCGGCCATCGCGCCGGTGGCGAGCTCGGTCTCGGCCACCCCACTGACCGCTTCCCCCTGCGCGGAATGTGCGAGGACCGCGCGTACCGCGGCAGCCAGCTCGACGCACGTGGATCCCGCGATCGCCCCGGCAGTGACGCCGCCGACCAGCAGCGACCCACCCGACACCGCGATCTCGGGCGCGGTGACGGTGGCGAATCCGCCGGGTGCGGGCGCCAGCCGGATGGTCCCGCTGCGCAGGTACTGCGGTCCGGCGAGCAGCAATTCCGCCACCCCGTGCAGGCTGCGGAGCGTCCGGGCGTAGTCGGCGGGGAGCGTGCTCATCGGCTGTCCTCTGCTGGGTGGTGGGAAGTACCGGATCACGGAAAGCGTGCCACGGTAACGGGACACCGGCCCGACACCGGCGCGGCGATCCGCGGCCCGACCGCCGCCGCGAAAGCGGAAGTCGTCGCGCTTCGCTCAGTGTGCTCGGCACGCGATGCGACGCGGCCGGATGCCGCGAACCGAGGCAATCAGTCAGCGGTGCGATCTTCCGCTTTGGCCGCGAGCACATACCCCTGCGGGAAGCGCAGACCCGGGGCCTCCGGGCAGGTGACCACCGCCACGACCCGGAACCCCGCCGCTGCGACCACTGTCGCGAAATGCTCAGGCGCCCAACGGTATGCGAGCGTCACCCGGTGATCGAACGGCTGCACGTCGTGCCCCGGGTCGGCCGCCTGGAATCCGGTCAGAAACGCGCCACCGGGCGCCAACACCCGATGAAACTCCTCCAGTGCCAACGGAATTCGCTCCGGCGCGGTGTGGATCAGCGAATACCACGCCAGCACACCACCGAGCTCACCCGTCCCGGCGTCCAGCGCGTCCCACGATTTCTGCTCGAACCGCAGGTCCGGGTAACGACCGCGCGCGATGGCCAGCAGCTCCGCGGAGATGTCCACCCCGGACACGGCCAATCCGAGCCCGGCCAGATGCGCGGTCACGTACCCCGGCCCGCACCCCGCATCGACCACCGGCAGCCCCGTCCCGGCCGCCAGCTCGGCGAAGGCATCGATCAACACCCGGTCGAACGGCCTGGCCGTCAACGCATCGAGCGTGAATTCGGCATAGAGCTCGGCAAGATCGTCGTAAGCCGCTGCGACACGGTCGTTCTCGAACACCCGGCCGAGAGTACCGCCGACTCCGGCCGAATCACACCGCCGCGGCGCCCGTTTCGGCCGCCACGGCCCGGCGCCGCACGCGCCGCGCCGCCGCGACCATGTTCCGCAGTGACGGGTCGAGCTGCCAGTAGTGCCTGGTCTTCAACCCACCGTCCGGGTTGGCCCACAACCGGTCCGGCGAGATCACCGTGGCTGCCGCACTGAGCAGTTCGTCGAACTCGTCGATATCGGGGATGCGGGCCGAACGGCTCTCGTACACACCGGGACCCACACCGTGCGATAGGCCGTGGCCCTCGCGGGCGTCGTGTTGCAGGGCGTCCACCACCCATTCGATCGAACGTGTGGCGACGATCGCGGTCACGTCGGCGTCGAGTTCCTCGATCGCGGCGACGATCTCGGCGAGCGCGGAATAGGCGATGTGCGTGTGGATCTGGGTTTCCGGCCGCACACCCGAGGTGGCCAGTTTGAACGCGTTGACCGCCCACCGCAGGTACTCCGAGCGCCCGTCGGGGCGCAGCGGCAGCAGCTCCCGGATGGCCGGCTCGTCGACCTGGATGATGCGCACCCCGGCCTTCTCCAGATCCGCGACCTCGTCCCGCACGGCCAGCGCCACCTGGTCGGCGGTCTCGTACAGCGGCTGGTCCTGGCGCACGAACGAACGCGCCACCATGGTGACCGGCCCGGTCACGATGCCCTTCACCGGCTTGTCGGTGAGCGATTGGGCGAAGGTCACCCAGGACACCGACATCGGCGCCGGCCGCTCCACGTCGCCGTAGAGGATCGGCGGCCGCACACAGCGCGAACCGTAGGCCTGCACCCAGCCGAAGTGGGTGGTGGCGAATCCGTCCAGCTGTTCGGCGAAGAACTGCACCATGTCGTTGCGTTCGTGCTCGCCGTGCACCAGCACGTCGAGGCCGATGTCCTCCTGCAGCCGGATCGTGGCCTCGATCTCGGACTCGATCCGCTTGCGGTACTCGGCATCCGAGAGCCGTCCCTGCTCGTGGTCGTAGCGGGCCTGCCGGGCCGCGTCGGTCTGCGGGAACGAACCGAGCGTGGTGGCCGGGACCGGCGGCAGCGGCAGCGCGGCCTGCTGCGCGAGGCGGCGTTCCGCGTAGGGCTCGCGCTCGCGCATCTGCGGGGTGAGCGCGTAGACCCGTTGCCGCACCGCGTGTTTCTGCTTGAAGTGCACGGAAGTGGGCCGCTTGCGCCACTTCTCGGACGGGCCCTCGGTCAGCGCTTTCGCCAGCGAAACCACTTCCAGCACCTTCTGTTTCGCGAAGGCGAGGCGGTCGGCCACATGGCCGTCGAGTTCGTACTCCACGAGCAGGTCGTAGGGCACGTGCAGCAGCGTGGTACCGGTGGACACCACCATGTCCGGGCACACCTTCGACAGCGAATCCAGGTACTGCAGCGTCACATAGCGGTCGGCGCGCCACACGTTGGTGCCGCTGATGACCCCCGCGTACAGCCGCTTGCGGCGGATACCCGGGATCTCGGCCAGTTCCTCGGGCGAGATCCGGTACGCGGTCAGGTCGAGCCCGATCGCCTCCACCTGCGAGGCGGCCAGAATGCGCAGAGCCTCACCGAAATTGCCGTACTGACCGGTGACCAGGATGCGCGGGCGCAGCGGCGCGGTCGACAGCCGCTGATAGGCGGCCGCGAAGGCCGCCAGTTCCCGCGGGGTGCGTTCGGCGGTGAAGCACGGCTCGTCCAGCTGCACGCAGGTCGACCCGCGCTTGGCCAGGATCTCGAACAGCTCCTCGTACACCGGCAGCAGTTTGTCCAGCAGCGACAGCCGGTCGAACGGCGTCTCACCGGGCACGTTGCCGGCCTTGGACAGCAACAGCAGCGACACCGGGCCCAGCATGACCGGCCGCAGCTCGATCCCGCGCTCCCGCGCCCGGTCCCACTCGTCGAGCAGGGCCTCGGGGTGCAGCGAGAACTCGGTGTCGGCCTCGAGCTCGGGCTGACGGTAGTGGTAGTTGGTGCCCAGCAGGCGCACCAACTCCAACGGCGGCAGATCCGGGTTGCCGCGCGCCATCAGGAAGTAGAAGTCGAGCGGGTCCATGCCCTCGCGGAACGGCTCGAACCGGCTCGGCACGGCACCGAACAGCAGCGCGTTGTCGAGGACATGGTCGTAGAAGGAGAAGGTGTTGCCCGGTACCTGGGTCAGACCGGTGGCCGCCAGTTCACTGAACTGGGTCTCCTGGATCTCGCGGCCTACGGCTACCAGCTCGTCGCGGGACAGCGTCCCGTGCCAGTATGCCTCCAGCGCGCGCTTGAGCTCGCGATGGTGCCCGATCCGCGGATAGCCGAGAATGCTCGACCCGAATCCGTCGGCGACATTGACCATGAGGGAAACTCCCTTCCACACTGCCCGGTCGGTTACGACCTGACTGCAGCTTATGCCTGGAAACACTCCACAGCCGACACGATGCACACGGCCGCACATCCCATCGTGTCAGTTGAGGACCAGGACAACCCCGACCACCACCTGGCCCGCAAAGCCCGTCACACCGGCAACCACAGGCTGCCGATCGTGACAACTGATCTCGTGCGGGCCGGGTAACTCACCGGGGACGCCCAAAGTAGGTAACGGCACCCCACCGCCGCCACGGCTGCCCGATCATCCACGGCTCCCAGCCACCCGCAAAAAACGCGGAGAGGCGGGGGAGCCTAGTACTGGTAGAAGCCTGCGCCGGACTTCTTGCCGAGCAGCCCCGCCTCGACCATGCGCAGCAGCAGCGGCGGCGCCGAGTACAGCGGCTCCTTGAACTCGGTGTACATGGAGTCGGCGATCGATTTCACCGTGTCCAGGCCGACCAGGTCGGTGAGGGCGAGCGGGCCCATCGGGTGCGCACAGCCCAGCACCATGGCCTTGTCGACGTCTTCCTTGGTGGCGAAACCGGATTCGACCATGCGGATCGCGGACAGCAGGTAGGGCACGAGCAGCGCGTTCACCACGAAACCGGAGCGGTCGGCGGAACGCACGACCTGCTTGCCGAGCACGTCGGCGGCGAAGGACTCGGCGCGCTTGGCGACGGTCTCGCTGGTCTTGAGGGTGGTGATCAGCTCGACCAGCGGCAGCACCGGCACCGGGTTGAAGAAGTGCATGCCCACGACCCGTTCCGGGTTCTCGGTGGCCACGGCGATCTTCATGATCGGGATGGACGAGGTGTTGGAGGCCAGCACGGCCTGCGGGTCGGTGACGATCTTGTCGAGCTCGGCGAAGATCGCGGTCTTGACCTCCTCGCTCTCCAGCACGGCCTCGACGACCAGCTGCCGGTCGGCGAAATCGCCCAGGTCGGAGGTGAACCGGAGCCGCCACGCGGTCTGCTCCCGCTCGCGCTCGGTGATCTTGCCGCTGGACACACCGCGGTCGAGCGACCGCAGGATGCGAGCGCGGCCGGCTGCCGCCAGCTCCCGCGACTGTTCGAAAACGAGTACGTCGACGTGCGCCCGCGCGCACACCTCCGCGATCCCGGCGCCCATCTGTCCGGCGCCGATGATGCCGACGCGCTGAATCTTCTCGCTCACTGTCCCGCCTCTCCGCGATTTTTGCGGACGGCTGATTGCCGTTGAAGTCCGGCACCCGCGCCCGCTTTTGGATGCCGGACCTATTTCGGTCGTCCCCGGGTGGATTACCCCGGATCCCGCGAAATCGGTTGGCGCCTCGGATGATCGCGTCATCCTCGGCATTCGTTCATCTGCTCTTATGCACGGAGACCGCCGACGGCGCCCGAAGGCAACCGTCGACGGTCTACACGTTATGCGGTGACCGTCTCATTCGGTCACATCGGAACCTCGCGATTCCGACCGGATGCGGGCGCCGGTCGAGGCACCCGCAACCCCGGGATCAGTGGAACTGACCCTCTTCGGTCGAACCCTTCAGCGCAGCGGTGCTGGTGTTGGGGTCGACGGTGGTGGCGATGGTGTCGAAGTAGCCGGCACCGACCTCACGCTGGTGCTTGGTGGCGGTGTAGCCACGGGCCTCGGCCGCGAACTCGCGCTCCTGCAGGTCGACGTAGGCGGTCATGCCCTCGCGGGCGTAGCCGTAGGCCAGGTCGAACATGGAGTAGTTGAGGGCGTGGAAGCCGGCCAGGGTGATGAACTGGAACTTGAAGCCCATGGCGCCCAGCTCGCGCTGGAACTTCGCGATGGTGGCGTCGTCCAGGTGCGACTTCCAGTTGAACGACGGCGAGCAGTTGTAGCTCAGCAGCTGGTCCGGGAAGTCGGCCTTGACGGCCTCGGCGAACTTGCGAGCGACCTCGAGGTCCGGAACACCGGTCTCCATCCAGATCATGTCGGCGTAGGGCGCGTAGGCCTTGGCACGCGCGATGCAGGGCTCGATGCCCTTCTGCACGTGGTAGAAGCCCTCGGCGGTGCGCTCACCGGTGACGAACTGCTTGTCGCGGTCGTCCACGTCGGAGGTGATCAGGGTGGCGGCCTCGGCGTCGGTACGCGCGATGACCACGGTGGGGGTGTTGGCGACGTCGGCGGCCAGACGGGCCGAGGTCAGGGTGCGGATGTGCTGCTGGGTGGGGATCAGCACCTTGCCACCGAGGTGGCCGCACTTCTTCTCCGAGGCCAGCTGGTCCTCCCAGTGGGTACCGGCGGCACCCGCGGCGATCATGGCCTTCTGCAGCTCGTAGACGTTCAGCGCGCCACCGAAGCCGGCCTCACCGTCGGCGACGATCGGGACCAGCCAGTTGTCGACCGAGGTGTCGCCCTCGACCGCGGCGATCTCGTCGGCGCGCAGCAGCGCGTTGTTGATGCGGCGCACGACGGCCGGCACCGAGTTGGCCGGGTACAGCGACTGGTCGGGGTAGGTGTGGCCGGAGAGGTTCGCGTCACCGGCGACCTGCCAACCGGACAGGTAGATGGCCTTCAGGCCGGCGCGGACCTGCTGGACCGCCATGTTGCCGGTGAGGGCACCCAGGGCGTTGATGTAGCCGTCGCCGTTCACGCCCTCCCAGAGGATCTCGGCGCCACGACGGGCGAGGGTGTGCTCCTCGACGACGGAGCCCTGCAGCTTCACGACCTGCTCGGCGGTGTAGTCGCGGGTGATGCCCTTCCAGCGCGGGTTGGTGTCCCAGTCCTTCTGGATCTCCGCAGCGGTCCTCGGGGTGCCGACGTTCGACATCTCTGTCTCCACTTCCTCTGTGGTCGTGCCCCAAGCTCGGACCGGGACTGCTGGCTGCTCGGAAAGTGCAGTCAACCGCCGTCGGTAGGTCCGAACTCTGCTGGAGCGGCAATTTGCAGGGTTGCTAGGCCCTTGGGGTGTACTTCAACACGATGGCACACGAGAAAAGTGCCGTCTACCTGTTGCTTATGTGAATCTCAGCTAGTTTGCGAGCCGCGTCTGCTAATTCTGCAAAATTTGCGCTCAGATTGCACGCAGGAAAACTACTGAAGAGTAGCGCTGACCTGGGCTTTAGCGTAACGCTCGTACTGTTTACTGAACGACCCACCCCCGGCCCTTTCGGCGATACGCCACGCCGGGTGTGAGGACCTTCACAATTCGAATGTGTTCGGCACCACCGAGGTTCCCCCGGAATCGGACCCGGCCGGACATACTGGACCCACCCTGGACGACGGATCACAGCCGATCCGTCGCGACCCTCCGCGCACCCGCGAGGCCGATCCTCCATCCGGTGCGCCCGGCCACGAGGAGCAGTCCTTGCGCAGGACCTTCATCGGCATCGCCGCGTGCGCGGTGGCACTCTGCTCGCCCCTGCTGCCCACCGCCACCGCCGCGCCGACCGGCGAAGCCGGCGTCTTCGCCTCGGCCGAGCCGCTGGCGCCGGTCGCGACCCCGCCGAGCGCGGTCGATTCCGAACGGTTCTTCTACTCGACCACCACCGTCGGTGACGCGCCGACCCAAGCCAGCGCCGCGGTCTACTTCCCGCCCGGCCAGCCGCCGGCCGGCGGCTGGCCCGTCCTGGCCTGGGCCCACGGCACCATCGGCCTCGGCGACCAGTGCGCCTACAGCGTGGCCGGCCCGGCCGAGGTCGGCCGCGACTGGGCCTACCTGGACTCGTGGCTCGGACAGGGCTACGCGATCGTGGCCGCCGACTACGCGGGCCTGGGCACCGACGGCGAACACCCGTACCTGAACGGCATGGTCGAGGCCCACAACGTGGTCGACGCCGTGCGGGCCGCCACCAGCCACTACGACACGCTCTCGCGCCGGTGGGCGGTCGTCGGCCAGTCCCAGGGCGGCGGCGCCGCGGTGTTCACCGCGCGCTACGCGACCGAGTTGGGCGGCCCCGGCCTCGACTACCGCGGCGCGGTCGCGACCGGCACCCCGGCCTACATCGAGGACGCGCTGCAGCTCGGCGGACCCGGCATGCCGCCGATCGCGCTCGGCGGCGACACCACCGCCTACGTGCTCTACATCCTGGCCGGCCTGCGCACGTCGTATCCGGACCTCGACATCGACTCCTACCTGACCGACGCCGGACGCGCCTGGGTGGACCGCGCCGAGAGCTCGTGCATCGGCCCGTTCGCCGAACAACTGGTGGCCGAGCACGTGGTGCTGGGTGACGTGCTGGCCCGCCCGATCAGCAGCCTGCCCGATTCCCATGCGCTGCTGCACAACTACCTGGGCCTGCCCGAGTCCGGCTACGACCGGCCGCTGTTCCTGGGCCAGGGCCTGTTCGACATCGACGTCGTCACCCCCGAAACCCTGCGTTTCGCAGCCACTCTCACCGCTGCGCGGGAGCCGGTCACGGTCCGCACCTACCCGACCGATCACAGCGGCACGGTGAACATGTCACTGCGCGACTCGATCCCGTTCATGCAGGGGCTCTTCGCCTGAAAAACGCACGCCCGGAACCACTTCGATCGTCGTGGCACGATCGAGGTGTCCGGGCGTGAGGACGAGTCCCGCGCAGCACCCACGCGACCGTGGGCTGCGCTGCCGGAAATCCTCCCGGATGATGTTCGGCGCCGGGAGCATTCCGGATCGGTCAGCTGCCCCGGTAGGTGGAATACCCGAACGGCGACAGCAGCAGCGGCACGTGACAGTGCGGCGCCCGGTCCAGCGTGAACGTGATCACCACCTCCGGGTAGAACGTCTCCGCGAAACAGGCGCCGGTGTCGAAGCGCAACCGGTACACGCCGGGCGGCAGTTCGTCACCCAGAGCGGCGATTCGGCCGTCGGCGTCGGTCACCGCGGTGCCCAGGATCGTGCCGGCCGCGTCGGTCAGTACAACCGCCACACCCGCGGCGGGCAGGCCGCGGGTCGTGTCCAGGACGTGGGTGCTCAGAGTGGTCACTGGGCCTCCTCGGCGGCGAACAGGCGCCGCAAGCGGATTCGGTTGATCTTGGCGAGTTCGCCTCGCACGACGGCTCGTTCGGCCTCGGGGGTGTTGCGCATCCGGGCCATGAGGTCGTCCAGCATCTCCGCCGCCGAACGACCGGACGCACAGACCAGATAGACGTGCCCGAAGGCGGCCTCGTACTCGCGGTTCCACGCGTCCAGCGCGGCCCGCACGTCGTCGCCGGCCGTGGCGACCCCCGCCTGTTCGAGCGCCGCGGCGCCTTCCTCCGGCGGCGCACCGATGCGGGGGTGCGCGGCCATGGCGACATCCAGATCGAGATCGGACATTGCCGCGACCTCGGCGTCGGACACCGCGAGCAGATCGGACACCCGCCGATACGGCCGACCCGCGGTCAGCGCCCGCACCCACCCGGGGGCCGCGCAGCACGACTGCAGCGCCCGTGCCGCCTCGGCGTCGGGCAGGGTGTGGAAGGTGGGGAGATCGAGGATCGTCATCTGCCCCAGCATTGCCGTCTCGCGACCGCGTGGCCAGCGTTGCGGCCGAGATCACGGCGACCCGAGGCCGTGACCTCCGGCTCCTGAAACCACCCCGGCCTGCGACTACCCTCGCGCCCATGGACGACGGTTGCGCCGGAATTCTGTTGGCCGGGGGTGCGGGAACCCGCTACGGCCGGCCGAAGGTGCTCGCCGAGAACGGGGCCTGGCTGCGGTCCGCGGTGTCCGCGCTGCGCGACGGAGGTTGCGCACCGGTTTACGTGGTGCTCGGCGCGACCGGTCCCGCGCAACCCGCTCCCGGCGGCGGCTGGCTCATCTCCCGCAAACCCGATATCGCCCTGCCGCCGGGTGCCCGGCCGGTGTGGGCAGCGGATTGGGCGGTGGGCCTCTCGGCCTCGCTGCGGGCCGGAATCCTTGCCGCGGCAAACGATCCCGTGGGGTACGCGGCTATCCTTCCGGTGGACACCCCGGACGTCGGCGCGGATGTGGTCGCGCGGGTGTTGGGGGTAGCTAGAAACGCGCCCAGCGGTCTGGCTCGTGCGGTTTTCCACGGTCAGCCCGGTCATCCGGTTTTGCTATCGAAGACCGAATGGTCTCCGATTCTTAAATCTACGCAAAATGATGTAGGCGCCCGTACCTTTCTTGCCGCGAGAACGGATATGGTGGCCGTTACGTGCGACGACCTCGCGACCGGGTACGACCGCGACTACCCGGGCAGCACGCGCGGTGATCGGAGTTTTATGTGATGCGTGACATTCTCGAGCCGTTGTTACATGTATGGGAAAGCGGCCAAATCGGTGGGCTGGCAACCCTCGTGCGCACACATGGAACGAGTTCGGTTCCCATAGGTTCGGCCATGCTGGTCGACCCACAGGGTCTGGCCCACGGCGTCGTCTGCGACTCCGCCTACGAACACGCCGTCTACGAGGCGACCCTGCAGGCCGCCCGCACCGGCCGCCGCGAGCTGCTGCGGTTCGACCCGGCACCGGACATGCCGGCCGAGCCCGGCGCCGGCACCATCGACGTCTTCGTGGAACCGTTCTCGCGCACCGACTTCGCCGCGTTCCGGGAGGTCGCCGAGGAGGTCGCCGCCAACCGCCGGGTCACCGTGTTCACCGTGGTGTGGCACAACGATCCGGAAGTGATCGGCCAGCACGTGGTCACCGATCGCAAGCACAACACCGAACTGGTGACGCTGCCCGAATCGGATATCTTCGTCGCCTCCTACGCCGCCGCCCCGCGCCTGATCATCTTCGGCGCCAACACCGTGTCGGCCGCCCTCGCGGTGCAGGGCCGACTACTCGGCTACCGGGTCACCGTGTGCGACGCGCACGAGGTCGGCCAGGCCGCGTTCCCCGGCGTGGAGGTGGTCACCGACTGGCCGCACCGCTACCTCAACGCGCTCTCCGCCGCCGACGAGATCGACAGCAATACCGCGATCATCACCATCGGCCTGGACCCGAGCTTCGAGATCCCGCTGCTGACCGTGGCTCTGGGCCTCCCCGAGCTGGGTTACCTGGCCGCACTGAGTTCGACGACGGCCCGCCGCCAGCGCGACGACGCGCTGGAAGCCGGCGGCTTCGACGCCCGCACCCTGGCCCGCCTGAACGCGCCGGACCCGCGCGCCCTCGGCGCCGCCACCGCGCCGGAGATCGCCATCGTGGTCGCCGCCGACCTGCTGGCATCCCGCACCCGCCAGGCGGTGTATCCGCGGGCCGCGGTCGCCTGAATCACGCTGCCCGCCCGGCCCGGTGGACTCCACTCGGGCCGGGCGGGCACGAATTCCCGTTCAGCTCTTCAGTTCCGGGTGTTCCTGGTACACCTCGCGCAGCACCGACAGGTCGAACAGCTTGTCGGCGGAGATCTTGATGTCCGCCTTCGCCAGCGCCTCGATGTTCTGTGCGATCAGATCGTCTGTGACACTGAGGAATCCGTTGGCCTTGGTATCGGCCGACACCAGCAGATCGTTCTGCGCCACGGCTTCCTGCGTCTGTTCGGCGAGTTCGAGGCGCTGATCCTTGCCGTAGACCTCGACCGCCAGCCGCGCACCCTCGGCGGGGTCGGCGTAGGCGTCCTTCCAGCCCTTGATCTCGGCGGCCAGGAACGCCTTCAGCTTGTCCCGCTCGTTGTCGATCGTCTGCTGCCGCACGGTGAGGGTCTCGGCCAGCAGCGGCAGCCCGAAGTCCGCGAACAGGAAGTTCGCGGTCCGGAAACCCTTGGCCGCCAGCGTGATCGGTTCGTTGGTGACATAGGAGGCCCACCCGTCCACCTCGCCGTTGGCCAGCGGGGTGGGGTCGTACTGAGCCGGCACGATCTGCACATCGGAGGGCTTCATCCCGTTCGCGGCCAGCAGCGCCTTGAAGATCAGCTGATTGGTGTCCTGCACACCGATCTTGCGGCCCTTCATGTCCTGCGGCGAATTGATCGGCTTCGCGGCGGAACTCACGATGGCGAACGGGTTCTTCTGATAGGTGGTGGCCACGATCTTGGCGGGCAGCCCCTTCAGCACGGCCGGTGCCGTGGTCTGCGGCGCGGACATGCCCAGCCAGATCTTGCCGGTGTCCAGGCCCGCCTCCACCGAGGTGCTCGCCGCGCCACCCGCGATCAGGTTCACGTGCCCGAATCCGGCGTCGCGGTAGTAGCCCTTGCTGTCGGCGAAGTACTCACCGGCGAATTCGATGTTCTTCAGCCACGACAGCTGGATGCCGACCGTCCCGAATTTCGAGCCGTCCGGCGTGGACCCGTTGTTCCCGCCACCGGACCCCCCGCTCCCGCACGCGGCCACCAGCCCGGCGGCACCGGCCGCCGCGCCCGCGACGGCGGTGTACCGCAGAAAGGACCGGCGGTCGAAGGAGGTGGACCGGTTTGCCGACATGAGGTGGTTCATGCGTGTCATGTCCGAAATGTAAAGCGTTCGCATTGCGGATACCGCGCTTTACCGCTCCCGCATGTGTGCATTGGGTAAACACCGGCGCGAACCGGCCGAAATCGGCCATTGCCGCCCCCCGGCGTGTCGCTGCGCCGAATCGCGCCTCCACGCTCTCCCGTATGCTCGGCGCGCACGGGGAGGATCGGAGGGGTTGTGGCACAGCTGGGGATCGGGGAATCGTTCGCGGGCTATCGCATCGACGCCGTGCTCGGCGCCGGCGGTATGGGGTCGGTCTATCTGGCCCAGCATCCCCGGCTGCCGCGACAGGTAGCGCTCAAACTGCTGAACCACGACATCAGCACTGACGGCGAACTGCGCCGCCGCTTCGAGCAGGAAGCCGATCTGGTTGCGCGGCTGGATCATCCGAACATCGTCGATGTGTACGACCGCGGTCGCGACGGGGACCGGTTGTGGATCTCGATGCGCTTCGTGCCCGGAACCGACGCGGCCCGGCTCGATCCGCGCACCGTCACACCGGAGCGAGCCGTGCGGATCGTCACCGAAACCGCCGCCGCCCTCGACTATGCGCACAGCCGTGGCGTCCTGCACCGGGATGTGAAGCCCGCCAACCTGTTGCTCGCCGCGCCGAGCGGCGGCCACGGCGAGCGTTCGTATCTCACCGACTTCGGGATCGCGCGCCTGACGAATTCCGACGCCCATCTCACCAGCACCGGAACCGTCACGGCGACAATCGCGTACGCGTCCCCGGAACAACTGGCGAGCTACACCGTCGACCATCGCAGCGACCAGTATTCGCTGGCCTGCACCCTTTTCGCGCTGCTGACCGGACGATCACCGTTCGAGGATGCCAATCCGGCGCGGGTGATCGCCGGGCATCTCAGCACGCCGCCACCACCGATCACCGCACTGCGCCCGGGCCTGCCCCCGGCCCTGGACGCCGTTCTGGCGCGGGCCATGGCCAAGCAGGCCGAGGACCGGTTCGCGTCCTGCGCGGATTTCGCGGTGGCGGTATCGAATGCCTTTGCGGGGCAACCTGTTCCACTACCCATCCGCGCTGCGCCGACGGTCGTGTACGAGCCCGCACCGGCCGCGGTCACGCCGTATCCGGCGGCCCCCGCGCCGCATCAGGCCGCACCGGGCACCGCAGCACCGCATCTGGCCGCTCCCGGCCCCGGAGCGCCGTATCGACCGGACCGAGGTTCCGCCCCGCCGTATCCGGCCTACGGGTATCCCGCCCCGGGTCCGATCGCGTCCGCCCGGCCCCGTCGCCCGCGGCGGACCGGCCGCTGGATCGCGGTCACGCTGGTCGCTCTCCTGGCGATTGCCGGTGCCGCCGTCACGGCAGCAGCGCTCAACTGGCAACGCATCCAGGACATGTCGCTGTCGGACTGGGACGTCCAGGAACGACCCCTCGTCCACGCGTTTCCACACCTGATCTCGGCGAAAAACAAAGGCACCGGCTGGCACGGAACGTACTGCGAGCGGACTTCCGGTCCCGGACAGGTGAATATCGAGACCGCGATCTACTGCCAGACCAGCGGTATCACGCTGACTATCGAGATCTACGAGTTCCAGACCCCCGCCGACGCCCAGGCCTACCTGGCGCGGGCCGAGACGTACCAGGGGATACAGCGGACCACCGCCTCGAACCCCAGCCTGTCCGGACCCCAGACGCTCCTGGTGCCGGGAGCACTGACCGACTTCAGCGCCCGCACATCCTCCAGCGGCGTCCTGTACCAGGGCTTCCCGTCCGACCCGGACCGGGACCGGTTCGTGCTGACCTTCTCCTCCAACACCGCCACCAGCGGTCAGGAGATCCTGGACCAGTACTGGAAGCAGGCCCCGCTGGGCAAGTGACCGTCATCCGGCGTCCGCGCCGAACCGGGCCAGCACCAGGTTCTCGATCACCCCGACCACCGCGTACAGCGCCACCGACACCACGGTGACCACCACGATCGACGCCCACAGCTGCTCGTACTCGAACTGCGGGATGGCGCGGATCAGGGCGGCACCCAAACCCGTTCCGCTGCCCAGCCATTCGCCCAGCAGGGCACCGATCAGCGCGCCCGGCACGGAGATCCGCGCAGCGGCGAACACCGATGGCAGGGCGGCCGGTACGGCCACCAGCCGCAGCCGGGTCCAGCGCGAACCACCATAGGCGGCAACGAGTTCCATCGATTGCGCGGGCGCCCCGCGCAGCCCGGTGGAGATCATGACCAGCGCCGGGAAGAACACCACGATCGCGGCCATCACCACCACACCGGTCACCCCGCGCCCGAACACCAGCACGATGATCGGCGCCAGCGCGACCAGCGGCACCGAGCGCAACAGCATCGCCACCGGCAGCAACGCGTGCTCGACGGGCGGCACCGTCACGAAGAACGCCGCCGCGACCAGCGCCGCCAGCAGACCGGCGACGAAACCGCCGGCCGCGTCCCGCATGGTCGTACCCAGATCACCGAACAGCGCCTGCCGGGCCGCGGCGGACTCGTCGCCGGTGAACAGGTACGCCCACACGTCCGCCGGTGTCTGCCCGACCCGGGGACCCACCTGCGGGAACGCCGCCAGGAACGCGTACCAGATCACCAGGATCAGTAGCAGCGAGATGACCAGTGGCAGCAGGAATCTGCCGATCCGGCGCAGGGTGGTCATGCGCGGGCCTCCACTCCGGTCAGGGGCCGCAGCAGCCGGGCCACCACCGCCACGACCGCGTAGCCGAGTCCGGCCAGGGCCGCCGCCGCGAGCGCCATCCCCCAGGTCCGCGGCACATTGTAGGAATTCTGCGCGGCGGTCAGCGCCACCCCGATCCCGGAGTCGACCCCGCCCAGATACTCGCCGATGATCGCGCCCAGAACCGCCGATGGTGCCGCGATCTTCAACGCCGCCAACGTATTCGGCAGCGCCGCGATCGCCTGGACCCGGCGCAGCTGCTGCCAGCGCCCGCCGCCGTAGGCGCGCACCAGGTCGAGGCTGGTCCGGTCGGCGGACCGCAACCCGCTGACCGTCCCGACCATGGTGGTGAAGAAGCAGTACATGGCCGCCAGGAACACCGTGGGGGTGCGGCCGCCGAACACCACCAGGATGATCGGGCCGAGCGCGAGCAGCGGCGTGCAGTAACTGAGGATCGCCAGCTGGGTGGCCAGCGCTTCGATCGGCGGGATCAGCACGACCAGTACCGCGAGCACGATCGCCAGCGCGTTCCCCCACAGGAATCCCTGCAGGGCCCCCTGCGCGGTGATCCGGAAGTTCGGCCCGTACAGCGCCCAGCCGTCGGTGTACATGGTGTGCAGCACGGTCCAGGGGGTGGGGATCGTGCCGCCGGCGGCGTGCAGCGCCGCCAGGATCCACCACACCCCGAGCAGTGCGAGCACCCCGATGCCACCGCCGAACCGCCTCATTGCGGCTGCTCCGCGCTCTCGGCCTCGTCGAGCGCCTCCGCCGCGGCTTCGATCCCGCCGGTGCCGGCGCGCCCGAACAGCAGCTCGGACAGGTAGTCGCAGATGCGATGGAACTCCGGCGACCGCATCATCTCCGGTGTCCGCGGCCGCGGCAGGTCGATGGTCACCGTCTCCACCACCCGGCCGGGCCGCGGGCTCATCACCGCGACCACGTCGGACAGGAACACCGCTTCGGCGATGCCGTGCGTGACCATCAGGGTGGTGGCCGGTTTCTCCGTCCAGATCCGCAACAGTTCCAGGTTGAGCCGCTGCCGGG
Source organism: Nocardia stercoris (assembly GCF_003696265.1). Classification (GTDB taxonomy): domain Bacteria; phylum Actinomycetota; class Actinomycetes; order Mycobacteriales; family Mycobacteriaceae; genus Nocardia; species Nocardia stercoris. The sequence continues at coordinate 26,271 of NZ_RFFH01000008.1, read as the reverse complement.
TCATATCGTCGAGCGCGCCGAACGGCTCGTCGAGCAGCAGCACCGCCGGCTTCACGACCAGGGCGCGGGCGATCGCCACGCGCTGCCGCATCCCGCCGGACAGCTGGGCCGGTTTCGCCTTCTCGAAGCCGCGCAGGCCGACCAGCTCGATCAGGTCGGCGATCTGCCGCGGGTCGGCGGGCAGTCCCGCCACCTGCAGCGGCAGCTTGATATTGGATTCCACACTGCGCCAAGGCAACAGCGCCGGGTCCTGGAAGGCGATCCCGAATTCGTGGCCGCGCCGCAGTTCCGCGGGTGTGCAGCCGTTGATCGACGCGGCCCCCTCGCTCGGCTCTTCCAGCCCGGCCAGGATTCGCAGCACTGTCGACTTCCCGCACCCGGACGGGCCGAGCAGGGACAGGAAGGCGCCCTGTTCGGTGTGCAGATCCACCCCGTCGAGGGCGGGCACGGTGTGCCGGCCGGACTTGAAGGTCTTGCCGAGTCCGGCGACCTGGATTCCCGTGCCGCCACCGGTGTCCACTGTCATGGGCTCACAGTAGAAGGCACCGGTTGCGGCGGCATTACGAATCGGGTCAGCGGAACTGCGGCTCGAACCACACGCGCGCCGAACGGCGGGTCAACAGCACGATCAGCGCGAGGGCACCGACCGGGCCCAGCCAGCCCGGCGGGCGGCCGGCCATGATGGACGGAACGGTCCACACCAGCTGGATCATCGCCAACCACACCCCCGCCATCCGGACCATCTCCCCGATCCCGCCGAACACCAGGGCCAGGCAGCCCAGCAGCCAGGCCGGCACGAACCCGCCGGCGGTCAGCAGGGCCGAATGGGAGCCGAAGAGCCAGCCGGCGGCGGCGGTGCAGAACACGCCGATGATCGCCATGGCCACCGCGATCAGCTGGGCCGCGCGCACCGACATCGGCATCGTGAACAGACCCTCGACGGCGACGCCGGTCTCCGGCCGCCGTTTGCCCCACCGTCCCTTGTCCGCCATCGGTTCTCCCATGTCCAGTGCGCAGCGAGCACCCGCGCCGCAGGCCGCGGCAGGTGGCCGCACTGTACCGCGACACGCTGCCGGAACTGGGACAACGCGCAGACACGCTCGGCGTGTCGGATTGGTCCGGATCGGGAACCGGGCTCAGGCCTGCGCGCTACACGCCGACCCGTCACCGACCGCGGCGGCCGGCCCGGTGATCTCAACCAGCGGCCGGGTCCGGCGCAGCACCGACCGGTCGATCTCCCCGGCCACCGGAATCACCAGGGCCGCAGCGGCGGTCGCCACCGCGTCGGTCAGCAGGTCCGGCCACTCCGGTTCCGCCGTCTCGGACAGCATGCTGATCATCGCGGCCGCGGCCGCCTCACCCGTACCGGCCTGGTTGCCGGGGACCGGTTCGGGCAGCCGAGCCGACCAGCAGCCGGCGGCGGTGGCCAGCACGGTCCCGGCGGCACCCAGACTCACCAGGATCGCGCGCACCCCGGCCGCCAGCAGCGGAAGTACCGCGTTCTCGACCTCGGCCGCCGTGGTGACATCGGCGCCGGTGAGCGCGATCAGCTCGTCGCGATCGGTCATCAGCACCACGCCGGGCACCTCGGCAGCCAATTCCAGTGCGCGCCCGGACACATCGCACACCACCGGGATGTCGACCGCGAGCGCCATCCGGGCCAGATCCGCCGGCACCGCCGGGCTCACCCCGGCCGGCAGCGATCCCGACACCACCAAGCCGCGGGTGTCGGGCAGCAGGCCCTGTACCCGGATCCGCAACTGCTGCACCGCCGCCTGCGGTTCGCTCACCCGCGGGCCGGGTTCCCGCAGCGCGGTGGCGGTGGCGTCGTCGGATTCGCTGATCACCACGGTCCGGCGCACCCACGGCAGTACGGTCACGAAATCGACCGGCAATTCCTGCTCGGCCGCGGCCGCGAACGCGTGGTCGGCGAATCCGGTTGCCCGGGAATATTTTCCGAGTTGATTGAGCACGCGGGTGACATTGAGTCCCTTGCCGCCGATGCGCTGCTCGACCGACAGCACCCGATGTTCGCGGCCGCGCACCAGCTCCGGCAACCGATAGGTGAGGTCGTACGCCGGATTCATTGTCACGGTGAGGATCACGGCAACCACACTCCCAGTCGCAGGCCCCGGAGCATTTCCCAGACCCTCTTCGAGTACCACGGCATGCGCGAACATACCGCGATCCGGCCCGGCGAACCCACCCGAAGTTGTTGCCGAAGACTCGCTCGCGCCCACACGAACCGGCTCGATTCGGTCGAAACACCGAGGTCGGCGTGTCGATTCGAATGCCGTTGCCGATCAGAGATATTGAGAGTGCAGGATGGCGCGCGTGGAATCGCTTCCGCCCAAAGATCTTCTCCTGGACGCCTGCCGGGGCACGCTGCACGGCGACCAGTTCGTCCTGCGCTGCGCGGCTCGGCTCACCGAGCTGCACGAGCGCCGCCTCGCCGCGCCCGACTCGACCCGGTCGGTGGACAACGAACGCGCCGAACTGGTGCACGATATCGATCGGTGGGTCGCCGCGGAATCGCCGCCCGCCGACGGCGCGACCCGCATGCACACCGAGACGGTGGGCACCGTTATCGATCGGATGGCGCAGTTCTCCTCGCTGGCCTATTACACGCTGGCGAATCTGCCGCAGTGGATGACGCACGACGCGTGGCGGCGGCTCACCGAACTGGCGGTGGCGTACGAGGATCTCGCGAGCGAGGTGGCGACGGGCCGTTGCCGGTTACCGGATCTGTCCGGACATCGGGAGCCTTGACCCCGGGGTGGCCGGCGACGCGGGCGAGGGACCAACGCCGCCGGCAGCCAAGGAATCACGGATCAGGGCAGTTGATCCGCACCAGTCGAAACCGGCACTACAAATACTGCCCTGTCAGGCTGAGGGTGCGCTGCCGATAAACCTGTGAATCACCTGGCAAATCACCCCGGCGCACATCAGGTCGCACCCTTCATACCGCCGGCAAGCCGCGCCGCGTTACCGATGACCTCGACAACGCGCGCGATACCACCGGAGAACGGGCGAATCGCTACCCGACCGCACGTCGATCGAGCTGCCGCCCGGCATTCCGCACGGGCCGGGCTCACCCGACGCCCGGCAGCAAGGCCCGCACGGCATCGATGGTGTCCGCGTCGGCGGCCGTCTTGTCCGGCCGGTACCGGATCACCCGGGCGAACCGCAGCGCGGCGCCGCCCGGATAGCGGGTGCTGACCTGCACCCCGTCCAGCGCGATCTCGACGACCAACTCCGGCCGCAGGTACACCGCGTGCGCGTCGCGGGCCCGCTCGTGGGCGGGGAATTCCGTGGTCTGCCAGCGCAGCAGCGCGTCGGTCAGGCCCTTGAACGTCTTGCCCACCATGATCGGCGGACCACCGTCGGGGTCGCGGGCGCCCAGGTGCAGATTCGACAAGTACCCGGTCCGGCGCCCGTACCCCCATTCCGCGCCCAGCACGATCAGGTCGAGCGTGTGGGTCGGCTTCAGCTTCAACCAGGCCCGGCCCCGGCGTCCGGCGGCATAGGGCGCGGACAGCGACTTGACCATGACCCCCTCGTGCCCGGCACGCAGGGTGGCCGCGACGTAGTCCGCGGCGGCCGTGGGGCCGGGGCGCTGCAGCACCGGGATGCAGTGCGGCCCGGCCACCGTTTCGAGCGCGGCCCGCCGCTCGGCGAGCGGCGCGTCCAGCAGGTCGGTGCCGTCGAGGTGCAGGCAATCGAAGAAGAACGGGTGCAGCAGCAGGTCGCGGGCCGACTTCGGTTGTGCCGCAACCAGAGCCGGGTCGAGGGCGAAGCGGCTCATCGTCTCCTGGAACGGGCGGGGCCGGCCGGCGTCGGTGAGCGCGAGTGTCTCCCCGTCGAGCACCACGCTGCTGCACGGCAGGCCCGCGACCAGTTCCACCAGCTCCGGCACCGTGGCGGTGATATCGCGCAGCGTGCGGGTGAACACCCACACTCGTTCTCCGGCGCGATGCACCTGGATGCGGGCGCCGTCGAGCTTCTGTTCCAGGCTGACCGCACCGTCGAATTCGGCCATGGCCTCGTCGAGCGTGCCGCCGGGCGTGGCGAGCATGGGCTGCAGCGGGCGCCCGACCTCCAGCCGGAATTCCGCCAGCGCCGCCGCCCCGCCGGTCAACGCGGCCCGGGCCGTCACCGGCAGCCGGCCCGACAGCATGAGGGCCCGGCGGACCAGCTCGACCGGCACGCCCGCCGCGAGCGCGACCGCGTCGCCGACCAGCGCGGCCGAGGCACCCTGGCGCAGCTCGCCGGTGAGCAGCCGGATCAGGAAGTCCCGTTCGGCGGTGGTGGCGGCCGCCATCAACCCTTCCAGCAGTTCGCGCCGCCGGGCGACCGATCCCGGCCCGGCAGTGTCGGCGAGTTCGTCGAGCACGGCCTCGACCGCGCCGATCGCGAGCCCGGGTGTGGCGGCGGGCGGCACGTCGATCCCTAGCAGGGTGCGCCACCCGGTGCCGAGCCGGTCCTGGGTGGTATCACCGGAGAGCCACGCCACGACCGCCGGCAGCTCGTCGGCGCCGGCCGCCGCGAGCGACCGGGCGAGCGCGGCGATCTTCGCCTTGCGCGACGCGTTCGACCGCACGGCGTCCGATGTCGCGACCACCTCGGAGAACAGCACGGGTCGACGGTAACCCGAGCCACCGACAGGTACGCCGGGCGCGACACGACCGGCTGGAACGATTCGCCGGAACGTCCTGCGCGCAATGTACCGACGTCGCGGACCCGACTGTGACACATCCCTCAACAAGCGCTGCAAATCTTCTATTGGCACACCTGCTAATGCGCCCATACGCTCGGTATATGGCCAAGACGTTCGTCGGCACGCGGCTACGGCAGCTGCGTACCGAGCGAGGGTTGAGCCAGGTCTCACTCGCCAAACAGCTGGAGATCTCGGCCAGCTACCTCAACCAGATCGAGCACGACGCGCGTCCGCTCACCGTCCCGGTACTGCTGCGGATCAGCGAACTGTTCGGGGTCGACGCCGGCTTCTTCTCCTCCCAGGACGACACCCGGCTCATCGCCGAACTGCAGGAAGTCGTGATGGATCAGGAGCTCGGCATCGAAGCCGACGCGCAGGCCATCGCCGACATGGTGTCCGCCCACCCCAGCCTGGCCCGGGCACTGGTGAACATGCACCGGCGCTACCGCAACACCAGCGCGCAGCTGGCCGCCGCCACCGAGGACCGGTTCGCCGACGGCAGCGGCACCGCCGCCATCTCCCGCCCGCACGAGGAGGTCCGCGACTTCTTCTACCAGCGGCAGAACTACATCCACGAACTCGACACCGCCGCAGAGGAACTGGCCAAGCGTATGCGGTTCCACGGCGGAGATCTCAAGCGCGAGATCGCGAAACGGCTCAGCAGCGCGCACGGCGTGCAGATCGTGGAGCGCATCGACCTGGGCGACGGCGTGCTGCACCGCTACGACCCGCACACCCGGCGGCTGGAGATCGCGCCCCACCTGTCCGGCGGGCAGCGCAGCTTCAAACTGGCCGCCGAACTGGCCTACCTGGAACACGGCGACCTGATCGAAAAGCTGGCCGGCGAGGGCAATTTCGCGTCCGACGATTCCCGCACCCTGGCGAAGCTGGGGCTGGCCAACTACTTCGCGGCCGCAACCGTGTTGCCGTACACCACCTTCCACGAGGTCGCCGAGCAGTACCGCTACGACGTCGAGCGGCTGTCGGCCTTCTTCACCCAGAGTTACGAGACCATCTGCCACCGCCTGTCCACCCTGCAGCGGCCCGAACTGCGCGGGGTGCCGTTCTCGTTCGTCCGGGTGGACCGGGCGGGCAACATGTCGAAGCGGCAGTCCGCCACCGGTTTCCACTTCTCCTCCGCTGGCGGCACCTGCCCGCTGTGGAACGTGTACGAGACGTTCGCCTATCCGGGCCGGATCATGACCCAGATCGCGCAGATGCCCGACGGCCGCAAATACCTGTGGGTGGCGCGCACCATCGAGCGCCGCGCCACCCGCTACGGCGAGCCCTCCAAGACCTTCGCCATCGGCCTGGGCTGCGAATTGCGGCACGCGACCCGGGTGGTCTACGCCGACGGCCTCGACCTGGAGGATCCGCAGGTCACCCCGATCGGCGCCGGCTGCCGGGTCTGCGAGCGGATCCGGTGCCCGCAGCGGGCCTTTCCGCCGCTGGGCAAATCGCTCGACATCAGCGAACATCGCAGCTCGATCTCGCCGTACGTGCTGCGCTGATTCCGGTTCTCGCGCAGCGAAGCTCGCATAATTTCGATCTTGTTCGGACCCGGTGTTACGTTCCCCCGCGACGCGAAACACGCGTCCGAACAAAGGGAAACATGAGCCTCAAGACGATCGCCGGATCCACCCTGGTCGCTGTCGCGGCGGTTACCGCCGCGGCGGGTGGCGCATCCGCCGCACCCACCACGCCCGCCGGCGGGATCGCGCTGCGGCCGGTGGCGGACGACACCGCCGCCCAGGACGTCGCGTACCTGACGCTGTCCTCACCACATTCACGCAACATCGAGTCCGGCGCGAGCCTGGGCGGCACGGTAGGCGCCCTGTCCGGCATCCTGCCCAGCCTCGCGCCGGTCCTGCTGCCGACCGTCTCCTCGACGCTCGGCCCGGCCGGCGTGGCGGCGGGCCTGGACGCCGGTTCCGGTCTGCTCCTGCCGCTCGGCAGTGCCCTGGTCGTGCCGCTCGGCAGCGCGCTGGCCGGCGGCGCCGTCGGCGGTGCGATCAGTTCGACCATCCCCGCCTCCGACGTCCCCGACGGCGTGGAGTGGCACGGCGTCTGCAACGAGTTCGGCAACTGCTACTAGTTCGCCGAGCGATTCGGCAAGGCCCCGGAAACATATATGTTCCGGGGCCTTTCCCATGTCCAACTGGTGTTTTCATCTCGGAGAAACATCGGAAATACAGCTGTCACCGACAGATATTCGGGCGAAACAGATCTCGTTTACCGTTCGGCGCACGGATACACCGACTGTATACAACGCCTTGTCCCGCACATGGTTTGCGGGCACAGCGCGGGTGTTTTCGTGCGACCGGCAGGTGCCGTCGCGAACCGATGAGGAAGAGGTCCGCCCATGCCCAACTCCCGTGCCGCTCGTCGCGACCGCGCAGCCTCGACTGCGGGCACTGCCCGACGCCGCCGCCTGCTGGCCACGGTCGCGGCGCCGACCGCGGTGCTGTCCGCGCTGCTCCTCACCGGGTGCGGGAGCCGCGACGATTCGTCCACCACGACCGCGAAATCGTGTGTGGACACCTCCAAGGACACCATCAAGATCGGTTCGCTGCATTCGCTGACCGGCACCATGGCGATCAGTGAGGTGACGGTGGCCAATTCGACGAAGCTGGCCGTCGACCAGATCAATGCCGCGGGCGGTGTGCTGGGGAAGAAGCTCGAGATCGTCCCCGAGGACGGCGCCTCCGACCCGAAGACCTTCGCCGAGAAGGCCGAGAAACTGATCAGCTCCGACTGTGTCGCAGCCGTTTTCGGTGGCTGGACCTCGTCGTCGCGCAAGGCCATGAAGCCGAAGTTCGAGTCGCTGAACGGCCTGCTGTTCTATCCCGTGCAGTACGAGGGCCTCGAGGACAGCAAGAACATCTTCTACACCGGCGCCACCACCAACCAGCAGATCATCCCGGCCCTGGACTACCTCAAGCAGCGCGGCATCACCTCGCTGTACCTGGTCGGCAGTGACTACGTGTTCCCGCAGACCGCGAACCGGGAGATCAAGGCGTACGCCGCCGCCAACGGGATCGAGATCAAGGGCGAGGACTACGCGCCGCTGGGGTCCACCGATTTCTCCACAATCGTCAACAAGGTCCGTAACTCGCACGCCGGTGCGGTGTTCAACACCCTCAACGGCGACTCCAACGTCGCGTTCTTCCGCGAGTACGGCAACGCCGGCCTCAAGGCCGCCGACATGCCGGTCGTCTCGGTGTCGATCGCCGAGGAGGAGGCCAAGGGTATCGGCCCGCAGTTCCTCAACGGCCAGCTGACCGCCTGGAACTACTACCAGACCATCGACAGCCCGCAGAACAAGGCCTTCGTCACCGCCTACAAGGCCGCCTACGGCCAGGACCGCCCCACCTCCGACCCGATGGAAGCCGCCTACACCTCGGTCTTCCTGTGGAAGAACATGGTCGAGAAGGCGAAGTCCTTCGCGGTGGCCGACATTCAGAACGCGGCCGACGGCGTCAGCTACGACGCGCCCGAGGGCACGGTGACCGTCAACGGCGCCAACCACCACATCACCAAGACCGCGCGGATCGGCCAGATCCACGACGACGGCCTCATCTACACCGTCTGGGACTCCGGCAAGGCCATCGTTCCCGACCCGTACCTGACCACCTACGACTGGGCCAAGGGCCTCAAGTAAGTCCGATCTCGATCGGTAACGGCGTGCGCCGCGGCAGTGCCCCTTCCGCACCGCACGCCGAAATCCCCTGCTGAGCAGGGGTATTCGACACACGAGGAGATCGTTGTGGAAGTCGTTGTCGGCCAGCTCTTCACCGGGCTGAGTCTGGGATCCATCCTGTTGCTCGCCGCGCTGGGCCTGTCGCTGACCTTCGGTCAGATGGGCGTCATCAATATGGCGCACGGCGAATTCATCATGGCCGGCTGCTACACCACGTACGTGGTCGAGCAGGTCGTGCACTCGACCGGGGCGGCACTGCTGGTGTCCCTGGTCGCCGGTTTCGTGGTCGGCGGTGTGCTCGGCGCGATCCTGGAGGCCGGGCTGATCCGGTGGATGTACGACCGGCCGCTGGACACCCTGCTGGTGACCTTCGGGGTCGGGCTGGTGCTGCAACAGGCCGCCCGCAACATCTTCGGCGCCCCGGCCAAGAACGTCGTGGCGCCGGACTGGCTGACCGGCGGGTTGTCGATCGCGGGCACGGTGGTGCCGAAGACCCGCATCTTCATCATGGTGCTCGCGGTGGTGGCGGTGGTGATCCTGGCCGCGGTGCTGAAGCTGACCCCGCTGGGCCGGCGGATCCGCGCGGTGGTGCAGAACCGCAGCCTCGCCGAGACCAGCGGAATCTCCAGTCGCGTCATCGATCTGAGCACCTTCTTCATCGGCTCCGGCCTGGCGGCCGTGGCGGGAGTGGCGCTGACCCTGATCGGTTCGACCAGTCCGACGATCGGGCAGAGCTATCTGGTCGACGCCTTCCTGGTCGTCGTGATCGGCGGGCTCGGCCAGATCAAGGGCACGGTCATCGCGGCTTTCGCTCTGGGCCTGGTGAATTCGTTCACCGAGTACGCCACCACGGCGTCGGTGGCGAAGGTGATCGTCTTCCTGGTCATCGTCGTGTTCCTGCAGGTCCGGCCGCAGGGTCTGTTCACCGTCCGGACGAGGAGCCTGGCATGACCGGGTCAGGCGCGGAGGCGGCAGCGCAGCGTAACCACGTAGCGCCCCCGGTCAGGCCGAAAGGATTCAGCATGAAACTGCTGCACCACTCGTGGATTCGCACGCTGGGCGGCTTCGTCCTGGGCGCGGCGGTGCTGTTCGGGCTGGCTCCCGCCGTGCTCAGCGACTTCCGGCTCGGCCTGCTGGCCAAGTTCCTGTGCTTCGCCGTCATCGGGGTCGGGATCGGATTGGCTTGGGGCCGTGGCGGAATGCTCACCCTGGGCCAAGGCGTGTTCTTCGGGCTCGGCGCCTATCTGATGGCCATGCACATGCAGCTGGCCGACGCCGCCAAGCAGCATCAGAAGGTCCCGGAGTTCATGCAGATCGCCGGAATCGATGTGCTGCCCGGTTATTGGCAGCCGTTCGCCTCCGCGCCGGTAACGCTGATCGCGATCCTGGTGCTACCCGGGCTGCTGGCCGCGGTCCTCGGCTACGGGGTGTTCAAGCGCCGCGTCAAGGGCGCGTATTTCGCGATCCTGTCCCAGGCGCTGACCGCGGCAATGGCGATCCTGCTCACCGGACAACAGTCGATCGGCGGCTTCACCGGGCTCAGCGACTTCCACGCCTTCTTCGGCTATCGGCTCTCGGATCCGGTGAACCGGCGGATGCTGTTCTTCATCGCGGCGGCCACACTGCTCGTGGTGCTGGCGGCGGCCCGGCAGCTGATGCACAGCCGGTACGGCGAACTGCTGGTCGCGGTCCGTGACCAGGAGGAACGAGTGCGGTTCCTCGGCTACGACCCGGCCAACGTCAAGATCGTGGCGTTCGTCGTGGCGGCGATGTTCGCCGGGATCGCGGGGGCGCTGTTCACCCCGATCGTCGGCATCATCTCCCCCGCCGATATCGGCGTGGTGCCCTCGATCGTGTTCCTGATCGGGGTCGCCATCGGCGGCCGGACCACGCTGCTGGGCCCGGCGCTCGGCGCGATCGGGGTCGCCTGGGCGCAGACCACCTTCTCCGAGCAGTTCCCGTCCGGCTGGACCTACCTGCAGGGCGCGCTGTTCATCGTGGTGGTCGGCTTCGTGCCCGCCGGTTTCGCCGGATTCGGGCCGCTGGCACGGCAATTGGCGCAGCGGCTGCGCAAGCCGGGCGCGCCCGCCGCACCGGTCACCGCCGCCCCCGAAGAGAAGGTACCCGCATGACCGAAACCGCCACCGCCGCACCGAAACCGGGCGGTACCGCCGGCATGGCCGGCAGCGAATACCTCGAAGTCCGTGGCCTGTCCGTCGAATTCGACGGCTTCAAGGCGGTGAGCGGGGTCGATCTGACCGTGCTGCAGGGTGATCTGCGGTTCCTGATCGGCCCCAACGGCGCTGGCAAAACGACCCTCATCGACGCGATCACCGGGCTGGTTCCGGCCACGGGTTCGGTCCACAAGTCCGGCACCGAGATCCTGGGCCGCCCGGTGCACCGCATCGCCCGGCTCGGCGTGGGCCGAACGTTCCAGACCGCCAGCGTCTTCGAGCAGTTGAGCGTGCTGCAGAACCTGGACATCGCGGCGGGCGCGGGCCGGTCGGCCCTGACCCTGCTGCGCCGGCGCAAGGGCGTCCTGCCACAGATCGAGGAGGCGCTGGAGACGATCGGCCTGACCGCGCACCGCGACAAGCCGGCCGGAGTCCTGGCGCACGGCCAGAAGCAGTGGCTCGAGATCGGCATGCTCCTGGTGCAGAACGCCTCGGTGCTGCTGCTCGACGAGCCGGTGGCCGGCATGAGCCTCGAGGAACGCGACGAGACCGGAAACCTGTTGCGGCGCATCGGCACCGACCGGGTCGTGGTGGTCGTCGAACACGACATGGATTTCATGCGCTCGTTCGCCACCTCGGTCACGGTGCTCGCCGGCGGGCGGGTGCTCAGCGAGGGCTCGGTGGAGCAGGTGCAGGCCGACCCCGCGGTGCAGGAGGTCTATCTCGGCACCGCGACCCATGCGGAGGAGGACACCGATGCTTGAACTCGTCGACGTGCGCGCCGGATACGGCCGCACCGAAGTGGTGCACGGGGTTTCGCTGACCGTCGCCGAAGACCAGGTGGTGTCGATCATGGGCACCAACGGCGCGGGGAAGACCACGCTGCTGCGCGCCGCGGTGGGCCTGCTGCCGGTGCGCTCGGGCACGATCCGATTCCGGGGCGAGACGATCACCAAACTCGCTCCGTCCAAACGAGTTCGGCGCGGCATCGCCTACGTTCCGCAGGGGCAGCAGTGTTTTCCGCAGCTGACCGCGGCCGAGAACCTGCAGCTGGTGGCGGACGGCCGGCGCGGCGGCGCGGCCCAGATCGACAAGGCGCTGGATCTTTTCCCGGCGCTGCGGGACCTGTTGTCCCGCAAGGCCGGTCTGCTGTCGGGTGGTCAGCGCCAGCAGCTGGCGATCGCACGCGCCCTGATCACCGAGCCCTCGCTGCTGATCCTCGACGAACCCACCGAGGGCATCCAGCCGTCAGTGGTCGCCGAGATCGAGCGCACCATCATGGAACTCGCCGCGGGCGGCGGGTTGAGCGTACTGCTGGTGGAGCAGCACATCGGGTTCGCGCTGCAGGCCGCGCAGCAGTATCACGTGCTGCGGTCGGGCCGGATCACCTCGTCGGGGTCCGGCGGGGCGCAGGCCGAGTCCGCGGTGCGTTCGGCCATGGCGATCTGATCGGTGCCGAGATGGCGCGGCAGGGGCGTATCTCGTTGGGCGAGCAGGTCTATCGCGCGCTGCGGCGCGACCTCGCGGCCGGGGAGCTGACGCCGACCGAACGGCTGGCCGAGGAACCGCTGGCCCGGGCCTACGGTGTCTCCCGCACTCCGGTGCGGGAGGCCCTGGCCCGGCTGGTCGCCGACGGCACCGTGGAGCGGCATCCGGACGGGCTGTATCCGCGCCGGCCCACCCTGGAGGAGCTCGACGAACTGTTCGAGTTGCGAATAATCCTGGAAATGCAGGGCATTCAGCGCGTCCATGCGGAGCCCGAGCGGCGCTACCACCGCGCGGTGCTCGAACAGCAGCTCGAAATCTGGCAACGCTGGCGCCGGGATCTGCCCGCCCCCGACGCGGCGCTGATCACCGCCGACGAGCAGTTCCACACCGCGGTGCTCGGTGCGGCCGGCAACTCCGCGCTGGCCACCGCGCTCGACGACGTCCACCTGCGGATCCGGCCGATCCGCGGCCTGGATCCGCCCTCGGAGGTCCGGGTTGCGGCGATGACCGCCGCTCACGTGCAACTGCTGCAGCACTTGCTGGCCGGCGACCTGGACCTCGCGCGACCGGCCCTGCTCGCCCACATCTCCCACTCGCGCGCCCATATCCTCGCCCGAGCCCGCGAAGCCCGCTCACTGACTCGCCTCGGTCAGGCACTGCGGGACTGACCGGCCCGGGCACAGCCGTACCGCAGGTCGATCCGGCGCCCGTGCACCCGGGCCCTGTTAGCGTGACGGCATGGCATCGACAGCACCCCGCATCGCCCCCGGCCGGTTCCGTGAGCTGGGGCCGGTCAACTGGGTGGTCTGGCAGGTCCTTTCCCGGGCCGCCGGCACCTCGGATGTCCATCTGTTCAGCACGCTGGGCCGCACCGGTGGACTGTTCCGCGGCTGGCTGCACTACTCGGGCAAGTTGATGCCCGGCGGCCGGCTGTCGCGCTACGAGTCCGAGCTGGTGATCCTGCGGGTTGCCCACCTGCGGCAATGCGAATACGAGACTCAGCACCACATCCGGCTCGGCCGCCGCGCCGGAGTGACCGCCGAGATCCTGGAGCGACTACGCCAGGGGCCCGATGCCCCGGGCTGGTCGCCCAAGGAACGCGCCCTGCTGACCGCCGTGGACGCGATCGTCACCACCCGCGACCTCGACGACGCCACCTGGTCGGCGCTGGCCGAGCACTACGACGAGGCGCGCCTGATCGAGATCGTGCTGCTGGCCAACCAGTACGAGGGGCTGGCCAGCACCATCACGACCCTGCGGATCGAATCGGATCGCTGAATCACGCCGCGGCGAGGGCGGCCCGGAACACCTCGATCGCCGCCGTGGCCGGGTGACCCAGCAGCTTCTGCAGATCGCCGGACGTCACATGCAAGTAGCCGTTGGCGATCCCGGTGTCCGAATCGGCGAGTGCCCGGGCGTGTGGGGCATGCAGGCCGTGTGCCTCGAGCGCCGCGGCGTGGTCGTCCTCGGAGACCTCCCGATAACTGACCGGCTTTCCCGATACCGTCGAGATCGCCTGCGCCAGTTCGGCATACGTCAGTGCCTCACCACCGAGCTCGTACACCTGCCCGGCGTGCCCGTCGGTGGTCAGCACCACCGCGGCCGCCTCGGCGTAGTCGGCACGGGACGCCCCCGCCACCCGCCCTTCGCCGGCGGCGCCGTACAGCGCCCCGGATTCGATCGTGGCGGCCAGACCGGGCAGCCAGTTCTCCCAGTACCAGCTGTTGCGCAGAATCGTGTGCGGCACCGACGATTCCGCGAGTACGGCCTCGGTGCCGGTGTGCTCCTGGGCCAGGATCATCGGGTTGTCCTGCGCCCGCGGAATGCTGGTGTACACCAGCAGCTCCGCGCCGGCCCGCTCGGCGGCGCGAATCAGGTTGGTGTGCTGGCGAACTCGCTCCCCGAACTCGTTGCCCGAGATGAGCAGCACCCGGTTCACGCCGGTGAGCGCGGCGTCGAGCGCGGCGGGATCGTCGTAGGACGCCCGGCGGACCTCGACGCCGCGGGCCGCGAGGTCGGCGACCTTCGCGGGGTCGCGCACGATCGCGACGATCGGCCCGGCCTCGCGCGCCAGCAATGCCTCGACGACGAGACGACCCAACTGTCCACCGGCACCGGTTACGGCAATGGTCACGACTACCTCCAGCTCTATATGTGTACGGAACATCCAGCACTAACTATTTGTTAGTACCATATATTCCGGAACCACGAACAGAACGTAGGATCACGTCATGGACACCCGGCCCGCCGCGAGCACCGACCCGACGCTCGAGGCCGACGTCTTCGCCCGCGACTGCACCTCCCGCCCGGTCCTGCAGGACATCACCGGCCGCTGGGGCGTCCTCGCCCTGGTCGCACTCCGCGAGGGCCCCTACCGTTTCGCCGCCCTGCGCCGCCGCGTCGACGGCGTCAGCGAACGCATGCTCTCGCAGACCCTGCAATCCCTCGAACGCGACGGCATGGTCCACCGCGAGGTGCAGCAGACCATTCCACCGAAGGTGGAGTACACCCTCACCGAACTCGGCGCTCGCGTGGCCGAACACCTCGAGGCCCTGATCGTCACCCTCGAGACGAGTATGGACACCGTCCGCGCCGCCCAGGCCGCCTACCACCGTGAGTGAGCCTGCCCAGGAACGCGCCCGCGGGGATATAGCGCGGTAGCGCCGACGACGTTCCTGCGGGCCGGCGAAGCGTGCACATCGGCCGGGTATGTGGATGCCTACTCACCGCAGGAACGGTAAACAGCGACGGCGTAGAACAGAAGCAACGGTTTACTGGCCACTGAGCAGCTTTCGTTGTCGATCACCGCGGCACCAGCGCACCGTCGGTGAGCAGGAATGCGTCACCGTCCTGCCGAGTCCCGGCCATGATCGTGACCTGCCGCAGCCCGTCACTCGCGATCGCCCAGAGGCTGCGGGTCAGCGGCCCGGTCGGCGTCGCACAGGTCTGAGCACCTCCGGCCAGCTCGGCGGTACTGCCGTGCGCCTCGAGCACCCACTCGCAGCCGTCATCGGTCCGGGCGACGATCGAATCCCCTTCCCCCGGACGGTAATCCACCGTGCTGCTGGCCGGAATCGGAACCGGCAGTCCCACTCCCGGTGCGAGAGTCGCGACGTTCACCTGTTCCCGATTCGTGAAGCCCGACGCCGCCGGATCGAATTGCCAACTGCCGCTGAAGTTCTGCAACGTTTCCGCCCGCGTCGCCGCAGCGGCCCGGGTGCGGCGGGCATCGGTGAGCTGGAACGGCAATGTCACGCCGAGCTGGTAGCTGTTGGCGTGCAAGGTTTCCCGTTCGGTATCCCGGTCCACCTGCACCCGCCACCGGTCGATGTTGTACCCCGAGCCGATGTAGGAGTTGAAGCAGTACTGGTCCGTCGACGCCAGTTCCAGCGCGTCGCCCACGTTCCGAAAGCGCCAGGTACAGCCCTGATCGGTGTGTCCGAGGATCACCCCGTCGGCACCCGGGCTGAAGGTCACCGTCCCGATCTGCGGGAAATGCAGCATGATCGGGCCGATGCTCAGATCGGCCGTGCCGGTCGCACCGGCGGGCAGGTCATAGTTCCAGGTGCCCAGGTAGCGGGCGGTGTCGTCGGCGGGCGCCGCAGCCCCGGTCGCGGGAGTGATCCCGAGCCCGGCCGCGACCAGTGCGAGCACGATGCGAAGGCGAAAGCTGTTGCGTGTCATACCTCGAGGACGGGACGGCGGCCGGGAAAGTTACCGGAACCGGTAACTTTTCGGGTCCCCGTCTCGTCCTGAACCATATGGACATGCCCCGCGACGTCACCGCCGGCTGGCGGGCACATCGGCCCCACCTGATCGACCTCGCCTTCCGCATGCTCAGCGATATCGGCGCCGCCGAGGATGTGGTCCAGGAGGCGTTCGTCCGCTTGGCCGCTGCCACCGACGTCGACGACGAGCGCGCCTGGCTCACCGTGGTCACCGGCCGCCTGTGCCTGGACCACCTGCGCAGCGCCCGCGTGCGTCGCGAAAGATCCTCCGACCCGGACGATTTCGCCGCAGCGATCCCGGTGGCGCACACCCGGGCCGTCGATCCGGCGGACCGGGTCACCCTGGACGAGGAGATCCGGCTCGCCCTCGCCGTGGTCCTGGACCGGCTGTCCCCGCCCGAACGGGTGGCGTTCGTCCTGCACGACATCTTCGCCCAGCCGTTCGACGCGATCGCCGAGACCCTCGGCAAACCGGCCGGCACCTGCCGCCAGCTCGCCCGCCGCGCCCGGCAGAAGGTCACCACGGCGGGCGCACTGCCGCCGGCCACCGACCGCCACCGCGAGATCACCGAACACTTCATCGCCGCCTGCGCAGGCGGCGATATCGCCACCCTGATCACCCTGCTGCACGCCGACGCCTGGGGCCTGGCCACCTTCCCGCCCGTTTCCGGCCTGCCCGACCTCCGCACGACCGGCCCCGACGCCATGGCCGCCAACCTGCTGCTCTGGTGCGGCCCAGGCACAGTCCTGGTCTCGCACCCGGCCTGCGACCGTCCCGCCGTGCTCGTGTTCCGCGATCGGGTGCCGGTCGCGATCATGGTCCTCACCGTCGAGGCGGGCCGGATCCGCCGCATCGAGTCGACCGTCGACGTGGTCACCGGACCGCGCTGACCCAGCGCGGAAACGCCGACGCCCCCGGTGTGGACCGGGGGCGTCGGCGTAGCGCGATGCGGCGTCAGAAGTTGATCATGTGGCCGGCGAGGCCGTGGATGGCTTCCTGCAGCGCCTCCGACAGGGTCGGGTGGGTATGCACGTTGCGGGCCAGTTCGTTGACCGTCAGGTCCCACTTCTGGGCCAGGGTCAGCTCGGGCAGCAGCTCGGAGACGTCGGGGCCGATCAGGTGGCCGCCGATGAGTTCGCCGTACTTGTTGTCCGAGATCAGCTTCACGAAACCGGTCGGGTCGGCCAGGCCGTGCGCCTTGCCGTTGGCGGTGAACGGGAAGGTCGCGACCTTCACGTCGTAACCCTCGGCGCGGGCCTGCTCCTCGGTGAGACCGAAGGACGCGACCTGCGGCTGGCAGAAGGTGGCGCGCGGCATCATCCGGTAGTCGCCCAGCGGCATGGTCTCGGCGCCACCGATGGTCTCGGCGGCGACCACCCCCTGCGCCTCCGCGACGTGCGCCAGCTGCAGCTTGGCGGTGACGTCACCGATGGCGTAGATGTGCGGCACGTTGGTGCGCATGAAGTCGTCGATGGCGATGGCGCCGCGCTCGGTGAGCTGCACGCCGGTGTTCTCCAGGCCGTAGCCCTGCACCCGCGGCGCGAAGCCGACGGCCTGCAGCACCTTGTCCACCACGACGGTCTCGATCGCACCGGACTTGTTGTCCTTGATGCTGACCGTCACCTTGGCGCCGTTGTCCTCGATGGACTGCACGGCCGCACCGGTGGTGATCGGGATGCCGAGCTTCTTGTACTGCTTGGTGATCTCCTTGGAGACGTCCACGTCCTCGTTCGGCAGCGCCCGGTCGAGGAACTCGACGATCCGCACGTCGACGCCGTAGTTGGCGAGCACGTACGCGAACTCCATGCCGATGGCGCCGGCGCCGACGATCAGGATCGAGCCCGGCAGCTCGCGGGTGAGGATCTGCTCCTCGTAGGTGACCACGTTCGCCGACAGCGACGTGCCCGGCAGCAGCTTGGTCTCGGTGCCGGTCGCGATGATGCAGTTGTCGAAGGTGATCGTTTCGCTGCCGCCGTTGCTCAGCGCGACCGACAGGGTGTGGTCGTCGGTGAACGTGCCCTTCCCGTCGAACTCGTCGATCTTGTTCTTCTTCATCAGGAAGTGGACGCCCTTGACGCGCCCGTCGGCGACCTTGCGGCTGCGGTCGAATGCCGCGCCGAAATCGAAGGTCACCTCACCCGAGATCCCGAAGGTCCGGGCCTCCTTGTTGAAAATATGGGCCAGCTCGGCATTACGCAGCAGGGCCTTGGACGGGATGCAGCCCACGTTCAGGCACACACCACCCCAGTATTTCTGCTCGACAATCGCTGTTCGCAAGCCGAGTTGAGCGGCCCGGATCGCGGCGACATAACCGCCGGGACCAGCGCCGAGAACGACGACATCGTAGTGGGAAGTCACGCAATGCAGCCTAGCGCGTGGGCGTCGGCGCGGGGCGGGCGCAGCGCACTGTGACCAACCAGACCGACCGGTCGTCCGACCTCACCGCGCGTCCTGTTCCCGTGTGCGGGAAGCGGGGTTGTCGAGACGGTTGCTGTGCGGCTGGCGAACAACCCTCGTGCCGGGCGGCGGCCCGCTGCAACAATGGCGCTATGACCGGCGAAGCGCAGCACAGCGACCCCTACCTCTGGCTCGAGGACGTGACCGGCGACGCGCCGTTGAGCTGGGCGCGTGAGCGCAACGAAGTGGTACACGAACGGTTCGCCGCCACCGACCGGTTCAGCGCGCTGGAGCACCGCATCCTCGACATGTTCGACACCGATGCGCGCATCCCGTATCCCACCCGGCGCGACACCTGGCTGTACAACTTCTGGCGCGACGCCGCCCACCCGAAGGGCATCTGGCGCCGGACCACGTTCGAGCAGTACCGCACCGAGAACCCCGAATGGGACGTGTTGCTCGACCTGGACGCGCTGTCGGCCGCGGAGAGCGAGAACTGGGTGTGGTCGGGTGCGGCCGTGCTGCGGCCCGCACAGTCGCGGGCGCTGATCAGCCTCTCGCGCGGCGGAGCCGACGCCACCGTGGTGCGCGAATTCGATCTGGAGAAGCGCGAATTCATCCCGGCGGCGGCGGGCGGTTTCGAACTGTCCGAAGCGAAGAACTGGATGCGCTGGATCGATATCGACACCGTCTACGTCGGAACGGATTTCGGTCCCGGTTCGCTCACCGACTCCGGGTACACGCGAATCGCGAAGCGCTGGCGCCGCGGCACCCCGTTGGAGGCGGCCGAGACCGTGTTCGAGGGCGAGGCGAGCGACGTGTCCGTCGGCTGCGGCTACGACCGCACCCCCGGTTTCGAACGGCACTACTTCACCCGGGCCACCGACTTCTTCAACGAGCAGGTGTACCTGCTCGCCCCGGACGGCAGCCTGACCTACCTCGAATCCCCCACCGACTCCGACGAATCCTGGCACCACGAGTGGTTGCTGATCCATCTCAAGTCGGAGTGGACGACCGGCGGCAACACCTATCCGGCCGACACGCTGCTGGCGATCGATTTCGACGAATTTCTCGCCGGTGGCCGCGATTTCGATGTCCTGTTCGCGCCCGACCCGCACACCTCGCTGCACGACTACAACTGGTCGGAACACCATCTGATCGTGTCCACCCTGCAGGACGTCCAGACCCGCCTGCACGTCCTCACCCCGGGCCCCGACGGCTGGACCCGGGAACCGCTCGCCGACACGCCCGCCATGGCGACCACCGGTGTCACCAACCTCGACAAGATCGACGGCGGTGACGACTTCATGCTCAGCACATCCGGTTTCACCACGCCGGCCACGCTGCTCGAAGGCACGATCGGCAAGCCCGTCCGACTGCTCAAGCAGGCTCCCGGCTTCTTCGACACCGACGGCATCCGCACCGAACAGTTCTTCGCCCGTTCCGATGACGGCACGATGGTGCCGTATTTCGTTATCCGGCACCAGGATCGGATCGGCACGCCCGGCCCGACGGTGATGTCGGGGTACGGCGGCTTCGAGATCTCCCGAACCCCCACCTACGCCGGCGTCACCGGCATGAGCTGGCTGGAACGCGGCGGCACCTGGGTGATGACCAATATCCGCGGCGGCGGGGAGTACGGCCCGCAGTGGCACACCCAGGCCCAGAAGGCCGACCGACACAAGGTGTACGAGGATTTCGCCGCCATCGCCCGTGACCTGGTCGACCGCGGCATCACCACGCCCGCGCAGCTCGGCGCGGTCGGCGGCAGCAACGGCGGCCTGCTGATGGGCGTCATGCTGACCCGCTACCCGCACCTGTTCGGCGCCCTGGTCTGTCAGGTCCCGCTGCTCGACATGAAGCGCTACCACCTGCTGCTGGCCGGCGCGTCCTGGATCGCCGAGTACGGCGACCCGGACAAGCCCGAGGAATGGGCCTACATCTCGGAATACTCCCCCTACCAGAACACCAGCGCCACAGCGGAATACCCGCCCATCCTGATCATGACCTCCACCCGCGACGACCGCGTGCACCCGGGCCACGCCCGCAAGATGACCGCACTACTCGAATCCGAGGGCCACACCGTCTGGTACCACGAGAACATCGAGGGCGGCCACGGCGGCGCGGCCGACAACAAGCAGCTGGCATTCCAGTCGGCGTTGATCTACGAGTTCTTCACACAGATGCTGATGGACAAGAGCGTGCCGGAGTAGCGGCCGATATCGCGTACTGCGGCCGGGAAGTGTTACAGCAGGCCGGAAATCGCCTGCAGTACGCCGGAAAGGCCGCCCACCAGGTCGGTGATCGAGCTGCCGGGGCCGGTGGGGGCGGCGGCTACGGTGATGAAGCAGATATCGCCGGGGTAAGCGCTGTTGCCGAAGGCAACGCTGTGGTCGCCCACGTAGGTCGGTTTCCACGTCGCGGTGGCGGTGGAACCCTGGACGTTGGGGTCGGATTGGAAGATGGTTCCGTCGTCGTAGAAGTCGACGGTGGTGCCGACGGCGGTTTGCGGGATCGGCACGGTCATCGTGTACGTTCCGCCCACGGTGAAGGTCGTGTCGGGGAAGTACGCGCAGGGGGCGGCGGTGGCCGCGGTGGCGGTCGGGGTGACCACCGCAATGGATGCGGCCGCCACGATCCCCATTGCGGCCGCGACGCCCGCGCGCCGGCCGATCATCTTCGTCATGTTCTATCTCTCTGTGTAGCAAGCCGATTCGGCGGACAGAATGTAACAGCCGGACGGCGCCATTCGAGTTCGAATTCGCCGAGAACCGGTGAATATCCGGATGGCACGGCTCGAATTGACCGACCGGTCGATCGAATCGGAATTTCGAGCACACTCTCGAGATCGAATCGACTGCGCAGAAAAAAGGATTCACGGCACCTCCGAATCATCGCCGTGGCCTGCCCTTTCACAGGAATCCAGCCGCCGAAGAACGACTTCGCCGAAATCGCAAGCCCCGAATTCCTTGGGCAGCAATATTTCCAGCCGAATACGCATGGGGACATAACCTGCTATGTCGCGAATTCAGAGCCGCCTGGGTCGCGGTATCAGATCGAATAGGACAGCCGGACAGCGGTTCACCAGTCCGGTTCCGGCTCGTCGTGGATCAAGCGGGCGATCTCGCGTCGCAGGGTGGGTTCGTCGCAGGGTGTGACGTGGAGTTCGTGGTGGAGGGCGCGGAGGGTGTAGCGGCCGTCGCCGGGGACGTCGATCCAGTGGAGTTGCAATGTGGTGTGGGGATGTTCGCTGCGGACGCGGTGGCGGACCTCGACACAGCCCAGGCCGTCCCGGGGGCCGGTAATCAGGCGGCGCATGCGCTGCCCCGTGGTCTCGCGGATGCCGGCCCAGCCGGCTTCCTCCTCGGCACGCATGCGGTCCACGTTCTCGACCAGGGCGGCGCCGCGGCCGGCGCGGACCGGACCGCCCGCGATGGTGGTGAAGATCTTCGGAATGATTCCGGCCGGGCCGGTTTCGACGAGGACGTTGCCGCCGTACACCGGATCCGCCGTGGAGCGTTGCGCGAGAACCACGCCGAACCCGGCCGTCACCGCGGCGTACACCCGCATCGGCCGCGCGGTGTGCCCGGTGAGGGTGACCACGCTGTCGGGGTCGGCGGCCGCGCGCAGGATGCGGGTCAGGTCCGGGTCGCCGCCGAGCGGCAGCCGGGTATGCAGTTCGGCGGCGAGCCGATCCCGATCCGCTTGCAGCGGAGTTGATCCCCGCAGCACCAGCGGCGCCGGATAGCGATCGAGTCCGGTCTCGGACCACACGTGCAGGAACTCGTCGGGGGTGAACTCCCGCATCAAAACGGCCTGGGCCCGGCGGGCGGAACACGCTGACCGCCACCCCGTGGCCCAGGCGGCACCTGATTCGAGGCCGCGGGCACGTTGGCACCGATGGCTTGCGGTACGGTGCCGTCCACGCGGCCGATCAGCTCGTCGGAGCGGTCCATCACCAGGTAATCGGGCGAAAGATGTTCGCCGTCTTCCTCTTCGCCCTTCCCCTTGCCTCCCGCACCGGGCGACATCCCGCCGGGAAGTCCGGCTGTCCCCGCCGTTCCACGCGGTCCAGCGGTCACCACACCGTTCACCGTGGATCCGGGACCGCCCGGAACACTCCCGCCGGGACCACCCGGCACATTCCCGCCCGGACCACCCGGAATACCGATACCGGGACCACCCGGGCCGGCGGGACTGCCGGTAGACGAAGGCAATCCGGGCAGATCCGGTAGCACGCCCGCGGGAGCCACTCCGGCAGGCGCGGTCTGCGTACCGAGCGGATTCTGGTTCTGGGGGTTCGCGGGCGCGGTATTCGAGGGCGACAATCCCGCCGGGCCGGTAGTGGTCGCAGGATCACCGGTCGGCGAACCCGGATTGTTCTGGGTCCCAGGGCTGTTCGGGTCACCGGTGTTGCTCGGCGACCCCGGATTACCCGGCCCGCTGGGCCCGCCGGGAATCCCCGAGCCCGGACCACCCGGCTTGCTGACCGGCACGAACGTGGGCACGCCGTCGCCGGCGGGATCGAAGATCGGCTTGTAGATGTTGTTCATCGCCGCCACCGTCTCCTGCACCGCCTTCGACTGGTCGGTGGACAGCGAGCTGGGATCCGGCACACCGGGGAACGTGATACCCCCCATCGTCAATGGCACAGCTGTGGTGACGATATCGCCCTGTGCCCCCTGGACCGCGGTACGCACCGCCTCGGCACCGTAGGCGGTAGACGAGATCCGCTGCGCAACATCGAGCATCACCACATGAGCATCCGTAACCTGGCTGACGAAAGTCGCTTTCGCGGCCGCGGCGGCGGAAGCGGCCTTCCCTTGCAGCGACTGCAGCTCGTGCTCCACTGACATATGCAGGCCGGTGATCGCCCCGTTCACGGCACCGGCAATGTCACGCCAGGCCTTGGCGGTGGAGTGCAGATGCTGCGGATCCATGGAGTTCACGCCACCGACGATGTAGTCGTAGTGCGCGCTGTCGAAGCTCTCCTTGTTCTGGATGTAGGACGGGTCGGTGTCCTTGTAAGACAGCTTCGCCGCCTGCGTATCGGCGCCGATCTTGGCCTGCTGAGCGATCGACAGCGGATCCGGGGCCACGATCAGTTGTCCTTACCGACCGAGGGTTCGATCGCTTCCGCAACCTTGTCGAGACCGTCGCATGCCTTCACTCCTTTGACCGCCGTGTCTGCGTTGAGATTCATTCCCACTTGGACATAGCCGGCCTTGGTCTGGAACAGAACGTCACACCGATTCGATCCCATCTCGCCGGACAATTCGAGAGCGGAACGACCGTTGACCGTCATGGGCACTGTACGGCCCGCATACTTGTTCTCGGCCTCGCTCATGGTCACATTGCCCGACAGGATACTCAGCCGCCCACTACCATTCTTGAAGTAGCAGAGGAGAAACGTGTATCTACCCGGACTATCCTCTCCACGTTCCCGAGAGGCTGGATCGAACCCTGCTGCCTTAATTTCTGAGTCTGGAATCCAGGTACACGGGTCGAAGACCACATCTTGGCGGTCAGGAGACTTGCCCTGGTTGAATCCGGCCGGTGGCTGCAGATACTTCTGAGTCAGGGTCGGAAACGGGGAGCTGGGAGTCGAAGAAGCACTAGCTGCGGCGCTCGGCGTGTCCTGAGTGCCCGAACTCCCTTGGCCGCATGCAGCCAGCAAGCCAGCGGCAACAGCCAGCGAAGCGTATGCCGGAAGCCTGAGAGATCTTGCGGCGGTCACAACGATATCTCCTGATTCTTGGCATTGATCATTTTCGTCAATGCACTGTCGGCTTGGCTGGTCTGGTTCGCTGCCTCGAGATACGCAGCCGCCATCTGATACCCAGCCTCCTGCATACCGAGAAGCGTGTTCACCAACTCCCCGGCCTTGCGCGCGAACCCCGATTGAAGGTCCTTCGCGGAGTCCAGCGTCCCGAACCCATCCACGAAGACGAGGTCGCGAGCCATCTGAATGTACTTGTCCAACGACTCCGCGAACGTCTGGAAATGCTGCGCGCAGCGCTGCGCCGCGTCCAGGTCCATCACGAACGTGCCCGACTGGGCCTGCTGATACAGCGACCCGGCGGCCGCCTGCCCGACATCGACCGACGCCATGATCCCTCCCGTCCAGCCTCGTACTTTCTTCGACGCACCGGCTTCACGTCCGGTTCCCCTCGCCTTCGCACCCTATCCCAGCTGCGCTATACCGGGTCAGGCCTGACGGTCACTCGTCCACAGCGCGAAGACAACGGTCCGATGGGCCGCGTTGGGCCCGACGGCGGGTGCCGGCCGGAATAGAAGTGCCGCCCGCCACCGTTCGAGGTGTCATGAGCGACGACGAACGGCGTGCCCTGAACCGGCGGATCATCGACGAGTTCCGCGCGAACGAGGGGCGGGTGCAGCAGTTCACGGACTATGAACTGTTGCTGCTGACCACGATCGGGGCGAAGTCGGGTGAGCCGCGCACTTGGCCGCTGGCATTCCATCGCGCCGGCGCGAATCTGGTGGTCTTCGCCGCCAACGGTGGCCGCGGGAACCGGCCAGGCTGGTACTACAACCTGCGCGCGAATCCGGCGGCGACGGTGGAGGTCGGCACCGAAACCTACACGGCCACCGCCGAGTTCGCCTCCGCGAGTGAGCGGCAGCGGCTGTGGGACGAGTTGGTCGAGAAGTTTCCGGCGGTCACCGATTTCCAGGCGAAGGTGAGCTGGGAGATTCCGGTGATCACGCTGACGCGCGCCGACTGAGCTCGGATTCGGTTCGCCCCCAACGCATCCGATCACGCAGCAGTCCCGACGGGCTCGCGCAAAGGTCGGCGACCAACACCGGAGGGGCGGCGACCAGCAGCGGACGGCCGGCGACCAGCGCTCGACCGTCGGCACCGCCACCGACGCGAACGCCATGCTGCGCACCCTGTCCAGCCGACTGGGCACACCGCACATCGGCTCGGCCGAGGCGTTGCACTCGGTGCGCCGGACCGCATCCGACATCCGACGGCCCGACCGGTGCGGTCGACGGCGTTGTCCGCCTCAGGACTCCTCGGTACACCGGACCGGATCCGGCATCCGACGGCCCGGCCGGTGCGGTCGACGGTGCTGTCCAGCGCAGGACTCCTCGGAATACCGGACCGGATCCGGCATCCGACGACCCGGCCGGTGCGGTCGACGGTGCTGTCCGGCGCAGGATTTCGGCGAGTAGTTGGTCCGGATGGTGACGGTGATTGACTCTCGGGGTTTGGTCGGGGTCCCACGACCGAGGTGCGATCCAGCCGACTCGGCCGGGGTATCGGGTTTCGGGGCCGAGAGTGACTGTCCGCCAACCTTGTTCGGTGCCGTCGACTCGGGCGTGGCAGTGATCGCAGGCGAGTACCAGGTTCTCGATGTCGGTCGAGCCGCCGTCGGCCCACTCGCTCACGTGGTGGATCGCGCACATGCTGGCGGGCGCGTCGCAGCCCGGGCGGGTGCAGCCGCGTAGGGATGCGGTCAACGCCAAGCGTTGTGCGGGTGAGGCGAGGCGTTTGGTGCGTCCCATATGCAGTGGGAGGCCGCTATGGTCGAAGACCGCGAGGAACGGGCGGGATCGCTCGGCTAGTGCCAGTGCGTCTTTGATCGGGACGGTCCCGCCGGTGGCGGTGTTCGCGACTCCGGTCTCGTTCTCCACGTCCTCGACGTTGATGGTGAGGATGCAGGTGATGGGCAGGCCGCGGTGTGAGCCGAGCCGGTCGGTGACGATTCCCCATTCCAGCAGGGCCCGGATGGCGTCGTGGGTGCGCTGGGGTGCGGTGCGGTCGTCGCGTTCGGCTGCGGCACGCAAGGTTTCAGGGTCGACCGTGTCGGGGTCGGTGAATGATGAGGCGGCGTCGTCGGGGTTGGCGACGCCGGGCCGGGAGTATTTGCCCAGCAACGGATCCAGGAATGCCCGCAGTTGCGGGGTGATCAGGCCCGAGATCGGGGAGAGTCCGTCGGTGCCTTGTCGGCCGATGGTGATGCCGCGTCGGCGGTTGCGGTCGGTGTCGCTGGAGAGTGTGCCGTCGGGGTCGAGGTAGGCGATGAGCCGGTCACCGATCTTGC
>NZ_RFFH01000007.1 GCF_003696265.1 Nocardia stercoris | reverse complement strand
CGGTCAGAGGCCGAGCGTCGGGCCACATTCGCCGAGTGGCTGCACACTTACAATCACCACCGCGGCCACACCGCACTCGGTGGACACCCGCCAGCCAGCCGCGTTCCTAACCTCTCAGGTCAGTACACCTAGGTCGAGTCGATGCTCGCCGGAATCCACACCGACCACACGGGAGAAGAATCCCATTATGAATAGCACCGAACGCATTGCCCGGAAACGGGGTATTCACTCAACGTGACACGGAAATCGCCGACGGAAGGCTGGGTAGATGATGTCGGCAGCGTCTACTTCGACGTTGCTCCGGACCCGCTACCCAGGATCGGCGAAGCAATGGTATTCGACCGAAGTGGCGGAAGTTTGGACCTTAAGGTGGTGCGCATCAACCACTTCTACGAAGCCGATGCGCTATGTCGAGGACGCGATCTTGCGGGAACTGCTCGACGAGAACGCCGAAGCCGACCGCCTCAAGGACGAAATCCACGGCAAACCGGAGGATGCCACCCGCAATGCGCGAATCGCGTTGGGTGAGCTGATCAATCAGGCTATCGAGGCCAAGCGAGCCCAGGATACCGCCACGGTGATCTCCGAACTCGAAAAACTCGAAGCGCTGGTCAACCAGCGCGAACCGAGCAATGAGGAGGACGCCGTCCATCTCGCGGTGCTGGTCGAATCGGCCCGCCGAAATGAGCTGGAAGAAGCATTGCGCCAGCTCATGGCGGACTGGGACGGCCGGGTGGAACTGGACCTGCTCGGCCCGATGGCGGCCTACGACTTCGTCACGAAGCGAGTCCCCGAGGAGTGAGATATGGGTCTGTTCGCCTGGATATTCTCCTTGCCCATCGCACCGGTTCGTGGCGTGATCTGGGTGAGCGAACTGATCCAAGATGAGGTCGAACAGCAGTTGCGTAGTCCCCAGGCGCTGCGGAGCGAGCTCGAGGAGATCGACCGCGCCGCGGCGACCGGCGACCTGTCCCCGGAAGAGGCCCAGGAAGCGCAGCAAGCTGTCTTGGATCGCATGACCAGCTCCGAGAAAGACTGGCGATAGACCGGAAGGAGTGACGACGTGGCGCGCGATACCGTTTCGGACGATTCCGAAGACGCTGGTCCGGCGTCGGACGAACAGCCGGCGCTGACCGCAGAGCGCGCGGCCGCAGTAGCGGTGGAACGCCTTGTGCGTCTGACTTCGAAGGACGTCCAGGGCGTCACCAGCGTGGAACCCATCGAGGATGGCTGGCTCGTGGAGATCGAGACACTCGAAGACCGCCGCATCCCGTCGTCGGCGGACATTCTGGCGCCGATGCAGGCCTGGATGGATTGGGTGGGCCGCGTCGGCCATGCCATCGTCGACCTCGGCTCGCCGCTGGTGCCCGCCTCGCCCGGCGCCGAACCCGGAATCGGCGGCTTCTCGATCATGCAGGCCGACAATGCCGAGGCCCTCCATGAGCTGATGCGGGGGCACCCGCACACCGAGCAGGGCGGCACGATCGAATGCTTCGAATACTTGACTGTGAATAAGCTGTGAGCCGATTCCGACTCCGGGGCTGGGAACTCCTCGAGATTGGGAACAGGGGGACCTCGGGGTAATTCCGCCGCGGCGTACCCTTAGCGCCATCAGCCGAGGCTGTGGGACGCGTCACATCGCCGACTGCATGCCTCGATTCGATATTCTTCGAAGGGGGCGATGATGGAATCGCTGAATGTCGATCCGGAATGGTGGCACCAGATGGGCAGACACCACCACACGGTTGCGTCCGGTATTCGGGAATGGGCGGCACCGCCCGCCGACTTCCTGCGAAACTTCGAGGCCATGTACGGTAAGGCCGCCTATTCCATGGCGCTGCGCGTGCATCAATACTATGTCGGCGTGCGGCAGCCCGCTTTGTGCGATCTGGCCGATCGGCACGCCACCGCCGGTGGGAACTGCTTCGATGTGGGGGTCACGTTCGTGGGCGACGACCAGGGCGGGATGCCGGGCGCAGTGGTGGAATCGTGAGCGATGCCGCGCAGGGCGATGGTTCGGCAACCTCCGTATCGCCGAACGACAAGTACAGCCCGAGTCTCGGTGACACGCTGCTCAATACGGAACACAACAGTGACGACACCCAATCGTTGTCGGACGCCGATTCCGGTATCGGCGATATGCATCCCGGTGACTCTCTGGTATCGCAGAACGGTCTCTACCGGTTGTCGTTCCAGAACGACGGCCGTCTGATCGTCACCGGGCCGCAGGGCGATACCAAGATCCTGTACGGAAACACGATCGTTGTCGACGGAAAGAGCAATACAGGAGCAACGCTCAGATTCCAGCGCGACGGCAATCTGGCTCTCTACACGACTCGGGACGACGCAGACGCTAATTTCACCAATTCGAACAAACCGGACGGTACCGATGCGGTGTGGTCCAGCAATTCCAATTACAGCGGCGACGAGAACTATCACAAAGGCGGTGTTCTCACCCGTGACGCTCGACCTCGCGCCGTGCAACTCGGAAACGATGGCACCCTCAGGTTCTGGGACAGTCCGGACGGGAACAAGCGGGACCCGGGCAAGAATCTCCTCGGCACCATCGACTTCGGCCTCGCGAAGCCGGAGGATCCGGCAAAACACGCGGGCGGCGGCACCTGGACCCCTATCCTGCCCGTGCCCGCCAATGCTTCGGATGCGCTGAAGGCATACATCGCCGCGACCTCGTGGAAGATGCAGACCTTGGTGGACATGATGGGCCGGAATCAGCCGCTCGTCGTGCCGTTCGTCAAGGACGGGCTGAAAGGCCAGGGCCTGGCCGATATTCACGCCCACCTGGAAGCCGGGCTGACCAGCGGGCTGAGCGGCGCGGCACAGACCGCATTCCAGGACGACCTGGCCGCCAAACGCCAGGAGGCTACTGACTGGGAGACGATCGACAAGACCTATCAGGCAACCGCGGGGCAGGTTTCGCTGGCGAACGACACCCACTTCGGTGCCATTCAGACCGCCGTGAACTCACTGGCGGGTGAACTGGAGTCCGTCGGTCCGAAGGTTTCCGCCCACTGGGTGTGGACCGACTACGACCCGACGCTGTCCAAGGTCACCGAGGACTACTTCTATCGCCGTCTCGATGACGTTCTCGCCAGCGTGATCGGGTCGGTACGGGACTACGAGCACGACGTCGGCCGACTGGCCGACGGTTTGCCGTTGCCGACGGCGCCGGATCCGAATGCCCAGCCGGCGTCGCCGAAGCCGCCGGTCGTGCCGAAACCGCCGACCCAGGTACCCGCGGCGGCGAAAGCGAAACCGCCGACGCACAATTCGAAGTCGCCGCACAGTGGGAAGTCGCCCGTTCATACCGCGAAGACTCCTGTGCACAGTGGGAAGCCGACTCATACCGCGAAGCCGCCGGCCCACACGGGAAAGCACCCCGCGCATACGGGCAAGAAACCGGTCCACACGGGCAAGAAGGCGCCTGAGCATCCGGTCACCGCCTACCGGACACCGCCGCCTCCGTCCGAGCGGGCCACGTCCCGGATCGCGGTGCCGACCGGCAACGCCGGAAAACACCACCCCGCGCACAAGCAGCACCAGCCTGGCAAGCCCCGCCACGGTGACCCGGCGGGTCCACCGCCGTCGCGGCGTGTCGTGTCCACGCAGCCGCTTCGGACGTCGTTCGCGCCGTCCGAACTGAAGGCACAGCTCGAGACGTCGACGGGGGATGCGGTGCCCGGCTCCGAATAGGACCGCCGTCCGGCCAGGTACCGGCGGTGCGCGCCGGCCCAGTGATGCTGAGCGCGAACGTCCTTGCAGTCCAGCGAGCTCGCCGCGTAGGGCCCGCGGACCTCGAGGTCGGTGACGGTCAGCAGATCGGCCAACTGCTCGAGGTTAGTCCTCGGCCCAGCGTGCTCGGACCGGTGCGACACCGAATTGGTGCTGGGCGCGCTGGAGTACGCGGTCTGGACGCGTGACGTGCGCGACGGGCAGCTGGTTCATCATTCCGACCGCGGGTCGGCGCTGTGGTCCGAGATCACCGGTGGTCTCTCGCCCCCGATGTGTCGTTTTACCAGGCCTGCCGCGGTTTTCATCCAGCCAAGAACCTGCCGAGACAGGATGATACTGGCTGGACGAGTGACGACAGGCCCGACGTGGGAGTACCTCTGACCTGGACAGACGGGAACGGATGGACACTAGATCGTAGACCGGTGCCCCAGACGCCTACGAGATCCTCGGGCTGGGCCGCGCTGTAGGTCGACAGTGAGATCGATGGGCCATGGCCATGCCAGGCGGCGACGATATGGACCGGGACCCCTGATGCGAGCATCAGCGAGACCGACGTGTTCCGCAGTCCCTTCAACAGGATTCGTCGCAGCCCGGCACGGCTGCGGGGCCGGTGGAACTCGAGTGAGTACGAATCCGGCGGGATGGGCGTGCCGTCCGCGTGGACCGCGCTCGGCCCGCCCGCATACCGCGCTTTCCTATCGTGTCGCCCACGGCGGCCGGAACGGGTTCTCGCTGCGGCGGCGCAGCTTTTCGTGTTCGACGTAGGTAACCGCGAACGAGCCGAACAGGCCCACCGCTGCCCCGATGCCGGCCAGCGTCGCCCACCCGTAGGCACTTTCGGCCGCGGTGACCAGGGCCAGCGCTGCGCACAGACCGCCGCCCAGGAACAACAACACGATGGGAAGGCTGAGAATGTCGCCCAGGCTCTCGCCAGGCCGGTTGTGATAGCTGGAGTGCGAGGTGGTGCTGCTCATCGGGGTCTCCTTCGGCGCCCGGGCCGCCGGTGTACGGCCCGCGAGTTCCAGGGTTGCGCCCTAACCTGATATCGGGAGGGCCATCCGGCCCCCTCGCAGAGGGGATGTAGCCACCTGGTCGGCAGCGAGGGTCCGTTCCTGATTACCTTGGGCTCCCGGACGATCGGGCCGCAGCGGCGGATACGACGTCTCGTCGCCGCGCTGTGGGCTGCGATGAAGGCCTGCTGTGGATCGGCATCTGTGTGCACCGATACCGGAGGCCTCAGCAAGACTCGACCCGGCCCGCAAGGGAGGAAACGGAACGCCCAGGTCCGTGCATTCCGTGATCTCCGTGCAGAGCCCTTCGGCATCTGGGACCGGGCCGAAATCGGCATCGATCGGGGTATACCAGAGGACGTTCTGCCCTTGGTTCAGCTGGGCGGGGAAGCCACGCTTGATGATGAGGATCCCCCGAGGATCGAATAGTTGGAGGGCAAGAAGTATGAAACCGTTGTCGGAATCGCTGATGGATCTCGCGGCCAGAGTCAAGCAGTTCGAAGAGTCGTCAGCCGCTGCGAGGGAAGAGAGTCGCGCCGCGCTGCGGGCTCAGCAGAAGGAATTGGGCGCGACCCTCGAGCGAGAGAGGGACGAGTTCGGAATGACGACGGCGGAACTGCGGGAGGCCGCGCAGAGTTGGTGGTCGGAGACCAGGGAAGCCCTCGAACATCAGATCGATGTGATGCGGGCCGACTTCGACAAATGGCAGGCGGACATCAAAGCGCAGCGTGCGGAACGAACCGCCGAGGCCGGCAAGACCGCTGAGCAGACGAAGGAGAGCTGACCGAACACCGTGACCAGGCCGCGGTGGCACGACACTGTCGCGCCCGGGGCAACGCCCGCCTACCGTCATCAGGCACCGACGGTCGGCGGGCGCTGCCGGGTGATCGGCCTGGCCGCTGCCGCTGCGGGCGGAAACGTGTTCACCACCGCGGAGAACATCAACTTCGCGATACCTACCGATATCGCCGTCGGCGTCGAGCGTCGCTTCGGAGTCTCCCTCGGAAGAGCTTACGAAGGCCATCGCCACCGGGGGCTTTGGTCTCTCCTTCGTGGTCGGTGCCACCGCACATGATATCGGCGGGACCCGGCGCAGCCTGTGTCCCCGCCCGACCCACTAGCAACGCCCGCCGACCGCCGCCGGTTCGGCACGGCGACAATCCAGGAGCACGATATGTTGCGGGGGACCATCCCACTGGGACGCATTGCCGGAATCCGCGTCGGACTCAACTGGTCGGTCCTCGTCACACTGGCGCTGTTCACGGTGGTGCTGGCGGCCGACCTCGACGGGCACGGTAGCCGGATCGCGGTCTGGACAGCAGCAGCGACCGCCGCCGTCCTGCTGCTCGGCGCCCTCGCCACCCATGAGCTCGCCCACTCGATCGTGGCTAGCCGCAACGGAGTTCGGGTCGACCGCATCATATTGTGGCTGCTCGGTGGAATGTCCGAGCTCACCGATGAACCACCGGATGCGCGGACCGAACTGAAGGTAGCGTTGGCCGGCCCCCTCACCAGCCTCGGCATCGCGGTCCTGGCCTTTCTCGCCGCGGCGGCCGCGCAGTCAGCCGCGCCGGGCAGTGTCGTCGTCGCGGCCCTGCTCTGGCTGTCCGTGATGAACGCCGCGCTGGCGGTGTTCAATCTTTTGCCCGGGGCACCGCTCGACGGCGGCCGGGTGCTGCACGCGGCGCTGTGGTGGCGTAACGGAGACCGATTGCGATCGGCGACCACCGCCGCGCGAGCCGGGCGGGCGCTCGGTGTCGGGCTGATCCTGCTCGGCATCGCGGAGATGGTCACGACCAGGCAACTCGGCGGGCTGTGGCTGGGGCTGCTGGGCTGGTTCCTGCAGACCTCGGCCGACGGCGAACTTGCGATCGCCGGGATGCGACACCGGCTGGGCGACACCCGGATCCGGGATGTGATGAGCACTCCGGTGTCGGTCGTACCCGCTCGCTGGACAGTCACCGACCTGCTGAATTCCACGGTGGCACACAGCAGACACCGCGTCTTTCCCGTGGTCGACGACGCCGGCCGTCCTGTCGACGTCGTCGCGTGGGCCGATCTCGCGCGGGTCACGCCGGCTCGGCGGTCCGATACGACGTTGGATGCGGTCGGCCGCGCGCTGCCCGCTGGGGCAGTCGTCACCGAGGACACCCTGCTCGCCGACGCCGCTGCCCGAGTCGTGTTGCGCCCGAAGCTCGACGCGATCGTTGCGGTCGACGCTGCCGGCCGGGTCACCGGGATCGTCACCGCTACCGACCTGGCCACCGCTTGTGATCGTTCGGCACTCGGGCTTCCCGGTGGAACGGCGACTGCGCCGGGTCCCGCCCGCCGATCGGAGGATCGCCCCACAGCCACCGGCCCTCTGGTCGGAAGGTCCCGCTGATGCGGGACCGAAGGCCCGCCCCCCGAGTCGTTTCACGACGGGCTCGAAACAACTGCGCCAGATCAATTCTCACCTGCAGAGCCTGCAACGGATCGACGTCGGAACGACTTCGGTCATGCGTCTGCCCGGGTTCAAGGACATTCAGAAGCCGGAGAGGTTCGGCGGGACGACCCGTAGGTCGGCCACACCGCACGACTCCACGACTCGATGAGAGATCGAATCGAAACCGTGGGTAACGTGGAGTCGGCGAATCGAAAGCAGGTCAGGCCCGGCATGAAACCGGGCCGGACCTGCATTGCCGGGTGGGCCTAACTCTATGAGGCCTGGACGTTGGTGATGCCGGCGTGGAAACTGTTGGCTGGTGGCGGTTCCCGGCGGCTCAGACCTTTCCGAGTGCGGCCATGTGGTCTTCGATTGCTTTGACTGCCGCGCCGGCACCGTCCTCCTGGGCGATGCCCGCCGCCAAGCGAGCGGCGTTGGCACGGTAGCTGCCGTCGGTGGTGAGGGCGCGCAAGGTGCCGACCAGGCTGTCGGCGCTCATCTTCCGCAGCGAGATGGTCCCGGGGCTGACACCGTGGTCGATCAGCCGCTGCGCCCAGAATCCCTGGTCAGCCTGCCCCGGCACCCCGGCGGCGGGGATACCCGCACGCAGGCTGGCGGAGGTGGTTCCCGCGCCCGCGTGGTGGATGGCCGCCGAGATGCGCGGGAACAGCCAGTCATACGGGACGCTGCCGATATTGAGCACGTCGTCGCCGGTGATGTCGAGCTGCAGCCAGCCGTCCTGGACCACTGCCCGTCCTCCGAAGCGGCGCAGCGCCTCGGTGACGATCTCCGACATCTCCTCGCGCTTATCGGATCGGGCGGTGGTGCTGCCGAACCCGACGAAGACCGGCGCCGGCCCGGAGTCCAGGAAATCGACCAGTTCCGCGGGCGGCTCCCAGTTGGCGGGGCGGGGCGGCCACCAGTAGCCGGTGACCTCCTCGTTGCGCCGCCAGTCGCGCGGCCGCGGCGAAACGGTGGGCGAATAGCCGTTGAGGATCAGCCATTCCGAGGCATCGCGGCGTCGACGCAGTTCCCGCGGCGACACCTTCGGCAGCCCCACCATCCGGCGCATGTCGGCGATGGTGTTCCGGAAGACGGTGTCATACATCCAGGCACCGAACTCGGCGGCACGTCGGTTGCCGTGACGGCCGAATGATCCGCCGCCGCACAAGGCCGGTGGGAACTCCACTGTCGCCGACTGGGGCGCCAACCGCATACCGATGGCCGGGATGCCTTTGGCCTCCGCGAGCGCGTGACCTGCGGCCTCCGAGATGGGGGTGATCAGGATGGCGTCCGCGGGTTCGTCGATGAGAGCCTCGATCATGCCTTCGCCGAGGTAGGTCAGCCCGTCCGGTCGCCCCAGCGATTTGGCGCGTTCGTGGTTGAGGAAGTTCGGGTCGTCGGGGTCGGGTTCGACGTCTCCACCCATGATTCGCAGTTCGAGTCCGGTGTCGAGGACCATCTGCTTGTAGATGCAGTGTGCGGCCATTACGACCTCGTGTCCTGCTGAGCGCAAGCGCAATCCGACGTCGAGCAGCGGCGCGAAATCGCCTCGGGTTCCGATGGGGGCAATGATGAATCTGCTCATGCGTGTTCTCCGGTGAGGTGTGCTTCGATGGCCTTGACCTCCTGGCCGCGGGGTGCTGCTCCGAGGCAGGTCATGGGTATCGCGAACCCGCCGGACCGACGGGACACCGACAGGTGCCGGACTCCGAAGAGCCGGTCGAGAAGATGTTGATAGGCTCCCGCATGTGGCCGCCGATGACGGCGATCAGCGTTCCCAGTGTCAAGGAACACCCACCCCGGGACTTCCTCGACACAATCCCAGCGAAGAAACCGGGAAGGGCCACTGATCCGAATGGTTCGCGATTGCGTCCCCGCAGGTTCGGGCCACGTTGGGTTCACTCTGCAAATATCGAGTGTGAAATGCTGCCCGACAACTTTTCGGGTACCCCAATCACTACCTCACCGAATGGCCGGTACCCCCTTGCCGCGTCCAGTCGGTCCAGCACGACCACCGCTGGTGGTGTCGAGAAGGGAGACATACCTTTTCGAGTAGCGACGCGGCGCGCGGAACCACTCGACCAACCATTACCGGCCACTGTTGCGTCCAATGGCGGTGTAGCAGCTCGTAGCTCGGCCCGATGTGTCGGGGCACCGTGGCCGTGGTGTGGATCGTGGAGGCAGACTGTCGGTGCTGGATCGACCGCGTCACGCGAGACGATGGCGACGGTTTTACCTGATATTGCTGCGCTGGGCGCTCCGATCGTGCGGGGCGCCGGGTACTTTCACGTCCGGAAACTGCACGTCCACAGAGCGGCGGTCCACCTTGCCTAGAACTTGCCATGACCCGGCACAGTCGCCGACCATGCCTTCGACGGAATCTACCTCGACGCCAACGCGATCAGCCCGGACAGGATGTGCCGCATCGCCGAACGGCTCACCGCTGCAGGCGCCACCGTGGTCGACGGAAGCATCTCCGGAGCACCACCGAGCAACGATCTGACGCCCCGGATCTACCTGTCCGGGCCCGAGCCCGCTGCTTCCCGCCTCCGTAACCTGTTTGCCGCGGCGGGGTTCACCAGCACTACGGTGGGCGCGGATGTCGGATCGGCCAGCGCCCTGAAGATGGTGCTCGGCTCGTACCTGCGATCGTCGAGAATGCTCACAACCTGGTCGGCCGCGTCCCAGGGGCAGATCGAGATCACGATGTCGGCCTCGGACAGCAACTCGACGGGGTCGGTGACCGGGCGAAGGCCGGCGGTGTCAGCACGGCGCTGCGAGTCGGCACTGCGGCCGGGCGGGTGCCAGATGACGTCGTTGCCGGCGAGAGCGAGGTGTGCGGCGACAGGTGCGCCCATCCGGCCGGGATGCAAAAGAGCGATGGTCGTCATGGCCCGGATCCTTCCATCTGAGGCACCGACCGGCGGGGTGTGGCGGCGGCGATCAGCTCGAGCAGGTCGGCTGTAGCCGGGGTGCGGCGGATCGAGGTGAGCGTGCGTCCCATTTCGGCGAGCCGGCCGCTGATGATGTCCGTGCTGCGGCTGCCGACGATGTCGAGCGCGGCTTCCAGATGGGTCGCCGCATCGGCGTAGTCCCGCGTGGTCAGCATCGTGGTCGCGAGATCGACTCGTGCGAGGGCGATTCCCCGAGCATGCGCCTGCCTTCCGGCTCGCTGTCGTAGAGGTTGACCGCCATTTCTGCGTCGCGGCCGGCGCGGCGGGCATTGGCATTGCCGCCGAGCAGCAGGCGCGCCGTCCCCGACGGCCGATCTCCAGCGCCGGCTTCGTTTCCCGCATGCGCAACACGCGCCGGATCAACCCCTCGTATGGCCCGTCGAAGCCATCCCGCCCTCGACGGATCTGTCAGTCCCAGGTGGAGAGGCAACCGGGCGCCTCGCGAGGTGCCGACCCCGCTGACGGCTCAACCCGCCTGACGGATCGAGCGCGAAAGGCGCTGTCGTAGTGGCGAATACGGCCAGACCGCGACCCGGTCGAATCGGTTGGGGCCGATCGTCGTTCGCGCGTGAAACCGAGTGGACGAACAAGCAACCGGAGAGGTGACCATGCTAGGTGTACATGACAGACCTGAGGCTGCGCGGTCTGCCGTAGCCCTCAGCCGTCACTTGCCACCGCGGGGATCTCGAGACCGTGCTGCAGCGCGGCGATTGTGCCGTCGAGGATCTCGTAGAGGCGGGCGAGGGACGGATCGGGGCTCGCCACCCAGTCGTCGAGCCCCACCCCCAACGCCGCAAAGCAGGTCGCGGCGGCGAGTTTAGCCCGTAGATCGTCCGCGTCCAGTCCGCCGCGGCGGGCGAAACTCCGGGCCAGCGCGTCCCGGCGGCCGACCGCGGTAGTGAAGTTCTCCTGGCGCAGTTGCGGATTGGTGATCAGCACCAGCCGCGCCCGCCGGGCGGTGTCGGCCTGGCGGCGCCGCAGCTCGGCCTCGGCCTCGTCAAGCAGGAACTCGCGCAGCGCGGCCCGCAGCGCGACGAAGACCGCCTCGTGCGGCGGGCGGCGGTCCAAGGCGGCCAGCAGGGAGGACATGACGTCCTGCTCGTGGCTGAAGACCACGGCCGCCTTGGCGGGGAAGTGGCGGTGGAAGGTACGTCGCGAGACCTGGGCGGCGTCGGCGATCTCCTGCACGGTGGTCTGCTCGAAGCCGCGGCGCTCGAACAGCAGCAGGGCGGCGTCGATCAATTCGCGCCGCACCCTGGCCTTCTCGCGTTCCCGCAACCCGGTCGGTGCCGTCATCCCGCCCTCTCGTGTCGCTGATATCCACCCTGGTGTCTCAAAGTGACACTTCTCAGGATAGTCTGGCCGAAGTGTCTCACTGTGACACCAAAGCGAGACGATACGAGAGGACTCCTCCGATGACGCGACGCATCGTGATCACCCTGGTCTCGGCGGCCGTGCTGGCCACCGGGCCGCTCGCCGCCAGCGCCCAGGCCGACCCGCCCGCCCGCGCCGAGGGTGCGGCCCCGGGCGCCGTCGTCGGCAATGAGGCTCTGGCGCAGGACCTCTGGATCGACGGCACCGGCTCGGCTCGCAAGCTCACCTACTGGACCCGCGACTCCTCCGATCAGCCCGCGCTGTCCACCGGCGTGGTGTTCACCCCGGCGGGCAGCCCGCCGCCCGGCGGCTGGCCGGTGCTGTCCTGGGAGCACGGCACCGTCGGTATCGGCGACGACTGCGCGCCCTCGGTGACCGGTCGCTCCGACCGCGACATGGGGTTCCTCGCCACCTGGATGAAGCAGGGCTACGCCATCGTCGCCACCGACTACATCGGCCTGGGTACCCCCGGCGCGCACGCCTACCTCGACGGCCGCGCGGAGGCGCACGCCGCCATCGACATGGTGCGCGCCGCCCGCTCCGCGGACGACTCGCTGGCCTCGAAGTGGGTGGCGATCGGGCAGTCGCAGGGCGGCGGCGCGACGGTATTCACCGCCTCGCTCGCGACACGTTATGCGCCCGAACTGGATTACCGCGGCGCGGTGGCGACCGGGCCGGCCTCCAATATCGTCGACGCCGCGACCCTGATCGGGCCGAACACCCCACCCATCGGGTCCTCGCACATCACCGCCTACGCCACCTACGTGTTCAACGGCCTGAAGGCGGCCCGCCCGGACTTCGACCTCGACAGCTACCTGACCCCGCTGGGCAAGCAGCTGGTGACCGACGCCCAGACCCTGTGCTTCACCCCGATGGCCGATCGCGCTACCGGTGTGTCACTGAACCAGCTGGTGTCGCGGCCGCTGGCGGACGGCGATTTCGTGCCGACCGCGCGGTCGGTCATGGATGTCCCGCTGACCGGCTACGACCGGCCGCTGTTCATCGGGCAGGGCACCGATGACACCGATGTCCCCGCACCGCTGACCGCCAAGCTGATCGCCGACATGGCCGCGGCCGGAACACATCCCGAGGTGCATGTCTACGCGGGGAAGGACCACAGCGGCGCCATGCTCGCCTCACTCGCCGACAGCGTGCCGTTCGTGACGCGACTGTTCTCCTGACGCGAAAGGCTGAGTGGCACAGAGCTACTCGGCCACCGACGATCGAGGGCTGTTCACAGTCGCACGACAGTAGCCCGCCGCTCGGCGACTTGCCCGTGAAGGGCTGCGTTCGCCGCGCGAGTGCCGACCGGTTGCACCTGAATCTGCGGCCCAACCGCTGTCGGGGTGTTCGCGTTGTGGAGCGTCAGGCCACAAGCCCGCAGTGCGCGAACATCCCGACCGAGCAGCCCGCCGGCTCTGTCGATCCAGCGGGGTGTGCATCCTGTATCTCAGTGTGTCCCTGGTGGTGTGCGCCCTCCGCTGGCATCCGCTCATGGCGATGAGCGTGCATGGGTTCGAGCACGCGGAGCCTGGCTCTGTGTCGGCGGTGTCGTTCAGGCTGGGCCGGTGGCCTGTTCGCGGAGCCATCGGCAGTAGGCGGGATCGGTGTCGGAGGCCAGGCGCTCGAATTCGTGAAGCGCTTCTGCGGTGCCGGCAAGTCGAGCATGGTGGGCTGCGCGAGCGGCGAGTAATTTGGGCTCGTGTGGGGCGTGTCGCAGGCCCGCCTGGGCAGCGGCGAGAGCGGCGGGATGGTCGCCGCGCTCTGCGTAAAGGTCGGACAGGTCGAGATGGAGTGACCAGTTCGTCGGTTCCAGGACGAGTGCACGACCGAATGCGGCGGCCGCTTCCTCGTGGTTTCCCAGCAGCCGCCACGTTCCGGCTCGAACCACCTCCGCCAGCACCGTTCGGCCCATGGCGTCGGCGCGATCACACAAAGTCAGCGACTCGTCGGTCCGGCCCAATAGGCGAAGTGAGATCGCCATTCCGGCTAGGTCTTCCGGGCCCAGACCGGCCCGAGACGTGACCGTCTCGACCGCCCGCAGCCAGGGCCTGGCGGTGTCGGCGGGCACGGCCGCGTGGTCGAAGAGTCGATACACCGCCTCGCGCAGGGCTTCGGTGCTCACCCCGGAAAGAAAAGACGTCTCGGAGAACCAGGGCGCATCCGCCCACGCGATCTGCGGGCTGATGCCGCTGAGTGCACCGAGGATGAGCGCGGCGTCGTCCATCCGGCCGTCGAGGAAGTGGCGAAATGCCAGGATCGGCGCGAGGCTCGGGTCGGCGGCGGACAACTCGCCGAGTCCGGGCAGTAGCGGGACCGCGGCCGCGTAGACCGTGGGATCGCTCGGCGCGGTTGCGATCGCCCGAGACAACTGACGGGCGGCCTGTTCTGGATCGCCGCCGCAGTGGGCCAGCACGCTCGCCAAGGTGATGTCGTGAGACATCCAACAAGGGTATAGGGCAGAGATCGCCTCTCCGGCCCCGAAATATCGTGAGGCCGAACAAGCTTTGACGCATCCGCTCCGCGCGGATCCTGCATCGAACGTCCGCACGTGCCGATGAGCGTGCGTTCGGCGTTGCCGTCGAGTGGGCACAACGGCCAGCAGGTGTCGAGCCGTGGCCGGATCCAGGCTGACGTCGTCAAGGCGTACCAAGCGGCGAACTGACCAGTCGACGGCACTCTCAGCACGTTTGGTACAAGGTTCCGTCGGCGATATCCATGCGCGGTGTGCCGGGCACACCATATATATGCGGCACCTCGCCGTGTCCGTCCAGCAGCGCCCAGACTGTGCGGTTCTATGCGGGTGCGGTGGGCGTGATCAGCGTCAGGTCGTGGTCGTAGCGGCGATACAGCAAATGGCCTCGACCGGTATCGGGATCGG
Organism: Nocardia stercoris; assembly: GCF_003696265.1. GTDB lineage: Bacteria > Actinomycetota > Actinomycetes > Mycobacteriales > Mycobacteriaceae > Nocardia > Nocardia stercoris. The sequence goes on along the minus strand of NZ_RFFH01000007.1, from coordinate 363,918 downwards.
TATAGAACAGGTGCGGTAGACCGAACTCGCAGAGTCGCTGTACCGCCTGGGTTTCGGTAAGTGTCAGCGTCGCTCGGGGATTCACAGTCATTACCGCCGTATCCGGCGCGACAGTCGCGGGTGGGTCGGCGCGCCGTTGACGGGCCAGGCGCGCGCCGGTGGGTCCCGCGCGGTACACGATCGCGTCCTCGCCGGTGTCAGCGTCGGTGAAAAGGTGGACGTCGTAGTCCATTTCGTCCATGACGATTACAGCCGCGGTCGGTGCCAGGACCGACAGGTCGCAGTCCTTGCGGCGAGCTACCGGCGCTGGAGTGGTGTGGGTGAGCGGTTCGCGGGTCGGGTCGGGCCAGGTGCGTAGGTTTCTGGGCCGGCTGGGCCGCTGGTTGATCTGCTGGCGGAGCCGGCGGGCCACGGCGAGGACGTTGTGCCGGTCGGTGCTGAGCGTCTGCATCCGTACCGGCCGTCCCGAGATCTGCAGGTTGACCTGGACGAGCAAGGGCCCGTCGTCGGGCCCGGCCGGCCGCATACGGACTCGGGCGGATGCCGGGGTTCCGTAGCGTTCCAGCATTCGGCCGACGAGCCCGGCGACTCGTTCTCGCTCCAGCTCCTGTACTCCGTCGGATGTGTCGACGATGATGTCGGGGAACTCCGATATCGCCCATCGGGGAGACGTGGTCAGCATTGTCGGTCGCCTCCTTGGCCAGGGTCGGATGTTCCTCGATAGCAGTGTCATCCGGCCGCGGGCTGGCGGTCAGGGCCGAAAGTCACCAGTATTCGGTCCGATCTCGGGAGGCTCATCGACTTCGTGTGGAGTGACACCCAGCGCGACGGAAGGACTTGCGCGTGGCGTGTGCCGTGCCGTACGGCCTTGTTGTCCGGAGTACTCGGTGGGGAGTCCAGGGCCGGGTCCTGTTGTTGCGTGGCTGGATTCGCTGTTCTGGGGGGGACTCCGGACAGAGCGCTGGTCCTGCGGGTTCTCAGGCCGGGCTGGGTGCGTCGGCTGACTGTCGCGCAGCAGCTGACTGGAGAGCCCAGCATCGGGCACAATGTGCCGCAGGAGGCCCCACAGCCCTTCGCCCAGGCCATCATCGACGCCGACCATCTCTGACCACTCGATGACCGCCGGTCCCGGCGGGTGGCCGGGACCGGCGGTCGGCCGACTACAAGGCTCCCCGCTGCTGGAAACTGCCGTCGGGCTCGAGCTCGATGACCGTATCGATGCCGATCCGCTTCAGGAACGGATAATCGTGGCTGACAACCAGAAGTGCACCACGGTAGTCGGTGAGAGCCTCGACCAGTTGGTCCACGCTGCCGATATCGAGGTTGTTCGTCGGCTCGTCCAGAATCAGCAGTTGCGCTGGCGGATCGGCGAATAGCAAGCGCGCCAGGCAGACTCGGAAGCGCTCACCTCCCGACAGCGAAGAGACCGGCCGTTCGACACTGCTACCACGGAGCAGGAGCCGAGCCAGCTGATTGCGGATCGTCGCCGGTGCGGTGTCCGGGGCCACCTCGTGAACGTTCTCGAGCGCACCGACGCGCTCGTTCAGGCTATCCAGTCGCTGCGGCAAATATCCGACCCTGTCGGTGAACAGCGCTCCGCGATCCGGGGCTCGGCCGTTGATCAGATTCTCGATCAAGGTCGATTTCCCGGCTCCGTTGCGGCCGACCAGAGCGACCCGCTCGGGCCCCTGGATAACGACGCTGCGGACGCCATCACGTAGTTCTGCGATCCGGCGGCTGCGCGGCACATTCGGGTCCGGCAAGTTCAGGTGAATGTGCTCGTCTTGCCGGACCCGGGTGGATGCGGCGTCCAGTACTTCCTGTGCGGCACGGACTTTCGCGTCGAGCGTAGTCCGCATCGCTCCGGCCGAGCCTTGCGCCTTACTCGCCCGGTTGCCCGCGAGAATCCGCGGAATTCCGCCGTCGCGCTGCGTGGCGCGGGCGGTGCGCTCGCGTCTGGCGAGCTTGGTCTCGGCCTCGATGCGCTGCCGCTTCTCGACTTTCAACGCCTGCTCAGCGGTGCGCGCAGCTTGCACAGCCGCGGCCTGTTCTTGCTCGAGGTGCTGTTTCCAAGCGCTATAGGGCCCGCCGAAAACATCCAACATCCCGCCGTGCAATTCCGCGGTGGAGTCCATGTGCTCGAGCAGTTCGAGGTCATGACTCACCACCACCAGGGTTCCGGGCCAGGAATCCACGAATTCCGCCAGCTTGGTACGGGTTTCGCGGTCGAGGTTGTTGGTCGGCTCATCGAGCAAGGTGATCGGCGTGCGGCGGAGGCGCAGTCCGGTGATAGCGATGAGCACGGCTTCACCACCGGAGACTTCCCCCACAGTCCGGTCTAGATCGGCTGCACCGAAACCGATCTCGTGCAGCGCTTCCTCGGTGCGGGCCTCGATGTCCCAGTCGTCACCGATCGTCTCGAAATGCGCGTCCTCGGTGTCACCTGATTCGATCGAGTGCAGGGCCGTGAGTTTGTCCGCGATACCGAGCAACTCAGCGATCGTGGCACCGCGGCCGAGGGTGAGTGTCTGGGGCAGGTAGCCGACTTCGCCGGTGGTTTCGATATGTCCGTTCGTCGGTGTCAGGTTTCCGGCGATCAATCGCAACAGGGTGGATTTGCCGGAGCCATTGCGTCCCATCAGCCCGGTGCGCCCGGTGGTGAGGGTTCCGTCGAGCTGAGCGAGCGCGACGGTTCCGTCGGGCCATTCGAAGGACAGGTTGCGCAGGGTGATCGCAGATTGCATGGATATGGACATGGGTCGTCGACTCTTTCCTGCTCGCGAACGAGCGGCCGCGTGATTTCGGAGACTGCGGGAGCAGACGAAGGCGAGAAAGGCGCGAAAAGGGCCTCGGGCCGTTTTCGATACGGGACTCCGAGTGAATGTGTGAGGACAGCGCCGCCTTCGACTGGGCGGCTAAAGTCTGTCGACTTCCTCGATGAGCACGCAATCACCCTACCAGCGGATCTCGGACGGTGATCGTCCGGTGGTGATGCAGACCGAGGCATCGATCGAACAGCTCGCTCGTGAACGCGTTGTAGAGACTGCCTTTCGCGATGCCGGTGGCTTCGGCGAGCTGGGCCGGCGAGTTGTTCGCATAGCCGTGGGTCCAGAAGGTCTCCATGGCGCGGGCGACCACGACCTCCTCGCCGAACGCTCTCGGCCTGCCCATGCACCGACGTACCCGGTTCTGGACCAAGAGGTCAAGAATGTATCTCCAATGCGGTACCGCGTGTTCGCGCAGTCGCCGGAACTGGAGGCTGTACACGTTTCATCGCGTCTCCGCGACCGTTTCGGCCACAGGGTTGCGCATTGTCGGGTCGACACGTTCGAACAACATCACAATCAGCAGGCCTCCGATCACCATCAGTGTTGCCCCGATCCGGAAGGCGAGGGCGTAGCCGGTCGTCACCGCTGCCTCGGCGGGCACGCCGAGGCGGAGCTGGTGATCGGTGTACCGCACGGCGACTGTCACCAGAACAGCGAGGCCGAGCGCGCTACCGATCTGTTGCATAGTGTTCTGTACTCCCGAAGCCAGCCCCGAGTTCTGGGCGGTCACCCCGTGCAGCGCGGCGTTCGTCGCGGCGGGCATCGTGGCCCCCGCGAACATTCCGAACACGATCATTCCTGGCAATATCCCGCTGGGATACGACGTTGCGGTGTCGATGCCACTCGTCAGCAGCAGGCCGGCGCCCGCGCCGATGAATCCGGTGGCGGCCACCGCCTTGACACCGAAGCGCGGCGTCGCCGCAGTGCCGATGCCGATGCCGATACCGATCGCGAATCCCAGTGGAAGCCAGGCCAATCCACTCCGCAGCGGCGAGTAGCCCAGCACATTCTGCTCGAAAAGGGTCAGCATGAAGGTGTAGGAGATGAACGCCGACATGAAGAACAACGACGTGCCGTTGACGACCGACCTGGTCCGGTTGGCGAAGAACGCCAACGGAATCAGCGGATTCCGTACTCGATGCTCGATGAGGACCGTCGAACCGAGCAGGCCGATGCCCGCGACGAGCGACAGCACCACTTGCACGGACCCCCACGGATGGTCAGCCGCCGACAGCAGCCCGAAGACGAGGGCGAACAAGCCGCCGGTCGAGGCGATCGCGCCGGTGACATCGAGCCCGAAATCCTGCTCACGCACCATCCGGCTCTCGGCGACGAGGCGGGGCAGAACAGCCAGGACCAGCACGGCGACAGGAACATTGATGTAGAAGATCCAGCGCCAGGACGCCAGGTCGGTCAGGACGCCGCCGACGATGTAGCCGAGGGTTCCTCCCAGTGCCACCAGCCCGCCCCACAGGCCCAGGGCCTTGTTCCGCTCCTTCGGGTCGGTGAACAGCAGCGCGATCATCCCGAGTGAGGCGGGGGCGGCAACTGCCTCGGCGACCCCCTGACCGAACCGGCCTGCGACCATCATCGCCGGGGCGACGGCCGCACCGCACACGCCCGAGGACACCGCGAACAAGACGATGCCGATCAGCAGCAGCCGCCGACGGCCGAATACGTCGCCCAGCCGACCTCCGAGCAGCAGCAGCCCGCCCGCCATCAGTACATAGCCGTTCACGACCCACGTCAGTCCGGACGGGGTGAAGCCCAGAGTTTCCTGGATTCGTGGCAGCGCGACGTTCACGACGGTCATATCGAGCAGGATCATGAACTGCAGACCGCAGAGCAGGGCCAGCGCCCACCAGCGTCCGGGATCCGCCTGGGTCAGGTCGGCGCGGCCGACAGCAGTCGAACCGGCGTTTTCGGTGGTGGTGTCTTCGGTGGTCATCGGTGGCTCGTCACGCCGATGTGATTGCCGTCGAGGTCGGTGAACACCGCGATTTGCCCCATAGGGGTGGTCCGCGGCTCCATCGTGCGGCGAGCGCCGAGGCGTTCTGCCCGCTCGAGTGCGCGTTCGACGTCGTCGACGGGGAAGTAGACGACGATCCCGGTGTACGGGCTGTCCGCACCCGACTGTCCGATCCCGCCGGTGGCGAGGCTGTCGGGAGCACCCACCAGTGCGTAGGTCTCGTCGAGGGCGTGCACCGGCCACCCGAAGACTTCCTGGTAGAAGCGTTGTGTGCGGCGCGAGTCGGGCGTGGAGATGTCGAACCACGAGGGTGCGTGGTGCTGTCCGTCCGATGTCATGAGAGTCCTCCTCAGCCGGGGGAGGGGAATGTCCGGCGAGTGTATGACTGTGGTTCTGGGGCAGAATCGTCGCTTGTGAGGAAACTTTTTCCCGCGACGGCCCCCGAGACCGCGGCGGAAAGCGAGCGTGAACCGGAGCTGGACCGCGCCCGACACGGGGACCATGCTGCGTTCGCGCGCCTGGTGGGTCCGTTGCGGGGAGAGCTGCATGCGCAGTGCTACCGGATGCTCGGCTCCACGCACGACGCCGACGATGCCGTGCAGGAAGCACTGATTCGAGCTTGGCGCGCGTTCGCGCAGTTCGAAGGGCGTAGCTCGTTGCGCTCATGGCTCTACGCTGTGGCCACCCGAACGTGCCTGGACGTCATCGGCGCTCGGGGCAAGCGGGCCCTGCCCGTCGACCTGGGGCCCTCCAGCGACCGGGCCGTCCTCACTCGTGACCCGTTGAACGATGTCGCGTGGTTGGGCCCGTACCCGGACTCGGAGTTACGTGCCGACCCGGAAGCGCGCTATCAACTGCGGGAAACGGTCGAGCTCGCGTTCGTTGCCGCACTACAGCACCTTCCGGGCAACCAACGGGCCGCGCTGCTGCTGTTCGACGTTCTCGGCTTCTCCGCCGCCGAGGTCGCATCCGCGATGGATACCACCGTCACGTCGGTGAACTCCGCGCTGGCGCGAGCTCGCCGGATCCTCGCCGAGAAGGTGCCCTCGCCCACTCAGCAGCAGACGCTGCGACAGATTGGCGATCAGCGGCTGCAACAGATCGTTGCCGCCTACTGTGCCGCATTGGAACAGGGTGACGCCGAGGCCCTGGTCGCGTTGCTGACCGAGGACGTCACCTGGTCGATGCCGCCGCTCCCGCACTGGTATCAGGGTCTCGACGCCGTCACGGACTTTGTTGTGCAAGTGCCCCTGAGCCGGTGTGGCTCCTGGCGACACATCCCGATCACCGCCAACGGTCAGGCAGCTGTGGCCGCCTACAGGTGGAGTGACGAGGCGAGCGCCTACCATGCTTGGTCGATCAATGTGCTGACCCTGCGAGGCACGCGCATCTGCGAGATCACCTCGTTCCTCGGCTCCGGTCACCTGGTCGCCTTCGGACTGCCGGCCTCGCTGAACTGAGGGCGCGGTCCGCGGCGGGGAGTTCGTCAGCTGGACTTTTCACGCCGTGGAGCAATGGTGTAGCCGAACAACATCAGGAAATCGATGGCAAGGACGACACCCCACGGACCCGGTACCACCCGCAGCGGTGCGGCACGCGCCGTGACTCCGACCAACAGGGTGAAGACAACCAGGACTCCGGCGGCGATGACGTACGCCGCCAGGTGCCGCAACCATTGGGAGCGCGCACGTGCGGCATGGGCGCGGCCGGTCTTGGGTGGCCGGAAGGCGGTGGCCCGCAGGCGAAGCGCTGGCCGGCCGATCTGCGATGTAGCCGGCGAAGAAATCACTCGCCCAGCCGTGGACACCACGGTGGGTCTAGGGGTACTGACCGGGGACGTTAGTTGATGCGGGTGGCCGGTCTCGCGGATCAATTTCGGAGGGGCTGCACCTGTGCAGGTGGGCACAGGCTGCGAGGAGACGTCTGGATTGGATGTCTAGGCCTGACGCCACTCTCGGAGTTGGGCGAGAGCTGTCGATGCGTCGCCGTGCCGCAACCGCCCACTTCTCGGACCTATGCCAACTCGACAAACCCCGACGGTGATCTCGGAAAGGGGGGCTCACCGTGCGATTCCCGGCGAACGATGCGAGAGCCGTGCGACCTGAACATCCGACCGGTTATTTTGCCGGTTCAGGGGTAGTCGCGCAGCGTCAGGTAGACGGGGAGGGTGCGAGGAGCCAGAAGATGAGCACCACCATTGTGATCGTGATCGTCGTCCTGGCGATTGTGATCGTGGCTCGCATCCGACCGAGGTTGACCAGGGTGCCGACACCCGAGGTGTAAGTGCCGCCGCCATCTCCCAACGGCGTTGGGCGGGTAGCGGCTCAGCGTAGGTTCTAGGCGGACTGCGGCCGATCGGTCACTGCCACAGGGCTTTACGCTGATAGCGGCGGGCCCACAGCAGGCGGTCGGCAACCGCCAGGGGACTGGGCGTGGCCGAAAGGAACTGGCGGCGTTCGTCTTCGGTGGTCGCGTCCAGCACCCACGGCACGTAGACGGCGGCGCCGGCGGGACCCTGCGTGCGCGCCATCGCGGAGCGGAACGCCGACCAATCTCGTTGTGTCAGTGACTGATCGATGAGGGGTAACGCCGAGTTCTCCTCGTGGGTCATGTGATCGGTCAGGAGCCCGGTCAGAGTCGCGACCCGATCGCCGAGGCCGGGATCGGCGCGGTCGAGCGCGGAATCCACTGCCGCGAGGGCTGGTTCGAGCGCGGCGTGCTCGGCCTCCATCTCGGCCATCAGGGCGAGACCGGCCGGATCGTCGCTGACCGCGGCGAGGACCCGCGGCCACAGTGCGGTGTCCTCCACGGTGTGGTGGACATGCAGCTGCCGGGTGAAGTTCGCCCAGCCGGCCCGTACGCCGGCGGTCTGTGCGCGGCCGTCGGCGGCGGCTTCGGCGAGCCGGCTCAAATCGCGGCGGAACGCGTCGTGGGTGGCGTACATGACGGTGAAGTCGATGCTCATGATCCGTTCCTCAGTGGTTGTCGAACGCGGAGATGTTGTCGTTTGCCCAGGTAGCGAAGTCACGGGCGGGCCGGCCGAGGAGGGTGGCGACCAGGTCGGTGGTCGGCGCGGGCTCGCGCGCGTAGTCGGCCAGCGACCCGAGCAGGCGGGCCGGAATCTCGGCGGGCAGACCCTGCGCGAGCATGGCGGCCCGCACCTGCTCCGGTGCGACCTCGGTGAACGACAGGTCCCGGCCCAGGGCCGCGCCCAGGATCCGGGCCTTGTCGTGTTGGTTCAGGGACTGGGGGCCGGTGAGCAGATACCGGGCATCGTCGTGGGTGTCCTCCGTGAGCGCGAGCGCGGCGATCTCGGCGATGTCGCGTTCGTGGATCGGGGAGGTCGCGGCTGTTCCGTAGGCGCCACGCACGACGTCGCCGCCGCGGAGCTGAGCCGCCCAGGCCAGCGTGTTGGCCGCGAAGTCGGCGCAGCGCAGTGCGGTCCACGCCATCCCGGAGTTGGCCGCGGCGTGCTCCAACGCTCGGAAGCCATCCGCGAATCGTGGTTCGCCGGCCGGGAATCGGACGGTCAGCGCGGAGATCACGACCACGCGCCGGGCGCCGCGTGCGGCGGCGGCCGCCAGCAGCGCGGGAGCCGTGGCGATCGCGCCTCGGGAGGCGAGCAACACTCCCTCGACGTCGTCCCAGGTGGCCTCGGGCAGTGCGGCGGTTCCCGGATCGCCCTTGATCACGCGGACTCCCGCGGGCAGTTGCGCGGCGCCGGGGTTGCGGGTCACGGCGGTGACGGCGGCACCGGCGGTGTGCAGGGCGTCGACCGCTGCTCGCCCGACGCATCCGGTCGCTCCGATCACTACGAACATGTGTGGACCTCTCGTTGTCGGCGAGCCCCTCGAACTCATCGACTGTCGTAAAATACGAAAGTCATACTATCTAGTTCGAGTTGGAGAAGATATGACTTCCGTATCAAATGGGGGTGATCCGCGTCACCGCCGTCGGCTGGAGACGCGCATCAAAGACGACCTGCGCCGGGTACACGCTCAGCTAGGTCTGCTCAATCGCCAGGTCGGGGCCAGGTTGCGCATCAAGGACGCGGATCTGGAATGCCTGGACCTGATCGCCGCGCACGGGCCGATCGCGCCCAAGGAGCTGGCGGGCCGGGCCGGAATCCATCCGGCCACGCTGACCGGAATACTGGATCGCCTGGAGACCGCCGGCTGGATCGTGCGGGAGCGTGCGGCGGACGACCGCCGCAGTGTCGCGGTCCGTACCCGGCCCGAGCGGCTGGCCGAGATCTACGGTCAGTTCGCCGGGATGAACGACGCCATGGACGAGTTGTGTGCCGAATACTCCCCGGCCGAACTGGAGTTGCTGGCAGGATTCCTCGAGCGGGTAGGCCGCGCGGGACAGATGGCGACGGCGGCGCTGGCCCGGTAATGCAGCGAATTCGGCTGCGGTGCAGCGACTGTGCGAATGCTCTCGCCGTCCGTTACCAGGCCACGATCCACATCGCTGTCATCAACCAGCGGCTCGGAGTCTACCGATCGAACACCGAATGCGGCAGCGTCCGAACCGAGGCAACGAGCTCGATATCAGAATCACCGTGTAGTCGGTGCGGCGGTGTTGCCAGGACGCGCCGGCAGGGTCGCGTCGATCGCGGCGACCAGGCCAGCGTGGCAGGTGACGAGATGGACCCCGGCCAGGCCGCGGGCGACCAGGTGGCGGAACAACGCCAGCCAGCCGCCACCGTCTTCGCCGGAAGTGACTTGGATTCCAAGGATTTCACGGAATCCGCGATGCTGGTACACCACTATGCCGGACACAACTCTGGTGGCGGATCTGGATGTGGGTGCTCCAGCGTCAATTCGATTGTTGCGCAGACAGATCAGCGGTGAGGATTGCTCTCGCGCGCTGGTCGGTCGCGGCCTGCAACTGCTCCGCCGTGAGCCCGCCGAGGTCGACCCCACTGCGCAGAAACGGTCCGAACAACTGCCGGCCCAGTTCCAAGGCGGCCGCGTGAACGGCCGCCAGTGCGGCATCCGTCACCGGCACCGCCTCCACGGAGGCGATCCTGCGCCGGTTCATGAAGGCCAACGCCGCCCACCCCACCTACCAGGCGATGATCGAACTCGGCCGCGCCCAGAAGGCAGTGTTTATGGCCCGCTATCTGGTGTCGAGAGGGCTTCAGCGGGAGATCAACGACGGGCTGAACGTGATCGAATCATGGAACCGCGGGAACTCGATCATCTTCTACGGCAAGAACTCCGAGCTGGCATCCAACCGGCGCGACGAGCAGGAGATGAGCATGCTGTGCCTGAGGATCTGTCGGGCCGCCATGGTCTACGTCAACACGCTCATGATCCAGGACATCCTCGCCGATCCGGATTGGGACGGCGTACTTACCGCCGAGGACGAGCGCGGCCTGACCCCGCTGTTCTGGTCGCATGTACTGCCGTACGGCGAGGTCGAACTCAACATGAATACCCGCCTTGCTCTCGGCGGATGACTCCGACGCTCTCCATCGAGTGCGAGTGGCGCACGTCACGTCGCATCGTGTCATGTCTGGGTGATTCGCGGTGTCTTGAGGGCATGACTGAACACAACACACACCACAAGGTTGTCGTTATCGGCGGCGGCTATGCCGGCACCGTCGCGGCCAATCACCTGCGGCTGCGCACCGACGTCGATATCACGCTGGTGAATCCCCGCCCGAGGTTTGTCGATCGAGTCCGGTTGCACCAGTTGGTGGCCGGTACCGGCGATGCGACCGTCGATTACGGCACGCTGCTCGGGGAGGGTATCGAGCTGGTGGTCGACACCGCCACACGCATCGACACCGCCGCCCGCGCGGTGCGGCTGGCGTCGGGGGGCGCGCTGGACTACGACCACGTCATCTACGCAGTCGGCAGCACCGCGGCGATTCCGTCGGTGCCCGGGGCCGCCGAGTTCGCCTTCCCCGTCGCTGAATTCGAGTCCGCGCAGCGGCTGCACGCCAGGCTCGCCGACTTGCCCCTCGATGCTCCGATCACCGTGGTCGGCGGCGGGGCAACCGGTATCGAAACGGCTGCTGAACTGGCCGAACAAGGTCGCATGGTCGCCCTGGTGTGTGGCGGATGCCTGATGCCGGCACTGAGTGCGCCGGGCCGCCGTTACGTCGCCAGGTGGATGTCGCGACACGGAGTCGGCGTGCTCGAGGCCAGCAGGGTGACCGAGGTTCGACCCGATGCGGTCGTTCTTGCCTGCGGTGAGGTGCGTCCGAGCGCACTGACCATCTGGACGACAGGTTTCGGAGTGCCGAAACTGGCGGCCGACAGTGGGCTGCGCACCGATGCACTAGGCCGGTTGCTCACCGACGAGACACTGACGAGCATCGATGACGAGCGCATCGTGGCGACCGGCGACGCCGCCGCGCCCTCGGACCAGCCGCTGCGGATGAGTGGCCAGGGGGCGGGGCCGCTGGGAGCTCAGGCCGCCAACACCGTGCTGAGCCATATCGCGGGCACCGAACCTGCGGCGATCGACCTGGCCCTGTTGGGAACCTGCGTCAGCCTCGGCCGCCGCGCCGGGATCCGACAGCTCGCGCGCAAAGACGACATCGCGATGAACCTGTACATCGGCGGCCGCGCGGGCGCAAGAATCAAAGAGATGACCTGCAAGATCGGGGTAACCAAAATCCGCCGGGAGGCCCGCAAACCGGGTTCGCTGGCCTGGCTCAAGGGCGGCCCGCGTCCCGAACAATCGGCCTCCATCGCACAATTGGTCACGTCCGCATGACGCCCGACGAGCATGCCGCGCGTTTCACCCTGCTGCGGCCGCTGCTGTTCACGATCGTCTACGAAATCCTCGGCTCGGCAACCGAATCCGATGACGTGCTGCAAGACAGCTACCTGCGCTGGGCAGAGGTAGACCTGACGACCGTGCGTGACGCCAAGTCGTATCTGGCGCGGCTGGTGACCCGTCAAGCGCTCAACTCCGTGCGCGCCAGTACTCGCCGTCGTGAGGACTACATCGGCCCGTGGCTGCCCGAACCGCTGCTGGTCGACGAGCATGACGCGTCGGCGGATCTGGTGCTCGCCGAGTCGGTGTCGATGGCGATGCTCGTGCTGCTGGAAACCCTCACTCCACACGAGCGCGCAGTGTTCGTGCTGCGCGAGGTGTTCGGCTTCGACTATGACGAGATCGCCGCAGCGGTTAGCAAATCCGTGATGACGGTACGCCAGGTGGCCCACCGTGCGCGCTCCCACGTGCACGCGCGACGTAAACGCTTCGAGCCCGTCGATGCAGCGGAGGTCGCGCGAATCACCGAACAGTTCATGACAGCGGCGACCACTGGGGACACGGTCGGGCTGCTCTCGCTCCTCGCTCCCGAGGTCACCTGGACGGCCGACAGCGGTGGCAAGGCCACCGCAGCGCGCCGACCGGTGGTGGGCGCGGAGAAGGTGGCCGCGGTCCTGGTAAATCTGTTCCACGCCAGGCGGCCTACGTCGGACATGCGGATAGAGATGGTCAACTACAGCAACATGCCCGCGATGGTCGCCTACCGTGGCGACCTGCTCGAAGGTGTCTTCCTGATCGAGATCTTCGGCGGGAGGATCACCAACCTCTACGCCATCCGCAACCCGGACAAACTCGCCACGCTGATGGTCCCGCGCCGGATCAGCCGGTAGGGCACAGAGCGTTGCGCTTTGTGGCAAGGCCGTCGATCCGAAGTGTGGTCCTGAGTCCGAACCTCGCAGCAATGCCCGCGGTGTCGGGGTGTTCCGTAAGCCGATGGTCGCCGAGTTCGAGGCCAACCTGACCCGCGAGGGCATGTGACGGTCGGTCCACCGCGTGTGGGAGTCGGTTATCGGTGGATGCAGGTTGCAGCGTATCCGGCCGGGGTCCCCGACTCCAGGCCGCGGTCGACCGCCAGGTGTAGATCGCCGATCCCGAGATCACGCGTGACGTCGGCGACCGGACGCCCGGCCTCGACCAAATCCAGGACCTTGCGCCGAAACTTCGGCGGGTACCCACGCCGTCCCGTACCACTCCTTCAGATCGGGGTGGCACAAGAATCTAGCAACGTGACTCCGGAGAGCCGGGGGAGGCCAACTGACGAGGGGAAGAACACGACTACGAAGCGGTATTCCCGCAATAGTTGATCCTGACTATTTACATCCCTTATAGTTGATGTCAACTAATTGGAGGTCGTGGTGGCGAAACGTCCGGTGCGGAACCTGTTGGGGCTGGCGGTGCTGAGTTATCTGACCGAGCGCCCGATGCATCCATACGAGATCGGTGAGCTGTTGGTCGCTCGCGATCACGCGCGGAGCATCAAGTACAACCGTGGCTCGCTGTACATGGTGGTCAACCAGCTGGTCAGGGCGGGGTTGATCGAGGCGCAGGCGACGATTCGCGACAGCGAGCGTCCCGAGCGCACCGTCTACGCGCTCACCGGTGCTGGGCGTGGCGAGCTGTTCGATTGGCTCCGGGAGCTGATCGGGCAACCCGCGCACGAGTATCCGCAGTTCGTGGCCGCGTTGTCGTTGATCGGGGCGCTGCATCCGGACGAGGTGGTGGCTTTGCTACGCCGCCGCCAGGCCGCGCTCGAGCAGCAGCGTGCCGAGATCACGGAGTCGGTTACGGCCTGCTTGGCGCAGGGGCTGCATCCGCTGTTTCAGGTCGAGGAGAACTACCGGCTGGCCATCCTCGAGGCGGAACTGGCGTTCGTGGCGCGTTTCATCACCGACATCACCGATCCCGAGACCGGGTGGGGGCCCGAGTGGGCCGCGCACCACGCCCGCCGCGACCCCGCTGCCGCGTCCGAACCGTGAGCGGTGATCGCGCCAGGCCTCGACATCGTCAGTGGAGAGAACACGGCGCTGTGCCCAGTTCGCGTAGCCGGAACGTGACAGTTCCGGTTGCCACCTCCGGTTTGCCCTGTTGATCGAGGAGCTGTACCCATGCCCGAATCTCGCGCTGGACGCGAAGTCGCCATGCCCACCGCGTCCTTCGCCGTGGCCCGCTGGCCGCGGTTGCTGTCACTGGCACTGGCACTGGCTGCCGCGCCGGTCGGCTTCACCGCCGTCTGGATGGTGCTGGGCGTGCTGAGCCCGGGCTACACACTCTTCGGCCACCACTTCCGTCACTACTCCGCGATCAGCCAGCCCATCAGCGGGCTCGGCATCGGCGCCACCGCGCCCTATATGAACGCCGCCTTCATTGTCACCGGCGTACTCGTCCTCGCCGGTGTGCCGGCGGCCTTCGCCACCGTCGACCATGCCGATCACCAGCGGCGCAGCTGGTCGATCGCACTGTTGTCCGCAACCGGCGTGGGCATGATCATCGACGGCTTGTTCACTCTCGCCCAGCCGATCCCGCACCTGCTCGGATTCGCCTTCGGCATCCTCGTTCCCGTCGTCGCATTCCCGGTGGCCGGCGGCTATCTGCGCGAAGCGCCGCGGTGGCAGCGGTTCGGCCGCCGTCTTCGCTACGCCGGGCCGATCACTCTGGCGCTGATCATTCTGTTCTTCCTCACTTTCCGCGCTACCCCCGATGCCGCCGAGCACGGTATCAGCGGAATCGTCGAGCGCGTGCTGGTCACCGAAGTCCTCGCATGCTTCGCCGCACTCGGCTGGCACGCTACCCGCACAGCCGTCGATCCCGACACCGAGGAGACACGGCAATGAATATCATCCGCACATCCAACCCCACGCTCACCGACTGCCGTCCCCTGGCCTGCGGTGCCGTGAGTTCGACCTACGTCCGGCCGGACGTGGCATGAGCCGCCGCATCACCGCCAACGTCTACCTATCCCTGGACGGCGTGGTGGAAGCGCCCGAGAACTGGCACTTTCCGTATCACGACGACGCGACCCAGCAGGCGGTGACGGCGGGGCTGCAGGCCGCCGACACCCTGCTGCTCGGGCGTAAGACCTACGATATCTTCGCCGCCACCTGGCCGGACCGGGACGGGGAAATGGCCGACTGGTTCAATTTCACCCCGCGGCTTGTGGTGTCGTCGACACTGCGGGATCCGCAGTGGAAGAACACCACCGTGCTCGCGCCCGAGCGGCTGGTCGAGGAGCTCAGCGAGCTCAAGCAACAGCCAGGCCGCGCGATCGCCGTGCACGGCAGCATCAGATTGGTCCGGACGCTGCTCGACCACGGGCTTCTGGATGATCTCGTTCTCATGCTGCACCCCCTCGTCGTGGGTTCCGGGCAGCGCCTGTTCCCCGAGAACGGCCCGAGACTCCCCTTACGACTCCGCGCCGCAACCACTTTCGGCAGCAGTATCCAATCCCTGACCTACAGCAAGGACAACTGATGGAGACCAGCATCGGCACCGTCGACTCCAAGGACGGCACCACGATCACCTACACCAGATACGGTTCGGGCCCGGCCGTCGTCCTCGTGGACGGTGCGCTCGCCGCCCAGGAATTCGGCCCCAACAAGGCTCTCGCCGAGGCTCTTTCGAGCCGGTACACCGTCTACACCTACGACCGGCGCGGACGGGGCGGCAGCGGCGACAACCGTCCGGTCGACGTCGAGCGCGAATTCGAGGATCTCGACGCGGTCATCGGCCTGGGAGCGGAACCGGTGATGCTGTATGGCATTTCGTCGGGCGGCGGTCTGATCTTGGACTGGCTGTTGAGCGGGCGATCGGCACGCAAGGTCGCCCTTTACGAGGTGCCGTTCGTGGTCGACGACACCCGCCCGCCGCTGCCTGCCGACTATGTCGAGCATCTGAATTCCCTACTGGCACAGGGCAAGAGCGGTGCCGCGATCAAATACTTCATGCGGCAGGGCGTACGTCTGCCTGCCCTGATGGTGGCCGCGTTCCCGTTCTTCCCCGGCTGGAGTCATCTGAAGACGGTGGCCCCTACCATGGCCTACGACATCCAGTACGTGGCCGAATTCCAGCGGGGCCGAGAACTTCCCACGGCTCGCTGGGCCGGGCTCGACCTGCCGGTCACCATCATAGTAGGCAGCAAAAGTCCCGCCTGGATACGCAATGCCAACGCAGCACTGGCCGCGGCGATCCCGGGTGCCGAGCACCGGATCCTGCCCGGCCAAACCCACCTGGTCAAAGCCGCTGCCCTGGCACCGGCGCTGATCGAATTCTACGGCTGACAACGGCACGGCCCAGCGTGGCGGCAGTGGCATGAGGTTGCCCCCGAATGGTGGACAGGGAGCTGAGGGTGGTTCAGGCTGCTGCTGGTGACAGCGTGAGTTCGTAGCTGTCGGGACTGCGGCCGTCGAGGGCGGAACACGATCGCCACGGGGTGGTTCAGTCCGGAGCTGTTGAGGGACAGCCGCTTACTGAGCGTGTGAAGTCGTTCCGGAGCGTAGAGGAAGTTCAGCCACTTCACCGGTTCGCCCTGGCACGAGGCGTTCCACTCGATGTTCGGGTCGACGCCTCGGTCGGCGTAGCTCTGCATTAGGACAGCGATTTTCGCTGCGGTGTTGAGCAGAGTTCCCAGCTTCGTCGCAACCACCAGGACACCACCACCGATACTGATGCGGGATTCGGTCTTGCCGTGGGCCTCCGGTATGACCAGACGGTAACGCTCGCCCGAGCCGTGGTGGTCGGCCTCGAGTTCCTCGCCGGCCTCGCGGACGATGACTCGGATGCGTTCGTCAACGTTGTATATACAGGCCCCACCATGCTTGTTGCTTCCGTCGTGGCGTGGGTTGCGTCGGAAGTGTGGCTGGCTGCTGCCGCTTGGTCTCGGTCGGCTTGGGGCTGACCGGATGGAGCTCGGCATCGCATCCAATGCAGCGGATGTCCTGATGGCGCCATTCCGGGTTGGCGGAGATATCCTTGGCGCCGATCCGTACTGCGCCGATTCGGGCTTCGGGCATCGCGACATTGGCCCTGTGCTCCTGAACGTCCCCCATGTGTCCACTATGACCGAAGGCTCGGGTCTGTTCATCGAATTAGCCTGCGGGGCAGAGTGATTCGGTCGAGTGGCAGAGCGACGGCGTGAGAAATCGCGTGACGTGGTGGTCAGGGTAGCCGCCGCGGCCGAGCACTCCGGGGTTCGACGTCGCCGGTGAACGCCACCATGGTGACGAAGAGCGCCGGCCTCCTCGGGCGCTTGCCCCGCTGGGACTTCGAAGAGTAGCCCCGCACGTCCGACTGACCGCCGTGAGCATGTCATGTGGCCGGTTCCAGCTCCTGAACTGTCACCCTGACGTCGGCCATTCGGGTTCGAAATAGTGCTGCAGGGCCATCGAATCCTGTGCGTGTCCGGAGGATATGACCGGATGGATGCGACAGAAGGGTGCTGGGCCCGACCGATGACCCTGTTCTATCTCGTGCGCAGGTTGCCGATCCATCGCGATAACCGCGACCGGCCCGAGGGCGCGGAGACGTGCCTGTCGCGGAGGTCGGCTGTGTCGTCGTACCACCGGCGGAGGCAGAGGACCGCGGCCTGGAACCTGCCGTCGTCGAGGGCCCGCCCGATCGTGCCGTCCCGGTGTCGCTCGCACCGCGTGATCGCGGTCAGCATGCGGCAGGCGTCCGCAACCGGTGCACCCGCCAAAGCTCGCCCATCCTGATAGTTTCGGACGCCTTCCCATTTTGGCCAATCGAATTTCACCAGCGAGTTCACCAGGAACAATCCCTGCTGGACGCGCATCACCGCGTCGCTGTAGACCGCGTAGGGCATGCACAGAGACCCGTCGGCATTGGTCATGCGGGTCTCCCACGGGCTGGGTTGCTCGTCGAGCAGATCGTCCACCGCGGACCACAGCAGCTGCCAATGCTCGGGCTGTGCTCCGAGCATCTGCTGCTCGATGTCGGAATCGCTGGGCTCCACGTCGGCATGGTAGCGATGCGCGTGCCAGGTCGGCTCCTGGCGGTCCGCGGCAGGTATGGGGATAGCGATTCTGGCTGCGTCAGCTGCGATCGGCGGGGTTGTGATCGGCCGCTTCTGGGATACGCGAGTCGAGTCGGTGCGCTGGAAACGAGACCAGCGAGCAGCGGGCTACCGCGCCCTAGCCGAGCAGTTCCAGCTGGTCTGCGAAGTGCTGCGAGCAATGGCACTCACGAACCCGTCCACCGCGAAATACGGAGCCCGTGTCGACGACGTCCGCCAGAACGGGTATCAGGGCTGGGACAGCGCCTACACCGCAGTCTGGCTGTACGGATCGCCCGACGTGGTGGCCGTGGCGTCCAGCTTGGACGCCGAGATGACCCGCTTGTTCTACCGCGTCTGCGAGCAACACTTCGATGTGTCGGGGTGGCAGCGAGAAAGGATTGCAGCGCGGGAAGCGTTCGAGAGCTACATCTTCGCCATTCGGCGCGAGATCCGACTGCCGCAGGTAGACGCACGCTTCTTCTCCTATGTCCACGAGCCTCCAAGTTCCAGCCCGAAGAAGAAATACCGCTCGGTCTTGCGCAGGGTGATCAACTGAGCGGTTCCACCGGAGCAATGACTGACATCTGTGCGCCGCAACCGGTTCCGGCTTGTCCTGGCTTATTGGATCTGATCCAAGAGCGCAGCTCTGACCTGCGGTGGACCCGAGGACGAGTTTCACTCGGGGTGGCACAACGCCCGCGATCGAGCGGAGGCTGGCTCGCGCCGGCAAAGCTCGCACCGAGCCTGTCGCGACCGGCTGGGCCGCCACGGGCGGTTCCGAAAACTCTCGTCGTAGTCGCATCCATCCGTTCCCTCTGGGACTGAGCGGGCCTCGCACCCGACCGAGGTCGACAAGCGCGCCGATACTCGAGGTGCACGTGGAACCTCTACCGCATCACGGCGCCCGGCCGGTGCCGACTCAGCGTGCCAAGAGGTCCTTGTTCACCCGGCTCATACCCAGATCTCACTGTGCCAAGAGCGTGCCAAGACAGGGCCGAACCGGCCGGACAGGGCAGCACCGGACGGATGAACCGCCTCCGTTCCGCCACGGATCGACGACGGTTCCCCAGCATGAATTCGGGTCCTGTGGCGGTGGTCCCGGCCCACGGACCACGCCCGTCGGGGCTTGCAACCGCGGTGATGGGATCGCCCCCCAGCAGGGCTTCTGCCTGCACAAACACATAATTCGCAGCCCCCTAACGGACGGCCCGCCCGGCGTGCGAATGGCGGGCCGGCCACCAGTACCCAGCCCACGACACCACGACCGCGATCACCACCAGCACCCGCACCAACTCCAGATCACTGCGCGGATACAGCACCCCGGTGATGTAGTGGTCGATTGAGGTGACTCCGGACGATCGATGCCGGTACGCCCCTCGACCTTTCGCCGCGTACCCCATTGGTTGGCTGAGTGAAAGCTGTCCGCTGGTGCGGCCGGAATTTCTCGATGTGTCGCTACGTCGACATGCCGCGTGTGCACTCAGGGCTGCTGAAGGTTTGCTGGCCGACTGACTCGGACCGTCTTTGTGACAGTTTTTGTGACAGTTTTGAGGGTGATCCCCAGTGATCCGGACACAACCGAGGTGAAACTCCGCCGACCGGGCCGGATACCGATGTCCCGGTACACCCGAGGTCAGAAGGTGTATCCGGGTCACCAGTGATCATCCGGGCTCACGTAAGGTTCCGGCTGAGCTCACCTGCGAAGGAATCCGGTGCAATTCCGGACCGGTCGCGCCACTGTGACAGTCAGACCCTTCCGGTGAGCCCCGGCCACCCGGCCACCGACGACTCCGATGGGCGCGCCACCCAGGAAGGCCGAATTCGTGATTCTGCTGCTGTCCACCTCCGACACCGATCTGCTGTCGGCCCGTGCGTGCGGCGCCGGGTACCGGCTCGGCAACCCGGCCCGGTTGCTGCCCGAGGATCTGCCCGCCCTGCTCGACGGCGTCGACCTCGTGGTGGTGCGCATCCTCGGCGGTCGGCGCGCCTGGGAGGCCGGTCTCGACACGCTGCGGGCCGCCGGGGTGCCGGTGGTCGCGGTCGGCGGCGAGATGGCGCCCGACGCCGAACTGATGGAGTGCTCGACGGTGCCGGTGGGCGTCGCCGCCGACGCGCACAACTACCTGGCGGCCGGGGGTCCGCCCAATCTGGAACAGCTGCACCGCTTCCTGTCCGACACCGTGCTGTTGACCGGGCACGGCTTCGAACCGCCCGTGCACCTGCCGAACTGGGGTGAACTGGACCGCCCGCACGCCGCCACGCTGCCCGCCGGGGCACCGACGGTGGCCGTGTTGTACTACCGCGCACAGCATCTGGCCGGCAACACCGCCTACGTCGACGCGCTGTGCGGCGCGATCGAGGCCGCCGGCGCGCGGCCGCTGCCGCTGTACTGCGCGTCGCTGCGGGCCGCCGAACCCGAACTGATCGAAACCCTGCGCGGCGCAGACGCTCTGGTGGTGACGGTGCTGGCCGCCGGCGGGACCCGCCCGGCCACGGCCTCGGCCGGTGGCGACGACGAGTCCTGGGACATCGGCGCCCTCGCCGACCTGGATGTGCCGGTGCTGCAAGGACTGTGCCTGACCAGCGGCCGCGACCAGTGGGCGGAATCCGACGACGGGCTGTCCCCGCTCGACGTCGCGACCCAGGTGGCGGTGCCGGAATTCGACGGCCGCATCATCACGGTTCCGTTCTCGTTCAAGGAATTCGACGCCGACGGCCTGTCCACCTACGTCCCCGACCCGGAGCGGGCGGCGCGCGTGGCCGGTATCGCCGTGCGGCACGCCCGGCTGCGGCACATCGCGCCCGCCGACCGGCGCATCGTGCTGATGCTGTCCGCGTACCCGACAAAGCACGCCCGGATCGGGAACGCGGTGGGCCTGGACACACCGGCCAGCGCGATCCGGCTGCTCCAGGAGATGCGTTCGGCCGGTTACGATCTCGGCGCCGCGGGCGAGGTTCCCGGGCTGGCGGAGGCCGACGGTGACGCCCTGATCCATGCCCTGATCGCCGCCGGTGGCCAGGACCCGGACTGGCTCAGTGCCGAACAGCTGGAAGGCAATCCGATCCGGATCGGTGCCGCCCGCTACGAAAGCTGGTTCGCCACACTGCCCGCCGAACTGCGCGACGCGGTGGTGGCGGCGTGGGGCCCGCCGCCGGGTGAGCTGTACGTGGACCGCTCAGCCGACCCGGCCGGTGAGATCGTCATCGCCGCACTGCGTTTCGGCAACATCGTGCTGATGGTGCAGCCGCCCCGCGGCTTCGGTGAGAACCCGGTCGCGATCTACCACGATCCGGATCTGCCGCCCAGCCACCACTATCTGGCCGCCTACCGCTGGCTGTCCGCCCCCGCCGCCGACGGCGGATTCGGCGCCGACGCATTGGTCCACCTGGGTAAGCACGGCAACCTGGAGTGGCTGCCCGGCAAGACCCTCGGCATGTCGGCCGCCTGCGGCACCGACGCCGCGCTCGGCGACCTGCCGCTCATCTACCCCTTCCTGGTCAACGACCCGGGCGAAGGCACCCAGGCCAAGCGCCGCGCGCACGCCACCCTGGTCGACCACCTGATCCCGCCGATGGCCCGTGCCGAAACCTACGGCGACATCACCCGGCTGGAACAGCTGCTCGACGAGCACGCCAATATCTCCACCCTGGATCCCGCGAAGCTGCCGGCCATCCGCCAGCAGATCTGGACCCTGATGCGGGCCGCCAAAATGGACCACGACCTCGGCCTGGCCGAGCGCCCGGACGAGGAGTCCTTCGACGACATGCTCCTGCACGTCGACGGCTGGCTGTGCGAGATCAAGGACGTGCAGATCCGCGACGGCCTCCACGTGCTCGGGCAGGCACCGACGGGGGAGACCGAACTCGACCTGGTGCTGGCCATGCTGCGCGCCCGGCAGCTGTGGGGCGGCGAGATCGCGGTTCCGGGGCTGCGGGAAGCGCTGGGACTCGACGAATCCGGGACCGAATCGCGGGAACGGGTGGACGCCGTCGAGCAGCAGGCGCGCGGACTGCTGGCCGCCTTGCAAGCCGCGGACTGGTCGCCCGGCGCGGTCGACGACTTGCTGGCCGCCGGAGTGGCCGACGGTGCCCGGATCGAAACCCTCGGTGCCGTCCTGCGTTTCGCCGCCACCGAGGTGGTGCCGCGGCTGCGGCAGACCGGGGTCGAAATCGAACGGGTGCTGCACGCCCTCGACGGCGGGTTCATCCCCGCCGGGCCGAGCGGCTCACCCCTGCGCGGCCTGATCAACGTGCTGCCCACCGGCCGCAACTTCTACTCCGTCGACCCGAAGGCGGTGCCGTCGCGGCTGGCGTGGGAAACCGGTCAGGCGATGGCGGATTCGCTGCTCGACCGCTACCGCGCCGATCACGGCGAGTATCCGCGCTCGGTGGGGCTGTCGGTGTGGGGCACCTCGGCGATGCGCACGTCGGGCGACGATATCGCCGAAGTGCTTGCGCTGCTGGGGGTTCGGCCGGTCTGGGACGAGGCCAGCCGCCGGGTGACCACCCTGGAACCGATCCCGCTCGCCGAACTGGGCCGCCCGCGTGTCGATGTCACCGTGCGCATTTCCGGATTCTTCCGGGACGCCTTCCCGCACGTGCTGGCGATGCTCGACGACGCGGTGCGCCTGGTCGCCGGCCTCGACGAGCCCGACGAGTCGAATTACGTTCGCGCACACAGCCGCAGCGATCTGGCCGGGCACGGGGACGAGCGCCGCGCCACCACCCGCATCTTCGGCTCCAAGCCGGGCACCTACGGTGCGGGCCTGCTGCAGCTCATCGATTCGCGCTCCTGGCGCACCGACGACGACCTCGCGCAGGTGTACACCACCTGGGGTGGTTACGCCTACGGCCGCGACCTCGACGGGGTGCCCGCCGCCGACGACATGCGCACCGCGTACCGGCGAATCGCGGTGGCGGCCAAGAACACCGACACCCGCGAGCACGACATCGCCGACTCCGACGACTACTTCCAGTACCACGGTGGCATGGTGGCCGCGGTCCGGGCGCTGACCGGCCGCAATCCCGAGGCCTACATCGGTGATTCCACCCGGCCCGACTCCGTGCGCACCCGCACGCTGTCCGAGGAGACCGCGCGGGTGTTCCGGGCGCGGGTGGTGAACCCGCGCTGGCTCGAGGCCATGCGCCGGCACGGGTACAAGGGGGCGTTCGAGATGGCCGCGACGGTCGACTACCTGTTCGGCTACGACGCCACCACCAATGTGGTCGCCGACTGGATGTACGAGAAGCTCTGCGAGAGTTACGTGTTCGACGACGTGAACCGCAAGTTCATGGAGCAGTCCAACCCGTGGGCGCTGCACGGCATCGCCGAGCGGCTGCTGGAGGCCGCGGAACGCCGACTGTGGGAGCGGCCCGAGCAGGAGACGCTGGACCGGCTGCGCCAGGTGTACCTCGAAACCGAGGGCGAGCTGGAATAGCTGGGCGCCGCACGACTGTGGCGCCCCGGAAACCGGGGCGCCACAGTCGTTTCCGCGTCGCCGATCAGCAGTTCGACAGCGGCGGCAAACCGTCGAAGCGGGCCTCGATCCAGGCCATCATCCCCGGGAAGCCGGCGATGAACGTCGCGATGTGTTCCGGTATGGCCGGCCGGACGGACAGCACCGGATTGCCCGCCGCGCACCAGTGCTGATCGGTCCTGCTGATGGCGTCGTCGGGCAGGAACTCGTCGTTGGGCGCGTGCCATTCCAAGATCGGTGTCGCGGGAGCGCCGCCGTACAGCTCGACGCTGTTGTCCTGCAGCACTCCCCGGATCGCCGGGTCGCTGAGGATCCCGGTGTCGGTGGCGTACTCGGTCACGGTGTGCCCGGGGCCGGAGGCGAGGATCTGGCCGATGCAGGCATTGGTCAGCGCCGCCGCCGCCTGCCGGCCGGCCGCGGTGAGCCGGCTGGAGACGTTCATCTGCGGGTATTCGCGTTCCAAGCCGAGCGCCGCGGCCATCGCCATGCCGAAGCCGGCGTCGACGGCGGGCCCGGCTCGCTGGACCATCTCGTCCAGGTTGGCCGGAACCCCGCCGACCACCGCGCCCGCCAGTTGCAGGTCCGGTGCGTAGGCGGGCTGCAACGCGGCAGCCCAGGCGGTCGCCAGCCCACCGGCGGAGTAGCCGGCCAGCACGGTCGGGCTGCCGCCCAAGCCCAATGAGCCCGTCCGGTGGACGGCCCGCACTCCGTCGAGGGTGATCTGACCGCCGAGCCGGCCGGCGCCGAGCGCGAACTGGGGGCCCTCGTGGTCGGGCAGCGCGACGGCGAAGCCACGGGCCAGCCACACGTTGAACAGCGGCATCTCGCGCACGCCGTTGATCGGGTCGTAGCCGGAGATGGTGTGGGAGACCGCGCATTGCGGACCGAGGCCGTTGATGAACGCCTGGTAGGAGATCAGCGGCGTGTTCGCGGCGTGGTTGAACGGGGTCAGCACCGTGGTGGTGGCCGCGATCGGGTTGCCGTGCGAGTCGTTGGAGCGGAACTTCACCAGCGTGACCGTGGTACCGGGCAGCAGCGGGATGCCCGGTTGCACCCGGGAATCGATCACGTCACCGGGCGCGTAGTCGCCGATGTTGCCCGGTGTCCAGTAGAACGGGTCGGGGTCGGGCGCCGGGTACACCGCCTCGGCGGTGGCCGGGACGGTCGTCGGCGCCACGGCGAGGGCGAGACCGCCCAGCACCCCGGCCAGACCGTGAACAACTGTGCGCTTGAATGCCATGCGTTGAACTCCCCAGCGTCTTCAGCGGATCGGTGCGGTGCTCATCCAAGCGACAGCCACGCGGAAACCGTGGGTGGCGCGCAGAAATCCCGCGCGATATCACCCACGTGGCCCGGTTCGGAGTCCGATTCAGCAGTTGGAGGGGGCGGGCGTGCCGTTCAGCCGGCTCTCGATCCACCCCATCGCCTCCGGGAAGCCGGCCGCGAAGGTGACCAGATGCTCCGGAATCGGAAGTTGCAGCGACAGCACCGGATTCCCCGCCGCGCACCAGCGGCCGTTGGTGCGCTGGATGGCGTCGATCGGCAGCAGCGGGTCGAACGGGGAGTGCCATTCGAAGATCGGGGTGGACGGGATCCCGTCGTAGAAGTCGAGACTGTTGTCCCGCAGCACGCCGATCACGTCCTGGTCGTCGATCAGGGAGGAGCTGGTGTACTCGGGGATGCTGTGCCAGGCGCCCAGCGCGATCAGCTGGCCCATGCACGCGTTCGCCATCTCGGACATGGCGCTGCGGCCGTTCGGGTTGAGGACGCTGGCCAGGTGCATGCGGTCGGGGTATTCGCGGTCGAGCCCGACCGCGGCGGCCATGGCGAGCCCGAGTGCCTCGTTCGGGCCGGTGCCGATGCCGCGCAGCATCTCCTCCATGTTCTCCGGCGCGCCACCGATCGCCGCGCCGGCCAGGTGCAGCTCGGGGGCGTAGGTGGGCTGCATGGCCGCGGCCCAGGCGGTGGTCATGCCGCCACCGGAGTAGCCGGCCATCACCGTCGGGCTGCCGGCCAGGCCGAGCTGCGGGAGTCGCTGGACGGCCCGGATGCCGTCCAGGGTGATCTGGCCACCCAGCCGCGCGGCGCCGTAGGCGAGGTCGGGGCCGAGGTGATCGGGCAGCGCGACGGTGAAGCCGCGCTGCAGCCACACGTTGAAGGTGGGCAGTTCGCGGACCCCGTTGGCCGGGTCGCCGTTGTAGATCGAGTGCGAGATCGCGCACTGGGCGCCCAGGGAATTGATGAACGCCTGGTAGGAGATCAGCGGTGCGCCCGCCGTGTGGTTGGGCGGGGTGAGGACCGTGGTGGTGGCGGCGATCGGGTTGCCGTGCGAGTCGTTGGACCGGAACTTCACCAGGGTCGCCGCGATGCCCGGCAGCGAGACCACCGCGGGCATGGGACGGGAGTCGATCACGTCACCGGGCTCGTAGTCCCCGATATTGCCGGGGGTGCTGTAGAACGGGTCCGGATCCGGTGCCGCGTAGGCCACGTCGGTCGCGTCGGCCGAGGCCGTCGCGGGTCCGATCGGCTGCAGAACCAGGGCCAGCCCGCCGAACGCTCCGGCGAGTCCGTGAACCACTGCGCGTGTCGATGCCATACCCAAGATCTCCCGAAAGCTCGTCGGACAGATGCCCTGTCATCCAAGCGATCGCGGCGGGTGCTGTCGCCGGGGCGCGCGGCCGGCCCCCGGGAATCACCCCTGTGGCCGGAATTGTCATCTCAGGCGGTGATCTCGATGCCCACCGTGCCGCTCGAGCCGCGGCGGATCTTGCTGCCCAGCACGATCAGCGTGCCCAGGATCGGATATTTGCGCCGGATCAGCCCGCGCACGCGCTCGGTGCCCGGCCCGTCCATGACCTGTGCGGTCCCGCTGACCACGTCCCCGGCCAGCGGCTTGCCCGACCGGTCGCAGGGCTGCACGGTGACGGCCGGATTGCGCCGCAGCCGCTTGACCTTCCAGCTGTCGGTCGGCGTCCAGGCGTAGAGCTTGCCGCCGTCGAGCACCGCCCACAGCGGCGTGCCGACACCCGTCCCGTCCTTCTTGTAGGTGGTGAGGAGTACGAACTCAGCTGTCCCGGCCGCGCCGAAGGGATTGTCCACGGCCAGAGCTTAACCGGGGGACCGAGCCGACCGCTTGGCGACAAATACTCGTGGGCGTATATTCGTAGACGAGTAAGGAGGCGGGCGGTGGCGAAGAAGCGGAAGGTCGGCAATCTCCTGGCCCTTGCCGTGCTGGCGACGCTGTACGAGCGGCCGATGCACCGGTACGAGATCGCGTCCACGCTGCGCGAGCGCGGCAAGGACCGCGACATGGACATCAAATGGGGATCGCTGTACACCGTGGTGCAGAACCTCGAGAAACACGGATTTCTCGAGATCGTCGGCAGCGAGCGCGACGGGGCCCGGCCCGAACGCACCATCTATCGGATCACCGACCCGGGCCGGGCCGAGCTCACCGACTGGACCCGCGAGCTGATCGCGAACACCGAACCCGAACACCACCGCTTCGTGGCCGGGCTGTCCGTCCTGGGCCTGCTGCCGCCCGACGAGGTGATCGCGCTGCTCGGCACCCGGATCGAGCAGCTGGAACGCGAAATCGACAGCGGCCGTACCGAACTCCGCGTCGTGGGCGCCTCGGTGCCGCGGCTGTTCCTGATCGAGTCCGAATTCCGGGTGGCCATGCTCGAGGCGGAAGCCCGCTGGACCCGTGCCCTGCGCGCGGAACTGGTGGACGGCACCTTCCCCGGCGTCGACCTCTGGCGCGCCATGCACGCGGCCGGATTCGACCCGGCGGCCGTGGCCGCCCACATCGAAGGAGGGGATCTGCAGGCCTGAACCGCGACGGGGCCCGCAGTGATCGGGCCCGAAACCACCACCGGACTCGGCGGGTGCGGCAACACCGCGCCGAGCCCGATGATTCACCTCCCGAACCGCATCCGCCGGCAGGCGAACCCGGACCGAGCGTGGCAACTCGAGGATAACCGGGCGCACTGCGGGTGGGCCGGTTCGGTTCCGAACCGACCCGTCAGGAGTCACCCATGTCCATTCGTACCGCTCTGGTCGTCGGCGGCGGCATCGCCGGCCCGGTGGCCGCCACCGCCCTGCGCAAGGTGGGAATCGACGCCCGCGTCTTCGAGGCCTATCCCGGCCCCGCCTCCGGCATCGGATCCACCCTCGGCTTCGCGCCCAACGGCCTGGCCGCACTCGACGTCATCGGCGCCGGTGACGCCGTGCGCCGAGTCGCCAACCCGATGCGCCACACCGTGATGGCCTTGGGCCACAAGGATGTTCCGCTGCCCAGCCTGCCCGGTGTGGAACCGCTGCAACAGGTCGACCGCAGCGATCTGCACCTCGCCCTGCACGACCACGCCGTCTCCGCCGGAGTCGAGTTCACCTACGGCAAACGGCTGGTCGGCGTCGATGAGCATCCCAGCGGCGTCACCGCGCGCTTCGCCGACGGCAGCACCGCCGACGGCGACGTGCTGATCGGCGCCGACGGCATCAAGTCGCTGGTGCGCACCCTCATCGACCCCGAGGCCCCGCCCGCCGGCTACACCGGCATGCTCGGTTTCGGCGCGTACACCACCGTCTCGGTGCCGGTTCCGGCCGAGACGATGGTGTTCGCGTACGGCCGCAACGCCTACTACCTGTACTGGTCGATGCCCGACGGGCGCGTCGGCTGGGGCGCCAACCTGCCGAGCAAGGAGTATCTGTCGCTGGCGGACGCCCGCGCGGTGCCGAACGAGCAGTGGCTGGCCACCCTCCGCGACGTCTACGGCCCGGACACCCCGGGCGGGGAACTGGCTCGCAACACCACTCCTGCGGACCTGGAAGTCGTGGGTGCGATCCACATCATGCCGCCGGTCCCGCACTGGTATCGCGACCGGCTGGTGCTGGTCGGCGACGCGGTCCACGCGCCGTCCAACAGCACCGGCCAGGGTGCGTCGCTGGCCATCGAATCCGCCCTGCAACTTGCCCGCTGCCTGCGCGACTTCGACGACCTCGGCACCGCGTTCGCCACCTACGAGGCCATCCGGCGCCCGCGAGTGGAGCGGATCGCCGCCCGCGGCGCCAAGATCAACAGCACCAAGACGATGGGCCCGGTGCTGCGCCGGGTGATGCCGGTCATGATGCCGGCGTTCGCCAAACTGATGAAGCTCGAGGAGACGATGACCCGGGAACAGTGCTACACCGTCGATTTCGACGCCCCGGTGAACCCGGCGCTCGAACTCGCGCGAATCTGACCGCATCCGAACGGAACCCGCACGATCAGCGGGTTCCGTTCGGTGGTCGCCGTTACCCACGGGAGCCCCAGCGGCACACGGAACAGCGCAGCGCACGGTGGACGACGACGGCAGGTTCGCCGGATAGCATCGGAGCCCCGGCCTTTCGGACCCGAATCAGGAGAACGCACCGATGAACGATTCCGCTGCCCCCGAGCCGACGATCACGGTCGTGAACGCCGTCGCCGCCGGTCGCTTCGAGATCCGGGTCGACGGCGAGCAGGCCGGATTCACCGAATACCTCGACGCCGGCGTGCAGCGGATCTTCTACCACACCGAGGTCGATCAGCGATTCGCCGGACGTGGGCTGGCCGGGCGGCTCGTCGAGGCGGCATTGCGCGAGACGGCAGCCGCCGGGAAGCGCATCGTGCCGATCTGCCCGTTCGTGCACGGCTATCTCGACAAGCACCACGACTTCGACGACATCGTCGATCCCGTCACGCCGGACGCCAAGGATCTGGTGCGCCGGAAGAAAGCCTGACCGGCGCCGCCCAGCCGAACGCACGGCCGGGAATACCGGCGCGCCCACCCTGTTCGTATACATGATCGGACAGTCGAGGGAGCGAATCGTGGCACAGCTTGCGGCGCAGGTGCGGGTGATCCGCGGCGACCAGCGGTACGACTGGCGCAACGAGTGGCTGGACTCGCGGCAGTCGTTCCCGTTCACCGGCAACTTCGACCTGGCCGCGCACGCGCACGGGCTGCTGCTGGTGCACAACGACGACATCGTCGACCCGGGGGAGGGGTTCGACAGTCACCAGCACCGGGACATGGAGATCGTGACCTGGGTGCTCGAGGGATCCGTGGTGCACAAGGACTCCGAAGGTCACTCCGGTGTCGTGTATCCCGGTCTGGCCCAACGGATGAGCGCGGGCACCGGCATCCTGCACTCCGAGCGCAACGGCGCCGGGCGCCGCGAGACCCAGCGGCTGCGGGTCGTCCAGATGTGGATACCTCCGGACGAGACCGGGGTGGCGCCCAGCTACCAGGATCTCGACATCAGCACCCCACTGGCCGGCAACGCGCTGGTGACGGTGGCTTCCGGTATGCCCCGGGATCGCGACGACGCGGCCGTCACGATCGGCAACCGGTTCGCGGCACTGCACGTGGCACGGCTGGATCCGGGCCGCTCGGTCACCGTCCCGGACGCGCCGTACGGGCACGTCTACGTGGCGACCGGCAGCGTCGACTTCGAAGGGCAGGGCGCGCTGGCGCAGGGCGACGCGGTGCGGCTCACCGGAATCGGCGGGCAGCGGATCACCGCGACCGCGCCGGCCGAGGTCCTGATCTGGGAGATGCACGCCGCCACTCGGTGACCGGTATCCGGTAGGCGAAATAGGTTCCGGCGCAACCTGATCGGGCGAAACTTTCGTTCGCGGACGGGTGACAACGAGGAACTGTAGGTCGAATTGTCCCGATCGACGGCCGGGGTGAGTGAACGGTGCTTATCGTATTGCACGATTTGCGACCGACTTTCACCGATCGGCGAGGACAGCTCATGAATTCGACCACGTTCGCGCGGCGGGCGGCGGTGTGCGCCGCCTCCGTGGCGCTCGCCGCCGGCGCCCTGCTCGGCCTGGGGGCGACCGAGAAAGCGGCGGCCGTCACCCCGCCCGCCTACGACCACGTCGTGGTCGCCGTCTTCGAGAACCACAGCTACTCCGAGGTCGTCGGCGGTTCGGCCACCGGATCCGCCGTGCCGATCTCCGGATCGGGCGGTGCGGCGGCCGCGCCGTATCTGAGCGGTCTCGCCGCCGCCGGGGCGAATTTCACGCAATCGTTCGCGATCGAGCATCCGAGCCAGCCGAACTATCTCGACCTGTTCTCGGGATCGAATCAAGGTGTCACCAGCGACAATTGCCCACAGAGTTTCACCGGTGTGGCGAACCTGGGTTCCGACCTCATCGGCGCCGGGAAGACGTTCACCGGATATTCCGAGGCGATGCCGTCGGACGGGTACACCGGCTGCTCCAGCGGCACCTACTACCGCAAGCACAATCCCTGGGTGAATTTCGACAATGTCCCCGCCGCGTCGAACCGGACGTTCGCCGCGTTCCCGCAGGGGCCCGCCGCGGATTTCACCACCCTGCCGACCGTGTCGTTCGTGGTGCCCGACATCTGCAACGACATGCACGACTGCAGCGTCTCGACCGGTGACACCTGGGCCAAGAACCACCTCGACGCGTACGCCCAGTGGGCCAAGACCCACAACAGCCTGCTGATCGTGACATTCGACGAGGACGACATCAGCGCGGCCAACCAGATCCCGACGATCTTCTACGGCGCCGGCGTCACCACCGGCAACTACCCCGAGCGGATCAACCACTTCTCGGTGCTGCGCACCCTCGAGGACATGTACGGCCTGCCGCACAACGGTTCCGCTGCCGCCGCGACCCCGATCACCGACGCGTTCGGCGCCGGACCGGGCCCCACGACCACGCCGACCACCACCGGCTCCGGCAGCGGTGCGTTGCCCTGCGTCCTGAGCGCCTGCTGACGCCGGTCTCGCATCGTCCGGGGAAACGGCGGCTGGGCTGTGTCCGTCACTACAGCACCAGCCGGTCGTCAGCGGTTCGAAGGCACCTGTTCATCGCGCTCGGCGGTTCCGGTGATGTTTCTGACCATGCCACCGAAAACGATGTCGTGGAACGGGGATATGGCCTTCCAGTAGATGTGTCCGGCCAGCCCCCGGGGCTGGAAGATCGCGCGCTGGCGGTAGGTGGCGCCACCGTCGCCGTCGGGTTCGACGGCCAGTTCCAGCCAAGCCAGGCCGGGCAACCGCATCTCGGCGCGCAGCCGCAGCAGGCGCGGCCGGTCGATATGTTCGACCCGCCACCAGTCCAGGGCCTCGCCCGGGTGGAGGCGGTGGGTGTCCTTGCGCCCCCGGCGCAACCCGACGCCGCCGGAGAGCCGGTCGATCCAGCCGCGCACCGACCACGCGAGCGGGAACGAGTACCAGCCGTTCTCGCCGCCGATGGCCTCGATGATGCGCCACACGGTCTCCGGGGCGGCATGGGTGTGACGCTCTCGATGATCCTCGTAGAGCGAGCCGCCCGACCAGTCCGGGTCGGTGGGTAGCGGATCGGACGGCGCGACGCCGTGGCTTGCGTCCGACCAGCGGGTGGACACCTCCGAATTGCGGATGCGGCTCAACGCGAGTTCGACCGACCGCTCATAGGGGGTGAGTCCGCCGTCCGGGTCGTCGATGTAGCCGGCTATGTCGTGGTCGTGGCAGACGACCTCGTTGACCAGGGACTCGATCAACGGGACCGCAAGGGCGCGCGGGACCGGCGTCACCAGGTCGACCCATTGCGCGGACAGCCACGGGGTCAGCACCGGCACCGGAAACATCAGCCGGCGCGGAAGTCCGGCGACGGCCGCGTACCTGTGCATCATCGTCAGGTACGTGAACACATCCGGCCCGCCGATATCGAACGCGCGGTTGACTTCCCGCGGCAGCTCCGCCGCCCGCACCAGATAGTGGAGGACGTCACGCACCGCGATCGGCTGGATGCGGTTCTGCACCCAGCGGGGTGTGACCATCGCCGGCAGCCGCTC
Source organism: Nocardia stercoris (assembly GCF_003696265.1). GTDB lineage: Bacteria > Actinomycetota > Actinomycetes > Mycobacteriales > Mycobacteriaceae > Nocardia > Nocardia stercoris. The sequence goes on along the minus strand of NZ_RFFH01000007.1, from coordinate 332,002 downwards.
GGAGAGATAGCGCAGCATCTCGAAGCTGGCCGAGCCCGAGCCGATGATCACCGCGGCCCGCAGCTCGGCCGTCGGCACTCCCGAGCTGCGGAATATTTCGCCCACTTCCGCCCTGGAGGCCAGGTGCTTCGAGAGCAGCTGCCGCTCGGGAACGATGCCGCCGAGATACACGATCCGCGACACCCCCGCGGCCCGCGCGGCGGCCGCTACTGTCGCGGCAGCCTGCTGGTCGATCTGCGTGAAATCGCGTCGGGTCAGCGAATGCACCAGGTAATAGAGCACTTGCCGGCCCGCGACCGCCGCCGCGACGCTGCTCTCGTCGGTGACGTCACCGACGAGCACCTCGATTTCACTCCGCCACGGGACTTCGTCCAGTTTGTCGGGGGTACGGGCCAGTACGCGCACCTCGTGGCCCGCCGCCAACAGGGCGGGCACCAGACGCCCGCCGATATAGCCCGTGGCTCCGAACACCACACATTTCATGGGCTGCGGTTCCTTCGCGCTCGGCAGAACTCGTGACGATCGTCCACAACGAACTCGGTATCGCCGCTCACCGATCGAGTGTCTCCGGCCTCGGCGGCCCGGGCGCTGCGGAGTCGGCCGCACTGCAGCGGCGGCTGTCCCAGGTAGTGGATCATATCGGCTGTTCGGCCCGGATCCTGTGCGGCCGACGAGAAGGCACGTTCTGGTTGCACTGGGCGGGAGCACCGACTCCGCCCGTTGTTACGCCGGTAGGATTCGTTGTGTAGTGATTCCGCGCGGTATGTCCTGGACGAAGTTTCGGGAGATGCGATCGATTCATTGTTCTCGCCGGAAAGGCATAGACGGTGACTGACGCGATTCATCCGAGTAATGCTCGCCGCCTGGGTACGGCGGCGGTCCTGGCCGGTCTCGTGCTGGCGATTCCCGCGACGGTGGCCGCTGCGGGTAGCGCGACACCCGGAGTGTCACAGGCCGGGATCTGGGCGCAGACCGGTCACGCCGCCGTGCCACCGCCGGTGCCGGTCCCGCCGCACTGCGACAACGACAGCTGCAGTGACGACAACAGCGCCGGTACCGACTGCAACGACGCCAACGCGCCCGTGGACGAGTGCGGCAACCATGACGAGACCGGAGGCGGTCCCGGGGTCGCCGACGCGGGCGCCTTCTACCAGGCAAGCGCATCGTCGCTCGCCTATATCGAGTTGCCGCTAGCCGGGGCCTAGATCGGCGAACGCCGTTGCCGACAACCGCACGCACCGTGTGGGCGTGCGCGGGCAGGCGGTGACACCGAGACCGCCGACAGTCGGCCCGCGAGTGGTCAGGTCGCCTGGCTGACCGAACTCATGTGGAAGTCCGGGATCCGGATCGGTGGCATCGCCGCGCGGGTGAACCAGTCCTTCCATTCCCGCGGGAGCGTGTGCTCGGTGGCACCCGCGTGCGTGACGCGGCGCAGCAGATCCAGCGGGCTCTCGTTGAACCGGAAGTTGTTGACCGCCGCGGTGACCGCGCCGTCCTCGATCAGGTAGACCCCGTCGCGGGTGAGCCCGGTGAGCAGTAGCGTCGCGGGATCGACCTCCCGGATATACCAGAGGCAGGTGAGCAGCAGTCCGCGCTCGGTGCCGGCGACCAGATCGTCGATCGAGGCCTCGGAACCGCCGTCGAGCAGCAGATTATCGCCGGGCGTGGTGACCGGGGCGCCGAACTCCGCGGCCGTGGCCCGCGGATAGACCAGGTTCTCGATCACGCCCTCGCGCACCCAGTCGGTGCGCGCGGCGGGCAGGCCGTTGTCGAACACCGACACCGACTCCGACGAGGCGGTCGCCGCCACGAACGGCCGGTACTCGAGGCCCTTCGCGCCCGGATCGGAGTACAGCGTCAACGGCAGGTCGGTGAGGCGCTCACCGACCCGGGTACCGCCGGGCGCCGACAGCGCGGTGTGGCCCTCCTGGGCGCCGCGCCCGGTCATCGTCCACACCAGGTAGATCAGCAGGTCGGCCACCGCCGACGGCGGCAGCACGGTGTCGTAACGGCCGGCCGGCAACTGCACCCGGCGAGTGTGCCAGCCCAGCCGCCGGTCCAGCTCGCCCAGCAGCGCGGGCACCGCGACATCGGAGAAATCGGTGGTGCCCGCACCGACCCAGGCGCTGGCCGGATCGCCGCCGGCGTCCCGCTTCCCGTTGATCTCCACCGAGCCGGTCGGCTGCGTCCAGCGCCGCCGCACGCCGGTGGACGTACCCAGCCACTGGGTGTGCACCTCGTGGTGAGCGAACCCGTAGAGCCGGTCGGCGCCGTCGAAACCGGCCGACAGATCGCGGGCCAGGTCGGCGAACACCTCGATCCCCGTGGTCGCCGCCGCGGCCGTCCACGGCTGATCGGCGGCCGGAGCGGGCTCGAGCAGAGGCATGGCGTCGGCAGCGGGCTGCGCGGTCCGCGCGGCCTCCTCCGCCGCCCGCACCACCGCGACGATGTCGTCCGGGTCGACGCTGCTGGAGGTGACGCTGCCGACCCGCGCGGCCGCGCCGTCGCGCAGGATCGACACCACCGACCACTCACGCGAGATCGAGGAACCGTTGGTGGTCATGGAATTACCGGCCCACCGCAGCGAGGCCTCGTGCTTGTCGGTGACCAGCACGACGGTGTCGGCGGCCCGGGCCGCCGCCAGGACGCGCTCGACCAGTTCGCCGCCGGCCGGCATCTGCTCGTTCACTGGCCCTCCTGCCGGGTGTTGAGGACGTTGATGCCGCGCACCAGCACAGACGGGCAGCCGTGGCTGACCGCGGCGACCTGGCCCGGCTGGGCCTTACCGCAGTTGAACGCGCCACCCAGCACCCGGGTGGACGGTCCGCCGACCGCTTCCATCGCACCCCAGAAATCGGTGGTTGTGGCCTGGTAGGCGACGTCGCGCACCTGACCGTCGAGCCGCCCGTTGCGGATCCGGAAGAAGCGCTGGCCGGTGAACTGGAAGTTGTAGCGCTGCATATCGATCGACCACGACTTGTCGCCCACGATGTACAGGCCGTCGTCCACCCGCGAGATCAGCTCCGCGGTGGTGGTGTCGCGCGACGGATCCGGTTGCAGCGACACATTGGCCATCCGCTGGATCGGAACGTGGTGCGGGGAGTCGGCATATGAGCAGCCGTTGGACCGGTCCAGGCCGAGCCGGGGCGCGAACACCCGGTCCAGCTGATAGCCCACCAGGGTGCCGTCACGCACCAGATCCCAGCGCTGACCGGCGACACCGTCGTCGTCGAAGCCGGTGGTGGCCAGGCCGAACGGTTCGGTGCGGTCACCGGTGACGTGCATGATCGGAGTGCCGTAGCGCAGTGTGCCCAGCTGGTCGGGAGTGGCGAAAGAGGTTCCCGCATAGGCGGATTCGTAGCCGATCGCGCGGTCGTACTCGGTGGCGTGGCCGATCGACTCGTGGATGGTGAGCCACAGGTTCGTCGGGTCGATCACCAGATCGGTGGGGCCCGGGGTGACCGAGGGCGCCTTCACCTTCTCCGCCAGCCACTCGGGGATCGCGGCCAGTTCACCGGTCCAGTCCCACTGGCCGTCGGCGCCGGTCACGTACTCCCACCCGCGGCCCGCCGGTGCGGCCAGGGTGCGCATGGTCTCGAAACTGCCCGCCGCGGAGTCGACGGTGATCGCCTCCAGTTGCGGATGCAGCCGCACCCGCTGCTGGGTGATAGCCGACCCCGCGGTGTCGGCGTAGTAGGTCTGCTCCTTGACCTGCAGCACCGATGCCGTCACGTGATCGACGCCGTCGGCGGCCGCGAGCCGGCCCGAATAGTCCTGCAGCAGTGCCACTTTGTCGGCGGTGGGCACCGTGAACGGGTCGACCTCGTACTGCGACACCCACTGCGCGTCGGGATACACCGGTTCGACCGCGAGCTGGACATGCTCGCGATTCAGTCCGCGCAAGGCGGCAGCGACTGCCACGGCCCGGCGGGCCGTCTCGGCGGCGGTGGCGGTGGACAGTTGCGCGTGCGAGGCGAAGCCCCAGGTGCCGTCCACGATCACCCGCACCGCGAAGCCCAGGTCGGTGGAGTTCTCGATGCCCTCGACTCGCCCGTCGCGCAGCCGGATGGACTGGGTCTGCAGCCGGTGCACGCGCAGATCGGCATGGTCGGCGCCGGCGGCGCGTGCCGCGGACAGCGCGGCTTCGGCGAGCGCTGCCAGGGGCAGCGCGCGGAACTCCTCGTCCACTAACCGGGTTGCGGTGGTCACCGGTCCCACGCTAATCCGCGCCCGGTTGCGAATTCAACCGGCCCGCAGCCGAGCCCCGGTCGGACCGCGGAAATCCGGCAACAGCCGCACACCGGCATCGATCGCAGATCTGCAGCGGGCGCAGCGAAATCCGGGGCAACCATCGCGAAACGGGCACGCGCGCACCGGAAACGGCAGGCGGCGCACCGGAAACGCCGAGAGGTGTGCGACGACCCGGCGGCGATGGCGTAGCCTCTGCCCGCGTGCCGCCCTCCGCTCTGCGTGACCGCAAACGCGAACGCACCCGCCGTGCCCTGCTCGAGGCCGCCGTCGATCTCTTCGAGGCACGCGGCTACGACGCCGCGACGGTGTCCGACATCGCCGCCGCCGCCGAAGTGGGCACCCGCACCTTCTTCAACTACTTCGAGAGCAAAGAGGAACTGCTCTTCCCGCAACCCGACGAACGGGTCACCGCGGCCGTCCACGCCATCGCCACCCGCCGCCCCGACGAACGGCCGGTCGAGGTGCTGTTGCGCGCCCTGCGCGCCGCCGGTGACAACGACCCGGGCAATACGCTCGGCGACGACCTGACCGCCCGCATCGCGGTGCTGCGCGCCCAGGTGTCGCGGACCGTGCCCGCCGTCTCGGGCCGCGCCGCACACGCCCAGCTCGCCGCCCAGCAGGAGATAGCGCGCCAGTTGCGGGCCGCGTTCCCCGACGAGCTGGACGAGGTGGGCGCCGCCGCCCTGGTCGGCGCGGTCGTCGGGGCCGTCTCCGGCGCGCTCACCGTGCTGTTCCAGGGCCGCCCGCCGGTCGAGGACGCCGAACGGCTGCACCACCGCATCCAGGAGACCACCACCAGGGTGCTGGCCCCCTTCCTGACCGCCGACCGCCCGACCGTGATGCAGGCCGGCTGACCCGTCGGGCCCCCGACCGGCGCTGCGCCTAGGCTCAGCGCGTGCGTCGTTTCAGCCTGTGGTTGCGAACCGAACCGCTCATCGCCGACGCGATGCTGGCGGCGCTGCTGCTGGCGCTCGACGTGCCCGCGGTGCGGCACCACCCGAATCCGGCCGTCTACCTGGTCATGTCGGTGCTCATCCCGCTGCCCGTCGTGGTGCGCCGGGTGTATCCGCGCACGGCGGCCGCGGCACTGCTGGTGCTCGCGTTCACCGATACCCTGATCGCCGCGGTCACCGGCCAGGTACAGGGTCATCCCGCGCTGCTCGCGCTCGGGATCCAGCTGTACACGCTGGTCGCCTACCAGGGCCGTCGGCCGGGCGCGATCTACCTCGGATTCCTGGTCGCCGACCTGTTGCTGGCGGTCCGGCTGGGGCATCAGCCGTTGAGCGAGAGCCTGAGCTTCAGCGCCGCCTACTACGCGCTGTGCTGGTCGCTGGCCGAGTTCAACGGTGCCCGGCTGGCCTACGACGCCGAGGTCGCGGGCCGGCTCGCGGTCGCCGACTACGACCGCGACCGCAGCGCGCACGAGGCGGTCGCCCGGGAACGCACCCGCATCGCCCGCGAACTGCACGACGTGGTCGCGCACGCGGTCAGCGTGATGATCGTGCAGGCCGACGGCGCCCGCTACGCCCTGCGCACCGACCCCGACACCACCGAACAGGCCCTGGCCACCATCGCCGGTACCGGCCGCGAAGCGCTGCGCGAACTGCGCCGCACCGTCGAACTCCTGCGCACCGAACACGCGCCCGAACTGTTGCCCCAGCACGGCACCGCGGGACTGGCGAGCGTGGTGGGCATGACCCGCGGCGCCGGACCGGCCGTGGAACTCGAGCTCAGCGGCGAATTGGACGACGTGCCGCCGGAGATCAGCCTGGGCGTGCACCGGATCGTGCAGGAGTCGCTGACCAATACCGTCCGGCACGCCGGCAGCGGTGCCCGTGCCTGGGTGAAGGTGCACCGCCGCGGCGGGGAGATCCAGCTCGAGGTCACCGATCTGCCGGGCAGCCACGATCGGCCCGGACCGCGCCCGGCGATCACCGGCAGCGGTCTGGGCCTGGTCGGCATGCGGGAGCGGGTCGCGGTGCTCGGCGGCACGCTGTCGGCCGGCCCGCACGGCAGCGGCTGGCGGGTCGCCGCCACCATCCCGGTCGACCGCGACGGGCGGTGAGACCGCGGCAGTCCCCACAACCGGTGCGCCCGTAGGCTGAACGTGTGCCGATCACCGTTGTCGTCGTCGACGATCAGGAGTTGATGCGCGCCGGCCTGCGGATGGTGCTCGGCGCGCATCCCGAGGTCGAGGTGGTGGGGGAGGCCGACAACGGGGCTACCGCGGTCGCCGCGGCCAAGGAGTTGCGGCCCGACGTGGTGCTCATGGACGTCCGGATGCCGGTTGTCGACGGGGTCACCGCCACCGGGCGGATCCTCGAATCTGCTTGCGGCAGCAAGGTATTGGTGATGACCACGTTCGACGCCGACGAACACGCGCTCGCCGCGCTGCGCGCCGGGGCCAGTGGGTTCCTGCTCAAGGACACCCCGCCCGAGGATCTGATCTCCGCGATCCGCAGCGTGCACGCCGGGGATGCCGTGGTGTCACCGAAGGTCACCCGCCGCCTGCTCGACCGGCTGATCGCCGACCCGCCCGCCACCGGGCCCGACCCGGCGATCCTGTCGGTGCTGACCGCGCGCGAGAGCCAGGTGCTCGAGCAGATCGCGGCCGGTCGGTCGAATGCGGAAATCGCCGCGGCGCTGTTTCTTTCGGAGGCGACGGTCAAGACGCACGTCGGCCGGGTACTGACCAAACTGGGCCTGCGCGACCGGGTCCAGGCGGTGGTGCTGGCCTACGAGACCGGGCTGGTGCGGCCCGGCAGCTGAGCTCAGCGCTCCAGCGTCGGCCGGCCCGAACCCTGACCGTCGTCGTAGTAGGTGTCGACCACGGTCGCGTCGACGACGTCGCCGGACGGGTCGACGACCGTGCCGTAATAGCCGGCGGCCATGGTCGCCCGATCGATCTTGCGGGTCGCGACCGCCGCCACCACCGGCCGGGCCAGCGCCCGCGTCGGCAGTACCAGCAGCAGGCCGAGCACCGTGGTCACCAGGCCGGGCACCAGCATCAACACCGCGCCGAGCCCGACCAGCAGACCGTCGGCCACCGCCGTTCCGGGCGGGATCTCGCCGTCGGCGGCCCGCCGGAACTGCTGGAACACCTTGCGGCCCTGCCCGCGCACCGCGACCATGCCCAGCGCGCTGCACGCGATGAGCAACAAGATCGTGGGCACCGCGCCGATGAAGTGGCCCACGGCCACCAGCGCGGCGATCTCGACCACCACATACACCAGGAACAAACGGCCCGCCATGACGATCCTTTCCGCTTACCGTTACCCGCTCAACGAACGACGGATCGCTTTTGCTCCCGGCCCCGCCCCGGACGCCCGGCGGACGGGGGAGCAGACTGTCTGGCCGTGAGTACACAGTTGCTGGTCGGCGGTCGCATCTACAGTTCGAGCCATCCGGACGCGACGGCCATGGCCGTCAGCGGCGGTGACGTGGTGTGGGTGGGCGCCGACCGCACCGGCCGGGCGCTGCACCCCGACGCCGAGGTGATCGACCTCGGCGGCGCGTTCGTGGCGCCCGCGTTCGTGGACTCGCACGTGCACGTCACCGACCTGGGCCTGCGGCTGACCGGCCTGGACCTGAGTGCCGCCGACTCGCTGGACGAATGCCTGGCCCTGCTGCGCAAGCACGCCGCCGAGCAGCCCGGGCCGGTGCTCGGGCACGGCTGGGACGAGACCCGCTGGGCCGATCGCCGCGCACCCACCGCCGCCGAACTGGACGCCGCCGCCGGACCCGGACGGCAGGTGTACCTGGTCCGGATCGACGCGCACTCGGCCGCGGTGTCGACGGCCCTGCTCGACGCCGTGCCCGCGGTGCGGTCCTTGCCGGGATACACGCCGGGTGAGCCGGTCCGCGGACAGGCCCATCACGCGGTCCGTGACGCCGTGCTCGCCGCGCTCGGCCCGGCCGACCGGGACCGGGCCCGCCGGGCCGCCCTGGACGCGGCCGCCGCCGTGGGCATCGTGGCGGTGCACGAATGCGCCGGACCGCACATCTCCGGCGCCGACGACGTGCGGGAACTGCTCGCCCTCGACCACGGGGTGCAGGTGCGGGCCTACTGGGGGCAGGCGGTCACCTCCGCCGACGAGGCACGCGCGCTGGTCGCCGACCTCGGGGTGCACGGTCTCGCCGGCGACCTGTTCGCCGACGGCTCGCTCGGCTCGCACACCGCGCACCTGCGCGAGCCCTACGCCGACCGCGACACCCGCGGTACCGCGTACCTGGACGCCGACGCGGTCGCCGCGCACGTCCGCGCCTGCACCGAGGCCGGCGTCCAGGCCGGCTTCCACGCCATCGGCGACGCCGCCCTCGACGCCGTGACCGAGGGCTTCGCCCGGGTCGCCGCCGAGCTGGGCGGGCCCGCGGTGGCCGCGCGCGGCCACCGGGTGGAGCACGCCGAGCTGATCGACGCCGACCAGCTGAAAGTGTTCGCCGACTTCGGTGTGATCGCTTGTGTGCAACCGGGTTTCGACGCCGCCTGGGGTGGCCCGGACGGGATGTACGCCGCCCGCCTGGGCGCCGAGCGCGCGGCTCGCCTGAACCCGTTCGCGGCCATGGCCGCCGCCGGGGTCTCGCTGGCGATCGGCTCCGACGCCCCGGTCACCGACCTGAACCCCTGGCAGTCGATCCGCGCCGCCGCCCACCATCGCACCCCCGGCCACCAGATCTCCCCGCGCGCCGCGTTCGCGGCCGCCACCCGCGGCAACTGGCGCGCCGGCGGCGTCCGCGACGGCGTGGCGGGCACCCTGGTCCCCGGCGCGCCCGCCTCCTACGCCGTCTGGGACGCCGACGACCTCGTGGTGGCCGCCGCCTCCGACAAGGTCCAGCGCTGGTCCACCGACCCGCGTTCCCGCGTCCCCGGCCTGCCGCCCCTGGTCCCCGGCGCCGAACTGCCGCGCTGCCTGCGAACTGTGCACCGCGGCAACGAGATCTACTCGGCGTAGCGGGCCGCCCTCGGGCGTTGCGTCGATGTCGCGCACCATCGCCCAACGATGTCGTCCGCCCGGCGGAACGCACTGAACCGCAGACACCCACGCAGTGGTTCGTGCCGCGAACCCCCGGGCAGGCGGCAACCGGCCCGGTTCCGTAGCATCGGTGCCGCACAGCCGGGTAGACGGGCGCGTGTGACAGCGCGGGGGATCGGGCCCCGGCGAGGACCGGGAGCCGGGAGTCGATGACCGAGGAGCGTGCCGTGGCGATCGAGACGACGGCACCGGCGGCCGGCGTGGAGCCGGCGCGCGGGCTCGGCGCGCGGCTCGTGGCTGCGGCGCGTAAGCCCGCGGTGCTGCGGAGCGTCGGCGCGATCCTCGCGGGTTCGCTGCTCTACCTGAGCTTTCCGCCGCACACCTGCTGGTATGTCGCGCCGATCGGGATCGCGCTGCTGACGCTGGTGGTGCGTGGCGCGCGGCGGTTGCGGGCGGCGTTCGGATACGGCTTGCTGGCGGGACTCGGGTTCTTCCTGCCGCTGTTGCCGTGGACCGGGATCTATGTGGGTCCGGCGCCGTGGCTGGCGTTGTCGCTGGCCTGCGCGGTGTATGTGGGGCTGTTCGGGTTGCTGGCCCGGTTCGTGGGCGCGCTGCCGGGCTGGCCGCTGTGGGTGGCGGCGGTCTGGTCGCTCACCGAATGGGGGCGGTCGGTCTTCCCGTTCGGTGGATTCCCTTGGGGGCGGCTGGCATTCGGTCAGGCCGACGGCTGGTATCTGCCGCTGGCGGCGATCGTGGGCGCACCCGGCGTCAGCTTCGCCGTGGCCTCGACCGGCACCCTGCTCGCGGCGCTCGTGCTGCGGCTGCGCGGCCCGGACGGGCAGCGGGCGCGGCCGGACCGCTCGTGGTGGCGGGATCGGGCCCGAGGCGTGGCCGTCGCCGTCACGCTGGTCGCCGTGTTGCCGATCACCGGGCTGCTGCTCGGATCCACCCTGCCCGCCGCCGGTGACGGTGACCGCACGATCACCGTGGCCGCGATCCAGGGCAGCGTGCCGCGCCTGGGCCTGGACTTCAACGCCCAGCGCCGCGCGGTGCTCGACAACCACGTCCGCCGCACGCTGCAGCTGGCCGACGACGTCCGGGCCGGGCGCGCGAAGCAGCCCGACATCGTGATCTGGCCGGAGAACTCCTCCGACATCGACCCGTTGCGCAACGCCGACGCCGCCGACGAGCTGACCACCGCGTCCCGGGCGATCGGCGCGCCGATCCTGGTCGGGGCGGTCCTGGTGAACCGGGAGCTCTCGGATTCGGGCGTGCCCACGGACACGAACTCGGTGATCGTGTGGAACGGCGCCGCCGGGCCGCAGGAGCGGCACGACAAGAAGATCATCCAGCCGTTCGGCGAGTATCTGCCGCTGCGCGGGTTCTTCCGGCTGTTCTCCTCCTACGCCGACCGGGCCGGCTACTTCGTGCCGGGTCACGGCAACGGTGTGGTGCACGCCACATCCTGGCAGGGTGGTGAGCCGGTCGCGGTCGGTGTCGCCACCTGTTACGAGGTCGCGTTCGACCGGGCGTTCGAGGAGTCGGTCCGGTCCGGCGCCGAATTGCTGGCGGTGCCCACCAACAACGCCACCTTCGGTAACAGCGATATGACCTATCAGCAGCTGGCGATGTCGCGGGTGCGGGCGGTCGAGCACGGCCGATCGGTGGTGGTGGCGGCCACGACGGGCGTGAGCGCGATCATCGGCCCCGACGGGACCGTCCGGCAGCAGACCGGAAAATTCACCCCTGCGGCCCTGGTTGACCAAGTGGCGTTGCGCCACGCCGACACCGTCGCCACCGACCTCGGTCCGTGGCCCGAGTGGCTGCTGTGTGGGGTGGCCGGAATTGCCATCGGAGCTGCAGCTATTCGCAGGCGAACTACAGCGGGGTAATCCGCTGCTCGCATTGTCCTTGTGGCGGTGCGGATTCCCGACCTCTGGTCGGTTCTTTCCCCCAACAAGGGGGAATCTTGCAGGTCGCGTGCAGTTTTCGACCTTCGGGCATGTTGAATTCGTGATCTTCGGGGTATTGCTATCAGGTAGCCCTCAGCGCTCCACTGGAGTACTGATCAAAGATTCAGCCAGACTTGGGCGGCGTTTAGCCCAATCCGGGAGGTTTGCGATGAATTGGCTAGCTAAATGCGCTCTGCGCCAATGAGGTTCACTCGGAAAAGTCTGGGGTCCAACCGATCCGCTCGCATGCAGGCTCCGAATCATAAGTCGTGAATGACGTCCCACGCGTGAATAGGCGTGCGCTCGGAGGGGACGTGTTCGGGGATCGGCGTCGGCAGCAGCAGAAACGGAGTGTTTGATGAGTTCATTGGCCACCGATCGTGTCGACCAATGCGCTTCTGGCGAATCATCAGCACAACCCTTCGCCCTCTCACCCGGGCAGACGGCGCTCTGGTACGCCCAGCGGCTGCGCCCCGAGGTGCCGATGACGATCGCCCAGTACGTGGAGATCCGCGGCAACCTCGATGTCGGGCGGCTGCTGTACGCGGTGGAACGGTTCGGCGTCGAGTCCGAGATGTCCTTCCTGCGGCTGGCCGAAATCGACGGGGTACCGATGCAGTACCTCGACCCGCAGGGGCGCCCGGAGTCGCTGACCCTCGACTTCCGCGGTGAGCCCGACCCCCGCGCGGCCGCCATGCGCTGGATGACGGAGAACTCGGCGCGGCCGATGGACCTCGAGCGGGACCGGCTGACCATCACGGCCGTGCTGCGGATCGGCGACGAGCAGTACCTCTGGTACACCCGTGCCCACCACATCGTCATCGACGGTTACGCCGCCATGAACGCGGTCACCCGGACCGCCGAGATCTACACCGTCCTCGAGGACCGCTGCGACCCCGGTGACTCGCGGGCCACCCGGCTGGCCGACATCTACGCCGGCGAGATCAGCTACCGCGACAGCGCGCGCTTCCTGTCCGACCGCGACTACTGGAGTCAGCAGCTCGACGGGGTCGGCGCCCCGGTCAGCCTGTCGGCCTCGGGCATTCCCGCCGATGCCGCCGCCGACCGGCTGCTGGCCGCCGCGGTGCTGGAGCCGGAGTCGGAGGCGCGGATCGAAGCCGCCGCGGCCGCACTGGGTTCGGGCAACGCGACCCTCTTCGCGGCCGCTCTGGCGTGCTACGTGCGCTGGGCGACCGGACACGACGACGTCGTGCTGAGCCTGCCCGTCTCGGCCCGCACCACGGTCGCGTTGCGCCGTTCCGGTGGCGTGGTGTCCAACGTGGTGCCGATCCGGGTGCGTTTCGACGCCGGCACCACCGTCGCCGACGCGGTGAAGGCGGTGGACCTGCAGATCACGGGCGCACTGCGGCACCAGCGGTACCGCAGCGACGACATCCGGCGCGAATGCGGCTACTCGCGCGACACGCGTGGCTTCTTCGGGCCGATGGTGAACATCATGCTGTTCCACAGCGAGCTGCGGTTCGGCCCGCTCACCGGCACCTTGCACGTGCTGTCCACCGGCCCGGTGGAGGATCTGTCGGTCAACCTCTACAACGGGGACGGCAACCGCACCCACATCGACTTCGAGGCGCACCCGCAGCTGTACGCCGAGGCCGAGCTGTCCGCCCACCACGCCCGCTTCCTGGACTTCCTGGACCGGTTGTACGCGGCGGACCCGGGCACCGCGGTTGCGGAGATCCCGATCGTCACCGCCGCCGAGCGCACCCGCGTGCTGCACACCTGGAACGAGACCGCGGCCGCACACGCCGGCGGCACCCTGGCCGGCCTGTTCGACGCTCAGGTGCGCGCCACCCCGGACGCGGTAGCGCTGGAGTTCGGCCCCGACACGATGACCTACGCCGAGCTCGACGACCGCGCCAACCGGCTGGCGCGAGTACTGATCGCCAGCGGCGCGGGACCCGACTCGATCGTCGGGCTCGGCCTGCGGCGCAGCATGGACCTGCTGGTCGGCATGTACGCCGTGATCAAGGCGGGCGCCGCCTATCTGCCGCTCGACCCGGACAACCCCGCCGACCGGATCGCCCACATCCTCGAGGCCGCCCGGCCGCTGTGCGTGCTGACCGCCCGGCGCGATCTGCTGACTCTGCCGGACAGCGTGGCCGTCGAGCGATTCGACATCGACGTCGCCGACCTGTCCGGGGTGCACGGCGGACCGGTCACCGACGCCGACCGCCGCTCGCCGCTGCGGCCCGATCACCTGGCCTATGTGATCTTCACCTCCGGATCCACCGGAAAGCCCAAGGGCGTCGGCGTATCCCACGCCTCGATCGTCAACCGGCTGCGGTGGATGCAGCACGAGTACCCGCTCGACGCGACCGACGTGGTGCTGCAGAAGACCCCGTCAACCTTCGACGTGTCGGTGTGGGAGTTCTTCTGGCCCTTGCAGATCGGCGCGCGGCTGGTGATCGCGGCGCCCGACGGTCATCGGGACCCGGCCTATCTGGCCGGCTTGATCGCCGAACGAGGGGTGACCACCGCACATTTCGTCCCGTCCATGCTGTCGGTGTTCGTCACGGACACCGACATCCGAGGCTGCACGAGCCTGCGCCGGGTCTTCTGCAGCGGTGAGGCCCTGCCCGCCGCGACCGTGCGGGACTTCCGCGCGGCGCTCGGTCACGCGGGCCCGGAGCTGCACAATCTGTACGGCCCCACCGAGGCCGCCGTCGACGTCACCTACTGGCCCTGCGCCACCGACACCGACACCGTCCCGATCGGCATGCCGGTCTGGAACACCCAGGTCTACGTGCTCGACGAGCGGCTGCGCCCGGTCGCACCCGGTGTGGTGGGCGAGCTGTACCTGGCCGGGGTCCAGCTGGCCCGCGGCTACCTGGGGCGCCCGGCCTTGACCGCCGACCGGTTCGTGGCCAACCCCTTCACCCGTGGTGCCCGGCTGTACCGGACCGGTGACCTGGTGCGCTGGCGGGCCGGTGACGAGACCACCGGTGTCCTGGAATACCTGGGCCGCAGCGACTTCCAGGTCAAGATCCGTGGTCTGCGGATCGAACTCGGGGAGGTCGAGGCCGCGCTGACCGCCGATCCGGCGGTCGCGCGCGCCGTCTGTGTCGCCCAGACCGGCGCGGGCGGGCAGGACCTGGTCGGATACGTGGTGGCGGTCCCCGGCGCGATCGTGGACGTCCCGGCGGTCACCGCCGGACTGCGACAACTGTTGCCCGGCTACATGATTCCCGCCCATCTGGTGGTACTGCCCGAGCTGCCGCTGGGCCCCAACGGCAAGGTGGACCGCAAGGCCCTGCCCCGGCCGACCGTCGAGCCGAGCCGTGAGGACGCTGTCGCCCCGCGCAACGAGGTCGAACGGCAGCTGGCGGGGATTTTCAGTGATGTCCTGGGAGTCCCCGACATCGGTGTCACCGACAGCTTCTTCGACCTGGGCGGCAACTCGCTGACCGCGGCCCGGGTGGTCGGCCGGGTCAACTCCACGCTGGCCGCCGGGCTCACCATCCGGGACCTGTTCGAGTGCGCCACCATCGGCGACCTGGCAGCCCGGTTCGGCAACACCCACGCCGACGCCGCGTCGCCGCGCCTGGTGGCCGGCGCCCGCCCGGACCGGATCCCGCTGTCGCTGGCCCAGCAGCGGCTGTGGATCCTCAACCGGTTCGCCGAGCACGCCGCGGTGTACAACATGCCGCTCGCGGTGGAACTCACCGGCCCGCTGGACCTTCCGGTGTTGCGCGCCGGCCTCGCCGACGTGCTCGACCGGCACGAGAGCCTGCGGACCACCTTCCCGGATTCCCCGGCGGGTCCGCAGCAGGTGGTGCACCCCGCCGCCGAGGTCGCGCCGGAGCTGACACCGATTCCGGCGCCCGGCGCGGACATCGAGGTGCTGGCCCGCGAATTCGCTTCCCGCGGATTCGATCTGCGCACCGAGACACCGATTCGGGTGGCGCTGTACCGAACCGGGCCGGACACGCACCTGCTGGTCATCGTGCTGCATCACATCAGCGGCGACGGATGGTCGGTCGGCCCGCTGGCCCGGGACCTGATGGTCGCGGTGGCGGCCCGCGCCGCCGGGCACCCGCCGGCCTGGACCCCGCTGCCCGTCCAGTACGCCGACTTCGCGCTGTGGCAGCTGCGGTTGCTCGGCGACGAGTCCGATCCGTCCAGCTCGCTGGCCCGCCAGCTCGGCTATTGGCAGACTCAGCTGGCCGACCTGCCCGACCAGCTCGACCTGCCGCTGGACCGGCCACGTCCGTTGCAGCGCGATGTCGCCGGCGGCCGGGTCGACTTCGAGATCCCGGCCACTACCCGGGCGGCGATGACCGCTCTGGCCGCCAAACGGGGAGTGAGCACCTTCATGGTGCTGCACGCCGCGCTGGCCGCGCTGCTGGCTCGGTTGTGCGCCGCCACCGATATCCCGATCGGCACCCCGATCGCGGGCCGGTCCGACCCGGCCCTCGACGACCTGGTCGGCATGTTCGTCAACACGCTGGTGCTGCGCACCCAGGTCGACCCGGCGGCCGGATTCGACCGCATGCTCGACCACGCCCGCGAAGTCGACCTGGACGCCTTCGCCAACGCCGACGTCCCGTTCGAGCGGCTCGTCGAGGCCGTCAACCCGGTCCGCGACGCCGCCCGGCACCCGCTGTTCCAGGTGATGCTGTCCTACGACCGGGCGCCCGAACTGCGTGTCGAGCTCCCCGGAGTCGGGGCGCGGGTGCTGCCGACCCCGGCCGATGTCGCCAAATTCGATCTGCAGCTGACGGTTTCGGAGCCGGGGCTCGGCGCGAAGGAGGGGCCGTTGCCGGCCTCGTTCGGCTACGCCACCGACATCTTCGACGACGCGACGGTCGCCGCCATCGCGACCCGTTTCGTCCGCCTGCTCGACGCCGCGGTCGCCGGCCCGACGGTGCCGATCGGCGACCTGGGCATTCTGGAGCCGCGGGAGCTGAGCCGGCTGGTCCCGCTGCCCGTGGCACCGGGCGAACCGGCGATCACCCTGGCGCGTTTGCTGTGTGAGACCGCCGAGCGGGTGCCGAACTCCGTCGCGTTCCGCGGTGACGGACGCGATGTCACTTACCGCGAACTGGACGAGGAGTCCAGCAGCCTGGCCCGTGCGCTGATCGCCCGCGGCGCCGGGCCGGAGGCCGTGGTCGCGATCGCGCTGCCGCGCGGGCTGCGGGCGATCACCGCGGTGTGGGCCGTCGCCAAGACCGGTGCCGCGTATGTTCCCGTCGACC
The DNA here is from genome assembly GCF_003696265.1 of Nocardia stercoris. Lineage (GTDB taxonomy): Bacteria > Actinomycetota > Actinomycetes > Mycobacteriales > Mycobacteriaceae > Nocardia > Nocardia stercoris. Next base: position 315,610 of record NZ_RFFH01000007.1, on the reverse strand, counting down.
CGGCCTATCCCGACGACCGGATCCTGCACATGCTCACCGATTCCGGCGCCCTGGTCGGCCTGACCGACCTGGAAAGCCAAGCGGCACTACCGGATCCGGCCGCGTCGGGTGGACGGCACCGGCGCCGGTCGGTGGACTGGCTGCTGCTGGACAGTCCGGAGTTCGTCGCGGAGCTCGAGACCTGGTCGACCGTGCCGGTCACGGACGCCGACCGCCGGCACCCGCTGCGGGTTGCCCACCCCGCCTATCTGATCTACACCTCGGGGTCGACCGGGCTGCCGAAGGCGGTTGTGGTCACCCACGGTGGTCTGGCGTCGCTCGCCCACGAGATGCGGCACCTGTTCGGGGTCACCGATTCCGCTCGCACCCTTGCCTTCTCGACGCCGTCGTTCGACGCGTCGGTGCTGGAACTGCTGCTGTGCTACGCCGCCGGCGCCACCATGGTGGCCGCGCCGGCAGGCATGTACGGCGGCGTGGAGCTGGCCAGGTTCCTGCGCACCGAGCGGATCACGCACGCGTTCGTGACCCCGGCCGCGCTGGCCACCGTGCCGCCGGACGACCTGCCCGAGCTGGAGATGGTCGGTGTCGGCGGCGACGCCTGCCCGCCGGAGCTGGTGCGCGCCTGGACCGCGGGCAGCACCCGCCGCTTCCACAACATGTACGGCCCGACCGAGGCGACGGTGGCCTCCAATATCACCGGCCCGGTCCGCGCCGACCGGCCGGTCACCATCGGCCTGCCGGTGCGCGGCATGCGCCTGTACGTGCTCGACAGTCGCTTGCACCCGGTGCCGCAGGGCGTCCCCGGCGAGCTGTATCTGTCCGGACCGGCCCTGTCGCGGGGCTACCAGGGCCGCCCCGATCTGACCGCGGCCAGGTTCCTCGCGAACCCGCTGGGCCGGCGCGGTGAACGCATGTACCGGACCGGTGACCTGGTGGTCGTCGAGCAGTCCGGGGAGCTGCGCTTCCTGGGCCGGATCGACGACCAGGTGAAGATGCGCGGCTTCCGGATCGAACTGCGCGAGATCGATCAGGTGCTGCGCAGCCACCCGGGTGTCACGTTCGCGCTGACCGTCGTCCACACCTCCGCGTCCGGTGCCGCGCGCCTGGCGTCCTATATCGCGGCCGACGAACCGGTGACGGTGTCGGAGGTCCTGGAGACGGCGCGACGCGCACTGCCGGGCTATATGGTTCCGGCCGCGGTGACCGTGCTGGACGCGGTGCCGCTGACCCCGGCCGGCAAGGTGAACCGGAAGGCGTTGCCGGAACCGGTCTTCGCGGCCGAGGTCGCGTCCCGGGCCGCCGAGACCGAGCTGGAACGGCGGGTCGCGGCGGTGTTCGCCCGGGTCCTGGACCGACCGGTGCCCGGGGCCGACGACAATTTCTTCGACATCGGCGGCAACTCGCTGCTCGCGACCCGGCTCTCGGCCGTGCTCTACGACGAGTTCCGCATCGAACTGCCGGTGCGGGCGATCTTCGAGGCGCCGACCGTGGCCGCCGTCGCGGCCCGGCTGGCCGTCGCCGAACCGCGCGCCGAGCGTCCGGCGCTGACGGTGTACTCGCCACGGCCACAGCGGATTCCGCTGTCGCTGCCGCAGCAGCGGATGTGGCTGGTGAACCAGCTGGCCCCCGAATCCAGCGCCTACAACATCGCCTTCGTGATCGGTATCGACGGCGCGCTGGACACCACCGCGTTGCGGCTGGCGCTGGCCGACCTGGTCGACCGGCACGAGGTACTGCGCACCGTCTTCCCGCACGACGAGCACGGGCCGTGGCAGGAGCTGCTGCCCGCTGATGCCGAACTGCCGCAACTGGATCCGGTCGACACCGACGCCGCCGGCGCCGACGCGACGCTGGGCGCCCTGGCCCGCCGCGGCTTCGACCTCGGCGTCGACCGGCCGGTACGCGCCGTGCTGCTGCGCACCGGCGCCGACAGCTACCGGCTCGGCGTGGTCCTGCACCACATCGCCGCCGACGGCTGGTCGCTGGTACCGCTGGTCCGGGATCTGGCCCTGGCGTACGTGGCCCGGCACGCCGGCGGCGCGCCGGTATGGGAGCCGCTGCCGGTGCAGTACGCCGATTTCAGTCTGTGGCAACGAGAACTGCTCGGCGCCGACTCCGACACCGACAGCCCGGCGGCCGCGCAGCTGCGGTTCTGGCGGGACACACTGGCGGAGCTCCCGGTCGAGATGCCGTTGCCGTTCGACCGGCCGCGCCCGGCCGAGCCGACCGGCCGCGCCGGTACGGTCCGGGTCGAGGTCGCCGACGCTCTCGCCGACCGGCTCGCCGAAGTCGCGCGGGCGCACGACGTCAGCCTGTTCATGGTGTTGCGGTCCGCGCTGGCGGTGCTGCTGCGGGCGGTGACCGGCGGCCGGGACGTGGTGATCGGCACCCCGATCGCGGGGCGCACCGATATGGCGCTCGACGATCTGGTCGGCATGTTCGTCAACACGCTGCTGCTGCGTTCCGACGTCGACCCCGATCTCAGCTTCGCCGAACTGCTGTTGCGCGACCGCGACGGGCAGCTGGCCGCGGTGGAGAACGCGCAGGTGCCGTTCGAGCGGGTGGTCGAGGAGCTGGCCGAGGGCGGTCAGCGCCCACAGGTCCAGGTCGCGCTGTCGGTACCCGAAGCGCCCGTACCGGCCCTGGAACTGCCGGGGCTGACCCTGCGGGCCGAGGAGCTCGACATCGCGGCCGCCAAGTTCGATCTGGAGCTGCGGGTGCTGCCGCGGGCCGCCGGGCAGACCGGTGAGCCGGCCCGCTGCTTCGAATTCGTCTACGCCGCAGACCTGTTCGACGAGCCGACGATCCAGGTTCTCGGGCAGCGGCTGGTACGGGTGCTGGCCGCGATCGGGGCCGACCCGCGAATCCTGGTCCGCAACATCGATGCCCGCACCGACTCCGAGCGCGCGGAACTGTCCCCGGCCTACGGACCCATTCCGGCCCCGCCGCTCACCCTGGGCCGCTGGCTGACCCTGTCCGCCCGCGCGCACACCGACCGGATCGCATTGCGCTGCAACGGGATCGAGATCACCTACGGTGAGCTCGAGGCCCGGGCCAACCGGCTCGCCCGAACCCTGGCCGCCCGGGGGATCGGTCCCGGCGACCGGGTGGCACTGGGTCTGATCCGCTCGATCGAGGCGACCGTCGCGGTACTGGCGGTCAGCAAGGCCGGTGCGACCTTCGTCCCGGTCGACCCGAACTATCCGCCGGAACGATTGCGGCACATGCTCACCGACTCCGGCTGCCGGATCGGCCTCACCGTGAGCGAACCGGCCCGGTCGCTGCGCGCGGCCGGCGACCCCGACCGGCCCACCGAGTGGTTGCTGCTCGACGACGACCGGCTGCAGGCCGAGATCGCCCGGCAACCCGGCACCGAGGTGACCGACCGGGACCGAGTCGCCGCGCTGCGGACCTCCGAGCTGGCCTACATCGTCTACACATCCGGCTCCACCGGGCGGCCCAAGGGCGTGGCGGTCACCCACACCGGACTGTCGAACTTCGCCGACGAAGTACGCGACCGGACCGGCGTCGACGAGACCTCCCGCACCCTGAACTTCGCGACCCCCAGCTTCGACGGGTCGATGCTGGACCTGCTGCTGGGCTTGTCCAACGGCGCGACCATGGTCATCGCCCCGCCGGACGTGTACGGCGGCGACGAACTCGCCGAACTGCTCGACCGCGAGCGGATCACGCACGCCTTCATCACCACCGCCGCCGTGTCGACCATCGACACCGGCCGCTGGCCGCTGCCCGACCTGCGGATGCTGCTCGTCGGCGGCGAGGCGGTGCGCCCGGACCTGGTGGCGCGCTGGGCATCCGGCCGGACGATGCTCAACGTGTACGGCCCCACCGAGACCACCATCGTGGTCACGTTCTCCGATCGGCTGGTGCCCGGGGGACCGATCACCGTCGGTACCCCGGTCCGTGGCGCTCGCATCATGGTCCTCGACGAGCGGCTGCGCCCGGTTCCGGCCGGTGTACCCGGTGAGGCGTACATCGGCGGCCTGGGACCGGCACGCGGCTACCTGGACCGGCCGGGGATGACCGCCGAGCGGTTCGTCGCCGATCCGCTCGGCCCGCCCGGAAGCCGCGTGTACCGCACCGGCGACGTCGCCCGTTGGAGCACCCGTGGCACGCTCGACATCCTGGGCCGCGTCGACCACCAGGTGAAACTGCGCGGCTTCCGGATCGAGCTGGACGAGATCTCCGGTGTGCTCGACAGTCACCCGCGAGTCGCCTTCGCGCACACCCAGGTTCGTGAGCTCGCCGGCACCCGGCGGATCGTGTCCTATCTGCGCCCCGCGGCGGCCGAGGACCCGCTCGACCTCGAGGCGTTGCGCGCGTACTGCGCCGAACGGCTGCCGGCGCACATGATGCCCAGCAGCTTCACCGTCATCGACGAGGTCCCGCTGACCCCGGTCGGCAAGCTCGACCTGGCGGCGCTGCCCGAGCCGACGGTCCACGCGGCAGTCGGTGTCCGTGCCCCGCGCACCGACACCGAGCGGATTGTGGCCCGGGTGATGGCGGAACTGCTGGGTGCCGACCAGGTCGGCGCCGACGACAACTTCTTCGAACTCGGCGGCAACTCGCTGCTCGCCACGCAGCTGGTGGCCCGGCTCGCCGCCGTCACCGGGAACCGGCTCGCGGTGCGCGCGGTGTTCGCCACCGCGACGGTCGCGGGTCTGGCCGCCCTGCTCGACGCGCCGGCCGACGACGCCGGTGACGACGGGCCGGCGCTGCTGGCCGGGCCGCGGCCCGAGCGGATCCCGCTGTCGGCGGCGCAACGCCGGCTGTGGTTCCTGGAGCAGTTCAACCGCACCGCGAACGGCACCGCCAGCGGCCTGTACAACGTGCCGATGGTGTTGCGGCTCGAGGGTGAGCTGGACGCCGCCGCGCTCGAGGCGGCCCTGGTGGCGGTGCAGGCCCGGCACGAGAGCCTGCGGACCGTGTTCGGTGAAGCCGACGGTGAGCCGTACCAGCGGATTCTCCCGCCCGAGCAGGCCGCGATCACGCTACCGGTCGTCGAGGTGACCGACGGTGATCCGACCGCGACGGTGCTCGCGCTCGCCGAGCCCGGCTTCGACCTGGCCGTCGAACCGCCGCTGCGGGCGCACCTGCTGCGCCTGGGCGCCGACGAGCACCTGCTGCTGGTGGTCGCGCACCACATCGCGATGGACGGCGCGTCGCTGCAGCCGTTCGCCGCCGACGTGGCGACGGCCTACACCGCGCACCGGGCCGGCACCGACCCCGGCTGGTCCCCGCTGAGCGTGCAGTACGCCGATTACACGCTGTGGCAGCGGGATCGGCTCGGGGAGGAGAACGACCCGCAGTCGCGGATCGGCGCCCAGCTCGAGCATTGGCGCACGGCGCTCGACGGGATCCCCGAACTGCTGACGCTGCCCGCCGACCGGCCGCGGCCGCCGGCGCTGAGCTACCGGGGCGGCACCGTCGACTGCGTGGTCGACGCGGAGACCCATCAGGGACTGCACGCGGTCGCGGCGGCACGGGGCGCCACCATGTTCATGGTGCTGCACGCCGCACTGGCGACGCTGCTGCATCGCATGGCCGGTGCGAGCGACATCGTGATCGGTACCCCGATCGCCGGGCGCGGCCGGCCCGAGCTGGACCCGATGGTCGGCATGTTCGTCAACACCCTGGTGCTGCGGACGCCGATCGACGCCGGCACCACCTTCGCCGATCTGCTCGATCAGGTGCGCGAGGTCGACCTGGACGCCTTCGCCCACGCGGACGTGCCGTTCGAGCGGCTCGTCGAGGTGGTCGACCCGGCTCGCTCCCAGGCGCATCACCCGCTGTTCCAGATCATGCTGTCGGTGCGCAACGAGCCGGTCCGCGATGTGGACCTGCCCGGCCTGCGGATCGAGGCGGTCGACACCGACGCCGGGATCGCGAAGTTCGATCTGCAGTTCACGGTCACCGAGCAGTGGACCGAACAGCGGCAGCCGGCCGGACTGACCGTCTCGGTGAACTTCGCCCGGGACCTGTTCGACGACGACACCGCCGCGGCCTTCGGGACCCGGTTCAGCCGGTTGCTCACCGCCGCCGCGGTGGGCCCGGCCACCTCGATCGGTGACCTGGACCTGCTCGACGGCAACGAATGGTCTTGCTTGGCACCGGTTCCCGGCCGGGCGGGCGGCGCGCCGCTCACCTTCCCGGAGGTGTTCGGCCGTGCGGTCGCGGTGAACCCGCACGGGGTGGCGCTGCGCAGCGGCGGTTCCCGGGTCACCTACCAGGCGCTGGACCGGTGGACCAACCGGCTGGCCCGGGTGCTGATCGGGCTCGGTGTCGGACCGGAATCGTTGGTGGCCATGGGTATTCCGCGTTCGGTCGAAGCGGTCGGCGTGATGCTGGCGATCTCGAAGGCCGGTGCGGCCTTCGTGCCGATCGACCCGCACTATCCGGCACACCGGATCACCCACATGCTGACCGACTCCGGTGTCACCACGGGGCTCACGCTGGCCGAGCACCGGGCCGCCATGCCCGACGACGTGGCCTGGTCGGTGCTCGACAGCCGGGAATTCCGGCAGCGGGTGATGTACACGTCGGACGCGCCGATCCGAACCGGCGAGCGGATTCGCCCGCTGCGGCTGAGCAATCCGGCGTACGTCATCTACACCTCCGGATCGACCGGCCTGCCGAAGGGCGTGGTCGTCACCCACGGCGGCCTGTCCAACTTCGCCGCCGAGACCGCGGACCGTTTCCAGGTCGGGCCGCGGTCGCGGGTGCTGCACTTCGCGTCCCCGAGTTTCGACGCGGCGATGCTGGACATCCTGCTCGCGCTCGGTGGCGCGGCGACCCTGGTGATCACCCCGCCCGGCGTCTACGGCGGCGCGGAACTGGCGGCGGTCTTCGCCGACGAGGAGATCACCCACGCGTTCATCACCACCTCCGCCCTGGGCACGGTCGATCCCGCCGGAATCGATTCGCTGCAGGCGCTGATGGCCGGCGGTGAGGCACTGCCGCCGGAACTGGCGGCGCGGTGGGCGCCGCGGTTGCACAACGTGTACGGGCCGACCGAGACCACGATCGTCACGATGATCTCGGAGCCGGCGGAACCCGGGGAGACGATCACCATCGGTGGACCGATCCGCGGTGTGGCGGCGATGGTGCTCGACGCGCGACTGCACCCGGTTCCCGACGGGGTCACCGGCGAGCTGTATCTCGCCGGTCCGGCCCTGGCCCGCGGGTACCGGAACCGGGCCGGCCTGTCGGCGGTGCGGTTCGTGGCCGACCCGTTCGGTAAGCCCGGCACGCGCATGTACCGCACCGGCGACCTGGCTCGCTGGATCGATCGCGACGGCCGCCGCGCCGTCGAATACGTCGGTCGCGGCGACCTGCAGGTGAAGATCCGCGGTTTCCGGATCGAGCTGGGCGAGATCGATGCGGCGCTGGCCCGGCACGCGGCGGTCGAGATGTCGGTGACCTACGGCGCGCGCACGCCCGCCGGGGCGACGGCGTTGGTGGCCTACGTGAAGCCGAGGCCGGGCCATTCGCCGAGCTTCGGCGAACTGACCGCCCACCTGCGGGCGCTGGTGCCCGATTACATGGTGCCGCAGTCGATCATGCTGATCGACTCGGTGCCGCTGTCGCCGACCGGCAAGCTGGATCGAAACGCGTTGCCGGAACCGGTGTTCGGTGGCGCGCGCGGCTACCGGGCGCCGTCCACGCCGGCCGAGACCGCGTTGTGCGCGGCCTTCGCCGAGGTGCTGGAGGTCCCGGTCGTGGGCGCCGACGACGGCTTCTTCGAACTGGGCGGCAACTCGCTGCTCGCCACCAAGGTGGTGGCCCGGATGCGGGCCGCCGGGTACGACCTTCCGGTGCAGCTCATGTTCGGCGAGTCGACTCCGGCGGGGATCGCCCGCGGCCTGGCCGACGGTGACGGGCTCGCCCAGGCGGTGCGCCCGCTGCTCGCCCTGCGGGCGGCCCGGCCGGACAGCCGGGAACCGCTGTTCTGCGTCCACCCGGCGATCGGCCTGTCCTGGTGCTACTCCGGCCTGCTCGCGCAGCTGCCGGCGGACCGCCCGGTGTACGGCCTGCAGGCGCCGCACGTCGCCGGCGCCGCCTCGCACACCTCGATCGCCGAGGCCGCCGCCGCGTACGTGACCCAGCTGCGCGAGGTCCAGCCGGACGGCCCGTACCACCTGCTGGGCTGGTCGCTGGGCGGGCTGATCGCGCACGAGATGGCGGTGCAGCTGCGGGAGGCGGGCGAGCGGGTCGCGCTGCTGGCCCTGCTGGACAGCTACGAACTGTCGGACCGGTGGGCCGACCGGGCAGTGCCCTCGATCGCCGACATTCTCGGCGAATTCGGCCCTGAGCTGCCGGCCGGCGCCCTGCCGGAGAACCCGACCCTGGAGCAGGCGGCGGAGGTGCTGGCCGGTCTGCCGGGCCCGTTCGCGGCGCTCACGCTGGACCAGTTGCGGGCACTGCACACCGGATACACCGCGGGGGCCGCGATGGCCCACGGGTTCCGTCCGGGTGTGTTCGACGGCGATCTGGTGTTCTTCGCGGCCGCCGACGACGAGATCAACCGCGCGGATCCGCAGCGGTGCGCGGCGGCGTGGCAGCCGCACGTCACCGGGACCGTGCACGAGCATTCGCTGCCGCTGCGGCACGCGGCGATGACCACACCGGAAGCCCTGGCGGTGATCGGTCCGGTGCTGCGGGAGCACCTGGGCGACAACGCTTCCGGTGCCGATCACACCCCGTCCCGAACGGAACAGGAGCGACCATGAGCCTTGCCGTGGAGGTCTGCGGTCTGGTCAAGAACTACGGCAAGGTCGAGGTGCTCGCGGGCATCGACCTGGCCATCCCCGCCGGCACGGTGATGGGACTGCTCGGCCCCAACGGCGCCGGCAAGACCACGACGGTCCGGATCGTCACCACGCTGCTGAAACCCACGGCGGGCAGTGTGCGGGTCGCGGGGGTGGACGTGCTGAAGAATCCGGCCCGCGCCCGCACCCGGATCGGCCTGTCCGGTCAGTACGCGGCGGTCGACGCCAACCTCACCGGCTACGAGAACCTGAAGATGGTGGCCCGGCTGTACGGCATGAGTTCGCGGCAGGCCGCCGCCCGCGCCGACGAACTGCTGTCGGCGCTCGGGCTGGTCCACGCGGCGGGAAGGCGGGCGGGCACCTACTCCGGTGGTATGGCCCGTCGGCTCGACCTGGCCGGCGCGCTGGTGTCGCGGCCGGCGGTGGTGGTGCTCGACGAGCCCACCACCGGCCTGGATCCCCGTGGGCGCCTGGACATGTGGCAGGTGATCGGCGATCTGGTGGTGGACGGCACGACCGTGCTGCTCACCACCCAGTATCTGGAGGAGGCCGACCAGCTGGCGGACCGGATCTGCGTGATCGACAAGGGCACCGTGATCGCCCGCGGTTCCGCCGACGAGCTGAAGCAGTCCATCGGCGGCGACCGGCTCACCGTCACGCTCGCCGCCGGGCACGACCCGCAGCCGGCGCTGCGGGTGCTGGCCGGTGTCGGGATCGGGGAGCCGGCCCACGAGGCCGGCACCGACCTGGTGTCGGTGGTGGTCGGTGACGGGTCACGGTCGATGGTCGAGGCCCTGCGGCGCCTCGACGACGCCGGGGTCTGTGTGGTCGACGCGAACGTGCACCGGCCCACCCTCGACGAGGTGTTCCTGTCGCTGACCGGCACCGATCTCGCCGCCGTAGCCGAGTCCCAACCTGATGACGTGGCAGAGGAGATCTCGCTTTGAAGAGCATCGAACTCGCGGCGGCGGACGCCGCGCCCGCGGGAGACGCAACCACTGCGGACGCCGGGGAAGCACCGGCGCTGACCAGGCTGCCGATACCGCTGCGGGCGTTCCGGGACAGCGCGATCGTCGCCCACCGCAATCTGCTCACCATCCTGCGGGTCCCGACGCTGCTGGTGACGGCGACCGTCCAGCCGCTGATGTTCGTGTTCCTGTTCGCCTACATCTTCGGTGCGTCGCTGGGTGGCCCGAAGTACCGAGAGTTCCTGCTGGCGGGCATCTTCGTGCAGACGGTGGCCTTCAACTCGGCGTTCACCACGGTCGGCCTGGCCAACGACCTGCAGAAGGGCATCATCGATCGGATGCGCACACTGCCGATGTCGCGGCTGGCGGTGCTGATGGGCCGCACGCTGTCGGACACGGTGGTGAACGTGCTGGCCCTGGTCGTGATGTCGGTGTGCGGCTATATCGTCGGCTGGCACATCAACGGCAGCGTCGGCGACGCGGCGCTGGCGTACGCGCTGATCCTGCTGTTCGCGTTCGCCATGTCGTGGGTGGGCGCGCTGACCGGTCTGCTGTCGCCGAGCGTGGAGGTGGCGCAGTCCGCGGGCCTGATCTGGCTGTTCCCGGTCACGTTCATCTCCTCGGCCTTCATCCCGGCGGCCAGCCTGCCCGGCCCGCTGAAGACGATGGCCGAATGGAATCCGATCACGGCGCTGTCCGCGACGACCCGCAACCTGTTCGGCAACGCCGCGCCGGGCACGTTCGCGAAGTCCCACGGCTGGGTCGCCGAGCACGGCTTGCTCTACTCCACCACCTGTTCGCTGGTGATCCTGGCGGTAGTCATCCCCTTGGCCCTGATGCAGTACCGCAAGGTCGCCAGTCACTGAGAAAGGGCATACCGCCCGAAGGCGAAGATGGGACCGACCCACAAGGTCGGCCCCATCTTCGTATGGTCGCTACGCGCGTCCGCGGCGGGTCTTGAGCAGGTCCATGCGCTCCTGCAGGAGCTCCTCGAGCTCTTCCTTGGAGCGGCGCTCCAGCAGCATGTCCCAGTGGGTGCGCGGCGGCTTCACCTTCTTGGCCTCCACCGTGGTGCCCTCGATCAGGACGCCCTCCTGGCCGTTACGGCACAGCCAGGTCGGCGGGATCTCGGCGTCGTCGGCGAAGGGCACGTCGAACTCTTCGTTGTTCTCGGTGCGGTACCGCGCCATCCGACGGGGTGCCAGGTCGTGGTCGCGGTCGGTCTCGTAGCTCACCGCTCCGAGCCGGCTACCTCGGAGTACGCGATCTGCCATGGTGTGCGGTCCTCTCTACGGCTGTCAGCGGTCTTCTGCTCTGAACAACGCATGCGCGCCGGAATCGGTTCCCGGCGACGGTCAACCCTGCAATTCTAGTGGGATTGTCAATTCGCGCCGGGTGGCCGTGCGCGGTCGGCGGCCGGGAGGCGGACGCTACTGTCTCGGGTCATGTCGCGCCGACCGTTGTCCTGTCTGTGGTGCGGACGGGAAATCGCCGAATCGGAGGCGGGACGCCGCCGCCGGTATTGCCGCCAATCGTGCCGCCAGCGGGCGTACGAGCATCGCCGGGGACTCGAGGGCACCGGGATCCCGGAGGATTCGGTGGTGCTGACCGCCCAGGAGGCGGCCGCGGTGGCCGATCGCTGGTTCGCCGCCCGATGCGCGGCCGAGGATGTCGCCACGGCGGTCGCCGAGGGCGCCGAACCGGCGGAACTCGCCGCGCTCACCGCGACCCTGGTGGCCCTCACCAAGGACGCCGAGCGCCTGCGCTGACCGTCGCCGGTGGTGGTGCCGCTGGGCCGGATCTCGGCCGCTCGCATGCGGATTCAGCCGACCCGGCGGACGTCCGGGCCGGACAGCGCGCCCGACCCCGATCGGGTGCGCAGTTGCCGGTTCGCGGCCTCGATCACCTGCTCGACGGTGATCTCCAGCAGGCCCGGATCGGGGTGGGTGCCGTAGCGGTCGCCGCTGCGCCCGGCCCACAGCACGATGTGCCGGCCGCGCAAATGCACTGGGGGACCGGTCAATTCGGGTGATGTCGGCCCGAACAACAGCACCGTGCGGGTGCCGAACGCGGTGGCCAGCGCGGCCGGTCCGGTGTCGCCGCACACCACCAGCGCCGCCTCGGCCATGGTGGCCGCGACCTCGAGCAGGTTCTGCTGCCCGGCGAGGACCTGCCGCACCGGCAGCCCGGCCCGGGCCGCCACCGCCAGCGCGATCTCGCGCTCGTACTCGTCGCCGGTCAGTACCACCTCGCGGCCCTGCACCAGCAGGTGGCGGACCACGGCGGCGAAGCGTTCCGGCGGCCAGCGGCGGGCCGCCGCGCCCGCGCCGACGTGCACGACCACGCAGTCGCGGTGGCTGCCGGTCGTCACCGGCGGCATCAGGCCGAGATTGCGTGCGTCGGCGCCGATACCGGCCGATTCGAGCAGGTGGCACCACCGGTCGATCTCGTGTAGTTCCGGCTGCCAGTCCGGGCCGCGCAGCTCGGGGAAGGCGGGGTTGCGGAAGGTCAGGATGTGCTGGGCGTCGGTGGCGATCAGTTCCGCGATGGCGCCGGCGGATCGGCCCTGCAGGTTCACCGCGAGGTCGGGCGCGCCACGATCCCAGCGCAGGTCCGCCACGTCGGAGGCGGGGATCATCTCGTCGACGGCGGCGATCAGATCGACGATCGGTTTCAGCCGGTACGGCGCCGCGAGGACCAGATGATCGCGTGGGCGGGCCCGGCGCAGCGCCCGCAGCGCGGGGACCGCGGCCAGCAGGTCGCCCAGTCCGCGGGCACGTAGTACGAGTACCACCGCCACCTTGTCTCCTCGCCAGTCCGACGGCGACCACGCTGGGGGAGCCGCCTCAGATGGACTACCCGGCACAGCGAGCCCCGAAACGCGCATGCCACGGTACGAACCCTCGCGGGAGCGGTCGGCGCGACTAGTCTGCGGAAGCATGACGACCCGCCTCAACCCCTACATCAGCTTCTCCGACACCGCGCGGGCGGCGCTCGAGTTCTATCAGCAGGTGTTCGGCGGCACGCTCACGCTGTCGACGTTCGGCGACTTCGGCGACCCGGGTGCGCCAGGGGCGAATCTGATCATGCACGGTCTGCTGGAGACCGAGTCGGGCTTCACCCTGATGGCAGCCGACACCCCGCCCGGGATGGAATACACACCGGGCAGCAGCATTTCGATCAGTCTGAGCGGCGACGAGGATGCCAGGCTGCGCGGGTGGTGGGAGGCGCTGAGCAGCGGCGGCACCGCCACGGTTCCGCTGGAGAAGCAGATGTGGGGCGATGTGTTCGGCATGTGCGTGGACCGGTTCGGCATCACCTGGATGGTGAACATCTCCGCGAACGGCTGACCGCTCGCGGTTCCGCGACACATCATCCGGGCAAACGGTGCAATAGCCGGGTGTCGGATACGGTCGACGGGTGCTCGAGATCAGTGGTCTGCGCAAGCGGTACGGGGATGTGACAGCGCTGGCGGACATGACCTTTCAGGTCCGCCGGGGAGAACTGTTCGGGTTCGTCGGGTCGAACGGCGCCGGCAAGACCACCACCATGCGGATCGTCATGGGCGTGCTGAACGCCGATGCGGGGGAGGTCCGGTTCGACGACCGGCCGATCGATCTGGCCACCCGGCGACGGATCGGCTACATGCCCGAGGAGCGTGGGCTGTACCCGCGGATGAAGGTGGGCACGCAGTTGCGCTATTTCGCACGGCTGCACGGTCTTTCGGCGGCCGAGGCGGATACCGCCGCCCGCACCTGGATGGACCGGCTGAGCATCGCGCACCGCGAGCAGGACGACGTCCAGAAGCTGAGCCTGGGCAATCAGCAGCGGGTCCAGCTGGCGGCCGCCCTCGTGCACGACCCGGACCTGTTGGTGCTCGACGAGCCGTTCTCCGGCCTGGACCCGGTGGCGGTCGAGGTGATGAGCCGGGTGCTGCGGGAACGCAGCGTGGAACGGAACAGCCCGGTCATGTTCTCCTCCCATCAGCTGGATCTGGTCGAACGGATCTGTGACCGGGTCGGCATCGTGCGCGACGGCACGATGGTCGCCTGCGGCACGGTCGACGAGCTGCGCGACGCCGGTCCGGTGCGGGTAGCCCTGGAGTTGCCCGCGGCCACCTCCGGCTGGGCCGACGACCTGCCCGGGGTCTCGGTGCACGAACACACCGGCACCCGGTGGGTGGTGCAGCTCGACGGCGGCGCCGACGATCAGGCGGTGTTGGCCGCCGCCCTGCGCACCGGTCCCGTGCGCGAGTTCGCCCGGGTGCGGCCCGGTCTCACCGATCTGTTCCGGGGCGTGGTCAGCGGAACCGAGGAGGAGTCCTGATGGCAACCGGTGAACTGCCCGTCCCTCGTGCGATCGGCCTGGTGGCCGGCCGGGAGATCGACGCCCGGCTGCGGTCGCGGGCCTTCCTCGTCATGACCCTGGTCCTGTCGGCGCTGATCGCGGGCGCGCTGCTGCTGTCGCATTTTTTGGGCAACAAACCGCCCGCGGTCCAGCATGTGGGCCTGACCACCGCGTCCGCGCAGCTGGAACCGCTCGTCGCGGCGTCGGCGCAGGCCGCGGAGCAGCGCGTGGCGACCTCTGTGGTCGATCCGGCCGCCGGTGCGGACCGCATCCGATCCGGATCGCTGGACGCGCTGATCACCGATGTCACCGACGGCACGCTGCGGGTCTCGGTCAAGAGCGACCTGAACGGCGGCCTGGACACGGTCTTCACGCTGACTGCCCGCCAGCTCGCGTTGAACCAGCAGGTGACCGCCCTGCACGGTGATCCGGCGGTGGTCGGCCGGGCAATGGCGGGCGCCACGGTGGCCGTCGACCGGCTCGCGCCCGCCGACCCGCACCGCAACGAGCGCATCGGAATCTCCAGTGTGGTGGGCGTGCTCATGTACGTGATGCTGGTGATGAGCATTCAGCTCACGGGTCAGGGCGTGGTCGAGGAGAAGTCCAACCGCATCGTCGAGCTGCTGTTGTCGGCGATCCGGCCGTGGGAACTGTTGGTGGGCAAGGTGATCGGCATCGGCGTGGTGACGGTGCTGCAGGTCGCGGTGATCACGGCGGTGGGTGCCGGGACGGCAACGGCCACCGGTGCGCTGCACGTGTCCGGTTCGGTGGTCGGCGGCGCGGCGGGCTGGGCGGTGCTGTGGTACCTGCTGGGCTATCTGCTGTTCGCCATGCTGATCGCGGCGGCGGCCTCGCTGGTGTCGCGGCAGGAGGATCTGCAGGGCGTGGCGACCCCGGTGGTGATGCTGGTGGTGGCCAGCTATCTGATCGGGCAGTTCGTGCTACCGGGTCACCCGGACAATATGGCGTCGACCGTGCTGTCGATGATTCCGCTGTCGGCCCCGGTCCTGATGCCGATGCGGGCCGCCTACGGGGTGCCGCTGTGGCAGGAGGCGGTGGCAGTGGCGCTGATGCTGGTGACCATCGCCGTGACCGCGCGGGTGGCCGGCCGGATCTACTCGCGGTCGATCCTGCAGACCGGCGGCCGGGTGCGGTTGGGGTCGGTCCTGCGCCGCTGACGCCGCCACCGTCACCGCTTCGCGGGCCGCTCCCGATAGAAGTCGGCGACGGCCGTGAAGGACGCCTTGGGTTCCCACGCCATGTCCGGATAGGTTGTGCCGCGGCGATTCTCGAGCACCTTGACGATTCCGAGGCTCGCCAGGTCGAGGTCGTCGCGTGGGTCGCCGTCGGGACGGTGCGGGTGACTGTGCAGGGCGAACAGGAAGACGAACGCGCTGTCCACGCCTTCGCTGTCGAAGATCTCCAGCAGTTCGGTGAGGTATGCGGCCTGCCCGTCCTCGTCCCGGTCGTAGTGGCCGTTCAGCCGGACCGGGTCGCCGGCCGCGTCGTATTCGACGATCTCGTTGCTGCGCGGTGCCACGTCGGCCGCGCCGCGCCAGGTTGCCGCGCCGAAACCGGTGACGGCCAACGGTTTTCCCTGTGCCACCAGCTCGCGCACGCCCGCCCGGAACCGGTCGGCGACTTCGGCGGATCGGATGAGCTCGATCGACACGATGTCGAACGGTGACCAGTCGATCTGTTCGAACGGGATCGCGCAGTAGGTGAGCTTGCCCCGAAAGTGTTCGCGGACAACCTCGACCGCCGCCGCGAGGAAGCGGTCGAGGCGCCCGATCAGCTGCCCCAGCCGCTCGCCGCGGGTATCGGGGTCGTCCAACAGGAACTCGAGCCGTTCCCACACGCTGTCACCGGGCAGGAATTCCCGGTTCATCAGGCTCAGTTCGACGCCGGTGACGAACACGATCTCGGCCCCGGTCTGCCGGAGCTGTTCGGCCCGGCGCGCGCAGTCGGCGAACAGCGCGACGATCTCGGTGTCGGTCAGTTCCAGCGGGTAGGGCGAGAACCACACCTCGAGGCCCAGTTCGGCGGCGTAGCGGGCCGCGAGTTCCAGGCGCTCGGGGTCGCCGCCGACGACCTGGACGGCGGTGCACCGCAGGTCGTTTCGAATGATCTCCAACTCGCGGCGGACGGTCTCGGGCTCGAATTCCGGCCGGGAGGTCCGGCCGTTTCGCACGAATCCGGTGTCGTAGGTGATGCCGTTGCCTCGCATGGGCGCAGTCCTTCGGGTCGATCGGTGGGTCGACGCCAGACTAGGGATAAAAGTGCGTGCACGCAATATTTCGTGTGCGCAGATTTTTCTGGCAGGATCGGGCCGTGACGATCGGACCGACGGGATTGCGGGAGCGCAAGAAGCAGGCCACACGCGCGGCGCTGCGGGACGCCGCGCTGCGCTTGGCCCTGGAACGCGGGCCGGACAACGTGCGCGTCGAGGACATCGCCGCGGCGGCGGGCGTCTCACCGCGGACCTACAACAACTACTTCCCCAGCCGTGAGCACGCGATCGTCGCGGCCGTCACCGCCGAGCGCGAGGGGCAGATCGCGGCCGCCGTCGCTGCTCGGCCCGCGGAGGTGCCACTCGCCGACGCGGTCGTCGACGCGGTCGTCGCCCGCTACACCGACCCGGGCGAGCGGCATCGCGACGCGCTGCTGCTGATCACCACGCACCCGGCGCTGCGCGCGGCGTTCCTCGACACGACCGGCGCGCTGTCCGAGCCGCTGGCCGCAGCGATCGCGGACCGTCTCGATGCCCGCGACGAACTCACCGCCGACGTGCTCGCCGGGTCGGTGGCCGCCGCGATCCGTGTCGCACTGGGGCATTGGCTACAGCCGGCTGCCGGTTCGGGTTTCGTCGTCACGTCCGGCTCGCTGCCCGGCCTGCTCCGCGCCGCGCTGGCGCCGCTCGTCCCGGCGCTCGACGCGGCGGGGCGGTGACGTCCGGATCGGGCGCCGCCGCACGGTATTTGCCGTAGGGTAGCTGTCGTCACCGCAGCTTCTCCCGACGAGCACCGGATGTGAGCCATGGGTACGAGAATCGCGACGGTCGTGGTCGGTGCCGGGTTGCTCGCCGCGGCCTGCGGCACCTCGAACCCGTCGCATCCGCGATCCGAGCCCGCCTACGCCACGACGCTGCGGCCGGTGCTCACCGAGGTGATGCGGGACAACGTGATTCCCGGCGCCGTGGTCCTGGTCCGGTCACCGAAACTCGGCGACTGGACCGAGTCCTTCGGCACTGGGACATTGGACCGGAACGACCCGATCGGGGTCGACGACCACTTCCGGATCGGCAGCAACACCAAGACCATGACGGTGACGGTGATCCTGCAGCTCGTGCAGCAGGGCAGGCTGCGGCTCGACGACCCGGTCGCGAACTACGTCCCGGATGTGCCGGGCGGGGACCGCATCACCGTCGCGCAGCTCGCCGAGATGCGCAGCGGGCTCTACAACTACAGTGACGACCTCGGCCTGAGTACCGCGCTCGACGCGGACCCGCAGCGGGTGTGGACGCCCCAGCAACTGCTCGCGATCGCGTTCGCGCACCCGGTGGACTTCCAGCCCGGCGAGCGGTTCGAGTACAGCAACACCAATACGATCCTGCTGGGCCTGATCATCGAGAAGCTGACCGGTGAGTCGATCGCGGACATCTTCCGCGCCGGCATCGACGAGCCGCTCGGCCTGCGGCACACCTCGTTCCCCGCGCCCACCGACAACTCGATCCCGCAACCGCATCCGCGGGGCTACGCCTTCGGCACCTACGTTTCCACCATCGCCACCATCGCCACCTTCGCCCTGCCGCCCGACCAGCAGGCCGCGGCCCGGGCCGGCACCGTGAAACCGGCCGACCGGACCGACGACAACCCGTCGTGGACCTGGACGGCCGGGGCCGGGATCTCCACGGTCGGCGACCTGGCCACCTATGTGAAGGCTCTGGTCGGCGGCGGCCTGCTGGACGCGAAAACCCAACAGCTGCGGATGGACAGCGTCCGGCCCATCGACCCGGCCGCCCCGGACAACGCCGGTTACGGCCTCGGCCTGGTCCGCTTCGGCAAACACCTCTACGGTCACGACGGCCAGCTCCCCGGCTACATGACCTTCATGGGCTACGACCCGGCCACGGACCTCACCATCGTGATCGCCACCAACCTGGCGACGGTCCCGTCCGGCGAAGGATCGGCCCTCACCCTGTTGAAAGCCGTGCTCCCGGTGTTCTATCCGGGTGACGCGGTCCCCGGTGGTGATCCGGCGGTCGAACCGGCCCCGGCGCCTACCCGGTGATCGGGAGCCGGTTTCGGAATCGGGCGTACACACGGTGGTCCCGGCCTACCCTGGTCACTTGACCGGAACGTTGCCGTCGATAGGGAGGCCGGCCGATGCTGTCGCTGCAGGAGATCTCGGACCGCATGGAGATCGAGGACCTGATGGTTCGGTATTCGCATGCGGTGGACACCCGCCAGTGGGACCTGCTCGACGAGGTGTTCACCGCGGACGCGCACATCGACTACACCGCGATGGGCGGGCCGGCCGGCGACCTGGCTTCCACCAAGAAGTTCCTGGAAACCGTCATGCCGAACTTCGCGGCCTTCCAGCATCTGATCAGCAACTCCTCGATCCGGGTCGACGGTGATACCGCCACCGCGCGCACCATGTGCCACAACCCCATGCTGGTCGACGGCGCCGACGGCTCGCGCCACCTCATGCTGTGCGGGCTGTGGTACCTGGACACGTTCGCGCGGGTGGACGGCACGTGGAAGATCCGGCAGCGGGTGGAGGAGAAGAGCTACATGTTCGTCGCCCCCGACGCGACCCCGGGCGGCGCCACGAGCTGACCGGCCCGCACCGGGTGCCCGGAGGTAGCCCGGCGGCCGTGATCTACCGTGAGGGCATGAGCGGTCAGGACAGCCAGCACGGGTACTTCACCGCGGACGGGCAGGTGTACACCCCGACCGCGTGGTCGCGGAGCCTGTGGGCGCCGGGCATCCTGTCCGGTCCGCCGGTGTGCGGTCTGCTGGCCCGGGAGATCGAAAGCCGTTACCTGACAGAGGGATTCGCGCCGGCTCGGTACACCGTCGATCTGCACCAGCCGGTACCGGCGGTGCCGGTCTCCGTCACCTGCGAGCTGACCCGGGACGGCAACCGGATCCGCGCGGTCACCGCTGTCCTGCACGCCGACGGCGAACCCGTGGCCCGCGCCACCGCCACCCTGCTCAAGCGGTCCATCCAGCCGCCGGGGGAGCTGTGGCGCAGCGACACCGAACCGCCGCTGCCGCCGCGGCGGCTGCTCGACGAGGTGACACCGCCGACGCACCTGTTCGGCAGCGACGCCGGCTGGTCGGTGGCCATGTCCGGCCATCAGAACACCTCGCGTAAACGCAAGTGGGTGCGCAATATCCCGGTGGTGGCGGGCTGCGAGAGTTCCCCGTTCTGCTACGCCGTGATGGCCGCCGAACAGGCCAGCCTGGTGACCAATTGGGGCACCGAAGGAATCGGCTTCATCAATGCCGATGTGTCGGTGAACTTCTCGCGCCAGCCGGTGGCCGCGGAGATGGGTATCGAAGCGGCACAACACTTCAGCGCGGACGGTATCGCCGCCGGTGGCGCGGTCCTCTACGACGAGCAGGGCCCGTTCGCGCTGTGCACGGTGTCGGCGCTGGCCAACGAACGGCGTCAGATCAGCGGCGCGGTCATCGACGAGTTCATCCCCAATCGCGGCACCGCGGAGTGGGTCGGCCGGCACGGCTGAGGCGTTCCCGCACACTCGGCCGTCGTGCCGCTTAATCTGATCCGGTCGGAAAGGATTGCGGCGCATGGACATTCTCGACGACCCCTACCTGTTCGCCTCCGACTCACCGGTCGATCTCGGCAAGGCCATGGCCGCCGTGCGCCGCGAAATGCCGGTGTACTGGGACGAGGTCCGGCAGGCCTGGGTGGTCATGCGGTACGCGGATGTCGACTGGGCCCTGCGCAATCCGCAGCTGTTCAGCAACGAGATCTACGACCACGCGGCCCTGCTGGGCACCTTCTCCGCCATGGACGGCGCCGCGCACGCCCACCATCGGCGCCTTTTCGCGCCCGCGTTCGGCCCGCGTGCGGTCGCCGAGTACCGGGTCGCCGTGGTCGAACCGGTCGTCGAGCGCCTGGTCGCGGGCCTGCGCGACCGGGACACCGCCGAACTGGTGGCCGAGCTGTGCCTGCCGCTGCCGGTGGAGGTGATCGCCCCGCTGCTCGGCCTGACCGCCGAGTATCTGGAACCGTGCCGGTTGTGGGTCAACCAGCTGGTGGCGTGGAACATGTACCGCAAGGATCCGGCGGTGGGTGCGGTGGGCCGCACCGCGTACGACGCGGTGCGCGAACATGTTCGCGATATCGTCGAGCGGCAGGCGGCCGCGCCACAGGACAATCTGCTGGGCCGGGTGGTCCGCGCCTACCAGGACGCCGGCGTCTTCGACTTCGACCAGATGCTGATCTTCGCGGTCGGCTTGGTGATCGGCGGCTTCGAGACCACCACCTGGATGACCGCGTGCGCGCTCGGCGCCCTGCTCCTGCACCCGGCGGCGCTCGACGAGGTGCGGCGCGACCGCTCCCTGCTCCCGGCCGCCTTGGAAGAGTCGATGCGCTGGACCCCGTCGTTCGTCGGTGTGCTGCGCTCGACCACGCGCGCGGTGACGTTGAGCGGTGTCACCATCCCCGCCGGCGCTGATGTCGTCCTGTGTCAGGCCTCCGCCCATTACGACGACGAATACTTCACCGCGCCAGAGGTTTTCGATATCCACCGCAAACCCGAGCACCTACTGTTCGCGGCCGGGCCGCACTACTGCCTGGGCGCCCCGCTGGCCCGGCTGGAGGCCCGCACCCTGGTGTCGCGGCTGCTCGACGAGCTGCCCGGCCTCCGCCTGGTCCCCGGCTCGGAGCACCCGTTCGTCCTCGGCGCCCTCGGTTCGGCGATGCACGGCCCGACCGCCCTGCACGTGCAGTGGGACCGGGGGTAGCGCCTTAGGATCGGGGCGAGGAGGTAGCCGTGGATTCAGCGCGCAGCCAGAAGCTCGCCCGGGCCTGGGACAAGCAGGTGCGGTGGTACGAGCCGCAGATGCGGTTCTTCGACCGCCACCTGTTCGGCGACACCCGGGAGTGGGTGTGCTCCCGGGCGACCGGCGACACCCTCGAGGTCGCGATCGGGACCGGCATGAACCTGCCGCTCTACCCGGCGGACGTGCGGCTCACCGGCCTCGACTTCAGCCCCGAGATGATGGCGCGGGCGCGGGCCCGGGCCGATGAATCCGGCCGGCCGGTCACCCTGGTTCCCGGGGACGCCACGGCCATGCCGTTCGACGACGCCGCGTTCGACACCGTGGTGTGCACCTTCGGCCTGTGCTCGATCCTCGATGTCGACGCCGCGCTGCGCGAGATGCGCCGCGTGCTGCGGCCCGACGGCCGGCTGCTGCTCGCCGACCACGTCGAGGCCGCGCCCGCGCCGGTGCGCGGCGTGCAGTGGCTGCTGGAGCGGGTCACGGTGCCGTTGAGCGAGGAACACTTCCGTCGCCGCCCGCTGCTGCGGCTGCCGGCGGCCGGATTCACCGTGGACACGGTCGAACGGTTCGCCCTCGGTATCGTCGAGCGTCTGGTCGCACATCCCACCGTGTGACCCCGCATCGAACGGAAAGGCCCGGCGCATGCCGTTTTTCGACGGAACCGGCGGCCGCCTGCACTATCGCCGGTGGCCGGCTCCCGGCACACCGGCGGCTGTCCTGGCCTGGCTGCCGGGCATGGGCCAGCACAGCGGCCACTACCACCGCTTCGCCCGCCGGCTGGCGGCCTGCGGCATCGAAACCTGGGGGCTCGACACCGCCGGTCAGGGCCTCAGCGAAGGCGATGCCGACGCGGCGCGGGACGCCACCCGGATCGGCGGTGACGCGCGACGATTCGTCGAGCTCGTGCGCGCCGAGGGGCCCGCTGCGCCGCTCATCGTCGCCGGCCACTCACTGGGTGCCCGCACCGCACTGCAGCTGCTGCCGTCGTGCACAGCCCTGGTGCTGACCGGCACTCCCGCCACCGCGCTCGCCGCCCATCCCGCACTTCCGCCGGACCTGCCGATCCTCGCCCTGCACGGCTGCGACGACCGCCGCGCGCCGGTGGACGCCGTGCGGGACTGGGCCGCGCGCCGGGCCTCGGTGCGGTTGATCGAATACCCCGACGCCGGCCACGACCTCCTGCACGAGCCGGTGTACCCGCAGGTCACCGACGCGATCGCCGAGTGGATCCGCCAGCTCGTCGACGCCGCCGCGACGAGCCCGCGTGGGACCCGCCGCTGAGCGCGACACAACCTGCCGCACGACCGGCTGACGCCGTCATCGCCAACCGGCCTGGCCCGGACCGCGTTCTCATCGTCGCGCGTCAGACCACTCTGGACACGGCCGGTCTCGACGAGGATCGGTTCGACACCTGGAAGGCCGTTGCTGGGGCCGGGTGTATTCGATGAGCGGCTGGACGGCAGTATCGGTCGATGTCGGTGACCGGCCGCGATTTACGTTGCCCAACGGATCGAACGGCCGGTACGCCTGCGGTACCCGATGCTGGGACTCCCGCACGCTGCGGTCGAACGCCGGTTCCCTCAGCGAGCGTGCGCCGCCCAGCGCTCGCCGATCCGGTGCACCGCCAGATCCCGGTCGAAGCAGTCGGACAGATCGGCGTCGGTGAGCGTATCCGCGATCGGACCCGCGGCGAGCACCGTGCCCGCGCGCAGCATCAACAGATGCGACGTGGTCACCGGGATCTCCTCGAGATGGTGGGTGACGGTGACCGTGGCCAGCTTCGGCTGGGCGGCCGCGAGGGTGTGCAGCGCGGCCAGCATATCCTCCCGGGCGGGCAGGTCGAGGCCGGCGAACGGTTCGTCGAGGATGAGCAGCATCGGGTCGGCCATGAGGGCGCGCGCCAGCCGGACCCGGGCCCGCTCGCCCTGCGAGAGCACCCGGACCGGCCGCTCGGCCAGGTTCGCGCAGCCGACCAGTTCCAGCAGTTTCGCGGCGCGATCGCGGATCGTATCGTCGTAGCGCTCCCACAGCGGCAGCACACTGCCGCTGTGCCCGGTCAGCACCACGGTGTGCGCGGTGTGGCCGGTCTCGTCCGGAAGTCGTTGCGCCGCACCGACCAGCCCGATGTAGGTGCGCAGGTCGCGCAGGTCGACCGTGCCCATCCGGCGGCCCAGGACGACCGCGGTGCCGGAGCTCGGAAACCGTTGCGCCGCAGCCACCGACATGGTCGTGGTCTTACCGGCGCCGTTGCGGCCCAGCACCACCCAGTGCTGCCCGTAGTCGACCCGCCAGTTCACGTGCTGGATCAGCGGCGTGCGGTCGGCGCGCACGGTGACGTCGGTCAGTTCGATCGCGGGCCCGGCCGGATCGGGCTGCACGAAGACAGGTTTCATGCCGCCAATCTATCGAGCGCCCGCGGCCGCGACCGCCGCGCTCACGCTCACCCAGGTGCTGTTCACCGCGGCGGTCCCGGTGAACGGGTCGGTGAGCGAGTTGTCGTGCAGCAGGTTCACATTCGCGCCCGGCAGCTCCGCCGCCACCGACCATCCGACGCCCGCTTCCCGGTGCCCGTAGCCGTGCGGCACGGAGATCGTGCCCGGCCGGATCTCGTCGCTGATCTCCAGCGGCACCTCGATGGCGCCGACCTCGGACGACACGGTGACCGGTTCGCCGTCGATGAGCCCGCGGGCGGCGGCGTCGGCGGGATGCATGAGCGCGGTGCAGCGGTCGCGGCCCTTCACCATGGTGGGGATGTTGTGCAGCCAGGAGTTGTTGCTGCGCAGGTGGCGGCGGCCGATCAGCTTCAGGTCGTAGCCGTCCGGCGCGATCGTCGCGGCGACGCCACCGCGCGCGTCGGCGATCAGCGCCACGGCCGCGGCGCGGAAGTCCGTGGGCGCCAGCTGCACTCGCCGATCCTCGGTGCCCAGCAGGGTGCGCAGCCGTGGCTGCAACGGGCCCAGGTCGATTCCGCCGGGGGACCGGCGCGTCTTGCCGGCGGTCACGCCCCGGATTCCGCGCCGCAGCGGGCCGTGCGGACCGGTCAGCACGCCCACCGAGATCAGCCGCAGCGGGCTGAGCTGCGCGAAGACGGCGTTGGTGATCCGCCCGGCGAGACCGCGGACCGGCAGCATCTCGGTGATCAGGCGGGCCAGGATCTGCCAGTCCTCCAATCCGTCGGCGGGCGGGTCGAAGACGCGGGCGTCGTAGCGAATGTTGTTGCGCACGCTGAACACCGGGAACAGCACATCGAGTTCCTCGCGTTCGAGCGGGGAGATCGGCGGCAGCACGAAATCCGCGTGGCGGCTGGTTTCGGTGATGTACATGTCCAGGGCCACCGAGAAATCCAGTGTGTCGAGCGCCTTGTCCAGGGCGCCGCGCTGTGGCGTGGACAGCACCGGATTGCCGGCGTAGGTGATCATGGCGCGGATCTGCCCCTCGCCCGGGGTGAGGATTTCGTCGGCCAGCACACCCACCGGCAGCTCGGACCGGAACGACTTGTGCGCCCCGGACCGATCGGTCCACGAGCCGTACCCCATCGGCAGATACTTGGTGAACCGCGCGATGTCGATGGGCGGGGTCGCGAACATCTGCCCGCCGGGCCGGTCCAGGTTGCCGGTGACGGCGTTGAGCGTGTTCACCAGCCAGTGGGTCAGCGTCCCGGTCGTCTGCTGGCACACCCCGATCCGGGCGTACAGCACCGCCGAGCCGGCGGCGGCGTGCTCGCGGGCCAGCCGCCGGATCGTGTCCGGGTCGATCCCGGTGAGCGGTGCGGCGTCCTCGGGGGTGAAACCCGTGACCAGCGCCCGCAATTCGTCCCAGCCGGTGCAGGTCGCGCGGATCCGTCGCTCGTCGCACAGCTGCTCGGTGACCAGCACGTGCAGCATGGCCAGCAGCAGATACGGGTCACCGCCGGGCTCGATGGCGACGTGTTCGTCGGCCAGCCGGGCGGTCTCGGTGCGCCGCGGGTCGATCACGACCACCGAACCGCCGCGTGCCCGGATCGCGCGGATCCGGTCCCGGGCGCCCGGCATCGTGGTCACCGACCCGTTCGACACCGCCGGGTTCGCGCCCAGGATCACCAGCCGGTCGGTGCGGTCGATATCGGCGATCGGCATGAGCACGTTGGAGCCGAACATCCGCCAGGCCACGAACTCCTGCGGGAACTGGTCGATCGAGGAGGCCGAGAAGAAGTTCCGGGTGCGCAGCACTGCCCGCAGCAGCAGCGCGTAGAGCACCGAAGTGCTGTGCGCCGCAGGGTTTCCCAGGTACATGGCGATGGCGTGCGGCCCGTGCTCGGCCCGCACCCGCCGCAGCCGGATACCGATCTCGCGCAGTGCCTCGTCCCAGCCCACCGGTTCGAACCGGTCACCGACCCGGCGCATGGGGGTGCGCAGCCGGTCCGGGTCGTGGTGCAGGCCGCCCATGGCGGTGGCCTTCGGGCAGATGTATCCCTTCGACAGCACGTCGTCGGGATTGCCTTCGATGCGGGTGACCTGTGTGTTCTCGACGGTCACGATGATTCCGCAGTGTGCTTCGCACAGGGTGCACTGCCGGCGTACGGTCTTCGAGCCCATGGCCCCACGCTACGCGCGATCACCCGTTCGGGAGGGCCGGTCGGTCGACATTTCGGACATCGGCGCGGGCAGCAGCCGGATCGACACCGCGCCCGCCACCAGGGCCACCGCCACCACGTACAGCAGCCGCACACCGAGCACATACGGCTGGAAAGGCAACGGCAGCAACGGAAGCGCCGCCAGCAGCAGCGCGGCGACCGCGCCGGCGGGCACCCAGAACCGCCGCGGTGCGACCGGAACCGCCGGCGGGGTTCCGTGCCAGGCGCGCAGCAGCCCGCGCCGTCCGAGGTAGTAGAACGCCCCGAGCGCGAGCGCCCCGCCACCGAAGCTGGACAGCTGCTGCAGCAGGTACCACCACGGCTTGCCCAGCGGACTCGGCCGCACCAGGGCGGGCAGCCGCGCCACCGCCCAGCCGTGGCCACCGCCCGGATCGTGGGTGAACCCGTCCCAGAAGTCGTGGGTGAGCGCGCCGAGCAGAATCGAGTAACCGGTGACGTACCAGCGGTGCCGCACCGCGCCCAGCACCCCGTAGGCGGGCAGGTCGAACCCGCCCAGCCGCGGCAGCTGCGCGGCGATCTGCGGTGCGGCCCAACGGATCACGGCCGTCCCCGCGAAGCCGACGGGCAGGCACCACCACAGCAGCGCCACCAGCGAATGGGTCTCCCACATCGAGAACATGCCCGCCACCGGGTACGCCGCGTCGGGTACCGCCGACCCCACCACCAGCGCCACCCCGTCGAGCCGGCGCGGCCAGCGGATCTTCAGCGGGAGTACCGCCAGGGCATGGGAGGGAAAGGTCAGCGGCATCGGCCCAGCCTAGCCGCGCCCCCGGGCTCAGCCGTCGAGCAGATGCGGCAGCCCCGCCCGGTAGCGGTCGGCGTCCAGCTGCTTGAGCGGGTCGAACACCGGAGGCGCGAAGAGCGGGAAAATCGTTGCGCGCGTAGCGGAATCACCGGCCGCGTCGAGCACCCCGTTGGCGGCGGCGCGACCGGACTCGTTGGCGCCCTCCATGGTCGCCAGGTCGATATGGGTGCGCACGTGGTCGCCGGCGAAGAACAGATTCGGTACCGCACAGGTGGCCTCGGGCCGGTTGTCCCAGGACCCGATCGTGTTGACCAGCAGCGGGGTGTCGTTGCCGGTGGTCCCGTCGGCGTCGAAACGCACTCCGGGATCCAGGAACCAGGAGTGGATGTCCTGCTTGCGCAGCCAGTCCGTGCCGTTGTTCAGCCAGGCCGTCAGTTGCGCCCACACTTCCTCGGCGACCTCGTCCCGAGTGCACTGTTTGGCGGTCTTGCCGTACAGGATGCCGGGACTGTCCCAGTCGGAGATGTCGACGGACAGACATTCGACGACCGAGCCGTCGCCGTAGCGGGACGGGAAGTCCACCGCCCACATGGGGGCCTGCCGTAGCCCGGTGAGCGCCCACGGGGTGCCCAGCGCCGCGATGTGGCCCTCGGGCAGTTCGGTGGACCGGGTCAGGTAGTACTGGATGCCGACCATCCAGTCGACCTCCAGCTGTCGCATGCCCGCCAGCCGGGGGTCGGCGTCGACGAGATCGTTGCTGAGCAGTCCCACCGCGCGGTCCACGGGCATGGCGCTGACGAAGTAGTCGGCGTCGACGTCGCGGCCGTCGCTGAGCCGGGCGGAGATGATCCGGCCGCCGTCGAGCCGCAGCCCGGTCGCGCCGGCGCCCAGCTCGAACCGCACGCCCAGCCCGCGCAGATGGTCGACCCACGGGTCGATCCAGGCCTCGTTGGTGGGCCGGTTCAGGATGCGGTCCACGCCACCCTGATAGCCGGGCACCATGCCGGTCCCGGCGAGCACCAGCGCCTCCCCGATGGTGCCGATGGTGCGGGCCGAGCTGCGATAGGGCTTGGCGGCCACGGTGATCCGGGTCAGCGCGCTCACCAGGTAGTCGCGGTACGCCGCGGATTTGCCGTTCGCCTGCACGACGTCGGCCCAGGACCGGTACTCGTATTCGCCGAAGCGTCGTTCGGTGCTGCTGGTGAACCAGCGCAGCAACTGTCCGGTGAATACGGCGAGCTCCTGCGGCGGCAGTTCGGGGACGAATCCGACCATGGCGGCGAGGGTGGTGCGCAGTGTGGCCGGGTCGATCTGGGGGAGGCCGCCGAGTTCCACCGGCAGCACCGCAGGTGGCAGGTCGCGGAAGCCGACGGCCGCCGACTGCACCCGGATCAGGTTGTCCGCGACGCCGTGTGGATTGCCGGGGAACGGGATTCGGCTCATCGTGTCCGGAATGTGCTGGTAGCAGCCGGGAAAGAAGCGGAATCCGTGCTCGCCGGGCAGATCGAGCCGGCCGCCGGCGGCGGTACCGGGCACGCTCATGCTGCGGGCCTTGCCGCCCAGCGCGACCGGTTCGTACACGGTGACGTCGTAACCACGCTCGATCAATTCGTGCGCGGCGGTGAGCCCGGAGACGCCGCCCCCGAAGACGGCGACGCGGCGGCCGGCGGGGGCCGCCCCGGCTCGGGCCGGGCGCGGCAGCGTGGCGGCCACGCCCGCGGTCGCCGCGGCGGCGAGGCTGCCGCGCAACAGGGTTCGCCGGGGGAACGGGTGGGACGGTGCGGAGACGGGACGGTTCACTGATAACTCCTCGAGCGGGAGGGACGGCCGCCGGGTACGGACGACCGGGGCGGGTCCGGACGGACCGCGTCAGTCGACGGCGACGGTGGCCGGTAGCGGTGGCAGGCCGCGGCGGCGGGCCGTCCACAGTTCGTGGCGATCGCGCACGGTGTCGCGGGCCTCGCGGAAGAGGGTGTCCGCCACCGTGATCGGGGTCGTGCGCCCGCGCCAAGCGGCCCGGGCGGCCAGCGCGACCGCCGTGCCGGGCGCGAGCATCCGGCCGGGCGGGCGCACCCGCGTCATCACTTCGAGCACCCGCGCGGCGAGTTCGGGATCGGACGCCGCGGCGCGGTACAACTCGGTTTCCAGCGCGGTCATCGGTTCACCCCGGGCCAGGCGGTTCGTCCACTGATACACCGGGAGGCAGTCGCGTTCGCGCTCGAGTTCCCAGTCCCGCAGGGCGCGATCGAGCGCCCGCGGATCGTCGAGTACCGGGGCGGCGGCCGCGGCGAGCAGCCGGCCGTAGCGCAGTGCGTCCCGGATTCCCTGCGCGGTGACCGGGTCCTTGAAATGGCCCGCGTCGCCGGGCAGCGCCCAGCCGGGGCCGGCCGAGCGGCGGAAGTAGGAGGTCAGGTCGGCCGCGGTGCGGACCCGGCCGATCTGGGTGCAATCCCGCAGGCGCGCGGCCAGTTCCGGGATCTCGGCGATGAACTCGCGGTACAGCCGCGCGGCCGCGCTCTGCCCGCGCTCGGCCCGCGCCACCGGCGGCTGGATCAGGCACAGCACCAGGCCGTCGTCGCAGGGGAAGGCGGTGCCGAGCAGTTCGCCGGCGCGCCACTGCGCCGCGGTCGTCCGCCAGGCGGGGTAGGCGTCGGCCCAGTAGGCGAAGTAGCAGGCCCGGCCGCTGTCGGCGCTGCGGTAGGGGATGTCCGCGCCGACCAGCCGGGCGACGGTGCTGCGGCGGCCGTCGGCGCCGACCACCAGTGGGGCCAGCACTTCGGCCGTCGCGCCGGAGCGGTCGCGGTAGCGAACGCCGGTGATCCGGCCCGCGTCGGCCACCAGCTCGGTCACCAGCGCGCCCTCCCGCAGTTGCGCGCCGCTCTCGCGCGCGGTGTCGACGAGCGCCGCGTCGAGCGCGATCCGGCGGACACACATCGCGTAGCCGATGCCGGGCACCGCCGCGAAATCGGTGCGCACGGTATGGCCGGATCCACCGGCCAGCGCGGTACGCAATTGCGGCGCACCGGCTTTCAGTACGCGCGGCAGCGCGCCGAGGGTCTCCAGTTCGGCGACGCCGGTGGGCCAGAGCAGATGGGTGGACAGGGTGTCGGAGGGGAAGCGGGCGCTGTCGAGCGCGATCACCCGCCGACCGTGCCGGGCGAACTCGATCGCGGCGGCGGCACCCGCGCATCGGCTCCCGACCACGACGACGTCGGCGGATTCACTGCGCATCGGTACCCCCCAGTTCGCCGGACACTGTGTCCGAACACCGTGTCCTGTCTGAGAGAATGAGATGAAATCCGTCTCTTGTCAATGGATTCCGCGTAATTCTCGGCACGGATCCGGGTGCGGCACAATGGCCCCATGGTCGAGGAGCACCCATGCCGTCGCTGACGCGCACCGCCGGCCGTCCCGAGCGTGACCGGCACCGGGAGGCGGTCGAACTCAAGGTGCTGACCGCGGTCGACGAATTGCTGGCCGGTGGCTCGACATTCACCGAACTCGCGGTGCAGCGCATCGCCACCGAAGCCCGGATCGCGCGCTCGACCTTCTACCGCTACTTCCCGGACAAGAGCCGGCTGCTGATCCGCATGGCCGAACTGGCCACCGGCGAACAATTCCGCGCCGCCGAACACTGGTGGGCGAGCAGCCATTCCGACGGCGAGGCGGGTGTGGTCGCCGCCATGCGCGCCATGATCGCCGGCTCCCGCGCCCACGCCCACCTGCTGCGCGCCCTCGCCGAGGTCGCCGCCTACGACCCCGACGTCGGCACCTACTGGCGCGGCCGCATCGAAACCTTCGTCGCCCTGGTCTGCGCCCGGCTACAGGCCGACCGCGCCGCCGGCCGCATCCCCGACGGCGTCGACATCCCTTCCACCGCAATCGTTCTCACCTGCATGGTGGAACGCTCGATCGACTTCGCCCTCGGCAGCGACGACGTGGCCGACGAACAGATGGCACGGTCCCTGGGCCGCGCCGTCTGGCTCATCGTCTACGGCACCGCCGGGGACGCGTAGCCGCCCTTCGCCGCCGGGCGGCAGCACCAACTCGTGGTCGCCGGGTACACGCGCGGCGAATCCAAACTCGACCTCGTCACCTCACTACCGCCCGCGCCGTCCGGCCGAACGGCCTCGGCTGTCGGTCAGTCCGCCGGCCGACCCGACCGCTCCCGGATGTCGGTGATGATCGCCGAGAAGTCCAGCCCCGCGCCGGTCCGGTTGAACCGCTCGTACACCTGGGCCGCGAGCGCGCCCACCTGTCCGTCGATATGGTTGGCCGCCAAGGCGTTCGCGGCCAGGCCGAGATCCTTGGCCATCAGGGCGGTGGCGAAGCCCGGGGCGTAGTCCTTGTTCGCGGGGCTGGCGGGGACCGGGCCGGGGACCGGGCAGTAGGAGGTCAGCGCCCAGCTCTGGCCGGAAGCCGTGGACACCACGTCGAAGAACTTGTCGTGCGACAGACCGAGCTGCTCGCCCAGCACGATCGCCTCGGACAAGCCGATCATCGAGATCCCGAGCAGCATGTTGTTGCAGATCTTGGCGGCCTGACCGACGCCTGATCCGCCGCAGTGCACGATCTTGCCGCCCATCACCTCCAGCAACGGCCACGCGGCGGCGACATCGTCGTCGGTGCCGCCGGCCATGAAGGTGAGCGTGCCCGCCGTGGCACCGGCGACCCCACCCGACACCGGGGCGTCGACGGCCCGATGTCCCGCTGCCACAGCGAGTTCCGCGGCCCGCTTGGCGTCGGCGACGTCGACGGTGGAGCAGTCCACGAACAGGGTGCCGGGACGCGCGGCCGGGAGCACCTCGCGGTAGACATCCAGCACGATCGCGCCGTTGGGCAGCATGGTGATCACGACCTCGGCCCCGGCGACGGCCGCCACCGCCGATTCGGCGAGCGCGGCGCCGGCCGCACCGGCCTGCGCCCGCGCGGCGGGGGACAGGTCGAACGCGATCACCTCGTGCCCGGCGCGAACGAGATTGGCGGCCATGGGCGCACCCATGTTGCCGAGGCCCAGAAAGCCGATCCTGGTCATACGTGTGACTCCTGAAGTAGGGAGCGGGCGACGACCACCCGCATGATCTCGTTGGTGCCCTCGAGGATCTGGTGGACGCGCAGATCCCGGACGATCTTCTCGATGCCGTACTCGGCCAGGTAGCCGTAGCCGCCGTGCAGCTGCAAGGCCTTGTTGGCGACCTCGAATCCGGCATCGGTGCCGAATCGCTTTGCCATGGCGCACAATTCGACCTTGTCGGGGGCGTCGGCGTCGAGCGCGGCGGCGGCGCGCCACAGCAGGGTGCGCGCCGCCTCCAGCTGGGTGCCCATGTCCGCCAGATCGAACTGCAGCGCCTGGTTGTCCAGCAGTGGTCGGCCGAAGGCGTTGCGCTGCGCCAGATACGGCACGGTCCGGTCCAGCGCGGCCTGGGCGCCGCCGACCGAGCAGGCGGCGATATTGAGCCGTCCGCCGTTGAGCCCGTGCATGGCGATCCGGAAGCCGTCGCCCTCGGCGCCGAGCCGATTGGCCACCGGAACCCTTGCGCCACTGAGCATTACCTGCCGGGTGGGCTGGGCGTTCCAGCCCATCTTCTTCTCGTTCGGACCCACCGTGAGGCCGGGGGTATCGGCGGGCACGATCAGGGCCGAGATACCGCGCGCACCGCTCTCGGCGGTGCGGACCATCATGACGTACACGTCGTTGGCGCCCGCGCCGGAGATGAACTGTTTGGTGCCGTCGAGGACGTAGTCGTCCCCGTCACGCACTGCGCGCGTGGACAATCCGGCGGCATCCGACCCGACACCCGGCTCGGTGAGGGCGTAACCGGCGAGCGATTCCATCGACGTCAGCCCCGGCAGCCACCGGCGGCGCTGGGCCGCGTCCCCGTAGGCGTCGATCATCCAGGTCGCCATGTTGTGGATGGAGATGTAGGCGGCGACGGCCGGGCAGCCGGTGGCCAGCTGCTCGAAGATCCGCACCGCGTCCAGCCGCCGCAGCCCGGAGCCGCCCATCTCCTCGCTGGTGTAGATGCCACCGAGGCCGAGGTCGCCGGCCTTGCGCAGCACATCGCGGGGGAAGTGCTTGCGCTCGTCCCAGTCCAGCGCGTTGGGGGCGAGGAACTCGTCGGCGAAGTCCCGCGCGGTAGCGCGGATCGCCTGTTCCTCGTTGTCCAGCACGAACATTCGCTCAGTCCATGGTCGGGATGACGAACGCGTTGCTCTCCTTCAGGCCGGAGGGCCAGCGCTGGGTGACCGTCTTGGTCTTGGTGTAGAAGCGGATCGAGTCGGGTCCGTGCTGGTTCAGGTCCCCGAAACCGGACGCCTTCCAGCCACCGAAGGTGTGGTAGGCGATCGGCACCGGGATCGGCACGTTGATGCCGACCATCCCGACCTGGACGCGGGCCGCGAAGTCGCGGGCGGTGTCGCCGTCGCGAGTGAAGATGGCTACGCCGTTGCCGAATTCGTGGTCCGACGGCAGACGCAGCGCGGCCTCGTAGTCGTCGGCTCGCACGATCGACAGCACCGGGCCGAAGATCTCCTCGCGGTAGATCCGCATGTCGGGGGTGACCTTGTCGAACAGTGTCGCGCCGATGAAGAATCCGTCCTCGGCGCCTTCGACGGTCAGTCCGCGGCCGTCGACCAGCAGTTCGGCACCCTCCTCGACGCCGAGCTGGATGTAGTCGCGCACCCGGTCCACGCCGGCCCGGTTGACCATGGGCCCGAAGTCGGCGGCCGGGTCGTCGGAACGGCCGACGTTCAGCTTGCCGATCCGCTCGATCAGCTTCGCCACCAAGCGATCCGCGGTCTCGGCGCCGACCGGCACCGCCACCGAGATCGCCATGCAGCGTTCCCCGGCCGAGCCGTAGCCGGCGCCGATCAGCTGGTCGGCCACGTCGTCGAGGTCGGCGTCGGGCATGACGATCGCGTGGTTCTTGGCGCCACCGAAGCACTGCGCCCGCTTGCCGTGCGCGGTCGCGGTCTCGTAGATGTACTGCGCGATCGGCGTCGAGCCGACGAAGCCGACGGCCTGGATCCGGTTGTCGCGCAACAGGGTGTCGACGGCGACCTTGTCACCGTGGACCACGTTCAGCACGCCCGGCGGCAGCCCGGCCGCTGCGAACAGCTCGGCCAGGCGCAGCGGTACCGACGGGTCGCGCTCGGACGGCTTGAGCACCACGGCATTACCGCACGCCAGCGCGGGGCCCAGCTTCCACAGCGGGATCATGGCCGGGAAGTTGAACGGGGTGATGGCGGCGACCACACCCAGCGGCTGCCGCATCGAGTACACGTCGATGCCGGTGCCGGCGCTCTCGGTGTACTCGCCCTTGAGCAGGTGCGGGATGCCGGTGGCGAACTCGATCACCTCGAGGCCGCGCTGGATGTCGCCGCGTGCGTCGGCGAG
The DNA here is from genome assembly GCF_003696265.1 of Nocardia stercoris. Taxonomy (GTDB): domain Bacteria; phylum Actinomycetota; class Actinomycetes; order Mycobacteriales; family Mycobacteriaceae; genus Nocardia; species Nocardia stercoris. Next base: position 281,692 of record NZ_RFFH01000007.1, on the reverse strand, counting down.
GGTCTTGCCGTGCTCGCTGGACAGCAGGGCGGCCAGCTCGTCCATCTCGTCCTGCACCAGGGTCAGGAACTTCATCAGCACGCGTGCCCGTTTCTGCGGGTTCTGGGCGGCCCAGCCCGGCTGCGCGGCGGCCGCGTTCGCGATGGCCGCGCCGACCTCCTCCGCGTTCGCCAGCGGCACCCGCGCCTGCACCTGCCCGAGGCTGGGGTCGTAGACGTCACCGAACGCACCGGAGGTGCCGGTCACGTGCTGCCCGCCGATGAAGTGAGTGAGTTCGCGAACCAAGGCGCTTCCTGTTCTCGAGAGGTCCCACCGCCCGAACCGGGCGGTATGTGGTCGTCATACTATTGGACATCCTAGTAAAATGGCCATAGCTTGCGGCGAATCGGTCGATTCGGTCACACCACTACCTATCGTTCGCTAAGTGGTTGTGGTAAGAACGACCGCGCACCCTGTGCGCCCCACCCCGGCCGCACATCGCTCGACGGGGCCGCGCGCCGACCCTGAGGAGTAGTCATGACCGTCGACATCGGTGAACTTGCCGCGCCGAGCACCCTCGCCCGCGCCTGCCGCACCCGCTTCTGCTGAACGACCCGAAAGACCTGTGATGACCGAGGCATTCGTCGACGACACGGCTACGGTGCGGCATCCCACCGCCCGCAGCGTGCGATATCACGAGGTGCTGGACGCCGCGGTCGAGGTGTTCGGCACGTACGGCTACACCGACGCGAAGGTGGAGGCCATCACCAAGCGCGCCGGTATCAGCAAACCGATTCTGTACGACTACTTCTCGGGCAAGCTCGACCTGTATCTCGCGGTACTCCGCCGCTACCTCGACGAACTCGTCGAGGGCCACCGGCAGGCGCTCGCCACCCCCGGCAGCCGGCAGCGCGTGCGCGCCACCGTGCAGGCGTACTTCGACTTCATCGACCGCGCCCCCGTCGGCTTCCGGCTCATCTTCGACTCCGAGGTGACCAGCGAGCCCTCCATTCGCTGGCACATCGACATGGCGGTGCGGACCTGCATCCAGGAGTTGGTCGGCTGCGTCACCGCGGAGACCGGCATGGATCCCGACCGAGCCCGCTGTGCCGCAACCGGATTGGTGGGTATCGCCCAGTTCGGGGCCCGGCACTGGCTGGCCACCGGCCGGGCCGTTCCCAAGCAGGACGCGATCGACACGACCTTCGCGCTCTGCTGGGGCGGCCTGGCCTCGATCCCGTTCGAACCGCAGGACTAGCGGAGTTCCGGCCGGACACGCACACGGTCGATCTAGTCCTCGGGCCGGTGGCCCCTGCGGGCGTCGCGGTCGAAGATGCCCAGGATCTCGCAGGGCCGGCCGGCCTCGGCGCCGATGGCGTGCGGCAGCATGGTCGGGAACTCGGCGGCCTGATCGGTCTCGATGCGGAAGCGGCGATGGCCCAGCATGAGGACCGCGGTGCCGGACAGCACGACGAACCACTCCCGGCCGGGATGGGCGCGCATGCGCGCCGGATTGTCCGGCGGCGGCTCGGTCATCCGCTGCCGGACGACGGTGACACCGGGATCACTCTTGACCGACCAGCGCAGCATATTTCGCGCGCTGTCGACGATCGGGTTGCTGACGACATCGTCGGAGGCCGTTTCCACGAGCTGGTCGAGGCTGGTGTCCAGTGCGCGGGCCAGGGTGACCAGCTGATCCAGTGCGAGCCGGCGGCGGCCGTTCTCGATCCGGCTCAGCGACGACTGACTGAGATTCGCCCGGGCCGCCAGCTCGTCCAGCGACAGGCCCTGGGCGACGCGCAGCGCCCGGATGCGTTTGCGCACGAGGCCGTCCAGATCGTCATCTTCTTGCGCCATAGGCAAGAGCATATGCCTTTTATGCAAAGCGCTCCTATCGTCGTGCGCAGTGGCCCGGATCGAGGCCACGGGTGACGAAAGGATGCGTAATGACGGTGCGGACTCCCCACGACGTGAGCGATCCACTGCCCACCGAGATCGTCGACGTGGTGGTGATCGGCGGCGGCGCGGCCGGGCTGAACGGCGCGCTCATGTTGGCCCGTTCACGTCGCTCGGTGGTCGTGATCGACGGTGGCACCCCGCGCAACGCGCCCGCCGCGGCCATGCACGGCTTCCTGGTCCTGGACGGCATGCCGCCGGCGGAGATCCTGCGCACCGGCCGCGAGCAGGTGCGCGGGTACGGCGGCCGGATCGTCTTCGGCGAGGTGATCGCCACCGAACGGTCGGACGACGCGGAACTCCGGTTCACGGTCACGCTGTCCGGCGGCGCGACGGTGGCCGCCCGGCGCATCCTGGTCGCCACGGGCTTGCGCGACGAACTGCCGGACATCCCCGGCCTGGCCGAGCACTGGGGTCGCGGCGTAGTCCACTGCCCCTACTGCCACGGCTGGGAGGTGCGCGACGAACCGATCGGCATCCTGGCCACCGGACCGGCCTCGGTTCATCACGCATTGTTGTTCCGCCAGCTGAGCGACGACCTCGTCTACTTCACCCGTGGCCTGGAACTCGACGCGGACACGCGAATGCGCCTGTCCGCCCGCAACATCCGTATCGTCGACACCCCGGTGGTGGAGGTCGTCGCGGCCGAGGACGGCGGTATTGCCGGAGTTCGATCGAGCGACGGCACAGTCGAGGCCCGGCGCATCCTGGCCGTCGCGAGCCGGATGCAGGCCCGCACCGACGGACTCGACGGGCTGAACCTGCCGATGGAAGACCTGCCCGACAACATGGGCCGCCGCTTCACCTCGGGCATGGCCGGCGTTACCGAGGTCACGGGCGTGTGGGTGGCCGGTAATGCCACCGACCTCACCGCCCAGGTCGGTGCGGCGGGAGCGGCGGGCGCCCTGGCCGGCGCACACATCAACGCCATGCTGGTCACCGCCGACACGGATGCCGCTGTAGCCGTGACCGAGGCGGCCTGAGTGCGCGATGCCGGCCGGTGCGGCGCGATGCCGTGCTGGGCCGCCGTCGATACGCATACCGCTGTAGCCGTGACTGAGTCGGCCTGAGTGCGCGATGCCGGCCGGTGCGGCGCGATGCGTGCTGGGCCGCCGTCGATTCGCATACCGCTGTAGCCGTGACTGAGTCGGCCTGAGTGCGCGATGCCGGCCGGTGCGGCACGATGCCGTGTCGGCCGCCGTCGATACGAAAGCCGTTGTCGCGGTGACCGAGTCGGCCTGAGCGCACAATGTCGGCCGGTTCGCGGCAATTTCTGCCCGAAACAGCCGAACATTGTGCGCTCAGGCCGGGATCAGGACGCCATCGCCGCGAATGTGCCCGCCTCGTACGAGCCGCCCTTCGTCTTGGTGATGACCAGCATCCGGTTGGCGGCGTTGATCAGGGCGACCGTGTAGACCAAGGCCGCGAGCTGATCGTCGTCGAAGTGCTCGCGCACCAGCGCCCAGGTGTCGTCGGAGACGCCGTGACCGCTGTCGGCCAGGCGGGTGCCCTCCTCGGCGAAGGCCAGGGCGGCCTGTTCGGCCGCGGTGAACACCGTGGACTCGCGCCAGGCGGCGACCAGGTTGATCCGCACGGCGGGCTCGCCGGCGGCGGCCAGCTCCTTGGCGTGGGCGTCGACGCAGAATCCGCAGCCGTTGATCTGGCTGACGCGCAGCTCGACGAGTTCGATCAGGGATTTCGGCAGCGTCGACTGCACGATCGCCGCGCTGGCCCGGGCGAAACGCTTGCCGATCTCGGCGCCGACCGGGTTGGCGTTCAGGTCGAAACGGGGTTCCATGGGGTGATCCTCACTCGCAGTTGTGGATTGAACGACCACAAGACGGCGGCCCACCGCCCGGCGTAACGGGGGACCAGGTGTGAGGTGAACCACGTCGGCCGCGTGTTACGAAACGGTGGTGGCCGGCGTCTGGAGGGGAGGCCCGGAGAAAGCAGGAGTCATGCCCGAAACCGCACCCGGGGTACCCGACCCCGCCACCGAGGCGTTCGTCGCGCAGCGCAACCTGCTGTTCACCGTCGCCTACGAGATGCTCGGCTCGGCCGCCGACGCCGAGGACGTCCTGCAGGAGACCTGGTTGCGCTGGACCGGCGTCGACCTCGGCTCCGTGCAGGACCATCGCGCGTACCTCGTCCGGATCACCACCCGCTGCGCGATCGACCGGCTGCGGACCCTCGGCCGGCGCCGGGAGTCCTATGTGGGCCCGTGGCTCCCCGAACCGCTGCTGACCGGACCGGATGTCGCCGACGACGTCGAACTGGCCGAACATCTTTCGCTGGCAATGCTTCTGGTGCTCGAGACGCTGACCCCGATCGAGCGGGCGGTCTTCGTCCTGCGTGAGGTCTTCGACCTGGACTACGACGAGATCGCCGGGGCCGTGGACCGATCGCCGACCGCGGTCCGCCAGCTCGCCTACCGGGCCCGCGCCCACGTCGCCGCTCGCCGCCCGCGCGGTACCGCGTCCGCCACCGAGACCCGTACGGCCCTGGCGGCTTTCCAGCGCGCGGTCGACACCGGCGACCTGCAACACCTGCTCGACATCCTCGCCCCCGATGTCGTCTTCCTCGGCGACGGCGGTGGCATCGCCCGCGCGGCGCTGGTCCCGATCGTCGGTGCCGCCGCAGTCGCGGCGGTCCTCACCGTCGGCCTGGGCAATCTGGCCGCGTGCTCGCGGGAACCCGCCGAGATCAACGGCCACCCCGCGCTGCTGCTGCGCCTGGACGGCCGCATCGACACCGTGCTGGCCCTGCGCGTCGACGACGGGCTCGTGACCGGGCTCTACTCCGTCCGTAATCCCGACAAACTGGTCCGCCTGGAACAGGAAACCGCACTACATCGCTAGACCCTTGACTTTCCTGCTTGGAAAGTGGAACCCTACTTTCCAAGCAGGAAAGTGAGGAGTCGTCATGGATCACATCGCACCCGAAGACGCCCGCGCCGCGCTCGACGCTGTCGAGCGAGCCCGAGCCGGCGTCGCCGGTGAAGTCGGCCTGCCCCGCTGGTACTGGTGGGTACTCGCGGTGGGCTGGATCGGCATCGGACTCATCGGCGTATTCGGACTCGCGTGGCTGACGGCGATCGCCACCCTCGTCTTCGGCGCCGTCCACTCGTATATCGCGTCCAAGCTGCTCAACGGCCGCCGCCGCACCTCGCAACTGCAGGTCAGCGCCGAGGTCGCCGGCACCCGTATCCCGATCGTGGTGATCGGGATGCTGCTCGTACTGGTGGCACTCACGGTCGCCGCGGCATTCGCACTGGGTGCCGACGGTGCGCGGCATCCCGGCGTCGGCGCCGCGGTCCTGGTCGCGGCGATCGTCGGATTCGGTGGACCCGAGATCCTGCGCGTCCTGCGCGGCTGGGCCCGGGCATGACCACACCGCAATTCGACGAGCTGATCCACCCGAGCACTCGGCTCACGCTGGTCGCGACGCTCGCCGCCGCCGACTGGGCCGAGTTCGCGTACCTCAAAGACCGCCTCGCACTGTCGGATTCGGCGCTGTCGAAGCAACTGGCGATCCTCGAGGAAGCCGGCTACGTCGAGACCGAGCGGCGGCTCGAAGGCAGCCGCCGCAGGGTCCGAGCGAAGCTCACCGATGCCGGGCGCAATGCTTTCAACGGTCACGTCGCCGCACTACAGGCGATCGTGGCCGGCCCGGCTGCCACCTGAATTACGCCCGGCCTGAGCGCACAATCTCCAGGCGCAGACGGCAATTCCTGCCGGGAAATGTGAAACATTGTGCGCTGAGGCCGGATTCCACTCCAGCAGACAGGCGGCGCGCCTACGGACGCACAACAGGCACGAGGAACTTACGGGCGAAATCAGCGAGCTCCTCGGCATTTCCGGCCGCTACCGCACCGTACGGTGCGAGCACCCACGAATGCACCACGCGGCACACCACTTCCGCGCGAATCAGCAGATCGTCGGGTAGGGAGAGTAGGCCGCGGTCGGCGCAGCGTTCGATCGCGGCCGCCGTGGCCGCGACCGCCATGCCGAAGGACGTCTCACCCTCGACGGTCAGTTTCCCGATCACCCGAAAGGGCTCGACGGTCAGCAACCGGGCGACCAGCGGGTTGGTGCGCCACCGGGTGATCACGGTGACGAACATGTCGGCGACGACATCGTCGAGGGTGTCGTGCCGGTCGGGGATCGCGGCCAGCTCGGTGAGCACCGCGGCGATCTCACGGCCCACCACGGCTTGCACCACGTCGTCGCGGGAGCCGACCCGCCGGTAGACGGTGACCCGGTCGACGCCGGCTCGCTGCGCGATGTCCTCGATGGTGGTCTTCTTGACCCCGACCTGTTCGAACTGGGCGAACGCGCCGTCGAGGATGCGTTCCACGAGGTCGTCCGGGGCGCCGGCGCGGTCGGCCGCGCGGGACAGGGCAGGTTTCACGTCCACCACGGTATTGATCTTCCTGGCTCCGCTGCAACAAGACGGTCTCGGATGTCGCCGTTCGGCGGGCAATTCTTTGTGCAACATTGCAATGCTATCTGTTGCACTGTACGTTGAGGAAGCCGGCATCGCGGACTCCCGATCCGGCGCTGTCCGCCCACTCGACCCGCGTACTCGGTCGTTCGAAGGGACTTGCGAAATCCATGGCCGAAGCTCTGCCCACCACCGTCGCCGCGCCCGAGGAGCGGCCCGCCGCGGCGGGTCCTCGTACGTTCGACGTGCGCGATCCCGCCACCGGCGCGCTGGTCGGGACCTATCCGAACCACACCGCCGCCGAGGTGGACGCCGCCGTCGCCCGCGCCCGGGCCGCGAGCGACTGGTGGCAGCAACTCGGCTTCGCCGAACGGGCTCGCCGCCTCGACCGGTGGCGCGGCGAAATCGCGCGTGGCGCGAGCGAACTCGCCGCACTGGTCCGAGCCGAAATGGGCAAGCCCCGCGCGGACGCGCAGCTCGAGATCGCCATGGCCGCCGAACACCTGCGCTGGGCTGCGCGCAATGCCGAGCGGGTACTCGGCCCGCGATCGGTGCCGGCCGGCCTGCTCACGATCAACCACGCCGCCACCGTCGAATATCTGCCCTACGGTGTGGTCGGCGTCATCGGCCCGTGGAACTACCCGATCTTCACCCCGCTCGGCTCGCTGTCGTTCGCCTTGGCGGCTGGGAACACGGTGGTGTTCAAGCCCAGTGAGTTCACCCCCGGCGTCGGGCTCTGGCTGAAACAGGCTTTCGATCGGGTGGTCCCCGAACGCCCTGTGCTGCAGACGATCACCGGGCTCGGTGCGACCGGCGCGGCGCTGTGCCGGGCCGGGGTCGGCAAGATCGGGTTCACCGGCTCGACCGCCACCGGCCGCAAGGTCATGGCGGCCTGTGCCGAGACGCTCACCCCGGTACTGATGGAATGCGGCGGCAAGGACGCCCTGGTGGTCGCCCCGGACGCCGATGTGGCGGCGGCGGCCGATGCGGCGGTGTGGGGCGGACTGTCGAACGCCGGGCAGACCTGCCTCGGCGTCGAACGGGTCTACGTGCACCGCGACGTGTACGACGAATTCGTCTCGCGCGCAGTGACTCTCGCGCGCAGTGTACAGGCGGGCCCCGGCGGCGCGATCGGCCCGATCACCATGCCCCGCCAGGTCGAGATCATCCGCGCCCACATCGCCGACGCGCTCGCCCGCGGCGGCCGCGCCCTGCTCGGCGGATCGGATGCGATCGACGGCCGCTACGTACAGCCCACGATCCTGATCGACGTCCCCGAGGACAGCACGGCCGTCACCGAGGAGACCTTCGGCCCGACGCTCACCGTCACCCGCGTCGACAGCATGGACGAGGCGATCGACCTGGTCAACGCCAGTGCATACGGCCTGGGCGCGAGCGTGTTCTCCCGCCGGCACGGCCCCGACATCGCCCGCCGGATCCGCACCGGGAACGTCGCGATCAACGCCTTCGTGGCCTTCGCGACCATCCCGTCGCTGCCGCTCGGCGGAATCCGCGAGTCCGGTTTCGGCCGGGTGCACGGCGCCGACGGCCTGCGCGAATTCACCTACCCGCACGCGGTGACCCGGCAGCGCTTCCGCTCGCCGCTACCACTGACCACCTTCACGCGCGGACCGCGCACCGACGCTCTGGTCGGCAGGCTGATCGGCCTGCTGCACGGCCGCGCCTGACCACAGCACGATCCAGGAGAGATGCGATGGGGAGAACAACGACGTTTCCCGGCGGCCGAGCCGACCTCGGTCGGGTCCGGGTAGCGATCATCGGTGCCGGATTCGGCGGGCTCGGCGCCGCGATCCGATTGCGCCAGGCCGGAATCGACGACTTCGTAGTGCTCGAACGCGCCACCGACGTCGGCGGCACCTGGCAGGCCAACACGTATCCCGGTGCGCAGTGCGACATTCCGTCGATGCTGTATTCGTTCTCGTTCGCGCCCAACCCGAACTGGACCCGGCTGTATCCGTTGCAGCCCGAGATCCAGCGGTACCTGCGCGACTGCGTGGACCGGTTCGGCATCGCCGACCGGCTGCGCCTCGAACACGACGTCCTCGACGCCGCCTGGGACGGGCAGGCCCAGGTGTGGCGGATCGCCACCGATCGCGGGGTGCTCGAGGCGACCGCCCTGATCGGCGCGTTCGGCCCGTTCAGCGCGCCCGCGACCCCGGATATCCCCGGGCTGAACGACTTTCGCGGCGCGGTGTTCCACACCGCGGAGTGGAACCACGAGCACGACCTCGCCGGCGAGCGGGTCGCAGTGATCGGCACGGGCGCCTCCGCCGTGCAGGTCGTGCCGCGGTTGCAGCCGATCGTGTCCCGGCTGAGCGTGTTCCAGCGGACGCCGACCTGGATCATGCCGCACCCCGACCGACCGCTGGCCGGCCGGGTGCGGCGGATGTTCGAATCGGCACCCGCACTGCAACGTGCGTTGCGGACCGGCCTCGACCTGGTGCAGGAGTCGCTGGTTCCCGGCCTGGTCTGGCAGCCCGCGCTGCTGGGCGGCGCGCAACGCCTGGCCCGCAACCATCTTCGCCGTCAGGTCGCCGATCCCGCCCTGCGGGCCGCGCTCACCCCGCGGTACGCCTTCGGCTGCAAGCGCCCCACCTTCTCCAACGCATTCTATCCGGCACTCACCGCACCGAACTGTGACCTGGTCACCGCGCGGATCACCGAGATCGTCCCCGACGGCATCCGCACCGCGGACGGTGTTGTGCACCAGGTGGATTCGATCGTGCTGGGCACCGGTTTCCGGCTGACCGACCACCCGATCTTCGAACGGCTGCGCGGCAGCGGCGGGCGGCGGCTGGCCCAGGTGTGGCACGGCGACGCCCGCGCCTACCTGGGCACCATGGTCAGCGGTTTCCCGAATCTGTTCCTGATCCTGGGACCGAACTCGGTCACCTACACCTCGCAGGTAGTGACCATCGAGGCCCAACTGAACTACATCGTCAGCGCGCTGAGCCGAATGGCGGCCGCGGGTCTCACCAGCATCGATGTCCGACCCGAGGTGCAACGCGCCTTCATCGAGGAGATGGATACCGGGCTGCGGTCCTCGGTGTGGAACGCCGGCGGCTGCCGCAGTTACTACGTGAACGACGCCGGGCGCAATTTCGTCTTCTATCCCGGCTTCAGCCGCCAGTTCAAGGCCCGCCTGCGGCGGGCGAACCTGGCGGACTTCGACACCCACCGTGTCCCGACCCCGGACAACGACGTACCGGAAGCAGTGAGGACCCCACGATGAACCCGTTGAAACAGCTCGGCCGCCGTCCCGTCGTCGACCCCGCCGGCGCTCGCAGCTACCGCGAGGAGGGCCATGTCATCGCCGCCCGCGACGTCGAATTCCATTGGGGCGGAGTCCCTTTGCACTACATCCCGGGCGAGGTGATGGCCACCCACGTCATCGACGTCATGCACCTGGTACTGCCCGACGGCGAGTACGCCATGTCGAAGGCGCTCTCGGAGTCGTTGCCGTTCATCGACGACGAGCGACTGCACGAGGAGGTCGTCGGATTCATCGGCCAGGAGGCGATCCACGCCGCCTCACACGCCGGTGCTCGTGACCATTTGCGCCGCAGCGGCCTGGACGTGGAACCGATGGCGCGCAAGATGGAATGGCTGGTCCACCACGTTCTCGGCGACCACGGCCTGACCGGGCGGGCCCGGCACGCCTGGCTCTGTGAGCGGCTCGCGCTGTTCGCCGCCATGGAGCACTACACGGCGGTGATCGGGGAGTGGCTGCTGACGCAGACCGTGCTGGAGGAGAAGGGCATGGACCCGACCATGCTCGACCTGATCCGCTGGCACGGCGCCGAGGAGGTCGAGCACCGTAACGTGGCGTTCGACGCCTTCATGTACGTCGACGGTAGTTACGCCCGCCGGGTGCGCACGGCGCTGCTGGCCAGTGTGACGCTGCTGCTCGTATTCGCCGGTGCCGCACGGTATCTCTACGTGAACGATCCGCAGCGCCCCCGCCGGTGGTGGCTCACCGAACTGCTGAGTGCCTCTCGGCGCGGGGTCATCCCGAGTGCCGCGATCTTCGTCACCGAGATCCCGAAGTACCTGAATCCCTCGTTCCATCCGTCGCAGCTCGGCAGTATGGACGCGGCGATCCGTTATCTGGCGACGTCACCGGCGGCCACCGCGCACGCGGCGGGGAAGGCATGAGCGTCATGGAACCCACCCGGGCGATGCGGGCCTTCGATTCGATCGGCACCGCCTACCGGCGGATCTTCGCCGAGAGCCGCGCCGCGGACCTGTTGTCGAGGCCGAAACCGGTGCGCTGGACCGGTTTCGAGTTGGAGCTGAGCGTGCGGGAGGTGCGTGCGGAGGCCGCGGACGTGGTGTCGCTGGTACTCACGGCCCCGGACGGTGGGGCGCTGCCGCGGTGGCATCCCGGATCGCATCTCGACGTATTCCTGCCGTCGGGCAAACAGCGGCAGTACTCGCTGTGCGGTGACCCGGCCGAGCGGGACGCCTACCGGATCGCCGTGCGGCGCCTCGCCGACGGGGGCGGGGGGTCGCGCGAAATGCACGAGCTGGCACCCGGCACGCCGCTGCGAATTCGCGGGCCTCGCAACGCCTTCCGGCAGATCGACGCACCCTCGTACCTGTTCCTGGCCGGCGGGATCGGGATCACGCCGATCCTGCCCATGGTCCGGTCGGCCGCCGACCGCGGCGTACCGTGGCGCCTGGACTACTTCGGCCGCACCCGCGCGCACCTGCCGTTCCACGCCGAACTGGACCGCATCCGCGGCGGGGTCGTGCGGGTCCACGCCGACGACGAGTGCGGCCCACCGGATCTCGGTACCGCGCTGGCGGCGGCCGGACCGGGCGCCGCGATCTACTGCTGTGGCCCGGACCCCATGATGACGGCCGCGCGCCGCCTGCTGCCGGTCGTGGCGCCCACCGCGTCGCTGCACACCGAACGCTTCTCGGCGCCTCCCGTCCGTAACGGGCGCCCGTTCAGAATTCACCTGCGGCGCACCGGGACCACCGTCGACGTGGCCGCCGACGAGAGTGCGCTACAAGCCGTGCGCCGAGCGGTGCCGGGCGTGCCGTACTCCTGCCGACAGGGGTTCTGCGGGACCTGCAAGGCGACCGTGCTGGCCGGCGAGGTCGAGCATCGCGACGCCCTGCTGCCCGCGGCCGACCGCGAGCATTCGATGCTGATCTGTGTCTCCCGCGCCGCCGGTTCCGACCTCACACTCGATCTGTAACGCGAGGAGCAAGCCATGACCACCGAACCGGGAAAGCGCGGCCGCACACCCGCATTGGACGTGCGCGGCCGGACCTGCGTGATCACCGGCGGCGCCGACGGGATCGGACTGGCACTGGGCCGGCAGCTGGCCCGGCGCGGCGCGACCGTCGCCCTGCTCGACATCGACGGCGACGCCCTCACCCGCGCCGCGGCGACCTTCGACACCCCGACCATCGTGCGCCGCACCGATGTTCGCGACCGGGACGCCCTCGACGACGCGGTCGCGCACATCGCCGGGCAGACCGGCCGCATCGACGTGGTGGTCGCCAACGCCGGCGTCACGCCGCCCCCGGCCACGCTGCGGCAGATCGACCCCGAGGCCTTCGACCGGGTGATCGACATCAATCTCACCGGCGTGTTCAACACCGTGCAGGCCACCGCCGACCAGGTGATCGCCCGGCGCGGCCACATCGTGGTGGTGTCCTCGTGCGCGGCGTTCGCGCCCGGCCCCGGAGGCGCGGCCTACATGATCAGCAAGGCCGCGGTCGAACAGCTCGGCCGCGCCCTGCGGATCGAACTGGCCGCCTGCGGCGCCAGCGCCGGAATCGCCTATTTCGGGCTGGTCGACACCCGGCTCGCCCGCGCCACCCTGGACGACGACCCCGCCGGCCGGGACCTGGAACGGCTGCTGCCGAAACCGTTGCGGCGCCGCATCTCCGCCGACGAGGCGGCCGCGGTGGTGGCCGACGGCATCGCGCGCCGGGCCGGCGCCACCGTGGCGCCGCGACTGTGGCAGGTGTGGTCGGTGCTGCGCGGCGAGGTCGCCGCGCTCGGCGACGACGTCCTGGTTCGCGACCCCCGGTTGCGGACGCTGGTCCGCTCGCTGGAGGCGCGGACGTCTCGAGTCCACGACATCTGATCCGGCACAACCCATTTCACCGTCCCAGGAGTTCTCGCACATGTACATGACCCAGGGCCTGCACCGAGCGCTCGCGAGCTGGCCGGACCGCGTGATGACCGTCTGCGGTTCGCGCAAAAGAACGTTCGCCACGGTGGCCGAGCGGGTGGCCCGCCTCGCGGGCGGACTGCGGCAGCTCGGCGTCCAGCGCGGCGACCGGGTCGCCATGCTCGCGCTGAACTCCGACCGCTACAGCGAATACCTGCTGGCGGTGCCGTGGGCCGACGCGGTCCTGAACCCGGTGAACATCCGGTGGAGTCCACAGGAGATCAGCTACTCGCTGGTCGACTCAGGCACCACCGTGCTGTTGGTCGACGACGCGTTCGCCCCGCTGCTGCCCGCGATCCGCGCGGGTGCGCCGGACCTCGCCACCGTCGTGTACTGCGGTGAGGAACACATCCCGGACGGGATGGTCGGCTTCGAGGATCTCATCGCTCTCGACCTCCCGCTCGAGGACGCCCGCCGCGGCGGCGACGACCTGGCCGGCATCTTCTACACCGGCGGCACCACCGGATTCCCCAAGGGCGTCATGCTCAGCCACGCGAATCTCACTGTCTCGGTGCTGGGTTCGCTGGCCACCGGCTATCTGATGGACGAGGACAGCGTGTCGCTGCACGCTGCGCCCATGTTCCATCTGGCCGACTTCGCCACCTGGTACGCGCAGCTCATGGTCGGCGGCACCCACGTCTTCGTGCCCGCCTTCGACCCGGTCGCCGTACTCCAGGCGATCGACACCCACCGGGTCACCGACATGCTGCTGGTGCCGGTGATGGTGCAGCTGCTGCTCGACCACCCCGCCGTCGGCGAGTACGACCTGTCCTGTGTGCGCGGCATCCTCTACGGCGCCGCACCCATTTCCGAGGCGCTGCTGGCCCGGGCCCTGACGGTCTTCGAAGGTGCCGGTTTCACCCAGGCCTACGGCATGACCGAGGTGGCGCCCATCGCGACCCTGCTCGGCCCGCGGGACCACCGGGCGGGGCGGCTGCGGTCGGCGGGTCGTGCAGCACCGCACAGTGAGGTCCGGGTGGTCGACGCGGACGGCCGCGTGGCCGACCCCGGCACGGTCGGCGAGGTCGTGGTTCGCGGCGGTCACGCCATGCTCGGCTACTGGAACCGGCCCGACGACACCGCCGCCGCGGTGCGCGACGGCTGGATGCACACCGGTGACGGCGGCTACCTCGATGCGGACGGCTACCTCTACATCGTCGACCGGATCAAGGACATGATCGTCAGCGGCGGGGAGAACGTGTATTCCGCCGAGGTGGAGAACGCGATCGCCGAGCATCCGGATGTGGCGGCCTGCGCGGTGATCGGGGTACCGGACCCGGAATGGGGCGAGCGGGTGCACGCCGTCCTCGTCTGCCGCCCCGGTTGCGAACTCACCCTGGAAGACGTTCGCGCGCACACCAAGTCGCTGATCGCCGGCTACAAGGCGCCGCGCAGCCTCGACGTGGTCGCCGCACTGCCGGTCTCCGGCGCGGGCAAGATCCTCAAACGCCAACTGCGCGAACAGTACTGGACCGACACCACCCGGCAGGTGAACTGACCGGGCGGGAACTCAGCCGCTTCGCCGGCGGCGCAGGCGGGAGTAGCGGCCCGGCGTCATCCGCTTCCACGCCTTGAACGCATAGCTGAACGCCGAGGCGCTCGAATAGCCGAGGCGGTGCGCGACGTGGTCGACGGTGAGTCCGGCGTCGAGGAGCTCCTCGGCGAGCAGGCCGAAGGTCTCCTCGCCGATATCGCGGAAGGTGGTGTCCTCCTCCGCGAGCCGGCGGCGCAGCGTGCGGACGCTGAGGTGCAGGTCGGCGGCGATCTCGGGTTGCGTGGTGACCTTGCCGCGGCGGAGCAGAGCGGCGCGGACCGCGGCACTCACGCCACCGCGCTGCCGGCGCTGTTCGAGCAATTGTGCGCACTGCTGGACGTACATGGCGGCGATCTGCGGATTCGCTTGCGGCAGCGGCATATCCAGTGCCGCGCGATCGAGGGTGAGGGCGGCCCGCGGCGCGCCGAAGACCGGTTCGGCACCGGGCGCGTGGCACAGGACGCGGTCGTAGACGGGGTCGGCCGGGAACGGGATCTCGACGCGCCGGATCGGCAGGTCGACCGGAATGATGTCCTGTTGGACCGTGACCAGGGCCTGCAGGTCGCGTTCGATGTGGAAGCGGCGGATCGCGGGCGGAATCGTGCTGTCGTCCAACACGATCGACGGGTGCGGGCCGTCTTGGGCGAGGGTGATCCGGGCGAAGGAGAACGACAGTTCGAGAAAGGCCAGGCCGACCCCGAGCGCTTCGCCGAGGGTCGAACTGGTCAGCACCGCGAACCCGAACGCCCCGTGCGTGCTCGCGTGATAGCGCGCGCCCAGTTCCAGCCCCAGGCCCGGCGCGTCGCCGAGTTCGGCGACCAGATTGCGCATGATCGCCAGCTCCTGCCCGGCGGTGATCTCGCCGGCCGGGTCGGTCAACTGCGGCGCGCCGACACCGGTGTTCCGCAGCAATCGGTTCAGCGGCACACCGTGCTCGGTGCCGTATCCGGTCAGCAGCGCGGCGCTGGTCACCGGACGCAGGCGCGCCATCGGATCGATCATCCGCCCAGTGTGGGCAATTTTGGCCCCGATTCGCAATTCCATGGCCGAGCATCCGATGGCTGCGCCGCAGCCGGCGCTCCTAATCTGACCGAAGCCGTTCGCCGCCGACCCCGAGGACTGCCAATGAGTGGACCCGACCTCACCGGAAAGCACGTCGCGATCACCGGAGGTGCCCGCGGCATCGGTGCCGCCACCGCCCGCGCCCTCGCCGGGTGCGGCGCCCGGATCTCGATCGGCGACCTCGACGCCGACCTCGCGGCCGGCACCGCCGCCGCGATCGCCGAGGCGGGCGGCACCGCCGAGGCGCTGAAACTCGATGTGACCGATCGTGACTCGTTCGAGGCGTTCCTCGCCACCGCCGAGGCCGGGCTGGGCCCGCTCGACGTGCTGATCAACAATGCCGGCATCATGCCGACCGGCGCCTTCCTCGACGAGTCCGACGCCGTCACCGACCGGCAGATCGACATCAACATCCGCGGTGTCGTCCTGGGGTCCAAGCTCGCCGGACGTCGGTTCGTCGACCGTGGCGCGGGCCAGATCGTGAATATCGCCTCGATGGCGGGGATCAGCGCCTTCCCCGGCGTGGCCGTCTACTGCGCCACCAAACACGCCGTGGTCGGGCTGGGCTCGGCGCTACGCCAGGAACTCGAGCCGCACGGAGTCGTGGTCACCACCGTCGCACCCAGCTTCGTCAACACCGAACTCATCGCCGGGATGACCCCGAACTGGCTCACCCGCAAACTAGGGCTGATCGAACCGGAGACCGTCGCCGCGGCCATCGCCCGCGCGATCGACCGCCGGCGCGCCGGCGTGCGCGTGGTGCCCGCGCTCGGCGGCAATATCGTGCGCACCCTCATGCCGCTGCCGGAGAACGTGCGCAACGCGCTGTCGAACTCGCTCGGCCTGCAGGCCGCCACCTCGAACTTCGACCCGGCCGTCCGCGCGGCCTACCGGGCGCGCACCGAGACCACCCCGGACCAGCGGTAACCCACCGCACCGCACGAAAGGACACCCATGACCTCCGGAGAAACCCGGTCCGACGCGGAAATCATCAACGCCGCACTGGAATTCACCATCCCGGTGGCCCACAGAATGGGTGTGCGGGCCGAACTCGCCGAACCCGGCCACGCCGTCCTGACCGTCCCCGCCGAGGGCAACAGCAACCACTTCGGCGCGATCTACGCCGGCGTGCTGTTCACCGTCGGCGAGATGCTCGGTGGCGCGATCTCCCTCGCCAGCTTCGACACCACCGCCTACTACCCCCTGGTCAAAGACCTCCAGATCTTCTTCCGCAAACCCGCCAAGACCGACCTCCGCTCGGAAGCCTTCCTCTCCGACGACGAGATCCAGCGCGTCACGGCCGAAGCCGCCGCCAACGGCAAGGCCGACTTCCAGCTGAGGGCCACCGTCCACGACGCCGACGGGGTTCTGGTCGCGGAAACCGTTGGCACGTACCAGATCCGGGCGCTCGGCCGGTAGTCGTCGGCTGCTGTTGTTCAACCGGGCAGTCGGCGCTTGCGAAGGGGGTGGCACTGCGCCGGGAATCGGTTGCGGCCGTTCGGGATCGACCGCGGCGGGCGTGTCGTCGTGATGGCGGCGAGGCGCTGGTCGCCGCGGGCATCACGTCGGCACCGACACCGGCTCGGGTGGAGGTGTCAGTTCGTGACAGCGCGGCGGACCAGGGCCAGCTCCCACTGGCCGTGCTCGTCGGACCACACGGTGACGATCTCACCGACTCCGACCGGATTGTGCTGTGGCGCCGTATCGGTGGTGTACTCGCCGTCCTCCTCGAGCGTCGCCAGGAACCGCAGCGCATCTTCGCGGGTGCCATCGGTGGCGACCGAGATCCGCGCGACCTGCCAGTCCGCGCTGCTCAGGTCGCGCCCCACCAGGTCGCGGCCGTTGATCCGCTCCCCGTCGACGGTGAAGATCGTTCCCGGTCCGTCCACCCGCAGTGTCTCGGTGTCGCCGATCATCAACTCCTCGCTGACGACGTCCCGCTCGCCCCGCAGCAGCGCGTCGTCGAGCCAGCCGGGATCGCGGTCCGAACCGACTTCGTCGAGGAAGTTGCCCCAGGCATACAGTGCATACGTCACGGCGAGAGCATAAGCATGCCTGAGGCTTTCGCGTCCCCCGCACCGATCGCAACGGCCCGCGGATCAACGCGGGGCGCGGAGCCGAATCGACTGCGGCCGCCGCCCGCTCACGCCGCCTTCGGATCGGCGGGCGCGATCGTGGCCCGCAGGAATTCGGGGGCGGCCAGGACGTACCGCAGCATGAGCCGGATCGGCAGGGGCATCTCCGCGGCCTTCGGGTCGCGGTAGACATTCGGGTTCGCGAGGTGGTGGTGGCGGCCGAGGTGCACGAGCTCGAACGACCCCGCGGCCTCGACATTGCGCACCCAGTCGGAGCGGCTGCCGTAGGTCAGTGCGATGACGAAGTCGTCACCACGGCGGAAGGCCCACAGGGGAGTGTGGAAGGTGCGGCCGGACTTGCGGCCGCGATGCACGACCAGGGCCCAGCCCGGCAGCCAGGGCGCGAGGAAACGGGTGAGCTGGTTGAGGCCGTACTTGTTGGCGTGGGCGAGCCACCGTGGCATGGGCATCGGAGAAACTCCTCAGTTGTGGAATTATCTACCTCGACGGTAGCCCTGTCGCACCCGGAAAGTCAACGGGTGTAGAGTTTTGGCACCATGCCACCGATTGGACGCCGACCCGGCAGCGCCGACACTCGCGCCATCCTGCTCGACACCGCGCGAAAACTCTTCGCCGACAACGGATACGACCGCACCTCCGTGCGGGACATCGCCACGGCCGCGGGAGTGGATCCCGCGCTGATCCGCCACTACTTCGGCAACAAGGACGGGCTCTTCCGCGCCACCATGGGCTGGCCCTTCGACCCGGCGGAACTCGCCGCGCGCATCGTCGACGGTGACCTGGAAGGTATCGGAGAGCGACTGGCCCGGGTCTTCCTCGCACTCTGGGACCAGCCCGAATCGCGCGGCCGCCTCGAGGCCATCCTGCGCGGCGCGGCCACCCACGAGGAATCCGCCACCCTCGCAAGGCAATTCATCCAGGACCAGCTGTATCAGCTGGTCGCCGCCGCCCTACCCGGACCAGACCCCGAACTCCGCATCGACCTGGCCATGGCACAACTGCTCGGCATCGCCTACCTGCGCTACATCCTTCGGGTCGAACCGATCGCCTCGGAATCGATCGACAACCTCGCGACCCGGGTCGCCCCGACAATCACCAGCCACCTCATAGGCTGACCGAATTCTCGGATGCACGCGCCCAGCCGGGTCGTCGGCGCGGCCCGCGACGCTACCACCGCATCGCGGACCCGCCGGTTGCCTCACACCAAACGTCCACCGCCGTCGACATGCAGGGTCGTGCCGGTGAGGAACGGGTTGGTGAGGGCGAGTAGCGCCGCGGCGGAAATATCGGCGGGGGTGCCGACGCGGCGGGCCGGATTGCGTTCGGCGACAGCGGTGAGGAAGGAGTCCTTGCCGGGTCCGTCCCAGACGCCCGAGTCGACGATGCCGGGGGACAGCGCGTTGACGCGCAGCGGCGCGAGTTCGACGGCCAGGGCGGCGGCGGCCGCGGCGGCCGCCGCGTTGGTCGCGGCCATCACCACACGGCCGGGCGCCGGGCGCCAGGCCGCCACACCGGAGAACAGCAGGATCGCGCCGCCGGGGCGGAAGTGCGGTGCGAGGTGTTTGGCCAGCAGGATCGGCCCGATCACCTTGGCGTCGAAGGCGCGATGCACGGCGTCTCGGTCCAACTCGGTCACCGGTCCGTTGGCGTGGTCGGCGGCGAGTGACACCAGGTAGTCCAGGTCGCCGACCCGCTCGGCGAAGGCGCGGATCGTCGCCTCGTCGGTCAAGTCGAGCTCCGGTCGCCCGACCGAAATAACCTGTGCACCTTGGGCTGTCGCGTCCACGGCGATTCGCCGGCCGATACCCGATCCGGCGCCGACCACGACCAGTTTCTTGTTCTGCAGTGTTGTCATGCTTGCTGCAGCGTTGCGCATCCGACAGATCATCCCCTCGCGACCCGAATGTATTCGATGCTTGCCATAGAATATGCGAATGCCTACCCTGCGGGCGCTGGAATGCCTGGTCGCGGTCCTGGACGCCGGGTCGATCACCGACGCCGCGGTGGTCCTGCACATGTCACAGCCGGCACTGTCGCATCAGCTCGCGGCACTGGAACGCGAGATCGGGGCGCCGCTGCTGGAGCGCCTGCCGCGTGGGGTCCGGGCGACCACAATCGGCCGGGCGGTGGAGGCAGACGCACGCGCGGCCCTGGACGCCGTCACCCGCATGGTCGGTGCCGGGCGCGCCGCGGCGCGCGGCGAGGCCGGACGGATCCGCCTGGCCTGCGCGGAGAGTCTGACCGTGAGCCTGCTCGCCCCGGTCTTGCGAGCCTGGCGGCGGCGCGCTCCGCACATCGAGGTGCTGGTGGCGGAAGCCACCAGCGCCGACGCGCTGGCCCACGCCGTGGAATCCGGGCAGGCGGATCTCGCGGTCGGTCCGCAGCCGACCCGCTGGACGGGAGCATCCGCCGCTATCGGCCTCGAGGAGGTCGTGGCCGTCTTGCCCGCCGATCATCCACTGTCCCGACATGATCGGCTCGCTTTCGACGACCTGCGCGACCAGCCGATCGTGCACTACCACCGCGACAACGGCCTGTCCGGCTGGCTCGACTCCGAAGCCGCGCGCCACGGCGTCACCCTCACCGCGATCATGCGCACCCGCCAGGCCGCCACCGCCGCCCAGCTCGCCGCCGCCGGACTCGGCATCGCCTTGGTCCCCACCACCGCCCTCGGCACAGCCGTACCCGCAGACCTGAAACACTTCGAGCCCGCCCTGACCCGAGAACTGCTCTGTCTCCTCGGCGCCCCCACCGACCCGCTGGTCCGCCGCTTCGCCGCCGACCTCACCGCCCGCGGCGTACCCGTACACCCGTCGATCAGAGCGAAACTCGGCTGACCGCCCCTCGGTCGTCGCATGCCGCCTTCGAGCGTCGTCCGAGGGTTACGTCGACCGCTTGTCGGCGTCGTCGACGCGTGCTGCCGCTCGACTGTGTTGGCGGCTGCCCATGTGGCTTCGGATACACTGCCGCGGTGGGGATTTGGATTCGGTCACCGAAGCTGGCCGACGGTGAAACGGTCAGCTGGCGGCGGTTTGCGAACCGTACGCAGGGGAATCGCGCCGTCGGTGGACGCCTGTACCTGACCGGTGCGCGGGTGCTGTTCGAGCCCAGCCATGTGGACGCGCTCACCGGTGGGCAGTCGTGGTCGGCGCCGCTCGAGTGGGTGGCGTCGGTCGGTTCGCAGTTGCCCACCGGTGGGGCATTCGACGGCGGGCTGCGAACCAGACTTCGAATTCAGCTGCGTGACGGGACCGTCGAGTTGTTCGTCGTCAACGGGCTCGACGACGCGATCGCCGTACTGCAGCGGGCAGCCGGACATGCTGTGGGACCTGCCCGGAGCGAGTAGCTCATAGGGCGGGGGTCGAACTCGGCGCCGATGTCAGCACCCGGATGAGCTGGGTGGCGACTTCCTGTGCGTGCGTGAGGGTTCCGTTGTGCGCGCCCGGGAATTCGGTGACGGTCAGGCCGAGGTGGCCGGCGATCTCGACGGCGGGGCGATAGGGCAGGCAGCCGCGAGTTTCCCGGCCGACGGCCAGGATCAGGCGATCGGCGACGGAGGCCAATGCCGCGTAGTCCGGTATGTAGGAGGTGAATTCGCGCAGTTCGTGCTCCATCATGATCGGCGCGTTGGCGGCGCTGCGGGCGCGGCGTTGCTCCTCGCGGACAGACAGCTCGGCCGGTTCGGGGCCCGGCTTGATCGCGCCGTCGATCGCCGCGAGGAAACGGCCCGCGGCGGCGAGGAGGCCTTCGGTGTGGAACAGGCGGTGCACCTCGTCGATCATGGCGCGGTGCTCGGCGGCGTCGGGAAGGACCGCGAAACACGGCGGCTCGTGCGCGACCAGAGCGCGTACCCGGTCGGGGTGCCGGGCGAGCAGGTCGAGTCCGACGATGGCGCCGTGACTGCCGCCGTACACGAAGGCGGGATCGTCGGTCAGGTGGGTGAGCAGCCGGAAGGCGTCGTCGCTCTGCACCGCGACGTGCTGGTCCTGTGGCGCGCCGGGGTCCAGGGCGCTGCGCGAGTAGCCGCGGGCGTCGAACGCGACGACCGTGAAATGCTCCCGCAGCACCTCGGCCATGCCGTCGGCGGCGTTGGCGTCGCCGCCGCCGCCCGGAATCACCAGCAGCACAGGGCCTTTCCCGCGCATTTCGTAGTACAGGGTCGCGCCGGGGACGCGCAGGGTATCCGATCTCATCGGGCGATGTCCTCTTTCGGGTACGTCGGCCAGTTCGACAGCGTGTAGTGCAGGGCGTCGAGAATGCGTGGCCAGGAATCGTCGGTGGATTGCGCGTGCGCGAAGCCGCCGGCGGCTTCGAGGGTGGCGAATCCGTGAAAGGTGCTGCGCAGCAGGCGGGCCGCGTCCAGGGTCTCCTGCTCGCCCAGCCCGTATCCGCGCAGCATCGACATGGTCAACTCGATGCTGCGCAGCAGCGCGGGCTCGTCGGCCACCTCGGCCGGGTCGATCCGGATCTGCGTGGCCGCATAGCGCTGCGGATGTTCGAGGACGTAGGCCCGATACGCGCCGGCGAACGCGACCAGCGCGTCCTTACCGGACCGCCCCGCGACCGCCGTGCCGATCCGGTCGTTCAGCTCGGCGCTCGCCAGCAGCGCCACCCGCACGCGCAGATCGTGCAGATTCCGCACGTGCGCATACAGGCTCGGGTCCTTCACCCCGAAGTGCCGTGCGACCGCCGACAGGGTGAGTTTGTCGAACCCGATCTCGTCGGCGAGTTCCGCCGCGGCACGCACCACCCGTTCCGTGGTCAGGCCCGCACGGGGAGACATTTCCGCTCCTTCCTATCTTGCTTAGGGTTAAACCTAATACATATAGGTTAGAGTTGGCAACCGAAATCGACGCGGCTCGTTCAGGGTTGCGGTCGGCGCCGCAGTGGTTCGTGTGCTGCGTCGTGGATCCGGCGCCTGCTCGCGCTCGTCGGCCCCCAGCCGCAGCCGACAGCGCTTACCTGCGCTCGGCCGGTACGGAGACTCCGTCGCGGACGATCTGTAGGAGCCGTTCGGCCTGCTCCTCGTCACCGGCCGCATGCCCGATGCCGCTGGCGGCGGCGAGGAGATCCGCCACCTCGAGGTCGTCGCGGACGGCGCCCGCGTCCTGGGCGCGGATGAGCAGCGTGGTGGCGCAGGTACGCATCCGGTCGTGCCAATCCCGGTAGAGGGTCGTGCGGTGGCCGGTCGAGTCGTCGGGGATGGCAAGTGGCAGTTCGCGTTTGGTGGCCACGTGGGTGACGAAGGCGCGGAGCCAGGTGAACAGGGCGGGTTCGGGGTTCGGGTCGGTGGCGAGCGATTCGCCGAGGTCGCAGAGGGCGTCGACCTCGTCGGCGTAGACGGCGATGACGAGTTCGCGGCGGGTGGGGAAGTGGCGGTACATGGTGGCGTTGCCGACGCCGGCGCGGCGGGCGATCTCGTCGAGCGGTGCGGCGACACCGTCGGCCTGGAACACCGCTTTGGCGGCGGCCAGGACAGCCTCGTAGTTGCGGCGCGCGTCGGCGCGTTTCGGACGGTCGCTCATCCCGCTCCTTGCCAAGTGGGGAATTCCCCGTTTAGTCTAGCCCGAGGTTCAAACGGGGAGCTCCCCACTTTTGTGAAGGGTTTCGAATGCTCGACATCACCACCGCGGACCGGCTCGCGATCCACGAAATCATCGCGCTGCACGGCCATCTGGCCGACGACCGCGCCTGGGACCGCCTCGCCGAGGTCTTCGCCGAGGACGTGATCTTCGACCTGGAGGACTTCGGCTACGGCACGCTGCGCGGACTGGCCGCGCTGCGCGCACTGGCCGAGGGCAGCCAGGACGACGAAGGCCAGCCACTGGGCCACCATGTCACCAACATCGTCGTGGTCGGCGCCCACGGTGACCAGGCACAGACCCGCGCCAAGGCGCTCGCCGTCAACGCCGACGGCACGACCGGCACCGCTGTCTACGAGGACCGACTGCGTCGCGCCGACCAAGGTTGGCGCATCTACTACCGCCGCGTCGTGGCACGGAGAAAGCCCTGACCGGTTTCTCGTCGAGGCAAATATGATTGCGGCAATCTGTCCGGAGCCGCACCGACGGCCGATCCTATTGCACCCCTTCGGGTTCCGCTTCGGGCCGAACAACTGTGAGCGGCAGCCGGAGCACGCCCGGGGCGGTCGGCGGGACCGCCGGCCGGTTCGGCGGCACCGGAACGACCTGCTGGTACCCCGCCCCCAGTGCCGGCCGGGGATCGGGTTCACCCCGGTTGGGCCAGAAGGCGCAGGCGCGTTCGGACATGGCGGTGATGGTGAGCGAGGGGTTGACGCCGAGATTGGCGGAGACGGCGGAGCCGTCGATGACGTGGAGGCCGGGGTAGTTGTGGATGCGGTGGTAGGGGTCGATGACGCCCTCGGCGGCGGTGCCGCCCATGGGGCAGCCGCCGATGTAGTGGGCGGTGGAGGGGATGTCGAAGACGTCCATGATCATGCCGAGCGCGTCGCCGCCGATCCGGTCGGCGAACAGGCGGTTCGCCTTGTGGCCGATGGGAATCCAGGTCGGGTTCGGCCGGCCCTCACCCTGGCGGGTGGACAGGCGATAGCCGAACAGGCCGCGCTTGCCGAACGAGGTGAGTGAATTGTCCAGGGACTGCATGACGAGCAGGATCACCGAGCGTTCCGAGGCGCGGCGCACGTTCTGCGAGCGCAGGAACACCAGCGGATGGGTGAGCAACAACAGCAGGAAGCGCAGGAAACGCAGCGGGCCGCCGTCGATCATCGGCACGGTGAGCGGGAACAGGCCGTTCTGGCCCTTGCCGTAGTGGCACACCTCGATGTGGGTGTCCGGTTCGGGATGGATCGACGACGTGATCGCCACGCCCTGCGCGAAATCGGTGCGAGTGCGGCTGGTCGCGGTGAGCACCGCCTCGGAGTTGGTCCGGGTCAGCTCACCCATGCGCGGGGACAGCGCGGGCAACCGGCCGGTGGCGCGCAGTTGGTGCAGCAACTGGTGGGTGCCGCGGGCGGCCGCGGCGAACACCACCTGTTCGGCGGTGAACTCCCGGCGCTCCCGGCGCGGCAACCCGCCCGAGCGCTGCGCGGTGACCCGGTACCCGCCCTCGGTCAGTGGCTGCACATCGGTCACCGTCGCCTGCGAATGCACCTGCGCCCCGGCCTGTTCCGCGAGATACAGATAGTTGGTGACGGTGGTGTTCTTGGCGCCGTGCGGACACCCGGTCATACAGTTCGCGCAGTGCACGCACCCGGTGCGCTCGGGACCGGCGCCACCGAAATACGGGTCCGGCACGGTCTTTCCGGGCTCACCGAAGAACACGCCGACATTCGTGGGATGGAACGTGTCGGCCACGCCGAGTTCGGCCGCGACGTCGCGCAGCACCTCGTCGGCCGGGCTCAGTTTCGGATTCGGCGCCACGCCCAGCATGCGTTCGGCCTGGTTGTAGTACGGCGCGAGTTCGGCCTCCCAGTCGGTGACGTGCGACCAGGACGGATCGCGGTAGAACTTCGGCAGCGGCCGGTACAGCGTGTTGCCGTAGATCAGTGAACCGCCGCCCACCCCGGCCGCGCTGAACAGCGTCACCTTGCCCAGCAGACTGATCCGTTGCGTCCCGGTCAATCCCAGCCGCGGCGCCCAGATCGACTTGCGCAGGTTCCAGTTCGAGGACGGCAGGTCGGCGGCCGTCCAGCGGCGGCCCGCCTCGACCACACCCACCCGATAGCCCTTCTCGGTCAGCCGCAACGCGGTGACACTGCCGCCGAAACCGGAGCCGATCACCAGCACGTCGTAGTCGAAGTCGTTGCCCATCATGCCTTCTCGCTGCTCGTGGCGGTCACGGTCCGGTAGTCGGCAAGGTCGACCCGCCGGGTGCGGCGGCGGTACTCCGACACCAGACCCGGCCAGTTGGTGGACACCCGGCCGCTGGCGGCCCGATACCAGCTGTCGCAGGTGATCCAGACACTCTTCGCCAGCCGCCGCTGGATCTCGGCGTCGTAGCGCTGCTCGGCCGCGGGCCGGACCGCGAGCGCGGTCCCCGGATGCGCGCCGAGATGCTCGACGACGCCACGGATATAGCGTGCCTGACATTCGTGCATGAAGATGATGGATCCAGCGCCGAGATTGGTGTTGGGCCCGTACATCAGGAACATGTTCGGGAAATCCGGTACGGCCAGGCCCAGATACGCGCGGGCTCCCTCGGCCCAGAACTCCCGCAGGTCCGCGCCACCGGACCCGGTGACCTCGATCGGGCCGAGGAAATCCTGCGCCGCGAATCCGGTCGCGTAGATCACCACGTCGAAGCGGTGCTCGACGCCGTCGGCGGTGCGGATACCGGAGCGGGTGAACTCGGTGATCCGCTCGGTCTCGACGTGCACGTTCGCCCGCCCGAGCGCCGGATACCAGTCGTCGGAGAACAGTGCGCGCCGGCAGCCGGGGGAGTCGGTGGGAGTCAGCTTGGCGCGCAATACCGGATCCGGCACCTGGCGGCGCAACTGCCACTTCGGCAGGCCGACCAGCGACCGCACCACCGCCTGGTTACCGAGCAGCCCCAACGTCGAGTACTCGAAGAAGGCCCACCACCCGAACCGTTCCACCCGCTGCAGCGCCGGCGCCAGCAGCCGGTGCAGCACACCGTAACGCGCGTCGGGCCGGTTGGTGACCCACGGCGCCGACCGCTGGAACACGGTGAGCTGCAAGGCCTTCGGCGCGATCTCGGGCACGAACTGGATCGCGCTGGCTCCCGTCCCGATGACCGCGACCCGCTTACCCGACAGATCGATGCCGTGGTTCCAGCGCGCCGAATGGAAGGCCTTGCCGCCGAACCGATCCCGGCCCGGGATCGCCGGAATCGACGGCCGCGACAGCTGCCCGACGGCCGGCACGAACACGTCGGCCTCGTACAGATCGCCGTCCTCGGTGTCGATCTGCCACACCGCCCGGCGCTCGTCGAAGGCCGCCGCGGTGACCTCGACCCCGAAATGGATGTGCCGCCGCAGGTCGTACTCGTCGACGATGCGCCGGATGTAGGCCAGGATGTCGCGCTGCCGTGCGAACCGCGCCGGCCAGGACCGGTTCGGCGCGAACGAATACGAGTAGTAGGGCGACGGGATATCGCAGCCGGCCCCGGGATAGGTGTTGTCGCGCCACACCCCGCCGACCTCGTCGGCCTGCTCGAGCAGCACGAAATCCTGGTACCCGGCACGTTTGAGCTCCAGCGCCAGCGCCAGACCGCCGAATCCGGTACCGACGATCAGAACTTTCGGGGCCATGTGGTTCACCTGCTTTCGTCGACGGGGGAGGGACCGGATCAGCGCGACCCGGTCAGCTCGCGGCCGATGATCTCCTTCATGATCTCGTTGGTGCCGGCGTAGATCGACTGGATCCGCGCATCCGCATAGGCCCGTGCGACCGGGTACTCCATCATGAAGCCGTACCCGCCGTGCAACTGCAGGCAGCGGTCGATGACCCGGTTCTGCAGATCCGACAGGTACCACTTGCCCTTGGCGGCGTCGATGGGGGTGAGTTCGCCGGCGTTGTAGGCGCGGATCACGTTGTCCACGTAGGCTTCCGCGACGTCGAGCTCGGTGGCCAGCTCGGCCAGCACGAACCGGGTGTTCTGGAACCCGCCCAGCGGCTTGCCGAACGCCTTGCGCTCCTTCACATATGCCACGGTCTGGTCGAAGATCGCGCGCGCATCGGAGTAGGCGCCGGCGATGACACCCAGTCGTTCGGGCACCAGGTTCGCCATCAGGTGGATCAGGCCCTGCCCTTCGGTGCCGAGCAGGTTCGCGGCCGGGACCACGACGTCGTCGAAGAACAGCTCCGAGGTGTCCTGCCCCTGCAGGCCCAGCTTCCGCAGCGGACTTCCGCTGCGGAAGCCGGGAGTGCCGCGTTCGACGACGAACAGGCTGAAGCCGCGCGAGCCGGCCTCGGCGTCGGTGCGGGCGGCGACCACGACGATGTCGGCGCTGGTCCCGCAGGAGATGAATGTCTTCTGTCCGTTGATGATCCAGCTGTCGCCGGCGCGGACGGCCGTGGTCTTGATGCCCTGCAGGTCGCTGCCGGTGCCGGGTTCGGTCATGGCGATCGCGCCGATGATGTCGCCGGTCGCGAAGCCGGGTAACCAGCGTCGCTTCTGCTCGTCGGTGGCCAGGGCCAGCAGGTAGTGCAGGATGATGTCGTCCTGCATGCCGATGGTGAAGCCGAAGGACGTGGCGCGGGTCCGCGCGATCTCCTCCTTGACGACGAGCTGGTAGCGGTAGTCGGTCTCGCCCGAGCCGCCGTACTCTTCGGGGACCCAGAGCGCGAAGACGCCGTTGCGGGCCGCCGACCGGATGGCGGCGCGGTCGACGAGGTGCTGCTCGTCCCAGGTCTCCATGTGGGGGACCACTTCGCGCTGCAGGTATTCGCGGACGACCGTCCGGTAGGCCTCGTGGTCGTCGGTATACAACGTTCGCCTCAAATTTCCGGCCTTTCCTGGCACCATCGGGGTGAGATGTTTGTACGAGAACCTTCTCAGCCGCTCTAGCTTTCCGGAACCGCCGTACCTAGACTCGATGAGAAGAAGATAGTGCGATCGTCTCATTGACTCGGTGGAAACCGCAAGACCGGTGGAAACCGCACGACCGGGCGCGACCGCAAGACCAGGGAGGCAGCGACGCCATGACCACACCCCTACGCAGGTCCGACCCCGAACCAGCCCGGACCTGCCGGTACGGCACGGTCGACAACTTCGACATCGACAGCTACCTCGACGGCGCGAACGTCCTGCTGGGCGGCGGGGCGAACGTGATCATGCAACTGTCCAACGTGCCGATCGGGCACGGCGTCGCGCACAGCGCCGTCTACTCCGGCCGCGCCGACCTGCGCCCGTGGAAACGCCTGCGCACCACCGTCACCTACCTGGCCGTCGCCCTGCTCGGCAACGAACACGACCGGCAGATCTTCCGCACGGCCGTCAACGGCTCGCACCGCATGGTCCGCTCCGAACCCGGCGCCGAGGTCCGCTACAACGCCTTCGACCCGGAACTGCAGAAATGG
Organism: Nocardia stercoris; assembly: GCF_003696265.1. Taxonomy (GTDB): domain Bacteria; phylum Actinomycetota; class Actinomycetes; order Mycobacteriales; family Mycobacteriaceae; genus Nocardia; species Nocardia stercoris. The sequence continues at coordinate 253,386 of NZ_RFFH01000007.1, read as the reverse complement.
GTCGCGGCCTGCCTGTACTTCGGCATCGTGGACCTGCGCGAGCGCCTGTACGGCCCCGACGATCGCGCCACCCGGGAAGTCTTCCTGCAGTACGCCGCCCGGCTCGGCACCACGCTGCAGATGAAGCCCGACATGTGGTTCCACACCCTCGAGGAATTCGACGAGTACTGGCAGGACGGCCTGAAGCGGCACGTCCCCGACGAACTGGTGGCCGGCTACCTCGAGGACCTCGTCGATCTGCGCAACGTCCCGCGCCTGGCCGTGTTCGCGCCGCTGCACCGCTTCATCGTGACCGGTCTGCTGCCCGCGTCCATGCGCGAAGGCCTCGACCTGACCTGGACCCCGCGCCAGGAACGCCGCCACCGCCGGCTGCTGCGCGGCCTCGGCGGTGTGCAGCGCCGGCTGCCCGCCCAGGCCCGGCTGTTCCCGTATCAGCTGCTCCTGCGCGATGTCCGCCGCCGCCACCGCGGCGGCCGCCCGCTCGTCTGACCGCCCCACCTCTCACCCTGGACAGGAACCGATGACTCCCGACCCGCTGCAGTCGATCCGGCGCAACAACTGGATCAACCAGATCGCCACCCACGCCACCATGCGCCCCGACGGTCTCGCCGTCCGCTACCGCGGAAACGACACCACCTGGCGGCAGCTCCACGATCGCTTCGAGAAGCTCGCCGACGCGCTGAGCCGGCGCGGGGTCGGCTTCGGCGACCGAGTGCTCGTGCTGGCGTTCAACCACCCGGCGTACCTGGAGACGGTGTTCGCGATCAACGCGCTCGGCGCCATCGCGGTCCCGGTCAACTTCCGGCTCACCGTCCCCGAACTCGGGTACATCGTGGGTGACTCCGGGGCGACCGTGATCGTCACCGACACCGTGCTGCTCCCCTTGGCTCAGGCTGCGCGGCAACAACATCCGGCGCTCGAGACCTGCATCGTGATCGGCGGCGAGACCACCGAGGGCACCCTCGGCTACGACGATCTGATCGCCGAGCAGAGTCCGGCGCACCCGCCGGTGGACCTGCCCGAGGACACCCCGTGCCTGATCATGTACACCTCCGGCACCACCGGTTCCCCCAAGGGTGCGGTGCTGTCCTACGCGAACATGAACGCGCAGGCCCTGACCTGTATCCGGGCCATGGAGATGACCCCGGAATCGATCGGCTTCTGCACCTCGCCGCTGTTCCACATCGCCGGATTGGGCAGTCTCGCACCGGCATTCCAGCTCGGCGCCGCCACCGTGCTGCACCCGCTGGGCGCCTTCGACGCCACCGAGTTCCTCGACGCGGTGGAGGCCGAACAGGCCACCATCGCCTTCTGTGTGCCCGCCCAGTGGCAGCTCATCTGCGCCGAACCGACTGTGCGGCAACGCAAGCTGGCGCTACGCAAGCTCAGCTGGGGTGCCGCCCCGGCCTCGGACACGGTGCTGCGCGCGATGGCCGAATGCTTCCCGCAGGCCGACAATGTCGCGGTGTTCGGGCAGACCGAGATGTCCCCGATCACCTGCGTGCTCGAGGGCCGCGACGCCCTGCGCAAGCTCGGCTCGGTCGGCCGGGTCATCCCGACCGTCACCGCCCGCATCGTCGACGACGAGATGAACGACGTGGCACCCGGCGAGATCGGCGAGATCGTCTACCGCGGCCCGACCATGATGCAGGGCTACTGGAACAAGCCCGAGGCCACCGCCGAAGCCTTTGCCGGCGGCTGGTTCCACTCCGGCGACCTGGTCCGCCAGGACGAGGAGGGGTTCATCTGGGTCGTGGACCGCAAGAAGGACATGATCATCTCCGGTGGCGAGAACATCTACTGCGCCGAAGTGGAGAACGTCCTGTTCGATCATCCGGCGATCCGGGAGGCGGCGGTGATCGGGCGGCCCGACGAGAAGTGGGGCGAGATCCCGGTGGCGGTCGTGGCGCTGCACGACGCGCAGGCCCAGCTCACCCTGACCGACCTCGAGGCGCACCTGAACACCTACCTGGCGCGGTACAAGCAGCCCAAGGACGTCGTGGTCGTCGACGTGCTGCCCCGCAATGCCAGTGGCAAGGTGCTCAAACATAAGCTGCGCGAGGACTTCTCGCACTGATCACGCCACGCGGGCGAGAACCTACGACGCCGGAGCGGCGCACAGCCGCTCCGGCGCCCGAGATCGAGGAGGAACGCATGGCCGGTCCGGCGAAGCTGCTGCCGATGGTCCGCGACGGGGCACCCGTCGGCGGGGACCAGTCCGAGGTGCTCGACGCGGCACTGCAGGCGTTTCTCGACTTCGGGATCAAGCGCACCAGCATGGCCGAGGTCGCGCGCCGCGGCCGGGTCTCGCTGGCGACGCTGTACCGGCGCTTCGCCGGCAAATCCGAACTGGTGCTGGCGGTATTCCTCGCGCAGGCCAGGGAATTCCTGGATCGCGCCGACGCGGCCGTCCGCCCGCTGGTCGAATCCGGTGCGCCCGCGCCGGATCAGATCGTCGAACTGTTCGTGGCGTTCACGGCGGGACTGCGGGAGAACCGGCTGCTGGACCGGATCATCGAGACCGATGCCGAGACGGTCCTGCCGTACCTGACCGTCCACGGCTCCGGAGTCATCGAGACCGGCCGGGATTACCTGGCGGAGTTCATCTTCCGGCTGCAGCGCGAGGGCAAGCTGCCCGCCTACGACCCGCTACCGGTGGCCGAGATGGTGGCCCGGACCTCGCTGTCGTTCGTGCTGACCAAGCCGACGCTGGTGCCGCTGGACGACGAAGCGGCCGCGCGCCGGTTCGCGCGCGACCACATCGTGCCCTCGTTCCGCCCGTTCGCGGTGTGACCTACTTGAAGCGGCGGCTACCGCGGGCCGACATGGCCCGCATGGCCCCGCGCATGAAGCCGAACTTCTTCATGTCGTAGGGGAACCAGAGCATTTCCTTCTTCTGCGTGGGCAGCGCGGGCGCGGTGATCGCCTGCTTGCGGCAGTACTTACGCACGCCGTCCGCGCCACCCCAGCGGTACCCGGTGCCGGACTGACCCCAACCACCGTGCGGCAGTGCGAAATTGAACAGATTGATGGTGGCGTCGTTGATGTTCACCGCGCCGGCGTCCAGGTGCCGGGCGATCCGCTGCCCGCGCGAGACACTGCCTGTCCACACCGAGGCCGACAGGCCGTAGATCGAGTCGTTGGCGAGCTTGATCGCCTCGTTCTCGTCGGTCACCTTGATCACCGGGATCGTCGGGCCGAAGGTCTCCTCGGTGATGCAGGACATGGTGTGGTCGACACCGACGAGCACGGTCGGTTCGTAGAAGGTGCCGGTTCCGGTCGGCTTGCCGCCGGTGAGCGCCTGCGCGCCCGCGGCGAGCGCCTCGTCGACGTGCCGGGACACGATCGCGAGTTGCGCCTCGTTGGCCAGGGGGCCGATGTCGAAGCTGCCGGTCCGGTCGTCGCGACCCACCCGCAGCTCCCGCACGTGCGCGACCAGCTTCTCCAGGAAGCGGTCGTACACAGCGGCTTCCACGTACACCCGCTCGACCGAGACGCACAGCTGGCCCGCATTGCACAGCGCGCCGAACGCGATGCCGTAGGCAGCCCGATCCAGATCGGCGTCGGCGAGCACGATGGCCGGGTCCTTACCGCCCATTTCGAGGCTGTAGGGGATCATTCGTTCCGCGCAGGCCACCGCGATCCGGCGGCCGGTGCGGCCCGAGCCGGTGAACTGGATGTAATCGGATTCGGCGACGACCGCGGCCCCGGTGTCTCCGCCACCGGACACGACCGCGAACACCGCGGGCGCGCCGATCTCCTGCCAGCCGCGCGCCAGCACGAGCGGGGTCAGCGGCGTGACCTCCGAGGGCTTGAGCACCACCGCGGCGCCGGCGGCCAGCGCCGGGATCAGGTCGGCGGCGGGCATGCCGAGCGGGAAGTTCCAGGGCGTGATGATGCCGACCACCGGGAACGGCTTGTAGGCCGTGGTCAGCTTCTTGACCCGCATCAGCGGCGAGTGCGGCGACACGTGGGTGTCGGCGAGGAACTTGCCGGCATTGCGGGCGAAGTAGCCGAGCAGGTCGACGGTGAAGGCGATCTCCACTTCGGCCTCGACGCGCGGCTTGGCCGATTCGGCCTGGATGCTGTCGGCCAGTTCGTCGGCGTGGTCGAGCACCCAGTCCTGCAGCTTCAGCAACCAGTCCTTGCGTCCGGCGGGGCCGAGGCTCTCCCAGCGCTTCTGCGCGGTCCGCAGCGACCGCACGGTGGCGGTCACCTCGTCCGGTGTGGTGACCGCGACGGTGCCCACGGGCTCGCCGGTCGCTGGGTTGCGGACCTCGAGTTCGGCGGGATCGAGGGTGGTGTTGGCGGAATCGGTCACGTCTACTCCCGTGTGGCGGAGATCTCCTGATTGCCCTCACTATAGACACGCTGAGAAGTTTCGACCATATCCTTCTCAACATCTCGGCGACCGATTCCGTGCGCCGTCCTACGGCTGCTTTCCGGCCTCCCCGGCGAGCAGGCCGATGGCGATCTCGCGCATCTCCACCTTGCGGATCTTGCCGGTCACCGTCATCGGGAACTCGTCCACGACGTGCACGTAGCGCGGGATCTTGTACTTGGCCAGCTTGCCGGCGCAGAACTCGCGCAACGACTCCGCGGTCAGCTCGGATGCGCCCTCGGACAAGCGGATCCACGCCATGAGCTCCTCGCCGTACCGGTCGTCGGGCACGCCGATCACCTGCGCGTCGAGCACGTCCGGATGCGTGTAGAGGAACTCCTCGATCTCGCGCGGATAGATGTTCTCGCCGCCGCGGATGACCATGTCCTTGATCCGGCCCGTGATGGCGACATAGCCGTCGTCGTCCATGGTGGCCAGGTCGCCGGTGTGCATCCAGCGTTCGACGTCGATCGCCTCGGCGGTCTTCGCCGGATCGTTCCAGTAACCGAGCATGACCGAATAACCCCGCGTGCACAGTTCACCCTGCTCACCGCGGGGAACTGTCGCACCGGTCGCCGGGTCCACGATCTTGATCTCCAGGTGGGGACCGGCCCGGCCGACGGTCGCGGTGCGCTGCACCAGAGTGTCGTCGCGGCGGGTCTGGGTGGACACCGGGCTGGTCTCGGTCATGCCGTAGCAGATGCTGACCTCGCGCATGCCCATCCGCTCGATCACCTGCTTCATGACCTCCACCGGGCACGGCGAACCGGCCATGATCCCGGTCCGCAGCGAGGACAGATCGTAGGTGGCGAACTCGGGCACCGCCAGCTCGGCGATGAACATGGTCGGTACCCCATACAGCGAGGTACAGGCTTCCGCCGCAACGGCTTCCAGCGTCGCGCGCGGCTCGAACGCCGGGCCCGGGATGACCATGGCGGCGCCGTGACTCGTGGCGGCCAGATTGCCCATGACCATGCCGAAGCAGTGATAGAAGGGCACCGGGATGCAGATCCGGTCCCGCTCGGTGTAGCCGCACAGCTCGCCGACGAAATAGCCGTTGTTCAGGATGTTGCGGTGGCTGAGGGTGGCGCCCTTGGGGAAACCCGTTGTGCCCGAGGTGTACTGGATGTTGATCGGGTCGTCGGGGGAGAGCCGCGCGGCCGCCTGCGCCAACCGTTCGGGCGAGGCGCCGCGGCCGGAGTCGAGCAGGCCGTCCCACTGCGGGGTGTCCAGCAGCAGAACCTGATCGAGGTCGGGGCACTCGGGCCGCACCTGCTCGATCATGGCCGCGTAGTCGGAGGTCTTGAACGAACTCGCCGCCACCAGCAGCCGGATTCCGGCCTGCTGCAACACATATCGCAGTTCGTGCGCCCGGTAGGCCGGGTTGATCGTGACCAGGATCGCGCCGATCGCGGCGGTCGCGTACTGGGTCAACGTCCACTGCGGGCAGTTGGGCGCCCAGATGCCCACCCGGTCGCCCTTGCCGATCCCGGCGCTCAGCAGGCCCTGCGCCAGCGCGTCCACCTCGGCGGCGAACTCCCGGTAGGTCAGGCGGACGCGACCGTGCTGGTCGATCAGCGCGTCGCGGTCGGGGAACCGGGCCGCCGTGCGCCGCAGATTCGCCCCGATGGTCTCCTCCAGCAGGGGAACGTCCCCCGGCCCGATGGAACAGCTGTCCGGCCGACCCCGGCCCGTACTCGTACTCACCCGACTAGGATCCAAGTCACACCTGCCGTACCGCTACCCCCGGAAAGGGGTATCCGATGTCCTCCGCCGCCGACCTGCTGCGTCCGCCGGACGACGACGCCGTGCGGGCCGAACTGCGCGCCACGGCGGCGCTGACCGCGACCTCGGTGGTGTTCGGCGGGCAGGTCCACGGGGACGCGCTGGTCATCGACGAACTGGTGGGCGCCCGCACCAACGCGATGCGCGGCCTCGTGGTCGCCAGCAGCGCCGGACTCGGTGGCGCCGCGATCGCGACCGGGGTGCCGCGCTCGGTCGCCGACTACACCGCGTCGTCGAGCATCACCCACCACTACGACGCCGCCGTGCTGGGCGAGGGCCTGCACGCCGTGCTCGCGGTGCCGGTGGTGGTGTCCGGGCGGGCCCGCGCGGTGCTGTACGCGGGCGACCGCGAGCGCGGCCCGATCGCCGGCCGCGTCGCCGACACCATGCTGGCCGCGAGCCGCCGCCTCGCCGCCGAACTCGCCGTCCGCGACGAGGTCGACCGCCGCCTGCGGCTACTGGCCGCCCGCGCCGCCCTCGCGGGCACCCCGGACACGAATTCCCGCCTGTCCGAACAACTTCGGGACCTCCACGCCGAACTCCGCGGCATCGCCCAGTCCCTGCCCGCCGGTGCCCGCGACCGCCTCCGCGCCGCCACCGACCGCCTCGCCGCCCTGGTCTCCGGCACCCCCGCACCCGGCGAGCCGATCGACCTCGCGCCCCGCGAACTCGACGTCCTCGCCCAGATCGCCCTCGGCTGCACGAATTCCGAAGCGGCGGCCCGCCTCTCGCTCCGCCCGGAAACCGTGAAGAGCTACCTCCGCAGCGCCATGACCCGCCTCGGCGCCCACACCCGCCACGAAGCAGTGGTCCGCGCCCGCCGCCTGGGGCTGCTGCCCTGAGTGGCTACTCGATCATCCGCGGAAAAGACGTAGCAGCCTCCGCCCCCGTTCGGGTTCGGGTTGTACTCCTGCGAACCGGTCTGCTGCGGAGAGGAGAACTGGCAGGCGAGATCCGCCGAGAGCGGGCCGAACGGGAACTGCGGGTACAGGATGGCAGCGGTCTGCGCCGACGAACCGTTGGAAGCCAGGGTCTGTCCGTCGGACGACAGCGCCAGCCCCGACGACCCGGAGGCCGGTCCCGCCGACATCGTGTCCGCGGCAGCGGTGCCCGAGCCGAGTGCGACGGTGCACGCGAAGCCGGCCACGGCAATTGTGAGCGCAGATTTCCGCCGTGTCGGCCAGGACGGACCGACTGTTCCGGTATCCCCCGGCACCACAGGTATGCCGGGGGATACCGGCGGTGATCGTCAGCCGAAGACAGCCGCCGCGGACTCGGCGCTGACCACTCGTCGGCCCCAGCGCTGGAGCTCCTCGAGGCTCCCGCTCCGCACCCGTTCCCGGACCCAGGCCGGAACCACGATGAATCGGACTGCGATCTGCTCGAGCAGCATGTCAGCGCGGCCCACGATCTCACCGCGGGCTTCGCCGCGTGCCTCGCCGCGTGCTTCCAAAAGGTCAGCGATCGTCATTCGAAGATGGCCTCGGCGGACGGTGCGTCGACCAGGCGCTTACCCCACTCGCGAAGCTGCTCCAGCGTCGCGCCGCGCACCCGGTCCGGAACCCAGTCCACGGCCTCGGGAAAACGGATTGCGATTTGGTCGAGCAACATTTCAGCGCGACCCACAAACTCGCCGCGGGCTTCACCGCGGGCTTCACCGCGCGCCTCTCCCCGTGCTTCCAAAAGGTCAGCGATCGTCACGTACGCCTCCTTCGCCTCGGGTCCCAGTTCCTCGATGAGAGATTCCCACTCAGCCATCGCCACAGTCCTGCCGCGTGTACTCCCGACGATGACAATGTAACGCAGCAGAGCTTGCAGGTCAGCGACGGCGTTCGGGCTCGCTGCCACCGCGCGGAGCACATCGGAGACCCTGCGGCCCGTCGTGACCGGGTCCGGGCCGAGAGCGCTGATCTTTTCCAGGAGCAACGTGGCCAGGGCTGCCGGGGTCAGGGCGCGGCGGCGCAGTTCGTCCTCGCCGACCTGGGTGATGTCGTCGAGCAGGTATCGGGTCGTCAGGTACGGCGCCCACTCTGTGCGAAGCTCGGCCGGCAGATCCACCAGGTCGAGGTAGTCCACCGGCACGGTCCAGGGCTTGCCCTCGTGGCCGGTGTGCACCACAAGCGACACGATAGGCGGTAGTGACCTTGCCGCCGGGTTCTCCGCCAGGTGTCGACGACAGAGCAGGTTTCGGTATTCGGAGATGCGCAGCGGCATGGTCCAATCCGGCTTGGACTGATGCTCGACCATGAGGTGCAGGTAGCCTTCGACGCCGGCCATGCGGGCCCGCATCACGACGTCGGCGCTGGTCGCGCGGAGCTTGTCGACGAACGCGGCAGACAACAGTTCCACGCTGTCCCAATCGATGTGCAGCACCATCGAATCCGGTAGCACGGAACGCAATTCGCTGACCATTTCCTCCTTTCGGGTCATGATCTCGCGGAACAAGCCATCGTGGGGATGCTGCACGGTTTCGATCATGGGCAGAGGCTATAACGGCCTGTGGCAAGGGTTTTCGTGCAGAGTCAGCTAGACGGATCCGGGGGATCTCGCTCGCATTGTTCGTCTTCGGTCTCGACAGGTGTCGTGAGTCGGAGTGTTCGGATGCGGTCCGCATCGGATCTGGGTGGGTGCGCTCGGGGCGGCTGGTGGCTTCCGGCGGACTGATGCGTACGAGTGCACGCCCGGATCCACCGGTCCCGGCCGGCACCTGGTTGTTCGGCGCGGATGGGGTGGGATGGGGTCGAGATTGACCGGAAATGTCGATCGATTGTCCGCAAGTGTCTGTGCGTGAGGGGGCGACCGGCCTACCGTGGAGTTCTCCGCCGTCTATTTCGGGAGCGACATTGAGCAGCACTACCGATAGCCGATCCGCCGACGACTCGGTTCTGGTGTCGGTCGATCCGAGTTCGGGTGAGGTGATCGCCGAACATCGGGTGGACGATGCCGACGCGGTGCGGGCCGCGGTCGCCGACGCGCGGGTCGCGGCCCGGACCTGGGCGGGCATGTCGTTCGCCGAGCGCAAGCGGGCGCTGCAGCGGTGGGCCGCGTATCTGACCGGGCACGCCGACGAGTTCTCCGCGCTGATGCACCAGGAGAACGGCAAGCCGCTCGACGACGCTTTCCTCGAGCTGTCGCTGACCGTCGGGCACATCGACTGGGCGGCCAAGCACGCCGAGAAGACGCTGCGCACCCGGACCGTGCGGCCCGGAGCGCTCATGGCCAACTTCGCCGCGTCGGTGGAGTACCGCCCGCTCGGTGTCGTCGGCGTGATCGGCCCGTGGAACTACCCGACCTACACGCCGAACGGGTCCATCGCCTACGCGCTGGCCGCGGGCAACACGGTGGTGTTCAAGCCCAGCGAATACACCACCACCATCGGCAACTATTACGCCGAATCCTTCTCGAAGGCGAATCCCGAACTGCCGCAGCATATTCTGCGCACAGTCAACGGATACGGCGCGACGGGCGCCGCGCTCGTCACCGCCGGGGTCGACAAGATCGCGTTCACCGGCTCCACGGCCACCGGCAAACGGATCATGGCCGCCGCCGCCGAAACACTCACGCCGATCCTGCTCGAATGCGGCGGCAAGGACGCCGCCATCGTCGCCGCGGACGCGGACGTGGCAGCCGCCGCCCGCGACATCGCCTGGGGTGCGGCGGCCAACAGCGGCCAGACCTGTGTCGGCATCGAGCGGGTGTACGTGCTGGCGTCGGTGCGGGAACGGTTCCTCGACGAGCTGCGCAAGAACCTCGCCCAGGTCCGCGCCGGCAGCGAGCCGGGCGCGCACTACGGGCCGATGACCATGCCCAGCCAGGTCGCGGTCGTGCGCGAGCACATCGAGGACGCGCTGAAGCACGGCGGCACCGCGCTCGTCGGCGGCCCCGACTCCGTGCGGGCCCCCTTCATCGACCCGGTAGTGCTGGTCGACGTCGACGAGGATTCGCTTGCGGTGCAAGAGGAGACGTTCGGCCCGACGGTGACGGTCCGGTCGGTGGACAGCCTCGACGAGGCGATCGCCCTCGCCAACGGCACCCGCTACGGCCTGGCCTCCTCGGTGTACTCGGCACGGCACGGCGTGGAGATCGCGCGGCAGCTGCGCGCGGGTGCCACCTCGATCAACTCGGTCATCGCGTTCGGCGCGATCTCCGCGCTGCCGTTCGGTGGCGTCGGGGAGTCCGGGATCGGCCGCATCCACGGCGAAGAGGGCCTGCGCGAATTCGTCCGGCCGCATTCGATCGCCCGGCAGCGCTTCGCGATTCCCGGCATGGCACTGCTCGCCCTGGATCGCACACCCGCCGCCATGGCCATGGCCCGGCGCGCGGTGCGGATGCTCTACGGCCGCGCACCCCGGCGGTAGGCGGCCGGGGTCGTCCCGGTCCAGCGCTTGAAGGCGTGGATGAACGGCGTCGCCTCCGCATAGCCGAGGCGGACGGCGACGTCGTCTACGCTCAGCGAGGTACCGGACAGCATCTCCTCGGCCAAGGTGTGCCGGACCTCGTCGAGCAGCGCGCGGTAGCTGGTGCCCGCCGCGTCGAGGTGGCGGCGTAGCGTGCGCGGGCTGACATTGAGGTCGTGCGCGAGCCTGTCGAAGGTCGGCGGGACCGCGAAACCCGCGGCGCCCGAGGTGGGCAGCAGCCGGTCGCGCACCTCGGCGGCGATCCCGGTGCGGGTACTGCGTTTACGGATCAGGTCCTGGCACTGGGCGATACACGCCGCCCAGGTCGCCGGATTCGACTGGGGGAGCGGCTGCGCGAGCTGGGCCCGGTCCAGCGCGAACGAGGTGTACCGCGCATCGAATTGCGGTCGGACACCGAAGATCTCGGCCATCCGGTCCGCCCGGTCGCCGGCCGGGTGGTCGAATTCGACCCGGGTGAGGTCGAGCGGGCCGCCCAGCAGGTCACTGGTCACCTGGTACATGGCCACCACGTCGCGGTCGGTGAGGAACTCTCGGACGTCCGCCGGCACCGTGTCGTTGTGGATCCGCGCCACCACACCGCTGTCGCCGACCTCCACCACCGGTATGCAGAACGCGAACCCGAGCCGGTAGTAGCGCAGCGCCAACGCGATCGCCTCACCCAGGTTCGGGCTGGTGATGCAGGCGTAGCCGAAGATCCCGAAGGTGCTGATCCGGTAGCGGCGGCCGACCTCGGCGCCGAGCGCCGGCACTGCGCCGACCTCGCGCAGCAGGGTGCGCACCACGGTCAGTTCGGTCTCGGCCGTGATCTGTGCGTCGGGATCGGCCAGGCCGGCGGCGGAAAGGCCGGTGCCCGCGAGCATTCGGTCCACCGGTACGCCGTGCTCGACCGCGAAACCGACCATGGTGGCCACGCTGGCGGTGCCGCGGGCGAAGTGCCAGGTCGTGACGTCGGGTTGGTGCACGGTATCCACCCGACCATTATGGCCGAAAATGTGGAAATTCTGACCGTCAGTGTCTCGAGACAACGACTCCGGTGGACCTACCGTGAGTGTGTCGAAGTCGACAGAAAGGGCGTCCATGACTGGTCGGAGCGATCCCAGGATCGTGATCATCGGCACCGGTTTCGGTGGCCTGGGCGCGGCCATGGAGCTGCGCCGCGCCGGATACGAGCGGGTCACCCTGCTCGAGCGGGGCCACGACGTCGGGGGTGTGTGGCTGGCCAATACCTACCCGGGCGCGGCCTGCGATGTGCCCTCGCCGCTGTACTCGTTCTCCTACGAGCCGAATCCGGACTGGTCCACCCGCTTCGCGCCCCAGGCCGAGATCCAGCGCTACCTGCGCGATCTCGCGTCGAAATATGGTCTGCTGGAACGGATCCGGTTCGGCAGCGAGGTCACCGCCGCCGAGTACGACGACGCCACCGCCGGGTGGACGGTCCGCACCGCGGACGGGACGGTCCACGAAGCGGACGTGGTGATCTCGGCGGTCGGGCAGTTGTCGCGACCCGCCTTCCCCGATATCCCGGGCATCGAGACCTTCGCGGGCGCGGCCTTCCATTCCGCCGAATGGGACCACAGTGTCGATCTGGCCGGTAAGCGGGTCGCGGTGATCGGAACCGGTGCCAGCGCAATCCAGTTCGTGCCCGAGATCGCGCCGCGGGTCGCGCAGCTGACCGTCTTCCAGCGGTCGGCCACGTGGATCATGCCCAAGCCGACCACCGACTACGGTCCGCGGGCGCGCGGCAGGTTCCGCCGGTTCCCGGCCACGCAACGCGCGGCCCGGCTGGGCTGGCTGGCGCTGTGCGAGGCGGTGTCGGCGACCATCGTCGACGTGCCGCGGCTGCGGCCGATCATCGCAGGAATCGGCCGCTTCCACCTGCGCCGGCAGGTCACCGACGAGCGCCTGCGTGCCGCGCTGGCCCCGGACGCGCCACCCGGCTGCAAACGGGCCCTGTTCTCCAACGACTGGTTTCCCGCCCTGGACCGGCCCACCGTGCGGCTCGAGACCGGCGGCATCGCCGAGATCACGCCCGCCGGTGTGCGCGGCCGCGACGGAACCCTGCACCGCGCGGACGTCATCGTCTACGGAACCGGTTTCAAGGGCACCGAATTCCTCTGGCCGATGACCGTGACCGGCGCCGCGGGCCGCAAGCTGCACGACGAATGGTCCACGGGCGCACAGGCGTACAAGGGCATCACGGTGAGCGGGTTCCCGAACTTCTTCCTGGTCTACGGCCCGAACACCAACCTGGGGGCGGGCTCGATCGTGCACGTCATCGAATCCCAGGCCCGCTACATCCGCCGTGCGGTCGAAGTGATCGCGGCGCAACCGGGTTCGGCGCTCGAGGTGCTGCCCGCCGCCCAGGCCGCCTACGACGCGCGCATCCAGGCCCGGCTGAACCGCTCGGTGTGGAGCTTCTGCACCAGCTGGTACCGCGACGCCGCCGGCCGGATCACCAACAACTGGCCCGGCACGGTCACCGCCTACCGCCGCGAGACCGACCGGCTCGACCTCACCGACTACCGGCTGACCCGGGCCTAGAAAGGACGATATGAGCCACGACTACGACGTCATCGTCATCGGATCCGGCTTCGGCGGCAGCGTCAGCGCACTGCGGTTGACCGAGAAGGGTTACCGGGTAGGCGTTTTCGAGGCCGGGCGCCGGTTCGCCGACGACGAGTTCCCGCAGACCTCGTGGCGCATGCGGCGCTACCTGTGGGCACCGGCCCTGGGCTGGTACGGGATTCAGCGCATGACCCTGCTGAAGAACACCTTCGTGCTCGCGGGCGCCGGGGTGGGCGGTGGCTCCCTGGTGTACGCGAACACGCTGTATCAGCCACCGGACGAGTTCTACGCCGACCGGCAGTGGGGTCACATCACCGACTGGAAGGCCGAGCTGGCGGCGCACTACGACCAGGCGCAGCGCATGCTGGGCGTCACCACGAATCCGGCGACCACCCCGGCCGACCGGGTCCTCGCCGAGGTCGCCGGTGACATGGGTATCGCGGACACCTACCGGAGCACGCCGGTCGGTGTGTTCTTCGGCGGACCCGGGCGCCGGCCCGGTGACGACGTGCCCGACCCGTTCTTCGGCGGCGCGGGGCCACAGCGGCGGACCTGCACCCACTGCGGCGAATGCATGACCGGCTGCCGGCACAACGCCAAGAACACCCTGGTGAAGAACTACCTGTACCTGGCCGAAAAGGCTGGTGCCACAGTGCATCCGCTGACCACGGTCACCGACGTCCGGCCGTTGCCGGGTGGTGGGTACGAGGTCACCGCGGTCCGCACCGGTCCGCGGCCGGGCCGCAAGCAGCGGTTCACCGCCGAGCAGGTGGTGTTCGCCGCGGCCGCGCTGGGCACCCAGCGGCTACTGCACCGGCTGCGCGATCGCGGGTCGCTGCCGGGCATCTCGGCGCGGCTCGGCCGGCTGTCCCGCACGAATTCCGAAGAGCTGCTGTCGGTGCGCAGCCGCAACCGGGACAGCGACTTCACCAAGGGCGTCGCGATCACCTCGTCCATCCATCCGGACGCCCACACCCATATCGAGCCGGCGCGCTACGGCAAGGGCAGCAATGCCATGTCCGCGATGACCACCGTCATGGTCAGCGGGGACGGCCCACGCTGGCGCGGCTGGCTCCGCGAGCTCGTCCGCCACCGCAGCGACCTGGCCCGCATCCACAATCCGCACCGCTGGTCGGAACAGATGCTGGGCCTGCTGGTCATGCAGTCCACCGACAACTCGCTGACCACCTACACCAAGCGCGGTCTGTTCGGTCGTCACATGACCACCAAACAGGGTGAGGGACAACCGAACCCGGACTGGATCCCGGCCGGGCACGAGGTCGCCCGCCGGGTGGCCGAGAAGATCGACGGTGTCCCGACCGCCGCGGTCAGCAGCAGCATCTTCAACATCCCCATGACCGGCCACTTCATCGGCGGCTGCGCCATCGGCGACAGCGCCGAGACCGGGGTCGTCGACCCGTACCACCGGATGTACGGCTACCCCGGCCTGCACGTCGTCGACGGCTCGACCATCTCCGCGAACCTGGGCGTGAACCCGTCGCTCACCATCACCGCGCTCGCCGAGCGGGCGATGTCGTTGTGGCCCAACCGAGGTCACGCCGACCCGCGCCCCGCGCCGGGCGCGCCCTACCTGCGGATCGCACCCGTCGCCCCCGCGCATCCGGTGGTCCCGGCGAGCGCGCCGGCCGCGCTGCGCCTGCCCATCGTCGAGATCACCGGAGGAGCGACCGAGCTATGAAATCCGTTCTCCGCGAAGCTGTCCGTACGGTCGGTCACACCGTCGAGACGGTCCGGGCCGTGGCCACCCTGCACAATTCCGGGGTCATCGACCTGACCCGGCCGCTGCGCCTGCTGCGAACGGCCCAGGGCGGCAAGGTGTTCGGCCCGCAGGCCACCCTGATCCGCAACGCCGCCCAGGACCATCCGGACGCTCCCGCGCTCGCCGACGAGCGGGGTGTGCTGACCTACCGCGAACTCGACGAGCAGGCCGACGCGCTCGCGAACGCCCTGCTCGACCTGGGTCTGACCCCGGGTTCGGTGGTCGGCGTCCTGGCGCGGGACCACCGCGGCCTGCTGCTGACGGTGTGCGCCGCGGGCCGGGCCGGGTTCCGGCTCGCCATGCTGAACACCGGGTTCGCCGAACCGCAGTTCGCGGAGGTCTGTGCCCGCGAACAGGTGCGAGCGGTATTGCACGACAGTGAGTTCCACGGTCTGCTCGCCGCCCTGCCGCCCGAGCTGCCCCGGGTCCTGACCTGGCTCGACGACGGCGACACCGTGGCGGACGGCGTGCGCACGATCGACGAGCTGATCGCGTCCGGCGACCGCACCCCACCGCCGGCACCGGCACAGGCCGGGGGATTCATCATCCTGACCAGCGGCACCACCGGCCTGCCCAAGGGCGCACCGCGCACCACGGTGAGCCCGCTGGTCAGCGCGCTGTTCGTGGACCGGATCCCGTTCCCGCGCCAGGGCCGGGTCATGATCGTCTCGCCGCTGTTCCACGCCACCGGATTCGGCATGTGGACCGCGGCCACGGCCACCGCCGCGCAGACCATCCTGGTGCGGCGCTTCGACGCCGAGCAGACCCTGCGGCTGCTGGCCGAGCATCGCGCCGAGATGCTGGTCGCGGTGCCGACCATGCTCAACCGGATGGTCGCCCTGCCGGCCGATGTCATTGCCCGCTACGACCTTTCGGCGCTGCGGGCGATCGTGGTCGCTGGGTCCGCACTGTCTCCGGACCTCGCGCAAAGGGTGCAGGACATCTTCGGTGAGGTGCTCTACAACCTGTACGGGTCCACCGAGGTGGCGATCGCCGCGGTCGCCCAGCCCGCCGAACTGCGCCGCGCACCCGGCACGGTGGGACGGGCGCCGGTCACCGCCGAGGTCGCGCTGTTCGACGCCGCGGATCGGCGCGTATCCGGTGCGGGGGTGCGCGGGCGGGTGTTCGTCCGCAGCGGCGCCCCGTTCGAGGGCTACACCGACGGCCGGCACAAGCAGATCGTCGACGGTTTCATGTCCACCGGCGACATGGGCCACTTCGACGCGGACGGACTGCTGTTCATCGACGGCCGCGACGACGACATGATCGTCTCCGGCGCCGAGAACGTCTACCCGCTGGAGGTGGAGAACCTGCTCACCGCGCTCGACGGCGTGGACGAGGTCGCCGTCGTCGGCGTGCCGGACCCGGAGTTCGGGCAGCGCCTGCGGGCGGTGGTGGTGCGGGAACCGGGCGCCGAGCTCGACGCCGACGCGGTCCGGCAGCACGTGCGGGCCAATCTCGCCCGGTACAAGGTGCCGCGTGACGTGTTGTTCGTGCCCGAGTTGCCCCGCAATCCGACCGGAAAGGTCGTGCGCCGCGCACTGCAGGAGCTCGACGCGACGGAGCGTGCGCAGTGACCACCCAGGTGTCCTGTGAACGCCGCGGCTCCGGGTCGCCGATCGTGCTGGTGCACGGATTGGGTAGCCGCTGGCAGTGTTTCGAGCCGATCCTCGACCGGCTGGCGGCCGAGCACGAGGTGATCGCGGTGGACCTGCCCGGGTTCGGGCGGACGCCGCCGATCGCCGGGGTCGAGCCCGGCGCGCGCGGGTACGCGCGCTGGCTGACCGGCTGGCTGGACCGGATCGGTATCGAGCGGCCGCACGTGGTGGGCAGTTCCATGGGCGGCGGGGTGGCACTGGAACTGGGCCGGGCCGGAATCGCCTGCGCGGTCACCGCTTTCGCGCCGATCGGCTGCTACGGCCGGCCCGGGCTGTGGTGGGTGCAGGGACTGCTCACCGCCCTGCGGGCCGCGGGCGGGGCGACCGGTCCGCTGGTATCCGCCGCTCTCGACCACCCGGCCGGCAAGGCGGTTCTGTTGAGCGCGTTGTTCGGCCGGCCCGGTCGGGTGCCGGCGGATTCGGCGCGCGCCGACGTGGCCGCGCTGGTGGCCGCCGCCTCGTTCGTGGCGGCCCGGGACAGTTTCGGTGGCTATCGCCTGGCGCTCGGCGACGATCCCGGTGCGCTGCGGCGCATTCCGGTCACCGTTGCCTGGGGTACGCGGGATGCGGTGCTCACCTATCCGACGCAGAGCCGGCGGGCGCGGGCGGTGCTGCCGTTCGCGCGGCACGTGGCCCTCCGGCACTGCGGCCATCTGCCCTTCAACGACGATCCCGCGGCGTGTGCCGCCCTGGTCCTGCAGGACCAGGTGCGACGGCGGGACCTGCGATGACGGTGAAAGGAGACCGAATGCCGCCGGTCGCCGGGTCCGCCGATACCGGCGAGTCGGCCGTTACCTATCGCTCGCTAAGTAGCTGTGGTAAGAACGACGGCACCGCAGTGGCGTGCGGGCCGCGCACACCCGCGATCGACGGGAACAACGCCGACCATGAGGAGTAACCATGACCGCCGACCCCGGTGAACTCACCGAACTCAGCAAGCTCGCCCGCGCCTTCTTCACCGAGGAGGTCGTGCCGCGCCGCGAGGAGTTCATCGCGCAGGGCCGCCCCTCCCGCGACGTCTATCGCCGTGCCGGTGAACTCGGCCTGCTGTGCATGTCGATCCCCGAGGAATACGGCGGTGGCGGAGGCACTTTCGCGCACGAGGCGGTCCTGATCACCGAGCAGGTCAAGGCCGGCGACACCTGCATGCAGCTGCCGGTGCACACCGGGATCGTGCCGCACTACCTGCTGGCCTACGCCTCGGAGGAGAACAAGCACCGCTGGCTGCCGAAACTCGCGTCGGGGGAGTGGATCGGCGCGATCGCCATGACCGAGCCCGGCACCGGATCCGACCTGCAGAACATCACCACCAAGGCGATCCGTGAGGGCGACGAGTACGTCGTCTCGGGCGCCAAGACGTTCATCTCCAACGGTCGCAACTGCGACCTGCTGATCATCGCGGTCAAGACCGACCCGACCCAGGGTGCGCGGGGCGTCTCGCTGCTGGTAGCCGAAGTCGCCGACGACACACCGGGTTTCGAGCGCGGCCGGATCCTGAAGAAGGTCGGCCAGAAGGGCCAGGACACCACCGAACTGTTCTTCGACGGCCTGCGCGTCCCGGTGGCGAACCTGCTGGGCGACGCCGAGGGGCAGGGCTTTTTCCAGCTGATGCAGCAGCTCCCGCAGGAGCGGCTGATCACCGGCGTCGGGGCGGCGGCAGTGATCGAGAACGCCGTCGAGACCACCATCGAATACACCAAGTCCCGCACGGCGTTCGGCAAACCGCTGTTCGCGCTGCAGAACACCCGCATGGAACTCGCCGAATGCGCCACCATCGCCGCGGTGGTGCGCACGTTCGTCGATGACGCGCTGGCCAAGCACCTGCGCGGTGAGCTCGACGTGAAAACCGCCGCGATGGTGAAGTACTGGACCACCGACCGCCAGAACGAGGTCGTCGACCGCTGTCTGCAGCTGCACGGCGGCTACGGGTACATGGAGGAATTCCCCATCGCCCGCATGTGGACCGACGGCCGCATCGCCCGCATCTACGCCGGCGCCAACGAGGTCATGAAGGACCTCATCGCCCGCTTCCTGTGACCCATCCGAAGCACACAGCTGAACCCGAAAGACTGTGATGACCGAAGCATTCATCTACGAAGCCATCCGCACCCCGCGTGGGCGCGGTAAGAACACCGGCTCCCTGCACAGCGTGAAGCCCGTCGACCTCATGACCGGCCTGATCGACGAACTGCGCCACCGCCATCCCGGCCTCGACCCGGCCGACATCGACGACATCGTGCTCGGCGTGGTCAGCCCGGTCGGCGACCAGGGCGCCGATATCGCCAAGACGGTCGCGCTCGCGGCCGGACTGCCCGACACCGTCGCCGGTGTGCAGCTCAACCGGTTCTGTGGTTCCGGTCTGGAGGCGGTCAATACCGCCGCGCAGAAGGTGCGGTCGGGCTGGGAGCAGCTCGTGGTGGCCGGTGGCGTCGAGTGCATGTCGCGGGTGCCGCTGGGCGCCGACGGCGGGCCGTGGGCGCTGGATCCGATGACCAACTACCGCACCTATTTCGTGCCGCAGGGTGTGTCCGCCGACCTGATCGCCACGATCGAGGGGTTCACCCGCGAGGATGTCGACCGCTACGCGGTCCGCTCGCAGCAGCGGGCGGCCGCCGCCTGGTCGGGCGGCTACTTCACCAAATCCGTTGTGCCCGTGAAGGACCTGAACGGCACGGTGCTGCTCGATCACGACGAGCTGATGCGCCCGGAGACCACCGTCGCCGATCTCGCCGGACTGAAACCGTCCTTCGCGGCCATGGGTGAGATGGGTGGCTTCGACGCGGTCGCGCTGCAGAAGTACCACCGGGTGCAGAAGATCGATCACGTCCACCACGCGGGCAACAGTTCCGGCATCGTCGACGGCGCCGGGCTGGTGCTCATCGGCAGCGACCAGGCCGGTGAGCGCGCCGGGCTGACGCCGCGGGCGCGGGTCGTCGCCTCCGCGGTCAGTGGCGCCGACTCCACCATCATGCTGACCGGTCCGGTGCCCGCCACCGAAAAAGTCTTGGCCACAGCGGGTTTGACCCTCGACGACATCGATCTGTTCGAACTGAACGAGGCGTTCGCGTCGGTGGTGCTGAACTATCAGAAGAAGCTCGGTATCCCGGACGAGAAGTTGAACGTCAACGGTGGCGCCATCGCCATGGGCCACCCGCTCGGGGCCACCGGCGCCATGATCACCGGAACCATGGTCGACGAGCTGGAGCGCCGCGGCGCCCGCCGCGCCCTGATCACCCTCTGCATCGGCGGCGGCATGGGCATCGCCACCATCATCGAACGCGTCTGAGAGACAACAATTCACATGACCGACAACATGATTCACTGGAACCTCGGCGCAGACCGGATCGTCGTGCTCACCATGGACGACCCCGGCAAGTCCGCCAACACCATGACCGAGGCGTTCGAGCGGTCACTGCGCGAGACCGTCGACCGGCTCGAGGCCGAACGCGACACCTTCGACGGGGTCATCCTGACCTCCGCCAAGGACACCTTCTTCGCCGGCGGTGACCTGGAACTGCTCATGAACGCCGGACCCGACGACGTGGCCATGGTGTCGGCCGGACTCGACGCCTACAAGGCGTCGTTCCGGCGGCTCGAAACCCTCGGCAAGCCTGTGGTCGCGGCGATCAACGGCACCGCGCTCGGCGGCGGCTTCGAGGTCGCGCTGGCCTGCCACCACCGGATCGCCTTGGACAAGAAGGGTTCTCAGCTCGGGCTGCCCGAGGTCACCCTGGGGGTGCTGCCCGGCGCCGGCGGGGTGACCCGCGTGGTGCGGCTGATCGGGGTCGTGCCCGCCGTGCTGAACGTGGTCGGCCAGGGCCAGCGGATGAAGCCCGCGAAGGCGTTGCAGGTCGGCATCATTCACGCGGTGGCCGCCACCGCGGACGAGATGTTCGCGCAGGCGCGTGCCTGGATCGCCGCCAACCCGGACGCGGCCCAGCCGTGGGATGTGCAGGGCTACAAGATCCCCGGCGGCACCCCGGCCTCGCCGGCCTTCGCGGCGAACCTGCCCGCGTTCCCGGCGAACGTGCGCAAGCAGCTCAAGGGCGCGCCGATGCCCGCCCCGGCCGCCGTGCTGGCCGCCGCGGTCGAAGGCTCCCAGGTCGACCTGGACACCGCGTTCGCGATCGAGACCCGGTACTGCGCCAACCTGATCTGCGGTCAGGTCAGCACCAACATGATCAAGGCGCTGTTCTTCGACCTCAACGCGATCAACAAGGGCGCCTCCCGCCCGGCGGGGATCCCGGAGCGGCAAGCGCAGAAGGTCGCGATCCTGGGTGCGGGCATGATGGGCGCCGCGATCGCGTACGTGAGTGCCGTCGCGGGCCTGCCGGTCGTGCTGCGCGACGTGACGGTCGAGGCCGCCGAGCGCGGAAAGGACTACTCGCGCAAGATCCTCGACAAATCGGTGGCCAAGGGCCGCATGACCGCCGAGAAGCGCGACGAGATCCTCGGGCGGATCCTCGCCACCGGCGAGATCGCCGACACACGAGGCGCGGATCTGGTGATCGAGGCCGTCTTCGAGGACCTGGAACTGAAGAAGAAGGTCATCGCCGAGATCGAGCAGTACGCCGCGGCGGACGCGGTGATCGCCACGAATACCTCGGCGCTGCCGCTCGAGCGCCTCGTCGGTTCGGTGAGCCGCCCCAAGGACCTGATCGGGCTGCACTTCTTCTCGCCGGTGGACAAGATGCCGTTGCTCGAGATCATCTCCGCCGAGACCACCAGCGATGAGACCCTGGCCCGCGCCATGGATTTCGCGTTCCGGATCCGCAAGACCCCGATCGTGGTGCAGGACGTCTACGCGTTCTATGCCAACCGGGTGATCGGCGCGTACGCCGACGAGGCGCTGTCCATGGTCGCCGAGGGCGGCCACCCGGCCAGCATCGAGCAGGCCGCCACCCAGGCCGGGTTCCCGGTCGGCGCCCTGACCCTGATGGACGAGGTCAACATGAAGACCACGCTGAAGATCCGGCGCGGCTGGCAGGAGCTGGACGGTTTCGTCGACTCGCTCGGCGGCCCGGTGCAGGACCGCATGGTCGAGGAGTTCGATCGCCCGGGTCGCTTGCACGGCAAGGGTTTCTACGACTACGCCGCGGACGGCACCCGGCTCGCGCTGTGGGACGGGCTGTTCACCGAGTACTACCGGCCCGAGGTCGAGATCCCGTTCGAGGACATGAAGGAACGGCTGCTGTTCGCGGGCGCGGTCGAGGCGGCCCGCTGTTACGAGGCCGACATCGTCGGATCGGCGGCCGACGCCAATATCGGTTCGATCATGGGCATCGGCTACCCGGCCTGGACCGGCGGCGCGCTGCAGTTCATCGACCAGTATGCCGGTGGCACAGCCGGTTTCGTGGCCCGGGCGGACCAGCTCCGCGACCGCTACGGGCGCCAGTTCGAGGTGCCCGAGGGCTTGCGGGCGGTCGCCGGCGCCGGCGACGCGTACGCCTGATCCACCGAAAACCCAACTCGACGAGGAGTTGTCATGTCCCAGGTCATACCGTCGCGTCATCCCGCGGGACCGAAACCCGTGCCGGGCATGGTGCGCGCGTTCGCGCTCGCGCTGGGGATCCGCAAACCGACCGCCGCGGAATTCCGGCGGATGGGCGAATGCCTCACCGTGGGCGACGAACCGATGGACCGGCTGGTCGAATGGATGTACTCGGCCGGGATGAAGAACGCCCGCCCGCTGTTCGAACAGGCGCTGGCCGGCGGCATCGAGAGTCTGATGTCGCCGCCGGAACCGTTGCGGGAGTTCTTCGCTCACGCCGAGGCCACCCCCGACTGGGTCGATCCGGACACCCTGATCCGGGGCGCGCAGGTGCTGCGGCTCGGCGGATCGGACGGTATGTCCCTGGGCCGTGACATCTCCCTGCTGGGCGGATACCAGTTCGCCGGGTTCAACCAAACCCTGTTGCGCACCGGCGCATTGGAGAAGGGATCGAACACCCGCTTCGCGGAGACGATGCGGTGGGCGATGGACATCGTCACCGACGGCGGCCTGGGCCCGTTCGGTGTGGGCTACCGGTCCACGCTGCGGGTCCGGATGATCCACGCGATGGTGCGCCGGCACGTGGCGGCGCTGCCGGACTGGCGGGCGGACGCCTGGGGGCTGCCGATCAATCAGACCGATATGGCTGCCACCATGGTGGGCTCGCTGATCGCCCCTGCGGCAGGCGGTTTCGGGATCGGTCTGCTGGTGACGAAGTCCGACCTGGAGGCGGTCGCGCACGTCGCGCGGTACACGGGCTGGCTGATGGGTGTCCGGGACGAGTTCCTGCCGAAGTCGTTCCGCGACGGGGTGCGCATCCTCTACCACACGCTGACCGCGCTGGCGACGCCTGACGAGACCACCCGGCAGCTGGCGGCGCCGATGGTGGACGACCCGCTGGGCTGGAACTACGACCGGCTCCCGCGGCTGCGCCGGCGGGTGGCGCGGTCGGCGCACCTGTCGATCACGGGCGCGTTCCTCGGCCCGCGCACCCTGCGGACACTGGGTGTGCCCTACGTGCTGCCGTGGTATCCGGCGCTCCGGTTCCCGGTCAATCTGGCCCGGTCGATCGCCGCGCACACCGGGCCCGAGGCGATGGCGCGTGCCGCCGCCCGCGGTGAGCGGGAGAACGAGGCGTTCCTGCGCGTCATGACCAGTGGGCCCGCCACGATCGGCGGTGCCGCCGAGCACCTGGCGCGGACGGCCTGAGCGGTTCGGCCCCGATCTCCCGTCGGGGGGAGATCGGACCGGCACCGGCCGCCGAGCTCCGGATGAACCCTCCGGATCGGAACAAGCAGAGCATATTTCGCTAATTGGACGATGGTTCAGGCCGAAAACTGTAACCTCTGTGACTCATGCATGTTTCCGAAAGGTAGGCAATGAGCACGTACGGTCGTTGGCTGCTGGCTGCCGCCGTCGCCGCGGTAGTCCCCGCCGGTTCCCAGGTCGTGGCCCAGGCCGCCCCCGCCGCCGACTCGAGTACCGGCGCCGACGTCGTGGTGTTCGGTGACTCGTTCGCCTCCGACGAGCCCCTGGTCTCGCACGAGGCCGTCGACGACTGTGTGCGCAGCGCCACCTCGTGGCCCAACCAGCTGAAGGCGCTGACCGGGCTCACCGGCACCGGCAAGTTCGTCGACGAATCCTGCTCGGGCGGGTCGATCGACACCGGCACCGGCTACACCCTCACCGTGCAGGCCCGCCTCGCCGCGCAGGCCGGCGCCTTCGGGCCGGACACCAAGCTGGTCGCGGTCCAGCTCGGCATGAAGGACTCCTGGCGCAACGGTACCGTCGACGGTCCCTACTCGAAGATGACCGCGTGCGACGGCTTCGACCTGTCGTGCCTGGACACCGACCAGACCTGGGTGACCGACGACCACGGCATCACCGGGACCGCGTTCGCGGACCGCATGCGCAAGGTCGTCGACTACATCCGCTACTACGCGCCGAACGCTCGCATCGTGCTGGTCGGCTACCCCGAGGAGCAGGCGCCGGGCACCACCACCCTGTGCCAGAAGGTCGGCCCGGTCTCGATCCCCGTGCCCTACGCCCCGATGACCGGCTACCTCGACTGGCTCGACAAGGCCCAGCGCGAGGCCGCCGGACTACTGGGCGCCGAGTTCCTCGACGTGCGCGCGCTGACCGCCGGGCACGGATTGTGTGCGCCGGAACCGTGGGTCGCCGACGTGAACCCGCCCGACATCGGGCAGCCGATCACACTGCACCCGTTGCCGGCGGGGAACACCGCGGTCGCCGAGGCGCTGGCGAGCCGGGTCACCGGCTAGATCGGCACCTGGCAATACTGCCGTCGCGCAGGCACTTTCGAGGCTGCTCGCGGGTCGTTCGTCACGCATCGAACACCCTGCGGAGCGCGGCGGTGACATCGGCGGCCGCTGGGTGGCCGACGAAACCTGGATAACCGTCGGGCCGGACCGACCGATGCGTGTCGCGGGCGTAGGCGGCAGCGAACCCGGTCGCCGCCGCCTGCGGGTCGCGCCGGATCAGTGGTCGAGCAGCCAGTCGTTCGGGGCGAACAGCTCGTAGTGCACCCGGTCGCGGGGAACGCCTGCCGCGTCGCACTGGGCGCGCATCGCCTGCAGGAATCCGGTACCGCCGCACAGGTAGTAGTCGGCATCGGCGGGCAGACCCAGGGCGTGCATGGTGATCGTGCCGGTGTGCGCGCCTGCCGCGGGCTGCTCGTACCAGACCGACAGCTCGGCATGGGGGAGCGCGGCGACCAGGGCGCGCTGCTCGCGGCGCAGCGGGTGCGCGCGCTGCGAGCGGTCGGCGTGCAGGACGGTGACCGCGCGGTTGGACCCGGACCGGTGCAGGTGGCCGAGAATGCCCAGCATCGGGGTGATGCCGATGCCCGCCGAGATCAGGACCAGCGGTCCGGCGGCGTCCGGGTCGACGGTGAGGTCGCCGAACGGAAGTGTGACCTGCAGCCGGTCGCCGACGTGGACCTCGAGGTGCAGCCAGGTCGACACCGCGCCGGGCGGCCGCTCGCCGTCGGCAGGCACGTGCCGCACCGCGAACGCTTGGCGGCCGGGGCCGCGCGCGTCGACCAGGCTGTACTGCCGCAGCTGCCGGGCACCGTCGGCCAGCTCGGCGCCGACCGAGATGTACTGTCCTGCAACCCCTTCCGGCAGCGGACGGGCCGGATCGGCGGACTCCACCACGAAGGTGACCACATCGGAGGGGTCGTCGATCCGCTCGACCACCACCACCTCGCGGAACACGTCGCCGGGCGCCACACCGGCCGCGTCGTACAGTTCGCGCTCGAAGCCGATCAGGGTGTCGGCGAGCAGCCAGTACACCCGGTCCCAGGCCGCCGCGACCTCCGCGGTCACCACATCGGCGCCGAGCACCGCGACGATCGCCCCGAACAGGTGCTCGTGCACGATCGGATACTCCTGCGGCACCACCCCCAGCGACGCGTGCTTGTGCCCGATCCGGGACAGCAGTTCCCGCGGATGCGGCAGGGCGGGATCGACCAGGTGCGCGGCGTAGGTGGCGATCGACGCGGCCAGTGCCCGCTGCTGCTCGCCCTGCGCCTGATTGCCGCGATTGAACTTGTCCCGCAACAACTCCGGGTGCGCAGCGAACAGCCGGCGATAGAACTCCGCGGTGATCTCGCCGATGCCGGCCGCCACGAGCGGCAGGGTGGCGCGCACGATCTCCGCATGGTGTTCTTCGAGTTCCGCGACGGCGGGTGCGGGGGTCGACATCGTTGTCATGGTGGTCTCCTCACGAGCAAAGAAATCTCCGGCGCCGGGCGCCGAACGAATTCCACCGTAACTATTTCCGTCGCCGGTAATCCAATTCCACAGCCGTGGTTTATATTACGCGAGAATTTGCGGTTTTTACCGCCTGGGTCACCCCGGGCGGTAATGGTTCATCGCGCGGACAGATGCAGTATCTTCCGCAGCTGCGGATTCACCAGATCGTCCAGCGAGTACCCGTCCAGATGGCGATAGAACTCCTCCTGGGCCTGGTCGAGAACCCGCCGCAGCCGGCACGCGGCCGACAACGGACACGGATGGTCACCATCGCATTCCACGACCTCGGCCGCGCCCTCCAAGCCCCGAACGATCTCACCGACGGTGGCCGACCGGCCGCGCGTGGTGAGGAATATGCCGCCGCTGCGCCCGCGATGCGAATCGACCAGACCGAGGTCGACCAGCTTGGAGACCGCCTTCGCCACGTAATGTTCGGACGCGTTCACTTGGCGAGCAATGATTTTCGTGGTGACCCGCTCCTCGGCGCTGCTACTGACCGCCAGCCGCATCATCGCACGCAGGCCGAGATCGGAGAACCGGGAGAGTTGCATGCCGCCACGGTACTTAATTCCACCTCCCGGGCGCGCATTTTGTCGCTGTGGGCTTGAATACGCGCTCGCGTGCGGATTATGTGCAGCCGGTCACAGCCGGAGTCGGGTCAGCGGAACCAGCGCAGCGCCTCGAGGGCCGCGCCGACCGCGATCACGTTGGCCGCCAACGGGCGCGGCAGCAGTTCGTCGGCCCGGGTCAGGCGGCGCACCACCGTATTGCGGTGGGTGTAGAGCCGGGCGGCGGTGCGGGTGGTGCTGCACTGTGTCTCCAGATACACGGTGACCGCCTCGATCACTTCGGGCTCGGCCTGCGCCAGCGCACCCAGGGTGTCGGCGACGAATTCGCGGGCGCGAATCGGATCGGCGGCCAGTACCGACACCAACTGGATGTCCTCGTACCGGGCCAGGCGCCGGGCCGGGATGCGGGCGAGCATGCGCTGGGTCTCCAGCGCGTCGAGGTGGCTGCGCCGGAACCCGTCGAGGTCCACGCCGGGCCGGCCCACCGCGACCTGGACGCCGGGGATCGCGGCGAGACCAGCCGTCACCGGTTCCGGGTCGATCGCGGCGTCGACCGGCAGCCACAGCCACAACGCCGCGGCACTGGCCACGATCGTGAGCCGGTGCACCGCGCCGCCGGCCTCCATCAGCAGTTCGGCCGCCGTCTCCAGGTTCCCGGCGGCGCTGGGGGTCGGCGCCCACACCACGGCGGCGGTGTGCGGGCCGGTCAGGCGATAGCCGAGCTGGGACTCGGCTTGGGAGCGCCGGATCGGCGCGCCCTCCAGCAGCAGCGACACGGTGGCCCGGCGTTCGGCGTGGGTGCCGCCGACGAGGTCCGCTCGTTCGGTCTGCATGCGCGCCGTGACGGCCGAGACGGTGTCCTCGATGAAGGTGGAGACCGACAGGGCCGCCAGTTCGAGCAGTTCGCGCAGCTGCCGGTGATCGTCGGTGAGCGTGAAACAGATGTCCATGAGGTATTTCCACACCACGGTGTAGCTGGTGCGGTAGGCGTCCAGTGAGCTCTCGTCCAGGCCCCGGCGCACCAGGTCCCGGGCCGCCGAGAGCGCCTCGGGGCCGACATTGGGCGGCACCCGGCGGCCGGGGTCGCTCACGTTGGCGTTCGCCCAGTGCCGCACGTTGGCCTCGTTCACGCGCCGGACCGCCGCTGCGAGCGCGGGATCCTCGGCGACCGGGCGCATCCGTTCCCCGGCGAAGGAGGCTTCGTGCAGTTGCTCGAGCCATTGCGCGGGCGCTGCCAGCACCAGCTCGGCCGCCTGCCGGAGCAGGGCGAGGACGTCGGGTCCGGGAGTGGGCCAGCTCACCGGCCGTGCAGCATCTTGCACCATGCTTCGATGATCCTGGTTCTGTTTGCTGTAGTACAGGCCTGCCTCGATGGCCGAGACTCGAGTCACAGGTCGCGTCGCTGCCCAAAGACGCGGAGTCGGATCCGAGGAGAGCCCCCATGCAGACCACTCAGCCCACCGACCGGTCGTCCGCCGGCGCGGAGTCCGTCGAACACGTCGACGTCCTGATCGTCGGCGCCGGCATCTCCGGAATCGGCGCGGCCCGCTATCTGCGAACCATGCTGCCGCACAAGAGTTTCACGATCCTCGAGGCCCGCGCGGGCCTGGGCGGCACCTGGGATCTGTTCCGGTACCCGGGAATTCGCTCCGACTCCGACCTGCACACCTTCGGTTACGAGTTCAAGCCGTGGCGGGACGAGGAGTCGATCGCCGACGGCGACCGTATCCTCGCGTATCTGCGCGAGACCGCCACCGAGAACGGGATCGACGGTCACATCCGCTACCACCACCGGGTCGTCGGGGCGGCGTGGTCGTCGGCCGAGGCACGCTGGACGGTCACCGTCGAACGGGCCGACACCGGTGCGCGGTTCGACCTGACCGCCGGCTGGCTGTTCTGCGCCGGCGGCTACTACCGCTACGACGAGGGCTACACCCCGGAGTTCCCCGGCCGGGATCGCTTCCGCGGCACCGTCGTCCACCCGCAGCACTGGCCCGCCGATCTCGATTACACCGGGCAGCGCGTGGTGATCATCGGCAGCGGCGCCACCGCGGTGACCATGGTTCCGGCGATGGCGGACACCGCCGGGCACGTCACCATGCTGCAGCGGACCCCGACCTACGTCCTGCCGATCCCGAAGCGGGACCCGATCGCGAACCGGTTGCGGCAGTTGCTCGGCGACGAGCGCGGCTACGCGTGGGCCCGCCGCAAGAACATCGCCCAGCAGGCGCTGGTGTGGCGCTTCTGCCAGAAATATCCGCGGGCGGCACGGCGCGTCATCCGCAAGCTCAACGCCGATCGGCTGCCCGCCGGGTATCCGGTCGACGAGCACTTCAACCCGCCGTACAACCCGTGGGAGCAGCGGCTGTGCACGGTCCCGAACGGGGATCTGTTCCGGGCCATCCGGCAGGGTACGGCGTCGGTGGTCACCGACCGGATCGTCACCTTCACCGAGACCGGCATCCTGCTGGAGTCGGGCCGCCACCTCGAGGCCGACATCATCGTCACCGCGACCGGCCTGAACGTGCAGACTTTCGGCGGCGTCGAGTTGACGGTCGACGGCCGGGCGGTCCAGCTGTCGGAGACGGTGGCGTTCAAGGGGCTCATGCTCTCCGGCGTCCCCAACTTCGCCTACGCCATCGGCTACACCAACTCGTCGTGGACGCTCAAGATCGGGCTGCTGTGCGAGCACCTGTGCCGGCTGATCGCGCACATGGACGCACACGGTTACCGGGTGGTCCGCGCGGAGCCCGCGGACCCGGCGATGCCGAAGCGCCCGTTCCTGGACTTCGCGGCGGGATACATTCAGCGCGCGGTCCGGTCCCTGCCCAGCCAGGGCGACCGGATGCCGTGGCGGACCTCGATGAACTACCAGGACGACGTCCGCATCCTGCGGGCGGCCGACGTCCTCGACCCCGAACTGCACTTCGACCGCATGCCGGACGCCCGCCCGGCGCGGCAGGCCGAGTCGGCCCACGCGTGACCGGTACTCTCCGGCGCACAACACCTTTCGCTCGATCCGTAGGAGTTCGTCCATGACCTCGTTCACCGGGAAAGTCGCTGTCGTCACCGGAGCCGGATCCGGCATCGGGCGCGCCCTGGCCCTCGAGCTCGCGCGCCGCGGCGCTCGGATCGCGGCCTCCGACGTCGACACCGAGGGCCTGGCCGGGACAGCCGAGCAGGTGCGGGCGCTGGGTGCCGAGATCCACAGCGCGACACTGAATGTCACCGACCGGGACGCGGTCCTCGGCTACGCCGACGACGTCCGCGCCCATTTCGGTGTCGTCCACCAGGTGTACAACAACGCCGGGATCTCCGGCGACGGACTCTGCGTGCTGGACAACGACTTCGAGGTCTACGACCGGGTTCTCGGGGTGAACCTGTTCGGCGTGATCAACGGGACCAAGGCGTTCCTGCCGCACCTGATCGCATCCGGCGACGGCCACGTGGTCAATATCTCCAGCCTCAACGGCTATCTGGGCCAGCCGACGCTGAGTGCGTACTGCGCCAGTAAGTTCGGTGTCCGCGGTTTCACCGAATCGCTGCGTACCGAGATGCTGGCGGGCCGCCACCCGGTCCGGGTGACCACCGTCCACCCCGGCGGCGTCAAGACCAATATCGCGTCGAACGCCGCCATCGCCGAGCAGAACGGGATCGAACCGACCGCGGCCCAGCGCCGCCGCTCCGATATCTACAACCAGAAGCTGCTGCGGATGCCGGCCGCCACCGCGGCCACCGTCATTCTCGACGGCGTCGCGGCGGGGTCCCCGCGCATCCGCGTCGGCCGCGACGCGAAGACCGTCGACCTGTTCGTGCGGCTGTTCCCGAAGCTCTACCCGAGGGTCGTCGCCCGGGTCGAACGCCGGGTGTTCGGCGCCTGAGCCGCGAGCGCGAGAACCCCGGCCCGCGAATCAGCCTTCGGCCCAGGGGTTCTCGCGTGGGCAGTCAGTTCCGCGGCAGCTGGATCGTGCGGCCCACACCGTCGGGCCGGCCGGCCGCACACTGTTGCGCGGAGAAGTGTTCGAGCCGTGCGACGACCTCCGGGGGCATCGGCGCGGTCCGGCGGGTGCCGAGGTCGACGTGCAGGTCCAGCTGTTCGAATGCCGCGGCCCGCACACCGGTCTCGAGCACGCGCAGCTCGTGGAAGAAGTGCAGTCGCTTGGCGTCCAGGCCCAGCAGCCAGGAGTCGACGGCCAGCCGCGCCCCGCGGCGCACCTCACGTTCGTAGGTCATCGCGCCCTGGACGACCATCTTCCCGAAGCCGGTCGTGTGTACGTAGTCGTCGCCCAGCCCGATCATCTCGGTGAACGCGGCGTGTGCGCGGTACACCAGGATTCCGTAGTACTGGGCGTTCATGTGGTCGTTGACGTCGATCCACGCCTCGTCGACATCACATTCGAGGGTTCGCATCTCCGGCACCTCCTGCACTCACCGTCGTGGGTCCCGGTGGTGCACCGGGTGACGGTCACGCACCCGACCATACAACCAAGCGCTTGCTTGGTATACCTCTGGGAACCGCCCGCGACCGTCGTCGAGGGGTCGAATTCGCGCAACCGGGCCGCTTGGGCAGGCGGCCCGGGGTAGGTTATCAAGCGCTTAGTAGCCTATGGGGTGTGAGACTTCCGCCGCACACCGCCGAAAGGACCGCGCTGTGGACGCAACACCGGGGCTGGATCCGGACCGCCTCGCCACCTGGCTGGCCGAGGCGCGGCCGGGACTCGTGGCCGGGCCGCTGCGCGGGCAGCTCATCGCCGGCGGGCGATCCAATCTCACCTTCGAGGTCACCGACGGCAAATCGGCCTGGATCGTGCGGCGGCCGCCGCTGGGGCACGTCCTGGCCACCGCGCACGATATGGGCCGCGAGTACCGGGTCATGACCGCCCTGCGCGATACCGAGGTGCCCGTCCCGGCGACCTACGCGCTGTGCGAGGACCCCGAAATCCTCGGTGCGCCTTTCTATGTCATGGAACTCGTGCCCGGCATCCCGTACCGGGCCGCGGCCGAACTCGTCCCGCTGGGACCCGACCGCACCGCGGCGATCTCGGCCGAGGTGGTCGACACGCTCGCCGCGCTGCACCGGGTCGACCCGCAGGCAGTGGGTCTCGGTGAATTCGGGCGGCCCGACGGATTCCTGGAACGTCAGGTCAGGCGCTGGCGCAAGCAACTCGACGCCTCCCGGTCCCGCGACCTGCCCGCCGCCGACGAACTGCACGCGTTGCTCGCGAAACATCAACCGCCGCAGTCGCCGACGGGGATCGTGCACGGCGACTACCGGCTCGACAACGTGCTCGTCGACGACGCGGACCGGATCACCGCCGTGATCGACTGGGAGATGAGCACCCTCGGCGATCCGCTGACCGACCTCGGCCTGATGGTGGTCTATCAGCGAGCGGGCGACCTCGGCATGCCCGGCGCCAACGACGCCACCACCGCGCCGGGCATCCTGCCCGAAGCCGAAGTCCTGGACCGGTACGCGCGCCGCTCCGGGCGCGACCTGAGCCGGATCGGGTTCTACATCGCGCTGGCCTCGTTCAAGCTCGCCGTGATCGCCGAAGGCATCCACTACCGGCACCTGCAGGGCAAGACCGTGGGTGACGGCTTCGAAACCATCGGCGCGATGGTCGACCCGCTGCTACGGGCCGGGATCGCGGCCCTGACCGACGAGAATTGAGGGACAACGATGTTCGAGCTCTCCGACCGCGCCGCCCGCTACCGCGACGACTTGCTCACCTTCATGGACGAGCACGTCTACCCGGCCGAGCGGGTCTACCACGAGCAGATGGCGGCCGCCGGCGACCCGCACTTCCATCCGCCCGTCCTGGAGGAACTCAAGGCGGCCGCGCGCGAGCGCGGCCTGTGGAATCTGTTCCATCCGCACCCGCAGTGGGGGCCGGGCCTGACCAACAGCGAGTACGCGCCGCTGGCCGAGATCATGGGCCGCAGTGCGGAACTCGCGCCCGAGGCCACCAACTGCAATGCGCCCGACACCGGGAACATGGAAGTCCTCACCCTGTTCGGATCCGAAGAGCAGCAGCGGGAGTGGTTGCAGCCCTTGCTGGAGGGCACCATCCGCTCCGCGTTCGCCATGACCGAACCGGCGGTCGCCAGTTCCGATGCCACGAACATCGAGCTGCGGATGGAACGCGACGGCGACCACTACGTCCTCAACGGCCGGAAGTGGTGGACCTCCAACGCCTTGCACGCCAACTGCCGGGTCCTGATCGTGATGGGCAAGACCGACCCGGATGCGCCGGTACACCGGCAGCAGTCGATGCTGGTCGTCCCGATGGACACCCCGGGTATCACGGTGGTCCGCAACCTGCCGGTCTTCGGCTACCAGGACCGGGAGGGCCACGCGGAGGTCGTCTTCGAGGACGTGCGGGTGCCGAGCAGCGCGGTCCTCGCCGGGGAGGGCGCCGGATTCCTGATCGCCCAGTCCCGCCTCGGGCCCGGCCGCATCCACCACTGCATGCGCGCGATCGGCATAGCCGAACGCGCCCTCGATCTCATGATCGACCGGGCGCAGGCCCGCACGACGTTCGGTGCGCCGCTTGCGGATCGGGCCAATATCCAGGACTGGATCGCCGAGTCGCGGATCGAGATCGACATGGCCCGGCTGCTGACCCTGAAGGCCGCGCATCTCATGGACACCGTCGGCAACAAGGCCGCCCGCACGGAGATCGCGGCGATCAAGGTGGCCGCGCCGCAGGTGGCGCTGAAGGTGGTGGACCGGGCGATCCAGGTGCACGGCGGCGGTGGGGTCAGCGACGACTTCCCGCTCGCGAGCATGTACGCGCACCTGCGCACGCTGCGGCTGGCCGACGGACCCGACGAGGTGCACAAGCGCACCATCGCGCAGTTGGAGCTGCGCCGCCGGGACCCGTCCTGGGGTCGCAAGGGCTGACCGAGCCGTGACCGACACCGGAGACCGCTCGCGCGCGGACGACACCCGGGCACGGCTGCTGCAGGCGGCCGTGACCGCGTTCGCCGAGCGCGGCTTCCACGGCTCCACGACCCGGGACATCACGTCCGTCGCCGGGCTGAGCTCGGCCGCGATCTACGTCCACCATCGCTCCAAAGAGGAGCTGCTGTACCAGATTTCGCGGACCGGTCATCTGGAGTCGTTGGCCCAGGTCCGCGCCGCCGTGGCCAGTGCGGACGACCCGACCGGCCAATTGATCGCGGTGATGCGCGATTTCGCGATCCATCACGCCCGCGAACACACTGTCGCCCGGGTGATCAACTACGAACTCGCGGCGCTCGGTCCGCAGCATCGCGAGGAGATCCGGGAGATCCGGCAGCGGATCGACGGCGAGCTGCGGGCGCTGCTCGAGCGCGGCATCGCCACCGGCGATTTCGACAATCCGAACTCGCACATGGCCGCCGCGGCCCTGCTCTCGCTGGGCATCGATCTGGCCCGCTGGTATCGCGACGACGGTGCGTGGACGCCGGAACAGATCGGCGACTACTACGTCGACCTCGCCCTGCGCATCGTCGGCGCCCGGCCCGACCCGCAGGCCGGTCGGTAGCCTGTAGCGCATGGCCATCAAACTCGAGAACGTCGCCATCGCCGTCCGCGACCTCGACGCGGCGATCGCCTTCTTCACCGACCTCGGTCTCACGGTCGTCGGCCGTGACACCGTCAGCGGCGAATGGACCGACACCGCAGTCGGTCTCGACGGCAACCACGCGAAGATCGCGATGCTGCAGACCCCGGACGGTCAGGGGCGGTTGGAGCTCTTCGAATACATCCATCCCGCGGCGATCGAGACCGAACCGACGCTGCCCAACGAGATCGGCATGCACCGGGTCGCGTTCTCGGTCGACGACATCGACGCGGCACTCGCGATCGCCGCGAAGCACGGCTGTCACCCGCTGCGCGGTGTGGCGAACTACCAGGACATCTACAAGCTCACCTATGTCCGTGGTCCCAGCGGCATTCTCGTGATGCTCGCCCAGGAGCTGCAGCGGAACTGACGGCGGGCGTCAGTCGCCGACGCGGAGCAGGCGGGCGCCGAACGGTTCCGCGTGCTCGGCGCCGAGCCCGGCGTCGGTGACCAGGGTGTCGATCTCGTCGATATCGGCGACCTTGGCCAGCGCGCGGTGGCCGAACTTGGAGCTGTCGGCGACGACGAATGTCGTTGCGGCCGCAGCGATCATGGCCTGTTTGACCGGGACCTCGAGGGTGTTGGTGTTGGTGATGCCGGCGGTCGCGTCGACGGCGTCGGCGCCGAGCACGGCCCAGGTCGCGGCGTAGCCGCGCAGGAAATCCACGGTCCGGTCGCCGGCGAGGGTGTAGACCGAGCCGAGCAGTTCGCCGCCGGTCACCAGCAGGCGGAAACGGTTCAGTCCCGCAACGTATTCGGCGATCCGCAGGTCGTTGGTGATGACGGTCAGGCCGGTGTGGTTGCGCAGTGCCACCGCGACCTGATAGGTGGTCGAGCCGCTGTCGAGTACGACGCTGTCCCCGTCGCGCACCCGCGCCGCGACCGCGCGGGCGACGGCGGTCTTCTCCGCCGCGTGCGACATCCGCTTCACCTCGTAGGGCAGGTCGGTGGTGACGCCCGGCATCGGACGGGCGCCACCGTGGGTCCGCTGGATCTGCCCGTCCCGCGCCAGCGCGTCGAGGTCGCGGCGGACGGTGGAGGCATCGACGCCCAGTACCCGGGCCAGGTCCTTGGCCTCGACGTAGCCGTCGGCGATCAGCCGGTCGAGAATCACCCGCCGACGGGCGCTGGCGAGCACGGTTACCTCCCTGCAGCGTTGGACAGCACCACGAGTCTAGGTGCCCGAGCGTACTCGAATCCGTGCAGGCATTGACTACTAGCGAGTAAATCTGCATGATTTCGCGCATGCTTTGCCTGATTTCGAGCAGATCGGCCACCAGATTACTGCGCGTTTCCGCGCAAGCATGCGGCGCGGCGGTCCCGGCATGACCGCGACCGCGTTGCCCGCGTGGGCCGAACTGCACTCCCACCGACACGATCTGACCGGCACCCGGATCGCCGACCTGTTCGCCGCCGACCCGCGGCGCGGGCCCGAGCTGACGATCGAGGACGACGGTCTGGTCCTCGACTATTCGAAGAACCTCGTCACCGCACGGACACTGGAGCTGCTCGTGCGGCTCGCCGAACAGCGGCAGCTGAGCACGGGCATCGAGGCGATGTTCGCCGGCGACCACGTCAACGTGACCGAGGATCGCGCCGCACTGCACACCGCGCTGCGCGCCCCCGCCGGCGCCGGGCTGCCGCAGTCCGCGGCCGTCGAGGCGGTGCTGGCCCGGATGAGCGCGTTCGCCACCGCGGTGCGCTCGGGCGCCCGGCTCGGGGCGACCGGGAAACCGATCCGCGCCGTGGTCAACATCGGGATCGGCGGCTCGGATCTGGGCCCGGCCATGGCCTACCAGGCGCTGCGCGAATTCGCCACGCCCACCATCGATCTGCGCTTCGTCTCCAATGTCGACGGCCACGACCTGACGCGGGTACTCGACGAACTCGACCCCGAGACCACCCTGTTCGTGGTGTCGTCGAAGACCTTCACGACCGTGGAGACACTGACCAACGCCTATGCGGCGCGCGAGTGGCTGCTCGACTTCGTCGACGATTCCGACGCGGTGGCACAGCATTTCGTGGCGGTCTCGGCCGACGACCGCGCGGTCGCCGCGTTCGGGATCGATCCGGCGCACAAGTTCGAATTCTGGGACTGGGTCGGCGGCCGGTATTCGCTGTGGTCGGCGATCGGGCTGTCGGTGATGATCGCGATCGGGCCCGACAACTTCCGGCAGCTGCTCGCCGGCGCGCACGCCATGGACCGGCATTTCCGCACCGCGCCACTGGATCGCAACATGCCGGTACTGCTCGGCCTGCTCGGCATCTGGTACCGCAACTTCTGGGACGCGCAGACCCACGCGGTGCTGCCGTACGACCAGCGGTTGTCGCGGTTTCCCGCCTACCTGCAGCAGCTGGAGATGGAGAGCAACGGCAAGTCGGCCCGCCGCGACGGCACCCCGGTCGCGGTGGGCACCGCCCCGATCGTGTGGGGCGAGCCCGGCACCAACGGCCAGCACGCGTTCTTCCAATTGCTGCATCAGGGAACCGTTTTCGTGCCGTCCGACTTCATCGGCGTGCTGCGGCCGCACCACGATCTACCCGGCCACCACGATCTGCTGATGGCCAACCTGTTCGCCCAGACCGAGGCCCTGGCCATCGGCCGGCCTGCGGCCGGCGCGGGGACGCACCGCGATTTCCCCGGCAACCGGCCGAGCAACACCCTGCTGCTGGCCGACCTCACGCCGTATGCGCTGGGCCGGCTGATCGCCCTCTACGAGCACAAGGTGTTCACCCAGGGCTGGATCTGGAACATCAACTCGTTCGACCAGTGGGGCGTCGAACTGGGCAAGTCGCTGGCGACGCGGATCGTCGCCGAACTGAACACCGAACAGCAACTGGGCCATGACAGTTCGACCAACGCGCTCATCGAGCGGTACCGCCGCGCCCGGCAGTAACACCTATCGGCTACGCGCCGCGTCCGCGCAGCGCCTGCCGGCCGATCGCGTACTTGTGCACCTCGGTGGGCCCGTCGTAGAGCCGGAAGGCGCGGATGTCGCGGAAGATCATGGCGACCGGGGTCTCGTCGGAAATGCCCATGCCACCGAGGATCTGGACGCAGCGGTCCGCGACCTGGAACAGGTCCTCGGACACGACGGCCTTGACCATGGAACTCTCGTGCCGGCCCTTGGCCCCCTGGTCCAGGTGCCAGCACGCCCACCAGATCGCGAGGCGAGACTGCTGCAGCGCGATCTCGTTGTCCGCCAACATGAACGACACGCCCTGGTGTTCGCCGATCGGCTTGCCGAACGCGGTCCGGGTGCGCGCGTAGTCGACCGCGATCGAGTGCGCGCGTTCGGCCGCGCCGAGCCAGCGCATGCAGTGGGTGAGCCGCGCGGGTGCCAGCCGCAGCTGCGCGTACCGCAGCGCCTGCCCCACCTCGCCGAGCACCGCGGCCGGCGGCAGCACCACGCCCTCCAGCGCGACGACGCCGTGGCCCTCGACGTAGTTACGGTCCATGGTGTTCATGACCCGCTCGATCACGATGCCCGGATGGTCGCCGTCGCACAGGAACAGGGTGGGCCCGGCGGGACCGTGCGGGTTGGCCTGCACGTCGGCCATGATGATCCACGTCTTCGCCCCGGTCGCCCCGGTGATGAGCCACTTGGTGCCGGTGATCGTGTAGTTCTCGCCGTCGAAGACCGCCGTGGTGGCCAGCTGGCCGGGATCCGAACCGGCACCGAAGGGTTCGGTCATGGCGAACACCGACCGCTGCCGTCCGTCGATCACCGGGCGCAGGTACTCCTCGGCCTGTTCCTCGGTCGCGACCTTGCCGAGCAGATACATGTTGCCTTCGTCGGGCGCCGCGCAGTTCAGCGCGATCGGTCCCAGCGTCGACCAGCCGGCCGCCTCGTACAGCACCGCCTGGTCCAGGTGCGAGGGCTCCCGGCCACCGAACCGGGCCGGCGCCTGGAAGGTGAGCAGGCCCCGCTTGCGCGCGAGTTCGACGAGTTCCGAACGCAATTCGTCGGTGGGTCCGTGCTGGGTGAGCCGCGGATCGGTCTCGAAGGGGACGATCTCGTCGATGACGAAGGACCGGATCTCGTCGCGCAGGGCGGCGGTGTCCGACGGGATACTGAAATCGATCATGGGTTTCCGTCCATTGTTCGCAGGGCGCGTTCGAAGAGGCGCAGGGTGGCGGTGTGCAGTTCGGCGCCGGTCTCGGGGGAGGCCAGACCGGCGATCGCGCGGGCGTGGCTGCCCTCCAACACGATTCCGAGCTTGAAACAGGCGAGCACCACGTACCAGTCGATCGCGGTCAGGTCGCGGGCCGACTGTTCGGCGTAGCGGCGGACCAGGGCGCCGGGTTCGGGCAGGCCACCGGATTTCATGAAGGCGCCGCCGAAAATGCCTGGGGCGTCGGGTAGTTCCCAGGTGGCCAGCAGCCAGCCCAGGTCGAGCAGCGGGTCGCCGATGGTGGACATCTCCCAGTCGACGATCGCGGCGACCCGCGGCGAGGTCCGCTCGAACATGACGTTGGCGAAGTGGAAGTCGCCGTGCATGATTCCGGGCTGCCAGGCCGTGGGCCGGTTCCGGGTCAGCCACCGCGCGACCCGTTCGACACCGGGAACGGTCCGGTCGCCGTAGCCCTCGAACTGCCGGTAGGACTCCAGCTCCGACATCCACCGGGGCACTTGACGTTCCAGGAATCCGTCCGGCTTGCCGTAGCCCTCCAGGCCGACCTGCCGATAGTCGACGGTGCCCAGCAGTGCCAGGGAATCGACGATGCTCAGCGCCATTTCGGCGCGGACGCCGGGATCGCCCGCGTGCAGCGCCGGTAGTTCGAGGCTCGGGTTGAAGCCGGCCACCGGGTCCATGAGGTAGAAGACGGCACCGTCGAGCAGGCCGGGGTCCGTGCAGCAGGAGATCAGGCGCGGGTGGGGGACGGCGGTGTCGCGCAGGGCGCCCAGGATGCGGGTCTCGCGCAGGATGGCGTCGTTGCTGCGCGGGCGCAGGTGGCGCGGGCCGCGCCGCAGCACGTAGCGGCGTCCTTCGCGTTCGAAGGTGGCCATGATGTTCTGGGTTCCGCCGCCGAGGGGGCGCACCCCGGTGATCGGGCCGGAGCCCAGCCCCTGGCCGGTCATCCACGCTTCGACCGCCTGTAGTTGCCGGTCGGTGATACCGGCGGGAGGCCGGTCCTTCTCGGTGTGCACGGGTGTTTCGGCTCCTCGGCTCGATCTGGCGCACTCGAGATGTTCTTACCAGAAGCTACTTAGCGAGCGCTAGATATTCCACCGACGCCCGTGGTTGCGTCGGCTCGGGAGCTCGATCTATATTGACTGAGCGCTCGCTAAGTGGGTTGTGCGGAGGTGGCCGTGGTCGAGTTCAGCCGAATCATCGGCGCCGGGCGATGACGCCCGGACCGCGCCCCGCCAGCGGTGGCACCGCCCCGCGGTCAGGCGCCCGTGTACTGGACCGTCGCCAAGGCGATCGCGACGTACCGGCGGGCGACGTCCTCCGCGGCGTCGGGGCCGTCGGCGCGGAACCAGCCGGCGATGCCCTGGCACATGGACAGGATCGCGCGGCCGCAGCCCTCCGGGTCGCCCGTGCGGAACTCGCCCGCCGCCACGCCGGCCTCGATACTCTCCCGCAGCTGCTGCTCGACCCGGTCCCGGTGCTGGACATAGCTTTTCAGGTTGTCCGGGGACAGTGCCCGCCGCTCGGAGTCGATGAACGCCAGATCGCGGTGCAGCGCCATGTACAGCGCGAGCGCCTCCACCATGAGGCTGAAGCGCCGGACCGGGTCGTCGCCGGCCTCGGCGAGCGCCGCGTCGATGTGCGAGGTGATGATCGACACGGCGTGGTCGAACAGGGCGACCAGGATCGCCTGCTTGTTCTCGAAGTGGTAGTAGAGCGCCGGGACCGTGACCCCGACCTCGCGCGCGATGGTGCGCACGGTCGTCGAGTCGTACCCGTGCTCGACGATGTGGGCGAGCGTCACTCGCAGGATCGGCGGCAGTGCCAAGGGCGGGTAGTTCCGCCAATCGGACCCGCCGGCCGTCGTCGCCGCTACCGCCTCCGTCAACTCGACCCCTCTGCTCGCAGTGATTGGACGCTCCACAGCGTACCTACTTAGCGAGCGCTCAGTGAAACGTGCGCGAACCCGCGCCAGGAAAGGAACATCATGCAGCTGCACGGAAAAACCGCGCTCGTCACCGGCGGTGCGTCCGGACTCGGCCTCGCCACGGTCGCCCGGCTCGCCGCCGAGGGTGCCGAGGTGGTCGCGCTCGACCTGCCCGGCGCCGACCGCACCGCGCTCGAATCCCTCGGCACCGCAGTACGTTTCGCCGGTGCCGATGTCACCGACGAGGTGGCCGTCGGCGCGGCGGTCGAGCTGGCGAACGAGACCGGCACCCTGGCGGTCGCGGTCAACTGCGCCGGAATCGGCAACGCCGTCAAGACCGTCGGCAAGAACGGCCCGTTCCCGCTGCCCGACTTCTCGAAGATCATCTCGGTGAACCTGATCGGCACCTTCAACGTCATCCGGCTCGCCGCGGCCGCCATGGCCGGCAACGACCCCGACGGCGAGGAGCGCGGCGTCATCGTCAACACAGCGTCGGTCGCCGCGTTCGACGGCCAGATCGGGCAGGCCGCCTACTCCGCGTCCAAGGGCGGCGTCGTCGGCATGACGCTGCCGATCGCCCGCGACCTCGCGTCGCTGCGCATCCGGGTCAACACCATCGCCCCCGGCCTGTTCAAGACCCCGCTGCTGGGCTCGCTGCCGGAGAAGGCGCAAGAGTCGCTCGGCGCCCAGGTGCCGCACCCGAGCCGGCTCGGCGACCCCGCCGAATACGCCGACCTGGTGGCCGCCATCGTGCGCAACCCCATGCTCAACGGCGAGACCATCCGGCTCGACGGCGCGATCCGGATGGCGCCGCGATGAGTCCGCGCACCCGCGTGGTGGCGGTGTCATGACCACCGTCACGACCCGCATGGACGGTCCGGTGGCACACGTGCGGCTCGACGGCCCGCAGCGGCGCAACGCACTCGATCTCGCGGCGATGCGCCGGCTCGCCGACGCCCTACACCGGGTCACCACGGATCCGGCGGTGGGCGCGGTGGTGATCAGCGGGGCCGGCGGAGCATTCTGTGCCGGTGCGGATCTCGACCCCGACGTGCCGGTCGGCAGCGATCCGAACGGCGACGCCGCCATGATGGCCGCCGTCGACCGCGTCATCCGCGGCATCGTGCACGCCCCCGTACCCGTGCTGGCGGCGGTCGAGGGCGCCGCGGCCGGGGTGGGCGCGTCGATCGCGTTCGCCTGCGACCTGGTGGTCGCCGCGCGGACGGCGTTCTTCCTGTTGCCGTTCACCGGCATCGGGCTGTTGCCCGACGGGGGCGCCACCCTCACCGTCGCGGCCGCGGCGGGCCGGGCACGGGCCATGCGCCTGGCGTTGCGCGGCGAACGGCTGCCCGCCACGGAGGCGTTGGCGGTCGGGCTGATCGCCGAGGTGTCCGACGAGACCGACCGGACCGTCGCGGAGTGGGCCGCGGCGCTGGCGGCCGGTCCGCGCGCGGCCCAGGCCGCGACGAAGGCCGCGATCAACGCGGCCACCGTGCCCGGCCTGGACGCGGCCCTGGCGCGGGAGACCCGCGAGCAGCTCCCGCTGCTCTCCTCCGCCGACTACCGCGAAGGTGTGACCGCCTTCCTCGAACGCAGGCGACCCGCGTCCGGGTCGTGAATCGCTCCGAAACCGTTGAGCGCGAACACCGCTCATCGCTCACCGAAAGGCAACCGATATGACGAACGCCGTCATCGTCGACATCGTCCGGACCGCGTCCGGCAAGGGGAAGCCGGGCGGCGCGCTGTCCGGCGTGCACCCCGCCGACCTGCTCGCGACGGTGCTGTCCACCCTCGTCGAACGCACCGGCATCGACCCGGCTCTGGTCGACGACGTGATCGCCGGCTGTGTCGGGCAGGCCGGCGACCAAGCCCTCAATATCGGCCGCACCGCGCTGCTGAAAGCCGGTTTCCCGGTATCGGTTCCGGCCACCACCATCGACCGCCAGTGCGGATCCAGCCAGCAGGCCGTGCATTTCGCGGCGCAGGGGGTCATCGCCGGTGCCTACGACATCGCGATCGCGTGCGGCGTGGAGTCGATGAGCCGGGTGCCGATGGGTACCGCCACCGCCGCCGGCGGTGACCCGCACGGGCCGCTGGCCGCGCGGTTCGCCAGCCTGCCGCACCAGGGCATCGGCGCCGAATTGATCGCCGCGCGTTGGAAATTCGATCGCGAACAGCTCGACGAGTTCTCCGCGCTCTCGCACGAGCGCGCGGCGGCGACCGCGGCCGCCGGCGGCTTCGACCGGGAGATCATTCCGGTCGCACTGCCCGACGGCCGGGTGCACACCGTCGACGAGACCGTGCGTGCCGCGACCACCGCGGCGAAACTCGGCGGCCTGAACGCGGCGTTCCGCACCGACGAGTTCTCCGCGCGCTACCCCGAGATCGACTGGGTGATCACGCCGGGCAACTCCTCGCCGCTGACCGACGGTGCCTCCGGTGCCCTGATCATGAGCGAGGAGAAGGCCGCCGCTCTCGGCCTCACGCCGCGGGCGCGGCTGCACAGCTTCGCGGTGGTCGGCTCGGACCCGGAGATCATGCTCACCGGGCCGATCCCCGCCACGCACAAGGTGCTGCAGCGTTCCGGCCTGAGCATCGCCGAGATCGACGCCTTCGAGGTCAACGAGGCGTTCGCGCCGGTGCCGCTGGCCTGGGCGCGCGAGTTCGATGTCGACCCCGCCGCGCTGAACCCGCGCGGCGGGGCGATCGCACTGGGCCACGCGCTCGGCGCGTCGGGCACCCGCCTGATGGCGACGCTGGTCAACCACCTGGAGCAGACCGGTGGCCGCTACGGCCTGCAGACCATGTGCGAGGGCGCGGGCATGGCCAACGCCACCGTCATCGAACGAATCTGACCGGCCACGGCTCTCGAATCCGTGTGCACCCCTGCGGATTCGAGAGCCCAGCTCCCACTCAGCTCCCGACGCCGAGCGCGGCGAGGAAGACGAGCACGACTGTGGTGACCGCGAAGACGCCGTGACCGGCGACGATCATGACCGGGAAGTTCCGTTCGGCCGGAGGTGAGGTCGCGGTCAGCGGGCCGCTGTCGACCTCGACCCGGGCGCGGTAGACCGGCAGCCAGCGCACGAACATCCCCAGCCCGAGCACCGCGACCAGCAGGAGCAGGACGAACGAGATCCACGCCAGGGCCCGCGTGTCGACCGCGAGGT
Organism: Nocardia stercoris; assembly: GCF_003696265.1. Lineage (GTDB taxonomy): Bacteria > Actinomycetota > Actinomycetes > Mycobacteriales > Mycobacteriaceae > Nocardia > Nocardia stercoris. The sequence continues at coordinate 210,122 of NZ_RFFH01000007.1, read as the reverse complement.
AGATGATCCACAGGATCAGCCCGACCACCGCCAGCAGGAAGTGCCCGAACACCACCGCGGGCGGCAGATGGCTGTTGGTGGGCTGGTGCGCGCCGCCTTTGGCGATCCAGGTACCGAGCAGGACGAATCCGCCGACTGCGGTGAGCAACCAGAGGACGAGAGCCGCGATGCCCATGATGACTCCTGAATGAGGAAGGGGAGAAAGGGAATTCAGCGACGGAAGCCGGTGGCCTGGGTGGTCTCGTCCGCGACCCGCACGCCGTACCGGTACGCGAGTTTGCCGCCGAGATAACCCGAGACCCCCAGCACCGCCAACGCGACGATCGACAGAACCAGCGGGCCGGCCGGGACCGCGCGCCCGGTATCGGTCCCCGCGGCTCGCCACCAGAAATCGAGGGCGAACGCCACGGTGACGGCCAGGTTCAACGTCATGTGGACCAGCCCGGTCCGGAATGCGGGCGTACCCGCCGGGATGGTGAACAGGTCGAGGAACCCGACCGTCGCCGCCGCGAGCGCCCCGAGCACTCCGATGGCGATCAGCCATTGCGCGCCGTGGGCGAGGTACGCGGCGTCGTCGCCGGCCACGTGCGAGGCGAGGTCGAACACCACACTCGCCACCCACGCCCCGATCGGCACGGTCACCAGGATCGGATGGAACGGATGGCCGTACGGCCCGGCCAAAGCCGCGCTGACCGGGTGTTTGGCCGGACGCATCGCATCGGTCACGACGACCACCGCCGCGTGACCGGTCGGTCGAATATCGGCACACCTCCGGATTACCCGTTCGCTTCCGAACGACACAAACGGCGTTATTGTGGATCTGTGACCGATGATGCGGCCATCAGCGCTGTCGCCGCGCTCGGCAACGAGCTACGACGTGGCATGTACCGATTCGCCCGCCGGCTCGCCCGTCCCATGACTCGGGACGAGGTCGCCGAGTACGCCGGGATCTCCCTCGAGCTCGCCGCCTTCCATCTCGACCGTCTGGTCGAAGCCGGTCTGCTGCAGGCCCGCTACGAGCACGTCGGTCTCCGGCCGGTCGGGCCCGCCTCCCGGGTGTACGAGCCCACCGACACCGAGGTGCAGGTGAGCCTGCCCGAACGCCGCCACGACCTGCTGGCCCGGATCCTCATGCAGGCGGTACTCACCGAATCGGGTGACGAGAACGCCCGCGACGCCACGGTCCGGGTGGCCGCCGACGAGGGCATCCGCACCGGGCGGGAACTGCGCGAGCAACTGCACACCGACCGGGTCGGCGCCGAACGCGCCCTCAGCATCGTGGCGAACACACTCGACCAGCAGGGGTTCGAGCCCGCCAAGACCGACGACACCTGTCTTCGGCTGCGCAACTGCCCGTTCCACCCGCTGGCCACGCAGGCACCGGAACTGGTGTGCGGGCTCAACTACGCCTATGTGGCCGGTCTGGTGCACGGTCTGGACGCCGACGCGATCCACGCCGAGCTGGTGCCCGTCCCGGGCGAGTGCTGCGTCGAGATCTCCGTCCAGCCGCAGCGTTGAAGCTCACTTGCGCACGAAGCGCAGGACGAACGCACCGACCACCAGGACGATGCCGATGTTCACCATCAGCCGCTCCCAGAAGTGCTGACGGAAGAACGCCGCGTCCACACCGACGATGACGGCGATCATCGCGATCACACAGCACACGAGCACCATCTGCCGGGTCATGATCCGTCCCTAGTTGTGCGGTTGCGGGTTCTGCAGGTGCGAGATCTCGTTGCCCCAGACCGACTGTGCGCCACTGTCTCCGATGCGGTACACCTGCACGATCGAGGCCACGCCGACCACCACGGCGAGCACGGCCACCGCGATCGGCACCAGCCGGTGCAGAGCCTTGCCGCGGCGTTCGGCGACGTTCAGCCCGGCGAGGGCGGCGGCCACAACCAGCAGCGCGAGGGAGAACCAGATCATCGTGTCGCCGCGGTCGGCGTGCTCGCGCAGGATCGGGGTGACGCTGCGCCGCAGGTTGTACAGCCATTCGCCGGCGTGGGTGGTGATCGGGGTCAGCACAGTGGTGAGCACCGCGAGAATCAAGGTGAGCCACACCAGGTGTCCCTTGCGGGCGGCGGGCCACAGGGCGCACACGATCGCGAGGACAGCGGTCAGCGGCGCGAGGACCACGATGAGATGCACCAGCAGAATGTGGGCCGGCAGGGTGTTGAACGTGGTCATCGGTCTCCTCGACGGTCGGGCGATATCGGGAGGTCGACGACGAATCGGATCCGGCCCGAAGCTCTGCTCCGCGGAGGAGCAGCACCCCGATCCTAGAGCGCCTCACCTGGCGCTTTCGGGTGGATGTGCTTCGGGCCGGCTGTGAGATCGCTGTGCGGTTACTCCCGCGTTCCGGGCCGCACGCCCAGCGCGGCGAGCAGGCGCTGCCGGTAGCCGGCCAGCTGCGGGTCGCCGTACGCGCGCGGATGCGGCAGGTCGATGGTGACGTCCTGGCTGATCACGCCGCTGTCGAGCACCACCACCCGGTCGGCGAGCACGATCGCCTCGTCGACGTCGTGGGTGACCAGCAGCACCGCGGGCCGATGCCGCTGCACCAGATCGCGCAGCAGCTCGTGCATCCGGATCCGGGTCAGCGCGTCCAGCGCGCCGAACGGTTCGTCGGCCAGCAGCAGTTCGGGTTCGTTGACCAGGGCGCGGGCCAGGGCCGCGCGCTGCTGTTCGCCACCGGACAACTGGTTGGGCCAGGCCCGTTCCCGGCCGCCGAGCCCCACCTCGGCGATCACCTCGCTCGCCCGGCGCTTCGCGTCCGCGCCGCCCGGTGAACCCAGGATCACGTTGTCGGCCAAGCGTTTCCACGGCAGCAGCCGCGAGTCCTGGAAGGCCACCGAGACGCGGGCCGGCACGGAGAGCCGGCCGTCGCCGCGCACGTCGTGGTCGAGTCCGGCCAGCGCACGCAGCAGGGTGCTCTTGCCGGATCCGCTGCGGCCCAACAGCGCCACGAACTGTCCGGCCGCGATGTCGAGGGTCAGGTCGTCGAGGACGACGCGGGAACCGTAGGAGCGGGTGAGGTTCTCGATCCGCACCGCGGCACCGGACTGCTGCGGGGTGGTCAGTTGCTCAGTGAGCGTCGCCATGCGAGGGCCCTCCGTTCGATCAGGCGCACCACGAGATCGGAGACGAAGCCGAAGGTGCCGTAGATGAGCAGGCCGACCGCGATGACGTCGGTGCGGCCGTAGTTCTGGGCCTGGAACATCATGTACCCCAGGCCGCTGGTGGCGTTGATCTGTTCGAGCACGACGAGACCCAGCCAGGAGGCGGTGACCGCGAGCCGCAGCCCGACGAAGAACCCGGGCAGCGCGCCCGGCAACACCACGTGCCGGATGAACTGCCACCGGTTCTGACCCAGTACCTCGGCCAATTCGACGAAGCGCGAATCGATTCCGGTGAGCGCGGACTGCAGGTTCAGATAGATCGGGATGTAGACCACCAGCGCGATGATCGCGATCTTGAAGTCCTCGCCGATCCCCAGCCACAGGATGAACAGCGGAATCAGCCCCAGCGGCGGGATCGACCGGTACAGCTGCACGGTCCCGTCGATGAAAGCCTCACCCCAGCGCGACAATCCGGCCAGCAGCGCGAGCACCACACCCAGGGCCAGGCCGAGCGCCAGGCCCTGCCCGGCTCGCCACAGCGAGGATTGGATATCGGTGGCCAGGGTGCCGTCGGACCACAGATGCCCCGCGGTCTGCAGCACCGCCCACGGGCTCGGCAGGATCCGCGGGTCCAATGCGCCGGTGGCCGAGGCGATCGACCAGATCGCCACCACGGTCACCGGGCCCAGCAGATTGCTGCCGGGAATGCGCCGGCCCGGGCCGAGCCGGCGGGCGCGGGGAGCCTGCGCTTGCTCCTCGACGCCGCGGCGTGCCGCGAGCGGTAGGACCGGACGGGGAAGAGCGAGAGTCATGGTCAGCTCCGATACTCGTCGGTGACGGCGGCCGCGGCGAGCGGCTCGAACCGGTGGTCGAACAGGTCGTCGGCCTTGAACCCGGTGACGAAACCGCCCGCGGCGAGCAGATCGACGGTCTCCTGCTCCCACTTGATCGCCTCGGCCCAGGACGACGGCAGCAGCGGCTTGTTGCTCAACGCGATGATCCCCCGGCCCTGATCCGCGGTCAGCCCTTGGGATTTCACGTAGTACTCGTCGTTCCACTGGTCGGGGTGCTCGTACTGCCAGGTGGTGGCCTTGGCCCAGGCGGGGATGTAGGCGGCGATCGCGGCGGCCTTGGCCGGGTCGGCGAGTACCGCGGCCGGCGCCCACAGCACGTTGAGCAGGTCGACCACGTCCGTGTCGATGGTGTGCGCGCCGTCCTTGCCGTACTGGCCGAGGTAGCTGGGCACCTGGCTGATCGCCAGCGGCGCGATGTCGACCTGACCGGCCTGCAGCGCGGTGAGGAACTGCCCGCCGGTCAGCGGCACCAGCGTCACGTCCTTCTTCGGATCCAGGCCCGCCTCTTTCAACGCGCGCAGCAGCACCACACCCTGGGCCTGCCCCTGCGAGAAGGCCAGCTTCTTGCCCTTGAAGTCGGCGAGCGTGCGAATGTCGCTGTGCGGCTTGGTCGCGAACACGTAGCTCGGCTTGCGGGTCAGGTTCACCGCGACGATCTTGGCGTCCTCACCCTGGAAGTGGGACTGGATGGGCGGGATGCCGGCATTGATGGCCAGATCGAGCGAATGCGAACGGAACGCGTTGATGATGTCGGGTCCCTGCGCGAGGTTCGCCCACGACGAGACGGTGAACGGCAGCGACGCCGCCTGACCCGAGAGCTTCAACTGCAGGTCCTGGGTCCCCTGCGCGGAGGCCAGCGCCAGCGAGGTGCCCGGCGGCACGGTGGTCGGCAGCGGCGCGTCCGCGGCCAGCGTCGGTCCGTGCGAGCCGGACGAGCACGCGGCGAGCACGACAGCGACTGCGGCGGCGGCGAGCGCGGTGACGGTCCGGCGCGCGGGGCGGGTGCGGGTCATCGGGAATCCTTCGGTGAATCCGGTCGCGCACACGCGCGACGCCGGGAGGTGCGGGCGGCCCGGTCGCCGCCCGCACCGGGGTGATCAGTTGGTCTTGACGTCGGCGGTGGCGCGGAACTCCTGGCCCGCGACGATCTCGGAGGTGAACCCGTCGGGTCCGACCGGCCGGTCGCCGATCAGGGTCACCCGGTGCAGGGTGCGTTGTACGTCCAGGTGACCGAGGTCCTGCGGGCCCAGGTGAGTGGTGGCCCGGTTGTCCCAGAACGCCACACTGCCGGGCTGCCAACGGAATCGGACCGTGTACTCCGGCTGGGTCAGATGCTCGAACAGCAGGTCCAGCAGCTTGCGGCTCTCCACCGACGAGACGTCGACGATGCGGTGGGTGAAACCGGGATTCACGAACAGCGCCTTCTCCTCGGTCTCCGGGTGCACCCGCACCACGGGGTGCACCGACACCAGCAGGTTCGCCTTGATCCGCCGCGACAGTTCGTCGCTCTCGTCGCCGGCCTCCTGGCCGGCCAGGAAGCGGTGCTCGGCGCGTAGGCCGTCGACGAAGGCGCGCAACGGTTCCGACAGCCCCGCGTAGGCGGCGACCTGGTTGGACCAGGTGGTGTCGCCACCGAACTCGGGGACCACCTCGGCGCGCAGCAGCGAGGCGGCCGGCGGGTTCACCGCGGCGGTGACATCGGTGTGCCAGCCCGAGTAGTAGGTGTACTGGCGCTTGCGGTATTCGTCGCGGAAGGCCTTGCCGTACTTCTGCTCGTAGCGGACCGGGTCGATGGTGAGGATCTCCGGGAACTCGGCCGGTGGGGCGTCCTCGTGCGGGTGGGCGTGGGTAAGTTCGCCGAAACGGCGGGCGAAGGCGATCTGTTCGGCGTGGCCGATGTTCTGGTCCCGGAAGAAGATCACCTTGTGCCGCAACAGTTCCCGGCGCACGGCGGCGATCACGGTGTCGTCCAGCTCGGCGGCGAGGTCGACACCGCCGATCTCGGCGCCGATGTGGCCGGCGACGCGGCGGACGGTAATACCCTGCGGGAGATCGTTTTCGGTGACGGATTCGGCGGTGACTACGGCGGTCATGGTCCCGGCCTTTCGCTTCGATCGGAAGTGCTGGCGTCGATGATGGGGCACCGCGGAATTCCGGACAAGAATTATTCTCACAGTGCGAAAATCGCCGAATATGCTGTCGCTCAGTGATTCCGAATCTCGGTGCGCGCAAATATTCTCCGTTTGTCTCCGGTCGTTTAGCGTCGATGCGCTAATTCGTAATTCCCCTGGCCGTACCCGAGGAGCAGCGCCGTGCCCGAATCCCGAAAGCAATTGCACTTGAACGCCTTCCTGATGCCGGCGGGCCATCACGAGGCGGCCTGGCGGCTGCCGGAGAGCGACCCGTACGCGCACGTCGACATCGATTACTTCGTCCGCCTCGCGCAGCTGGCCGAACGCGGGAAACTCGATTCGATCTTCTTCGCCGACGCCCCGGCGCTGTTCGGCGACCCGGGCCGGCGGCCGTCCGGCACGCTCGAGCCGACCGTGGTCCTGACCGCGGTGGCCGTGCAGACCAGCCGGATCGGGCTGATCGCCACCGCCTCCACCAGCTACAACGAGCCCTACAACCTGGCCCGCCGGTTCGCGTCGGTGGACTGGGTCAGCAACGGCCGGGCCGGGTGGAACATCGTCACCACGGCCGGTGACGACGCCGCCCGCAATTTCGGGCTGGACGCGGCACCTGAACACCACCGCCGGTACGCGAAGGCCGCGGAATTCGTCGAGGTCTCCACCAAATTGTGGGACAGCTGGCAGGACGATTCGATCGTCGCCGACAAGGAACTCGGCATCCACACCGACTCGTCGAAGGTGCGGCCGATCGGGCACGACGGCGAATTCTTCCGGGTGGCGGGGGCGTTGAACGTGCCGCGCTCACCGCAGGGATATCCGGTGCTGGTGCAGGCGGGGTCGTCGGAGGACGGCAAGAACTTCGCCGCGCAGTACGCCGAAGCGGTGTTCACCGCGCAGCAGACCCTCGTCGACGCCCGCGAGTTCTACACCGATCTGAAGCGGCGGGCCGCCGAACTCGGCCGGGACCCGGACGCGATCAAGATCCTGCCGGGCATCGTGCCGATCATCGGTGACACACCGGAACACGCGCGGGAGCTGGAAGATCGACTGGAACAGCTCATCTCACCGGAGTACGCGGTCGGCCAGCTCGCCCGCGTGTTCGGGCTGCCGGTCGCGGACCTGGATCTGGATTCCGAGCTGCCCGACGACCTGCCCGGCGAGGACAGCATCGAGGGCGCCAAGAGCCGCTACACCCTGATCGTGAATCTCGCTCGGCGCGAACACCTCACGCTGCGACAGCTGATCGCCCGCCTCGGCGGCGGTCGCGGTCACCGGACCTTCGCCGGCACCGCTGTCGAGGTGGCCGACGCGATCGAGGAGTGGTTCACCGGTGGCGCCGCGGACGGATTCAACATCATGCCGGCCGTGCTCCCGTCCGGCCTGGAGCGCTTCGTGACCGAGGTCGTGCCGATTCTTCAGCAGCGCAATCTGTTTCGCACCGAGTACACCGCGACCACCCTGCGCGGCCACTACGGCCTGGACCGCCCGGCGAACCGGCTCGCGCAGGTAGCGGTACCGGCGTAGACCGGGCTCGCCCCCAGCGCCTGCTCGACATGTCGATGTCGGCGCTGCTCGGCGCGTACGCCAGCGAAGGCCGCCCGCTGGACCAGGTCCGGCGGGCGGGCGAAGCCTGTCTGCGCCTGCTGCTGGACCATCCGATGCTGGCCCGGCACCTGTGCTCGGTCGGCGACACCCCCCTCGCTCGTCGACGAATCCGTCGCCGAGCGCATCGACGCCCTGCGCTTCGGCTTCGAGGCCCGCCTGCGTGCCGCCGTCGAGGCCGGCGAAGCCGAGCGCGATCCGGGGAGCGGGAACCTCGGTGCGGGATCGACGTTCCCGCTCCCCGGATCAGGCGGCGCGGACGTGGCCCAGGCCCCATTCCGCCGCGAGCAGGCGGTGGGAGTTCAGGCGGTCCTCGTGGCGGTGCGTCACGCTGGTGATCACCAGTTCGTCGGCGCCGGTCAGGTGCTGCAGGGCGGACAGGCGCCCGGCCACGGTGGCCGGGGAGCCCACGAACTGGGTGGTGACGCGGTCGGCGACCAGCTGCTGTTGCTGATCGGTCAGCGGCGGCGCGGTGTCGGGGTCGAGATAGCGCGTGGCCCCGGCTCCGCTGCGGATGCTGTAGACCCAGTGGCCGTAGCTGCGGGCCAGCCACCCGGCGCGGTCGTCGTCCTCGGCGACCACCACGTCCGCCGAGACCACCAGATACGGCTCCGGGTACCGGGCCGAGGGGCGGAACGAATCCTTGTAGGCGGCAACGGTTTCCAGGATGGTGCCGGGCGCGACGTGATAGTTCGCCACGAACGGCAGACCGAGCCGCCCGGCCAGCTGTGCGCTCTCCCCGCCGCTGCTGCCCAGCAGCCACAGGTCCACCTGGGCGCCCTCGCCCGGAACCGCGTGCAGCGCGACACCGTCCGCGCCGCGATAGTGGCCGGCCAGCAGGGCCCGGATCTCCGCGACCTGCTCGGTGTAGTCCTTCGACTCGGCGCCCGGCAGCAGTAGCGCCTCGAAGGTGGCCGCGACCCGCGAAAGATCCTGGATCCGAGCGGGATCGAACGGCGGCGGGATCACCACACCGTCGCGGACGACGGTCGGGCGGTGCTCGGTGCGCGCGGATTGTCCTGCCGCGGCCCGGAATTGGGCCCGGCGATGGTTGCTGCGGCCCAGGCCCAGGTCCAGCCGGCCCGGATACAGCGCGTCGATGGTGCCGAAGGCCTCGACCACCGACGCCGAGGTGTGGTGGCCGAGTTGTACCGCGGCCGAGCCCACCCGGATCGTGCGGGTCGCGGCCGCGATCAACGCGATCAGCGTGGCGGGAGAGGAACTCGCCACATCCACGAAATGATGCTCGGCCACCCAGAACCTGCGGTACCCCCAGGTCTCGGCGTGCCGGGCCAGGTCGATCGTGTTCCGGATCGCTTGCTGCGGTGTGGATCCCGCGCTGACCGGCGACAGGTCCAGGACGGACAGGGGGACACTCATCGGCTGTACTCCGTTCGCGCGGCCCGGGTGCGCGGGTTCTGTTCCCCGGCCTCGATCGCGACCGGCAGCCGGTTCTCGGCGGGTGCGAGCGGGCAGGTCGCGTGGTCGGTGAAGGCGCACGGCAGGTTCAGCGCCCGGTTGAAATCGACGGTGAGACCACCGTCCACCGCGGGTGTGCCCAGTTCCAGCCGCCGCGCGGCCGGGTAGGTCGTCACACCGCTGGTCGCGTCGGTGAACAGCACCGACAGCCCGGTCTCGGGGCGGCCGAACGCGATCAGCCGGTACTCGGCGCCGTCGAGCCGGAACACCACCGTGCCGGCCGCCGCGTGCCGATGCTCGAGACCGTCGAGGACCGCCGCGGTCGTGATCGTGCGGGACCGCTCGTACGGCTCGAAGAAGCCCAGCACGGCCCAGCGCGGGTCCGGCCGGTACGCCGGGATACCGGCGAAGTGCGCGAGCGCCGGCGCCGCCGGATCATGCACGCGCACTGCGAATTTCCCGGTGCGGCGCACCACCTCCGCGATCCGGGTGCCCGCCGTGAGTTCCAGCCCTGGCGCGCCTTCGGCCGGGCGCAGCACCGTGCTGTCGGCGAGCGGACGGCCGTCGCGGGCCAGCTCACCGAGCCGGTCGACGGTGACCACCACGGTGTCACCGTCTGCCCGCCAGCGGCCGGGCACCCCGGGAACCGGCTGCTCGTCCGTGTCGAGCCAGTGCAATCCGATCCAGCTCAGCACCCCGAGCGGATCCCGCAGCCGGGTCTCACGCTGGTCGTGCCATGCCTGCCAATGCCGTTCGAAGTCGGTGCCGACTGCGGTCATGATGCTCGCGCTCCTTCGGTGTGGGCGTGCGGATGCGGCAGGCCCAGATGGTCCCGCAGCGTGGTGCCGGTGTACGCGGTGCGGAAACTGCCCAGCTCCTGCAGTTCCGGGACGACCCGGTCGACGAACTCGTCGAGGCCCGCGGGGGTCAGGTGCGGGACGAGAATGAAACCGTCACAGGCATCGCTCTGGACATACCGATCGATCTCGGCGGCCACCGCGCGCGGCGTGCCCACGAACTGCGGTCGAGCGGTCTCCGCGATGACGAGTTCGCGAATGCTGAGGCCCTCGCCCTCGGCTCGCGCCCGCCACGCCGCCGCGACGGCCCGCGGGTCCTTCGCGTGCCGGACCCGGCCCCGGGTGATGTCCGGATTGTCGACCGGATCGATGTCCGGGAGCGGCCCGTCCGCGTCGTATCCGGACAGGTCGCGGCCCCAGATCTGTTCCAGGAAGGCGATCGCCGTCTGCGGGCCGACCTGCTGGTGGCGGATGTGGCGGGCCCGCTCCCGCGCGGCCTCCGCGGTGTCGCCGAGGACGAAGGTGGCAGCGGGCAGGATCTTCAGATCCGCTCGGTCGCGACCGTATTTCGCGAGCCGGTTCTTGACGTCGGTGTAGAACGCCTGCCCGGCCTCGAGGGTGCCGTGGACGGTGAACACGGCGTCGGCCTTGGCCGCCGCGAATTCGCGGCCCTCGTCGGAGTCGCCCGCCTGCAACTGCACCGGATAACCCTGCGGGCCGCGGGGCAGCACGAATCTGCCCTCGACGGCGAACTGGTCGCTGTCGAACCGGACCCGCGGCGGCGTCGGCGCGAAGACGCCGCGCGCCCGGTCGACCACCGGGCCGGCCGGCCAGCTGTCCCAGAGCGCGCGGGTGGCGTCGACCATCTCGGCGGCCCGGGTGTACCGCTTGGCATGCTCGAGATAGCCGCCGCGTCGGAAGTTCTCGCCGGTGAACGCGTCCGAGGAGGTGACCGCGTTCCAGGCCGCCCGCCCACCCGACAGGTGATCGAGGGTGGCGAACTGTTTGGCCAGCTCGAACGGCTCGTTGTAGGTGGTGTTGATGGTGCCGGCCAGGCCCAGGCGGGAGGTGACGCCCGCGAGCGCGTTGAGCACGGTGAAGGTGTCCGGGCGGCCGACCACGTCCAGGTCGTGGATGCGGCCGCGATGTTCGCGCAGCCGCAGCCCTTCGGCGAGGAAGAAGAAGTCGAACAGGCCGCGTTCCGCGGTCCGCGCCAGGTGGACGAACGAGGCGAAGTCGATCTGGCTCCCCGAGCGGGGGTCGCTCCAGACCGTGGTGTTGTTCACGCCGGGGAAGTGCGCGGCGAGGTGGATCTGCTTGGGTATCCGATGTTGCGGCACGGCACTCCTCAGACGGTCGCGGCGTAGCGGTTGCCCGGGCGGGGCAGCCCGAGGCGGGAACGGAGGGTGGGGACCAGGTCGGGCAGGCGCGTGACGAAGGTGGCCAGCGCGAGCGGCCGCAGCACTACCCCGTCCGCCGCGCAGCCGTCGTGGATGTCGGCCAGCAGTTCCCGCAACGTCTCCGGCGAACCGATGTGCCGCAACAGTTTCGGCTCATCGGTAGGGGTCCATGCCTCGAGCTGGGCGACGTCGGCGCGCGCCGAGTCGGCGGTGTCGGCCACGTGTACGTCCAGGTCGAGCAGGATCCGCACTCGGTCCGGATCGCGCCCGGCCCGCCCGACGGCGGAGCGCAACGCCGAGCGCAGCGCACGGGCGTCCGCGAGATCGGTTGCGGTGCAACGGATCAGATCCGCCCGCCGGACCGCGAGCTCCGTGCTGTGCGGATCGGCGGCGCGGATCGCCACGAGCGGCTGTCCCTGCGGCGGCCGGGGCGTGATCGACGGGCCTCTCACCGCGAAGTGCTCGCCGGTGAAATCGATGTAGTGCAATTTGTCGCGGTCGACGAACCGGCCGGTCGCCAGGTCGCGGATCTCGGCGTCGTCTTCCCAGCTGTCCCACAACCGGGTGACGACCTCGACCGCCTCGTCGGCTTCCTGCCACAGCGACGCCGCGTCCTGTTCCTGCTTGCGGCCGAACAGGTTCGCCGATCCGGGCGAGACCGTCACCTCCCAGCCGGCCCGGCCCCGGGTGGCGAAATCCAGGGAGGCCAGTGCCTTGGACAGATGGAACGGCTCGCTGTGGGTGACCGGGCCCTGCGGGATCAGGCCGATGCGGCGGGTGGCCGCGGCGGCCCGCGCGGCGATCCCGACGGCTTCCAGCCACCCGATCGCGCCGGCGGCCTGCAGATCGAGCGAGTCCGGCAGGAAGGCCAGGTGCAGGCCCGCCTCGTCGGCGGCGGCCAGGGCGCCGGTCCAGTAGTCGCCGGTGAACACGTCCTCGGCGCGGGAGTCGGGCCGACGCCAGGAGGCGGGATGGATTCCGGTGCTGGACAGTTCGATTCCCAGCAGCAGTGGTGTCGAGGGACTCATTCAGGCCTTCCTCTCGGATCCGGGGATCGCCGCGAGTAGTTCGCGGCTGTATTCGTGGCTCGGGGTGACGAACAGATCTGCGGTGGTGGCTGTTTCGACGATCCGCCCGGCCCGCATGACGGCCACCCGGTCGGCGATCCGGCGCACCACGGCCAGGTCATGGGTGATGAACAGGTAGGCGATACCGAGGTCGGCCTGGAGTTCCTCGAGCAGGTCCAGGATCCGGGCCTGCACCGAGACGTCCAGGGCGGACACCGGTTCGTCGAGCACCACCAGCTCCGGGGCGGGCGCCAGCGCCCGGGCGATCGCCACCCGCTGCCGTTGTCCGCCGGACAGTTCGGCGGGCAGGCGCGTGTGCGTGTCGGCGGGCAGTGCCACCCGGTCGAGCAGCTCGGCGACCCGAGCCCGGCGGGCGGTCCGATCGCCGATCCCGAACGCCCGCAGCGGTTCCGCGATCGAGTCGCCGATGGTGAGCTTGGGATTCAGTGCGGCGTAAGGGTTCTGGTACACGACCTGGATCCGGCGGCGGAGCGCGCGCAGCCGGTCACCCCGCAACCGGGTGATATCCGTTCCGCCGAGCGTGATCGTGCCCGCGTCGGCATCCTCGAGCCGGCTCAGCAGCCGGGCGGTGGTGGTCTTGCCCGAGCCCGATTCGCCGACCACGGCCAGGGTTTCGCCCTGTTCGACCTGCAGCGTCACGTCGTCGACGGCGGTCAGCGTGGTGCCGGCGACGGGGAAGGACTTGCGCAGGCCGGTCGCGGCCAGCAGCACCGGGGCGGCCGGGCGGGGCGGCCGGATAACGGTATCCAGGCTCGGCGCGGCGGCGAGCAGCTGCCGGGTGTACTCGTGGCGTGGACTGGCGAGAACCGTTGTGGTGCGGCCGGTTTCGACGACCTCGCCGTCACGCAACACCACGATCCGGTCGGCCCGCTCGGCCGCCACCCCGAGATCGTGGGTGATGAGCAGTACGGCGGTCCCCGATGCGGCGGCACGGGCGGCCAGGTGGTCGAGGACGCGGCGCTGCACCGTCACGTCGAGGGCGCTGGTCGGCTCGTCGGCGATCACCAGCTCGGGGGCACAGGCCAGCGCGATCGCGATCAGGACCCGCTGCCGCTGCCCACCCGAGAGATCCTGCGGAAACTGGCGGGCCCGCAGTTCGGGTCGGTCGAGCCCGGCCTGGATGAGCAGCTCGATCGCCAGCGACCGGGCGAGCGTGCGGGACGCGCGACCGTGGACGAGCAGGGCCTCGGCCACCTGATCACCGACCCGCAGTACCGGGTTGAGCGCGGTACCCGGGTCCTGCGGCACCAGGCCGATCCGCGCACCGCGCAGCCGGCGCAGTGCGGACTCGGAGGCGTCGTCGACGCGCGTACCGCCGAAGTCGATGCGGCCGGCGGTGATCCGGCCGCCGTCGAGCAGCCCGATCACCGCGTGCGCGAGAGTGGACTTGCCGGAGCCGGATTCGCCGACCAGCGCGACGGTTTCGCCCGCCGCGACCGTGAGCGAGGCACCGTCGAGTGCGACCCGGTTACCGTAGGCGACGCGCAACCCCTCGATCCGCAGCAGCGGCACGGACCCGGACTTGGTGGCCCCGGTGCGCGGGGCGGTGTCGGTGCTCATCGCAGCCCGTCCCGTGACAGCGCGCGCCCGATCCGCTGCGCGGACAGGACGAGCACCACGATCACCAGGCCCGGCAGGGTGGTGGTCCACCAGGCGGTGGCGAGGAAATTGCGGCCCTCGGAGATCAGCGAACCCCATTCGGGGGCGGGCGGTTTCGATCCGTAACCGAGGAAACTCAGCGAGGCGATCACGAGCACGGCGTTGCCGAACTCGACGGCGGTGAGGGCGAGCACGGGCGGGTAGGTGTTGCGCAGTACGTGCCGGACCAGGACCACCGGCCACCGCACGCCCGCCGCGAAGGCCGCCTCCACGTAGGGGGCCCGGCGCACCCGCACCACCTCCGACCGCATGACCCGCGCGAAGCGGGCGACCAGTGCGATGCCCACCGCGACGGCCACATTGCGGGTGCCCGGGCCCAGCACGGCGATCAACGCCAGTGCCGACAGCAGTTCCGGGACGGCCAGCAGCACGTCGACCGCCCGCATGAGCGCCGAATCCGTCACTCCACCGGCGGTTCCGGCGATCGAGCCGATCAGGGTCCCCGCCACCAGCCCGATCGCGACGGCGGCCAGGGTCGCGGTGATCGACAGCCCGGCCCCGTGCACGACCCGGGTGTAGGTGTCGCGGCCGAGGTTGTCGGTGCCGAACCAGTGGGCCGCGCTCGGCGCGCTCAACTTGGCGGCCGGCACACCGGTCAGCGGATCACCGGGTGCGAACCATCCGGGAACGACGACCCACCCGGCGACCAGCAGCACGACCACCCCGGACAGGATCAGGAAGGCGTGGGCGCGAACAGTTTTCGTCATGCCGCCACCTGCTCCGGGTGCAGCGGCCGGATCGGGGTGGCCGCGGCGTCCACCGGCCGCTCGGCCCGGCGCCGCACCACCCGCCGGGCGCGCGGATCCACCACCGGCAGCAGCAGATCCACCGCGAGCCCGGCGAGCACGAACGCCGACGCGGTCAACATCACCACGCCCAGGACGACGGGAATGTCGTGGTGCTCCACCGCGTCCTGGGTGAGCCGGCCGATCCCGGGCCGGGAGAACACGGTCTCGACCACCACCGAACCGGACAGCACCACACCCACCCAGACACCGGTGACGGCCAGGGCGGGCACCGCGGCCGGCCGCAGCACGTGCCGCAGCTGCACCCACCAGCGGGAGCCGCCCTTGGCGAACGCGATCGCGACGAACGGCTGCCGCCAGGTCTGCGCGAGGCTGCTGTAGAGCACCTGCCCGATACCGGAGCCGACCGGGATCGCCAGGGTGATCGCGGGCAGGATCGTGCCCGCGACACCGTGCCCGCCGAAGGCCGGTACCAACCGCAGACGGAACGAGAACAGTTGCAGCAGAAGCAGACCCGTCCAGAACGTCGGTGCCGCCGAACCGGCGGACGGTAGCGCGGTGAGCAGGCCGCGCAGCCACCGCGACCGGGTGTAGGCGGCGGCGACGGCGAGCCCGCCGCCGAAGAGGGTGCCCAGCACCAGCGCGGATCCGGCCAGCTCGAGGGTCGCGGGCAGGACCTGCGCAATGGCCTGGGTGACCGGCTGCCCGGTCTCCAGCGAGCGACCCAGATCCAGCGTCACCGCGTGCTCGAGCGCGGTCAGGTACTGGGCCCACAGCGGCCGGTCCAGGCCGTAGCGGGCGTGGAGTTCGGCGACCGCCGCCGCGTCCAGGGGCACGCCCGGGACACTGGCCGCCTGCGCCACCGGATCACCCGGGATCAGGTAGAGCACGACGAAACTGACCGTGAACGCCGCCCACAGCACACCGGCTGCTTGCAGGACACGGGAAACGAGGTAGCGCAGCACGATTCCGCCTCCTACTGCCGTAGCCAGGCGTCGTGGAACTGCAGCCGCCCCGAGGCCTCGAACTTCAGATCCGCGACGGAACCGGCGGTGCCGATGGCCTGCGACAGTTCGATCGTCGGAATCCACAGCCCGTTGTCGAGTACCGATTGCTGTGCGCGAGCGATCAATCCGGCACGCTGCGCCGCATCGGTGGTGGCGAGCTCGGCGCCGAGCACCTGGTCGAGATCGGGGATCGGCCCGCGGGCGTTGAAGTTCTGCTGGTCGAGACCGAATGTGGTGCGCAGGATGTCGCCGTCGGCGCGGGTGGTGTTGTAGTAGAGGGCGTCGTAGTCCTTGCGGTTCTGCCGCGCGGTGTACTCGGCGGCCGCCTGCTGATCCAGGCGCAGCTCGATGCCGGACTTCTTCAGCTGCTGCTGCACCAGTTCGAGGATGGCCTGATTGCCGGCGAAGACCGAGGCGTACAGCACCGAGAAGCTCAGCCGCTGACCGTCTTTCACACGGATCCCGTCAGGCCCGGGTGCCCATCCGGCCGCGTCCAGGGTCTGCGTTGTGCGCGCCCGGTCGAAGGTCAGGTCCGCCGCGTGATCGACGTAGCCGGGGGTGCGGGACGCCAGCGCGCTGGTGGCCGTCTTGAACTGCGGGCCGAGCACGGTGTCGACGAGTTCCTTGCGGTCGATCGCGGTCTGCAGTGCCTTGCGCACCTGCGGATCCCGCAGCGGGCCCCGAGTCACGTTGGGCTGCAACCCGAACGGGATGCCCGGATTCGTGAAGTTCAGGACGCGGCCGCCCGCGCTCTCGACCTGGGCCGCGTCCTGGGGCAGGACGTCACTGGCGGCGTCGAGCTGCCCCGACGACACGCTGCCGACCCGCACGCCCGACTCGGGGATCACCGTGAACTGGATCCGATCGAGATAGGGCTCGCCGGTGGTAGCGAAAACCGCGGAGCCCCAGGCATATCCGGCCCGCTTGGCCAGGGTCGCCGAGGCGCCCTGCTTCCAGTCGGCGAAGGTGAACGGACCGCTGCCGACGACCGCGCCGGCCGCGCAGCGGTCCTCGGCCGATTTCGAAGTGGTCGCGTCCGCGAGGATACCGAGTTGCGGGGTCGAGGTGGCCTGCAGGAATTGGCTGTTCGGCCGGTCGAAGTCGACGCGCACGGTGTGCGGATCGATCACCGTCGATCCCGTGTAACCGGCCAGGTAGCTCGCGCCGAGCGGTGCCTTGGCGCCGCCGAGCCGCACGATCGAGTCGAAGGTCCGGCCCACGCTGTCCGCGGTCAGCGGCGTGCCGTCGCCGAAGGTGACACCGTCGCGCAGGTGAAAGGTGAAACTGCGTGCGTCCGTGCCGATCTGCCAGCTGTCGGCCAGCCACGGCTTCGGTTGGCCGCTCGCCGGGTCCTGGTCGGTCAGCGAATCCACGACCTGCCGGTCCACATAGATGGTCTGGTTGGTACCGGCCTGCGCCGGATCCGGGCAGGTCGGGGCCTGGGACAGCCCGTAGCGCAGGGTGCCGCCGGGATGCGGTGTGCCACCGGTGGTCTCGCCGGTGTTGCCGCCACAGGCCGCGAGGGCCGTGGTGAGGGCGGCCACAGCGGCCAGTGCCAGAGCTCGTTTCATGCGTGGATTCCTTCGGATGTGGCGCGCTCGGCGCCGATCGGCCGGCTCGGGACGCGGCGGCGTAGCTCCGGCGCGACCTCGGCTTGGAAGAGTTCGAGACTGTCGCGATGCTGCGCGGCGGTGAAACCGTCGCGATCCGCCGGCAACGTGATCACCTCGTGCCCGAGCGCCTCGTGGTAGCGGCCGAGCTTGTCCAGGATCTGCTGCGGGCTGCCGATCAGCGCGGAGCTACGCTCGACGAAGTCCTCGAGGGTGGGAAAGATGATGTCCGAGCGTTGCGCGCGGACCATGGCGGCCTGCCGGGCCGCGAACAGCGGGCGGTACGCCTCGACGGCGTCCTGGGAGTTCTTCGTGACGTACAGTCCCGCGGTGCCGGCGCCGACCAGCGCGTCGGCCGGGTCGCGGCCGTGCGCGGCCCACTGCTCGCGGTAGTGCGCGACGAGTTCGGCGTACGGCTCGACCGGATTGGTCACGTTCGCGGAGAAGATCGGATCACCGTGGCGCGCGGCGTATTCCACCGATTCCCGGCTGGTGGCGCTGCCGTGCCAGATGCGCAGGCGGGGTTGCAGCGGCCGGGGGAGCGCCTTCGCCGCGCGCAGCGGCGGCCGGAAGTCGCCGGACCAGGTGACGCTCTCGCTCTCCCACAGTTGCCGCAACAGCTCGTAGCCGGAGCGCAACCGCGCCCACTGATCCGCGGCGGTGACATCGAACAGCTCGGCCTGTGCGGTCCCGTTGCCCTTGCCGATGATCAGTTCGAGCCGCCCGGCGGACAGGTTGTCCAGCGTCGAGTAGTCCTCGAACGCCCGCACCGGATCGAGCAGGCTCAGCGTCGTCACCCCGGTGAACAGGGCGATCCGGGAGGTGACCGCCGCGATATGGCTGAGCACCACCGGCGGTGCCGCCGAGATGAACGGGTCCTCGTGCCGCTCACCGACAGCGAAGCCGTCGTAGCCCAGTTCCTCGGCCAGCCGCGCACTGTCGACCACTCGCCCCAGCCGCTGCGCGGCCGTCTCGGTGGCCCCGGTCACCGGATCCGGCAGATGGGTGATCAGACTGAACAGCAACAGCTTCATCGGGTTTCGCGCCTCCATCGGTCCTGGCGGAAGCACCCTGCCCGACATCGGGGGGTTGCTGCGGTCTACGAGCCAGGTCTCCGAACCGCTCTGGATGGTGTCGTCGACGCTACGGTCCCGGCGCCCCGACGTCGCGGGTCACGATCAGCCTGAATCCAAATGGCGCAGCCGCATTCCCGGCGGCCACCACCGCCCACCCCGGCGGCAGCTGTCTGCGAGTGGCTCGCCGGACGCCCGACGGCTCTCAGTCCCGCCAGCCGGCGATCTCGACGCCGCGGGCGGTGTCGACGCGGAAGCCCACCGTGACGTCGGTGGCCGCGCCCTCGGCGAGCGGGATCCGCCAGGTCAGCTCACCGAGGTCGGTACGGTCCTGTGGGGTGGGCTGGCAGGTGACGTCCTTGACGACGATGTCCTCGTCGCGGGAGACCGGAATGCGTTCCAGGACAGTGACGGTCGTAGGCCGGCGGCCGTGGTTGCCGACGGTGATCCGGTAGCGGACCTCGCGGCGGCGCGACGTGCCGATGACGGCCTTGCCGGCGGTGCGGCGGACCAGCTCGCGGTCCACCCGGATCCGGTCGTCGACACCGAGATTCAGTTCCACCTCCTCACCCGGCGCCCAGGTGTCGAGGGAGGTGGTCCCGACGAACTCGGAATCGTGGAAGACCGACGCGCGGCCCGGGCGCAGGGTGTGCTCGGAGGTGTTGGTGGCGGTCGCGCGCAGGAACGCCTCGGTGCCCTGCGCCGGGAACGTGATGTGGTCCAGGACCGTCGCCAGGTCGACCACGGCGACCGTGGTGCGGTGGGCGGTGCCGTCCGTGGGGACGGCCACGGTGTGCGCGGGCCGGTAGGTGGTCGCGGTATCGCCGTGTTCCACGGCGGGGGTGTAGGCGCGTGCCGAGCGGGCGCGGACACCGTCGGGAACACCCGATGGCATCGGGGCACCGGCCGGGGCGCCGAAGGCGGCCGGCGCCACCGGCATCGGCGGGCGGACCCGGTCCAGGAACCACGGTGTCGTCTCGGGCAGCCGCGCGGTGCGGGCGGGACGGGCGGTGGACAGCGCCAGTGCGCAGTCCGGCCAGTCCTCGCCGGTGCTCTGGGTGATCTCGGCGTGCCAGGTGAGGGTGAGCCGGTCGCCGGTGAGGCGCAGGTCGTAGCTCGACGTCCACTGGGCGTTGTCCACGACGTAGGACAGTTCGAGCTCGATATCGCCGTCGGTGTCGCCGTCGAGGCCGACGAGCACGACCTGCCGGTCCGGTTCGCGCTGTGCGCGCCGCTCGGCGAGTTCGCGTTCCAGCGCGCGCAACCGTTCGTCACCCTCCTGCGTCCGGGTGCGCAGCTCGCGCTTGCCGGCCAGGACGGTGGTCAACTGCTCCGACAGCGAATCACTCAGTGCCGCAATACGATCGGGTTCGATCTCGCCGGCGGTTAGCGCTTTCGCGAACGCGCTCGCGGCTCGCCGGTTCACGCCGGTCAGCAGGTCCGCGCGGGTGTCGGCGACGGCCGTGCGGTCGGCCAGTTCCGCCAGGAGCTGCCGGGTCTCCTCGGCGGCTCGCTGCAGATCTCGGACGGCGGGATCGGGTGACTGCGAATGCCGTTCCGCGGCCACCTCCACCCACAGCACCTGCGTCGCCCCGCGCACGTCGACCCGTACCGAGTCCCGGTCCAGCTCCAGCGGCAGCCCGCCGATCGCCACCCGCTGATCGCCGGGCGCCGGTGTCACCGTCACCCGCCGGGTCACCCGCGCCCCATCCGGGAACACGGTCACGGCCACGATCGGCGCTTCCACAGTTGTCACGCCGCGAGAGTACCTGGGGCCCAGGACAACCGGCTGTTAGCCGGTGTCGTGGCCCGGTCGGGCGTCGATCCGCCGGACCCGGCCGTCTCGCTCAGTTCACACAGGGCACTCCGTCGTTCGAATCCGCCTGCACCGGTGGGCCACTGGGCCCGTCGCCCGGCGCGCCGCCGGTGCCCGCGTCGGAGATGCTGCCCGCGGAAGTGCCGGTGGGCGTGCCGGTTCCGCCGTCGGTCGCGGTGCCGGCGAAGGTGGCCTTGACGATGGCCTTGATCGCGTCGGGGTCGATGCGGTTGGCGCTCTCGCCGTTCACGGTGTAGAAGCCCTCGATCGGCAGAGTCTGGAAGACCGTGTTGCCGCCGGTGAGCGAGCGCAACTGCATGGCCATCGACAGGGCGTTCCACCGGCTGTCGATGACGATGTCGCGTTTGGCCGCGGCCATGATGTCGCCGGTCTTGGCCGGGTTGCCGAGAGTGCCGAGACTGCGGATGGAATGCGACGCCGACGACAGGAACGCCTGCTGGCGGTGGGTGCGGTCCAGGTCGCCGTTGGGCAGGCCGTGTCGCTGGCGGACGAAGGCCAGCGACTGCGCGCCGTCGAGGGTCTGCACGCCCGCCGGGAACACCGCCCCGGAGTAGTCGGAGTCGTCGACCGGATTGTTCAAGCACACCTTCACGCCGCCCAGAGCGGCGGCCAGGTCGTAGAACCCGGCGAGACTGACCTCGGCGAAGTGGTCGATCGCCACCCCGGTCAGCTCGCTGACGGTCTGCAGTTCGAGTTTGCGCCCGGCTTCGCGGCCGATGGTCTCGAGCTGGTGCTTGTCGGTGATGCCCTGCTGTACCGCGGCGGATTCGGCGGTGGCCTTGGCGTTTCCGTACGCCTCCTTGATCTTCAGCATGCCGTATCCGTGCACCTGGACGGCGTCGTCACGGGGGATGGAGAAGGCCTGCGCCTTCCCGCCGACGGCCGGAAGGTGAATCAGGATCAGGGTATTGGTGTTGTAGCCACCCTCCTGCCCGTCGCCGGCGTGCAGTTGGTCGAGGATGTCGGCCGGCAGCTGCTGCCCGTCCTGGTCCTTGCGGGTGTCGAGGCCCATCAGCAGAATGTTCGTGCCGCCGGCCGAACTCGGCGCTCCGTCGAGCGCGTGCGAGGACGCCATGGTGCCGGACATGTCGGCGAAGCGCTGGGCCGAGTACCCGAACAGCGCGACCAGTGCCACGACCAGGACCAGCAGGACGAGCCGGGTGATCCGCCACCAGCGGCGCGGCCGCCGCGCCGGTGCGAGGTCCGGTTCTCGGTGTGGCACACCGTAACCCGGGCCCGGCTGGATCTGGGATCGCCGGAGCGGCGGCCGCTGCCCCTGCGGTCCGGGGGACCTTCGGTCCTGCGGCGCGCCTGTCCACCGCGGCTGCGAACCGCCCGGCCGGCGTCCGTTCCCGGCCGGTCTCGGCCCGTCGCCCTGCATGAATCCTCCAGCTGTGCTCGATGCTCGCCCGAATATCGTCGGTCAGCCACAAGACGTTCCGGCTCCGGCGGATCGAAAATACCCAGCGACCGGATTCGCAGGCGAAGTCGGGACAGTGTCGCCGACCTTACCCGCGCAGTGCGGCAGGACAACTCGCCGTTCGGCGAGCGGTGCGACGTATAGGCGACATTCGGGACGGGAGTGCGCCGGGTGCTCGAAGTCCGTAGCGCCGCACCGGCGCGACAGCTGCCGGTCGAGGACTCACGACGGGACAGGCCGGGGAGGCGATCGGACGCTGCCCGCCGATTCGCTAGTGCCCCAGCCCTTTCGCCGCGGGCACCGGCGCGACGATGACCGGCGCGACGAACTGTTCCAGGAGCCGGTGTTCCTGCTCCTCGGTCTCGGCGGGCGTGATCAGTAGCGACAGCACGCAGCGCACGAGCCAGCCTGCGCGCCAAGTGGTCTCGGGGTCGTCGGGGTCGCCGAGGAAGGCTGCGACGAGATGCGCGACCACGGGGGAGCGGTCGGCGACGGCGGCCGCGATGCCGCCGCCGTCGGGGGTGAGCCAGGCCGACATGGTGGCGTCGGCGCGGACCCGGCGCAGCGCGGACTGGATGCCGGCGACGAGGCGTTCGCTCGGGTCGGTGAGCGCGCCGACCTCGGCGGCGACCTGGGTCCCCACCCGCAGGGCTTCGCGCTGGACGTAGGCCAGGCGCAACTGGTTGCGGTCGGCGAAGTGCCGGTACAGGGTGGCGCGCGAGCACCCGGCGGCCCGGGCCACCTCGGCCATGCCGACCGCGGCGACCCCGCGTTCGGCGAACAGGGCCGCGGCGACATCCAGGATGCGCTGTGCGGCGAGGTCGCTGTATGCCGTGCCGAGCCAGCGGTCGTGGCTCATCGTCGTCCTCCCATCGTTCGGCGAGACAAGTCTAGATGAGTTCTCGTGCCATTGACATTTACACCCAAATGTCTCACTGTCTGGATATGAGCTCGACAATGTCAGTCGTCCCGCCGGCCTTCGTCCCCTGCACCGAGGAGTCCTGGCGCGCGCCGTGGCCCATGTACCGCGCGCTCCGCGACCACGATCCGGTGCACCGGGTACGCCACGACGACCCGGCGGAGGACTACTGGGTGCTGTCCCGGTACACCCACGTCTACGACGCGGTCCGCGATCACGAGACGTTCTCCTCGGCCAACGGCCTCACCATCCGCTACGACGAGCTCGAGGCCGCCGGCCTGGCCGACAACCCGCCGATGGTCATGCAGGATCCGCCACAGCACACCGCGTTCCGCCGCTCGGTCTCGCGCGGGTTCACCCCGCGTCAGGTGGCCGACGTCGAGCCGGAGGTCCGGCGGTTCGTCGTCGAGCGGATCGAGCGGCTGCGCGCCGAGGGCGGCGGTGACATCGTCACCCAGCTGTTCAAGCCGCTGCCGACCATGGTCGTCGCCCACTACCTGGGTGTGCCCGAGAGCGACCGGGACCGCTTCGACGTCTGGACCGACCTGGTCGTGGAGGCCAGTGCCAACGGCAACCCGCTGCACGCGCAGCAGGCGATCGCCGAGATGATGGTCTACTTCACCGAGCTGATCGACCGGCGCCGCCGCGAGCCCGCCGACGACACCATCTCGCACCTGCTCGCGGCCGGAACCGGCGTCGCCGCAGACGATTACGCCGGCATCATCGAGATCCTGGGTTTCGCCTTCACCATGGTCGCCGGCGGCAACGACACCACCACCGGCCTGCTGGGCGGGGCGATCCAGATGCTCGCCCGGCAGCCGGAGCAGCGCGCCCTGCTCACCGCGGACCCGTCCCGCATTCCCGCCGCGGTGGAGGAGTTCGCCCGGCTGACCTCGCCCGTACAGGGCTTGTGCCGCACCACGACTCGCGATGTGGACCTGGACGGCACCGTCATCCCGGCCGGTCGCAAGACCCTGCTGCTCTACGGTTCGGCCAACCGGGACGACCGCGAATTCGGGCCCGACGCAGACGAATTGAACGTGCTGCGCGACCCCAAGCAGATCCTCACCTTCGCCCACGGCGCGCACCACTGCCTCGGGGCGGCGGCCGCGCGCCTGCAGGCGCGCGTCGCCCTCACCGAACTCCTGTCCCGCTGCCCGGATTTCGACGTCGACATCGACGCGGTGCGTTACGCACCGGGCTACTACGTGCGCCGCCCCACCACGGTGCCGTTCATGCTGTGAGCGCGACGGCTCGGCCCCGCGCTGCGACCGCGGAGCCGAGCCGATCAGGGCAGGTGCGGGAAGCCGACTCCGGTCAGCTGCTCGGACAGCTCCCACAGAGCCGCGGCGGTTTTCGTGTCGCGCGCGGCCCGGCTGCGGCCGACCGAGCCGGTGGGTCCGCGGGTGCCGAACCGCGGCCCGACGAAGGTATTGCCGGGCAGGTCCTGCGACGCCGCGTACAGGGTCTGGCGGGCACCGAACTCGGGCGGCGTCGCGAGGACCAAATTGGCCAGGCCGGCGAGCCGGTCCTCGATCGAGCGGCCGGTGTGGCCCTGCAGGTTGGTCGCCGAGTATCCGGGGTGGGCGGCGAGCGCGAGCAGTGGTGAATTCACCTGCGAGAGACGGCGTTGCAACTCCGCGGTGAACAGCAGGTTGGCCAGCTTCGACTGGCCGTACGCCCGCCACGGCGAGTACCTGCGCGACTTCCAGTTCAGATCGCCGAGATCGATCCGGCCCAGCCGATGCATGGCCGAGGACACCGTGACGACCCGGTCGGTGAGCTTAGGCAGGAGCAGGTTGGTGAGCGCGAAATGCCCGAGGTGGTTGACGCCGATCTGGCTCTCGAAGCCGTCGGTGGTCTCGCGGTAGGGCGTGGCCATGATTCCGGCGTTGTTGATCAGCACGTCGACCCGGTCGAGTCCGGTGGCGAACGCTCGCACCGACGCCAGGGACGCCAGATCGAGTTCGCGCACCTCGACCGAGCCGCTCATGCGCGCGCGAGCGGCGTCGCCCTTGGCGGTATCCCGTACCGCCAGAATCACATCGGCGCCGACCCGCGCCAGTTCGCGGGCGGTGACCTCACCCAGCCCGCTGTTCGCGCCGGTGACGACAACGGTGCGTCCGGTGAAGGACGGCAGGCCGCTCGATCTCCATTCGGTCATAGCGACGACCCTAGCGGTCGGTGCCGGGCTCGCGCGCGCATCAGGTCAGCCGGTAGCACAGGACACGCCCGGTCGAGTCCTGCATCCAGCCCAGGTCGGCCGAGCCGACCGGGCACTCCGTCTTGGACCCGACCACGGCGGTGATGACCATGTTCGCGGCCGGGTCGCCGCAGGTAGCGGGGTACACGGTCATCCGCCCGGTGCGGCCCGGTCCGGGCAGTCCCTCGGCGTGCAAGCAGGTGCCGACCTCGGCATCGTCGGCCGCGCCGCCGTCGGCGTGGGCCGCGGGCATCCCGAACAGCGCGGCCGCCACGGCCCCGGTCACGATCGTGCCGGCCCGGATCGATCTCGACTTCATCGGAACTTCCTTCCCGCGGGCGGTGTGGATTCCGGTCGGCCGGCGCGCGTCTGTGGCGCATTCCGTTGCGGCTGCTGCGGCGCAACGGTGGCCGAAACTCCCTCGATTATCGGCCCGACCAGCCACGATGTCGAACGGGGTCGGGTTTCGGCCCGTCAGCGCATGGTTCGGGCGGGGCCGGGCTACGGCCGGTCCGGCCGGGCCGCGGGCGGGATCCGCTGGATCGCCGACGCCAGATTCGGCAGGCGCAGCGCGGTCACCGCGGCGGCGTGCACGTGCGGGCACGCTCGGGTGGTGGCGGTGTCGATCACCGAGAGATCGCGCAGCACAGCGCCGTTGGCGCCGAGGTCGGCCAGCGCCCACTCCTCGACCACGGTTTCCACCGACGACATGGCCGAGCGCGTGTCCTCCGCCAGCCATTTGGTGAGGTACGACTCGAGCGTGGAGCACAATCGTTGCGCCGCAACGGGAGTCACCTCCGGTAGCACCGCGGTCTGTGCTGCGGGCCGGATCGCCGGTTCGGTACCGGTCGATTCGGCGACCGCGACGGCCAGCATCGTGCCGGCCGCGACACATGCCAGCCGGACGGCCGGCACGCCTGTTCTTCGGCGGGAATATGGCATGGGTATCGCGTCCTTCGGATCGGGTCGCGGCACCGAAGTAATTGCCGCCACCCCTGTCGGCTACCCGCCGATACCGATCCGAAACCGATCCGTGATGTTCACCTGCCCGATGTCTCGCCGACGTAATTGTCCGCCCTGGCCCCGGAGCGGCGAAGACCTCGGATCGGCCGACGGCCGATCCGAGGTGCGTCACCGATCCCTGCCGGAAACTAGCGGAATTCAGTCACCGGCCAGGCGGTCCTGGTCGGCGAGGAAGAAGGTGCCGCGGCCGTTCGCGTCCAGGGCCGTGTCCAGGACCTTGTCGTCCAGCAGGGCGGCGGCCTGTTCGTCCAGGAACACCCGGGAACCGTCGGTCAGCACGACCTGGTCCTGGTCGGCCGGCTCGGCCGCCACGGCCAGTTGCAAGGTGCCGGAGCCGTCGACCGTGTAGATCCGCAGCCCGGCATCGGGCGGGGTGTCCTCCCTGGCGGTGATCGTTCGGACGGCTTCGACGGCGGTATTCGTGAGCTTCAACATCTGTCTGGTCCTTCCATCGACGTGGTGCACGGAGAAATCGGGACGCGCCGAGATTCGGGGCTCCGCCCCAGGTTGCCGGTTCGCCTTCGATGCCGAACCGATCCGACGAGTAGGCCGCGGGCTGGAAGGCCCCGACAGTCGCCGGTGGCCGACCGCACCACCCTCGTCCCGTCCTGGTTACCCGCAACCGCGGCGATCACACCTACGAACGCGACGAATCCCGCCCGGCCGCCCGGTGCGCGGGAACCGTGACTTGTGCAGTGGTACCGCCGCATGGTCGGCTGAAACCTTCACCCGCCCGGCGAAACGGAGTCGCCCCATGCCGATCCAGCGTCTCAACCACGCTGTCCTGTTCGTGTCCGATCTGGAGCGCTCGGTCGCGTTCTACAGTGCGGTACTCGGTTTCCGGCGACTGCCGGGAGGCTTCCCCGGTGGGGCGTTCCTGCAGGCGGCCGGGTCGGCGAACGACCATGACCTGGGCCTGTTCCAGTCGCCCGATCCCGCGGTCGCGCACCGGACCGGCCGGGTCGGCCTCTACCACCTCGCCTGGGAGGTGGACACCCTGGCCGAGTTGCAGCGGGTGCGCGATGCCCTGATCGCGGCGGGCGCGCTGACCGGGGCCTCCGACCACGCCTCGACCAAGGCCCTCTACGCCGCCGACCCGGACGGCATCGAATTCGAGGTGTGCTGGCTGGTGCCGGACGCGGCGGTGGAAGCCGAACTGGCCGCCATGACCGCGCCGAGCATTCCACTGGACCTGCCGGGCCTCATCGCGAAATACGGCGCGGACACGCCCGGCGGGCCGCGCACCGACCACGAGGTGTGGGCGCGGGTGTTCGCCGGACGCGACTGAGCGGCGGCCACCGGGTGCGGTCACCCGCGCGGGTGATCCGCCTCGCGGAACAGGATGGCGATCTGGACGCGGTTGGCGGCGTTCAGTTTCGTGAGCACCCGGGAGACGTGCGCCTTCACGGTCGCCTCGCTCATGTGCAGCAGTGCCGCGATCTCGGCGTTCGAATATCCTTCGGCCACTTCACGAGCCACCTCGTACTCCCGGGTGCTCAAGGCGTGCAGGGCCGCCCGGGCCCGGTCGCGCCGGCCGGCCGCCGGGTCGGCGCCGAAGTGGTCGATGAGCGTGCGGGTGACGGCGGGCGACAGCATCGCGCCACCGGCGGCGACCAACTGGACCGCCTTCACGATCTCGCCCGGTGGCGTGTCCTTGAGCAGGAAGCCGCTGGCCCCGGCCCGCAGCGCGCCGAAGACGTACTCGTCCAGGTGAAAAGTGGTCAGCACCAGCACTTTCGGCGGGTCGGGCAGGGCGCAGATCCGGGCGGTGGCGGCGATGCCGTCCAGCTTGGGCATCCGGACGTCCATCAGCACGATGTCGAGCCGGCGGGCCGTCACCTCGGTGACGGCGGCCGCGCCGTCCCCGGCCTCGGCCACGACCTCCAGCTCCGGCGAGGAGGCCAGGATCAGGCCCAGCCCCGCGCGGACCAGCGGATCATCGTCCACCAGCATTACCCGTACCATCAACGCTCCCAACGTAATTCGGCCTCGACCACGAATTCGCCGCCGTCTCGGACGCCGTGCCGGATCCGGCCGCCGGCCAGCTCCACCCGCTCGGTCAGCGCGGCCAGGCCGGTCCCGGAGCCCGGCATCGTCCCGGAGCCCGGCACGGTCCCGGACCGCCGCGGCAGCGGATTCGCCACCCGCACCGCCAGACCTGCGCCGGGGCTGCCCGAAAGTTCCACCGTCGCAGCGCATCCCGGCGCGTGCTTGCGCACATTGGTCAGCGCCTCCCGCACGATCCGGTAACCGTCGCGGCCCAGCCCGGCGGGCACCTCCTCCAGCGCCGGCACCCGCAGCTCCAGTTCCACGGCCATCCCGGCCTGCCGGGACTCCGCGACCAACTCGGCGATATCGGCCAGGGTCGGCTGCGGAGCGTGCGGCGCCGGCCCGCCGTCGTAGAGCACGCCGATGACCGACCGCAGCTCCTGCAGCGCCTGATGGGCGGCGCCGCGGATCAGCCCGGCGCTCGCACCCACCTGCTCGGCGGGCAGATCGGTGCGGACCTCCAGCGCGCCCGCGTGCAGCGCGATCAACGAAATCCGGTGTGCCAGTACGTCGTGCATCTCCTGCGCGATCCGCGTCCGCTCGGCCAGCCGGGCCCGCTCCGCGCTGAGCCGCCGCTCGGTCTCGGCCGCGGCAAGCCGTTCCCGCAGCCCCTCCGCGTCGAGCCGGCGCGCCCGCGCCGACATGCCGGCGGTCAGCAGCGCGGTCTGCTCGAGCAACACCACCAGCCACACCGCCCAGATCGGATAGCCCGGCTGCCAGATCGCCACATACCCGATGATCGCGAGCTGATGGACCGCGGCGACCGAGAACACGACCGCGGCCGGGCGGCGGGCGGCCACACCGTGCAGGGTGACGAACGCCGCGACCCCCGCCGACAGCGACAGCGCGAGCAGCGGCGCACTGCCCAGCGCCACGGCCGTCGGCCACCGGCGGCGCAGCCACACCAGCACCCCCGCGAGCGCGCCGAGCGCCAGATCGACACCGATCCGGACGTTTTCGTGGCCGGGCACCCAGCTGTCGCCGCGCAGGTCGCCCGGCCGGGCGATCAGGACGTAGAGTCCGCCGAGCATCGCGAGCGCGACCAGTCCCGCGTCCACGATCCGTTCGTTGCGGCTGCTGTCCATACAGGGACTGTAGGTAGTGCGCCGTGGGTCCGGTAGGTCCGGTCGGCGGCGCGGACCGCGACGAAAGTAGGGGGTCGCGGCGGCGCGGCATGAACGTCACGCCGATGTGGCGACCGGGTCGCGTTCGGCACGCTGAAGCGCATGATCACCGTCACCGACCTCACCAAACGCTATCGGCGCCTGCTCGCCGTCGACGACGTCTCGTTCCACTGCCGGCCGGGCACGGTCACCGGCTTCCTCGGGCCGAACGGCGCGGGCAAGTCCTCGGTGCTGCGCACGCTCACCGGGCTCAGCCGGCCGGACGCGGGCGAAACCCGCGTCGGCGGAATGCCGTTCACCGAATTGCCGCACCCGGCACGGGTCGCCGGCGTCATGCTCGACGCCGCCGCACTGCACCCGGGCTGGACCGGGCGGGACACGCTGCGGATCGCGGCGACCATGATCGGGGTCCGGCCCGACCGGACCGACGCGCTGCTCGACGAGACCGGGCTGACCGCGGCCGCCGACCGTCGGGTCGGCACCTACTCGCTGGGCATGCGGCAGCGGCTCGGCCTGGCCCAGGCGCTGGTCGGCGACCCGTCGGTGCTGATCCTCGACGAGCCGTCCAACGGCCTGGACCCGGAGGGGATCGCGTGGACGCGAACCTTCCTGCGGGACTTCGCCCGCCGCGGCGGCACCGTATTGCTGTCGAGTCACCTGCTCAGCGAAATCCAGGCTGTCGCAGATCATCTGGTCATCATCCGGTCCGGGCAGGTGGTCGCCGACGGCGACACCGCGACGCTGCTGGGTGGCGGGGGCCTGCTGGTTCGCGCCACCGACCAGCAGGCGCTGGCCCGGCTGCTGGCCCGGCACGGCGCGAGTGCGACCACCGACGCCTCCGGGGCCCTGCGGACCGGCCTCGACGCCGCCGAGTTGGCCGGTCTCGCGGCGGCGGGCGGGGTCGTCATCACCGAACTGCGGCCCGCCGCCGACCTCGAGGACCTGTTCCTCGCCCTGACCACCGACCGCACCGCCTGAAGGGACCACCTCAGATGTCCGATTTCTCCACGTTGCTGCTCGCCGAGTGGCGCAAAACCGTTGCGACGCGCGCCAATCGGTGGCTGCTGGCCGGTTCGGCCGCACTGACCGCCGGGGCGGTCGCGATTCCGGCGGTGTTCCCGCACGCCGTCGAGCAGACCCGGGCGGGATATCTCACCTATTCCGGGCTCGGGCTGACCCGGTTGCTGCCCATGGTCATGATCCTCACCATGACCGCCGAGTGGACCCGGCGCACCGGGCTGATCACCTTCACCCAGCAGGTGCGCCGCTCTCGGGTGCTGGCCGCGAAGGTGGTGGTCGGGGTGTTGCTGAGCCTGGCCGCGGCCACGGTCGGGTTCGTGGCCGCGACGGCGGCGATGCTGGTGGCCGACGCCGGCGGACGACAGATCTCGTATGCCTGGGACTGGCCGCAGGTGATCGGCTTCGTCGTCTTCGTGGTCCTGATCGGGCTGGTCGGTTCGGCGTTCGGCGCCCTGCTGCACCACACCGCGGCCGCGATCGTGGCGTTCTTCGCGCTCGGTGCGCTGATGAATCTGTTCTCGATCGGTTCGCTGAAGTCGGTGGGGGAGTGGATCAATACCGGGCAGACCTACGGCTGGGTGCTGTCGGGGGAATGGAACGGTCATGTGCCGCAGATCATCTCGGTCACCGCGATCTGGATCGTCGTTCCGCTCGCCTACGGGCTGACGCTCGGCGCGCGGCGCGATATCCGGTAGCTCCCAGGCATTGATCCGGGCGGGCATTCGGCGCCGGCGACGGTCGGGGCGCGGCTGCCCGCCCGAATTATTTGTTGGCGCGGCCAACAATTGAGCGTATCGTCGGCAGGGTAAATGTTGGCCTGACCAATCAAAAGGGAGCAGGAAAATGACGATGCCACAGGGACTTTCGGGCGCGGCCGGTTTCGGTCAAGTGCTCGCGTTCGCGGAACGGACCATGTCGGAGGTGCTGACCGCGTACCTCGCCGAGCGCGGTGTCTCGCCCCAACTCTGGTACGCGGTGAAGCTGCTCGGTCAGCGCGAGACCGCTACCGCCCGCACCGCGCTCACCCGCGACCTCGAAGGGTCGCCCGGTATGGACGCCGAGTCGGTGCGCGCACTGCTCGCCCGGCTGGAGCGGGAAGGAATCATCGACGGCGACAACGAGATCGAACTCACCGAGACTGGCCGGACACTGCTGCTCGACCTGCGTGAGTACGTGGCGGACAGCCCCACCGCGCAGCTGCTGCTGGGGTTGGACGCCGAGGATCTCGATACCACCGTGCGCACCCTGCGGGTCGTCGTCGACGAGGCGTCGAAGCTGCTCGCCGCCGGGATGTAGGACATAGGCCGGTGACGGACAGTGCCCGATCAGCCCTGTCCGTCTCGGGCCGCACCGCGTCGTGCCGCGCCGAGCACGTCGCGGTCGTCGGCGATCCGGTTCAGTAGTTCGACCAGCACCTCGCGCTCGGCCGCGGACAGCGAACGCAGCAACTCGTCCTGCACCTCGGCCAGCACGTCGCCGAGTTCGCGCAGGTGCCGCACGCCCGCGGGCGTGATGGTGACGATGTTGCGGCGGCCGTCCGACGGGTCGGGGCTGCGGTCGGCGTATCCCGCCGCCACCAGGGCATTGACCGCCGCGACGACGTCGCTGCGGTCGATTCCGGTGCAGCGCCCCAGATTCGCCTGGCTCGACGGCCCGAACTCCTCCAGCGTCGCCAGCATCGCGTACCGGTACCGGTGCGAGCCGGCGCCGGACAGTGCCCGGTCCACGAGCCGATTGGCCGCGATGGCCACCTGATTGACCGAACGGCTCGGCAGCGCGCGCAGCTTGGCCGGTACGGAGTGCTCGTCGTTACCCACGATCCGATTCTAGAGATGATTGGCGCGACCATCGATGGTGTGGCGGTTTCCCGAAGCGGACACCGAACGGTGCAACGTGTTCTAGTTTGAGCTATGGAGAAAGTCATCTTCGCGCTGCGCCGGGCCGACAACGAGGTCGACGAGCAGTGGTGTGAGCGGTTGCGGACCGAGGTCGCCAAGGAGGTGACCGACGCCGGGGTGGCCGGGCTGACCGTGTACGTCCGCGACCAGCCGATGCAGGCGGCCCTCATGCGGCTGACCACGATCGACCCGCCGATCACGGCCGTGGTCGGCATCTGGGTCGAACAGTCCTACGGCCCGGTGGTCACGGCGGTCGCCGAGTTGCTGCGGGCCGAGGCGCCCCTGGTGCACGGCTATCTGGTGACCGAATCGGTGCCGCTGCGGCTGCCCGAAACCATCGGCCGCACCGAGGGATTCGGCAACATCGCCTTCCTCCGCCGCCCCGCCGACCTGACCCCCGACGCCTGGCGCGACCGCTGGCAGAGCCACCACACCGGCGTCGCGATCGAGACCCAGGCGACCTTCGGCTACACCCAGAACCTGGTGGTCCGCCCGGTCACCCCCGACGCCCCGGTGATCGACGCCATCGTCGAGGAACAGTTCCCGGCCGCCGCGCTCACCGACCCCATGGCCTGGTACGGCGCCACCGACCAGACCGAACTCACCGACCGGGTCCGCCGCATGATCGAATGCGTCTCCTCCTTCGGCGCGAACCGCGACCTGGACACGGTCCCCACCAGCCGCTACCACCTCAGCAGCCCGTTCTCGGCCCGGTAGCACGGCGTTTGAGGCCGACGCGGCCGGGTAGTCGCCCTCCGTCCGATCGACGGAAGGGAGCGCCATGTCCGACCCGCTGTCCGAACTCACGACGGCCGGCGTGTCGATCTGGCTGGACGACCTGAGCCGCCGCCGGCTGGCCGACGGCAGCCTCGCCGACCTGGTCCGGCACCGGCACGTCTGCGGCGTGACCACCAACCCCACCATCTTCGCGAAGGCGATCACCGGCAGCGACGACTACGACCGGCAACTGCACAACCTCGCGCTGCGGGACGTCGACGCCGATGCCGCGCTGCGCGAGCTGGCCGCCGCCGACGTGCGCTCCGCGTGCGACGTGCTGCGCCCGGTCTACGACGAGACGAGCGGGGTCGACGGCCGAGTGTCGATCGAGGTCGATCCGCGGCTGGCCTACGACACCGACCGCACCGTCGCCGAGGCACACGCGCTGTGGTGGCTGGTGGACCGGCCGAACCTGTTCGTCAAGATTCCCGCTGTCGCCCAAGGTATTCCGGCGATCACCGCGTGCCTGGCGGACGGGATCCCGATCAATGTCACCCTGATGTTCTCCCTGGACCGGTACCGGCAGGTCATCGACGCGTTCGTGTCCGGGATGGAGCGGGCGCACGAACGGCACCGGGACCTGTCCGCGATCGCCTCCGTCGCATCGTTCTTCGTCTCGCGCGTGGACACCGAGATCGACCGGCGACTCGACCGGATCGGCACCGAAGCGGCCGCCGCGCTGCGCGGGAAGGCGGCTATTGCGAACGCCCGCTTGGCATTTCAGATCCACGAAAGGTCGCTGTACGCGCCGCGGTGGTACGCGCTCTCGGCCGCGGGAGCCCGGCCGCAGCGGCCACTGTGGGCGTCGACCGGAGTGAAGGATCCACGCTACGACGACACCCGCTACGTGGTGGACCTGGTGGCCCCCGGCGTGGTCAACACCATGCCGGAGCAGACGCTGAACGCCGTCGCCGAACACGGTGCGATCCACCCCGACACCATCCACGGCACCTACGAGTCCGCCCGCGGCGTCCTGGACGACCTCGCCGCCGTCGGCGTGGACTACGACGATGTCGTGGCCGTCCTCGAACGTGAGGGCGTCGAGAAGTTCGACGCGAGCTGGAAGGAACTGCGCACGGCCGTGGCACATTCGACGGCCGTGCCGATCACCCGCTGACGTCGAGGACCCGGTCCCGATCGCGGGCGGGCACCGCGTAGACGGTGTAGGCGGCACCCGTCACCGGCTGAGCGACATTGCGGACCGGCACGCCACCGGGGGTGCTGCCGTGTTCGCGGCCCGCGTGGGCGTGACCGTGGACGGCGAGATCGACCTCGTTCGCGTCGATCGCCGCGCCGAGCAGATAGGAGCCGAGGAACGGGTAGATCTCACGCGGCTCACCGGCCAGGGTCTCCTCGGCGGGCGAGTAGTGCGTCAGTGCGATCTTGACATCGGTGTCCAGCGCGGCCAGCGCCTCGTCCAGGGATTCGGCGAGATCGATGGCGCGACCGGCGAATTCCCGCATCACCCGCTCCCCGAACGCGCTGGCGCAGCGATCGCGGAAACCGCCGCCGAAACCGATCGTGCCGGCCACGCCCACCGTGTGCTCACCCACCCGGAACTGGGTGCCGGTACCTTCCAGCACCGTGATGCCGTAGGCGGTGAGCAGATCCGCGATCCGCGCGGGCGCGTCCCGGTGATATTCGTGATTGCCCAGCACGGCGATCACCGGCACCTCTACCGCGCCGAATTCCTGTGCGGCGACCCGGGCTTCCTCGATCGCGCCGGTCCGGGTGAGGTCACCGGCCAGCAGCAGCACGTCCGCGTGGTCGGGCAGTTCGCGCAGTGCCAGGCGCAGCTGACCCCCGGAATCGGCGCCCAGATGGACGTCTCCGACCGCCGCGACGCGGACCGCCGGCGCCGCGGTCATCCCAGCTCCTCCGTGTCGGCCGGGGTGTCCAGGACACAGATCCGGATTCCGTTGTGCAGCTTGGAGGCGGGGACCGTCTCGCCGACGACCTCCTCGATGAGCGTGCGCTGGTCGAGGCTCGACACCTCGCCGTTCAACACGATCGTGTCGCGGTACACCGAGATCCGGACACCGAGCTCCGCGGTCCGCGGATCCTCGGCCAGCGCGCGGCGCAGCGTAGCGATCAGGTGATCGGTCGCGGCCGCTCTGCGGTCGGCTTCCGGTTCCCCGTCGCTGATGCCGAGATCGTCGACCAGGCCCAGAAAGGCCTGCGCGTACGGCGAGCCGGAGGTTTCGGCCCGCACCCGCCGCCAGTCGATCTGGTGGCGCAGTTCGCGGGCGATCCGCAGCATGGCGGTGAAATCGAGCCGGTCGTGGTCGAGCACCATCAGTTTGTCGATCAGCAGATCGGTGGCGGCGATCACCGGCGCGGAACCGGGTCCCAGGCGCAGCCGGTCGGCGCGGGCCAGCAGCTGCTCGTCGACCGCGCGCCGGCCGGGCCGGTAGATCACGTCCACCGACACGGGCCCGTCGGTGAGTTTCGCGATCCAGTCGTCGCGGTCGGGGCTCGGTGCCGGTTGCATGCCGGCGCCCTCCAGCGCCGACACGGTGGCGGCGACGTCGACCGGCTTCACGTAGACGTCGACATCGTGCTCGGAGGGCGGGCCGCCGCGCGCGTAGAAGGCCCAGCCACCGGCCAGGGCGAACGGGATCCCCGCGTCGGTGAGCGTGCGGGCGGTCCGCACCGCGGTGCCCAGCATCGTTTCGGTATCGGTCATGTTCGCGTCCTACCCGTGCGGGCCGGTTCCAATCGCCGGCGGTTTCGCGGTCCGGAGTGCGCCGGGCCGGTCAGGCGTGCGACCACGCGGCGGCGAGCACTGTGCGCGGTGCGTGCGGTGGCGGTGGCTCGGCGAAGACCTGGTCGCGCAGGACGGTCAGGGTGCGCGACAGGATCCGGGACACCTGCATCTGTGAGATGCCCAGTGCCTGCGCGATCTGGGTCTGGGTCCGGTACTCGAAGAACCGCATGCCCAGTATCCGCCGCTCCCGTTCGGGGAGCCGCTGGATGAGCGGCTGGACGGCCAGGAACTGTTCCACCTGTTCGTATCTGGGCTCCTCGAGCCCGAACAGCGCCGACACCGCGGTCGCGGTCTCGTCACCGTCCTCGGCATTGACCGGCGTCATCGGCGTGGTCTGGTAGCCGTTGGCGGCGACCAGCGCCCGGGTGACCTCCTCGATGTCCACCGCCAGTTCGGCGGCGATCTCCCTGGTGCGTGGCATCCGCCCGAACCGTTGCGCCAAGCGTTCCACCGCGTCACCGATCATCAGCTGAATTTCCTTGGTGCGGCGGGGTACCCGGACCGCCCAGGTATTGTCGCGGAAATGCCGGCGTACCTCACCCATCACCGTCGGCACCGCGAATGCCACGAACGACGATCCGCGCGCCGGATCGAATCGGTCGACCGCGTGGATGACGCCGATCCGGGCCACCTGCGCGATATCGTCGGCGAGTTCGCCCCGGCCGCCGAATCGGCGGGCGATGTGGTCGGCCAGCGGTACGCACCTGGCAATTATTTTCTGCCGGAGCATTTCCCGGTCGTGATCGGCCGGATTCATTCCCGCGAGGACGGCCAGATCGGGTTCGATATCGTCGTAGCTGTCCGTGCCGCGAAATTGCCTACCGCGCCGGTCGGTCATCGATCCCACCTCGGGACCAGCCGGTCACGGCGGCTACCCGTGCCGCACGGCGGGGCCGCGCGGTTACTGCCCGTATCGGGCGATAGCGGCGCGTACCTGGGCTGACGGGACAGGTTCATGATCGGAAACCGCCGTGAGGATCGATCGGAACAGGACCGGGATACGCCGCACTGCGTATCGCAGGATTTCTGCGTTCTCCGGCTGGTATACCCCCCGAGAAGGGCGCGAAACCTGAATTTACGCCGGAACAGGAATTCGCCGGCGTATTTTCCGTGCCGGAAGGCGCGGTCCAGAGAAAATCGCAGGTTCGGGCACATGCCGCGATTTCCGGGTTCAGTGCGGAAATGCGCGGAGCTCATCCGGTTTGGGTCCGGACCACTCGGGCACCCGAACAATAGGAGACGAATTTCGAGAGGCCCGTCATGAACCATGCGCACCGGGAGGCCGACCTCGATCCGGTGGACGTGCCACCCGAGGAGATCGCGCCGACGGCCGAGCAACTGGACGAGGACGAACTGGGCGCGGACCCGGTCGAGGAGGGTATGGACCCGCCCGAGCACTGGGAGGGTGCGATCCGTTACGCTCAGTCACCCGCGCGGCTACGGCGTGGCCCGCGCATCGAGCAGCGTCTGGCGGCGGAAGAACCGGACCTCGAGCCCTAACAGGTGTGCTGGCCCAAGCGCCGCCACTCCACGTCCAGCGCGGCGTACCGGCGGCGGTCCACCAGCCAGTGCCCGCCGAGCGCGAGCACCACCGCACCCCACCAGCCGGCGCTCAGCACGCCGAACGCGTAGTCGACCCCTTCCGCGTCCGGACTGCGATGCGCGGGTGGGGCAGCCGGCCGCCCGTCCGGCCCGACCCACACCTGTACCTTGTCACCGGGCCGCGACAGCCAGCCGACCTCGATCGGGCCGCTGCCGCACAGCGGGCACGGGCCCCACACCGCGCGCGCGGTCGCCTGCCGCGGGATCAGCCCGCCCGACATCGGCGGCATCGCAGGGGGATCGAGCACCGTGGCCGTGACCGCGAACCGGGTGCCCAGTTCGGCGTGGTTCTGCGCGACGGCATCGTCGCGGGCCGTGGTCCCGGCCAGCACGGCCACCGGAATCGTGGCCACGGCGATCGCGGCGGCCAGCGCGCGCAGCCCGCTGTCGATGCGATCGGTCTTGCGCATCAACGGATTTCGGCTCCACGGCGCACACCGCGCGAAGCGCCGGAGCCGGCTCTGCCGAGACACCGTCCTCTCCTTTCGCGCTGTCGTTGGCGTCATACCCACCGGTCGCGGGGCCAATCGCGGCCGCGGCGCTCAGGGTGCGGTGCCGGCCTGCAGCATGGCGACGTCGTGATACCGCAACGCCCGCGCGCCGTCGTCCGGTCCCGCGGCCGCGGTGACGGCCAGCAGGAATCCCACGTGATCACCGAGATCGTGGCTGCCGACGATCCGGCCGACGAACCAGCCGGCCGCTCCGACCAGGATCGGCATCGAATTCGGGCCGGTATGCCATTCGCAGTGCCCGAACTTGTCGATCGCGTGCCCGGTCTCCGAGCCGAACAGCTGGGCCAGCGCCACGCCCTCGGGCGCGAGGAGATGGACGGCGAGATGCTCGGAATGCTGGGCGACGGTGTAGGTGTAGTTGGCTTTGGACAGCCCGACCAGGAACCGGCGCGGCTCGATGGAGATCTGGGTCGCGAATCCGACCAGGCATCCGGCACGGCGGACACCGTCGGCGGTGGTGACGACCCACATCGGGGTGTCGCCCAAGGCCATCAGGGCGTCGAACGCACTCGATCGGCGGTCGTTCGGCCGCATCCGAACCTCCTCGACCCGGCGCTCGCCGGCACCGTGGAATGCCATCGACATCCTGCCCCCGTCCGCAGTACGAACTGCCGAACCCGACTCACAATTGTAGCTGTCTATTAGCTGTTCGGCGCATCGCGGCCGCAACCCGTACCGCCGCACCCGGGCGCCGGTTACCCCGCCCGGTCGTGCGGTATCCGCCGGATGTGAACAGTGATCAAGTATCCGGTCCGACCGTACTGCGGGAGTACGCGTTGCTCGCCGACGGACAGCGCGGCGCCCTCGTCGGCCCCCGCGGCGAGGTCGCGTGGCTGTGCGCCCCCGGCTGGGACGACGAATCGGTCTTCGACATCCTGCTCGGCGGCAGCGCCGAGTACCTGATCACCCCGGCGGGCCGGTTCGTGTGGGGCGGCTACTACGAGACCGGGTCGCTGATCTGGCATTCGCACTGGGTGTGCGGCGACACCGTGGTGGAATGCCGGGAGGCACTGGCCTTTCCGGGGGAACGGAACCGGGTCGTGCTGCTGCGCCGGATCCTCGCCCGGCACGGAAGCGCCGACGTCCGGGTCCGGCTGCGTCCCGCGGCCGGGTTCGGCACCCACCCGGCCACCCGGGCACACCACGGCCCGGACGGCTGGACTGCGCGCACCGGGCCGCTGCGGCTGCGCTGGACCGGCGCACGGGCCGCACGATGGAACTCCACCCGGCACGAATGGACCGCGGACGTCCACGTCCCCGCCAACGCCCACCACGACCTGGTCCTCGAACTGTCCCCCGGCGCCCTGCCCGACCCCGTGGACCCCGATACCGCTTGGCAGGCAACGGAATCCGCGTGGCAGCGGGAATCGCCCGCCCTGGGCTACACCGCCGCGCCCCGCGACGCGGCACACGCCTACGCGGTCCTGCGCGGGATGACCGCCGACACCGGCGGCACGGTCGCCGCGGCCACCACGAGCATCCCGGAACTGGCCGACCAGGGCGAGAACTACGACTACCGCTATGTGTGGATCCGTGACCAGTGCATCGCCGGCCAAGCCGTGGCCGCGGACGGTGCGCATCCGCTGCTGGACAGCGCGGTCGGATTCATCACCGAACGTTTGCTGGCCGACGGCCCGGACCTCGCCCCGGCGTACACCACCGCCGGTACCCGGATACCCCGGGTCCGGCCGATCCCGCTGCCCGGCTACCCGGGCGGCACCCCGGTCACCGGCAATGTCGTGCGAGATCAGTTCCAGCTGGACATCTTCGGTGAGGCACTGCTGCTGTACGCCGCGGCCGCCCGGCGAGACCGGCTGGCCGAACACGATCGCCGGGCCGCCGCGCAGGCGATCGCCGCGATCGCGGATCGGTTCGACCGCCCCGACGCCGGGATCTGGGAACTCGACGACGACCTGTGGACCCACTCGCGGCTGATCTGCGTCGCGGGCTTGCGCGCGGTCGCCGCCTGCCCGGCAACCGGCGCCGACCAGGCCGTCTGTAGTGGGCTCGCCGACACGATCCTGGCCGAGACCACCCGGACCGGACTGCACGCCAGCGGCCGCTGGCAGCGCTCGCCCCGGTATCCGGGTGTCGACGCGTCGCTGGCACTGCCGCTGCTCCGCGGCGCGGTCCCGGTCGGCGATCCGCGCTACGCCGCCACCGTCCAGGCGATCCACCGCGAACTCACCACCGACCTGTCGGTGTACCGATACCGCCACGACGGACGCCCGCTGGAAACCGTGGAGGGCGCGTTCCTGCTGTGCGGCTTCGCCATGGCGATCGCCTACCAGCAGCTGGGCCGGCCGGTGACCGCCATGCGGTTCTTCGAGGCCAACCGGGCCGCGTGCGGGACGCCGGCGCTGTTCGCCGAGGAATTCGACGTCACCCAGCGGCAGTTGCGCGGCAACAT
This sequence comes from Nocardia stercoris, assembly GCF_003696265.1. Taxonomy (GTDB): domain Bacteria; phylum Actinomycetota; class Actinomycetes; order Mycobacteriales; family Mycobacteriaceae; genus Nocardia; species Nocardia stercoris. Next base: position 170,052 of record NZ_RFFH01000007.1, on the reverse strand, counting down.
GCCGCAGGCGTTCGTGCACGCCCTGCTGTTCGAGGCCGCCGTCCGGCTGGCCGACTGCGAGTGACGCGGGTCGGTCGGCGTCGGCGAGCCGATTGCCGCCGACCCGACCGGGTACGCGTGGAGTATGCGGGCCGCCGGGGCCCGCCGTACCCACAGGCTCGGAAAGGACATGTCATGGCACAACAGGTCGGCGACTATGTGCTGCAGCGCCTGCGCGAATGGGGTGTCGAGCACGTGTTCGGTTATCCCGGTGACGGCATCAACGGCCTGGTCGCCGCGTTCGGCCGGGCGGGCAACCGTCCCGAGTTCGTCCAGGCCCGGCACGAGGAGATGGCGGCGTTCGAGGCCACCGCGTTCGCCAAGTTCTCCGGTGAGGTCGGGGTCTGCACGGCGACCTCCGGGCCCGGCGCGATCCATCTGCTCAACGGCCTGTACGACGCCAAACTCGATCACGTGCCGGTGGTGGCGATCGTCGGCCAGACCGCGCGCAGCGCGATGGGCGGCAGCTACCAGCAGGAAGTGGATCTGCAGAGCCTGTTCAAAGATGTCGCCAACGAGTATCTGGCGGAAGTGAACGTCGCCGAACAACTGCCCAACGCCCTCGACCGTGCGATCCGCATCGCCCGAGCCCGGCGTTCGCCGACCGTGGTCATCATCCCGTCCGATCTGCAGGAGGAGACCTACACCGCGCCCGAACACGAGTTCAAACAGGTGCCGTCCAGTCCGCCGGCGGACCCGCACAGCGCGACCACACCGGCGAAATCCGAACTGCAGGCCGCGGCGGAGATCCTCTCGGCCGGTCAGCGGGTGGCGATCCTCGCCGGTCAGGGTGCGCGCGACGCGCGAGCCGAACTGATGCAGCTGGCCGACATCACCGGCGCCGGCGTGGCGAAAGCGTTGCTGGGCAAGGACGTACTGCCCGACGACCTGCCGTGGGTGACCGGCTCGATCGGATTGCTCGGCACCCGGCCGAGCTACGAGATGATGCGCGACTGCGACACATTGCTCATCGTCGGCTCCAATTTCCCGTATTCCCAGTTCCTTCCGGAGTTCGGGCAGGCGCGAGCGATCCAGATCGACTGCGACGCGACCATGTTGGGCATGCGCTACCCGGTCGAGGTGAGCCTGATCGGCGACGCGCAGCAGACGCTCGCCGAATTGATTCCGCTGGTCACCCGGGCCAAGGACCGGAGCTGGCGGGACTCGATCGAAGCGAAGGTCGCCCGTTGGTGGGAGACGATGGAACGTCAGGCCATGCTCGACGCGGACCCGGTCAACCCGATGCGCGTGGTATGGGAACTGTCGAAACAGTTGCCCGACCAGGCCATCGTCACCGCCGACTCCGGATCCTCGACCAACTGGTACGCCCGCTGCCTGCGGCTGCGCGAAGGCATGCGCAGTTCGCTGTCCGGGACGCTCGCGACCATGGGCGCCGGCGTGCCGTACGCCATCGGCGCCAAGTTCGCGCACCCGGAACGGCCGGTCATCGCGCTCGTCGGCGACGGCGCCATGCAGATGAACGGGCTCGCCGAACTGCTGACCGCGATGCGCTACCGAACCCAATGGAGCAACACCTGTTTCGTGGTCTGCGTCTTCCACAACAACGACCTCAACCAGGTGACCTGGGAGCTGCGTGCCATGGGCGGCGCACCGAAATTCGAGGAATCCCAGAGCCTTCCGGACATCTCCTACGCCGACACGGCTGCCATGCTCGGCTGCACCGGGATCAGCGTGGACGATCCCGGCGAGCTGGCCCACGCGTGGGAGCGCGCGCTCAACCATCCCGGGCCGGTCGTGCTCGACGTGCACTGCGACCCCGAGGTGCCACCGATCCCGCCGCACGCCGAATGGGACGAGATCAAGTCGTTGACGGCGGCGATCCTGCGCGGCGACCCCGACGCGTGGCATCTCATGGTGCAGGGCGCCAAGACCAAGGCGCAGGAATTCGTGCCGTCCCGGTCGGGCCGCGACGAGGGGAGTGCGCAGTGATCGTCGTCGACCCCGGCCGTCGCGTCGATGTCGTCGTCGACATGATCGTGCGCTGGCTGCGACTGTTGCTCGGCCGGACCGGACCGCGATGACCACGGTTCCCACCGAGGTCGTCGACACGGTGGTGATCGGCCTCGGGCCGGGCGGTGAGGCCGCCGCCAACAAGCTCGCGCGCGCCGGCCGGACCGTGATCGGCGTGGAAGGCCACCTGGTCGGCGGGGAGTGCCCGTTCTACGCCTGCGTGCCGACCAAGATGATGATCCGCGCCGCGAACACGCTCGCCGAAGCGCGGCGGATCCCGCTACTGGCCGGCACGGCGACCGTCCACCCGGAGTGGGGGAAGGTCGCGGCCCGAATCCGCGACGACGCCACCCACGACTGGCACGACACGGCCGCGGTGCGGCGCCTGACCGAGTCCGGTGCCCGGGTGGTCCGCGGCTGGGGGCGGCTCACCGGGCCCGGCGAGGTCACCGTGGACACCGGTAACGGCGGCACCCGATTCGTCGCCGAGTCCGCGATCGTGCTCGGCCCCGGCGCCGACCCGGTGGTCCCGCGCATCCCCGGTCTGGCCCGCGCCGGGTACTGGACCAGCCGCGACGCGGCGGCCGCGACCGAGCTGCCGGCCTCGCTGCTGATCCTCGGCGGCGGGCCCGTCGCGTGCGAATTCGCCCAGATCTTCGCCAGATTCGGCTGCGCGGTGACGATGCTGGTCCGGTCCCGGCTGCTGTCCCGGGAGGAGCCCGAGGCCGGGGCGGTGCTGGCCGAGGTGTTCGCCGACGAGGGGATCCGGGTGCGGACCGGAGTGTCCGCCGTGCGAGCCGACCACAGCGAGCACGGCGTCACGCTGCTGCTCAGCGACGGCGACGCCGTCCGCGCCGAGCGCCTGCTGCTGGCGACCGGCCGCCGGCCGGACCTGGCCGCGCTCGGTGTCGGCGCGATCGGGCTCGACGACCGGGCCGCCACCGTCCCGGTCGACGACCGGATGCGCGCCGCGGACCGGGTGTGGGCAGTCGGTGACGTCACCGGTCACGGCGCGTATACCCATGTGGCGCTGTACCAGTCGCGAATCGCGGTACACGACATCCTCGGGTACGACGGCGAACGCGCCGACTATCGCGCGGTGCCGCGGGTGATCTTCACCGATCCGGAGGTCGGCGCGGTCGGGGTCACCGAGGCGCAGGCCCGCGACGCCGGAACGCCGATCCTGATCGGATGCAGCTCGGTCGCGTCCTCCGCGCGCGGCTGGATCCACCGGGCCGGCAACGAGGGGCTGATCAAGCTGATCGCCGACCGGTTCGACGAGCAACTGATCGGCGCGACATCGGTCGGCCCGGCCGGCGGCGAGGTACTCAGCGCGCTGGCGCTGGCCGTGCACGCCCGGGTGCCGCTGGAGCAACTCCGGTCGCTGATCTACCCGTATCCGACCTTCCAGGGCGCGATCGCCGCGGCGCTGCGCGACCTCGAAAAAGCCGATATGTGATCCGTCCCACTCGAATTGCCGCCGGATCCGGCGATTGGACCGACCGCGCCCGGGTAGTCGCGAACCGACGAAGGCGCATCCAACCGACCGAATCGCGGGGCATCATGCAGAACCGAAAGCGAATCCGCCGAACCGAGCACATCGAAGTGGTCTGGCCCGACCCGAGCCCACTGTCCTCCTGGTGGAAGCAGGTCATGTTCGCGGCTCGCCCGGCCCGCCGCGGACCCCGGGAAGCCCCGCCCGCCGGCAGCTGACGACCTCCAGTCACCGGCGGATCACCCGGCGGCGTCGGGGGCGGCCCGGGCGGCCGGAACGGGTCCGGCGGTTCGAACGGTCCGGGCGGGCCGAACGGGTCGGGCGGATCGAGCGGCGGGACATCCGGATCGGGGCCGATCGGTCCGGGGCGGGGTGGCGGTTCCGGAACCGTCGCCACCACGGCCGGGCAGGAGTGCGGGATATGGGTTCGCATGACCGGCGACTACCCGCGCGGATTACCGCGAATCACCCCGCGCCGGGCAGGTGAGAGGAGCGAGCGATGCAGACGATCTGGGCGGTCGTGATCGTGCTGGTGGTGGTCGTACTGCTCGTGCTGGGCCTGTCGATCCGGATCGTCACCCAGTACGAGCGCGGTGTGCTGTTCCGGCTCGGCCGGGTCGTGGCGGTGCGGAATCCGGGGCTGAACCTCATCGTTCCGGTGGTCGACCGGTTGCGGCGGGTGTCGATGCGGATCGTCACGCTACCGATCCAGTCGCAAGGGATCATCACCAGCGACAACGTCAGCGTCGACATCTCCGCGGTCGCCTACTATCGGGTCGTCGACGCCCGCAAGTCGGTGGTGGCCATCGAGAACGTGTACGCCGCCATCGGCCAGATCGCGCAGACCACATTGCGCAAGGTGGTCGGCCGGCACACGCTCGACCAGGCGCTGTCCGAGACCGACGACCTCAATGCCGATATCCGCGCGATCCTCGACGAGACCACACTGGAATGGGGTGTCGAGGTGACGCTGGTCGAGCTCAAGGACATCCAGCTACCGAACGCCATGCAGCGCGCGATGGCCCGGCAAGCCGAGGCAGAACGGGAGAAGCGCGCGAAAATCATTGCCGCCGAAGGTGAATCGCTGGCCGCCGCCGCACTCGGCGACGCCTCGGACACCATGATGGCGCATCCGCTGGCCCTGCAGCTGCGCAACCTGCAGACCCTGCTCGAGCTGGGTGTGGACCGCAACACGACCGTCGTGTTCCCGGCCCCGCTGCTGAGTTCGATCACCGATGTCGGCACCTTCATCGCCCGGGAGGCGGGCGCGGCACACGGTCGACGCGACGACGGGTGACGGGTTCGCCGGAGGATGTGACGCCATGGCCGACGAGCACAGAAACGAATCCGGGGACGACAGCGGCGACAAGTCCGCCGGCGCCCCGGATCCCGAGGCGACCCTGCCCGAGCTCGACGATCGCCAGCTACGGGTACTCCGTCAGATCGGGCGCGCGTGGGGCAAGGTCTGTGACCGGCCCGGGCGGTGGCGGGCCGCGTTGCCGGTCGATCCCGCCCCGGACGGCGGGGTATTCCTGGCGGAGCTGACCCCCAACCGGTTCGGTCGGGTGGTCCGGTTGAACGGACGTCCGCCGCCGTTGCGCGTGACCGGTGCGGGGGAGGCCGCGCCGTCCTGGTGGGGCCGGGCCGGACAGCAGGTGCGCCGAGTGCTGATCGGCCCGCCGCTGGCGGCGAGCGGTCTGGCCGTGGAACGGATGCGCAAGCTCATCGCCCTGCCGGTATTGTCCGCCGACGCTCTCTCGTCGGTGGCCTACGGCCCGGAGGCGATGCTGACCGTGCTGGTCGCCGCCGGTGCGGCCGGGCTCGGGTACGCGCCGTGGATCTCGGCGGTGATCGCGTTCCTGATGCTCGCGGTCGCGGTGTCCTATCGCCAGACGATGCGCGCCTATCCGCACGGCGGCGGGTCCTACATCGTCGCCTCGGACAATCTGGGGCCGACGGCCGGGCTGCTGGCCGCGGCGGGCCTGGCTACCGATTACGTACTCACGGTGGCGGTCTCGGTGTCCTCCGGGGTGGCGGCCATGACCTCGGCGGTCCCGCGGCTGGCCGGCGACAGTGTGCTGATCGGCGTCGCCGTCATCGTTGTCCTGCTCGCCGGCAACCTGCGGGGCGTCCGGCAGGCCGGTGCGGTCTTCGCGATACCCACCTACGCCTTTCTGGTCGCCATGGCGGTGCTGATCGGTGTCGGCCTCACGCAGGACAGCGGGCACGGGTTCCACGCGCAGGCCCCGCCACCGGGGGCGCCGGTCGCGGGCGTGAGTGTCCTGCTGATCCTGCGGGCGTTCTCCTCCGGCGCGACCGCCATGACCGGAATCGAGGCCACCTCCAACGCGATTCCGTCCTTCCGCCCGGTGGAGTGGCGTAACGCCCGCACCACCCTGACCTGGATGGCCGCGTTGCTGATCGTCATGTTCGTCGGCACCATCGTCCTGGTCCATGTGGACGGGGTGGTGCCGCGGCCGAACGAAACGGTGTTGTCGCAGCTGGCTCGCACCCACCTCGGCTCGGGATGGCCGTACATCGGCGTGCAGGCCGCGACGACGGCGGTGCTGCTGCTGGCGGCGAACACCGCGTACAACGATTTTCCCCGTCTGCTGTATCTGCTGGCCAAGGATTCCTACGCGCCGCGGCCGTTCCTGCGGATCGGGGACCGCTTGTCGTTCAGTAACGGGATCGTGGCGCTGTCCGTGCTGGCCGGTGCGATCTTCGTCGGATTCGGTGGCCGCACCGAGGCTTTGATCCCGCTCTATGCGGTCGGGGTGTTCCTGGCCTTCACGATGTCGCAGGCGGGCATGGTGGTCCACTGGTGGCGGCACCGGGACCAGCATTGGCGAAAAAGCCTGGTGTTCAACGCGGTCGGGGGTGCACTGTCGGCGATCGTGTTCGTCACCGCGGGGATCACGAAGTTCCTCGAGGGTGCGTGGCTGGCGATCGTGGTCGTCACCGTGCTGATTGCCGGCGCGGTCGCCGTGCACCGGCACTACCTGCACGCGGAGCGGGCGCTGGCCCTGCATCCGGACTCGGTCGAATTGCCGCATCACGCGTTCACACCGGCGCCCGCGGCGGGATCGCCCGACCGGGAACACCGGGCGCAGCCGGGAGAACCGGATCGCGAACGGGAGGAGACACCCGTCGAGATCCGGCATCTGACGATCGTTCCGCTGTCCGGGCTCGATCTCGCCGGGTTGCGCGCGCTGGCCTATGCGGCGTCGCTGCGGCAGCCAGTCCTGGCCTTGCACATCAGTCCGACCGAGCACGAGGCCGAACGCTTCCGCTGTTACTGGCGTACGTGGGGCGATCACCTGCCGCTGCAGGTGATCGTGTCCCAGCATCGGGCGATCACCGGCCCGATCGTGCACTACATCCAGCTGCTCCAGCGTCAGCGTTCCGATCTGACGGTCACCGTCATCGTGCCGGAGCTGGTCGCCACCCGTTGGTGGCAGCATTTCCTGCACAACCGGACCGCGACCCATCTGCGGCGGCTGCTGCGCCCGATTCCCCGGACGGTGGTCACCTCGGTCCCGTTCCATCTGCCCCGGCGCTGACTCGGCACCGCTACCAGCAGTCGGCGACACCCCATTCCGCCAGGGCGCGCGCGACCGTCATGCTCGGCGGTTCGGTGGTGTCCAGGCTCCGCGCCGCCGGCCACGGATCCGCCTGTGCGGCCAGCGCATCGGCGATCTCGGGCGTCGCCTCCGAAACACCCGCGCGCCGTTCGGTGATCCGCGCCTGCGACACCACCTGGGGTGCGCGGCAACACAGTTCGATCGGGACGGCGGACGTGCGCGCGGCCAGCCGCAGGATCTGCTCACGATGGTGGGCGGCGGTCCACGTGGCGTCGAGCACCACCGACCTGCCGTGGACGAGATGCTCGTGCGCGCGATCCGCCAATTCCGCGTACACCCGGTCGACGGCGGATGCGGCATAGGCGCCCGCGCCGAATTCGCCGCTGTCGCCGGTGATCACCCCGGTCGCGCGCAGCTCGGCGCGCACCCGGTCGCTGGACAGCAGGACCGCCCCGGTACCGGCCGCCAGCCCGGCGGCAACCGTCGACGTGCCGGTTCCCGGCAGGCCGCCGACGATACCGACCCGCACCGCACCGGACTCCAGGTGCCGTCGGCAGATATCGAGGTGCCGCCGTGCGTTCGGCTCGGCATCCGGGTCGCCCTGCCCGTGCCGCACACACTGCACCTTGGCCCGAACCAGCGCGCGATAGGCGATGTAGTGGTGGCACAACGACATCGGCGCCGGATCGCCCGCGCAGGTCAGATAGCGCTCCAGCACGTGGACGGCCACCCAGGGCGCGCCGTGGAATTCGAGATCCATGACCAGGAAGGCGATATCGTCGACCCGGTCGACATAGCGCAACCCGTCGTCGAATTCCAGGCAGTCGATGATCCGGAAACCGTCCGGCAGCACGAAGATGTCGTCGGCGCGCAGATCACCGTGACCGTCCACGATCCGGCCGGTGGCGATGCGCTGGTCGAACAGTGCCTCGCGGCCGTCCAGATAGCGCTCGGCGAGCCGGCGCACCACCGCCACCTCCGCGGCGCCCAGCGGCGGGTCGGTGAGCCCCGCCAGCACCGACTGCCAGCGGGCACGCACCGCCGCGACGGTCGCCGCGGCATTCACCGCGCGGTTGCGGTCGGCGTGGTCGTGGAAGTCGGTGAGCCGGTGCACGAGTCTGGTCAACATCGACCCCGCTGCGGCCGGATCGGCCAGCTGCCGGGTCAGCCGGGCGTGCTCGGGGAGGCGGCGCATCACCAGGACCGGCTCGGCGTCGCCGCCGGGCTGGTCCAGCGATCCCACCCCGAGATAGACATCGGGGGCGAGCCGCCGGTTGAGTTCGAGTTCGCGAGACAGCGCCAGACGCCGGCGTTCGACGGTGCCGAAGTCCAGAAAATCGGTGACGACCGGTCGTTTGGTCTTGTATGCGCGGTCGCCGTAGAGCACGACGACACCGGTGTGGGTCTCGTGCAGCTCGGCGAACGGCTCGGCCTCGTCGCGGCGTAGGTCGGCCGGCGGATTCGGCACCGCCGATTCGGTACGGGTGGCCGTCACGGCGCCCACCACCCGCGCCGGGCCGAGGATCGCACCCGCTCGATGAATTCCGCGTGACGCATCGGTCCTCCTCGTTCCCGCGCAGCGCCACGATCGGCCTGCCGCGAGGTACAGCTCGGTCTGCGGTCGGACGTGCGGCGGCTACCCGTCCGACACCGTGGCAAACGGGCCGCGGGCCACACCGACCGACACCCGGTCGGGGCACCGGGACCGCGGATCGCCCACGACGGAGTGATGGCGATCCGGATCCACGTCGAGCATGTCGTCGACCACGAATATCGGGTTCGCGTCGCGACCGGTGGCGAGCCGCTCGGCTATCCCGGCGAGGTCGCCGCCGCGTACCCGGACTTTCCCGCAGCGCTGCACCGAGCCCTGGACGGCTGAGCCCGGCCGCCGTGCCGCACCCGATGGTCAGTTCGCGGCGTAGGTGATCGCGCGCGCGGCCAGCCAGGGCTGTGGGTCGACGGCGCCGCCACCGTTGGGGTGGACCTCGAAATGCAGGTGGGGGCCGGTGGAATCACCGCGGTTCCCGACCGTGGCGATCTGCTGGCCGGCGGAAACATGCTGTCCGACAGTCACGTTCATGGTGTTCACGTGGCCGTAGACGGTGACTGTGCCGTCGGGGTGGCGCAGGCGGATCCAGAGGCCGAAGCCCTGGGCGGGTCCGGCGTCGACGACGGTGGCGTCGGTGACGGCGAAGATCGGTGTGCCGATCGGGGCGGCGAGGTCGATGCCGTTGTGGAAGGTGCCCCAGCGGGATCCGAAGCCGGAGGTCAGGACCGCGGTGACCGGTTTGGCGTAGCCGCCGGTGTATCGGATCGCGGTCGAATGGATCCGGTCGAGATAGGCGCCGGAGTGGTTGTAGGCCAGGATCGCCGAGGTCCAGCCGGCGGGGGTGGCGAGGTCGTGGTTGTCGGCGCAGAGGTAGCGGGCGGCGGCCAATGCGGCGTCGTTGATGTTGTCGGGGTTGCCGTTCGCGGCGCCGGTGGCCTGGCTGCCGGTGGTGAGCGCGGTGGTCAGTTGCGGGTTGGGGGTGCCGGCGGCGAGGCCCCAGCGTTTCCAGGTATCGGGCAGGAACTGGAAGGGGCCCTCGGCGCGGACATAGGCCGGTCGCCCGTTCGCGCCGGGTGCGGTGATGTTCGCGTTGCCGTGGGTGCCGTCGAGGGGGACACCGCGGATCGGCGGGCCGACTTGGCCGTTGGGGGCGATCGAGGCGCCGCCGTAGCGGGCGTGGTTGCTCTCGGTGGCGGCGATGGCGGCGAGGGTGGTCCAGCCGAGGTGGCAATTCGGTTGGGTGGCTTGCAGTGCGGTGGTGGCGTGACCGTAGGCGTAGAGGGCTTGTTCGGGGATGTCGTAGACGGCCGCGCGTTGCCGAGCCCAGGCCACGAGTGGGTCGGGGGCGCTCTGGCTGCCGGGTGCACTCTGGGCGGCGTTCCGGTCGGCGGGATTCTGCGTGCCCGGGGCGGGTGCGGCGGCGGGCAGAGGTTCCCCGGGTCCCGGCGCGGCCATCAAAGTGGGCGCGGGCGTGGATGTTCGGGCTGGCGGCGTGCCGGTGGCCGCGTGGACGGTGATACCCAGCGCCACTACCGAGAGCAGTAGCGCCGTACCTCCGGCGACACTGTTGATCCGGTGCGGTTCCGCGGGCACGCCGGATGTGTCACCCGCGCGGCCGCGGGTGACATCGTCCTCGTCGGGAACGGTCAGTGCCATGCCGTCGCGCCGCGGACCGCAGTGGTCGTGGTGACCGGCGCGGTGCGTGTGGTGGTCACCGGCGGGCGGGTCACGGTCGTGGTGACCGTCGGGACGGTGGTGGTGACCACCGGGCTGCTGGTCGGCGGGGCGACGACGGTCACGGTGGTCACGGTGGTGATCGTGCTCGGTGTCGCGGTGACGTAGACCGTCGAAGGGGACGGGGGTGCCGGGCTGTAGATCGTCACTGGGCCCTGCGGCGCGGTCACGTACACGGTGCCCGGGTACTGCGGCGCCGGGTTGTAGCCGGGGTATCCCGGGTATTGCGGGACGGTGTTGCAGCCGGCGGCGTTCAGGTATTGCTGCACGATGGTGCAGCCGGTGCCGGGGTACGGCTGCCCAGGGTTGTAGACGGTGCCGGGGTACTGCGGGTTGTAGCCGGTGCCCGGATAAACCGGTGCGGTCGGCTGTGCCACATAGGTGTACGGCAGCGTCGTGGTCGGTGTCTGATACACCGTGGTGCCGGGGTCCGGCGTGACCACCGCAGTGTCGGCGGTCGGCACGGTGCCGGTGTCCGCCGGTGTGTCCGTGACGGTTCCGGGGTCCGGGACCGGTGCGGGGGCCGGGCCGGCGTAGGCCTGGTCGATCGGCTGCGCCGTGTACGGGGCACCGACGGCTCCCGGCGGGGGAACATCACTCGGGGGCACCGGGCCCTCGGGCATACCGAATTCCGTCGGTGCCACCGACGTCGGCACGGTGACCGTGGCACTGTCGGTGGTCACGGTGACCGGGTTCATGGCCGCCGGTGTGGCACCGTTGGATTCCGTTGCGCCGCTGGCGGTGGTGCCGACGGTGCGATCGTGTTCGGCGCTGATCGCGATGACGACGGCGATCGCGGCGATCACCAGCGCGGCCGCCGTAGTGGCGTGCGGCAGGTGCTTGCGGAGCTCGAGCGCCGAGGCCTGCGCGGCGACGCGGCCAGCGAACGCACCCAGGATCTCCCGCGGCCGGCGGGCGGCGCCGGCTCGGCCGTCCGGACCGGCGGCGTGGGTCGCGGGCCCGGATCCGGTTGGGGCAGGAGCGGATTCGAATCCGATGAATCCGTCCCGGACGGGGCCGTCCGCGCCGATCCGGGGCAGTTCCTGGGTGTCGTCGTGGTCGGGTTGCTGATTGTTCGTTCGGCGCACGACGCCTCTATCCTCTCGGTGCCCCGCGGCCCGCGGGAAGGGTGGACCGGATCGCGACCCGCCCGTTCTCAGTGTTCGGTAACCCGGACGCTAGCAATTGAACTACAGGTAGGGGACTGAACGCCGGACTCGGACCGAACAAACTCTCCTCTGCGCCAACGTCTTCCGGCACCACCTGGCATTTCCGGGTGGGCGGTGGCGGGCGAACTTTCGCCGATCGTCTGAAGTTTGTACGTTTCACACCTAGTCTGACCCCGACACCCACCGGCCGCGCACAGAGGGAGCAGGCACCCGTGAACGCATGGACTTCGACCCGGACGGCACGGACCGCCGGTGCGGCCGCGGCCGCCGCCGTAGTCACCGGTCTCGTACTCACCGGCGCCGCCGGCGCCGACACCACCACGTCGGCAGCCGGAACCACCTCCGCCACAACGACAGCCGCGAATCCCACCGGGGTGATCCTGACCTCCGGCACCCTCGCCGTCGGCTGCACGGTGTACATCCAGGCCCAGGTCTACGGACCCTATGCGTGGGTCAGCGTCCACGACCTCACCACCGGCGACAACCTGTCCTCGGCCAGTCCCTTCACCACCTGGACTCCCATGGTCGCCGGCCCGCACATCCTCGGGGCGACCGTTGTCACCAGCGACCTGACCTCCTACAACCTCCCCACCCTGACGGTCACCGTAGCCCCCGCCGGCGGGCAACCGTGCGCGGTCCCGACCTCGCCCGTGCCGACCTCGCCGGTCCCGACCAGCTCGGTGCCTCCCACCACGACCACTCCACCCGCGACGGCCCCCACCACGGCAACCCGTCCGTTCCCCTTCTCCCTCTCCGGTTAGCCGCTGCTCAGCGGCGCCGGGCCGGGGGACGGCCGGCCAGCAGTTCGTGGGCCGGCAGGGTGCCGGCGAGAACGGCGAGGGCGCGCTTCCACCGGCGCAGGGCCGCTTCGCGTTCGCCGAGATGACCGTTCAGCATCGTGGTCATCGAGAGGCCGGTCAGGATGTCGAGAGTGAATTCGACGAGGGTCGCGGCGCGGGGGTCCGTGCCGTAGGGCTCGCCGAGCACGTCCAGGTATACCGTTCGCATCTCGTCGAAGACGCGCCGTTCCTCCTGCATCAGTTTCGCGCGCAGGTCCGGTTCGGTGCGCGCCGCCACCCACAGTTCGAGTGCGGTGAAGAAGGCGGGGCTGTTGAGATCCCGCCACGCCAGGTCGACCAGGGCCTGCAGTCGATCCAGTTCCGGCGGAACGAGTTCGGCTTCGTGCCGGAAACGCCGCAGGCGCGCTTCCACCACGTGGGTCGTGGCGGCGACGAGCAGGTCGGCGCGGGTGGGGAAGTGGTGTTGCACGGTGCCCCGGGCCAGGCCGGTGCGTTCCTGCACCTCGGTGATGGTGGTGGCCGGGTAGCCGCGTTCGAGCAGGCATTCCGCGGTGCTGTCCAGGATCAGCGTCCGGGTTGCCGCGCTGCGCTCGGCCTGGGTGCGGCGTGGGCGTTGCGTCGTCACCCGACTTATCGTACGTCATGACGGTAAGTGCGGCTACCGCACATGACGGGGCCTCGATGGCTGCTTCGGCGATGCTGTCTATGCGGCTGTCGGGCGAAGAGCCGTCACGTCTTGACGGTCGCCGGGGGCCGTGCTGCAATCGAAAACAGTACGAAGCAACTGTTTATGACGAGTCGAGAAGGTGCTGATGACTTCCGGTGTAGTACGCAAACAGTGGACGACGGTCCGGAATCTGGTGTCGTGGGCGGTGCGCAACCCCGCACAGGTGGGCGAGCTCGCGCGCGGGCTGCTGCGCCGGCCCGCGCCTACGCCTACGCCGCGGATCGTCACGGATACCACCCGGCCGGTTCCCGACGTGGTTGCGGCACACGACCGCGCGGTGCGCGCCGGAGTGCCGGTCGACGTCACCGCCGGGCGCGTACGCGACCTGCTCGGCGACGCGAGCCGGTTCCCCGAATGGATGCGCATGCACGCGGGCTGGCGTGGCACGCCGCCCGCGGGTCTCGCGGCCGGTGTGGAGTTCACCGAGCAGGTGAAGCTCATGGGGATCCCGGCCGAGCTGGCCTGGCGGGTCGACCGCGCCGACGCCACCGAGGTGCTGCTCACCGGCCGCGGGCCGATGGGCCTGGGCCTGGTCCTCTGCTTCGGCATCGACGAGACGGCGGACGGTGTCCGGGTCGTGCTCGACTGCGGCATGAGCGGCGATCCGGTGCGCGGGCCGATGGGTGGCTCGCTCGCCACCAGTCTGCAGCAGGCGCTCGACGAATCGCTGGCCGCCTTCGCCGAAATCGCCCGGGACAGCGGCGATTCCGAGACCGTCGCCGCCCCGATCCGGCACGAGCGCTCGGGCCGGTTGCTCGACCCGCGCACGCCGGTCATCGTGGGCGCCGGGCAGGTGGTGCAGCGCGTACCGAACCCGGATCGCGACCCGGCGGCCCTCGCCGTCGAGGCGCTGCGCGCGGCGGCCCGCGACGCCGGCGTACCCGAGCTGGCGGCCCGCGCCGACGCCGTCTACGCGGTGGCCAGCACCTCCTGGACCTACCGAGACCAGGCCGCGCTGGTCGCCGAACGGCTCGGCGCGCATCCGGCCGAGACGGTCCAGTCCGCGCGCTTCGGCGGCGACGGCGGGCAGGCGCTGATCAACGCGGCCGGCCAAGCCGTGGCCGACGGCACGGCGTCGATCGTGCTGGTCTGCGGTGCCGAGGCCGGCGCGACCCTGGCCGCCGCGCAGAAGAACGGCCGCACCGTCGCCTGGCCGGAACAGGCCGCCGACGTGTCGCCGTCCCGGATCCTGGGCAGCGAGCGTGAGGCGAACAACCAGGCCGAGGCCGCGGCCGGACTGGGCGCACCGGTCTACACCTACGCGCTGCTGGAATCCGCGATCCGCGCCCGCACCGGTGAGTCGCTCGCCGCGCACCGCGAAACCGTCACCGCGCTGTGGGCGAGCCTGTCCGAGCAGGCGGCGAAGAACGAATTCGCTTGGCTGCCTAAGGCATTCACCGCTGCCGAGCTGGCCCACACCGATGCCGGCAACCGGCCGGTGTCCGCACCCTATTCGAAACTGTTGTGCGCCAACCTTCAGGTCGACCTGGCCAGCGGGCTGATCGTCACCAGCGTCGCCGCCGCGACCGCGGCCGGTGTCCCACAGGATCGCTGGGTCTTCCTGCACGCCGGCGCGGCCGCCAACGACGAATGGTTCGTCTCCGAACGTGGTGAGCTGGCGGCGTCCCCGGCGATCCGCACCATCGGGCGAGCAGCGTTGGCTGAGGCGGGCCTCGAGATCGACCGGATCCGCCATATCGACCTGTACTCGTGCTTCCCGGCCGCGGTGCAGATCGCCGCCCGCGAACTGGATCTGCCGATCGGCGACCCGGACCGCCCGCTATCGCTCACCGGCGGACTGACTTTCGCGGGTGGACCGGGCAACAACTACGGCGGGCACGCGGTCGCGACGCTGGTCGAGCGGCTGCGGCAGGAGCCGGAGGAATTCGGCCTGTCCACCTCGCTCGGCTGGTATCTCACCAAGCACGCGCTGGGCATCTACTCGGCACAGCCGCCGGCCCGGCTGTACCGATCGCTGACCCCGATGGTCGACCCGGCGCCCACGCGCCCCGCGCTGACCGAATACACCGGTCCGGGCGTGGTCGAGGCCTACACCGTCCAGTACGACCGCGAGGGTGCGCCGCAGGCGACCATCGTCAGCGCGATCACGCCCGCCGGGGCGCGAGTCCTGGTGCGCGACAAGAACATCGAACTCGGCACCGAGTTCGCGAGCGAAGACCCGCTGGGCTGGCCGGTGGAGATCGCCGACCGCCGTGTGACGGTGGTCGGCCGGGACCGGCGGCCGGTACCGGCCTGCCCGCCGCCGACGGTGCTGGTCGAGAACCGCGGCCCGATCCGGATCATCACCCTGAACCGGCCCGAAGTCCGCAATGCCATCGACCACGCCACCGCGCAGCTGCTGGAACGGATCGTCGACGCCTTCGAGGCCGACGACACGGCCCGCATCGCGGTGCTCACCGGCGCCGACGGAACCTTTTGTGCCGGAATGGATCTCAAGGCAGCGGCGCGGGGCCGGTTCGCGATCACCGAGC
The DNA here is from genome assembly GCF_003696265.1 of Nocardia stercoris. GTDB lineage: Bacteria > Actinomycetota > Actinomycetes > Mycobacteriales > Mycobacteriaceae > Nocardia > Nocardia stercoris. The sequence continues at coordinate 154,492 of NZ_RFFH01000007.1, read as the reverse complement.
GGCGGGGCCCATTGGGCATCGCCGGCCTGCCGATCACGAAGCCGATCATCGCCGCTGTCGAGGGGCACGCTCTGGCCGGCGGCTGTGAGCTGGCGCTGGTCGCGGATCTGATCGTCGCGTCCACCGAATCCGAGTTCGGTATCCCGGAATGTAAGCGCGGCCTGGTCGCCGCCGCCGGCGGCGTGCTGCGGCTGAGTCAGCGCCTGCCGCGCAATGTCGCCATGGAACTGGCGCTCACCGGTGATCCGATGCCCGCGCCCCGGCTGGCCGAGCTGGGCCTGGTGAACCGCCTCGCCGCGCCCGGCACGGTCCTCGACGCCGCGATCGCGCTCGCCGAGCAGATCGCGGGCAATGCCCCGCTGTCGGTCGCGGTCAGCAAGGAGATCATCGCGCAGGCACCGGACTGGAGCCGGGAGGAGGAGTTCATCCGGCAGACCGAACTCGCGGGCCGGGCGGTGTTCTCCGACGACGCGCGAGAGGGTGTCGCCGCCTTCGCCGAACACCGGTCGCCGGTGTGGCGGGGGCGCTGAGATCGGTCCGGACCCTCCCGCGATGGACAACCGACCAGTACGATCGCCGACCATGACGTTCACCAGCACAGCGCGGCGTGCGGCCGCCGGGTACGCCGCGCTGTCCGTGGCGAACATCGTCCTGGGTGACACCGGCGTCCGCGTCGGCGAGTGGATCACCAAACCCCTGCTGATGCCGGCCCTCGCACTGTTCGTGTGGGTGACGGCGCGGTCGGGCACCGGCGACCGTCCGGATTTGCGGTTGCCGATCGCCGGGATCCTGCTCGGCGGCGCGGGCGACGCCGCACTGAGCGGCAGCGGATTGTGGTTCATCGCCGGCATGGCCTGCTTCGCCGCCGGCCACTGTTGCTACCTGACCGCCATGCGCCGCCGTGGCGCGTTCACTCACGTGCGCCGCGCGACGGTCGCCGCTTACGCCGTGATCTGGCTTGCCCTGGTCGCCACGATCTGGTCCGGTGTCGGCGGCCTGCTGATCCCGGTGATCGCCTACAGCCTCCTGCTCGTCGCGATGGCGATCGGCGCCTCCGGCCTCCCCGCTCCCGGCGCGGCGGGCGGCGCGCTCTTCGTCGTATCGGACGGTTTCATCGCCCTCGGCCTGGCCGGCGTCCACCTGTTTCCGCATCAGAGCGCGGTGGTGATGCCGACCTATGTGGCAGCCCAGTTCCTGCTCGCCCTGGCCTGGCTCGGCGGCTTCGGCAAGGTCCGGCCGCTCGTGTCGCGGTCCCGACCGGACTCCGGAATCGACCGGAGTACGAGCGTGCCCTAGCCGGCCGGGTGGGGGAAGCGCCGGACGACACCGATGGCGATCAGTGCCATTCCGGCCGCCAGCAGCCCGGCGCAGCCGATCCGTTCCAGGACCGACAGTTGGAGGGGGGCCCGGTTCACGGCGGCGACCGCGCCGGCGTCGTAGCGGTCGGCGGCCACCTGGTACCCGCCGGTCCGATCGGCGCGGAAGGTCAAGTACGAGTGCGCTTCTCCGGAGTCGCGCGTGCCGGTCCGGACCCCGGCCACCGTGATCCCGTTCGTACCCGCCGTCCCCGGTTCGAGGCGAACCGCGGAACCGTCGGGTGCGGTCACGCTGATCTCGGCATCGGCCGGCGGCCGGTGATCCGGGCGATCGGGATAGTCCAGCACCAGCGTGTACCGGCCGGTTGAATCGATCTGCACCGTCGACTGTTCGGCCCGGCCGTTCCATTCCAGATGCCGAAGGTGGTCCGCGGGAAAGATCAGGTCGGTGCCCAGAACGATCGCGCAGACGATACCGAGCAGGATCATCGCGACCCCCCGGATGATCCACGGCCGGGCCGGTTGACTATCCATGACATCTCTTCACTGCTACTTGCCGGGAATTCAGCCCGCGACCGGGCACCGACTGTCGTCGGGGCTTCGCGACGGCTCACGCCCGACGCGCCGGGAACCGGGCGGGCGAGCCGGGCGGCCGGTGCGCGGGTCCACCCTCGCTTGCCCGAGAGACTGTACCTGCCCGGTGGCGGCAAGTAACCGGGAGTTAGCAGTGACATCGATCTCGGCGGGTACTCCGATCGGCGGGGTCTGCCGCGTCAGCTCCCGGCGGGCCGGCGCGCGCTGAAACGGAACATGGCCGTGCCGGGGTCGACGCGGATGTCGGTGAAGCCGGCTGCGGTGAGGCGGGCGGGGAGGGTGTCGGGCGGGACGGGGACACAGGTGTCGCCGAGGTGCTGGAAGCGGAACAGGCGGGTGTCGAGGCCGTCGGCGCCGGCGAAGACGCCGCCGGGGCGGACCACTCGGAGCGCTTCGGCGAACAGGGTGTCCTGCTGGGCGGGTGACGGCACATGGTGCAGCATCGTGAAGCAGACGACGGATCCGAATGTGCTGTCCGGCAACGGCATCGCGGTGCCGTCGCCGTCGATCACCCGCAGCCGCCCGGGGTGGCGGGTGCGGAGCCGGTCCGCGAGGTCGGGGTCGATCTCCAGGCCGGTGAGGTCGGTGGTGTGGCGGTGCAGTGCGGCGATGTTCGCGCCGTAACCGGGACCGATCTCGAGGGTGCGGTCGCCGAGGTCGGTGCCCGCGAGCGCCCACGGCACGATCCGGGTTCCGCTCACCCGCTCCCAGACGGTCGATCGGCAGAGCAGGCGGTGCCAACAGTTCATCGTCATGATTCGACGCTAGGGGGGCACGCTACCGGCCGGAAGGCGCTACGCTGCCGGTTCATGTCGCAGGACGGACACGCCCCGGTTCTGGTCGCGGCGACCGGGCCGACCGCCATGGTGTTCGGCGCGGGAGTCCTCCCGCCCGGCTACTGGTTCGACGAACATCGACACCCCCAGCATCAGATCACTTGGGCCGCAAGGGGTGTCGTCGCCGTCGACAGTGGGGCGGGGCACTGGGTGCTGCCGCCGACCCGCGCGCTGTGGATCCCCGGCGGTATCGCGCACCGCACCGGATCCGCCGCGGGCGCCGACCTGCGCGGAATCTTCCTCGAACCCGCCCGCTGCCCGGCGGCGTTCGCCCGGCTCACCCTCCTGCGGGTGACACCGCTGCTGCGCGAACTGTTCGACCACATGACGTCCGAGCCCCTGCCCGACGACCACCGCCGGCGCGCCGAGGCGGTGGTCTTCGACCTGCTGGAACCGGTGGACGTCGTCCCGCTCGGCGCGCCGCTGCCCACCGACCCGCGGGCCCGCGCGGTCGCCGAGGCACTGCTGGCGAACCCGGCCGACGCCCGCACCCTGGCCGAGTTCGCCACGGCCACCGCTTCCAGCGCCCGCACCCTGGCCCGCGCGTTCCGCACCGACACCGGTTCGACCTTCGCCCAATGGCGCACCCAGATCCGGCTCGCCGCCTCGCTCCCGCTGCTGGCGGACGGCCTGCCCGTCGCCCGCATCGCGCCCAGAGTCGGCTACGCCGGCCCCAGCGCCTACGTGGCCGCCTTCCGCCGCACGGTAGGCATCTCACCGGGCCGGTACTTCACCCGCTGACCGCCGAACCCTGACCTGTTGCGGCGCTGCGGGTTACGCGAGTTCCCCGGGCACGTCCGGCTTCGCGGCGAGTTTCTCCAGTCGCGTCAACGACTCCCGGATGTCGTCGAGTTCGCGGCGCAGATAATCGCGGGTGGTGACCTCGCCGATGGCCAGGCGCAGCGAGGCGAGTTCGCGCGCCAGGAATTCGGTGTCCGCCTTGGTCTGGGCGGCGCGGGTCCGGTCCTCCTCCAACGAGATTCGGTCCCGGTTGTCCTGCCGGTTCTGGGCCAGCAGGATCAGCGGCGCGGCGTAGGCGGCCTGGGTGGAGAACGCCAGGTTCAGCAGGATGAACGGGTACGGGTCCCAGCGCAGGCTGACCGCGAAGACGTTGAGGATGATCCACACGGCCACGACCAGGGTCTGGATCGCCAGGTAGCGGCCGGTGCCCAGGAAGCGCGCCACGTTCTCGCTGGACCGGGCCATCGCCTCGGAGTCCAGGTCGAAGCCGCGGAACCGGCTCGCGAGCGGGGTTTCCAGCCGCGGCCGGGCGGTGACCTTGTCCTTGCGATCGGTCATGCGTAGCCTCCGGATCCCTCGATCACGGGCTTGCCGTGGACGTCGTGATGATCTTCGTCCTGCTCACGCCAGTCCTCGGGCAGCAGATGGTCCAGCACGTCGTCGACGGTGACCGCGCCCAGTAGATGGTTCTCCGCGTCCACCACCGGCCCGCACACCAGGTTGTAGGTGGCGAAATAGCGGGTGACCGCCGCGAGCGGGGCCTCTGGCCGTAGTTGAGCCAGGTCGGCGTCCACGATGCCGCCGACCAGGTTCGCGGGCGGTTCGCGCAGCAGCTGCTGGAAATGCACGCAGCCGAGGTAGCGGCCGGTGGGGGTGGCGGTCGGCGGCCGCACCACGAACGCCATGGACGCCAGTGCCGGTGTGAGCTCCGGGTCCCGGATGCGGGCCAGCGCCTCCGCGACGGTGGTGGCGGCGGTGACGACGACCAGGTCGGTGGTCATCAGACCACCGGCGGTGTAGGGCGCGTGCTCGAGCAGCCGGCGGACGGGCTCGGATTCGATCGGGTCCATCAGGGCCAGCAGCGACTCGGCTTCGGCGGCGGGCAGTTCGCCCAGCAGGTCGGCGGCGTCGTCGGGGTCCATGGCCTCGAGCAGGTCGGCGCCGCGGTCGGCACCGAGCTGCTCGAGCAGTTCGACCTGGTCGTTCTCCGGCAGCTCCTGTACGACGTCGGCGAGCCGTTCGTCGTCGAACGCGGCCGCCACCTCGATGCGGCGTTTGCGCGGCAGTTCGCGCAGCAGGTGCGCGACGTCGGCGGGCCGCATGCCCTCGAACTGTCCCAGCAGCTGCGTCACATCCTGACCGGGAAGGTTCAGTTCGGTCTGGGTGAGGCCGCGGATCTGCGCCCAGTCCACGACGTGCATGGCACCGCGGCGCCCGAAGCCGACGCGGCGGCGCTCGCGCACCGCGACCCGCGAGACCGACCAGTCCCGGCTGCGGGTCTGTTCGATTCCCAGGTCGACCACCGCTACATCGACACCGGCCAGCTGGGGTAGTTCCGGGTCGACGACCTGCACGGTGGAGTCGAGGATCTGGGCGATGGCGAGCATCTCGCCGGCCCGCTGTTCGAAGCGGCGCACACTGATGGTGCCGGTGATCAGGGTCACCGATCCCGGCTCGATCGAATGCACTCGCAAAATCGGCACGAAAATCCGTTTGCGGGTCACCAATTCGACCAGGATCCCGATCACCCGGGGCTGCTGGCGGTCGTACCGCATGGAGACGACGATGTCACGGACCCGGCCGATGGACTCGCCGTCCGGCCCCAACACCACCAAGCCCGCCAGCCGGGCGGCGAACACTCTCCGCGCTGCCATGAGTGCCAAGGCTAGCCACTGCCGGTATCGGCTACCAAAAGGACCGACTGTGAGATCGGTGTCGTTTCGTCGTCGTTTGCCGCCGGGTCACTCCGCCGTCGCCGTCGCGGGCATCGGCGCGGCTGTCGTCGGGTCGCTCATCGGGTGACAGCGGCCGCGGCGTCCGGTTCTCGGCCGCGTGGCGTCCGGGCTGCTACCACGTCGGTGCCGAGGGCGCGCAGCACCTGGTGCACGGCACCGTCCGGGTGGTGGAGCACGGCCAGGAACAGGTGTTCGACACGGGAATCCGGCTCCCCGTCGGCCCCGGCGGCTCGGGGGTCGGCCCGGGCGAGGTCGAGCGCGGCGCCCAGGACCAGCGTCGCCTGGGAGTGCGGGCCGATGCGTGGTTCGCCCTCGCTCCAGGGCGCCGATCCGTCCGCGCGCCAGATCCGTTCGCCCTCGGCCACCGCACGGTCGGGATCGATCCCGGCCCGCCGCACCAGATCTCGGAGTTCGGCGAGCTCGCCGGCCAGCGCCGCCCGATCGGCCGCGAATCGGGCCGCGGCCGGCAGGGTCAGCGCGTCGCGTCGGCAGGTCTGCAGGATCGCCGCGAGGAGCACGCCGGTGGGCCAGCGCCGACACCCGAGATCGCGGGCGGCCTGCTGGGTGAGGCTCGAAACGAATTTTCTGCCGACGGACACGGTCCAGGATAACGAAGGGCCACAGCAGGTTCGGGTCGCCCGACGTATTCACGCCGCGCTGGAAATATCCGGTTTGCCGTTTGTCGGGCGAAATCGCGTACCGCACAGTCGTTTCACGAAAGGTTCGGAAAGTGTACTTGCCGAACGAAACTTGCGTCTGCGGCGAATGCGCTGGCACACTGGAATTCGAAGGTGATTTCCCTCGCGACAAGTCGGCACGGTGTTCCCGGGGTCCGCCCCGCGCGCCCGCCACGGGCACAGGAGGGCGACGAATGACGCTGTACGGCATCGACATCAGCAACAACAACGGATCGGGTATCGATCTGGCGGAGGTCCGGGCCGAAGGGTTCGACTTCGTCTTCTGCAAGGTGTCCGAGGGGGTCGATTTCGTCGACGCCACCTGGCCCGGCTATCGCGACGCCGCGCAGGCGGCCGGTCTGTTGTTGGCCGGCTACCACTATCTGCGGTCGGGTTCCTCGGTCGAGGCCCAGGCCGACACGTTCGTGTCGAACCTCGGGCCCGGTATCGCGGCCATGGTCGACTTCGAGGCCGGTAGCGGCGGCCTGGACACCTTCTGGGCATTCGTGAACGCGGTCGACGCCCGCGGCACCAGAGTGGCGCTCTCCTACATTCCGCACTGGTACTGGCAGCAGATCGGCGGGGGTGACCTGTCCGCGGTTCCCGGCCTGATCCAGTCCGCCTACGTCGGGGGCAGTGGGTACGCGTCGGAGTTGTATCCCGGCGACGACGCGGCCGGGTGGCGGCCGTTCGGCGGCCGCACACCGGATCTGCTGCAGTTCACCGACAGCGCCATCGTCGCCGGACATTCGGTGGACGCCGACGCCTTCCGCGGCACCCGAGACCAACTCGCCGCACTGCTCACCGGACCGCAAGGAGTTTTCATGGCACTCGACGACGCCCAGCAGGCCGAACTGCTCGCACAGGTCGGCGATATCGACACCCAGCTGCGGGGTCCGGGCAACGCGGGCTGGCCGCAGCTCGGAGTCGACGCGGCCGGCCAGAACCTCACCCTGGTCGACGCGGTCGCCGCCATGCGGGCCGACCTGGCCACACTCGCCGCGGAGATCGCCGCCATCAAGGCGAAACTGACTGCCTGACAAGCACAGTCGGCCGGGTCAGCCGCGCTGCGGTCCGAGCAGCAGCGCGATGGCGCTGTCGACGGCGACGTCGACGATGTCGGTGATGTCGCGCCCGTCCTCGACGGCGGTCGCGATGAGTTCGCGGAAGCCGCCGAGCAGCATCACCGCGCCGTCGCGGGTGGGCGGGCGCAGCCCGGCCGCGCGGAAACGCTCGGTGTCGGCGAGCGCCCGCACCAGGGAGACGAATTCGGCGCTGGTGTCGCGTTGCAGCGCGTGGGACGCCTCACCCATCGCCGGCACGTCGCGGATCCAGCTGTGCGTGAGCACCGGATCGGCGGTCTGGACGTCGATCCACGCCTCCACGGCCTGCCGGACCTGGCTGCGCCAGGGCGCGTCCACGTCGACCGCGGCCTGAATGGTCGCGACGGTCAGATGGTTACGTTCGGCCAGCAACGCGATGTAGCAGTCCTGTTTGCTGCTGAAGTGCTCGTAGAAGGTGCGGCGGGAGGTGCGAGCCAAGCGCACCACATCGGCGACCGTCGCCTCCCGGTAGCCGTGGGCGCGCACGGCGTCGCCCATCGCGTCGAGGATGCGGCGGCGGAAACCGGGATCCGCGGCGCGCTCGCCGGCGGCAGGCTGGGCATGCGTCACCCGGTCAGGTTATCGCCCGGCCCCGGCGCGGTCGTCGTGCCGCTGCGCTCCGGTACGGGCGGGATGGGCGCTGCGGCGGTACACGACCGCGCGGCCCTTACCGGCCGGCACGGTGGCCACGCCGCGGAAATGCGCTCGTTCCGCGCGCGCGGCGGTCGGTTCCAGCGTGAAGTCGCGCAGCAGGGTCCGCAGTACGACGTTCATCTCGGTGGTGGCGAAGGCCGCGCCGATGCACCGGCGGGTGCCGCCGCCGAAGGGGATCCAGGTGAACGTGCCCGCGCGGGTGCCGACGAACCGGTCCGGGTCGAAGGCGAGCGGGTCGGGGAACAGGTCGGGGTTCTCGTGCATGAGCCGGATGCTCACCATCACGTTCTGGCCGCGCGGCAGGTCCCAGCGGCCCAGCGGCAGCGATTCGGCGAGGACCGTGCGGCCGACGATGTCGATGACCGGGCGTACCCGCTGTACTTCCAGCAGCGTGGCCTCGCGGAGTTCGGAGCCACCGGCGTCGGCTTCCGCGACGAGCCGGCGCAGGATCTCGGAATGGCGGCGCAGCCGCTCGACCGTCCAGGCCAAAGTCGTTGCGGTGGTTTCGTGTCCGGCCGACAGCAGGGTCAGCAGTTCGTCGGCGATCTCGGCGCGGGTCATGGCCGAACCGTCCTCGTAGCGGGCCTGCAGCAGCATGGCCAGGACGTCGTCGCGCCCGGCGAGGTCGGTGGCGGCGGCGCGATCGATGAGCCGGGCGACGATGGTGTCGTATCGTGCGCGGTAGCCCTGGAACCGCGCCCACGGGCCGTACCGCCCGCCGAGGGAGTGGGGGACCGGGATCGAGGCCAGCGCCGAGCCGACCAGTACGAGTTTCGGGAGCAGCGTACGCAATTCGTCGAATTCGGCACCTTCGGCGCCGAACACCGCGCGCAGGATCACGTTCAGGGTGATGCGCATCATCGACGGCATCGTGGCGAATTCCCGGCCCTGCGGCCAGCTCGCCATCTCCGCCACCGCCTCTTGTTCGATCAGATCCTCGTACACCGCCAGGCGCCGCCCGTGGAACGGCGGCGTCAGGAGTTTGCGCTCGGCGCGATGCTCCTTCCCGCGTAATGCGAACAGCGAACCGGGACCGAGGAATTCACCGAGATTGACCGCGATGTTGTCGACCTGATCGGGCCCGGCGGTGAACAGCGCCCGCACCTCGGCCGGGTCGGACAGCACGACCGAGCGACCGAACCGCGGATGCCGCACCGTGACCGCCGATCCGTATCGCTCATGCAATCGCCGCACGGTATGCGTACGCCGGAACAGCAACTGCACTCCCTGCACGAATTCCGGAGTCGCCGGTCCATCGGGCAACGTGGTCGTGGACATGCGCACCTCCGTGGTACATCGACGTACCACCCGATGGTACGCCGATGTACCGCCGCTTACAAGGTCAGACTCGCCGCCCACTCCGACCGTGAACCCCATACGGCGAGAAAACCTGTCGCCCTCGATCGGCCGCCCACCTATCCTCGGCCGCCATGGACACCTCATGGACCCAGGGAGTGCGGCGGATCGCCGTGCTGAGCGGGGCCGGCATCTCGACCGACTCCGGCATTCCCGACTATCGCGGACCGAGCGGGGTGTGGACCGCCGACCCGGACGGGGCCGACGTGGTGACCATCGAGTCGTTTCTGCAGCTGCCGGACCGACGCCGGCGGCTGTGGGCGGGGTACGCGAACAGTCCGGTGTGGCAAGCGAATCCGAATGCGGCGCATCGGGCACTGGCCGAGCTGGCGCGCACCCGGGCGGTGCGGGTGCTGACGCAGAACATCGACGGGTTGCAGCAGCGGGCCGGGCTGGACCGGCGCAAGGTGCTGGAACTGCACGGCTCGATGTGGACCTCCTCGTGTCTCGACTGCGGGACCGGGCTGGCCACCGCGGCGGTGCTCGAACGGGTGCACGGTGGTGAATCCGATCCGGCGTGCGCGGAATGCGGCGGGATCCTGAAACCCGATGTCGTGATGTTCGGGCAGCACCTGGATCCGCAGGTCATCGGCCAGGCGCAGACCATGGCGGGTGCCAGTGACCTGCTGCTCGCGGTCGGCACGACGCTGCTGGTGGAACCCGCCGCGTCGCTGTGCGCGATCGCGGTCGAGACCGGTGCGCGGCTGGTCGTCGTCAACCGGGACCCGACTCCCTACGACGCGGTCGCCACCGCCGTGATCCGGGAGCCGATCGGTACCGCACTACCGCGCATCTGCGCGGCATTGACGGCCCGCTAGGCCGATCGGCCTAGCGACCGTCGCGCAACGAATTCTCGCCCGGCAGCGCGGATTCGGCGAGCGCGCCGAATCGGTTGGCAGGCAGCGCGACGACGTGTTCGACCGAGCCGCAGGGTGTCACGGCGGATCGTCGGCAACATGCGGTCGGGTGGGGTCGTGCTCGGCCGAACGGCTTGTCAGGCAACGCAATCGCGGGCTCGGGCGAGCAGCAGGTCGCGTTCGCGTTCGTTTGCGGTGAGACCGGCGGCCCGCTCGAATTCGGTTCGGGCCTCGGCGGAACGGCCCAGTTTGACCAGCAGGTCGCCGCGGACACTCGGGAGCAGGTAGTAGCCGGAGAGCCGGGTTTCCAGGCCGTCGAGCAGGGCGATGGCGGCGGCCGGGCCGTCGGCCATGGAGACGGCGACCGCGCGGTTCAGGTCGACGACCGGGGAGGGAGCCACGCGGGCCAGCACCGCGTAGAGGGCGGCGATCCGGGGCCAATCGGTGTCGGTGGCCGTGCGGGCGCGAGCGTGGACGGCCGCGATCGCGGCCTGGACGGCGTAGGGCTCGGCGCCGCCACCCAACTGCTCGGCGCGGGCCAGGCCGGCCAGGCCGCGGTGGATGAGCAGGCGGTCCCAGAGGGCGCGGTCCTGGTCGAGCAGGGTGACGATGGCGCCGTCCGGGCCGGTGCGGGCCCGCAGCCGCGAGGCCTGCAGCTCCATCAGGGCGAGCAGCGCGTGGACTTCGGATTCGCCCGGGACCAGCGCGGCCAGGATGCGGCCCAGCCGCATCGCCTCCTCACACAGCGCGGGCCGCACGTGATCCGCACCGGCACTGGCCGAATAGCCCTCGTTGAACACCAGGTAGACGACGGCGAGGACCGTGGCCAGCCGGGGTCCCAGCTCGTCGGCACCCGGCGACTCGAAGCCGACCCGCGCCTCGGTCAGGGTGCGTTTGGCCCGAACGATGCGCTGCGCCATGGTTTTCGTGGGAACGAGGAACGCGCGCGCGATCTCGTCGGTGGTGAGCCCGGCCAGCATCTTCAACGTGAGCGCGGCCTGCGCTTCCGGGGTGAGCACCGGATGGCAGGTCGTGAACATCAGCCGCAGCACGTCGTCCTCGACCGGCTCGGGCAGCTCCAGCCCGTCGGCCTCGGGCAGCTCCCGGCCGAGCAGCTCGACCTTGGCGGCCAAGGTGACGTCGCGGCGGATCTCGTCGACCGCCCGGCGTTTGGCGACCGTCATCAGCCACGCCCCCGGCCGGTCGGGAATGCCTGCGGCGGGCCACTGTTCGAGGGCTGCCACCAGGGCGTCCTGGGCGAGGTCCTCGGCCCGTCCGACGTCGTGGACGAGCCGGGCCAGTCCGGCGATCAGGCGGGCCGCCTCGATCCGCCAGACCGCCTCGACAGCGCGATGGGCGGCGGTGCTGGTCACGTCATCGAGGAAACCGCACCGCCGCCCGTCCGCGCAACCGGCTAGCCGCGCTGTTCGGCCACCGTGGCCTCCAGCCGGTCCGCCACCGCCTGCAGCTCGGGGGTGTAGGCGTCACCGAAGTCCTCGGGCTCGTGGAAGGGCCGGATCTCGATCTCGGTTTCCTGCCCGGGCGCCGGGTTCGGGCAGCGCTTGAACCACTCGATCGCCTCCTCCTTCGAACCGACCTCGATGATCCAGTAGCCGGCCACCAGCTCCTTGGTCTCGGTGAACGGACCGTCGATCACCGTCCGCTCGTTGCCCGAGAACCGCACCCGGGCCCCGGCCGAACTCGGCTTGAGGCCGTCGGCGGTGAGCAGGATGCCTGCCTTCACCAGTTCCTCGTTGAAGGCGAGCATCGCCGCGAAGTCCTCGGTCTTGGGCAGTTCCCCGGCCTCGGTGCCCTCGGTTGCCTTGACCATCACCATGAATCGCATCGTCTGTTCCTCTGCTCTCGTCTGCCCGGGCCCCGCTCGTGACGACCGGTCCGAACCCGCGCTCACCAGTGCGTCGAACGCCGAGCCCCCGATTCGACATCGTCCGGGAAATATTTTCGCGCACCGCCGCGACGCTCGGGGTGCAGCCGGTCGACACCGGTTCACGCCGTCCAGGACCGCAGTTTCTCCGGATTCCGGATCACCCAGATCCGTGTGATCCGGCCGTCGGCGATCTGGAAGGCGTAGACCGAGACGACGACCCCGTCCACCTCCGCGACCAGGCCCGGCTGGCCGTTCACCGTGCGCTCGCGCAGCGTGAACCCCGGATTGCGGCCGGCGATGACCAACCAGGTGCTTGCGATGGCCGCGGCGCCGGTGATCGGGTCGAGGAAGGCCGGTGCCAGGCCGCCGCCGTCGGCGGTCGCGGTGGCGCGCGGATCGAGCAGGCCGATCAACGCCTCGATGTCTTGGGTCTCCCACGCCCGCTTGAAGTCCCGCACCACCTCGGCGCGCTCGCCGTCCGACGGGCCGCGCGAGGTGTCGATGCGACGGCGTGCGCTGGAGGCAAGCTGGCGACAGGCCGCCGGTGTGCGGCCGACGACGGCGGCGACCTCGGCGAACGAGTAGCGGAACACGTCGTGCAGGACAAAGGACACGCGCTCGGCCGGGGTCATGGAATCCAGCACGACCAGGAAGGCCATGCTGATCGACTCGTCGAGGGTGACACGGTCGGCGGGATCGAGCGCCGCGGATCCGTCCAGCCAGGCGGAACCGGGTACCGGCTCCGGAATCCATTCGCCCACATAGCGTTCCCGTCGAGCGCGCGCCGAGCCGAGCAGGTCGAGGCAGATCCGCCCGGCCACCGTCGTCAGCCACGCGCCGGGCCGCACCACCTCCTCCCGCTGCCGGTCCGACAGTGCGTACCAGCGCACATAGGTCTCCTGCACCACGTCCTCGGCCTCGGCGAGCGAGCCGAGCAGCCGGTAGGCGAGATGGATCAGCTGGCGGCGTTCACCGATCACGGTGGACAGCTGCGGGTCGGTCACGGTCGGCTCCTCGGGTCTGCGCGTACTTACTCTGATCGACGACGTAGCGGCCCGAGGTGTGACGCCGCCTGACATTCCGCGCGGCCGCGTCGTCGGAGGTGACGAGACGATCTCAGCCGGCAGCTGTGCCGGAACCCACTCGCGTCAGTTCCCGAGGAGCCGATCATGAACGCAGCCAACGACTTCCAGACCGATGCCGCCGCCATCCGCGACCGGATCGACCAGGTGATCGCCGGACTCCGGGCCAAGGACCCCGAAGCCCTGCGGCGGCTCTACACCGCCGATGTGGTCTCGTTCGACGTCGAGCCGCCGCTGCAGCACGTCGGTGTCGCCGCCAAACTCGCGAACTGGGCTCGCGTGTTCGAGATCTTCGAGACCGTCGACTACGAGGTCCGCGACTTCACCGTCGCCGCCGGTGGTGAGGTCGCGTTCGCGCACGCCTTCGCGCGCCTGACCGGCACCCTGAAGAACGGGGCGCCGGCCGCGGGCATGTGGGTCCGGGTGACCTACGGCATGCGCAAGATCCACGGCACCTGGCTGATCGCCCACGACCAGGTCTCGGTGCCGCTGGATGTGCGGTCCGGCCGAGGTGTGGTCGATCTCCAGCCTTGAGCGCGGTCATGCCCGAACCGTCAGCGGCTGACGGCCTTGCGGTACTGGCGCAGGGCCAGCGGCACGAACACCGCCAGGATCACCACCACCCAGGCGAGGGTGGTGATCACCGGATGCCGCATCGACCACGCGTCCGGCGGCGGTGCCAGGGGGCTGGTGTTGCCGAACAGCTGCCGGGTGGCCTCGGTGACCGCCGACACCGGGTTCCATTCGGCGAAAACCCTCAGCACCGCGGGCAATTCCTGCATCGGCACGAAGGTGTTGGCCAGGAAGGTGAGCGGGAAGATCACCATGAAGCTGGCGTTGTTGAACACCTCCGGCGCGCGGACCAGCAGCCCGACCACCGCCATGATCCACGACACCGCGTAGGCGAACAGCAGCAGCAGGACGTAGGCCAACACCGCGTCCAGGAACGAACCCCGGATCCGCCAGCCGACGACCAGGCCGGTCAGCGACATCACGATCAGGCTCACCACATTGATCACCACATCGCTGATCGTGCGCCCGACCAGCACCGCCGACGGCGCCATCGGCAACGACCGGAAGCGGTCGATGATGCCCTTCTGCATGTCCTCCGCGAGCCCGGCGCCGGTGAAGGTGGCACCGAACACGACGGTTTGGGCGAAGATGCCGGCGATGAGGAATTCGCGATAGCCGCCGCCCACGCCGGGCACCTTGATCGCCGCGCCGAAGATATAGGCGAACAGCAGCACGAACATGATCGGTGACAGCGTCGAGAAGATCAGGACGTCGGGCACCCGCTTGATCTTGATGACATTGCGTTTGGCGATCGTGAGGCTGTCGCTCACGACGATCGAGAGTCGTTGCCCGAGTCCGGGTTTCGCTGCCGCAGTGGTCATCGGTGCTGTCCTTCCGTCTCGTCGGTCCGGTCGCCGTCGCCCGGTTCCTGCGCCTCGTGTCCGGTGAGCGTCAGGAACACGTCGTCGAGCGAGGGGCGGCGCAGGGCGACGTCCTGGATCTTCACCGCGTGCTCGCCCAGCCGCCCGATGGCCGCCACCAGCGCCTGCGAGCCGTCCGCGACGGGCACGACGATCCGGTGCAGCCCGGGCTCGAAGTGGATCTCGCCGTCGGCCAGGCTCTGCAGCGCGTCCCGGGCGACCGGCAGGCTGTCGGGGTGGTCGACGGTGAGCTCGATCCGGTCGCCGCCGACCAGCGTCTTGAGCTCGTCGGCGGTGCCGCGGGCGATCACCTTGCCGTGATCGATCACCGCGATGGCGTCGGCGAGCCGGTCGGCCTCCTCCATGTACTGGGTGGTCAGCAGCAGCGTGGTGCCGCCGGCGACCAGTTCCTCGAGCACATCCCACAGGTCGAGCCGGGCGCGGGGATCCAGTCCGGTGGTCGGTTCGTCGAGGAACAGCACCGGCGGATTCGCCACCAGCGCACCGGCCAGGTCGAGTCGCCGCCGCATACCCCCGGAGTAGCCCCGGACCGGCCGGTTGCCCGCGTCGGTGAGCCGGAACCGGTCCAGCAGTTCGCGGGCTCGCTCCTTACTGCGCTGCACGCCCAGGTGGTAGAGCCGGCCGACCATCTCGAGATTCTCGAACCCGGTCAGGTACTCGTCGACCGCCGCATACTGGCCGGAGGTGCCGATTCGCGAGCGCAGCGCCTGCGGATCGCGCAGCACGTCGATCCCGGCGACGGTCGCGTGGCCCGCATCGGGAATCAGCAGTGTGGTCAACACCCGTACGGTGGTCGTCTTGCCGGCGCCGTTGGGCCCGAGCAGCGCCGTGACCGTGCCCTCGGGAACCGTGAGGTCGAGTCCGTCGAGCGCCACCAGCCGGCCGTACCGTTTGACCAGACCCTCGGCGACGATTGCGTCGGGCATGATTCTCCCCTCGGTTGTGCTTCGGGCCGGCCGCCAGGGCGGCAACCCGGTGGGACGACAACCAGTATTGCGGTGGGGTACGACAACCTAGGGTCCCGCGGCGCTACGGCACGCCGAATCGGGTCGCCAGTGTGGTTCGTTGCGCGCGGACGAATGCCGCGTCGACCACGGCACCGTGCCCCGGGACGTAACGCGCGTGCGCGCCACCGAGTTCCAGGAGGCGATCCAGCGCGGCGGGCCACTGCCGCGGCACCGCGTCCGGGCCCGCCTGCGGTTCGTCTGACTCCTCGACGAGATCACCGCAGAAGACGATCGCGGGAGTGCCCGGCACGAGCACCGCCAGCGACTGGGCGGTGTGCCCAGGGCCCACGTTCGTCAGCCGGACCGCGATCCCGCCCAGGTCGACGGTCCGCGATCCGAGCACCGATTCCGTTGGGGTGACCAGTGTTTCGGCTGCCTCGGCCGCGTCGTCGGGGTCCAGTCCGTACCGCACCGCGTCAGCCCGCAGCTCGTCGGCTCCGGTCGCGAACACCTGCTCGACCCCCGCCGCCCCGTACACGGTGGCCGCCGGGAACGCGGCGGTGCCGAAGACGTGGTCGAAATGCGGATGGGTGAGCGCGATATGCGCCACGTTCGCGCCGAGTGCCCGCGCGTCCGCGCGCAGCCGCGCACCTTCGCGCAGCGAGGATCCCGTATCGATCAGCAGAGCAGCCCGGGACCCGACGACCAGGCCGGTGGTGCAGTCCCAGCCCGGCAGCCGGACCCGGCCGACGCGCGGAGTCAGCTCTTCCCACCCCGCCGACGCCCAGTCCGGTCCCACCCGGCGATGCTAGCCCGCCTGCCGCCGGTGACCGGTACCGGCGGCGGCCGAATTGCTCACCAGCTCATGGCGACCGGCTGGTTCAGGGCGATGAGGTTGCCGTCGGCGGCGCGCAGAACGGCGAGGCGGCTGCCGGGCATGTCGACGATGCCGGTGGCCGGGTCGCCGTGGGTGATCTCGGCGGTGCCGATCTCGGCCAGGGATCCGTCGGCGATCTCACCCAGCGCGGTCGCGCCGGCGGCGACCAGGGTCGCGTGCGTGTCGGCGATGTCGTCGACGGTCCAGAAGACCAGCGGGTGGTTCACCCACGGCTTGGTCGACACGGAGATGCCGCCGTCGAACATGGCGAAGTCCGGGCCTTGGAACGTCGGGCCCGTGCCGAGTACGGCGGTGAAGGCGGCGATGCTCGCGGCGAGGTCGGTGGCGGGGTAGACGACGTTGGCGAATCCCTTGGGGTGGCTCATGATGGATCACTTTCTCGCGTACGACTAGGTTCGACATAAATTTAGGACGAACCTAACAACATGTCAAGGCAAATCTTTGGTCCGACATAAATTCTTGCTACGCTGGGGCCATGAGCGCAGGACTTCGCGACCGCAAGAAGCGGGAGACCCGGCAGGCCATCTCGGACACGGCAACTCGGTTGTTCATCCAGCGCGGCTTCGACCGGGTGACCATCGCCGAAATCGCGGCCGCCGCCGGAGTATCGAAAATGACTGTCACCAACTACTTTCCGCGCAAGGAAGATCTGGTGCTGGACACCCACGAGGAGTTCACGGCGGCTTTGGCCGGCGCGGTCGCCACGCGGCCGCCCGGTGAGTCCGCCCTGGCAGCGCTGCGCCGGTTCTACTTCGAGGCACTGGCGCAACGCTCGTACTCGCTCGGCATCGCCCGGCCGGGGTTCGCCCGCCTCCTGCTCGGCAGCCCGGTCCTGCTGGGCCGGGTGCGCGAGTTGCAGCAGGAGCAGGAGGATCGGCTGGCGGAGGTGCTCATCGCGGAGGGTGGCGACGCCTTCGCGGCTCGCGCCGCCGCGGCGTGGATCGTCGGAACCTACCGCCTGCTGTTCGGTGAAGCACTCCTTCGCAGCCGGGACGGGATCGGTGCCGACGAACTCGCCGGCCATCTGGGCCGGGCCGCCACCGAGGTCTTCGATCGCCTGGACGCCAGCCTCGGCGACTTCGCTCGCCGCTGATTCGGCGAATTTTCCTGCGCTGCAATCGAATACAGAGCTCGGTCGATGGTTGACGGGCGGTCTGCATCGGATCGCCGACTCGTCGTGACCCGCCATGTGGCGCCTGTGCTGTAGCGGCTCGGGTTGCTAGATACCAGTGGGGGGTATATGTTCCTTATATACCCCCCAGGGGTACTCGACGAGAGGAAATGCGATGAACCCGATGAACGCCGGAACCCGGCTCGCCCTCTACGGCGTCGGACTGGCCGTGGCGTTCGGCGGGGCCTTCGGCGTCGCGAAAGCCGTCGTCCCGGCCGACGTCGTCACCGCATGGACAGACAGGAGCAGTCAGATGCAAGGACACGAGAACCACGACACGGGAGCGGCGACGGACACCGTCCAGGGCGTCTCGTCCAGCGCCGACGGCCTCGTCCTGACACCGGTGCAGGCGCCCACCGCGACCGGAACGCCGGGCACGCTGGCCTACCGGATCGAGGACACGTCCGGCGCGCCACTCACCAGCTTCACCACCACGCACGACCGGGACATGCACCTGATCGTCGTCCGGTCCGACGGCAGCAACTTCCGGCACGTGCACCCCGCGCTGGATCCGCGGACCGGCACCTGGTCGTTGCCGTGGACGTGGAACCAGGCCGGAACCTACCGGGTCTACGCCGACTTCACCCCGGGACAGGGCAGGGGGGTCACCCTCAGCCGCACGGTCGAGGTGGCCGGTGACTACCGGCCGGTCGTCCCCGAACCCACCCGCGTCTCGACGATCGACGGATATACGGTGACGCTGCGTGGCGAGGTTGCCGCGGGCACCGCGAGCGAGCTGACGTTCAGCGTCGAGCGGGACGGCCGGCCGGTCACGACCCTGCAGCCGTACCTGGGCGCGTTCGGGCACCTGGTCGCGTTGCGGCAGGGCGACCTCGCGTTCCTGCACGTGCACCCCGACGGTGCCGAGCCCGGCGCCGGCGCGACCGGCGGCCCCCGCATCTCGTTCGCGACCGAGGTGCCCACGGCCGGAAAGTACCTGCTGTACCTGGACTTCCAGGTCGACGGTGTCGTGCACACCGCGACCTTCGTCCTCGACGCGGCACCCGGCACCACCCACGCACCCGGCACCAGCCACGCACCCGGGGAGCCTGCCCCGGCGCCGGCCCACGCGCACTGACCCGCGACGAGGCCCCGAACCGAGAGAGAGGGAACGACGATGAGCGCACCGGCACCGGCCACCATCGGGATCGAATTGGAGATCGGCGGGATGACCTGCGCCTCCTGCGCGAACCGCATCGAGCGGAAGCTGAACAAGCTCGACGGCGTCGAGGCGACCGTCAACTACGCCACCGAGAAGGCGAAGGTCACCGTTCCCGACGGTTACGACCCCGCGCTGCTGATCGCCGAGGTCGAGAAGACCGGCTACACCGCCGCCGTGCCGAAGCCTGCGGGTCCGCCGGCCGCCGCCGGCCCGTCCGGCGACGAGCCGGACTCCGAACTCACCTCGTTGCGGCAGCGGCTGATCGGCGCCGTCGCGCTCACCGTCCCGGTGATCGCGACGGCCATGGTCCCGGCCTTCCAGTTCACCAACTGGCAGTGGGCCTCGCTGACCCTCGCGGCACCCGTAATCGTGTGGGCGGCATGGCCTTTCCACCGGGCGGCGTGGACCAATCTGAAGCACGGCACCGCGACCATGGACACGCTCATCTCGATGGGCACCGGCGCGGCGTTCCTCTGGTCGCTGTACGCGCTGTTCCTGGGGACCGCGGGCCGGCCGGGCATGAAGCACCCGTTCGAATTCACGCTCGCCCCGTCCGACGGCGCGGCGAACATCTACCTCGAAGCCGCTTCCGGCGTCACGATGTTCATCCTCGCCGGCCGCTACTTCGAGAAGAAGTCGAAGCGGCAGGCCGGCGCCGCGCTGCGCGCGCTGCTGGAACTCGGTGCGAAAGACGTTGCGGTGCTTCGCGACGGTGCCGAGGTGAAGATCGGCATCGACGAGCTGCGGGCCGGCGACGAATTCGTGGTGCGGCCGGGGGAGAAGATCGCCACCGACGGTGTCGTGGTCGCGGGAACCTCCGCGGTCGACGCCTCGATGCTGACCGGTGAATCGGTTCCGGTCGAGGTCGGCGTGGGCGACGCGGTCACCGGCGCCACCGTGAACGCGGGCGGCCGGCTCGTCGTGCGCGCCACCAGAATCGGAGCCGACACCCAGCTCGCGCAGATGGCGAAGCTGGTCGAGGACGCACAGACCGGCAAAGCCGAGGTGCAGCGGCTGGCGGACACGATCTCCGGAGTCTTCGTGCCGATCGTGATCGCCGTCGCGGCCGGGGTGCTGGGTGCCTGGCTCGGTGCCGGATTCCCGGTGTCGGCGGCGTTCACCGCGGCGGTCGCCGTGCTGGTCATCGCCTGCCCGTGCGCCCTGGGACTCGCGACTCCGACGGCCTTGCTGGTCGGTACCGGGCGCGGCGCGCAGCTAGGCATTCTGATCAAGGGTCCCGAGGTGCTGGAGTCGACCCGCACGGTCGACACCGTGGTTCTCGACAAGACCGGAACCGTCACCACCGGCAAGATGACACTGGTCGATGTCGTCGCCGAGCCGGGCACCGACCGGGCGGAGATCCTGCGCCTGGCGGGCGCGCTCGAGGACGCCTCCGAGCACCCGATCGCGCAGGCCGTCGCCCAGGGCGCGACCCAGGAGGTCGGTGCGCTCGCGGTGCCCGAGGGTTTCGAGAACATCGAAGGCCGTGGCGTGCAGGGGATCGTCGACGGGCATGCGGTCGTCGTGGGCCGGGAAGCGCTGCTCGCCGACTGGTCGCAGCACCTGTCGCCCGCGGTCGCCGCCGCGAAGGCCCGGGCCGAGGGTGAGGGCAAGACCGTCGTCGCGGTCGGCTGGGACGGTGTGGCGCGCGGCATTCTCGTGGTCGCCGACACCGTGAAACCGACCAGCGCCGAAGCGATTTCGGGATTGAAGGCGCTCGGGCTGACACCGGTTCTGCTCACCGGTGACAACGCGGCGGTCGCGCGCCGGATCGCGGCGGAGGTCGGGATCGACCAGGTCGTCGCCGAGGTGCTTCCCACGGAGAAGGTCGACGTCGTCGCCCGGCTGCAGCGGGAAGGCAAGGTGGTCGCCATGATCGGCGACGGCGTCAACGACGCTCCCGCGCTGGCCCGCGCCGACCTCGGTCTCGCGATGGGTACCGGGACCGACGTCGCGATCGAGGCCGCCGACATCACGCTGGTCCGCGGCGACCTGCGGGCGGCGGTCGACGCGATCCGCCTGTCCCGCAAGACCCTCGGCACGATCAAGGGAAACCTGTTCTGGGCCTTCGCCTACAACGTGGGAGCCGTTCCGGTCGCGGCGCTGGGCATGCTGAACCCGATGCTCGCGGGTGCCGCGATGGCATTCTCCAGTGTCTTCGTGGTCGGAAACAGCCTGCGCCTGCGCAAGTTCCGCAGCGTCACCGCGCAGTGAAGCGGTCGCAGCGGTGAACCACCGCCGAGAGAAGCGGTCGAGATGGCCGCTTCTCTCGGCGTCTCCGGCGCATAGCTCGCCGCCGACCGGGTAGTGCGGAATCGTGGCCGGCTTCGACGGTCACGGGATCCCTACGAGAATTCTCCGGGAGGAATCGTGAACGAATCCCACCGCGGATCACCTGGGCTCGCGTGTTCGATGCTGGCGGCGGTAGCGCTGGGGACGGTGATCGCCGGCCCGGCGGCCGCATCCCCGGCGGCGGGCTCACCCGACCAGGACTATCTCGTCGCGCTGGATCAGGGCAACCTCGCCGAACTGGTGGCCGCCACGCGCGGGGAGGCGACCCATCAGGGTGTCTGCCCGGACATTCCAGCCATGTCGCCCGAGCTGTTCGACGACCATTCCGCCGCCGAACGGGACACCACCACCGTGGCCGCGAGCAAGGTGCTGGTGTTGCCGGCCGCACCCGGCCAGAGCCAGATCGACCAGGAGCTGGCGACCGGGACGAAGACCGGAACCGACTTCGATCATGCCTGGATCACCATGGAACTGGGCTTCCACACCGACGCACTCGCCGCTACCCAGCGGGAAATCGCGACCGGCACCGATCAGGCGGTCGTCGCCCTGGCCGCCAAGCTGGAACCGGTGATCCGGCACCACATCGAGATGGTCGAAGCCGCCGCGCCGAACTGCTCGGCATGACCTGCGCCGTACTCGCGAGCCGAAGGCGCGAGTTTGGCCGACGGTTGCGCGGGTAGGTCGCGAACAGGTTGCGCGGCGCGTTCCCCGGTGGATCGCACCGCTACCGCCCGGACGGCCTGGCGGGTTCGGCCGCGCAACCGCCCGCAATCGATTGGGAGTTGTGATGATTGTGATCTTGGGACTGATCCTCGTGGTCGCGGCCGTGATCGTCGGGGTGGTGGGAATCCTGAACAACGACGGGTCCGCGCACCCGCTGCTCAACGACTTCACCGTGCTCGGCTACCACGTGACCGGGTCCACCGCGGCCGTCTACGTGTCCGGCATCGTCGTCGGCGCGGTCGGCGTAGCGGGACTCGCGCTGCTACTGGCCGGGGTGCGTCACAGCACCCGCCGCGCCCAGGCGGTGCGCGCCGAACGCGACCTGGCACGACGTGACGCCGACGCGGCCCGCCACGCCCGCGGCGATGTCGCGGCTGTCGACGACCGGCCACGCGCGGCCGTCGACGACCGGGCACCCGCGCCCGCCGCGGTCCGGCCCGCCCGCGCCGAGCACGGATGGCACCTG
Source organism: Nocardia stercoris (assembly GCF_003696265.1). Taxonomy (GTDB): domain Bacteria; phylum Actinomycetota; class Actinomycetes; order Mycobacteriales; family Mycobacteriaceae; genus Nocardia; species Nocardia stercoris. Next base: position 132,320 of record NZ_RFFH01000007.1, on the reverse strand, counting down.
TGGGGCGGGCGGCGAGCCGGCCACACCTGATCGCGGATTCCCGGGGTCAGGACTCCACGGCGGGTTCGGCTGCGGGCTCGGACTGCCGGTGGGCGGCGAGGAACTCGTCGACGATGCGGACGTGGTCGCTGTGCGTGGTGCGGGTGGCGCCGATCAGCCGGCCGTACGCGATCGGTCCGACCAGCTGCGCGACCGCGGCGGGCACGGTGTCCGCGCCGAGTGCCGTGCGGCCCTCGTCGGTGGCGAACAGTTCCTCGAACGGCTGCCGGTAGTGCCAGTGCAGTCCCATCCGGAACATGTCGGCCTTGCTCAACTCCGCGCTGGTCTCGGCTGGGGCGCCGGCCGCGAGCCAGGTCAGCGCCACCTTGCGTACCGGGGCCGTGCTGATGACCGCCGCCTGCCGGTCGAGCAGCTCGATCAGCCGGTCGCGGAACGGCCCGGCAGCGGGCGCGGTCACCGCCGGCAGGAGTGCGCGGTGCAGCGCGGCGGTCCCGGCCACGACGCCCTTGCCGAGGTAGGTGTACGCGGCCTGCTTCGCGGCCGCCTTCTGCTGGCCGTACACATAGCCGGCCAGCGGTTTGAGGCCACCCGATTTGATCAGCGTCACCACCGCCCGCATCTGGTCGGCTCGGGTCATCTGCACCGGCGGGGTCTCCGCCTGCGGGGTGCCTTCGGTGGTCATCGGGGGTCCTTCCATCCAACAATTCTGCTGCCACTGCTTCAGCAGGAACACCGTCGCCGATGGTAGTAGGGGCCCGCGCGACGCCCGCGGGGGTGCTAGAACTTGTTCTAATCGAATCCGTCCGGCCGCGCGCGGGTTTCCCCGATCCGCGGCCGGATTCGCGTCGACCCGAGGACAGCACATGACCGATCAGCCGCAGCGGGAGCCGAGGTGAACGCGCCCGACATCGCCTCGATGCTGCGGGCCCGGGCCGGGGACGCCCACCCCGGGCTGCGCACCCGTGATCAGGACTGGACCTGGGCTCAGGTGGTCGAGGAATCCGCCCGGCGCGCCGCGCTGGCGGCCCGGCTGCTCCGGCCCGGTCCACCGCACATCGGGGTGCTGTTGAGCAATGTGCCCGAATTCGTGTTCTGGCTCGGTGGTGCCGCGCTGGGCGGCGCGACGCTCGTCGGCATCAACCCCACCCGCGACGACGACACCCTCGCCGGCGAGGTTCGCCATACCGATTGCCGAATGATCGTCACCGACGCCGCGGGCGCAGCCCGGCTGCGGCGCCTGGACCTCGGGGTGGACGACGACCAAATCCTCGAGATCGACTCCGCGCGGTACCGCGAGCTGCTCGCGTCCTGCTCTGCCGCGCTGCCCGAGCCGGTCCCGCTCGCCGACGCCCTGATGCTGCTGCTGTTCACGTCCGGAACGACCGGCGCGTCGAAAGCCGTGCGGTGCACGCAGGGGCGGCTCAGCCGGATCGCCTACACCGCGGTCGGCAAGTTCGGGCACGAGCGCGCGGACGTCGACTACTGCTGTATGCCGCTGTTCCACGGCAACGCGTTGATGGCGTTGTGGGCGCCCGCGCTGGCCGTCGGCGCGACCGTGTGCCTGACGCCGAAATTCTCTGCCTCCCAGTTCGTTTCCGACATCCGCTACTTCGGGGCCACCTACTTCACCTATGTCGGCAAGGCGGTCGCCTACATCCTGGCGACGCCGCCGGATCCCGCCGACGCCGACAATCGGCTCACCCGCGGGTTCGGCACCGAGGCGTCACCGGAGGACCGGGCCCGGTTCCAGCGCCGCTTCGGTGCGGTCCTGGCCGAGGGCTACGGTTCGAGCGAGGGCGGCGCGGTCGTGCGGCCTGACCCCGCGGCCCCGCCAGGCGCGCTGGGCCGCCCGGCGCACGACGGGGTGGCGGTGATCGACGCGGAGACCCTGCAGCGCTGCCCGGCCGCGGTGCTCGACGCCCACGGGCACGTCACCAATGCCGAGGAGGCGGTGGGTGAGATCGTCGATACGACCGGATCCCCGAGTTTCGAGGGCTACTACCACAACGACGACGCCGACGCGCAGCGTCTGCGCAACGGCTGGTACTGGTCCGGTGACCTCGGCTATCTCGATACCGACGGGTTCCTGTATTTCGCCGGGCGGCACGGTGATTGGGTACGGGTCGACGGCGAGAACACCTCCACGCTGGTCACCGAACGGGTGCTGCGCCGATTCCCGGGCGTCCTCGCTGCCGCCGCCTACGGAGTGCCCGATCCCCGCTCGGGTGATCGGCTGATGGCGGCGGTCGAAGTCGCCGACCCCGATCGGTTCGACGTCGCCGCCCTGGCCGGCTACCTGAGCACGCAGGACGATCTGGGCAGCAAGGGGATTCCCCGGCTGCTGCGGGTTTCGGCGCGCCTGCCCGCCACCGCATCGAACAAGATCGTCAAACGTGCGCTGCAACAACAACGCTGGGACACCGCCGAACTCGTCTACGAGTGGGCGGGGCGGGCTCCGGTCCGCTACGTGCCCCTGACCGCAGCCGGCAAACGAACACTGGCAAGCGAATTCGCGAGCCACGGCCGCGCGCACCTGCTCACCCTGGGGCAACCGATGCCTGCGCTTCCCAGCTGCGGCGACAGCGCTCCGGCCGGCCCCGCGGTGTCGGCCTAGGATCGGGCCGGATGAAGCAGATGTATTCCCGCCGCGCCGACCGGCACGCTCGCCTGAGCGACCGGCCGGAGACGGAGCCGGTTCGCGCCGTCGCGCTGCTGCTGCCGGGCGGTTCGGTGCGCGGCCACCGCGGACCGTCGCGGATCGCCGCGTGGGCGCTCGGCGACCTCCGCCGCCGCCTGGTCGAGTCGACCGGCTCCGCCGGGATCGCGGTGCACCTGCTGCACTATCGCTTTCGCGGCTGGAACGGCGCGGCGGCCGACACCCTGGCCGACACCCGGTGGGCGCTGGACGAGCTGGCCCGGCGGTACGGACCGGTGCCGGTGTGCCTGGTCGGCAACTCGCTGGGCGGGCGGGCCGCGGTCGAGGCGGCCGGGCATCCGAACGTCACCGGCGTCGCCGGGGTGGCGCCCTGGATCCCCGCCGAGGTGCCGGTCGAGCAGTTGGCCGGCCGTCGGCTGTTGATCGTGCACGGCGACCGGGACCACAGCAGCGCCGGCGCGGGTAAATCGCTGGACTACGCGCTGCGGGCGCGCGCGGCGGGACACCGGGTGTGCCGCTTCGAAGTGGCCGGCGCCGGACATCTGCTGCTGCCCCGCGCCGGCGACTTCTGGTCGTTGACTGCGAAATTCGTGCTGGACGTACTGAACGACGCGTCGTTCGACCCGCTGATCGCCGAGGCCTTCGGCACACCCGACGGGCTGCGGGTTCCGGTCCCGGTCGGCTATTCGGGCGAGCGCTGACCTTCTCGGCGCGGCCGGCTACGCGCTGTCGGGCAGGACGAAGACGCTGCCGCCCCACTCCGGATGGCAGCGCGGCCGCCACCACTGCCCGCCGACCCGGCAGTGCCAGTAGAACCAGTCGTCGTAATCGGCGGCGTGGAATGTCGTCGCGGGCGTGACATCGGCGGCGACCGGCCGGGCGAGCGGCGCCGCGGACGCGGTCGTCGCGCCCAGCACGGGGGCGGCCGCGGCCAGCGCCAGGGCTGCGCCCAGCACTGTCCGGCGCACTCGAATGCGGTTGGGACTCATGTCAATTCCTTTCGAGAAGTCGAGATCGAACCGGCGGCCGCGCCGAAAGGTCCAGCGCTACCGCAGTTCTCAGTCGACCACCGCGGCGGTACGGCACGAAAGACCCACGGCCCGGTCCTCAGGCAACCTTCAGCGCCCGTTTCTCCCGACACGCCGCGCGCGAGAACGGCTCGGCCGGAAATCGTGCAATACGGCTATGTCACCCCGTCGGTGCCCGTCTTCCTGGCCTCGGCCGAGCACGACGAGGGAGCGCCGTTCGCGGCCGTGCGGGCGGTGGCGGGTGGTTGGTGCGGTCGTGGGACAGCGGTCGAGCTGGAATCGAACGGTGAGATTCCGCTGATCTCCGGACCGATCGGCACCCATGTCCTGTCGTTCTTCCCGGCACTGGTCGCCTCGAATCAGTGGATCACCGATCGGCTCGCGGGCATTCCCGCACCGGTCAACTGCGCGCCCTGACCCAGGCACCACCGATATCGACACAGCTGTGGCCGTCACCTGACCGGTGGCGGCCACAGCCGTGCGGGGCCGGGAGCTGTCGCCGAATCCTGTTCCGGCCCAGTCGGTTCAGCCCAGCGCAGCCGGGGATTCCGCGTGCGGGACCAGCAGGCGCGGTGCGCCCGAGCCGTCGGCGGGCACGGCCCACACGTCCGCGTCGCCGGTGCCGCGGGGCAGGGCGTAGCCGATGGTGTCGCCGGTGAGCCAGGCGGCCTGGTCGTCGACGCTGCGGGTCTCGGCGAGCGGGATCCGGTTGCCCGAGGCCAGGTCCAGGACGGACAGGCGCCAGCCGCGGGCGGGGTCGTCGTCGACCGCGGATTTGAACGCGATCCGTTTCCCGTCGGGCGACAGTGCCGGGCATTCGACGTTCCGGGCCACGGTGCGAACGGTTTTCGCGGCGATGTCGCCCTGGACCAGATAGCGCCGTCCGGCGGTGGACATGGTGGCGTAGAAGGTGTTGTCGTCGGCGGCGAAGGTGACACCCCAGAGTTCAGGTCCGGTGCGGTATACGGACGGCCGTCCACGGTCACCGTGAGGAACTCGAGGGAGTCGATCATGTCCATGGTGGACAGGTCGATCAGCCCCGCGCGGGTGGAGAACCGGCCGTTGTTGTAGGAGTCCCCGGCCACGAACACCGTCCAGGCCGCGAGCCGGCCGTCGGCCGACACCCGGGCCCGGTTGGGCACGCCGACCAGGGGAATCGTCTTGGTGACCGCGAGATCCCGGTCCAGGAAAGCGATCTGGAAGGTCGCCAGGTCACCGTCCTGACGCAGGCAGGTACCGGTGCCGGCCGCGGCGTAGACCCGCAGGCAGTCCAGCGCGGACACCGCACGCGGTCCGCCGGGATCGGCGGCGTCGACCGTCGCCAGCCGACCCTTGCTGTCGGAAGCCGTGCTGCGGAACAGGATTCGCGGCCCGGGCGCCAGACTCACGGTGCCGGTGGTGGTAACGGCCGCGCAACAGCAGGCCCAGGACGACCACGGCGGCCAGGGTCAGCGCCGCGGCCCCGCGGCTCGCGATCACCGGTCCCCACAGCGTCCAGGCCAGCCCGAACCCGACCGACGAGACCAGATACGACAGCGCCTGACCGGTCTGGATCAGCGCGAACCCGGTGGTGCGCAAGGGAACCGGCAGAACCGTGCCGGCCAGCGCCATGAGGACGCCGTCGGTCGCGGCGTAGAACACCCCGTAGAGGGCGAGCACCGCCACCAGCAGCCCGGTGCCCCCGAACGGCCCGAACAGCAGCCCGTACACCAGCACGAGCGCGAGGTACCCGCCGAGCACCACCGGCCGACGGCCGACCCGGTCGGCCACCAGGCCCAGCGGTGTGGCCAGCAGCAGATACGACAGGTTCGTGCCGACCGCCAGCAACGGGAACCAGCCGATACCGGTCCGTTCCCGCTCCTGCAGCAGCAGGTAGACGAAGCCGTCGCCGATGGTCACGGTCCCGGCCAGGCACGCGGCGGCGACCAGCCGCCGCACCGGGGCCAGGCGGACCAGACGGTCGAGGGCACCGGGCGACACCGCGCCCTGCGCGGGCTGTTCGTCGCGATGATCCCGGACGAACAGCACCAGCAGCAGGACACCGAACGCCGCGATACAGAAACTGGCCACGAACACCGCGTCGTAGCTGCGGGCGGTCGCGGCGAGGACGGCGATGGCGACCAGGGGGCCGGCGAACGCGCCGACCGTGTCCATCGTGCGGTGGACACCGAACGCGCGCCCGTAGAGGCGCGGCGGCGTGGACAGGGTGATGAGCGCGTCCCGCGGCGCGGTACGCAGTCCCTTCCCGGTGCGGTCGATCGCGATCACCGCCCCGATCGCGCCGATCGCGCTGCCGGCGGCGAGCATGCCGAGCTTCGCCACCGCGGACAGGCCGTAAGCCCAGGCCGGCGACGAACTTCCGGCGGCGCGTCACGTCGGCGAGGTAGGCGCCAACCAGGCGCAGCAGCGCGGTCGCGCCGGTGTAGGTGCCGTCCACGACGCCGTAGGCGGCGGGACTCAGGTGTAGCCCGACCACCAGGTAGACCGGCAGGATCGCGGTCGTCATCTCCGCGGAGACGTCGGTCACCAGGCTGACCGCGCCCAGCGCGAAGACGTTGCCGCTCAACAGGAACAACGCGTTGCGGCGCGCCGGTTCCGGGGTGTCTTCGGCGTGCGGATTGTCGATCGTGGACAGATACACGGGGCCACCTCCGTGAGTCGCTGTGACCGCTCGCGGGCACGCCGGACGGCGCACCCGCGAGCGGGGTTACCTGCTTGCGGTGAACCGTCATTTCCACACGTTGGTGATCTCGGCGGCGGAGTTGAGGTGGGACAGGCTGTAGGCGCTCTCGATGGTGCTCAGGATGTTGTAGTGGCTGATCTGGTTGGAGAAGGTGCCGACCTGGGTGTGCGCGCCCACGAAGGTGGTGAAGATGTGGTTGGAGGAGCTGCCGTTGTCCTCGTCGAAGGTGACGATGAGCAGGCTGTTGTGCGTCTTGGCCCACTGGGCGTAGGCGTCCAGGTTGTTCTTCAGCCAGGTGTCACCCGTGCTGATCGAGCAGTCGTGCATGTCGTTGCACAGGTTCGGGTCGATGTAGGACACGGTCGGCAGGTTCGCGTAGTTCGCCGAGGAGGGGAAGTCGGTGTACCGCAGGTTGCTCGTCGCTGGAACGTTGCTGAAGAACGGCGCCGCGTTGTGCTTGCGCGCGTACTGACCGCTGGTGCAACCGGTGTAACCGTCCGACGGCATGGACTCGGAGTAGCTGTCGAAGGACTTGCCCGCGGTGATGAGCTGGTTGGCGATGTTGTTGCCCGTGAAGGTGTGCGGGCAGCTGTCGTCGGTGATGCCCTGGGTGGAGCCGGAGAACATCGCCAGGTAGTTGGGCTCGCTGGGGTGGGTGACCGCGAAGGACTGGGTGAACTTCGCGCCCTGGCCGGCCAGGTTGTTGAAGTAGGGGGCGCTGGAGCTGCCGTTGATCTGGGAGTAGGCGTGGTTCTCGAACATCACGAGCACGATGTGGTCGAACACGGGGACGGTCGTCGCCGCCTGCGCGTCGGACGAGTTGACGACGGCGGTGGTGGTCATACCGATGAAAGCCGCGGCCGCCATGACGGCGGAAGCGATGCGCTGCCTGAACACGAACCCTCCTGAATGTGGTGCCGGACCCCGGCCCCGCGGGCCGGGGTCGCACGAGCGTAGGAGTCCGTCCGGGCTCGCTTCCGAACGTCCCGCGACCGTCGCGTGGTGTCGGAGTGAACAGTTCGGAGTTGAAAACCTTTGTCCAGGAAGCGAACTGGCGCCGCGGCGAGTCGCACGGGTGGTAACCGCCCGCGCGGATCCCGTCAGGCGCGATGGGCCGGCAGCAGGCCGGCGATCGCCTCGACGAAATCGGGGATATCTCCCGGACGCCGCGAGGTGATCAGGTGCCAGGTGTCCTGCTCGCACCGCACCACCGGCTCGTCCACCCAGCTCGCGCCCGCGTTCTCCAGATCGGCCCGCAGGGAAGGGTAGGACGTCACCGTGGTGCCCGGCAACACTTCCGCGTCCACCAGGAGCCAGGGTCCGTGACAGATGGCGGCGACCGGGGTCCCGGCGGCCGACAGCGCGCGCACCAGCTCTCGAGCCGGTTCGTGCACGCGAAGCTGGTCCGCGTTGACCGTGCCGCCGGGGACCACGAGCAGGTCCGGATCGGCGGGATCGACCGCCGCGATCGTGCCGTCCGGCTCGACGGTTTCGTCGGGCTGCAGGTCGTGGCGGAAGGTGTGCACCGGTTCGTTCTCGATCGCCGCGTGCGTCACGACCGCGCCCAGCTCACGCAGCCGATCGCGGGGCACGGTCAACTCGTCGTGCTCGACTCCGGTATTGGATGTGATGATCAGAACTCGCGCGCCTTCGATCTGTGCGGTCATGGTCTCCTCCGTTCGGTTCACCGCTGCTGTGCGCGACGTACCCGGCCCGGCCGAGGCCAATCAGCTACCGAGCGGCATCGGACGAGCGCGGACGGCAGCGAGCACACCGCGCCGTCGCGGCGCAGTCGCCGGAAGTGTGCCGAACTGTGACCTCGGCGGCGCCGCGGAGAGCGCAGGATGTGTTTGGCGGCCTCGCGGATCGGGTAGTCGCCGCGCGTTCCGTTCGCCGGAGTGCCACATCCGGCCCCGCCGGACGATGGAGGAAGCGAATGAGCACGGACACCCAGGGGTGTGCGCGGGACTCGTCGTGGCCGGGCATGTACGTCGGGCCGGCCGCCCTGACCTCCGGGGAGTTCGCCGCGTTGACCCGGCGGCTGCTGGGATTGCGACCGGAACGGCTACGGGATGCGGTCGAGCGCGAATTGCGTTTCGGCACCGGTGATCCCGGCATTCCCGGGGTGTTGCTGTACACCTCGACACCGGCCAAGGACACCCTCGGCGCGGCGCTGGCGGAGGTGGCGGCCGGGCGGCCGCCGGTCGACTGGCCGACCATCATCGAGGCGCGGTCGGTACTGCTCGCCCAGCCCGGCGACCTCCATGTCGGCCGGTCGGCACCGTGGCGCGCCGCCGCCGGTAACCGGCTGACCGCCGTCGTCCCGGACACCGGCCACTACTATTTCCTGCATTCCCTGCTCGTGCTGGCAGCCCGCGACGATCCCAGCCTGGACCCGATCGTCGGGCACATCCGCCGCAACCCGGAAGGTTCGATCCGGGTGTACGCCGCCGACGAACCCACGCTGGCCTTCCTGCTGTGGTTGCGCCGCCGAGCGGGCGTCGCGACCCTGAACGTCGAGGCCAACCATCCCGCCGTCTTCGAGGCCTGGAGCCACAAGGCGGTACTGCATCCGCGGGTGGACGAGGCCGCGGCGCTGCGGGTCGGCCCGGACCCCCGGCACACACTCGCGGCGGAGACCGCCCTGACGCCGCTGGCGCGCGAGCTCGGGATACGGGTGCCGCGCCTGCCGGGCTACACGCTGCCGGCGGATCTGTCCTTCGACGGCGCCTTCCGCGCGGCCGCCACGTTGCTGCGCGACCGTTTCGGCATCACCCGCGGCTGTCTCAAGGCAGCGAAATCCAGTTCGGGACAAGGTATTCGGACCGACATCGACCTGGCCGCGGAGCTGCCGGGCCCGCCCGGGCCGGCGTGCGGCGAATGGGTGCTGGAAGCCCAGGCCGAATACTGCCGGCTCCCGGTCACCGGCCATCTGTTCCAGCTCGCGCCGTCGGTGCACCTGCGCCGCGGGACACCGGCCGACGGTATGACGCTGCAATTCCTGTCGGACACCTTCTGGCAGGGCAATGTGTACTTCGACCGCGACAGCTGTGAAGCCGCCGGCGTTCCGGTACCGGTCTACGATCGCATCCGCGCGGCGCTGATCGACCTGCACTCCGCGCTGCACGAACTCGGATTGGTCACCGGCGGTATCGATTTCGCGGTCGCGCGGGTCGGCGGCCGGTTCGGCCGCAGCGCGCTGACCGGCCTGCAGGATCTGAATCTGTCCGCCTGCGGCGCCGACCTGCTGCGCGCGTTCCGCGACCGCACGCGCGAATCCGGACTCCGCTCGGCGGCCACCAAAGTGGTTGTGCCGCCACAGAATATGACCACCGCCGACCTGCAGCGGCTCCTGGACGGCCACACCGACCTGCCGGCCACGGCGATCGCCTGTATTCCCGGACAGTGGGCGATGATCGCCGTCGCCGCGCCCGGCCCGGTCGCCGCCGCCGAGGCGGCCTGCCGGCTGACCCTGGAGGTATCGAAGCTGTCCGAGTAGCCCGACGGCGAACAGCCGCTAGCTCGGCTGCTGCGGGCACCGGCGGATGCGGGCGGCCGCGGATTTGAACAGCGGCTGCTTGGAGGCCGGATCGGTCACCGTCAGGGTGAGTTCGTTGGCCGCGCGCCGCATTCGGCCGTCGCCGCCGATGTCCCAGTAGCCGTAGTGGAACGGCACGAACACCACACCGGGCCGGATGCCGGTGATCCGGGCCCGGGCGGTGATCGAGGAGCGTGCGGTGGTGATCTCGACCAGGTCGCCGGCCGCGATCCGGTGCCGGCAGGCGTCGGCGGCGCAGAGCTCGACCCAGACATCCGGTGCCGCGGCGTTCAATTCGGGGGTGCGCGCGGTTTTCGTCCGGGTGTGGAAGTGGTACAGGGTGCGGCCGGTGATCAGCGCGAACGGATACTCCGGGGACGGCGCCTCGGTCGGCGGCACGTACGGCGCGGGCTCGAGCATCGCCTTGCCGTCGGGATTGACGGCGCGATAGTCGATCGCACCGCGCGGTTCACCGGTCAGCAGGTTCTTGCCGTAGGTCTCGCAGGTATCGGGATCGGCGAAGAAGCGGCCGTCCCCGTAGAGCCGTTCGACGCCGTCGGGATGCTCGGCGGTACAAGGCCATTGGATGCTCGTCGCGCGCAGCCGGTCGTAGGTGATCGCGGAGTAGTCGCAGGGCCGGCCCGCGCTGCAGCGGCACCAGGCCCGGAAGACCTGTTCGGGGGATTGCCACGCGAGCAGCGGGGCACCGTCGCGATCGCGCAGACCGAGACGCCGGGCGACGTCCAGGAAGATCCACAGGTCGGATCGGGCATCCCCGGGCGGTGGCACCGCCTGCTCCGACAGGTGCACCGTGCGGTCGGCGTTGGTGAACGTGCCGGTCTTCTCACCCCAGCCCGCCGCGGGCAACACCACGTCGGCGAGTTCGGTTGTCTCGGTGGGGAAGATGTCCTGGACCACGAGGAACAGGCTGTCCTGGGCGAGGATTCGCCGGATCCGGGCCAATTCCGGCAGGGACACGGCGGGATTGGTCGCCGACACCCACAGCATGCGCAGGTCACCGGACTCGGCCAACCGCATCATCTGCATGATGTCGGTCGGGGGAGCGTCGTGCGCGAGCCGGCGCGGGTCGACGTTCCACAACCGCGCCAGTTCGTCGATGTGGTCGGGATTGGCCCAGTTCCGGAAGCCGGGCAGGTCGCCGTTCGCCCCGCACTCCCGCGTGTTCTGGGCGGTGGGCTGGCCGTTCATCTGCAGCACCCCGCAGCCGGGCCGGCCCAACATGCCGCGCACGAGATGAATGTTGTTGACCTGCACCGCGGCCGCCGTGGCCTGATGGGCCTGATAGAAGCCCTGCAGCACCGTGGACACCAGTCGGCGCGCGGTGCCCAGCAGGGCGGCGGCGCGCCGGATCTCGTCCGCGTCCACGCCGCAGACCTCCGCCGCCCGCTCCGGGGTCCATTCCGCGACCGTCTCCCGCAGCCGGTCGAAACCCACCGTGCAGTCGGCCAGATACGTCGGATCGATCCATTCCCGGACGATGATCTCGCGCAGCAGCGCGTCGAGCAGTGCCACGTTCGTCGACGGGACGGGCGCCAGATGCACGCTGGCGTGCCGGGCGACCGGCGTGTCGCGCGGGTCCACGCACAGCACCGCCGGTGGTTGCGGCCCGGCCAGGCGGTCGAGGATCCGCGACCACAGCACGCTCTGCGTCTCGGCGACATTGTGGCCGTAGAGGGCGATGACGTCTGCGCTGTCGATATCGGTGTAGGTGCCGGGCTGGCCGTCGCAGCCGAACGACTGTTTCAGGCTCTCGCCTGCAGTGGCGGTGCACAGGCGGGTGTTGCCGTCGAGGTGGTTGGTCCCGAGGCCGGCGCGGGCGAGGGTCGTGAGGGCGAAGTACTCCTCGAGGAACAGTTGCCCGCTGGTGTAGAACCCGATGGCATCCGGGCCGTGTGCGTCGCACCGGTCCCGGGTGGCGGCGGCGACGCGGTCCAGCGCGGTGTCCCAGTCGCAGGCCCGCAGTTCGCCGTCGACGCGGATCATGGGCGTGGTCAACCGGTCTCGTGCCGCGACGGCCTGCCACGCGCACAGGTCCTTGATGTCGAGGCGACCGCGGTTGATCCGGTCACCGGCCCGGCCGCGGACGCCGACGATCCGGTCGTCCACGACCGCGATGTCGAACGCGTCACCGTTGGAGTGCAGTACCGACGCCGAGGGCACCCAGCGCTGCACATCGGCCTCGGACACACTGTCGGCCAGCGCGATGTCCACCCGCTCCGGCCACTGTTCGCCGGGACCGTAGGGGGTCCGCGCGCCCCACGGGTGCCGCAACCGGTCATCGGCCACCCTGCTCAACGCGGGAGCGTCCACGATGTGCTCGCTTCTCGCGCGGTCCGGCGGGCCCGTGTGGGCCCGCCGGACCGACGGCCTACTTCTGCTCGGCGTGCCCAGCTTGGCGGGCGCGGTGCACTTCGGCTTCGCCGCGGGCCCGCTGTGCCTCGGCCTCCTTGCCGGCCGCTTCCCGCTGGGCTGCGGCCCGGTCCTGCTGGGCCTGGCCTTCCCGCTTCAATTCCTCGTTCCCGGTGAGGGTTCCGGCCGCGTCCTTGACCTTGCCCTTCACGTCCTCGACGACGCCTTCGGCCGCGTCCCGCGGTCCACTGTGGGATTCGTTCACGATTCCTCCGGAGAATTCTCGTCGGGATGTTGTCCGGTGGCCGCCGGATGCGGCCACAGTCCCGCACTACCCGGTCGGCTGCCGGCTATTCACCGGCTGCCGGAACCGGCGCCGGTGCCGGCGATCGGTGGGTGGTGGAGCCGAGCCGCCGATTGGTGCGCCGGCGCCGGGGTATCCGGTGGCCGCGGATGCGGTAATCGTCCGGGAGCACGGGAGGTCACGATGACGGCAACAGGTGCGGCGGCATACGTCCCGCCCGATGCTGACCTCACCCAGCTGGAGGCAGCGTCGAAACGGTGCCACGGCTGTGATCTGTACCGGCACGCCACCCAGACCGTCTTCGGCGAAGGACCGGCGTCGGCCGAGATCGTGCTGGTCGGCGAGCAGCCCGGCGACCGGGAGGACCTGCAGGGTCATCCGTTCGTCGGCCCGGCCGGCCGGCTGCTGGACCGAGCGCTCGACCAGATCGGAATCGACCGGGACACAGTCTATTTGACCAACGCGGTCAAACACTTCAAGTTCGCCGAGCGCGGGAAACGGCGCATCCACCAGCCGCCGGGGCGCACCGAGATCGTCGCGTGCGCGCCGTGGTTCGACGCCGAACTCGCCGTCGTCCGCCCGCGGCTGGTGGTGTGCCTGGGCAGCATCGCGGCCAAAGCCCTACTCGGACAGTCGTTCCGGGTCACCGAACACCGCGGACAGCTCTTCACGATGCCCGACTACCAGGTGCTGACGACGGTGCACCCGTCCTCGGTACTGCGATCGCGCGACCGCGGCAAGGCCTACGCCGACTTCGTCGCCGACCTGCGCCGGATAGCCACCGCCACAGGCTGACGATCACCGGCAACTGTGTACCGGCCATGGGATCGGGTATGCGTCCGGCGTGGACCATAGTCGAGCACCTGTCCTGGAGGCGCTGGCCGACTACGACCGGGCCGGTCGCTACGGTTTCTGCCCGCCCGGGCACCGGCAGGGCAGAGGCGCCGATGCCCGCGTGCGGGCGGTCCTGGGCGACGCGCTGGCCTGCGACGTCCTCGCCTCGGGCGGCCTCGACGACCGGATGGCGAGCGGGCATTTCCTCGAATCCGCCGAGGAGTTGATGGCCGACGCGGTCGGGGCCGACGAAACGTTCTTCTCGACCTGCGGCAGCTCGCTGTCGGTGAAGGCGGCCATGCTGGCGGTGGCCGGCTGCGACCACGGCCTGATCCTGGGCCGCGACAGCCACAAGTCGATCGTCGCGGGTCTCATCTTCTCCGGTGTACGGCCGCACTGGATCGCGCCGCGCTGGGACGCCGAACGCCACTTCTCCCATCCGCCGTCGCCGCGGCAGGTGCGCGAGGCGTGGGAGCGGCATCCGGACGCGGCCGGCGCGCTCATCGTCAGCCCCAGCCCGTACGGCACCTGCGCGGACATCGCGGGTATCGCCGCGGCCTGTCACGAGCGCGGCAAGCCACTGATCGTCGACGAGGCGTGGGGAGCCCACCTGCCCTTCCACCCCGAGCTGCCGACCTGGGCGATGGACGCCGGCGCCGACATGTGCCTGGTCAGTGTCCACAAGATGGGCGCCGGGTTCGAGCAGGGCTCGGTGTTCCATGTGCAGGGCGAGTTGATCGACCGCGCCCGGCTGAAACTGTGCGCGGACCTGTTGATGACGACGAGCCCGAATGTGCTGCTGTACGCGGCAATCGACGGCTGGCGCCGCCAGATGGTGCAGGCCGGTCACGAATTGCTCGGCAACGCACTGCAACTCGCGAAACGGGCGCGCGACGAGCTCGGCCGCCTGCCCGGAATCTCGGTCATGGACGACGAACTGCTCGGCGTCGAAGCATCGCACGACCTGGACCGGTTGCAGGTCCTGCTCGACGTCTCCGCCACCGGCGCCTCCGGCTACCAGCTGGTGGATTGGCTGCGCGAGAACCGCAGGATCGACCTCGGGCACAGCGACCACCGCCGGGTGCTGGCCACGCTGTCGATCGCCGACGACGACACCACCGTGGACACCCTGGTGGACGCGCTCACCGCGTGGCGGGTCGGCGCCGCGGGTTCCCGGGCGCCGTGGATGTACCTGCCCGACCCCCGTGAGCTGGAGTTGACCTCGATCCGGTTGCCGCGGGACGCGTTCTTCGGTCCGTGCGATCGAGTGCCGCTCACCGAAGCCCCGGGCCGGATCGCCGCGGAACAGGTCACGCCGTATCCGCCCGGAATCCCGGTGATCGTGCCCGGTGAGCTGATCGACCGCGGGGTCGTCGAATATCTGCGGTCCGGGCTGGCCGCCGGCATGAACGTGCCCGACACCTCGGATCCGTCCGCCGAGACCCTCCGGGTCGTCGCCCGCTGACCCGGAGAGCTCGGCTGTCGACAGACCGGGTCAGGCGGCCGGGGCGGTGTCCCCGACCTCGGCGTACACCTGTTCCCGGAGCCGGTCGAGCGTGCGCGACAGGATCCGCGACACCTGCATCTGCGAGATGCCCAGCTCTTGCGCGATCTGGGTCTGGGTCCGGTACTCGAAGAACCGCATGCCCAGTACCCGCCGCTCCCGTTCGGGGAGCTGCTGGACGAGCGGCTGGACGGCCAGGAACTGTTCCACCTGTTCGTATCGGGGTTCCTCGACGCCGACGCGTTCGGCCAGGGCGGTGGCGGTGTTCTCCTCGCTGTCGGTTCCCGGCAGGGTGGACATCGGGGTCGTTTGATAGCCGTTGGCGGCGACCAGCGCCTGGACGACCTCCTCGACGGGCAGCGTCAGCTCCGCCGCGATCTCGCGGGACTTGGGCATCCGCCCGTTGCGCTGGGCCAGCCGTTCGACCGTGTCACCGATCATGAGCTGAATTTCCTTGGTGCGCCGCGGTACTCGCACGGCCCAGGTCTTGTCGCGGAAGTGCCGGCGTACCTCACCCATCACGGTCGGGACCGCGAACGCCACGAACGACGAGCCGCGCGTGGGATCGAAGCGATCCACCGCGTGGATGACGCCGATCCGGGCGACCTGCATGAGGTCGTCGTCCCATTCCCCGCGCCCGCTGTAGCGGCGGGCGATGTGGTCGGCCAGCGGGACGCATTGGGCGATGATGTTCTTCCGCAACACTTCCCGGCCGGGATGGTCGGGATCCATGGCCGCCAGCGCGGCCAGGTGGGGTTCCACGTCGTCGTAGCTGTCGGTGCCGCGATATTGCCGCCCGCGCCGGTCCGGCGCCGGTCCGGCGCTGTCGAGCGAACGCGTCACCAGCCGCGGTGGCCGGTCCGGCGTCCGCATCGTGATGCGGTGTTCGTGCGAGTCGGCGACCGGCACGATTGTGGACGCCGGCCGGGTGCTCGGCGATCGATCTAGCTGCTGAATCAGGACCATAGCGGATCCCGCCTAAGGTAGTCGATGAACGGGCCTGCATCGATACGCCTCGTTGCGACCTGCAAGTCACCTGGACAAACGACCTTCGCGCCGGGAAATCAGCTTCCCGGTCGGTTCCCGCGCTGGATTGCCGATGGCGATGAATCCGAGGTGCAGCGCGGTCGAACGGTTGCTCTCGATACGCGACCGTGCGGCGTGCTCACGATTCTCCAGAGCGGCCGGCTCGACGCTGCGCACGCGGCGCCTGCCGAAACCGAAGGCCGTAGGTGCCCGAGAATGCAGTTCTGCCGCGGCCCGCGCATGCGGACCTGGCGCTGCCGCGAACCTCCGTCGCGATGTGTGCTCGGGCATCCCTGATGGACCGGCTGTGGTTTTCAACCTTCAGGAAGTATTCCCGTCGTCGTGCGGTTTAAACATGCCGTGACCATCGGATTCGACGGCTTGCCGCCGGGTGGGACCGCCGCGGTCGGGGCTCGATGCCGGGTATCGGGTGAGATTGTGGGTAGTCGCCGACCATGGACATCTACGACGATCCCACACCGGATCCCGAGCACGCTCCGATCAGCGAACCGGCCGCGGAACCGGGCACCCAGCCCACCCGTGCACCTCGATCCGCTCACCGGGCGGATTCCCAGTGCCCGAGCGGCCCCGCGGAACCGCCGGTCCGGACGGATCCCGAACTGTCGCCACCACGGGCGGTCCCTGCCGTGGGCGGACGCGCATGGGCCGTACACGGCGGTCGTGCTCGCCGGCACCGGCCGAGCTGGTTCGCCTGACGGAGCTACGGGAATTCGCTCGGTCGCGCGGGAGCGCTTCCGAACCGGACGAGGTTCGCCCGGCTGCGACCGACGTCGCGGGCCCGGTCGACGAGAGGAGCAGTGCGCCATGGGATTTCCCGAACAGCAGCAACAGGCCCCGGGAACGCAGTCACAGATGGTTCCCCGCCCCGACTGCGGCGAGGACAGCTACCGCGGGTCCGGCAAACTGACCGGCAAGGTCGCGGTGATCACCGGTGCCGACAGCGGTATCGGGCGAGCGGTGGCGATCGCTTTCGCCCGCGAGGGTGCCGATGTGCTGTTGTCCTATCTCGATGAGCACGACGACGCGCAAGAGGTCGCCGACCTCGTCCGCGCCGACGGCCGCCGGGCGGTGCTCGTGCCGGGCGATCTGTCCGACCCCGCACACTGCCGGGCCGTGATCGACCGGGCGATAACGGAATTCGGCAGAGTCGACGTGCTGGTCAGCAATGCCGCCTACCAGATGACCCACGAGAGCCTGGACGAGATCACCGACGAGGAATTCGACTACACCTTCCGCACGAATGTGGGCGCGTACTTCACGCTGGTCAAGGCCGCGGTGCCGCATATGCCGCGTGGCTCCTCGATCATCGGCAGCTCCTCGGTGAATTCCGATATGCCCTCCCCGACCCTGGCACCGTACGCGGCAACCAAATCCGCCATCGCGAACCTGTCCGCCAGCCTGGCACAGTTGCTGGGCCCCAAGGGGATTCGAGTGAACAGCGTGGCGCCGGGGCCGATCTGGACGCCGCTGATCCCGTCCACCATGCCGCCGAAGAAGGTCGCGCACTTCGGCGACGACACACCCTTGGGTCGTGCGGGCCAACCCGCCGAACTCGCGGCCGCCTACGTCCTGCTCGCCGGCGACGACGGCAGCTACATCTCCGGCGCGCGGCTCGCCGTCACCGGCGGCCGCCCGATCCTGTAGCTCGCCGCGGCCGGCTCGGCTCCCGTGCTAGCGGATACGGAGCCGAGCCGAACGCGCACCCAGTTCCCAGGCCGCCCGCAGGTCCCCGGTGTCCGGATTTCCGGTCGCGTCGAGGCGAATGTTGTTGAAGCTCGCGAATTGTTTGTTGCCGCGACAGATCACGGTGTAGTCGGCGGCGACGGCATCGGCCGCGGTGTGCACGACCACGTCGGCGGTGTGCGGGCGGCCCAGGTAGTGCACCGCCAGTGGTTCGCCGGTGCGCAGGTTGCGCATCCACCCGAAGGGGCTGCCGATCACCAGCTCGTCGCCGTCGCGGACGTACGCGACCGGCACGTCGTACTTCTTGCCGGACTTGCGGCCGACGACGTGCAGCAGGATCAGGCTGCGGCCCGGACCGCCGGCCAACGGTGACCGTAGCAACCGGGTCACCACCCAGTTCGCCGCGCGCTGTATCCGCATCGTCTGCGCCTGCCCGGGCTGCCGCACACTGTTCGGAGTCATCTCCCCACTGTAGGCGCCGGCGGTCCGGCGGGCACCCCGCTGATCGCACGCCACTGCCCCGCCGGATCGGGCGGGGCAGTGGCGTGCGGTGGCTCCGGCCGGGCGGTGGCGTGCGACGGCTCGGCGCCGAATCATCTACTGCTGGAAGTAGGTTCAGCTCGAGTGCGACGCGCCGGATCGGCTGCCGGGGAGATGGGCGTGGGCATCGGGCAGGCCGCTTCGATCCGCGCGGCCGCGGTGAGTGCGCGGCGCTCGGCGAACGGGGCGGTGATCAGCTGGACCCCGATCGGCAGACCCTCGGCCGAGATGCCCGCCGGGACCGTGACCGCGGGCAGGCCCAGGTAGTTGGCGGCGATCGTGAGACGGTGCGCCGCGTACATGGTCGCGACCTGCGCGATGCCGCCCAGGTCGTAGCCGACCGGCCAGGGCAGTTCGTCCGACACCGGGCCGAGCACGATCGGATACTCGGCGAGAAACTCCGACCAGGCCGCGCGGCGGGTGCGGCGCTCGCCCAGCGCGGACATGTAACCCGCCAGATCCAGTGGCGGGAACAGCTCGATCGCCGCGTCCACGAAGGTGTTCAGTCCGGCGCTGCCGACCTGCCGCATGGCGTCGCGGCGCTGGACCACCACCTCGGTGGAGACCAGCCGGCCGTAGTCCGCCGCCACCTCGCCCAGTTGCGGCGGATCCAGTTCGGCCACCGGATATCCCGCGCGGTCCAGGGCATCGGCGCAGCGGAGCAGCGCGGCCCGCACCTGCGGATCGATATCGGCTCCGAGCGCGACGGCGACCGCGGGCCGGACGGTATCGGCCGTGTCCCGCGCCGGGATCCAGGCGGGGTCGCGCCGATCGGCGCTGTCGCACAGCACTTCGTACGCGGTGGTCAGATCACGCACGGTCCGCGCCAACGGCCCTGGCGCCGCGAACAATTGGTTCGTCGGCGCGGGTGCGGGCCCGGGCAGGCTCGAGGCCACCGCCACCCGGCCGGGTGTGGTGCCCAACGAGGCGACACCGCAGAACGCGGCGGGAACGCGCAGCGAGCCACCGAAGTCGGTGCCCAGGCCGAGGGGGGTCATGCCGACCGCCACGGCGGCGGCGTCACCACCGCTGGAACCGCCCGGGCTGCGCGTCGGGTACCAAGGATTCACGGTCGGGCCCGCCGCGTCGTTGTCGGTGTGCCAGCGGGTGGCGAAGTCGGGCATGTTCGTTCGCCCGATGACGATCGCCCCGGCGCGGCGCAGTGCCGCCACCGCGGGTGCGTCGGCTGTCGCGACGGCCTGCCCGAGGGCCGCCACGCCCCAGGTGGTGGGGCTGCCCGCGACATCGAGGTTGTTCTTGACGGTGACCGGAACCCCGTGCAGCGGCCCGGCCGGGCG
The DNA here is from genome assembly GCF_003696265.1 of Nocardia stercoris. Taxonomy (GTDB): domain Bacteria; phylum Actinomycetota; class Actinomycetes; order Mycobacteriales; family Mycobacteriaceae; genus Nocardia; species Nocardia stercoris. The sequence goes on along the minus strand of NZ_RFFH01000007.1, from coordinate 112,835 downwards.
GCCACGGTCGGCGGCGGCCGCCGCCGCACGGGCGGTCTCGGTGAATACTGTGGTGAGCGCGCCGATTTCGGGATCCACCCGCTCGATGCGATCGAGATGCGCCTCGACCACCTCGCTGGCGGTGACGGTGCCCTCGGCGATCAGCGCCGCGAGCGAGACCGCGTCCCGCGTCCACAGCGCACTGTCCCGGCTGGCGTTCACGATGCCTCCTGTGCGGCGAATGCCGTTGCGGTGCTGGGTGTCCGGCCGGCGTCGAGCGCTTTGCCGGCGGTGATGAAGAACAGGACCAGCCCGACCGTCAGCAGGATGTGGCCCACACCGGCGACGAGCGCGATCCCCTCACCACTGCTCTTGCCCAGCACGGTGAGCGTGCCGTGCAGCGTCATGACTATGACGGTCACGGCGAGACCGGTGTTGTACATCCAGAAGAACCAGGTGAACAGGCTCCGCTGGGCACTGAGCGCGAACTGCTTCTCCACGGCCAGCACGATGAGGAAGAACAGCATCCCCAGCGCCAGCACGTGCGTGTGCACGACCCCCAGCTCCGACTGGCCGGTGAAGTGCCGGGCCTTGGTGAGCTCCCGGTAGTAGAGCCCGGCGATCAGGCCGACGATCATGTAGAGGTGAGCGGTGTTGAGCAGCAGCTTCATCGGGCACTCACCGGCCTTCCCGGCACAGCACCAGCGTGCCGGTGGCGGCCACCGGGGCGGCGGTGCGACCCCGCACACTCAGGGGCACGCGAACACGTGATCGCGTGGTCGAGGGGACTGACATGAACTCTCCTGGATCGGTGGGACGTGTGTGCCCCGAGGATCCGGTGCGGCGCGTACCGTTCGCTGACAGTCGTTGTCAGCGCACGGTACGCAGCAGTTCCAGCACCGCGTCGTCCGGGAGCCGGGCGCCGGCCAGGAATTCCGTGCCCAGCCGCGCCGGCCCGAGCGCCGCCTCCGCTCGGTCGAGCGCCCGCCGCCGGAACGGGCCGATGCGGATCACCCCGGCCCTGCGGTTGATCCGGTCGGTGGCACCGAGGATCCGGGCCGCCTGCCCCGGGGCGCCCTTGGCCAGCGCCACCAGGGCGTAACCGATCCCGACCTCGGCCAGCAGCGCCGCCGACATCTGGGCGGCCAGATCGCGGGGCACCGCCAGCACGCCCAGTGCGTCGTCCGGTTTGCCCGCCGACACGAGGGCTGCCGCGTGCGCTGTGCTCATGAAGACCGTGGTCACGAAGCGGGCGGTGTCGTGGCGTCCGGCGGGCGGCGGGGCGGCGGGGAGCGGCTGCTCGGCCATCCGCTTGTACAGTTCCATCGCGCGGTCGTCGTCGCCGCGCAGGTGCGCCAGCTGCGCCTGCGCGGCGGCCAGGAAGCGCCCGGGTGCGGGAATCATGTGCGGGGTGACCAGTGCCGCAGCCCGGTCGAGATAGACTGCCGCGCTGTCGGTATCGCCGTCGGCGAGGTGCAGCTCTGCCGCGAACAGGTGCACGCCCAGCCGTTCGACGGCACCCAGATCCGGGCTCAGCAGGTTCAGCGCGTCGGCGATGAGCGGACGGGCGGTGTCCAGGCCGAGCATCCGGGTCCGGTAGCTGGCCAGCGAGATCAGGGCGCGACTGTGCGACCGGGCGTCACCGTGCGTGGCCAGGCAGGCGACCGCCGCCTCCAGGGTGGGCAGGGCGCGAGCCGGGTGGTCGCCACCCAGTTCGTCGAAACCCCTTGCCAGCAGGGCGTTTCCGCGCAGCCAGGGATCATCGGCGGTGGTGCACGCGGTGAGCAGGCGGTCGTCGTCGCCGAGCAGGTCGCGCAGCGCCAGGATGAGCACGAAGATCGGGTGCGGGGGTCGCGCCTCGGTGAGGGCCGTACGGGTCAGCCGTTCGAATTGTCCGGTGTCATCCCGGATCTGGCCCCACCAGATGTTGGTGAAGTAGGCCGGCAGCTCCTCGGCGTACCGGCACGCCAGATAGGCCCCGGTGCACCCCGGCGGCGGGGTGTCGCCGACCAGGGCCAGGACCGCGCGGCGGCGTTCGGCGATGTCGCTGTGCAATCCGCGCAGCAGCCAGTACCAGACCAGATTCGCGTACAGGCGAACCGCGCGCTCGCCGTCGCCGGCATCCAGGGCCCACTGGAGTGCGGCGTCGCAATTGGCGTGCTCGGCGATGAGCCGGGCGAGCCAATCGGACTGTGCGGCAGTACGTAATCCGGGTGCGGCGGCGTCGGTGAATTCCAGGAAGCAGTCGGCATGGACGCGAGCGACCTCGTCCGCCTCGCCGGCGGCGGTCAGTTCCGCGGCCGCGTAGGCCCGGATCGTCTCGGCCATCCGATAGCGCCGTCCGTCGAAGTCCACCAGCGACTTCGCCACCAGGGAGGCGACCGTGTCGATGGCGTCCGGACCGCACACCCAGGTGGCGCTGTCCCAGTTCGCGCAGCCCGCGAAGATCGAAAAGCGCCGTGCCGCAGCGGCTTCCGCCTCGGTGAGCAGTTCCCAGCTCCAGGCCACGGCCGCATGCAAGGTGCGATGGCGGGGGACGGCGTGGCGAGTGCTGGTGGTGAGCAACCGGAAGCGATCGGTGAGCCGGGTGCTGAGCTCGGGCAGCGGCAGGCTCCGCAGGCGGGCGGCGGCCAGCTCGATGGCCAGCGGCATGCCGTCCAAGCTGCGCACAACGGCACCGATATCGGACGAATTGTGTTCCGACAGCGTGAAATCCGGAATCGCAGCGGTGGCACGATCCAGGAACAGCCGGACGGCGGGCGACGCGGCGACCGCCGTGACATCCGCCTCGGCCGCGGGCAGGTCGAGGGTTCGGACCGGATACAGTCGCTCGCCGTCCACGCCGATCGGTTCTCGGCTCGTGGTGAGCACCCGCAGCAACGGCAGCCGCTGCAACAGATCGTCGATCAGGTGCGCGGTCGCCGCCACGACGTGCTCGCAGTTGTCGAGGACCAGCAGCATGCGGCGGCCGGACAGCATTCGTTCCAGGACGTCGGCCCACTCCGTGCGCTGTTCGTCGGGTCGCTGGAACTGGGTGAGCGCGTTGGCGATCGCCACCCCGACCGCCGGCACGGCGGGCCGGTCGGCCCGTTCCCGCTCGAGCGCGGCCAATTCGACGAAGGTGACACCGTCTGCCCAGTCCGCGGCGTGGGCGCCGACCGTCTCGGTGGCCAACCGGGTCTTTCCCATGCCTCCGGCGCCGGACAGGGTCACCAGCCGGGCTTCGCGCAACGCCTGCCGCACGCCCGCCACGTCGCGGCCGCGTCCGACGAAACTGGTGCGCCGCTGGGGCGGCTGCGGCGCGCGCGCGGGCTCCGCCGCGACCTCGGTTCGGTTCGATTCGCGCCTCGGTTGGATGTCTGGTTCGGCGGGAGTTGTTGCGCTCGTGTGGATGTCGGCCAGTGCCGCACGAAGGACCGCGGCGGGCGCGGTGCCGAGTTCCGCGCGCAACAGGGCCTCGGTGGCCTCGAACTGCTGGATCGCCTCGGACGGTCGTCCGGCCGCCGCGAGTGCCCGCACCAGTCGTGCGGCCAGCGTCTCCCGGAACGGATGTGCCGCCGCCTCGGCGCGCAGTTCCCGCACGACCTCGCCGGCGCGGCCGAGGGAACCCAGGGCGTCCGCGCGCAGTTCGACCGCTTCGAGCCGCTGTTCGGTCAATCGCAGTGCCGCGGCGCGTAATACCTCCGATTCACCCATGTCGAGCAATGGCTCGCCGCGCCACAGCGCGAGCGCGGTATCGAAGCATTCGACGGCTCGTTCCGCCTCCCCGGCGGCGAGCAGTTCCCGGCCCGCCTCGACCGCGCGGGTGAACCGGTGCACGTCGATCTCGTCGGGTGCCAGGTCGAGCACATAGCCGCCCCCGTCGCTGCGTACCGCCCCCGGCAAGGCCGTGCGCAACCGGCTGGCCAAGGTCTGCAACGCGTTTCCGGTCCCGGCCGGCGGATCCTCGCCCCACACTCCGTCCACGAGCCGCGCCACCGGCACCACCCGCCCCGCCTCGAGCGCCAGCAACCCCAGCAACGCCCGCACCCGCGGCCCCCCGACCGACCCCGGTCCGTCCGCGCTCTCCACCACCACCGGACCCAATAGCCCTACCAGCATGCAACACCCATCTCGCGATCGATCCTGCGTGGCGCCGGGCCGCTCGTCAACCGAGCCGAGTCTGAATCGGATTCAACTTCTTCTTGACCTCCCCGGTTCGTGCCACTACCGTCCTTTTTGAATTCGATTCAGAAAAGGAGGCGGGGTGGCCGGCAATCGACGAGGCGACACCTCGCGTGCGGTGCTGCTCGAGGCGGGGCGGGCCGCGTTCAGCCGCGGGCGGTACGAAGAGGTCTCGATCGTGGACCTGGCCCGCTCGATCGGGGTGGCGGCGGGGTCCATCAGCTACCACTTCGGCGGCAAGCGCGGGTTCTACCTGGCGGTGCTGGAGCAGGCCGCCGAGGATTTCTGGGGCGAGATGCACGCGATGCGCGGGCCGGCGCTCGAGCGGTTGAACCGCGGCATCGACCGCCTGCTGAATCAGGCGCACGCGGAACCGGGTTCGTTCGAGGCCCTGCTGGCCGACACCGCCGACGCGCAGGTGCGGCGGATTCGCGACGAGCACCGGGAACGGTTCGCCCGGGCATTGGCGGTGGAACTCACCGATACCGACACCAGCGCGGTGCTGCGCGCGGCCGTCCTCGGCTGGCTGTCGTTCGTCGAGGGGATCGCCGTGCACTGGCTGCGCTCGCAGACGCTCACGCGCGAACAGGTCCGGGACCTGATCGTCGCGAACTTCTTCGGCACCGTCCTGGGAGCCGTGCGGGTGGACCCGGACATCGTCATGTCCCAGCGTGTCGTCGACGCGTTGGTGTCGGACCCGAAATTGTTGGCGTTCATCGGATTCCAGCCGACGAACGAGGTCGAGAAAGTGGCAGAGAAGTAATGGTCTACAGCGTCACACCGGGCCCGGCCCGGTTCGTGCACCATCCGGTGGCCCGGGCCGTGGCCGCGGCGATCGGGCCACGTGGCCTGCGCCGCACCAGCCGGCTACGCCGCGAGGTCGAAGGCAAGGTCGTGGTCGTCACCGGTGCCTCGTTCGGCGTCGGCGCGGCGACCGCCGAACTGTTCGCCCGATCCGGCGCGACCGTGGTGCTGGCCGCGCGCTCGCTGGACCGGTTGCAGGAGCTCGCCGATCGGATCACCGCCGCGGGCGGCACAGCCGCGGCCTACCGGCTGGATCTGACCAGCGAGGAGTCGGTGGCCGAGTTCGCCGACGCGGTCCTTGCCGACTTCGGCGGGGTCGACGTGCTGATCCACAACGCGGGCAAGTCGTTGCGCCGCTCGGTGCACCTGTCCTACGACCGGCCCAAGGACATCGCCTCGACCAACGGCGCGAACTATGTCGGGCCGATGCGGCTCACCCTTGCCCTGCTGCCGTCGATGCGCGAGCGCGGCAGCGGCCACATCGTGAACGTGTCGACCGTCGGCGTCATGTTCCCGGTCATGCCCAAATGGGGTTTCTACCTGTCGTCGAAGGCGGCGTTCGACTGGTGGATGCGCGCGGTCGGGATGGAGGCCCGCGCGGACGGGGTCACCCTGACCACCTTCTACGCCGGCCTCATGCACACCCGCATGAGCGCGCCCAGCGCCTGGATGCGCTTGCTGCCCGGGCAGACTCCGCAGGACGCGGCCCGGGTCATCGCCCGCGCGGTGGTGGACAAACCGCGCACGCTGACACCGCTGTACGGGCACCCGTCGGCGATCCTGGTGCCCGTGCTGCGCCTGCCGCTCGAGGTGCTCATCGGCTTCGTCTACCGGTTCCTCGGCGACACGAGCGCCTCGCTGGCCAGCGTGGTCGGCGGGCGGAATCCGCAGGCCCCCAGCGGGATCGAGGAAGCGGAGGCCGGCCATGGTGTGCGCTGAATTCGCCGGCCAGGCGCCGCGATGGGCGCGGGCCGTGCCACCGATCCTCGCCTCCGGCGCGCTGCGCCCGGTCGGCCCCCGCGCAGTGGCCGATCTGGCTCGCAGCTTGTGGCTGCTGGGGCCGACCCCGGCGATGTTGTTGACCGCCAGTGCGATCCGCTACCCGGACCGTGTGGCGATCGTCGACGACGACGGCGCGCTGACCTACGGCCGGTTGCGCGAGCAGTTCGAGGCCGTGGCCGCCGCGATCGCCGCGCTCGCGCCGCGGCGGCCGGCCTCGGTGGGCATCCTGTGCCGCAACCACCGCGGTTTCGTCGTCGCCATGGGCGCCGGAGCCCGGCTGGGCGCGGAGCTCATCTTCGTCAATACCGAACTACCGCAACAACAGCTGCAAGCGATCCTGGAGCGCCACGACCCCGACGTCCTGATCTACGACGAGGAATACGCTGCGGCCGTGGCGGATTCACAGTTCCGCGGACTGCGGGTACTGGCCTGGCACGAACAGCTCACCGGCACCGACGACCTTCCGACGCTGGATGTTCTCGCGCAGCAGCGTCATCCGGCCCCGCCGCCGGTCCGCAAAGCGGTGAAGGTGACGCTGCTGACCTCCGGCACCACCGGGGTCGCCAAGGGTGTGCCGCGCGCGGTGCCGATGAAGGCGATCGCCGAACTGTCCGCGACCGCGATGACCACCCTGCGCCTGCGGTCGCGGGACACGGCGCTGGTGGCGCCCCCGTTCTTCCACGCCTACGGACTGGCCGCTCTCCTGGGGCCGCTCGTGCTGGGCGGAACGCTGATCTGCCATCGCCGCTACGACGCCGCACAGGTGCTCGACGACATCGCCCGCCATCGGGTCACGGTCCTCATGGCCGTGCCGGTCATGCTGCAGCGACTGCTCGAAGTGGGAACCGCCGGTGCCGATCTGACGTCGTTGCGGCTCGTCGTCACCGGCGCCGCGCCGATCTCTCCGACCACGATCACCGCGGTGATCGACACCTTCGGCCCGATCCTGGTCAACGGCTACGGCTCGACCGAGGCGGGCCTGGTCGCCATCGCCACCCAGCGCGACCTGGCCGAAGCGCCGTCCACGCTGGGCCGGCCCGCGCTCGGTGTATCGATCCGGATCCTGCGCCCGGACTGGTCCCTCGCGCGCGTCGGGGAGACCGGAAGGATCTTCGTCCGTGGGGGATTGGGCTACGACGGCTACACCCCGGACCGGGTCGCCCGCCCGCGCGCCAAGGAGATCGTCGACGGCTACGTCGACACCGGGGACATGGGCTTCCTCGACGCGCAGGGCCGGCTGTACATCGACGGCCGCTCCGACGACATGATCGTCTCCGGCGGCGAGAACGTCTTCCCCGGCGAGGTCGAGGACCGCCTCGTGGCACACCCCGACGTGACCGACGCGGTGGTGATCGGGGTCGCCGACACCGAATTCGGTCAGGTACTGCACGCATTCGTGGTGCTCGCCCCCGGCGCGGACCCGACCGACGACGAGCTCAAACGCCACGTCAAAGCCGGCCTGGAACGCTACAAGGTGCCGAAACGGTTCACTCGGATCGACCGCATCCCCCGCAACCCCAGCGGCAAGGTCGTCCGATCGAAACTACAGGCGCACAACGAATCCTGAACCGAAGACCCGGTGCCGCACCGCGAATCACGACCGAACCTCCCCGGCCGGATCCCGGACACGGCGGAGTGCTTGGGTGGGCGCCGACTATGTCCTCGCCGCCGAGATGAGCGGCCGGGGAGCCGCTCGACCGAACTACAGCACGGCCTGGGTTTGGGTTACCTTGGCGACGAGTTTGCCTGCGTCGTCCCGGATTTCGGTCTCCACCACGATGAAGCTCCGGCCCGGATGCAGGGGTGTCGCGGTCGCGGTGGCGTGACCCGAGCGCAGGGCGCGCACGAAGTTCGTCTTGGACTCGACCGTCGTGGTGCCCTGTTTGCCTGCCGGCAGATTCAGGAAGGCGCAGACCGCGGCGGTCGCGTCGGCCAGCGACATGAGCGCGCCGCCGTGCATGGAACCGCCCAGCGTGCACAGGTTCTCGCGCCACTGCAGGCGGCTGCGCACCAGTTCCGGGCCGCAGTCGAGGACCTCGATGCCGAGTTCCGCCGCGAACGGCATGGTGGCGAACAACTGCGTGCCCACCGGATCGGGGGTGATCTGCGTGTCGGTCATGCACACGACTCTGCCCGACATCCAGCCGCGGGGCTATTGCCCCCACCGCCGGGAAGCCCGGTTCGGTACGCGGTCAGCGCGCGATCCGGCGGTGGTGTTCGCCGCGCGGTTCGGTCCAGGGGGAGGGCTGATCGAGGGCGGCGAGCTCGCCGGCGTGCCGTCGCGTCGCCAGCTCGGCGAGCATCACCGATCGCATGGTGTCGTCGTGGGCGACGTTCGCCGCCGACAGCGCGCGGGCCAGCCGGCTCTCCCGGAACCACACCCGCCGCCCCAGCGACAGGGCCGCGACCCGTCGTGCCGCGCGGTCGCGAGTGCGGCGGGCGGCGTCGCGTTCGTCGTCGGACAGTCCGAGGCGGCTCAGCACCCGTTCGCGTATCTCGCGGCCGATCCGCGCCCACATCCCGGTGCGTTCGCGGCGGGCCCGCTTCTCGATGCCCAACGCGTGGTGGAACATCACCATGCCCAGTGCCGGGCCCAGCAGAACCCGGGCGGCTCCGTCGATCGGGCCGGCCTCCACGACCGCCATATACCCCGACAGCCCGCACAACGCCCAGGCGCTCAGCTGCGCCGATCCGGGTCTGTCGTGCCGCCGCACCCCGGCCGCCATGCCGATCCCGCACGCGATCAGCGCGACCTCCAGCACGGTGAACATGCCGGTCCGGATCCACACGTTGTCGATGTGCAGGTGGTCCCGGAAGAACAGCCACGACGTATCCAGCGACACCATCAGCGACATGACCGACACGATGTAGAACGCGACCGCACCCGGAGGAGTGTTCGTCGTCGCCCGTGGCCGGACGTCCGCTCGCGGTAGCGGCCGGGTAGGTGGCTTCGCGTGCCGCCGCGGCTGCGGCTGCGGCTCGGCTACCGCTGCGACGGTCTCGGGCGCGGGGTAGGCGCGGGTGCCGGGGACTGCTTCGAACCAGTCCGTGAGGTGTTCGTCCGCGGTGTCCGCGCGGGGGGCACTCATCTGTTCGTTCCCCTGTTCGTATTCGGTGACGGGCGTTCGGTGTTCGTCGTGCTGATTTCGGATCAGCCTTCGGTTCGGACACTTCGGAAGCGGTCGTCGCGCGTGCGGTGTCGGCCGGGAGCGGTGTTCGGGCGAATTCGGCGAGCGGTCCGCCCGACAGCTGCACTGCGTCTTCATCAGGTACGCGGCCGGCGCAGCGTGGTACCGCTGCCACCGTGACAAGCATGTATATATGCCTTGCAAGCACTGAACAGGGCGCGAGTGTACCGGGCCGCCGCGGATCTCTCGAACGCGCACAGGCGATTCGGGCGAATCGACCAGCGGGCTACTTGGCGGACTCGCGCCAGCGGGCCGCGGCCCGGCGCAGTGATCGGGAGTCCGAATAGCCGGCCCGGCGGGCCCGTTCGTCGGCGGTGATGCCGCGCGGCGCGACCGCGGCTCGATGGCGACGCGCTCGCTCCACTTCCTGCCGCCAGGACGTTCCTTCGGACGCCAGGTGTCGTTGCAGGGTGCGCCGGCTGGTCAGCAGGCGGCGGGCCACGGCATCGATCGACACCGGCTCGTCGGTCAGCATGATCGCCAGTTCTTGCTGCACCTGCCCGGCCCAGGAAACCAGTTCGAGCTGCCCGAGCCGCAGCGCGCGTTGCTGCAGGAGGCGGTTGCGGGCCGCGTTCGCACGCCGCATCGGCAGCGCCGCGTCGGCGCTGCGGAGCACGATCCGGTCGCTAGGCATGCCGAAGTCGATCCGGTCGGTGCCGAACAGGTCGATGAATTCCGTTCGGTCGGCCGGCGCCGATTGCCGGAAGTGCACCGCGAGCGGTGTCACCGGCTGCCCGGTGGCCTTGCGCATCTTGACGAGGGACCCGCACAGCGCGGTCTGCATGGCCAGCTCGCCCCCTCTGCCTTCGCCGCGGATCAGCTCGAAGTCCACGGTGGTGTATCCGGCAGGGTCGCTGTCGGAGTGGACGGTGTGGACATGGTTGGTCGAGCACAAGGTGACGAACCGATCGGTGAGAGCCAGGCCCGCACCGAGGGACGGGGCGGTCAGCATCAGGTGGTCGTGCAAGCCGAGCTGGCCGGGCTCATAGTCGGCAGCGGTTCGCACCGCGATCAGTCGGTCGTCGAGTTCGTGTTCGACCAGTTCCCACAGCCGCAGATAATGCAGGCTCGACAGTGCCGAATGTCTCGTGGACAGCACCCACGCCGGAAGATCGGACTGAGCGATGATTTTCGCGCGCACGGCAGCGGCGACACCCACCGTGTCGAGGACATATCTGGTCAGATGAACGTTGTCCACCGCGTCGAGTCTCATGCCGCACCTCACCGCCCGCGGAGTGCGACGTCACCGGACCCGCCGCATCCTTTCCGCCATGCAGATCATCGTCGGCGGACCGACCGGTCGGCAACCGGGTCCGCGACCGGCGAAATCAGGTCCGGAAACGGATTCACAGGGCTCTATCGCGCTGGGGCACTGTACTTTCGGCCGGCATCACGATCCTGGGCCAGCGACGCGAACCGGTGCACCCGGTCACAGGCATTGTTGCGGTGCCAGACCAGCACCGCGCGGGCCGGTGGCAGTCCGGTGATCGGCAGGTAGTCGACGGCCGGATGCGCGAAATGTGCGGGCATCGCCGTCGATGTCACGTACACCCCGTCGCCGCGGGCCACGGCACTGAGCATTTCGGCTTCGGTGCGCGCCGAGCCGATGCGGCGGATGGGCCGTCCCGACGGTGTCCGCTCCGGCGGCCAATAGGCACGGACCGTGGCCTCGGGCGCCCTGTCCGGTGGTCCGACGACGCCGGTGTCGCCGAGATCCTCCACGGTCAATTCGGTTCGCGCGGCAAGCGGATGGTTGCGGGCGACGGCCACCATCCGAGGGTAGGTGCGCACCGTGGGGCCGGTCACCAGATCGGGCTCGACGACCGGCGACAGGTAGAGCAGCAGATCGAGTTCACCGTTGTAGAGACCCGCGAACGAGTCGACCCAGGGCGCCTGGACCAGCTGAACCGTCATCTCGGGCCGGCTGTGGCGGAGCGCTGCGATCGGTTCGTCCAAGGTGCTGGCGAACGGGCCGAGGAAGCCGATGCGCAGTCCGCGGGCGGCGGACCGGGCGGTCAGCACCGCCCGATCGATGTCGCGCAGCGCTGGTGTGACGCCGGCCAGCAGCTCCCGGCCGAGCGGGGTCGGTTCGACGCGCCGACTGGATCGGAGGAACAGCGGCCCGCCGACCGCGCGTTCGAGTTCGCGCACGATCTGGCTCACCCGCGGCTGGGACAGCAGCAATCGGTTGGCGGTCCGGCTGAAGTTCAGTTCCTCGGCCAGGACCACGAATACGCGCAGTGCGCCGAGGTCCACCGCGGGAAAGCTCGCCGATTCGTTCACGATTCGAGAACTACCGCGCCGTCGGCGCACTGCCCAGGACCGTTTGTGCCAACCTCGGCCCCGCGCGGTCACCGGATCAGTAGTAGCTGGGCAGCGGTGGAACAGGCCGGCCCGCGCGCACCGCCGCCACCACCGCTTCGGCGTCGGCGCGACGGTATTCCTCCCCGTAGACCGCGCCCGGCCGCCGCGGGGACTCCATGACGGCGCAGTCGGCGATACCGCCGAGATCGATCGCCAGGTAGCCGAGGCTGTCGACGAAGGCGGCCACCGTCTGCTTGGCGTCCGCGTCGTCACCGCAGAGCCATTGCACGACACGGGTTTCCGGCTCCCGGTCGGCCACCTCGGCCTGGAACCGGGCGGTGAGGGTATTGAAGGACTTGGTGTAGCGTGCCCCGGGCATCCGGGCCGCGTTGTACTCGGCCGCGGTCTGCCCGGCCGCGGGACCCGGGCCCGCGCCGAACCGGTTGGTGGTGTCGACGACGATCCTGCCGGACAGGACGCCCGCCTGGTCGAGCGCCTCGTCGATCGCGCTCCAAGGAACGGCCAGCACGGTCAGGTCGGTCTCGGTGACCGCATCGGCGGGGGAACCGGCGATCGCGGCCGGTCCGAGTGCGGTGGCCGTGTCCCGCAACGATTCCGGGTGCCGGGAGAAGCTCAGGATCACCTCGTGCCCGGCTCGCACCGCTTGCCGGGCCACGTTCCCGCCGATGTGGCCCGTGCCGATGATGCCGATTCTCATCTGTCTCTCCTGTCCGATGCCGCACCGCGGGTATCCGATCCGATCGATCGGTACCTGCACAGGCTGATGATCACCGTCCCGGCCGGATGTGATCAAGGACTGTTTCGGGCGGTTTCGATCAGCGTGGCTGATCGAGCCAGGTCCGGCAGGTCTAGCCTGGTCGGATGGCGAGCAGGGACATCGTGGTGACCGTGGGGGAGCAGGACTGGCTGGTGCTCGATCGTGCTGCCGAGTGCGCGGGGATGAGCGTGCCGGACTACGTCCGCTGGGGGGTTCGCCTGCTGGCGTTGCAATCACAGCCGGGTGCGGCGAAGCGTGCGGTCGGTGGCTCGGTGACGGACCGGCCGGCAGCCGATTGCCCCGAGGTGACGGAGTCGGCTGCCTGGATCGACAGCTTCGCGCAGCGCTTGTCCGGTCGCGCCGACCGCTGACCGTCCGGGCCTCCGGGACGGACCGGTGCGCGAGCGCGTTCTCCTCGCCTGCCGGTGCCCGTCCGCTCAGGTCTTCACGCCGGTCAGCAATGTCGCGGCCGGCCGGTCGAGGAAGTCGGCCCAGTAACCGCTGTCGTCGCGCCCGGTTCGGGGGGCGGGTTCGAGCTCGAGCGGGTGGACCGTGAAATCGTCGAAACCCGCCTCCGCGTACGCCGACTGGTACGCGACGATGGGCAGGTAGTAGTTTTCGATCTCCAGTTCCGAGTCGCTCAGTTCGATGGTCCACAGGATCGGAGCACCTTCGTAGACCTGGTCCGCCAGGGTTATCCGGAAGCCGTACTTTCGATAGTCCGGGCACGGGCTGAAGGAATACAGATCGGGATTCGTGATCACGGTGACGAAGCGGCCGCCGGGACGAAGCCGGCATGCCACGCCCCGGCACATGCGCGTCAGCTCCGCACGATCACGGGCGTACACCAGCAGCCAGGCCGATACCGCCAGGTCGAAATCCTGCTGTGGCTCGCTCGTGCGGGCATCGGCGACCTGGTATTCGATGCCGAGCGGATCGGCTGCTTCTTGCGCGCGAGCCAGCTCGATCATTCGTTCGGAGATGTCGATGCCGAGCACCTTCGCCGCACCCTTCCGCCGCAGCTGGCGGGTGAAATATCCTTCGCCGCAGGCGATATCGATGACCTTCTGGCGACTCGGGTCACCGAGCAGGCGGAACATGGAATAGGTCTCGATCCGCGATCGCCAAGGCTGCTGTTTGGCCAGCTTGTATTGTTCGGCGACGCGATCGCTGTCGTAGTCGGTGACCATCTCGCTCCCGTCGGTGGAGTCGATCGTCTGCGACAGAGTCTATCGGTTACTGGTTGCTCAGAGATAGCTGTGACGTGGTCGGGTGCCCGGCCGCCGGTGCGCGACCGTGCGTATCCCAGTGTCCCATCAGTCGTGAACCGTGCGCTGGTAGCGGGTTTCTAGGCCGTCGAGCAGGGCGGTCAGGCCGGTGTCGAATGCTCGGCGGTCGATGCGTTGCTGGCGGTCGGCGAGCAGGTGCGCTTCGGTGAGGTGCGGATAGTCGGCGGCGTAGACCGCGGCGTCGGCGGGGAAGCCGGCGGCGAACGAGCCGAGGGCCGAGCCGATGACGAAGAAGCGCATGAGGGCGCCGACGGTGGTGGCTTCCCGGCGTGACCAGCCGGCGGCGACCAGGCCGCCGAACACGGCATCGGCGATGCGCAGGGCGTTGGGCCGCAGGCCCGGACCGACCGCGAGCGCGGGCGCGACGGCCGGATGGGCGGCGACCGCCGCGCGATAGGAGCGAGCCCAGGCCTCGATCGCGGTGCGCCAATCCCGATCGTCGGGACCCAAACCGGCGAACATGCTGGTGTCCACCGCCTCGAGGACCTTGTCCAGCACCGCGTCGCGCAACTCCTCCATCGTCCCGACGTGGTTGTACAGGGAGGGGCCCTGCACGCCGAGTGCGGCAGCGAGACGGCGGGTGGACAGCGCGTCGAGTCCGTCGCGGTCGACCAGATCGAGTGCGGCGTCGATGATGCGTTCGCGGCTCAACAGCGGCTTGTGGGGGCGGGGCACAGCTGGCGATCCTACCGAAAAACTAGCGCTGCAAGTGCGACGGTTGCTAGCCTGGCTCCGGTACAAACTTGCATAGCTAGTTTTGGAGATGGGATGGATCTGGCACTCTCCGCCGAGCACCTCGCGGTCCGGCAACTGGCCGCCGACTTCGTCGATCGGGACGTCGCGCCGCACACCACGGCGTGGGACCGTGCCGAATCGGTGGACACCGGCATCGTGCGCCGGCTCGGTGATCTCGGCTTCCTGGGGCTGACCATCCCCGAGGAGTACGGCGGCAGCGGCGGCGACCATCTGGCGTACTGCCTGGTGCTGGAGGAACTCGGCCGCGGGGATTCCGCTGTGCGCGGCATCGTCTCGGTATCGCTGGGCCTGGTCGCGAAGTCGATCGCCACCTACGGCACCGAGGACCAGAAGCGGCAGTGGCTGCCGGGACTGACCGCGGGCACCGCCCTGGCGTGCTTCGCGCTCACCGAACCCGGCACCGGCTCCGACGCCGGCAACCTGGTCACGAAAGCCGTTCGGGACGGCGATGATTGGGTGATCAGCGGCACGAAGGTGTTCATCACCAACGGCACGTGGGCCGACGTGGCCCTGGTCTTCGCGCGCACCGGCGGCCCCGGTCCGCGCGGGATCAGCGCGTTCCTGGTACCCACGGAGCTGATCGGGCGCACCGAGATCCACGGCAAGCTCGGGCTGCGCGGCCAGGCCACCGCGGAACTGGTCTTCGACCGGGTGCGGGTGCCCGACAGTTGCCGCCTCGGAGCGGAGGGCACGGGCTTCGCGATCGCGATGGCGGCGCTGGCCAAGGGCCGGATGTCGGTGGCCGCGGGCTGTGTCGGCATCGGCCGCGCCGCCCTGGAAGCCGCCGTCGGCTACGCCACGCAACGGACCCAGTTCGGCAAGCAGATCGCCGCGCATCAGCTGGTGCAGCAACTGATCTCGCAGATCGTGGTCGACGTGGACGCCGCTCGGTTGCTCACCTGGCGGGTCGCCGATCTCATCGACCGCGGCCAGCCCTTCGCCACCGAATCGTCGATGGCGAAGCTGTTCGCCAGCGAGGCCGCCTTCCGCGCCGCCGACAACGCGGTACAGGTCTTCGGCGGGTACGGCTATATCGACGATTACCCGGTCGGCAAGCTGCTGCGCGACGCGCGGGTGATGACCCTGTACGAGGGCACCAGCCAGATTCAGCAGCTGATCATCGGCCGGGCGCTGACCGGCGTGAGCGCGTTCTGATGCGGGCGGTCCATTTCGCTCGCGCCCGGCGCACCCCGGTCGGCCGGTTGCACGGGGCCCTGGCCGGCGTCCGGCCCGACGACCTGGCCGCGACCGTCATCGCGGACCTCGTGACCGGGTTGGACCCGCAGGTCGTGGACGACGTGTACTGGGGTGCGGCCAATCAGTCCGGCGAGGACAACCGCAACGTGGCCCGGATGGCGGCCCTGCTGGCCGGACTGCCCGAGTCCGTTCCCGGCGCGACCGTGAACCGGCTCTGCGCCTCGGGGCTCGAAGCGGTGACCGTGGCCGCGCGGACGGTCGCGTCGGGCGAAGCCGACGTGGTGATCGCGGGTGGCTCGGAATCCATGACGCGGGCACCGCACGTGCTGCCGCGTGGCACCGGGGACCGCCGGGAACTGCACGACACCCGGCTGGGCTGGCGTCTGGTCAACCCGAGGATGCGGGAGCTGCACGCCGTGCTGGCGATGGGGGAGACAGCCGAGGAGGTCGCCACCCGTTACGCCGTCGCCCGCGAGCGCCAGGACGAGTTCGCGCTGCGCAGCCATCGCAATGCCGCGCGTGCCTGGGACGAGGGCCGATTCGACGACGAGATCATCGCGCTGCCCGAGGCGGCCCGCGACGAATCGGTGCGGCCGGATACCTCGCTGGACCGGCTCGCCGGGCTGAAACCGGTGTTCCGGGCGGGCGGCACCGTGACCGCCGGTAACTCCTCGCCCATGAACGACGGTGCGGCCGGTCTGCTGCTGGTCAGCGAAACCGCCTTGAACGACCTGGGTTTGGTGTCGCTGGGCCGATACGTCGGTGGTGCGTCGGCCGGCGTGCATCCCGACGTGATGGGCGTCGGGCCGGTGCCCGCTACTCGGAAACTGTTGCAGCGCAACAGTATCGGCATAGACGACATCGACACCGTGGAATTGAACGAGGCTTTCGCCGCGCAGGCGCTGGCCTGTGTGGACCGGCTCGGTATCGACCCCGAACGGGTCAACCCCGACGGCGGCGCCATCGCCATCGGCCACCCGCTCGGCGCCTCCGGGGCCCGTATCCTCACCACCCTGCTGCACCGGATGCGCCGTACCGGCGCCCGGCGCGGCCTGGCCACCATGTGCGTCGGCGTCGGGCAAGGCGCCGCGGTACTCATCGAAGGAGTAGGGAAATGACGAGATTCGAGGGCCGGATCGCGGTCGTGACCGGGGCGGCGCAGGGCATCGGCGCCGCCACCGCGCGCCGCCTCGCCGCCGAGGGCGCCCAGGTCGTGTGCCTGGACCGCAACGGCGCCGAGGCCACCGCGGCCGAGGTCGGCGGCACGTCGGTGGTCTGCGACATCACCGACCAGGAGGCGGTGGACGCCTTCTTCGCCGGACTGGACCGGGTGGACGTGCTGGTGAACAACGCCGGCATCACCCGCGACAACCTGCTGTTCAAGATGTCGAAGTCCGACTGGGATTCGGTCATCGACGTCAACCTCACCGGAGCCTTCCACTGCATCCAGGCCGCGCAGCGGATCATGGTGCCCCGCCGGTACGGCAAGATCGTCAGCCTGTCGAGCCGCAGTGCGCTCGGTGCCCGCGGCCAGGCCAACTATTCGGCGGCGAAGGCCGGCATCCAGGCGTTGACCGCGACCGTGGCAATCGAGTTGGGGCCCTACAACATCAACGTCAACGCCGTAGCCCCCGGCTATATCGCGACCGCGATGACCGCGGCGACCGCCGCGCGGGTCGGCGCCGACGTCGCCGAGCACCAGCGCCTCGCCGCCGAACGTACCCCGCTGGGCCGAGTCGGGCAGCCCGAGGAAGTGGCCTCCGTGGTCGCGTTCCTGGCCAGCGAGGACGCCTCCTACGTCAGCGGGCAGACCCTCTACATCAACGGTGGCGCGCGATGAGCAACGCCACGCTGTCGCTGGCGAGCGTGCTCGCCGAACAGGCGCGCCGCCGGCCGGACAAGGTCGGTCTCGTCCAGGGCGAGCGGCGCCTGACCTTCGGGCAGTTGTGGGACACCGCGCGCGAGCAGGCCGGTGCGCTGATCGCGCGGGGTATCGGGCCCGGTGACCGGGTCGCGTTGATGTGCCCGAACACCGCGGAATTCCCGCTCGCCTACTACGCGATCCTCGCCGCCGGTGCGACGGTGGTGCCGGTGCACCTGCTGCTCACCGCGCCCGAGGTCGAATATGTGTTGCGCGACAGCGATGTTCGGCTGCTCATCTGCCACGAGCTGTTCGCCGCGACCGGGTCGGCGGCCGCGGCGGCGGCCGGTGTGCCGACGGTGGCGCCGGACGCGCTCACCGGCGAACCGATCACACACTTCACGAGCCGGCGGCCGGACGATGTCGCGGTGGTGTTCTACACCAGCGGCACCACCGGCAAGCCCAAGGGCGCCGAACTCAGCCACCTCAACCTGGTGCTGAGCGCCACGGTGAACGCGTTCGACGCCAACGAGATCCGCCCGGACGGTGTCCTGCTGGCGGCGCTGCCGCTGTTCCACATCTTCGGTCAGACGGTGTCGCTGAACTCGTCCTGGCGGGTCGGCGCCACAGTGGTGCTGCAGCCGCGCTTCGACGCGGCCGCCGCCATCGACCTGATGGTGGAGCACGGTGTGGACGCGTTCCACGGCGTGCCGACCATGTACATCGGGTTGCTGTCGGCCGCGGCCGAAGCGAAAGCCCTTCCGGCGCTGCATCATTGCATCTCCGGCGGGGCGGCCCTGCCGGTCGCGGTGCTCGAGGAGTTCGAGCGGGTGTTCGCGACGACGATCCTCGAGGGGTACGGCCTGTCGGAGACCTCGCCGACCGCCGCGGTGAACCAGCCGCATTTCGGCGCCCGGGCCGGCACGGTCGGGCACCCGATCTGGGGTGTGGACGTGGAGATCGCCGATCCCGAAGCGCAGCAGGAGATCTCACTGCTGCCGACCGGGGCCGTCGGGGAGATCGTGGTGCGCGGGCACAACGTATTCAACGGCTACACCGGCAATCCGGAGGCGACGGCCGCCGCCGTCGTCGACGGCTGGTTCCGCACCGGCGACCTCGGCACCAAGGACGCCCGCGGATACGTCACGATCGTGGACCGCACCAAGGACCTCATCCTGCGCGGCGGGTTCAACGTGTACCCGACCGAGGTGGAGGCCGCACTACAGCGGCACCCGAGGATCGCCCAGGTCGCGGTGATCGGCGTGCCGCACGAGACGCACGGCGAGGAAGTCTGCGCCGTCGTGATCCCCGCCGGGGAGCTGACCGCCGCGGAGGTCATCGAGTTCGGGCGGGAGCATCTGGCCAAGCACAAGTATCCGCGGCGCGTCGAATTCGTCACCGAGTTACCGCTGGGACCGTCGTTCAAGGTGCTGAAACGCGAACTGCGGCAGCGATTCACCTGATCGAGTTCACCGGGCCGGGTCGGCGAAGGCGCCCTCGGTGATCACGGTGCCCGTCGGCAGCGGGCGGGTCACCGACCAGGTCGGGGTGTAGTGACACGTCGACATCCGCCAGAGTCCGTCCTCGATCCGATACTCGTCGTCGTACTCGCCGGTCGAGAGTGTTTCGGTCTGCTCGACGAGGTTGATCTGGCGGAACCGCAACGTCCATCGGCCGGTCGCGGTGTACTCACCGGTCAGGGTGATCTCGGGGTGCATCCCATGGTGCATATCGAGAATCTGGTGCCGGCCGTCCACCGTGTGCAGCGCGATCCGGGTGAAGATCGCCACCATCGGCTCGACATCGTCGAACGCCCCGAGCGGCCCGTAGTCGATGCGGGCGCCGGAGCGGACGAAGCAGTCGCGGAACGCCGCCGGATCCTTGGCGTCGCACGCACGCCAATAGCGGTACTTCAGTTGTTCGATCGCCCGGATCTGCTCGAGGGCATCGATACGTTGTGCGAGGTCCACGGTGTCACTCCTGGGGTGCGGGGTAGGTCAGTCGATGACGGCGTCGGAGAACGCCGGTGGGTCGCCGAGGAACGGTCGGTGGGACGGGGGACGGCGACCACCGGTGTCGGTCACCCCGAACTCCGCGGCGAGCTCCGCGCCGATGAGCACCCGGCCGCTGCGTTGCATGAGCTTCGGGTCGCGGGCGAGCGCATCGATGACGCGCCCGACGAATTCCGGTGATTCGGCGGTCGCGGCCAGGCCGTCGTATGCGGCCGGGTCGGCGGCGAACGCGGCGCGAGTGCGTTCGGTCTCGAGCAGGCCCATCCACAGCGATACGACCGCGACATTCGACGACCGGAAGTCCACTGCCATGTCATGGGCCATCTTGTCCACCGCCGCCTTTCCCATACCGTAGGCCGGACCGTGCATATAGCAGGTCCCACCGAACGACGAGGTGTTCACCACCAGTCCGCCGCCGCCCGAGATCAGCAGCGGCGCCGCGTAATACGTCGAGACATAGCTCGACCGCATTCCGACGTCCAGCAGGCTCAGCAGCGACAGCGGCTTCGCCCAGAACGGTCCCTTGTCGGTCAGCCCGTCCGGCAGGGCCAACGCATTGTTGACCAGGATGTCCAACCGGCCGTGGTCGGCGCTCACCCGGTCGAACAGTCCCCGCACCTGTTCGTCGTCACCATGATCCAGCACCACCGGGACACCGTTGCCGCCGCGGCGGGTGATCTCCTCCGCTGTGGCGTACACCGTGCCGGGCAGCGGCGCGTCCCCTTCGTGGCGCGTCCGCCCGGTGACGTACACCGTCGCCCCGGTCTCGCCCAGCGCCGTGGCGATGCCTTTCCCGGCGCCCCGACTGGCACCGGTCACGACGACGACCCGATCAGAACCCAGGCCCATCCACTACTCCGTCCCGCTCCGGGATCACTCCGCGCGGTGACCCGCATCGCACAGCGAACTCGCCCACGGGCGGCCGTGGAAGGGAATCGCCCACTGAACGGGAACAGTTCTGTGGCCCGGTGGATTACCGCGATCCGACGGGTGCCCCGGCCTGCGGGTCTGGAGTCGGTCCGGCCACTGCGGATCCGGTTCGACGATGTGTGGCCCGGTATCGGCTGGGGGAGACGCCGTGGTGGCGCCGAAAGGCCTTGGAGAGGGCGAATTCCGATGTGTAGCCGACGGTTTCGGTGATGATGGCGATGGTGTCGTCGGTTTCTCGGAGTCTGCGCGCGGTGATTTCCATGCGCCATCGCGTGAGGTAGGCCAGAGGTGGTTCACCGACCAGGCGGGTGAAGCGCCGATACAGCGTCGCGCGGGATACGCCGGTCTCCTTCGCGAGTAGCGCTACGGTCCATGCTCGTTCGGGACAGCGGTGCATCAGGCTCACCGCCGCCGATACCGGTGCGTCGTCGAGTGCGCGCAGCCAGGTGCTACCGCCCACCGGCACACCGTGCCCGGTGGCCCAGTGCCGGAGGATGTGAACGAACAACACGTCGACCAAGCGATCGGCGACGGTCGCGGTACCCGGTTGCGGGCCGCACAGTTCGGTGGTGAGCATCCGGAGCACTGCGGCGACGTCGGGGCCCTGTGCCGCAATGTCTTTCAGCCACAGTAGCGGCGGGAGTCGCACCATCGGATGGGTCGAGTGTGCATCGAACCGGAATCCGCCGCATAGGATCCGAGCCGCCGGCCCGGAGCCGGGTAGATCCACGACGACAGCCGGCGTTTCACCGAACGCCCGCGCGAGTTCATCGAATTCGACCGTGGGACCACTGGATTCGCCGGCCATGACATGTCCGGCTCCTGCGGGTAACAGCACGAGATCGCCCGCACCGAGCCGCAGCGGCTCGTATCCGGCTCGCCGCAGCCAGCATTCACCTTCGGCGACGTAGTGGAAGGCGGCGATCGGAAGGTCGGGGAAGCTGATTCCCCACGGTCCGCTCGCCCGGACGACCGCGGCGACCGTACCGCCCATCTTCGTCGCGGACAGCACGTCTGCCAGAACGTCCATGCTGCAACGGTACCGGCCGGATGAGACGAACGCACATGAATATGGAACCGGCAGGCATGTTCGTCTCGAGTGATCGGACATACCGTCGAAGCATGCAGAGCGTCACCGTGATTCCCCTGCCCGTTCTGGGCAGGCGGAACGTCAATACCTTCCTGCTGTGCGGTGAGCGCACGGTCCTGGTCGACACCGGCACTCCCGGTAGCGGTCCGAAAATTCTGGCGCGGATCGAAGCGCAGGGCCTGCGGCCCCGCGACCTGGCGGCGATCGTTGTCACGCACGGTCACATCGACCACTTCGGTTCGGCGGCCTTCCTGCACGAGGCCACGAAGGCGCCGATCATCGCGCACGCCGGAGACCTCGAAACCTACGCGCAGGGCCGAGTCACCGGGCCGCTGCCGCCGACCGGTCCGTTCGGGTGGCTGTTCCGCAAGACTCCGTTGCCGCACGCGCACACCCAGCCGTTCGTCCCGCACGTCGTCCTCGACGCCCCTGCGGCGCTGCACGACTACGGAGTCGCCGCCCAGATCCTGCCCACCCCCGGGCACACCCCGGGATCGATCTCGGTGCTGACCGACGCCGGTGCGCTGATCGCCGGAGACCTGATCGCGGGCCGCTTCCTCGGTCTGCTCGCCGCACCGGCCGATCCGCCGTTCCACGACGACCCGGCTCGAAACCTGGCCAGCCTGAACGCCATGCTCGACCGCGACCCGACCACGCTGTACGTGGGTCACGGTGCGGCGCTGGACGCGGCGCGGGTGCGTCGTTGGGCACGTCGAGAACAACACCGACTGGTCACTCGCGGCATCACGAGCCCGGGGTAGGCGGTTCCGGTGGCCGGTCGGCTTGCGGTCGCGGGCGCCTCCGCCGACGCCACCGTTCGGCCCGTGGGCATGATTGCTGGAACGGACGGACGGTGTGCGAATCGGAGGCTGTGCGGCGGGTCGCCGGCCCGCGACCGAGATCCAGACCACCGGCTCGAAACAGAAGATGCGGTACGTCGCGCCGGACTGCACCTTCGGTGAGCCGCTGCTGATGGGATACATTCCGCTCCAGGAGAGTACGGCTTCGCTACCGAACTCGGTAGAAGCGTGGGAACTGGACAAGACGGCCTTCCGTATTCCGGGAGAAGACGCGGAAAAGGCGCTCACCTTCTGGCCGGACGAGCGATTCGAAGTGGCGCTGCGCGCTCGTGCACTCCATGTTTCGCTATCTGGGTGTCGAGCCGTCGTTGTACGACGAAGAACTCTCACCCCCGAACAGCGTGCTGCGGTTCAATCACTATCCGCCGATCGACGACGCCGTGGCCGATTCCGGGCAGACCGGCCGATGTTCTGCGCGCGCCCGTGCCTGGTGACCGACGTCGGCGACAACGCCCGCCTGATCACCGACGGCGTCAACGGCTACGTGGCCACAGGCGACCGCCCCCACGCACTGGCCGCCGCGCTGGAGCGGGCCTGGGCCGGCCGTCACGACTGGAAAACCATGGGGCAGCGCGCCTTCGAGACATACATTGCCGACCGCGACCCGACGCCGGGCAAGACGGTGCTGTCGCTCCTCGAGTCGATCTGCGCCACCACACCCGGGTGCCCGGGGAGCACCGACTGAGCCCCCGCACGCACCTGGGGGAACCGACCGTGATCGGTCGATCGTCCGTGGCTGGGGCGTGCTACCGCGCGGCGGCGGTCAGCCGGGCGGGGTCGTAGTCGTAGTCGTCGTCGAGGTCGAGGGGGGTGATCCAGGCTTGGCCGATCCGGTCGGAGATTTCGGCGGCTTCGATCGCGGTCCGCATCCGGTCGTCGGAGGGGCGCACCGTGGTGAGGTCGAGACCGGCGTCGCGGACGAAGGCGCGTTGATCGGCGCGGGCGAAGTCGCTGTCTGCGGCAATGGTGCGGCTGAAGGCGGTCATGGCGTGTCTCCTCTCACGACGGCGGCCATCCGAGGGGCCGGGAAGGGGCCGGGTGGGCCCGGTCGGTCATCGCCGGCCGGGCCCACCCGTGGACGGAACGAGTCTTAGGTTGTCGGTTCTTCGGGCTCTCGGGCATCGCCGCGACCAGGTGCCGGGCTGCCTCGTGCCGCGAACGGCGGCTGTGCACGCGCCGGAGGGGAGAGATCTCCTGGCGCACGGGTGCCGTTGTGCAGGCGAGCCGGGCGTGCGGTCGCCGGTGATGTCCGAGAACGTTTCCGCGCTGGAACATGTCGTAATCAGGTACGGCATCACCTCCCTCGACTCCATCCGGATCGGGAAACCCGGAACGGTCCGGCGGTTTCCGGGTACCCGGTCAGGCGTTGATCGCCTGACGTTCCTCGTGCCGGGTGATCTCGATCTTGCGGGGCTTGGCCTTCTCCGCGACCGGGATCACCAGACGCAGGACCCCGTTGTGGTAGTCCGCGCGGATCGCGTCGGTGTCGAGGTTCTCACCCAGGAACAACTGGCGGCTGAACACTCCGCGGGTACGTTCCGCGGCGATCATCGACTTCTCGGAGTCCAGCTCCGGGCGTGAGGCGTGAACGGTCACCACGTTGCGTTCGACGTCGAGGTCGATGGATTCCGGGTCGATGCCGGGGAGGTCGAGTTCGGCGAAGAACTCGTCACCCTCGCGCCAGGCGTCCATCGGCATCACCGCGGGGCGGGCCGGTGTACCGAAGACCTGCTGAGTCCAGCGGTCCAGATCCCGGAACGGGTCGGTGCGCATCAGCATGGTCGCCACCTCCAAACACTCCGATCTCTCTACTTCGCTGAGTAAAGTTGAGTCAATCGACTCAACTTTGTTCTATCACTTTAGGTAGGATAGTGCAAGAGGTTCGGCAAGATAATCTGCAAACACTCGACGAAGGAGGGAGCGGTATGGCCTCGAAACCGGACGGTCACCGGCCGACGGCCGGCGGCAGCCACCGGCCGCACCCCGGGCAGGCGGTGTACGGGATCTCGGTGGCCGCTGAGCTGGCCGGGATCGGGACGCACACCCTGCGCCTCTACGAGCAGCACGGGTTGCTGGTCCCGGCCCGAAGCGCCGGCGGCAGCCGTCGCTACAGCGACGACGATCTACGGCGGTTGGCGCGGATCGCGGCCCTGACCGAGCAGGGGATCAACCTTGCCGCGATCGCACGCATCCTCACCCTCGAAGACGACAACACCGCCCTGCGCGACCGCAATGCGGCCCTGGCCGCCGAACGTGACCTGCTGCGCGAGCAGCACACCGAGCAGAAACAGCAGCCCGCGGTCGGAAGCCGCACGCCGAAACTCGGTCTCGGCGACGGCACCGGCGAGGTCCGCCACGTCAAGATCGAACGCGCCGACTGATCGGCCCGCTGGTTCGGCAGTTCGCCCGATATGGTCGCGTAGCGAGCGCGGCGGTGGGAGGATATCGGCAGGTCAGTCTTGATACCGCCAGGGCACCTCGACCCCGCGGCGTACCCCACGCCCGTAGTGAATCGAGTGCGCAATGCAGAGCCCCTCCGCCGACCGCGTCGTCCCGGCTCGACCGTATCCCGCTGTCGAGCCGAGTCTGTCTGTGCAGCGATGCCTGTTCGCGAACACGATCTGGCTGGTAGCCCGAGGTTCAATCGACGCCAGCACCATCGGGTATTGGCAGCAGCACATCCGCGATGCGGCCGAGACGGCATTGTCCGCGGGCCCACTGGTGATCGACATGCGCGGGGTGAGTTTCGTGTCCTGCCGGGGCTTCGAGGCGATCGCCGAGGAGAACGAGCGTTGCCGCGACCGCGGTGTGCGGATCTGTCTGATCGGTTGCGTGCCGCGGGTCCAGCGGATCCTCGATGTGTCGCAGCTCGATCTGGATGTGTACCCGAGCGCGCTGGCCGCCGACGGGGTCGTACCCCAGGCAGTAGGGGCCGACTCCGGGACCGTATGCTCGGGGTGACGGCGACCCGCCGGGTGTGTTCGCTGAGCACGCCCATCCGGCCGACCGGTTCGATCGTGGTGACCATTCGCCGCAGTTCGCTACCTCTGGACCGCGGGGTTTGGGGACCGTCGGCGCAGGGCAACACCTGTCTGGTGATCTCCGACGGACGTAATCTGGATGTGTTCCGCCGCGACAGCAACATCCCGCTCCGCGATGATTCGATCATGCGGCCGTCTGTCGTGGCCGGGTCGATCGGGCGGCGAGGACGCCGACCGCGCTGTCGACATGTAGCAGTCTGTGGCCGGAGCAGGTCACCGGAATTCCGAACCCGACGAAGGAGCGGTCCCGATGTCGGTTGAACCCCGAGGCAGTGAACGCCCGCTGGAAAAAGGGTGCCCCGACGTGCAGCCGAGGACGGGGAGCTTCGAATTCTGGTTCTCCGAGCGGCGGTGGGTGTGGTCGGACGAGGTGTACCGCATGCACGGCTACGAGCCGGGTGCGGTCGAACCCACAACCGAATTGATCCTCGCCCACAAGCATCCCGACGACCGCGGCGAGGTCGCCGAGCTGATCGCCCGCTCGGTCACCGACAGCACACCGTTCTCGAGCCGGCACCGGTTCTTCGACACCGACGGCACCGAGCACTGCGTGATCGTGGTCGCCGACAGCATCCACAACGACGCCGGCACCATCGTCGGCACGGCCGGATACTACGTGGACCTCACCGCCACCCTGGCCGAGACGGCGCAGGACGCGTTGCAGAGCACGCTCGCGGGTGTCGTGGAATCTCGCGCCGTGATCGAGCAGGCCAAAGGCCTGCTGATGCGGAACTACCGGATCGACGCCGACCAGGCGTTCAAGATTCTGGTGTGGCGGTCGCAGGAGACCAACACCAAGCTGCGAGACCTGGCGGCCCAGCTCGTCGAGGACGCCGTGGAGTTACCGGCGCCCGATTCGGGAACGGTCTCCGGGTTCGATCACATCCTGCTGACCGCTCACGAACGGGTCGGCAAGAACAGCTGATCAACGGCCCGCCGTGAGATATGTTGCGGCACTGCGCATTTCGGTATGCGCTGTGCGTGCATCGATTCGGGCTGCGTAGTTGTGTTCGCTCGTCGGTGCGGTCGCCGGCCGAATACACCGTGCCCTCGGCCGGGGGGGAATGGTCCGCAATCCGCTGGATGACGCTCTCAGACCCAATCATCCAGCCACTCCCAATCCCCGTCGTGTTCCCGCAGCCGTTGTAGACCCCGGGTGATCCCGGTCCCGAGACCATGCGCGTCCACGCGAATGGTGTTGTCCGGGTACAGCGCCGGTCCAGACAGCAAGACCGTCCAGTGCGGCCTGCCCGCATCGAAGCGTTCCACGTCGACCCTGAGCAGCATGGCGACACCTGCCGCAGCCAGCCGATCCATCAGCAGTTCCAGATCAGCCGCTTCGCTCCACACGATCGCATCGTATCGGCGGTGTAGCGAGGGCGGCGATTTCGGCGGTACCGATGAATTTCGGGTGGATCCGTAGTCGGTACAGCCGGATACGCAGACAGCGTCGGCCCGTGCTGGACCGGTTCAGCGCGGAGGAAACGTAGGAGGCAGTGATGAGTGGTGGCCACGCCGAACAGGAGCGCACGACCCGGACGGGTGAGCGGCGGCCGCAGGTGACCGGTCCCAGGGTGTTGGTGGCCGGGGCGAGCATCGCGGGACCGGCGCTGGCCTACTGGCTGCGTCGGCGGGGTGCCGAGGTGACCGTGGTGGAGCGGGCTCCCGAGCTGCGGCCGGGTGGGCAGGCGGTGGACGCGCGCGGGGTGGCCAAGGAGGTCATCGAGCGCATGGGGCTGGACACGGCGGTGCGCGCGGCCTGCACCGATACCGCCGGCGCGTACACGGTGGACGCGAACGGGAAAGTGCTGGAGACCTTTTCCGCCGATGACGACGGTGGCGACGGGTTCATCGCGGATATCGAGATCCTGCGCGGGGATTTGTCCCGGGTGCTCTATGACAACACCCGCGACAGTGTCGCGTATGTCTTCGGTGACCGGATCGCCGAACTCGCCCAGGACGCGGACGGGGTCGACGTGTCCTTCGCGGGCGGCGACCGGCGGCGCTTCGACCTGGTGGTCGGTGCGGACGGGCTGCATTCGCCACTGCGAGCGATGGTGTTCGGGCCGCACGAGCGGTTCGTCCGCCACCTCGGGCACGTGCTGGCCTTCTACAGCGTGCCGAACGAGTTCGGGCTGGACCGCTGGCTGCTCGAGTATCAGGAGTCCGGGCGCTCCGCCCTGCTGCGCCCCATCCAGGACGCGACCCGAGCGATGGCGATGTTCTACTTCACCTCGGCCGACTTCGATGTCGACTACCGCGACATCGTGGCCCAGAAACGCCTGCTGCGTGCGCGGATGGCCGGTTGCGGTTGGTTGACCTCGGATATCCTCGCGCACCTGCACGACACCCCCGACTTCTACCTCGACCAGGTCGCCCAGGTAGTGATGGACCGTTGGTCGAGCGGACGGGTAGGGCTGCTCGGGGACGCGGCGTTCTGCTCGTCGCCGATGTCCGGGCAGGGCACCGGGCTGGCCCTGGTCGGTGCCTATCTGCTGGCGGGGGAACTGGCCGCCGCCGACTGGAACCCCGAGGCCGGGTTCGACCGCTACGAGGCGCGGATGCGGTCGTACGTCGAGGCCAACCAGGAGATCGGCCGGTTGAACGCACGCAGCCGCGACATCCCCGGGCCGGACGCCGAGCCGAGCCCCGATTTCGCCGGCGAATGGTTCACCGAACTGCTCGAGCGTGCGATCAACGGTGTCGAACTACCCGACTACGCAGGGGTTCCGAACTCGTAGCCGTCGGATGCTCGTTCGTATGCTGGCGACGTGAGCGATATGGCGTATTTCCTTGCGGGCGCTGAGCAGGGGTTCCCACTCGATGCGGACGATGTGGTGGATTCCCTGATCCGGCAAGGGGTTCTCTTGCCGGTCGACTGGTCCGGTGAGGAGCGGACCGGACAGATAGCGCAGTTCGTGGCGGGCCGGGTCGCGGCCTTCGGGAAGGGCCGCGCGGTTGTCGCTGCCGTCGAGTCCGCAGCCACGCAAGCGGCCGAGGCTGACCTCGAGCGTGGTGAACACGTGCCGGCGGTCCTGCGTGCGGTCGACGAAGCCCTGGCGAGTGCGGGATTGGCGCTCGGCGCACTGCGGTCCGGCGACGACACGTATCGGGTGGGCGTCATGCGTCGCACCGCGGCCTCGAGTTCGGCATGGGGTCTGGACCGGCCTTCGTCCGAATCGCTCTACATCATCGACTGTCCGTGCGGTGGCACGAACGTGTGGCAGCTCCCCGAGACGGAAGCGAAACCTGCTGAGGGCGAATGCGACTCGTGTGGTCGAGACTTGTTCGATCCCGCCGGCACCCCGATCGTGCCCATGGTCGTGGAGCCGGTCCGCTGAGGAGGTTCACGAGCCGGCTGGTTTACGGCACAGGTTGGAAGCTCGGCCCTCTCCTTATGTCGGTTTCACCGGCAGGCTGACGGGGCCGCGATGGCGGAAACCGGAACGCCACGCGATCTCGGGTTCGCACCCGGTCACGCGCAGGCCGGGCCAGCGGGTATAGATCGCGACCAGGATCTCCGCCAGCATCGGGCGGACCAGGCCGGTGCTGACGCAGGCGTGGCTTCCGTGGCCGAAGCTCAAGTGCGGGTTGGGATTTCTGGACAGGTCCAGCTCGTCCGGGCGACGGAAAACCGCCTCGTCGTGATTGGCGGA
The DNA here is from genome assembly GCF_003696265.1 of Nocardia stercoris. Classification (GTDB taxonomy): domain Bacteria; phylum Actinomycetota; class Actinomycetes; order Mycobacteriales; family Mycobacteriaceae; genus Nocardia; species Nocardia stercoris. Next base: position 83,924 of record NZ_RFFH01000007.1, on the reverse strand, counting down.
AGCCAGACACAACAGCACGGTCTGGCCGGCCGAGATCCGCTGACCGCCGATGTCGAGATCCTCGGTCGCGAATCGCGGGCCTGCCAGCACCTGTGGTGACACATAGCGCAGCAGTTCGTCGCCGGCGGTGGCCCGGTCCGGTTCCGACCGCAGGAAGTCGAGCTGGTCGGGTCGGCTCGAAAGCGCGAGCACCGCACCGGAGATCGCGTCGGCCAGCACCTCGTACCAGACGAACAACAGGTAGAACAGCAGTCCGACGGTTTCCCCGGAATTCAGTGCGCTCGAACCGGTCAGCCTGCCGAGCGTCGATTCGGGGCCTACCCGGCGCCCGACGGCGAGCGTCGCGGCGAGGATCTCCTGCATGGCCGCCAGGGTGTCGCGGGCGCGCGGGGCCGCATGCGGGCGCAATGTCGAATTCGCCCAGCCGAGCAGCCGATCACGCAGGTCGGCCGGCAGCCCGAGCAACTGCGCGAGCACGGCCGCCGGCAGCGGCACCGCTACCTGTTCGACGAGGTCGAGTTCGGCGGTGGGATCGAGCCGCCGCAGCAACTGGTCGACGAGGTCGGGTATCCGGCCGGACCACTCGCCGACACCGCGCAACTCGGTGATCACCGGTCGCCGCAACCGGGCGAGGTCACCTGGCTCGCTGGTCTGGAAGACGCCCAGCGGCGCCGGAACGGCGAACCCTCGGTAGTCGGGCCCGTCCGCGTACCGGAGATTGGTCGACAGCCGGTCGTCGAGCAGGCCGCCGCGTACGCCGTCGTACCGGGTCACCAGCCATGCGGGCGGGCCGTCCGGAGTAATGATCCGATGCACGCCGCCGTCGTCACGCAGGGCCCGCAACACGGGCCACGGGTCGCGTGCGAAGTCGTCGTCGAAAACGGTCGCCATATCGCAATTATGACAATGTGGCAGGTGAGTATGCCTGGTGCAGAAGGAGATCGGGCCGGACTCGGAGGAGCTGACCGTGTCGAATCGACCCGGTGAGTCGTTGCTCCCGCTCACCGAGGGCCCGTCTGCGTTGGTCGTATTAGGTTGAGGCGGAACGGTTTACGCCGAGGTTGCCGATCGCGGCCCGATGGGCAATATGCGGTCCTCGCTATCCGGTCCTCGCGTCGGCCGGTCACTCCGCGATGCCCATGGATCGGGCGAGGAAGGGCCAGGAGGTGTGGAGGTCGTCCTCCCAGTAACCCCAGGAGTGGTGCCGACCGGCCGGTCGTCCACGGTCACCGGGATATCCAGATCGTGGAGACGGTTGATCAGGTTCGTAGTGTACTAGTTGATGGCGGCTTCGATCGGTGCGCCGAAGGCGATCTGGATCGGGAGCGGAATTCTGCCTTCGGCTACGCGGAGTCGTGTCGAGGTGCGGGAATCCCGGTACCGTGCTGATCCACTGCCGTCGTTCGCTGCCTCCCGCGGAACGGCTACCGGCGTCGGATCAGTGCAGAGCTTTGCGGAGTGTGTCCTGCGCCAGCGCGATGGCCGTGGTGGCGGCATGGGTGGGGCGCATCGAGTTGATCATCATGAAGTCGTGGATGATTCCCCCGAATCGCACGTGTGTGACGGGCACGCCGGCTTCGCGGAGCTTGGCCGCGTACGCCTCGCCTTCGTCGCGCAGGACGTCGGCCTCACCGGTGATCACGAGGGCGGGCGGCAAGCCGCGCAATTGTTCGATCGACGCGCGCAGCGGTGAAGCGTAGATCTCCGCGCGCTGGGCGTCGTTCTCGGTGTATTGGTCCCAGAACCATTTCATGCCTTCGCGGGTGAGGAAGTAGTGCTCGGCGAACTGGTGGTAGGAGGCGGTGTCGAAGTCGGCGTTGGTCACCGGGTAGAGCAGTACCTGCTGGTCGACGCGGATGTCGCCGCGGTCCTTGGCCATCAGGGTGAACACGATGCTCATGTTGCCGCCCACCGAGTCCCCGGCGACGGCGAAACGTGAAGTATCGAGCCCCTTCTCGGCGCCGTGGGCGAAGACCCATTGCGCGGCAGCGTAATTCTGTTCGATCGCGGTCGGGTATTTGGCCTCCGGCGACAATGTGTACTCGGGGAATACCGCGGCGGCGCCGGCGCCCACGGCGAGTTCTCGTACCAGGCGGTCGTGGGTGTGCGCGTTTCCGAATACCCATCCGGCGCCGTGGATGTAGAACAGTACGGGCAGGGGGCCGGTCGTGCCCGCCGGTTTGACGATGCGCACACGCACGCTGCCGGTCGGTCCGCCCTCGACGGTGACCCATTCCTCATCGATCGCCGGCATCTCGATATCGCCGGATTGGACCTCGTCGACCGCTTTGCGGCCTTCCTCCGGTGGGAGCTGGTACAGGAACGGCGGGGTGTCGGTCGCCTTGCAGAAATCGGCGGCTTCGGGCTCGAGCACGGGCTTGATCTCGGTCATCGCGGTCAACCTTCCGATGCGGGTGGCGTACGGGGTCGGTTCTGGATCGGGCGCAGGCTCTGCGCCGTTTGTCGAGAAGAGTCCATATGTGCGGTGCCGGAAGTCAGGCTAGTCCTGCAATGTCAACACTGTCAACACAGTATGAATTCCCTTGCACTGGAGTGTTTTCGAAGCCGGTTTGCCCGGGTGCGTGAAGGGATGAACGTCGGTATGGGCACAATCCCGGGTAACCGGCGGGGATCGGCCCTGGCTTGCTGGCGCAGCCAGGGCGGAAATCCTCGCTGAGTATCAAACCCCGCCGCTCGCGGGGGCCTGCGTCGATGGGTGCTCGGTCAACCCGAGCACGGCGCGGGTCGCGGCACGCACTCGATTGTCCAGTTCGCCCGGTTCGCTGGCGTCGAACTTTCCGTGTAGGTACAGGAAGGCCAGGCCGTGCACCATCGACCACAGCGCCGTAGCGAGCGCTTCCTCGTCCGCTTCCGGGAATGCCTGGCGCACAATCGTTCGCACGTACTCGTGAATAGCCGTGGTTGCCGCGAGCCGCTCCGGGCTGTTCGGGTCGCACGGTTCGGAGAACATCGCCCGGAAGAGCCCGGGGCGATTCAGCGCGAACCGTATGTAGGCGATCGCGATCGCGGTGAAGTCCTCGGTGGTCTTCGGCGCCGCGCTCGCGGCGACGAGATCGGCTGCGAGGTCGCGGTAACCCACCGCGGCGACGGCGGAGAGCAGGGCGTCACGGTCGGCGAAGTGCCGGTACGGCGCCGCGGCGGACACTCCGGCGCGCCGCGCGGCTGCTCGCAAGGAGAGCTCGGCGGCGCCCTCCTCTTCCAGGAGCTCGACAGCCGCGCGGACCAGCGCGGCGGGGAGGTCACCGTGGTGGTACCGGGCGTTCGACGTTGGCATGCTTCCAATCTATCAATTGTTTATGCCGTAAACATTGCCGGTCGGTCGACTCGCTCGTGCCGAGTGTCCGATGATGTTCGAGGTTCCCGTGGACCCCCACGGCGCTTCGTTTCCGCCGAGAGGCTCACAGCAGAGCCGCGACCTGCTTGGCGGTCACTGTGGCCGAAGCGGGGTTCTGGCCGGTGACGAGAGTGCCGTCGACGACCGCATACGGAACGAACGGCAGTAGCGCCTTCTCGTAGCGGGCACCACGCTTTTTCATCTCGGCCTCGACGTTGTACGGCACGAGCTTGGCCACGCCGGCGAGCACTTCCTCCCGCCAGGCGAACCCGGTGACCTGACGGTCGGCGACAAGGTAGGAACCGTCGGACAGCTTGGTGTTCAACAGGCCACAGTAGCCATGGCAGACCGTGGCCACGATGCCGCCGCGTTCGAAGATCTCCCGCGAGATCTGTTGCAGCCCGGCGCTGTCGGGGAAGTCGTACATGACGCCGTGGCCGCCGGTGAAGTAGATCGCGTCGTAGTCCGCCGACTCGATCCGATCGGGGTCGGCGGTGTTCTCCAGCAGCGCCATGCGCGCCGGGTCGGCATGCCATTGCTTCGCGGATCTGTCGTAGTTGGGGAACTTCAACGATCGCGGCTCGAGGGGCGAAGGCCCGCCTCGGGGACTGACCAAGGATTGTTCGAACCCGTGGTCCTCGAACACCTTCCAGGCATGAGTGAGCTCGGACAACCAGAGTCCGGTGGGATGCGAGGCATCGCCGTAGTGGCCGACGTTCGTCACAACGTGCAAGATCCGCTTGGTCATCTCCGAAAGTCCTCAGGTGTGGTCGGTTTACAGGTTCGTGTGTGGTGACTCGTCCGTCGCACGCGGAGGTCAGTGTGTGCCGAGGCGTCGCAGGGCCCGCAGCGCCAAGGTGAGGATGCGGGACCAGCGTTCGTAGCTCACACCGCGCGGCGGTGCGAAGCCTTGGAGGCGTTGGTGGGCGACGGTTTGGACCTCCGTGTACTCGAGGAGCCCGTCGGCGCCGTGCCTGCGGCCGAGGCCGGAGTCGCCCATGCCGCCCATCGGGGCGTCGATGCTGCCCCACGCGGCGGCGAAGGCGTCGTTGACATTGACCGTTCCGGCGTGCAACCGGGCAGCGACCGACCGGCCGCGGGCGCCGTTACGGGACCAGACACTGGCATTGAGCCCGTACGGAGTGGCGTTGGCCATCGCGATCGCCTCCTCGACGTCGCGGTACGGGTAGATCGACACCACCGGCCCGAAGGTCTCGTGCGCGAACAACGTCATCTCGGGCGTGACATCGGTGAGGATCGTCGGCTCGTGGAACAGCGGTCCCAGGTCGGGACGTGCGTGACCGCCGGCCAGGACGGTCGCGCCCTTGGCGACGGCATCGGCGATGTGCGCGGTCACCGTCTCGAGCTGTGCGGAGTTGGTCAGCGATCCGACGTCGACCGAGAAGTCGTAGGCAGCACCCAGACGCAGCTTTCGCGTGCGCTCGACGAAGGCCGCGACGAACTCGTCACGGATCTCCTCGGCGACGTAGAGCCGCTCGATGGACACACACAGCTGGCCCGCCGAGGGGAAGCATGCCGCGACGGCACCGGCGGCGGCCTTGTCGATGTCGGCGTCTTCGAGCACGACCATGGCGTTCTTCCCGCCGAGCTCGAGGGAGGCCCCGATCAGTCGCTCACCGGCGCCGGCGGCGATCCGGCGGCCGCTGGCGGTGGACCCGGTGAACATCATGTAGTCGGCACCGGCCATGAGAGCGTCGCCGATCGAGCTGCCGCGGCCGATCACCATCTGCCACAGGTCTTTCGGCAGTCCGGCCTCGCGCATCAGCTCCAGCGCCCACAGGGCGGTCAAAGCGGTTTGGGTGTCCGGTTTCTGCACCACGGCGTTGCCGGCCATCAGCGCGGGGATCGCGTCGCCGGCTGCCATGCTCAGGGGGTAGTTCCACGGTGAGATGACCGTGACGACCCCCTTCGGGTGGCGCAGTTCGGTGGTGTGTGTCAGCACCGGGATCGCGCCCCGGCGGCGCTTGGGCGCGAGCAGCGCGGCGGCGGTGCGTGCGTAATAGCGTGCGGTGATCGCGATGTCGGTGATTTCGAGGAAGGCGTCGCGGCGCGTTTTGCCGTTCTCGGCCTGCATCAGGTCGAGTCCTTCGTCCTGGCGTTCGAGCACGAGGTCGTGGAAGCGCAACAGGATTCGCCGGCGCTCCTCGAGCGAGACCAGGGCCCACCGGGCCTGAGCCCGGCGCGCGCGGGCGAAGACGTCCTCGACGTCGGCCGGTGTCGAGACGGGAAGGTCGGCGAGGGGTTCGCCGGTGTACGGCGCGCAGGTGGTCGTGTAGTTCGCGGTCGGAGCCGCGGCCAGCTGCGCGGTCAGGCGGCTGACCCGTGGCCGTGTCAGGGTGGCGGGCAGGCTCAGGGCGTGAGCGGTGGCGGCGGTGTGATCGATGGTCATGAGCGGGCTCCCGGACAGGTGATCGGTTGCTGGAACAGGTTTCGCCGATGTCGGTGAACCGACGTCGGCACCGGCATGTGCAGGGCGTTCTGCCCCTCGGTCATGACGTCGAGCTGGATGGTCCGGATCGGCCGCAGCGAGCGAATATCGTCGGAAACCCGTCCGCTTCCGAGCCGCAGGTCGATGCTGCGCGGCAGCTGCTCGGTGCCGGCCGAGAGGATGTTGGTCTGGCTGAAGGTCGAGTGCCACACGCCGTTGATCGTGGTGTACGAGCTCAGGCTCGCGACCTGATCGCCCGAGGCGTGCACCTCCTGGCGCGGAGTGCGGGCAGAGAACGCTACGTCGGTGCCGCCGGTGCTGTTGGCAACGTGCGCGGTGGCGCGCTCGTTGTCGATGTGCACATCGAGGTCTGTGACCCACTTCGGGAATCCGTAACCGTCATGGCCGCGTACCTGGGCGATGTCGCTGCTGACCGGGAGCGACAGGACATAGGAGTGGAGGTGGTTGTTCTTCAGATCGGTGAGCAAGTCGACGAATCCGCCCCGCCCGTGCCGTGCGGGCTGGACGGCGATGCCGACCGCGGCCTCGGTATAGAAGTCGATATCGCAGATGTCGTAGCGGAAGAACATGACCGAGACGATGCCGAGCCCGGGCGCGAACGGGAGCGGAGTCAGCTCCTCCGGGAGGCGGGAGCGGATCGCGCGGTACGGTGCGAGCATCGTCAGCCGTGCGGTCGAGATGCGGTAGTAGAAGTTCGGTGTGAAGGTCGGCCCGATCGGTGAGTCGACCTTCGTCTTCGGCAGCTGCCGAAAGAAGTCGACACTGCTGACTCGCGGGTCGCGGGCGATCTCGTCCAGGTCGGGGTTCATTCGGTAGCGGTCGTACAACCCGCCTTCGGGAACGTCGACCGAGCGACCTCCCAGATCGACGGTGACCGTGTGCTGTTCGGTGGACGGCATGGCGCGCCTTCCGCTATGTTTACGTCGCTTACATCGGGGAGCGTAAGCGCATATGTAATCGGTGTCAACAATCGGCGCTGTCATCGAGCGTTACCGGGATGTGGCATCGCGGGTCGGCTCCGCGGTACTCCCGGTCGGGATCGTGCCTGGCCGTGCACGGTCGGCCCTCGCCGCGACGGCAGCCACGCCCGCTCGATGTTGACGCTGCTAACTATGATTCCTACTCTGATGTAATCAATGTCAACATACCCCCTCCGAGGAGTATTGATGCGACCGATCCCCACATCGACAAAGCCCGGCGGTTCAGCGGAAACCTCGGCGATCTTCACGCCGTTCACCCTTCCGAACGGCACCGTCATCCCGAACCGGCTCGTCAAGGCCGCAATGGAAGAGAACATGGCCGGCCGCGGGCAACTGCCCGACGCACCCTTGTTCGAGCTGTACCGGCGGTGGAGTCGAGGTGGGGTCGGCCTGATCATCACCGGAAACGTCATGGTTCACGCCGAGGCGCTCACCGGTCCGGCCGGTGTCGTCCTCGACGCGCACTCGCCGCTGCAACCGTTCCGCGAATGGGCTACCGCGGCAAAGAGCGGTGGCGCGCAGGTGTGGATGCAGATCAACCACCCCGGTCGTCAGGTCGGCGCGGACATGCCCGGTGTCGCGTGGGGACCGTCCGAGGTTCGGGTCGACATCGGCAAGAACAGCAAGCGGTTCGCCGAGCCGGTCGCGATGACCGCGCGACAGATCGCGGAAACCGTCGACCGTTTCGTCGAGACCGCTCGCCTGGCCGAGGACGCCGGGAGCGACGACCGACCGCACGGCGCGGACGATGTCACGCAGGAACCTGGCTCGCTGATCCAGACTGCCGCCCCACTGATCGGTGCGCCGATTGGCCAACGGTGACAGGAACTGCGACAGCAGGTAGCCGTGCGCGGCGTGGATCTCGACCCCGTCGAAACCCACCTTCGCGGTGGCGGTCAAGCTCAACTCGGCGGACTTCCAGCGCGGCGGATTCGACGCTCGAGACGCTGCGCGAGTGATCGCGATGCTGGCTCCCCTCGGCGTCGACGTCGTCGAGCTGTCCGGCGGCAGCTACGAGGCGCCGGCGATGACCGGCCAGGCCGGCGACCAGCGGACCCGCTCGCGCGAAGCCTACTTTCTCGCGCTGGCCGAGGAACTGGCGGCGACCAGCCCGTTGCCGCTGATGGTCACCGGCGGGGTCGTACGCCGCCCGGTCGCGGAGGAGGTCCTCGCGAGCGGCATCGATCTGGTGGGCATGGGCACCGCGCTGGCAGTAGACCCCGACCTGCCCGCCAAGTGGCGGCAGGACGCGGAGCCGAAAGTTGTACTCGCACCAGTGCGGATGAAGGACAAGGCGGTAGCGTCCGCGGCGAGCATGGCCCGCGTGCGTCGACAACTGCGACGGATAGGCGCGGGCCGGCGGACTCGTCCCGGGATCAACCCGGTGATCGCCCTGGTGACGGAGCTGCTTCTGCAGCGTCGTGCGCTACGCCGCTACCGCACATGGCTGGACGGCCGCGCGGTGTGATCCGCACCGCGTGAAGGGCGCCGCACTTCGCCCGCCGGGCGATCTGCACAAACCGCGGTGCGGGCCGCACCCGTGCGGCCCTGGGGCGCACGGGATTGTTCGGCGCCAGGCGGCTCAGCGCTGTGCGCCCGCTGTTCACGGCTCACGGGCTCTCGTTGGCCCGATCGTAGTCGGCTTGTGCGGCGGCGATCGTGGCTCGATGTCGCTTCGCCCATTCGGTCAGGGTCAGCAGCGTTGCGTGGAGTTCTCGGGCGATCGGGGTGAGGGTGTACTCCACTTTGGGTGGGACGGTGGGGTAGACGGTGCGGATCAGCAGGCCGTCGCGTTCCAGCTTACGCAGGTTCAGGGTGAGCATCCGGCGGCTGATGCCGGTGACCGCGCGCTCGAGCTCGGTGAATCGGACCGGGCCTTGGGCGGCGGCGACGAGTATGCCGACGCTCCACTTTCCGGATACGTGGTCGAGGACTTCCGCGACGGTGCATGCCTGGTCTGCCAGGACCGATACATCGATGTGACTGTGTGACATGAAAGTGCCTTCTTCCGCAGACCTTCAGGGTTACCGATCATGCACTCAGTGACAAATCGTGCACCGCAATGGATCTGGAGACACCCGTGAACATGGAACTGGTCGATCGCGCCGCGATCGTGGACGTCGTCGTCGGATACGCCACCGCGGTGGACACCCGGGACTGGACAAGCCTGGCGGCGTTGTTCACCGAGGACGCGCATTGGGTGTATCCACAGGCCGGCGAGGATGTGGTCGGTCACGCTGCCATCGTGGCCCGCGTCGGCAGTGGTATCGATCGGCTCGACGCTACCCAGCACCTGCTGGGAAATCATGTCGTCGCTGTCGACGGGGAACTGGCGAGGCACGTCTGCTATTTCCACGCCCAGCACGTCTTGCGCGGGCTCCCCGACGGCGAGTTGTTCCTCGGCGGTGGGCGTTACGAGGACCAGCTGCGCCGCACGGCGCAGGGGTGGCGGTTGTCTCGCCGCACGATCGTCAGCGTGTGGCACGAAGGCAACAGCGCCGTGGTTCGACACTGAGCACGCGGCCGATCGGATCACGTTGGGGCGCTACTGGATCCGGCGGCTTGCGGCAGTGCCATGACGAAATCGAAGAAGGCGCGGGCGGCGGGGGCGGCCGGACCGTCGTGGCGGTGGACCAGGGCCACCGAACGGCGGAGATCGGCGCCGGTGATCTCCAGCATGCGCGGGCCGTCGTCGCGGCCGGCCGCCGCCTGCGCGATGGACCGCGGCAGGATCGCCAAGCCCAAACCCAGTGCGGCGAAACGCACCATCTCCTCGACCCGCACCACCTCGAACGCGACCCGGCGGCTCACCCCGGCTCCGGCGAAACAATGGTCGACCTGTTCGCGGAGTCCGTAGCCGGGCGGGAAGTCGATGAACGTCGCATCCGCCAGTTCCGCGGCCGCCACCCGGGCCGGCAGGTCGTCGTGGCGGTGCACCAGCCCGACCAGGTCCTCACTGAGCAGATGATGAGCGAACAGTTTGGCGGGCAACGGTTTCGGTGGCAGACCCAGGATGGCCAATTCGAGCCGGGCGGTGCGGACCTCGTCGAGCATGCGGTCACTGCCACCGCTGCGCAGCGCGACCTCGACCCCGGGGTGCTGCGCGTGGAAGTCCCGCAGCAGCACCGCCATATCGAGTGTCAGGGGCGGGCACTCCATCATGCCGACCGCGATATTGCCGCGTACCACGCCGCGCAGCGCGTCGGCCTCGGCGGCCAGCAGTCCCACATCGGACAGCACCCGTTCGGCGAACGGCAGTAGTTGTGCCCCGGCCTGGGTGAGCCGCACCGACCGGGTGGTCCGGTCGAACAGTCGCACTCCGAGCTCGTCCTCGAGCTTGCGCAGTTGTTGGGACAGCGCCGATTGGACCACGAACTCCCCGGCCGCCGCGGTGCTGAAACTGCCGGTGCGGGCGATCGCCGTGAAGTAGCGCAGCTGTCGGAGCTCCATCCAATTATTCAATCACAGTGATAACTGTCATCACTTCTATGTCCTGGACGCATGAATCTCGGCGTGGGACAGTCGACGGGACTGACAGAAACACCCGGCGCAGGCAACCCGCCGGACGGCGAAAGAAGTATCGAATTGTTCCGTCCTGCACTGCGCTTCGCCGCATGCGTCGCAATAGTCGCCGCCGCGCTGAGTGGTTGCTCGAGCGGCTCCGGTGCCGCGGCCGGCAACCGGCTCCGGCTCGGCTACTTTCCCAATCTCACTCACGCCACCGCGCTGCTCGGCGTGGCGAACGGCACCTTCGGCCGCGCCCTCGGTCCCGGCGTGGAACTGCGGACTTCGCAGTTCACTTCCGGGCCGCCCGCGGTCACAGCGCTGCTCTCCGACGCGGTCGACGCGGTGTTCATCGGTGCCACTCCGGCGGTCAACGCCTACCTGAAGACCAAGGGCAACGCGGTGATCGTCGCGGGCGCCACGTCGGGCGGCGCCGAACTGGTGGTGCGGGCGGGGATCGACACCCCGCAGCAACTGCGCGGCCGCACTGTGGCCGACCCGGCGCTGGGCGGCGCCCAGGACGTCTCGTTGCGGTACTGGTTGCAGCAGCAGGGGTTTCAGGTCGGGACCGCCGGGGACGGTGATGTCCATGTGGCGCCGCAGGACAACGCGCAGATCGCCGCCGCGTTCGCGGCAGGCGCCATCGACGGCGCCTGGGTGCCGCAGCCCTATGCTGCCCAGCTGGTCGGCAAGGGCGCGCACGTCCTCGTCGACGAACGCGAGCTGTGGCCGCAGGGCCGGTTCGCCACCACCGAACTGGTGGTGCGCTCGTCCTACCTGAAGGCGCACCGCGAGACTGTCGTCGCCCTGCTGCGCGGGCTGGTGCAGCAGACGTCCCAGGTGGGCGTCGACCCTGATGCCGCACGGGCACAGGCGAATACGGTGATCGCCGGAATCAACGGCACCCGGCTGGCCGATGCCGATCTGGCCGGCGCGTGGTCGCAGCTGACCTTCACCGTGGACCCGCTGCTGAGCACCGTCCGCGAATACGCGCGCCGCGGTGCCACCGTCGGCGTCCTGCCCGCCGGTGACCTCACCGGCCTGGCCGACCTGGGTCCGCTGAACGACGCGCTGCGCGCCGAAGGACGTCCGGCGGTGGCCGAATGATCACCCCGCGCGCGGTGTCCGGTCACCGCTTCCACGATTGCACCGATCCCGCGGTCACCGCGCCGCTCACCGCGTCCGTGCGGGAGCTGCCCTTCCTCGGCACCCTGACCACGACCACGGCGCAGCTGGTGGCCGGCGAACTCACCGAAGTGGTACTGCGCTACACCGTGGGCAGTTCCGGCATCGCCGACAGCGGCTGGCTCAAACTCTGCTTCAAGTACTACTCGGACTGGGATCTGCAGACGACCGCGCCCGGCGAACGGGATTACGCCACTGCGGAACTCGTGCATCGCAGCGACCGCGGCGGTGCCGGGCCGGACAGCCTGGCCACCGTCGGGCACCTGCGCACCCGCTACGACGTCAAGGGCGGGGAACGGCCGTTCCAGAAGGCGCTGCTGATCCATCTGGAGGACGGGTTCCTGCGTCCCGGCGACGAGATCGTGATCCGGCTGGGCGACCGGCGATTCGGCGGGCCCGGCACCCGGGTGCAAACCTTCGTCGAGGACGGGTTCGTCTTCCGGCTCTACGCGGACGTACTCGGCACTTCGCGGATGGGGCATGCCGGCGACGTCGCGCTGGATGTGCGGCCCGGCCCGGCCGCGCGGCTGGTGGTGGCCGGGCCGCGGGTCGTCCGGGCCGGTGCCGTCGCCCCGCTGCGGGTGCACCTGGAGGACAGCTGGGGCAACGCGGCCGTCGACAGTCCGGCGGCCCTGCGGCTGTCCGTCGGAGGCGAGCCGGAATTCGGTGAGCTGCCCGGAACAAGCTGGGCGGCAGGCGAATTCGAGCTGCCGGCCGCGCCGACCGGCGCCTACCGGGCGGCGGTGACGGCGACCCTGCCGGACGGGCGGGTGCTCACCGGCTCGTGCCCGGTCGACGTGGTCGCCGAACTCCCCGGGGAGCGGGCGTATTTCGCCGATCTGCACGTGCACTCCGACGACACGGTCGGCACCCAGGACAGCGCCTACAACTTCGCCTACGGGCGCCGGGTCGGCGGCCTGGACGTCCTCGGCTACACCGCCAACGATTTCCAGGTCACCGACGCGGCCTGGGCGGCGACGGTGGCACTGTGCCGGGAGGTGACCGAAGAGGGCCGGTTCGTCTGCCTGCCTGGGGTGGAGTGGTGTGGCAATTCGGCGGTGGGTGGTGACCACAACGTCATCTACCTCGGTGCGGACACCGGGCTGGCCAGGTCGCTGCAGTGGCACGACGGGATGACCAGCCGGGTGCCGGTCGCCGAGCACTGGCCGATCACCGAGCTCTATGCCGCCTACGCCGCCCGCCCGGACGACTATCTGCTCATGCCGCATCTGGGCGGCCGCCGGGCGATCCTGGACTGGCATCACCCTCAACTGGAACGGCTCATCGAAGTGCATTCGGCCTGGGGGACCGGCAACTGGTTCCTCCGGGAGGCGATGCAGCGCGGCTACCGTGTCGGGGTCAGCGCCAACAGCGACGAGCACCGCGGCCGGCCCGGCAGCGGTGCGCCCGGCGCCACTATCTTCGGTGGCCGCGGCGGCGGCCTGACCGGGGTGCTCGCACCCGAATTGACCCGGGCCGCCGTCGGTTCCACGCTGCGCGCCCGGCGGACGTGGGCGACGACCGGTACCCGCGCGGTCGCGCTGTTGCGGTCCGGGGACCAGTGGATGGGCGACGAGCGGGCCCGCGCCGGAACCGAACTCGTGGTGTCGTACGCGCTGTACGCCGATGCCGAGTGGGAGCAGGTGACCGTCTACGACACCGAAGGCCCGGTGCTGCACCGGGATCTGCACGCCGAGGCGGGCTACGCCCCCGGCCTGGTCCGGGTCCGCTGGGGCGGCGCCCGGCACCGCGATCGGTACCGGTGGGCGACGTGGACCGGGCGGATCGAGATCGCCGGCGCGGACCTGATCGCAGCGGAACCGTGGGCTGCATCGCATCAGGAACAGCGGATCGACCGCGACGGCAATCGGATCGACTGGGCCGCGGCCACATTCGGCAACGACACCGGTGTCGTATTGCGCACCGACGGTGACGCCACCGAGTTCCGGATCGCGACCACGATCGCCGAGGACGCGCACACCGGGGAATTCACCGTCACCGCAGGTGAATTGGCGGCCGGGCCGGTGCGCCGCGACTTCGGTGGCGCCGGGCTGCACGTCACCGTCGAACGGCTGTCCGCGGCGGCCCTGCCGGTCACGTTGACCGGGGAACTGCCGGTGCGGCTCCCGGACGCGGACAGCGCGCTGTACCTGCACGCTCGCCAGTCCGACGGCCACGAGGTGTGGACCAGCCCGCTGTTCTTCACCACCGCATGAACACCACCGAACCGGCCGTGCTGATCGATGCGGTCTCGAAGGTGTATGGGTCCGGTCGCGGGGCCGTGCTCGCCCTGGACGGGGTCTCGCTCGACGTCGCGCGCGGCGAATTCGTCTGCCTGCTCGGCGCTTCCGGCTGCGGGAAGAGCACGTTGCTGGCGCTGATCGCGGGGCTGGACGCACCGACCAGCGGGACCGTCGCCACCGGCGGCGCCCGGGTGGGCATGGTGTTCCAGGATCCCGCGCTGTTCCCGTGGCTGACCGTCGCCGGCAATATCGGGATCGCGCTGCGGGCGGCCGGCGTGCCGAAGCGGTTGTGGCCCGGCCGGATAGCCGAACTGCTGGCGGTGGTGCGGCTGGACGGTGCCGGTGACCGGCGGCCGCATCAGCTGTCGGGCGGCATGCGGCAGCGGGCCGCCATCGCCCGCGCACTGGCCCAGGACACCGACATCCTGTTGCTGGACGAACCGTTCGCCGCACTGGACGCCATGACCCGTGACCTGCTGCACGACGAGCTGGAAAGAATCTGGCGCGAGCGCGAATTGACCGTGTTGTTCGTGACTCACAATGTGCGCGAAGCGGTGCGGCTCGGTGACCGGGTGGTGCTGCTGTCCAGTCGTCCGGGCCGGGTCGTGCAGGAGTACCCGGTGCCGTTGCACCGGCCGCGGCGCATCGAGTCTCCGGAAGTGGCCGAGCCGGCCGGGAAGATCACCGATCGGCTGCGGGAAGAGGTAGGGCGACATGGACACTGACCGGCAGTTGCGCGCGCTGGACGCGCTCGATACCGCGGTTCCCGCGCGGATCGGTGTGGCGCAACGGATCTGGAGCACCGTCTGGCCGGTGCTGGGCGCGCTGGCGTTGGCGGTCGGATTGTGGGAACTGGTGGTGCTCAGCGGCTGGAAGGATCCGTGGGTGCTGCCCGGCCCCGGCGAGGTGCTGCCCCGGCTGTGGCACGATCTGGGCGATCCGCGGTTCTGGAGCGGGCTGGGGCTGACCATGCGGCGGGCGGTGGCCGGTTTCGGGCTCGCCGTCGGCATCGGCGTGGCGGCAGCGGTACTGGCCACCCGGCCGCGGCCGCTGCGGATCGCGCTGAGCACCTTGATCACCGGGCTGCAGACGATGCCGTCCATCGCCTGGTTCCCGCTGGCGATCCTGCTGTTCCAGCTCAGCGAGCAGGCGATCCTGTTCGTGGTCGTGCTGGGCGCGGCACCGTCGGTCGCCAGCGGGCTGATCAGCGGCATCGACCACACTCCGCCGGCGTTGCTGCGGGCGGCCCGGGTGCTGGGCGTGCGCGGATTCGGTTGGTACCGCTACGTTCTGCTGCCCGCCGCCCTGCCGGCGTTCGTGACCGGACTCAAACAGGGCTGGGCCTTCGCCTGGCGCAGCTTGATGGCCGGGGAGCTGCTGGTGGTGATCGGCCACAGCCCGTCACTGGGTGTGCGGCTCGAATTCGCCCGCCAGCTCAGCGATTCGACCGAGATCCTGGCCACCATGATCGTGATCATGCTGATCGGCATCGTGGTCGACGGTCTGTTCACCCTGGCCGACCACGTGGTGCGAGCCCGGCGCGGGCTGACCGGCTGACAGCCGCCGGTCGGCGTGCCGTGGTCTGTGCCGACCGGGCGCGGTGCCGGTGGGCGCGTTTCAAGGGTGCGGGTGGATCGGGTCGACCCAATAGACGGCCTCGGGCGGTTCGACCGGCTCGATGTCGAGGTTGACCACGACCGCTTCGCTGTCGCTGCGGACCAGTACGCATTCGAGCGGTTCGTCGGTGCTGGCGTTGATCTCCTGGTGGGGTACGTACGGTGGCACGAAGATGAAATCGCCCGGCTCGGCCTCGGCGACGAATTCCAGGTGCTCGCCCCAGCGCATCCGGGCTCGGCCCCGGACCACATAGATGACGCTCTCCAGCGCGCCGTGATGGTGGGCTCCGGTTTTCGCGTCGGGATGGATCGTGACCGTGCCCGCCCAGATCTGTTGTGCGCCGACGCGGGCGGCGTCGATCGCTGCCGCCCGGTTCATTCCGGGCGTTTGCGCGGTATTCGAATCGAGCTGGTCTGCTTTGACGACTCGTACCCCGTGGTGCCGCCAGTTGTCGCCGGTCGCGGGATTCGGTTGCGTTGTCACCGGTGGGCTCCTCTGCGTCGATGGTGTGGGCGTCCGGCGAAGTCGGGTGCGGGCCGCGCGATCACCGGCGGTGTCATGCCGGTCCGGTCGCGACCGGGCGAGCCGGGTCGGCGCTCCACTGCGACCATGATCCCGGAAAGAGCGCCGCATCGATGCCCGCGATCCGGAGTGCGGTGATGCTGTCGGTTTCGGTGGCGGTGTGGACGGCGCAGCGGCCGCGTGGCACGGTCGATAGTAGTCGCGGTGATGCTGGACGGAAGCAAGCCATTCACAAAGAGTCCAACGATGGCGGTCCGGCGGGAGCCGCGATACGAATCGCCACTCGGTGGCCGCTCGCGACCTCGACAGTCCGGACCGGCGATGTCACGTGCGAACCCACCAGCCGAAAACCGGGACGCGGACGGTCGTCAGTGGCTGTCCGAGTCTGTGCGTTCGGTGACTTGCCAGCCGACGCTGGTGACCGAGGGCTCCAAGCTGAGTCGGCTGACCGCGGATTCCATCTGGCGGTCGTCTCGGTGCTCGCCGATCAGTTCGGCGCGGATCTCGACTTGCCCTGGTGTATCGGCGTTCCGGCTGGCGATGGACACGAGCCGGAAATCGGTGCGAGTCAACGCTTGCACGAGCAAGGCTCGTACCTGGGCCTCGCCGGCGTCGTCGGTGGTCGCGGCGAAAATGTAGGTGCTGGCCTGTTCGGTACCTGCTTCGGGAACCCGGTCGATGACCCGGCCCATCGACCGCAGTGCGGTGTTCACGGCGACGATCGCGGCGGTGCCCGCTGCCGCGGTGGCGTACATTCCGGCACCGGCCAGCGCACCGATCGCGGCCGAGCACCACAGGGTGGCGGCGGTGTTCAGGCCACGCACGCTCAGCCCCTCGCGCATGATCACACCGGCGCCCAGGAAGCCGATGCCCGACACGATCTGCGCGGCGACCCGGGTCGGGTCGGCGGACCCGCCGTGGAAACCGTTGGCGGACAACAGCACGAACAGTGTGGCACCCGTCGCTACCAGGGCGTTGGTGCGCAGGCCCGCCATGCGCGCCCGATACTGGCGTTCGATGCCGATGACCATGCCGAGGCCTGCGCCCGTGCCGAGCCGCAGCAGCATCTCCCACGTCGACATGACTTCCCTTCCGGAGATCGCTCCGACCGCTCAGCCGCGGCCGAGCTGGATTGCCTTGACCACCAATAAGATCGCGCCGAGGACCAGGTAGCCGCGCAGGGCGAGCATGCCGAGCTTCGTCCCGGCCGACCACCGCACCGGTTCGAGCAGGGCCAGCGGCGGCATCCGCCAGTGATCCCGCTGCGCGGTATCGAACACCGGACCCGGCGGCGGCGCGGGTGCACGGCGTTGCAGGACGCGCAGCACGATGCCGGTGAGGACGGCGAGCACAACGAGCACGACCGCGAGTGCACCGGTGGTGGTGACGACGTCGAGGTCGGGGAACAGTGTGGTGGCCATCAGGATTCCTGACAGCAACAGCAGGATTCCGACGATGACGCCGGCGACGACGTTGAGCCAGGTCTTGTTGACCCAGGGGCCGAGGACCTGCGGGTCGTTGCACAACAACAGCAGGAACACCGAGGCCGACGGCAGCAGTAGCCCGGCCAGGGCCTGCACGGCGGTGGTGATCAGACCCAGCGGCGCCCCCGGGACGAGCACGATCACCGCGGCCACGACCACCATCGCGATATAGGACAGGTAGAACTGCTTCGCGTCCCGGAAGCCGCGGTGCAGCGAGTGCTTGATCCCGAACACATCGCCGAACGCGTAACTGGTGGCCAAGGTGACCGCGGCGGCGCCGATGATCGACGCGTCCAGCAGGACGACGGCGAAGATCGACCCCAACGGCTGGTGAGCCTGGCCGAGGAGATGGGCGATTTCGCCGGCGTCGACGAATTTCCCGACCGAATCGGTGGCATGCGCGGCGAAGGAGGCGGTCATGGTGAGCGCTGCGGCGCCGACGACCACGACGACAGCGCCGAGTGCGGTGTCGGCGCGTTCGTAGCCGATGAAGCGCGGGGTGATTCGCTTGTCGACGATGTTCGACTGCTGGAAGAACAGCTGCCAGGGCGCGACTGTCGTGCCGACCAGGGCGATGATCAGCAGCACCGCGTCGGAGGTGAACCCACCCGTGACGCCGGGGACCACGAAACTCTGGGCGGCGCGGCCCCAGTCGGGGTGCGAGAGCAGCAGCATCGGGATCTGCAACAGCGTGACGGCGATGAACACGAACATGGCGCGTTCCCAGCGGCGGAAACTGCCCGACGCCATGATGGCGACCAGCGCAACCGACGCCAGCGGCACCACGATGTACTTGGAAATACCGAAATAGGCTGCGGCGAGGCTGATTCCGATGAACTCGGTGACGATGGTGAGGAAGTTCAGCACGAACAGGTCGCCGACGGAGAACCAGCCCCAGCCCCGGCCGAACCGTTCGTTGATCAGCCGCGCGTGACCGACCCCGGTCACCGCGCCGAGCCGGACGACCATCTCCTGGTTGACGATCAGGACCGGGATCAGCAGCAACAACACCCACAGCAGGCTGTATCCGTAGTTCTGCCCGGCCTGGGCATAGGTGGCGACCCCACCCGCGTCGTTGTCCCCGACCATGACGATCAGGCCCGGGCCGACGATCGCCAGCAGCGTCAACAGCCGGATCTTCAGGGTCCGGGGCTGGTCGGTGTCGGTGAGCTTGATCCGCCCGAGCGCGCCTTCGATATCGCCGAGGTGTGCCGAGTCGAGCACCGCCGATTGCCGGCCGGGGGAGTTGGGCTGCCTGCCGGGCTCGATCCGCGGGCGTCCAGCGTCCACCGCCGGTTGCCCGGCCGCGGCCTCCTGCTGCGCGGGCACAACCGGGTGCTCGCCGGGCTCGACAGCGCGCGGCTTGCCGGGCCCCTCCGCCACCTCGGCGTCAGGGACGACCGGCGTGTGGTCGTCGCCGGTCTCCGTCATTGTGCCGCAGGCCCGTCCGGGTGCGAGGTGGTGATGTCGGGGACGGTGGTCGGTTCTCGGACCGGCCGGGGCGCGGGCTCACGCCGGCGCCAGTCCTCGGGAATGATGTCCTCGAGCACATCGTCGACGGTGACGACGCCCAACATGCGGTCCTGGTCGTCGACCACGGGAACCATGTACAGGTTGAAGTCCGCCATCAGCAACGCGATATCGGTCAGATCGGCATCGGGGGCCACTCGGACCGGGTCCGAGTCCATCAGGTCACCGACCGTGTCGTCCGGCTGAGCCTGAAGCAGTGCGATCACCGACACCACCCCGACCAGCTGCCGGTCCTGCAGGACGTGCACCTTCAGTAGCGCCTCCGGTTGCAGTCCCGCCGCCCCGGCGACCGTCGACAAGGCCTGTGTCGCAGTGGAATTCACAGCGCACGACACGAAGTCGACATTCATCAGGCCGCCGGCGCTGTCCGGATTGAACCCCATCAGCGTGATGACCTTGACCCGCTGACCGGCCGGCATCAGGTCCAGGACCCGGCGGCGGCGCGACTGCCGCAACTCCAGGATCGAGTCGGCCGCATCGTCGGCGCGCATGCGGCCGAACAGGGCTGCGACCTCCTCGTCGGGCATGGTGTCCAGCAGCTTGCCGGCCTTGTCCGAGTCGAGTTCCTCGAACACGTCGGCCTCCAGTTCCGGGTCCCCGTGCACCCGGTCCAGGATCTCGCCGCGCTCGTTCTTGTCGGCTTCTTCGAGCAGGTCGGCGAGTTCGGCGGGCCGCATCCCGCGCACCCGGCCGCCCAGACCGCGGGCCGTGCGCGTCGGGTTGTGCCCGATCAGCGGTTCGAACGCTTTCCAATCCCGCGCGGCGTCCCCGCCGGAGGACTTGACCAGCCCGAAGAAGCGGGCCGGCGGGCGGGTGTCGAGGCGGGCCAGCACCCAGCCGCTGCGGGTGTGGTCCAGTTCGACGTCGTAGGCACGGACCAGTTCGGCGGCCGCGACGTCGATGAGCCGGTGGCCGAGGATATCGGCCTTCAACAGCACCTCGCCTTCCCGGCGCTCGAACGACCGCAGGTCGACCTTGTTGACCGACAAGGTGATTCGGTCGGCCGCCAACTCCGCGATGTGTTCGCCGGACACGAACACCTGCCGGCCGCTGATGCCGACGACGACCCCGGAGACCGGTGGGTAGGCGTCACCGCCGGGCAACCGCACGATCAGGTCGTCCACCCGGCCGATCGTCTCCCCGGATCCCGCGATCACGGGGGACTTCAGCAGCTGCGACAGATGCAGGGTCGTCACCACCGGCGGTTGCGCTTTCGGTTCGGTCATCGTGCTCCTGTCCCGGTGTCTCTGCGTCCCGACGATCAGTGCCGACCTGCACCGTGATCGGTGCCGACACAGGAATGATCACGCAATTGCGGGCATCGCACAATCCGTCGCATTCGGTTTCGGACACCCGAGAATGCAGAAGTCAGCGGCGGCTCGACCACCAAACGGCGACCAGAATGACGGCCAGAATCGCCAGTAGCACCACGGAGCCGATCAGCACTTCGTGGGAGGTGTAGGCCGGGCGATGCCCGGTGCCCGGACTCGCCAGGGCGGTAGCGAACCGCTGGACACCTCCGATTCCGCGTCCCATGCCCGCACAGCCTACCGCGTATTCACGGGAGCTCCTGGGGTGCTGCTCCGCCCTGGGCGCAACTGTGCGCGGGTGTGGAAATGCCTACGAGCCATGGTGGTCCATCTCTATCAGGTCGGTGCTGACGACCGTCTCCGGATCCAAACGGTGACGACAATCATTTTCACTTATTCCGGTCAGAGAGTACAGTCCGGATCGACCGTTGTCGAAAACGGTTTTCAACAAGGCGGTGGGATGCGCCTCAGGCACCCGCTCGCGCCCAGATCCCGACCACCAGACAGAGAGACCCTGATGAAGAAGATCAATGCCTACGGCATCGCCGCGGTGCTGTCGTTCGCCGCTGTCGTCACCCAGGCTGCCGTTGCCGGAGCCGACCCGGTACCGCTCACTCCGGCCCCGGTTGCCGAATCCATCGACGCGCAAGCCGATTTCGACAACGCTCTGGGCAATGCCGCGAACGAATTCGGCCTCGCCACCGGCGTCGGCTCCCTCTCGGGCACCCTGGTCGCGGCTCCGGTCGGATGTGCCGCCGGCTCTGCGGCCGGTGCAGCGCTGATGCCCCCGGCCTTCCTGCCCGGTGCGGTCGGCGGCTGCATTGCCGGCGCGATCGCCGGCCTCGCACTCGGCACCGCCTCGGGCACGGCAGCTCTGGGCGTTCCCGCCGGTATCGGCGCCGCCGCCCGGTTCTTCGACACGATCAACGCTCCGTCCGCCGACGCCGCAAACCAGGGCACCGACCCTGGCGCTTCGCAGGGCGCCGACCCGGCCGCCCAGGCGGGCGGCGACGCGGGCAAGTAGCCGCAAGTGGCTGTGCCGCCGCCCATGCGGCGGCACAGCCACGACGCCGCGGGTGCGGGCTGCCCGGCACCGCGCTGTCGCGTCCGACCCGCGTCTACTGTTGTAGTCGACCATTGTCGATCATCGGTAGCCCGTCCAGGAGGTACGCGTGGTGGAGCAGACCAGGCGGCGGACACCGCGCGGGACACTGAACAAGCCGATGATCCTCGCCGCCGCGGCGGCGGTGATCGCGGAGCAGGGCGCGGAGGCGATGACCATGCGCCTGGTCGCGACCAGGCTCGGGGTGGATCCGATGGCGCTGTACCGGCATTTCGGCAACAAGGCCGACCTGCTGGCGGCGTCGGTCGAGGACGCGTACGAGCAGGTTCCGATGCCGGAGGCCGGTGGAATCGAAGGGTTCCAGCAGCTCGTGCGCGGCCTGTATCGGGTGTTCGTGATCGATCGGCCGGGGTTACTGGATCCCACACTGAGGGTCTCGACCGATCGGAGTCTGGCGATCATGGATCGCATGCTGGCGTTTCTCGCCGAGGCCGGGCTGCCGGTGCGGACCGCGGTGGCATTGGTCGGCAACGTCAACCGGTTCCTGATCGGGTGTGCGGCGATGCAACGACAGCCCGGCGACTGGGAGGGCAGTGCCGAGTTCTGGGCGCAGGGCAAGGCATTGCTCGCCGCAGACCCCGCTCGCTACCCGGCACTGTGGGCGGCGATCGGAGAGGCGCCGGTCTTCAGTCAGGAGGATGTGCTGGAGAGCTGGTTCGAGGTGACCCTCGGCAGCTTCCGCTGACCCGAAGTATCGTGCGCCGCATCATCGGCACAAGGTGCTCAGGATCGACATCGCACCGGGAACGAACGCGTCGGCTTGTGAATCCGGGTCCTGGTTGAGCGTGATCGACATCGCCACGCGGCGGGTGCCGTCCTTCGAACCGTAGAGCTGTGACAGGTAACCGTGTATTCCGCCGCTGTGTCCGAAGAGGTCGCAGTCCGGGCCGACCCGGCGATCGACCAGCCCCAGACCGAACCCGCCCGGCCGATCCGGTACCGGAAACGGTGTGCGCATGACCTCCAGCAGTTGTGGTGGGAGCAGCCGGCCGCCGAGTAGCGCGCTCAGGAATTTGTCGAGATCGGCTGTGGTGGAGATGATTTCCCCCGCCGGACCGGCCCACGACGGATTCAGCTCGGTGATGTCGGCCAGCTCGGTTCGCCCGTCGCGCTGATATTCGAGGTAGCCGTGCGCGTGCGGACCGGCGATCTCGGGCTCGGCGCCGGGCAGCGACGTATCCGACATCCCGAGCGGCTCGAGCAGCCGCGTCCGGATCTGCGTGGCATACGTTGTGCCGGAGAGTTTTTCGACGAGCAGCCCAGCGAGCACATAGTTGGTGTTGGAGTACTGCCAGCGCTCGCCGGGCGCGAACCGGGCAGGTTCGGACAACGCCGTCCGCGCGAGCTCGTCGAGGGTGTACCCGCGCATCCTCGCGTCGACGAATTCGGCTCCGTGCAATGGGATTCCGGCCTCGAAACCGCCGTCGGCGTCGTGGTCGCCCGTGTAGTCGAACAGTCCGCTGGTGTGCTGCAACAGCATTCGCACGGTGATCCGCCGGTCGATATTGTAGGCGGGAAGGTAGTCGTCCACCGGATCGTCGAGTCCCACTCTGCCCTCGGCGACCAGTTGCAGGATCACCGTGGACACGAAAGTCTTCGTGATGCTGCCGATCCGGAATCGACCGTCGGTGGATGGCGGTTCCGACTTACCGAGTTCGGACACCCCCGTGCTCGCCGTCCAGTCACCGGCGTCGTCGTGTACCCGCAACTGCACGCCGACCGCGCCGGCCCGCACGATGTCCGCCAGAGCCTGTTGCAGGGCGGCGCGGCCGGCCGGCGGTGGTACCGGCGCTGTGGTCGTTTCCTGGCACCCGCTCGACACAGCGGCCGCGCCGGTGACCAGCAGCGCGCACAGACCGCGACGAAGCTGTCGCATTGCTGCATTCCTCTCGATTGGAACGTGACAGGGCCGCACTGATGAGTTCATTTGTTGCCGCACAGTGCGTGGTCGACCAGCGCCAGTGCGGCCCGCTCCTGGTCGGCGGGACGTCGCGTATCGTCCAGGAACATCGTCGACATGGAGACCACGACGCTGCGGGTTCCGTCGTCGGTGACGCCGTCGCGGGTCTTGTAGCCGGCGTTGTCGCCGCCGTGCATCCAATACCGTCCGCCGCAGGACAATTCGACCGAGAACAGGCCCAGGCCGTAGCGCGCGCCGGGCCAGACCGCTCGGATCGCGTCGGAGGTGTCGACGGTTTGCTTCATCTCGGCCAGTTGTTCGGCCCGCAGTAGTTTGCCGCCCAGCAGCGCCCGGAAGAACGTGTTCAGGTCGGCGGTCGTGGTGGTCAATGCGCCTGCGGGTCCGACCAGTTCGGCGAGCCGGTTCTCGGTAGTGTCGGTCAGCCCGCCCGTCGGCCATTGGATGTACGCGTCGGCGTGCGGGGTGGGGATCGTGGTTGTCCCGCCCGGATAGCTGGTGCCCTTCAACCCGAGCGGCTCGATGATTCGGCTCTCGACCTCCTCGTACCATTGTCTGCCGGTGACCTTGTGGATGATCATGCCGAGCAACAGATAGCCGGTGTTGTCGTAGTTCCAGCCGGTCCCCGGGGCGAAGTCCGGTTCCCTCCGTATCGCCGCGGCCACCAGATCCTCGGGCGCCTCGACATCGTCGGCGTGCTGCCGGTAGGCGTCGCGGGTCGGCAGCCGCGAACCCATGTCGAGGGCGTCGGGCAGCCCGCTGGTGTGGTTGAGCAATTGGCGGACAGTGATTTTCGTGCCGTCGTTGCCGTTGCCCCGGATCGTGCCCGGTAACCATTTCTCGACCGTGTCGTCCAGCGCCAGCTTGCCGTCACCGACCAGCTGCAACACCACTGCGGCAGTGAAAGTCTTTGTGACACTGGCCATCCGGAAGTAACCCTCGCCCGGAACCGGAGTCCGGCCCGCGATATCGGCGACCCCGCTGGTCACCACCGCGTTGCCACCGTCGGCATTCACCAGCCGGACCTGCACGCCGGTCACCCCGATATCGCGAATCGCGTCGGCGTCTCGTTGAAGTTCGGTCGTGTCGATGCGGGCGGACTGCGTGGCTCCGGACACGTCTCGGTCGCCGCATGCCACCGCGGCCGACAGGGATCCGGCCAGCGCGACCGCCAGCAGAGGTCGAGCGACGGTTCCGGTGCGGGGGAAGGTTCGCATGAGGTTCTCCGATCGGTCAGCGTGAGCTGTCAGGGTAATCTACATTCGTAGACTACATATGGAGACAGTCGTTGCGGTGATCACGATCACAGGGGGTGTGCGAGAGGATCCACGATGGTGCCCGCGAGTGCGGGTACCGCTGCGGTCACTTCAACCAGTTCCGCGCCGGGACGACAGCGCCGGCGTGGTCGGTCCCCGCCGACAGGCCAGTTCGCGCGCTGGCCGCAATCGACCTTCGGGCCCCTTCGCAATCGGCGTTTCGTGCGCGCGGTGCTGTGCCTCGGGTTCGAGCGTCAGGACGTGTGGCTGTCGGTGTGGTCGGCTGCCGCGCAACGGTTGCGGGTCTCCCGGTCAGCGTTCCGCGGTGCCACCCGGCCACCTCCAGTCGCTCATCTCGGGGAGGTCCTCGCCGGTCTGCCGGGTGTATGCCAGTGCCGCATCGAGCTTTTCGGCCAGCATCGCCAGCAGAGTCCCGGCGCGGCCGCTGAGCCGGGGGACGTGTTCGACCGCGGTCATGGCGAGCTGGTAGCGGTCGATGCCGTTGAGGGCGCACATGTCGGACGGTGTGGTGGTGGTGCCGTTGTCCCGGAACCCGTGCACGTGCAGCAGGTGGTGGCCGTGCCGCCGGTAGGTGAGCTGGTGGATCAGCCAGGGATACCCGTGGAAGGCGAACACCACCGGGGCGGGGCCGAACATCGCCACGTACTCGATATCCGGAATTCCGTGTGGATTGGCGTCCGGGGGCAGGTAGACACGGGCCACTTCGGGTCGTTTGCTGAGCACGTGGTCGATGAAGCCGGGGTCTTGATGGGAGGCGGCGTTGTTCACCGAGGACGCGCATTGGGTGTATCCACAGGCCGGCGACGATGTGGTCGGTCGCGCTGCCATCGTGGCTCGCGTCGGCAGCGGTATCGATCGGCTCGACGCTACCCAGCACCTGCTGGGAAATCATGTCGTCGCTGTCGACGGGGAACTGGCGAGGCACGTCTGCTATTTCCACGCCCAGCACGTCTGGCGCGGGCTCCCCGACGGCGAGTTGTTCCTCAGCGGTACTCGTACCCCATCCAGCTCGGTCGACGCGTGGTGACCGCCTCGCCGGCACGAAAATTTTGTTGCCGGGATGTCGATCGGCGCGGTCGCCGGACGTCGGGACAGCATCGGATCCCGATGACGGCAGGAGCGATCCCCATGTCCAGCGACATACTTCCCGACATTTCACCGCACTTGGCGCGAACCGACCCCGTAGCCATGGAGGAGTTCAATCGACTGTTGATCGCGCAGTACCTGGCTGACAACGGCCGGCTGACAGGACTGTTCGAGCACGTGCCGATACTGCTGCTCACCACCGTCGGCGCGAGGACCGGCCGAGTCCGGACAACGCCGCTCACCTTCCTGCGTGACGGCCAGGACTACGTGGTGATGGCTTCCAAGTCCGGTGCCCCGGTCAATCCGGGGTGGTACCACAATCTGATGGCGGCCGGGACCGCCGAAGTGCAGGTGGGGTCGGAATCGTTCCAGGTCCGGGCAATCGATACCGAAGGCGGCGAACGGGACCGGTTGTTCGAGCTGATGGCTCAGCTCAACCCGGCAGCATCGCAGTACCAGCAGGTCACCCGCCGACGGATTCCGATGATCGTGCTGCGCCGCATCGAACCGGACAGCACCGACTCCACGACAGTTGTCGATACCGTCGTCGGTCATTCGTCGGTGTATCGAGCCGACCGAACACGCCGGGCGGCCGTTCCCGCCGACACCACAGGAGTCGAACACGTGAGCACAACCGCGGAACCCCGACAGACCACCGAACAGATCGCGCGATTCGTAGTCATGTACGACACGCCCTCCGACATCGAGGCATTCGAACGCCACTATCGCGAGGTCCACATCCCCCTGGCCCGGCAACTTCCCGGGCTGCGGCGATACACGACCAGCCACAACATGACACCGGTGATCGGCGAACCGTACTACCTCGTCGCCATGCTCGACTGGGATGATCTCGACGCCCTCGGCGCGGCATTCGGATCCGACATCGGCAAGCAGACAGCCGAGGATGTCACCGAGAACCTGGTCCGCTACACCACCATGCGCAGCATGATCCTGCAACTCGACGACAAACAGTAGTCAGGCCACAGGGCGCCGCGCTCGACTGCGGCTGCAGCCACCTTCCATGACGCAAGGGACTGGTGCAGGATCCAGGGGGGCCCGGCACCGCGAGAGGCGTGCCGGGCCCAGGCACCGGTCTGGCTGCGCTGCACACAGTTCTGTCGGCAGGTTTGCGTGTCGGTCGTCGGCACGACCGCCATCGAGCGGTGCGAACACGGGTTGCCGAAACGGCTGCGGACTAAGCGATCGCGTGGCCGCCGTAGGTGGCGGCGAGTCGACCGCCCGTGTCGCGGGCCACGTGCCCGAACTGTTCGCCTCTGCGGCGGGCGATTTCGGCCAGTTGCCCGCCCTTGTCGTGGGCGACAGCGGCCAGTAGCTCGCCCTTCTCGCGCGTCACGCCGGCGGCGTGTTCACCCTTGTCGCGCGCGATTTCCCAGACGGCTGGAGCCTGCTGGGCGACCGCCTCGGCCAGCCGCGAGACGCGGCTCTCGTCACGGTCGGAACCGCTGTGCAGCAGTGCGTCCGCTCTGCGGCGGGCCCGCCATCCCAGGGAAGGTGCGGGGCCGGAATCGGCGGCGGCGATGAGCGTGCCGCCGAGCAGGCCCGCGTCCTTCCAGAACGCGATGCGCTTGGCGGAGCGGCGATCCGGGTCGTCCTCGTTCCAGAAATCCTGTTCGGTGAGCGCCGCGGGTACGGTCGCGGCGGCCAAGATCAGCGCTGCCAACCGTGGCGCCCGCCCCGTCGCCAGCATCATCGCGCCGCCGACCCGCGCCGCCGCCGTGATGCGCACCACCTGTGCCGGATCGGGCGACCGCACTGGGGACAGGCGGTCGGGGAGCAGGGGCACGCCGCGATCCATCAGTTCGCGCGCGGATTCGATGCGGGTGCGCGGCGCGATCACGGTGTCGATCGCGCCGGCGATGAACGCCCCGGCGAGCAGTTGTCGGGCCAATCGTCGAAGCATCATGAAGTCCTTTCCGGGACGGTCGGATCAGTAGTAGTGGGTGCGCCCGCCGACCGACCGGCCGGCCGCGCCGAGCAGCGCCAAGGCCACGCCCGCGATCAACGCGATGCTTCCGATAGTGGTCAAAAGTGGTATGCCGAGCAGGATGCCGACAATGAGCAATGCGAGCCCGAGAGTGATCATGGGAATTCCTTGGTAGTGGGCGATTGTGACCTCCCGGCAGTTCCCGGCTCCGCGCTGACCAAACCCGCTCGACCGGATTTCGGGTGGTTCTGCTGTGCTCGTTGGGGGTCCTCCCCGCCGCGCTCGATGCCGATCCGATCGCTGTAGTCCCAGATGAATCCGGCTCGGCGTCGCTCCCGGACGCTGGCGCGGAATCCGCAGGTCGGCAACGGAATTCGTGCGGATTGTGGCCCTGTGCGCAGCCGTGTCCCGCACCGGTCCGCACCGCTGTGACGTTTCCGGAGGATGGAAGGGGGTATATAACGAATCAGATACACCCCGGAATCCTCGGATCCCACAGTGAGGTATTGGATATGTCAACTGAATATGCAGCTCAGTCCGGTACTTCGTTCGACGACACGGACGAAGGTAATTCGTACGACAATATCGAGCCTTGCCTGCGGAAGCTGGCGTCGCTGCCGGAAGGCGGAATCGAACACGGGCGGTTGCGTGATGAGATCATCGAAAGATGCCTGCCGCTGGGTGAGCACATCGCCCGGCGCTACAGCGGCCGCGGCGTCGAGGTCGACGATCTGACCCAGATCGCGGCCGTCGGCGTGATCTTGTCGGTGGACCGGTTCGATCCGGCCAACGGCTCGACGTTCCTGTCGTTCGCCGTCCCGACGATCATGGGCGAGGTCAAACGGTACTTCCGTGACAGTACCTGGGCTGTGCGCGTGCCACGCCGGGTCAAGGAAGTGCAGCAGCACCTGGCCGCCGCGATCTCCGAACTGTCGCAGCGGCTCGGACATGCGCCGACCGCGCGGGAACTGGCAGCGCATCTGAATGTCGACCTGGCCGAGGTGACCCAGGCGCTGATCGCGAACAACTGCTACACCACCGATTCGCTCGACACCGGCGGCCGCGTCCTCGGTGGCGACAGCGAGCAGACCTCGTCTCGTCTGGACCGCTTGTCCGTCGAAGACCCGGGCTACTCCCTCGTCGAGGAATCCTTGACCGCCGGCCCGCTGCTCACCGCACTGCCCGAACGTCAGCGCCGGATCCTCGTCCTGCGTTTCGGCGAGAACAAGACCCAGGCCGAGATCGCCCAGGAAATCGGCGTCTCGCAGATGCATGTCTCGCGCCTGCTGTCACGCACGCTCACCGAACTTCGCGATCACGCCCAGCCACCGGAAGCCTTGCGGGCCGCGTGAAGGCCGTTCTCGGCCGGTACAGCGTCGTCAGTCACGCGAGCCGTAGGCGCGCAGCGCGCGTTCGAGCACATCGAGTCCGTCCGTGAGGAGCTCGTCGGTGATCACCAGCGGTGGCAGCAACCGCAGGACGTTGCCGTAACTGCCGCAGGTCAGAACGATGACACCTTCGGAAAGCGCCTGAGCGGCAACAGCATTCGCGACTTCCGGGGCAGGGTCCGCGCTGCCCGGCCGCACCAGCTCCACCGCCAGCATCGCGCCCCGGCCACGGATGTCACCGACCACGTCGAGTTCGGCGGCCCAGGTCTCGAGCCGATCCAGCACCAGGGCCTCGATCTCCCGAGCCCGGGCGGGGAGATCGAGGCTCCGCATCACCTCGATCGCGGCCAGGGCGGCGGCGCAGGCCACCGGGTTGCCGCCGAAGGTGCCGCCGAGCCCTCCGGTGTGCACCGCGTCCATCAGCTCGGCGCGGCCGGTGATCGCCGCCAGCGGCATCCCGCCGGCGATCCCCTTCGCCATCGCGATGATGTCGGGCACAATGCCCTCGTCCTCGCACGCGAACCAGGTCCCGGTGCGAGCGAAACCGGTCTGCACCTCGTCCGCGATGAACACCACCCCCTGCGCGGTGGCCCACCTCGCGAGCGCCGGAAGGAATCCGGGGGCGGGCACGATGAATCCGCCCTCACCCTGGATCGGTTCGATGACGATCGTGGCTACCGAACCGGCGCCGAGCTGCCGCTCGATCTGCTCGATCGCACGCTGCGCCGCTTCGGGACCGGGGAGGTGGTCGCGGTACGGGTAGGACATCGGCATGCGGTATATCGCGGGCGCGAACGGCCCGAAGTTCTGCTTGTACGGCATGTTCTTCGCGGTCAGGGCCATCGTCAGATTGGTGCGGCCGTGGTAGGCGTGATCGAACGCTACGACCATCGTGCGGCCGGTCGCCAGGCGTGCGACCTTCACCGCGTTCTCCACCGCTTCGGCACCGGAGTTGAACAGCGCGGTGCGTTTGGTGTGGGTGCCGGGGGTGAGCGCGGCCAGGCCCTCGGCGACTCGCACATAACCCTCGTAAGGGGTGACCATGAAGCAGGTGTGCGTGAAGTGGGCGGCCTGCTCGGCGACGGCGGCCACGACTGCCGGATTCGATGCGCCCACACCGGTCACCGCGATACCCGAACCGAGGTCGATCAGTGAGTTGCCGTCGACGTCCACGATCACACCGCCGTCGGCGTCGGCGACGTACACCGGCGCCGAGGAAGCGACCGCCGCCGGCACCGCGGCGGCGCGGCGTGCGGCAAGCGCTGCCGAGCGTGGTCCGGGCAGTTCGGTGACGACCCTGCGCTGTTGCGACAGCCGGAAGACGGCCTCGGTCATGGTGCGCTCCCTCGATCGTGGGCGGTCGCTGTACCACGTGTGTCCACAGCTGCGCACACCAGCGCCCGGCCGGA
Organism: Nocardia stercoris; assembly: GCF_003696265.1. Lineage (GTDB taxonomy): Bacteria > Actinomycetota > Actinomycetes > Mycobacteriales > Mycobacteriaceae > Nocardia > Nocardia stercoris. The sequence continues at coordinate 53,578 of NZ_RFFH01000007.1, read as the reverse complement.
GGCGAGCTCGCCCCGACTCTACTCGCGCGCGCTGGGCTGAACGGAGCAGGTCGAACCGATAACCGGCCGCCGCGGCGACTCTTCCCCAGTTGACTGGCGCAGTCTCGGCCGCCTTCTGGTGCTCGCCGGCGGCGCGCCGACCGGCACGGTCGGATCAGCCGATGACGGTGTCCGCGCTCATCGAGCCGTGGCGCCGACGCCGTTCGGGTTGCGAACTCCGCGCCGCCGAAGCTCGGTCTAGCCCTGTTCGCCGGCTTCCTGGGCCTTCCGTTGACGCTCGGCTTCCTGCCGGCGCGCTTCGGCGCGTTGGGATTCGGCCCGTTCGCGCAGTCCGCGCAGGAATTCCTCATCGGCGGCGGGGTCGGTGGCGACGTAGCGGCCGGGGCGGTCGTACTCGGCGTACCGGGTCGTGGACCGCGGCCGGCGGCTGTCGAACTGTGGCCGGCCGAGGATCAGCCACAGCAGGCCGCCGATGGTCGGGATCAGGATGACGATCAACAGCCACAACCCCTTGGGGAGGTGACGGATGCCCACCTCGTCACAGGTGATGATGTCGATCAGGCAGAACACCCACAGTGCCAACGTGACCAGGCCCGCTACTTCGTATGGCACTGATTCCCCTCCGTCTTCGCCGTCGTTCGACCGTATCGGCAGTGCGCCCCAGATCGCGACACGCAGACCTTAGTCCGCAGAATCCGGATGGGACAACCGGATTGAGCCGTGTTGCCGCTGCGGGCCCGGGCGCTACCGCCACAGCGCGGCCGAACCCGGCGGCTCCACAGCGGGACCGGATCACCGTGCCTCGAACGGCAGCGCTGGCCGAACCGGCTGTAGCTGAGGGCGTTTCGCGCTGCGTCCGTCGCCGGAGGACCTGCCGGTGATCCGGCGCCCGAGCCAGGGGGCGAGAAACGCTGTGGCCCAGCGAAGTTCGCCTCCGACGGTGGCGAGGGCGGTGCGGCGGGGGAGCGGGGGTTGCAGCGGATCGCTCCAACTGCTGTCCACGCCGGGAACATTCAGCGCTTCGGCGAGCGCGGCGGCGATCCGCTCGTGGCCGAGTGGTGAGCAGTGCAGGCGGTCTGTGCTCCAGAGGCGCGGGTCGGTGACGACGCCGTGGCTCGCGATGTCCGCGACGACGACGCCGTGCCGCGTGGCGGCTCGAAGGTGCCGGTTGAGTGCGACGATTCGGCCGCCGAGCGGGCGCGCGGCGGGGATGACCCTGGTGATGTCCGGGACGGTGAACGTGACGACTGTCGCCCCTTGCGCGATGAGCGCGGTGAACATCGCGTCCAGGTGTGCCCCGACCGCATCGGCGTCGAACTCGCCGCGCAGCAGATCGTTGACTCCGGCGAGCACGGTGGCGAGGTCCGGGCGCAGCGCGAGCGCGGCGTCGAGCTGCTCGGCGCGGACCTGGCCGGCGAGCCGGCCGCGGACGGCCAGGTTGGCGTAGGTCAGCTCCGGTTCGACGCCCGCGAGGTGGTCGGCGAGCCGGTCGGCCCAACCGCGTACTCCGGTGTGGTCGTCACCGTCGCCGACGCCTTCGGTGTGACTGTCGCCCAGGGCGACGTAGCGGCGGAATCGCGGCGCGCTCACGCCTGGGCCGCCACGCGCTCGAGCTCGGCGGTGGCTTCGGCCTTGATGCGCTCGAACTCCGCGGCCATGCCCGCGGCGAGGGCCTGAGCTGCCGACAGTGGGCGCACCATGACCATGAAGTCGTCGATTTTGCCGTCCTCGTCGAAATGCAGGAAGTCGCACCCGGTGATCTGCTTGCCGGCGACGGTGGCCTCGAAGACCAAGGCGTGATCGCGCCCGTTCGCGTCGGCGATCTCCCGGACGTAGTGGAAGTTCTCGACCACGCGCAGCACGCCGCGCAGGATGGCCGCGGTGATGGCCTTGCCCGGGTAGGGCGCGAACGCCACCGGGCTGGTGAACACGACATTGTCGGCCAGCTGGGCCTCGACGGCCGACTCGTCGCGCGCTTCTACGGCTGCCCGGAAGGGATGCATGCCTCACCTTTTCATAGTCAACTATTTGTCTACTTCTGCTGCAGGCTATCTGCGTAGAACCACGTTGTCTATGCCGAGGAGGTAATCAAGTTGAATAGTCACTTCTGGTGATAGGCTGTGCGCGTGGCGCTACGGAACGCGGTACTGGCCGCGCTGCTGGAGGGCGAGGCGTCGGGTTACGACCTCGCCAAGGGTTTCGACGCCTCGGTCGCCAACTTCTGGATGGCCACCCCGCAGCAGCTGTACAAGGAGCTCGAGCGGATGGCGGCCGCGGGCCTGATCGAAACCCGGGTCGTGCTGCAGGAGCGGCGGCCCAACAAGCGACTGCACACGATCACGCCGGCCGGCCGCGCGGCACTGCGCGAGTTCGTCGCGGATCCGGTCAAACCGACCGCGATCCGGGACGAGCTGATGGTCAAGGTCCAGGGCATGGAGGCCGACGACGAGCCGACGGTGCGGGCCGCCGTGGCCGAGAAGCTCGCGTGGGCGAAGGCGAAACTCGCTCGCTACGAACGCCTTCGGACGCGGTTGCTGAACGGCCGCAGCGAACCGGCCTACCTGGAGGAAGCCGAGCGGGTGGGCCCGTATCTGACGTTGTTGCGGGGCATCGCCTTCGAGCAGGAGAACGTCCGCTGGGCAGAGTTCGCCCTGTCGGTGCTCGACCGCAGGATTTCCGCCCCGGTGGAGTGAATCCCGCACCCCCGGGCCCGATTTCCGCTGTGTGGCGCTCGATCTGCAATCCCGTTGCGCCGTACAGGTAGGACGACCTGTGTCGCCCTACCTGTACGGCCGAGAAATGGGGACGGCACCGCCCGCGGGCTCGAAACCGAACGCTCAGTGGGGAATCGGGAAGTTGGCCCGGAATACGCCGTGCGGGTCGCGGACCCGCTTGACCTCGCGCAGCCGATTCAAGGTCTCGGCATCGAACACCTCCGTGACAGTGTCGCCGGGGGACAGGGCGGTATACGGTTTGCGTCCGCTGACCCGCGCGCCCAGGTCGGTGATGATGCGTTTCTGCGTGGTCTCGACCGCGGCCACGGTGCCGGGGTCCGAGCCGACGGCCTGCAGCGCCACGGCATACGGCTCCGCGAACGGCGGCACCGCGCCCCGAGTGGGCTCGGCGAGCGCGCCGCCCAGGTGCCGAAGCTGGATGCCGAACATCGGATCGATGGGCGCGCGCAGCAGAATCTCGGCGGCGGACTCGTCGAGTGTCGTGAGCAGTTCGGTGCGGAGCAGTCCGGGGGCCGGAGCGGTCGGCTCGGTGACGATGGCACCCACGTCGGCGGGGGACAACTCCCGGCGCGAGTCCGCGAGCGGGCCGTCGATCGTGTCGAGCCGGTGCAGTAGTTCCCGACCGCGCGCCGGTTCGCCGAGATAAGCGGCGGCGATCGCGATCATCGGGGGTGCCTGCGGCAGTTCGAGGCGGTTGAGCCAGACCGTGAGCTCGGCGGGTGCGTGCGCGGTGATGTCGAGGAAGGCGTCGCGGACCGCTTCGGTCCGCGCGGCCGGCCAAGCGATCAAGCCACCGTAGAGGTCCGGCGCCGCAAACAGGTCGAACTCCATCGCCGTCACCAGCGCGAAATCCCCACCGCCGCCACACAATGCCCAGAACAGTTCCGGGTCGGATTCCGCGGTGACAAGGGTGTGCTGCCCGTCGGCATCGACGATCTCGAAGGCTCGGACGCTGTCGGCCGCCCAACCGTATGTGCGGCCGAACCACGACAATCCGCCGCCGAGGGTGTAGCCGACGACACTGACCACCGGGGAGCTTCCGGCCAGGCCGGTCAAACCGTGCGCACCGGCCGCCGCTTGCACCTGACCCCAGTCGGCGCCCGCGCCGACGCGGGCCAGTCGCCGCACCGGGTCCACCTCGACCCGATCGAGGCGGCGGGTGCGCACCAGGACCGTGCCCGCGGCATTGCCGGAAGCGCCGTGGCCGCTGGGCTGCGTGGTCACCGACAGGCCCGCGTCGCGGGCGTAGCGGACAACGGCGGCAACATCATCCGTGTCCTCGACCTGTACGACCGCCGCGACCGGCTGGTCGACAGTCAGATTCCACGGCGTGCGTGCGCTGTCGAACTCCGCGTCGCCCGGCAGCAGCACTCGCCCGCGTACCGCGGATCGCAATGTGGTGTGTGACATGAGTATTCCCTTCGCTGAGGTATTCACCACGACGTGCCAGCGGCCTCGGCTTCGCCGCGCGGCCGGTAGGGGAGGCCGAAGCCCGGTGCCGTGCGCTGCGGGGCGAGCAGATGGCCGCCGACCGACCTGATGGACCCGGCGCCGAGTACTGCGCCTGCCGTGCCGCGGCGCCGACGGGAATTACGCACGGAAACAACGGGTTCCGTGCTCGATGGAAGGGGCATGTGCACTCCTGGATCGGTGGGATGTGTGTCCCGAGGATCCAGCGCGGCGCGTACTGTGCGCTGACAGCCGCTGTCAGCGCGCGGTACGCGGCAGCCCCAGTTCGGCAAGACCTGGAAACTCCCCCCGACATTCCAAGGCTTCAGCCGATCAATTGCAGTCTGTGGTGGTCCCCAACTAGGGGATCGGCGCAGATCGGGGTAGGCCGTAGGCGGTCACTTGGCGGTGGTGGGCGGTGGGGGTGTCGATCTGGTCGAGGACTGCGACAGCCAGGTCGGGGTAGGAGAGTGGAGTTGTTGCTGCGGTGGGGTCGAGTCGGTCGTCGGCCAAGTGGTAGCAGCCGGTCGACGGTGCCTGCGGTGACAGGGCCGGAGGTGGGGTGAGGACGAGCCAGTCGACGTCGGTGGCCTGGTTTTGCCAGGCGCGGAGTCCGCGCAGTCGCGCTTCGGCGAAGGGGCGCAGGTGGTTCGGGAATGCGGTGGGATTCTCGAACAGTCGGCCTTCGGTCGTCCGCAGGGTGGCGGAGAGGCCGATTTCGATCACCCGGCATTGTGTGAACGGCACTGCGCGGATGAGGTTCTCGACCGCGTGCACGTAGTAGTCGGGGTCGAAATCGGCGAACGACTCGGGTGGGGCGCTGAAGGGTGTCACGGCGTTCACCACTGCGGTGACTCGTCGTGGCGACAGGTGGGTCGATACGGAAGCGACGCTGGCGGAGTCGGTGAGATCGCCGGCTACGACAGTGACTCCCGCGCCGCGCGCGGCGAGGCCGCGGTGGCGGTCCGGGTTGCGAACGACGGCTGTTACGTGGTGCTTTCGACGCAGCGCCTCGTCGAGGATCGCTCGGCCCGCGCGGCCGCCGGCACCGAAGACGACGATCGTTCCGCTGTGCTGGTCAGGTGACATGCGGGCGACGGTATCGTCGAGAAGCTGGTTACTTCAACGAAACCGGAGGCTCGGACATGACCACGGAACCCCGGGCCGGCGAGCGGATCGATCCGGCCTGTCCGATGGCCGCGTTCCCGTTCCAGGTCGGCGGCAAGTGGACGGGGATGGTCGTGGTCAGTTTGCTGGACGGACCGCAGCGCTTCGGTGACCTGCGGCAGGTGCTCGGTACGGTGACGGCGAAAGTGTTGACGGAGACCCTGCGTGACATGACCCGCGACGGTCTCGTCACCCGGCTCGATCACCGGACGAACCCGCCGCACGTCGAGTACGAGCTGACCGAGCTCGGGCGCAGTCTGGTGCCGCTGATCGACTCCATGCGCGAATGGAGCGATCGCCATCTCGCCGAGCTCCTGGCGCACCGCCGCCGGAGCACAACCGGGTGAACGACGCCGTCCGGAGGGCACGCGGGTACCGGTAGTTCTCGATCGGAGCGCGAAAGTCGTTGTGCGGACTCGCCTGTGCGGTGGGTGGGGGGCGAGCCACCCGAAATCTACGGGTCAGCGGTCGATGAAGCCGGACTCGTAGGCGAGGATCACCGCCTGGGTGCGGTCCCGCGTGCCGAGCTTGGTGAGGATTCCACTGACATGAGTCTTGACGGTTTCCGGTCCGATTCGGAGTTCACCGGCAATTTCCCGGTTGGACAGTCCACGGGTCATCAGCAGGAGCACGGTTTCCTCCCGGTCGGTGAGAGCGGCCCGAACGAGCCGCTCACGCGCACGGTGGTTCCCGCGCCCGGCAGCCAGCGAGCGCACCGCGGCCGGGTACAACAGTGAGTCGCCGGCCGCTACTGTCCGCACCGCGTTGGCGATCTCGACCGGGCGGGCGCGCTTGAGGAGGAATCCGTCGGCACCGGCACGCAACGCGGCATAGACGTAATCGTCGTTCTCGTAGGTGGTGATCACCAAGATCTTCGGCGGGCGGGCGCTGGACCGCAGGATCGCGCGGGTCGTTTCGATCCCGTCCATCAACGGCATCCGCACATCCATGGCGATCACGTCGGGATTCAGCTGTTTGAGCAGCGGGATGACCGCCACGCCGTCGGCGGCCTCGCCGACCACATCGATGTCCGGTTGGGCGTCGAGGATCGCGCGCAGGCCTGCCCGCGCGAGCGGCTCGTCGTCGACGAGCAGGACCGTTACCGTCATCCGGTCACCCCCCGGACCTGTATCGGCAGCTCGACCCGCACGCGCCAGTTGTCGCCGTCGACGCCGAATCGTGCCTTTCCGCCGAGCAGTTCGGCACGTTCGCGAATGCCGCGTAGCCCGGTGCCCGGCCCAGCGGATACCGGGCCGATCAGTTCGTTGGCGACATCGAGATCGAGGCGGTCCGGCTCGGCTCGGACCCGGACCGTGATCGGCACCCGTCCGGCATGTCGCATCGCGTTGGTGACGGCCTCCTGAAGAATGCGGTAGCCCTCCCTGGAGATCGGGCCCGGAACCAGCTGTAGCGGGCCCACGACGGTCGCGTCGACCGCCGCCCCCGCGGACCGGGCCGCTTCGAACAGGCGCTCGGCGTCGGTCAGTGCCGGTCTTTCCCGGGTCGGCCGATGCGGCTCGCGCAGCACGAGCAGGACCCGGTCCAGATCCTCGAGTGCGGCCCGGCCGGTGTCCTCGATAGCGGTGAGCGCGCGTTCGGTGAACTCGGCGTCGCCGGTGGCTCGGGCGGCCGCGGCCTGCAGGACGGCGGCGGTGAGGGCGTGGCCGATCGAGTCGTGCAGTTCGCGCGCGATCCGGTTGTGCTCCAGCAACTGCTCCGCGGACTCCTCCAGGGCCCGTAACCGTTGCGCCGCGGACGGAGCGAGCAGAGTGCGCGCCGCGGCCGTGACGAGATCACCGAGGCCTACGATGATTCCACCGACCAGAACGACGATCGGTGGAACCAGAAGCGCATACCACCAGTGCGGGTGTGGAATTCGGGCTATCGCGTCGTGGGCGGGTGGACGCCCGGCCGTCGCGCGCACCAGGTCACGGACCAGCAACACCGCCGGCACACACGTCGCCAGCAGGATCGCGCTCAACCCGAGGCGGACCTCCAGCCACAGCACGGTCCGCCAGCGGTCCGATCGGTCCGCCGAACGAGCCGCGGTGATCGAATCGTGTTCGTGGCGGCCCAAGAACAGTTGTGCCTGTAGGCCTTCCGCTGTCCGGGTTGCCGGGATGAGCCCGACCGGCACCGCGAGCAGTGCCGGCACATACCAGTGGTTGCGGTCGATGAACAGCCACACCGCGACGACGGCGAGCGGCAGCGCGAGATGCAGCCCGCGCGAATACGTCACCGGGTTCGACAGGCGCGCCGCCACCGAACTGATCATGGACCTCATCCTGCCAGCGGCCCCCGCGACCGCGGCTCACCTGAATGGGGGAGATCGTTCACCCGACAGCGGGAAGACACCGCCACAGCGCCCGACCAGGCTGAGGTTCATGACCACCATCGACCTTCACGAACTGACCAAGGACTACGGGCCGAAACGGGTAGTGGACCGGATCACGTGCTCGGTCCGGTCCGGACGGGTGACGGGATTCCTCGGCCCCAACGGCGCTGGAAAATCCACGACGATGCGGCTCGTCCTGGGGTTGGACCGGCCGACATCCGGCCGCGCGACCGTGGGCGGCCGCCCGTTCACCACCGAACGCCATCCGCAGCAGGTGGTCGGCGCCCTGCTCGACCCGTTCGCCATCCATCCGAGCCGGACCGCGCTCGGGCACCTGTCGGCTCTCGCCGCCGTCGACCGAATTCCCCGCCGACGGGTGGACGAAGTACTGGGGCAAGTCGGTCTCGAAGCGGTGGCCCGCAAACGGATCAAAACGTTCTCGCTGGGCATGCGTCAGCGACTCGGCATCGCCGCGGCACTGCTGGGCGATCCGCCGGTCCTGATGCTCGACGAGCCGTCCAACGGGCTCGATCCCGAAGGCATCATCTGGCTGCGCACCACCCTGCGCGGCCTGGCAGCCGAAGGGCGGACAGTGTTCGTCTCCAGCCATCTGATGACCGAAACCGCTTCCTTCGCCGATCATCTGGTGGTGCTGGGACGCGGCAGGATCCTCGCCGACACCAGCGTCGGTGAGTTCATCGATCACTACGCCCAGCCGCGTGTCCGGATCCGCACCGACGCACCCGAACCGTTGCTCACCGTCCTCGCCGGCGCGGGCTTCGATCCTTTCCCCGGCGAGCCAGGGTGCTGGTACGTCCCGGGCGCCCGGGTCGACACGGTCGGTCCGGTGCTGGTCCGGGCCGCGGTACCGGTCCTCGAACTAGCCGACGAGGCAGGAACCCTCGAACAGGCATACCTCGCTCTGACCGCCGACGCCGTCGAGTTCACGCCCGCCACTTCTTCTCGAACCGCACCGGAAAAGGTGATGTGACAATGTCTTTCACAGCTGTATTGCACTCCGAGTGGATCAAGGCCCGATCCCTGCCGGTATCGAGCGGCCTGGTCGCACTGATGGTCGCGGCCACCGTGGGGTTCTCGCTGGCCGGGACTGCCGGTCTCGGAAAGCACGACGCCGGCAAGCCAGGTTTCGATGCGCTGTCGGTCTCCTTCTACGGCGTCAATTTCGGTCAGCTCGCCGCCATCTGCGTCGGAGCCGTCTGCGCCGCGGCCCAGTTCCGGCACGACGGCACACGCATCTGGTTCGCCGCGGTACCACGTCGGGGCCTGGTGTACTCGGCCAATCTCGTAGTGATCGGCGCGAGCACACTGCTGGCCGGGCTACCCACCGCAGCGCTGTGCTTCTTCGCCGGGCAGCCACTGCTCGGGCAATACCGGGTCCGGGCCGACGATCCGGCGGCGTGGCGCGCGATCGTCGGATGCGCGATCTACTTGGCGCTGATCGCCCTGTTCGCCGCCGGTCTTGCCACCATGTTCCGCAACGCCGCGGCCGCCATGGGCGTTCTCGTTCCCGTCGTACTGTTGCTGTCGTTCACGCTCGGCGATGTCACTCGCCACAGCGGCCTGATCCAGTTTCTTCCCGACCGGGCCGGCCGTCAGGTTCTCGTCCATGCCCCATCGGGAACACTCGGCCCCTGGACCGGCCTCGCGGTCACCGGCGTCTGGGCTGCGGCGGCGATTTGGGCCGGATGGGAAACCTTGCGCCGCAGGGACTCCTGAGCGGTACGGCCGGATCTCGCACCCGGATCATGCTGTTCCGTCGAGGCGCGTTGCCGGGGACCGCTCCCAGTGGATGTCGTGGGTGTACGCATCGGTCGCGGACCTTCCCAGTTCGGGGGAATGTCGTGCGGGAGTGTCACACTCGGCGCGGCAAGCGCTCGGCGGATGTGTTGCGGGACAAGGGAGTACCTATGAAAATTCTGAAGCTACGGGCACGGCTGGCCGTGGGGTTCGCGGCCGCTGTGTTCTTTGTCGCGTCGGTAGTGGCGGGCGGACCCGCGGCGGCGGCCTCTTCGCCCGAAGCGGCTTGCGGCGCCGGATATTACGCGATCGACCACGGGAACATCGAAGCGAATGCGACCGTCTGGTTGATGTACAACGGTTCCACCGATTGCGTTGTCACCTGGAAGACGGCACAGATCGGGACGCCGACAGCGCTGGTGGCAGCGGTGGGTACCGGGGGTCTCGGTTCCGGCCTGCCCGGGTTTCCGTTCCACGGCGTGAGCAACAATATGGACATCGACGCGGGCTCGTACTCGTACTATGCAGGCCCTGTCTACTGGTACGCCCCGCACACGTGCATCTACTGGTATGGCTCATTCGGCGGCGCCAACAACGGCGGCTCTGCTGGTGGTGGCCCGTCGCACTGCGGCTGACCGGTTCCGTGACCACCTGGGCTGTGCGGGTGGTAGGTGCGCGGGAGACGCACCCACCACCCGCCGACCAGCTCGGGACTCCGCGCCCGGCTCGCTGTCGAAAGTGGTTACTGCCCGATCCCGTACACCATGCTCAACCGGCCCTCCGGCAGCTGCTCGATTGTGTGTAGCTGCATGGCGTGCCGCGCCGCCGACGAGAACAACGGTTTGCCGTCCCCTACGATCAGCGGATAGACGATGAGGCGCAGCTCGTCCACCAGACCCGCGTCGATGGCGGCGCCTGCGATCGACGGGCCGCCGATCAGGTAGATGTCTTTGCCGGGTTCCCGCTTCATCGCCGCCACCGCGTCCAGGTCCGGCAGTATCCGGGTGTTCGGCCACGTCACCGACTTCAGCGTCTTCGACACCACGTAGTGCGGGGTCTTCGCCGCGAACCCGGACCACTCGACATCTTCCGCCGTCGGCATTCGTCCGCTGAACGGGTGAATCTCATCCGGCGCGGCCTCCACCTGCGACCAGTACTGCTCGTACAGCGGATAGAACTCCGCACCGAGCACACACGCATCGATCTGCGTCGTCAGCCACGAACCGAAGTCCTCAGGCCAGCTCTCGACCCAGTCCGCGTATCCATCCGGCCCACCGTATTTCCCATCGGCCGAGATCTTGAAAGCCGCGATCACCTTACGCATGGTTGTTGTCTCCTGTTCGGGTAAGCGGCCCGACAAGACCGCCGATTCCTATGTCCTGCTGCGGTTCGTCTTTGGTTTGTGTCGATGTGAGTGCCTCCATCTCCTGGTGGTGTCACTCATATGACGCCGACCGCGGACTCATTTGGTCGGACGGACTCGGCCCGCTGCGACCGGCGCGAGAAACGTGCGGGGGGACCGACGAATCCTCGACCGGAAGGACGTCATACAGACATGAGTGAGCTGCTGGTCGAGCACGCCCGGGCAGGGTCGGAGCGGGCATTCGAGGAGCTGGTGTCACCGCACCGGCCCGAACTACATGTGCACTGCTACCGCATGCTCGGTTCCGCGGAGGACGCCGAAGACGCTGTCCAGGAGACACTGCTGCGCGCCTGGACCCGGATCGGGCAATATGCGGGCACGAGCACGTTCCGTGCCTGGTTGTACGCGGTCGCGACCAACGCGTGTCTGGATGCGCTGCGTCGCCGCAAGCGCCGACTGTGGCCCACCCATATATCCGAGGCAGCCGAAGCCGGAACCGTGCCGCCCGGCGCGCCTACCGACATCCCCTGGCTGCAGCCCTACCCGGACTCCTTGCTCGGGCAAGCCTGCTCGGCCGAGGACTCGGTCCTGGCCAGGGAGCGGATCCAGTTGGCATTCCTCACCGCCATCCAACAACTTCCGCCCCGCCAACGTGCCGTGCTCCTGTTGTGCGATGTCCTGTCCTGGCCCGCCAAACAAGCAGCAACCGCTTTGGATATGACCCCCACCGCCGTGTACTCGGCCCTGCACCGCGCCCAAGCCACCTTGGCCGCACACATACCCGACCGCGCCGACACGCTCACCTCCTCGACAGACACCGACCGCACGACATTGCAGAAGTTGGTGCAGGCGTGGGAGGCCGCCGATATGGACGCATTGGCAAGCCTGCTCGCCGACGATGCCCGGCTGGTCATGCCGCCCTATCGGACGTGGTACCGAGGACCGGCCGCCATCGCCACCTTCTTGGCCAGCCCCATGCCCGACGACTCCTTGGCCCGAGCCAAGGTGGGCAGCCACATCCGACTCCTGCCGACCGCGGCGAACAACCAGCCCGCCTTCGGCTTGTACCTCCGATCGGCCGACCACACCCGCTACGAACCGTTCGGCATCGGTGTCCTCACCCTCGACACCGCGGGCATTCACGAGATCGCGGTGTTCATGCTGAACCCGGCACTGTTCGACCTGTTCGACCTGCCCGCGGCGGCATGACCGGTGAGCCGGAGGCCCTGATCCGGTCCGTCCGCCCGACCTTCGGAACCACCTACGCGGCGGCGGTGTGGTCGGGCGCCTCCGTCGCGTAGGCGCGCAGGAAGGTGTCCACGGCGCCGCTCGCTACCGCTCGGATCTCGGCGGTGGGCACTTTCCTGGTGCCGAGGCGGGAGCGGTTGTCCATCGGTGCGGTCAGCAGCGCGAGGAACTGTTCCGCGGCGGCCGCGGGATCGCACGGTCGCAGCTGGCCGGACAGCGAGAGCTGCGCGAGTTTCCCGGCCAGTGCGGCCGTGAGTTGCTCGGCGGTGTGTCCGTACACCGTCTCGAGCAGGTCGGGGAAGTGGTTGACCTCCGAGCACACGAGCCGGCGTAGCGCGCGCGACCGTTCCTCGCAGCAGGACTGGGCGAGCCGGTAGGCGGTGCGGTGCAGGACGGCGTCGAGATCGGCTACGGGGAGCCGGATCTCGTTGACGATCGCCAGGTTTCGGGTCGTCACCGCGTCACTGACGGCGGCCATCGCGGCCAGGAACAGCGCCTCCTTGTCGGCGAAGTGGTTGTATACGGTCGGCTTGGCCGCGCCGGCCACTTCCGCGATCTCCTGCATGCAGGTCTGGGCGTAGCCGCGCCGCGCGAAGACGGTGAACGCCGCGTCGAGGATTGCCTGCCGCTTGTCGATTCGCCCTCGCGGCGCCGCACGTCCACTCACCCCGACAGTCTAGCCCGACCGGTCCCTGTTTTGAACCAATGGGTTCAATTTTCCGCACCCGTTGTCCTATACCGACTAGGACGTTACATTGAACCAGTGAGTTCAATTTGCGTTCCGGGAAGCGGGAGAACACGGACATGACAACAACATTCGACGATCGACTGGATCCGGCCCTGCGGCGCCTGATCGCCGTCCTCCTGCTCGGCGGGCTGATGGGGATCCTCAGTGGGTCGATGGTCGCCATCGCGACCGACACCCTCTCGCGCACGCTGCACGCCTCGCTCAGCGCGGTCGGCTGGGCGTCCACCGGCTATCTGCTGGCCCTGACCGTCACGATCCCGGTGACCGCGTGGGCCGTCCAGCGGGTCGGCGGACGGCGGCTGTGGCTGTTCGGGCTCGGCCTGTTCCTCGTGGGCTCGCTCGGCGCGGGTCTGTCGCCGAACATCGGGACACTCATCGGATTCCGGGCACTGCAGGGTATCGGCGCCGGGATCGTGGACCCGCTCATGCTGATGCTGCTGGCCTTCGCCGCCGGTCCGAGCCGCGCGGGCCGCGTGATGGGCGTCATGGGGATCGTCGGCTCCAGTGGCCCGATCCTCGGCCCGATCCTCGGCGGAATCATTCTGCGCCAATGGGATTGGCGCTGGATGTTCCTGGTCAGCGTGCCGGTCGTGATCGTGGCCTTCGTACTCTCGCTGCGCGTCCTGCCCACCGACCTGGCGGCACCGCAGCCGGGCGGATTCCGGTTGGACGCCTTCGGCGTCGCACTGCTCGGCCCCGGATTCGCGGCGGGCGTCCTGGCCATGACCCAGGCCGCCGAACACGGCACCTTCGCCACCTGGCAGGTCGTCGTGCCGCTGCTCGCGGGAGCCGCCCTGCTCGCGGGCTACGGCCGGCACGCGCTGCGCCGCCGCACCACACCGCCGCTGATCGACCTGCGCCTGTTCACCCGCCGCAGCTTCAGCGCGAGCGTCGTGGTCGGTGCCTTCGTCGGTGTGGCCACCTTCGCGAGCATCTTCGCCATCCCGCTCTACCTGGAACAGGTCCGCGGCTACGACGTCCTGGAGTCGGGTCTGCTGCTGGCGCCGCTCGGTGTCGGGGCCGCGATCGCGATGCCCATCACGGGCCGCTTCTCCGATCGGGTCGGCTCGCGCGAACTGGCCTTCGCCGGCAGCGTCGTCACCGTCGCGAGCGCCGTCGGATTCAGCCTGCTCGGCGCCGATACCAGCCGGCTCTGGATCATCGTGGCCGGCTTCTTCATCGGTGTCGGCATGGGCGCGACCGGCGCTCCGACCCAGGGCTCGCTGTATCGCACCCTGCCCCCGGAACAGGTTCCCCAGGGCAGCTCGGTGCTGTACATGCTGAACCAGCTCGGCGGCTCGTTCGGAGTCGCGGTGGCAGCCTTGCTCATTCAGACCGCCGCCACCCCGCTGGCCGGTTTCCACCACGCCTACTACTGCATCGTGGCGATCCTGGCGATCGGTCTCGCGGCCACCGTGTTCCTGCCCGGCAAGGCTGTGGCCGCGCCCGCCGCGTCCGCGGCACCCATCGACGGGGCACCGGCCCCGGTATCCCAGGAGGCCTGATGAAGACGATCGTGATCACGGGCGGCACCGACGGCATCGGCCGCTACCTCGCCGACAGCTACGTCAAGCGTGGCGACCGGGTGGTGGTGATCGGCCGCAGCGCCGAGAAGGGCAACGCCTTCGTCGAATCGGCCGGCGGGAACGGTGTCTTCGTGCAGGCCGACCTCGATCTCCTCGCGAGCAACCGCGCCGTCATCGCCGGGCTGCTCGCCGACTATCCGGTGATCGACGCGCTGGTCCTGTGCGCTCGGTTCTATCGCTCCTACCGCGCGCAGACGCCCGAGGGCATCGAGAGCACGCTCGCCCACTTCTACCTCAGCCGCTACCTGTTCACCCACGACCTGCGGGCGGCACTGGAGCGAGCGGAACGGCCGGTGCTCGTGAACGTCGCCGGGCCGGGCGCCGGTCTGTCGGCGGTGAACTGGGACGACCTCGAGTTCACCTACCACTACAGCGGTGGCGGTGCGCTCGGGCAGGGCGGCAAGTTGAACGATCTGCTGGGTGTGTCGTTCGCGGAGCGGTATCCGCAGGGCCGGACGCGCTACGTTCTCGTCCATCCGGGGATCACCGCGACCAGTCAGGCCGGGGACTACGACCCCAGCACACTGCTCATGGTGAAGAACCTGCGCCGGCATGGGAAGCCGATCGCGGCCGCAGCGGAGCCGATCATCGACCTCATCGACGCCCCACCGGCCGAACCCCTGTCGGCCTTCGTCGAGGGCCGGCGAATCCCGGTGGAGGGCAAGCCGTTCGACCCGGCGGCCGCACGACGGCTCGACCAGTTCACCCGGAACCTGCTGGCCGGGCTCTGACCGGGCGCCCGGTGCGCGGGCCGCGGGCCGCGCACCGGGGCCGGCGGTACAGGGTAGGACATGCCGCGCCGTGAGCAATTCGATTCCGAAAACACGGCTTACGGCAAGGGTTCGAATCGAGGTGTCGATAAAGAATTTCGTCATTCACCCGGGAAATCGTGTGTCGCACATCACCGTATTCGACTTGCGGGTGCTGCCTCGACGGTTGCAGACTTGAAATCACAAGTGTGGCACGGGTTTGCGTGAGCTCGAATGCTGCGTGCCCAGGGGATGACAGATCGCGGTTCGAGGTGAGGCCTGTGTCCGATCGTGTGATCAACACGAAACGGTTATCCGAGCGCCACGGGGCCGCGCCGCCGGTATGTTCGAATCATTGTGCGCCGAACGATAATTCCTGGTGTGCCCGCCGCGACCACGCACTGCCCGACCTCGTGCCCTACGTTCCGGGCATCGACCCGGATACCGCGACCAGATTCCACTCCCGGGATTCCCCCGCCACGTGCGGGGGAATTCAGAGCCTGCTATTCATCTACTGTGCTGTCAATCGGCCGGCCGTTATTCAGCAGGCCGAGTCCGCGCTGGCCTCGGGTACGCGAGTACCCGATCCGGAATGCCTGTGGCTCTCGTTGTCGGTATTGCTCTACAGCGACAAGTTCGCCGAGGTGACACTGCACTGCGAACGGATCCTGCGGACCGGCGGCCGTGCACTGCCCCGGCGGTCGGTGCAGATCGCGGGGCTGGTCCGGGCCCGGGCGCGCGCCCTGCGCGGCCACTGCCTCGACGCCGCCGCCGAACTGCAGGATCTGCTCGACGGCGGACTGCCCGCCGGACTGCGGGGCGTCGCGGTCGCCTGGCTGCTCGAGGCGCTGGCCGGTGCGGGGGAGACCCAGCAAGCCAACCAGCTGCTGCTCGGCGACCGGTTCGGCCCCATCGACGAGCTGCCCGACCAGGCGCACATCCACGCTGCCCGGGGTGCGGTGCAATGGGCCGACGGCCGGTACGAGCAGAGCCTCGCCGAATACCTGACCGCCGGCCGCATCCTGGCCGACCTGCGGGTGGCGAACTCGGCGATCGTCGCGTGGCGCTCGCGGGCGGCGCTGGCCGCGGTCACCATCGGCCGCACCGAACTGGCCCTCGCCCTCGCCGAGGACGAACTGGCCATCGCCCGCCGCTGGGGTGCGCCCGGCGCGGTGGGCGCGGCCCTGCGTGCCCTCGGCCTGGCCCGGCGCGACAGCCACTCCACACACGTGCTGGAGCGCGCGGTGGAGCTGCTGCAGCTGGCCGACGCCCGGTACGAACTGGTGCCGGCCCTCTGCGACCTGGCGCGCCTGCACGTCGAGAACGCCGAACCGATCCGCGCCCGGACCGTGCTGGTGACCGCGATCGAGTACGCGGTCGCCAGCGGCAACCGGGCCTGGCTGGAACAGGCGAACGCCCTGCTGCCACTGGTCTCCGAACGGCGGAAGTCACCGAAGCTGACCAGACAGGAGCAGAAGATCACCCGGCTGGCGCTCGAGGGGCTCGCCAACAAGGACATCGCCGAGACGATGTTCCTGACGATCCGAACCGTGGAATTCCATCTCTCGAACGTGTATAGAAAGCTCGGGATATCGGGGCGCAGCGAGTTGCGTGATGCGATCTCACCCGCGGAATGCGCGTAACGAATCCTGCCTATCGGCTCGGTCCGCACTGCGGACCGAGCCGATCTCTTTTCCGTATACGGCACCCGCACACCGGATCCCGAACATGCGGCAGTAAAGTCTCGATTCCGCGACGCGTCTCGTGGATCGACCCGTGTTCCAGTACTGTTCCGATTTCTACCACACGCCCGGCGGGAAACTCTTCCCACAGTTGAACTGTGGTCGCGGACCCGAATCCTACGGGCGCCCCAGGACTTTCCGGTCGCAATGCTACGGGCCGACCGTAGTATTACGCCCACGATCTTGAACGACCACTCCGATCGGTGCCAGAGTCGTTTTCGCCGGGCGATCGACTCGCCGGGCAGCCGACATCACAACGGCCCGCCGCGCACCGTCGCCCGGCTTCGGAGCCACTCCCCGACAACACATTCGCGGGACACGTCTGTCGCGAGAGGAATCGTTCATGTCATCACCTACCCCGTCCCGGGCCGAACTCGTGGAACGCGCCGCGAAACTGGCGCCGCTGCTGCGCTCGCGAGCCCAGTGGATCGACGAGCACCGCCGGCTACCGGAAGACGTGATCACCGCGATCGAGGAGTCCGGGCTGCTGCGGTTGCAGGTGCCGAACCAATACGGCGGCTACGAATCCGACTTCCGTACCCACCTCGACGTCCTCGCCGAGATCGCGCGCGGCAACACCTCGGTGGCCTTCTGCCTGTCGATCTACGCGTCGCTGACCTGGATGACCGCGTTCTGGCCGGACGCCGCCCTGGACGAGGTATTCGCCACGCCGAACGTGCGGGTCACGGGCACGACCGCGGCCACCGGCGCCGCGACCCGCGTCGACGGCGGGTACCGGCTGAACGGGCGGTGGAAGTTCAACAGTGGTGTGCTGCACGCACACTGGAAGATCACCGCGGCCGTGCCGGACGATCCGGAGTCGCAGCAGATCCCGATCTTCGCCGTCGTGCCGGTCACCGAGCTCGAGATCGTCGACGACTGGTTCACCACCGGCCTGGAAGGCTCGGGCAGCGTCACCACCGTCGCCACGGACGTCTTCGTCCCCGACCACCGGGTGATCAGCGGCGCCGACTTCTATCAGAACATCTCGCTGTCGGCGGTCAACGGCCCGAAGCCGATCTATACGGTGCCGATGCTGGTGTCCGCGACGGTAATCCAGACCGGCCAGCTGGTCGGCGCGGCCCGCCAGGCACTGAGCGGGTTCCTGGAGCGACTGCCCGGACGGCCGATCACCTACACCGACTACACCAGCCAGCAGGATGCCCCGGTCACCCATCTCCAGGTCGGTGAGGCGGCGCTGCTGATCGAGGACGCCGAGGCCCGGGCCCGGCGCTTCGCGGACCGGGTCGACGCCAAGGTCGCCTCCGGCGAACCGTGGACCCAGGACGAACGGGTCTCCTCCCGGGTGCAGATCGGCTGGATCGCCAAGCAGGCCAAACAGGCGGTGGAGATCCTGGCCCAGGCCAGCGGCGGTTCCTCCATCTACCGCGACGTGCCGATCGCCCGGCTGCAACGCGACATCCACGCCGCCTCGCTGCACGGCATGATCACCCCCGCCGTCAACATCGAGCTCTACGGCCGCACGCTGTGCGGGCTCGAGCCCAATACGACCTACTTGTGATCGACTGCGCGGCAAGGGAAACAAGTCATGCGTACAGTATTGGTGGCCAATCGCGGCGAGATCGCGGTGCGGATCGTGCGGGCCTGCCGGGACGAGGGGCTGACCTCGGTCGCGGTCTACGCCGACCCGGACCGGGACGCCCCGCACGTGCGGCTCGCCGACGAGGCCTACGCACTCCACGGTGACACCCCGGCCTCGACGTATCTCGACAGCGCGAAGCTGCTGCGGATCGCGGCGCTCGCCGGCGCGGACGCGGTGCACCCGGGCTACGGATTCCTCTCCGAGAACGCCGAATTCGCGCAGACAGTGCTCGATGCGGGACTGGTGTGGATCGGGCCGCCGCCGGCGGCCATCCGCGACCTGGGCGACAAGGTCGCCGCCCGGCGCATCGCCCGGGCGGTCGGCGCGCCGCTGGTGCCCGGCACCGCCGAACCCGTCTCGGGTGCGGCGGAGGCGGCCGAGTTCGCCGACCGGTACGGCCTGCCGATCGCGATCAAAGCCGCCTTCGGTGGTGGCGGCCGCGGGTTGAAAGTGGCTCGCGAGCGCGCCGAGATCACCGAGCTGTTCGATTCGGCGGTCCGGGAGGCGGTCGCGGCGTTCGGGCGCGGCGAATGCTTCGTCGAGCGCTACCTCGACCGGCCCCGGCACGTGGAAACCCAATGCCTGGCAGACACTTTCGGCAACGTCGTGGTGGTATCCACCCGGGACTGCTCGCTGCAGCGCCGGCACCAGAAGCTGGTCGAGGAGGCGCCCGCGCCGTTCCTGAACCCGGACCAGCGCGCGGAACTGTACCGGGCGTCCAAGGCGATCCTCGCGCAGGCCGGATACGTGGGCGCGGGAACCTGCGAATTCCTCGTCGGCGCCGACGGTGTCATCTCCTTCCTGGAGGTCAACACCCGGCTGCAGGTCGAGCACCCGGTGTCGGAGGAGGTGACCGGGATCGACCTGGTCCGCGAGATGTTCCGCATCGCGCGCGGTGAACCGCTCGGCTACGGCGACCCCGAGCCGCGCGGTCACTCGATCGAATTCCGCATCAACGCGGAGGATCCCGGGCTCGAATTCCTGCCCGCCCCAGGGACGTTGACCGCGTTCGACCCGCCCGCCGGGCCGGGAGTGCGCCTGGACAGCGGCGTGCGGACCGGCACCGTGCTCGGATCGGCCTGGGACTCCCTGCTGGGCAAGCTGATCGTCACCGGCGCCACCCGCGAACAGGCGCTGCGTCGTGCGGCCCGGGCGCTGGCGGAGTTCGAGGTCGAGGGAGTGCCGACCACCCTCCCGTTCCATCGCGCGGTGGTCACGGACCCGGCGTTCGCCGGTGATCCGTTTCGCGTGCACACCCGGTGGATCGAAACGGAATTCGACAACCGGATCCCCGCCCACCCGTCCACCGCGGTAGCCGGGGAACCGGCCGACCGCGAGACCGTGGTGGTCGAGATCAGCGGCCGCCGGCTCGAGGTGTCCCTGCCCACCCTCGGGCAACCGGCCGCCCGCTCGCCCCGGTCGGTCCGGCGCGCCGGACCGCAGCGCCGCGAACGGCCGGCCACCGCGGCGGCGCTGGTCGCGCCCATGCAGGGCACGGTCGTGAAAGTCGCTGTGGCCGAGGGACAACGGGTCGAAGCGGGGGATCTGATCCTGGTGCTCGAGGCGATGAAGATGGAGCAGCCGCTGACCGCCCACCGAGCCGGGGTAGTCCGCGACCTCACGGCCGACGTCGGCACCACGCTCCGCTCGGGCGTCACGGTGTGCCGCGTCGAGGATCCCGAAATCAGTGTCGCATGAACACAATTCAGGAGAATGCCATGAACGCATCGGTGATCGTCGTGGGCGCGGGGCCGGCCGGCCTCATGCTCGCCGGAGAACTGCGCCTGGCCGGAATCGACGTCACGGTCCTGGAACGGCTCGACAGCCGCACCGGCGAGTCCCGCGGGATCGGCCTGACCGCCCGCACCGTCGAGGTCTTCGACCAGCGCGGCCTGCTGTCGCGGTTCGGCGACCTCGACACCGCCACCGCGGGCCACTTCGGCGGCATCCCGCTCGATCTGACCTCGCTCGGAACCACCGTGCGCTCCGCGCGCACCGTGCCACAGTCGGTCACCGAGACCGTGCTCGAATCCTGGGCACGCGGCCTCGGTGCCGACATCCGGCGCGGGCAGGAGGTGACCGGCGTCGAGGATCTCGGCGACCGGGTCACTGTGCGGCTGGGGGACTCGACCGAACTCACCGCCGCCTACCTGGTCGGTTGTGACGGTGGCCGCAGCCTCGTCCGCAAGGCGGCCGGCTTCGACTTCCCCGGGACCTCCGCCACGACCGAGCTCTATCTCGCGGATCTGCGCGGGGTGGACCTGCAGCCGCGGATGATCGGCGAGCAGGTCGACGGCGGCATGGTGATGTGCGCTCGCCTGCCCGACGGTGTCACCCGCGTCATCGTCGGTGAACGGGGCGTGCCACCGCGGCGGCGCACCGAGCCGCCCGCCTTCGCCGAGGTGGCGGACGTGTGGAAACGGCTGACCGGCGTCGACATCTCGCACGCGGATCCGGTGTGGGTCAGCGCCTTCGGCGATGCCGCGCGGCTGGTGACCGAGTATCGGCGCGGCCGGGTGCTGCTGGCCGGTGATGCCGCGCACGTCCATCTGCCGGCCGGCGGGCAGGGCATGAACACCAGCATCCAGGACTCGGTGAACCTGGGCTGGAAGCTGGGCGCGGTGCTGCGCGGGACGGCGCCACCGAGCCTGCTGGACACCTACCACGCCGAACGGCACGCGGTGGGCCGCCGTCTGCTCGCCAACACACGGGCGCAGAGCCTGTTCGTGCTCGGCGGGGCGGAGGTCGCGCCGCTGCGCGAACTGCTGGGCGAGCTGGTCGAGTACGCGGAGGTCGAACGCCTGCTGGCGGGCCGCGTCAGCGGTCTCGACATCCGCTACGACGTCGGTGGCGGCACCTTCCCGCTGCTGGGTGCCCGGTTGCCCCCGCTCGCGTTGCGCCGCGACGGCCGCGAGGTCACCAGCGCGGAACTGCTGCGCACCGGGCGCGGCGTGCTGCTGGACCTCGCCGACAACGCGGCCCTGCGCGCCCGCGCGCACCCGTGGACCGATCGCATCGACGTGATCACCGCAGTGCCGCAACACCTTTCACCTGACGACGCCCTGTATCGCACCGCCGCGGTGCTGGTGCGGCCCGACGGCCACATCGCGTGGGCCGCGCCGGGCAGTTTCCACGATCTCCCGATGGCCCTGGACCGCTGGTTCGGGCCCGCCCGATGACAACGAGAGAGGTAACCATGTTCAGCACACTGATCGTGGCCCGGATGCAGCCGGGCTCCGCCACCGACGTCGCCGGCCTGTTCCGGGAATTCGACAACAGCGAGATGCCGCACCGGATGGGCACCCGCCGCCGGCAGCTCTTCCGGTACCACGGCCTCTACTTCCACCTGCAGGACTTCGACGCCGACGACGGCGGCGACCGCATCGAGAGCGCCAAGACCGACCCCCGCTTCGTCCGGATCAGCGACGACCTGAAGCCGTTCATCGAGGCCTACGACCCGCAGACCTGGCGCTCACCCGCGGACGCCATGGCGCACCGGTTCTACGAATGGAGTTCGCTGTGACCATCGAGCAGCAGCGCCGGGTAGTGATCACCGGCATCGGAGTCACCGCCCCGGGCGGTGTAGGCACCAAGAACTTCTGGGACCTGATCTCCAACGGCCGCACCGCGACCCGCCGGATCTCGTTCTTCGATCCCGCACCGTTCCGGTCGCAGGTCGCCGCCGAGATCGACTTCGACCCCGAATTGCACGGCCTGCGGCCACAGGAGATCCGGCGCATGGACCGGGCGGCGCAGCTGGCTGTGGTCAGCGCCCGCGAGGCGATGGCCGACAGCGGGCTGGAGTTCGACGGCATCGATCCGTACCGGATGGGGGTGACGATCGGCAGTGCGGTCGGCGCGACCATGGGCCTGGATCAGGAGTACCGCACGGTCAGCGACGGTGGCCGACTCGAACTGGTCGATCACACCTACGCCGTACCGCATCTGTACAACTACTTCACCCCGGGTTCGTTCGCCACCGAGGTGGCGTGGGCGGTGGGCGCGCAGGGCCCGGGCACCGTCGTCTCCACCGGCTGCACCTCCGGTCTGGACGCGGTGGGCTACGCCGCCGAGATCCTGCGCGAGGGCGGCGCGGACGTGATGATCGCCGGCGCGAGCGACGCCCCGATCAGCCCGATCACCGTGGCCTGCTTCGACGCCATCAAGGCCACCACACCACGCAACGACGATCCCGAGCACGCGTCACGGCCGTTCGACGCCAGCCGCAACGGGTTCGTGCTCGGCGAGGGTTCCGCGGTCTTCGTGCTGGAGGAGCTGGAAAGCGCACTCCGGCGCGGCGCCACCATCTACGCCGAATTGGCCGGGCACGCAACGCGATCCAATGCCTTCCACATGACCGGGCTGCGGCCCGACGGCAAGGAGATGGCCGAGGCGATCCGGGTGGCGCTGGCCGAGGCCCGGATCGACGGCCACGAGATCGACTACATCAACGCGCACGGCTCGGGCACCAAACAGAACGACCGCCACGAGACCGCCGCCTTCAAGCGCAGTCTCGGCGACCACGCCTACCGGACACCGGTGAGTTCCATCAAGTCGATGGTCGGGCATTCGCTCGGCGCCATCGGTTCCATCGAGATCGCCGCGTCGGCCCTGGCACTGACCAACAACGTGGTGCCGCCGACCGCGAACCTGCACAACCCCGACCCCGAATGCGATCTGGACTACGTCCCGATCGACGCGCGCGATCACCCGATCGATGTCGTGCTGTCGGTGGGCAGCGGGTTCGGTGGCTTCCAGAGCGCGGTGGTGCTGGCCGACCCGTTCCGGAGGCGGCGATGAACGCCACCGTCGTCACCGGCCTGGGCGTCGCCGCGCCCACCGGGCTGGGCCTGGAGGAGTACTGGACGGCCACGCTGGCGGGCCGCACCGGCATCCGCCGGATCACGCGGTTCGACCCCACCTCGTACCCGTCCCGGCTCGCCGGTGAGATCGACGGGTTCGTCGCCGAGGACTACCTGCCCAGCCGGCTGCTGCCGCAGACCGACCGGATGACTCGGCTCGCCCTGGTGTGCGCGGACTGGGCCTTCGCGGACGCCGGGATCGATCCCGCGGCGTTACCGGACTACGCCGCGGGCGTGATCACCGCCAGCCATTCGGGTGGGTTCGAGTTCGGGCAGAACGAGCTGAAGGCCTTGTGGAGCAAGGGCGGTGAGTTCGTCAGCGCCTACCAGTCGTTCGCCTGGTTCTACGCGGTCAACAGCGGTCAGATCTCGATCCGCAACGGCCTGCGCGGGCCCAGCAGCGTGGTCGTCAGCGACGAGGCCGGCGGGCTGGACGCGGTCGCCCAGGCGCGCCGGCAGATCCGCAAGGGGACCGCGGTGGTGATCTCCGGCGCGGTGGACGCCTCGCTGTGTCCGTGGGGCTGGGTGGCGCAGCTGGCCGGCGGCGGCCTCAGCACCTCGGACGATCCACAGCGCGCCTACCTGCCCTTCGACGCCGCCGCGGCCGGGCACGTGCCCGGTGAGGGCGGGGCACTGCTGGTGCTCGAGGATGCCGAGCACGCGGAATCCCGTGGCGCGGAACATATCTACGGGTCGATTGTCGGGCACGCCGCCACCGTCGACGCGCGGCCGGGCAGTGGGTGCGAGCCGGGACTGCGGCGCGCCATCGAGGTCGCGCTGCTTGATGCGGGTATCACGGCCGCCGAGGTCGACGTGGTGTTCGCCGACGCCGCCGGCGATCCCGAACTCGACCGGATCGAGGCCACCGCGATCACCAGGGTGTTCGGGCCCCGGGGGGTACCGGTCACCGCGCCCAAAACCATGACGGGACGGCTGTATTCGGGCGCCGCGCCGCTCGATGTGGCAGCCGCTTTCCTGTCGATCCGTGACGAGGTCATCCCGCCCACGATCGGCTCGGCGCTCGCCGCGGAATACGAGCTCGACCTGGTCACCGCCGCGCGCCCGGCGCCGGTGCGCACGGCACTGATCCTGGCCCGCGGCTCCGGCGGATTCAATTCCGCGCTGGTCGTGCGCGGCCGGTAGCACTCGACGAAAGGACCGACATGGCAACACAATTCACCCTCGAGGACCTCCGGCGAATCCTGCGCGAGGGATCCGGCGACAGCGCCGGTCTGGACGGCGACTTCGCCGAGATCGAATTCGAGACCCTCGGTTACGAATCGCTCGCGCTGCTGGAGACCACCAGCCGGATCAAACGCGAATTCGGCGTCACCCTCGACGACGACGCCGTAGTGGCCGCGACGACCCCACAGCAACTGGTCGATCTCGTCAACACCGCCCTGCTCGCCGACGCGCAAGCGCCCTGAACCCCGGCCACGGACCGAAAAGGAGAACTGTCATGCCCACAGCCAACCGGGTGGCCCTGGTCACCGGCTCGACCAGTGGAATCGGCCTGGCCGCCGCGCGCCGCCTCGCCGAGCAGGAACACCGCGTATTCCTCTGCGCCCGTGACAAGGACGCCGTCACCGCCACCGTCGATACCCTGCGCGCCGAAGGCCACGACGTCGACGGCGCCACCGCCGACGTCCGCTCGGGGGAGGACATCTCGGCGCTGGTGCGCACCGTCGTGGAGCGGTTCGGGCCGATCGACGTGCTGGTCAACAACGCCGGCCGCAGCGGCGGCGGCGTGACCGCCGACATCGCCGACGACCTCTGGTACGACGTCATCGCCACCAATCTGCACAGCGTCTTCCTGGTGACCCGCGAAGTGCTCACCACCGGCGGCATGAACGCCAAGGACCGCGGCCGGATCATCAATATCGCCTCCACCGCCGGCAAGCAGGGCGTCGTACTCGGCGCACCGTACTCGGCGTCCAAACACGGGGTCGTCGGCTTCACCAAGGCCCTCGGCAACGAGCTGGCCCCGACCGGGATCACCGTCAACGCCGTCTGCCCCGGCTATGTGGAAACGCCGATGGCGCAACGGGTCCGGGCCGGGTACGCCGAAGCCTGGCAGACCAGCGAGGACGCGATCCTGGAGAAGTTCCAGGCGAAGATCCCGCTCGGCCGCTACTCGACGCCCGAGGAAGTGGCCGGCTTGGTCGGCTACCTGGCCTCGGATCTGGCCGCCTCCATCACCGCGCAGGCGCTCAACGTCTGTGGCGGGCTGGGCAACTTCTGATGTCCCGCACCGCATTCCGTCACCTCATCGCATACGGCAAGGAGTGGATATGAGTACGCCGACTCGCGAGGTCGAACACAGCGTCACCGTGGCGGCACCGGCGGCGGAGGTGTACCGCCTGCTCGCCGAGGTCGAGAACTGGCCGCGGCTGTTCCCGCCCTCGGTCTACGTCGATCGGGTGGAACAGATCGGCAACGAGGAACGCATCCGCATCTGGGCCACCGCCAACGGCGAGGCAAAGAACTGGGTGTCGCGCCGTGTCCTGGATCCCGAGGGCCTGCGGATCACGTTCCGGCAGGAGGTGTCCGCGCCGCCCGTCGCCGAGATGGGCGGCACGTGGATCATCGAACCGCGCGGCGCGGACTCGACCGAGCTGCGGTTGCTGCACACCTATCGCGCGATCGACGACGACCCGGAGGGCCTGACCTGGATCGAGCAGGCGGTCGACGAGAACAGCCGGGCGGAACTGCCCGGGCTGAAGGCTGCCGTCGAAGCCGCCGTGCAGCGTGCGGAGCTCACGATCTCGTTCGTCGACTCGGTGCGGATCGCCGGCGCGGCGAAGGACGTCTTCGACTTCATCAACGAGGCGGACCGCTGGACCGAGCGCCTACCGCACGTGGCCGCGGTCGAACTGACCGAGGACACGCCGGGACTTCAGGTGCTGCGGATGGAGACCCGGACCCGCGACGGCTCCAGCCACCTCACCGAATCCGTGCGAGTCTGCTTCCCGCACAACAAGATCGCCTACAAGCAGACCACGCTGCCGGCGCTGATGGACCTGCACACCGGGTACTGGGAGATCCAGGAGGACGCCGACGGTGTCACCACGGCCTCGTCCCAGCACACGGTGATCATCGCGGCCGACCGCATCACCGAGGTCCTGGGTCCCGACGCCGATGTGGAGCGGGCGCGGCAGTTCGTCCGGGACGCGCTGGGCAACAACAGCCGCGCCACGCTGGCACACGCCAAGACCTACGCCGAAGAACGGCGGTGAGTCGTGCCGGGCCCGCACGCCACCGGCACCGACGTCATCGTCGTCGGTGCCGGTCCGGCCGGGTTGCTGCTGGCCGGTGATCTCGCGGCCGGTGGCGTCCGGGTCACCGTGCTGGAACAGCTGATCGCGCCGATGACCGAGTCGCGGGCCTCCACCCTGCACACTCGCACGATGCGGTTGCTCGCCGACCGCGGCGTGCTGGACCGGCTCGGGCCGCTACCGGACGGCGGTCCCGGCCACTTCGGCGGGCTTCGGCTCGACCTGACCGCCGCCGCACCGGCCGATCCGTTCGCGGGGCAATGGAAATGCCCGCAGACCCGGCTGGAAGCGGTGCTGGCCGAGCGGGCGGCGCAGGCCGGTGCCCTGCTGTTGCGTGGGCGGCGGGTCACCGAACTGGTGGACACCGGCGATCTCGTCCGGGTGACGGCCGTCGACCCGCACCGGCACCGGCACACGTTCACCGCGGCGTATCTGGTCGGCTGCGACGGCGAGCGCAGCACGGTCCGGGACCTGGCCGGTTTCGAATTCGCCGGCCGCTCGGCCACCAAGGAGATGCTGCGCGCGGACGTCGCCGGAATCGACGTTCCGGCACGGCGATTCGAGCGGCTGCCGCACGGGCTGGCCACCGCCGCACGCTGGCCCGACGGCAGTACCCGGGTCATGGTGCACGTCTACGGCGCCACCCCGCGGGACCGCACCGAACCCTCCTTCGCCGAGATCGCCGCTGCCTGGGCGGCGGTCACCGGCGAGGCGATCGGACACGGAACGCCCTTGTGGCGCAACGCGTTCGACAACACCAACCGACAGGTCACCGAGTACCGGCGCGGGCGGGTCCTGCTCGCCGGGGACGCGGCGCACCGCCAGATGCCGGTCGGCGGCCAGGCCCTGAACCTCGGGCTGCGCGACGCCGCCGACCTCGGCGGACGCCTCGTGGCCCGGATCCTGCGGAACGTAGACGGACTCGACGGCTACCACCGCGCCCGCCACCGCGACGGTGCCCGCACCCTGAGCGATATCGCCGCGCAGACCGTCCTGCTGCTCGGCGGCCCGGAGGTCGAACCCGTCCGCGAGCTGTTCGCCGAACTGCTCGAGTTCGATTCCGTCCGTGCGCATCTCGCGCGCACGATCGCCGGTCTCGGCACCGAAGACCACCCGCCTGCCGGACCGGGAACCGGCGGCACCCCCAGTACAGAGGAGTCAGACATCATGGGCAGTTCGAAGACCGCATTGGTCACCGGGTCCAGTCG
The DNA here is from genome assembly GCF_003696265.1 of Nocardia stercoris. Lineage (GTDB taxonomy): Bacteria > Actinomycetota > Actinomycetes > Mycobacteriales > Mycobacteriaceae > Nocardia > Nocardia stercoris. The sequence continues at coordinate 25,750 of NZ_RFFH01000007.1, read as the reverse complement.
CGGCATCGGCCGCGCCATCGCACAGCGGCTCGCCGCCCAGGGCGCGCTGGTCGCCGTGCACTACGCCGGCAACGCCGACGCCGCCCGAGAGACCGTCGAATCCATCGAGAACGACGGTGGCCGAGCCTTTTCCGTCCAAGCCGAGCTCGGCGCGCCGGGCGGGGTCCACCAGTTGTTCCTCGGCCTCGAACAGGGGCTCAAGGAGCGCACCGGCGACACCCGGCTCGACATCCTGGTCAACAACGCCGGCACCACCACCCCCGACGGCGTCACGCCCGAGGACGTCACCCCCGAGGACTTCGACCGGCTCTTCGCCGTCAACGCCAAGGCGCCGTTCTTCATCGTGCAACGGGCGCTGCCCCTGCTGCCCATCGGCGGGCGGATCGTGAACATCTCGTCCGGCCTCACCCGGTTCGCCAACCCGGACCAGGCGGCCTACGCGATGACCAAGGGCGCGATCGAACAACTGACCCTGCACTTCGCCCGCTACCTGGCGCCGCGCGGCATCACCGTCAACAGCGTCGCGCCCGGCATCACCAACAACGGCAGCGCGCTGTTCGACATCCCCGAGGCCGTCGAGCAGATGGCGCAGCTCTCGGCCTTCAAACGAGTCGGCGAGGCGGGCGACGTCGCCGATGTCGTCGCTTTCCTGGCCACCGACGAGGCCCGCTGGATCACCGGCAGTTTCGTCGACGCCACCGGCGGCACTCTGCTCGGCTGACCCGCCCCGAGGCACCGGAAGGATATGCGATGACCCTCCTGCACGAACCCGACACCATCGCCGATCGCGTGGCCGAACTCGGCGAACGCAAACGCGACGCGCGACTCGGACCCGATCCCACGGCCACCGATCGCCAGCACGACAAGGGCAAGTACACCGCGCGCGAGCGCATCGAGAAGCTGCTCGACCCGGGCACTTTCGTCGAGGTCGAACCACTGCGCCGGCACCGCGCCACCGGGTTCGGCCTGGAGACGCGCCGCCCCTACACCGACGGCGTGATCACCGGCTGGGGCGCGGTAGACGGGCGGACCGTCTTCGTCTACGCCACCGACTTCCGTATCTTCGGCGGCGCGCTCGGCGAGGCGCACGCGCAGAAGATCCACAAGATCATGGACATGGCGCTCACCGCCGGTGCGCCGTTGATCTCGCTGAACGACGGTGCGGGCGCGCGGATCCAGGAGGGTGTCGCCGCGCTCGCCGGTTACGGCGGGATCTTCCGCCGCAATACCCGGGCCTCGGGGGTCATCCCGCAGATCAGCGTCATGCTGGGCCCGTGCGCGGGCGGCGCGGCCTACTCGCCGGCGCTCACCGATTTCGTGTTCGCCGTCCGGGACATCTCGCAGATGTTCATCACCGGGCCCGACGTGGTACGCGCGGTGACCGGCGCCCAGGTGACGCACAACGAACTGGGCGGGGCCGACGTACACGGAACTGCCTCGGGCGTAGCGCATTTCGTCTACGACGACGAGGACACCTGCCTCGCCGAGGTCCGGGTGCTGCTGTCGCTGCTGCCGTCGAACAACCGGGACCTGCCTCCGGTCGCCTTCACCACGGATGCCGCGGACCGCCCGACCGACGCCCTGCTCGACACCGTGCCGGTGGACGGCGGCCGCCCCTACGACATTCGTGACGTCATCACCGAAACCGTCGACGACGGTGAGTATCTGGAAGTCCACGCGCAGTGGGCCGGAAACCTGGTGTGCGCGCTGGCCCGGCTCGACGGGCAGGTGGTGGGTGTGGTGGCCAGCCAGCCGCTGGTGCTGGCCGGGGTGCTCGACATCGACGCCAGCGAGAAGGGCGCCCGGTTCGTACAGTTCTGCGACGCCTTCAACATCCCGCTGCTCACCCTCGTCGACGTACCGGGCTTCCTGCCCGGGGTGGACCAGGAACACGCCGGCATCATCCGGCGCGGCGCGAAACTGCTCTATGCCTACTGCAATGCCACGGTGCCGCGTGTCTCGCTGATCCTGCGCAAGGCCTACGGCGGCGCGTACATCGTGATGGACTCGCTGTCCATCGGCGCCGACCTCGCGCTGGCCTGGCCGACCAACGAGATCGCCGTCATGGGTGCCGAGGCGGCCGCGGACGTGGTGTTCCGCCGCGAGATCGCCGGCGCGGCCGACCCGGCGGCCGTGCGGGACACGAAGATCGCCGAATACCGCCGGGAACTCGTGCACCCCTACTACGCCGCGGAACGGGGCCTGGTCGACGACGTCGTCGACCCGCGCGACACCCGGGCCGTCCTCATCCGGGCCTTCGCGATGTTGCAGGGCAAGGACACCGATCTGCCGCGCCGCAAGCACGGCAACCCGCCGCAATGAGCGCCGCGACGCCGCCGTTCCTGCGGGTCGAGAAGGGCCACCCGGACCTCGAGGAACTCGGTGTGCTCACCGCGCTGCTGTATGCCAGAACCCGTTCCGGCGCAGCGGAATCCGCGCCGCCACGCACCGCCGCGCGCTGGCGCCGTCCCGAACGCCACCCCGCGTTCACCGATCCCCGGGCGTGGACCACCTCCGCCGCCCGCCGATGAAGGAACGAGTACTCATGGATGTCGGACTGCTCTTCGACCTGCGCAATCCCGAACCCTGGCAGCGGCCCTGGGCCGACCGGTACGCCCGCACCCTCGAACTGTGCGAGGAGGCCGACCGGCGCGGTGCCGGCGGGGTCTGGTTCACCGAACACCACCTGTTCGAGGACGGCTACCTGCCCCAGCCGCTCACCTTCGCGGCCGCCGCCGCGGCCCGCACCCGCCGGGTCCGCATCGGCACCGCTGTGGTGCTCCCGGCATTGCGGAAACCGGCGCAACTCGCCGAGGAGGCCGCGATCGTCGACCTGATCAGCGGCGGCCGGCTGGAACTGGGGCTCGGCGCCGGCTACCGCGTTCCCGAATACCGGCTCTTCGACGCCGAATTCGGCCGCCGCTTCGCCCGGACCGGGGAGACGATCGCCGAGGTGCGGCGGTTGTGGGAGACCGGCGGTGTCACCCCCGGACCGGTCCAGCAGCCGGTTCCGGTGTGGGGCGGGTTCTACGGACCCCGCGGCGCCCGCCTGGCCGGGCGGCTCGGCATCGGGCTGCTGCACATCTCGCACGAGCTGTTCCCGATCTACCGCGACGGCCTGATCGAGGGCGGCCACGACCCGGACACGGCCCGAGTGTCCGACCTGCTGCCCGTGCTGCTGGCCGACGACCCGGAGGCCGCCTGGGCCAGGGTCGCCCCGCACCTGGCCCACCAGATGAACTCCTACCGCCGCAAGTCGGTCGAGGGCACCGACGCGCCGGCCCCGCCCACCCTGCAACCGGCGGATCTGCGGCGAGCGAATCCGGACGGCTCCTGGGGGCTGCTCGAGATCCTCACCCCGGAACAGGCCGCCGAGCGCATCCACCAGCGCACGGCCGGACTGCCGTTGCGGCACTTGATCTTCTGGGCCGATATCGCCGGAATGCCGGACGACCTGGTGACCCGCAACATCGAGCTGGTCAGCGAGCAGCTGCCGCCGCTGCTGGAGAAGCGGTTCGGCGTGGAGGCGGTGCGCGGTGGCTGACCACGGGCCCGCCCGGCCGTCCCCGCTGCTGCTGATCGTGTTGTCGGGCAACATGATTCTCGACGCCATCGAGGTGTCCATCGTGCTGCCGGCGCTGCCCGGCATCGCGCGCGCCCTCGGGCTGTCGCTGGGGACGGCGCAGTGGCTGATGAGCGGGTTCGCGCTCGGGTTCGCGCTGGTGCTGGTGTCGGGTCCGGCCGTCGTCGCGCGGTTCGGGCGGCGGCCGGTGTATCTGGGCGCGATGGGGCTGTTCGTCCTCGCCTCGGTCGTGGGCGGAAGTACCGACAGCGTGGGGCTGCTCGTCGCGTGCCGGGTCCTCAAGGGCGCGGCCGCGGCGGCCACGGCCCCGGCCGGGCTGGCCGTGATCATGGCCGAGTACCCGGCCGGCCCCGAACAGCGGCGGGCGATCTCGATCTACGCGCTGTTCGGCGCGGCCGGGTTCACCACCGGGCTGTTGCTGTCCGGCGGACTCGCGGCGCTGAACTGGCATCTGGTGCTGCTGTTTCCGGCGCCGATCGCGGCCGCGCTGCTGGTCCTGGGCGGGCGGGTCTTTCCCGCCGCCGCGGCCGCCCGCGCACCGTGGGTATGGTCGCCGCCGCGGAATCCGACGCTGGTCCGCTCGGCGCTCGGCGCCGCGACCCTCAACGGGGCGTATGTCAGTCTGCTGCTGCTGATCACCGCCCGGCTGGCCGATCACGGCCACCCGGCGTGGCAGATCGCCCTCGCCCTCCTCCCGGCCAGCCTGCCGTTGACGGTCGCGACGCCGTTCGCCGGCCGGCTGGTGGCCCGGACCGGTACGGCCCGGCCGATCTTCGCCGGTGCGGTCGCGGCGGCGACCGGCGAACTGTGGTTCCTGGCCCGGCCCGGATCCGGGTCCTACCTGTGGGATGTGCTGCCGGTCCTGCTGCTGGTGGAAGCCGGCTTCGTGCTGTCGTTCGCGGCGCTGAACATGCAGGCGACCGCGACCCTCGCGGTCGAGCGGCGGCCTGCCGCGATCCCGTTCTATCAGGCCGGTGTCCAGCTCGGCGCCGCGCTGCTGCTGCCGATCACCGTCGCGCTGAGCGGATCCCACCGCGCCGCGGCGACGGTCATCGCCGTCGTCGGTGTCGCCGGGGTGGTAGTCGCCGCCGCGGAACTGGTCGCCCGTCGCACATCCGATCCGTCCGGAGGTCTCGCCCCGAGCCTCGTCCCGCGCCACGCCGAATCCTGGAGGCAACCGTGACCAGCACCGAAACCCTTGCGGCCGAACAGCAGTCCGCACCGCTCGAACTCGCCGTGATCGTGGGCAGCGTCCGCGACGGCCGGGTCGGCCCGACCGTCGCGCGCTGGTTCGCCGACGAGGCCCGGACCCACGGCGGCTTCCACGTGGACGTGATCGATCTGCTCGATTACCCACTGCCCCTGGTGATTCCGGCGCCCGGGCAGTTCGCCGACCCGGAGACCACCCGCATTCACGAAGCCCTCGCCGCGCGGATCGCCGCCGCCGACGCCTACGTCATCGTGACCCCCGAGTACAACCACACCCTGCCGGCCGCGCTGAAGAACACCGTGGACTGGGTGTACGCCGAGTGGGCCGCCAAACCGGTCGGGTTCGTGTCCTACGGCGGCATGAGCGGCGGGCTGCGCGCGGTCGAGCACCTGCGCCACATCGTGGCCGAACTGCACGGGGTGACGGTCCGCGAATCGCTGAGCTTCCACCAGGTGTGGGAGGCGTTCGACGGCGACCTGCCCCGGGATCGGGAGGGGAGTGCCGCGGCTGCCAAGGGCATGTTGGACCGCCTGGTCTGGTGGGGACGAACCCTGCGCGCGGCCCGCCTCGACCGGCCCTACGAGCGCTGAGACGGAGAGATTCCCATGCCCCACACCGTCACGCCGTCGCAGGTCATGCCGCGGATCCGCCGGGCCGACGCCCCCGCGGTGTTCGTCGGCCATCGCCACGTGCCCGACGTGACCCACGGTCACGCCCTGCTCGCCGAAGTCACCGAGCAGTGGCAGCGGACGCCGTGGCCGCCCGAATTCCGTTCGTTCAGTGGCTATCTGAGCGTCGAAGAGGACACGGTACTCACCTATGCCCGAGCGACCGCGGCCGCGGACTATCGCGCGTTCGTCCACAGCCTGACCGGCGCCGCCCGGTCGGAGGCCGTGGAGTATCGGGTACAGCGCAGCCTCGTGACCACCGAGACCGGCGATCCCGGCTGCATGATCGTCGCGATGTTCGACGTGGACGGGCCGGACCGGCAGCGGGCCATCATCGATTCGCTCATCGCGACCCTCGAGGCCGGTGCCACGCCACCCGGCATGCTGTCGGCCAATTTCCACGCCAGCCTCGACGGCACCCGTGTGCTCAACTACGCCGAATGGGTCTCCGACGAGGCCCATATCGAATTCCTGGCCGGCTCGACCCGGCAGGCCACCCTGCGCACCTCGACCGGGCTGCCCGGGGTACGGCCGATCGGGTTCCGCCGCTATCACCTGTTCCGCACCCTCACCGCCGAACCGGTTTCGGCACCAAGGAGTCGACCATGACCGTCGCATTCGACGCCCGCCCACTGATCGCCCGGCCCGGCGTGGCCGCCGCGCTCTCGATCGAGATCCCGGCCACCGGCGTCGAGGACCAGGACCGTATCGCCGACGCCGTCGTGGCGCACTGGAACCGGCTGGACTGGCCGGACACCTTGGCGGCGGTCAGCTGCTTCGGCAATATCGACGGCCGCTCGGTGCTCGTCTATTCGCAGTGGGCCCAGGAGCCGGCGCTCGACGCCGGTGGGGTCCTCGTGCCCGCGGGCTTCGCGGCCGAGGCGCCGACCGCCTACCACCTGTATCGCACGGTTCCCGGCGGTGGTGTGCCCTCGCCGCCGCCGCCCGCGTACTGCTTCCCGGTCGCCTTCTTCGCCGTGGAACCGGGGGAATCGGGACGCGGGAAGATCGACGCCATGCTGGCGGCGGAGGAGGCCAAGGCCGGCACGCGCCGCGACTATCCGGGCGGCATCGCCGCCCACATGCATGTCAGTGCCGACGACACGAGCATCTTCGTACTGTCGGAATGGGTTTCGGTGGAGTTGCACACCGCCCACATCGAGGAGATCTGGGAGGAACTGCTGGCCCAGGGCGGTCACCGGGCGCTCGAGCAGGGCAAGCCCGCCACCGGCGACCGCTTCCGGCACTACGCCACGGCCACGGTGGACGCGCGATGAACACCCTCGGCCTGTTCCCCGGGCAGGGTTCGCAACGTCCGGGGATGGCCGCCTGGATCGTCGACCACCCGGCGGCGGCGGCGGTCTTCCGGCGGGCCGACGAGATTCTCGGGCTGCCGCTGAGCACGCTCTGCGTGGACGGCACAGCCGAGGAGTTGCGGGCCACCGAGGTCACCCAGCCGGCGGTGGTGGCGACCAGTCTGGCCCTGCTGGCGGCACGTACGCAACGGCCCGACGCGGTCGCCGGGCACAGTCTCGGCGAGTTCACCGCGCTGGCCGCGGCGGGCGTGCTCGACGAGGAATCGGTGCTGCGGCTGGTGCGCCGCCGCGGCGAACTGATGGCCGAGGCTTCCGCGCGCAGCGCCGGCGCGATGAGCGCCGTGCTCGGCCTCGACGTGGAGAGCATCGAAAAGCTCTGCGCCACAGTTGATTCCGGCAGCGTGGAGGTGGCCAACCACAACCAGCCCACCCAGGTCGTGGTGTCCGGGCACGAGGTCGCCGTCGGTGAGCTGGAACAGCTCGCCAAGGCCGCCGGCGCGGTCAAGACCGTCCGCTTGAAGGTCGGCGGACCGTTCCACAGCCGGCTCATGGCCGACATCGCCGCCGACTTCGGTGCCGAGCTGGACCGCTACGAGTTCCGGCCGCCCGCGATTCCCGTGCTCAGCGCGGTGACCGCCGACTACGTCACCGACCCCGCCGAGATCCGCGACCTGCTGCGCGGGCAGTTGCTGGCGCCGGTGCGCTGGGTGGACACCGTCCGCCGGGCCGTCGCGGACGGTTACGACGAACTGCTCGAACTCGGCCCCGGCCAGGTCCTGACCGGATTCTCCCGTCGCATCGCACCGGATGTCGCCTCGGCGGCGGTGTCCGCACCCTGAAAAGGAGCACCATCATGATCGTTGTCACCGGAGCCACCGGCAATGTCGGCCGCGTCCTGGTCCCCGCCCTCGTCGCCACGGGGGAGCAGGTGGTCGCCGTGTCCCGGGGGATCACCCCGGCCGAACCGCCCGCAGTGCCGCACCGCACCGCGGAACTCTCCGACAGCTCGGCCCTGCGCGAGATTCTCGACGGCGCCGACGCGCTGTTCCTGATGATCGCGGGCGCCCAGCATTTCGGCGGCGTCGACCCGCAGGAGGTGCTCGACGTCGCCAAGACCGCCGGGGTGCGCCGGGTCGTGCTGCTGTCGTCCCAGGCGGCCGCCACCCGTCCGGAGCTGATCTCGCATCAGCGGTTGCGCGACTTCGAGGCCGCGGTCCGGGACGCGGACCTGGACTGGACGATCCTGCGGCCTGGTGGTTTCCACTCCAACGCGCTGGCGTGGGCACCCCAGGTCCGCGCGACCCGCACGGTCGCGGCGCCGTTCGCGGATACCGGCCTGCGGACGATTCACCCGGCCGATATCGCGGAGGTCGCCGCGCGGGCTTTGGTCGATTCGGAGCATCTGGGACAGACCTACCTGTTGCTCGGCCCGGAACTGGTCTCTCCCCGGCGGCAGGCGGCGGCGATCGGCGCGGCGATCGGGCAACCGGTGGATTTCGTCGAATTGTCCTATGAGCAAGCCTTGTTCGGAATGGCCGAGACCATGCCCGAGCCGGTGGCCCGGGGCGTGCTGGAACTGCTCGGAAATCCCACGGCCGAAGAACTGCGACCGAGTCCGGATGTGGAGCGGGTCCTGGGTCGTGCGCCACGGACATTCGCGGAATGGGCCCGTTCGTCCGCGCCCGCATTCGCGCCGTGAACGGCCGCTCGATTGACGAAATATGTTCGGGCAGAACGCAATTGGTGATTTACGAGCTCGGCTGCACTGGAATTGGAACATGACGGATGTACAAGAGAACGGTCCCGAACCTCGTCGCCGGAAAAGCCGGTTGCGTGGCCCCCGCCGCCGCTGGATCGCCATCGCAGTGGTCGTAATCGCGGTGGCGGCCGGGGTATACGCCGCGATATCGACCGGCCGGTCCGGCGGAACCGCCGCCACGCCGGTCCACCACGGCACCCTCCATTTCGGTGTCGCCGGCACCCAGGTATCGCTGGACCCGGCCGGCTCGTCCACCGATGTCACCCATCTCATCGACCGCAACATCTTCGACTCGCTGGTCGCGCAGACCGGTCCCGATACCTTCAGCCCCTGGCTGGCCACCGGCTGGACGGTGTCCCCGGACGGCCGCACCTACCGGTTCACCCTGCGCGAGGGAGTCACCTTCCACGACGGCACCCCCTTCGACGCCACCGCCGTCGTCGCCACCTTCGACCACATCCTCGACCCCAAGACGAAGTCCACCTCGTCGTCGTCCCTGCTCGCCGCCTACCAGGAGACCCGGATCGTGGACACCCACACCGTCGACGTCGTGCTGAAACAGCCGTTCCGCCCGTTCCTCTCGGCGCTGTCCACCACCGGCCTGGGCATCCAGAGCCCGAAGGCCCTGGCCGCCGGCGAGGCCGACTACCGGCCGGTCGGCACCGGTCCGTTCCGGTTCGACCGAAACGATCCGGGGCACAGCGAGATCCTGGTTCGGTACGACGGCTACGACTCGCCACCCACCGGCGCCGCGCACACCGGCCCGGCCTACCTCGACCGACTCCAATTCGACTTCATCGGGGAGGACTCGACCCGCGTCGGCGCGCTCACCAGCGGTGAGCTGCACGGGATCAACGGCGTGCCGCCCGTCTCCGCGAACTCGCTGCAGGGCCGGTCCGGCCTGGCCCTGCACGACGTCGAGTCGCCCGGGCTGACCTACAGCCTCTACCTCAACCAGACCCACGGACCATTACGCGATCCCGCCGTCCGGCGCGCGCTCGCCGCGGCCATCGACGTCCGGAAACTGGTGGGCAGCATCTATTTCGGCCGCTACCCGGTGGCCGACAGCCCGATCAGCCGTGCCACCGCCGACTACGACCCGACCGCCGGCAGCGAACTGCCCACCTACGATCCCGCCGCGGCGAAACACCTACTCGATCAAGCGGGCTGGAACCAGGTGGACTCCGACGGCTACCGGGTGAAGAACGGCGCCCGGCTGTCGCTGGTGTGGCCGAACTGGATCGACGGTCAACGCGACCAGCGCACGGTCGTCGCCGACGGTATCCGCGCCCAGGCCAAGGACGTCGGCATCGAGATCCAGCGGCCGGATGCCGAGACCGGCACCTATATCGAACGCTATCTGTCCGGTGGCGACTACGACATCGTCGACGGTAATTCCGTCAGCCCCACCCCGGACGTCCTGCGGTTCGCGTTCTTCTCGACGAATACCTTCGCCCATTCGGGATCGAATATGGCCCTGGTGAATTCACCGCAGATCGACGGCTGGCTGACGGACGCGGACGTGACCACCGACGCCGGCCGGGCCGCCGCGGACTACGCCTCCGTCCAGCACGAGGTGCTGAAGCAGACGTTCGTCGTCCCGATCTACAGCGCGGTGGCGTCCTACGGTGTCTCGACCTCGATCCGCGGTGTGACCTGGGACGCGCAGACCTATCCGAGGTTCTACGACACATGGCTCGCGAACTGACCCAGGGACCGGGCAGCCTCCGCTGGCTGGCCGGCCGGATCCTGCAAGCCGTCGTCGTCGTATGGGGCGTCGCCACGGCGGCCTTCATCGGATTACATCTGATACCGGGCGATCCCGCACGCGCCATCGCGGGCGGGGTGGCCGCGCGGACCTCACCGCAGGTGCTGGCCGAGATCCGCGCCGAGTACGGTTTCGACCGACCGATCCTGGTGCAGTACACCGGGTTCCTGAAGCGACTGGCCGGCGGCGACCTCGGCACCTCCTACCAGCAGCACCGGCCCGTCCTGAGCGCCGTGGCCGAGCGGCTCTGGCCGACTGTGGAAGTCGCGATCGGCGGGCTGGCGTCCGGTCTGGCGCTGGCCCTCACGACCGCCTTGCTCACCTCGGGCCGACGGCGACCGCGGGCGGTCGCCCGCACCACCGAGTTCCTGCTGATGTCCGTCCCGACCTTCGCGCTCGGGATCGGGTTGCTCGCGCTCTTCTCGTTCCACTGGCACCTGTTCCCGGTGATCGGGGACAACGGAATTCGCGGTCTCGTCCTGCCGTGGGTGACGCTGGCGCTCGCCACGGCGGCCATGCTCTCGCAGGTCGCCCGCGACGGGATCGAACAGGCGCTGGCGCAGCCGTTCACCCTCACCGCCCGCGCCCGCGGCGCCGGTGAGCTCCGGGTCCGGATCCGGCACGCGTTGCGGCACACCGCCGCTCCGGTGCTCACGCTGTCCGGCTGGATGCTCGGCAATCTGCTCGGCGGAGTCGTGGTGGTGGAGAACGTGTTCGCGCGCCCCGGCCTCGGGCAGCTGCTCGTCGATGCGGTCCGCGCCCGGGACTATCCGGTCGTGACCGGGGTCGTCGTCCTCACCGCGGCCGTGTTCTCTCTGATCGGCATCGCGCTCGACGTCACGTACCGGGTCATCGACCCGCGGATCCGGGAGGTGGCCTGATGACCGCGCGGGCCGCGGCCGCGGTGGCGCTCGCGGTGCTGGTGGTCGCGGTGCTGGCGGCGGTAGCGCCCAGTGTGCTGGCGGGTTCCCCGGACCGCATCGATCCCGGTGCCGCCTTGCACGGTCCCAGTGCCGTACACGTTTTCGGCACCGACTGGCTCGGGCGCGACGTCTACGCCCGGGTGGTGTACGGCACGCGGGCGTCGCTGCTGGTGGGCGTCGGGGGAACCGTGCTGGCGACCCTGGTGGGGACGGGCTGGGGGCTGGTGGCGGCGCTGGGCGGGCGGGTGACCGACCAGCTCGCCATGCGGACAGCCGATGTGCTGTTGTCGTTCCCGACATTGCTGCTGGCGCTGCTGATGGTGGCCGCGCTGGGGCCGGGCCGCTGGAACATGACGATCGCGGTCACGGTCGCCCTCGCGCCGGGTTTCGCCCGGCTGGTGCGCATCCGCGCGCACCTGGTCCGGCGGTTCGCCTACGTGCGGGCGGCCACCGATCTGGGCCGCCCGACCTGGCAGGTCGCGCTCGTGCATATCGTGCCGAACGTGCTGCTGCCGCTGATGGGGGTCGTGGTGCCCAACATCGGCGTCGCGATTATCGTCGGCGCCTCGCTGAGCTTCCTGGGCCTGGGACCTGATTCCGCTACCCCCGAATGGGGTTCGATGCTGGCGCAGTCGCGCGACTACCTGTCGGTGGCTTGGGCGCCGGCCGTGTTCCCGGCGCTCGCCGTGACCGCGACGGTGCTATCGATCAGCGTGGCCGGGCGGGCGCTGGGCACCCGCGTGGACGATGGGAGATCTCGATGACCGAACCACTACTGCGGGTCCGTGGACTCGCCGTTGACTTCGCCGGAACGCCGGCGGTCCGGGACCTGCACCTCGAGCTCGACCGCGGCCACTGCCTGGCCCTGGTCGGCGAGTCCGGGTCCGGCAAGAGCGTCACCGCACGGGCCCTGCTCGGACTCGCCGGTCCGCGCGCGACCGTGCGTGCGCAACGGCTCGAGCTCGACGGCACCGCGCTGCTCACCCTGTCCCGGCGGCAGTGGCGTGCCCTGCGCGGACGGCGGATCGCACTGGTACTCCAGGACGCGCTGACGTCGCTGGACCCGCTGCGGCGGGTGGGACACGAGGTCGCCGAGCCGCTGGAGGTGCACCGCCTGGTCCGGCCCGAGGAACTCGACGACGCGGTGCTGGATCTGCTCGACCGCGTCGGCATTCCGGATCCGGAGGAGCGACTGTTGCAGTTCCCGCACGAGCTGTCGGGTGGGCTGCGGCAGCGCGCCCTGATCGCCTCGGCCATCGCGGGGCGGCCCGACCTGCTGATCGCAGATGAACCGACCACCGCGTTGGATGTCGGCGTGCAGGCGCAGATCCTCGATCTGCTGCGCGACCACCGGGACGCGGGCACCGCGATTCTGCTGATCAGCCACGACCTGGCCGTGGTGGCGACGCTGGCGGACACGGTCGCGGTCATGTACGCCGGCGTGGTGGTCGAACACGGTTCCGCGGCAGCGGTTCTCGCCGCCCCAGCGCACCCGTACACGGCGGAGCTGCTGTCCGCCGCGCCCCGGGTCGACGGCCTGCGCCATCGGGCCGGGACCCGGCCGTGGTCCGCGCCGGCGAGCACCGGTTGCCCGTTCGCCGGCCGCTGCCCGCTCACCGAGGATCGGTGCCGGGAAGCGCTTCCGGCACCGATCGAACTCGAGGACGGGCGAACCGTGCGCTGCCTGCACCCCGCGGAGCATCGAGAGCCGGTCACGGCCGCGGTCCCGGTGCCGCTCGCCCCGGCCCACGGCGAGACTCCGCTGCTGGAATTCAGTTCGGTGACATACCGATACCGCGCGCCGAACGGACGGTCGCGCACCGCCGTCGACGAGGTCTCGCTACAGGTGTATCCGGGTGAGGCGCTGGGCATCATCGGCGAATCCGGTTCCGGGAAGAGCACACTCGCGGCCCTCGCACTCGCCCATCTCATCCCGGATGCCGGGACCGTCGGCTACGCGGGCGGCCCGTGGAGCGCGCTGCGGGAGCGGCAACGCCGGCCGTTACGGCGCCGGATCCAGCTCATCGATCAGGACCCGCTCAGCGCCTTCGATCCTCGCTGGGCCGTCGCCGACATCATCGGTGAGGCCCTGCCCGTGCGGCGGACGCGCGCGGGCCGGATCGACGGTCTGCTCACCGCCGTAGGGCTCGAACCGGCGGTTCGGAGCCGCCGCCCGGCGGAACTGTCCGGGGGACAGCGGCAGCGGGTCGCGATCGCCCGCGCGCTGGCCGTCGAACCCGAACTGATCGTCGCCGACGAGCCGGTGTCGGCGCTCGATGTCACCATCGGAGCGCAGATCCTGGATCTGTTCGAACAGATCCGGATCGAGACCGGCACCGCCCTGATCTTCATCACCCACGATCTGGCCGTGGCGCGCCGACTGTGCACGCATCTCGCGGTCCTGCACGAGGGGCGGGTCGTGGAATACGGGCCGGCGGCCGAAATATTCGACGAACCGCGAAACGATTACACGCGAGCTCTGCTCGCCGCATCACACCGCCTGTGATCCCGCTCGGGAATTCGCTTCCCGGAAATGCGCATTCATTCACCCCACTGTTCGCGATGACGTGCGCCATTTGTTCGTGGATACCACTGCCACACATGATGATTCGTGGTGTCGATATGAATTTACGACTTCACTTCTATGGAGATCGGCGCAAGCTGATTTCAACCATTACCGCAATTTCTGTATTCAACGATTCTCATTATCGGAACCGCCGGTCGTCAACCGATCCGGATGAGCGCGGAATCGACCGCGCTATCGGTCCGTTCGAATCGAGCAAGGAATAGCGTAATGCGTAAGAACAAACTCGCCGTGTCTGCGGCACTCGCCGTTGTCGCGGTAGGAATCGCGGCCGGCACCGTCCACGCCGATCCGGTCGCCGCGGCACCGGATGCGGTCACGTACCAGGCCGGCGTGGCCGACGGCACGCTGACCGTCCGGATCCACAACGGCAGCTTCCTCGCGGACGACAACAAACTCGAGATCGAGAACGCGGACGGCGTCGTCGTCTCCGGTACACCGCTGACCGTCGCCGTCGACCAGCTCTCGTTCCCGATCGCCGTCGCCATCGACGGCGACACCGCCACCCTGACCCCGGAGATCGACCAGGACCACGCGACCCTGCACGACATCGACCTGCCGTTCCAGCAGCAGGCGCCGTGGCAGACACCCTACGACCGCGAGGTCTCGGCCTGGAACCGGCTGGCGTCCACCGTCGGCGTCGCGGCCGTGGCCGGCGGCACCTTCGGGACCATCGTGGGCGCGCTGTTCGGCTGCGTCGCGGCCGCCGGCGTGGCCGGGATCCCGGCCGGCGCCATCGGCACCCTGGTCGGCCCGGTCGGCACCACCGCCGCGAGCCTCGTCACCGGTCTGCCCGCGTGCATCGTCGGCGCCACCACCACCGGGGCACTCGGTGCCCTGGTCGGCGCGGTCCTGGTCACCGCACCGATCCTGGTCGCCGCCGCGATCCAGTACTTCACCACCATCGACGCACCGTTCACCCCGGCCCCCAAGCCGTGATCGTGTCGCCGCCTCGTGCGGTGGACCGTCGGATCCACCGCACGAGGCGGTGCGGAGATCGTGCGCTCGACGCGAATATTCCTTCCGCTCAGCCTGATCGGGGCAGCCGGTCAGCGCATCAAGTTCTCGATCACGATGGCGACACCTTGACCGGATCCCACGCATACTCCAGCTACTCCATATCGCGCACCGCGCTGCTGGAGTTCGGTGGCCAGGGTGAGTACGTAGCGGCCGCCCGAGGAACCGAACGGGTGGCCGATCGCCACGGCGCCACCGTTGAGGTTGAGCTTCTCGTCCGGCACTTCGAATCCGTCCAGCTGCCTCGGGAGCTCGCGCAACACGCCGAGGGCCTGCGCCGAGAAGGCCTCGTGGATTTCCCAGATATCGATGTCCGCAGGCCGCAGGCCCGCGCGGTGCAGTGCCTTCGGAATCGCCCACGCCGGCGCGATTCCCATCACCTTGGGGTCGAGCGCGTACACCGCGGACGCGACAACGCGCGCCATGGGCTGTACGCCGAGTTCCTCGGCGCCCTTCTCGCTCGCGAGAACGAGTGCGCTCGCACCGTCGTTCAACGGCGAGGAGTTCCCGGCGGTCATCACCGTGGTGTCGGGAAGGGTCGGCAGTGCCGCGAGCTTCTCCGCCGAGGTCTCGCGGATGCTCTCGTCGTGTTCGACGAGAACCGCTGGGGACTTGCGAGTCCCAGGAATCTCGACGGGATGGATCTCCAGAGCGAACCGGCCGGAGTCGCGGGAAGCCAGGGCCCTGGTGTGCGACCGCAAGGCGAACGCGTCGACGTCCGCGCGCGTGAGTCCGTACAGATCTGCCACGTTCTGCGCCGTCATCATCATGTCGATGTAGGCGTTGCGCGCGAGCAGGTTCGGGTTGGGAGGGCCGCCGGCACCGGACCACATGGTGTCGAGAATGAACTGCGGGCCGCGAGGCATGAACGGAGCGTCGCCCTTCATCAACGCCCAACCCGATCGGGACATCGACTCGACACCTGCGGCGATACCCACAGACAGCTCGCCACTGCGGATCGCGTGCGAGATCGAGATCGTGGCGGACAGGGAAGAGGCGCAGTACCGATTGACCGTGATCGCGGGAACGGAGTCGGGGAAACCGGCGGCCAGCGCTCCCCATCGGGCGATATCGCCCATACCCTCATGGGCCACGTTCACACAACCCGCGTGGATGTCCTCGATCGCCTCGAGTGGAACTCCGACCTTTGCGCAGGCTGCCTTCATTGTATTGCCGAGCAGGTCGTCCGGCCGAATACCCGAGAGCGCGCCCGCGTAACGGCCGACGGGAGTTCGGCAGCCGCCGATGATCAGTGCGTCCGACATCGTCTTCCTCCTGGTGCTGTCTGTGGATGAGTCGCTGCAGGCCGGAGGCGCACCGGCCGGTAGCCGGTGACCCGGCGCCGAAAACCGCTGCCGCTCGTCCGGCCGAATGCGACGCTGCAGTTCCGACGGTGCTACATCCTGCAAGGACGCTCTGGCACTTGGCTGGCATTGGCTGCCGGTGCGGCGCCGGTGTCGTCGGACGGCAGTCACGACCTCGACGGACGTGGCAGCGACGATGCGCGGAGAGAAAGACGGGCGCCTTACGGCGTGATGGCCGCTGGTAGCCGGTGCCAGCGTTCTGCCATGGGCGACCGCGAAGCTTCAGGGCATGAGCATCGACAGCGAAATCGCAGCGGTGGGGGTGCGGACGTGGTCGTGGACCGCGCTGTCCGCACGGCTGCCTTCCAGGGCACCCGGGTGCTCGCGAACGCTGCCGGTGACCCTGTTCGGCCTGCCCGGCCCGAGCGTCACCTCGCGGTGGCGTCCTTCCGGCCGATCGATTCGGCTCTGACGAAAGGTGATTCGACAATGCGAATTCTGCTCATCGGCGCAGGCGGCTATCTGGGCACGGCCGTGTCGGAGCGGCTGCTGCGCCTGGGCCACGAGGTGGTCGCCTTGATCCGGCCCGAGGCGGCTGAGGTGGTCGGCGCGTGCGAGTGCCGCGTCGGTGATCTGGCCGACCCGCCGACGCTGACCGCCGCCGTGACCCCCGACATCGATGCGGTCATCGATGTGGCCACGCCGCTGGGTGACCGGGCCGCCGACGCGGCGGCCATCGCCGCGTTGACCGCGCCGCTGGTCGACACCGGTCGCGGATTCGTCTACACCAGCGGCGTCTGGGTATTGGGCGCCACCGCGGACCGGACCGCTGACGAACAGTCGCCGGTGAACGCTATACCGATCGTCGGCTACCGGCCGGAGATCGAGCGCCAGGTGCTGGCTCTGGCCGACGAGGCGGTGCGGGCCACCGTGATTCGCCCGGGTCTCATCTACGGCCACGGTGGCGGCATTCCCGCGCTGCTGGTCGATCTGGCCCGCAAATTCGGCGCGCCCCGGATCATCGGCGACCGTGGGGTGCGCTGGCCGATGGTCTACATCGAGGACCTGGCCGACCTGTTCGTCCGGGTAGTCACCGAGGCGCCGGCCGGTACCCTCTGGCACGGTGTCGCGCATCCGGCCGTCGCCGTCTCGGATCTGGCCGCGGCCGCGGGCGCGGTCGCCGGTGTCACCACCGAGCCCGTGGTGTGGCCGGTCGACGAGGCGGCGGCCGAACTGGGGACGCCGTTCGCCGAGGCGCTGGCGCTGGACCAGTCGGTGAGCGGTACGGCGGCGCGGGACCGATTGGGCTGGCGGCCCGAGGGCCCGAACCCGGTCGTCGAAATGCTGGACGGCTCCTACCGTTAGCGGGTCCCGGCCCGGCGATCACGGAGTCTTCTCGAAGGGTATAGAACCCCATGCGAATTCTGCTCATCGGCCCGGCCCACCGGTGCGGCGGCGACACGAGAACGCCTGAGATGGCAACCCGCCGGGCCGGATTCGGCCGGATGCCGGTGTGTGGTTTGACCGCTGTCGAGGTCCCGGCGCAAGATCGGTTGTGATGACAGGCGATTCATGCGGGTAGTGCTACTCGGGACGGTGGCCGTGATGTCGGCCGACGGGTCGGATGTCCGGATCGGCGGACCTCGGGTACGCACCTTGCTGGCCTTGCTGGCGCTCGACATCGGTCGCGTGGTGTCGGACACCCGGCTGATCGACGGTATCTGGGACGAGGATCCACCGGTAGAAACGGGCAATGCGCTGCACACTCTGGTCAAGCGGCTGCGTACCGCCTTGCCGCCACAGGCGGTGATTCGCGTGGGCGCGGGCTACCGGCTGACGCTGGATGCGGCGGCGGTCGACCTGCACCGGTTCACCGACGCGCTGGCCCGGGGACGAGCCCAGTCCACGGCCGGGCAGCCGGCCGCGGCGGCGGCCAGCCTGGACGAGGCGCTGGACCAGTGGTCCGGTGAACCGCTGGGCGGCACCTGTGAGTCGGCCGGGCTGGCTGCCGCCGCGACGGGACTGAGTGAGCAGCGGTTGGCGGCCATCGAACTGCGCGCCGACGTCTACCGCGAGCTCGGGCGCGGCGGTGAGCTCCTGCGTGAGTTGCGCGCCGAGGCGGCCGCGCAGCCGCTGCGCGAATCGCTGATCGCCCGGGTGGTGATCGCTTTGGCGGCGGCCGGTCGCGCGGCCGAGGCGGTCGAGGTATATCGGCGGGCCGCGATGGTGCTGGACGCCGAGCTGGGCACGACCCCGTCGGCCGAATTGCAGTCGGCCTTCGCGCAGATCAGGGAGATCGCGGCAGCCGAGCCGGCCCGGCCCGCCGCACTGCCGGCTTCGGTGCTGCCCCGGCGTTTCACGAGTTTCGTGGGCCGGGCCGACTCCGCCGCCGCGATCGCCCGGAATCTGCGGCAATCCCGGCTGGTCACTTTGATCGGCATGGGCGGGGTCGGAAAGACCCGGCTGGCCACGGAATCGGCGTGCGGGTTCGCCGATTCCTGGCCGGACGGGTGCTTGTTCATCGAACTGGCGGCGGTGGAGCGTCCGGCGGCCGGGCAGGACGGCTGGTCGGCGCTCGGGGGCGCGCTGCTGGCGGCACTGGGGCTGGGCGAGGGTTCGGGCAGCGACTCGGTCGAGGTGGCGTGCCACGCGCTGGCCGGGCGGCGGGTACTGCTGATCCTGGACAATTGCGAACATATCGTCGAGGCGGCCGCCTGGATGGTCGACGCACTACTGCGCAGGCTGCCGACGGTGACCGTGCTGGCAACCAGCCGGGAGCCGCTGGGGTTGGACGGGGAACGGCTGTACCCGGTGGGCGCGCTCGTCACCCCGGCGGTCGGTCTCGATGTCGCCCGGGCCGCCGAATTCCCGGCGGTGCAGCTGTTCCTGGACCGGGCTACCGCGGTGCGGCCCGATTTCACACTCACGGAAGACAATTGCGCGGACGTATGCACGATCGTGCGCGGTCTGGACGGCAATCCGCTGGCCATCGAACTGGCGGCGGCTCGGCTCGCGGTGCTCCCGGTTCGCGAGGTGGCCGATCGGCTGACCGATCGGTTCCGGTTGCTGACCAACGGCTCCCGGCACGCGGTTCCCCGGCATCGCACGCTGCACGCCGCGGTGTCCTGGAGCTGGGAACTGTTGAGCCCGGCCGAGGTCCGGCTGGCCCGCCGGTTCGCGGTGTTCGCGGGCGGTGCGACGATTTCGGCGGTCCTGCAGACGGTCGCCGACGCCGAGGTCGACACCCTCACCGCGCTGGTGGCGAAGTCACTGGTGGAATTCGACGGCGAGCGCTACCGCATGGTGGAGACCATTCGCGCCTATGCCGCAGCGGAATCGGCGCGGGCCGACGAGACCGAGCATGTGTCGCGGGCTCACGCGGACTGGTGTGCCGAGTTCGTCACCACCGCCGCCACCGGATTGCTCGGACCGGCCCAGCACGAGTGGTTGCGCCGGCTGGCGGCCGAATACGGCAACTGCGAATCCGCGCTGGCCTGGGCGGTGCGGGTCGCGGACGGGCCGCGCGCGCTGCGGCTCTACGGCGGGCTCGTGTGGTACTGGCGGCTGTGTGGCCGGTTCGAGGCCATATCGGACTGGCGCCGGCGGGTGCTGGACCTGGTCGGTGACCGGCCGCCCGAGGGCTGTACTGCCGCCTACCTCGCGTGTCGGTACGCCGAACAGGTTCCGTCCAACCAGACCACCATCTGGTGGGGCTCGATTCAGCGCGATGTGGCCGAATTCGATGCGCTGGTGCGGGCCGCGATGGCCGAGCCCGAGCCGCCGCATCCGAAATTCGTGGTCATTCTGGCACTGCGGGACCACCGGTACGGTGACGACCGGTTGCTCGATCACTGTGCCGCCGTCGCGGAGGACGGAATTCGTGGCGTCGCGCTGATGTGCCGCGGCCTGTTCGAGCTCGGCGGGGATACTCCCGCGCGGGCCGTCGCGGATCTCGAGGCCGCGGTGGTGTGCCTGAGCACCTCCGGAGAGCCGTGCGCGCTGATGCAGGCGCTGTTCATGCTCTCGCAGGTACGTATCTACAGTGCCGGTCTCGCCGCGGCCCGGCCGGTCATCACCCGGGCCCTGGACCTGCTCGGGACGGATCTGGGACCCACCGAGCAGCTCGGTGTGCTGGGTATCGCCGCTGACCAGCTGGCGCTGGGTGGGGATGCGGAGGGTGCCGAGGCACTCCTCGACCGGGCGCGCGAGCTGGCGGGCACCACGGAACTGCCGGACCGGCTGCGGCGTTTCCTGATCTCGGTCCGCGGGCACCTCGCCTTCCGGCAGGAGCGGTTCGATCGCGCGGTGCAGTTGTACGCCCGCGTGTTCTCGGAGCCGACCGACTACCCCGCCCCGGAGGCCGGGCGATTCGATTTCGTCCGGTTCGCCCAGGACGTGCAGCAACGCAGCCGATATGCGGTCGCCCTGCTGCGTGCGGGGTTTCCGGAGCAAGCCGCCCGGGAGCTGGCGACCGCACGGGATATCGCGATTGCGACCTCTGGGCTGCTGGTGGCGGAGGTGGCCGTCGCCGGGGCGCTGATCGCGCTGGCATCCGGTGCGGCCGAGCACGCGGCCCGGCTACTCGGCGGGGCGGATGCGCTGCGCCTGCGAGCCGGTCTGGCTCACGGTTGCCCCGACCGGCCTCGTGCCGCGAGGCGAGCGCGGGAAGTGTTGGGACAGAAGCGTTTCGACCGGGCATACCGTGCCGGCGAACAGCTGACGGCAGAGCAGGTGGCCAATCTGCTGCGCGGTATCGACGTCGCCGGAGTCGGCACCGCCCGGCCGGATCGGCTGTTGCAGCCGGCCACGGTCGATTGACCGCGGACCGCCGGGATCAGCCGGCACGGCGGCCGATCCCGGCGGCCGGGTCAGTCGGCGCGGCGACCGGAGCGACGCTCGGCGGCGGTCGCGAAATCGGCCAGCCAGGCCTGTAATTCGCGTTCCAGCTTGGCCGGCGGGTAGAGCAACCGGATACCGACGCCGTCCATGGACTCCTCGCTGGTCATGGTGCAGGTGCTGTCCGGTCCGGGCGTGATCACATTGCGGTGCACCACGGTGAACCACATAGCCCGTCCGTGCCAGGACACCTCCCGGCCGGGATCGACCACCGCGAGGGTGGAGTGGGCGGTCCCGCCCGGCTGGGTCCAGTCGAACCGGGTCCCGGCGGCGATCGGCCCGGACACCGCCATGGCGCTGATGGTGGGTCGCACCTGCGCGGGCCAGCTCGCCAGGTCGGACAGCACGTCGTACAGGGTATCCGCCGTCGCGTGCACGGTGCGGTGCGCGATGGCGTGCACCGCAGCGTTCGGATCCACCCCGCCGCCCCGCAGATACTGCTGGGCCTTGTCGAATGTCGTCATATTCTTGCTCCGTTCGTCAGCCAGATGGCTGTACCCAGGTGAACTGCACCGAGTCCCACGCAGGTAGCGGCCATCGGGTAGTTGTGCAGACGGGCACCCAGCGCGGCATCGCCGATCTGGGCCAGCCCTGCGACCACGAGGATCGGGATGATGGCGGCGCGGTTCCCGGTCGCCAGGACGGCGAGGGCAACCACACTCAGGGGGATGGCACGGGCGGCATACCCACCGAGGAAGAGAGTGACACCGGGGGTGACGGACTCGCCCGCGGGCAGGGCCAGATGCGGTCGGAGCAGCCCGACCAGGCAGGAAACCCCCGACACCACAACCACCAGTGCGTTGAGGACGGCAATCACGATCGACATTTGCTTCTCGTCTCACATCGTTTTCATAACTCCGACTGTGCGGTGACAGCGCGACCACGCGTCCATTCGGTGAAGCGGTCGTACGCGTCGAGGGCAGCGGCGGTCGTGGCCTCCACCGCGTCTCAGGCGGTGGCGAGGCGGGTGGGCAGGGGAGCGAGGGAGAAGTTCTTCCAGATGTAGGTGTCCATCTGGTGCTGGTCCAGGGTCAGGTTGTCGACGCGGTCCACTTTGCCGTCGGAGTTGAAGTGCCACACCAGCGCCCATAGGGTGTCGACCTGGCCTTCGCCTGCGGTCGAGTAGCCGCGGTGGATATCGACGACGTATTCCTCGTTGGCTTCGAGGAAGAACGTTTCGGCCTTCATGCCCGCCTTGGCCAGCTGGGCGAAGAAGGCCAGGACCTCGTCGAGTCCGTGTTTGGTTCCCGAGAGCGCATGGTGCCCGGGAATGGTCCATGCGATGTCGTCTGCCAGTACCGCCCGCATGCCGTCCAAGTCGTAGCGGCCATACGCCTCGAAGAAGTCGCTGATCGCCTCGATCTTCGGGTCCTGCTGTGTCATCACGTGATTCCTTTCGGAGAGGGACAGTCAGCAGCCTGCGACCGGTCGCTGGCAGAACTCTGTCAGCGATTGCCAGCACCGGACACGCTGAAGTGACCCTCGGTGATCCGGGCCTGTCGTCCGGAATCAGCTGTGGTGCAGCGCCGCGAGCGGGCCTCGGACGTGTCGATGCTCCGGTTCGGCAGCGGTCTGATGCGGCCTGATCAGTCCAGGCGGCCGTAGATGAGGCGCAGGATCGCCTCGGTGAGGTCGTCGATGCCGTGCGCCACGTCCGACCCGGGTGCGGCCGACAGTTGAGAGAGGCGGCCGTCGCGCATCAGGGCTACCAGGGTGGCGAGGGTGGCGGAGTCGATGCCTTCGGGAGCCAGGCCCGCCGCGCGGTCGCGGTCGATCTTGGCCGCCAGGCCGCTGGCGAAGCGGGTTCGGACAGCGGTGATGAATTCCGCCAGGGGTGGGTAGCTGTTGTCGTAGCCCTCGAGGGAGCAGATCAGGATCGCGCTGTTGTCATGCCAGACCTCGGCCGCACCGGAGAGCTGGGCGTGCAGGAGTTCACGCTGCGGGCCGGTCGACGGGAGCCAGACGTGGGTTTGTGCGTAGCGGTCGCTGACGTCCTCCATCAGGCGGGCGAGGACCGCTTGTTTGGAAGGGAAGTAGAAGTAGAAGCTCGTGCGCGAGATGCCGGTCGCGTTGGTGATGTCGTCGACGGTCAGCTTCGCCATCGGCTTCTCGGTGAGCAGGCGGCGAGTGGCGTCGAGGATCTGCGCCTCGCGCTGGTCGCCTTTGGACATCGCGCCGCGCCGGCGGACATCTTCGGTGATGTCTCGGTTCACTTCGCGTCCGACCTTCTGCGCCATGACCTCACCCTAGAGTGATTCTCGATTCTGCTATCGACGTGTCGTCTATCATAATCGACACTGTGTCGATTCCAGCGTAGCGTGCCTGCCATGACCTCTTCGTTCGAGCGTCGGCGTACCGCGTCGTCGACCGCGATCGTGCTGACCATGGCCGGCACCGTGTTTCTCCTGGCCATGGCGCAGACGCTGCCCGTGCCCGCGCTTCCCCAGATCGGCCTGCAACTCGGCGTCTCGGCGACCACCGTCGGCTGGGTGACGACCGCGACCATGCTGGCGGCCTCGGCGTTCACGCCGCTGCTCGGCCGCCTCGGCGACGTCTACGGGCACAAGCCCGTCATCCTGGCGACGCTGGCGGTGACGCTGGTGGGCAGCCTGATCGCGGCCTCGGCGCACAGCATCGACCTGCTCATCCTCGGAAGGGCCTTGCAAGGCGCCAGTTTCGGTTTGTTCCCGCTGGCGATCAGCGTGCTGCGCCATGAACTGCCGACCGAGCGACTGACCGGGGCGCTGGCCGTCACCGCGTCGACGCTGGGCGTGGGCAGCGGGGTGGCGCTGGTCGCTACGGGGCTACTGACCCAGGGGGGTGCGGACTACCGTCGCATCTTCTGGCTGTGTGTCGCGCTGACCGTAGTGGTACTGGCGCTGGCGTTCTTCGTCCTGCCGCGCCGCGAAGGTCAGGGCGGGCGCGTCGATTACGTGGGTGCCGCGGTGCTCGGTACCGGTTTGGTCTGCCTGCTGCTGCCGATCTCGCAGGGCCACGAATGGGGTTGGGGCAGTGCGAAAGTGATCGGTCTGTTCATCGCCGCGGCCGTGGTGTCGGCCGGATTCCTGGTACTGCAGTCGAAGCTGCGTTCGCCGCTGGTGGCGACCTCGTTGCTGGCACATCGTCCGGTCGCGGTGACCAACCTGGCCAGCTTCTGCGTCGGTTTCGCTATGTTCAGCGTGTTCCTGGGCGCGACCTACTTCGTGGCGACGCCGCCGGCGCTGGCGGGCTTCGGGTTCGGCGCTTCGGTGCTGCGCACCAGCGTGGCCTTCATGCTGCCGGGTGCCGTGGTCTCGGTGCTGATGGGCCCGATCGCCGGTCGCCTGGTCGGCCGGATCGGCGCCCGCTTCGTGCTGCTGATCGCCAGTGTGATCGGCCTGTGCGCGCTGACCGCGCTGGCACTGCTGCACTCGACCAGCACGGAAGTCGTTGTCGCGCTGGTCGTCGCGAATGCCGCGATCGCCATCGCCTACGCCGCCATGCCTGCGCTTCTCGTCGCCAACGTGGCTCCGCACGAGACCGGCATCGCCAATTCGATCAACTCGATCATGCGTACCGTCGGCGGCGCGATCGGCAGTGCGCTGGTGGTCACGATCCTCACCAGTGACACCGTGGAGCACAAGCTCCGCAACGGTGCGGTCGCGGCCCTGCCCGCTGAGGGCGCCTACGAGATCGCCTTCCTGACGGGCGCTGCCTTCTTCGCGGTCGCGGCTCTGCTGGCCGCCTTCGGCCTGGGCCGCACCGGCCGTCGCCTGACCCAGCACGAGGTCGAGGAGGACATCGTCTTGGCGAGCGCCGGCGAATTCGCAACCGCGTCCACCGGTCTCTGACAGGCCCTGGATGAGCGGGCGAACTGCGGCGCCTGCTTCGGTGCGGACATCAGGTAGCCGGGAATTTCGGCTTCCAACCGCATCTGGTCACCCAATGATGCAGGTCAGGCCCGGTTTGGTACCGGGCCTGACCTGTTTTTGTTGCGCCGACCAGCTGTGGTCCCCCGTCTACGCCGACGGGTCAACTTCGCGACGTAGACGAAATCCCTTCGCGGAGAGGCGTCCAGGCCCGAATGTCCCAGCTCGCTGCCGTACCTCAGGCTGCCGGCCGATCCGCTGGACGCTCCTGCGGCTCGCACTGTTCGATCAGGTCGAGCAGCTGGTCCATCGCTGCGAGGGATGACCACTCGTCACTGATCATTGCCTTTTCTGCTGATCCATATCCACGCCGTCGATCATGCATCGAAGTTCACGCCGAATGCCCGCCATTACGGTTCCTATACTGTCGTGCGGCGACGTTCTCCATTTCCTTGATGGACCGATTCGCGGACAGGACCGCGACTACGCCGGCCACGGGCCGTCTGAAAAGTTCTCGTCGATACGGCTCCGGCGTCTTGCCCGACCGGGGGAACTCCGGCGCCGGAACCGAGCCGATCCGCGCAGACGACGGAACGACACTCCTGCGTGATACGAAAGTAGATGGAAGGTATTGCGCAGCAACCGATATCGATGAATTACGCGGTACCTCCGCCGTAGAGAATGTGTCAGGAAGCGATGTGGAGCATGGCGGAATCCTCACGTGTGCAGGTATTTTCACGGAACGGGCCTAGGTCATGTCTCCCAATAGCTGTTGGTGATCTCGCTGCGGCGACTGTCTGACTGGGTCATGGTGGTCGCCGTGGTCGTTGTGGGTGATCGATATCAGGTGTTGACCGACAGTCAGTGGGAGTTG
>NZ_RFFH01000006.1:283158-404891 GCF_003696265.1 Nocardia stercoris | reverse complement strand
GTACTCATCGAGCCGTTCGAGAGCCAGGCGCACGGCCTTCTCGCGGACCTCGGGCGGGTAACGCTTCGACATGATGGAGACCATCTTCCTCAAAAGTAGGAAGCGGTCCCAAATCCGTGACGGTTCACTACGGCACATAACCGCTGGTAAAGCTTGAATCAACTCAGGATTGGACCGGCTCAGGAGCCAGACTGCGCACGCTCCCACGAGGCGTTCTCGTGGGAGCGTGCTTCGCTGCGGCCGCGGTGGCCGTCACCCTGCTTCCGATGCCGACGGCCGAGCCCGTGGAAGCCAGCGGGGTGATGCGGGGGCTGCCCACGCCGAACCTGCCGCCTGGGAACCCGGGATCGGGCGTCGACCGGGGTCAGGACGCGGGTTGGCGGTGGTAGCCGAACACGATCAGGGCGATTGAGCAGGTCACTGCGGAGAGCAGCAGCGCCCAGCCGATTCCCGTGGTGACGAAGGCGCCCATGATCGCCACACCCAGGGTCGCGCCGACCTGCCGGACGGCGTTGAGCAGGCCACCCACCGCGCCGGCGGTGCCGAGCGGGGCGGCGTTCACGATCGAGGCGACCAGCGAGGGTAGAGCGAAGGAGACACCGAAGCCCGACAGAAGCAGGCCGAGAGCCAGGACCGGATAGCCCGCCGAGGCGAAGATGGCGAGGGCCAGCAGCGCGCCGCCGACCGTCAGCAAAGACAGTCCGGCCAGGATCAGCAGGCGAGCTCCGAGTCGGGCCGCGACCTTGCCCACAAAGGGCGGTATGACGGCGAACGGCACTGTCAAGGGCAGGAACGCCAGCCCGGTTTGCAGTGGTGTCAGATTGCGCTGTTGCTGTAGGAGCATCGGCAGCACGAACAGTCCGCCGGCGAGCGCGAAGTTCACCGCTGCCCCTGCGAGCAACCCTGCCCGCACCCGCGACGACCGCAGCAACAGGCGGTTCAATACCGGTGCGGCACTGCGCCGTTCGAGGATCACGAAGACGATTGCCGCAACGATGGTGCCTGCCACCGACCAGGCGGTGTGATGCCACGACTGCGATCCGGCCGCGATCAGTGCGTCGGTGCCCAACGCCAAGGCCACAGCTCCGGTCAGCTGGGCGGACCAGTCGATATCGCGGTCTCCACGAGCGCACATCACTGCTGTCCCCGACGTCATGGCCAAAACCACCAACGCGATGGGCACGTTGACGAGGAAGATCGAACGCCACCCGGCCAGACCGACCAGTGCGCCACCCATGATCGGGCCGGCCGCGACGGCCGCACCGCTGATCGCCGCCCAGCTCGAGATCGCCTTCGCCCGCACGGCGGGCTCAGGGTATAGCTGGGTGATCATAGCCATCGACGCGGGCACGGAAGCGGCCGCGGCGACGCCGAGCAACACCCGCAGCGCCACCAGCACCCACAGACTGGGCGCTACGGCGCTCAGCAGCGAGGCCAAACCGAAAGCCGTGATACCACTGCGGAATACCCGATGCGCGCCGTAACGATCGGCCACCGCACCGGCGGACAGCAACAGTGCCGCGAACGCGACCGTGTAGCCGGTGGTGGCCCACTGCAGGCCCGCGATGGAGGTACGCAGGGACGCTACGAGGTCGGGTTCAGCCACCGACAGCACCGTCATGTCCAGCAACACCATGAAGTATCCGAGTGATATCCCGAGCAGGGCACGAGTGCGCCCGGGGTATGAGACATCTGGCGAGGTGATCGCCCGTGATTCGAGAATGCTCATCTGGAACAACTACTTCCATGTGATCGGCTTTGACCTGATCAACTCTGCTCGGCTCGGTTGACCGACTCCACCGGCTGAGCCGCACGCAGCGTTCGGAATATCCGAATGCGCGGACGACGTTCTGGGACCATGGAGTTACGTCAGCTACGGACCTTCGAAGCAGTTGTGCGCCACCGCACGGTCACTGAGGCCGCGATCACGCTCGACCTCGCACCGTCATCGGTATCGCAACAGATCCGAACCCTGGAGCACTCGCTCGGGGTACGACTGTTCGCCCGTGATCCCAAAGGCATGCAGCTCACCGCCGCAGGCGAACGCCTACGCCCATGGGCAGGACGCCTGCTCGAGCAAGCCGAACTGGCCGAGCGCGACGTAAGGGACCAGCGCCCGATCCTGCGGTTGGGTGCGCTGGCAAGCATCGCGGGAGTCTATGTGCCGCAAGTGCTTGCGCGATTGGAGCAACGCCGCCCCGATATCGAAGTCGACGTTCACGCCGATCAAGCCCGCAGCGGACTACTCGCGGACGTGGCCGGCGGTGCCCTGGACGCGGCCCTATTTCTCGATTCCGGGGAAGCAGTCGGAGATCTCGGCTTTCCCGTACCCGACGCAGCCCTTGACTTCCTCGATCTCGACCCGGTCCCGCTGGCCCTCGTTGCCGCACCCGGTCACCGATTGGCAGGCAAGGCCACTGTGACACAGCCTGATCTCGCTGGTGAACGCCTGCTGGTCAATGTGCCCGAGTGCTCGTTCAGGATGGCGGCCGACAAGAGCCTCGGGCCAGGTCTCAAACGAGTCAAAGCCGGCGCGGTTCCGGTCATGCGTGCGTGGGCCGAGCGGGGGCTCGGAATCTCACTTCTCCCCGAGTTCGCCGTCGCAGACAGTCTCGACCAGGGAAACCTCGTCCGACTGGGCTTCTCGGTCCCCGACCTCAGTCTGCGCTTGGCGTGGCGACCGGACCAGGAATCCGTGCCAGGCATGCGCGAGGTCCTCTACGCCGCCGCCCAATCATGATTCCGCCGAATGTAACCAACAGTCGCCGGGTCCTCGAGGGGCCGTCACCCGCTTCACCTACGACGACGCACCGGCCGGTTCGGGTGGCCGTAAGGGCGAATTCCGAGACCGCATATCGGTGAGTTCCGAGACCACCGCGGCGGCTGGCATCGGCGAATCCTGACACCGGGGTGCCGCAGGATGTCGTACCCGGCTGGCCTTCCGCTGCTGGTCAGTGAGCCGGAGGTACCGGCGGGGTCGACTGGCCGGGGTGACCTCGAAATTTACCGATACGACGCTGGGCGATCTCGAGATTCACCGATGAACGGTCTCGTGATTCACCGATGGAGCCAGTTCGGGTGTGGTCAGCTCTGGGTCCTGTCGAGCGGGGTGTGGCGGTTGGCGGGCTGACCGTGTCTTCCGAGGTCCGGTATGTCGGTGGTGCGGAAGGCGAGCGGGTCGCCGCGGCGCAGGCGAAAGCGATTGCTGCCCTGTTGGGGTGGGCAGGCGGGCTGCTTCGGGGATGGCCGGTCGTTGGTTTCGGCGAGTTGCTGGGCCTGCTGCCCATGTTTTGTGGTTCTTTGGGAGACCCCGTCCCTGTCCCGGGGCAACCGTTTGACCTGCGCGTTTCGGAATCCGGAGACGAGGTGGGTGCCCGTCATGCCCTCTGAACTGCGCAAACGTGTCGCAGGTTGGTGCCCCCGGCAGGAATCGAACCTGCGGCCTACCCTTTAGGAGAGGGTCGCTCTATCCCCTGAGCTACGGAGGCGGACCGGGTCAGATTACCGGGTCGGCGGGGGTGGGGGCCACTTGCTGGTGGGGGTCGGGCGGGTCGGGGTGGTGGCTGTGGGCTGTCTCACACAGCGGGGCGGCGGTGGACGTGCCGCCTACGCGGTGTTTACCCTGTTGCCGAGCATTCGCCCTGGGGTGGGTGCTCGGGGACTGCTCCGGGGGAGACGCGGCGGCCGGTGCCTCGGGTCGGGAGCGGTGTCGCCGACCCGGGC
Organism: Nocardia stercoris; assembly: GCF_003696265.1. Taxonomy (GTDB): domain Bacteria; phylum Actinomycetota; class Actinomycetes; order Mycobacteriales; family Mycobacteriaceae; genus Nocardia; species Nocardia stercoris. Next base: position 401,168 of record NZ_RFFH01000006.1, on the reverse strand, counting down.
GGGGTGGCCGGCGAACAGGGCCGCGCGCGGTGCGGGTGAGGAGCACCGCGCGCCCTTGCCCCGGTGAGTTCGCGGCGTGGCCGAGTGCCTTGGTTCGGGCGACTAATCGCAGGTGGTGCAACCTGTCGACCCAAATGTGCGGCTTGTCGACATTCATTCGGACCGGGTTCGGGAACCACGCGATTCCGATAATCTTCGTGACGAACCGTCCGTTCGCCGAAGGAGTAACCCAGCCGATGATGAGCACGATGCAGGACGAGCAGCTGTCGCTCGCGACGCTGTTGCAGTATGCCTCGACGTTCCGTGGGGACTCCACGGTCTCGACGTGGACCGGCGACGGTGTGCGCACCATGACGTTCCGGGAGATGGGAGCCGAATCGGCGCGGCTGGCCAACGCGCTGCGCGGTCTCGGGATCGGGGTCGGCGACCGGGTCGGCACCTTCATGTGGAACAACAACGAGCACATGGTCGCCTACGCGGCGGTGCCGGCCATGGGCGCGGTGCTGCACGCGCTGAACATTCGGCTGTTCCCCGAGCAGCTGGTGTTCGTGGCCAACCACGCCGAGGACCAGGTGGTCATCGTCGACGGTTCGCTGGTGCCGATGTTCGCGCAGTACCTGCCGAACATGAAGACGGTGCGGCACGTCATCGTCGCCAACGGCGACGCCGCCACGCTCACCGCGCCCGACGGCGTGCAGGTGCACTCCTACGCGGAACTGCTTGCGGCGCAACCGTCCACCTACGACTTCCCGGTCGTCGACGAGCGGTCGGCGTCGGGCATGTGTTACACCTCCGGCACCACCGGCGACCCCAAGGGCGTCGTGTACTCGCACCGGTCGAACATCCTGCACGCCATGCAGGTGATCTCGCCCAGCGGTATGGGTTACAGCGAGGCCGACACCGTGCTCGCGATCGTGCCGCTGTTCCACGCCAACGGCTGGGGCCTGGTGTACGCGGCCATGCTGTCGGGCGCCAATGTCATCATGCCCGACCGGTTCCTGCAGCCCGGCCCGCTGCTGCAGCTGATGGACCAGCTGAAGCCGACCTTCGCCGCCGCCGTCCCCACCATCTGGGGCGGGGTGCTCGCGCAGTTGCAGGCGCAGCCGCAGGACATTTCGCACCTGCGCTCGGTGGTCGTCGGTGGTGCCGCGGTGCCGCCGTCGATGATGCGCGCCTTCCAGGACAAGTACGGCGTCAAGCTGCTGCACGCGTGGGGCATGACCGAGACCTCCCCGCTGGGCAGTGTCGCGCACGCCCCGCACGGGCTCGAAGGCGAGGAGGCGATGGCCTACCGCATCACGCAGGGCCGGTTCCCGGCGTTCGTGCAGGCCCGGATCGTCGCCGACGACGGCAGCGTGCTGCCCAACGACGGTGTGGCCGTGGGTGAGCTGGAGGTCAAGGGCCCCTGGATCACCGCCAGCTACTACGCGCCCGGCGGCGGCGAGGTCGACCCGGACAAGTTCGACGACGGCTGGCTTCGCACCGGCGACGTCGGAAAGATCACCCCGAACGGGTACCTCACCCTGGTCGACCGGTCCAAGGACGTGATCAAGTCCGGCGGCGAGTGGATCTCCTCGGTCGACTTGGAAAACGCGATCATGGGTCATCCGGCGGTGGCAGAGGCCTCGGTCATCGGTATCCCGGACGAGAAGTGGGACGAGCGCCCACTGGTCGCGGTCGTGCTGGCGCCCGGCGCCACCGCGGAGGCCGCCGAGCTGCGCGAGTTCCTGACCGACAAGTTCGCCAAGTGGCAGCTGCCCGACTCCTGGGCCTTCATCGACGAGGTGCCCAAGACCAGTGTCGGCAAGTTCGACAAGAAGCGGCTGCGGGCCAGCTACGCCGACGGTGAGCTGAATGTGGTCAAGCTCTAGTTCGGCTGTGTAGCACAGGCTTTCGCGTTCCGTCCCCGGATCCGGCTCGAACCGGTCCGGGGACGGTGTGTTTCCGGCGCCGGGCGACGGGTTTCCGGTGCGGCGAGCAATCCGGCCGAAAACGTTGGGCAGACCGCTCGTTTCGGTTCCTCGGCCCTGCTATCCGGAATATTCTGTCCACGCGACGCGCAGTTCGACTCGCCACCGGGGGTAAGGGCCGGCGGCGGGACGGGTCATCCGGCTTCGGGTGAGGGGGCGCGAGAGATCCGTGAGCAGCTCGTAGAAAGCAGTCAGCATGTCCGACAGCGACACCCGGGCAACATCCCGGCTGGTCACCGAGGTGGACACCTCCGTCCCGCACGAGGCTCGGGTCTACGACTACTGGCTGGACGGTCGCGACAACTATCCCGCCGACCGGGCGTTGGGTGACGCCATCGCCGAACTGATCCCGGCGATCGCGACGATGGCCCGGGCCAACCGCGCGTTCCTGGGCCGGGCGGTGCGGTACGTGATCGACGACCTGGGCATCACCCAGTTCCTCGACATCGGTACCGGGATCCCGACCGCCGGCAATACCCACGAGATCGCCCAGCAGCGGTTTCCCGCGTCCCGGGTGGTGTACGTCGACCGGGACCCGGTGGTGCTGGCCCACGCTCGCGCGCTGATGGGCGGCACCACCGAGGGCGCCACCGCGTTCATCCACGCCGACGTGTCGGACCCGGATTCCGTCCTCGGCCACCCGGCGCTGCGGGAAACCCTGGACCTGGACGAGCCGGTCGCGATCATGCTGGTCGCGATACTGATGTACTTCCGTCCCGCGGACAATCCGCTGCAGATCGTCCAGCGCCTACTGGACGCGGTCCCGCCGGGCAGCGTGCTCGTGATCACCCATCCCACAGCGGATTTCGACCCCCAGGCGATGGCCTACGTGGTCCAGACCTCCGAACAGTCCGGCATCCCGTTCCACCCGCGCTCGAAGACGGAAACCGAGGCGCTGTTCGCGGGAACGCAGCTCCTGGATCCGGGCGTCGTACCGGTCGTGACCTGGCGCCCGGACGTGCTCTCGGGGCACGCCCCCGCCGACTCGGCCTGGTACTGGGCGGGTGTGGGAATGAAGCAGGGTTAGAGGGATCGCCCCGTTCCGCCCGGGCGGGCGGAACGGGGCGTTGCTCAGCAGTTGCGGAGTTCGGGGCTCTGGTTGAGGAGTTGGGCGCGGGTGGAGGTGAAGCGGGTGTAGGTTTCGCCGCCGACCGCGGACAGTGGGAAGGCCGCTACGCGGTGGCAGTTCTGGAAGGCGAGCTTCACGCCGAAGTGGCGTTCCAGGCCGCCGCGGATGGCGTCGGAGGCCAGGGCGCGCAGCAGTTGGCCCCGGGCCGTCTCGTCCGGCGGCGGGATCTCGTTGTCGGCGAATTCGGCAGTGCCCGAACGCAGTTCCTCGGCGACCCGGCTCACCACCTCGTACGCGTAGGGCAGCGAGGTGCGGACGCAGTCGATGAATTCGGCGTCGCTTACCTCGCCGGCCTCGGCGCGTTCGAGTAGGGCGGTGGGGACATCCAGTGACATAGCGCGCTCCTCGCGGGACGGCGGACAGTGTCACTGAATTCTAATCGGAAACGCTTGTCAATAACCCTGAATCCGTCGTGAAATGGCAAGCCGCAGAGCATCATCCGCCTCGGCAGTCAGCCGGCGAACCAGTTCCCCGGCCGGCTCCGCCGCCGTCAGCTCGTGCACTTGGCCCGCCCAGAGATTGACCGCGTCGGGATCGCCCTCGGCTCGAGCCCGCTGCCGCAACGGCCCGGTGGCGTAATGGATTTCGGGGTAGGCCGCGGGCGCGTCCGGATGCTCGGCGACGAACCGGTTCAGCAGCCCGCGCGCCCGGCGGCCGGAGAACGCCCTGGTGAGTGCGGTCGGCGTCGGCGTGGTCAGCGCCGCGCGGTGCATGGGGGAGGTGCCCGCCTCCGGGCAGCGCAGAAAGGCGGTGCCCAGCTGGGCGCCGTGCGCGCCCGCGACCAGCACGCCCGCCACGGCCGCCCCGGTCCCCAGGCCGCCCGCCGCGACGATCGGCGTGCCCGGCACCGCCGCGGTCAGCAACTGGACCAACGCCAGCGTCGACAGCGGGTCGCACACGTCGTCGGCGGGCCGGTCGGCAAATGTCGCGCGGTGCCCGCCCGCCTCGGCGCCCTGGGCGATCAGCACGTCGGCGCCCGCTTCCCGGGCCTGGCGGGCCTCCGCCGCGCCGGTCACGGTCACCCAGCACTCCGTGCCGGCCGCGCGCAAGCGCGCCACCGCGGCCGGATCGGGGCAGCCGAACGTGAACGAGACCACGGCCACCGGCTCCGCGACCAGGAGTTCCAGCTTGGCGTCCCAGTCGTCGTCGTCGAATCGTGGCTCACCCAAAGGGAATTCGCGCCCGAGTTCGGTCAGATACCCGGCGAATCGGTCCGGCGGCGTGGAAATGCCCGGAACGAACAGGTTTACCCCGAACGGCGCGGCGGTACTCCCGCGTACGGCGGCGATCTGCTCTGCCACCGTCGCCGCCGGGAGATATCCGGCGGCGAGGAATCCGAGCCCGCCTGCCGCGGACACGGCCGTAGCGAGTGCGGGTGTGGACGGGCCGCCGGCCATGGGGGCCAGCACGATCGGGGCCTGCAGGTCGTCGAGGATCACGTCGATTCTCTAGCACGAAGTACGGACGGAGGTTTATCGGGGATCGCAGAACGATGCTCACGAATGTGGCCGATCAGATCGGGGTTCGGCGCGGATGACCAGCTTTTTCGAGTTGAAGGTTGCGGAATGATCACGATGGAGTACAGTTTGCGTCACGGTAGATGCCGAATCGTTATCTGTACCGCAGCCACCACCTCGATGAAGATTCGGCAGCCGCCATATCCGGAGCCCGTTGATCGACGCGAGGACAGCATCTTGCCGCAGCACCGAGAAACCTCGAGTTCCGTAGCCGTCGCGGACCTACTCCGCGCGGGCGCCGCCGACGCCCCGAAGCGGACCAGCCATCGCGCCCGGCCGCGCACGGCCGACCGGCTCAAGCTCGCCGCCAGCGGTGCCGTCGCCACCGGCGCGCTGGTCGGTACCGCCACCCAAATCGCCCACGCCGCACCGATTCTGGTCGGCGGCGGTCACGACGGTGCTGCGGCGCAGGAGAAGTCGTCGACCACCACCGCGAAGGGTTTCGATCAGCTGCTGTTGCCGCTGGCCGCTCCGGCCCCGGCCGCACCCCTGGTCGAGTCGGCACCGGTTCCGGCGCCGATGCCGGTCCCCGCGCCGTTCGGCCTGCAGAACCTGCCGCCCGAGGTGGCCGGTCCACTCGCGCAGGCCGAGGCGGCGATAAAAAATCTGCAACGCCCGCCACTGGCGGTCCGGCCGGTCTCCGGGCAGGAGAGTTCCCCGTTCGGATCCCGTTGGGGCGCTTTCCATTCCGGCATCGACTTCGCCGATCCCATCGGTGAGCCGATCCACTCCGTCGCGAGTGGCACGGTGATCGACGCCGGCCCGGCCTCGGGCTTCGGCCTCTGGGTCCGGGTCAAACAGGACGACGGCACGACAGCGGTGTACGGCCACGTCAACGACATTCTCACTCAGGTCGGGCAGCGGGTGAACGTAGGTGACGAAATCGCCACCGTCGGCAACCGCGGCAACTCGACCGGACCACATCTGCACCTGGAAATCTGGGATGCGAACGACAACAAGATAGATCCGGAGCCTTACTTGGCCAGCAAGGGAGTCGTCCTCACACAGCAATGGGGGCCGGCACAGTGATCGTGGCAGGACCGGTGGTCGGGGGCGAACTCGGTCTCCGTGGAGTTAACGTGACGGGATTGTACGAACTATTCGATTCGGGGTCGCTGCACGGCAGGGCGTATGCCGCTCTCGTCCAACATCCGCGCTCCGGCGCGGCCGAACTGGCGGCCATGCTGGGCAGCTCGGCCGAGACCGTGGAGGCCGCCCTCGAGCGGCTGTGCGAGCTGCAGGCCGCGGTGCGCATCGACGCCGGCTCGACCGTCGTGTGGGAGGCGTTCGCGCCGGAAGCGTTGTCGGAGGCGGAGTCTCGTCGCCGGCAGCAGGAGACGGCCCGCATGCACGCGGCCGCCGCCCAACTCGGCGAGGTGTTCCGTTCGGTGCGGCGCTCCGAGCGCGGCGACGGCACCGTCGAACCGATCTACGAGACGCGTGAGCTCGTCGCGGTCTACGAGGAGATGCAGCGGTCGGCCCGCACCAGCGTGCGGGTGATCGAGCGCGGACCCTACGTCACCGAGGGCGCGGCCGCCGAGCGGCTGTTCGAGCTGAAGGCGGCTCGGATCGCGTCCGGTGTGCGCTACCAGACGCTCTACCAGGACACCGTCTACCAGGACCCGGACCGGCTGCGCTTCGCGCTGGCGACCAACGCCGCCGGCGCGCAGGCCCGCACGCTGCCCGACCCGCCGCTGAAGGTCATCGTCAGCGACGGCGAGCGCGCCAGCCTGATGCTGCACAACGACGAGCGCCGCGGCGACCCGATGGGGCTGCGGATCGGCCCTTCGCCGCTGCTGGACACCCTCACGCGGACCTTCGACGTGCTGTGGGCGCTGTCCGCGCCGATCTCGGTGAACCCGGCCGAACCGCTCGACGAGCGCGACCGCGCCATCCTCACCCTGATGGGTCTGGGCGCCACCGACGACACCATCGCCCGGCGGCTGGGCATGTCGCGGCGCACCGTGGTCCGCCGTACGGCGAGCCTGCTGGAGCGGCTGGGTGCCAGCACCCGCTTCCAGGCGGGCGTGCAGGCCATGCGGCGCGGCTGGCTCTGATCCGAAATACCCGAAGTGGGCCGGTTCCTTGTGAACCGGCCCACTTCTTTGTCCGCATTGTCGCTCGGGCGTAGCGGAACAGCCTTTTCGGTCGATGAACAGGTGCGCCTACGGGCCCCTAATATGATTACTCGGCGTGCGCCAGGGGTGCCGAGGAGCGCATCGCCGGAGCCGCCGGGGGGCGCGGGGCCGCGCGGATCCGCTTGGACGAGAGGTGAATGTACGCGAATGGAAAGTGTCCGCCGCTCCGCCCGAAGTACCAGTCGCCGCCGTCGCGCCGGAAGCCCGTTGTTCGGGCAATTGCTCACCGCCGCAGTCGAATCCGCCGCCGACGCGGAGGCCATCCGGTTCGGTTCCGCCGACCCCACCCTCGCCCGGACCCTCACCTACCGGGAACTCGACGAAGCATCCTCCCGCCTGGCCCGCCGCCTGCTGCAGCACGGGGTCGGGGCCGGTGACGTGGTCGCCGTCGGAATCGCCCGTTCCATCGAATCGGTCCTGGCCGTCTGGGCGGTAGCCAAGACCGGCGCCGCGTACGTGCCGGTCGACCCGAGCTATCCGCCCGAGCGCATCCGCTACATGCTCTCGGACTCCCGCGCCTTGCTCGGTGTGTCGATGTCGGCCCACCGGGCGGCCTACGGCACCGATCTGCCCTGGGTGGTGCTCGACGACCCGCAGACCGCGGCCCTGATCGCGGCGATGCCCGCGCATCCCGTCTCCTACACCGACGGCATCCGCGCGATCAGCGACCTGCACCCCGCCTACGTGATCTACACGTCCGGTTCCACCGGCCGCCCGAAGGGTGTCGTGGTGACCCATGCCGGGCTGGCGGGCCTGGTGGCGTCGGAGCGGGAACGGTTCGGAGTCGCCCGCGGGAAACGGGTGGCGCACGTCTGCTCGCCCAACTTCGACGTGTCGGTGCTGGAACTGCTGCTGACCTTCACCACCGGCGCCACCCTGGTGGTGTGTCCGCCGAAGATCTTCGGCGGCTTCGAATTGGCGGATCTGCTGGCCCGCGAGGCGGTCACGCACATGCTGATCACCCCGGCCGCACTGGAATCCGTCGACTCGGCCGGACTCGACGCGCTCGAGGTCGTCATGGTCATCGGTGACCGGTTCGGCCCGGAACTGGTCGCCCGCTGGGCCCGCGGCACCACCCGCTTCTACAACAGTTACGGCCCCACCGAGGCCACCATCGCCGCCACCTGCGGCGACCCGCTGCTCCCGGGCGGGCCGATCCATATCGGCACGGCGATACCGGGTTACGGCGCCTTCGTCCTCGACGGGCGGCTGCGGCCGGTGCCGGCCGGTGTGGTCGGCGAACTCTATCTCTCGGGCGCGGCACTGGCCCAGGGGTATCTCGGCCGGCAGGCACTGACCGCGGAACGGTTCGTGGCCAACCCGTTCGGCGCCGACACCGCCGCACCGGGCACCCGGCTGTATCGCACCGGTGACCTGGTGCGGCGCAACGCATCCGACGGCAATCTGGAGGTCATCGGCCGCACCGACTTCCAGGTGAAGATCCGCGGCTTCCGGATCGAACTGGGCGAGATCGACAATGCCCTGACCGCCCACCCCGACCTGGACTACGCCGTCACGCTGGGCCGCGAATTGCCTTCGGGCGTAACCGCACTGGTGTCCTATGTGCTGCCCCGACCCGGCGCGATGGCCGAACCGGCCACGCTGGCAACCTATCTCGGACAATCGTTGCCCGCGTACATGATTCCGCAGTCGATCATCGTGCTGGACGAGATCCCGCTGACCCCGGTCGGCAAGCTGGACCGGGCGCGGCTGCCCGAACCTTCTTTCGCCGCACGGGAATTCCGCGCCCCGGCTACCCCGGTCGAGGAGATCGTCGCCGACGTGTTCGCGGCACTGCTGCTGTCCGGTGCCGACCGGGTGGGCGCCGACGACGACTTCTTCGAACTCGGCGGCAACTCGCTGCTGGCCGCCCAGGCCGCCGCCCGGCTCGGCGCCGCGCTCGACGCGCGCGTCCCGGTGCAGCTGTTGTTCGAGGCGACCACGGTGGCCGCGTTGGCCGAGCGGCTCGAATCGCACGCCGGCGCCGGCAGCAGCGGCGGCCCGCGCCCGATGGCGCGCCCGGACCGCATCCCGCTGTCCTACGCCCAGCAGCGCATGTGGTTCCTCAACCGGTTCGACCCGGGCAGCGCCGTCGACCACATCCCGGTCGCCCTCCAGTTGCGCGGCGAACTCGACATCGACGTCCTGCGTGCCGCGATTCGTGATGTGGTGGAGCGGCACGAGGTACTGCGCACCGTGTACCCCGAACTCGACGGCGAAGGCTACCAACTGGTGCTGCCGATCACCGATTACTGTGTGGTACAGCAGGTTCCGGTGATCGACGGTAGCCGCGAGCGGCTCGCGGACCTGGTCGCCGAGACCGTCGGCGCCCCGTTCGACGTCACCGCCGGCCCGCCGCTGCGGGTGCGGGTGATCCGGATCGGCCCGCGCGAACACGTACTGGTCTGCGTGGTGCACCACATCGCCGGCGACGGCTTCTCCATGGCGCCGCTGACCCGCGACGTGATGACCTCCTACCTGGAACGCCTGCGCGGCGGCGAGCCGCAACGATCCCCGCTGCCGGTCCAGTACGCCGACTACACGCTGTGGCAGCGCGAGGTGCTCGGTTCCGCGGACGAACCAGAATCGATACTCAGCCAACAGATCTCGTTCTGGCGTGACCAACTCGCCGGGATGCCCGAACAATTGGATCTGCCCGCCGATCGTCCCCGCCCCGTCGTGGCGTCGCACGCCGGCGGGCTGCTGGAGTTCGAGATCGACGCCGAGGTGCACGCCCGGCTCACCCGGCTGGCGCACGAGCACGGCGCCACCCTGTTCATGGTGGTGCACGCCGCGCTGGCGGTGCTGCTGGCCCGCCTGTCCGGCACCCGCGACATCGCCGTCGGCACCCCGATCGCCGGCCGCGGTGACGCCGCCCTCGACGACCTCGTCGGCATGTTCGTCAATACCGTGGTGCTGCGCAGCGAGGTGGCCCCGCAGACCCCGTTCGACGAGTTGCTGCGCGCGGTCCGGGCCACCGCCATCGCCGCGTTCGGGCACGCCGACCTGCCGTTCGAGCGGCTGGTCGACCTGCTCGAGCCCGCGCGGTCGGCGGCCCGGTCGCCGTTGTTCCAGGTGGCGCTGACCTTCCAGAACCTGGCGCCCGCCGCGCTGGAACTGCCCGGGCTGGAAGTCCGGTCCCTGGACACGGGCGTGCCGATGGCCAAGTTCGACCTGCAGTTGTCGGTGGTGGAGCAGACCGCGGCCGACGGTGCGGCGGCCGGTATGGCCGCCTCGTTCAGTTACGCCACAGAGCTTTTCGACGCGGCCACCGTGCAGGACTTCGCCGACCGGTTGCGCCGTGTGCTGCGCGCGGTCGCAATCGACTCCGGGGTGATCGTCGGCGATATCGACGTGCTCGCGCCGGGGGAGCGGGACCTGCTGCTCAGTGCCTGGCACGCCGAGGGTGTGCCGGTGCCGCCGGTCACCCTGGTGGATCTCGTTGCGGCGCAAGCGGCCCGGAATCCCGGGTCGGTCGCCGTCCGCTGCGGGGACACCACCCTGAACTATGCCCGGTTGCAGCAGGGCGCCAACCAGGTCGCCCGCGCCCTGATCGCGCAGGGCGTCGGGCCGGAATCGCGGGTGGCCGTGGCGATTACGCGGTCAGCGGAGCTGCCGGTGGCGCTGCTCGGCGTGCTGGTGGCCGGCGCCGCCTACCTGCCGATCGACGTCACCTACCCGGCTCAGCGGCTCGAGTTCATGCTCGGTGACGCGGCACCGGCCTGCATCCTGACCGGCACCGAACTGCTGACCGCGTTGCCCGCCACCGACATTCCGCTGGTCCTGCTCGAGGAGACCGGCAACTTCGGTGACCGGCCGGTCACCGACGCCGACCGGCTCGCCCCCCTGCGACCCGATCACCCGGCCTATGTCATCTACACCTCTGGTTCGACCGGGGTGCCCAAGGGCGTCGGTGTCACCCACGCGAACGTGCTGGAACTGTTCGCCAACACCCAGTTGCTGTTCGAGTTCGACGAGACCGACGTGTGGACCGTGTTCCACTCCTTCGCCTTCGACTTCTCGGTCTGGGAACTGTGGTGCGCGCTGGCCACCGGCGGCGCGGTCGTGGTCGTCGACCACCTGACTTCCCGTGCACCGGAACAGTTCCGGGAGCTGCTGGTGCAGGAACAGGTGACGGTGCTCAACCAGACCCCGTCGGCGTTCTACCAGCTGGCCGAGGCCGACCGGACCGCCGGCACCACCGGGCTGGCGCTGCGCTACGTGATCTTCGGCGGTGAGGCGCTGGATCTGCGCCGGCTGCGGCCCTGGTACGAACGGCACCCGGAGCGGGCGCCGCAGCTGGTGAACATGTACGGCATCACCGAGACCACGGTGCACGTGTCGTTCCTGGGCCTGAGCGAGGAGCTGGCGCAGACCTCCGCCAGCGTGATCGGCCGGGCCCTGCCGGGGCTGGGCACCTACGTCCTCGACGAACGGCTGCGGCCGGCGCCGGTCGGGGTGGGCGGCGAACTCTACATCTCCGGCGCCCAGCTGACCCGCGGCTACCTGGGCCGGCCGGGCCTGACCGCAACGCGCTTCGTGGCCAACCCCTTCGGCGCGCCCGGCTCGCGGATGTACCGCTCCGGCGACATCGGCCGGTGGGCCGGGCACGGCGGTGAACCGGTCCTCGAATACGCCGGGCGCACCGACCATCAGGTCCAATTGCGTGGATTCCGAATCGAACTCGGCGAGGTCGAGGCCGCCCTGCTGCGCCTGCCGGGCGTCAGCCAGGCCGTGGCACTGGTCCGGCCCGACACGCTCGCCGGCGACCGGCTGATCGGTTACGTAGTACCGGAATCCGGCGCCGACCCGCTCGATCCGGTCGGGATACGCACCGCCGCGGGGGAATTCCTCACCGGCTACATGGTCCCGGACATCGTGGTAGTACTCGACGCGCTGCCGTTGACACCCAACGGGAAACTGGACCGAAAGGCGCTGCCCGCACCGGAATTCGGTTCGGTGGTGACCCATCGGGCGCCCGGCACCCCGATCGAGCAGGCGGTGGCGACGGTGTTCGGCGGGCTGCTCGGGGTCGCCGAGGTCGGCCTGGACGACGACTTCTTCGCCCTGGGCGGCAATTCGCTGTCGGCTACCCGAGCCGTCGCGCGAATCAACGAGGCGCTCGACGCGGCTCTCACGGTCCGCGAACTGTTCGGTGCCTCGACCGTGGCCGCGCTGGCCGCCCGGATCGTCCCCGGTGCCACGCCCGCCGCGCGGCCGCAGCTGACCCGGATTCCCCGCCCGCACACCGGCACGCCGGGGCAGCCCGGGTTCCCGCTGTCGCTGGCGCAGCAGCGGATGTGGGTGCTCAACCAGCTCGAACCCGAGTCGCCGGCCTACAACATTCCGCTCGCGATCCGGCTGATCGGCACACTCGACGTGCCCGCGCTGCAGCAGGCCGTGGCCGACGTGCTGGAACGGCACGAGACGCTGCGCACCCGCTATCCGGTGGTGGTGGCCGGCGGCCTGCCGTACCAGGAGATCCTGCCGGTCAGCGAGGTGCTGCCGGAAGGTGTTCCGGTCGTGGCGGCCACCGATCCGGTCGCGCAGATCACCGGGCTGGCCGGTGCCGGCTTCGACGTGACCCGCGAGGTGCCGGTGCGAGCCGTACTGCTGGCCGCGCCCGGTGGCGGCGAACACGTGTTCGCGCTGGTGCTGCACCATATCGCCGGAGACGGCGCGTCGTTGGTGCCGTTGGCCCGGGATCTGATGACCGCCTATGCCGCTCGCGCCGCCGGTGGTGAACCCGGTTGGGCGCCATTGGAAGTCCAGTACGTCGACTACGCCGTCTGGCAGCGCGCCACGATCGGCAGCGACGCCGACGAAACCTCCGTCGCCGCACAGCAACTGAACTTCTGGCGCGGCAAGCTACGAGGCCTGTCGGGCACCGGGCTGGTGCTGCCGGACCGGATCTTGCCGGCTGTGCCGTCGATGCAGGGCGCAGCTCTCACCTTCACCGCCCCGGCAGCCGTGCACGAGGGCATGATCCGCATTGCCCGCGAACACAATTCGTCGCTGTTCATGGTGGTGCACGCGGCGCTGGCGGCTCTGCTGGCCCGCCAGTCCGGCAGCGCCGACGTGGTGATCGGCACCCCGATCGCCGGTCGTGGTGAGCGCGCGCTGGATCCGATGGTCGGCATGTTCGTCAACACCCTCGCGTTGCGTACCGCGGTCTCGGCGGCCGACACCTTCGACACCCTGGTGGAAACCGCCCGCGACGCCGACCTGGCCGCGTTCGCGCACGCCGACCTGCCGTTCGAACGGGTCGCCGAGGTCGTCGCACCAGGCCGGTCCGGCGACCGGAATTCGCTGTTTCAAGTGATGTTGACCTTCCAGAACAACGAACGACCCACCCTGGAACTGCCCGGCCTGCGGGTCGAGGCGGTCGAGACCGATTTCGTGGCCGCCAAATTCGATCTGCAGATCGGTGTGGAACCGCGGCACGCCGCCGACGGCACCCCCGGTGAACTCGCGATGGTCCTGGCGTACGCGACCGACGTCTTCGACGAGGCCACCGTGCGGGCCGTCGGCAGCCGGTTCGAGCGGGTCCTGGCCGCGGTGTCCGCGGACCCGCAGATCCTGATCGGCGCCATCGACCTGCTCGACGAATCCGAACGGGCCCGGCTCGAGGCCGAGCCGATGGCGCCGGTCGAGGCCACGACCACCACCATCGGCACCGCGCTGGCCCAGGCGCTCGCCGCGGCCGTGGAGGACGACCCGGAGGGTCCGGCCCTGGTGGTCGGCGAATCCGTGCTCGCCGACTATCAGGAACTGGACGCGCGATCGTCCCGGCTGGCCCGGGTGCTGATCGGGCGCGGGTGCGGCCCCGGCGTCGGTGTCGCGGTCCGCGCGCCGCGCGGGCTGGACGCCGCGGTCGCGGTGTGGGCGGTGCTGAAATCCGGTGCGGCCGTGGTGCCGCTGGCCGAGGGCGGGCGGTTGCCGGCCGGACTGGAGGTCAAAGTCGGGCTCACCCTGTCGGCGAGCACCGCCGGCCAGGTGCCGAGCGTCGACTGGCTGGTCCTCGACGAACCCGCGGTCCAGGCCGAAGTGGCCCGCGAATCGGCCCGCCCGGTCACCTACGCCAATCGCACCCGGGCGCTGCGCGGCGCCGACCCGGCGTTCGTGGCCGGATCCACGCTCACCTACGACAAGCTGGCCGCCGCCGTCGACCGGCTGCGGCGCGGTACCGAACTCACCTTCGAATCCCGCTGCTACCGCGAGGGCCCGGACGACTCACCGGCCGCGCTGCTGGAGATCGTGGCCGCCGGCACCACCGGCGCCGCCCTGGTCCTGCCGGTCGACAACAGCGCCACCGGACTCGGCGCGGAGTGGATCACCCACCTGTTCGCGGACGAGGCCGCACTGGACCGCTGGGACCCCGAACCGATGGCGGATCTGCAGGCGGTCGTCGCCGAATCAGGTGCTCGAGCCGAATTCGGTTCCGCTGTGGTGGAATTGCTCGAGGATCTGTTGCCGGGCGCGAACTGACCCAGATTCGGCGGGCACGAGGGCGGCCACACGCACCGCCCCCATGTTGTGCCGATCACGCTCCGGTATCGCAGAATGGGGTCCGGTATTCCTGTTTCGGCGGTTGAATACCTGGGTCGATGATGTAGGGCGGTGCCTTGTCGGCGCCGGCACGAGCGATAGACAGGCGAGGAAAAGCTGTGGTTGTTGCGTGGCACTCCGTGAATAGTTCGGTGACGGAATGACCCGCACAAGCCGCCCTCGCCCCACGCGAGCCCGGAAACCCCGGGTCGCCACCCTGCCCCAACTGCTCGCCACCGCGGTCGAGGCCGACCCCACCGGGACCGCGGTCGTCTTCGCCGACGCCGTCGCCACCCGCGCCACCCTCAGCTACGCCGAACTCGACGAGCGGTCCACCCGGCTGGCTCGGCTGCTGATCAGCCGCGGCCTCGGGCCCGAGGATGTGGTGGCCGTCGCCGTGCCGCGCTCGCTCGAATCGGTCGTGGCGGTGTGGGCGGTGGCCAAGTCCGGTGCCGCGTTCGTCCCCGTCGACCCCGGATATCCGCGCGAGCGGATCGCGCACATGCTCGGCGACTCCGGAACCGCGGTCGGTCTCACCGTCACCGCGGTCCAGGACTATCTGCCCGCCAGCAGTACCCGGTGGCTGTGCCTGGACTCCGCCGAGGTGCTGGCCGAGGCGGACGAATTCTCCGCCGACGCGGTCACCTACGCCGACCGGGTGCGTCCGCTGCGGCCCGAGCATCCCGCCTACCTGATCTACACCTCGGGATCCACCGGCACCCCGAAGGGTGTGGTGGTCACTCACGCCGGTCTGTCGAGCTTCTGCGACGAGCAGCGTGACCGATACCGGATCGGACCGGGCTCGCGCACCCTACATTTCGCGTCTCCGTCGTTCGACGCCTCGATCCTGGAACTGCTGCTGGCCGTCGGCGGCCCGGCCACCATGGTGGTGGTGTCGCCGGACGTGTTCGGCGGCGCGGAATTCGCCGCGGTGCTGGAACGGGAGGCGGTCACGCACGCCTTCGTGACCCCGGCGGCGCTGGCCTCGGTCGATCCGGCCGGTCTGGCGGCGCTGCGCGTCGTGGTGGTGGGCGGCGAGGCCTGCCCGCCGGATCTGGTGCGGCGCTGGGTGGTTCCGGTCGCGGGCGGCAGCCGGGAGTTCTTCAACGGCTACGGGCCGACCGAGACCACGATCATGACCAACATCACCGCCCCGATGGTTCCGGGCGTGCCGGTCACGATCGGTGCCCCGATCCGTGGTGTCACCGAATACGTGCTGGACGAGCGGCTGTACCCGGTTCCGACCGGGGCGATCGGCGAGTTGTACATCGCCGGACCGCAATTGGCGCGCGGGTACCACGCCCGCGCCGGGCTGACCGCGTCCCGGTTCGTCGCGAGCCCGTTCGGCGCAGCGGATTCCGGTGACGACGCGGGTGAACCGGTCTCGGGCGACCGGCTCTACCGCACCGGCGACATCGTCCGCCGCGCCGTCAGCGGCGAACTGGAATACGTGGGCCGCAACGACTTCCAGGTCAAGATCCGTGGTTTCCGGATCGAACTCGGTGAGATCGACGCGGTGCTCGCCGCGCACCCGAGCGTCGACTTCGCGGCCACCACCGGCTACCGGCTGGAATCGGGCAACACCATCCTCGCCGCCTACGTGCACGCGGCGCCCGGTGCGGCCGTCGACACCGAGGCCTTGATCGCGGCCGCCGAACGCAGCCTGCCCGCGCACATGGTGCCCTCGACGGTCACCGTGCTCGACCACATCCCGCTCACGCCCAGCGGCAAACTGGACCGCGCGGCGCTGCCGGCGCCGCAGGTGCAGACCTGCGAATACCGTTCTCCGGAAGGGCGGTTGGAGGAGCTGGTCGCCGCGGTCTTCGCCGAACTGCTCGCCCCGGCGAACCCGGTCGGTGCCGACGACGACTTCTTCGCACTCGGCGGCAACTCGCTCATCGCGACCCGGGTCGCCGCGCGGCTGGGCGCGCTGATCGCGGCCCGCGTGCCCGCCCGGCTGCTGTTCGACGCCCCGACCCCCGCCGCCTTGGCCGCGCGGGTGGCGCTGCTGGAGGGCGCGGGCGGCCGGTTGCAGCTGGCGCCGATGACCCGGCCCGACCCGATGCCGCTGTCGCCGGCGCAGCAGCGGGTGTGGTTCCTCAACCAGTTCGACCCGACGTCCGCCGCGGACAACATCCCGCTGGCCCTGCGGCTCACCGGCCAGCTGAACTCGAATGCGTTGCGCGCCGCCATCGTCGATGTGCTCGAACGGCACGAGGCACTGCGCACGGTGTACCCGGCGGTGGACGGCATCGGGCACCAGTTGGTGCTTCAGGCCGACCAGGTGCCGCTCGACCTGACGCCCTACCGGATCGACGAGGACGAGATCCAGGACTGGCTGGCCGCGTTCGCCTTCACCGGCTTCGACGTCGCCACCGAGGTGCCGCTGCGGGTGGCGCTGGCCCGGCTCGCGCCCGACCAGCACGTGGTCGCCGTGGTGGCGCACCACATCGCCTTCGACGGCACCTCCGTCGGGCCGTTCGTGCGTGACCTGATGGTGGCGTTCCTGGCCCGCCGCAACCGGGCCGTCCCGGCGTGGACGCCGCTGCCGGTGCAGTACGCCGACTACACGGTGTGGCAGCGGGCCGTGCTCGGCGACGAGACCAACCCGGAATCGGTGGCGGCCCGCGAAACCGCCTTCTGGCGGGACACGCTCGCGGGTCTGCCCGACCGGCTGGACCTGCCCACCGACCGGCCGCGGCCGGTGGAGGCGTCGGGTCTCGGTGCGGCACACCGGTTCCGGATCGACCCGGCCCTGCACACCCGGCTGGAGGCCTTGGCCAAGGACTCGGGCGCGACCCTGTTCATGGTGGTGCACGCCGCGTACGCGGTGCTGCTGTCGCGGTTGTCGGCGAGCTCGGACATCGCGGTCGGCACGCCGGTGGCCGGGCGCGGCGAACGGGAGCTGGACGCCCTGATCGGCATGTTCGTCAACACCCTGGTGTTGCGGACCCGGGTGACCCCGCAGCAGCCGTTCACCGCCCTGCTGGCCGCGGTGCGTGACGGCGACCTGGCCGCGTTCGCGCACGCCGAGCTGCCGTTCGAGCGGCTGGTGGAACTGCTGGATCCGGTCCGCACGCGCGCCCACCACCCGCTGTTCCAGGTCGCGCTGTTCTTCCAGAACATGGCGGCGCCCCGGGTGCAGTTGCCCGGCCTGCAGACCGAGATCGTCGAATTCGACGGTGCCATCGCCCGATTCGATCTGCAGCTGACCGTCACCCCGCACACCGAGGGGTCGCAGGCCCTGGGCTGTGACGCCGAATTACTCTACGCCACAGATCTTTTCGAACACGAAACGATCGTCGGGTTCGCCGGGCGACTGCAGCGGCTGCTCGCCGCGATCGCCGTCGACCCGTTCCAGCCGGTCGGCGACATCGAACTGCTCGACCCGGCCGAACTTACCCGGATCCTGCACGAGTGGAACGACACTCACGCACCGCTGGCACCCGAACTGCTGCTCGACGGCTTCCGGTCCGCGGTCACCCAGCACCCGCACCGGGTCGCGGTCTCCTGTGCGGGTGAAGAGCTGACCTACGCCGAGTTCGACGCCCAGGTGAACCGCCTGGCGCGCCTGCTCATCTCGCGCGGGGTCGGCGCGGAATCGATGGTGGGTCTGGTCATGCGCCGGTCCCTGGACCTGGTCGTGTCCATGTACGCGATCGTCACCGCCGGCGGCGCCTACGTGCCGGTGGACCCCGAGCATCCGGCCGAGCGCATCGCCCACATCATCGAGACCGCCCGTCCGGTATGCGTATTGACCACGCGCGCAGACGCATTGGCCGTACCCGAGCGTCTGCCGACCATGCTGGTCGATTCGCTGATCCTCGACGGATTCGATCACCGGCCGCTGCGGTTCCCGGAACTGCTGCGCCCGTTGCGCCCGCAGAACCCCGCCTACGTGGTCTTCACCTCCGGTTCCACCGGGCAGCCCAAGGGGGTCGCGGTATCGCACGCCGCGATCCACAACCAGATCACCTGGATGTTGGCCGCCTACCCGCTCGGGCCCGGTGACGTCTACCTGCAGAAGACGGCGACCACGTTCGACGTGTCACTGTGGGGCTATTTCATGCCGTTGCGCACCGGCGCGAAGCTGGTGATCGCCGACCCGGCCGGACACCGCGACCCCGGCTACGTCGCCGACGTCATCGCCGCCGAGCAGGTGACCACCACCGACTTCGTGCCCTCGATGCTGACGGTCTTCGCCGCCCACACCCCCGCGCCCGCGCTGGCCAGCCTCGCCGACGTGTTCGTGATCGGCGAGGAGCTGACGCCGGAGACGGTGTCGGCGCTGGCGGAGATCTCCGACGCCCGGGTGCACAACCTGTACGGGCCGACCGAGGCCGCCGTCTCGGTCACCTACTGGCCGGCGAGCACCGAGGACCGGCCATTGGTGCCGATCGGCTTGCCGCAGTGGAACAATCGCGTCTACGTGCTGGACGGCCGGCTGCGTCCGGTGCCGGCCGGTGTGCCCGGTGAGCTGTACCTGGCCGGCGAACAGCTGGCCCGAGGCTACGTGCGCCGGCCGGACCTGACCTCGGAACGGTTCGTCGCCAGCCCCTTCACACCCGGTGCCCGGATGTACCGCACCGGTGACCTGGTCCAGTGGCGTGGCGCCGAGGACGGGCTGCCGCCGCGGCTGATGTTCCTGGGCCGCACCGACTTCCAGGTGAAGTTCCGCGGGCAGCGGATCGAGCTCGGTGAGATCGAGACCGCGCTGCTCGCCCGGCCCGGCGTCTCGCAGGCGGTGGCCGTCGTCACCCCGTCGCCGCTGGGCGACCAGCTGGCCGGCTACCTGGTTGCGGCGCCCGGCGTCGCGCTGGACGTGGACCGGATCCGGGCCGCGCTCGTGGATGTGTTGCCGCCCTACATGGTTCCGGCCGCGCTGACGGTGCTCGACGCGCTGCCGCTCAACTCCAGCGGCAAACTGGACCGGGCGGCGCTGCCCGCTCCCGCGTTCCAGGCCCGCACGTTCCGGGCGCCCGCTACCCCGGTCGAACAGGTCGTCGCGCGGGTATTCGCCGAGGTGCTCGGCGCCGACCGGGTCGGCGCCGACGACGACTTCTTCGGGCTCGGCGGTAATTCGCTGAACGCCAGCCAGGCGGCGGCCCGGCTGGGTGCCGCACTGGGCGCCCGGGTCCCGGTGCGCGCGCTGTTCGAATCACCGTCGGTGTCCGGCCTCGCGGCCGGGCTGGAATCGCACGCCCAGCTCAGCCCGACGGCAGTGCTCGGCAGTCTGACTCGGCCCGAACAGATTCCGCTGTCGCCCGCCCAGCAGCGGATGTGGTTCCTCAACCGCTACGACTACAGCGACGGCGGAACCGCGAGCGCCGCATACAATCTGCCGATCGCGGTGCGGCTCACCGGCACGCTGGACACCGCCGCCCTCGCCGCCGCGCTCGACGACGTGGTGGCCCGGCACGAGGTGCTGCGCACCGTCTACCCACTGACCGCCGACGGCCCGGTCCAGGTCGTGCTGCCGGCCGGTACCGGGCTCGGGGTCGAACCGGAACGGTTGCCGGGCAGCGAGATCGAGGCCGCGGTCCGCGAACTCGCCCGCACCGCTTTCGATGTCACCACCGAGGTGCCGATCCGGGTGCGGCTGCTGGAGGTCGCCGACGGCGCGCCCGGCGCCGCACCGGAATACGTGCTGGCCGCGGTCGTGCACCATATCGCCGCCGACGGCTCCTCGGCCGCGCCACTGGTGCGGGATGTCATGTCCGCCTATGTTTCCCGGGCCGCGGGGGTCGCGCCCGGCTGGGCGCCGCTGCCGGTGCAGTACTCCGACTACAGCGTGTGGCAGCGGGCGATGCTCGGCAGCGAGGACGATCCGGAATCGACCGCCGCCACCCAGATCGGTTACTGGCGGCGCGAACTCGCCGGCCTGCCCGAGCAGCTGGCGCTGCCCGCCGACCGCCCGCGTCCCCCGGCGCAGTCGTTCGCCGGCGGCCGGATCGACATTCGATTCGGCGCGGAACTGCACGCCGCACTGCAGGCGCTGGGCCGGGCACACGACGCCACGCTGTTCATGGTGGTGCACACCGCGTTCGCGACGCTGCTGGCCCGGCTCAGCGGTACCGGCGACATAGCGATCGGTACGCCGGTCGCGGGGCGCGGCGAGGCCGCGCTCGACGATCTGGTCGGCATGTTCGCCAATACGGTCGTCTTCCGTACTCGGGTCGACACCGATCTCGGGTTCAGTGAACTGCTGATGCGGCAGCGCGAGATCGACATCGAGGCGTACGCGCACGCCGACGTGCCGTTCGAGCGCCTGGTCGAGGTACTCGACCCGGTGCGGTCCGCGGCGCGGCACCCGCTGTTCCAGGTCGGGTTGTCGTTCCAGAACGTGGCCCGCGCCGCGTTCGAACTGCCCGGGCTGTCGGTGGCGACCCTGGACTTCGAGGCCGGGGTCTCGCAGTACGACCTGCACCTGATCGTGTCCGACCACTACGACGAGACGGGTGCGCCGGCCGGTCTGACCGGGGTGCTCACCTATGCGTCGGACCTGTTCGACGCCGCGACCGCGGCCGGGATCGCCGGCCGGTTCCAGCGGTTGCTCGCCGAGATCGTCGCCGCGCCACGCACTCCGGTCGGCGATCTGCCGCTGCTCGACGACGCCGAGCGGGCGGCCGTGCTCGTGGCCCGCAACGCGACCGCGTGCGGCATCACGCCGGGCGTGACCCTGGCTTCGATTCTCGGGTCGCGGCTGGCTACCGATCCGGGGGTGGCGCTGGTCGGGGCCGACGGCACCGTCGTGAGTTACCGGGAGCTGGCGGAGCGGGTGAATCGGCTCGCGCGGCACCTGATCGCACTCGGCGTGGGCCCGGAGTCGCGGGTGGCGCTGGCGATGCGCCGGTCGGTGGATCTGGTGGTGGCCGTGTACGCGGTCGCCGTCGCCGGCGGCGCCTACGTGCCGGTGGATCCGGACCAGCCGGCCGAACGCGTGAATCGCATTCTGGCCGTGGCGAATCCGGTGTGCGTACTGAGCACGTCCGATGTGGCGGTGGCCGGCGTCACGCCGGTGCTGCTCGATCAGCTGGACCTGTCCGGCTATCCGGCCGGGCTGGTGTCGGACGCGGAACGCCGGGAACCGCTGCGCGTGTCGAACACCGCCTACGTCGTCTTCACCTCGGGCTCGACCGGCACCCCGAAGGGTGTGGCTGTGCCGCATTCCGCAGTGGTCAACCAATTGGTTTGGAAGGTAACGGAATTCGAGCTCGGCGCCGACGAGGCGGTGCTGCTGAAGACCGCGGCGACCTTCGACCTGTCGGTGTGGGAGTTGTGGACCGCCGTGGTGTGCGGCGGCCGCCTGGTGATCGCGGCGGCCGACAGTCACCTCGACCCCGGCTACCTCAACCAGCTGATCGCCCGGGAACGAGTGACCACGCTGCACGTGGTTCCGTCCGCGCTCGATGCGCTGCTCACCGAATCCGAAGGGACACTCAGCGGTTCGCTGCGCCGGGTGCTGGCGATCGGGGAGCCGCTGCCGCCGGCGGTGGCGCAGCGGTTCCGCCGCGGCAACGGCGCGGGCCTGTTCAACCTGTACGGGCCGACCGAGGCCGCGGTGTCGATCACGGCGCACGCGGTGACCGAGGCGGACCAGCTGTCGGTGCCGATCGGCAGGCCGGAGTGGAACTCTCAGGTGTTCGTCCTGGACGGCCGCCTGCAGCCGGTACCCGACGGGGTGGTCGGTGAGCTCTATCTGGCCGGCGCCCAGCTGGCGCGCGGCTATGCCGGCCGGCCCGATCTGACGGCGGAGCGATTCGTCGCGAACCCGTTCGGCGACGGTCGGCGCATGTACCGCACCGGCGACCTCGCGACGTGGAATGCGTTCGGCGAGCTGGAGTATCGCGGACGCACCGACGCGCAGCTGAAGATCCGCGGCTTCCGGATCGAACCGGGCGAGGTCGAGGCGGCGCTGCTGGCGCTGCCCGGGATCACGCAGGCCGCGGTGCGGGCCGCTTCCGGCGCGCGAACCGGTGACCACCTGGTGGCCTACCTGGTCGGCCCGGATGTGGATGTGGCGCGGGTGAAGTCGGCCCTCGGCACGGTACTGCCGTCGTACCTGGTGCCGTCGGCGTTCGTGGTGCTCGACGCGCTGCCGTTCACCGTCAACGGCAAGCTGGATCGTAAGGCGTTGCCCGAGCCCGGATTCGGGTCCGCGGGGTACCGCGCGGCCACCAACCCGGTCGAAGAGCTGGTGGCCGAGACCTTCGCCGCCGTGCTCGGTAGCGACCGGGTCGGGGCCGACGACGACTTCTTCGCGCTCGGCGGTACCTCGCTGCTCGCGACCCGGGTCGTCGCGCGGCTCGCTGCCGCGCTGGGCACCCGGATCCCGATCCGCGTGCTGTTCGAGGCGCCCACGGTCGCGGCGCTGGCCGTGGCACTCACCGCCGCCGGCGGGACCGGTCGGCCGCACGTGCCGCTGGTGCCGCAGCGCCGGCCGGAACGGATCCTGCTGTCGCCCGCGCAGCAGCGCATGTGGTTCCTCAACCAGTTCGACGGCACGTCCGCGGTCTACAACATTCCGGTCGCCATCCGGCTCTCCGGCGCCCTCGACGTGGACGCGCTACGCGCGGCGGTCGCGGATCTGGTTGCCCGGCACGAGATCCTGCGCACCGTCTACCCACAGACCCCCGCCGGACCCGAGCAGCGGGTGCTGTCCCCGGCCGAGGTCACCGTCGACCTGGCGGGAGAGCAGGTCGGTGAGGAACGGGTCGCCCACGAGGTGCGCGCGCTGGCGGGCACCGGATTCGACGTCACCACCGAGGTGCCGTTCCGGACCCGGCTGCTGCAGCTGACCCCGACCGAATACGTCCTGGTGTTCGTCGCCCACCACATCGCCGCCGACGGCTGGTCGATGGGCCCGCTGGCCCGGGACCTGATGTCGGCGTACGTGTCCCGGTCCGGCGGTGTCGCGCCGGGCTGGTCGCCGTTGCCGGTGCAGTACGCCGACTACGCGCTGTGGCAGCGCACGGTGCTGGGCGAGGAATCCGACCCGGATTCGCTGGCGAGCCATCAGATCGCGTACTGGGCCGCCGAATTGGCAGGTCTCCCACCGGAACTGAACCTGCCCGCGGACCGGCCACGACCGGCCGCGCTGTCCTACACCGGCGGCACCGTCGCGCTGAGCGTCGACCCCGGCGTGCACGCCGCCCTGAACGAGCTGGCCCGCAGCCGCAACGCCACCCTGTTCATGGTCGTGCACGCCGCGCTGGCGGTCCTGCTGGCCCGGCTGTCGGGCACCGCGGACGTGGCCGTCGGGACCCCGGTCGCCGGTCGCGGCGACCGCGACCTCGACCAGCTGATCGGCATGTTCGTCAACACCCTGGTGTTGCGCACCCGGGTGGAACCGGCGCTGCCGTTCACCGGCCTGCTCGCGGCCACCCGCGAGACCGATCTGCGGGCATTCGCCCACGCCGACCTGCCGTTCGAGCGGCTGGTGGACATCTTGGCGCCCGAGCGGTCTACGGCACGGCACCCGCTGTTCCAGGTGGCGCTGTCGTTCGAGAACCTGACCGAGACCGGCTTCGAACTCCCGGGCCTCGGGGTCACCGCTCTGGACCCGGCGGTCGGCACCGCGAAGTTCGACCTGCAGCTCACCGTGCGGGAGCAGCGCGCCGCCGACGGCGGTGCGGGCGGTCTCGCGATCGAATTCACCTACGCCGAGGACCTTTTCGACGAGGAGACGGTCGCCGGGTTCGCTCGTCGCTACCTGGGCCTGCTGGCGGGGATCGCCGCGGACCCGGAGACCGCGGTCGGCGACCTGCCGCTGCTCGCCGCCGCCGAGGCGACCGACCTGCTGAGCCGGACGGGCGGCCCGGCGGAACCGGCCCGTACCCTGCCGGACCTGATGGCCGCGGCGGTCGCGGCGAATCCGCGCGGCATCGCGATCGTCGTCGGTGCCCGCCAATTCACCTACGCCGACCTCGATATCGCGTCCTCCAAGCTGGCCCGCCGCCTGATCACGCTGGGCGCGGGCCCGGATGTGCGAGTGGCGGTGGCGATTCCGCGGTCGATCGAGGGCATCGTCGCGCTCTGGTCGGTCGCCAAGACCGGTGCGGCGTTCGTACCGGTCGACCCGACGTATCCGGTCGCCCGGATCGCGCATCTGGTGGCCGATTCCGGTGCCGCGCTGGCGGTTACGGTGCGCTCGGTGGCCGCGGGGCTGCCTGCCGTCGCCGGCGCCGGTGACTGGCTGATCCTGGACTCGCCGGAATTCGCGGCCCAGGTCGAGACACTGCCGGGGACCGGGTTGACCGACGCCGACCGGCTGCGGCCGCTGCGGCACGCCGACGCCGCCTACCTGATCTACACCTCGGGATCCACCGGGGTGCCCAAGGGTGTCGTGGTCACCCACGCGGGGCTGGCGAACTTCTCGGCCGAACAGGTGGCGCGCTATCGCACGGGCTACGAGTTCCGCGCGCTGGCCTTCGCGTCGCCGTCGTTCGACGCGTCGATTCTCGAAGTACTGCTCGCCCTCGGGTCCGGGGGTGCGCTGATCATGGTGCCGCCCACGGTGTTCGGCGGTGACGAGCTCGCCGAGCTGATCCGTGCCACCGGCGCCACCCATGCCTTCCTGACCCCGTCGGTGCTGGCGACGCTGGATCCGGCCGGCATCGGCGACTCGATGCAGGTCATCGTGGCCGGCGGCGAGGAGCTCCCGGCCGAACTGGCCGCCCGCTGGGCGGTGCGGGCCGAAGGCTCGACGCTGGTGCTGCACAACGGATACGGGCCGACCGAGGCCACGATCATGGGCACGATCAGCGACCCGCTGACCCCGGACGGCCCGGTCACCATCGGTGGCCCGATGCGCGGTGTGCGTGCGCTGGTGTTGGATTCGCGGCTGCACCCGGTCCCGGAGGGGGTGTGCGGTGAGCTGTACCTCGGTGGCATCGGGCTGGCGCGCGGCTATCACGCCCGGCCCGACCTGACCGCCGCCCGATTCGTCGCCGACCCGTATGGGACCGCCGGCGCGCGGCTGTACCGGACCGGTGACCTGGTGCGCTGGCAGCGCGGCACCGGTGTACTGGAATTCCTGGGCCGCAACGACTTCCAGGTGCAGGTGCGGGGGCTGCGGATCGAGCTCGGTGAGATCGACGCCGCGCTGGCCGCGCGTCCCGAGGTCGGCTTCGCGGTCACCGTGGGTCAGCGGATCGATACGGGCGCAACAGTTCTCGTCTCGTACGTGCGCCCGGCGGACGAAAACCCGCTCGACACCGCCGAACTCACCACCGCCCTCGCCGCTACGCTGCCGGAATACCTGGTGCCGGCCGCGATCGTGGTGCTGGACGAGATTCCGCTGACCCCGTCCGGGAAGCTGGACCGCGCCGCCCTACCGGGACCGGTGCTCGAGCCGGTGCGCTACCGGGCGCCGCAGACCGAGGCGGAACAGGCCGTCGCGGCGGTCGTGGCCGAGGTGCTGGGCGTCGACCGGGTCGGCCTGGACGACGACTTCTTCGCCCTCGGCGGCGACAGCATCATGTCCGTCCAGGTGGTGTCGCGGGCCCGGGCGAAGGGCGTGACCTTCACCGCGCGGGACGTTTTCGAACACCGGACGGTGGCGGCGCTGGCGGCGGCCGCGCAGGTCGAGACCGCCGATTCGGTGGTACCGCACAGTGGTCCGGTGCCGTTGCTGCCGGACGCGGTGCGGCTGCTGCGGCAGGACCCGCAGGCCCGGGAGGTCCGTGCGATCGCCCTGGACATCCCGGTCGGCTATCCGCTGGAGCAGGTCGACGTGGCCGTGCGGTCGGTCTGTGAACGGCATCCGCTGCTCGCCGCGCACCTGGACGCGACCGGGTCCGCCGTTCCGGTGGTGCCCGGGACCGCGGTGCCGGTGCTGCCGGGGGCCGGGCTGCCCGTCGTGGGGGACACCACCGCCGCCGACGCGGAGGTGGACGCGACGCCCCGGCTGTTCATTCCACTGACTCTGCCCACCACGGCGGTTCGGCACCTGGTCGCCTCGGACGAGGCGGTCGAGATGGCCGTGCGCGGCCTGGGTGCCGACCTCGATCCGGCCGCGGGCCGCAATATCGGCTTCGCGCTGGTGGCGCCCGCGGCCGAGGAGCCCGCGCAGCGGGCCGACGACGCCGCCGCGGTGCTGGTGGTGGTGGCGAACGGGCTGGTGGTGGACGACGCCGCCTGGCGGATCCTGGTCGACGAGCTGTCGGCCGCGTGGTCCGGCGGGCACGCGGTGCCGGCCGCGGCGGACGCCGCCCCCGGGCGGGCGGCGCGCGCCCTGGCCGACCTGGCCACCGACCCGGTCGTCGTCGGCGAAATGAGTTGGTGGCGGCAGGCTCTGGGTGCTGTTCCCGCCGAACCGGCGGTGCCGCCGGTGGATCCGGCTCGGCGCGGCCGAGTCGGCCTCGTGCTGACCTCCGAGGGTGCGGCCGCCGTGGCGGCCGTGGCCGAGATGTACCACACCGCACTGGAAGACGTGCTGCTCACCGCGCTGGTGCTGGCCCTGGACCCGGGTGTGTCCGGTACCGTGGACTCCGGTGTCGCGGCCACCGCGCGCCTGCTGGGCCCGGTTGTGCGGCTGCTCGCCGACGGCCGTTCGGCGGCCGGACCCGACGCCGCCGACGCGGTCGGCGGGTTCACCGCCGGATATCCGGTGGTGCCGCTGCTCACCGGCATCGACGTGGACGACGCCATGCACGGCGGCCCCGCCGCCGGGCGCGCGATCGCCCAGGTGAAGGAAGCCCGACGCGAAGTACCCTCCGGCGGAATCGGATACGGCCTGCTGCGGTACCTGAACCCCGCCACCGGTGCCGAGCTGGCGCAATTGCCACAGGGCCGGATCGGCCTGCGGTACCGCGACCTGCGCCCGGCCCGCTCGTTGCCCGAACTCGCCGCGTCGGACCTGCTGGTCGACCTGACCGTGGACGCCACCGAATCCGGCCTGGTAGCCCGATTCGACTACGCGGCAGGCATTCTCGGTGCCGAGCCGGTCAAGGAACTGGCCGGTGCCTGGGTGCGCGCGCTGGGCGGGCTGGCCGAGCACGGCAACCGGCTCGACAGCGGCGGGTTCACCCCGTCCGACTTCCCGCTGGTGCGGCCCGCGCAGGCCGATATCGACCGGCTGCAGCGGGAATTCCCGCGGCTGGCCGCGGTGTGGCCGGTGACCCCGCTGCAGGCGGGCATGCTGTTCCACGCCGCGCTGGCCGATGCCTCGGTGGACGTCTACCTGACCCAGTTCGGGCTGGATCTGGGTGCGGCCGTGGACGAGCGCCGGTTGCGCGAGGCCGCGCAGGCGGTGCTGGACCGGCACGACAACCTGCGGGCCGCGTTCGCCGACGACGAGGCCGGTAACCCGCTGCAGGTGATCGTCGACGGGGTCGAAATTCCTTGGCGCACAGTAGATCTCACCGACGTTCCGGAGGAGCGGCGCGCCGCCGAGCTGGACGCGATCGCGGCGGCCGACTACGCCGAACGCTTCGACATGCGGACCCCGCCGCTGCTGCGCTTCACCCTGATCCGGCTCACGCCCGACGCGTACCGCCTGCTGGTGACCACCCATCACATCCTGGTCGACGGCTGGTCCGTGCCGCTGCTGTTGCAGGACCTGTTCACCGTCTACACCCTCGGACCGCGCTCACGGCGGCTGCCCCGGGTGCCGTCCTACGGTGACTACCTGGCCTGGCTGGTGGCCCAGGACGCGGACGCCGCACGCGCCGCGTGGCGGGCCGCCCTCGCCGGCCTCGACGAGCCCACACCGCTCGCGCCGGTCGACCCCGCGCGCGAGCTCACCGGCGCCAACGGGACCACCGGATTCGAACTCTCGCCCGCAGACACCACCGAGCTGACCAAACTGGCCGCGCGCCTGGGCGTCACGGTCAACACCGTCGTCCAGGCGGCCTGGGGTCTGCTCATCGGTCGCAGCGTCGACCGTGACGACGTCGTGTTCGGTGCCACGGTGTCGGGCCGGCCGCCGGCGCTGCCCGGCGTAGAGGCCATGGTCGGGTTGTTCCTCAACGCGGTTCCGGTTCGGGTCCGGCTCGGCGTGGACGACACCCTGGCCGGATTGCTGCGTCGGTTGCAGGCCGAGCAGGCCGCCCTGCTCGAGCACCACTTCCTGGGGTTGAGCGAGATCCAGCGGGCCACCGGGATGCCCGGTCTGTTCGACACCCTGGTGGTGTTCGAATCCTTCCCCGTCGACCGGGAATCGTTGGGGCGGGCCGAAACCGGCGCCCAGCTGCCGGTCGTCGGCAGTGCCGCGGTCACCGGTACGCACTATCCGGTCACCGTGGTGGTGGTGCTCGACACCTGCCTGCGGGTCTCGCTGAAGTACCTGACCGATGTGTTCGACGAGGCCGCCGCCACCGCGCTCGCGCACCGGCTGCGCCTGCTGATCGGCCGGTTCGTCACCGACCCGCAGACGCGAGTGGCCGAGGTCGACGCGCTGCTGCCCGCCGACCGGGCCGAGCTCACCGTGCTCAACGCCACCGACGCGCCGGAGCTGCTGAGTTCTGAGACGCTGCTGACCGTGTTCGACCGGCAGGTGGCCCGGACCCCGCACGCGCCCGCGGTGTTCTTCGGTGACACCCGGCTGGAGTACGTCGAACTCGACGTGCGCGCACGGGAACTCGCGCGCGAACTGCAGGCGCGCGGTGTGCGCCCGGAGGTTCCGGTCGTGGTGGCGATGCGCCGCTCGATCGAGCTGGTGGTGGCGTTGCACGCGGTGCTGCGCTCGGGCGGGGTGTACGTGCCGGTGGACCCGGACCATCCGGCCGAACGCATTCGCGCCGTGCTGGATTCGGTGCGCCCGGTATGCGTGCTGACCACCCGGGCCGACGGTTTCGGTACGACCGCCGCGCCGGTGGTGGTGCTCGACGACCTGGAGCCGACCGTGGCCGCGGTGCCTCGGGAATTCCCGGCCGCACAACCGGATTCGCCGGCCTGCGTGCTGTACACCTCGGGGTCGACCGGCGCGCCCAAGGGGGTCGTGCTGACCAACCGGCAGCTGGTGGCCCAGTTCCGCTGGGCGCAGCGCAACTACCCGCACGACAACGGCGACGTGGTGCTGCACAAGACACCGGTCACGTTCGACATCTCGCTGTGGGAGTTGTTGTGGCCGTTGCAGACCGGTGCCGCGATCGCGATCGCGGGGCCGGACGGGCACCGGGATCCCGGCTATCTGTCCGAGCTGATCGAACGCCGGTCGGTGACCACGGTGCACTTCGTGCCGTCGATGCTGGATGTCTTCCTCGACGCGGAGGCGAATCCGGCACTGGCCCAGGGCTATCCGTCACTGCGCCGGGTGTTCGCCGCCGGTGAGGCACTCTCCGGTGACGCCGCGGGCGCCTTCGCGCTGGCGCTGCCGAACGTGGCGCTGGTGAACTGGTACGGCCCGGCGGAGGCGACGGTCGTGACCGCGCAGCCGGTGCACGGATTGCAGAGCGCGAGTGTGCCGATCGGCGTTCCGGTGGCCAATACCCGGGTCTCGATCGTGGACCGTCACCTGCGGGAGGTGCCGCCGGGCGCCCCGGGCGAGCTGTACCTGTCCGGGGTGCAACTGGCGCGCGGCTACCTGGGACAGCCTGCGCTGACCGCCGAGCGGTTCGTGGCCGGACCGGGCGGCAGCCGCCGCTACCGGACCGGTGACGTGGTGCGGCTGCGCGACGGTGTCCTGGAATACCTGGGCCGCACCGACTGCCAGGTGAAGTTGCGTGGCCAGCGGGTCGAGTTGGGTGAGATCGAGGCGGCGCTGACCGAGGATCCCGCGGTCCGGCACGCGGCGGTGGCCCTGGTCTCCGGCCCGGCCGGTGACCGGCTGGTGGGCTATGTGGTGCCCGCCGCCGGTGCCGTCGCCGACCCGGTGGCCTTGCGGGCTCGCACCCGGGAATCGTTGCCGGCCTATATGGTTCCGGCCCTGGTGGTGGTGCTCGACGAGCTGCCGCTCACGGCCAGCGGCAAACTGGACCGGCGGGCGCTGCCGGTGCCGAGCCTGGACACCCGCCCGTTCCGGGCGCCGTCGACCGATCTGGAACGGACCGTCGCGGATGTGTTCGCCGAGGGCCTGGGTGTGGCGCGGGTCGGGCTGGACGACGACTTCTTCGATCTGGGTGGCGATTCGCTGATCGCGACCCGGGTCGCCGGGCGATTGCGCCGGCTCACCGGCGCCGCGGTCCGGGTGCAGTGGTTCTTCACCGGTTCGACGGTCGCGGCCCTGTCCGCGAAGCTGCACGACAGTCTCGGCGACAGCCAGGACTACGACGCCGATTCCGAGTCGGCGCTCGACGTGGTGCTGCGGATCCGCAGTGAGGGCGAGGGCGCGCCGCTGTTCTGCCTGCACCCGATGTACGGATTGGCTTGGGGCTACGCCGGTTTGGCGCAGTATCTGCCGGATCGCCCGCTGCTGGGCGTGCAGTCGCCCGCGCTGACCGAGGACGGGTTCCTGCCGAACTCGTTGCAGGACATGGCGGTGCGCTATGCGGACGAGATCCGGGCGGTGCAGCCGAGCGGTCCGTACCACCTGGTGGGCTGGTCGCTGGGCGGGGTGCTCGCCCACGCGGTGGCGGTCCGGTTGCAGGAGGCCGGGGAATCGGTCGCGCTGCTGGCACTGCTGGACTCGCACCCCGACATCGACGTCACCGACTTCCGGGCCGCGATCCGGGAGGCCTTGGCGGAGTTGGGGATCGGCGCCGAGTCGCTGGTCGGCGACGGTGACGTGCACGAGCTGTCGGAGGAGGCGCTGGCGGTCGTGCACGCGCAGCTGCCGGCGGATCTCGCTGTGCTGACCCCGGATCGGGTGCGCCGGATCTATCGCAGCGCGGTGCGCTCGGCCGAGCTGATCGCCACGCACCGCCCGCAGGTGTTCCGGGGCCGGCTGGACTACTTCAGCGCCCTGGGCAGCGAGCAGGCGGTGCGGTCCTGGCGGTTCCACGTCGACGGGTCGGTCGTGAACCATCCGGTGTCGGTGCCGCACGCGCAGATGACGACGGCGATCGCGCTGGCCGAGATCGGTCCGGTGCTGGGAAGGTTGCTGGCGGAGCCGGCCGAACGGCCGGAGACGGAGATCCCGGAGGTGGCCGATCTGTCCATGGTCACCGTCGAGCTCCCGAAGGTCGTCGACCTGCCGCCGCTGTAGCAGACAGGGTTGTCCGAAATAAAAGTTCGGCTACCCGTAAACTGGGGTGGTGAGTAGCCCGGCCGACGTCCAGCCATCCGTTGCCGGGCGCGCCCGTGCCACCCTGGCGTTGCTCGGCCCGGCCTTCGTCGCCGCCATCGCCTACGTCGACCCCGGCAACGTGGCGGCCAACATCAGTGCCGGTGCCGCGCACGGTTACCTGCTGGTGTGGGTGATCGTGCTGGCCAACGTGATGGCGGCGCTGGTGCAGTTGCTGTCGTCGAAGCTGGGCCTGGCCACCGGCCGGTCGCTGCCGGAACTGGTGGCCGCGCGCACCGGCCGCGTCGGGCGGCTCGCCTACTGGGCGCAAGCCGAACTCGTGGCCACCGCGACCGACCTGGCCGAGGTGGTGGGCGGCGCGATCGCGCTGCAGTTGCTGTTCCGGCTGCCGCCGCCGGTCGGCGGCCTGATCACCGGTGCCGTGTCGATGGCCCTGCTGACGGTGCAGAACCACGGCGGCCAACGGGCGTTCGAGCGTGTGATCATCGGCCTGCTGGCGATCATCTCGGTCGGATTCGTCGCCGAGGTGGTGCTGGCGCCGCCGTCGCTGTCGGGGGCCGCGGGCGGGCTCGTCCCGCGCTTCGACGGCACCGGCAGCGTGCTGCTGACCGCGGCCATCATCGGCGCGACGGTGATGCCGCACGTGGTCTACCTGCATTCCGGGCTGGTGCGTGACCGGCACGGCTACACCGAGCCCGGGCCGCGCCGCACCCGGCTGTTGCGCGCGAACCGGATCGACGTGGCCCTGGCCATGGTGATCGCCGGCGTGGTCAACCTGTCCATGCTGTTGCTGGCCGCTCGCACGCTGAGCGGGCGCGGTATCGACACCATCACCGACGCGCACGGCGCGGTCAGTGATGCGCTCGGCCCGCGGGCGGCGTTGCTGCTGGCGGTCGGGTTGCTGGCCTCGGGCCTGGCGTCCACGTCGGTCGGGGCCTACGCGGGCGCGATGATCATGGAGGGTCTGCTGAACCGGCGGGTGCCGCTGCCGCTGCGGCGCGTGGTCACCCTGTTGCCGGCGCTGGTCTTGTTGACGGTGGGCGTCGACCCGACGCGGGTGCTGTTGCTGTCGCAGGTGGTGCTGTCGTTCGGGATCCCGTTCGCGGTGGTGCCGCTGGTTCGGTTCACCGCCGACCGCGCGCTGATGGGATCGGCGGTCAACAGCCGGCTCACCACGGTGCTGGCCGCCCTTGTCGCGGGTGTGATCTCGGTGCTGAATTTGTTCCTGATCTACCAGGTGCTGTGACGTCCGCCAGGAACCGTTGATTCCGCAGACAATGCGAACGGTTCGTGAAAGTGTGAGTAACACCACAGTTCCACCCGGTCTGTTCCGGGCCGGACGCTGGGGCAGAAAAATGACTTGGCCATGTTCCACATCTGAGCGGATCGGATGGGATCATGGCAGGGACGACTTGTCCCAGTAACATTGCGGCTGGTGGAACGCGATGACCATTCAGGTCGTCGTGGGGCTCCAGCCGGACGACGGTCGCCACCCACGGCCGATAGTGGAGAGTTGATGCCGAGCTTGAACAAGTGCAGTTGTGGCTGCAGCTGCTGTGCCCCGGCGAGTCGGTCCGCCGAACTCGCTGTGGAGGTGCGTGATATCCGCAAGTCCTTCGGCGACGTGCACGCTCTCCAAGGCGTCAGCTTCACCGCGGAGCGCGGTTCGGTCCTGGGAATCCTCGGACCCAACGGCGCCGGCAAGACCACGACCGTCAAGGTCCTGGCCACCCTGCTGCGGCCCGACTCGGGCAGCGCGAAGGTCGCCGGGCACGACGTGGTCTCCGACGCCTCGGGCGTGCGCCGCTCGATCATGATGACCGGGCAGTACGCGGCGCTGGACGAGAACCTGTCCGGCAAGGCCAACCTCGAGCTGTTCGGCCGCCTGATGGGCCTGAGCCGCTCCGCCGCCAAGAAGCGCGCCACCGACCTGCTCGAGCAGTTCGACCTGGTCAACGCCGGCTCGCGCGCGGTCAAGAACTACTCCGGCGGTATGCGCCGCCGCGTCGACATCGCCTGCGGCCTGGTCGTGCGCCCCGAGGTCGTATTCCTCGACGAGCCCACCACCGGCCTCGACCCCCGCAGCCGTCAGGGCGTGTGGGACCTGGTCACCGCGCTCAAGGAACAGGGCATCACGGTCCTGCTGACCACGCAGTACCTCGAAGAAGCCGACATCCTGTCGGACAACATCATCGTCATCGACAAGGGCACCGTCATCGCGGAGGGAACCGCCGACGAGCTCAAGGAGAAGACCGGCGGCAGCTTCTGCGAGATCGTGCCGCTGGAATCGTCCCACGTGAAGGCCGCGGCCGAGGCACTCGGCGACCTGGTCCCGCCCGTCGTCGCGGCCGGGCTGGACGGCGCCGACCGCATCTCCATCCCGGCCCTAGGCGGTCCGAGCACCCTCGCCGAGGCGCTGCGCCGCCTCGACACCGCCGGAATCGAACTCGCCGACATCGCGCTGCGGCGCCCGTCGCTCGACGACGTGTTCCTGTCGCTGACCGGGCACACGGGTGACAAGGGATGACGGTTACCGCCGCGCCCACGGCCCAGCAGCTGTTCGAGAACATGCCGGTCGCGCGCCCGAACAAGATCGCCCAGTGGTGGGCGCTGACCGGCCGCCTCGTCCGCACCGCGGCAAGCAGCGGTGACCTGCTGATCGTGGTGGGCGCGACCTTCATCTTCACCATCGGCTACTGGCTGCCGCTGCGCTTCGTGATGAGCTTCCAAGGAATCAACTTCGCGCAGTTCGTCATGCCGATCATCGTGCTGCAGACCATGTCGTTCACGATGATGTCGAATGCGCAGATCGCGGCCACCGAAGCGATGACCGGACTGAACCTGCGCATGCAATCGATGCCGGTCGGCGGGTTCGTGCCGCTGGCCGCGCGGATGAGCGGCGGCTTCGTGCGCGCGATCGTGGCGATGATCTCCTCGATCGCCTTCGGTTACTGGATCGGCTTCCGGTTCATCGCGGGCCCGGCGCAGGCCGTGGGCTTCGTGCTGTTCGCCTTCGCGGTGGGCTTCGTGCTGGCGATCGGCGCGGACGCCCTCGGCAGCCTGAGCAAGAGCCCCGAGGCGCTCAGCCAGGCACTGAGCCTGCCGACCCTGATCTTCGGCATGCTGTCGTGCGGCTTCGTCCCCGAAAAGGGGTTCCCGCACTGGATTCGGCCGTTCGTCCGCAACCAGCCGGTGTCGCAGTTCTCGTTCGCGCTGCGGGACATGGCCGGCACCGGCGTCACCTGGCACGTGTTGTGGGTGCCGCTGGTGTGGCTGGGCGGCATGGGCATCGTCTTCATTCCGCTGGCGATCTGGGCGAGTACGAGGCGATCATGACAGTTATCGAACCCGCCACCGGATCGGCGGTGGCACAGCTCGACCGTGAGGCCCTGCTACTACCCGAGGTCTCCGGGTACCCCGAGAATTCGGTGCGCGCCTGGTTCAGCCAGAGCCTGATCCAGTGCAAACGCTTGATGAGCGTCTGGGTCACCGACTTCACCATCTCCGTCTACATGCTGGTCTTCCCGACCCTGGCGCTGATCATGTTCAACACGGTGCTGGGCGACTCGGTGAAACTGGCCACCGGCGTTCCGGCCATCTACGGCCAGATGCCCATGTCCGCGGTGATCGCGGCCATGAACGGCTCGATGGTCGGCGCGCTCACCCTGCGGCAGGAGAAGGAGACCGGGCTGCTGGGCCGGTTCCACACCATGCCGATCAACCGCTGGGCCGGCCTGACCTCACGGCTGCTGGCCGAGGTGGTCCGCGTCCTGCTGACCACCATGCTGATGCTCGCGGTCGGCCTGATCCTGGGCTTCCGGTTCTGGAACGGGCCGTGGGCGGCACTGGGCATGATCCTGGTCCCGGTGCTGTTCGCGCTCGGCTTCGGCACCCTGGTCACGGCGATGGCCACGGTGACCGACGGGCTGGCGCTGGTGAACCTCATCTTCGTGTTCAACACCTTGGCGATGTTCTTCAATACCGGTTTCGTACCGGCCGCGGCCTACCCGAAGTGGCTGCAGGGCGTGGTGGAACACCAGCCGATGAGTACCACCATCAACACCATGAAGGGGCTGTCCTGGGACGGTCCGATCCAGCGCCCGCTGCTGGAGACCTGCGCCTGGATGGTCGGCATGGTCGTGATCTTCGCCTACCCCGCCATCCGGGGTTACGAGCGAGCCGCCCGCACCAGCATCTAGCAGCCGCACGACGACGCGTCAGGGCCGCCCGGATCCGATCCAGGCGGCCCTGACGCGTCGGATCAGGATGCGTTTCCGAGCAGCGCCGCGCTCATCAAGGCAGTGACCCGGGCCAGGTTCTCCGGCCGGGTGTCGAAGCGGGTGTGGCGGCCGACGTCGAGGACCTGGCCGATGGCGGCGTTCACCCGGAAGCGGGCCTCGGCCGGATCGCCGTCGAGCAGATGCGCCCACTCCAGGACGTTCTGCCGTTGCAGCGCGCGGAGCCGGTGCTGATCGGCGGCCGGCAGCTGCGCGAACTCGCTGAAGTACACGGCCAGGATCTCGGGCACGGTGAAGGTCAGGCGGGCGAAGCGGGCCGCGATCCGGACCGCCGCGTCGGGCCGGCTGACCGCTTCGGAGAGCGCTTCGGCGTTGGCGATGGCGAGCCGCTCCCCGCTGCGGTGGAACGCGGCGATGAGCAGGTCGGATTTGCTGCTGAAGTAGCGGTAGACGCTGGAGGCGTTGATGCCGACCGCCGCGCCGATCTCCTCGATCGCCGCCTCGTGATACCCCTTGCGGCCGAAGATGCGGATCGCCTCGGCCAGCAGTTGCTCGCGTTTGGAGCTCAGCGGCAGGCCGCGTACCGGTTCCTGCGGGTCGGGTGCGCCGGGTGCGGGCGGGAGTTCGGTGCGCAGCAGCGACCAGCAGATCTCCTGCATGAGATCGATCAGCCGGGCGTTGGGCAGCTGGGTGCGGTGGGCGTTGATGCTGCCGATGGCGGCCGAGACCGAGATGACGATCAGTTCGATGTCCTCGGGCGGGTCGTTCGGGCGCAGCAGGGTGATCGGTGCGGCCAGCAGTTCGCGCAGCTCGACGTAGATGCCGCGGATGCGCAGACGGTCTTCGGGGGCGAGGTAGCGCCGTTCCCAGCGGTAGAGCCCGGCTTCGCGGCGCAGCTCGATCATGGTCTCGGTGAGGGCGCGGATCAGTGCGGTGAGCCGGTTCTCGGGGGTGGCGCCGGGGTCGTCGGCGGCCCGGGCGGCCTGTAGCAGTGCGGTGGCGGTGCCTTCGGTGGCGGCGACCAGCAGTGCGTACTTGTTGGCGAAGTGCCGGTAGAGCGCGGGGCCGGAGATGCCGATCTCGGCGGCGATCTCGTCGACGCCGACCTGGTGATAGCCGCGGTCGCTGAAGGCGCGGGCGGCGACGCGGACGATCTGGGCCTTGCGGTCCTTGGGGCGTCGGCGCACGGTGCTGTCGGGTGGTGCGACCGCAGGTGCTCCTCGTGTGCGCCCCGCGCTCATGCACCTCTCCTCTGTGGCTCCGCTGCCCTCGGCAGCCCCTACCGATCCGATAAGTTAACCACAATTCGCGGACCGGCGGTCGCGGTCCGGTGCTCCCGACGGTGGCGACAGGGGCCGGTTGTTGATCGCGACTGCCGAAACGGGCGCGGATCGTCGATCGTGGCCGGAACGTGCGATCGGCGCCGGTGAACGCAGGTTGGCGTCCGACATCGGGCGTTCGGCGAATAGCTCGCAACCCTGGTGGTCGGGCCCCTGCGCCTACCGCCTACCCTGACCCGCATGGGTTACCTGGTTACCGGGGCGAGCGGTGGCATCGGCCGGGCCCTGGTCTCCGAATTGCTGCGACGTAGCGGCCCGATCCATGTGCTGGTGCAGCCCGGCGCGGACGCGGCCTACCGCTTCGAACGCAACGTGCGGGCCTGGGGCAACGGCGGGGTGCCGGTGCTCGACCGGCTGCGCGCCGTGCCCGGCGACCTCACCGCACCCGACCTCGGCCTGGACCCGAAATGGCTTGCCGCGCATCGTGGTTCGATCGAGCACGTGTTCCACCTCGCCGCCGGCCGGGCCGCGGGCGCGGCCGGGTCGGCTGCCGCGGTCGCGGTCACCGAACAGCTGAGTGCCGGTGTGCTCCACCACGTCTCGACGGTCGAGGTGGCGGGCGGCACGACCGGACTGTTCACCGAGGACATGTTCGACATCGGTCAGGTGCTGCTGACCCCGGTGCAGCGCGCGGCGTTCGAAGGGGAGCGGGTCGTGCGCGAGCAGACCCGGGTGCCGTGGCGGATCTACCGGCCCTCCATCGTGATCGGGAACTCCCGCACCGGCGAATTCGACCGGATCACCGGTCCCTACTACTTCTTCCGCTCGCTGCGGGTGGCGGCGCAGCTGCCGCGGCTGCTGCCGGTCCTGGTGCCTCGGCTCGGCGAAACCAACATGGTGCCGGTCGACTTCGTGGTGCGGGCCCTGGATCACATTGCGCACCACCCGGTTCCCGGTGCCGACACCTACCACCTGGTGGATCCCCGTCGGCAGAGCGCCGTCGACGCGCTGAACGTGTTCGCCGACCAGGCCGGCGCACCGCACCTGCTCGAGGTGCTGCCCAAACGCGCCCTCGACCTGTCGGTGGGCCTGCCCGGTGCCGGGCAACTGCTGCGCTGGCTGGGCGTGCCCCGGGACATCCTGCAGCACAGCGAGTTCGGTTGCCGGTTCGGCTGCACCAACACCACCGACGCGCTGGCCGGCACCGATATCAAGGTGCCGCCGCTGGCCGCGTACGCGCCGCGGATCTGGAACTACTGGCTGGAGAACTGGCTGTAGTCGAAGTCCACCCAGCGGTTCCGGTTCGTCCAGCCGACCAGGTCGTAGCGCCAGCGGAACGGCCAGGTGCGGGCCACGGTGAGGAACAGTACGGTGGCCAGCGCCCGGTAGTCGTCGTGCGCGGACAGCAGGGCGCGCTGCTGACGCGGTGTCGCGGTGAAGAAGGCCTCGAACATGGAGATCGACTGCTCGGTGGTGAGCCGGCCCAGTCCGTACAGTCCGCGCATTCGCATCCAATAGACCAGGCGCGCCTGCGGTGACCACAGTGCCCGCACCGGATCGGTTCCGGCCCGGACCGCCTCGATCGCGGTGTCCGCCAACGCGAACGAATCGGCGACGCTGTAGCCGGTGCACGGATGCATCATCCCGCCGCGAGAACCGAAGGGCACCGCACCGCCGCCGGACCGGGGCGGCGGCTGATCGAGCGGGTAGTGCGCGGCCTCGCTCGGTTCGTCGCCGCGCAGCCGGATGCCGTGGGCGGCAAGCCGGTTCAGGGTGCGGCGGCGCAACTCACGCTGCGGCATCCCGCCGCGCAGTCCAAGGCTGGTCTCCTCGAAGATCACCCGGCCGTCACCGAGCGGCACCGCGTACAGGAAGGACGGCGGCTCGCCGGGGCCGGCGCCGTTCTCCGGCCGCCAGTCCAGCAGCAGACCCTCGCCGTCGCCGACCATGGGCGCGGCGAGTTCGGCGTCGACGAAGATGCCGTGCGCGCTGGCGGTCCGGCGCGGCCCCGGGCTCGGCAGGCCACGGGTGTCGAAGACCGCGCCGGCCCGGATCTCGGTGCCGTCGGCCAGGGTCACCCGGTGGGCGTCGACGGTCGTGGCGCGCGTCGCGAGCACGGTGGCGTCGTCGAGCGGCAGCGCGGCGCGCAGTCCGGGCTTGGACAGCACGCAGTAGGGCCGGTCGATCCGGTGCGCGGTCTTCGTCCACACCGTCGGCGCCTCGATGCGCTGGGCGATCACACTGGGCGGCAGCCAGTCGGGCAGTTCGTCGATCCAGCAGGAGAAAGTCGGCGGCCACAGCCGATCCGGGCGCGGGTCCACCGCCACGACCGTCAGCCCGGCGCGAACGGCCCGGTGTGCGAGCGCCTGTCCGGTGGGTCCGAGTCCGACGACACAGACATCCGGGTCCGGGAGACGATGCGCACTCATATCTCTCATTGAATCAGCCGGGGTGACGGTGTCGCGCAGGGCATTCGCAACCGCTCG
This sequence comes from Nocardia stercoris, assembly GCF_003696265.1. Lineage (GTDB taxonomy): Bacteria > Actinomycetota > Actinomycetes > Mycobacteriales > Mycobacteriaceae > Nocardia > Nocardia stercoris. The sequence continues at coordinate 361,737 of NZ_RFFH01000006.1, read as the reverse complement.
CGGCGCATTGTGCCGATTGCGCCACCAGGATTGGCCCACTCGAGAACCGGGCGCAGTCCGCCGCGTCGAAAACCGATGCGGACCAACGTGTTTAATTACCCTTTTCGGGCATGACAAAGCTCCAGAACACAGGTCGTCTGTCCGTTGCCCTCGCCGTCGTCGGTTTCGGGCTGCTGGCCGGCACCGCCACCGCCGTCGCGGCTCCCGCCGACATCGCCACCTCCCCGGCGTACATCCCCGCCGGCTCGAGTGCCCTGTCGGTGCAGCCCGCCTGCCCGCCGCTGCCCACGCCCATCTCCGGCGCGGTCGCCACGCCGCTGATCGTCTGCCCGCTGGCGACCCCGGCTGCCGCACCGGCGGGTGGGGTGAACACGATGATGATCACCCAGTCCGGCGCCGCGGCATTGCAGGTGGTCCAGCTGCTGGAGAGCTTCGGGATCCCGCCGCTGAGCGCGGAGCTGCCGTTCGGCAGTGTGCTGCCCTGTCCCTCGGCGTCGGCCGCGCCCGGGACCGTCTGCCCGATGTAGGAACTGCTCTGTCCGGGTCGATGCCGGCGCTCCTGTCCCGGTGTCGACCCGCGATCCGGGAGGCGCGCCGCTGTCTTCCGTGCGGAACCGCCGGCCCGGTTACTTGGGTGTCACCCAGATGGTGATGTCCGCGTGGACGACCTCCAAGCCCTGCTTGTCGAAGATCGACACCGGGACGGGAAGTTCCACGCCTTCGGTGATCGTGGCGAAGTCGGGGATCTCCGGCAGTTTCGCCACCGCGTGCAGGCCGGTTTCGGCCTTGGCCAGGTACTGCACGTTCATGGCCTTCGGAATCCAGCGGTGCGTGGTGGGCACGGTGGCCTCGGCCAGCATGCCCATCGCGATCTCGGCCAGGTTGCATGCCGCGATGGCGTGGAAGGTGCCGAGGTGGTTGTGGATGCCGAACCACTTGGGGGCGGTCACCTCGCACAGGCCGGGCTCCAGCCGGACCACGTTGGGCACCACGGTGCCGAAGTACGGCACTCGCGCGATCATCCCGAGGGAGAACAGGGTGTGCCCGATTCGGTTGTCGGGCAGCTTCTTCCAGCCGCGGAAGGTGGCGGTCTCGTTGCTCATGACACTATCTTACTGCAGAGTAAGTTCGGCTGCCTCTCGCCAGTGGTCCATCGGATGCGCCGAAAACAACCTTGAAAACCGACCGTTCCTCTATGGTTGTCGTGCGCGTCACAGAGCGGCCCTGGCTCTACCGCTCACCGTCGGCGCGCAGATAGCCCGGCCTACCCCCTGCAAGCCGGGTGTTCGAAGCCCGCACCCCGGCCAGCGTCGTCCTGGGTGTGGATTCGGGACTCTCCTTCCGGCCGGAAATTCGCTGGCCACACCCCCACGCTCTGTGGCACCCTCGCGACAGTGAGGTCGTATCGGCGCGTACTGGCCAATCCCGCGGTGCGCACAGCGCTGGTGCTGGGAATGCTGGTCCGTACCCCGTTCTTCGCGCTCGGCGTCGTCCTCACCGTGCACGTCGTGCAGACCCTCGGCCGCAGCTACGCCCAGGCCGGGCTGCTCGTCGGCGTCGTCACCGTCTGCACCGCGCTCAGCGGCCCCTGGCGCGGCCGCCTCGTCGACCGGCTCGGGCTGCGGCGAGCCATCCTGCCCTCGCTGCTGATCGTCGGCACCTGCTGGGCCATCGCGCCCTTCACCGGCTACCCGGGCCTGGTCCTGCTGGCCGGCGCCGCCGGAGCCATGGAGATCCCGATCTTCGGCATCGTGCGCCAAGCCGTCCTGGCCGGTGCCACCGAGGACGAGCGGCGCTCGGCCCTCGCCCTCGACTCGGTCACCGTCGAGATGTCCTACATGGTCGGCCCGATCCTCGGTGTCGCCGCCATCGGAATCTTCCCCACCTCCTGGGTGCTGCTCGGGGTGCAATCGCTGCACGTGCTCGGCGGGGTCCTGCTGTGGCTGGTCGACCTGCCCCTGCGCTCGGACGACGAGACCACCCCGCCCGTCCCGCGCCGCGAATGGCTGCGCGGCCCGTTCCTGGCCCTCTGCGTCGGCGCCGCCGTGAGCACCGTGCTCCTGGCCGGCACCGAACTGACCGTCGTCGCCGCCATGCGCGGATTCGGCGACCAGCGCTGGCTCGGCCTCACCATGGCGATCTGGGGCCTCGGCTCCCTGCTCGGCGGCCTCACCTACGGCGCGATCCACCGCCCGGTCTCCACCTACCTGCTCCTGGCCGGCCTCGGCCTGGTGACCTACCCCCTGATCTTCGCCACCGGCCCCGTGACCCTGACCGCCCTGGCCTTCGTCTCCGGATTCTTCTGCGCCCCGACCCTCACCGCCGGCGTCGACGAACTCAGCCGGGTAGTCCCCGAAGGCGGCCGCGGCGAAGCCCTCGGCTGGCAGGGGGGCGCCATGACCGCCGGCACCTCCCTCGGCGCCGCGTTCGCCGGCATCGCCATCGACACCGTCGGCGTGCACGGCGCATTCGCGGTCGCGGCGACGGCCGGACTCGTGGTCGGGTCGGTGCTCTACCTCGTGACTCGGCCGCACACGCAAGCCGATTCGCCGGACTCCCGCCGATCCGGCACAGCGGCATCGGTTTCGGTCGGCGAGGCGCACGGTGAGGACCGAGGCGGGCCACTCGTGTAATTCCGTCGCCCCCGGCCGCAGCAATATTCACGGTGTCCTCCAGCCGAGATTCACAGCGGCCCTTAAGCCGCCCGCCCCGAACGCTTCCTAGGATGCGCCCGTGAGCCACCGGACCCGCGTCGCCGAGCGCGCAGTGGTACACGTTTTCGCGGCAGATTCCGTACACCCGAGCGCGCGCGGCTGGGCGCGGTTGTCGCGATCTCCGGTAGGGGTGCGGTTGTGAGGGTGGACGAGGCGATGTCGGGTCGAGGTGGTCGACGGTCGGTGTCGGCCGTGGTCGTGCTGATGGTCGGTCTGCTGCTCTTTCTCTGCGCGCCAACGGTTTCCGCTGACGCGCCGGCCGTCGGAGGCGATGTCTCGGTGGCGCAGACCTTGGGGGAGCGGGAGTTGACCGTGATCCTGCGGCGCGTGGTCTCGGTGCCGGGGCCGCTGCAGGTGGAGGTGGTGACGCATGCCGGCACCGCCGCCGGGAAGCTCACCGTGGCGGCGATACCGGTCGGGGTCTCGCGGGTGGCACGGACGCCCGCGCCGGGGGCAGTGGTGTCGCAGGCGGACCTCGAGTTGCGGAATGTGCCGGGCGACAACGCGGCCGCGTTGCGGGTCGATCGGCCGGGCCCGTGGGAGTTGACCGTTTCCGACGGGACCCGGACTGCACGGATTCCGTTCCTGGTGCCCGCGCAGACGGTGTCGCCGCCGGAACGACTGGTGTACGGCGGATTCGTCGTAGCCGGGCTGCTGTTGCCGGTGGCGCTGGTGGTGGCGGTACGGGCGCGGCCGGTATGGGCGCTGTTGCCGGTCGGCGGCATGATCGCCGGGGTCGCGGTCGCGGTGACCGCCGCGGTGCTGTCGGCATCGCTGCCGCTGCCCCCTCAGCCCGGCGTGCAGTTGGACCCCGGTGTCGACGACGTCTCCGATCCGTATGCGCTGGGACACCCACTGTCCGCTGACTTTTCGCGGCCACCGGTGCTATTGGGCCTCGCCGCGGGCACCCCGGTCGCGGGAAGATCCGGCACACTGCGAATCGACCTGTCCGACAGTGCGACCGGGGCTCCCGTCGACGATCTGGTGGTGCACGACGACGCGCTCGTGCACCTGCTGATCGTCGGCCCCGGCGGCGAACTGTGGCATCTGCATCCGATCCGCACCGCGTCCGCCCGGTACGAGATCGACTTCACCCCAACGGAACCCGGCCACTACGCGCTGGGAGTCGAACTCGCCCGGCGCGGTGGCGGCGTGCAATCGGTGCGTGTGACAACAGGATTCACGGCGGGGCCGGGCAGCATCCCTGCGCTTTCGGGCGTCGCACCGTCGGCGGGCCGGTTTCCCCGGCCGCCGGGCATACCCGCGCCGGGCACGGTGGCGCCGGGAGCGCCCGCGGGCACAGCGGCCCCGGGAGCCGTTGCCGGAGTGTCGGGTGCGGCGTCGGGCGGTGGCAACGAAGTCCCGGACATTGCGCCCTTACTGCGGCTCGGATCCGGTGGGACGGCGACCACCGAGGTTGCCGGGACCTCCGTCCAAGTGCGGGCCACGAATCCGGTTGCCGGTGTACCGGCCACTGTCACAGCACATTTCGGTGACACACCCGACCTGCAGCCCTGGCTCGGCATGCTGGGACACATGATCGTCGTCGGCCCGCTCGGCCCGGACAGCGATATCGCGGCGGCCGCGCAGAGCGCCCCGGTCTGGGGACACGCGCATTCGATGGGCTCCGGCGCCATGCCCGACATGCCCGGGATGGGAGAGGCGCCAGGCGAATCCGGCCGCATGCTGATGCAGCCGACCAACGGCGACAGCATGCCGGACGAGACCGTGGCTGCCTACGGTCCGGATGTCCCGTTCACCTTCACCTTTCCGGTCCCCGGCCACTACCGGTTGTGGATCCAGGCCGAACGCCACTACACGATCCTCACCGTGCCGGTCGAGGTCGACGTCGCCGCGGTAGGTGCCTCGTGAGTGCGGAGACGACGGTATCGCCGGTGGATTCCGCACCGGCTCAGCGGCGATCACGCCCGCCGGCCGGGCGGGTCACGGCGGTCGTCGCGGCCGTCGCCGCCCTGTCGGCGCTCGCCGGGTGGCTGCTGTGGCCGGACTCGGGCCGGTCCGTCGAACTACACGGCGGCACCGCGCGATTCGTGCTGACCGTGACGGTCGCCGACGCTCGACAGGGCGCCTCCGACATCGACCTGCGAGTCGACGATCGGGCGGGACATCCCGTGCAAGGGTTGACGATTCGGCTCGACGCCAGCGACCCTCGAATGGGGTACGCGGACGCACCGGTACCGGCCGTCGACAGCGGTCCCGGGCGCTATCACGCCGCAGCGGTCCAGTTCATGGCAACGGGGCAATGGAATCTCACGTTCACCCTGGACGGGCCCGACGGCACCGACCGGATCACCGTGCCGCTGTGGATCAGTGGCTGACAGCTTCAGGAGGATGCTCGAATGACGGCTGTACCGATCGACCCCGGCCCGACGGCCACCGCCGGCTCCGACGCGCCATCGGCCGCCGACCAGAGTGCGCAGTCGGGCGCACGTGCCACCGCGGGCCCGGGCGTTGCGACCACCGCTGACGCGGGCACCCCGGGATCCGCCCGAGTCGCCATGTGGACCGTTCTGCTCGGCATCCTGATCACCATCGTCGGCACCAGCTGGGACATCCAGTGGCACGACGATGTCGGCCCCGACACCTTCTTCACCCTCCCGCACCTGCTGCTGTACTCGGGCAGCGCGGTCTCCGGCTTCGCGAGCCTGGCCCTGGTACTGCTCACCACCGCGGCGCTGCGCGCGGGCCGGCCGTTGCCTCGTGCGGGCGGTACGCCGATCCGGGTGCTGGGCCGGTCGAGGCCGCCGGGCGACCCGGCGTCCCCGCGGCCGGGTCGGCTCGGTTCGCTGACCGCCCCGGTCGGTGCGATGGTGTCCGGCGCGGGTGCCGCCCTGTTCCTGCTCTACGGACTGTTCGATCTGGAATGGCATTCGATCTACGGGTTCGACGCCGTGCTGGATTCGCCGTCGCATGTGGCGTTGTTCCTGTCGATCTCGATCACCATGACCGGTTCGCTGATGATCTTCGCCGCGCAGCGCGACCAGGCTTGGGGTCGTTGGGGTTTCGTGATCGCCCTGGCGGCGATGATCGCGTTCGCGCCGATCGCGGTCGACGGGCTCGGCAATCTGGCGATCCCGGTGAACCCGATCATGCTCGGTTCGGTCTTCTTCTCCCCGCTGCTGCTGATGACCGGGGCGGCGGTGCTGGGACGGTCCGGCGCCGCGCTCATCGTCGCGGGAGCGTTGCTGGTCATGCAGGGCGTGCTCTGGTGGTTCTCACCGTGGGCCGCCGAGACCTATGCCCACGCGATCGGCCTGCCGCTACGCGACGGTTTGGTGGCCCGGCCGCCGGCGTTCCCCAACCTGCTGCCGATGTTCCTTACCGTCGGTGCCGTCGTGGTCGAACTCGGCTACGGCTGGGCGCGGCGCGGCACCGGCGACATCCGCCGGATCCGCCTGATCGTGGGCCCGCTGGTCGGGGTCGTGGTGGCGATCGGCCTGCCACTGCAGCGGATGCTCACCGATTCGCAGGTCCACGTGGGCGCGTCGCTGTTCGTGCAGCTGGTTGTCCTCGGGCTGCCGCTCGGCCTGCTCGCCGGCTACCTGGCCCGACCGATCGCGGTGCTGTTGCGCGCTCTCGGACCCGATGAATCGGCCGACGATCGCTCCGAATCGATCCTGCCGGACTTGACCAGCCCGGAATCCCGGACTCCGGAGTCCGCGGTCGCCGCATCCACCGCCCAGGAGGAGAACCGATGATCCGCGGGATCACGTCACGCACGACCCGCGGCGGCGTCGCACTGCGCCGATCCGTCGCGGCCCTGCTCGCCGTCGGTGTGGTGGCTCTCCTCGCCCTGGTCGGCGCGGCCCCGGCCCAGGCGTACGCCCCGGTCGACATCGTGCACACCGAACAGGTGCAGGCCGGTCCGTACACTCTGACCGTCGGTTTCTCGACCTGGCCGATCCGCGCGATGCGGTCGCTGGACTTCACCTTCTCGCCCGACGGCGGAATAGAAGGAAAGACCGGCACGCTCGCGGTCTCCGGCCCGGGCGGTAGCGGGCACCCGCAGAAGCTGGTCCGGCACCCGCGCCTGCGGCAGGACTGGGGGCTGGACGTGCGGGCCATCGACAAGCCCGGCACGTACCGGTTCGACTTCGTCGTCGACGGCCCGCTGGGCCACGGCGAGGGTGCGCTGCCGGCGGTGCAGGTGCTCGACCAGCCCGGCCCGCCGCTGGCCCTGAGCTGGTCGATCGCGCTGCTGCCGCTGCTGGGCATGCTGGTCTTTCTCGGGGTGGCGTGGCGCCGGGTTCGGCCCGGGAACCGGGCATTGCGGGTCTGAATCCGCGCGCGACGGGACTCACAGCACCCCCGATTTGAAGTCGCACCGCGACCTACTGCATACTGTTCGGGTTGCCTACACCGGGTGGTCCATGTCCTGCGGACATCGATCGGCTGGCGTGGGACCAGCAGTACCCACTTGTGTATCCCGCCGAGTCCGGCGCGGGTACGTCCGGGACGTAAGTCGAAGGTCGCAAGGAGTAAATCCCTCTGGGCCGACGAATGAGCGTCGGGCCGACACGCCCGACCGCGTGGACCGGAAGAACCATGACAGATGAACAGCGGTGACGGATCGGGCACGAGGTCTCGGTCGAGTTGAGCGCTGATGCGTCTGTTTCCAGGTTCGGGCATGCACATGAGGGTGCTGCAAGGGCAAACCCTTGCAGCACAACGCAAGCGGAGAAAAGGACACAGCGTGGCGGGACAGAAGATCCGCATCAGGCTCAAGGCCTACGACCATGAGGCGATCGACGCGTCTGCGCGCAAGATCGTCGAGACGGTGACCCGCACCGGTGCCCGCGTGGTCGGGCCGGTGCCGTTGCCGACCGAGAAGAACGTGTACTGCGTCATCCGTTCGCCGCACAAGTACAAGGACTCGCGCGAGCACTTCGAGATGCGCACGCACAAGCGGCTGATCGACATCCTCGACCCGACGCCGAAGACGGTTGACGCGCTCATGCGCATCGACCTGCCGGCCAGCGTCGACGTCAACATTCAGTGACGGGGATACCAACTATGACTGACAACAAGAGCCGCCCGGCGGCTGGTGTCCTCGGCACCAAGCTGGGCATGACCCAGGTCTTCGACGAGAAGAACCGCGTCGTTCCGGTCACCGTCGTCAAGGCGGGCCCGAACGTGGTCACCCAGATCCGCACCGTCGAGCGCGACGGCTACTCGGCCATCCAGATCGCCTTCGGCGCGATCGACCCGCGCAAGGTGAACAAGCCGGTCTCCGGCCAGTTCGCCAAGGCCGGCGTCACCCCGCGCCGGCACATCGCCGAGATCCGCGTCGCCGACGCCGCCAAGTTCGAGGTCGGCCAGGAGCTGTCCGCCGACGTGTTCGAAGAGGGCACCTACGTCGACGTCACCGGCACCAGCAAGGGCAAGGGCTTCGCCGGAACCATGAAGCGTCACGGCTTCAAGGGTCAGGGCGCGTCCCACGGTGCCCAGGCCGTGCACCGCCGGCCGGGTTCGATCGGTGGTTGCTCCACCCCGGGTCGCGTGTTCAAGGGCATGCGGATGTCGGGCCGGATGGGTAACGACCGTGTGACCACGCAGAACCTCTCGGTCCACAAGGTGGACGCCGAGAACGGCCTGCTGCTGATCAAGGGTGCGATCCCCGGCCGTACCGGCGGCCTCGTGATCGTCAAGAGCGCCGCGAAGGGTGGTGCGCACGCATGAGCACCGAAACCAAGACCAATCTGACGCTTCCGGTCAAGGAAGCGGGCGGTAAGACCAACGGCACCGTCGAGCTCCCCGCGGAGATCTTCGACGTGACCGCGAACATCGCCCTGATGCACCAGGCGGTTGTGGCCCAGGAGGCCGCGGCTCGCCAGGGTACGCACGCCACCAAGACCCGGGGCAACGTCTCCGGTGGTGGCAAGAAGCCGTACCGCCAGAAGGGCACCGGCCGCGCGCGCCAGGGTTCGACCCGTGCGCCGCAGTTCACCGGTGGTGGCACCGTGCACGGCCCGCAGCCGCGCGACTACACCCAGCGGATCAACAAGAAGATGAAGGCCGCCGCCCTGCGCGGTGCCCTCTCGGACCGTGCTCGCAACGAGCGCATCCACGTGATCTCCGAGCTGGTTGCCGGTCAGACGCCGTCCACCAAGGCCGCCAAGAGCTTCCTCGCCGAGCTGTCCGACCGGAAGAACTTCCTGGTCGTCGTCGGCCGTGAGGACATCGCCGCGTGGAAGAGCGTGGCGAACCTGCAGAACGTGCACCCGATCGCTCCGGATCAGCTGAACACCCGCGATGTGCTGTACAGCGACGAGGTCGTCTTCAGCGTCTCGGCGCTGAACGCCTTCGTGCACGGCCCGGCCGAAAGTGCACAGGAGGAGAGCAAGTGACCACCATCGCCGACCCCCGCGACATTCTGCTCGCGCCGGTCATCTCCGAGAAGTCCTACGGACTGATCGAAGAGGGCACCTACACCTTCCTGGTGCACCCGGACTCGAACAAGACGCAGATCAAGATCGCCGTCGAGAAGGTTTTCGGCGTGAAGGTGACCAGCGTCAACACTGCCAACCGTCAGGGCAAGCGCAAGCGGACCCGCTTCGGTTACGGCAAGCGCAAGGACACCAAGCGCGCGCTCGTGACCATCTCGGCCGACAGCAAGCCCATCGAGATCTTCGGAGGATCCCCCGCGTAAGCGGAGGAGCCTTCAGAAAGTAGAGAAGACTCATGGCAATTCGTAAGTACAAGCCGACAACCCCGGGTCGTCGTGGCTCGTCGGTCTCCGACTTCGCCGAGATCACCCGGTCGACCCCCGAGAAGTCGCTGCTGCGTCCGCTGAGCAAGTCCGGCGGTCGTAACGCGCACGGCCGGATCACCACTCGTCACCGTGGTGGCGGGCACAAGCGCGCGTACCGTCTGATCGACTTCCGTCGCCTGGACAAGGACGGCGTGCCGGCCAAGGTCGCTCACATCGAGTACGACCCCAACCGCACCGCCAACATCGCGCTGCTGCACTTCGCCGACGGCGAGAAGCGCTACATCATCGCGCCGAAGGGCATCACCCAGGGCACCCGCATCGAGTCGGGCCCGGGTGCGGACATCAAGCCGGGCAACAACCTGCCGCTGCGCTCGATCCCGACCGGTACCACCGTGCACGCGGTGGAGCTGCGTCCGGGTGGTGGCGCCAAGCTGGCTCGCGCCGCCGGCATGAGCATCCAGCTGCTCGGTAAGGAAGGCCAGTACGCCGTGCTGCGTATGCCTTCCGGTGAGATCCGTCGCGTCGACGTGCGCTGCCGCGCCACCGTCGGCGAGGTGGGCAACGCCGAGCAGTCGAACATCAACTGGGGTAAGGCCGGCCGTATGCGCTGGAAGGGCATCCGCCCGACCGTGCGTGGTGTGGTCATGAACCCGGTCGACCACCCGCATGGTGGTGGTGAGGGTAAGACCTCCGGTGGTCGCCACCCGGTCTCGCCGTGGGGTAAGCCGGAAGGCCGCACCCGCAAGCCCAACCGTCCGAGCGACAAGCTCATCGTCCGCCGCCGCGGCAAGAAGCGCTAAGAGGAGGTTTAGACATGCCACGCAGCCTGAAGAAGGGCCCGTTCGTCGACGAGCACCTCCTCAAGAAGGTGGATGTTCAGAACGAAAAGGGCACGAAGCAGGTCATCAAGACCTGGTCGCGCCGTTCGACCATCATCCCCGACTTCATCGGTCACACCTTCGCCGTCCACGACGGTCGCAAGCACGTGCCGGTGTTCGTGTCGGACAACATGGTCGGCCACAAGCTCGGTGAGTTCGCGCCGACTCGGACGTTCAAGAGCCACGTCAAGGACGATCGGAAGAGCAAGCGGCGATGAGCGAAGACACTCAGATCACCACCGCCCGCGCGACCGCCAAGCACGTCCGCGTCACGCCCATGAAGGCGCGTCGTGTCGTGAACCTGGTCCGCGGCAAGCGGGTCGAGGATGCACTGAACATCCTGAAGTTCGCGCCCCAGGCCGCGAGCGAGCCGGTGTACAAGGTCGTGGCTTCCGCTGCGGCCAACGCCGAGAACAACTTCGGCCTGAACCCGGCCACGCTGGTCATCTCGACCGCGTACGTCGACGAGGGCGCCACGCTGAAGCGTTTCCAGCCGCGCGCCCAGGGTCGTGCGTTCCGGATCCGCAAGCGGACCAGCCACATCACCATCGAGGTCGAGAGCGTGCCCACCGCCGGCGCTGCCACTCGTAGCCGCCGGAAGGGAGGGGCTAAGTAATGGGACAGAAGATCAACCCCCATGGCTTCCGCCTCGGTATCACCACCGACTGGAAGTCGCGTTGGTACGCCGACAAGCAGTACAAGGAATACGTCGGCGAAGACGTCGCGATCCGTAAGCTCCTCGCCACCGGCATGGAGCGGGCCGGCATCTCCAAGGTCGAGATCGAGCGCACCCGGGACCGCGTGCGGGTGGACATCCACACCGCGCGTCCGGGCATCGTGATCGGCCGCCGCGGCGCCGAGGCGGACCGCATCCGCGCCGAGCTGGAGAAGCTCACCAAGAAGCAGGTTCAGCTGAACATCCTCGAGGTCAAGAACCCCGAGTCGGACGCGCAGCTGGTTGCTCAGGGTGTGGCCGAGCAGCTGTCCAACCGTGTGGCGTTCCGTCGCGCGATGCGCAAGGCCATCCAGTCGGCCATGCGTTCGCCGAACGTCAAGGGCATCCGGGTCCAGTGCTCGGGTCGTCTGGGTGGCGCGGAAATGTCGCGGTCGGAGTTCTACCGCGAGGGTCGGGTGCCGCTGCACACGCTGCGTGCGGACATCGACTACGGCCTGTACGAAGCCCGGACCACCTTCGGCCGTATCGGCGTGAAGGTCTGGATCTACAAGGGCGACATCGTCGGTGGCAAGCGCGAAGTCAGCGCTGTGGCCGCCCCGTCGGGTGACCGTCGTGAGCGTCGGGAGCGGCCGAGCCGCCCGCGTCGCAACGCTGGTGCCGGCGCGCAGAGCGCTGGAGCGGCCACCGCGGTGGCCGAGGCTCCGGCTGAGAACCAGGAGGGCTGACGCATGCTGATGCCTCGTAGGGTCAAGCACCGCAAGCAGCACCACCCGAGCCGCTCGGGTATGTCGAAGGGCGGCACCTCGGTGGCGTTCGGCGACTACGGCATCCAGGCGCTGGAGCCGGCCTACGTGACCAACCGGCAGATCGAGTCGGCGCGTATCGCGATGACCCGCCACATCAAGCGTGGTGGCAAGATCTGGATCAACATCTACCCGGACCGCCCGCTCACGAAGAAGCCGGCCGAAACCCGAATGGGTTCCGGTAAGGGTTCGCCGGAGTGGTGGGTCGCGAACGTGAAGCCCGGCCGGGTCATGTTCGAGATGTCGTTCCCGAATGAGGAGACCGCTCGTGAGGCCATGCGCCGCGCGATGCACAAGCTCCCGATGAAGTGCCGGATCGTGACCCGAGAGGAGCAGTTCTGATGGCTACCGGAACTCCGGCCGCAGACCTGCGCGAGCTCAACGAGGAAGAGCTCGTCTCGCGTCTGCGTGAATCGAAGGAAGAGCTGTTCAACCTGCGCTTCCAGATGGCGACCGGCCAGTTGCAGAACAACCGGCGCCTGCGTGTGGTCCGTCACGAGATCGCGCGCATCTACACGGTCATGCGTGAGCGCGAGCTCGGCCTGGCCACTGGTCCTGCGGACAAGGGAGATGCGGCATGAGTGACGCTGCGAAGGGCCCGGCCAAGACGCCGGCCAAGGAGACCGTCCGTGGTCAGCGCAAGGTGCGTATCGGCTACGTCGTCTCGGACAAGATGGACAAGACGATCGTGGTCGAGCTCGAGGACCGCGTGAAGCACCCGAAGTACGGCAAGGTCATCCGGACCACGTCGAAGGTCAAGGCCCACGACGAGAACGGTGTCGCCGGTGTCGGCGACCGCGTTCAGCTGATGGAGACCCGCCCGCTGTCGGCCACCAAGCGCTGGCGGCTGGTGGAGGTCCTGGAGAAGGCCAAGTAGGCCCCTCCTGACCTTCGGGTTACCTGTTACGAAGGCCCGCTTCCCCTTTCGGGGAGGCGGGCCTTCGTCGTTGTGTGGGGATGGAACGGGCGCCGGAGATCCGGGTTCGGCGATTTCTCATCCCTGGTGGCCGGACCGGTGAACGCGGTGGAAACGTCGGCGGACGGGATGCCCTGCGAGCGAGCGGCATTCGTCGTCGCGGACCCCGCACGGAGCGTGGATCGATGACCGAGGGGCACGGTATGTGTAAGGAAGCTGCCCGGGCCCTCGGTGAGGGGTTCGGCAGTCTGGTGCGACACGGGCGTGGTGAAGCGTGGGCTGTATTGGGAGCTGTCCTCGCCCGACTCCGTCTCCGCACTCGGTACCGCGGTGATGGACCTGCTGGAGCGGCGTCCACTCGTGGATGCCAGCGTATTGCCGGCCGGCGGGGGCACTGTCGCCTCCGCGGCGCGCATCGTGCGCCACTACGGCGAGGTCTGGGGAAGGAACTACAAGGTCATCGTGGCGTGCCCGGAAAGCGCACCGACGGTGTACGAATCGTTCAAAGCCGGCCGACCGGTAGTCTGCGTCACCGAATCGGTCGCCGGTGCGGTCAATGTGGGAATCGTCCGTCCTCGGGTCACACGGTGTGCTGCGGGGTGCGATCGGCGCCGTTCACGACCTCCGGGGCCTGCAGGTGGCCACGCTCGTCACCGGCGGCAATATCGACCGCCGGATTCTCGACGGCTACCGGATCGACCCGGACGCCGTCGGCTGACCACCCGCGACCGAGTTCTTCCGTGTCTTAGTTGGGCAAAATCGCTTGCTGACCGGGAGGTGTGGTGTAGAGGCTCCGCCCGGTTCGATAAAGTCGTCGGGCTATGAGTGGGACTGTTAGTACGACGCCGGGTGCGCGGCGGATCGACGGGACGGCAGTGCCGTTCCAGGAAGCAATCGTGGCGTGGACGGGTGCCGCGCGGGAGGTTCTGATCGAAACTGCCCATGGCTACGGGCATTTCGTGACCGTCAAAGAGTTGGCCGGGCGAGTGCAGGAGATGTCGGGTGTGTACACCGACGCTCCGGTGCGGACCTGGGTGGACGCGGTGCTGCGCAAGGTGGCCCGGCGCGACCGCGCGGTCGGTGACCCGCCGCTGACCGCGCTGTGTGTGCAGGAGAATCACACCGTCACCCCCAGCTATCGATACGTGCTGGAGCTGGCCGCGCTGCCGGTGCCGGAGGACCTGGAACTGCACGCCGCCTACGCGCGGTGGCAGTGCTACGCCACCTACGGCACCGACGTTCCGGCGGGAATCCCGCCGCTCACACCGAAGGTCGCGGCCGCCCGCGGTCGTACGGTGCGCACCGCCGAGCCGGTGGCGGAACCGGTCGCGCGGCCCCGGCTGTGCCCGGAATGCTTCCTCGAGCTGGCCGCCAACGGCAACTGCGGCTTCTGCGACCCCACTCGCTGACACCGGCGTCCACAGCTCGTGCACCGACGCTCCACAGCTCGCACATAGGAACTGTGCGCAGGCTGGGAGGATGGTGGCGATGACCAGCGGAAGCCCGATCGAGCGATCGATCATGCGGCATGCGGACGGCAGGGCGATCAGCGTGCTGGTGGTGGACGACGAACCGGCCATCGCGGAACTCATATCGGTGGCGCTGCGGTACGAGGGCTGGGAGGTGACCACCGCCGGTGACGGTTTCAGCGCGGTGGTCCAGGCCCGGCAGACCCGTCCCGACGTCGCCGTGGTCGATCTGATGCTGCCCGACATGAGCGGGCTCGAGGTCCTCGCGAAACTGCGCCGACAGTATCCGGACCTACCGGTGCTGCTGCTCACCGCCAAGGACGCGGTCGAGGACCGGATCGCCGGGCTGTCGGCCGGCGGCGACGACTACGTCACCAAGCCGTTCAGTGTCGAGGAGGTCGTGCTGCGGCTGCGCGGCCTGCTGCGCCGGACCGGAATCGCCGAGGCCGAGTCCGGCGCGCAGGTGATCGTCGGCGATCTGGTGCTCGACGAGGACAGTCACGAGGTGTGGCGGGCGGGTGAGCCGATCGAGCTGACCGCCACCGAATTCGAGCTGCTGCGCTTCCTCATGCGTAATCCGCGACGCGTGCTCAGCAAGGCGCAGATCCTGGACCGGGTGTGGAGCTACGACTTCGGCGGCCGGTCCAATATCGTCGAGCTGTACGTTTCCTACCTGCGCAAGAAGATCGACAGCGGCCGCGAGCCGATGATCCACACGCTGCGGGGCGCCGGATATGTCCTCAAACCCACCTCCTGAACCGGGCCGCCGGTGGTCGCCCCGGCAGTGGTCGTTGCGCTTTCGGCTGCTGGTCGGGCAGGTGCTGCTGCTGGTCGTCGTGGTCGTCGGAATCGGCGCTGCCACCGAAATCGCGTTGCAGCAGTTCCTGATTCGCCAACTCGACTCCGGACTGGCAGAGGCCGAACAACATTCGCTGATGGCTGCGGGCGGGGGGCCGAGCATGGGTCCGCCACCTCCCGACCTGCGCGGCTTGCCGCCGTTCCCGCCCCGCGGCGGACCGGGACCGGATTTCGTGGATCGCCCTGGCGTGCAGCCGAATACGATCGGCGCCCTGGTCTCCGGCGGCCGGACCGAGGCGGCAGCCCGGATCGACGCGGACGGCACCCAACACCTGCTGTCGCCGACCGCCGCGGCGCAGCTCGCCGGAGTGCCGCCGGGACGCACCGTCACCCTCGACCTCGACGGTGAGGGGCGTTACCGCGTCGCCGCCGCGGCGACGTGGGCGGGAGACCTGGTGGTGACCGGGCAACCGTTGACCGGGGTCGACGCGATACTCGTGCGGGTACTGCTGATTCTGCTGGTCGTGACCGCCGTCGTGGTAGTTGTCGCGATCACCGCCGGGATCTGGGTGATCCGGCACGCGCTCGCCCCGCTGGACCGGGTCGCCGCGACCGCCGGCCGGGTCGCCGACCTGCGTCTGGACCGGGGCGACGTCGAGTTGCCGATGCGGGTGCCGGCCGCCGACCCCCGGACCGAGGTCGGCAAGCTCGGTGCCGCGATCAACCGCATGCTCGATCACATCGCCGGCGCGCTGAGCGCCCGTCACGCCAGTGAATCCCGGGTGCGGCAGTTCCTCGCCGACGCCAGCCACGAACTGCGCACCCCGCTCACCGCGGTTCGCGGCTATGCCGAACTGGCACAACGGGATCGCGCGCAACTGCCGGAACAGGTAGCGCACGCGATGGACCGGGTCGCCTCGGAGTCGATCCGGATGAGCGCCTTGGTCGAGGACATGCTGCTGTTGGCCCAGCTGGACGCCGGCCGCGGTATCGAATTCGGTCCGGTGGATCTGACCCAGTTGACCGTGGACGCGGTCAGTGACGCGCACGTCGCCGGCCCGGACCATCATTGGGCGCTGGAACTACCCGACGAGCCGGTGGTGATCCGCGGCGATGCGGCCCGGCTGCATCAGGTGCTGGCGAACCTGCTGGCCAACGCCCGCACCCACACCGCCGCGGGCTGCACGGTCACCACCGCGCTGGCGGCCGACGGGCACGGTGGCGCGATCTGGCGGGTCACCGACGACGGCCCCGGGATTCCCGCGGATCTGCTGCCGGAAGTATTCGAGCGGTTCGCGCGCGGTGACTCGTCCCGCTCCCGCCGGGCCGGCAGCACCGGGCTGGGGCTGTCCATCGTGATCGCCGTAGTGAAGGCGCACGGTGGTGACATCTCGGTCGAAAGTGTCCCCGGCCGAACCGAATTCACAGTCCGGCTGCCGCAGAGCGGTTCGGGCGCCTGAGTTTCGTCGTGCCGCCGCGATGAGGCGGTAGCTCGAGCGAATCGGGCCCGAGCAAGCCGACGGCGACGGCACCGGTGGCCATGGCCCGGAACGGTATCGGGTAACCCATGAAGCTTCTCGTGTCGTCGCGCCCGAATCCGGCGCGGCACGACCGAGCCTGGCACCGGCGGCTGGGTGCGCGATGAGTGCCGCATGTGCCGGGCTGCGCACGCCACTCGATCCGTCCACAGGGAACACACAGCGGAGACCAATATCGAACCCACAGCGCGCGGCGAGGGTCGTAGCATGACCACCGCATCTGTCGAGACCCCGCACCGCGTGAGCGACGTCGAACACGGCGAATCGGCGCAGCGTCCGCTGTGGCACCGCCTGCTCCTCGGCACGCCCGCCGAACCCCGCTGGGCGCGGCCCGGACTGATCGGGCTGCTGCTCGTGACCGCCGCGCTGTACCTGTGGGATCTGACCGCCTCCGGATATGCCAACGACTTCTACGCCGCCGCTGCCCAAGCGGGGACTCAGGACTGGAAAGCCCTGCTGTTCGGTTCCTTGGACGCCGGCAATTCGATCACCGTCGACAAGCCACCCGCCGCCATGTGGGTGATGGGCCTGTCCGGCCGACTGCTGAGCTTCAGCTCGTTCTCGCTGCTGCTGCCCCAGGCGCTGATGGGCGTGGGGTCGGTGGCGCTGGTGCATGCGGCGGTCCGGCGCTGGAGCGGTCCGGCGGCCGGACTGCTGGCCGGCGCCGTACTCGCCGTGACACCCGTTGCGGCGCTGATGTTCCGGTTCGACAATCCGGACGCGCTGCTGGTGCTGCTGTTGGTGGCCGCGGCGTACTGCACGGCGCGGGCCACCGAGATCGGCAGCGGCTGGTGGCTCGCCGGTGCGGGGGTGGCGCTCGGCTTCGGCTTCCTGACCAAGATGATGCAGGCCCTGCTGGTGCTGCCCGCGCTGGGTCTGGTGTTCCTGATCGCGGCGCCGATCGGAATCGGCGCTCGCCTGGTCGCATCGGTCGGTGCCGTCGCCGCACTGGTGGTGTCCGGTGGCTGGTTCGTCGCGCTGGTGGCGCTGTGGCCCGCCGCGTCCCGGCCCTACATCGGCGGCTCGACCGACAACTCGCTGCTCGAATTGGCCCTGGGATACAACGGTCTCGGGCGGGTGCTCGGTAATTCCGGTAACCACGGCGGCGGCCCGGGTGGTCCCGGCGGACCCGGTGGTATTCCCGGCTTCGGCGGCACGACCGGCATCACCCGAATGTTCGGCACCGCGATGGGCACCGAGATCTCCTGGCTGCTGCCCGCGGCCCTGATCGGCCTGGTGGCCGGTCTGTGGCTCACCCGCCGGGCACCGCGCACCGACCGCACGCGGGCCGGGTTGGTGCTGTGGGGCGGCTGGTTGCTGGTCGCCGCGGTGGTCTTCAGCTATATGCAGGGGACGATGCACCCGTACTACACCACCGCGCTGGCGCCGGCGATCGCGGCTGTGGTCGGAATCTCGTTGCGCGAGTTGTGGATTCGACGCGTGCACCTCGCGGCCCGGGCCACGCTGGCCGTCCTGTCGGCCGGCACCGGGGTGTGGGGTTTCGCCCTGCTGGACCGAGCGCCGCACTGGTACCCGGCCCTGCGCTGGATCGTCCTGATCGGAGCGGTCGCAGCGGCGGCCGCGCTGCTCCTGCGCGCCGCGAACCCGGGCCGCCTCACGGCCGTGATCGCAACTGCCGCAGTAGTATTCAGCCTTCTCGGCACCACCGCCTACACGCTCGCCACGGTTGCGACCCCGCACACCGGCGGCATCCCGGTATCCGGCCCGAACGGAGACGGGATGCGCTGGACGGGCCACCCGGGCAGCGGTCGGCCATTCGGATTGCCTGGGGCGCCTGGGGTTACGATCCCGCCGAACGGCGCGGGAATGATGCCGCCCGACGGCATGACCCCGCCGAACGGACTGCCCGCACCGAATGGCTCGGACCCCGGCAGCACCGATCACCAACCGTCCGAGCCGAATTCGCTCGGCGATGGGCACGACGGCTTCGGCGGACCGGGCGTGGCCGGTAACACCGCACTCCAGGCGCTGCTGCGGACCGCCGGAACCCATTGGGCCGCCGCTTCGATCGGCTCGATGGCCGCCGTGCCGCTCGAATTGTCTACCGGCACATCGATCATGGCGATCGGTGGCTTCACCGGAGGCGACGCTTCGCCCACCCTCGATCAGTTCGAGCAGTACGTCGCCGGCGGCCGGATCCACTACTTCATCCCCGGCGGGATGGGTGGGCCCGGCGGTGGCGGCGGCAACGGGAGCAGCATCACCGACTGGGTCCGCACGCACTACACCGCGATCACCGTGGGCGGCAACACTATCTACGACCTGACACGGCCGGTCCAGTAGGCGGACTCGTATCGTTCACGCCCCCACCGGGCGTCGCCTCGGCATGCGCGGTGGGGGCTTCGCCGGATGTGGTCGACACGCTGTCAGGCGGCGACGGTCAGAATGCTCGGACCGGATTCGGTGACGGCGATCGTGTGCTCGCTGTGGGCGGTGCGCGAACCGTCGGCGCTGCGCAGGGTCCACCCGTCCGGATCCACCGCGAGTCCGGAATCACCGCGGGTGAACCAGGGTTCGACGGCGATGGTCAGACCGGGTGTGAGCGGGTAGCCGCGCCCGGGGCGGCCGCTGTTGGGGACGTGCGGATCCTCGTGCATGGTGCGACCCAGTCCGTGGCCACCGAACTCGGTGTTCACCCCATAGCCGGCCGCGGCGGCGACGGCCGCGATGGCGGCGGACAGGTCCCCGATTCGATTGCCGGGCACGGCCACGGCGATCGCGGCGGCCAGTGCGCGTTCGGTGGTGCGGACCAGGCGCAGGTCCTCGGGATCGGCGGCGCCGACGATCGTCGTGATCGCCGAGTCGGCCACCCAGCCGTCGATCGAAACGGCCAGATCCATGCTCAGCACGTCTCCGTCCCGTAGCCGGTAGTCGTGCGGGAGTCCGTGCAGCACAGCGTCGTTCACCGACAGGCAGACCGTGTTGCGGAACGGCCCGCGCCCGAAGGAGGGTGCGTAGTCCCAGTAGCAGGATGTGGCGCCGCGCTCCCGGATGCGGTCGCGGACGTATTCCTCCAGGTCGAGCAGGTTGACGCCTACCACAGCCTGTTCCCGCAGCCGGGCCAGGACGTCGGCGACGAAGCGCCCGGTCTCCCGCATTCGCTCGATCTCGTCCGGGCTCTTCAGTTCCACCATTACGACCTCCGTAGGTATTTTAATACCGGCAGCGTAGCGGTTGCGGTATTTAAATACCAGTCGATACAGTGGGGGCATGGTCCGTCTTCCGCACACCCCGGCCCAGCTCGAGGCAGGCCGCCGCCTCGGTGCCCAGCTGCGCGCTGCCCGCGGCAGTGCGGACCCGGCGGCGATCGCCCGGGCTGCGGGAATCTCGCCGGAGACGCTGCGCAAGATCGAGTCCGGCCGGCTGGCGACTCCGGCGTTCGGTACCGTCGTCGGCTTGGCGCGCGCGCTCGACATTCCGCTGGAAGACCTGGCCTCCTGCTGGGAGTCCGCGACGCTCAGCGATACGGCCTGATTTTCTCGCTCGAGGCGCACGGCATCGGGCTGTATCCCGGAACCCTTTTCGCCCAGTGGCCGGCGGCCGTCGCGCAGGTGCTCGCGGTTCGGCGCCGCGAACGTGACCGGATCCGCTAGCCGGCAGCTACAGCCCGTACCGGTACTGCGGGCAGTAGGCGTTGATGGCCGCCGTGATGAAGGTGAACGGGTACTGCACGGTGGCCGAGTTCTGGTGCGCGAGTTCGGCTCTGGTGTCAGGGGTGTTGCCGTTGTCGTCCAGCCATTGGCAGTCCGCGAGCGCCATCTGGATGCCGCCGTCCTGGGCGTCGCACGCGGCGGTATCGAGGTAGGCGCCGCGCAGGAACAGGTAATCGGTGGGGGTACGGGCCGCCGCGCAGGTGCCGGTGGCCGATCCGCTGTCGAGCGTGGCGGCCGGCGCGGTGGGCGCCAGCGCCAGCGTGGCAACGGCGCCGAAGGTGAGGATCGCGGCAGTGATTCGGCTGAGGCGCATGAGATTTCTCCTGGTCTCGTAGCTCGTCGCGACTGCGCCGGAGCGGATGTAGTTGCCGTCGAACGCTTTCGACGAACGCTGCGCTGCGCGGTGATCGCCTGCGATCAGGATAGATCAAGTACGCGAACATCTCTGGTGAGCTCGCGGCGAAAGATCACGGTCCGGGCGGGAGGGGGATTGACGCGTGCGACGAATCTTTCCGGTACCTGCGGTAGCGAAGCGGAAGCAGGTCGCATACGCTGCGCGGAGAAATCCGCTGTCTGGAGGCAAGATTGACCAGCACGAACACGCTGGCGGGTGACAGCCCGGGAACCGAGAGCCGGCGCACGGTCCCATTGTCACAGCTGATTCGCCTGATGGCCGAGCACGAGCAACTCGGCGTTCATCGCCGCACCTATCAGGCCGCACCCGCCAGCCGCGACACCGTGGTTCGTGGCTGCGGGATCGTAGCGGGCGGGCTCACGCTGATCGGCGCGATCTGCCTGGCCGCGGGTTCGGTAGGTGGCGGTCTCGCGCTCGGCTCGGTGGCACTGTTGCCGGCGGCGGTCGCCGTCGTGCGCGCCCGTGGCGGTGCCGGTCGCGATGCCCGGCTCGACCTGTTCGAGTCGGGGCTGACGGTCTATCACCGCGGCGAGGAGGTCGTGGCCTACCGCTGGGACACGGTGCAGGTGCATCAGCGCTCCATTCCGTTCGAGCAGGCCGCCACCGCCAGCACCGACTACGCCATCACGCTGAGCGGCCCGTCCGGAGCGCCGACACAGATCGACGAGACCTTCGAAGGTGCCCGGGAATGGACGCCGATCATTCAATCCGCTGTGACCGCAACCCAATTGCCGCAGGTGGTAGCCGCGATCGATGCCGAGCAACGTGTCGAGTTCGGTGAGCTCGCCCTGCATCTGGACGATCTCACCCATCGCGACCAGGTCTATCGCTGGGAAGACGTCCAGACCATCGACGCCCGCCACGACCTGGTCCGGATCAAGGTCGCTGGTCAGTGGAAGTCCCTGGCCCCGGTCGCGACCATCCCCAACTTCTACATCTTCAACGAGGTGGCCGAACGCCTCCGCCTGGCCGCCGCGGCCTGATGCCTATCCGCTGATGGCGTGCGGCCGGAGCCGGCGGGCGGCCTCGAGGATCCGCAGGACGGCCGACCCCGACATACCGACTTCGGCGCCGATACCGGCGGGAGTCCAGGACTGGTCGGCCAGGGTGAGGATCTCGGCCAGCTGATCGACGGGCAGGCCGGACAGGCCCCGTTCGGAGATCTCGCGGGCGACGGCCCACACCTCCACACCTTCGATCTCGGCGTCACCGTTGTGCACGAGGGTGTCGGCGGGGATGGGCAGCGGTTGCGGCGCGGGGGCGCGCTGCGGCTCCCGCGGCTGTTGTGCTTCCGGTGCGCGAGCCGCGGGCCGGGCGTGTGGGGTGTCCTGAGCGGGCACCACGGTCAGCGGGCGGACGGGTGTCCGGCGCGGTGCGGGAGCGACCGGAGCCGCGACGGTGTCCAGCACGTACTGCGCGGTGTCTACCGTCGCGCGCCGGGCCGGACGGCGGATCGGCTCGGCGGGATCGCTCGGCTCGGTTGCCTCCGGGTCGAGTTCCGGCTCGGGCCGGGCCTTTTCATGTGCGGGTTCCGCGGCGTCGTCGGTCCGGGTGGTGACCATCCGGATCAGCTCGGCGATCATCGTGTCGTCCAGCGCGGTGGGGGCCGCGGTGGTCGGGTCCGCGCGGCGGGAATCGAGCGGCGCCACCGACGCGGCGGGCTCGACGGGGGCCGTGGCAGCCGCTGCGGCGGCATCGATCGGTGTCACGGATGCGGCAGCGTCGTCGGACCGGATCGATGTCACCGAGGTCGTGGCGGTGTCGGTGGATGGGGCCGGTGCGGACACGACGGGCCCGGCGATGCCCGATTCGGTGGCCGGTGCGGCCACGTCACTGCCGGCAGGTGCGGCAGCAGGTTCAGAAGTCGTCGCCGAGGCCACTATGTGACCCTCGGACTCGGCACCGTCCGTGCCGTGGAACCCGTTGTGCCGGTGCGTGACCGCATGGCCGTTGACCGGTGGCCGGGCGGGTTCGGAGTGCCGCGGCGTGGCGGCATCCAGGCGGGTGAACGGGACGGCGGTCGCGAGGGCAGTCGGCGCGGCCGCGCCGAGCCGCTCGGGGCCGTACACCGGCCGACCGGCGTACACCGGTATCTCGGGCGAGGCGGCGGGCAAGGCGGGCGCCTCGGCCCGATAGTCGGCCGGCGCGACCCGTGACGACTCGCGTCGCCGCACGTCCTCGCTCGGCTCGGTGACCGGCAGGCCCTCGATCAGCTGCGCGTACCGGGCGGATACCCAGGCGTGCAACCAGATCACCACCCCCACCATGACCGGGGCGACCCCGGCCTCGGCGGCATGCGCGGTGGCGCCGCGCGCCAGGTGCGGGCCCGCGTTCAGCGCGATGGTCACGCCGAGCAGTGCGGCTTCGAGGAAAACGACCTTGCCACGGTCGATTTCGCGGCCCCAACGGGCGGCGGTGGTGGCCACCACCATGATCGTGATGATCGGGATCGAGATCATCGCCTCGAAGCCGTAACTCAGCCAGTACAGCGGGTCGTGCATATCGCCGCTGGGCACCAGATTGTGCTGGACGTTGACTCCGGCCCAGACCATGCCGAGCACCACGACCCCGATCAGCGCGCGCGAGGACCACTCCGCGCGGCGGTACAGCTGAGCCAGCCGGGCATCGGCACTGTCGACCCGCCGCCGCGCGGCGAGCGCCCGCCGATGCCAGCGGGCGTCGGCGTCGTCGGCACGGTCCAGTTCCATGGCGACCTTGCGGTCGCGCCGCTCGCTCGCGAGCTCCGCCGCGAGGGCCCGTTTGCGCTGCTCCCGGCGCTGGGCGCGAGCCCATTCGGCGAGTTTGCGTTCGGCCACGATCTCGGACTCGGACAGCTCCTCGAACAGGGCCGGGTCGCTCTGCAGCGGAATCTTGCCGCGGGCCACCGCTACTCGCTGGGCGAGCGCGTGGATATCGGCGTCACCCGGGCCGTCACCGGGCGGGGGAGTAGGTATCGCACTGGTGTGTTCCATGGCCTCGCTCCACTCGGCGGGCTCCGACACGCCCGGTGGGTATCCCATCGAAACCGGTTGCGTCAGTTACTTCCCGCGGGTCTGTGTCCTTGCTGCGGTTGCTCGATCGAACACATGTGTGATCGTTCAGAGATTAATGGGCAGCGGCGGGCAGGGTCAATGGCGAGGCGAACATTCGTTCGGGTCGTGTCGCAGGTGTGCCGGGTGAGCGGTCAGCCGGCAGTGCGTGGCGCAGCGGCCCACGACGCCGGATCGTGCCAGGCGGCAAGGGTGCGGCCGGTCTCGAAACGCCGCGGCTGCTTCGATACCGGATCATCGAATTCCAGTGTGGCAGCAAGCAATTGCAGTGGACGCGTGAAATCGTCGACCGGTTTCTCGGTGAGTTCGGGATAGAAGTCGTCACCCAGAATCGGAATTCCCAAGCCGTTCATATGAACTCGTAGCTGATGAGTGCGCCCGGTATGCGGGGACAGCCGGTAGCGGCCCATTCCGCCGCGGTGTTCCAGTAGTTCCACCAACGTCTCCGCGTTCGGCTCACCGTCTACCTCGAAAGCGCGAATTACCTGACGCTCCTTGATGATTCGGCTACGAATGGTGCGCGGCAGGTCCAGGTCCGGATCGTGCCGGGCGACGGCCTCGTACTGTTTGCGCACCCGGCGCTGCTGGAACAGCGTCTGGTACGCCCCGCGCAGTGCCGGGTTCGCCACGAACAGCACCAGCCCGGCTGTGGCGCGGTCCAGCCGATGGGCGGGAATCAGCTCGGGCAGATCCAAACTGCCGCGCAGCCGCACAAGGGCGGTCTCCAGAATGTGCTGCCCGCGCGGAATGGTGGACAGGAAGTGCGGCTTGTCCACGACGACGATGTCGTCGTCGCGGTACACGATGTCTAGGTCGAACGGGACGGGCGTCTCGGCCGGCAGATCGCGGTGGAACCAGATCGCGCCACCGGGGACATAGGGCGCGTCGGGGGCGATCGGACCAGCGAGATCGACGATGTCGCCCGCGGCCAGCAGTTGATCGATCCGCTGCGGCGCGACACGGGGGAGCCGGTCCACCAGATGGTCGCGGACAGTCGCCCAGTGCCCGTCCTCCGGCATCCTGAGCCGGGCCGGGTCCAGTCCGTGCCGTTTCGGCAGCGGCGGCGTCTGCCTGCGTCTCATCCCCGCCAGGCTATCGGCCGGGGCGGCGCGGGTCCCCAGCCGGGGCAACGGCCGACTGCGTTGCCGCGGCGCCGGCGGTACAGTCATCGGCGCCGTGGTGCCGGATGGCCCGCAGTGTGTTTCGGGAGGGAATCAGGTGTATCCGAACCAGCAACCGCCGCAGGGCTATCCGCAACAGGGCGGCCCGTACCCGCCGGCCGGCCAGCCGCAGCAGCCCTGGGGGCAGCCTGCCTACGGCCAGGCTCCCGGCTATCCGGCACCCGGATATCCGCCGGGCCAGCAGGGGAAAATGAACGGGTTCGCCGTTGCCTCCTTCATCTTCGGCTTGATCGGCGGCTGTGGCCTGTCGCTCATCTTCGGGCTGGTCGCGCTCGGCCAGATCCGGTCGCGCGGGCAGCGCGGCCGTGGCCTGGCCATCGCCGGCATGCTGCTGACCCTGGTCTGGGTGGCCGTCGGCGCGATCGGCGTCTTCTACATCCGCGCCCACGAGCCGAGCCGCGACGCGTCCGGTTCGGTGACCACCGGCGGCACCCAGCAGGTCACCGACCTGCACGTCGGCGACTGTGTCGACGGCATCCAGGAAGCGGTCCGGGTCACCGACGTGAAGGTGCTGCCCTGCACGGAACCCCATGACGGCGAGGTCATCTCGACCTTCAACCTGCCGGGGACCTGGGTCAGCAGCACCGACGCCGAGACCCAGGCTGACACCAAGTGCACCGACAACATCGAGAAGGCGCTGGCCAACAGCCCCGCCCTCGACGACCTGCGGATCTTCTACTACTACCCGGCCAACAAGAAGCAGTTCGACCTGGACTCCAGTGTGTCCTGCCTGGTCAAGAACGACAACGGCAGCAAGCTCACCGCCAAGGTGCCGCGCTGACCGGCGGCTGCTAGAGCGAGACCCGCTGGTCCTCGGCCAGGAACAACTTGTCCGAGGGCGTCACCCCGAATGTGCGGTAGAACTCGGGCAGGTTGCGCACCACCTGGTTGCAGCGGAACTCGCCGGGCGAGTGCGGGTCGTTGGCGAGCTGCTGCTCCAAGGCCTCGGGCGTCTGCTTCTCCCGCCAGTACCGCGCCCACGACTGGAACATGGCGGTGTAGTCGGGGTCGTCCTTCTTCTCCGCGATCCGGTAGGCGGCCAGCGAGATCATCAGACCCCGCAGGTCGGCGAGATTCTCACCGACGGTGAGTTGCCCGTTGACGTGCTGGTCGGGGCCGAGCCCGGCCGGGACCAGGCCGTTGTACTGGGCGATCAGCTGGTTCACCTTCGCCTGGAACAGGTCCTTATCGTGCTGGGTCCACCAGTCGACCCGATTACCGTCGCCGTCGTACTTCGAGCCCTGATCGTCGAATCCGTGCCCGATCTCGTGGCCGATGATGGCGCCGATCGCGCCGTAGTTCACAGCGGCCGCGGCGTCCTTGTCGAAGGCGGGGGCCTGCAGGATGCCGGCCGGGAAATTGATCGAGTTCGAGCTGGCCTCGTAGTACGCGTTGACGGTCTGCGGCGTCATTCCCCATTCGGACTTGTCGACCGGGTTGCCGAGCTTGTTCATCGAGTATTGCGATTCGAACAGCTCGACCGCGATCACGGACTCGATCAGCTTGCCCCGGGTGATCTTCAGCCCGGAATAGTCCCGCCACTTGTCGGGGTACCCGATCTTGACGGTGATCTTGTTCAGTTTCGCGATGGCCGCGTCCCGGGTCGCCGGCGACATCCAGCTGGAGTTGGCGAAATTCTCGTGATAGGCCGCGAGCAGGTTGTTCACCAGATCCTTGGCCCGGTTCTTGGCATCGGCCGGGAAATAGGCGTCCACATACAGCTTGCCCAGCGGTTCACCCAGATAGTTGTCGACCGCGCCGACCGCGGACTTCCACAGCTCCGGGCGTTCGGCGACACCGGTCGTGGCCTTCAGATATTCGAAGTTGGCGTCGGACAGGTCCTTCTTCAGATACTTCGCGTACTTGCGCAGCATCGCCATCTTCAGATATTCGCGCCAGGTCGCCTCGTCGGTCTCGGTCCAGATCCGGGCGATCGCCGTGATGAACGAGGGTTCACCCACGACGACCCGGGCGAACAGTTCCTTGGGCCGGTTCGAGGTGCCCGCCAGCCACGGGTCCCAGTCGAATCCGGGCCCCAACGCGACCAGCTGATCCCAGCTCATGGGGTTATAGGTGAGGTCGGCGTCGCGCGTCTTGGTCGGATCCCAGAACGCGGCCGCGATCTTGGTCTCCAGGTCGATGAGGCGGTTCGTGGTACCCGCCGGATCCGGGAAGCCCGCGCCGGTCGCCAGCGCCTGCAACAGGGTGCGGTACGCGGCCAGATACTTGGCGAAGGCCGGGTCGCTGTAGTACTTCGCCGTGATACCTGGCCCCGACTGGGAGATCTCCGGGACGTACTTGGTGGAGTCCTTGGCGTCGATGCTCACCCCGATGCCGACGACGCCGGCGATCGGCATCTGACCCATGAGCTTCGCCAGGTCGGCCCGGGTGACGGCCTGGTCGGCCTTGTCGAACCAGGGCTGCAGCGGGGTCATGCCGAGAGTGTCGAACGCCGCGGTGTCCATCCGCGCGTCGTAGATGTCACGCATCCGCTGCTCGTCGGTGCCGTCCTTGGGATCGTGGATCTTGTCGAGGACCGCCCGCAGCTGGTCCTGGACATGGTCGTCGATATCGCTGAAGGTGCTGACCGAGGTCTTGTCCGGCGGCAGCTGGAACGAGTCGAGCCACTTGCCGTTGATGTGCCGGTACAGGTCGTCCTGCAGGCGGACCGCGTCGTCGACCTGGGAGAGGTCGGGTCCGGTCGGCGCCTTGCTGCTGGAACCGGTGCTGCAGGAGGCCAGCGCCAGCGACACCGGCACGACACCGAGCGCGGTCAGGAAGGCGCGGCGGTTCGGCTGGGCCGGACGATCGGACGGTCGCACAGGCGGATCCTCTCCCAAGGGCGGGGTTTCGTCCGACCGAGGCTAGCCGAACCTGTTGTGCCGCGCTGGATCCTGGCGTCCGCGCCCCCACGGTCGTGGTGGCCGGCCCGCCCGCTCGGCCCTGATTTGGTCGCCACCTGGGGTTTCGCTAGACTGAGCCGGTTGCCTGCGGGACATCTGTGCCCGCGCTCCGGCCGCGAACCCCCAGCGGTGATCGTCTCGATCACACAAAACCGCTGGCAGGCGCGCGTGTCGTGCCCTTTCTGGGTGCCTTCGGAGGGCAACTGACCATGCTCGTCGGGTCGGCAATCCGGCGCGCATCACGTCCAGGTCTAGGAGGAGCTGAAGTGATTCAGCAGGAGTCGCGGCTGCGCGTCGCCGACAACACGGGTGCCAAGGAAATCCTTTGCATCCGCGTGCTCGGTGGTTCGTCGCGTCGCTATGCCGGCATCGGTGACATCATCGTCGCCACCGTGAAGGACGCCATCCCCGGCGGCAACGTCAAGAAGGGTGACGTCGTCAAGGCGGTCGTCGTGCGCACCGTCAAGGAGCGCCGCCGCGCCGACGGTTCGTACATCAAGTTCGACGAGAACGCCGCCGTCATCATCAAGGCGGACAACGACCCGCGTGGTACCCGCATCTTCGGCCCGGTCGGCCGTGAGCTGCGTGACAAGCGCTTCATGAAGATCGTCTCGCTGGCCCCGGAGGTGCTGTAACCATGAAGGTGCACAAGGGCGACACGGTCATCGTCATCTCGGGTCCGGACAAGGGCGCCAAGGGCAAGGTCATCCAGGCCTTCCCGAAGGACGGCCGGGTTCTGGTCGAGGGCGTGAACCGCATCAAGAAGCACGTCGCGAACTCCGCGAACCAGCGTGGCGCCAGCTCCGGCGGCATCGTCACGCAGGAGGCGCCCATCGACGCGTCCAACGTCATGGTTGTCGACTCCGACGGCAAGCCGACCCGCGTGGGCTACCGCACCGACGAGAACGGCAAGCGGGTCCGCATCTCCCGTCGCAACGGGAAGGACATCTGAGCATGACTACTTCCGAGAAGGTTCAGCCCCGCCTGAAGGCGCGCTACCGCGCCGAGATCAAGGACGCGCTGAACAGCGAATTCAACTACGCCAACGTGATGCAGATCCCCGGCATCGTGAAGGTCGTCGTGAACATGGGTGTCGGTGACGCCGCCCGTGACGCCAAGCTGATCAACGGCGCCGTCGCCGACCTCACCCTGATCACCGGCCAGAAGCCGGAGATCCGGAAGGCGACCAAGTCCATCGCGCAGTTCAAGCTGCGTGAGGGCATGCCGATCGGTGCCAAGGTCACCCTGCGTGGCGACCGTATGTGGGAGTTCGTGGACCGCCTGGTTTCCATCGCCCTGCCGCGTATCCGTGACTTCCGTGGTCTGTCGCCGAAGCAGTTCGACGGCCACGGCAACTACACCTTCGGTCTCTCGGAGCAGTCGATGTTCCACGAGATCGACGTGGACAAGATCGACCGTCCGCGCGGTATGGACATCACCGTCGTGACCACGGCGACCAACGACGAAGAGGGCCGCGCCCTGCTGCGTCACCTCGGCTTCCCGTTCAAGGAGAACTGAGCACATGGCTAAGAAGGCTCTGATCAACAAGGCCAACGCGAAGCCGAAGTTCGCGGTTCGCGCCTACACCCGCTGCCAGCGCTGCGGCCGGCCGCACGCGGTCTACCGCAAGTTCGGCCTGTGCCGCGTGTGCCTGCGCGAGATGGCGCACCGGGGCGAGCTGCCCGGCGTGCACAAGTCCTCCTGGTAATCCGGTAGGTCTTTCAGCCTGAGAAGCCCTGGTCACAGCATTCGCTGTGCCCAGGGCTTTCGGCGTTGGAGTCGGCCGATGCCGGCGCGGCAACCCGGCTATCGGCGGGCGCTGATCGAATGGGGTCGTGCCGGTCACGGGAAACTGAAACCGGTTCTATTATTGTCGGGTAGCTGTATCCGACTCGAAGGGCCACGCCATGCCGCTGGACTCCACCGCTGCCGCGCTTCTGGAAGCTGTCCAGGCCTCACCTCGTGCGGTGGCCGCGCATGATCGTGCCGCGTGGGTCGGGCTGTTCCACGACGGTGCGGAGGTATCGGACCCCGTGGGGGCGCGGGCCCATATCGGGCGCGATGCGATCGAACGGTTCTACGACACGTTCATCGCGCCGAACACCATCGAGTTCACCGTCGAACACGACATCGTCAGCGCCCCGGTTGTGGTGCGGGACTTGACGATTCGGACAACGATGTCGACCGGCGCCGCAGTGGTGGTACCCATGCACCTGCGCTACGACCTGGTCGAGGTGGACGGGACGCACCGGATCGAGCGGCTCGCCGCGCACTGGGAACTCGGCCCGATGATCCTGAAGCTCATGGGAACCGGCGTCCGTGGTCTGGGCGCCGGGACCAAACTCGGTGGCCTGCTGATAAAGAACCAGGGCCTCAGCGGCACAGCAGGCATGATGCGCGGTCTCTCCGGTGTAGGCAAGCGCGGAAAAGCCGCAGTGGAAGAGCTTTTCACTGCGGTCGCCGCCGCTGACCTGGACCGCGTGATCCGCCTCGCCACCCGCGGCGCCGCCCTCGAACTCGCCGGAACCCGCGTCACTGCAGAAGAATTCACGAACCGTGCCCGAACCCTCCAGTGGAACAAGCTGATCGCCGCTGGCCATGTCGTCTCGGCCAGCATCGAACTCGATGGCCGACCCGGCGTAGCTTTCATCGAATTCGCTACCGGCACAACCCAAATCACCTCGATCCAGGTCTTCGTCCAGTCCTGAGCGAGACTTCGTGTCCGCCGGCCACGGCACCAGCGGCACCCGCGAACACGAGAACAAAGATCACCGCCCGGACCGCAGTGAGCGCCGGGCCCGGGCGGGCTTTTGCGCGGATCCCGTTCCACCCGGTCGTTATCCGGTACTCAGAGCGTGACGATCAGGATCATCGCGACGAACCCGAGGATGATCAACGCGGAGTAGGCGAAGCCCAGTGACTGCCCGAGAAAGATGCGGGTGTCGGCGCTGCGGGACGGCTCGGAGCGGACCCGCAGGTAGCGCACCTCGAGGAACGGTGCACTGATGGCGAGGGCGAGAGCGAGCAGTGCGAACAGCAATGCCCCGGCGCCCTGGCCCACTTGCCCCCACCGCCCGGTGATCGACTCCCATTCGGCCGCAGCCAGTCCCGCGAACGCCAGCACCCCGATGAACCGCCCCCACGCGGTCCGGGCCCCGAGGGCCCAGAAGGCCATCGGCAGGCCGGCGAAGGCGAGGGCGAAGATCATCGCCCGACTGTAGCCACAGCCTTCGCCGATCGCGCCGGATTCGTCACCGTTGCGCCGGTAGCCGCATCGCCACCCGCCGCTGTCGTTTCCGGGCGGGAGTCGGGGTCGCTGTCCGCGTGTGTGCCCTCACCGTATTCGTCTGTGCCCCAGGCCGTGCCGCGGCATTTGCCCGCTCCCGAGCCCTCGGTTGGGCCCGGGCCCGGACGGTGCGTTGTTCGCCTCCCGTGGCGCCGACCGGGCCGTCCACCGGTGGCGGATCGTTCGCACTCGAGCAAGCTGATCGGTTCCGGTCCCGGCCGGCGCGGGCTGTGGAAAAGTAGTGCCGGAGAAATGTGCGAGATATTTGCTGAACAGCTTTTCGACATGCTGTTCCGCGGGTATCTCAGTGCGGGGGCCACGTAATTCTCTGCAATTGTCCGATTTTCGGGACATCGGGTGTTTGTGCTGATTCAACGAGAGGAACGGGACTGTTGTGACAATTACGCAATGGGTAGCTCCGGAAACTCGGACGATCGCCGACTTTCTCGCGGGCGAGGGGGTGTCCAGCAGCCCGGTCCGGCCGGAGGTCGACGACGTTCCGGTGGTCACCGTGCCGGTGCCGCGGGAATGGCGAGAAGTTTCCGAGGTCGTGTTCCCGGCCGCCTACGAGGTGTGGGCGGCCGATCCGGAGCCGCACGGGGTGAAGTGGGCCGACAATGCGGTCGTCGTGGTCGGACGGTTGTCGCGGCCGGTCGTTCCCACGGAACTACTCAAATACGCCTATGCTGATTCGCGCAATATGCCGGAATGGCACGAAACCTGGACCGGCACCTGGAGCTGCTGTGGATTTCCGTCCGCCGATATCGCCGGCACCTATGTGGCCGATGGCCGGCGACTGCTCGCGCACACCCGCTACGTGGTGGTGGACAACGGCGGCCACCAGTACCTGGTCCAGTTGACCGTCACCGTGCGAATCGGCAACGCGCCCACCAGCGTTCAGGCTGCCGCCATCGCCGCGGGCCTGACCATCGAGGCCACGGCCGCACCGGAACTGCCCACGCCGGCCCCGGCCGCAGTGTCCGACTCCGTCTCCGCGGTACTGGGTTCCGCCGACGCCTCCGACCCCGCAGCCGGCGAGCAGGTCGGCATCCTGATCGAACACCCCACCGCATTCCTGCCCGTGCTGCGCCCGGACACCATGCCGTCCCTTCAACGCCGCCCGGTCCGCCGACCCGAGATGCTCGCGCCGGTCCGCCGTCCGGACGCGTACCTGGCGTCTGCCGAGCCCGGCTGCGCCGGCCCGATCCAGGTCGAGCTGGACGACAATGGAGTGCTGCGGTCCCTGGTCATCGACGACCACGCGTACGCCCGCGGTCCGGCCGCCCTGGCCGCCGCGATCGTCGAGGCCTGCCGGGCCGCAGCCACGGCAAACCGGCCCGCCGAGGCGGTCGGCGGGGCGTGGGGCGGCGCTCGCGGTGAGCGCCGCGACGGTGTGGCCGTCCCCACGGGAACCCGATTTGGCCCTGACCTGCGGGCTCGCCTACACTGAACCGGTTGCTCGGGCAGCGCCATGTCCGCATGCGTGTCGCGCGAGCAGCAGCGTTTCCTCCGGCCGAGAACACTCCGGCCGGACCGACCCCCGTTGTCGTAGGCCCACGGCTGCCCTGAGGCGGCGCTGCATGGGAACCGCGACGAGGAAGGTAACGGTCAATCCATGACCATGACTGATCCGATCGCAGACTTTCTGACACGTCTGCGTAACGCCAACTCGGCGTACCACGACCAGGTCAAGTCGCCCCACTCGAAGATCAAGGCGAACATCGCCGAGATCCTCAAGCGCGAGGGCTACATCGCCGACTTCCGCACCGAAGATGCGACCGTCGGCAAGACCCTGGTCGTCGACCTGAAGTACGGCCCCAGCCGGGAGCGTTCGCTCGCCGGTATCCGCCGTGTCTCCAAGCCCGGTCTGCGTGTGTACGCGAAGTCCACCAACCTGCCCAAGGTGCTGGGTGGCCTCGGCGTGGCGATCATCTCCACGTCCCAGGGCCTGCTCACCGACCGTCAGGCCAAGATGCAAGGTGTAGGTGGGGAAGTCCTCGCCTACATCTGGTAACCGGAGGTAGGAACATGTCGCGTATCGGTAAGAAGCCGATCACCGTTCCCGCCGGCGTCGAGGTGACCATCGACGGCCAGAACGTGACGGTCAAGGGTTCCAAGGGCACCCTGACCCACGTTGTCGCCGAGCCGATCACCGTCGTCAAGGCCGAGAACGGCGAACTCGAGGTGCAGCGTCCCAACGACGAGCGCCAGAACCGCAGCCTGCACGGCCTGAGCCGCACCCTGATCGCCAACATGATCGAGGGTGTCACCAAGGGCTACGAGAAGAAGATGGAGATCTTCGGCGTCGGTTACCGTGTGCAGCAGAAGGGCTCGGACCTCGAGTTCGCCCTCGGCTACAGCCACCCGGTCCCCGTTGCCGCCCCCGAAGGCATCACCTTCGCGGTGGAGGCCCCGACCAAGTTCTCTGTCTCGGGCATCGACAAGCAGAAGGTCGGCCAGATCGCCGCGGTGATCCACGGCCTGCGTAAGCCCGACCCGTACAAGGGCAAGGGCATCCGCTACGCCGGCGAGGTCGTTCGCCGCAAGGTCGGAAAGACGGGTAAGTAAGCCATGGCGAAAGACATTCGTACCGAAGCTCAGAAGGCCGCGCGTAAGCCGATCGGCAAGGACGCGTCGACCCGTCGCCGGATCGCCAAGGCGAACCGCCACTTCCGTCTGCGCAAGAAGGTCGTCGGCACCACCGAGACCCCGCGTCTGATCGTGTTCCGCTCCGCGCGGCACATCCACGTTCAGCTCGTGGACGACTCGGTCGGCAAGACCCTCGCCTCCGCCTCGACCATCGAGGCCGACGTGCGGGCCGTCGAGGGCGACAAGACCGCCAAGGGCGTCAAGGTCGGCGAGCTGATCGCCGCCCGCGCGAAGGCCGCCGGTGTGGAGGCCGTGGTGTTCGACCGCGGTGGCCACACCTACCACGGCCGGATCGCCGCCATGGCGGATGCTGCTCGCGAAGGTGGGTTGAAGTTCTGATGACCAACAACATGCGTATGAACGAAGGGAACGTCTGATGCCGGGACGTCAGCGGCGTGACGGCGGAAACGGACCCGCCGGACAGAATGGAAACGCCACCGGTGCCGAAGGCGGCCGGGGCGAGCGTCGCGGTCGTCGCGACGACCGTCGCGACCAGCAGTCGCAGGCCGAGAAGAACCAGCTCGAGCGCGTAGTCGCGATCAACCGTGTCTCCAAGGTCGTGAAGGGTGGTCGTCGCTTCAGCTTCACCGCCCTCGTGATCGTCGGTGACGGCAACGGTCTGGTCGGCGTCGGCTACGGCAAGGCCAAGGAAGTTCCCGCGGCCATCCAGAAGGGTGTCGAGGAGGCTCGCAAGAGCTTCTTCCGCGTCCCGATGATCGGCTCCACCATCACCCACCCGGTGCAGGGTGAGGCGGCTGCCGGTGTGGTCATGCTGCGTCCGGCTTCGCCCGGTACCGGTGTGATCGCCGGTGGTGCGGCGCGTGCCGTGCTGGAGTGCGCCGGTATCCACGACATCCTGGCCAAGTCGCTCGGTAGCGACAACGCCATCAACGTCGTGCACGCGACCGTGGCCGCGCTCAAGCAGCTGCAGCGTCCCGAAGAGGTTGCCGCTCGCCGCGGTCTGCCGATCGAGGACGTCGCTCCTGCGGGCATGCTGCGTGCGCGCGCGGGACAGGGAGTCTGACATGGCAGAACTGAAGGTTACGCAGGTCAAGTCTTCGATCGGCGCCAAGAAGAATCAGCGGGACTCGCTGCGGACCCTGGGTCTGCGGGGCATCCGCAAGAGTGTCGTCCGCCCGGACAACGCTCAGAACCGCGGGCTGATCAACGTTGTGCGCCACCTCGTTTCCGTTGAGGAGGTAGACGCATGAGCGGCGTCATCAAGCTCCACCACCTGAAGCCCGCTCCGGGGTCCAAGAAGGACAAGATCCGGGTCGGTCGTGGTGAGGGTTCCAAGGGTAAGACCGCTGGTCGCGGTACGAAGGGTACGAAGGCGCGTAAGAACGTGCCCGTGCGCTTCGAGGGTGGCCAGATGCCGATCCACATGCGCCTGCCGAAGCTGAAGGGGTTCAAGAACCCGTTCCGCACGGAGTACCAGGTCGTGAACGTGGCCGACATCGCGCGGGTCTTCCCGGAGGGTGGCACCATCGGCAAGGCCGAGCTGGTCGCTGCCGGCCTCGTTCGCAAGAACGAGCTGGTGAAGGTCCTCGGTGACGGCGAAATCGGTGTGGCCGTTACGGTCTCCGCCGACAAGTTCACCGGTTCCGCCAAGGAGAAGATCGCCGCTGCCGGTGGCACCGCCACTGAGCTGGGCTGATACCTTTCACCATCGCAGTGAGCGCCGGACGGGTCGACGGCCCGTCCGGCGTCGCTGTTACAGTGCACAGTGATGTCTGCCAGGTCATTCCGCGACGGGGTGACCGACGTCGCCCGCCCCCATGTCGTTAGCCAGGAGGATCCTTGCTTTCCGCCTTCGTGTCGGCTTTCCGGACCCCGGACTTACGGCGGAAGATTCTCTTCACGCTGGGCCTGATCGCGCTGTATCGAGTCGGTGCTTCGCTGCCTTCGCCCGGCGTCAACTACGGTGCTATCCGGAAATGTATCGACATCGTCAACGGCGGTGACTCGGCCGGTATCTACCAGCTGATCAACATGTTCTCCGGTGGTGCACTGCTGCAGCTGTCGGTCTTCGCGATCGGCATCATGCCCTACATCACGGCGAGCATCATCATCCAGCTGCTGACCGTGGTCATTCCGCGCTTCGAGGAGCTGCGGAAAGAAGGCCAGTCCGGCCAGAACAAGATGACCCAGTACACCCGGTACCTGTCGATCGCGCTCGCGGTCCTGCAGGCCACCGGTCTGGTGGCGATGGCCTCGCGCGGCCAGCTGCTGCGCGGCTGTCCGACACCGATCCTGGCCGACTCCAGCATCTTCGGGATGATCATCATCGTGCTGGTCATGACTTCGGGTGCGGCCCTGGTCATGTGGTTCGGTGAGCAGATCACCGAGCGTGGTGTCGGTAACGGCATGTCGCTGTTGATCTTCGCGGGTATCGCGTCCCGGCTGCCGAGCCAGGGCAAGCAGATCCTCGACAGCCGCGGTGGCCTGATCTTCGGTCTGGTGATGTTCGCGGTGTTCGTGCTGCTGGTCGCCGTGATCTTCGTGGAGCAGGGCCAGCGGCGCATCCCGATCATCTACGCCAAGCGGGTGGTCGGCCGGCGGATGTACGGCAGCCCCTCCACCTACCTACCGTTGAAGGTGAACCAGGCCGGTGTCATCCCGGTCATCTTCGCCTCCTCTTTGCTCTACCTGCCCAACCTGGTGGCCCAGCTGACCCAGAAGACCTCGGGGAAGCCGGCCTGGTGGCAGGAACAAGTTCAGAAATACCTGGTGAACCCGGGTAACCCGGTGTATGTCGCGATCTACTTCGCGCTCATCGTCTTCTTCACGTACTTCTACGTCGCCATCACCTTCAACCCGGAGGAACGCGCCGAGGAGATGAAGATGTTCGGTGGTCATCTCGAGGGCCGCCGGCCCGGTAAGCCGACCGCCGACTATCTGAACTACGTGCTGAGCCGCATCACCCTGCCCGGCTCGATCTACCTCGGTGCCGTGGCCGTATTGCCGAACCTGCTGCTGCACATCGGCGCAGCGGGCGGCGGGGCCACGAACTTGCCGTTCGGTGGCACCTCGGTGCTGATCATCGTGAGTGTCGGTCTGGATACGGTCAAGCAGATCGAGAGCCAGCTTATGAACAGAAATTACGAAGGGTTCCTCAAGTGAGACTTGTACTGCTAGGACCACCGGGTGCCGGCAAGGGCACGCAGGGTGACCTGCTCGCCGACCGTCTGGGTATCCCGAAGATCTCCACCGGTGATCTGTTCCGCGCGAACATCGCCGCGGAGACCCCCCTCGGGCTCGAGGCGAAGCAGTACATGGACGCGGGCAACCTGGTACCCAGCGATGTGACCAACCGGATGGTGGAGTCGCGGATCGCGGAGCCGGACGCCGCGAAGGGCTTCATCCTCGACGGTTTCCCGCGCACGGTCGACCAGGCCGAGGCGCTGGAGAAGATGCTCGACGAGCACGAGCAGCCGCTGAACGCGGTGGTGAGCCTGGAGGTCCCCGAGGACCTGGTGGTCGAGCGCATGCTCGCCCGCGGCCGGGAGGACGACACCGAGGACGTTATCCGCAACCGGATGCGGGTGTACCGGGCCGAGACCGAGCCGCTGCTGGTGCACTACGACGGCCTGATCGTCACCGTCGACGGTGTCGGCGAGGTCGAGTCGGTCAACAACCGGATCGTCGCGGCGCTGGGCCACTGACGGATGGTCTTCGGCCGTAAGCAGAAGAAGGTGGTGCCGTTCCGCACCTCCGGTGAGCTCGACGCGATGGCCGCCGCGGGTGCGGTGGTAGGCCGGGCCCTGGTCGCCGTGCGTGCGGCGGCCAAGCCGGGCGTTTCGACTCTGGAGTTGAACGAGGTTGCCGAACAGGTGATCCGGGAGGCGGGCGCGATCCCGTCGTTCCTGGGTTACCACGGGTTCCCGGCCTCGATCTGTTCGTCGGTGAACGACCGGATCGTGCACGGGATCCCGACGGCGGCCGAGGTGCTGGCCGAAGGCGACCTGGTGTCGATCGACTGTGGTGCGATCCTGGACGGGTGGCACGGCGATTCGGCCTGGACCTTCGGGATCGGGACGATCAGTGAGGCGGACGAGCAGCTCAGCGAGGCCACCCGGCTGTCGATGGAGTCCGGTATCGAGGCGATGGTGCCCGGTAACCGGTTGAGCGACGTGTCGCATGCCATCGAGCTGGGCACCCGCGCCGCCGAGAAGCTGCACGGTCGGGCCTACGGCATCGTCGACGGCTACGGCGGTCACTGCATCGGCCGCGAGATGCACATGGACCCGTTCCTGCCCAACGAGGGCGCGCCCGGGAAGGGCCCGCAGCTCGTGGTCGGTTCGGTGCTGGCGATCGAGCCGATGCTGACGCTGGGGACGACGGATTCCAAGACCCTGTCCGATGATTGGACGGTCGTGACCACCGACGGCAGCCGGGCCGCGCACTGGGAGCACACCGTGGCCGTCACCCAGGACGGTCCGCGGATCCTCACTCAGAGACCGGAGTAGCTCCGCCGCAACAGTTTCGCTTTTCGCCCCCTGCGCCGTCCCGGTGCCGGGGGCGATTTGCGTTGTCGGCGAGCGCATACGACCGGCCGGATTGCCCGTGTCGCAGCGAGATTCGTGGGATGACCTGCGCGTTTTCGCGTGCTATCCGGTGCAAATCCTTGTGACCGAGTAGATTTCGTGACCGTGCAACTACTCGTCGATCGCGGCACCGACCGTTTGTCGGTCCAGTACTACGACCGCCCGGAAGCCGGCGACCTGCTGGTGATCGTGCCCGCGATGGGGGTGCCGGCCCGGTACTACGGGCGATTCGCGGAGGCGCTGTGCGACGCGGGACGGGCCGTCGCGGTGGCCGACCTGCGGGGCACCGGCGCGAGCACGCCGCCCGCGGGGCGCGAATCCGGTTACGGCTACGCCGATCTGGCCGATGATCTCGGCGCGGTCCTGGAGACGGTGGCGGAACACCGGACCGGCCGCCGGACCTTCCTGCTCGGCCATTCGCTCGGCGGTCAGATCTGCCTGATGCACCTGGCTCGGTCGGGCCGCGACGATGTCGACGGGCTGGTGCTCGTCGCCTCCGGGATGCCGCACTGGCGGGCCTACGGGTCGCAGGGCTGGCAGGCGCATCTGCTGCGCACGATGGTTCAGGCCGGCAGCGGGATCCTGGGTTATTGGCCCGGTTGGGGTTTCGGCGGGCGGCAGTCCGCCGGTGTGATGCGCGACTGGGCGCACACCAGCTGGACCGGCGAGTTCCCGCCCGCCCTCGAGGTCACCGGAAGATTGGCCGACATCACGCTGCCGACCCTCGTCCTCACCGTGGACGGTGATACCTTCACTCCACCCGCCGTCGTCGAGAAGCTCACCAGCACACTCACTTCGGCTTCTATCCGGCGCGAGCACCTCACCACGGAGGCCGCCGGCGCACCGCTCGACCATCTCCGGTGGGCCAAGGCGGCCGAGCCGGTCACGAAGATCGTCCTGGACTGGGCCGCCACGGTCTGAGTTCCGAATCATGCAGCGCCGCAAGCGGTTGCGGCTCAATGTCGGGCCGCGGCTACCGGTCGCGGCGCCATCGACCGTCACGGGCCGGACGGTGCGCCGAGCCCCTGGCCCCTCGGGAAAAGAGGATCACATGAAGTACGTCGTCCCCGCCAAGCGCTCGTCGAATCGGGTGCCCGACAAGAACTTCCGCCCCTTCGCGAACGGCCTCTCGCTGCTCGACATCCTGGTCACCAAGCTGACCGCGATCGCCGACGACCCCAGCGACGTGTACCTGTCCTCGGAGGAGGAGTCGACCCGGGAGGTGGCCGACAAGTACGGTGCGTCGTTCCTGTCGCGCGAGCGCCACCTCACCGAGAACACCTACCCGTTCCAGTCGGTGGTCAACCAGGTGTGCGCCCAGCTGCCCGGCGACGACGACGTGATGTGGTGTCACGCAACGGATCCGCTGTTCGACGACCACGCCGCCGTCGTGAAGGCCTGGGAGTCCCGGGATCCGGCGGCGGGGGCGGACTCGATCGTGACCGTCTACCCGATCCGCGACTACCTGCTCGACCCGAACTTCAATCCGATGGGCTTCGGATTCGGGCGCTGGCACAAGCCGTCGCAGCAGCTGCCGACCTACTACATGCTCGGCTTCACCTGCTCGATCATGACCCGGGAGGTGGCCACGACGATCGGTCTGGTGGGTGCGCGCCCGATGTGGCACGAGGCCACCAACATGACCGTCGACATCGACACCCAGGCGGAGTTCGATTTCGCCGGCAAGCTCTACGAACTGACGATGGCCGAGCGGGAAAGCAATGCCGGAGCCTAGTTCCACCCGAGTCTGGCTCGACGGCCGCACGCTCGCCGAAGCAGTCGCCGCGCTGGTCCGCATCCCCAGCGTGAATACGCTGCAGGCCGGGCCTCGCGGCGACGCGCACGGCCCGGCCGGTGAGCAGGCGATCGCGACCGTGCTGGCCGATCGGTTTCGGGCCTGCGGCGCCGATTCGGTCGTGCTGGACGAGGTGCGTCCGGGCCGGCCCAACGTCTACGCCCGGTTCCCGGGGCGCACCGACCGTCTGGTCGTGATCGACGTACATACCGACACCGTCACTGTCGAGAACATGACCGATCCGCCGTTCGACGGCCGCGTCGAGGACGGATTCGTCTGGGGCCGTGGCGCTCTGGACACCAAGGCCACGATGGGGGTGTTGCTCGCTCTGCTCGGCGTGTGGCACCGCGACGGCCTGCGGCCGGAGCCCACCCTGCTCGTGGCCGGGACGGTGAGCGAGGAGGCCGGCGGCCTGCTCGGTGCCACCCGGTTCCGGGAGTGGATCGCGGAGCAGGAATTGTGGATCGACCAGATGCTGGTCGCCGAGCCCACGGAGTTCCGTCCGGTGCACGGGCTCAAGGGTTTGGTGCTGGTCGAAGTGACCGCACGGGGTGTATCGTCGCATTCGGCGCGCCCCGATCTGGGAGTGAACGCGATCGAGGCGATGGCGCCCGTGATCGCGGCTTTCACGGCGGAGCAGGAGCGGCTCCGAACCCTGGTCGCCACAACGGAACTCGGGAACGGAACGGTGTCGGTCACGGAGATATCCGGTGGTTCCGGCTCCAACGTGATCCCGGACCGGTGCACCATCACGGTGGGTCGCCGTCTCGTTCCCGGTGAGGAACCCGCCGAGATCGTGGCCCAGCTGACGGAGATCGCCCGGGCGGCCTGCCCGGTGCCCTGCGAGGTCGTCCCGTTGCTGAAGGCGCCGGACGGCAAGCCCGGGCCGACCGCCTTCTACCAATCCCCGGACAGCGAATTCGTCCAGTTCCTGGCCCGGGCCTGCGGCACCGAACCGACGGTGGCGCCGTTCGGCACCAACGCGCTGCGGTATTCGGGCGCGGCCGAGGAGATCGTCGTCTTCGGACCCGGCTCGATCGAGCAGGCGCATCTGGCCACCGAGCGGATCGCGATCTCGGACCTGGTGCAGCTGGCCGAAGTGCTGCAAGCCTGGCTGGCACCCGAATGAACGACAGGGCGTCCGCCGATCCACCGGGCGCCGGCACGAACAGAGAGGCCGCCATGGCAACCACCACCGCCGCGGACATCGTCGAGCGCATCGTCGAACCGATCCAGCTGTACACACGCAGCTGGATGCTGGCGAAATCGACCGACGGCTACGGCGTGGACCTGGGCTTCGGCTCCGGGGCTCAGTTCTGGGTGGTCGGCCGGGCCGGCGTGCTCGGTAGCTGCCCGGTCGAAGTCGCCACTGCCGCAATCGCATTCGAGCCGCTGTACAAGGTGCGCGAGGCGTGGCTCGGGGTGCCGGACGGGCTGACGCACTACGACGTCGCGCTGCGCTACCGGGACGTCCTCACCGCCTGGGGCGATCGGGTCCTCGCCGGCCGGGACCCCGGCCTGCTGGAAACGGTCGACGTGCTGGGCCGCCGGATCGTCGACGCCGCACCCGGTGCGATCGGCCTCATCTTCGCGGGCTGGCGGCAACTCGACGTTCCCGAGTCGCTGCCCGCCCGGGCCGCCCTGACCGTGCACCTGCTGCGCGAACTCCGCGGCGCCGCGCACATCGCCGCCATCACCGCCTGTGGGCTCACCCCGTTGGACGCGGTCCTGGCCGCGACGCACGCGCCGCCGCGCACCGGACCCGGCTATGCCGAGCGCATGGGCTGGAAGGGTCCGTTCCGGGACCCGGCGGAGGTGCGGGAACAACGGGTCGAGGCCGAACGGCTGACCGGCGCGATCATCGAGCCCTATTTCGCCGGGCTGAGCGTCGAGGAATTGGAACGTTTCGGCACCGCGATCGAGATCGTCTGCGCGGTCGAGGACTGACCGGCTACCCCGAGCCGGCTGACGCGTCGGCGACATTCACGCGCCGGACGGCGCCTCCGTACCGCCTTCGCATCTGGCCGCCGCTGTCTCGGTCCGCCCACTCAGTTCCGACAGCAGTGCCTGCAGCGCCGGGCTCGCGTCCGCACTGCGCCGCCACGCGGCGTGCACCTCGCGCTTGGGCTGCCGGCGCAGCTGCCGGCAGATCAGGCCCTCACCCAGCGGCGGCCGGGCCAGGCGGGGAATCAGGGCGATGACCTCGCCGGAGGCGACCAGCGAGAGCTGAGTGGAGAAGTCGTCGATCAGGTGCCGGACGTCGGGCTCCTCGGGGACGTCGGCGACCAGCCGGCGGAACCACTGGTGGCACACCGTGCCGTGTGGACTCGTCACCCAGGCGTGCCCGGCCAGGTCGGGCCCGGTCAGCGGGCTGTCGCCGGCCGCGAGCGGGTGGGTGCGGTGCATGACCACATCGCCCACGTCGGTGTGCAGCAGCCGCTGGGTGAGCGACGACGGCAGCGGCGTGGGCAGTTCGTCCGCGTCGTGGACCACCGCGAGATCGGCGGTTCCCGCGTCGACACTGTGCAGCGCCTGGTCCGGGTCCTGTTCGACGATCCGTACGTGCACGTCCGGGTGGCGCGTCATGAGCCCGGCGACGGCCGGTGCCAGCAGTCCCCGGATGGCGGTGGAGAACGCCACGACCCGCAGCGTGCCGCGTGGGGTTCCGTGGGATACCGATTGGGCTGCCGCGACACACCGTTCGAGCGCCTGGAAGACCTCCGGCGCCGCGTCGACGATCACCTGGCCGGCCGGGGTCAGCACCACCTTGCGTCCGGCGGGCGCGAGCACCGCCAGCCCGAGCTGCTTCTCCAGTCGCTTGATCTGTTGCGAGACAGCGGAAGCCGTGTACCCGAGCTCTTCGGCGGCCTGTGCCACCGTGCCCAGCGCCGCCACGGAACGCAGTGCTCGCAAGGCCCCCACATCAATCATGAAGGCAGGCTACGTGATACCGGCAAGAAACGGTTGCTGGACCGCGCAGGAGGCCGGCGGCAGGATCGAGGCCATGACCGAGCCACAGCAATCCGCTGACCTCCTCTTCGGTTCCAACCTCGTCGCAATGGTGTCGCCGATGAATCCCGACGGTTCGCTCAGCGAGCCGGGGATGGACAGTCTGGTTGACCACCTGCTGGCCACCGGCTGCGACGGTCTCGTGGTCAACGGCACGACCGGTGAGTCGCCCACCCTGAGCGACGCCGAGTCGGCCGGGCTGGTGCGGGCCGTGGCGAGCCGCGCCGCCGGCCGCGCCAAAGTGGTCGCCGGGGTCGGCACCTACGACACGAAGGCCACCATCGGCCGGGCCCGCGATGCCGAGGCCGCCGGCGCGGATGCGTTGCTGTTGGTATGCCCTTACTACTCCAAGCCGACTCAGGCCGGGGTGATCGCGCACTGCCTGGCCGTGGCCGACGCCACCGCACTGCCCGTGATGCTCTACGACGTGCCGGCCCGCACCGGCATGGCCATGTCGGAAGCCACGATCGTCGAGCTCGCCGCGCACCCGAGGATCGTCGCGGTCAAGGACGCCAAGGGCGATCTGTTCGAGGCGCAGTCGGTCATGGACCGCACCGCTCTCGCCTACTACTGCGGTATCGACGAGCTGAACCTGCCGTACCTGGCGGCCGGTGCCACCGGCCTGCTGAGCGTGGTCGGCAATGTCGCGGCCGCCCGCAACGCCGAACTGATCGCGGCCGTCCGCAACGGCGAGCTCGGGGTGGCCCGGGCCGTCCAGCGGTCGCTGCTCCCGCTGACCGACGCCATGATGCGAGCCGCGGGCGGCGCGATCATGGCGAAGGCCGCGCTCGCGGAACTCAGGGTCATCCCGAACGCGACGGTCCGGATGCCGCTGGTCGAGCTGACGCCGGAGGAACTCCGGCCGCTGGTGGACGCGCTCGCGACTGTCGCCGTGCCCAGCTGAAAACTTCCGTATTCCCTGCTAGAGAGAGTCCTGGTAAGTGGCTATTGCCCCATGGGTCGACTTCATGACGCGCTGGAACGACGGGCAGGTGACGCCGGAGGAGCTCGTCGAGTGGCAGACGTCCGCGCTGCGGACTGTGCTCGGGCACGTCTACGAGAAGTCGCCGTTCTACGGCCGGCGGCTGTCCGGTGTCGACCTCGACATCGAGCAGCTGTCGGATCTCGCGCGGATTCCGTTCACGACCAAGGACGATCTGCGCACGGAACTGCAC
The DNA here is from genome assembly GCF_003696265.1 of Nocardia stercoris. Lineage (GTDB taxonomy): Bacteria > Actinomycetota > Actinomycetes > Mycobacteriales > Mycobacteriaceae > Nocardia > Nocardia stercoris. Next base: position 317,528 of record NZ_RFFH01000006.1, on the reverse strand, counting down.
GATGTGTTGTCGGGCAGTATCGGCGAGGCCGCGTTCTACTTCGAGACCACCGGCACCACCGGCCGGCCCACCCCATGCCCGCGGGCGCCGATCGACTTCGAGCTCAACTGGCTGCCGTTCGCGCACGCCCTCGAGCGGGTCGTCGAGAAGCACTTCCCGCCCGGCGGTGAGCGGCCGGTGCTGGCGGTGATCGCGCCGAACGACGTGCACTCGGCCTGTCTGAGCCTGTCGTTCGCGGCGCAGCGTGCGGGGATCACCAAGCTGGACCTGTTCCCGGTCTCGCCGACGCTCGGTTTCGCCCGGTTCTTCGAGGTGCTGGCCGAATTGAAGGTCAATATCCTCTACTGCTCGCCCGGACTGTTGATGGCGCTGGCCGAGATGAGTGCGGCGTACGGCATCGAGGTGCCCGACGACCTGCACGTGAAGGTGCTGCTCACCACCGGTGAGATGTGTACCGACAACATGCGTGACCTCCTCGCCGAGACCTGGCAGTGCGCGGCCTACAACTTCAATTACGGCTCCCAGGAGGCGGGTACGCCCGCACTGGCGTGGCCCGACGGGTCGCAGGTGGTCCTCGAGCCCACCTATCTGCTGGAGGTGCTCGACCTGGAGACCGAGCAGACGCTCGGCTTCGAGGGGTACGGCGAGTTGTGCCTGACCAATCTGGTGCCGGGCCTCAAGCCGCTGATCCGGTATCGGACCGGTGATCTGGTCGACATCCGAACCGACGCCGTGGGCCACCGGGTGATCAAGGTGCTCGGCCGGGTGAAGGACATGACCGAGATCGGTGGTATCAAGCGCGGTGCCGCCGAGATCGACAACGCCATTCTGGCCGACCCGAAACTGGTGTACGGCTACGAGATCGACATTCACGCCACCGACGGTGTGGACCGGCTCGTGGTGCGGATCAAGGCCAAGGAGGGCGTCGACCACGACCGGATCAAGGCGTTGGTCGCCGACCGGCTGACCGCCGCGTTCGGTGTGGCCGCCGAGGTCCGGATCCACCCGCTGCTCGATCTGAAGAGCACCACCGGGGGCTGGGTGAGCTGGAAGACGGCCCGTATCAAGGATCTTCGAGCGCAGGTGACGGACGACATCGAGGTGCGTTCCGCCGACGATCTGGCTCGCGCAGTCGAGAAAGCGATCTGACATGACGCAACACGTTCTGACCGGCGCGACCGGTTTCGTCGGCAGCCATCTGCTGGCCGAGCTGCTGGCCGGCGACCCGTCCGACCCGGTCTACGCGCTGGCCCGCAGCAATTCCGAGCTGCCCGCCGCCGACCGGGTCGACAAGGCCTTGCAGGTGGCCGGATTCGGCGACCGCGACCGTAGCCGCTTGACGGTGGTGGAGTCCGAGCTCGCCGAGGAACTGTGCGGGGTCGACCCCGCCACCGTCGAGCGCGGTGACGGCCCGCTGATCTTCTGGCATCTGGCCGCCTCGCTGCAGTGGCGAAAGGGCCGCCGCGACCAGGTGTTCGCCACCAACGTCGACGGCACCCGGCACGCGCTGGAACTGGCCCGCAGCATGGGTGCGGACCTGTTCGTGTACATGTCTACCGCGTATACCTGTGGCGCGCTGCACGGTGACATTCCCGAGGAACTGCACCAGCCAGCGGCCTGGAGCAACGTCTACGAGGAAAGCAAGTGCGCCGCCGAGCATCTGGTGGCCGGCTTCGAGGGCCCGCGGACACTGATCCTGCGCCCGTCGGTGATCGTGGGCTCGTCGGTCGACTACAAGCCGAGCGGTAGCTACACCGGGCTCTACGGATTCCTCAGCGAGCTGCGGAAATTCAAGGAGATGCTGGGCGATTCCGATGATTCCGTGCGGTTCACGGCCGACCGGAGCTGTCGCATCTCGTTCATCCCGGTGGACCACATCGTCACCGACTCGCTGTCGATCGTGAATGCCGAACTGGCGGAACCGCAGCGGAGCATCTATCACGTGACGGGACGATCGGAGTCCGCGGTCGGGGAGTTCACCGACTACATGCTGAAGCTGCTCGGGATGCAGGACCGGCTCTACATTATCGACGAGTCCTTCGACGACCCGTCCACGCTGGAGCGGTTCTTCGACAAGCGGATCGAGTTCTTCTCCGACTATTTGCGCAAGGAGAAGCGGTTCGTCCGGACCGTGCCGCCGGAGCGATCGGTGCTCCTCAACGAGCTCACCAAGTACATCGATGCGGAGAACGCGCTCTGAATCGGACCCGGAAAGCCATGACCGACAATCGTTTCCGCTGGACCGATAGGTAGTTGTGAACGTCGCAGAGCATCTCGTCGCCACACTCGTCGACGAAGGCGTCGAGGTCGTCTTCACCGTTCCGGGTGAGCAGCACGACGCGATCTTCCGGGCACTGTCCGGGACCGGGATCCAGGTGGTGCAGACCCGGCACGAGCAGGCCGCGGCGTTCATGGCCTACGGGTACGCGCGGTCCAGCGGCCGAATCGGTGTGTTCCTGGTGATTTCCGGGCCTGGTGTGCTGTATTCGACTGCGGCACTGGCGACTGCGTGGGCGGCCAATGTCCCGGTGCTGTGTATCGCGACCCAGATCTCGATGCCGTATCTCGGTCGCGGCCTGGGTGTTCCGCACGAGATTCCCGAGCAGCTCGGTGTGCTGGAAAGCCTGTCCGGATGGGCGGCGCGGGTCGAGCAGCCCGACCAGGTGACTGCGGTGGTGGGTGAGGCGTTCCACCGCCTCACCGAGTACAGGCCCCGGCCGGTGTCGATCGAGATCCCGGTAGACGTGTTGAACATGCAGGTCACCGCACCCGAGGCATGGGTGGCCCCGTCGGTGGACCGGGCACTGGATCCGGCCGCGATCGAGGCGGCGCGTTCGGTCCTGGCCCAGGCTCGGGCCCCGATGATCTACGTGGGCAGCGGTGCCCGCGCGGCGGCGCCGGAGATCCGGGCCCTGGCCGAACTGCTCGCGGTACCGGTGGCCACCGAGGTCGGCGGCCGCGGGATCCTCGCGGCCGATCACGAGCTGGCGATCAATTTCCCGGTCGCCCACAGGGTCTGGACCGAGGTCGATGTGGTCCTGGCGATCGGCACCCGGTTCCGGAGGCCGCTCTCGGAGTGGGGCGTCGAGGGTCTGCGGATCATCCGGATCGACCTCGACGACGCCGAGATCCGCAAGGCGCCGGTCGAGGTCGCGGTCGTCGGTGACGCCGCGGACGCGGTCCGGGCACTGCTCGACGGCCCGCCGCCGACCGCCGATCACACGGAATGGGTGGCCACCGTGGCCGCGGCCCGGCGCGCGGTCGACGCCGAGATCGACCGGCTCACACCGCAGGTCGACTTCCTGCGCGCCCTGCGTGCGGCCCTGCCGGCCGACGGCTACTTCGTCGACGAACTGACCCAGGTCGGCTACGTCGCCTGGGTGCAGTTTCCGGTGTCGGCGCCCTCGACCTACATCTCGTCCACCAATGTCGGTGCCCTGGGCTTCGGTTTCGCGACCGCCCTCGGTGTCAAGGTGGCCCACCCGGACCGGCCGGTGCTGTCCATCTCGGGTGACGGCGGATTCCTCTACACCGCAGTCGAATTGGCGACGGCGGTGCAACACGGGATCGGGGTGGTCGCCGTCGTGTTCGACGACGGCTCCTATGCCAACGTCGAACGCTCCCAACGTAATTCCATGCCCTCCGCACTCGGCACCGCGCTGCGCAACCCCGACTTCGTCGCCTTCGCCGAGGCGTTCGGCGCCGTCGGTGTCCGCGCACACGACCCCGAGGAACTGCGGACCGAGATCGACAAGGCGTTCGCCCGAACCGGAACACCCACGGTGATCGTGGTTCCGGTGGGGGAGATGCCGACTCCATGGCCGCTGATCCGCCTGCCGCGGGTCCGGTGAGGGTCGAAGTTCCGAACCAGCTAGGAGACAACCGCAATGACATCGGAATCCAAGAACGTGCTGTCCTTCCGGCCGGCGCTGCTGCACACGCGGACCCAGGAGATCGCCTACATCGCGCGCATCTGCCAGGCGAACCCGGACACCCTCGATCTCTGCTTCGGCCAATCCGACCTGCCCACACCGCCGTTCATCGTCGACGCGCTCGAACGGGCCATCGCGGAGGGTAAGACGACCTACGCCTACCGTCGCGGCGTCGAGCCGCTGCGCCGGGCGATCCACGAGTACCACCAGAAGATCAACGGCGTGGACCTGGACATGGAGCGGATCTCCGCGGTGTCCTCGGGCATGAGCGGGATCATGATCTCGCTGCAGTGCCTGGTCGAGCCCGGTGACAATGTCGTCGTGGTGGCGCCGGTGTGGCCGAACATCGTGATCGCCATCGAGGCGATGGGCGCCGAGGTCCGGTTCGTGAACCTGGAGCAGCGCGACGGCGCCTGGGAGCTGGACCTGGCCGCCGTCGAGGCCGCGAGCGACGACCGGACCCGCGCCATCTTCGTGACCTCACCGAGCAACCCGACCGGCTGGGTGATGCCGTCGCAGCAGCAGCGCGAGGTGCTCGACCTGGCCCGCCGCCTCGGCACCTGGGTGATCGCGGACGAGGTCTACAGCCGGATCGTCTACGACGGCGCGACCGCGGCGGCCTCGTTCCTGGAGGTCGCCACCGACGAGGACCCGCTGTTCGTGATCCAGAGTTTCTCCAAGGCCTGGTCGATGACCGGCTGGCGTCTGGGCTGGGTGGTGCACCCGACCGCCCTGGCCATCCAGGTCGGCAACCTCAGCGCCATCAACAGCACCGGCTCGGCCACCTTCGTGCAGCATGCCGGCGTCACCGCGATCCGCGACGGCGAGCCGTTCGTCAAGCAGATGCAGGACCACTCCGCGCGTGGCCGGCGCATCGTGGCGGAGGCCTTCGCGGGTCACGACCGCATCCTGGCGCCGCAGGTCCCGGCGTCGTTCTTCGCCTACTTCCGGATCGACGGCGTCGACAACTCGCTGGCCTTCGCCGAGGACCTGGTCACCCGCGGTGGCGTCGGGATCGCGCCCGGCTCGGCCTTCGGCCCGGGCAACGACGGCTGGTTCCGGATCTGCTTCGCCCAGGAACCCGGCCGCCTGCAGGCCGCCCTCGACCGGCTGATCGCCGCCGTCTGACCGTCGTGAAACACGCTTCGCAGAGGAGGATTTCGTGAGCAGCATGCCGCGCGGTGGCGCGTTTGACAAGCCGCTGCCCGAGGGCGTGGGCCTGTCCACGCTCGGGGTCCGGGGCGGGCTGATGCGGTCCGGTTTCGAGGAGACGTCCGAGGCGCTGTACCTGACCTCGAGTTTCGTGTTCGCCGACGCGGCGTCGGCGGAGGCGGCCCTGGCCGGCGACCTCGACCACTTCGTCTACTCCCGGTTCCGCAATCCGACGGTGTCGATGTTCGAGGAACGGATCCGGCTGATCGAAGGGGCCGAGGCCTGTTTCGCCACGTCGAGCGGAATGAGTGCGGTGTTCACCGCGCTCGGCGCGCTGCTCGGTGCCGGTGACCGCCTGGTCGCCGCGCGTGGGCTGTTCGGTTCGTGTTTCGTGGTGTGCAACGAGATCCTGCCGCGCTGGGGCGTGGAGACGGTATTCGTCGACGGTGAGGACCTCGACCAGTGGGAGGCCGCGTTGAGCGAGCCGACCACGGCCGTGTTCTTCGAGACCCCGGCGAATCCGATGCAGTCGATCGTGGATGTGGCTCGGGTCTCGGAGCTGGCCCACGCCGCCGGCGCGACCGTGGTTCTGGACAACGTGCTCGCCTCGCCGGTGTTGCAGCGCAGCCTGGACCTGGGCGCGGATGTGGTGGTCTACTCAGGCACCAAGCACATCGACGGACAGGGCCGGGTGCTGGGCGGGGTGATCCTGGGTTCGCAGGAGTACATCGAGGGCCCGGTGCAGAAGCTGATGCGCAACACCGGTCCCGGGCTGAGTCCGTTCAACGCCTGGGTGATGGTGAAGGGCCTCGAGACCATGCCGATGCGGGTACGGCATTGCAGCGCTTCGGCATTGCGGATCGCGGAGTTCCTGGAACAGCATCCGGCGGTGCGCTGGGTGCGCTACCCGTATCTGCCCTCGCACCCGCAGTACGAGCTGGCCAAGCGGCAGATGAGTGCGGGCGGCACGGTGGTCACTTTCGAACTCGTCGCCGACGACGAGGCGATGGCGAAGAAGCGGGCGTTCGCGCTGCTGGACGCGCTGCGGGTGATCGACATCTCGAACAATCTCGGTGACACGAAGTCCCTGATCACTCACCCCGCCACCACAACTCACCGGTCCATGGGTCCCGAGGGACGTGCCGCCGCCGGGATCACCGACGGCGTGGTGCGCATCTCGGTCGGGCTGGAGGACGTCGAAGACCTCCTCAGTGACCTGGATCAAGCCCTGAGTTCTTGTGGCGCTTGATATTTCACCAAACCTCCGCGGTTTCCCCGACCGCTGATCAGATCAAGGAGCGAATTACGTGACTTCCGTGACCGAGACCCCCGAGGGTACTGTCGCCGCCATCACCGACGAGGAGATCATGGACAGCCACGTCGGCGGCAAGCTGACGGTCGAGCTGTCCACCCGGGTCGAGACACAGCGTGACCTGTCGATCGCGTACTCGCCCGGTGTCGCCCAGGTCAGCCGGGCCATCGCCAAGGACGCGTCGCTGTCGAAGACCCACACCTGGGCCGAGCGGCTGGTCGTGGTCGCCAGCGACGGCACCTCGGTGCTGGGTCTGGGCGACATCGGCGCCCTGGCCTCGCTGCCGGTGATGGAGGGCAAGGCCGCGCTGTTCAAGAAGTTCGCGGGCCTGAACTCGATTCCGCTGGTGTTCGACACCACCGATGTCGACGAGATCGTGAACATGCTGGTCAAGCTGCGCCCGAGCTACGGCGCGATCAACCTGGAAGACATTGCCGCGCCGCGCTGTTTCGAGATCGAGCAGCGGCTGGTCGAGGCCCTGGACTGCCCGGTCATGCACGACGACCAACACGGCACCGCCATCGTGGTGCTCGCGGGCCTGAAGGGTGCGGTCGCGGTGCAGGGCCGTAACCTCGCGGACCTCAAGGTGGTCGTGTCCGGTGCGGGTGCCGCGGGTGTGGCCTGCGCGAACATCCTGCTCGCGGCCGGCGTCACCGACATCGTCGTGCTCGACTCGAAGGGCATCGTCAGCGCGGACCGCGCCGACCTGAACGACGTGAAGGCCGAGCTGGCCGGCCGTACCAACCCGCGCGGGATCACCGGTGGTCCCGCCGAGGCCCTGGCCGGTGCGGACGTGTTCTTGGGGTTGTCGGCAGGCCTGATCGCCGAGGAGCTCATCGCGTCGATGGCGCCGGAGTGCTTCGTGTTCGCCATGTCGAACCCGGACCCGGAGATCCACCCCGAGGTGGCCGCCAAGTACGCCGCCGTCGTGGCGACGGGCCGCAGCGACTTCCCGAACCAGATCAACAACGTGCTGGCCTTCCCCGGTGTGTTCAAGGGCGCGCTGGATTGCGGTGCCCGCCGGATCACCGAGGGCATGAAGATCGCCGCCGCGGACGCGATCTTCTCGGTGGTGGCCGACGAGCTCGCGACCGACAAGATCGTGCCCAGCCCGCTGGACCCGCGGGTGGCGCCGGCCGTCGCCGCCGCGGTGGCCGCGGCTGCCCGCGCGGAGGGCGTGGCCTGATCGGCGTACTCGGCGCCCGGTTCCCGTACGGGCCCGGGCGCCGCGGTGTATCGAGGGCTTCCCAACTGTGACGGTGTATCGAGGGCTTCCCAACTGTGACGGTGTCTCGAGAGAAGACCGAGTTCCGTTGTGATACAGCGAAATATGGGCTAGTGTCTTTTTGAGGCCACGAGTTTGTTTGAAACCCAATACAACTCGCTGACCGAATGATCGAACAGCTTGTTGCAGTGTTACATGGCGTTGACATTTGCGATCCGGGGGTTGCGTGTCGACGTGGGGTGTGCTGCCGCAGAAATAGGTGCGTGCGACTGAGGATCGGAAAAATACAAGGGCCGATTCGGCCCTGCTGATGCGGGCGCGTTGCGCGGAGTCGCATCGCGGAAAATCATCCCACCTATCGGGGATTTTCGATGAATCATCCTACCTATAAGGGGAGTTCGGCCCCGTAGGGTGACACGCGGGTATCGGGCGTCTCGCTGAGCGCCGGTAAGGAAACTTCCGGTGGTCGGCCATGTTCCTGACTCGATTCTTTCTGCCATCAACGGCGAGTGTTCTTCGGCTCGACCACGTTTGCGGAATCAATGCACCATGACAGCTTCTAATGCCATGCGCTGAGGAGGGAATCACGTGACCATAAGTATCGAACCAATTCATCCGCTGTTTGTCGCCGAGGTTGCGGGGGTCGACCTGACCGACCCGGTGCCCGCCGACGTCTTCGCCGAAATCCACGCGGCATTCGATCGCTACGCCGTTCTGGTGTTCCGGGGTCAGCCGCTGACGGACGAGCAGCAGCTCGCCTTCACCAAGAACTTCGGTCCGGTCGAGACGGCCCCGAACTATGCCGGCGCCGCGCTACGCCTGAGCAACGAGTTCACCGATATCTCCAACCTCGACTACCAGGGAAACCTGCTCGATCCCAAGGACCGCTTGGTCGGTTACAACGCGGGAAACCAGTTGTGGCACACGGACAGTTCGTTCAAGGCACGCCGGGCGAAGTGTTCGCTGCTCTCGGCCCGGGAGATCCCGACGACCGGCGGTGCGACCGAGTACGCGGATATGCGCGCTGCCTACGACGCATTGCCGGCGGAAAAGAAGGCTCAGGTCGCCGAGCTGGTCGCGGAGCACAGTATCGCCCACTCGCGTAGCAAGATCGGGTTCGACGGATTCAACAGCGATATTCCCGGCGCCCTGCCGTCGGTGCCGCAGCGGATGGTCGACTTCTATCCCGACTCCGGGCGCACGAGCCTCTACCTCGCCTCGCACGCCTCGCACATCATCGGCATGCCGCTCGCCGAAGGAAGGGCGCTGCTCGAGGAACTCATCGAGTTCGCGACCCAGGACCGGTTCGTCTACCACCACGACTGGACCGTCGGTGACCTGGTGATCTGGGACAACCGCTGCACCATGCACCGCGGCCGGCCCTACGACCTGACCCAGCGCCGGGTCCTGCACCGCACCACCGTGTCCGACGTGGTCACGGCATTCGAGGAGCGGGCAACCGCGGAACAGAAGGCGTCGGTAGCGCGCCCGGACGTACTGGAGGGCGAGACCCGTGCCGCACACTGACACCACCCGCACCACCGACCCCGAACTACCCGCGCGCATCGTCATGGTCGGCTGCGGCCACATGGGTTTCGCGATCGTCCGGGGACTGCTGGGCAGCGCGCCGGACTGCGCGATCGTCGCCGTCGAGACCAGTCCGCAACGCCGGGAAATGCTGACCGAATTCGGCGGCATCGCCGTGACCGATGAATTGGAGATCGCTCCTGGCGATTTCGTCGTGATCGCCGTGCCGCCACAGGTATTCGGTGATTTCGCGGCGGCACAGCGCCACAAGTTCGCGCCGGAGACGCCGGTGCTCTCTGTGATGGCCGGACTGAACGCCGGCACCATCGCCGAGGCTCTGGGCACCACGCAGGTGGTTCGCTCGATTCCCAATACCCCGTCCGAGGTATTCCAGGGTATGTCGGTGTATTACGCGGGTCCGGCGGTCGCGGAAAACACTGTCGCGCAGTCCGATCTGTTGCTGAAGGCGATCGGCAAGGCGCTGCGCGTCGACTCCGAGGAATTGATCGACGATGCCACCGCGTTCTGCGGTGGCGGCCCGGCCTTCGTCAGCTATATCGTGGACGCCTTCTGTCAGTTCGCCGCCGACCGGGGATTCACCGCGGAAGCCGGCCGGGAAATGGCCGTCCAGGTCTTCGGCGGCACCGCCACCCTGATCGCGCACAGCGACAAGCCGCCGATGCAGCTGTGTCGTGAGGTGATGACTCCGAACGGGACGACCGAACGCGGAATCGCGGCATTCGACGCGGCCGAACTCAAGAACTCCGTCATGACCGCGCTCGCCGCGTCCGCGCAGCGGTCACGGGAGCTCGCTTCCGCCATGAGCTCCGGTGCCGGCGCGGGAGCGGCGGATGAGTGAAAACGTCTGCGCCGGAGATTCTTACGACGTCGAATTCAGCGGCGGGCACAAGTTTCGTCTCTACGATCGGCCCGGAACTTTCCGGGTGAGCCGGGCCGGGCTCGCCCTCGGTGACCATCTGGTCGGCCATCTGCGGGAACACGAACTAGGCGGCCGCATTCTGGATGCCGGCACCGGAAGTGGTGTGATCGCACTCCTGCTCCGGTCGATGGGAGCGACCTCGATCGCGGCCACCGATATCTGTGCGGCGGCGGTAGCCACGGCGCGGCAGAACGAATCGGAGAACTTCGGTGATTCGATCGTCGACTTCACGCATTGCGATCTGTTTCCGGGAGAGGAAACCGATTCCGCTCCTTACGATCTCATCGTGTTCAACCCGCCGGGATGGCGGGCGCCACCCGGATTGCTCGAGACCGAATTGGGGGAGAAGTTCCGCTCCCTCAACCTGGACGCGATGTTCTACGGCGACCGCGTACTGCTGCGCTTCCTGCAGCTCCTGCCCGAGCACCTGGCCGAGAACGGGCGCGCGATCGTCGGTCTCAACTCGCTGGTCGGGATCGCCGACATCATCCGGCGGGCCCGGGCGGCACATCGGTCGAACAACGGGCCCGCGCTGCACTCCCAGCTGCTGGACCGCTTCGAGTTCCCGCTGATGTTCTACACCGACGAATGGCAGGAGGCGCGGGCCTCGCTGGTCCGCGAATTCGAGCGGGGCCGAGAGGAATACGCGGCCCACTACGTCACCCGGGACGACACCATCCACTGGTTCTACGAGATCACCGAGATGAGCGTCACCCCGTTGCCGGTGCCCGGCGGCCTGCCGCCCCTGGCCGGGGTGGCGGCGCACGAACGGACCGCCGGCTGACCATGGGAACGACGGATCCGGATGTCGGGCCCACCTACGACGTCGTGGTCGTCGGACTGGGCATCATGGGCGCCTCGGCGCTCTACCACCTCGCCCGCACCGGGCTGAAGGTGCTCGGCGTCGAGGCACACGGCCCGCTGAACGTGCTGGGCTCCTCGCACGGCCAGTCCCGGATCTTCCGGCGCGCCTATTGGGAAGGCGAACAGTACCTTCCGCTGCTCGAGCGGTCCTACGCCGGCTGGATGGAGCTGGACGGCGCGACCCACGACACCATCGCGGTGCGGACCGGTGGCCTGTTCGTCGGTTCCCCCGACTCGAAACTGGTGCAGGGTTCGCGCGACACCGCGGTGCGCGGCGGAATCGACCACGAATACCTCGACGCCGGTGAGATCACGGCCCGGTTTCCGGCGTTCCGGGTCGCCGACGACGCGGTCGCGATCTACGAGCCGGACGCGTTGATGCTGTTCGCGGACCACGCGCGATTGAACTATCTGTCCCGGGCCGGTGCCGCCGGTGCCGAGATCGTCTACGGGCGCACGGTCCGTGCGCTGGAACCGGCGTCGGGTGGCGCGCTGACGGTTCGCGGGGCCGGCTGGGAAGTCGGTTGCGGCACTGTCGTTCTGGCTGTGGGCGGCTGGATCGGCCGCTTCCTGCCCGGCGAGATCGCGCCACTGGTCACGCCGATGCGGATCCCGGTCTACGAATTCGACGTGGCGGAATCGGTCGAGCGGGACCATCTTCCCGGGCGGTTCCCGGTATTCCTCTACGAGCACACCGACGGCGCGCTCGTCTACGGTCTGCCGAAGTGGCAGATGGTGGACGGCGGTCTGAAACTCGGCTTCCACAATCGCCAGCTGTCGCCGATGGACATCGACAGCGGCCGTCGCCCGCCCGCCGACGCGGAACGGCTCGAACTGTGGCAGACGATCCGGCCGCTGCTGCCGGGCGTGCGCAGTACCGGCCGCGGCACGTCCTGCGTCTACACCATGTCGCGGGACGAGAGTTTCCTCATCGGCCGGTCCCGGGAACTGCCCGGGGTCGTCTACGCGAGTGCCTGTTCGGGTCACGGGTTCAAGTTCGCGCCCGGCATCGGAGAGGTATTGGCCCAGCTGGCGACCGAAGGTCGTTCCACCGTGGACATTTCCGCGTTCGGACCGGAGAGGATGGCGTCCGCCGATGCAGTCCAACGGAATTGACGAGCCCGAAACCCTGCCCGGTCTGTCGGCGGACTACCGGCCCTGGCCGGCGCTGTGGGCGCTGGTGGCCGGGATCTTCATGATCCTGGTCGATTCCACCATCGTCTCGGTGGCCGCCGACACCATCTGGGTGGATCTGAAGACCGACCTGAACTCCGTCGTCTGGGTCACCAGCGGTTATCTGCTGGCCTATGTCGTGCCGCTGCTGCTGTCCGGGCGGCTCGGGGACATGTTCGGGCCGAAACGGCTGTATGTGGCGGGTCTGGTGGTGTTCACGGCCGCGTCGGCCTGGTGCGGTCTGTCCGGCACCGCGCAGATGCTGATCGCCGCTCGGGTGGTCCAGGGGCTGGGCGCGGCGCTGATGGCGCCGCAGACGATGGCGGTGATCACGCGGACCTTCCCGGCGGACAAGCGCGGCAAGGCCATGGCGCTGTGGGGTGCGGTCGGCGGCGTCGCGATTCTGGTCGGGCCGCTGGCGGGAGGTCTCCTGGTGGACAGCCTGGGCTGGCAGTGGGTGTTCTTCGTGAACGTGCCGTTCGGGCTGGCGGCCCTGGTCGCCGCCGTGCTGCTGGTGCCGGACCTGCCCACGCATCGGCACCGGATCGACTGGCCCGGCATCGTGTTGAGCGGGATCGGGTTGCTCGCAGTGGTTTTCGGTCTGCAGGAGGGACAGCGCTACGACTGGGGCCGGATCGGTGAACTCGGGATACTCCCGATCTCGGTGTGGGGGTTGATTATCGGCGGACTGGTCGTGCTGGCGCTGTTCGTCTGGTGGGAGTCGCGGATGGCGGATCCGTTGATGCCCCTGGGACTGTTCGGCGACCGCAACTTCGCGCTGTCCTGCCTGGCCGTCGCGGGTATGGGTTTCTCCCTCACCGGGATGGCCGTCCCGCTCATGCTGTTCGCGCAGAAATCATTGGGGCTGAGCCCGATTCGTTCGGCCATGCTGCTGATCCCGCTGGCCCTGTGCGCGGCTGGGCTGGCGCCGGTGGCCGGAAGCCTGATCGACAAGATGCATCCGCGCTATGTCACCGGATTCGGGTTCGCGGTCAACGCCGCGGCACTGTTCTGGCTCGGTAGCGCCGCCTCGCACCGGGATTCGGTGCTGGTGCTCTTGCTGCCCATCGCCCTCGTCGGCGCGGGTAACGCCTTCATCTGGGGCCCGCTGACGGCCACCGCCAACCGGGATCTGCCGCTGGGCCTCGCCGGAGGCGGCTCCGGGGTCTACAACGCGACCCGGCAGGTGGGCGGCGTGCTGGGTAGCGCCGCGGTCGGGGTGTTCATGCAGCACCAGGTCGAGCACCAGTTCCAGCGCTTCGCCGCGCAGCTCCCGGCCGGATCCGGTGCGGGAACCGGACAGTCGGCCGGGCCGCTGCCGGAATTCCTGCGCGGCCCGTTCGCCGAGGCCATGGGCAGCAGCCTGTTCCTGCCCGCCGCCGCCCTGGTGGCCGGCTTCGTGGTGGTGCAGTTCCTGGTCAGGCCGGGTCGTCGCTGACCGGCTCGATCACGATCCGCTTGAATCCCTCCGCGAACTCGCAGCCCAGGGTGCGCCCGTAGCCGCGCATGCGTTCGGTGACCCAGGCCACGTCCGCGCGCGGATCGGCGGACTCGCGGAACTGGCTGCGGTGTGCCAGGACCGCCTCCACCTTGCGTTCGGCCGTGTGGTCGACATCGATCAGCAGGTCGGTGTGCTCGTAGCCGGGCACCCACACCTCGGCGACCCGGTGGGTGGCGAAACCCTCGGTCAGCAGCTCCGGGAAGGCCCGCGGGTTGCGGGCGAACGGGAACACCGCGTTGAGGGTGGCTTCGCCGACGGCGAGATGATCCGGGTGCGACGCCCCGATCGGGAACTGCAGTGACCGCAGCGGATTGTGGGTGAGGACGAGATCGGGGCGGTAGCGGCGGATCTCGCGGGCCAGCGCCTTGCGCAGGTCCGGACCGTCGGTCAGTGCGCCGTCCGGGAAGCCGAGGAAGGACACCTCGGTGACGCCGAGAACCTTTGCCGCGTCTCGCTGTTCGGCGTAGCGGGTGGCGGTCAGATCCGCGGCCGGTTCCGCCGGGTCCTCTCCGCCCTGCGATCCGTCACTCACCACGAGGTAGGTGACGTCGGTGCCCTCGTCCACGAATCGGGCGACGGTGGCCCCGAAGCCGAACTCCGCATCGTCGGGATGCGCCGCGACCACCAGCACCCTGCCGAACCGGCGGGGAAACGGATGTGTGGCCCGGGATTCAGACGTCATGGGCGAAACATACACGGCCGGAACTCTTTCCGGAGTCGTCGGAACTCCGTTGTACTACACCGGATCCCGGGTGATCGAGAAGGTGGTGCATCCATCGGCCACCACGCTGCCGGAGATGCTCTGCGGCCGAGTTCCGTTCACTGCCGCGGACAGTCCGACCATCACCCATCCTGGCGGCCGCTGGATCCAGTGATCTCCGGTCAGGGAGAGTGTCTGCCCGGACAGCGTGCCTCGCATGGCGAACGAGCCGGCCGGCACAGCTGAATTGTCGGCGGTGGGGCCGAAGGTGAAGACGGCCTCGATATCCGCGGCGGCGTCCGAGGTGATGTCCAGCTCCAGGGCGGTCCGGCCCTGGCTGCAGGTGTAGGACCCGGTCCACTTGCCGGACAGGGCGACCGCACCGACCGAGGTCGAGGGACGCGCCGAGGTGGTGGAAGGCGCCGAAGATGTAGTGGTCGAGATAGCTCCTGTGTCAACAGGTTTCGACGAGAACCACCAGAGCGCTGCGGCGCCGGTAGCCGGAACCAACAGGACCACAGCGAGTATCGCGAGGACCGCCACCACGGGGAGCTTCCGGCGCGTGGTCGGAGGCGATGGCGGGAGCGGTGGAATCACCGTTCCCGCAGGGGAATAGCCGGGTCCGGCGAATCCACCTCGATAGGTCGGTGCCCCGGTGTGCTGATAGGCCGGTGCACTCGGCGTCTGATCCGACACCCCGAACGACTGCTGGTTCCACCAGTCGTCCACCGGCGGCGTCCCGCCGGGCTGTTGTTCCGTCACAAGCACCCCCAGGTCTCGGTCCCACCCTATCGGGCGCCGCAAGCCCTTACTCGGCACCGAGGTCCGCACGCCTCACGAGCGCGGCTCGGCCTCCGGTGATTCCAGCAGGACGGTGACCGGCCCGTCGTTCACCAGCCCGATCTGCATGTGCGCCCCGAACCGCCCGGTGGCGACTTCGGCGCCCAGCTCCCGCAGCCGGGCGGTGACCACGGCGACGAGCGGTTCGGCGGCCGCGCCCGGCGCGGCCGCGTTCCAAGAGGGGCGCCGGCCCTTCCGGGTGTCGGCGTACAGCGTGAACTGGCTGACCACCAGAATCGGTGCGGACAGCTCATCGGCGGATCGTTCGCCGTCGAGGATCCGCAGATGGAACAGCTTGTCCGCCAACAACTTCGCGGTCGCCTCGGTATCGCTGTGCGTGACGCCGACGAGCGCCAGCAGCCCGTGCGGCGCCCCGGTGGCAGCCGGGTCGATCCGCCCGACCACCTCCCCGTCGACGGTCACCTGTGCGGTCGTGACGCGCTGCACCAGGATTCGCATCGGCCCATCATCGCAGGCCGCCGCGTGCGGACGGAGCCCACCGGGGTGCGCCGACGGTGCCGAACCGTGCGCCGCGGCTCAGCGCGGCAGCCGTAGTTCCGACCGGCGCCACCTGGGCAGCTGCGGACCCTGATCGAAAAGCCATGCGTCGGAGCGGCGTTCGAACATGGCGCCGGACGGCCCGGAGACCTCCGGCCCGGCGAAGCGGGCGAGACGGAACCCGGCGCGGCGATAGTAGTCGTGCAGGCCACTGTTGGTGGTCCACGCGTCGAGCCGCACCCAGGTCCGGTGCCGGGCCCGGGCGATGGCGGCGGCGTGCGCGAGCAGTGCCGCGCCGACCCGGTTCCCGGCGAACCGCAGATCGACGATCATGAAGTGCACCACCACCGCGTCGGCGATCTCGCCCGGCGACCAGAGTCCCTCGTCGGCACGGTGATTCACCGTGATGGTGCCGGCCGGTTCGCCCTTCAGCTCGGCGATCCAGGTCTCGCCGTCGTCGATGGATCGTCCGACCGCGCGGGCGAACGATTCGATGGGCAGTCCGCGCCCCTCTCGGGTCCACTGGTCGGAACCACGGGCCGCCAGCCAATTCGTACGTTGCAGGCGCAGCCGGCAGATGAAGCCGACGTCGCTCGCATAGGCCGCGCGAATCGTCGTGCTCACGCCGACCCGGGTACCAGCGAGTGCCCGAACGAATGCGAATTGCCGGGCGGGGGTGCGGTGCCCAGGGTGCGGCGGATGACCTCGGTGCCGGCGCTGTCGCCCAATTCGTAGGCGAGCCGGTTGCGCGCGGCGACCGAGCGATGCCGGGTGACTCGGGTGATGCGTTCGCTGTTGGCGCCGATCCGCAGATGGTCCAGCAGCATGGTGCCGGCGGCGACGCCGAGGACCTCCGCCTCGTCGGACAGGGCGGGGCGGGAGACCACGGTGTCGCGATGGGCTGTCTCGGTATGGCCACGCTCGGCGAGTCGCCGGGTGGTGCCCTCCGGAATGTCGTGTGGCGAGTCGATTCCGGTGGCCTCGGCCAGATCCCGGGGATAGAAGCTGACCTCCCACGACCACGGTTCGTGATCGAGGTACTGCACAACGGTGCGCGACACCACCCAGGCGTCCTTCTCGATGCCCAGCCAGTGCGCGACCTCGGCGCTGGCGGGTTCCATGCGGGCGGAGAACTGCTTGTCGGGTTCGCGGCCCGCGGCGCGGGCGATCTCGGAGAAGATGTCGTGCGCCGACTTCGGCCGGTCGGGCCGGATGTGGTTGGTGACCACGGATTCCAGCACCTCCTGGCTTCGCACGATGGTCCCGCGGGACGTGGCTGTGTACAGCAGGTTTTCGGCCACCAGCACCTGGATCGCATTGCGTGCGGTGGTGATGGAGACCTGTCTCTGTGCCGCCAGCTCGTTGTGGCTGGGTAGCTTGTCGCCGGGTTTCCACCGGCCACTACGGATCTCCTCGCGGAGGAGGTCTGCGATCCGCTGGTACCTGGGACCGTCGGGCATCTCGCTCCTCGGTTGTGTCTTCAAGGAACCAAGGAACTTGATGTTACCTGTTGGTTTGGTGGTCATGTGACGCTTGACACACGCGTTCAGAGGTTTATTGTAATGAACGTCCTGACCGAGGGTTGTAGCTATGAACGGCGAGGCAACGTGGCGGGTTCGGAGACTTATCAGACAGTGGTGGTGTCGTTACCCAGCGCGCCCCCGGTCGCGACGACGGTGCAATCCCTGACCGCGGGGTTGCTTCCGAGTTCCGACCTACTGTTGCGCGCGTGCCGGGGGCACCGGGTCATCGGAGGCCCGCTGCTGTGGTTCGCCCGTGATCTCGCGGTGCTGCACGAGCGCCGGCTGATCGGCCGCGGCGGCGGCCTGCCGGAGCAGAACCCGGCTGTCATCGTCGAGATCGAGCGCCGCCGTACCGAATTGGTGATGGCGGTCGACGACTGGATCATCCGCACGGTCCCACAGCACCGCCTCGGCGCCACCCTGCACACCGAGACCATCGGCTCGGTGATCGACCGGCTGGCCGGCGCCGCCGTGTGCGCCCACCACTCGCTGATGACCATGGACGCGAACGACGATGTCCTGCACGGTGCTTGGCACCATCTGGCCGAATTGGCCGACGGCTACGACGATCTCGTCCGCGACGTGCTGGCCGGACGCCGCCGCCTCCCCGCCTGGT
Organism: Nocardia stercoris; assembly: GCF_003696265.1. Taxonomy (GTDB): domain Bacteria; phylum Actinomycetota; class Actinomycetes; order Mycobacteriales; family Mycobacteriaceae; genus Nocardia; species Nocardia stercoris. The sequence goes on along the minus strand of NZ_RFFH01000006.1, from coordinate 299,725 downwards.
GATTCCGGCCCTGCCGTAGCTCGACTCCCCGGCGGCGCGACGGGAAAATCGCTGGACTCGGTTGGGATGATCAGCGGGTGCTGTTGACCATCACCACCACTCGTGCACCGGCGACCGATCTGGGATTCCTGCTGGTGAAGCATCCCGACCGGGTGCAATCGTTCTCGACCACCGGTGGCACGGCGCACGTCTTCTATCCGCAGGCCACCGCCGAACGATGCACGGCCGCACTGCTGTTGGAGGTGGACCCGGTCGAGCTGGCGCGACCGGCCAAGGGGCAGTTCGGCTTCGCGCTCGGGCGCTACGTCAACGACCGGCCCTATGTCGCGTCCAGCCTGCTGGCGGTGGCGTTGGGCAAGGTGTTCCGGTCGGCGCTCAACGGCAGCAGCCGGGACCGGACCGACCTGGCGCAGACCGCGATCCCGCTGGAGATCGAACTGCCCGCCGTACCGTGCCGAGGCGGGGCGAGCATCGCCGAACGGCTGTTCACGCCGCTGGGCTGGGCCGTCGAAGCCACCGCGGTGCCCCTGGATCCGCAGTTCCCCGACTGGGGCGATTCCCCGTACGTGGGGTTGCGGCTCACCGGCACACTGCGATTGGCCGACGCCCTCAATCACCTCTACGTGCTGTTGCCGGTGCTCGACGACGCCAAGCACTACTGGGTGTCCGCCGACGAGGTCGACAAGTTGTTGCGTTCCGGCGCGGGCTGGCTCGGCGCGCACCCGGACCGGGAGCTGATCACCCACCGGTATCTGGCCGGGCGCCGTTCGCTGGCCCAGACCGCACTCGAACGCCTGCGCGCCGTGGACGAACCGGAGCCCGACGCCGACGAGGTGCCGGGCGATGCCGCCGAACGGATCGAGGCGGCCGAGAAGCGCAAGCCGCTGGTCAAGCACCGTAAGGAAGCGGTCCTGGCCGCATTGGCCGAGTCGGGCGCCGCCCGGGTACTCGACCTGGGTTGCGGTTCCGGTGCGCTGCTGAAGGAGCTGATGGCCGACCAGCGCTACACCGCCATCGTGGGCGCGGACGTGTCGAGCGTGAGCCTGGCGATCGCGGAGCGGCGCTTGAAGTTCGGGCGCCTACCCGACCGGCAGCGCGCCCGCGTCTCACTCGTCCAGTCCGCGCTGACCTACCACGACGACCGCCTGCGCGGCTACGACGCGGCGGTACTCATGGAGGTGATCGAACATCTCGACGAGCCGCGGCTACCGGCCCTGGAACGAGCCGTGTTCGGTCACGCCGCACCCGGCGCGGTAATCGTGACCACCCCGAACGTCGAATACAACGTGCGCTACGGAACTCTCGACGGACACCGGCACGACGACCACCGATTCGAGTGGACCCGAGCGGAATTCGCCGCGTGGGCCGCGCGAGTCGGCGAAAAGTTCGGCTACACCGTGGAACTCCGCCCGGTCGGCGACCTTGACCCCGAGCTCGGCGCACCCACCCAACTCGCCTTCTTCCGCAAGGCCCACGCCGCCCCCGGGCCCGAACGCGAAGACGCCGTGAACTCGGCGCCTGCGCCGGTCCGACGCTCCGCTACCGCCTCGGGGCCCGACTATGAAGGCGCAGAATGAACCTCGACATCCCTGAGCTGTCTCTCGTTGCGCTGGTGGGCATCTCCGGCTCCGGCAAGTCCACGTTCGCGCGCGAGCACTTCCGGCCCACCGAGGTGCTGTCCTCGGACTTCTTCCGCGGCTTGGTATCCGACGACGAGAACGACCAGTCCGCAACCGCGGATGCCTTCGACGCCCTGCACCACGTCGCCGGACTGCGGCTGCGCGCCGGGCGCCGGGTCGTGGTGGATGCCACCAACGTGCAGAAGCACGCCCGCGCCGAGTTGGTGAAGCTGGCGCGCGCTCACGACGTGCTGCCGGTCGCCATCGTCATCGATACACCGGAATCGGTTGCCTGGGAACGGACTCAGGCCCGCCCCGACCGCGACTACCCGCGCCGGGTGCTGCAGCGGCAGAGTCAGGACCTGCGCCGGTCGCTGCGCGACCTGGGCCGCGAGGGCTTCCGGAAGGTGCACATCCTCACCGATACCGCGGACGTCACCATCAGCTACGAACGAGCCTGGAACGACCGGCGTGAACTCACCGGGCCGTTCGACATCGTCGGCGACGTGCACGGCTGCCGCGCCGAATTGGAGACGCTGCTCACCGAACTCGGCTGGCGGCTGGTCCGCGACGACGCGGGCCGGCCCGTCGACGCCACGCACCCGGAGGGGCGGCAGGCGGTCTTCGTGGGCGACCTCGTCGACCGCGGACCCGACTCGCCGGGCGTGCTGCGCCTGGTGATGGGGATGACGGCGAGCGGTAACGCGCTGTGTGTGCCCGGCAATCACGAACAGAAGCTGCTGCGAAAGCTGCGGGGCCGCAAGGTCACCGTGTCGCACGGGCTCGCCGAGACCCTGGCGCAGCTGGAGCACGAGACCCCCGAGTTCGTCGCGGCCGCCGCAGAATGGATCGACAAGCTGGTCAGCCACCTGCGCTTGGACGGCGGCCGTCTGGTCGTCGCACACGCCGGACTGAAGGAGCAGTACCACGGGCGCGCCTCCGGCCGGGTTCGCGACTTCTGTCTGTACGGCGAATCGACCGGGGAGACAGATGAATTCGGGCTGCCGGTGCGCTACCCGTGGGCGCGCGACTACCGCGGGGACGCGATGGTCGTGTACGGGCACGTGCCCACCGCCAAGGTCGAGTGGGTCAACAACACCGTCTGCCTCGACACCGGCGCGGTCTTCGGTGGTGAGCTGACCGCACTGCGCTACCCGGAGAAGACCTGCGTCTCGGTGCCGGCCGAACGGATGCACTACCAGCCGGTGAAACCACTCGCCGAGCCGGAACCCGTGCGTGACGACGAGACACTCGACCTCGGGGAGGTCACCGGCCGCCGGCACCTGCGCACCGGCTACGGCACGGTACTCGTCGAAGCCGAGAACGCCGCTGCCGCACTGGAAGTGATGAGCCGATTCGCGATCGACCCGCGGCTGCTGTTGTGGCTGCCGCCGACGATGTCGCCGCCGTCCACGTCGGCCCGCGACGGCTACCTCGAATACCCCACCGAGGCGTTCGCCGACTACCGCGCGGCGGGTGTCGACACGGTGGTGTGCGAGGAGAAGCACATGGGTTCGCGTGCGGTGGTGCTGGTCTGCCGGGACGAGGCGGCCGCCGCGGCACGCTTCGGCGTACCCGGTGTGTCCGGTGCGATCTACACCCGCACCGGGCGGTCCTTCTTCACCGACCCGGCGCTGACCGAGGCGCTGCTCGCGCGGGTCCGGGTCGCGGCCGCGCCGCTGTTCGACGAGCTGTCGGGCGATTGGCTGCTGCTCGACTGTGAGTTGCTGCCCTGGTCGGCGAAGGCGGCCGGGCTGATCCGGTCGCAGTACGCGGCGGTGGGTGCGGCCGCGGGTGCCGCGCTGCCCGCGGCGGTCGCGGCACTCGACGCCGCGCTCGCGCGTGGTCTGGACACCGACGTGGTGGGTGAGCTTCGCTCGCGGACCGCGGCGCGGACCGCGCAGGCCGCCGACTTCGTCACCGCCTACCGCCGGTACTGCTGGCCGACAACAGGTCTCGACGGGCTGCAGCTCGCGCCTTTCATGGTCCTGGCCTCCGAGGGCGCCACCCACGCCGCCCGCGACCACGGCTGGCACCTCGCGGCCTGTGATCGGCTGGTGGATGCCGACCCGGTCACGTTCCGCCACACCGGCCGCCGGATCGTCGATCTCGCCGATCCGGCGGCGGAAGCCGCGGCCACCGACTGGTGGGCCGAGTTGACCGCGGCCGGTGGCGAGGGCATGGTGATCAAGCCGTACGCGGGCCTGTCGCACCGTGCCGCAGGCAAACTCGTCCAGCCCGGCATCAAATGCCGTGGGCGCGAATACCTCCGGATCATCTACGGCCCGGACTACACCGCGCCCGAACACCTGGAGCGCCTGCGCGACCGCGGCCTGCACCGCAAACGTACCCTCGCGTTGCGTGAGCACGGCCTGGGTCTGGCCGCCCTCGACGCGGTGGCGGCGGGCGAACCCCTGTGGCGCATCCACGAACTCGTGTTCGCGGTCCTCGCCCTGGAGTCCGAACCCACCGACCCTCGCCTGTGAGAACGATCGCCGACCGACCTGCCGCAGCTCGTGCTCGTCAGCTGCGCGGCAGGAAGGTTTCGTCGATCGAGGCGCGGTAGTCGGGCAGTGCGGTGTCCTCCTTGTCGATCGAGCCCTGACCCTTCGCCCAATTCGCCAGTGCGGTCAGCTTTTCCGGCAGCTCCGGCTGCAGCGTGAGGGTGTAGTCGAATTCGGTGATCTGCCCGGCGCGCCGTTCGCGCTCCGTCTCGACGCCGGAGAGACCTGCGGCTGCGCGATCGGGACGTCAGCCGGATAAGGCCGTCAGCCGGGGCCCCGCTGCGCCGGTCGGTGGGCTGGGGCGCAGCGGGCCGACCGAATCAGCGCATGCCGTAGTGGATGTCGCGGCCGAAGTCGTCGGCCACCGTGGCGGCCAGCTCCACGAAGGCGCGCTTGGTGGGTTTGGCCAAGCGCGCCAGATCGATCTCGGCGCCCTCGGAAAGGTGGGCGTCGTAGGGGATGACATGGACCGCGCGGCAGCGGGACAGGAAGTACTCACGCAGGCTCTGCAGGGCCACATTCGGGGAGCCGGGGCGCGGCAGATTGATCACCACGACCGCGTTGCGCACCAGGTGGTCGTGGCCGTGCAGTGAGAGCCAGTCCAGAGTCGCGGCGGCGCTGCGGGCGCCGTCGATGGCCGAGGACGAGATCGCGACCAGCGAATGGGACAGGTCCAGCACACCCGACATCGCCGAATGCATCAGTCCGGTACCGCAATCGGTGAGGATGATGTTGTAGAACTTCTGCAGCGTCCGGGCCACCTCGCGGTACTCGTCGGCGCTGAACGACTCCGAGGCGGCCGGATCCCGTTCACTGGCCAGCACTTCCAGCCGGCTCGTGGCCTGCGAGGTATGCCGGCGGACATCGGAGTATGCGTTGATGTGCTGGTCCAGCAACAGGTCTCGCACCGTGGACCGGGTCTGTAGCGGCACCCGCTGGGACAGGGTGCCGAAGTCGGGGTTCGCGTCGACCGCGATCACCCGGTCGCCACGGATGGAGGCGAACGTGGAACCCAGGCCCATGGTGGTGGTGGTCTTGCCGACGCCACCCTTGAGCGACAGCACCGCGATCCGGTAGTCGCCGCGCACCGGCTGCCGGATCCGCGCCACCAGCTCCTGCAGGCGCCGTTCCTCCGCGGACATGCCGAGATTGACGGTGCCGCCGGAGGCGTGGTGCACGGCCTTGCGCCAGCCCGACCCGACGGGCTTGGCGGCCCGCCGGACCGGAATGTCGTCCAGCGAGGGCTGCTGCGGCGGCCCGGGCACGAACGCCTGCCGCCCGTCCGGGCCCTGCACCCACTGTCCGCCCCGCGGTGCACCCCGATCGGCCGGGGCTTGCGGATTCGACTGCGGCGCAGGTGAATTCGGCGCAGGCGCGGAGTCTGGGGCGTAACCGCCTCCGGAACGCCCCGCCCCGAACCGGTCACCGGCCTGCGAATCAGACTGCGGCGCAGTCGATCCCGGCCCGAAACCCGGTCCGTACTGCACGCCGCCGACCGGCTGGACGCCGCCCGCCGCGAACCGACCGCGGTCCGCGCCCGTGGCCGCGGGCCGCAGCGGAGCCGGCCCGCCCGGCATACCCGCACCGCCCGGCAGCCCTTCGATCAGCCCGCGGTCGTGCTCGGCCACCTGCGGCCCAGCGGCATCGGTCGACATCCGAACCGCCGGGCTCGGCGCCGGCCCGACCACCGGACCCGACCCGGTCCGCGGCGCCGGGTGCTGCGCCCGCACGGGCTCCGGTGTCCAGCTGATCCGAGTGGTCTGCGCGAGATCGTCCCCAGCGGTCTCGACCGGAGATCGTGCGGCGAGGCCGCCGGAAGCTGCTGCGGCGGAACCGATTCCGGTCGCCGACGCACCGCTGGAACCTCCCGAACCGGCGCCGTGCACCCGCCCGCCGGATGCCTCGGTCGGCGGTGGAGATGTGAAACGCGAAGCAGCGGAATCGGATCCGGTCACCGGTTTCGGTACCACCGCGTGTGCGCCGGAGTGCGCCGGTGGTGGCTGGGTAGCCGCCCCCGTGGTCACGGGGATTCCACCGGCGCTCGGCTGCTGTCCCGCGGCGGGATCAGCCACCGGCGGCAGCCTATCGGGCGCGAACCCCGGCGGGGACGCGAAAGATGCTGCAGCGGAATCGGGTCCGGTTGCCGTGCTCGGTGCGGCGGTCTGTGCCGGGGGTGTCTGCGGGACCGGGGTGCCGGTCAGCGGCCCGCCGGTACTCGGCGACCGCCCCGCGAAAGGATTGGCCGGAAGCAGCCCATCGGGCGGAGATGAGGGCGCGAAAGGTGCTGCAGTGGAATCGGGTCCGGTTGCCGTGCTCGGTGCGGCGGTCTGAGCCGGAGGTGTCTGCGCGACCGGGGTGCCGGTCAGCGGTCCGGCGGTACTCGGCGACCGCTGTGCCAAAGGTGCTGCAGTGGAATCGGGTCCGGTTGCCGTGCTCGGTGCGGCGGTCTGAGCCGGAGGTGTCTGCGGGACCGGGGTGCTGGTCAGCGGCCCGCCGGTACTCGGCGACCGCCCCGCGAACGGATCGACCGGAGGCAACCGGTCGGGTGTGCCGTCTTGTGCTGGCCCGGCGGTGAAAGCGGCTGCGGTGGAGTCGGTTTCGGACGCCTGGTTCCCTCCGGTCGGGTGCGAACCGGACTGGACCTGTGGGGCCGGACCGGTCGCCGGGGTCGGCGGCAGCCGGTCGGGGACGGCCTGCGGCGGCTGCGACGTGGGTGTTTGTGCGGCGGTGCCGAATTCGGCCGCCGGGACGTCGCCGGTCGCGGGGCCGGTAGCAGGCGTCGGTGGCAGCCGGTCCGGTGCGATGCGCGCCGGCTGGGCCGGGGGCGCCTGGTCGGTGGGGGTCGGCGGCAGCCGGTCGGGTGCGGTCGGGATGGGTCGCGCGACGGGAGCGGAATCGATTCCGGTGGACGTCGGTGCGGCCGGGTGGGGCGGCGTCTGGGTGGCTGGTGCTTGGTCGAGCGGTTGCGCCGCGAACGGCGCCGGGTGGCCTTGGTGGGCGTCGAATCCGGTGGATGTCGGGGCCGCAACCGAGGCGTGCGGGCCGGTGTGTGGCCGCGGCGTCTGCGTGGCCGGGCTGGGCGGCAGCCGATCGGGTGCCTGTTGTGCGGGGACGGCCGGTTGGGCGGTCTGCGACGGTGCGAAGTCCGGGCCCGGGGCGGACGAATCGGGCCGCTCGGACGGCGCGGAGGATTGGAAAGGTGTCGGGCGGTCAGCCTGCTGCACGGGCGACTGCCAGGGGGCGGGCTGTTCGGTCGCTTGGGTGGTGGCCTGCCAAGAGGCGGGCTGTCCGGTCGCTTGGGTGGTGGCCTGCCAAGAGGCGGGCTGTCCGGTCGCTTGTGTAGCGGCCTGCCAAGGGGCGGGCTGTCCGGTCGCCTGTGCGGGGGCTTGGAACGGCGCCGGCTGCTCGGCCTGTGTGGGGGTCTGGAATGGCGCTGGCTGCTCGGCCGGTGTGGGGGTCTGGAATGGCGCTGGCTGCTCGGCCGGTGTGGGGGTCTGGAATGGCGCTGGCTGCTCGGCCTGTGTGGGGGTCTGGAATGGCGCTGGCTGCTCGGCCGGTGCGGGGGTCTGGAACGGCGCAGGCTGCTCGGCCGGTGCGGGAGTTCGGAACGGCGCTGGCTGCTCGGGCTGCGGTCCTGGGGCCTGAGTGGGTGGGGAGGCCCAGCCGCCGGTTGCCGGAGCGGCGTGCTGACTGTCAGGTGACGAAATGTCCGCCGGTCCGGCGTAGCCCGACATCGGCTGGGGTGCGGCACCCCACTGCGGTTCCGGCTGCGGGTCCCATTCGGAGCGGGCGGGCGGCTCGGGGGCCGAGCGCGGGGGTGCGACGGCGGCGTTGTTGTCCGCGGGCGCCCGGTCCTTCTTGTTCTTACGGCCGAACAGGCCGCGCTTGGGGCTGTCGGGAATGAGGTCCTTGTGCGGCAGGTTCTGTACCGGGCTGGCCACGTAGCCCACGCCGGTAACCTCTTCGTCGGCCAGCCAGGGTGGCAGCATCGGGAGACCGTCGTCGTTACTCACGGCCGAGCCTCACAGCAATCCCCACCTCTGTACAACAATGTCGCGGACCTTCCGCAGTTTACGTGAGCGCCCTCACCGTCGACCTGTCAGTGCGGTGCCGGCCGGGCGCGACCCGCGCCCCTGTGCACGACTGTGGACAACCGGCCGGACCCGCGCGCCGACCGCTCGGTGGGGTGTATTTGGCCATTCCGAGGGCGGCCGGTAAACTTGGTCGGCGGTGCACCTACCCGCGGTCGGTTCATGTCCGCATGCGTCCTCGTAGGCAGTGTGTCACCGGGTCGGCGAACGTGCACGACGAGCTGCAACCAGTCGGGTTTCAGCCTTTACGGGATCGCGGAGGATATGGCGAAGAAGGAAGGGGCCATCGAGGTCGAGGGCCGGGTCATCGAGCCGTTGCCCAACGCGATGTTCCGAATCGAGCTGGAAAACGGTCACAAGGTGCTCGCGCACATCAGCGGCAAGATGCGGCAGCACTACATCCGTATCCTGCCCGAGGACCGGGTGGTCGTGGAGCTCTCTCCGTACGACTTGACCCGCGGTCGGATCGTCTACCGCTACAAGTGATCGCTCCGGCGATCACCCCCTGATCTTCCCCGGTCGACACCGGCCGGGGAAAAGTTGTGTTCACGCCCTGTGAGCACTGACGACACAAAGGATCGACGTGAAGGTCAACCCGAGCGTCAAGAAGATCTGCGAGAAGTGCAAGGTGATCCGCCGCAACGGTCGGGTCATGGTGATCTGCGACAACCTGCGTCACAAGCAGCGTCAGGGTTAATTCCCAGCAGCACCGGCCAAGCACGAACGCAGTTCGGACTGGCTGAACAAAGAAGACCTCCCAGCGCCAGCTGTACACCGGCGAGCCCCTCAGGGGGCGGATGTACAGCTCACCCCCGGTACGGAGGCCGGGGCCTCATTCGCGAGGACGGACAGGGAGCAGACCTCCGCACAATGAAGGAAGCCACACATGGCACGTCTGATGGGCGTCGACCTCCCGCGCGAAAAGCGCATGGAGATCGCATTGACCTACATCTTCGGGATCGGGCGCACTCGCGCCGCCGAGATCCTCGCCGCGACCGGCGTCAGCCCGGACCTGCGGTCGAAGGACCTCTCCGACGACGACGTCACCCGGTTGCGCGACTACATCGAACAGTCGGACATGAAGGTCGAGGGTGACCTGCGCCGCGAGGTGCAGGCCGACATCCGCCGCAAGATCGAGATCGGCTGCTACCAGGGTATCCGCCACCGTCGCCACCTGCCGGTGCGCGGCCAGCGGACCAAGACCAATGCGCGTACGCGCAAGGGTCCGAAGAAGACCGTCGCCGGCAAGAAGAAGTAGGGATAACCAATGCCTCCGAAGACTCGGGCGTCTGGCCCGAAGAAGACCCAGAAGTCGCGTCGCCGGGACAAGAAGAACGTTCCGCACGGCCACGCGCACATCAAGAGCACGTTCAACAACACGATCGTGTCCATCACCGACCCGTCGGGCAACGTCATCTCCTGGGCGTCGTCGGGCCACGTCGGTTTCAAGGGCTCGCGTAAGTCCACCCCGTTCGCCGCGCAGCTCGCTGCCGAGAACGCTGCCCGCAAGGCGCAGGAGCACGGCGTCAAGAAGGTCGACGTGTTCGTGAAGGGCCCGGGTTCGGGCCGTGAGACCGCGATCCGTTCGCTCCAGGCCGCCGGCCTGGAGGTTGGCACGATCTCCGACGTCACCCCGCAGCCGCACAACGGTTGCCGTCCGCCCAAGCGGCGTCGCGTCTAAGCGGGAAGGAAAGGTTTAGAAAATGGCCCGTTATACCGGACCCATCACCCGCAAGTCGCGTCGTCTGCGCGTCGACCTCGTCGGCGGAGACCAGGCGTTCGAGCGTCGCCCCTACCCGCCGGGCCAGCACGGCCGCGCGCGGGTCAAGGAGAGCGAGTACCTGCTCCAGCTGCAGGAGAAGCAGAAGGCCCGCTTCACCTACGGCATTCTCGAGCGTCAGTTCGCGAAGTACTACAAGGAAGCCCACCGGCAGAAGGGCAAGACCGGCGACAACCTGCTGCGTCTGCTCGAGTCGCGGCTGGACAACGTCGTGTACCGCGCGGGCCTCGCGCGGACTCGTCGTCAGGCCCGCCAGCTGGTCACCCACGGCCACTTCCTGGTGAACAACCAGAAGGTGAACGTCCCCAGCTTCCAGGTTTCCCAGTACGACATCATCGATGTCAAGGAGAAGTCGCTGCCGACGCTGCCGTTCCAGGTGGCGCGCGAGACCATCGGTGACCGCCCGAACGTGGGCTGGCTGCAGGTCGTCCCGAACCGGCTCCGCATCCTGGTGCACCAGCTCCCCGAGCGTGCGCAGATCGATGTGCCGCTGAACGAGCAGCTGATCGTCGAGTACTACTCGAAGTAATGCTTGCGATCCCGGGCGGGTGTTGCCCGCCCGGGGCCGCTGTCCCCGAGTCGCTCAGTGCGACAAGGGAATTCCAATCGGGCATCAAATAGTGGGTGCCCCTGAAGGAGGAGATCCTCAATGCTGATTTCCCAGCGTCCCACGCTGACCGAAGAGGTTCTGGCCGAGAACCGCTCGAAGTTCACCATCGAGCCGCTCGAGCCGGGTTTCGGTTACACCCTGGGTAACTCGCTGCGTCGTACCCTGCTGTCCTCGATCCCGGGGGCCGCGGTTACCAGCATCCGCATCGACGGTGTGCTGCACGAGTTCACCACGGTCCCGGGCGTGAAGGAAGATGTCACCGACATCATCCTGAACCTCAAGGGCCTGGTCGTGTCCTCGGAAGAGGACGAGCCGGTCACCATGTACATGCGCAAGAACGGCCCCGGCGCCGTGATCGCGGGCGACATCGTGCCTCCGGCCGGTGTCGCGGTCCACAACCCGGACATGCACATCGCGACCCTGAACGACAAGGGCAAGCTGGAGATCGAGCTCGTGGTCGAGCGCGGTCGTGGTTACGTCCCGGCGGTGCAGAACAAGGCCTCGGGTGCGGAGATCGGCCGGATCCCGGTGGATTCCATCTACTCCCCGGTGCTGAAGGTGACCTACAAGGTCGAGGCCACCCGTGTCGAGCAGCGCACCGACTTCGACCGGCTCATCCTGGACGTCGAGACCAAGAACTCGATCTCCCCGCGGGATGCGCTGGCGTCGGCCGGTAAGACCCTGGTCGAGCTGTTCGGCCTGGCGCGCGAGCTGAACGTGGAGGCTGAGGGTATCGAGATCGGGCCCAGCCCGGCCGAGGCGGACCACATCGCCTCGTTCGCGCTGCCGATCGAGGACCTGGACCTCACCGTGCGGTCGTACAACTGCCTCAAGCGTGAAGGCGTGCACACCGTCGGCGAGCTGGTCGCCCGCACCGAGTCGGATCTGCTGGACATCCGGAACTTCGGCCAGAAGTCCATCGACGAGGTCAAGGTCAAGCTGCACTCGCTGGGCCTCTCGCTCAAGGACTCGCCGGCCTCCTTCGATCCGTCGAGCGTGGTCGGTTACGACTCCGCCACCGGCACCTGGAGCGACAGCGGCGCTTTCAGCGACACCGAACACGGCGAGCAGGACTACGCCGAGACCGAACAGCTTTAGGCCTCGGGGGCGCCGCCCCTGGAGCCTTCCTTAAAGGAGAAAACCAATGCCCAAGCCCAAGAAGGGTGCCCGCTTCGGCGGGTCGGCGTCGCACCAGAAGGCGATCTACGCCAACCTGGCGACGGCGCTCTTCGAGCACGGTCGGATCACGACCACCGAGGCCAAGGCCAAGGCGCTGCGTCCCTACGCCGAGAAGCTCATCACCAAGGGCAAGGCCGGCACGCTGGCCGACCGTCGCGAGGTGATGAAGGTGATCCGCAACAAGGACGTCGTGCACGCCCTGTTCGCGGAGATCGGTCCCTCGTTCGAGGGCCGTGAGGGTGGGTACACCCGCATCGTCAAGACCCTGCCCCGCAAGGGTGACAACGCGCCGATGGCGGTCATCGAGCTGGTTCGCGAGAAGACCGCGACCAACGAGGCCGACCGCGCTCGCCGGGTTGCCGCCGCTCAGGCCAAGGCCGCCGAGGCGGACAAGGCTGCCGAGGAGACCGCCGCCGAGGCGCCGGCCGACGAGGTCGTCGAGGACGCCGCCGAGTAATTCGGCACAGTGATCGCCTCCGGAGGCCACCTTCGTTTCGAAGGTGGCCTCCGGTCGTTCTCCCGAGAGGAATCGATGATGCGGCTGCGGCTCGAGATTGCTTACGACGGAACCGATTTCATCGGGTGGGCGCGCCAGCCCGGGCTGCGGACCGTGCAGGGGGAACTGGAGGACGCGCTGAGCCGGATGCTGCGCGAGCCTGTGCAGTTGACCGTGGCGGGGCGTACCGACGCGGGGGTGCACGCTGGGGGACAGGTCGCGCACTTCGATACCGCGGCCGAGATCGACTGCGACAAGCTGGTGCACCGGCTGGCCCGGTTCCTGCCGAAGGATGTGCGGGTCAAGGAGATTCGCGTTGCCCCGAGCGAGTTCGACGCGCGCTTCTCGGCGATCCGGCGGCACTACGAGTACACATTGACCACGTCCCGGTACGGGGCGGAGCCGTTGCAGGCGCGGCACGTGGTGCCGTGCCGGGCGGTGGATATCGAGGCGATGCGGGCCGGGTCGCGAAAGCTGTTGGGGCTGCACGACTTCGCGGCGTTCTGCCGGCGGCGCGAGGGTGCGACGACGGTTCGGGAGTTGCAGCGCTACGACTGGGAGCGGCGCGGGGAGCTGCTGATCGCACATGTCAGCGCGGACGCGTTCTGCTGGTCGATGGTGCGCAGTCTGGTCGGGGCGGCGCTGGCGGTGGGTGAGGGGCGCCGGACGCCGGACTGGATGGGCGGGCTGCTGGATCAGCGCAGCCGGTCCAGTGAGATCACCGTGGCGCCGGCGCACGGGCTGTCGCTGATGTCGGTGGACTATCCGCCGGACGCGGAGCTGGCGCTGCGGAACGCGCAGACCCGGGAGATGCGCACGGTGCCGTCGCCCGACGGTTGCTGTGGCGGCTGACGGGGGCGTGCGGGCGGCAATCCGGACCGGCCAAAATGTGAAACGTTGGTTTTCATTTTGGGGCTCGCGGACCTGCCGTTGACGCTACAGTGGGGACCTCTGTACCCAAGATCTACCAGGAGTTTCCCGTGCCCTCTACCCAGTCCGCCACCGCCGCCCTGCAGCTGGCCCAGGCGCCGTTCGCTCTGATGCAGACGGTCATCTCCTTCAGCGCCGCGGTCATCAACCCCCACCACTGACGGACCGCCCGGCCGGGTGCGCTGCTTGCCCAGCGCGCCCGGCCGGGATCGCCGCCCGCGCTCACGGTCGGCCGGCGAAGGGGGGATTCGCGTACACCGAGAAATTTGCCTGACTCTGGTACTTTGCCCGATGTTCGGCGGGCGTATCGGCCCGCCCAGGTGAGGAGATTGTCATGGACGTAATTCTCGGACTGGCCGCCGCGGCGCTGCTGGCCGGCGGTTCGGCCGTCGGTATCGGGCTCGTCGGGCTCGAGAACACCCTGCCGGACGGACAGACGCTCGGCAGCAACTGATTCCGTCGCAAACTGATTCCGTCGCAGCGGGACCGTTCGTGACCGAACGGTTTCGCTGACGGCGATCCGGCCGGGCGGAATAGCCCGTCGGACGGTGTGGTTCGGTACCGGTATGACAGATACCGATCTCGGTAAGTTCGGATTGTGGACCGGCTGGGCCGCTTTCGGACCGGCACAAGCGCGCGACCTGGAGACGCTCGGATACGGCTCGGTGTGGCTGGGTGGTTCGCCGCCCGCCGAACTGCCGACCGTGGCGGAACTGCTCGCGGCCACCGAAACGCTGCGGGTGGGGACCAGTGTGGTCAATATCTGGGCCTCCCCCGCGAAGCGGGTCGCCGAGTCGTACCACGCACTCGAGGCCCGGTTCCCGGGCCGGTTCCTGCTGGGAGTCGGTGCGGGCCACCGGGAACACACCAGCACCTATCGCAAACCCTACGACGCCCTGGTCGAATACCTCGACGAGCTCGACGAGGCCGGTGTTCCGCGGGAACGCCGCGCGCTGGCCGCGCTCGGACCGCGCGTACTGCGGCTGGCGGGGGAGCGGACGGCCGGCGCACTGCCGTATCTGACCACCCCGGAACACACTCGGCAGGCCCGCGCGATCCTCGGCCCCGACGCCCTGCTCATTCCGGAACAGAAGATCGTCCTGGACACCGATCCGGTGCGTGCCCGCCGGACCGCCCGGCCGCGCGTCGAGTTCTATCTACAGCTCACCAATTACACGGCCAGTCTGCGCCGGCTCGGGTTCACCGACGAGGAACTGGCGTTCCCCGGCACCGATGCCGCCATCGACCGCCTGGTCCGGCACGGTGATGCGGATCAGGTCGCCGACGCCCTGTACGAGCACCTCGCAGCGGGCGCGAACGAGGTCGCCGTCCAGGTCGCCGACGCTGATCCGATCGCCGCACTGCGCGCCCTGGCGCCCGCGCTGGCGGCCCGGACGCACGCCTGAGAGCTGCGCAGCGGCATCGGGATGGCCTGCCGCGCAACCATTGTCATCCGAGCGGAGGGGTGTCCAGGCGGGTCGGCTGGGGCGCCGGTTCTCGAGTAGTCGCGATCCGCAGCGCGACCTCTTCGAAGGCCCGGACGCGGGCGGTCTCGCGCGAGGCTCGCCACACGAAACCCCATTCCACCGGTGGCGCGTCGTGGAACGGCACGAAGCGCACGTCGGGCCGGCGGTAGTAGCGGACCGCTTGGCCGCCGACCACGAAACCGCCGGCGCCCGCGGCGATCAGGGTCAGGATCTCCTGGAAGGTGTGGGCGATCGGGCCGTGTGACACCACCCGGCCCGCGGGTGTGCGCGACGGAGTCCGTTCGGCGCGGATGGATTCGGGTACCGACGTGGGGAGGCGGAGCAGCGGGATATCGGTCAGATCCTCCACCGACAACGAGTCCCGCTGTGCCAGTGGATGACCGGACGGCACGGCGAGCAGGCGGGGTTCGCTGATCAGGGTGCGGCCGGTCACCAGGTCCGGCTCCGTCACCGGCCGCCCGACCAGGGCCATGTCGACCGCCTCGCTGCGCCAGCTGTCCACACCGTCGGCGATCTGCACCTCCCGGATCGTCACCACCGTCTCCGGGTGCTCGTCGGAGAAGGCCTCTGCCGCAGCGGTGATCAGCGCTCCGGACGCCGCGCCCACGAACCCGATCCGCAAGGTGCCCGCGAAACCGCGGCCGGCGGCGATCGCGCGGTCGGTGGCGCCACGGATCTGCCGCAAAGCCGGCTGCAGATCCGCCGCCAACTGCCGGCCGATCGGGGTCAGCGCCACCTGGCGACTCGTCCGTTCGAACAGTGCCGCGCCGAAGCGCCGCTCCAATGCCTTGATCGTCTGGCTGACCCGCCCGGCCGACATGTGCAGCGTGGCGGCGGCCCGGCCGAAGTGCAGTTCGTCGGCGACCGCGAGGAAGGCCTCCATCTCGTAGCGTTCCACCGGCCTCCGATCGTTGAGCGCGGCAACAGGATCGTTGCCGGAATTGTGCTTGTTCTTCGCTCGCACCCTATCGATGCTCGAATTCGGACATATGTCCATAGGAGAGAGGTGTGGCAATGATGCACAATGCCGAGCAGATCGGTGCCGCCGCGAGTCCCGGATTCCTGCCGGCGCTGCGCACGTTCTCGCTGCTCGCCGCGACACTGACCGCCGGCTTGATGGCAGGTCTGTTCGCCGCGTTCGCCTACGCGGTAATGCCCGCGCTGGCCCGCAGCAACGACGCGGTGTACGTCGAGGTGATGCGCAATATCAATGTGGTGATCGTGAATCCGCTGTTCATGACGCTGTTCATGGGTGGCGTGGGTGTGGGACTGGCCGCGGTGATCACCACCTGGCGGGCACCGGATCCGGCCGCGCGCTGGTGGGCGCTGGCGGGGTTCGCCGCCTACCTGGTCATGTTCATGATCACGGTCGCCGCCAATGTGCCGCTCAACGACCAGCTCGCCGCTGATCCGGGCCAGGACCCGGCCGCCGCGCGGGCCGCGTTCGAGAACTCGTGGGTGGCCTGGAATATCGCGCGCGCGGTGGTCGCGACCGGTTCGCTGGTGGCTTTCGGTGCGGCGCTGTTGTACGCCCGCCCGTCGAAGTGAGCCGCGCAGGCTGAGAATTCGGTTCGGTTTCGAACCGAAGGGATTGTGTTTCGGTTCCTCGACGGTACGCTTGCTCGAGCTCGATCAGCACTAATCAAAGGAATCTGCATGGACACGCTGTCTGCCGGGATCATGGCCAACCTTCCCTTCCCGCTCGCTCTGGCGTCGGTCGTTCCCAACGGCCTCGTCGTTCTCGCGGCGGGCGGTTCCGGCATCCCGACCGGTTCCTGGGAGTCCTGATCACGGCACCCCAGTGCGGATACGGCGGGGGGGGCCCCGCCCGGGGGGCGGCCCCCCCGGGGTGTAGGAGGGGGGGCCCCCGG
>NZ_RFFH01000006.1:0-283148 GCF_003696265.1 Nocardia stercoris | reverse complement strand
TCGGGGTTGGCGTTACCCCGCCCCCCCGGTGGGTTTCGGGGGGGCCGCCACGTGGGGGGGCCGCCCCGCCGTGGTTTATCCGTAGGAGCGCACGAGGCGGGCGATGGCCTCGTTGGCCTCGCGGATCTTCTCCTCGGCTTCCGGGCCTCCCTTCGCCGCGGCGTCGGCCACGCAGTGACTGATGTGGTCGTTGAGCAGTTCGAGCGCGACCGCCTGCAGTGCCTTGTTCATGGCCGACACCTGGGTCAGGATGTCGATGCAGTACTTCTCCTCTTCGACCATGCGCTGCAGGCCGCGGGATTGACCCTCGATGCGGCGCAACCGCTTGAGGTAATCCTGCTTGGCGGTGATGTACCCGTGGGCCGCGTGGTCGTGGCAAGATGCGGCCGGACCTGCGGGTTCGGCGGCTTCGCGCGTGGGCTCGTCGGTCACAACTGCCTCGTTCCGTGGGCGGATGATACCCCCCTAGGGTACGCGCACGGGAGTGATTTGTCAGGTTGGTGGCGCGGTCACCGTGGAGGCGGTGCGCGGGCACGTCGGCCGGTACGCAACAATTCACCGCATGAGTTCGGTTCCGCGGCCCGCGCTGGCCATCATCGGTGGCAGCGGCTTCTACGACTTCTTCGGCGACGATGCCGTCACCCTGGAGATCGACACCCCCTACGGCGCGCCCAGCGCGCCGATCACCGTCGGCGAGGTCGACGGCCGGCAGGTGGCGTTCCTGCCCCGGCACGGCCGCAAGCACGAATACTCCCCGCACACCGTGCCCTATCAGGCCAACATGTGGGCGCTGCGGTCCATCGGCGTGCGCCGCATCTTCGCGCCCTGCGCGGTCGGCAGCCTGCGCGCCGACTGGGGGCCGGGCACCGTCGCGATCCCCGACCAGCTGGTCGACCGGACCTCCGGCCGCCCGCAGACCTACTTCGACAACGGCGGCGTGCACGTCTCCTTCGCCGACCCGTACTGCCCCGATCTGCGGGCCGCCGCGGTCGCGTCCGCCGTCGACGAGCTGCCGCTCAAGCGGCTCGGCACCATGGTCGTCGTGCAGGGCCCGCGCTTCTCCACCCGCGCCGAGAGCCGGTGGTTCGCGGCCCAGGGCTGGGAGCTGGTGAACATGACCGGCCACCCCGAGGCCGTGCTCGCCCGCGAACTCGAAATGTGCTACGCGGCAATCGCTCTGGTCACCGACCTGGACGCCGGCCTGGAGTCCGGTGAAGGTGTCAGCGCCGCAGCCGTTTTCGCGGAATTCGAGCGGAACCTGGTGCCGTTCAAGCGACTCGTGCGCTCCGCGGTCACCGCAGTCGAGGGCACCGACACCTGCGAGCGCTGCCGGGTACACACCGGCGTCGCGCTGCCGTTCGAACTGCCCTGACGCGGCAACCGGTGCGGGAGCCGGGCCCGGATTAGGCTCCCGCCCATGGATTCCGCTCTGCGCCTGGAAGTGATCGTCGCCAGCGTGCGACCCGGGCGGTTCGCGCCCGTGGTCGCCGACTGGTTCCTGCGGACCGCACGGGCCGACCCCGCATTCGAGGTCGGGGTCCTCGACCTGCTCACCACGCCGCTGCCGGCCGACCTGTCGGAAACACCCGAGGTCGAGGCGTACCGGCAGCGGATCGGCGCCGCCGACGCGTTCGTGGTGGTCACCTCGGAGTACAACCACGGCTATCCGGCCTCGGTGAAGACCGCGCTGGACATCGTGAAACACGAATGGCGGGCCAAGCCGGTGGGTTTCGTCGGTTATGGCGGACTCTCCGGCGGCCTGCGCGCCGTCGAACAGCTGCGGCAGGTGGTCGCCGAACTGCACATGGTCTCCATCCGGGAGACCGTCAGCTTCCACGAGGCGAAGCGCAAATTCGATCGGGACGGGAACACCGCCGACGGCGCGGCGATCGACGCGGCCGGGCGCTTGCTGCGCCAATTGGCTTGGTGGGGTGGGGCTTTACGGACAGCGCGAGCTAGCGACCCCTACCCTGCGTGAGCGCACAACGAGCGGCCGGCCGCGCGCCGACCGCCCGAGGTAGGTGGCGGTCGGCCGCGACCGGCCGAATCCGAGTCAGCTGCCCGGGATCAGATTCTTGATGATCCGGGTGATGCCGTCGGTGACCGAACCGGTCGAGCTGAGCTGGTTCGTGGCCGAGCCGAGGCCGGTCGCATCGGCGCTGCCCAGGAGCGCTTCGCCGGGATTGGCGCCGCGCACGGTGAAGCACACACCGTCCTCGGGCACGTCGGTGCTGATCCCGGCCGTGCCGCCGACGCTCATGCCGCCACTGACGACCTGCTGCCCGTCCTGCAATGTGGTGGGCACCAGGTAGGTCATCGTGATGGTCACGGGATTACCCGAATTGACGAACCAGCCGGTGCTGGTGACGTTCCAGCCACCGCGATCCGGCGCGGCGGTGACGTCCTCGGTGACCTGACCCTGCCCGAAGTGATAGGCCGTGACCTGCGCCTTGATCGGCTTGCCGAAGCCGGGCGGCGGATAGTCGGTGAAGGTGTTCACATAAGGATTGCCGATGCTCGTGGTGCCCACGACGTCGGTGTAGGTGACCTGAGTGCCGGCCGCGAAGCTCGCCGCGGAGACCGACTTTGCGAAGGTGTTGTTGATCCACGCCCCCATCCAGCCGGAATTGTGGGTGGCGTTCGCGGTCTGCTGGCACGCCGGCGGGGTGGTGTCGGCGGACGCGACACCGGTGCCCACGCCGGCTACTCCGGCCAGGACCAAGCTCGCGGCCGCCAGTTCGGCTGCCACTTTCGAATTCTTGAACGTGATTCCTTCCGCCGGCTCCGCACAGTGGAACCGATTACCGCTCATTCGAAGAAAAACGAGCCGAAGCTCACGTCGGGAACGGTAGAACACCGTGGAAGGGAACTGAAATCACATTTTCTGGATGATTCACAAGCGGATATTGTCGATTGCGCTGCGACAACAGCTGTGCGGCGCATGTCGCTCGGATATGACCAGCTCTACCGTAGTGGGCGAGAACCTTTCCGTAGTCGAGGAACCCACAACCTGATCTTGCGAATCGTCGTCGAGCAATTTTCTCGTGCGATTCAGCGAGGGATGTATATTGCGTATCGGAGCCGGCGGTCCCGGCCGGAGCGCACATTGATCGGCTGAAATCGGCAGGAATTGTCGAAAGGAGCCGAAGATCGTGCGCTCAGCCGACGACTTCGGTTGTCGCGGAGCAGGTCAGCGCCGGTGCTGCCCTTGCTGGTACTGCTGCCCCGGATGCTGCTGCTGACTCTGCTGCGGGTACTGCTGCCCGCGCCGGCCGTACCCGGCGCCGACCGGCTGCGGCGGGGCCGCCGGACGCGGCGCCCGCGGATTGCCGATGTAGGTGGCTTCCCGGGGAATCGACACCAGGCTCAGGTCGACCTGCGTGGTCCCGGTGCGCAGCACGACCCGGGTGCCGATCGCGCCGGGCTGGTGCAGCGACAGATCGGGGCGCGTGGTGGGCCATCCGGTCGGGTCGCCGGTCACGTAGATCGTGGTGACACCGGCGTGCGGCGCGGGCGCCAGGACGCCGTCCACCACGGTCGCGGTGAATCCCGCGTCGCTCTGGTGGGTTTCGACCGCGAGGGTGAGCCGTTCCGGGTTGCCGATGGTCTCCACCAACTGGTACCAGGCCTGCGGCCGGTCGGTGCGGATCAGGATGCGTTCGCCGACCGCCAGGGCCCGGAACACCAGCTGCTGCGCGAGATACAGCTCACCGGCCACATATACCGACGAAATACCTTGTCCCACAAGCCGAACCGCGACACCGTTGCCCTGCTCGTCGGAGCCCAGCAGCTGACCGCAGCCCGAGGACGGCAGGTGCAACGCGCCGACCACGTCGATCGGGAACTCGGCCATCGGCACGGTGTCGTCGAGACCCGGGATGGCCAGCGGGAAATGGGCGAGCAGGCTGCGCCGGTGCCGGCCGCTCAACGGGATCATTCCCTTGCGCTTGACCGGTTCCGGGAGTTCCCGGGCGGTGAGCCGCCACGCGGCGCCGATGTCGACGGTGCCCTCGACGCGTCCGGGCCGCAGCCGCACCGCGACCGTCGTCCCGCGCGAGGGCGCCACCCACAGCTGGGCCAGCAGGTCGGACCCGAGGTGGGCCGGATCCACCGCCGCGCCGATGTTCACGCTGTTGCCGAGTTCGGTGTAACGCCAACGGCCGGTGAGGGTTCGCGGGTCGACACCGGCGCTGATCTGCATGACCGCTTTGCGGATCTCCGGCGCGGTCAGCACCCGGGAACTGCAGTCGGCGTCCTCGAGCGCGCGCACGATGCGCTGGGTCGCGATGGTCACCGCCCGGCCCGCGCCCTCGGCGCCCCCACCGCGGCGGTCGGCGGCCTGCGGGCAGTCCAGGGTGTCGAAGCTGATCGCCAGCCATACGGTGCGGTGCGCGGTGGCCGGCAGCGGACCGAGCAGCGATTCGTAGATCGGCCCGGCCGGGGTGCCCGAGCGGCTGCGGTGCCCGTGGCTGATGATGTCGATCCCGGAGAGTTGAATGTCGTGCTGCTGCAAGCACTGTGCGAGTTCCGCCAGCGGCAGCAGGTGCGAGGCGTGCACGGTGTTGCGGTCGATGCGGGTCAGCCCGCCCTTCGGCGGCAGCACCTCGACGACCGTGACGACCCGGCTGCCCTCCCAGTACAGGCCCAGCGAGCGACCGTCGGCGCCGCGGAAATCGGTGGTGTCGCCGAGGGTGTAGCCGCGCTGGGTCCAGTGCTGCCACAGCGTCGCGCACCAGTCGGCGACGGTGCGTTTGCGCAGCGGGATCAGCACGATCAGCCCCGCGACCGCCGCGCCGGCCAGCGCGTAGCGCCCCTGCGCTCCCGCGGCCAGGACGATCAGCCCCACGACCAGCGCGATCAATTGCGCGGCCATCAGATTCCCCAGCGAAATACGCCCGAACAACGGGCGGCGTGTGGTCGCCACGGTGGTCCCCCCAAGCACCCGTATCGGCCCCCACATGTGCGGCCGAAGTCAACGTCGGTTGTGCAGAACTGTACTGTGTCGGTCGTACACGAGCACCGATCGGGGGAGGGTTCGGATGCCTTCGAAGCCCACGACTCGCTGGCAGATCAGCGGGTATCGCTTCCTTGTCCGCCGCATGGAACACGCGCTGGTGCGGCGTGACGTGCGAATGTTGCACGACCCGATGCGATCCCAGTCTCGGGCCTATGTCGCGGGAGCGGTGCTCGGTGTCGTGGCGCTGGCCGGTTGTGGCGTGCTGGCGTTGTTGCGCCCGCAGGGTGCCATCGGGGACAACAAGATTCTGCTCGGCAAGGATTCGGGTGCGGTGTACGCCGTCGTCGACGGGACCGTGCATCCGGCGCTGAATCTGGCGTCGGCACGGCTGGCGGTGGGCGATCCCGCCAAGCCGGTGTCGATCAAGGAGTCCGAGCTGGCGAAGAAGCCGCTCGGCGCGCTGATCGGTATCCCCGGCGCCCCGTCCTCGCTCAACTTCGCCACCGACGGCGCCGGCCGCCCGTGGACCGTCTGCGACGAACTGCGCAACGACGGCACCGGGAAGGTCACCGACACCGTGATCGCGGGCAGCCTCTCGCTGGGCGACAAGGCCAAGGTGCTGGATCCGAATCAGGCGCTGCTGGTGCAGGGCAAGGACGCCACCTACCTGGTCTACGGCAAGCACCGCGCCAAGGTCGACATGAACGACTCGAATGTCACTGTCGCACTGAATATTCGGGGTGAGACGCCGCGGCCGGTCAGCGAGGGCCTGCTGAACGCGATCCCCGAGGTGCTGCCGATCGTGCCGCCGCAGATCGTGGACCCCGGTGGCACACCGACTTTCGCGCTCGCCGGCAACCACCACAACGGTGACGTCGTGCACGTGGACACCCTGAACAAGGACTACGTGGTCCTGCGCGACGGCCTGCAGGAGATCTCGCCGCTGACCGTGCAGATCATCCGGAACGCCAACCCGGACAACGGCGCTGCCCGTTCGATCAGCCAGCACGATCAGGCCAACGCGCCGGCCTCGCACGCGCTGGCGGTCGCCGACTACCCGGAAACGGCTCCGCAGCTGCTGAATTCGAAGGACGCCCCGGTGAGCTGCCTGTCCTGGAAGCCGCTGACCAATGCCGGCGCCAAGGCCGACGGCAGCTCGCACGCCGAGTTGTCGCTGCTGGCCGGGCATGTGCTGCCCATCCCCGACAAGGCGGTGCCGACCCGGCTGGCGCAGGCCGACTCCGGCGGCGCCAAGGCCGACCAGTTCTACAAGACCCCCGGCGACGGCATCTTCGCGCAGAGCACCGGAATCGAACCCGACAGCCAGCGCCGTGACAGCGAATTCTTCGTGGCCGACACCGGAGTTCGCTACGACATCAAGGACGGCGAGGCGGCCAAGGCCCTGGGCATGGACTCCGACCACGCCAAGCCCGAACCCGCACCGTGGCCGATCGTCGCGCTGCTGGCCTCCGGCCCGACCCTGGGCCGCACCGAGGCCATGGTCGCCCACGACGGTGTCGCCCCGGACCCGACCCCAGCCAAGACCCTGGTCACCACCGCCGCCCCCGCCAAACCCAACTAGGGCTTGCCGGCCGCGACTTGTCGGCGGCGGGGGTTCAGGGCGTACACGGTGCCGATGCCGAGGGCGGTGATGGCGGCTACAAGGCTCAGGGCGGTGAGGGTTTCCCTGTCCGGGTGGGTTACGGCCTGTCCGCGCAGCGCTTGCCACAGGAGCAGTGCCACGAGGCCGGTGTATGCGAGCGCCAGGACCCCGATCAGGCGGGTGCGGGTGCGTTCGGGGCGCAGCCATGGCACGGACGGGGCGAGCCGGGCCAGCACGATGGCGGCGACGATGAGCAACTGGATGCCGTGCAGGCCGGCGAAGTGCGCGATCCGCATATCGCCGCCCGCGGTGCTCCAGTGCGTGACCGGCATACCGTCGAGGCCGTCGCGGACGGCGGGCTGTCCGCTGATGAAGGTGTGGCCGGCGCCGAGTCGCACCGGGTGCCCGTAGGCGTCGGTGGTCTGCTGTTCGCCGCTGAAGCCCATCGTGTACCCCAGCGCCATGCCGAATACCGCGATTCCCAGGCCCGCGCGGATGGCCAGCGAGGTCGGCCGGTCGGTGACGCGCTGCCACGAAAGAGTCACCGCGATCACCAGATTCGCGAGGAACAGGCCGGGCACGCCGGTCATGAACACCCATTGGCCGATGGTGTTGACGGCGTCGTGCTGGGTGTTGAAGTGGCTGAAGGTGCCGCGCGCGGCCTGCACGACGATGAATCCGACGTCCACGACGCTGGTGGCGGCGAAGACGGTGCCCATCCACCAGGTCAGGCGCTGTCCGCGATGCGGGAACGACACCAGCCAGGCCAAGGTGCCGCAGTACAGGGCCATGGCGATGCCGAACTTGAGCGGTTTGAGCCAGACCGATTCGCCGAGCAGCAGTCGGTCGTCGAATGTCGTGGCGCACAGCGAGAATACGGCCAGGGCCGCCATGCCCGCGGTGGTGACCAGCAGGGGGCGGTGCAGTCGTCGGGATGGGGTGTGGGCGGTGAGCGGCGCGAGCGCCGGGCGATCGAGCGTGGTCATGACGGTGACGCTAGGTCCGCGATTCCCCACGCCA
The DNA here is from genome assembly GCF_003696265.1 of Nocardia stercoris. Classification (GTDB taxonomy): domain Bacteria; phylum Actinomycetota; class Actinomycetes; order Mycobacteriales; family Mycobacteriaceae; genus Nocardia; species Nocardia stercoris. The sequence goes on along the minus strand of NZ_RFFH01000006.1, from coordinate 275,568 downwards.
CGTCCCCCTGCGGTGGGGGCGGCGCGTAGTACCCGGGTATGGGGACCGCCCGGCGGTATGAGCCGTGGCCGTTCCCGTGTGGTCCACGAACACCGTTGTCGCGCAACGGATCCGTGAACAGTGCCCGGTCGGTGAGGCCGACCGGGCACTGTAATGCGGAGTGCTAGTTCTTCGAGTCCAGGAAGCGGCGGATCGGGAACGAGCCCAGGTAGCCCAGGACGAGGAGCAGCGCGACCGCCCCGGTGCCGATCAGGGCCACGTTGCGGGCGGTGTTGTCGGGAGCCGGTGGATTTGCCGGTACGGGAAGCTGCAGGCTGCGGGCGGGGAGCGGGTGCTTCGGCGGCAGCTTGTCCGGTACCTCGGCGGTCAGCGCGGCGACGGGATCGACTGTGCCGTAACCGATGTAGGGGTTCCAGCCCTCGGCCGGCGCGTGTGCGGTGGCCTCGATGCGCTTGATCACGTCCCGCGCGGGCAGGTCCGGGAACTTCGCCCGGACCAGCGCGGCCACTCCGGCCACATACGGTGCGGCGAAACTGGTGCCCATGATCGGGTCGCCCGCCTTTCCGCTGGGGGTGTCACCCATGCCGGTGATGGTGCCCTTGCTGCCGGGCTGTTCGTAGTTGACGTCCAGCGAGGTCACGTGCTCGCCGGGGGCCGCGACCCCGACCCACGGGCCCGGCACCGAGAACTTCGACGGCTGCCCGTTCGCGTCGACCGAACCGACCGCCAGGACGTAGTCGTCGTAGCGGGCGGGACTGAAGTTGTAGTCGATCTTGGTCCACGGATCCGCCGCCGGGTCCAGCGGGTCGATCGTCTTGTTGGCCACGTCCTTACAGTCGTGGTCCTTGTTGCCGGCCGCGACCACGACCACGGCGTCGTGCTCGTCCACCGCGTACTGCAGGGCGGAACCGATCGGGCCGTCCGGCATGTCCTCGTAGCTGGGTTTGCAGGCCGCTTCGGAGATATTGATGACCCGCGCGCCCAGATCGGCCGCCCGGCGAATGGCCCACGCCAGCGTGTAGGTGGTGCCGTACCCGGGCATGTCCTCGGGCTTCTTGCCCTGCGAACTTCCCTTGGTGGAGAAGAAGTTACTGGTCTGGCGGATCGACACGATCCGCGACAGCGGTGCCACGCCGGCGAAACCCTGCCCGGGGACCCGGCTGGCCGCGATCAAACCGGCCACCGCGGTCCCGTGTCCGTCGCAGTCGGACAGGCCGTCGGAGTGCGAGACGTAGTCGCCGCCGCCGGACAGGCCGGGCAGCCGCGGATTCGGTGCCACTCCGGTGTCGATGACGGCGACCAGCTGGCCCTCGCCCTGCGAGAACCTCCAGGCCGCAGGCAGATTCAGGCTCGCCTGGTTGTCGGGCACCGCGGGACCGTCGCCACCGGACTGCGTGCTGGCGCACGCGGTGTTCGCGTTCTGTTCCGTGTCGTCCGGGGGCCCCATCGGCGGGCCCGGCGGCATCAGGCCGGGAACCACCGTCGGCGGGTGGTCGGCGTAGGCCGCGCCGGCGCCGACCGAGGCGCTCACCGCCAGTACTGCAGTCGCGGCGGCCAACGGAACAAGTTGTCGCAGCGGCCGTTTCACAGCGATCGCACCAGCGAGTACAGATCGGCGACCCAGAACACCAGCGGCACCACAGCGGCGACGAAGGCGTACTCGAGCAGTTCCACCGCGCGCCGCATCGGCGGGGTAGCGGTCTGCTTCGGCACCACCGTGCCCAGCACGAGGGCCGCGATCAGGATCACCATGGCCGCACCGAAGATCGCGAGCGGCTGCTGCTGGGTGAACGCCGCACCGACCAGCACCGCCAGCGTGATCAGGGCGCCACCGCTGATCAGCACGATCGCCTCGACCGCGCCGGCATAGGTGCGGCTGCGGAACATGAGCGCGGCGGCGCACACCAGCGCCAGGGCCACACCCTGCCAGTACGGGTGCTTCGCGGTGACGTCGACGGCGGCCAGTGAGCCGACCGCGGTCACCAGGGTGGTGGCCCCGACCAGGCCGGCCATGTACTTCCGGGCCCGATCGGCCTTGGCGCGCAACACATCCATGGTCGGGAGGGCGCGGTGGTCGTCCGGGTCGTCCTCGGTCGGGTCGATCGGTGTGCCGGGCGTGGGGACCGGCGGCAGCGGAAGTTCGGCCAGCAGCATCGAGATTCGTGGCGCGAGCGACAGTGCGCCCAGGCCGAGCGCTGCCGCAACCGCGCCGATGGCCTTGTTGGGCTGATCGGTCAGCAGCCCGACCAACGCGGCCGGCACCGCGAACACCGCGATCGCGGCCGCACCGATGAACAATGTGGACCCGACCCCGCTGACCCGCCAGGCCAGGACCGCGATCGCGCCGGTGAACACCGAGCCGAGCAGCAGGTTCGCCCAGCCGAAGTGGTTGTCGTGCACCGGAACCAGCAGCATGCCGGCGGTGAAGCCGGTGGCGAGCGCGCAGCCGCCGAGCACCAGCGCGGTGGACCGGTCGCCGTACATCCGACCCAGCACCGTGCCGGTCACCACCAGCAGCAGGGTGAGGAAGGCCGCGATCGATCCGGGGATCCAGCTGACCAGCGCGTCGGGTGCGGCGAGCAGTCCGGTGCAGCCGGTCAACACCGCGGCCGCGGCGATGATGGCGCCGGTGATCTGCGCGGTGCGCGGCGACCAGTTGCGGAAGTGGTCCGCGTCGGCGATCGCCACGTTGTACATGATGTCGTCGAACAGCGGCGGCGGCGCGACCTGATCGGCGCTGGTCAGCATGAGCAGCTCACCGTCGCGCACCCCGTGCTCACCCAGGCTCAGGGAACTGGAGAAGGGCGGCTGGCCGATCCGCGACAGCACCCATTCGGCGGGCTCGAACTGTTCGCCGCTCTCGTCGAAGTCGTTGCTGCGACTGTGTTGCGCGACCATGTCGACCACGCTCGGGATCACCAGGGCCATCGGCACATCCACCGGGATGGCGATGTCGACCTGAGTGTGCTTGGCCAGCACCGTGACTCGGGTCAGATCCGGCGCCCGGACGACCCCGCGAGCGGATTCCTCTTCGATATGGCCCAGACGCGCGTGCGTCACACTTCCCCCCAAATTCGTTGCTGTCACGCTTCGGGCAGCGACCGTCGGGGGCAACGCATGTCTGGAATGAGCAGCGTGCCCGCACGCCGCCGATGAGCGATCGCCTCCACCTGCGCGTTCGCAGATGTCCGCGGCCGGTTCACCTCCGGCGGGACAGTGCCGATGCTGCCCGAACTGTACGGCATGTCGGGGGGTCCCTCTACACTGAGCCCGGCCAGAAGCTCAGAAGGGGGAGCGGCACAGATGAGCACGGTTCGGTTCCATCGCAGGCAGCGCCGGGAGATCCCGCGCACGCCCGGCGGCGAGGTGACATTGCAGCCGCCGCCGGAGATCCCGCGCGCGGTACCGGGAAGCCTGCTCGGCAAGCTGATGCCGGTCGTCATGGTGGTCGGCATGGTCGGAATGATGGCGATCATGTTCACGCGGGGTGGCGGGATCTCCTCCAACCCGACGATGATGATGTTCCCGATGATGATGGTCGTCTCGATGGTCGGCATGTTCGCCGGCCAGGGCGGGAAGGGCCAGAAGGCGGCCGAGGCCAACGAGGACCGCAAGGACTATCTGCGCTATCTCGACCAGGTCCGCAAGGACGTCGACGAGACTGCCGCCCAACAACGTTCGGCCGTCGAGTGGAGTCACCCCGAGCCCGGCCTGATCTGGATGCTGGCCGGCACCAGCCGCATGTGGGAGCGCCGCCCCGGCGACAAGGACTTCTGCCACGCCCGTATCGGCCTGGGCAGCCAGCGGCTCGCGACCCGGCTGGTGGCGCCCGAGACCGGCCCGGTGGAGGAGCTGGAACCGATCGCGGCGGTGTCGCTGCGCCGCTTCGTGCGCACCCACTCGACCGTGCCCGATCTGCCGACCGCGGTGGCGATCAAGGGTTTCGCCGCCATCCAGCTCAACGGCGACCGGGTGCAGGCCCGCGAGATGACCTGCGCGATGTTGTTGCAGCTGTGCATGTTCCAAGCCCCGGACCAGGTCCTGGTCGCCGTCGTCTGTGGTGCGGACACCGCCCCGGAATGGGAATGGGCCAAGTGGCTCCCGCACACCCAGCACCCCGAGCAGCAGGACGGCGTCGGGTCGCAGCGCATGGTCTACGGCTCGATCCGCGAAATGGCGGCGGGACTGAACCCGTTGCTGCACAACCGAACCCGTTACTCCCGCAACTCCCCGGGCAATTCCAACCTGGTGCACCTGGTGGTCGTGGTGGACGGTGGTCTGCTCGAGGCCGAGGAAGACCAGCTGCGTGAGGCCGGGTACGAGGGCGTCACCGTCGTCGACCTGTGCGGCTACGCCACCCGGCTGGCCGCCTCGCGCGGTATCCAGATGGTGGTGGAGAACGGCGAATGCGCCGGCCGCGGCGCCACCGGTGCCATGGAACGTTTCGCGGTCATCGACCGGATCAGCGCCCGGCAGGCCGAGCAGGTCGCCCGGCGCCTGGCCCCCTACCGGGTGGCCGGGCAGGGCGAGGTCACCGAGGAAGCGGCCGAGGTCATCTCGTCCTGGGCGCAGCTCATGTCGCTCGGCGATATCGGTCACTTCAACCCGGAGAACGCCTGGAAGCCCCGCTACGGCCGCGACCGGCTGCGGGTGCCGTTCGGGGTCGGCGCCGACGGGTTGCCGGTCTACCTCGACATCAAGGAGGCCGCGGAATCCGGTATGGGCCCGCACGGTCTCTGCATCGGTGCCACCGGTTCGGGTAAGTCGGAATTCCTTCGGACCCTGGTGCTCTCGCTGCTGGCCACCCACTCGCCCGACCAGTTGAACCTGGTCCTGGTCGACTTCAAGGGTGGTGCGACGTTCCTCGGGCTCGACGGTGTGCCGCACGTGGCCGCGGTCATCACCAACCTCGAGGAGGAGGCCGACCTCGTCGACCGTATGCGCGACGCGCTGGCCGGTGAGATGAACCGCCGCCAGGAAGTGCTGCGCCAGGCCGGCAACTTCGCCAACGTCTCCGAGTACGAGAAGGCCCGCGCCGCCGGCGCCGACCTCGACCCGCTGCCCGCGCTGTTCGTGGTGCTCGACGAGTTCTCCGAACTGCTCACCCAGCACCCGGATTTCGCGGAACTGTTCGTGATGATCGGCCGGCTGGGCCGCTCGCTGCACGTGCACCTGCTGCTCGCCTCGCAGCGGCTCGAGGAGGGCAAGCTCAAGGGCCTGGAGTCGCACCTGTCCTACCGGATCGGTCTGAAGACGTTCTCGGCCAACGAATCCCGGCAGGTGCTGGGTGTGCCGGACGCGTTCAACCTGCCGCCGAGCCCGGGTGGCGGTTACCTCAAGTCCGGTGACGGCGAGATCCGCCGCTTCCAGGCGTCCTATGTATCCGGCCCCTACGTCGGTGGCGGTGCGCAGCGCGAGGTGACCCAGGCCGGTATCGCCGGCGGCGCGATCGACGTGCGCTCCCGCGAATTCGTCGCGGGGCACGTGGATTACCGCCCGAGCGACTACGTTCCGGTCGCCCCGGCGCCCGAACTGGCCGAGACCCAGATCGGCGACGACGGCGAGGAGATCTCCAACATCGGGATGCTGGTGTCGCGGATCAACGGCCACGGCCGCCCCGCGCACGAGATCTGGCTGCCGCCGCTGAACGAACCGCCCACCATGGACCAGCTGCTGCCGCGCTCGATCCTCACCGGCGAGTACAGCGCGGTCGCCACGCTGCGTGCCCCGATCGGCATCGTCGACCGCCCGTACGACCAGCGTCGCGACCCGATGGTCGTCGACCTGTCCGGCGCGCGCGGCAATGTGGCGGTGGTCGGTGGCCCGCAGTCGGGCAAGTCCACCGCCCTGCGGTCGCTGATCATGGCGATGTCGTTGTCCCACACCGCCGAACAGGTGCAGTTCTACTGCCTCGACTTCGGTGGTGGCACCATGGTCAGCCTGCAGGGGCTGCCGCACGTCGGTGGGGTGGCCTCCCGGCTCGACGGCGACGCGGTGCGCCGCACCCTGTCGGAGATGGCCGGCATCATCCGCCAGCGCGAGCTGCGGTTCCGCCAGCTCGGGATCGAATCGATGACCGAGTTCCGCCGCCTGCGCGCGCAGGACCCGGCGTCCAGCCCGGCCGCGGCCGGTGCGCACGAGGACCCGTTCGGTGACGTCTTCCTGGTGATCGACGGTTTCGGCACCATCCGCCAGGACTTCGACGTACTGGAACAGCCGATCATGAACCTTGCGGTGCAAGGGCTTTCGTACGGTGTGCACGTGGTGATCTCGCTGTCGCGCTGGGCCGAGGCGCGTCCGGCGCTGAAGGACCAGATCGGTACCCGCATCGAGCTGCGCCTCGGTGACCCGATGGACTCCGACCTGGGCCGCAAGTTCGCCACGCTGGTGCCGATGGGCCGCCCGGGCCGCGGTATGACCGCCGACACCCTGCACATGCTCACCGCGCTGCCTCGCGTCGACGGGCGCACCGATCAGGACACCTTGGGTTCGGCTGTGGCAGCGGCGGTTTCGTCGATCGCTCAGATGACGCCCGGCCGGCCGGCGCCGCGGGTGCGCATGCTGCCCGAAATGCTGCAGCGCGCCGACATGCTCGCGGCGGCCGGGAACTGGCAGCAGCACACCGACCGGGCGGGCCGCTGCCTGCGCTTCCCGATCGGGATCAACGAATCCGAGCTGGCCCCGGCCTTCCTGGACTTCTCGGTCAGCCCGCACTTCATCGTGATCGGTGACTCGGAGATGGGTAAGACGGCCGTGCTGCGGTCGATCATCGACTCCATCTGCGCGTCCAACACCCCGAACGAGGCGCGCATCCTGATCGGTGACTACCGGCGTTCGCTGCTGGGCCTGGTCCCGCAGGGGTACCTGTCCGGATACGGGTCGACGGCCCCGCAGTTCACCCAGCAGATGAGCGAACTGGCCGCCTATCTCAACGCGCGGATGCCCGGGCCGGACGTGACGCCGGAACAGTTGCGCGACGGCTCGTTCCGCAAGGGTCCCGAGCTGTACGTGATCGTCGACGACTACGACCTGGTGGCCACCAGTTCCGGTGACCCGGTGCAGGCGCTGTCGGAAGTGCTGCCGTTCGCACGCGACGCCGGCTTCCACCTGATCATCGCCCGCCGCTCCGGCGGTGCCGGTCGCGCGATGTACGGCGGTGTGCTGGCCAAGATGAAGGATCTCGGTTCCGCCGGTCTGATCATGAGCGGCAGCCGCGACGAGGGTGTGCTGATGGGTACCGCGCGGCCGTCGGCGATGCCGCCGGGCCGCGGCATCCTGGTGACGCGTAACGGTGAAGGACTGATCCAGACCGACTGGTCGCCGCTGAGCTGATGACACGCGTCGAGCTGGTCTTGACCGACACGCGCCTGTGGGCGCGCAGTGACTCCACCCATTGGGACGGGGTCCCGTCGGTCCTGCCGACCAGCGACGGCGCGGGTCTGGTCGCCGGTGCGCCGCTGCAGGCGACGTCACCGGCGGTGTCGGTGGTGGAGTTGCTCGACGCCGACCGGATCGCCTTCCCGGCCCCGGCGGCGCCGCCGACTCCGGCCGAGGGTCTCGCGGTGGTGTTCGATACCGCGCTGGCCGGTCTGCGCCTGGCCGCACCGTGCGAGCAGCTGACCGTGTTCTGCCCGTCGAGCTGGGGTGAGCGGCGCCGCGCGGTGCTCGAGGCGGCGGGGCGGCGGGTGGCGGCCCGGGTGCGGATCGATTCGCTGGCCACGCGCGCGACGGCGCTGTACCCGGATCCCGGTCAGCAGCAACGCATCGTGGTGCTCGAGGTCGCGACCTTGTCGACGACGGCCACGGTGATCGGGCGTTCCCGTGACGAGACCTGGGTGCAGGCTTGTGAATTCGAGCCGAACCTGGGTGCCGACGAGCTGACCGGCGCGGCGGGTGCGGCGGCGGTCGCGGCGCTGATGTCCCGGCTGCTCGACGGCCTGGTGCCGAATTATGTTCTGGCCCTGGGTTTATCGGATGCGGAGCGGCTGGAGGCGGTGCGGCTCGGGGTATCCGGATGCTGCGGGGTGCCGGTCGACGTGCGGCCGGTGCCCGTGCCCGACCTGATCCACGGCGTGGTGAGTCGGAACTCGGTGCGCCCGGCGTCCGGCCCGCCGGTCCCGATGGATCCGGGCGGTTCGCTGCGTGACCGGGCACGGCAGAGCCGCAAGCACGGGCCCGCGGGGCGAACCTCCGGCGTCGAGCCCGATTCGTCCGGACCGCGGCGCGGCTCGGACCGGAATTCGCAGCTCAGCGGCTACGGTGTCGACATGGTCCACGGAACCGGGGGACGAGGTTCGGGGCAGAGCCGATTGCGCTGGGTGGTGGCGGCGGCCGTTGTCTTGGTCGCGGCAGTGGTCGTGGGTGCCGTACTGCTCGGGCACCGAGGCGGGGACGCGAACAGCGGGGCCACGGCGAGTCCGGTCTCCGACTCCGACACCGTCCGTACCGCCGGGCGGGTGGAGTTCCCGGTGCCGGCCCGCTGGCAGGTGACCACGCCCGCCGCGGACCGTACGGAAATGCAGCCCGCAGGCGACGCCCACCAGCGCATCACCGTCGCCCAGACCGCGCTGAAGCCGGGCGCCTCCGTCGAGGACGTGGCGAATTCGCTTGCCGCGCAACTGCGTGCGCAGCCCGCCGGCCAGGTGAGCGAACTCGACCGGGAGGCGGTGTTCGCCGACCGTCCCGGACTGTCGTATCAGCAGTTCCGCACCGACGGCACGACGATCTACTGGCACGTCATGGTCGACCAGGGGATGCAGGTCAGTGTCGGCTGTCAGTATCCGAACGAACAGTGGCCGCGGATCTCCGCGGTCTGCGAGCGGGTGGTCGCGGGACTGCGGATCACACCGCAGTAGGGTCCGGCAGTCACCCGGCACCCCCGCGCTCGGTTCGGTTGCCCCGGGGCCGCGAGTGCGGTACGCCCGTCAGCACCTGCCGATGACGCCGTCCGGCATGCTGTTCGGCTCGGTGGTCGTGCCCCTGGAATTGGGGGCTCGCGTCCGCCCTCGCGAGCGGTATGGGAGGAGGTACGGTCGTACCGTCTCGCCGGGCCGACCAGGAGAACTGTCGATGAAGCCGTGGATTCGGTGTCTCGTGCTGAGTGTCGTTGTGGCCTCGGCACTTCCGGCTGCCTCCGCTGCCGCGGATCCCGCTGGTGACGCGCCGGCCGGGCTGGAACGCTTCTACCACCAGGACATCACCTGGGGACCGTGTCACGACGACACCCTCGACGCGGCCGGCGCCGACTGTGGAACCGTCACGGTGCCACTGGATTACAGCAAACCCGACGGCCGCACCCTCACCCTCGCGCTGTCCCGGATCGCGGCGGCCGACCCCGCGAAGCGGCGCGGCGTACTGCTGACCAACCCGGGCGGTCCGGGCGGCCGGGGCCTGACGATGAACGCGGCAATCGCATCCCGGCTCAGCCAGGACGTGCGCGACAAGTACGACCTGATCGGCATGGATCCCCGTGGTATCGGCCGCTCCGACTCGGTCCACTGTGCGATCCCGCTGCCGACCATGTGGTTCTCCTCCGGCTTCGACACCCTCGGCTTCGCCCGCGACGGTGCGGTCGCGGGCGCCTGGGCGACGTCGTGTGTGGCCCCGGATCCGGAGAAGGTCCGAAACATCACCACCCGCAACACCGCTCGCGATCTGGACGTGCTGCGCGGGGTATTCGGCGAGGACAAGCTGGACTACTACGGCGTCTCCTACGGCACCTACCTGGGTGCGGTCTACACCCAGATGTTCGGCGACAAGGCCGGGCGGATCCTGCTCGACAGCGCCCTGGACCCGAACCGCTACTGGCTGGGCATGGTGCAGGACTGGGGGCCGATCAACGAGTACGCGCTCGACGACTGGGCCGCCTGGGCCGCCCGCCACGACGACCAGTACCACTTCGGTACGACCGCGCCGGCGGTGCGCGCGTGGGTGGAAAACCTGATTCGCCGGGCGGCCGCGCATCCGGTGGCGAGCCTCTCGCCGATCAACCTGATCGACGAGCACACCGTGCCGGTCATGATGTTCTCGCAGCTGGCGAACCCGCAGGCCAACGGCGATCTCGCCGACATCCTGGCCGTGGTGGACCGGGCGGTCGACGGTCAGCCGGTCGACATGAACGAATTGCTGAAGAGCACAGCCGGATCCGCCCGCATCGAACCCGGTGCGGAGGCCGCGGTCATGTGCGGTGACCGGGCGGCGCCGCGCGATCCGTCCTGGTATCTGGCGCAGGTCGACGCGGCCCGCGCCACCCAGCCGGTGTTCGGCGCCTTCGCCAACGACATCACCGCCTGCGCGTTCTGGCCCGACCCGCTCGAGCCGACCACCGAGGTGCACAACGACGTTCCGGCCCTGATCCTGGCCTCCGACCACGACCCGCGCACCGCCTACTGGGAAGGTGTTGCCGCCCACCAGGAATTGAGGGGATCTGTGCTGGTCACGTTGGAGAACACCAGGATTCACGGCGCCTTCCGGCCCGGCCTGAGCCCGTGCGTGAACGACGCCGCGAACACCTATCTTTCGACCGGTGTGCTGCCGTCCGGCGACCTGACCTGTCAGCCGGAGGCGAGCTTCTTCCCGCAGTAGCCGCGGCAAGAAGGCCTGCGGGAGCCGAGAATCAGGGATGCTCGGCTGGGAACGCCGGGGTATGCTGAGCCAGTCGACGCCAGGGTTCGCACCCGGCGCAGATGGCAAGGGGGGAGGGGGTTCGAACTCATGACTCGTCGATCGGTACGTCCGCGTGCGGGGGATCCGCGGGTCGATTCCGTTCGGTCCGTTGCCCACTGGCGAAGCTGTGGCGCAGATCACATGTATCTCGGGGTCCGGTCGGAACCGGTGTGGCTGTGAGTGCGTCCAAGTGAATGAACTAGGTCAACTGGGCAACTGGGACGTTGATCTACAAGCGAAAGAGGAGTTGCACATGGCAGCGGCAAACATGAAGTACAGCCAGGAACAGCTCGACCAGAAGGTCCAGGACTTCACCGACCTGCACGACATTCTGAACAAGGCCATCACTGAGTTGCGGACCGAAACCGACGCGATCCCGTCGAAGTGGGGCGGCACTGCGGCCAACGCGTTCATCACGCTCATGGATTCGTTCACGGACAAGTTCAAGTCGATGAACGACACCCTCATGCAGACCGCCGACAGCCTCAAGACTGCGGGCAAGACCTTCCAGGCTCAGGACGAAACCAACAAGGCCCAGGTGTCGCAGCTCATGGGCTCGCTGGATCTGCCCGGCCTCTGAGCTGCGGACACTCTCTCTCACTTTCGAACCTAGGAGTTCAATCATGGCCACCGATCCCGGTGTCGTTTTTTCCAAGTTCCACGAGGTCAACGAGCTGGCCGACGCCATTGTCAAGAAGGCCGGCGCGCTCGAGGCCGACCTGCAGGAGTTCTACAAGGGCGTCCAGCAGTACTGCGAGCAGGCCGACGGCCAGATGAACGACTCGTTCCAGCAGAAACTGGGCAACTGGAACGAGCGGATGACCGACTTGAAGACCACGCTGCACTCGGCCGGTCAGACGGTCGGCGCGGGCAACGACGACCTGCAGAACACCGACCAGAACCTCTCCAAGCTGTTCCACTGAGCCTGGAGTCGCACGTGCGACTGTGCCCCGGTCATCTCGAAATGCCCGGGGCACAGGTGTATTCGGGGGCAGGAAGCTACTGACTGTTGGCCAGCAGCGCGTATTGTGCGGCAGCCTGTTGGTGTACATCCTGCAGCTGATCACTGTCCAGCCAGGCGACGTACTGCCGGTACGACACCGTGCAGCGGAACCGTTTCGTGTGGTAATCGTCGTCGTCGGGCTTCTTCTCACCGCATTTCGCGGTCGGCACTCCGGGCGGCGGTGCGGTGTCACCGGGGTAGCCGTGGTGCACGATCTCCTCGGCCAGGCGATCGGCACTGGCCGAATCACGGCTGCGCAGCAGGATCGCCCGCGTCTGCAGGGAGGTCAGCGCGAAACGATCGACCCCTTCCCGTGCCAGCAGATGCTGCCAATAGTCGCGGTCGCGGCTCTGATGCAGCAAGCCGGCCGGTTCCCCCGAGATTCGGTCGGTGAACGAAGGAATGGTGAAGCCGTCCGGATTCAGCGTGCGCAGCAGCATGCGGTCCGGGTCGAACGGCAGGCGCAGGATCTGTTCTGGGGTCAGCGGCGCGAGTGCGTCCAGCTTCGGCAGCTGGGCGGCGTAGGCGGTCGCGGCCATCCGGGTCAGTGCGGCCGGATCGGCTGTGGGTTGCTGCACCACCAGGCTGACCACATACTGGCCGTGGGCGACGGTCGAGTGCAGTGTCGGAGTATCGGGATTCCAATAGCTGTGTGCGGCAGGGTAATCGGCGAGCTGTAGATGCTGGCTCCCCGCCGCTCCAGCGAAGCCTCGTTCGTCGATCTGGGCGGCGGCGGTGGCGGCGTTGTCTGCGGTCGGAAACTGCATGACCAGCAAGGTGGCGCCGAGACCGTCGTGCGGAGTGCCCCCGTACCGGTCGGATTCGCGATCGGTCGCCGCGGACGCGAAGCCGAACATGAGCCCGTTGTCGTCGAGGGCCGCGGGATCCACGGATGTGTCGTATCCTTCGGTGACCGCCTTGCTTCCGAGCCCGAATTTCAGCTTGGGGTCGATCTCCTCGCCGGTGAGGACCTGGTCGGCCAGCCGTGCGACAGCGAGTTCCTTGGCATCGAGGTAGGTCGGGTAATAGGTCGAGCGGAGATCCAAGGGATCAGTGGAATACTGCCCCACGTCGAGGGTGCGGACGTCTGGTTCGGCGGGGCGGGCGGTACCGGCCGTGTGCGTGCCGCAACTCGTGGCGGACAGGGCGGTAGCCAGGATGACCGCGACGGAAGCTGCTCGTGCCCACATGATTTCGGTTCTGTCCTCGATCATTTGCTGTTGACGAGGATCGCGTACTGTGCCGAGATCCGCTGTTGCGCGTCCGCGAGCTGGGTGGCTGCGACGTCAGCCGCATAGCGTCCGAAGGTCACCGAGCAGTAGAAGCGGGGTAGCTGGTTGTACTGATTGGCGAGCCGGTCCTCGGTGCAGCGCGCGTTCGGTAGGCCGCGCGGTGCGGCGGCCGGTCGATAGGTCCGTCCCAGCGTCGTGTGCGCGACCGCGATTTTCTCCGCCGACTCCGGATCCTTTGCGCGATAGACGGTTCCGCCGTTCTTGGCGACCCGGTCCACGCCGGTTTCCCGGAAGAGGTCGATATCGTGGTCGGGCCAGCGGGATACTTGCAGGCCACCGTGCGCGTCGTAGGCAGCGGGGATTCCGCCGTTGAAGCTCGACGTGTCGGCAACCGCGGTCGGTAGGGTGCGGCTCAGTACGCCGTCCAGATCCACGTCGAGGTCGGTCAGCTTGTCCTGTGGGGTGAGCGGAAACTTGTCCAGCTGTGGTCCGAGAGCATGGATAGTCTCGGTGACCCACTTCGTGAGCCGGGGAAGATCGTTGGGGTCCAATGGTTTCGGCTTACCACCCGGGCCGTCGAAGAAGTTGATCTCGCTCAGCACATTATCGTCGACGGCGGTGAGTATCACGTAGTTGCGATACGGGAACCAAGAGGTCAGTACCCCCGCGGACGTTCCGGTGTATGCGAGGGCGCCGGGATACTGGTCTATGGTGACCCGGTTCTTCCCGGCCCCGTCGGCGAAATCGGCGTTGCCCATCCCGGTGGCGGCGGCCGCTGCTGCCTTGTCATCGGTGAAGATCATGACGACGTTGTCGACGTCGACCGCCAGATTTCCGATGCGGTCGGTCGATCCACTGATCACGAACCCCGAGACGAATCCGGGAGCCGCTGCGGTGAATGCGCCGGGGTCGGCGTTCGTTCGCAGGCGGATCGCGGCGGAGTCGAAGGAGATGAACTCACGCACGACACCGGATGTCCCGCCCGGCGCGAACTTCAGCGCGGGGTCGATCTCCGCCGGCAGGGGGACGTAATTGCCGAGGCGGGCGGCCTCGACCAAGCGGCCCTTGTCGACCGTCGTGGTCTTGCCGAAGTCCTTCGGTTGCGTCGGCAGGTTACCGACGTCCAGCTGGCTCAGATCCACCGGCGCCGGCGGCGGCGGTTTCGGTGTGCTCGAACCGCACCCGCTCACGGCCAGCACCACCGCGATCAGGCACACGCCGAAAATAGCTGTTGCCCTGTGCATGATGTCCCCCCCGGCGGCCTTACTTCGTGACGCCCTTTTGCAGCGCCGGGACCAGCTTGTCCAGCAGTATCTGCTGCGAGCCGGGACTCCAGTTCCGCATAGCCGACACCGCCGCCGGGTCGTCGAGCGGGATGACCTTCGCTCGCGAACTCTGCAGCTGGTACGGAATGCCGAGCAGGCCACCGTTGCCGGCTTGGGCATCGCTGCGGACGGCGAGAATGTAGCTGTCCGAGGACGCTTCGATACCGTTGTAGTCGGTGTCACTCAGCGGGCGCGGCGACGGCTCGTCCCCGGACTTGGAGTAGTTCAGGTTGTAGACGAACCCCAGGGCCTCCATGAACTGGGTCTGGGGTGTGCTGCTCAGATAGATGGCCATCTTGTCGTTGTTCGTGACATCGACGATGGTGACGGACTTGCCCTTGAACAGAGGGTTGGCCTTGGCGGCCTGGTCCGGTGAGGTATAGGTGCCGGGCGTCGCGATGGCAGGGGCCGCGCTCGAGGTCGACGAAGCGGCGGGTGTGCTCGGGCTGCTGCCCTTGGTGGCGACGATCCCGATGACGATGGCCAGAACCACGACGACCGCAGCGCCGGCGCCGATCATCAGCTTGCGGCGGGGCTGGGTGGTCGGCTTCAGCGTGAGTGAGGTCGAGGATCCGGAGGAGGCGGGCGGCTGCTGCGGATAGCCGCCGGCCTGGCCGTAGTTCCCCGTCTGGCCGTAGTTCCCGGTCTGGGTGTAGTTGCCCGCCTGCCCGTACTGCTGGGAGTAGGTCTGCCCGTACGATCCGGTGGTCGGATTAACCTGTGCCCCACGAGGATCCGTGCCGGTGGGCGCGTAGGTCTGGATCGGGTACGACGGTGCAGTGTGGCTGCCGGTCGGCTGGTAACCCGGCTTGAGGATTGCCGTCGCTGCCTCGGTGAATTCGCGGCAGGTATTGAAACGGTCGGCCGGGTTCTTGGCCATCGCTTTGGCGAACAGCTGGTCCAGTCCGGCAGGCAAGTGCGGATTTACTGCCGTGGGGCGCGGCGGCGGCTCGTAGAGGTGACCCATCATCACCATCGCCGGTTGTGTTGCCGGATAAGGGTTCTGGCCCGTCAGCAGCTTGTAGAACGAGCAGGCGAGGCTGTAGATGTCACCGCGGTGGTCCACGGAACCGCCCTGCAGCTGTTCCGGAGGCGCGTACGCGATGGTGGCCACGAAGCTGCCCGTCTGGGTGAGCTCGTTGGTGTCCTCTTCCGATTTGGCGACACCGAAGTCGGCCAGGAAGACTCGTTCCTCCTCGTCGTCGTCACCCTTGGCCAGCAGGAAGTTCGCGGGCTTGATGTCGCGGTGCAGCAACCCGCGCCGGTGGGCATAGTCGAGGCCCTTGCCGACTTCGGTGACGATGCGCAGCGCACGCAGCGGAGTCATCGAGTGCGGGTCGCGGGCCAGTTCCGCTGAGCAGTCCGTGCCGTCGACGTACTGCATGGCGATCCACAGCTGGCCGTTCTCCTCGCCCCGGTTGTACACCGAGACGATGTTCGGATGATCCAGCGCGGCAACCAGATTGGCCTCGCGCTCGAAACGGCCGCGGAACTCGGCGTCGTTGGACATCTCCGAGGACAGCACCTTGACCGCGTCCATCCGCGGCAGACTCGGGTGCTTCGCCAGGTACACCGCGCCCATGCCGCCCTGGCCGAGCAGGCGCTGGATTCGGTACCCACCGACGATGGTGCCGGGACTCATCGCCATCTGTCACAAACTCCTGCTCGTACGGTGGGGGAGACAACCTCTGCCGGAGCATACCGGGCTGGTCTGATTCCGGTCGAGGTGCTGATCATGGTCTTGGGCGGAGCCGCGTGCCTGGGCTATTCCCACTGGCTGTTTGCGAACAATGCGTACTGGGCAGCAGCCTTCTGCTGCGCGTCCGTCAGTTGCAGGGAGGCGACGTAACCGACGTACTGGCGGTACGCCACGATGCAGAGGAATTTAAAGCCGTCATCCGAACCGATTCCGGCCCACCCGGTGTACTGCAGACAGGTCGCGTCGGGAACGCCGGGCGGTACGTCGACCACTGACCCGTCGACCGCCATTGTGAGATGATCGGTGACGGCCTTTCGAGCATGGTTGGGGTCGGCGGTACGCAGTACGAGCGCGGAGTCGGTGAATGCAGCCGAGGTAACCCCGAGCGCGTCCAACGTCTGCTTCGCTCGCACGAAGTTCGGTTCATAGTTGAGGAGCGTGTGCGGACCGACGACGGTGTTCTGGTCGTTGGAACTTCCCAGCGGCATCTCGAACGCATAAGGATTGAGGGTTCGGCTGAGGATGTGGTCGGGGTCCAGCGGAAGGTGTACCGCGTCCTCGTCGGTGATCAGGTTGCGTGCATCGAGCTTCGGTAGTTGTACGTCATAGGCCTGTTGGGCCAACATGGTTAGTGCAGTGAGATCTGCGGTGGGAGTTGCCACGAGCAGGGCCGTCACATAGGGACCATGTGCCAGAAAACTCCGCAGTGTGGGCGTCCCTGGACGCCAATGGGCATGTGTATCAGGATATTTCGCAATCGGAGCAGGCTGGTTCTGGTCTTGGTACCGTCCGAAATCTGCTTCGTAGAATTCGGTGGCGGCGGCGGATGCCTCTGCGGGGGAGCCGAACTGCATGACCATGATGCTCAGACCGGTACCGTTCTGGGCCATGTACGGCCAATCGTAGCGGGCGAAAATGGTATCTGTGTCGTACCCTTCGGATTCGAAACCGAACATCAGGCGGTGCCGTTGTGCGACCGACTGCATGTCGCTCGAGTCTCCGAGATCCTTCGCCGGGCTCTGGGCGCTGAAGGTCCGAGGGTGATAGTCACCGTTGGATACCAGTCCGGGCGATACTTGATCCGGCGTGGCGACATCCTCGCCCAAGCGCAGGCTGCCCACTTGTGACCAGCTGAGCATTCCGGGTTCCGCGTCGTTGTTGATGTCGAGTGGCTTGACCGGATACTTGCCGATATTGAGAGTTCGAACATCGATCTCGCCCGCTGTCGGTCCGCCGGACACGACGCTGCAGGAGGACAGCGACACGGCGGTCAGGATGGCGATGATCAGGACTGCGAGGCCGCGCATGGTCGTCATTTCGTCTTCACCAGGATCTCGTATTGCGCCGAGATACGCTGCTGGGCATCGGTCAGCTGATTGGACCACGACATTGTGGCGTAGCGCCCGTACTTCACCGCACAGTAGAAGCGGTTGGCCATCCTGCCCGCAGTCAAGTCTTCGCGGCACAGCGCAGGTGGCAGACCCTTCGGTGGCGCGGCGGCGCGATTGTGCCGGTGCGGTCCACCGAGTTCATCGCGAACTTCGAGGGCCGCCGCGGAGTCGCGCGTGCGATACAGCACAGTCATGTAGTCGGCGATGAGATCGATGCCGTCGCGATCGAACCTGGCGCGTGCCACTTCCTGATCGGATTCGAAGTTGAGTTGCGTGTGTGCGTTGTACACCACCGGTTGCAGCTTCGCGTCGTCGCTGTCCCCTCGTGGTGGGCGCATCATTCGCTCCAGCATCTTCTCGGGATCCACCGGAACCGACATCAGCTGATCCGGTGGGGTGGGAGTGAACTTCTGCAGTGCCGGGACCACGTGATCGAGACTGTCCGATACGAATTGAGTCAGTACAGTCCGGTTGGCGTGACCGAGCTTCAGGTCGGCCTGACCGCGGTACCCCGTGTACACGACGAACTTCCCAGTGGGGTACCAGCTGTGGACTTGCTGCCACCCGGACTTCCAGTGTGCGTGTGCGCCCGGGTATTTGGCGATCGGAAGTTCTTCGTTCGCAGTGTCCGGAAGCTGATTACCGTAGGCGTCGGTGGGTGTGCCGTAAATGCCGGCGTGAGAGTCGCTGAAGGCGCGTGCCGAGAAGGCCGCTGCTGCCGTGGTCGCCTGCTGCTCATTGCCGAAGATCATCACGGCGTTGACCAGTTGGTTGCCCAGGGTGTGTGGGCTGTCGGTGCCGTATGTGGTGTATCCGCCAATATAGCCAGGAGCGTCCTCACTGAATTGATCGTCGGCCCACAGCGCGCCGACAAAGTCGTTCTTCACGTCCGGGCCGGCTCCAAGGACCAGACCGGATTGGATTCCGGAGTACTTGAACTTCGGGTCGATGTCCGAAGCCAAAGGAAGAACGTTCCCCAGCCGTATTCCTTCGTACAGTGCCGCCTCGGCCGCGTTCTTCGGCGCTGGCAACGGATGCGGCTCAGGGTCATAGGGCCCGACATCCAGCTGGCTGAGATCGACGACGGGATCGCTCACCCCATTGCCCGCGTGGTCCCCACACCCGCCCGTGACCATCGCCATCACCACGACGAGTGCAGTCACCAACCCCACTGAACTACGCACGACTTCCCTCCCCGGCGAGCTGCCGACCCCCGCGCGTTCCCGCCTTACGTCTCGAACCTAACATCCACCACCCCGGAGTCCTCGACCGAATTTCGTCGGTGCGTGGCGACTCGGCAGGTCAGCGAACCTCACCCAGGCGACGGCACGGATGCTTCCCGCTCACTCCCACTGGCTGTTGGCCAGTAGTGCGTACTGGGCGGCGGCTCGTTGTTGGGCGTCGGTCAGTTGGCCGGCTTGGACGTAGCCGACGTATTGGCGGTAGGCGACCATGCAGGTGTAGCGGGAGCTGGAGGAGTTCGGGTACTCCATGCAGGCCGAATCCGGTACTCGTGGTGGGGCGTCGGCGGGGGCGCCGTTGGGGCGGGTGGAGAGGTGTTCTGTGACGGCTTTTTTCGCGGTGGCTGTGTCGCGGGCTTTGACCACGACGGCGGCGTCGGTGCGGGCCACGGCTGTGGCGCCGAGGGCGTCGAGGACTGTGCGGGACGCGTGCCGGTCCATCGTGTAGTGCAGGTACGTATGGGCGCCGACGGCGAGGTTGACGTCGTCGAAGGACGGGCTCTCGGACTGTTCCGGGTTCAGGGTGCGGCTGAGCAGGTAGTCCGGGTCCAGCGGGAGCCGGACCGCGTCCATGTCGCTGATCAGTTTGCGGGTGTCCAGCAGGGGCTGCTGGACGTCGAAGGTCTGCTGGGCCAGGGCTGTGAGGGCACCGAGGTCCGCGGTGGGGGTGGCCACCATTGCCACGGTCACGTACCGGCCGTGCGGGAGGAAGGCCTCCAGGGAGGCGACACCGGGCTGCCATTGGGCGTGTGCGTCCGGGTATTTCGGCAGCGGCACCGGCTGGTTCTGGTCGTGGTAGGTGTCGAAGCGGGCGTTGTAGAGGTCGGTGGCGGCGCGTTTGGCGTCGTCCTCGGTGCCGAACTGCATCACCGAGATGGCCAAGCCCTTGCCCGGGGAACTCAAAGCGGGCCAGTGGTAGTCGGAGAAGTCGTTGGACGCCTTGTCCAAACCCGTTGTGGTGAAACCGAAGTACATGTGGTCGCGCTGCAGTATCGGGCCCAGCAGATCGGAATCACCGAGGATCTGCTTGGGGACCGCGGCGGTGAACGACTCGGACTGGTATTCCCCGGCGTTGTAGATCAGCTTCGGGTCGACCTGATCCGGGGTGGCCACCACCTCGGCCATCTGCACCGAGCCGGCCTGTGACCAGTCCAGCGTGCCGGGCTCCTGATCAGCGTTGATGTCCAGCGGTTCGATCGGGTATTTGCCGACATCGAGAGTGCGGACGTCGATCTCGCCCGCGGTGGGCTTGTTCGCGGCCGTGCCGCAGGAGCTGACGGTCACGGTGCAGGCGGCCGCGACCAGCGCCGTCGCCAGGATGCGCATCGATCGCTTCATCACTTCGCCTTCACCAGGATCGCGTACTGCGCCGAGATGCGCTGTTGAGCGTCGAGCAGCTGGTCCGACCACGACATCGCCGCGTAGCGGCCGTAATTCACCGCGCAGTAGTAGCGGATCGTGCCGAGCTCCTTGCCGCGGTACTCGCGGCAGATCGCTGCGGGCAGATTCTTCGGCGCCTCCGAAGGTTTGAAATGTTTACTACCGCCGCCCAATTCGTCACGTGCGTCCAGGGCGGCCGCGGCGTCGCGGGTCCGGTAGAGGCGAGTTCCGTAGTCGGAGAAGCGATCCACGCCGTCGCGCTCGAACCAGACCTTGTCGCCCTTCTGGTCGTCGGTGAAATTCAGTGCGGCACGGGCGTTGTAGACGCCCGGCGGATTCACCCATTCGCCGGTGGCCGCTTTGGGACGTTCCAGGGTGCGGTTCAGCATCCCGTCGGGATCCATCGGCTGATCGGTGAGCTTGTCCGGCGGCGTCGAGTTGTAGTTCTGCAGGGCAGCCGATTCGGCGTCCAGGCTGTGGGTGACCAGGTCGATCAGAACCGCGCGGTCGGCATGGTGCAACGCGATGGCGTCCTGCCCGTACACCGAGGTGAACACCACGAAATTACGGAACGCGAACCAGCTGAAGATCGCCTGCTGACCGGGCCGCCAATGCGCGTGCGCGCCCGGGTATTTGGCGATGGGCACGACCTCGTTGGCCGGCTGGGCGGGATCGGGGGTATCGCCGAGGCCGTCGGTCGCCGGTGCGGCGAACGCACGCGCCTGATAGGCGGTCGCCGCGGCGGCGGCCTGGTCCGGGGTGCCGAAAATGAGGACGGCATTGAGCAGTTCGGTGCCGTTGTTGTGCGCGTCGTCGCGGGCGTAGGTGGCGAAACCGCCCGCGTAGCCGGGGCCGTCCTCGGCGAAATGGTCGTCCTTCCAGAAGTCCGAGATCACCGAACCTTTGATGTCGTCGGTGAGCACCAGGCTGTTCTGGGCGCCGATGTACTGGAAGGCGGGATCGATGTCGGACGGCAGCGGCACCACATTGCCCAGGCGTTCGGCCTCCATGGCAATGGCCTGGGCCGTATTGCGGGGCTTGTCCCAGGTGCCCGGTTCCGCCTTGTAGGGGCCGACATCGAGCGTGCTGAGGTCGACCGCGGCCTCGGCGGGAGTGGCTGCGCCACCGTGACTGCCGCACCCCGCCGTCACCAGCCCCGCGACCAGGACGAGCGCCGCCAGCGCACCGGAAGATCTGCGCACGATGGTCCCCCTCCCGTGGAACTCATGCCGTACGAACCCTCGTGTGCGTGCCGGTTCGCCGCCCGACGAACATAGCATCCGTTCTCAGCGTTCGGAGTCGGCGCAGGTCACAGGCCCTTATGGCGGCAGCGGTCGCGAACCGCGCCACGGGCGCTAACCTGATCGGGTGGTGACGCGTGCGCAGGTCGAGGTGGTTGCGGGCAACCATGTCGTGGTGCGGGTGTCCGGGGTGATCGTGGTGGTCGGGCACCGCGAGCGCGGTCCGCTGACCGCCGCGTCGCCGGCGCTGCAGGCTGCCGAGGCCCTGGCCGCACTGGTATCCGAGGCGGCCGACCAGGCGCCCGACGGCCCGGGCCGGCTGATCGCCCGGGAGGCGACCCGGTGGCTGATCCGCGACGCGGACCAGATCATTCCCGAGCGGGCCATCGATCTGGGCATCCTCTCGACCGCCGACACCGGCGGGGTGGCGATCTTCCTGCACGGCCGGGTGACCGCGCTGCTCGCGGGGGCCGACGGCATCGAGACCTATCGCGGTGTGGACGCGGCCTTCACCATCGACCGGGTGGTGGAACAGCCGGCGCACGCCGTCGCGGTGTTCCTCGACGACGACAGCGGACAGGTGCCCGCGTTGCCGGAGCGGGGGATCGGCGCGCTGACCGAGGGCGTGCTGCCCGGGTCGGGGGCGATCGCCTGGTTCGGTGCCGACCGGGCGCGAGCCCGCGACGAGGACGGCCCGACCATGCTCACCCAGCGACCGCGGCCCCAACAGCCGCCCACCGCACAGCAACTCGACGTCGTCGGTCGGCCGCAGCCGGAGAGTCGGCCGCAGGGCGAGCGCCCACAGCAGCGCCCGCCGTTCGAGCCGGTGCCGCCGACCAACCCGCCGCCGTTCCCGCAGCCGACCGCGGCGCAGCCGGCGACCCCGCCGCCACTGCCGCAGCCGACCGCCGCGCAGCCGGCGACCCCGCCGCCACTGCCGCAGCCGCAGGCCACGCCGCCGCCGCTACCGCAGCCCGACCCGGATCTGGAACGCCGGCTGGAGGCCACGGCCAAGGCCGACCTGTCGGCGCTGAAAGTGCTGGGCTTCAAGTGCGCTCGGTCGCATCCCTCCGATCCGCGGGCGGCGTTCTGCACGGTGTGCGGCATGCCGGTCGACCAGACCCAGGCCCCGACCGAGGTGCTGCGCCCGCCGCTGGGTGTGCTGATGCTCGACGACGGCACCACCATCCCGCTGGCGGTGGACGTGGTGATCGGCCGCGAACCGGAGACCTCGGATGCGGCCCGAAACGGGTTGCTGCCCATCCGGATCGACGACGCCTCCGGCGGAATGTCCCGCGCCCACGCCGAATTCCGCCTGATCAACTGGGATGTGACGGTCGTGGACCGCGGTTCGACCAACGGCACCCGCATCCGTCCCCCCGGCTACCCGGAATGGGTTCGCGTCCAACCGAACCAGCCCATTCCTCTGCAACACGGCACCGAAGTGATGCTGGGCAACCGAGTATTGCGCTTGGATCCGACAACACCACCACCGTTCGGCTGACCGAGCACCTACGCACGCCCGCCGACGTCGCGAGGACGAGATGCGCTGGCGCGCATCCGAACCCGTGAACCGAAGGCCGAAACCGCAACCCAAAGGCGGCAACTGATTTCGTGCGGCTCGGGTAACTCACCGGGTACGCCCAAAATCGCTTCGCACCCCCACCGCCGCCACGGGTACGAAACCGCCAACGGCACCCAGCCGCCCGCAAAAAACCCGGGGAGGCGGGGGAGCCTCACGCGTAGCGGGACTCGCAGGTTTGCTCGGTGCCGAGGACGCCGGCGCGGAAGGCGTCCACGCGGGAGAATCCGCTGGGCACCGTGTTTCCCTGAATGTCGCTGGCGGCCAAGCCGTCCGCGAGCAAGCCGGAGACCGCCTTGTCGAGATCGTCCGCGGACAGGGCGATGTCGCCGGCGGCGGCGGTCCGGGTGGGGTCGGCGAGTTTCGCCGAGATCACCCCCGACAGGCAGGCGGCGCGCAATCCGGCCTTGGCGCCGGTCAGTTCCTGGCCGGCGGCGTGCTGGACGGCGAGCGTGTAGCGGGAGACGAATACGACGTAGGCGTTGTAGTCGCCGTCGATCCGGGCCGGGAACTCGTCCTGATCGGCCGGTACCTGGCCACGCTGGGCCAGTGCCGGGACGTCGGTGCCGATGGTG
Source organism: Nocardia stercoris (assembly GCF_003696265.1). Classification (GTDB taxonomy): domain Bacteria; phylum Actinomycetota; class Actinomycetes; order Mycobacteriales; family Mycobacteriaceae; genus Nocardia; species Nocardia stercoris. The sequence continues at coordinate 252,234 of NZ_RFFH01000006.1, read as the reverse complement.
TTGCTGGTGGGGCAGTAGCTGACCGGTTCGGTGCCCTTGCCGTCCGCACAGGGCAGCTGCGCGCCCGAATAGTCGAACACCGGTGCCGCGGGGATGGGCATGAGCGCGGTGAGGGCCCGGCTCAGTTCGGTGAGCGTGCGCCTGGTCACCGCGAGCTGCCCGTGCTGTTGGTCGCCGTCGAAGCTCTGTGGCAGCCCGTGGCGGCGGCGGTTCACGTCGGCCAGGTCGATCTTCTTGCATCCGGCGGGTCCGTCGGTGAACCCGATCTGCACGCCGCTGACCCGTTCGAACGCTGAGCCGTGCACCGCCTCCACGTCGCCGGGATTGTTGTCGCGGATCGAAACCGTCGCGGCCAGAACGCTGTTGAGGCCGTCGGAGGTGTTCAGCACGAAATGCGCGGCCTTGTCCTCGGCGACGTACCGCATGAACGCGCCGGCGAAGCAGTCCGCTTGCTGTTCCCGGACGATCATCGGATCGTTCGGACCGACCAGATGCGCCATTGACTGAATTGCGTGACCGTACTCGTGGGCGAGCACCATCACCTCCGCCATCGGGCCGAAACTGGTCTTCATCATCGGCATCAGGAGCCCGCGATCCCAGCCGATCGAATTGTCGTTGCGACAGTACGCGGCGTTGACCAGGTGATTCGTTGTCGCACCGCAGAACTGGGTCTCGTCCACCCGCGGTGCGCGCGCGTTCCAGGAGTAGAACGTGGCCGGCGGGGCGAAGGTGCCGTCGAATTCGGTGTGATACTCGTCGCGCCAGTAGGCCTCGATATCGTCGATCGCGTTCAGCGCGGTCGCGTCGAACTCGCCGCCGTCGCCGCCCACCGCGGTCCGGGTACTCGCCGGTGCGCCCGGGCGCGGCCCCGACGGGCCACCGGTCGTCGGCAGCCCGGCCACCTGGAAGGCGTTGTCGTACACCGATACTCCGTGGCCGTCTATGGTTCTCACACATCCCGACGTCGCACCCGCCACGATCGCCAGCACCCCCAGCGCCGCGATCACCCGACGTTTCCCCACTACCGCAACCCGTCTGTCCACTCCATACCGCGCGCCCCGCGGCCGGTACGGATTCACCCCGCACCGATGTCCGGCCGATCGAATATTATCCGGGCCATGTCATCACCGGGGGCGCAGAGAATCACCGTGCGCTACGAGGGAACCGACCGGGCGTTCGAGCCGGGTCAGCAGGTCACCATGGGGCGGGCGCCCGAGGTGACGTTGTTCGTCGACAGCCCGCTCGTCTCGCGCGTGCACGCCGTGCTCGCCTGGAAGGGTAATGCCTGGGTACTGGCCGACAACGGCAGCACCAACGGTGTGTTCCTGGACGCTCGCCGGATCACGCAGGAGGTTCCGGTCGACCGGCCGCTGCTGATCCGGCTCGGCGACGCGCACACCGGACCCGCGGTGCAGCTGGTTCCGCCCAGCCGCCCCCCGGCCGCGGCCGCGACCCGGGTGGTCGATCCCGACCTGATCCGGCAGGCGCAGCCGTCGCACCCCCAGTTCCCGCAGCAGAATCGGCCGGGCCCGCCACAGCAGGGACACGGCCAGTTCGACAACCGCGCGCAACCCAACCGGGGACCGCACCAGCAGCCGCGCCCCGCCACCCCGGCCTACCAGCAGCCCGTCGTGCCGTCCCAGAACCGGCCACCCACGCCGCCGCAGAGCGGGCCGATGCAGAATGTGCCGCCGCGCCAGCCGAACCAGCTGCGCCCGCCGGTGAGCAACGACCTCGGCAAGCAGCAGCCGCGCCCCGAGACCGACAACATCAACATGACCCGCAAGGCCGACACCTCTTCGCTGCCCCCGGTGCGGCAGCGGCCGCCGAGCGGCCCGATCGCCAAGGCCGACCGAATTCCGGCCAGTGGCTTGAACATCGGTCGTACCAGCGACAACCACATCGTGGTCAACGACCCGCTGGCCTCGCGCCGGCACGCGCGTCTGGTGAAGGCGCCCGAGGGTCTGGTCATCGAGGACGCCGGTTCGGCCAACGGTACGTTCGTCAACGGCCGCCGCGAAACCCGCACGGTGCTGCGGGAACGCGACGTCGTCACCATCGGTAACGCCGACTTCGCCGTCAAGGACGGCATTCTCGTCCTGCGTGAGAAGCCCGCCGCCGAGCAGGGACTCGACGTGCACGGCGTGGCGTTCACCGTGGAGGGCCACAAGCAGCTGCTGGTCGACGTCAACATGCGCGCCGGTCGCGGGACGCTGACCGCGCTCATCGGCCCCTCCGGCGCCGGCAAGTCCACGCTGTCGAAACTGATTGCGGGCCTTACCCATCCGACCCAGGGTGTGGTGACCTTCGAAGGCCGCAACCTGCACGCCGAATACGAGGCGATGCGCTCCCGGATCGGCATGGTCCCGCAGGACGACGTGCTGCACCGCCAGCTCACCGTCCGCCAGGCACTGAACTTCGCGGCCCAGCTGCGACTGCCCGCCGACACCAGCAAGGAAGACCGCAAGCAGGTCATCGACGGTGTGCTGGAAGAGCTTTCGCTCACCCAGCACGCCGACACCCGGGTCGACAAGCTCTCCGGTGGTCAGCGCAAGCGCGCCTCGGTCGCCCTCGAGCTGCTGACCGGTCCGTCGCTGCTGATCCTCGACGAGCCGACCTCGGGTCTGGACCCGGCGTTGGACCGTCAGGTCATGGTCATGCTGCGGGAACTGGCCGACGCCGGCCGCACCGTCATCGTGGTCACCCACTCGGTGGCCTGCCTCGACATGTGCGACCAGGTGTTGCTGCTGGCGCCCGGCGGCAAGACCGCGTACTGCGGAAAGCCCAGCGCGGTCGGCGAATTCCTCGGCACCAGCGACTGGGCCGACATCTTCGGCCGGGTCGCAGCCGATCCGGACGGCGCCTTCGCCAATTACCGTTCCCGCCAAGCCGCGACCACTCAGCCACCACCGGTCACCCCGCGCGGCGACACCGGTGCCCCGCCGAAATCCAGTGCGTGGAAACAGTTCTCGACCCTGTCCCGGCGGCAGGTGCGGCTGATCTTCGCCGACCGCGGCTACCTGATCTTCCTCATCGTGCTGCCGCTGCTGCTCGGTGTGCTGACCCTCGTGGTGCCCGGGAAGAACGGTCTGGCGCGCGGGCCGCTCACCCAGGTCACCGGCGCCGACGGCGCACCGGTCTTCGTGCCCACCGGCGGCGGTGAAGTGCAGACACTGCTCATCGTGCTCATCCTGGGCGCCTGCTTCATGGGCTCCACGCTGACCGTGCGTGACCTGGTCGGCGAACGGCCGATCTACTACCGGGAGCGGGCGGTCGGCCTGCTGCCTTCGGCCTACCTGATGTCGAAGATCGTGGTGTTCGGTATCGCCGCGCTGCTGCAGTCGGCGGTGCTGGTCGCCATGGTGGTGTTCGGCAAGAAGCCGCCGGGCGCGGGTGTGCTGATCCACAACGGCAGTGTCGAGTTGTACATCGCCATCGCCTTGACCGCGGTGTCGTCGGTGGTGATCGGGCTGCTCATGTCGTCGCTGTCCAAGTCGAGCGAGCAGACCCTGCCGTTCCTGGTGGGTGTGGTCATGTGTCAGCTGGTGCTGGCCGGTGGCATCATCCCGGTCACCGGCCGGGTCGGGATGGAGCAGGTGTCGTGGCTGTTCCCCGCGCGCTGGGGTTTCGCCGCCGGTTCCGCGACCGTCGACATCCGCAACATCTTCCCGGCCGCCCAGAAAGACGCGCTGTGGCAACACCAGGTGGGCTACTGGGCGTTGGACGTCGCCATGCTCGTGGTCCTCGCAGTGGTCCTGTCGGTGGTGACCTGGTGGCGGCTGCGGCTGAAGAAATCCAGCTCGGCGTAGTGGCGATCGTGTCGCAGCGACGCTGTTCGCGCTATTGGGACGACCTGCCGCGCGCGGTGTCGAGACGGCAGGCACACTTATGGCTGTGACAGCTCGAGTGGGGGCCGTACATCTCGGCTGGGATGTGGTTTCGGTCGCTGCCGGCGGTGGCGGGATGCCGATCCGTCCGGTCCAGGTGGAAGGTACATTCACGCCGCCGGCGTACCTGCTGGCGGACGCGAAGGGCGGTCTGCACACCGCCGGTCTCGACCGCCGGCGCCCCGATCTGGGCCTGGCGGTCTCCGACGTGCGCGACATCCTCGGTCACCAGCAGATCGTGATCGCCGGCGCGACCTGGCCGGCCGAGCTGGTGTTCCGCGCCCGGCTCTACAACCCGCTCGCCGCGATCGGCGCGCACCTGAAGGCCCGGCCCGAGGTGGTCGCCCTCCCGTTCCCCGACGACTGGCCCGACGAGAAGGTCGACGAGTACGCCCGGCTGGTGGAAACCCTCGGGGTGGCGGCCGAGCCGATCCCGGAATCGGTCGCGCTGTCGGGCTACCTGCGGGCACTCGGCCTGGTCCGCCCGTCGACCGGCGGGCGTAAGGCCCCCGGCATCACCGGCGTGTACTCCGACGGCCGGGAATGCCTGGTGGTCGCCGTCGACGCCGACGACGAGCGGCCCACCGAATCGGTCGGGGTGCCGATCACCTCCGACGCGCTGCGCGACTCGCGTACCGCCGACAACACCGTGATCGAGGTGATGGCCGCCGCGCGCTCGATCGGCGCCGACACCTCGAGTGTGCTGCTGACCGGCAACGTCTGCTTCAACGACGCCTTGCGGCTGGCGTTCCAGAACCATCTGGGCAGCCGGTTGCGGGTGGCCGACCATCCGATGCACGCGCTGGTCCTCGGCGCGGCTCATCTGCTGGTGACCGAGAGTGAAGCGGCGCAGCCCACACCGCCGGGCCGTCCGGCACCGCAGCCGGGCTGGGGTGCGCAGGGACCGCACGGCGGTAGCGCCGCGCCGCAGGGCGGACAGCTCGGTGGCGCGGCTGCGCCAGGCAGTTCGCCGGCCGGTATCCCGATGCAGCCCGGTACTTCGGCGAACCGGCCGCCGACCGGCCCGGTGCCGCGGCCGCCGGGTGCCACACCGCCGGGTGCGCAGGCCCGCCGCGCCGCCCCCGACGACACCGGATCGGGTGAGATCCGCCGGCCGCAGGAAGCGCCGGCCGCCCGGCCGCGGCTCACCCAGCCGTCCGCCGACGACTTCGGTGCCACCACCCGGGTATCGCGGTCGCCGGAGAATTCCGGCCCGATCGGAACCGGATCCAGCGGAGCCGAGCAGGCCGGTGGGGGCTGGAACAAGGCGCGCAACAGCCTGTTCGGTGCCTCGATGCTGGCCGGCGCGGTCGCCGCCGCGACCGTGGGCCTGCACGGCAGTGCGGGGCCCGCCACCGCGGCGCAACCCCAGGTGACCACGCACGCCCCGGTCGCCGACGTCGTGCTGCCCGCCGACGCCCGCGACGGATGCGCGCCGCAACCCGCGCCGCCGGTCAAGCGGGCGCGGACCGCCGCCGACGACTGCGCCACCCACGGCACCGAGAACCTGCACTACCGGATGCCGATCGTGCCCGCGGCCGCCGACCCCGGCCCGCCGCTGCACATCTGACCCGGGCGATTTCGAGGGCCGGGAAGCGGCTGGTAAAGTACCCCGTCGGCGTGCGATACGTCGCGGGTTCGCTCGCGTCGTCCCACGAGCCCCGGGTCTCTACCGGCCGCCGGGATACCTCGATCGCACGCCTTGTGCTGGCAGAACACGACGACAGACAGGGAAGCACTGTGCCTACGTACAGCCCGAAGGCGGGTGACGTGACCCGCCAGTGGTACGTCATCGACGCCACTGACGTGGTGCTCGGTCGCCTTGCCGTGCAGGCAGCTGGTCTGCTGCGCGGCAAGAACAAGCCGACCTTTGCGCCGAACGTCGATGGTGGCGACTTCGTCATCATCATCAACGCCGACAAGGTTGCCGTCTCCGGCAACAAGCGTCAGGACAAGAAGCTCTACACCCACTCGGGCTACCCGGGCGGTCTGAAGTCCCGCACCGTGGGCGAGCTGATCGACACCCGCGCGGACCGTCTCGTGGAGCGTGCCATCAAGGGCATGATCCCGAAGAACAAGCTGGGCAACAGCATTGCCCGCAAGCTGAAGGTCTACGCCGGCCCGACGCATCCCCACGCCGCGCAGATGCCGGTTCCGTTCGAGATCAAGCAGGTGGCCCAGTGACCGCTCCTGAGGAATACACCGAAGAGTTCGTCGAGGACGCTGTCGTCGAGGACGCCGCTGCCGAGGTCGTCGACGAGGACTACAGCTACGAGGCCGAGGCTTCCTTCGCCGCCGAGCCGATCCTGATCGACCGCCCGGTGCAGACCGTCGGTCGTCGTAAGGAAGCGGTCGTGCGCGTCCGCCTCGTGCCGGGTTCGGGCAACTTCACCCTCAACGGCCGCACCCTCGAGGACTACTTCCCGAACAAGGTGCACCAGCAGCTGGTCAAGTCCCCGCTGGTGACCGTCGAGCGCGTCGAGACCTTCGACATCCACGCTCGCCTGGTCGGTGGTGGCCCCTCGGGTCAGGCCGGCGCGCTGCGCCTGGCCATCGCCCGGGCGCTGATCGAGGTCACCCCGGACGACCGCCCCGCCCTGAAGCGGGCCGGCTTCCTGACGCGTGACCCGCGTGCCACCGAGCGTAAGAAGTACGGTCTGAAGAAGGCCCGTAAGGCGCCGCAGTACTCGAAGCGCTGATGTTCGCGGGTGCGACCGTGCCCTTCCTGCCTCCACGGGGGACAGGGTACGGTCGTACCGGCACCTGTACGAGAGCAGGCGCTCCCGTTCGTTTTCGGACCGGGACGCCTGCTTTCGTGCTGTAAGGACGAGGTGGTTGTCGGTGGTTTCGCCGGGTGCGTCCGGGGGTACGCCGGATGTGTCCGCGCGGCCTCGGTCCGAAACTTCGCAGATGAACCTATGAGGGGCGAGAGTATGGGACGGTTGTTCGGCACCGACGGGGTCCGTGGCCTTGCCAATGGGACGTTGAGTCCGGAACTGGCACTACAGGTTTCGGCGGCGGCCGCACAGGTCCTGAGTCGCGGCAAGAGCCGCGCGGTGGCGGTCGTCGGCCGCGACCCGCGCGCCAGTGGCGAGATGCTGGAGGCCGCGGTGACCGCGGGTCTCACCTCGGCCGGCGTCGACGTGCTCTCGGTGGGCGTGCTGCCGACCCCGGCCGTGGCCTACCTGACCGCCGCCTACGACGCGTGCCTGGGCGTGATGATCTCCGCCTCGCACAATCCCATGCCCGACAACGGGATCAAGATCTTCGCCGCCGGTGGGCACAAACTCGACGACGCGATCGAGGACCGGATCGAGGAACTGGTCCGCGCGGGTTCCTTCACCCGCCCGACCGGTGCCGGTATCGGCCGGGTGCTGAGCCAGTCCGGCGCGGACGGCCAGGTCGAGGACCTCTACAGTCTCGCCGGCACCCACGAACGCTATGTCGAGCACCTGGTCGAGGCGGCCGGGCAGGACCTGACCGGGCTCACCGTGGTCGTGGACTGCGCGCACGGCGCCGCCTCCGACGTCGGCCCGGCGGCCTACCAGGAGGCGGGCGCGCGGGTCATCGCGATCAATGCCGCGCCCAACGGGCTCAACATCAACGACGGCTGCGGATCCACGCATCTCGAGCAGGTGCAGCGCGCGGTTCTCGAACACGGCGCGGACCTCGGGCTCGCGCACGACGGGGACGCCGACCGCTGCCTGGCGGTCGACGCGAACGGCGCGGTCGTCGACGGGGACGCGATCCTGGCGATCCTGGCGCTCGGCATGCAGAAGACCGGCGATCTGGCGCACAACACACTGGTCGCCACCGTCATGAGCAATCTGGGCCTGCACATCGCCATGCGCGAGGCCGGAATCGAGTTGCGCACCACCGCTGTCGGCGACCGCTATGTGCTCGAGGAACTGCGGCGCGGTGGATTCAGCTTGGGCGGTGAACAATCCGGGCATGTGATCTTCCCGAAGTACGGCACCACCGGTGACGGCGTGCTGACCGGGCTCGAACTGATGGCGCGGATGGCCGACACCGGCCGCACCCTGGCCGATCTGGCGAGTGTGTTGCAGACGGTGCCGCAGGTGCTGGTCAACGTTCCGGTCGCCGACAAGGCGGCGGTGGCCGCTGCCGTCGACGTCCGGCAGGCGGTCGCCGAGGCCGAGCGCGAGCTGGGCGACACCGGCCGGATCCTGTTGCGGCCCAGTGGAACCGAGCAGCTGGTGCGGGTCATGGTGGAGGCCACCGACGCCGACCGCGCACACCGGATCGCCGACGACCTCGCGAAACTCGTCGCCTCGGTCTGATCTTCGTTCGCCGGACCGGATTCGGCTGGGACGGTGCGGGATCCGGTGTCCCGCCGCATCTGTCCCTTGTGCGGGTTATGGTGGAGACGTATTCGGTCGCTGTGAGGCTGTCCCGCGAGGGGGAACTGATGGACGCGCTGAGACTCGATCCGGTGGCCATGGCCACCTATACCGCACTCGCACAGACGGTGTCGCAACAACTGGCGTCGGCGTCGTCGGCCGCCGCCGAGGCCGTGCAGCCCCAGGTGCTGGCCGACGATCTGGGCCTGATCGGGGCCGAGTTCGCGGCCCGGTTCACCGAGGCGGTCGGCACGCACGCCGCGGCGATGGCCACCGCCGGGCAGCTGGTGGCCACGTATGGTGCTGTGCTGCAAGGGTATTCCGGCGAGCAGCAGGCGACCGACGCCGCGTCCGCCGCCGCGCTGCGCGGAGTCGGTGAGCAGCTGTGAGGCTGTTGAAACCGCGCCCGGTCCAGCCCGCCGCGCAAACCTCGGTAGCGACCGGGCATTTCGGCACCATGGATCCGCCGATCGTGGCGGCGCTGGTGAAACCGTTGCTGGCCTTGCGTTCCGCGCTGGGCAGCGGGCGGCCCGCGCCGAATCCGGTCATCACCACCGCGCTCACCAGTGCCTCCTCGCACAACGCCGATGCCGAATCCCAGCACCGCGACGGGGTGTACACGCTCGAATCGAGTTGGTCGGGTCCGGGCGCGCAGGCGGCGGTTCCGGCGTTGCGCACCACGCAGACTCAGCTCGGCGACATCACCGACCGCGGGCCGGCCTATCTCGGGGTGCTGGCCGACGCGCAGAACACCTCCGCCCGCGCCGCCACCCAGGTGGACCGGATTATCGCGAACTTCCGGGCCGACGCGAAGACCATCCTGGCCGGTGCCACCGCGGCACCCGATACCGATGCGCTGATCAACCGGGCCGCACAAGCCTTGCGTGACGCGATCACCGCCGTCACCACCGCGCAGACCGAGATGGCCGACCACACCCAGCGGCTCTCCGACATCGGCCCGATGACGGTCGTGCAGGGGGTGTCGGCGCCGTACGACGGGTCGAACCAGACGGGCGTGAACCAGTACGGGGCAACCGATCCGGCGAATTCCACCCAGTACGGCGGGCCGGATCCGGCGCCGAACACCGGGGCCGCGCCGGCGAGCGCGAACCGGTCCGGGGATCAGTCGGTGGTGCCTGCCGCGACGGCCACCGGTGCGGTGCCGGCCGATCCGGCGCAGGCGGCCCAGTTGCAGCTGCAACAGCAGTTGATCAGCGCGGGAGTGCAATTGGGCACCTCGGCCATCAACGCCGGGGTCGATATCGGTACCCATCTGATCGACAAGATCGCCGAACTCGGTACGCACCTTATCGATTCGGTCGCCACCGAGGCGGAGACCGTGGTGCCGGAACTGCTGCACCTGCCGCAGCCGAACGGGACCGCCTCGACCGAGACCGGTGGGACCACGTCCGGGACGGGCACCGAACAGACCGGGGTCGCGATCCCGGGCGCGCCGTCCGGTACCGGCACATTGTTCCCGGGCCTGTCGACGCCGGCCCCCTCCGGTTCTACCCCGGTACCCTCGCTGTCCACGCCGGCGCCCTCGGTGAGTGCGCCGCCGTCGACCGGCACGACCTTCCCCGGGCTCGGCAGCACTCCGGCACCGGCGGGGCCGAGTGTGCCCAGTACGCCGAACTATTCGGTGCTCCCACCGGATCCGGGTCCCGCCGCACCGGACCCGGCGACGACCGCACCACCGGCCGCCGGTACCGCCGCGCCCGCGCCCGCCCATCAGGATCCCGGCCCGGTCGGCGGCATGGCGTTGCCCGCGACGCCGTCGCCCGGTACGACGGCCCCCAAGCCCGACAGTGGTCAGCTCGGCGTCACCGAACCGGCTGCGCTGGAACTGGTTCCGGCCGCCGTCATCGGCGAGTTCGGTGATGACTCCCTCTGAACCCGAAGTGCCACCGGACAATCCGTTCGACCTCGGATTGCCCATGTTGCGCATCCCCGAGCCCAGCCGGCGCGGGCGCCGGGCGCGCCGACAAGAACCCGTCGCGCCGCCACCCGCCGCACCGGCCGCCGGTGACTGGGCGGAATGGCTCGATCCGCGCCCGGCCGGGCCGCCCGAGCCACCCCGGCCCTCGACCAGTCACCGCATCGATCCCACCGAGGACGACGCACCGGTCCGGGTGCCGGTGCTGATCGACCGCTCCGGCGGCAACCCGGGGCCGCGCGTGCGCCGGCCGCGAAATCGCAACGCGCGGCGAGGATCCGATCGCATCCTCGGCGTGCTGGCCATGCTCGGTGTCGCGGTGGTGGTGGTCAGCGTGCTGCTCACGGTGATCCACACCGGGCGGCACAAGACGCCAGCCATGGCGGCATCCCCGCGGGCCACGCCGATCCCCGCGGGCGTGGCCGCGACGACCTCCGCCGCCCCGGCGCCGGCCGCGATCGCCACCGACGACTGCCGCAGCCAGAACACCCCGGAGGTGGTGTCGGGCACCGATCCGGGCGGCACCACCTCCGGCCCCGACGCGATCCTCGCCTTCGAACGCGCCTACTACGTGCAGCGTTCGGGCTTCGCCGCCCGCGCCGTGGTCGCCGACGACGCCCAGGTCCCGCCGGCCACCCAGATCCAGCGCGGCATCGACAAGGTCCCCGCCGGCACCCGCTACTGCGTGCAGATCACCCGCGTCCCAGCCGTCGACGGCCAGTACGAGGTCCGCCTCACCCAGCAGCCCCCCGCGGACCGCGCGAGCATCTTCACCCAGATCATCACCACCCGATCCATCGCCGGCCGGACACTGATCTCCACCATCAGCGCAGGCTGAGGCCGGCCTCGCTGCGACTGCGGCACGGAACAACGTGCCGCTGTACACGACGAACCCGAAAGACTTTGCCGGAATTGACGACATCGTCACCGTGGTTGCGGTAACGCGGCCTGCGGGTGCGACCGGCTGAAGGTAACCACCGTCTCCTCTGTTCGACGCGCTCGCTTCGGCGCTGCCGCTGGGTCCGAGTGTCGTCGTGCAGGGCGCAGTCACCTACATCCGGGTCGACCGGCGGCGATTGTTCGCACGCCCATCCCGAACGGGTCGGTGCGCGGCGGTAGCGTTCGGGGATGTTCACCATCGATTTCGTGGAGTTTCCGTCCAGTTCGGCCGCGGAGTCCGCGGCCTTCATGGAGCGGGCGTTCGGGTGGAAGTCCACCGCGTACGGTCCCGATTACACCGATGTGCAGGGTGGGGGTATCACCCTCGGGTTCCAGTCGGACACTGCCGAGCAGGCCGGGGCACCCCTGGTGATCGTGCGCACCGATGATCTGGATCGGGCCTGTCGGGAGGTGGAGGCCGCGGGTGGGGTGATCACCGTGGAGCCCTTCGACTTTCCGGGTGGGCGGCGGTTCCATTTCCGGGAGCCGGGTGGGAGCGAGCTCGCGGTGTGGCAGGCCGAGTAGCGGAATCGGCTGCGGTTCAGCCGAACTGGGCGTGCAGGAAACCGGTGAACGGGACGCCGAAGCCGCCGAACTCGCCGGCGATCAGCGCGTACATGGCGAATCGTAAAGCGGGAGAGACGGTTCCGTGGAACTGGTTGGTGGTGTCGCGGCGCAGGCCGTGCAGACAGTACTGGGCGACGGCGCCGGCGAAGAGCGCCTCCACGATCAGGGCGGCGGTGAGGTTCACCGCGGTCGGCCAGTCGGACAGCGCCACGAACACCGCCAGCAGCACGCCCGCGAAGCTGTACATCAGTGCCGCGCGATGGGCGATGTCCACATAGACGTGCGCGGATCCGTCGGGGCTGGTGCGGATCTGCCGGTACTTCCACACGCCGAGCGCCAACGCCCAGAGGAACAGCAGTCCCGTGACCAGCAGCGTCACTTTCGTGTCGAGGCCGAGAACGAGTTCGGTGCGGGCAGAGTTCACGGGTCTTCCGATCAACGGTGCTGTGGCGGGCGGTGATTCGCGCCGACGGCTGCGGTCACAGGCTCTGGGTGAGTGTGCCGGAGTCCATGTGCCAGCGGCGGGTGGCGCGGACGTTGTCGAGCATGCGGCGGTCGTGGGTGACCAGAAGCATGGTGCCGTCGAAGGATTCGACGGCCTGCTCCAGCTGTTCGATGGCGGGCAGGTCGAGGTGGTTGGTGGGCTCGTCGAGCACCAGCAGGTTCACCCCGCGCGCCTGCAGCAGGGCCAGCGCGGCCCGGGTGCGTTCACCGGGGGACAGGGTGTCGTTGGGGCGCAACACATGTGGGCCGCGCAGACCGAATTTGGCCAGCAGCGTGCGCACCTCCGATTCGTTCCAGTCCGGCACCTCGGCACCGAAGGTCTCGGTCAGGGTCGCGGTGCCCCGGAACAACCCGCGCGCCTGGTCCACCTCGCCCACCGCGACGCCGGAACCCAATGTGGCCGTACCGGTATCGGCGGCGACCCGGCCCAGCAGCAAGGCCAGCAGGGTGGACTTGCCGGAGCCGTTCGCGCCGGTCAGCACGATGCGGTCACCCCAGTCGATCTGTGCGGTCACCGGTCCGAGCGTGAACTCACCGCGTGTCACGGTGGCACCGGACACCGTCGCGACCACCGAACCGCTGCGGGGCGCGGCGGCGATCGACATCTGCAGTTCCCACTCCTTGCGTGGTTCCTCGACCACCTCCAGGCGCTCGATCCGCTTCAGGGTCTGGCGGACCTTGGACGCCTGCTTCTCGGTCGCCTCGGCGCGGGTCTTGCGGCCCATCTTGTCCGAGTCCTTCGCCTTGCGGCGGGCGTCGCGCACCCCGTGTTCCATCCAGTTGCGCTGCATCTGGGCGCGGGACTGCAGGTCGTCCTTGGTGTTGGCGAATTCCTCGTACGCCTCGCGGGCATGGCGGCGGGCGATCTCACGTTCGGCCAGGTAGGACTCGTAACCGCCGTCGTACAACCCGACCTGCTGCTGCGCCAGATCCAGTTCGACGATCCGGTTCACGGTGCGCGCCAAGAACTCCCGGTCGTGGCTGATCACCATCAGCGGTGCCCGGACGCCGCGCACGAAGCTCTCCAGCCGGGACAGGCCGTCGAGGTCCAGGTCGTTGGTCGGCTCGTCGAGCAGCAGGATGTCGAAGCGGGACAACAGCACCGAGGCCAGTCCGGCGCGGGCGGCCTGCCCGCCGGACAGTCCGGTCATCGGGGTCGCGAGACCGTCGGGCAGGCTCGCGATCAGGCCGAGGTCTGCGGCGACCTCCTCGGCCCGCTGGTCCAGGTCGGCGCCGCCGAGTGCCAGCCAGTGCTCGAGGGCCGGGGTGTACTCGTCGTCGGTGCTCTCGGCCAGCCGTTCGGCGGCGGCGTCCATCTCCTGTTGCGCGGCAGCGACTCCGGTGCGGCGGGCGAGGAATTCCAGCACGGTCTCGCCGGGGATCCGTTCCGGTTCCTGGGTGAGGTGGCCGACGGTGGCGTCGGGCGGGCTGAGCGTGATCTCGCCCTCGTCGGCGCGCCGGGCGGCGAGCATCCGCAGCAGCGTGGACTTCCCGGCCCCGTTGACCCCGACCAGGCCGATCACGTCACCGGGCGCGAGCACCAGGTCGAGATCGCTGAACAGTGTCCGCTCGGCGTGCCCGGCTCCCAGACCCTTCGCGTGCAGCGTCGCGCTCACGCCTCCACCTCGCTTCGCTCGGCTCCGGCGTGCGCGCGGCGCACTGCATCTCCGGTTCGCTCACTACGTTCGCTCACGCCTCCACCTCGCTTCGCTCGGCTCCGGCGTGCGCGCGGCGCACTGCATCTCCGGTTCGCTCACTACGTTCGCTCACGCCTCCACCTCGCCGGTGTTCGGTTCCGGCGCCATGGTGGCCGGCTGCCACCCGGATCGCTCACGCCGGTTCCCGGCTCTCATGCACATGCCCAGATTCTCTCCGCAGCGCCGGGGAGGTGCGGCGGCGGGTGCGGCTGTGCGGGGCTGGCTACCCGAGCGGTGGTTCGGATGTCACCATGGTGACAACCGAATCATGTGTCTGGAGGAGCCGTTCATGTTCTCTTCGGAAGGCCTTCCGGGGCTCGACCTACCGGCTGTCGATGTGCATTCCGACCTGAGCGGGCTGGGCGCGGTGGAGTTGACCCACCCGAACGAGGACATCGGCGGTACCGGCATCGCCGACGGTGAGACCGTGCACGACGGCCATTCGCTGGAGGTGTGGTCCGATCTCGACCACGACGGTCTCGCCGACCACGTCACGATCGTCGACGACGGTGGCGACTTCGCGGCCTGGGAGTTCCACCACCACCCCGACGGCACCACGGAGTGGGTGCGGACCGACCAGGGCCACCTGGGCTGAGGCTCAGCGGCGCAGCAGGGTGGCCAGCTCCAGCAGCTGCCGCTTCGAAAGGTGTTCGGGCTCTTTGGCTTCCACCTCGGCGTGCGGATCGACGACCTCGGTGCGGGCGATGATCTCCTCCGGGTCGGCGAAGGCCTTGTACTTCTTGTCGCCCAGCAGCTCGTACTTGAGGTAGCCGACGAGCAGCGCGCGGGTGAGCCGGGCCGTCTTCGGTTCGTGCTTGCTCGCGCCGAGCGCGGACAGGGCGCGACGGCCTTCCACGATCCCGTTGTGTGAGCCCTTGGCGATCGAGCGCAGCACCGCCGGCCCGCCCCACGCGCGGGCCAGCGGGATCGCGTCGGAGTTCATCGCGTCGATGTCCTCGGATCCGGCCAGGATCAGCGCCGGGGTCTCGATACCGGGGGCCAGCGAGACCGCGGACGGCGAGGTCGGCGCCGGGAACAGCGCCGCGACGGCCCGCACCGGGCGGTGCGAGGCGGCGATCACCGCGGCGCCCGCGCCCATGCCGTGGCCGGCGAGCGCCAAGCGGTCCGGGTGGACGGTGATATCTCCGGCGCCCAGCCGCACACCGGTGCAGATGTCGAGGGTGGTCAACAGGTCGCCGGCGAGGTTCAGGTGCGAGGGGATCGGGCCGCGTTCGCTGTCGGGCGCGGCCGCCACGAATCCCCAGGACGCGAGGTGTTGCAGCAGCTTGCGGTAGTTGGCCGCACCGGTCAGCCAGCCGTGCCCGAAGGCGACCGCAGGCAGATTGTGCCCTTCATCAGGGGTGAACACCACTCCCTGCTGCCCGGCAATGCCCAGATTGCCACGCAGCACCCGGTATTCACCGGGGCTCGTCAAGGTGCTCAGAAGCGATTTCACAGACTCGGACACGCCCTCGAATTTATCGGATAGCGAAGGGGATCGGGGGATCCGATCGCACACGATGTCGACCGGACCCGCGTCGCGCACGCCACACCGGCATCGCGGCGCCCGGCACACCCGACATCTCGGGAGGCGACGCACCCGACTCGCGCACGCCGGCGCTCCCAGTAGGCTGACAGCCATGTGCGGAATCGTGGGGTACGTCGGATACCGGGATGCGCTCGACGTCGTCGTCGACGCATTGCGTCGGATGGAGTACCGCGGGTACGACTCGGCCGGTGTGGCGATCGTCGACGGCTCCGGCGCCCTCGCCGTCGAGCGCAAGGCCGGCCGGCTCGCCAATCTCGAAGCCGAGCTGGACCAGACCGGCCGCGCGGCCTACGCCGGCGCCACCGGTATGGGCCACACCCGCTGGGCCACCCACGGCGCCCCCACCGACCGCAATGCGCACCCGCACCGGGACGTCACCGGCAAGGTCGCCGTCGTACACAACGGGATCATCGAGAACTTCGCCCCGCTGCGCAAGGAGCTCGAGGACGCCGGTGTCGAGCTGAACAGCGACACCGACACCGAGGTCACCGTGCACCTGGTGGCCCGCGCCTACGCCGAGGGGCCGACGGCCGGCGACTTCGTGGCCAGCGCGCTGTCGGTGCTGCGCCGGCTCGAGGGCGCGTTCACGCTGGTGTTCGCGCACGCCGACCACCCGGACCGGATCGTCGCGGCTCGCCGCTCGACGCCGCTGGTGGTCGGGGTCGGCCAGGGCGAGATGTTCGTCGCCTCCGATGTCACCGCCTTCATCGAGCACACCCGCGAGGCGGTCGAGCTCGGACAGGACCAGGTCGTGGTGATCACCGCCGACGGCTACACGGTCACCGATTTCGACGGTGACGCCGATGTGGTCACCAAGCCGTTCACCATCGACTGGGACCTCGCCGCCGCCGAGAAGGGCGGCCACGAATTCTTCATGCTCAAGGAGATCGAGGAGCAGCCGGCCGGGGTCGCCGACACCTTGATCGGGCATTACGCGGACGGGCAGGTGGTGCTCGACGAGCAGCGCTGGTCGGACCAGGAGCTGCGCGAGATCGACAAGGTGTTCGTGGTCGCCTGCGGCAGTTCGTATCACGCGGGCCTGCTGGCCAAGTACGCGATCGAGCACTGGACCCGGATCCCGGTCGAGGTCGAGCTGGCCTCCGAATTCCGTTACCGCGACCCGGTTCTGGACCGGTCGACGCTGGTCGTGGCGATTTCGCAGTCCGGTGAGACTGCCGACACGCTCGAGGCGGTGCGGCACGCCAAGGACCAGAAGGCGCGCGTGCTCGCCATCTGCAACACCAATGGCGCGCAGATCCCGCGCGAGGCCGACGCGGTGCTGTACACCCGCACCGGGCCGGAGATCGGGGTGGCGTCCACGAAGGCGTTCCTGGCCCAGATCACCGCGAATTACCTGGTCGGGCTGGCGCTGGCGCAGGCGCGCGGCGTCAAGTACCCGGACGAGGTGGCGGCCGAGTTCAACCATCTCGAACTCATGCCGAAGCTGGTGGCGAAGGTGCTGGAGTCGGCGCCGCAGGTGCGGGCGATCGCGCGCGAGTTCGCCCACCAGTCGACGGTGCTGTTCCTGGGCCGCCACGTCGGTTACCCGGTGGCGCTCGAGGGTGCGCTGAAACTCAAGGAGCTGGCCTACATTCACGCCGAGGGCTTCGCCTCCGGTGAGCTCAAGCACGGCCCGATCGCGCTGATCGAGGAGGGCGTGCCGGTGATCGTGGTGATGCCGTCGCCGAAGGGCCGCGCCGTGCTGCACTCCAAGCTGCTCAGCAACATTCGCGAGGTGCAGGCGCGCGGTGCCCGCACGATCGTGATCGCGGAGGAGGGCGACGACACCGTGCGCCCGTTCGCGGATCACCTGATCGAGATCCCGGCCGCGCCGACGCTGTATCAGCCGCTGCTGTCCACGGTGCCGCTGCAGATCTTCGCGGCCGAGGTGGCGATGCAGCGCGGTTACGACATCGACAAGCCGCGCAACCTGGCGAAGTCTGTCACCGTCGAGTAGCTCGATCACTCTCGCGGCGGTCGCACCCAGGCGCCGGTCAGCCCGAGCACGCCCGACCCGTCCAGGTCGGCGAGGCTGGTGCCGACGAACGTGCGGGCCCAGTCCGAGGTCTGCCAGCGGAAGACCGGCGGCTCGGCGGTGAGCGCCTGCAGGACCACCGTGCCGACCTCGGCGCCGGTCTGCGCCTCGGTGTAGGAAGTGAGCGTGCGTTCGAGGTAGCGGGACAGGGCCGAGGCGTAGGGGCCCGCGTCGGCGATCGCCTGCGCGGGATCGACATCGGCGTTGGCCACGAAAGCGGTTGCCACCGCGCCGGGTTCGATGACGCTTACCCCGACACCGACGGTGGCGGCCACCGGTGCCAGGCTCTGCATGAAGCCCTCGACCGCGAATTTGGCCGCGCAGTAGGCATCGTTGAACGGCTGCCCGATCGCGCCGCCGACGCTGGTGACGGTGACCACGCGGCCGCCGACCGCGCGCAGGTGGGGCAGCGCCTGCTTGGTGACCTCGACGACGCCGAAGTAGTTGACTTCCATGGCCTGCCGGATGTCGGCCATGGTGAGGGTCTCGGCGGTACCGAAGGCTGCCGCGCCCGCGTTGTTGACCACGGCGTCGAGCCGGCCGTAGTCGGCGAGCACGCCGCGCAGGCAGGCCTCGACCGAGGCGGGGTCGGTGACGTCCAGTTCGCGGATGTCCACGCCGCTGCCGGTTTCCCGCAGGGGCTGCGCCTTCGCGAGGTCGCGCATGGTGGCGACGGTGGTGAATCCGCTCTGGGCGGTGGCCACCGCGGTGTCGAAGCCGATTCCGGTCGAGGTTCCGGTGATGAGCACAACTTTGTCGGTCACCGGCTCATCCCAGCAGCAACCCGGGCGCGGATCCAGCCGCCGCACCGCTTTACTGCACGGTGACGGTGCCGCGCATATCCGGGTGCAGGGTGCACATGTAGCGGTAGGTGCCGGCGATGGTGAAAGTGTGACTCCATTCGCCTCGGTTGAAGATCGGGCTGTTGAGTCCCATCGCGGAGTCGCCGATGCCCTGGACGTTGTGCGGGAACTTGTCGTCGAACTTCCAGACGACGGTGTCGCCGGTCTTGATCGTCACCGACGCCGGGCTGAACTTCATGTCGTTCACCTCGACGGTGACCGTGCTGGTGCCGGGTGCGCCGGGCGTGGTCATCGTCGGCGGCGGGGTGGTGGTCGTGGTGTGGTGGGCGCTCGTGGGGTGCGACGACGTTGTCCCCGAACCACATCCGGCGATCGTCAGGGCGCCGGCCGCCGTCAGCGCGAGACAGGTGAGGCGGACGGCTCGGCGGTGCGCGAAGATCATGCGCGCCAGCCTATGCCCCCGCGGGTGGGGGTTGCGCGGCCGCTGAGCGGCACGGGACGCGCGCGTCAGCGCCGTTTCTCTCACGCGGACTCATCGAGCGTTCTCGGCATCCGCCCCCGAGTATCGCTGAGCGAATAGGGTGGCGGGCGAACAGTGCCCGCAGCGCACTGTTCGCGGTACGAACGACGGAAACCCCTCGATGGAGTCCGAAATATGGTGCGGTGACGCTCGTCGGGGTCCGGGCAGCCTGCACCGAAGGGTGGTGCGGGTGCGCGGGTATTACACGGCCGACCAGGTACGGGCGGCGGAAGCGGAACTGTTCACGCGGGTCGCGGCGGGAGTGCCCATGCGGCGCGCCGCGCACGGGCTGGCCCGGGTGGTCGCCGAGGAGCTGCGGGTCCGGACCGGGGCGGTGTACGGGCGTGCGGTCACGCTGCTGGTGGGTTCCGGGGATAACGGCGGGGACGCGCTGTGGGCCGGTGCCGAGCTGCGCGGTCGCGGTGTGGCGGTGTCGGCCCTGCTGCTGGATCCCGAACGCGCGCACGCCGCGGGACTGGCGGCGCTGATTCGGCGCGGCGGCCGCGTCGTCGACGAGCTGGGCGCGCCCGATCTGGTGGTGGACGGCATCGTCGGCCTGTCCGGCCGCGGGCCGCTGCGCCCGCGGGCCGCCGAACTCGTTGCGGCGGTTCGGGTTCCGATCATCTCGGTGGATCTGCCCAGTGGGGTCGATCCGGATACCGGCGCGGTCGACGGGCCCGCGG
The DNA here is from genome assembly GCF_003696265.1 of Nocardia stercoris. Classification (GTDB taxonomy): domain Bacteria; phylum Actinomycetota; class Actinomycetes; order Mycobacteriales; family Mycobacteriaceae; genus Nocardia; species Nocardia stercoris. Next base: position 232,753 of record NZ_RFFH01000006.1, on the reverse strand, counting down.
TCACCGCGGACGTCACCGTCGCGTTCGGTGCCTACAAGCCGGTCCACGCGCTGGCGGCACCGCGCTGCGGTCGCGTCGAGCTGGTGCCGATCGGGCTGCGCCTGCCCGCCCCCGACCTGATCGCGCTGGACCCGGCCGACGTCGGGGCCGGCTGGCCGGTACCCGGCCCGGACGACGACAAGTACACCCAGGGTGTGACCGGGATCTGCGCGGGCAGCGTCACCTATCCGGGCGCGGCCGTGCTGTGCACCGGCGCCGCCGTGGCCGCGACCTCGGGCATGGTCCGGTACGCGGGCACCGCGGATGTGCTGGCCCACTGGCCGGAGGTGGTCGCCGCGTCCTCGGTCGCGGACGCCGGGCGGGTGCAGACCTGGGTCGTCGGCCCCGGCAGCGGGACCGGTGGCGCGGCCGAAGCGCATCTGCGGCAGGTGCTCGCCGAGGACGTGCCGGTCGTGGTGGACGCGGACGGGCTGACCCTGCTCGGCTCCGAACCGGCCCTGCTGTCCGGTCGGCGGGCGCCGACCGTCCTGACCCCGCACGACCGGGAATTCGCGCGGCTGGCCGGCTGCGAACCCGGCGCCGACCGGGTCGCCGCGGTCCGGCAGCTGGCCGAACAGTGGCAGGTCACCGTCCTGTTGAAGGGGTACGCGACCCTGATCGCCACTCCGGGCCGGCCGGTGCTGGTGAACGTGGCCGGCGGTGCCTGGGCCTCGACCGCGGGCTCCGGCGACGTGCTGTCCGGCGTGATCGGCGCGCTGCTGGCCGCGGGAGCCGACCCGGCCTGGGCGGCCGCGGCCGCCGCTCGGGCGCACGCCCTCGCCGCGAGCTTGGCCGCCGACGGCGCCCCGATCGCCGCCGAAACACTGCTCGCGCACCTGCGGCCGGCGGTCCGTACGCTGCGCACGCTGGCCGCGGCGGTGGCGGCCGACGGCGTGCCCGGGACAGGCGAATGTTGCGTAACGGTCGCGGGATGGCAGGATCTGATGCTGTGAGTAGCGCAGAACCGCAGGTCGAGACGGTAATCGACCTGGATGCGGTCCAGCACAATGTGCGCGTCCTGGCCGACCACGCGGGTGCCGCCGCCGTCATGGCGGTGGTGAAGGCCGACGCCTACAACCACGGCGCCGTGCCCGTCGCGCGCGCCGCGCTGGCGGCCGGCGCCGCCGAACTCGGTGTCACCACGATCGCCGAGGCATTGGAGTTGCGCCGCAACGGAATCGACGCGCCGATCCTGACCTGGCTCAACACCTCCGACGCCGACTACGGGTCCGCGATCGAGGCCGGTATCGAGATCGGCGTCAGTTCGGTCGCGCATGTGCGTGCGGTGGAGCAGGCCGCCCGCCGCACCGGTACCACCGCCACCGTCACGCTCAAGGTGGACACCGGCCTGAACCGCAACGGCGTCTCGGACGCCGAGTTCCCGCAGGTACTGAAGTTGCTGAGCGAGCTGGTCGCCGAGGAGGTGGTGCGGTTCCGGGCCGTGTTCACCCATCTCGCGCACGCCGACCAGCCGCGGCATCCGGTGATCGACCGTCAGCGCGACCGGTTCCTGGCCGCCGTCGCCGCCGCGACCGAGCACGGGCTGAAACCGGAACTCGTGCACATGGCGAACTCGGCGGCGACCCTCACCCGGCCGGATCTGGCCTTCGACATGGTCCGGCCCGGGATCGCGATCTACGGCCTGTCGCCGGTGGAGGGCGACGACTACGGGCTGCGCCCGGTGATGACCTTCCGGGCCCGGGTCGCCCTGGTCAAGGAGGTCGCCGCCGGTGAAGGCGTGTCCTACGGGCACGAGTGGATCGCGGCCCAGGACACTACGGTGGCGTTGATTCCCGCCGGATACGCCGACGGGGTGCCGCGCGGTATCGGCGGCCGATTCGCCGTCCGGATCGGCGAGCGGGATTACCCCAATATCGGCCGGGTATGCATGGATCAGCTGGTGGTCGACCTCGGCGCCAACCCCGCGGGTGTGCGGGAGGGCGACACCGCGGTGCTGTTCGGTGGTGTGCCCGGCGGTCCGCACGCCCAGCAGTGGGCGGATGCGCTCGGTAGCATCCACTACGAGATCGTGTGTGCGCCACGCGGGCGAGTGGTGCGCCGGTACACCGGATCCGGTCGATAAGGGGAGCCGATGAATTCCGCACGGCGGCATACGATGTGGTCGACCGTCAAGTACGGGGGCCTGGCCACGGCGGGTGTCCTGGGCGCCATGGCCGGAACGCACGCCCTGCGCCGGCTCGGCTCGCACGTGGTGTGGCCGGCCAGTCCCGACGAGTTGGCGGACGAGGATTTCGCTCTGCTGGAACGGGATCCGGCGACCACGGTGACCACCTCCGACGGCGTCCGGCTGAACGTGCGGGTGTGCGGCCCGGATCGGCCCAAGGTCACCGTGATCTTCGCGCACGGTTTCTGTAATGCCATGGAGTCCTTCCACTTTCAGCGCCGCGACCTGGAACCGTTGTGGGGGGCGCGGACGCGGATGGTCTTCTACGATCAGCGCGGCCACGGCCGTTCCGGGCTGTCCCCGGCCCGTAACTGCACGGTCGGACAGCTCGGCCGCGACCTCGTCGACGTGGTGGCGCAGTGCGCGCCGCGCGGCCCGCTGGTGCTCGTCGGGCATTCGATGGGCGGGATGGCGGTGCTGTCGGCCGCCCGCCAGTTCCCGGAACTGTTCGACGCCCGGGTGCGCGGGGTCGCCCTGCTGTCCACGACGGCGTTCGGGATCACCTCCTCCGGCGTCACCCAGTTACTGCGGTTGCCGGTCGCCGACAGCCTGCGGTTCGCGGTCGCGACCTCGCCGGAACTGGTGCAGCTCAGCCGGGAGACCGCGAAACGGATTCTGAATCCGGTCCTGCACGCCAGCTCGTTCTACGGCGACGTCAGCCCGACCCTGTCCCGGTTCACCACGGCGATGATCGACAGCACCCCGATGGAGACGATCGCGCACTTCCTGCAGCCGCTGACCGTGCACGACGAGCGGGCGGCGCTGCCGGCGCTGGCGCCGCTGCCCGCGCTGGTGCTCGGTGGCAGCCACGACCTGATCATCCCGTTCCGCAATTCCCGGGTCCTGGCCGAGGATCTGCCCGACGCCGACCTGATCCGGGTCACCGACGCCGCGCACATGGTGCATCTGCAGTACCCGGAGCTGGTGAACATCGCCCTGGACCGGCTGCTCGTGCGGTCCGGGACGGCCGGCCGCCGACGGGTGGCCAATGCCTGAGACCGGATCCGGGCGGCGGACCTTGCCGACCGTCGCCGACACCGAGGCCTTCGGCCGCGAGCTCGCCGCCGACCTGCGCCCCGGCGACCTGGTGATCCTCGACGGCCCGCTGGGTGCCGGCAAGACCGCGCTTACCCGCGGGATCGCCGCCGGGCTCGGGGTGCAGGGCCGGGTCAGTTCGCCGACCTTCATCATCGCCCGCCAGCACCGCGCCGGCGACCACCCGGGCGCCATCCCGATGGTCCACGTCGACGCCTACCGGCTGGGCGGTGACCTCGACGAACTCGACGCCCTGGACCTGGACACCGACCTGAACCACGCGGTGGTGGTGGTGGAGTGGGGTCTCGGTGTGGTCGAGCATCTCACCGATCGGCACCTGCGGATCCAGCTGCACCGGGAGCCGGAGTCGGATGTGCGGACGATCGTGTGGGAGTGGATCTCCTAGGCCGCCCGGTCGCGTGGGCTCGCTGTTCCGAGGTGATTTCCGCCACGAGTGCTGCGGCACAACGGCCGGGGCGCACCGCGACGGGCGGGCCAGCCGGCGGGTGAATCGTCCGGTTCTGCGGTTCCGGTTGTGGCGCTTGGGCGTTGCTCGCGGGCGTGCGGTGGCGTGGGGTCGGGGCAGAGAGCACGCCGGTTGAACAGTAGGGGTGGGACGAGGCCGGTGATGGCGTCGGGCAGGTGACCAACCGGTATCGTTGGGCTAATCATGCTTGTACTTGCTGTCGACACTGCGACGCCCGCCGTGACGGCGGGACTGGTGGATCTGGAGCAGGCCGCACCGCTGCCGCGGGTCCGGCCGCTCGCCGCCCGGGTGACGGTCGATGCACGGGCACACAACGAGGTGCTCACACCGCAGATTCTGGCGTGCCTGGAAATCGCCGGGCGCACCCGCGCCGACCTCGACGCGGTCGTGGTCGGAGTCGGGCCGGGCCCGTTCACCGGGCTGCGGGTCGGGATGGCCACCGGCGCCGCCTTCGGTGACGCGCTGGGGCTTCCGGTGTACGGCGTCTGCAGCCTGGACGCGATCGCCGCCGACGCCCGGCGCGACCTCACCGGCCCCGACGCCGAACTGCTGGTGGTCACCGACGCGCGCCGCCGCGAGGTCTACTGGGCCCGCTACCGGGCCACCACCGACGGCCCCGGATTCGTCCGGGTGGCCGGTCCGCAGGTGTCCAAACCGGGCGACCTGGATGTCGGCGACTCCACCGCGATCGCTGGATCCGCCTCGCACGTGGACTATTTCGACCTGCCGGTACTGCCGGTCGAGACACCGTCGCCGGCCGGACTGGTGTGTTGCGCCGCCACCGAGCTGCTCACCGGCGCGCCCGCCGCACCGCTGGTGCCGCTGTACCTGCGGCGGCCCGACGCGGTCGAGCGCAGCTATCAGGTGGTGTCGTGAAACCGACCGGCATCGTGGTGGATGCGATGAGCCCCAAGGACATCGCGCGCTGCGTCGAACTCGAACAGGTGCTGTTCCCCGACGACGACCCGTGGACCGAGGTGTCGTTCCGGTCGGAGCTGGCCGGACCGCACAACCGATATCTGGTGGCGCGCACCGAAACCGGCCGCACCGTGGGCTACTGCGGGGTCGCGCTGCTGGGCACCGACGCGCATCCCGAGGCCGAGATCCACACCATCGGCGTCGATCCCGCCTGCCACCGCGCCGGGATCGGGACCCTGCTGCTGCTGGCGATGCTGGCCGCGGCCGGGGAGCGTGGGGGACCGGTGTTCCTGGAGGTGCGCACCGACAACGCCGCCGCCATCGCGATGTACGAGCGGCACGGGTTCCACATCATCGGCCTGCGCAAGAACTACTACCAGCCCAGTGGCGCCGACGCCTACACCATGCGGCGTCCGGCGCTGACCGGGTCGATCGTCAGTGAGGTGCTCGCGTGATCGGCGACGGCATGATCGTCATGGGTGTCGAGAGTTCCTGCGACGAGACCGGTGTGGGCATCGTGCGCTGGCACGGGGACGGCAGCTGCGAGCTCCTGGCCGACGAGGTCGCCTCCAGCGTCGATCAGCACGCCCGTTTCGGTGGGGTGGTGCCGGAGATCGCGTCCCGGGCGCACCTGGAAGCCATCGGGCCGACCATGCGGCGGGCGCTGGCCGCCGCCGGGATCGGCAAACCGGACGCGATCGCCGTGACCATCGGCCCGGGACTGGCCGGCGCGCTGCTGGTCGGGGTCGCGGCCGCGAAAGCCTATGCGGCGGCGTGGGATATCCCGCTGTACGCGCTGAATCACCTGGGCGGCCACGTCGCGGTCGACACTCTCGAACACGGTCCGATGCCGCCCGCGGTGGCGCTGCTGGTGTCCGGCGGCCACACCCATCTGCTGCAGGTCAGTGAGCTGGCGGCGCCGATCGTGGAGCTCGGCAGCACCGTCGACGATGCCGCCGGTGAGGCGTTCGACAAGGTCGCGCGCCTGCTCGGCCTGGGCTACCCGGGTGGACCGGCGCTGGATTCGGCTGCCACGCAGGGTGATCCGCAGGCGATTGCGTTCCCGCGCGGGATGACCGGGCCGCGGGACCCGCTGTTCGACTTCTCCTTCTCCGGCCTGAAGACGGCGGTGGCCCGCTACGTCGAATCCGCGCAGCGCGAGGGTCGGCCGATCCCGATCCCCGACGTCGCCGCGTCCTTCCAGGAAGCGGTCGCGGATGTGCTGACGCTGAAGGCGATTCGCGCGGTGCGGGAGACCGGCGTGGACACCCTGGTGCTCGGTGGCGGTGCCACCGCGAACTCCCGGATCCGTTCACTGGCCGAAGAGCGTTGCACCGCGGCGGGTATCCGCTTGCGGGTGCCGAAGCCGCGACTGTGCACGGACAACGGCGTCATGATCGCGACGCTGGGTGCGCACGTGATCGCCGGTGGGGCAGAGCCTTCCGACCTCTCGGTCGCCACCGACCCCGGCCTGCCGGTCTCGGTCAGCCGCCTGCCCTGAGCCGGGCTGCTTGCCGTGCGGGCGGGCTGCCTGGCGGAATCCGATCGGCCTGGAACGGGACTGCTCACCTCGACGCAGGGCCCGCAGGCCCTCAGGCGGTCCGCCTGCCCGCTTCCCCGGGTGGCCGGCCGAAGCAGCCCCCGCTCAACGTCCGTGCGGGGAGCCCGAATTCAGGCGCGGTCTCTGGCTGTCGGCGTGCATGGCGCCGGGGCTGTTCCCGTTGTTCCCATAGTTGCCGTTCCAGTCGTGATCCTGGCCCTGGTTCTGGCCGTGGTTGCCGTTGTTGTCCAGGTTCAGTAGTGGGCCCAGCAGGTGCGGCAGGTCCGGGAACGGGATCTGCGGCAGGTTGGGGTCGGGGCGCAGCGGCACCGTGTTCTGCGGGGAGGCGTCGGCGCCGCCGTTGGACGGTGTGTTGTATTGCGGCGGTTGGTGAGTGGCGCTGTTCAGGGTGCTCGGCGCCGGGTCGACGGTGGTCGGCGGTGTGGTGAGCGGTGCGGAGTTGCTGGTGCCGACGGGGCTGAAGTCGTGGTTGCCCGTCGAGCTGAGCTCCTTCACGCCGTAACCCACGACGAGCCCCACCACGGCCACCGCGCCGGCGAAGGTGCCGACGAGCTTGCCGAAGGTGATGCCCGGTGCGTCGCTGCGGCCGCCGGCGGCCGTGGGCTGCATCGCATCCGCAACCAGCGCAGCGCCTTTCGCGGTGATCGCCTCGGGCTCGGCGAGTGTGAGCACCGGGATGTCGAGCAGATGCCGGAGACTGGCGGCGACCGCGGGGATGTTCGCGCCGCCACCGATGACCGCGGCGGCGCGCGGTCTCTTGGGGGCCCGGCTGAACACGCCCGCAACGAAATTCGCCGACTCGTGCAGCAGGTCGAGGATGAGTTCCTCGAAGTCGGCGCGGGTCAGTTTGAGCGGGCGCCCGGCCACGTGGTCGATGGTGACCGCGGGGGAGATGGACAGGTGCTCCTTGGCGGCGCGGCTGCGGTTGATCAGCATGCTGCGGTTGGGACGCGTTCCGCGCCGGGCGAAGTGGCAGTCGAGCAGGTGGTGGTAGATGAGCTCGTCGATGGCGCGGCCGCTCACCGTGGGCGTGCGCTCGCAGCGCAGTACGGCCTCCTCGGCGAGGTCGGCGACGGTGACACTCGTTCCGGTAGCACCGAAGTCGATGATGGCGACGGTCTCGTGCTGGTCGAGCAGGCCGGTGTGCCGCAGGTATGTCAGTGCCGCGGTGCCCTCGTCGATCAACTGGACATCGCGGCGGCGGCCGACGGCCGAGCGAATGGCGACGGCCTGTTCCCGGTCCCGGTAGGCCACCGCGATGGCCCCTGGCGGCCCGGTGGCTTCGCTGCGCGACGGGATACCGGAGGCGGAGTGGTGGTGAGATCCCGTGAGGTGTGCGACATCTCGCGGCATCTGGGTGGTCATCAGCTCGATGGAGGATGCGACGAGGTCGCCGAGGTCGGAGTGCGCGACGTCCGCGGAGACCATGCGGTAGTCGAAGCTCTGTGCGCCGTTGGGCGCGGTGGTGACCAGTGCCGAGCACACGACCTCTTTCCCGGCCGAGATACCCAGGGATGTACGCATCTTCACCTCCCTTCGCGCGGATGGTCGTGGCGTTGCCGACCATCGCGAACGGTCTGTCCGGGTGTCGGCACGGTGTGCGGCCGGCCCGGGCGGCAGATCCAGCTCCGGCTGTGCCCGAATCCGTTTCGGTGTCGGGCGCGGCCGGTGATCACGTGTGCTCTAGCTCTCGTCTCAGGCGTGCGCGGGTGCTGCTCGCGCGCGGGTGAAGCAGGTGGTGCGTACTCGGTGATCGACCCCGTTGAAGTACCGGCCCCCTGTGCTTCTGGTCCCGGTGCGGAACGTCACGGCGTCGACGTCCATAGTGTCACATACCGTTATCCGAACGTTACAGATTTCGGAGATCACTTTCCACGCTTTCGGCGTGTCGGATCCACGGTGTTTCGCGGGTGCCCCCGGCCTTGAGGACTGGCACTCTCATGTATAGAGTGCTAGTTGGCACTTGCAGTGCTCGGGTGCCAGATCAAGGTGCCTGAGCTGGGGTCCCGGCACCCGCGACGACGGGGCTTCGCGCAGAGTCAGCACCTGACCCAAACCGTGAGTCCGGGGAACCGCCCCGGACGACCGATCCCCTGAATTTGGAGGGCTCAACGTGGCGAGCGTGAACATCAAGCCGCTCGAGGACAAGATCCTCGTCCAGGCCGGTGAGGCCGAGACGACGACCGCCTCCGGTCTGGTCATTCCCGACACGGCGAAGGAGAAGCCCCAGGAGGGCACCGTCATCGCCGTGGGCCCCGGCCGCTGGGACGACGCCGGCTCCAAGCGGATTCCGCTGGATGTCGCGGAGGGCGACACCGTCATCTACAGCAAGTACGGCGGCACCGAGATCAAGTACAACGGTGGCGAGTACCTGATCCTGTCGGCGCGCGACATCCTCGCTGTCGTCAACAAGTGACCCAGTCGTAACCGACGCCGCTGCCCTGGTACCCACTCGTGGGCGCCGGGGCAGCGGTCGTTACGACACCCTCCGCACACCCGGGCCGGGCCCGGGAGTCGCCTGAAGACACAGGAATTCACTCATGGCAAAGCAGATCGAGTTCGACGAGCACGCTCGCCGGGCTATGGAGCGCGGCGTCGACAAGCTCGCCGACGCCGTCAAGGTCACGCTGGGCCCGCGCGGCCGGCACGTGGTGCTGGCCAAGGCCTTCGGTGGCCCGACCGTCACCAACGACGGTGTCACCATCGCGCGTGACATCGACCTCGAGGACCCCTTCGAGAACCTGGGCGCGCAGCTGGTCAAGAGCGTCGCCACTAAGACCAACGACGTCGCCGGCGACGGCACCACCACCGCCACCGTGCTGGCCCAGGCCCTGATCAAGGGCGGCCTGAAGAACGTCGCCGCGGGTGCCAACCCGATCGGCCTCGGCGCCGGCATGAGCCAGGCCGCCGACGTCGTGGCGCAGGCGCTGCTGGCGGCCGCGAAGCCGGTCTCCGGCGAGCAGGCCATCGCGCAGGTCGCCACCGTCTCCTCGCGCGACGAGGAGATCGGCGAGATCGTCGGCAAGGCGCTCACCACCGTCGGCAAGGACGGTGTGGTCACCGTGGAGGAGTCCTCCACGCTGCACACCGAACTCGTCGTCACCGAGGGCGTGCAGTTCGACAAGGGTTACCTGTCGGCCTATTTCGTCACCGACCCCGACAAGCAGGAAGCGGCGCTCGACGACCCGTACATCCTGCTGCACCGCGACAAGATCTCCTCGCTGCCGGACCTGCTGCCGGTGCTGGAGAAGGTCGCCGAGGCCGGCAAGTCCGTCGTGATCATCGCCGAGGACGTCGAGGGCGAGGCGCTGTCCACCCTGGTGGTCAACGCGCTGCGCAAGACCCTCAAGGTCGTCGCGGTGAAGGCGCCGTACTTCGGTGACCGCCGCAAGGCGTTCCTGGACGACCTGGCGGTCGTCACCGGTGGCACCGTGATCAACCCCGATCTCGGGATCACGCTGCGCGACGCGGGCATCGACCTGCTGGGCCAGGCCCGGCGCGTGGTCGTCACCAAGGACAACACCACGATCGTGGAGGGCGCCGGCACCGCCGACGCCATCAAGGCGCGCGTCGCGCAGCTGCGCGGCGAGATCGAGGCGACCGACTCCGACTGGGACCGCGAGAAGCTCGAGGAGCGGCTGGCGAAGCTGTCCGGCGGCGTCGCGGTGATCAAGGTCGGTGCGGCCACCGAGACCGCGCTCAAGGAGCGCAAGTACCGGGTCGAGGACGCGGTCTCCGCGGCCAAGGCCGCCGTCGAGGAGGGCATCGTGCCCGGCGGTGGTACCGCGCTGGTGCAGGCCGCCACCAAGCTGGCCGACCTGCGCGCCTCGTTGACCGGTGACGCCGCCATCGGTGTCGACGTGGTCGCGAAGGCCCTGCAGGCCCCGCTGTTCTGGATCGCCACCAACGCCGGCGTCGACGGCGCGGTCGTGGTCAGCAAGGTCGCCGACGGCAAGGACGGCTTCAACGCCGCCACCCTCGCCTACGGCGACCTGGTCACCGACGGGGTCATCGACCCGGTCAAGGTGACCCGCTCGGCGGTCGTGAACGCCGTGTCGGTGGCCCGGATGGTTCTCACCACCGAGGTCGCCGTCACCGACAAGCCGGCCGAGGAAGAGCCGGCCGGTCACCACGGTCACGCGCACTGATCGCAGCCCGATACGACGATGGCCCACACACCGATCGGTGTGTGGGCCATCGTTTTTCGTTGTCGGGGGCTATCCGCCGTACTGGCCGGTGTGCAGCGAGGAACTGCCGTGGACCGGGCCACGCGGGTGGCCGACGGCCGGGGCGGCGTCGGCGGCGATGGCAGCGAGGACTCGATCGCGGAGCGACGCAGGCGGCGCGATCGCGGCCGCTGCGGTGAATTCGGCGAGGGCTTCCCTGGTCAGCTGCACCTCCTTCGCGAAGTCCGCGCGCAACATCGCATTACCACTGTCCAGCAGGTCGGCCGTCGCGCGCTGATCCTCGTCGCCGATCGATCCGAGCGCGAGTGCATGCGCGAGATCGATCTGGCTCTCGTTCATTTCAGGTCACTCCCAAACTCTTCTTCAGTCGTGTCAAACCGTCCCGAATCCGGGACTTCACGGTGGGCAGGCCTACTCCCAGATGGGCCGCGACCTCCGCGTAGGTGCGCCCGCCGAAATAGGCGAGCGAAATAGCCTCGCGCTGCGTCTCGGTCAGGGTCGCCAGTCCCTCCCGGACGGCTTGCTGATCGAGCCGGCGTCCTACCTCTTCGGTCACCTCGTCGAACTCGTTGCCGAGAGTGGCTGTGCCGTAGGCGACCTCGCGCTGTGCGTGTGCCTGCTCGGCGCGTACCCGGTCCACCGCGCGGCGGTGCGCCAGGGTCATCAGCCAGGTGACCGCGGAACCCTTGGTCGAGTCGAAATTGGCTGCGGTGCGCCAGATCTGCAGGTACACCTCTTGGGTGGTCTCTTCGGCGTAGCCCGGGTCGTGCAGAACCCGCAGCACCAGCCCGTAGACCCGGGCGCTGGTGCGGTCGTACAGCTCGGCGAACGCCTGCTGATCCGAGTCCCCGCACCGCTCCAACAGGGCGGCGAGTTCGATACCTTCAGCGACGCGTGCCGATACCGCGGAGTCGGCGCTCGATTGCGCAACCACAGTGGACGTGGCTGCCTGCTGGAACGAGCCGCCCCCTGCGGCCGGCGGCCGCGTAGTCACAACGCTCCGTTCTGTGTCATCGGCCACTACCGTAGCGGGCCGCTATCACCTCCTCGTAGCCGGGGGCACGAATGACTCGGCCGCCCTCGGAGCGATGGAGACGCGCCGAGAGTGCCTGCGGCAACACGCCGTCGACGCGCCGACCGCTAGGCGGACACGCCGGGTGCGTGGTGACGATCTTCGAGTGGCCAAGTATTTGCTAGGCATTCGGCGCACCGCCGGATCCGGATGGGAGGGATTTCCCCACAGCTGTAACGGAGCTGGGTGGCCGCACGATGTAGGCGGCCGATGGTGCTCAGACGGCTACGCGCCGGCGGTTGCGGCGGGCGTGCATCTCGCGCTCGGTCTCGGACATGCCGCCCCAGATTCCGTACGGCTCACTGACCTTGAGGGCGTGGGTGCGGCACTGGGCCAGGACGGGGCAGGACCGGCAGATCTCCTTGGCGCGCAGCTCGCGCTGGGTGCGGGCGCGGCCGCGTTCGCCGTCCGGGTGGAAGAAGACCGAGGAATCCACGCCGCGGCAGGACCCTCGCATCTGCCAGTCCCAGACGTCGGCGTTCGGTCCGGGCAGGTGAGTGGGCATGGGCATGGTGAACTCCTCGAGTGCGAGCTCGTCGGCGTTGTCGAGCGGGTGGCAGCAACGTCGCCCGGCCCACGGGCGTGGTCGGGACGACCGCGCCGAGGTTGGGCTCGGACCTGGTATCGCCGGCTGGCTTCCGGCGATTTCGCTGTGATGTCGGTACCGCAATTCTCGAGCGGCGCCGACATCGGCGATGACGTACGTTATGACGGGTAACGAATTGGCGTCAATACTTTGCTGATCGACGATTCAAAAATGTTCACCGTGCAGGTTTTACCTTCTAGCTATGTACTTTCCGGATCAGCGCGGACATACTGATCGGTTGGCGGCCTGCGGGCGGACTTCCCGATTCTGGGAGTACTTCGTATTTGCCCAGGTAATAAGCTGTTTCGTCGCGAATCCGCGCCGCGCGGCGCTGATAGCCGATCCATCGAGATGTGATCTAGAGCACTGGTCGAGCGCGGTGACGGCCGCCACAAGTAGCCGTCGGGCTGCCATCAGGTTAATTGTCAGAAAATCGTACGAATTCTCGCTGACCGCGCCGGTCCGTTGCCAGCTGAGATTTACCCGCCCGAAACCCGGCGGTCCATCCGGGATGCTGTCCGATTGCTATTCGCATTCTTCGGCGGGAATTCCGGGGGTTCGAATCGGGCCCGATAGGGTACGGCAATGGATCTGTCCTTCCTCCCGGCCGCCGTACCGGCTGATCAGGTGCGTCCCGAGCTCGTGGCGGCCGCCTTCGGCGCCCGGCCCGGCTGCGCTGCTGCGGAATTGCCGGTAGCCGTGAACCCGGCGGAATCGTGGCTGCGGGCCGTGGTCCTGGGTGGTCAGGGTCACTATGCGGCCGCCCGCGCCGAACTCGCCGAACTGCGCCGCGCGCCCGCCGTCGGCCCGTCGCTGCGCTCCCTGGCGACCAGCACCGAGGCCTCACTGTGGCGGCAGCTCGGCTGGCACGGCCGGGCCGCCGTGCTGGACGGCCCGGCCGCCGCGCTAGCGGTGGTGACGCCGGATTCGCTCGCGGCCGCCCAGGCACGCTGCGACGCGCTGACCGGGCTGGCCGCCGACGGTCTCGGGACCGGTCGGCCGAACCTGTCGGCGCGACTGCTGCAGCGTTGCCGGCGGCTGATCGACACGCAGCCGGTGGGTGCCCGGGTGTTGCTGCGGTGGCACTGGGTGACCGCCGAGACGGCCCTGGCCGGTGGCCTGCCCGGCGTCGACCCGCGCACGCACGCGGAGGCCGCGCTCGCACTCGCCGACGCGAGTTCCTCCGTGCGCCACCGGATCAAGTCGACACTGCTGGTCGCGGCCGCCGCGGCCGCCGCCGGGGACCTGGCCCGTTCGCGGACACTGGCCGAGGAGGTCGCGAGCGGCTGCGCCGAGCACGGTCTGGTGCCGCTGCGGTGGGCGGCCGCGATGCTCCGCGCGGGGATCGCGGCCGCGCCCGGCGCCGCGGCGGCCGCCGGCGCCGAAGCCGCCGAGTGTGCCCATACGCTGGCGCTTCGGGGCGGCCGCTTCCGTTCCGGCCCCGATGTTCTCGCCCGCCACTAGATCACCCTTGTTGCGTGACGGCGGTGACAGAGCGGCTATTGTGGTTCGCGTTCCGTCGATCGGCGGAAGCACTGTCCGGGGCGACCGGCCGTGCCACTTGTAACGCCAGGAATCTCTCTGACGATGACATATGCGGGTGAGGAGTTGGACGTAGCCGTCGCTGCCGCCGCGCAGGGCGATCGTTCGGCTCTAGCCCAGGTACTGGAGGCAATCCGTCCGCTGGTGGTGCGTTACTGCCGCGCGCGGATCGGGTCCGCGGAGCGTGGGCAGCTCTCCGCCGACGATGTTGCTCAGGAGGTATGCCTGGCCGTGATGACAGCCCTGCCCCGCTATCAGGATCAGGGTCGGCCTTTCATGGCCTTCGTCTATGGCATCGCTTCGCACAAGGTTGCCGATGCCCATCGCAATGCCGCCCGTAACAAGGCGGACGCCATGGCCGAAGTACCAGATGTCATATCCACCGACCAGGGGCCGGAACAGCGCGCTCTCGAATCCGAAACGAGCCGGCAGATGAACAGTCTGCTCGGCACATTGCCGGAGAAACACCGAGAGATTCTGATCCTCCGCCTGGTGATGGGTCTGTCAGCAGAAGAAACCGCAGCCGCCGTGGGCAGTACGGCGGGTGCCATTCGAGTTGCCCAACACAGGGCACTCGCGAAACTGAAGTCACAAGTGGCGAGGGCAGGTGAAATGTATGGCTAGGGATGGCGAGCGCGGTCGGGGCGACTGGAAAGCGCGGCTCGGATCGCAGAACGGCGATCCCTACGCCGAAGCACCGGATGACGCGCCGGTCGACATCATGGCGGTACGCCGCGACGATGCTCTGATCGATGCGATAGCCGGGGACGGGCCGGTCGCGACCGACAGCACCGAGGAATACCAGCTGGCCACATTGTTGGCCAACTGGCGGGCTGAGATCGTCGACGAGCCGTTGCCGGCAGCGCCGGATCTGGACGCGATCGTTGCCGCGGTCACGAGCGAGATCGGCGCCCGGCAGGCGCGGATCGGCGCCGATCGAGGCAGCCATCTGCGACTGGTCCGGCCATTGATGGGTGCTGCGGCGGCAGTGGCTCTGATCGCCGGCGGGATGACCGCCTTCTCCTACAACGCGAACCCCGGCGACCCGCTGTGGCGGGTCAAGGAAGTGGTCTTCAGCCAGCAGGCGCAGACCACCATCGCACAGCGCGCCGACGACGACATGTCGCGGGCGCAGTCCATGATCGACTCCGGCCACGCGGACCAGGCGCAGGCCGCCATGGAGAGCGCGGCCGACAACGCGACCCAGATCAACGACGGCAACCGCAAGAGGGAACTGGGCGACCGCTGGGCGCAGATCCGCCAGCAGTTGCAGTCGCTGGCACCGGCGGCGGCCGCGGCGCTGCCCCCGCTGTTCACGACACCGTCGGTGACCTCGCCGGTGGCGACCACGCCGAACGTCCCGGGTTCCTCGGGCCGGCCCAATCCCGCGGCCACGCCGAGCGGCAAGCCTTCGACGGACGCGTCGGTGATGTCCGGTGGCGAGCCGTCCAATCCGGCGCTGCCCGGATCGGAGACCGGCGGCGTAGAACCGGGCAGCCCCACCAACCCGCTGCCGCACACTCCGATTCCGCTGCCGTCGTCCAGCGTCGACCTGCCGTCCGGGGGGCCCGGTTCGCCGGCCACCCCGTCGCAGGCCACGGTGCCGGCCAAGCCGTCGACCCCGAGCGAGGCACCGGCGCCGGCTCCGGCACCCGCGCCGGCCCCGGGAGATTCGCCGGCTACGCATTCGGTCGTGCCGACCACCGTGCCGTCGATCAGCAACCTCATGCCGGACATCGCTCCGCGTTAACGGGCGCCGACCCGGGCGGAACCTTCCGCCGCAACCGACGAAGGCCCGACCACCGATGGTGGTCGGGCCTTCGTCGTGACTGTGGGGGGTGTCAGACCTCGAAGCCGTCGAAGTCACCGCCGTGCAGCGCCTCGTTCATCGACGCGTCGGCGTAACCGCGGCAGTAGTCCCAGGTGACGTACGCCTCGGGCGTCGGGTCGTAGGCGGGCTCGTGCGGGCGCACGGTGCCGTCGACCAGGAGCTGCAGCAGGTTGGCCCGCAGCATGTCCCAGTCGTGGTAGTGATCCTGCCGACAGTCCTCGCAGCTGACCACGAGACCGCGGATGCCCCGGTGTGCGAGCAGCGCTTCGTACACCGCGAGATCGGCGAGATCTTCCTCGACGGCGAGCCGCTCGTGTGGATCCAGCGGCTCCCCCGGCTCGATGGCATCGAGCGCGGCCGACGGGTCGGAGGGATCTCCGGCAAACGGATCCGGCGGCAGGCCAGGTGGTAGATGGTCACGCACAGTCCCACGGTACGCATCCGAGGGGGCTCTGCGCCAGCGCTCGAGTCAATTTGCCGCCACCTTGTCCGGTTGCGCAGGTCATGGTGCCCGAGATTTGCTGTCCGCGCGTGGCGGCACCCCGATCGGCGTCTGTGCAGGGACGATGCCGGTCCCGTCCGGCGGGACGCGCGCGGCGGTGGCCCGTCGGCCACTGGTTTGCCCGAAACCGTTTCGGGCTGGGTACGGTTGCGGTGTGGCCGAGGCAACACCGGTTCCCGGCCGCTGACTCCCGGAATTTCCGGGCCGATACCATTGTCGAAGCAGAGACCGGGCCACGTGTCCGGTCGTCCGCTATCCGTGTAGCTGTCCACGATCCGGAGCGCCCCGGGTCGTTGCTTTCGAGGTCCAGGAGGGGTCGATCCGATGACTAGTCCCGTGGTGGGCGAACACGCTCTCCGGCCCCACACCGGTGGCGACGACCCCAACAAGATCGCGATGCTGGGCCTCACGTTCGACGACGTGCTGCTGCTGCCCGCCGCCTCCGACCTGATCCCGAGCTCGGTGGAGACCTCCAGCCGGCTGACGCGCGAGATCACGCTGCGTACCCCCCTGGTCAGCTCGGCCATGGACACCGTCACCGAGGCGCGGATGGCGATCGCCATGGCCAGGGCCGGCGGTATGGGCGTGCTGCACCGCAACCTGTCCGCCGCCGAGCAGGCCGCCCAGGTGGAGACGGTGAAGCGCTCCGAGGCCGGCATGGTCACCAACCCGGTCACCTGCCGTCCCGGCGACACGCTCGCCGAGGTCGACGCCATGTGCGCCCGCTACCGCATCTCGGGTCTGCCGGTCGTCGACGAGACCGGTGAGCTGGTCGGCATCATCACCAACCGCGACATGCGCTTCGAGGTGGACCAGGATCGCCGGGTCGAAGAGGTCATGACCCGGGCGCCGCTGATCACCGCGCGCGAGGGCGTCACCGCCGAGGCCGCGCTGGGCCTGCTGCGCCGGCACAAGGTCGAGAAGCTGCCGATCGTGGACGGCAACGGCCGCCTGCGCGGGCTGATCACCGTCAAGGACTTCGTCAAGACCGACCAGTACCCGAACGCCACCAAGGACCGCGACGGCCGGCTGCTCGTCGGCGCCGCGGTCGGTGTCGGTGAGGACTCCTGGTCGCGCGCAATGACTTTGCGGGACGCCGGCGTCGACGTGCTGATCGTCGACACCGCGCACGGCCACCAGGTCCAGGTGCTGCAGATGGTGGCCAAGCTCAAGGCCGAGGTCGGCGACCGGATCCAGATCGTCGGCGGCAACGTCGCCACCCGGGGCGGCGCGGCCGCACTGGTCGAGGCCGGTGTGGACGCGGTCAAGGTCGGGGTCGGCCCCGGCTCGATCTGCACCACCCGCGTGGTCGCCGGTGTCGGTGCCCCGCAGATCACCGCGATCCTCGAAGCTGTGGCGGCCTGCAAGCCGCACGGTGTGCCGGTGATCGCCGACGGTGGCGTCCAGTTCTCCGGTGACGTGGCCAAGGCCATCGCGGCCGGTGCCTCCACGGTCATGCTGGGCTCGCTGCTGGCCGGTACCGCCGAGTCGCCGGGCGAGCTGATCCTGGTGGGCGGCAAGCAGTTCAAGAGCTACCGCGGCATGGGCTCGCTGGGCGCCATGCAGGGCCGCGGCCAGGCCAAGTCCTACTCCAAGGACCGCTACTTCCAGGACGACGTGCTCAACGAGGACAAGCTGGTTCCCGAGGGCATCGAGGGCCGGGTGCCGTTCCGGGGCCCGGTCAACCAGGTCATCCACCAGCTGGTCGGCGGCCTGCGGGCGGCCATGGGCTACACCGGCTCGCAGACCGTGGCCGATCTGCAGGAGAAGCAGTTCGTGCAGATCACGGCCGCGGGTCTGAAGGAGAGCCACCCGCACGACATCACCATGACGGTGGAAGCGCCCAACTACACGGGCCGTCAGTAACATGTGACCGGTACGCCGCGCCTGCGACCGCAGGTGAGCGGCGTGGCGGCCGAGGACGGCCGTGGGCGCAGGTGTGACCGAATCCGATCGCGGGTAGTCATCGAGGTGCCCGATCGGCAAGAGTGCTCGAGGGTGTCCTACCGGGCTGCACGGCTGTGCGCTCCGGCGACACACGGCTGCGCGCCGGTTGCCGGCCGCGAACGAATATTCCGCCACGAGGGTGGCCAGAACACAGGAGATCCACGTGCGCGACATGGTCGAGATCGGCATGGGCCGGACCGCTCGGCGTACCTACGAGCTGGACGACGTCGACATCGTCCCCTCGCGCCGGACCAGGTCGTCGCAGCAGGTGTCGGTGGCCTGGCAGCTCGACGCCTACCGGTTCGACATCCCGCTGGTCGCGCACCCGACCGACGCCCTCATGTCGCCCGAGTTCGCCATCGAGCTCGGCAAGCTCGGCGGCCTGGGTGTGATCAACGGTGAGGGCCTGTGGGCCCGGCACGCCGACGTGGCCGGCTGCATCGACCGCCTGATCGAGGTCGACGAGAAGGAAGGCGCCGAGGCCGCCGTCAAGCTGCTGCAGGAGCTGCACGCCGCGCCGATGCAGCCGGAACTGCTGGCCGCCGCCGTGGCCCAGGTCCGGGCCGCCGGGGTGACCGTGGCGGTGCGGGTCAGCCCGCAGAACGCCCAGGCGCTCACCCCGTCGCTGGTGCAGGCCGGGATCGACCTGCTGGTGGTGCACGGCACCATGATCTCCGCCGAGCACGTGGGCGCGGGCGAGCCGCTGAACCTGAAGACCTTCATCGCCGACCTCGACGTGCCCGTGGTGGCCGGCGGGGTAAGTGACCACCGCACCGCGCTGCACCTGATGCGGACCGGTGCCGCCGGCGTGATCGTCGGCTACGGCTCGACCCCGGGCGCTACCACCACCGGTGAGGTGCTCGGTGTCGGTGTGCCGATGGCGACCGCGATCGCCGACGCCGCCGCGGCCCGCCGCGATTACCTCGACGAGACCGGCGGCCGGTACGTGCACGTGATCGCCGACGGCGACATCGTCACCTCCGGGCAGCTGGCCAAGGCCATCGCCTGCGGTGCCGACGCCGCCATGCTCGGTCTGCCGCTGTCGCTGGCCGCCGAGGCGCCCGGCCGCGGCTGGTACTGGCCGTCCGCCGCCGCGCATCCGTCGGTGCCGCGTGGTGCGCTGCTGAAGTACGCCGACGCCGACGAGCGCACGTCGCTGCACCAGGTGCTGTTCGGTCCCTCCAGCGACCCGTGGGGGTCGACCAACCTGGTCGGTGGTCTGCGCCGGTCGATGGCGAAGGCGGGGTATCAGGAGCTGAAGGAGTTCCAGAAGGTCGGCCTCAGCGTCCGCGCCTGAGCGCCTGCCCGCCTCCCCGCGTTTTTGGCGCGGCTCGGGTGCCTTTGGGGTCGGGCACGCTCGGCGGCGGTTTGAATGGACGGCGATTTCGGGCGTACCCGGGGAGTTACCCGGCCCGCACGAAATCAGTTGTTGCGTTCGGGGAGAAGACGCTCGGGTTCCGTCAGTCGGTGCTTTGG
Source organism: Nocardia stercoris (assembly GCF_003696265.1). GTDB lineage: Bacteria > Actinomycetota > Actinomycetes > Mycobacteriales > Mycobacteriaceae > Nocardia > Nocardia stercoris. The sequence goes on along the minus strand of NZ_RFFH01000006.1, from coordinate 213,385 downwards.
ACTATCGGCAGGTTGCCGGTCGTCGGGTTGTAGCGCTGGGCCGGTGGGACCGTATCGCGCAGGAAGGCGCGCAGGGCGGTGTTGATCACCTCTGGATGGGTCATGGTGACTGCCTGGTGCGCATCGGCGACTTCCAGGTAGCGGGAGCCGACCAGACCGGCGGCGAGCGCTTGGATGTGGTCGTGGGGTATGCCGGCCCGGGTCGGATGGATTACCAGTGCGGGGCAACGTATCTCGTTGAGGCGGTGGACGATCGAGTCGCGGCCGAGCAGGCAGCCGGCGGCGGCCTCGCTCACCAGGGGGTTGCGGATCAGCCAGCGGCGGACCCAGATGTCGCGGTACCAGTCATCGTCGCCGATCAGCCATTCGGCCAGGTACTCGGCGAGAGCGCGGCGGGCGCCCGGTTCGTGCCAGCGATCCAGGAAGCGGTGGGCCGACTCGAGTTCCTCCTCGGTGGCGCCGTGCGCTTCGGTGGCGATGAGGACCAGGCCGTCGACCCGGTCGGGTGCCAGCAGGGCCGTGCGCAGCGCGCTGAAGCCGCCCTGGGAGGTGCCGCCGATCACGGCCCGTTCGACGCCGAGCTGATCCAGGACGGTGAGCGCGTCGCGGGCCGCGGTCCAATAGGTGAAGGGCAGGCCTTCGTCGCGAGTGTGCCCGTGCCCGCGGGCATCCCACGCGACGACCCGGAACTCGGGTGCCAGCGCGGCGGTCTGCGCGACGAACATGGTCGCGTCCATACAGAATTCGTGCCCGAGTAAGACGACCGGACCCGTGCCACCGCTGTCCTCGTAATGGATTTCGGCATCGATCGCACGGGCGAATGGCACGGCGCCGAGTGTACTTGCACATGCCGACATCGCTCGAGGCTCGGAGTAATTCTCGGACCCGAGTGCTGCGGGCTGCGAACGCTCCGCTATCACCTCCGGGCCGCCGCGCGAGCCCGCTGCGCCCGCTCGGACGGTCCCGCGGGGGCCTGCGTGGTCACGCTTCGCTACCGCCTCCGGCCCCGGACTCGGACCCGCCTAGACTGTCCCGGTGGCAGATTCTCAGCGTCCAGTACTCGTCGTCGACTTCGGGGCGCAGTATGCGCAGTTGATCGCGCGGCGGGTGCGCGAATGCAGCGTGTACTCCGAGGTGGTTCCGCACACCATGACCGTCGAGGAGATCGCCGAGCGGCAGCCCGCCGCGGTCATCCTGTCCGGCGGACCGTCCAGCGTGTACGCCGACGGCGCACCGCAACTGGACCCGCGGCTGTTCGACCTCGACGTGCCGGTGTTCGGTATCTGCTACGGCTTCCAGGCCATGGCGCAGGCGCTGGGCGGCACCGTCGCCCACACCGGGACCCGCGAATACGGCCGCACCGAGGTGAACATCGACGGCGGTGTGCTGCACGGCGGCCTGCCGACCGTGCACCCGGTGTGGATGAGCCACGGGGACGCGGTCACCGACGCGCCCGAAGGCTTCGAGGTCACCGGTACCACCGCGGGCGCGCCGGTCGCGGCCTTCGAGAACCGGGCCCGCAAACTCGCCGGCGTCCAGTACCACCCGGAGGTGCTGCATTCGCCGCACGGCCAGCAGGTGCTGAGCCGCTTCCTGCACGAGCTGGCCGGTATCCCGGCCGCCTGGACCCCGGCCAATATCGCCGAGGCGCTGATCGAGGGCGTGCGCGCGCAGATCGGTGACGGCCACGCCATCTGCGGCCTGTCCGGCGGTGTGGACTCGGCGGTGGCGGCCGCGCTGGTGCAGCGCGCCATCGGCGACCGGCTGACCTGTGTGTTCGTCGACCACGGCCTGCTGCGGGCCGGGGAGCGCGAGCAGGTGCAGCGCGACTTCGTCAACGCCACCGGCGCCAACCTGGTCACCGTGGACGCGGTGGACAAGTTCCTGGGTGAGCTGAAGGGCGTCAGCGACCCGGAGGAGAAGCGCAAGATCATCGGCCGGGAGTTCATCCGCTCCTTCGAGGACGCGGTCGCCGAGGTCGTGAAAACCACCGGCACGACCGATGATTCGGTCGAGTTCCTGGTCCAGGGCACCCTGTACCCGGACGTCGTGGAGTCCGGTGGGGGTACCGGCACCGCGAACATCAAGAGCCACCACAATGTCGGCGGCCTGCCTGACGACCTGGAGTTCCAGCTCGTCGAGCCGCTGCGGCTGCTGTTCAAGGACGAGGTCCGCGCGGTGGGCCGCGAGCTCGGGCTGCCCGAGGAGATCGTCGGCCGCCAGCCGTTCCCCGGCCCGGGTCTGGCGATCCGCATCGTCGGCGAGGTCACCCACGACCGGCTGGAGCTGCTGCGCCAGGCCGACGCCATCGCCCGCGAGGAACTGACCGCGGCCGGGCTGGACGGCCAGATCTGGCAGTGCCCGGTGGTGCTGCTGGCCGACGTGCGCAGCGTCGGCGTGCAGGGCGACGGCCGCACCTACGGCCACCCGATCGTGCTGCGCCCGGTCTCCAGCGAGGACGCCATGACCGCGGACTGGACCCGGCTGCCCTACGACGTCCTGGAACGGATCTCCACTCGCATCACCAACGAGGTGGCGGAGGTCAACCGCGTGGTGCTCGACGTGACGAGCAAGCCGCCGGGGACCATCGAATGGGAGTGAGTTAGTCGCCGGGGACCATCGAATGGGAGTGAGTTAGTTCGATGGACGTGACGAGGCTGAGCTCGTTGGGGGACCATCGAATGGGAGTGAATTAGCTACTCCCGGAACAGCATTCGAGGGCCTGTGATCCGAATCGGATCCCAGGCCCTCGGCGTGTACGGCAGTCCGGTCGGGGGCGACTCGGCGGTGCGCCGAGGATCGCCGTGCATTCCTACCGGCGCCGAGCGGGTCCGGCTGGACGGCACCCGAGCTGCGCCGCGAAGCGCGGGGCGGGGGGCTAGCGGTGCCGGCGCCGGCGGCGGTGCCGACTGGGGCCGGCGACCATGCTGATGCCCACCACGATGGCGAAGGCGATGGCGATCCAGCCGAAGTGGACGACGTGGTGGTGGGCCGGCCAGGTGTCGGGGCCGCGCAGGGCCCACACGCTGATCAGGAGGGCCAGGACACCGGCCAGCAGCATCGGCAGTGACGGGCCGCGCCGCCAGGTCTCGCGAGTTTCGTTGTCAGCCACGGCGATCCACCTCCACGTGTCCGGCACGGACGTCGATGTTCAGGGTCAGCAGGGGGCCGGTCGGCGGCCCGGACAGGCCGGGTACGCAGTCGGCGGGGTCGGTGAGCCGGGTGTCGCAGCGGGTGTCCACCCGCATCGAGGGCGGGACCACGATCCGCAGTTCGCCCATACGGACCTTGGCGTCGACGGTGGCGTCCGAGTTCAGGGCGAGCTGACGGAGGTCCAGCTCGCCCGAGCCCATGGTGACCCGGAACGGCTGGGCGAGATCGGATGTGGTGGCGGGACTCCAGGTCCGCTCGCTCGCCACGGCACCGTCGTTCAGGTCGACCGGGCCGATCTGCGAGGCCAGGACGACGAAGCCCGCGAGCGGGATCGCCAGCGTCATCAGCCCGTAGCCGCGGCGCAGGAACGCGCCCACCACCATGCCCAGCCCGAGCACCGCCAATGCGACGGCACCGATGCGGCCGGGGGTCAGCAGCCAGTCCTGGCCGGAGAAGGCGGCCGCGGTGGCGCCGGCCGCCGCGAGGATCGCCAGGAAGATCACGATGGGGGTGAGCTTGGATCGCGGCTGCTTCACCGGCGGCGTCACGGCGGTCGGCTGGGCCGGGCGTGGTTCGGGCAGCTCCCAGGCCAGGGGCGAGACGCCGAGCGGGTCCCAGCCCGGGGGCATCGCGCCGAACCGGGTCGGGTCGGGAACGGCGGTGCGCGGGGGCACGGTGCGCGGGCCGTCCGGTGTGTCCTGCGGCGTGGCGGTTCCGGGTCCGGCCTGGCCGGTGGAATCTGCCGCTGCGGCAGCGGATTTGGCCTGGTCCGACGGATCCGATTGCACGGCAGCCGATTCGGGCGCGGTCGGATTCGATTGCGCGGCCGCGGATTCGGATTCCGGCGCGTCCTGCGGCACCGCCGAGGCCGGAACGGTCTGTGCCGCAGCGGGGTCCGGCTCGTAGTGGTCGGGAAGTGTTGTGTACGGGCCGTATCCGGTCGGGTACCAGCCGACCGTCTCCGGCATGGCGGGCGCGGGGTAGTCGGTGGTCGCGGTCGGCACCCCGGCGGGCGGGTTCGGTTCGCGCCGGAACATCAGCCACCACCCGGCCAGCATGAGCATGAAACTGATCAGACCGGCGCCGTCGGTGCCGAATCCGATCGGCCCGGCCGTACTGACCGCGATCCCCAGCACCACCAGCAGCACCACCGTGCGCACCGGACGTTGCGAGGTGCGGCCGCGGCCCAGCAGTCCCTCGGTCGGTGACACCTCGTCGCCGTAGGCGGGCAGCAGCAGCCAGGCCAGCAGGTACAGCACCACGCCGGCGCCGCCGAAGATCGTCGACACCACGAACGCCACCCGGATCAGCACCGGATCCACCGCATACCGCTGCCCGAACCCGGCGGCCACGCCGGCGATCGGTCCGCGCCGCGGCAGCCGTACCGGCCGCGTCTGCCACAGGTGCTGCAGTTGTTCGTTGAATCCCGTTCGGCTGGTCCCGCCCGCTCTGGTCATGGTCCTATAGTCGGCTCGCGCGGTTCGAATCGCATCGGGGGACACCCTGATCGGTTCCCTGAACTCGGGCCGCCAGGGGCTCGGGAAACGTCCCGGCACGCCGCCTCGGCGACGGCCACCGTGGCAAGCGCTGCATTACGCTCGGAGCGCTCCGGCATCGTGTCGCGGCGGCCGAACCCCGCTGCCGTGGGCTCGGTTCCGTCGATCGGGCGAGCCGAGCGGTGTCCTTGTCCCCGACCAGCGGAGGAACGATGCTCGCGGATCCGATTTCGGCTCAGGACCTGAACATCTACGGTGACGCGACGCTGCCGTGGGATCGGGCACGCGCGGCGATGGCGGCGGGGCTGGGACTGCCCGAGACGCCGGCCTTCCTCGGCACGGCCGGGGCCGCGGGGCACCCGAGTTCGGCGGGTATCGGCTGTGTCGAATCCGCCGGGTGGCTCTACTTCACCAGCGGTCCCGGTACTCGGAAGTCGCGGAACCTGGCGGCGAATCCGTTCTGCACGTTGTCTTTTCGCTTCCCGGATGTCGACCTGGTGTTCTCCGGCGCCGCCCAGCGGGCCGTCGACCCGGACGAGCTCGACCGGGTGACCGGCGTGTACCGGGCCGGCGGTTGGCCCGCCGAACGATCCGGCGACGCGGTCACCGCGCCCTACAGTGCGCAGAGCGCGGGGCCCGCACCGTGGCAACTGTTCCGGTTCACCCCGCACGCCGCGGTCGGTGTCGCCCTCACCGAACCGCACGGGGCGACCAGGTGGCACTTCGCGCACTGACTCCGGCTGCCGTGTTCGCGCGCACCCGGGGTCATCGTCGGTCGCCGGACGTCGCGGCTGCGCCGTTTCGCCGTCGGCGGGCCGCGCCGATCGTGGTGACCAGGGGCAGCACGCGGGTGAAGGCGTTGCGTGCGGCGATGCCGGCGCGGGTGGCGGGCAGCAGGAGCATGGTCGCGGCCGAGAAGCCCTTCAGCTTGGGCTCGACCAGGGTGCGATGCTGCCGCTCGTACCGGCGGAACGCCTCCGCCGGGTCGTCGGTGGCGGCCATTGCCGTGGCGAGCGTGTAGGCGCCGGTCATCGCGAGCGTCGAGCCGTCGCCGAACAGCGAGAGGCAGGACGCGGCGTCGCCGAGCAGCACGATGCGGCCGGTCGACCAGCTCGGCATCCGAACCTGGCTCACGGAATCGAAGTAGAGATCGTCGGCGGCGCGCACCCGCTCCACCAGCTCCGGCAGCCGCCACGAGGGCTCCGGGAAGGCTTCGGTGACCAGCCGCTTGTGCTGGTCCAGGTCACGGTGGTCGAACCCGGGGACGGCAGCGGACCGGAACATGAACGCCGCTACCGCACGGCCTTTCGACGGATGCACCGTGACCGCACGTCCCGGGGTGTTGTGGACGAGTACCTCGGTGTCGGCGCCGAACGGCCGGTCCAGCTGCACTGTCGCGACATACACGCCCATGTGCCGGACGAATTCCGCCTCGGCACCGAAGGCCAGGCGCCGCACGTTCGAGTGCAGGCCGTCGGCGCCGATCACCGCGTCGAAGCGGCGTGGGCCGGCGTGGGCGAAGGTGACCGCCACGCCGTCGGGATCCTGTCGCAGGCCGGTGATCGTGTCGCCCCACAGGAATTCGATTCCGGCTTCCCGAGCGGTGTCCAGCAGGATGGCGGCGAGGTCCGCCCGGGGTATCTCGACCTCGCGGTCACCGGCACCGCCCTGGAAGAGTTCCAGCCCGATGTGTGCGGTCGGCCGGCCGTGGGCGTCGACGAAGGTCATCCGGTTCACCGCCGATCCGGCTGCTTGTAGCCGGTCCAGAATCCCCATCTTCTCGGCCACCTCGATCGCGGGCCCTTTGACGTCCACGGGATTTCCGCTGGAGCGTTGCGCGTGCGCGCGTTCGACCACGGTGACCTCGAATCCGTTGTGGGCCAGCCAGTAAGCCACCGTTGATCCGCCGACGCCCGCGCCGGACACGAGCACTGTCTTGCTCATGAGTACATCCTCTGCATTGAACCGGACGAATTTCGTCCGCTTGCGCAGCGTAACCTAAGCGGAAGAATTTCGTCCAGATGTGGAGGTGTGATGCCCGAGACCTTGCGGGCCGACGCACGCAGCAACCGTGATCAGATCCTCGCCGCGGCATTGATCCTGTTCCGCGAGCAGGGAATCGACGTGGCGATGAAGGAGATCGCCGACCGCGCCGGAGTCGGCGTCGGCACGCTCTATCGGCGCTTCCCCGATCGCGACACCCTCATTGCGGCGGCCGCACACGCGCACCTCGCCGACCTCGCCGAACGGGCCGCGACGATCCGGCGCGAGGCGCCGGACAACTGGTCCGCCCTGTGCCGATTCCTCCGCGACTGTGCCGAAATGCGGCTCGGCGCACTGGCATCCGCCATCGAACCGGCGCTGCACCAACGGATCAAGGCCGACCCGACGCTCGTCGACGCCCGCTCCGCCGTGGTCGATCACGTCACTGCCATGACCGTCGCCGCCCAAGCGGACGGTGCTCTGCGCGCTGATATCGACCCGCAAGACATCTTCCGGCTCATGACCGTCCAGATCTACGGCGAAGGGCTCGATCGCGTCGTCGACATCATGCTCGACGGCCTGCGTGCCGTCGGCCCCTGACCGACCTACCGCCGGAGTCGAGCCCGACTGCCGCGTCTAGGCTCTGGCAGCTATGGCCCAGAGCGCGACCCTGCACAATTTCTCCGTCCAGCTGGCCGATGTCGATCGGGGCGTCTACCAGGATCTGGAATTGCGGGTCGCGCGGCACCCGTCCGAGACCGCGGAATACATGCTGACCCGGCTGCTGGCCTACTGCCTCGAATACGAGGACGGCATCGCCTTCAGCGAGGGGATCTCGGCCACCGACGACCCCGCGGTGCTGGTGCGCGATCTCACTGGCCGCATCACCGCCTGGATCGAGGTCGGCGCCCCCGACTGGGAGCGGATCCATCGCGGCAGCAAGCTGGCGGGCCGGGCCGCCGTCTACACCCACCGCGACCCGGAGAAGGTGCTGGCCCAGTACGCGGGCAAGCGGATCCATCGCGCCGAAACCATCCCGCTCTACAGCTTCGACCGAGACTTCGTCGACGCGGCGGTCGCGGCGATCGACCGGCGCAACACGGTGACGGTGTCCGTCACCGAGCGGCAGGTTTTTGTGGATATCAACGGGACTCACGTGAGCACAGTGGTCGGGGAGCGGATGCTGGGGTGACCTGTGCCGTCCATTTGCGCGAAGCGGCGGACCGGCCGCTTCGCGCACGATGCTGTCGTCCCAGCGTGACCGGTCAGTGGCACGGCGGAGCGTAGTCGAAGCCGGGCAGGTAGCGATGCCACAGGTCCTCGGTCCACATGCTGCCTGTTGCGACGCAGATGCGGCCGGTCGTGTGCTGGAGATCGAGGTCGAAGAAGCGGACATCACCGGATCGGGACGCCGTCGCGAGCCCGCGGCCGTCGGGTGTGAGGGCGACGGTCCAACTGCCGTTGTCCTCGGACCCGGTCAGGTCGGCGATTCGCTCCGGGTGGCGCCGGTCGTGGAAGTCCCACAGCTGCACAGCGCCGTCGAAGCCGTTCGTGGCAACGGTGCGGCCGTCGGTGTCGATACCGATGAATATCACCGGGAATGTGTCAGCGACAAGGGGTTTGCCGATCCGGCGTGGCGACGGGCCGCTGATATCCCAGCTCTGGATCGCGTCGCGGGATACGACGGTCGCGCTCTGGTCGGGGCCGATCGAGACGAATCCGATCGTTCGATCGGTCTCGTGATACAGCTCCGAAACCCGTTGGGGGTGGGTGGGATCGGAGATATTCCACTCGACCACGCTGGTCCGGGCCTGGCGGTCCACCAGGATCTGCTCCTGGGTGAGCAGAGTGCGGTTGCCGGGCCCGAAGGTGGCGCTCGCGGTCGGCGCCGTCGGGAAGGGAACACCGATCGGCTTGGGCCGCAGCCGATCCGACAGGTCCCACAGCTGCATCGCATGATCACCGGTCGATGTCGCGAGCATCCGCCAATCGGGGCTGATCGAGGCGGTTGTCGTGGCCTGCGGTAGATCCCAATCCCCGAGCGGGTGGATGTGACCCGGATCGGTCAGGTCCAGCAGCGTCCGCTGCCAGTGGTAGTCGGGCAGCAGGAGTCGCTGCAACAAGAGTGTGCTGCCGTCCGGCGACATCGTGATGCTGCCGTGGCCGGCCGGTACCTGGTATTCCCCGATTCGCTGCGGCTGCTCCGAGTTTCGAATACTCCACAGTCGGACGCGGCCCTCGTCGGACACGGTGGCCATGCGGTCGCCGGCCGCATCGAATGCGGGCGTGGACATCGCACCCGAGTGGTCGGTCAGGACGGCCGGCGGCAGTGACCATACCCGGATCTCGCCGCCGGAACCGCCCATGGCGAGGGTGCGGCCGTCCGGGCCGAATTCGATCGAGTTCGCAGTGAACATGCACGGCTGGATGTCGGTGCCGACGGCGCAGAGTGCCGGGCTCATCGACAGCGCGTCGGTGAGGTGAACCGGAGTGGCGGGATCCTCGATGTTCCACAGGGTCGCGCCGTCGGTGCCCGCGGTCGCCAGCACGGCTGCGCCCGGCGCGAACGCAAGGGCATGCCGACCGCTACCGGGGTTCACTGTGGATACCTTGCGGGGATGCGCCGGGTCGGCGACATTCCAGAGCTGTACGGTCGTGCCGTTCTGGTCGGTCGGCCGGCTCGGGTCCGTGTCGGCTACCGCCAGCACGGCACCGTCGGAGCTGAAGGCGAGGTCAGGGTTGACGGTGAGCGGGTCGCCGACCGACGGCGCGACGAGCACCGGGCCGCCGGCGGTTGTGTCCCAGAGCTGGATCGTGGTCGATGGTGTGCGGTGGCGATCGAATTCCACGGCGGCGAGAAGTCCACCGTGCGGACTGAAGACGATCGTCGTTCGGAACGGGTTGGCCGCGGTGGCAGCCGGCGCCCCGATCGGAGTGGGTGTGCCGGGATCGGTCACGTTCCACAACTCGAGCCGCGATGGTCTCGACACCGCGACCGACTTGCCGTCTGGTGCGAAAGCCACACTGGCCGAGGGTGATTCAGAGGGACCGGACAGATCCGAAAGCCGCCGCGGTGTCGATGGGGTCGAGACGTCCCATAGTGTGGTCCGGGAGTCGGCCGCGTCGCTGCCCGCAGTCGTGATCATGAGGCTGCCGTCCGGACTGAGATCCATGGCGGTGATGGTGTCGATGCCGGGTCCGAGCAGGTGCGGCCGAAGTGCGTCCGAGGTGTCCCACAAACGCAGCCTGCCGTTGGACGCGGACAGCGATGCCATCAGCTTGCCGTCCTGCGAACGTCGGATTTCGGTGATGTTGTACGGGTCACCGGTATCGACTGTCGACGGCAGAGCGGACTTCTGTGTCTTCAGCAGCCGGGAACGAACATCGGAATCACCCGGTCGCATTCGCCAGGCGACGAGGTCGAGTTGGGCGGCCAGGGCCGGATCCGTCGCCTGCTTCTGGTCGGCCTCGGCCAGCACAGCGGCGAAGGCGGAGTCGGCCCGCCGTTGCGCGGCGAGCCGACTCTCGGAGTAGACGGCCGAACCGAGCAGCAGCAGTGCGACACCGAGAACGGCGAGGACCGCTTTGGTTCGGGAGGATCGCTTTCGGGTCCGGCTGTGAGCGGTCGTTGCCGCAGTGAGGAATTCGCGTGCCAGGGCAGCGACGGCGGTCGACCCGGCGTGCTCGCTCGCCTGCTGTAGGCGGGTGCCGCGATAGAGCAGCGACGGGTCGCGCTGCTGGCTGTCCCAGTCCGCCGCATCGGATTCCAGACGCTGCCGGATCAGATAGCCGACGCGGTCCTGATCGATCCAGCCGCGCAGGCGCGGCCAGGCGGTGAGGACGATCTCGTGGGTGAGGGTGACGGACTCGGCGTCGAGGGTGATCAGGCGGGTGCGGGACAGTATTTCCAGTGCGGCGGTGGCGTCTTCGGGGTCGGCGGCGCGATCGAGCAGGTCGGCCCGGCCGGCGGTGCGGCGGGTGTCGCGGTCGTCGCGGCCGACGGTGACCAGGCCGAGCAGAATGTCCTGCGCGGCTCGCTGCTGCGCGGGAGTCAGTTCGTTCCAAGCGTTTTCGGCGGTCTCGGCGACCGATCCGACCACTCCACCGGCCTTGCGGTAGCCCGCGACGGTGAGGCGGCGGCCTTCGCGGTGCTGCCAGGTCGCGGCCATGACGTGCGAGAGCAGGGGCAGCGCGCCGGGGTCGTAGCTGGGACGGTCGGCATGATTGCCGGCACCACAGAGTTCGGTGACGACAAGTTCCTCCAGGCCGGGTTCGAGCTCCAGCCCGGCCGCCTTCGCAGGTCCCGAAATCGCTTGGGCGAGTTCGTCCATGCGCATCGGACCGAGCAGGAAGCTGCGCTGTTCCAGGGCGGATCGGAGCACCGGATGGTCGAGGCAGTGGGCGTAGAAGTCGGCCCGCATCGCCACGACCACAGTGATCGGATCCTCGGTGTGGGAAGCGTATCCGTCCAGCAGGGTGAGGAATTCGTCTCGCGCGCGATTGTCGGTGCAGGCTGTGAACAGTTCCTCGAACTGGTCGATCACGAGCAGGCGGCGTCGGGCGCTGGATGCCGCGGAACTGCCTGCGGTCAGGCCGGATTCGGTGCCGGAGCTGGGTGGTTGCGCCGGCTCCGATGCGGTGCCGGACGTCGATTCCGCTGGATCGGTGTCGGGCGTGGAGACAGCCGGCCCGGCGCCGGACGGTGTGGACACCCGGTCTGTGCCACTGTCGCGGCTCGTCACCGCCTCTGGTGCTGCCGCGTCCGGCGCGGTGTCGCTTACCGGATCGGCCTGGTCCGGTGCAGCACCGGCCAGAGCCGCGGACAGATTGCCGAGCGGGTCGGCGCCCGGTGTGAAAGTTACTGTCTCCCAGTCGGACAGGGCCGGAATCAGTCCAGCTGCCAGCAGGGACGACTTGCCCGCCCCCGAGGCACCGATCACCGCCACGATGCTCTCGGCGGCGGCGACCAGGGCCGTGAGTTCGGTCGTGGCCTGGGTCCGACCGAAGAACAGGGCGCGGTCCTGCGGCCGGTAGGACGTGAGCCCCAGGTAGGGGCAGGGTGATTCGGCCTCGCTCTCCGGCGCCCAGGTGGTGGCCGCCCGCCAGAGCCGTTGCCACTCCGCAGGATCCGCCAGCGGACGCGTGACGGCAGCGCTCCGTTTGCGGGCCAGCTCCACCAGCACGAGCACCACCGGCAGCAGGGATTCGAAGCGGGCCGGGACGTTTCGCCCGGCCTTCCAGTCGCTGATGCGCTGTGCGGACGCGCCGCCGGGGCGGTTGCCCTGGGCGGCCCGCATCCGGGCCCCGGCGGCTGTCGCGACTCGACGCAGCGTCGGATTCCCCGCTGCTACATAGAGTTCGGTGAATCGCTGCGCGAAAAGCGCGCGCGGTGAGGAGGCGGGACCCGGTGGCAGGGCTGCCCCCGCCGCTGCCACCGGTTCGGTATTCGGTTGTTCCCCCGCGGTCATGATCGTCAAAGTACCGGCCGCACATTGTGATCCCCTAACAGCGGCCGGTGGCCCGGCCCGTCCTACATCGTGGTCGGATCGCCGAGCACGTACTGGGCGATGTTCGCCTGCGGCGACTCGGCCAGGACGACGGTGTAGGCCTGCACCGTCAACGGTCCAGCACAGCCCTGCACAGTCAGCCGGTAGTCGCGGGTGGCGATGTAGTCGGTGCTCCCCGCGGTCAGTGCCTTGTCGCTGATCTCCGGCGGCAGCTTCAGGTCCACGACCTTGCCGGGTTGCATCGACAGGTCGACCCCGAAGGTCGCGCCGAGCGTGGGGATGATGCCGGGGGCGGCGCCGGCCATCAGATCGGCACTGAGCCCGGCGTTGGCGCCGAGCCGCACCGAAACGTTCAGGTCGACGGCACAGGCGAGGAAGAACCCGCTGTGCAGCGAACCGTTGCCTCGGTCGATCCGTCCGTAGGAGGTGTTGTCCAGGTAGGCCTCCCGAGTGGTCGGCATGAAGTCCAGCGGTGCCACCGGCCGGACGGCGTCATCGGTGAGGCCGGCGGTGACGCTCGTGCCGTCGGGTGTGGTGACGACCTTCTCGTGCGGTGCCAGCGGTGCGGGTCCCGCGGAGCCGAGGCCGATTCCCAGTGCGGCGACGGCGGCGGTGACGGTCTGGATGAACATGTGGTTTCTCCCCCGAAGTGGTGTTCCGCTCGGTTCGAGCGACTGACATCAACGTAGGAAGCGGACGGGGTGACGGCCGAGCCCCTTTCCGGCCGGGGGCAGGTATCGATGCTGGTAGCAGGGCTGCGACCGAATGTCCGGTCCGGCGGCCCGGGGTTGCCCGGCCGGTCGGGCCCGGCAGGTTCGCGAGTCGGCCGCCGATTTGCCGACGGAACCTTTTCGCGCAGGTAGACCCTGCTTTTCTGTCCGGACCGGACAGCCCGGACGCCGATCACCCCCGACCCCCGCCGGTCGGGGCCGGAATCGGGGTTCTTCCCGATGTTTCGTGTCGGAGGGGCGTGCCAGTATCGAGGTATGTACCCACCCTTCTTGGCCTTCGACGGTCGCGGGCTCGAGACGCGTGCCGTCGACGCGGGCCCGGAGGCGCCCCGGCTGGTTCGCCGGGCCGGGGGCCGGGTGGTCGGCGGGGTGGCCGGCGGGATCGCCGACCATCTGGGTGTCGACGTGTTCCAGGTGCGCATGGCGTTCGTACTCCTGTCGGCGCTGATGGGAGCGGGCATCGTCGCCTACGGACTGCTGTGGGTGTTCACCTCCACCGGTGCCGACGCCGCCCAGCCGACGTCGGTCGAGCGGCGCCAGGGTGTGGGGCTGGTGCTGCTCGGCCTGGCGCTGGCGGTGTCCATGTCCTGGCTGTTCAGCGGGACGGCGGCCAAGGCGGTGGCGCCGATCGTGGTGGTCGCGGTCGGTGCCGCCCTGGTCTGGCGCGAGTTCGACGCCGACGGGCCGCGCTCGATGCTGGGCTTGCCGGCCCGCCCGGGCGTGCTGACCTGGACCCGGATCGTCGCGGGCGCCACCTTGATCGTGGTCGGGCTGGGTGTGGTGGTGCTGGGCCGGATCAGTGTCAGCTCGCTGGGTTCGGCGTTGATCGCGGTGGCGGTCACCTTGGTCGGGGTCGGGTTGCTCACGGTCCCGCTGTGGTTGCGGATGATGCGCGCGCTCAATGCCGAGCGCGCGGCCCGGATCCGCAACGAGGAGCGCGAGGAGATCGCCTCCCACCTGCACGACTCGGTCCTGCAGACGCTGGCGCTGATCCAGCGGGTGGCCGACGACTCGCAGGAGGTGACGCGCCTGGCGCGCAGTCAGGAGCGGGAGTTGCGGCGCTGGCTGTTCGAGGAGGAGGTGCTCGTCGAATCCAGTCTCACCGCCGCGCTGCGCACCATCGCCGGCGAGGTGGAGGACCAGTACGGTGTGCAGGTCACCCCGGTGACGGTGGGCGATGTGTCGATGGATCCCGGCGACACCGGCCACGGCCTGCCGAAGGAACATTTCACCGCGGTGCTGGGTGCTGCCCGGGAGGCGCTGGTGAACGCGGCCAAACACGCCGGTGTCCCGGCTATCGACCTGTTCGCGGAGGTCGAACCGCATCAGGTCAGTGTTTTCGTCCGCGACCGCGGCGCGGGGTTCGATCCGGCGGATGTCCCCGACGATCGGCAGGGCCTGGCCAAGTCCATCCACGCCCGGATCGAGCGGCGGGGCGGCACCGTGGAGGTGATCTCGGCTCCCGGCCGCGGCACCGAGATCCGGATCATCCTGCCCCGCACCGACTCCGACGATCCGGCCGATCCGGTCGATCCGGTGGCCGACGACGCCGAGACCACGGGCTAGCGCCGGTGCGGGGGAACGCATCGGCGGCAACCGGTTTCGCGTGCGCCGGGCATGTCGCCGGCCCGAACTACACTCGGTGCGGCGGCCGGCTGCCGGGCCGGCCGGGCGACCGGCGGCTGCGCGCCGTCCGGAATTCGAGAGGCGGAGCAGCGCAGTGACCATTCGGGTGTTCCTGGTCGACGACCATGCCGTGTTCAGGTCCGGTGTCCGGGCGGAGCTGAGCCGGGAAGCCGATATGGATGTGGTCGGTGAGGCCGGTGCGGTCGGTGAGGCGATCGCGGGGATCGGTGCCGCCCGTCCGGATGTGGTGCTGCTGGACGTGCACATGCCCGACGGTGGTGGGGTAGCGGTGCTGCAGGGCATCGGCGACCGGCTCGAGTCCGGCCCGGTGTGCTTGGCGCTCAGTGTGTCCGACGCGGCCGAGGACGTGATCGCGGTGATCCGGGCGGGTGCGCGCGGCTATGTGACCAAGACCATCTCCGGTTCGGAGCTGGCGGAGGGGATCCGCCGGGTGGCCGGTGGTGACGCGGTGTTCAGCCCGCGGCTGGCCGGTTTCGTGCTGGATTCGTTCACCGGTCGCTCGCCGGCACCCGAGCCGCCGCTGGATCCGGAACTGGATTCGCTGACCCCGCGCGAGCTGGAGGTGTTGCGGCTGCTGGCGCGCGGCTACACCTACCGGGAGATCGCGGAGAACCTGTTCATCTCGGTGAAGACGGTGGAGACCCACGCCTCCAATGTGCTGCGCAAGACCCAGCAGTCCAATCGCAATGCCCTCACCCGCTGGGCGCATCGGCGCCGGATCGACTGATTCCGGCCGGAAGCAGGAAACGGGTTTCGGGTTCGGTTTGCGCCCTATAGGGTGAGGTATCCCGTTCGCATATAGGGGCGGACGGGCGGAGAACGGTGAAATCCCCTGGGATACAACGATTCTCGTATTCTCACGCTATTCCGGAGGCGGAGCTCGTGCCTGAAGACATCCCTCCAGTGATGATCTTTGTCGAAGGTGAGGATGTTCGGTTCGCCGATATCCGCAGCCCCGAATCGGTTCGGTCCGCCGCCCGCGAACTCTCCGCGCAGCAGCCGCGGATCTCGGCGGCGCTCGCCGAATTCGACCGGCAGCCGGCCGAACTCGCCGACCCGGCCCGGACCACCCTGCCCGGCCCGCGGTTCGACCGCATGGGCGACTTCGTCAACGCCTTCCGGGGCGGCCGCCGGCCACAGCGCTAGAGCGCCACGACCAGCACGATCAGGATCACCAGCCCGATCAGCAGGCCCACGGCGATGGCCATGGGCGCGGCGTTCGGGCCCAGGCTGCTCAGATCGAACATGCCGCCGCTCGGCTTCTTGCGCGCCGCCGGTGCCGCGCTGGGCGCGACCGCGCGCTGCGGACGGGGCAGCGGGCTCGAATGCGGGCTGCGCAGACCGGACGCCGAATTGCGGGCCGCCCACGCGGGAATGGTCCCGTCGTCGGTGCGGACCGGCGCACCCAGGATGTACGGGCCGGTGCCGGGACCGAAAGCGGCGGTGAGGATCTCGTTGCGCGCCTCGGCCATGGTGGGGCGGCGCTGCGGGGCGGGCTCCATCATGTGCATCAGCACCGGGGTCAGCACGCCGGAACGCTCCGGCGGGATGATCTGCGCCATCGCGGCGCGCTGGACGATCTCGTCCTCACCCTCCTCGCTGAAGCCGTACGGAGGGTGCCCCTCGATCGCGGTGTAGAGGGTCGCGCCGAGCGAGTACACGTCACTGGCGGCCGTGGGCTGCGCGCCGCGTGCGATCTCGGGCGGCAGGTACGCGGGGGTGCCGGTGATGACGTCGTCGGGTTCGTCGGTGGCGCCGACGGCCGCGGAGATACCGAAGTCGCTGAGCTTGGCCATGCCCACCTCGTTGCCGCGGTCGGCGACCAGGATGTTGCCGGGCTTGATGTCGCGGTGGACGATTCCCGCGGCGTGCGCGGCGGCCAGGGCGTCGGCGACCTGCGCGCCGATCTGCGCGACCTCGACCGGGGACAGACGGTTCGCCAGGGCCAGCGCCTTCGCGACGCTGCGGGACGGCAGGTATTCCATGACCAGCCAGGGCTCACCGGCCTCGAGTACCACGTCGTAGACGGCGATGGCGTGCTCGTGCGACAGCTTCGCCGCGATCCGGCCCTCGTGCATGATCTGGTCGCGCACCGCCTTGGCCTGGCTTTCGCTGAGCCCGGCCGTGGTCAGGACCTGCTTGATCGCGACATCCCGGTTCATCAGTCGGTCGTGGGCCAGCCAGACCGCGCCCATGCCCCCGCCGCCGAGTTTGGATTGCAGGCGGTATCGGCCGGCTACGAGATAGTCGGGGCCGACGATGGGTCGTGCGCGTTCGGTCACGGGCGCAGGATAGCGGAAAACCGACTGTACCGACCTGTTTAGCCTTCGCCGCACTTCCGCGAACATCCGCCCCGGGCTATCGACATGTCCGGGGGGTCGGGCTTCTACTTGACACGTATCGAACGTATATTCGATATCGGTATCGATAGCTGGATCGGTGCTGAGGCGTCCGCGGCGGAGACGGGTGGTCGAGGATGGGCGAGGCAGGGGCGGTGCGAGCGGAGAAACACGCACAGATCGAGGAACTGCGGCGGCGGATGGCCGCGATTCCGGCCCGCGGCGCGGGAGCGGCGACGCGGGCGCTTCCGGTGTCCGAACCGGCGGCCGCCCGCGCGCACGCCCCGGAGCTCGTGCCGTCCGCGCCCGCTGCCGGGAACCGGCGGGCACGCCATGTCGACGACACCCGTTTCCGGCGGGAAATATTGCCGGTACCGGGCCCGTTGGGTGAACTGCTGCCCGACGGTGGGCTGGTGAAGGGCACCGTGATCGAGTACGCCGGGGCCGGGTCGTTGTTGACCGGGCTGCTGGCCGCGGTCACCGCGAGCGGCGGGTACGCCGCGGCGATCGGCCTGCCCCGGCTGGGGTTGCTGGCGGCGGCCGAGATGGGTGCGCAGCTGGAACGGCTGGCGGTCGTGCCCGATCCGGGTCCGGATCCGGTGGAGGTGGCCGCGGTGTTGCTGGAGGGGCTGGACCTGGTGGTGCTCGGCCTCGGTGGCCGGGCGGTGCCGCTCAGCCGCACCCGGGTGCTGGCCGCCCGCGCCCGCAGCCGCGCGGCCACGCTGGTGGTGACGGGTGGTTCGTGGGCCGGCTCCGCGTTGCGCATCGATACCCGGGTGGCCGGGTACGAGGGGCTGGGCCGAGGGTGCGGCCGGCTGCGCACGGTCCGGCTGGACGTCTCGGTGCGTGGGCGCTCGGCGCCGCCGCGCCGGGGTGAGCTCACGTTGCGGCCCGCGGCGGGAGCGGATCCGGCTGTGACGGGGGTGGAGTGGGCCGCGGCTCGCGACGATGCCGCCACGTGGGACGGCGCGGTTGCCCAGGGAGGCAGCGTGATTCGCGGCAGCCGTGTGGTTCGTGGCGACGGTGCGGCTCACGGCGACGGCATGGACGGCGGCGGTGACCGTGTGGTTCACGACGACTCGATTCGCGATGACGATATGGCTCAAGGTGATTCGGGGCCGGAGTTCGAGGTGGCCCGTGCCGTCTCCTGAGGATCGCCGGGTGCTGGCGGTGTGGTGCCCGGACTGGCCGGCGGCGGCGGCTGCCGCCGCGGCCCGGCTGGCTCCACTGCATCCGGTGGTGGTGCTGCACGCGAACCGGGTGGTGGCGTGCTCGGCGTCGGCGCGGGCGGCCGGGATCCGGCGCGGGCTGCGCCGCCGGGAGGCGCAGGCGCGCTGTCCGGAACTGCATGTGGCCCAGGCAGATCCGGATCGCGACGCGCGCGCGTTCGAACCGGTCGTGGCGGCAGTGGCGGCCACGGTGCCCGGTGTCGAGGTGCTGCGCCCGGGGCTGCTGGTGCTCGCCGCCCGCGGTGCCGCGCGGTACTTCGGGTCGGAAGAGGTTGCGGCCGAGCAGATCTCCGATGCGGTGTCGGCGGTGGGGGTGGGGTGCCGGATCGGTTCCGCCGACGAGCTGTCGACCGCGGTGCTGGCGGCCCGGCGGGCGGCACTGGTGCCGGCGGGGGAGGGGGCGGCGTTCCTGGCCCCGCTGCCGGTGAGCGAGTTGGCGATCGAACCGGCCCTGGCCGCACCGGAACGCGTCGAACTGGTGGATCTGTTGCACCGCTTGGGTTTACGCCGGATCGGCGACTTCGCCGCGCTCACCCCGGCCGAGGTGGCCTCCCGGTTCGGCGCCGACGCGATCCGCGCACACCGGTGCGCCCGGGCCGAGCCCGAACGCCCGCCGTCGGCCGACCGGCCCGCACCGGATCTGGCCGTCGACTACGTCTGCGATCCGCCGATCGACCGGGTGGACGCCGCGGCCTTCGCGGGCCGTCTGCTCGCGGTCCGGTTGCACGAGCGGCTGGCCGCCGCCGTGGCCGCCTGTACCCGGCTGCTGGTGGTCGCCGAAACCGCTTCCGGGGAACAGCTTTCCCGGATCTGGCGCTGCGCCGAACCGCTCACCGCCGACAGCACCGCCGACCGCGTCCGTTGGCAACTCGACGGCTGGCTGACCCACCGCGCCCTGCGCAACCCGGATCCCGATCACGACCCCGACCTCGATCCGACCGGGTCCACCATCGTCGGATTGCGCTTGGAGCCAGTGGAAGTCGTGGCCGCCGCGGCACTGCAGCTGGGGTTGTGGGGCGGGGTCGGCGAGGAGGACGAGCGGGCCCGCCGGGCGCTGGTGCGGGTCCAGGGGCTGCTCGGCGGCGACTCGGTGCGGATCGGGGTGCTCAGCGGCGGTCGCGGCCCGGTCGAGCGGATCACCCTGGTGCCCTTCGGTGACGAACGGGTCCCGGCCGCCGACCCGGCCCTCCCGTGGCCGGGGAAACTGCCGCAGCCCGCCCCGGCGGTGGTGCTCGGCCCCCAGCCGGCCGTCGAACTCACCGCCGCCGACGGCACCGGGGTCTGGGTCTGCGACCGCGGCCTGTTCACCGCCGAACCGGCCCGGCTGCGCTGGGGGAGCAAGCAATGGCCGGTCACCGGCTGGGCCGGCCCCTGGCCGCTCGACGACCGCTGGTGGGCCACGCCCACCGAAGCCGACGCCGCTCCCGTCGAAGGCAGTGTGCGGGTACAGATCCAGCTCGACGGCGACACCAGGGTGCTGCTGCTGTTGGGTTACGCCGGTACGTGGCACGTCGAAGGGCTGTACGAGTGAACCCGATTCGATTCCCGCGAGTGCGGCGCGCGCTGTCGAGCAGGCTTGCCAGCGGCACGCCGATGCGATAGGAAAACACCGGTTTTCGATTCGTACCGGCCGGAGAAGGTCCAGACATGCGTGTGCAACTCCAGATCGACGGGGCACCGCAGCGGGCCGCCGAACATGCGCGGGAGCTGGCCGGGATCGGTGCCGACGGGGTGTTCAGCTTCGAGGGGCCGCACGACGTGTTCCAGCCGCTGGTGATCGCGGCCGGTGTCGCCGAGCTGGGCCTGATGACGAATGTCGCGATCGCCGGCCCGCGCAGCCCGCTGCATCTGGCGCATGCCGCCTACGACCTGCAGGTGTACAGCGGCGGCCGGTTCCGTCTGGGGCTGGGTTCGCAGATCCGGGTGCATATCGAAAAGCGTTACGGTGCACAGTGGTCCAAGCCTGCCGAGCGCATGGCGGAGACCGTCGGCGCGATCAAGGCGATCTTCGACTGCTGGGAAGGCAAGGCGCCGCTGAACTTTCGCGGCCGGTACTTCACCCACACCCTGATGCCACCGAATTTCGTGCCGGGACCCAACCCCTACGGCCCGCCGGCCGTGCTCATGGGTGCGCTGGGGCCGATCATGACGCGCACCGCCGCCGAGGTCGCCGACGGGCTCCTGGTGATGCCGTTCCACAGTGCCCGGCACTTCGCGGAGCGCACCATGGCGGCGGTGGACGAGGGCTTGCGCCGGTCCGGCCGCACCCCGGCGGACCTGCAGATCATCGGCCAGGCCATGGTGGCGGTGGGCCGCACCGACGCCGACCTGCGGGCGGCGATCGACGGGGTCGCGACGTTGATCGCCTTCTACGGATCCACCCCGGCGTACCGGCCGGTCCTGGACACCGAGGGATGGGCCGAGTTGCAGCCGGTCCTGAACGCCATGTCCAAGACCGGTGACTACGCCGGCATGCGCGCGCTGATCAGCGACGACATGGTCCGCACCATCGGCATCGTCGGCACCCCGCAGGAGTGCGCGGCCGAGATCGGCCGCCGATTCGGTGCCCACGCCGGTGAAGTGTGCTGCTATTTCCCCGGTTACCGGCCGTCCGCCGGTGATATCGCGGATCTCGTTGCGGCGCTGCACCGGACGCCCTGACCGGTCACCGCACCGAAACCGTATGCGCCGCCGCTGGTTATGATCCGGACGAGGCGCGTATCCGCGCCGTCGCGTGGCATAGGGGGTGTGGTGGCCGCGGAAGCTTGGTTGCCGCCGGTGACGGGTTTTCCTGGGACCGGGGCGGATTCGACGTCCGACCGCTGGTCGGGCGCGGAGCTGCCCGACGACCGGATCCGGGCGCTGGCGATCGGCGCGTACTACGGCCGGGACCGGGACTCCTACAACGACACCGTCGCCTTTCTGCCCGAACTCGACGGTGCGACGGAGACCCGGCGGGAGCAGGCGATCGAGCGCCTGCACGCATCGTGGGGTGTCGACGACGCGGCCGGAGCCCGGGACACCGTCGGCCGGTTGCTGGCCGGACTGCACGCCCCACTGTTCACGCTCGTGCACCCGCTGGCCGCCGCGGCCGCGGGCAGCGAGGTCCGGGTCGACCACTCCGGACCCGACCATCGCGAATTCCTGCGCACACTCTCGAAATTCCGTGGCGACGACGGCGGCTTGGACCACGACTACGACGCTTGGCGGCAGGCCATCGAATTCGGCATCGTCGACTTGCTGCCGCGGCCGCTCCACACCGACGCCACCGCGTGGGATCTGGCGCGGGCGGTGTTCGTCGTCCGGGCCGCGCACACCGCCGGATACCTGGACGAGGACGAGTCCTGGACCTTCCTGGAAGCCGGTCTGGCGCAGGCGCAACAGCACTACCGCAACTGGCGCCAGTTCGCCGCCGGCTTCCTGACCGGCGCCGTCTTCCGGGCCGCCACCCGGGACCTCGCCACCGTGCGGGAGCAGGTGATGCGGCGCCGAAAAGTGGTCCTGGGCTTGCAGTTACGCCCGTCGAGCCCCTGGCGCCGGGTGGCGCTGCATCCGGGCGCGCCGGTGTACGGGATTTCCGCGCGTCATCAGTTCTGACTCGGCATGGCCGACAGGATGCCGGTGGCGTGGTGCTGGAACGGGTCGTCGGAGAGCATTCCGAGTTCGTGGCGTTCCACCAGTGACTGCCACTGGCCGAACAGGTCCGCCGAGGTGGGCCGGGACGGGACGACCGAACCGTCGACGTGCTCCATCTCGCAGGCCAGATGTACCGAGCGGGTGAGCCGGGCCAGGTCGTCGCGTTCGGTGCCGGTGAACTCCAGCTCGACGTCCGGGCCCGCGGTCACGGTGATCTTCACCTCGGAACCGGAAGTGGTTGTGGCATCGGTTCTCTCGATCGCCGAGACCGGGAACTCGTGGCACATACCGGCACTCACGAACAGCAGCCGCAGTGTGGTGACGGCCAGCAGTCCCGCCGTGCCCGCGTAGGTGGCGGGGGCGACGTCGAGCACGTATTCGTCGGACCGGGCGAAGTGGTGCAGGGCGCCGATCTGGCGGATCACGGTGTCGTCGCTGCGAATTCGGTCGGCGGCGGCGGTGACGTCGGCCCGGATCGGGCCCGGCGGCGGGGTGTGGTCGGGCCGGGAGCGCTGCACCCGCCGGGCGGTCAGCAGGTCGCCCTCGATCACCCGGACCAGTTCGCGTGCTTGCGTTTCCAGCTCGGGGTCGAGGTGGATCGGCACCGGGTGATAGTGGGTGGCGGTACCCCCGGCGAGCTGGTCGGGGGAACGGAAGAACAGCAGCAGGGCGAGCTGTCCGTCGTCGGTGGGGGCCAGCCGCACCATGCGCAGCTCGTGCAGCGGTACCTCGAGCGCGACGGCGTCGTCGGCCTGCAGGGGTGTGGTGCTCAGGTGGCCGTCGGCATACCGGACGGCGATCCGGCGGCTCCACAGTTCGTGCGGCATCAGTTCCTCCCCACCCGGCGCCCCACGGCCGGATCCGAGCTGAAACGAATTCTAACGGCGCGGTGGGTGGGTATGGCACTACGCACAACCAGCGGCGGCGCGCGGACCGGCTCCGTAGCATCGATCGCTGTGGAGACGACGCACGCCCGGGTGCGACTCGACGGCGTGCTGATCGCCTACCGAGACTACGGACGTCCCCGGGTCGAGCACGAACTCGGGGACGTCCCGGTGCTGCTCGTGCACGGAATGGGCGGCGACGGCCACACCTGGGACCGGTTCGCCCGGACCCTGACCCGGTCGGGACGTCGCGTGATCGTCCCGGACCTGCGCGGCCACGGCCGCAGCGCCCGCACCGGCACCTACCCGTTCGAGGCCTTCGGCGCCGACCTGCTGCGGCTGTGCGAGCGGCTGGATCTGCGATCGGTGGATCTGGTCGGGCATTCGCTGGGCGGTTACGCGGCATCGTGCGCGGCGATCGAGCAGCCCGGGCTGGTGCGCCGGCTGGTGCTCGAGGAACAGCCGCTGCCGCTGCGCTCACACGACGAGCCCGCGACCCTTACCCGCCGGATGCCGACCGTCCCGGAACTGTGGCACGCCACCACGAGCCTGCTCCGGCACCCGGGCGCGGCCATGGCCTTCGATCGGTCGATGACCCGCAGCGCGCTGGAACAGTTCCGCACCCCGAATCCGGCCTGGTGGAACGGCCTGCCCGCGATCACCGCGCCGACGCTGAAGCTACGCGGCGGTCCCGGCGGCATGGTCGACCCGCACCGGCTCGAGCACTTCCGCACCGCGGTCCCCGACTGCACGGTCGTGGCGTTCGACTGCGGTCACAGCATCCACCGCGACCGGTTCCAGCAGTTCACGGCCGCCACGCTGCCCTTTCTCGGGCACTGACTCAGCACTTGTAGGTGGGTGGCTCACCGGCCGCCGCCGGCTGCTTCTTCAGGCAGCCGTAGGGCACCAGGCCCTGATCGCTGAGCTGGACTCCGGACTTCGAGCCCGATCGGGTGCAGTAGAGGCCGGTGACGTCCATCCGGCAGCTGTAGTTTCCGACCGTGATCCGGGCGCCGTAGCCGAGGGGGTTGCCGTTGCCCATGTCGACCGAGGCCGCGCCGCCGCGGAATTCTCCGGCGTCCGCGCGGTCGCCGGTGTATTCGGTCGCCGACGGCAGCCAGTTCAGGTGCCCGTTCGGTGGCTCGGGCGCCGGATTCCGGTAGCGGACCCGGCAGTCGAGCAGGTCGGGTGTGCCGAGGTAGCACTTGATCTTCCCGGTCGGGCTGTCGAAGACGTACCCGGCGGGTCCGACCGGTTCCACCGGGACGATTTTGCCGTTCTGGTCGGTGAAGGTGCTGTAGCCGTTCGGGTCGGCCGCGGGTGCGGCGGCGATCCAGGCCACCAGCTCGTCGATCTGCCGGTCGGGGCCGGGGGCGGCGGTGGTGGCGGGTGCCTGGGCGGCGGCCGGATCCGGACTCGGAGCCGTACCGCTGGAACAGCCGGCGATCGCCAGACACGCTACGGCGACCAGCAGCGTGCGGCCGCGAACCCGCTTCGATGGCATACCGAACCCCCCACTGTGACCGAAATGTCGACTGAGTCCGGATCTTACGAGCTACCGGAGACTTTCACAGTTCCGGTGGTGGCGGAAAGCGCCCGCTGTCCGGTGGCACCTATTGTGAAAAGCGTGTTCGAAGGGCTGGCGTGTTCGGAGGCCGCGGCGGATATTCCGCTGCCGGGTAGCGCGACACACGTGACCGGATGGTTGTGTGTCGAACAGCCGGGCGCCTGGGGGCGTGATGTGCTCGCCGACCAGGTGCTGGGTGCCGAGATCACCACCGAACTGGCGGCCCGCACCAAGGCGGCGCGGGTGCGCCCGACCCTCATCCGCCGGCCCGGACGGCACCTGATGACCGGGCCGCGCACCGTCCTGCTGGCCGCCGCCCGGCCCGGGGAGGCCTGGTGTGAGCGGCTCGAGATCGAAGATCTCGAAGAACTGCTGAAGCTGGACTTGCAACTGCTGAACGGGCCCGCTCCCGGCCTCGGCGAACCGCTGACCGGCGAGGACACGCCCGTCCTGGTCTGCGCGCACGGTAAACGCGACCAGTGCTGTGCCCGGCTGGGCCGCCCGATCGCGGCCCGGCTGGCCGAGGTCTACCCGGAGCGGGTCTGGGAGTGTTCGCACACCGGCGGGCACCGGTTCGCTCCCGCCATGGTGCTGCTGCCGTCCGGGCTGACCTACGGCCGGATCGACGGCGACGCCGCCCTGTCCGCCGTCGCGGCCCTCGATCTGAACATGCTGTCGCTCACTGGTTTTCGCGGGCGCAGCGGACACGGTCCGGTACAGCAGGTCGCGGAGATCGCAGTGCGGGAACGGATCTCGGCGCCCGCGGACGCACTCACGGTGACTCCGCTACCCGCCGAGTCCGACCCGGAAGATCCGGCCTACGCGGGCACCGCCGAGGTCGTCCACCACGACGGTCGTCGGTGGCGGGTCACCGCCGGTGTGGTCGGCTATCCGCCTCGCCCGGCGAGTTGCGGTGCCCCGGCCAAGGCGGCTTCGGCCGTCGTGGCCACCGATGTTGTCGAATTAGGCTGAGCCGCTTACCGGTCGGCCGCCGGTGAATCGCGCGGCGAGCCGTGTGAGTGCGGTGGCCCGCCGCTGCGGCAGTTCACCGGGACATCGACCTTGTCCGAGCCGCTTACCGGTCGGCGTTGGGCGACGCGGCGAGAAGTCCAGCGGCAGCGTGGAATCCGCCGCGGTCCTCGGGGGTCGTGGTTACCGAGGACCGCGGACTGTTTGCCCGGGCTACCAGTTGGCGCCGGGTACGACGGCGGCGAGGACCGTGAGGGTGGAGCGAGTGACCCGGGTGCTGCGGAACCGGCGGCGCGAAGTCCGCTGCGGGGCAGGCTGTTGCGTGGTCTCGACGGTGGCCGCGGCCGAGCCGCCCGCGGTGGTCACCTCGGGCGTCCCTTCCGAATCGGATACGGCGAGTTCCCCTTTCGCCGCGGGGGAGTCCGGGAGCATGCGGTAGTAGCGATGCATGATCGCGTCCTTGATGCGCGGGGTGAACATGCTGCCGTAGTCCGCGAGCGTGCCCAGCGGGGTGTCGATCCGCTTGGGGCGGCGGGTGAGTGCGCGGACCACGATCGCGGCGGCCCACTCGGGGGACTTCGTGGGGCCCTGGCGCCCGGTCGGCGCGATCATCGGGGTGCGCACCAGCGGCATGTGGACGGTGGTGAATGTGACTCCGGCGGCGAGCATTTCGGCGGCCGTCACGTCGGTGAACATGTCGAGGGCCGCCTTGCTGGCCAGGTAGGCGGCGAATCGTGGTGTGGCGGCCTGGACTCCGGCGCTGGAGATGTTCACCACGTGTCCGCCGCCGCGAGACCGCATGTGCGGCAACAGCGCCAGGGTCATCCGGACCGCGCCGAAGTAGTTGACCGCCATGGTGCGCTCGAAGTCGTGCATGCGGTCGGTGGAGCGGTGCACGGCCCGGCGGATGGACCGACCGGCGTTGTTGACCAGCATGTCGACGTGGTCGTGTTCGGCCAGGATCGCGGCGACCGTCTGCTCGACCGATTCGGCGTCGGTGACGTCGCAGCGGTAGGCGTAGGCCCGGCCGCCGGCGGCGGTGATCTCCTCGACCGCGGCGGCCAGTTCGTCGGGCCGGCGGGCCAGCAGCAGCACGACCGCTCCCTTGGCGGCGACCGCCCGCGCGGCGGCGCGGCCGATGCCGGAGGAGGCGCCGGTGATGACGACATGTTTGCCCGCCAGTTGTCGGCGGGCCCGTCGGCTGGTGGATTTCTCGCTCACTCGCTGCTCCTTTGCATGCCTTCAGGCAAGAACTTACTCCAAAGTAAGATTGGCGGCCAGGGGTGTGCGCCGTA
This sequence comes from Nocardia stercoris, assembly GCF_003696265.1. Lineage (GTDB taxonomy): Bacteria > Actinomycetota > Actinomycetes > Mycobacteriales > Mycobacteriaceae > Nocardia > Nocardia stercoris. Next base: position 186,949 of record NZ_RFFH01000006.1, on the reverse strand, counting down.
ATGGGACCTCACGTCCGCGCCTACGCGTCACAACCTTCGGTGGGGCGATCGGCCGGCAAAGTTGCTATAGAATTGCTGATTTGGAGTGTCGGCCTGATCGAAGGTGATTCGTAGCCGAGGAGCCGTGGGTGCGAGCGGCGCCTCGGCTCGATGGTGGCCAGGAGAACTTCAGGACGAAGGCGGCTCTCGATGACAGACTTCGACTATTGCGTGGTCGGTGGCGGATTCGCGGGGTTGACGGCTGCGTTGCGGCTCGAGCAGGCGGGGCGATCGGTGGCGGTGCTGGAGGCTCGTGACCGGCTCGGCGGGCGCACGTTCACCGAGATGCGCGCGGACGGCTGCTGGATAGACCGTGGTGGCGCATGGATCGGGCCGGGACAGGACCGGATCCACGCCCTGATGAACGAGTTCGGGGTGCGGAGTTACCGGCAGTACACCGACGGTGAGGCCATGATGGTCCTCGACGGTAAGCAACATCGCTACACCGGCACGATCCCGTGGACGATGAGCCCGTGGGCGTCGATGAATCTCGGCGCGAGCTTCGCCGAGCTGGGGCACATGTGCAAGTCGATCCCGCTCGAGGCACCGTGGGAAGCGAAGAAGGCCGGCAAGTGGGACCAGATGAGCCTGGCGCAGTGGCTGGATCGCAGCGTCTGGTCCAAGCCCGCCCACGATCTGCTCGAGACCGCCATCGCCGGCAGTTACACCTCTGCCGCCTCGGAAGTGTCGATGCTGTTCGCGCTGTATCAGATGGCGTCGGGAGGTGGGCCGAACTTTGTGTTCGGCATCGTGGGCGGCTCCCAGGACGCCCGGCCCGTCGGCGGTATGGGCGCGATCTACGGGCCGATGGCGGCCGAGCTCGGCGACTCGATCCACCTGTCGCAGCCGGTGCACGGTATCGAGCAGGATGCGCACGGTGTGACTGTGTATACGAGAGGAGCGACGCTGCGTGCGCGGCGGGTGATCGTGGCTGTTCCCCTGGCGATCGCCGGTCAGATCCGATACGAGCCGATGTTGCCGGTCGATCGCTCGCTACTGCATCAGCGGGTGCCAAGCGGCTCGATCATCAAGATTTCCGTCCTGTACGACGAGCCGTTCTGGCGGCGTGACGGATTGTCGGGGCAATCGGCCGCGCCAGGGTCGCCGGCCACGATCACCATCGACGCCTGCACCGACACCGGGCGGCCCGGGATCCTGTGTGTCATTTCCGAGGGGCCTGTCGCTCGGCAGCTCGGCAGGCTCGATGCCGCCGAACGCCGGACGGCGATACTCCGCGAACTGGTCACGCGATTCGGTGACCGGGCCGGTTCCCCGGTCGACTTCGTCGAGCAGGACTGGAGTGCCGAGCGCTATTCCGGTGGCGGGATGCTGAGCCACACGCCGACCGGTGTGCTCACCCAATTCGGCCACGCGCTGCGCGAACCCTGCGGCCGCGTCCACTGGGCCGGAACCGAGAGCTCGGCCGTCATGTGTGGCTGGGTCGACGGAGCGGTCCGCTCGGGTGAACGCGCCGCGAGCGAAGTGCAGCAGCACCAACTGGCCGCGGTCTGAGATCTGCCGCGGTCTGTGGCCGTCACGTGGTGCGGTCACAGTTTCGCACCCGCTACACCTCCCATCGAGGTTCGAATGTATGTTCGATACAGGTCGGACATCGAGGGAGGTGAGGGATGGGCTGGGGCAACGGGCCGCCGAGCTGGGCGGAAATGGAACGGGTGCTCTCCGGCCGCCCCGGCGCCGCACCCGTCCCCGCCGACGCCGCCCCACCCGGCGACGGCGGGGACAGCCCCGCCTGGTCCCGCAAGCGCGAGCCCTACCGGGCCGGTCCCCGCCCCGCCGCCGAGCCCTCCGTGCCCTACGCCGAACTGCACACCCACTCCGCCTACAGCTTCCTCGACGGCGCCTGCCAGCCCGAAGACCTGGTCGAAGAGGCCGTGCGGCTGGGTCTGCGCGCCCTGGCCCTCACCGACCACGACGGGTTCTACGGGGTGGTGCGCTTCGCTGAGGCGGCCGCCGAATGGGGGCTGCCGACCGTGTTCGGCGCCGAACTCTCACTCGGGACGGCCGCCCGGGCGAGCGCGCACACCGCCCGGCGCGGTCCCGCCCGCCCGGCGCGCCCCGGCCCGCCCGACTCCGAACCCCGCGCCGGCACCCCGGATCCGTCCGGGCCGCACCTGCTGGTCCTGGCCCGCGGACAGGAGGGATACCGCCGACTGTCCCGCGAGATCGCGGCCGCGCACATGGTCGCGGGAGAGAAAGGAATCCTGCGCTACGACCTGGACCGGCTCACCGAAGCCGCCGGCGGGCACTGGCAGATCCTCACCGGCTGCCGCAAAGGCCATGTGCGCCAAGCACTGCAGCACGGCGACGCGGCAGCGGCGGCCGCCCTCGGCGAACTGGTCGACCGATTCGGCCGCGACCGGGTCGCGGTCGAACTCACCCACCACGGCATTCCCGAGGACGACGAACGCAACGCCCGTCTCATCGCCCTCGCGGACCGCGCCGGGCTGCCGGTGATCGCTACCACCGCAGCCCATTTCGCCGCACCGCCGCAGCGGCGCCGGGCCATGGCCTTGGCCGCGATCCGAGCCCGCCGCAGCCTCGACGACATGGCCGGTCACCTTCCGCCCACCGGTGGCGCGCACCTGCGGTCCGGCGCCGAACTGGCCCGGTTGTTCCCGGCCCGCCCGCGGGCGGTGACCGACGCCGCCGAACTCGGCGCGGAATGCGCCTTCGATCTGCGCCTGATCGCGCCGCAACTGCCGCCGTTCGACGTCCCGCCCGGGCACGACGAGAACTCCTGGCTGCGCGAACTCACCTACCGCGGCGCCGCGCGCCGGTACGGTCCGCGTGCCGGTAATCCGGCCGCCTATCAGCAGCTCGAACACGAACTGCTGGTCATCGCCGACCTCGATTTCCCCGGCTACTTCCTGGTCGTGCACGACATCGTCGAGTTCTGCCGGAAGAACGGAATCCTGTGCCAGGGCCGGGGTTCCGCGGCCAACTCGGCGGTCTGTTACGCCATCGGCATCACCAACGTCGACCCGGTCGCCAATCAACTGCTGTTCGAACGCTTCCTGTCCCCGGAGCGGGACGGGCCGCCGGATATCGATGTCGACATCGAGTCCGACCGCCGCGAAGAGGCCATCCAGCACGTCTACGCCAAGTACGGCCGCGAGTTCGCCGCGCAGGTGGCCAATGTGATCACCTATCGCGGCAAGTCCGCGGTCCGCGATGCCGCTCGGGCCCTGGGGTTCTCGCCCGGACAGCAGGACGCCTGGAGCAAACAGGTCAGCCGCTGGACCGGCGTCTCCGCCGAGGAACACACCGACATTCCCGCCCCCGTACTGGCGTTGGCCGGCGAGATCGAGGGCCTGCCCCGGCATCTGGGCATCCACTCCGGCGGGATGGTGATCTGCGACCGGCCCATCGCCGACGTGTGCCCGACCGAATGGGCCCGCATGCCCGGCCGCAGCGTGCTGCAGTGGGACAAGGACGATTGCGCCGCAGTGGGTTTGGTGAAGTTCGATCTGCTCGGACTCGGCATGCTGTCGGCACTGCACTACATGATCGATCTGGTCCGCGAGCACAAAGGCGAGGTCGTCGAACTGCACGCTCTGGACCTGAAGGAGGCGGCGGTCTACGAGATGCTCACGCGCGCCGACTCGGTCGGTGTGTTCCAGGTGGAGTCGCGGGCGCAGATGGCGACCCTGCCCCGATTGCGGCCGCGCAACTTCTACGACCTGGTGGTGGAGGTGGCGCTGATCCGGCCGGGACCCATCCAGGGCGGGTCGGTGCATCCCTACATCCGGCGGCGCAACAAGAAGGAGCCGGTCACCTACGAGCATGAGTCGCTGCGGAATTCGCTCGAACGTACGCTGGGGATCCCGCTGTTCCAGGAGCAGCTCATGCAGATGGCCGTCGACGTCGCGGGATTCAGTGCGGCGGAAGCGGATCAGCTGCGGCGGGCGATGGGCTCCAAGCGCTCCCCGGAGAAGATGGAGCGCCTGCGCGCCCGGTTCTACGCCGGGATGCGCGAACTACACGGCATCACCGGGGAATTGGCCGACCGCATCTACGAGAAGGTCTACGCCTTCGCCAATTTCGGCTTCCCGGAGAGCCATTCGCAGAGCTTCGCCTCGCTGGTGTTCTACTCGGCCTGGTTCAAGCTGCACCATCCGGCGGCGTTCTGCGCGGGACTGCTCAACGCCCAGCCGATGGGGTTCTACTCACCGCAGTCCCTGGTCGCCGACGCCCGGCGGCACGGCGTGGTGGTGCACGGCCCGGACGTCAACCACAGTCTGGCCGACGCCACGCTCGAGGCCGGCGGGACCGAGGTGCGGCTGGGGCTGGGCTCGGTGCGCCGACTGGGCAGCGAGGTGGCCGAGCGGATCGTGGCCGCCCGCGCGGCCGGGCCCTACACCTCGTTCCTGGATGTGACCGGGCGCGTGGAACTTTCGGTGGCGCAGGCGGAAGCGCTCGCCACCGGCGGCGCCCTGGACAGTCTCGGCCTGAGTCGGCGCCGAGCACTGTGGGCGGCCGGTGCCGCGGCCGGCGAACGCTCCGACCGGCTGCCCGGCACCGGCGCGGCGACCGCCGCACCCGCGCTGCCGGGGATGAGCGAGCTGGAACTGGCCGCGGCCGACGTCTGGGCGACCGGGGTGTCGCCGGGCAGCTATCCGACCGAATTCCTGCGCCCGCGCCTGGATGCCCTCGGTGTGGTGCCCGCCGACCGGCTGCTGAGTCTGCCGGACGGATCGAAGGTACTGGTCGGCGGGGCGGTCACGCACCGGCAGCGGCCGGCCACCGCCGCCGGGGTCACCTTCCTCAATCTGGAGGACGAGACCGGGATGGTGAATGTGGTGTGCTCGGTGGGGTTGTGGCAGCGCTACCGGCGGCTGGTGCAGGGCGCGTCCGCGCTGCTGATCCGGGGCCGGCTGCAGAACGCCGAGGGCGCGGCCAGTGTGGTCGCCGAGCACGTCCAGCGAATGGACCTGCGGGTGACCACCCCGTCCCGCGACTTCCGCTGATCAGAAGTCGCTGCTGCTGCCGCCGTCGAACCCGCCGCCGTCGAACCCGCCGTCGGAACCGCCACCGAAGTCGGAATCGCTTCCGCCGCCGCCGTAGTCGGGGGTGTAACCGCCGCCGTCGTAGCTGCCCTGGTTGCCGCCGTCGTAACCACCGTCGTAACCGCCACGGTCGGCTTCCCGCTCACCTTCCAGCTTGCCCAGCTCGTAGCCGAGAAGCCCGCCGCCCACGGCACCCGCCGCCGCGCCGAGGCCACCGGCCATACCGGGGCTCATCCCCCGGCCGCCCTGGGGGTAACCACCGCCGGGATAGCCGCCCGGGTAGCCGCCGCCGGTACCGTAACCGCCCGGCATGCCGCCGCCGGGCATGCCGCCGCCGGTCGGGAACCCGCCGCCGCCTTGGCGCCGGCGCCGGATCACCGCGAACACGGCCGCTGCGATACCGCCGATCAGGATCAGCGGGCACAGCAGGCTCCACAGACTGAACCCGCTGTGGCCGGAGTTGTTGTGCGCCGGGGCTGGTGCGGGCTGCCGGTTCGGCGCCGGAGTCGGGGCGCCCTGGCCGTACGCGGTGGTCAGCGACTGCAAGGCCGCGACCGTGGCGCCGGTGTAATCGCCGTTGCCGTAGGCGTTCTTGAACGCGGTACTGGCCGGTGCGGTGTCCTTGATGTGCGAGTTGCCGCCGGTGCGGATCGCCAGGTGGTGCGACTTGGTGTTGATCGCGATCACCACATCCGTGGCGCCGGTGACGTGCTTGGTCGCCTCGGAATCGAATGCCGCGTTGTCGGTGGCGTTGAGTTCGGTGGTGAAGATCTGCACCGGATCCGGCAGCGCGTTACCGGCCTGGGTGACCTTGCCGGCGTCGAGCACGTGTGAGTCGTCGTGCAGCGTGACCGGACCGGCCGCCGCCGGACCGGCCAGCAGCATCGACACCCCGGCCACCATCGCCAGCAGAACCATGAGCCGCCTGGCCATACCCCACCTCCTGGGTATGGGGACCTGTCTGGCCCCCGCCGTCGCGAGCGTACGCCACGGTTGTGACAGAGGTCCGGAATGCCGGAGTAGCCGCACACCACATCGATGCCCAGGTGTGCGGCTGTGCGAACGAGCGTGACACGGCCTGAACTGGCTGGATACCGTCGCAGAGTCGGATCGGACTACCAGGATCGGGGGATCGAATGGGCACGAATCCGCTGGCAGCGAACCGGGGGACCGAGCGCCCCGCCGGGCGCCGCAATGCTGAGCTATCGGCCGCCGAGGGATGGGGTACTAGGAGATCGGAGCAGGGTAGTCGGCAAGCCGGGCAATCGGTTGTCGGTGGCCGGGGCGCTGCGAGCTCGGGTGCGGAGAGTTGCGCCGGGCAATCGGTTGTCGGTGGCCGGGGCGCTGCGAGCTCGGGTGCGGAGAGTTGCGCCGGGCAATCGGCTGTCGGCCGCAGGAGCACTGCGAGCTCGGATGCTGCGAGTCGGGGCGCCGAGAGTCCGGATATCGGAAACCGGCCCGGTGGGAGACCGACCGAGAGCACCGAGAGATCGGGCGCGGGCGATGTCGAGAGTCCCGGTGCCGCTGCGGATCCGGTGGAGCTCGACGCGTTGCGGCGATTCGCGGCGACGGTGCGGCGCGCCGGGCGGGAGCTGGAACCGGTGGCCGCTCTCGATGTGGTGGTCCGGATCTCGGAACTGGTCCCGCAGAGCGCGGCCCTTCCGGCGTGGTGCGAATCGGCCTGTTGCACCGCGGAGTTGGTGCAGCGGCTGGCCGGTTGCTTCGAGCTGCTCGCCCTGCGGGTGGACCGCGCGATCGCCGAGTCTGCCGCGGCCGACGGTGTATTCGCCACTGCCGCAACCGGGGTGCTCGCATGACCCCGCCTCGGGCGGTGCTGGAGTCCTGGCGCGCGCTCGCCACGGCTCAGCTGGTCGGAGTCCAATTCGGCCGCCACACCGCCGATCTGGATCGCACGAGCGCCGAGGTCCGGGCGGCCTGCCACGAGCTGGCGGGTCCGGATCGGCATGGCGTGGCTTACGACCGGTTGGTGGCCTACATCGAGGCGGCCCACCGCGGCACCCGTTTGCTGTGCGACGAAGTGGAAGCCCTGTGCGACGCCGGGACCAGGACGCTGTCGGCTCTGTACTACACCGCCCAGGCGCTGCTCGACTGTGTCGCCGACGCCGAGGACACGGGCTGTCTGGTGGCCGACGACTGGTCGGTGCTGCCGGCTGCCCCGATACCTGATGCGGCGCAGACCGCCGTCGCGGAGGAATGGGCCGAGGTGATCGCCGAGGGTGTCCGGGCGGTCGATCGTGCCGACGAACGCAGCCGGGTCGCGGTGCGCGACGCCGGCCTCGCCATCGCGGCGCTGTCCGCGGAATTCGACCGGCTCGGGCTCTTTCCCGCGGCCGCCGGCGCGCTCGCGGCGGGCGTGCGGGCGGCCACCACGGGATCGACCGCGAAAGACATTGCGGGACAAGAGGATATGCCCGACCTTCCCGATGCCGGCATGTATTCGAGCGGCCCGCCCGCGACAACATGCGTCGGCGACGCAGACGGGAGGTGCTGAACCGGTCGACCGGGTCCGGCGATCCGGCCGCCGCGCGCCACGGTCGCGGTGCTCGGTTCAGGCTTGCGCCCGCGCCCGTCGGCGCTGCCAGAGCAACCAGCGCACACCCGCGCCGGCGCAGACCGCCGCCAGCGACCCGGTGCGGTGCGGCCGTGCCAGAATCCACTGGACCGGCGGATCGAGGATCGGGAGGAACGGGCGGTGGCACGGGTGGTCCGCGCGACGATCAAACCGAACAGTGCCAAGGGGCCACTGGTGCAGACCCTCGAGGACGGCACCCTGCAGCTCTACGTGCGGGCGCCCGCCGTGGAGGGCAAGGCCAACAAGGCCGCGTGCGAACTGCTCGCCGCGCACTTCGGCGTACCCAAGAGCACAGTCCGGTTGACCGCCGGTGCCACATCCCGCTTCAAGCGATTCGAGATCGACGACTGACCGGCGGCCACCGCGGCTATTCGCCGCCGGGGAAGCCGAGCTGCCGCCACGCCTCGTACACCGCGACCGCCGCCGCGTTGGACAGGTTCATCGACCGCCGCCCGGGCAGCATGGGGATGCGGATCTGCTCGGTGACCGTCGGATCGGCCAGCACGTCCGTGGGCAGCCCGGTCGGTTCCGGGCCGAACAGCAGGGCGTCGCCGTCTCGGTATTCGACGTCGGTGAACCAGCGGCTGCCCTGTGCGGTGAACGCGAACACCCGCTCCGGCTCGATCGCGGTCCAGGCGGCGGTCAGGTCCGGGTGGACGGTGACCGAGGCGAGGTCGTGGTAGTCGAGTCCGGCCCGGCGCAGTTTCGGTTCGGACAGGTCGAATCCGAGCGGCTCGATCAGGTGCAGCCGGCATCCCGTGCCGGCGGCCAGCCGAATGGCATTACCCGTGTTCGGTGGGATCCGGGGCTCGAAGAACACGAGATGCAGCACGGCTCAAGCATGGCACGGGGCCTTCTGCGAGAATCGGGCCGTGCCAGACACCTCCGCGACTCCCACCTCCGCACCGCATGCACCGGGCCGCTTCGGACAGTTCTGCCGGGAGTACCTGCCCATGCTGCTGGTCGCCGCGGTGCTGGTGGTGGCGGCGGTGCTGGTGTGGCAGGACCACTGGCGGCGCGGTGCCTACGTGATCGGCGCGGCGATCGTCGGGGCGTCCGTGCTGCGGCTGTGCCTGCCGGCCGAGCGCGTCGGCCTGCTGGCCGTGCGCAGTCGCGGGTTCGACGTCGGCGCCTACTGCGTGCTCGGCGTGGCGATCATCTCGGTGGCCGGCACCATCAATTCCCTCGGGGTGGTCTGACTTCGTAGCGGCGGGTCAGGCCCGGGCGGCACGGGCCTGGCGGGCCAGGTCCATGGTCTCGGTCAGTAGGTTGCCGACGGCCTGGGTCTCGGTGAGGAACCCGTCGTGCCCGTCGCGGGAGTGCACGACCTCCAGACCCTTGCAGCCCGGCAGCAGATCGGCCAGTTCCTGCTGGGTGTTCAGCGGGTAGAGCCGGTCGGAGTCGACGCCGCCGACGATGCACGGCACCGGCGTCGCGCGCAGCGCGGCCTCGATACCGCCGCGGCCGCGGCCCACGTCGTGCCGGTTCATGGCCTCGGTGAGCAGTACGTAGGTGGCGGGATCGAAGCGCCGGATCAGCTTGTCGGCCTGGTGTTCCAGGTAGCTCTGCACCGCGTAGCGGCCCCCGGTGTCGGGGTTCTCCTCGCCCTGGGCCCGATTGGCGAACCGGTGATCGAGCTCGAAGTCGGTCCGGTAGGTCAGGTGCGCGATGCGCCGCGCGATGCCCATACCGGTGGTCGGGATCCGGCCGGTCCCGAGGTACTGCCCGTCCTGCCAGTCGGGGTCGGCCTGGATGGCCGCGATCTGCGTGGTCTGGGTACCGATCTGGTCGGCGGTGGCGCGGGCGCCGACCGCCAGGACCAACGCGGCGTCCACCCGCTGGGGGTGCCCGACGATCCACTCCAGCACCCGCATGCCGCCCATCGAGCCGCCGACGACCGCCGCGATCCGCTCGATACCGAGCAGATCGAACAGCGCGACCTCGGCGTTCACCTGATCACGCACGGTCACCGTGGGGAAGCGCGCGCCCCACGGCAGCCCGTCGGGCGCGGTCGAGGTCGGCCCGGTGCTGCCCTTGCAGCCGCCCAGCACATTGGTGGCGATGACACACCACTCGCGGGTGTCTACGGGCGCGCCGGGGCCGACGACACCCTCCCACCAGCCGGAGGCGACGTTCTCGTCCTCGGCGCTGCCGATGACGTGGGAGTCGCCGGTGAGGGCGTGCTCGACCAGTACGACGTTGTCGGCTGTGGGGTTCAGCTCACCCCAACGTTGAACGGCGAGAACGACATCGGGGATCACGACCCCGCTCTCCAACCGGATGTCGCCGATTTCGATGGTGCCCAGCCGGCCGTCCGAGGGCGGCAACAGGGCCGCCGTGCGCTGCGTCACGCTCGCGTCGGTACTCACGATCAAAGTGCCGCCGCCGTCACGCCGGCCGGGCACTGCGACGCCGCGCGTCGTGAATGCGTACGGGACGCCGGGTGAACGAGAGTGGGCAACACCTGTCCGATATTAGCGTCATGCCTGTTCCGGCACCTGAAATGGGGACAGCGATCACGCATGCCGGGGACCTCCAAGAACTGTCGCGCTTGCTCTCGGCCGTCGAGAGCCCGGTCATCACCCGGAGCACCCCGCCGCTACAAGGAGGGTTGCCGTCCAGCGAGCCGGGGCTTGGCGCTGGCGCTCATGACCTGGATCGCATGGTAACCGATTCGGGCACCGCCGGATATCAGGGGGCCGGAACGGGATCCGGATGCACGGGGATGGTGCCGAGGTCGGCGGGGATCGCGGTGGTGAGTTCGCCCGAGCCGGTGTCGGCCCGGGGGATCGCGGCGAGCCGGAAGAACTCGTCGAAGGCGATCTGGACCTCGGCGACCGAGGATTCCGGCGTCACCGGCTTCTGTCCGCAGACGAAGGCTTCGCAGTTCATGCCGGTGTGCACGATCGAGTTCCACATCGACACCAGCAGCCGCACCTGTACGGCATCGGCCGGCAGGCTCATCCGCTCGCCGACCACGGCGCACAGCGCCCGACTCTTGGTGTCGGTGTAGTCGAGGCTGCGGCGCTTCACGCTCGGCGCGGCCTGCACGATCCGCTGCATGCGCTGGAACCAGGTGAACGGCACCTGGCTGCCGGGCTCGTCGGCGTGCAGCACCACGTTCATGTACGCGATGCGCAGGGCGTCGAGCTGCTGCTCGGTGGGCGGAACCTTGCGCAGTTCGGCGGCGATCGCCGCGGTGAAGTCTTCGATCGGCCCGAGGACGATGTCTTCCTTCAGCTCGAAGTAGCGGTTGACGGTCCGGGTGGACACGTCGGCCGCCTCGGCGATCTGCTCGACGGTGGTGGCCTCGAACCCGTTCTCGTCGCACATGGCGAGTCCGACCTCGACGATCCGGCGCCGGGTCTGCAGCTTCTTGCGCTCACGCAGGCCGGGTGCTGCGGAGCGACACGTGGAATCGAACACATCCCTATGGTAGCCCGACTGAGAGCGTAGTGTCCGAAGTTGTCAAATGTCTCACTGCGACAAATTTCTCTTGACGCCAATTGTCGGGCAGTGCCAGGATGACAACAGTGCTGATCGAACTCCGTCACGGACGCCGGAGCGACTCCCATTCCCAGCAATTCCTCTTCGGAAAGTGCCTCCCATGACCATCACCGAGACCGCTGATCTCGATCTCCCAGTCGATTCCGGCACCGCCGAGTCGACGACCGGCAAGTCCGGTTCCGCGCGCTGGTGGGCACTGGGCGTCCTCGCCCTGGCCCAGCTCATGGTGGTGCTCGACGCCACCATCGTCACGATCTCGCTGCCGTTCGCCCAGCGCGACCTGCACATCAGTGACGGCAACAAACAGTGGGTGCTCACCGCCTACACACTGATCTTCGGTGGTCTGCTGCTGCTCGGCGGCCGCCTCGCCGACTACCTCGGCCGGCGCAAGATGTTCCTGATCGGCCTGGTCGGCTTCGCCGGTGCCTCCGCGCTGGCCGGTCTGGCCCAGTCCGGAACCGAGCTGTTCGCCGGTCGTGCCCTGCAGGGCGCGTTCGCGGCGGTCCTGGCCCCGGCCGCGCTGTCGCTGATCTCGGTGACCTTCACCGAGCCCAAGGAACGTGCCCGCGCGTTCGGTGTCTTCGCCGGCGTCTCGGCCGGTGGCGCGGCGATCGGCCTCATCATCGGTGGCGCGCTCACCGAGTACGCCAACTGGCGCTGGACCCTGCTGGTCAACACCCCGATCGCCCTGCTGGCGATGGTCGGTGCCTTCCTCTTCGTGATCAAGGACGTGCCCGCGCCGCGCACCGGTGGTTACGACATCCCGGGTGCCGTCACGGTGACCCTGGGCCTGATCTCGGTGGTGTACGGCTTCAGCCGGGCCGCCGACAACGGCTGGACCGCGCCCTCGACCCTGGCCCTGCTGATCGGTGGTGCCGTGCTGCTGGCGCTGTTCGTGGTCATCGAGAACCGGTCCACGCACCCGCTGCTGCCGCTGCGCATCCCGGGTGAGATCAACCGTGGTGGCTCGTATCTGGTGGCGCTGCTGGTGCCGATCGCGATGTTCGCGATGTTCATCAACCTCAGCTACTACATGCAGGTCACCCTGGGCTACACCTCGCTGAAGACCGGTCTGCTGTTCCTGCCGTTCCCGGCCGGGATCATGGTCTCCGCCGGTGTCGCCAGCTCGCTGCTGCCGAAGGTCGGTCCCCGGCCGCTGATGATCGCCGGTTCGCTGTTCGGTATCGCCGGCCTGCTCTACATGGGTCAGCTGGAACTCGGTGACAGCTATGTGGCGCACGTGATGCCGGCGATGATCATCATCGCGCTGGGCATGGGCATGCTGTTCGTGTCGATGCAGACCACCGCGCTGCACCAGGTCGAGGCGAAGGACTCGGGTGTGGCCAGTGCGCTGTTGAACGCCGCGCAGCAGGTCGGTGGCGCGATCGGTACCGCGCTGCTGACCACGATCTCGGTGCAGGTGGCCAAGCGGTATGTCACTAACCACGCCGGTGACGGGATGAGCCCGCACGAGCTGATGCAGCGGGCCTCGATCCACAGCTACGACGTCGCGTTCCTGATCGGGGCCGGGTTCTTCCTGGCGGCCGGGCTGATCGTCGCGCTGATGGTGCGGGACAAGCCGAGCAACCTGCTCGAGGGGGCCGAGCACGTCGCGATCGGCGTCTGACCGCAACCTGATTCGCGAGAGCCGGGACCCCGCAAAGGGTTCCGGCTCTCGCCGGGTCCGGGGCTGCGCGCGACCTCGCCGAGGGGGGATCGCTTCCGGTGAGAACGGTCGTAGCAGTACGCTTGTCATGCTTTGGCACCACATGTCACGTGGACAACACGGGGCGTATACGTTGTCTGTTGAACAGCTAGGGGTCCGCTCACAAGCTCCCCTGCCGCGCAATGGGAGCACCCTTCCTAGGAGGACACGAAGATCCATGTCCAAGATCAAGGTTGAAGGCACCGTCGTAGAGCTCGACGGCGACGAGATGACCCGGATCATCTGGCAGTTCATCAAGGACAAGCTGATCCACCCGTATCTCGATGTGAACCTCGAGTACTACGACCTCGGCATCGAATACCGGGACAAGACCGATGACCAGGTCACCATCGATGCCGCGAACGCCATCAAGGAGCACGGCGTCGGCGTCAAGTGCGCCACCATCACGCCGGACGAGGCCCGCGTCGAAGAGTTCGGCCTCAAGAAGATGTGGCGATCGCCGAACGGCACCATCCGAAACATTCTCGGTGGCACGATTTTCCGGGCCCCGATCATCATCTCCAACGTGCCGCGCCTGGTGCCGGGCTGGACCAAGCCGATCATCATCGGCCGCCACGCCTTCGGCGACCAGTACCGCGCCACCGACTTCAAGGTCTTCCAGTCGGGCACGGTGACCATTCAGTTCACCCCCGACGACGGCAGTGAGCCGATCGTGCACGAGGTCGTGCAGATGCCCGCGGACGGCGGTGTCGTCATGGGTATGTACAACTTCAAGAAGTCGATCGAGGACTTCGCGCGGGCGTCGCTGAACTACGGACTGCAGCAGAACTACCCGGTCTACATGTCGACCAAGAACACCATCCTCAAGGCCTACGACGGCATGTTCAAGGACACTTTCCAGGAAGTGTTCGAGAACGAGTTCAAGGATCAGTACGACGCGGCCGGCCTGACCTACGAGCACCGGCTGATCGACGACATGGTCGCCTCCGCGCTGAAGTGGGAGGGCGGCTACGTCTGGGCCTGCAAGAACTACGACGGCGACGTGCAGTCCGACACGGTCGCGCAGGGCTTCGGTTCGCTGGGTCTGATGACCTCGGTGCTGCTGACCCCGGACGGGAAGACCTGTGAGGCGGAGGCCGCGCACGGCACCGTGACCCGGCACTTCCGGCAGCACCAGCAGGGCAAGCCGACCTCCACGAACCCGATCGCCTCGATCTTCGCGTGGACCCGGGGCTTGGCGCACCGCGGCAAGCTGGACAACACCCCCGAGGTCATCGGGTTCGCCCAGTCGCTCGAGGATGTCGTCATCAAGACCGTCGAGGGCGGTCAGATGACCAAGGACCTCGCGCTGCTGGTCGGCGGCGACCAGGGCTACCTGACCACCGAGGAGTTCCTCGGTGCGCTGGATGTGAACCTGGCGCGCGCACTGCGCTGAGTGCACCGCGCGGCCCGAATCGCGGGCCGCGGACGACGACGGGCACCCGCAACCACCGGTTCGGTGGTAGGCGGGTGCCCGAAGTGTTTCCGGTCTTATTTCGGGCTGCGGGCGACGATCCAGCCCCAGCGGCAGAAGCCGGCGGCGAGGACCACGAGCACGACGAAGGCGACGCTGACCATCGAGCCGTAGCTCTCGATCCAGCTGTGGAGCCGGGGGAGGGTGGCCAGGCAGGCCACGAGCATGCCGATGCCGACGACGATGGCGGGGATGCCGAGCGGCGCGAGTTCGGTGTCGCGGCCGGGCTGTCGGATGGATGCGATGTTGTCGGGTTTCACGGTTCCTCCTCTGGTTTGCCGCCGGGCGCGGGCACCGGCGGTGCGGCGGCTGGCCGTGATCGGTATGCGATCGGGAATCACGAATAGCTAACGAGTAGCTATCAACAACCTACAGTCGTTCCGATCGGAAGTAAAGCGCGAAGTTCGGTAGCCCGAAGTTCGGGTCGACGCCATCGGGTGAGTGACGTGACGCATCGGATCGGTATGAATTCGGCCACCTCGGATGCCGATCGGGGGCTGGTGCCGACGCCCGCTCTGGTCGTAAACTCCTGTGGCACTGTGGAATTCGCTCGACGTGATGGTCGCGTGACCGCCTTGCATCCCCAGGGAAACAATTCTGTACAGAATCATTAGCTGGTAGTTTGATGGTGGAACCAACGCAGAGCCCGCGGGCCATCTCGGCCCGCACCCGGAGGGGTCGGACAACGATGTCCGGCCCCTTTTCCGTTCCGGTTCAGACCGCGCGCAGGTGGGGACGCCCGGCCTGCATGTGCTCGGCGATCAGGGCGGCGATCCGGTCCGGCGCCTCCAGCATCGGCACATGCCCGACACCGTTGACCAGGATGCGGTCCGCCGACTCCGGCAGATTGCGCAGGAAGTGCCGGGCATACCGGCGATTGGGGATGACGCGGTCGTACTCGCACATCAGCAGCCGGGTCGGGACGGCCAGTTCGCGCAGATCACCGAGACCGGGATAGCGGATACTGCCCGCCAGCAACGGCAGCAGCGCAGCGCAGTTGGTCGCCGCGGTGATCGTGGCGACCAGATCCTCGGGCGGGACCGCGTCGAAATGCTTGGCGATCGCCAGTCCCGCCGCGCGCCGGGCGATACTGCCCGATCGCAGGCCCTCCGGGACCCACCGGCCCAGCCCGGTGATCGGCACCAGGCCCAGGAACTGCACGCCCAGCCAGTACTGGATCACCGAGGTCTGGTTCCAGCCGCCGGCCGGCGCGATGGCGGTAAGTGTGCGGGCGCGACCGCGGCGAGCCAGCTCGAACGCGACCCAGCCGCCCAGCGAGTTGCCCGCGATATGGCACGTGCGCCAGCCCAGCTCGTCGAGTTGCCCCTCCACGACGTCGGCCAGCCGGCTCGTGTCCACCAGCCGGCCGTTGAGCGGCGGACCGCCCCAATGTCCGGCCAAGGCGGGAGCGAACACCTCGCACCGGTCCGACAGCCGGGTCGCGACGCGGTGCCAACAGTGCGGGGAGAGCATGAACGGATGCAGCAGCAGGAGCGGATCGCCCGCCCCCGTGTGCAGGGCGGTGATCGGCTCGTGCCGACCGGTGGATGACGTCATCGTCATCACCTCTTCCGAGAACAATCCAGCAACAGTGCTGGTCCGGACCGGCGAACGCCTGCGCCCGCGCGGAATGGTGTTATCCGCATTGTACGGTGAGCCGTGCCCAATATCATCAGCACGATCAACGTGAACGGCATCCGCGCGGCGACCGGGAAGACGGGCAAGGGGATGCTCGAGTGGCTCGCGACGACCGAAGCCGACATCATCTGCCTGCAGGAGACCCGGGCGACCGACGAGCAGACCCGGGCGGCCCTGGCCCCGGTGCTCGCCGCGGGCTGGCACCTGACCCATGCCGAACCGGCCGCGAAAGGCCGTGCGGGCGTGGGAATCCTGTCCCGGCGGGAACCGGTGGCGACCCGGATCGGTTTCGGCAGTGCCGAATTCGACGGGCTGGGTCGCTACGTCGAGGCCGAGTTCGACGAGGTCACGGTGGCAAGCATCTACGTGCACACCGGTGAGGCGGATACGCCCATGCAGGACGAGAAGTACCGCTTCCTCGATCAGGTCGGCGCCCACATGACCGCGCAGACAAGAGATTTCGTGATCTGCGGCGACTGGAACGTGGCGCACACCGAACTCGACATCAAGAACTGGAAGGGCAACATCAAGAACGCGGGCTTCCTGCCCGGCGAACGCGCGTGGATCGACCGCATGCTCGCGGCCGGTTACGTCGACGTGGTCCGGCAGCTGCATCCCGGCGTCGAGGGCCCGTACAGCTGGTGGTCGTACCGCGGCCGCGCCTACGACAACGACACCGGCTGGCGCATCGACTACCACCTGGCCCGGGGTGCGATCGCGGCGCGGGCGAAGCAGGCCGTCGTGGAGAAGGCGTCGACCTACGCACTGCGCTGGTCCGACCACGCGCCGGTGACGGTGCAGTACCGATGAACCTCTCGGACAAGCGGATCCGCGCGATATTCGGGGTCATCGGCCTGCTGGTGGTGATCGGGTTCGCGGTGACCGGGCTGCTGCGGGAACAGCATTCGTC
This sequence comes from Nocardia stercoris, assembly GCF_003696265.1. Classification (GTDB taxonomy): domain Bacteria; phylum Actinomycetota; class Actinomycetes; order Mycobacteriales; family Mycobacteriaceae; genus Nocardia; species Nocardia stercoris. The sequence goes on along the minus strand of NZ_RFFH01000006.1, from coordinate 170,056 downwards.
GAGTTCGGCTCCGCGGGCGGCCAGTTCGGTGTCGGCGACCAAGCCGGCGTTCACTTCCGCGCCGCCGGTCACCGCGCACGCGCCGGGGGTGCCGGATCGCGCCTACGTCACGTTGGCCGAGATCGATGCCGGCCGCTGGCCGGGGTCGGCGAACGCGCCCGGTACGCACGGCGGTGATCCCTGGATGAACCGGAGCGGGCAGCTGCCGCGGACGGATCCGAGCGGGAAAACGCTCAGCTATCAGGAATGGGACGTCAATCCGAAGCGGCCGGGCCAGACCCGGGACGCTCAGCGGATCATCACCGACAACATCGGTGACGCGTACTACACCGGGGACCATTACCAGACATTCACCCGAATGCGTTGACCTGCGGCGCAGTTCAAGTGGACAAGGTGGCCGGGTCCGGTGCGGACGCCGTGCTCATGCTGTTGCTGGGCCAGGACGCCACCGTCGCTCGACGGTTTCGCCTACGACAGTCCGCACGGCACAGTCGAATTCCGTGGCGGGGTCGCGCATCAGCGGCTGTTCATGGGGGCCGCCGCGGGCGTCGACTTCGACGTGGTCGCGACACTGTGAGCGCTCCGGTGCGCGACGATGGGCGGGTCGCCATTGCGCGACAGTCCCTTGCGGCAGTGTCGAGTTCGGCGGGCCCGAAGATGCGCGTGGCCGCCCGGCAGTGGCTCGGATTCGAGATTCGTTCCGGCAGGAGCGAGTTCGAGGTGACGTGCTGCGGGTGGCTTGCGGTCAATCGCGCGGGTGGACCAGATCCTCGCCCAGCAGCACGAATACGTCGGTGATGTGCTCGACGAGTTCGTCGCGGGTCATCGGCAGGTCGCCGTGCAGCCAGCTCGTCAAGGCCTGCACCAGGCCGCCGACCAGGTAGGTGGCCCGGAAGCTGATCGCCGGATTCGCTTCGGCGGCACCGAGTCCGAAGAAGTCGACGCCCTGGGTGGCGACCAGTGCGGCGAAGGCGGTGTTCGTGGCAGCGGTGCGGGCGCGCAGTTGCGGGGTTGCGGCACTGATGATCAGGGCCACCCGAGCCTTGCGCGGATCGTCGGTGAGGACGCCGATGCCGGCCGCGATCGCGGCGCGCGCGGTGGCCCGGGTGTCGCCGCGGGTCTGCGAGACGTCGCGGGTGACCGCGGCCGCCAGTTCGGTGGCGATCTCGTCGAACAGCGCGGTGAGGACGGCGTCGCGGCTGTCGAACTGCTCGTAGTAGTAGCGCTCGTTCAACCCCGCTTCGGCACACAGCCCGGCGACGGTCAGTTTCTCCAGCCCCTGGGTGCCGATTATCTCCAGTGCGGCGGACAGCAGGGCCGCTCGTCGCTGCGCCCGTCGTTCGTCGGCTGACACCCCGCCGTAGGTCCGCTGCCCGGTCACGTACCGATTCTGGCACGACGGAATTCTGGATGTGAGTATTGCCAGAATCGCCGATCTGGAGGATGCTGTTGCCAGATGCCCGAGTGGGCCTGCTCCGCCGGTAGGTTCCCGCCGCGACGCGTTCGCTCGCGGTCGGCGACCTGCCGGCTCGGCGGGCCGGCGGCTGGGCATCGCGCGCGGGAAGCAATCCGGCGCGGGGACGCCGTCGCACGCGGACGGACAGCTCGACAGGAGGCGACGATGCCGCAGACCGGGTACTTCTCCGACGATTCGATGCTGCGGCGGGTGATGCGCAAGCGGGCGGTCGGGCTCACCTACGGCACCCGTGCGCTGGTGATCGGCGCGGTCCACCCGCTGCTGTACGTCGGGACCGCCGAGAACTCGCAGCACCGCAGCACCCCGTACACCCGGTTGGCGCTCACCGGCCGGCTGTTCGAGGCGGTGTTCCTCGGCACCCGCGAGGAGGCCGACCGCGCCCTCGCCTTCACCCGCCGCAAGCATGCGACGGTGTCCGGAGCGCTGCCCGAGGACGCGGGCCGCGCCTATCCGGCCGGCACCCGATACTCCGCGCTGGACCCGAACCTGATGTTCATGACCATGGCCTTCACCTTCGACTCCGTCGAGGCCACCCACGACCTGCTGGTCGGCCGCCTCACCGCGACCGAACGCGCCGACCTCTACCAGGACTTCGTCCGCTGGGCTGAACTCTTCGGCATGCCCCGCGCCGCCGCCCCCGCCGACCACCGTTCCTTCCGTGCCGAATTCGACGTCTACCTGGCCTCGGACCTCCCGCACCTCACCGCCGAGGCCCGCCTGGTCGGCGAATACCTGTCCGGTCAGCGAGTCGCCCACCGCCTCCCGCTCCCGACCCGCGGCCTCACCTCCGGCATGGCCCTGCTCATCCAGGGCAGCCTGCCGCCCCGCGTGCGCGAGCTGTACCGGATGCCATGGGACATCACCGACGAGCTCGCGTTCCGGTCGCTGGTCGCCGCGGTCCGCGCGGCACATGTCACGCCCCCGCTGCTGCCCCGACCGTTGCAGCCGTTCCTGGCCGGGCCGAGCAGCGCGCTGTACCGGCGCCTGGCGGTGGGGGAGAAGCGGTTGGTCGCCGCGGGCAAGGAGAGCATGCCCGGGGTGGACCCGCGGAATTACCGTGAGCGGCATGCCGGTTGAGCCGGTTTCGACCCCGCAACTCCCCGAAATGCGACGTGCGTACTAATCGCGTAAAGTGAATGACACGAGCCGTAATGAATGTGTAAACGGACGTAACATAGCCGAAACAATAGCTCACAACGACAATTCGGGCGCGGTGATATGTATCACAGGCCCTGACATGCATTTTGGGGCCCGCTGGCCCAAAACCGCTGCTGGGCAGTCGGTTTCGTGTTAACTCCGTGGGTCCATCCGGTATCGATACTGTTCGTATGGTCCTGTTTTAAACCGTACCGATGGTACGTTCTTGTCGTTGTTGTTCCGCCCCCCTGTAGGAGTTTCCGTGGGTTCTACCGCTCTCGCCGCCGCTTCTGGTTCCGGCCTCGCTGGCTCGGCTGCTGCCACTTTTGGTGACCCGGCTTTCGTCGGCTTGCTGACCTTCATTGGCACCGGCGCCGCCCTTATCGGCACCGGCATTGCGCTCGGTCCGATCCTCAACCCGCCGGCTGCGGGCTAATTGATCTTCAGTAGCTGACTGACAACCCGGGCTCCATTCGAGTAATCGAATGGGGCCCGGGTCGTTTCGGTTCTTTTCTAAATTTTCCGTCTGAACGGTGTTGCAGTAGTCGATAGTTCCACCGTTGCGGAATTATCGGCGTACAGCGCCGGCAACAGCTGATCACCGATCCGGCCCCGGAACTTCATTCCGGGGCCGGATCTGTGATATCTGCCGCCCGGGTACCGAACATGGAGCGCGACCTCGGGTAGTCCGCCCGGAACGGGTCAGTGCGGGAGTGCGCCTGCGATGGTGATGATGCTGGCACCGATGCCCGTGACCGTACCTACGAGGCTGAGGGCCGCAGAGCCCAAGCCGACGAGATCGGTACCGGCCGGCAGGGCGGCGGAAAGGGCGGCACAGGAACCCATAGGAAACTCCTTTGATTGGGTGGAACTACAACGCGTTCAAGGTATCGGCCGGGCCGTTTCCGGCCGGTAAAGCGGAATCTCGCTGGCGTTTAGGAATAGATATACGAATTCGAGGATCTGTGGCTGTCTCGCGTCGGCTCGGCCGGGGCGGGGCGGTTTACGGGCGTCGGCCCTGCGCTGCCGGGCGCCTCTGGGGTGGCTCGGTCATTGCGCTGGCGGCGGTGCCGGGGTCCGGGGGCATTCTGTGCAGGTCGGCGATCAGGCTGGGCGGGTGTGGATGGTGATCCGCGGTGGATCTGCCGTTGGTGGAGGTGGGGCTGGCTGAACGACTTCGGTGGGCGGCGGCGGTCCGGAGTCGGCGTGGGACTTCCGCATCGCTGTAGGTTCGTTGTGCTTCGGGTCACCTGCGCGGATCTCGGATCCGGGCCCGCGCGGTGCCGATGGTCGATGCTGGATCAGCGCCATGACCGGGCGTTCGCCACATAATGTGCTAGAAGTTAGCCGAGATCGGCCTATTGCAAGATGGCGATGGTCACAAATCGTGCTGGAGATAAGTACGCACTCCGAATTGCATTGTCTTGCAATGTAATTCAATCAACGTAAATGGGGTGTATATATTCACTCCACTTCGTTAACGTTATCGAAACGAGATAGCTGATACGTTTGCTCCTGTTGTTCCAAGGCGCACCGTGCGCCCCTTGTCGTAGGAGTTTTCTCATGGGTTCTGCTGCTGCTGGTTCGGCCATCCTCGGTGCTCCGGCTTTCGCCGGCGCTGTCGCTCTCCTCGGCCTCGGCGTCGCCGGGGTCGGTACAGCGGCGACGATGGTCGGCACCGTCGCTTCCATCGTCGGTGCGGGCGCCGCGGTCGTCCCGCTGCTGCCGCACTGATAGGTACTGCCTCGGACTTTCCCTGGGACGGCCCGGTTCCTTTCGATCGAATTCGAAAGGAACCGGGCCGTTTCCGTGCCTGCGGGAATCCCGTTCGGCCCGGCGAGGTCCCGGGCCGGGCGTCGCGGATAACCCGCTGGACCGGCATGCGAAGATCGACGCATGTCCAGCCCTGCAGCAGCCGAAGCGCCCAGGCAGCGGGTCCTCTCCGGGATCCAGCCGACCAGCGACTCCTTCCATCTCGGTAACTACCTCGGTGCGCTGCAGTATTGGAAGAACTTCCAGGACGACTACGACGCGCTCTACTTCATTCCCGACCTGCACGCCATCACCGTGGCGCAGGAGCCGAAGGCGCTGCGGCAGCGCACGAAGCGCGCGGTCGCGCAGCTGATCGCCCTGGGCATCGACCCGAAGAAGTCGACCCTGTTCGTGCAGAGTCAGGTGCCCGAGCACGCCGAACTGACCTGGGTGCTGAACTGCATCACCGGATTCGGCGAGGCCGGCCGGATGACCCAGTTCAAGGACAAGTCCGCCAAGCAGGGCGCCGAGAACACCACGGTCGGCCTGTTCACCTATCCGGTGCTGATGGCCGCCGACATCCTGCTCTACCGCCCGCACTTCGTGCCGGTCGGCGAGGACCAGCGCCAGCACCTCGAGCTCACCCGGAACTTGGCGCAGCGCTTCAACACTCGCTTCAAGAAGACCTTCGTCGTGCCCGAGCCGTACATCGTGTCCGGCACCGCCAAGATCTACGACCTGCAGGACCCGACCGCGAAGATGAGCAAGTCCGCGACCTCCGACGCGGGCCTGATCAACCTGCTCGACGATCCGAAGGTCTCGGCCAAGAAGATCAAGTCGGCGGTCACCGACACCGAACGTGAGATCCGCTACGACCCGGAGCAGAAGCCGGGCGTCAGCAATCTGCTGGTCATCTTGTCCTCGCTCACCGGTACCCCGATCGTCACCCTCGAACAGGACTATGCCGGTAAGGGATACGGCGACCTCAAGTCCGGCGTCGCCGACGCGCTGGTGGAGTTCGTGACACCGGTCCAGGCGAAGGTCGCGGAGTATCTTTCCGACGAGGGGGAACTCGACCGGATCATCGCGGCCGGTGCCGAACGTGCCCGCGAGATCGCGGGCAAGACGCTGGCACAGGTCTACGACCGGGTCGGTTTCCTGGCCCGCTGACATCCGTGGCGGGACAGCTGCACGTGCGGGAGGACAGGTGTTCGACGGCATCAAGAGCCGAATCGAGCGGAATGTCGAGGCACGGCCGTGGCTCGACCATCTGGTGCGGGCCGGAGGGCGCTACCAGCGGCAACGCGGTGACTATTACGCGGCCGGCATCACCTACTACACGGTGCTGGCCCTGTTCCCGCTGGCCATGGTCGGATTCGCGGCGGCAGGTTTCGTCCTGTCCCGCAAGCCCGGCCTGCTCGCCGACCTGCACCGCAAGATCCTGGAGAACATGCCCGGTGCGTTCGGGTCACAGCTGACCGACCTGGTCAATCACGCCATCGCCTCGCGAGCGAGCGTCGGGGTGTTCGGTCTGGTGGCGGCCGCATACGCCGGGCTGGGCTGGGTGGCGAACCTGCGGGCCGCGCTGACCGAGCAATGGGAACAGCAGTCCGACACCGGGAACTGGTTCGCGCGCAAGTTCTCCGACCTGGGTGCGCTGGTCGGGCTGGGTATCGCGATGGTGGTGTCGGTGGGCCTGTCCACGGTCGCCGACAGCAGTCTCGGCGAGGTCGTGCTGCGCTCGATCCACCTCGATCAAGCACCCCTGGTGCCGCAGCTGCTGCGGCTGCTGTCCACCGCCTTGGCCGTGCTGGCGTCGTGGGCGCTGTTCGTCTGGATCATCGCCCGCATGCCGCACGAACCGCTGACCCTCGCCAGCGCCGCCCGCGCGGCCCTGCTCGCGGCCCTGGTGTTCGAGGTGTGGAAGAAGGTCGCCACCATCTACCTGCAGATCGTGCTGAAGAGCCCGGCCGGCGCCACATTCGGCCCGATCATCGGCCTCATGGTGTTCGCCTTCTACACCGCCCGCATCGTCCTGTTCGCCACCGCCTGGGCGGCGACCGCGACCGAGAACATGACCGAAGAACCGGTTCCCGTTCCCGGCCCGGCCATCATCCGCCCCCGCGTCACCACCGGCGCACCAGCGATGACCGGAACCGTCCTGTTCGGCCTCGGCGCGATTGTCGGGGCGTTGCTCGGGGGCATGCGGCGGGGTTCTCGGCGCTGAAGTGAAATCCTCCGGCCGGAGCCCAGGAGCCTGAAGGTCGCTGCGCTTCTTCGATATTCGTCCCCGGCAGAATCATCGAGGGACTTCGGCGCCGAATGCTCAAGGAACGGTGAGGTTGGAGCGGCCGAGCAACCCGCAGGTGCGGTGGCGGACCGGATTGCCCGGGCTGATGTGGCGGGTTGAACCAGGAAGCGAATCCGGTGCGTGCGCACCTTCCGCTGCCGAAAGGTGAAACTTGCTGCGCTCGTGCACCGTTCGATTCATCAGACGGATGATGCGGGCATGGTGGGTCATTCGGTCATCTCCTCAGGGCAGGACACACAGGGCAGGACAGGACAGGTCGGGTAGGGCCCGGTCAGTCGGTTGTGGTCGAGAGGGCGAGGCGATTCATGCGGTCGGCTTCCGCGTTCGCACCACCGGCGCGGAGGTAGGCGGCTGCCATGCGGTAGACGGACCGCTGGATGGTGAGCACAGCGTGAGGGGCAGAGGTTGTGTGGGCGTGGTGAGCTGTGAGCCCGGCGAAGTCGGTAGCTTCAGCCGGGTCGTCCCGCAGTGTCGGCAAGGCCGGGGCGAGCGGTGTCGGCAAGGCCGGGGCGTTCAGCCGAGCCGGCGTGGTTGTGCCGGGGACCTGGCCCAGGTCGGCGGCGATCAAGAACTGCTGTAGGGAGTCGCCGACCCCCTGGTAGTGCCGTGCGCATCGGACCGCGGTCTCGGTTCGTACGCGAAAGGTCTTCGCGTGCACCTGATCCCACAGGTCCGCAGGGTCGCCGGTATCCCCGGCATCTCGTGTGAACACGACTGGCTCCTCCCGTTGGCCTGCGCCTCAACCCTTTCGACGTAGCGGGACTCCGCCGGGTTCCCGGCTGTTTCAGGCCGGACCGTGGCGTACGGGGGACGCGGCGTTGGCAGGATGGATCCGGTGAGCTTCGATCGCGACATCGTCACCTGGTTCGCCGGCCATCGCACGCCGGTGCTCACCACGGCGGCGCGCTGGGCGATGGAACTCGGCACGGGCGAGCCCGGGATGGCGGTCCTGGCTGTGCTGTTCGTGGCGGCGGTGGTCGTCGGGCGGTGGTGGCGAGCGGGTTTCACCATCGGCGTCTCGGTGCTGCTGGCCCAGGCTGTGGCCCGGGCCTTGAAGCAGGTCGTAGCGCGGCCGCGTCCGCCCGGGGACCTGGCGGCCGTCCAGGTCGGGGCGTACTCGATGCCTTCGACCGTCGCCGCGATGACCGCTGCCCTCGCGGTAGCTCTGTACGCGGTCGTTCAGTGGCGCAGAGGATTCCGGCCGTACGCCGCAGCCCTGCTCGTCACCGGCCTAGGTGTGATCGCTTGCGCGATGGTCTATCTCGGCGCTCATTGGCCGACCGATGTGCTCGCTGGGTGGTGCGTCGGCGCACTCGTCGGGTTCATCGTGATTCGGTTGTCGCGGACCGTCTTTCGCGGTCTACTGCTGCGAGCAGCGCGAAGCGACTGATCCGGCGACAACCGCACCTATCGGCGGCGGGCGCTCAGTTTCAGCCACGTCCCGATGATCACCACGACCAACACACCCAGCCCCACGATGAACAGGATCGTGTACAGCGTGCTGTGCGTGGCGGCCGGCTTGTCCGCGACCGTTGTCGGCGGTATGGCGACCTGGGGTTCCGCGCCGGGGGCGGTGGCGGCCGGGGCGCCGGGGAGGGTGCCGATGTTCGCGCCGGCGGGCAGGGCGAAGCCGTAGTCCAGCAGGCGGGTGGCCTGTTCGGGCGGGCGGATGGGGCGGACGTCGGCCTTGAGCAGGGTGAGTATCAGGCGGTGGCCGCCGCGTTCGGCGGCGGTGACGAAGGTCTGGCGGGCGTCGTCGGTGAAGCCGGTCTTGCCGCCGAGGTCGCCGTCGTAGTCGTAGAGCAGCTGGTTGTCGTTGGCGATCGGGAAACCGGGGTGGTCCTGGTCGCCGGGGACGGTGGGGTTGGCGGGATAGCCGGGGAAGTCGTACTGCTCGGTGTGGACGATGTCGGCGAAGGTCGGGATGGTCATGGCGGCCCGGAAGATGGTCGCCATGTCGTAGGCGGACGTGCTCATGCCGGGACCGTCCAGTCCGGACGGGGTCGCGGCCCGGGTGTCGAGGGCGCCGAGTTCCTTGGCTTTGGCGTTCATCTTGGCGACGGTCGCCTCGTCACCGCCGAGCTGGGCGGCGATGGCGTGCGCGGCGTCGTTGCCGGAGTGCATGAGCAGTGCGTGCATGAGCTGCAGGTTGGTGTATTTGCCGCCGGGGCCGATGCCGACGCGCGTGCCGTCGGCGTTGGCGTCGTCCTGGGTGCCGGTGACGACGGTGTCCATGTGCAGGTTGGACAGCGCGACGATGGCGAGCAGCGATTTGATGATCGACGCGGGCCGGTAGCGGCCGTGCGGGTCCTTGGCGGCGAGCACCTTGCCGGAGTCCATGTCGGCGAGCAGCCAGGCGGTCGCGGAGATCTCCGGCGGCGGTGGCGGCGCGCCGTCGGGGAGCACGAGCCCGCAGCCGCCCAGCTTCGGGCCGCCGACCGGGGGTGAGGGCACGGGGAGCGGGGAGGGCGCGGTCTCGCCGGGGACGGGTACCTCGGAGGCGTCGATGGCCGGCGGCGGTGCGGTCCGGTTCGGGCAGTCGTCGGTGTTCGGGGTCTGCCACACCGGCGGGGGCGGCGTAGGCGGCTGGGCGCCCGCGAGCCCGGTGGCGGCGGTGATGCCGAGCAAGCCGGCGGTGATCGCGGCGGCAGCGACGGAACGAAACACATTTGCCCTGCCTGCAGGCAGTGCGCGTCGGTGCGGGCTTCGGGTGCTCATCGTTTTCGAGCTTAAGCCGCGCGCGGTCCTATGGGTGAAAGGTCCGACCCGCATGGGGGTGTGGCGTGTACATGACATCGCGTATTGACAGCTTCTACAAAATGAGAGACGCTCTCATATGACTGAATAATCCAAATGATTGGACATGTCATGATGGATCGGAATCCACCGGAAACCCGAACCCGCTGGCTGGCGCTGGGCGCATTGGCCGTCGCCATGCTCACCATCGGCCTCGACATCACCGTGCTCGTCGTTGCGCTGCCGACCATGGCGGTCGACCTGCACGCCGACACCTCCGCCCTGCAGTGGTTCTCCACCGCCTACACCCTCGCGCTGGCCGCGCTGATGCTGCCCGCGGGTGCGCTCGGGGATCGCTACGGCCGCAAGAAGTTCCTGCTGGCCGCGCTCGCCCTGTTCGGAATCGCTTCCGCCGCATGCGCGCTCGCCACCACAGCCGTCGCGCTGATCGCAGCCCGGGCCCTGCTCGGCGTCGCGGCGGCGGCCATGATGCCGCTGTCGATGGGCGTGCTGCCCAGCCTCTTCCCCGCACCGGCCGAACGGCAGCGCGCGCTCACCGTCTGGGTCACCTCCACCGCCATCGGGCTGCCGCTCGGCCCGATCGTGGGCGGCTATCTGCTGCAGCACTTCTGGTGGGGATCGGTGTTCCTGATCAACGTGCCGCTGGTGCTGGTGGGCCTGATCGCCGTCGCCGGGCTGGTGCCGGAATCCCGCAGCGAGAACAACTTCCGGATCGACCTGCCCGGCGTGGCCCTGTCCGCCGCCGGAATGACCGGTCTCACCTACGGTTTCATCCGGCTCGGCCAGGACGGCTGGGGCAACACCGCGGCCTGGGCGGTGGCCGCCGTCGGCGCCGCCCTGTTGGGTGCCTTCCTCGCCTGGCAGCGCCGCACCCACACCCCGCTGGTGGACCTCGGACTGTTCGGGGGCAACGGATTCCGCTTCGGCACCCTGTTCTCGATTTTGGTCAACTTCGCGTTGTTCGGGCTGTTCTTCACCGTGCCGCAGTACTTCCAGGCGGTGCTCGGCGCCGATGCGCTCGGCAGCGGACTGCGCCTGCTCCCGCTGATCGGCGGCATGATCGTGGGCACCCGGATCGCCGACCGCCTCATGGCGCGGTTGGGCCGAAAGGCGGTGCTGGTCACCGGATTCCCGGTCCTCGCCGTCGCGCTGGCGCTGGGCGCGCTGACCACCGTCACCAGTGGCTACGGCTATGTGGCGGCCTGGATCACCCTGCTGGGCGTCGGCATGGGCCTGGTGATGCCGGCGGCCATGGGCATGGCGATGGAGGATCTCACCGCCGAACGGTCCGGTACCGGATCGGCCCTGATGCAGGCGCTGCGCCAGGCCGGCGGCACGATCGGCACCGCGATTCTGGGCACCGTCCTGGCCACCCGGTACCGCTCGGGCCTGGGCGCCGCCGACCACGGCCCGGTCTCCGACAGCGTCAACACAGGCGTCGCCGTCGCCCGCAAACTGCACGACGCCGACCTGCTGCACGTGGTGCAGACGGCCTTCATGGGCGGCATGTCGGCCATGATCTGGGTCTGTGCCGGTCTCTGTGTGGTCGCCGCCGTACTCGCGGCGCTGGTCACCACTACTGGTACACCCGCGGCGGACGAACCCGAGGATGCGGGAGAATCGCTGCATGTCGGCTGACTCGAACCCCGTCGCGCAGGCCCGTCCCGGATCCGACCCCGGGGCGGGCCTGCGCGAGCGCAAGAAGGAGCGCACACGCCACACGATCCGGACCGAGGCTTTCCGGCTGTTCCACGAACAGGGTTACGCCGAGACCACGGTCGAGCAGATCGCGGCGGCCGCGGACATCTCGCCGAGCACCTTCTTCCGCTACTTCCCCTCCAAGGAAATGGTGGTCCTGGCCGACGACCTGGACCCGCTCGTCATCCGCTCACTGCGCAGCCAGCCGGCGGAACTGTCGCCGCTCGAGGCGTTCCGGGCCGCCACCGCCGAGGTCTTCGGCGGCTTGGACGCGGCGGAATACCAATTCGAACGTGACCGGGTCGAACTGGTCTACACCGTGCCCGAGTTGCGCGGGGTCGTCGCGCAGGAACTGCAGCGCAATATCGACCTGATCGCCGAGCTGACCGCGGAGCGGACGGGCGCGCCGGCCGACTCGATGCCGGTCCGTGCCTTCGCCGGCGCGCTGACCGGCGCCATCATGGCGGTCTTCGAGGACGGCGTCTTCGACCAGGAGCGCCTCACGGAGGTCCTCGACTTCCTACAGGCGGGTATGCCGTTGCCCTCGCGCGGCGGCGAGTAACACACTGCGACAACACCGCTCGCGGGCTACAGTGCTGCCCTGTCAGCGCGGAGGCGGGGTGGTCGATGAACAGGTGGTTACGCCGCACCGCCCTGCTCCTCGGTTCGGCCCTGCTGGTCACCGCCGGTGATGTCCGGCCCGACACCGATCCCTTTGCCGGACAACAGCTCTACCGCGATCCCGTGTCTCCGGCGGTGGTGGCCGCACGGCAGGACTCCCGGCTCGCGCCGATCGCGGCGCAGCCGGCCGCGCGCTGGTTCGACTACGCGGAGCCGGACTCGTCCAGGCCGCGGGTCGACACCTACGTCACCGCCGCTGCCGCCGCGAACGCGCTCCCTGTCCTGGTGATCTACGGTGTGCCGCACCGTGATTGCGGTCAGTTCTCGGCCGGGGGCGCGCCGACGGCAGCCGCCTACCGGGCCTGGGTCGCGGCGGTTGCGGCGGCGATCGGATCCCGCCGGGCGGTGGTCGTCGTGGAACCGGATGCGCTGGCCAACACCGGCTGTCTGGCGCCCGAGCTGGTGAACGAGCGGCTGGACCTGCTGCGCTACGCGGTCGACGCCTTGAGCGCGCCGCGGATCACGGTGTACGTCGACGGTGGCAACGCGCACTGGCTGCCCGCCGCCGAACTCGCGCGGCGCCTGCGGGCGGTTGATGTGGGCCGCGCCCGCGGATTCAGCGTGAACGTGGCCAACTTCTACCGCACCGACGACTCCCGTGCGTACGGCGACACTGTGGCCCGCCTGCTGTCGTCGCCGGCGCACGACGTCCACTACGTCGTCGACACCTCGCGCAACGGTGCCGGGCCACCACCTGACGGCCCGCAGAGTTGGTGCAATCCCGCGGACCGCCGGATCGGAGCGCGGCCCGGACCGGTGCGCGGTGCCGCGTACGCCGACGCGCTGCTGTGGGTGAAACCACCCGGCGAATCCGACGGTGCCTGTGGCCGTGGCGAACCCGCGGCGGGGCAGTGGTGGCCGGATTATGCGCTGTCGCTCGTCGGCGCGCGCTGATACCGGCCGGTAGTAACCAGGCATTTTCTGGAACGCGTTTCGAAACCTCTATCGGCATCCCGAACCATGCATGTCGAAGTTGTTGAAAGCGCGACGAATTCATGTGTACGTCACACTGGGAGCCGCCGGAAACCTCCGTGCTACTGCTGCTTTACCTTCGAATGACATTGGCGCACTTGCGCATTTACTGCGGTACGATCGCGTGGTCCGGCATCGGGGGCATCGGGGCTGCGGTCGGATTGCTGTTACGACTTCGTATCCTCTTCCGCGCATTGGGGTGTGATCGATCATGTATGTCGAGGTTCCGCCGCCGCAGTCACGCTCGATCCATCTCGTGCACGGTGCGCACAATCGAAAGATCACTCGCACAGCCATGTTCGCGGGTCTTGGAGTCGTCGTCGTCGCGCTGGGCGGGCTGTACGTCCTCTGCGGCGAGCTGGACAACTTCCTGATCGCCTGCGCCACCATATTTTCCGGCTACGTGCTGATCATGAGCTCGGTCTCGCTGGTCTCGCTGGTCTACATGCAGCGCGAATCCGGGATCGGAGACGAATTGCTCCCCGCGGTTCCGAACGGCCCGTCGGCGGAGACCTTCGCCGTCCTCATTCCTGCCCGGCACGAGACCGACGTGCTGGCCGAGACCCTGCTGAACACCATGTGGACCCAGCGGGACCACCCCGCGCACACCGTCTTCGCCATCGTGAACGACGACGACCCGGACACCGCGGGCGTCGCCGCCCGCACCGCCACCGTAGTGAACCTCGCTGTGGCACAAGATCGTTCGTACGAGCAGATCCGATCGGAACTGCACACCGCCCTGGCCCGCGAGGCCGCGCCGGAACGCGACCCGAACCGGCTGGCGGCCACCGTGCCACCCGGACCACTGCAGCTGATCGTCTACCCGCTGGGCAACCGGCCGCCGAACAAGCCGCAGCAGTTGAACTACGCGTTCTGGCGGCTACACGAGTCGTTCTCGGTGTTCACCGTGCTGGACGCGGAATCCATTGCGGCACCGGGACTGCTGCGCGCGGTGGACCAGGCCTTCCAGGACCACCCGGGCGTCGAGATCATCCAGGGCGGGATCCAGCTGATGGACCCGCAGATCACCGGCAGCCGGTGGCAACGGATCGGCCGTCGCCTGCACCGCTGGTACGCCTGGCACAACCTGCTCGAGTACAAGCGCTGGTTCTCCTCGCAGATGCGCTACCAGTCCGACCGCGGCTTCATGCCGTTGGGCGGCAACACCATCTTCCTGCGCGCACAGCTCCTGGCCCGCACCGAGGCCTGGCCGATGTCGCTCACCGAAGACTGCGAACTCGGCGTGCGGGCCACCGCGATCCACCGCGCGCGCACCCTCACCTTCTACGACCCGCGCCTGACCACCCGCGAGGAGACCCCGCCCAGCCTCGCCACCCTGATCAAACAGCGTCGGCGCTGGAACATCGGGTTCCTGCAGAGTCTGGTCGCCGGGAACTGGCGGTCGTTGCCCACCCTGCGGCAGCGGGTGATCGCCGCGCAGATCCTGTCCATGAGCCTGTTCCAGGCGCTGTCGCTGGCGGTACTGCCGCTGGTGCTGGTCACCATGTTCTGGATCGACACCCCGGCGCCGCTGGCGGTGGCCGGGTGGATCCCGCTCGTCCCCATCGCCCTGTCGGTGGCGCTGCAACTGCTGCACCTCCGCGAATACAGCCGCGGGTTCGGGCGGCGGGTGCCGTGGTATGTCTACGTGCTGTTCGTGGTCACCTTCTTCCCGTATCAGCTGGTGCTGTCCTTCGCCGCCGTACAGGCGATGGTCTGGTACGGCCTGGGCCGGCTCGGCTGGGACAAGACCGCGCACGTCGGCGATCACTTCGAAGAGCAGGTCGCGGCCGAGGCGGCGGCATGACGCTGCTCGCCGACCCGCCGGAACAGGTGATCGCATCCAGCGGTGAAACCGCCACGGCCGCAGGGCGAGCCGGATCGATCATCCGAAAGTTGTGGGCGCACACCGCAGGGCACCGGCACGGCCTGGCGATCGTCGGCGGGCTGGCGCTGCTGTGCCTGGTCGCCACCTCGGTGAACCTGGCCGGCTATCCCATCCGTTTCGGTGACGAGGGCGTGTATGTGGCTCAGGCGTGGGCGGTTCCGAACGAGCACGCGCTGTCGCACTACACCTACTGGTACGACCATCCGCCGCTGGGCTGGTTGCAGCTCTCGGCCTGGTTCGAGCTGACCGACGGCCTCGGCCGGTGGGCGCACGACACGACCGTCGCCGGCCGGGAGTTCATGGTCGTCGACCGAATCGCGGTGTGCGCGTTGCTGTTCGTACTCGCGCGCCGACTCGGCATGCGGCGTTTCTGGGCCGGGATCGCGGTCGCGATGTGGATTCTGAGCCCGGCGGCGATGCACTACGGGCGGCTGGTGCTGCTGGACAACATCGCGCTGCCGTGGCTGCTGGCCGCGTTCGCTCTGGCCCTGTCGCCACGCCGGACCTGGGGCGCCGCAGTCGGATCCGCGGTCTGCTTCGCGTTCGCGGTGACGACCAAGGAGACCATGGCGGTGGCGGCGCCGGCGCTGCTCTACCAGCTGTGGAGCAACTACCGCCGGGCCTCGAACCGGGACTACGCCTGGGTGTCGTTCGCGATCGTGTTCGCCGGGACGGTCGGCCTGTATCCGCTGTACGCGATCCTGAAGAACGAGCTGATCCCCGGGCCCGGACACGTGTCGCTGGTGGGGACCATCGGCTGGCAGCTGTCCGCGCGCAAGCCCAGCGGCAGCGTCTTCGACCCGCACAGCGACGCCTACAACCTGGTGCACCTCTGGTTGCATCTGGATCCGCTGCTACCGGTCGCGGGGGTGATCGCCGCCGCCGTGCTGATGGTGCGCCCGCGCTTCCGGCCGGTGATGGTGGCGCTGCTGTCGCAGGTGATCGCGCTGCTGCGGCCCGGCTACCTGCCCGCGATGTACATCGACGCGCTGCTACCGCTGATGGCACTCGCGGTGGCCGGGCTCGGCGACACCCTGTGGCCGCGCTCGACGCGGGAGCTGCCCGCCCGGGTCACCGACACCGTTGTGCGCCTGCGGTCTTGGGTCGATCGCCGCAGGTCCGGTGACCCCGCGACCCAGGTGCTGCCGACGCTCGCCGGTTTCGTTCCTCGCCTGCTGCCCGGCAGCGGAACTCGCGCGGCGACCGCCGGGCCGCCGAAACTGTCGGTGGTGCCACCTCCGGAATCAGCCGCTGGGCGCCCCCGCAGCTTCTCGGCAGCCGCCGGCTACCGCCGCGCACGGCCGTTGCTCGCGCTCGCCGGTGCGGTCCTCGTCCTGGTCGGCAGCGGGGGACTGGCGACCGCGGCGGTGAGCCGGTGGACGCCCACCCTGAACCACCAGTGGTCGGCCGACGACGATCGGTCCGAGCGCGCGGTCGTCGACTGGCTCGGCGCCCGCGTGCCGCACGACGCGGTGCTGGTGTCCGAGGGCGAGCTGTGGCTCGACCTGCACGACGCCGGTTTCGCGCACGCCAACAACGTGTGGGTCTACAAGGTGGACAGTGACCCCGCGGTGCAGCGGCAGCTCGGGCGCTGGCAGAACATCGACTATCTGGCGTTGTCGCACGCCACCCTCACCTCCGAGTCCCAGGCCACCATGCCCTGGGTGTTCGATGCGATCCGGAACGCGGACATCGTGACCACGTTCGGTATCGGCGACGACCGAGTGACCGTCCTGAAGGTGCGAAAATGATCCGTAGATTCACCGTCTTTCTCTGCCGTGCAGTCATTCTCACGCTGACCGCCATGTTCCTGACCGTCTCCCGAGCGCACGCCGACGCCAATATGGTGATCAACCCCGGGCTGGAAAGCCTGGACGGGCAAGGGTTTCCGCAGTGCTGGGAGAGATCCGGCTGGGGCGACAGCGATTACACCTTCGGGGTGACCAACGCCGCGCACAGCGGGTCGAACGCCATGCAGATCGCGATCACCCGGATCACCAGCGGTGATCGCAAGGCCATGATGTTCGAGAACCCGACCTGTGCACCCGCGGTCACGCCGGGGCACCAGTACAGCCTGTCGGTCTGGTACACCACGAACACACCGGACACCGTGTTCACCATGTTCCGGCACGACACCACCGCCGGCTGGCAGTACTGGACCGACGGCGCCACCCTGCCGGTCACCACGAGCTACCGGCAGGGCCAGGTCATGACCCCGGTCGTGCCGCCGAACACCGACCAGATCACTTGGGGCATCACGATCTACGGCGTCGGCACGCTGGTCACCGACGACTATTCGATGACCGACGCGGCCGGCACGCAGCCGCCGCCGTGCACCGGCAGCGCCGCCGCCTGCGGCAAGGGCTCCTGGACGGTACAGACCTTCCAGTCGCCGGTGCGGGCCATCCACTCCGCGATGCTGCCCGGCGGCAAGGTGCTACTGATCGCCGGATCCGGCAACGATCCAACGGCTTTCGCGGCGGGGACCTTCACCTCGACCCTGTTCGACCCCAGCACGAACCGGTTCACGAACATCCCGACCCCGGCGGACTTCTTCTGCGCCGGGCATGTCCAGCTCCCCGACGGCCGGCTGCTCGTGATGGGCGGCAACAAGGACTATCCCGCCGCGGACGGTAGTCACGGGTACGAGGGGCTGGCCAGCTCCTACATCTTCGATCCCGCCACCGACACCTACACCAGGGCGAACGATCTCAACGCCGGGCACTGGTATCCGTCGGCGACCGAGATGGGCAACGGTGACGTGATCTCGCTCGGTGGTCTGGGCGCCGACTCCAGCGGAACCGTCGCGACCGAATACTATTCGCTGGCCCAGGGGCGGTGGCTCGGGCTGAACGAGGCCCACCAGACCTGGTCCTACTGGGGCCTGTACCCGTCGATGGTGCTCATGCAGGACGGACGGCTGTTCTACACCGGCAGCCACGTCTTCGGCAACGGCCTGCCCGGCGCGGGCGCCTCGATCTACGACTACAACGCCAGCACGATCACCGATGTGCCCGGGCTGCAACAGAAGGATGCCCGCGACCAGTCGATGAGCGTCATGCTGCCGCCGGCCCAGGACCAGCGGGTGATGACGATGGGCGGCGGCAATATCGTCACCAACGTCGACGCCGACCGGCTGACCGACATCATCGACCTCAAACAGGGCAGCCTGAGTTACCAGGCGGGCCCGATGCTGCCCGGCGGCACCATGACCGACGGCACCGCCGAGACCGCCGCCCAGGGAAAGATGTACGTCTCCGCCGTCCTGTTGCCCGACGGAAAGGTATTCGAAACCGGCGGGGGACTGCACAATCGGGCCGACCCCGTATTCGAGGCGTCGATGTTCGACCCGGCCACCAACGCCTTCACCCCGGGCATGGCGACCGATCCGGTGCCGCGCACCTACCACTCCTCGGCGTTCCTGCTGGCCGACGGCCGAATCATGGCGGTCGGAAACAACCCGGGCGACGGCAGTTTCGACACTCGCATCTCCATCTACTCTCCGCCGTACCTGTTCCACGGCACGCGCCCGGCGATCACGGCTGTCACAAACCAGAATTGGACCTACGGCAGCGCTCAGTCCATCGCGGTCGACAGCACGATCGTCAAGGCCGAGCTGATCCGTCCGGCCGCCGTCACCCACTCCTCGGACCCCAACCAGCGCTTCGTCGATTTGCCGATCAGCGTGCAGACCAACGGAATCCAGCTCAACGTGACCACCAACCCGAATCTCGCACCACCGGGCTGGTACATGCTCTTCGTCGTCAACGCGGCCGGCGTGCCGTCGATCGCACAGTGGGTTCACCTGTCATGATGTCGCACACCCGCCGCCTGGCGTTTGCCGCGGCCGCGCTCGCCGCCACCTTCGCCGTCCTCACCGGGGGACCGCACCCGGCCGGTGCGCCCGCGGCACCGCCACCCCGGCCACCGGCCGCGCCCACACCCCAGCCCGGCGGCCGCACCACCCCCGCCCCGCACGTGCTGCCGTTCGCGACCACCGGTAAAGCGCCCGAACGACTTCCGGCCGGGCCGCAACCGAATGCCGTGATCCCCGAGGGGATCGACGGCTGCGACCACGCGTACGGCGGGGTGGGGCAATGCATTCCGTGGAACTTCCCGCCGAGCGTGAAACCGGCCGACCGCTGTGCCTGGCTGGCTGCGCACGGTCTGCAGAACATTCCGGTCCACGGTCGCGATCGGCACGGCCTGGACAAGAGCCACCACGGGAAGGCCTGCGAGCGCTAGACGGCCCGTACCGTGCTCAGGCCGGTCTGCTCAGCCGGGCGGCGTCGTCGTCGGTCATGGTGTCGAAGAAGCTGCCGACCACGTCCTCGAGCTGGTCCATCGAGTCCGCGCAGTACAGGATCGGCTGGTAGTGGGTGATGTCGTAGCGCGCCGTGCCCATCTCGGCGATGTTCAGCGGGCGCAGGTCCGCGGTGCGGAACTCCTCGATCTCGCCGAACGAGGACAGCAGGCCCGCGCCGTAGCAGCGCACCTCGCCCTGCTCGCGCAGGACGCCGAACTCCATGGTGAACCAGAAGACGTTCGCCAGGAAGTGCAGTGCCACATCGGTTTCCAAGCGGCCGACGGCGGCGCCCACCGCGGCGTAGATGTCGGCGAACCGGGGCGCGGCCAGCTGGTTGGCATGGCCGATGATCTCGTGGATCGCATCGGGCTCGGGGGTGTACAGCGGTGCCGAATGGTGGCGCAGGTACTGCGTCGAGTGGAACGTGCGCTCGGCGAAGGCGCCGAAGAAGTCGCGCAGCGGCACCAGCCCGGCGGCCGGCACATAGCGGAAGCCGGTCAGCGGAACCAGCCGGGCGGTCACCTCGTCGAGCTGCGGGACGTGGTCGGCGGGCAGCCCGAGCCGGCTTGCGCCCTCGCGCACCTCGCCGGCCGCGAAGTGCTCGTGTTTGCGGGCCAGTTCCTTCGAGACGATCCGCCAGACCTCATGTTCCTCGGCGGTGTAGTCGATGCGCGGCAGCTTCCGCCCGGGGCGGTAGGCCAGGGCCAGGGCCGCGATCGCATTGCGGCGTGCCCGGTACTCCGGGTCGCCCACACCGGGATGCACATCGCTCAGGTGCACGGTCACGTCCCCGTCGGCGGTCGTGGTCACCGGCGAGTAGAGCTGACCCTCAGTGAACATAGTGAGAGCCAATCACCACTGTGCGCGCGCGACAACAAACCGCGCCGCACCTGGGCAAATTGTCTAGTAGGCCATTGCCGGAGGCGCGGTCCGGCCACTTCCGGGGCCGATGTGGCTAATATTCGGCGACCTGATGTCGAGGGTACTGGAAACGACGAAGGCCGCCTCCGCGTCGACAGCGGTGGCGGCCCTCGTCGAGCCCGGCGCGGACTAGACCGCGATGCTCGACGGGTTGCTGATGAACAGGTCCGCGATCACGACCAGCTGGGTGATGACGCTCAACGGCGCGCCCTGAACCGCAGCCGAGAACGGGCTGGGGAAGCCCGAGGAGAGGGCAGACGAGCCGGTGTCCATGCCGGCGCCGGCACTACCAGGTCCGAAGTTCAAGGCTAACTCCTGTCAATACCGAAAAACGTAATGTCGACCTGCACATCGGCCGGACTCGCCCCAACGTTACATTTCGGTCTCGGTCCACTCCACCGCAGGCCCATCAGGTGGGAGTGATTCGCGCAACACGCCTTTCGACACGCCGCAGCGTGCTCCCTACAGCGATCCCGTCACCGCATCGAACAGGTTCCCCAATACGAACCCCAAGGTAGACACCGGGTTCCCCACGAGATCGGCACTGACGACCCCCGGCGGATTCCCGGTGAAGAACGCGGACCCGGTCAGATGAGTATTCACGACTGCTCTCCCTCGCTCCGAGGACTATCGGAAGAGCTTGCAGCAGTTGGGATTTCCACGCAACCCCGACCGCAATTCCACGCGGACGCCGAAGGCCGCCTCCGTCGATGACGAAAGCGGCCTTCGGATATGGCTTTCGGAACCTAGCGGGCAAACAGCAACGCGCGCTTGACTTCCTGAATGGCCTTGGTGACCTCGATGCCACGGGGGCAGGCGTCGGTGCAGTTGAAGGTGGTGCGGCAGCGCCACACACCCTCGACGTCGTTGAGGATGTCCAAGCGTTCGCGGGCGCCCTCGTCGCGGCTGTCGAAGATGAAGCGGTGCGCGTTCACGATCGCGGCCGGGCCGAAGTAGCTGCCGTCGTTCCAGTACACCGGGCACGACGTGGTGCAGCAGGCACACAGGATGCACTTGGTGGTGTCGTCGAAACGGTGGCGGTCGGCCTGGGACTGGATGCGCTCGTAGGTCGGCTCGTTACCCGAGGTGATCAGGTACGGCTTCACCGCGCGGAACGCGTCGAAGAACGGTTCCATGTCCACCACGAGGTCCTTCTCCACGGGCAGGCCGCGGATCGGTTCGACGGTGATGGTGATGGTCTTGCCGTCCTTGGGCAGCATGTCCTTCATCAGGATCTTGCAGGCCAGGCGGTTGACGCCGTTGATGCGCATGGCGTCGGAGCCGCACACACCGTGGGCGCAGGAACGCCGGAACGTCAGCGAACCGTCCAGGTACGACTTGATGTAGATCAGGACGTTGAGGAACCGGTCGGTGGGCAGCACCGGGACCTGGAAGGTGTCCCAGTAGGCGCCCTTGTCGTTCTCGGTGGTGAACCGCGCGACCTTGACGTTCACCATGGTCGAGCCGGCCGGTACCGGAGCCGGCTTGGGCCCGGCGGGGGCGTCGGTAACAGCAGTCATCAGTACTTACGCTCCATCGGCTCGTAGCGGGTCTGCACCACCGGCTTGAAGTCCAGCCGGATGTCGGCGATCAGTTCGGCGTTGCTCGCGCCCTCGGCGATCGTCTTGTACGCCATGGTGTGGCGCATGAAGTTGACGTCGTCGCGGTTCGGGTAGTCCTCGCGAGCGTGGCCGCCGCGCGATTCCTTCCGGTTGTAGGCGCCGGCGACGGTGACCTCGGCCAGCTCCAGCAGGAAGCCCAGCTCGACCGCCTCGAGCAGGTCGCTGTTGTAGCGCTTGCCCTTGTCCTGCACGGTGATCCGGGCGTACCGCTCCTTGAGCGTGTGGATGATGCCCAGCATGGACTTGAGGCTCTCCTCGGTGCGGTACACACCGGCCTTGTCGTCCATCTCGTTCTGCAGCTCGGTGCGCAGGTCGGCCACGCGCTCGTCACCGTGCTCGGACAGCAGGCTGTCCAGCCAGGTCTGCACGTAGGCGGCCGGCTCCTCCGGCAGCTCCACGAACTCGGCGCGCTGCGCGTACTCGGCGGCGGCGATACCCGCGCGCCGGCCGAACACGTTGATGTCCAGCAGCGAGTTGGTGCCCAGACGGTTCGCGCCGTGCACCGACACACAGGCGCACTCGCCCGCGGCGTACAGGCCGGGAACCACGTCGGTGTTGTTGCGCAGCACCTCACCACGGATCCGGGTCGGGATACCACCCATCACGTAGTGGCAGGTCGGCATGACCGGCACCGGCTCCTTCACCGGGTCCACGCCCAGGTAGGTGCGGGCGAACTCGGTGATGTCGGGCAGCTTCTCCTCGAGCACGTCCTCACCGAGGTGGGTCACGTCGATGAGCACGTAGTCCTTGTTCGGGCCGGCGCCGCGGCCCTCCCGCACCTCGAGCACCATCGAGCGGGCCACGATGTCACGCGGCGCGAGGTCCTTGATGGTGGGGGCGTAACGCTCCATGAAGCGCTCACCGGAGGCGTTGCGCAGGATGCCGCCCTCACCACGCACGGCCTCCGAGATCAGGATGCCCAGGCCCGCGAGGCCCGTCGGGTGGAACTGGTGGAACTCCATGTCCTCGAGCGGCAGGCCCTTGCGGAACACGATCGCCATACCGTCACCGGTCAGCGTGTGCGCGTTCGAGGTGGTCTTGTACATGCGGCCCGAACCACCGGTGGCGAAGATGATCGCCTTGGCGTGGAACACGTGCAGATTGCCGGTCGCCAGCTCGTAGGCCACCACACCGGTCGCGACCGGACCCCGG
The DNA here is from genome assembly GCF_003696265.1 of Nocardia stercoris. Classification (GTDB taxonomy): domain Bacteria; phylum Actinomycetota; class Actinomycetes; order Mycobacteriales; family Mycobacteriaceae; genus Nocardia; species Nocardia stercoris. The sequence continues at coordinate 147,382 of NZ_RFFH01000006.1, read as the reverse complement.
TCGGTCTCGGTGAGCAGCAGGTCCAGCACGTAGAACTCGTTGAAGAACTCCACGTTGTGCTTGACGCAGTTCTGGTACAGCGTCTGCAGGATCATGTGACCGGTGCGGTCGGCGGCGTAGCACGCGCGACGCACAGGCGCCTTGCCGTGGTCACGGGTGTGACCACCGAAACGACGCTGGTCGATCTTGCCCTCGGGCGTCCGGTTGAACGGCAGGCCCATCTTCTCCAGGTCGAGCACCGCGTCGATGGCCTCCTTGGCCATGATCTCGGCGGCGTCCTGGTCGACGATGTAGTCGCCACCCTTGACGGTGTCGAAGGTGTGCCACTCCCAGTTGTCCTCTTCGACGTTGGCCAGCGCGGCACACATGCCGCCCTGGGCCGCGCCGGTGTGGGACCGGGTGGGGTACAGCTTGGTCAGCACCGCGGTGCGGACCCGCGGGCCGGCCTCGATGGCCGCGCGCATCCCGGCACCACCGGCACCGACGATGACGACGTCGTAGCGGTGTTCCTGAATCGGTCGCGATTCACTCATCTAAGGTGGCCTGTCCTTACGCGTGGATGTTGGGGTCGAAGGTGAAGATCACGTACGTGCCGGTCACCACGACCAGGATCATGGAGATCACCAGCAGCGACTTCAGCCAGAACCGGGTGCTGTCCTTGCGGGCGTAGTCGTCGATGATGGTGCGCAGGCCGTTACCGCCGTGCAGCTGGGCCAGCCACAGCATGGTGAGGTCCCAGATCTGCCAGAACGGCGAGGACCAGCGGCCGGCGACGAACGCGAAGTTGATGCGCTTCACGCCACCGTCGAGCATCAGCATGATCGTCATGTGGCCGATGACGAGGACCAGCAGCAGCACGCCGGAGAAGCGCATGAACAGCCACGCGTTCTTCTCGAAGTTGCTGCCGGAGGCGCGGCGGGGAGCGCCGGGCGCGTCCAGGCTCGCCGGGCGGTCGTAGGAGGTGCCGAGAACGGGTGCAGTCATGGTTGCCTCAGAGCTCCGTGGTGATCATGAGGAAGAGCTGACGGCCGACGCCGGCGGCGGAGACCAGCACCCACACGCCCAGCACGATCCACAGCATCAGGCGCTGGTACTTGGGGCCCTTGGACCAGAAGTCGACCAGGATGACCCGGATGCCGTTCAGCGCGTGGAACAGCACCGCCACGACCAGGCCCATCTCCATGAGCGCGACCAGCGGGTTCTTGTACTCCGCGACGGTCCGGTCGTAGGAGTTCGCGCCGACGCGCACCATGGCGGTGTCGAGGACGTGCACGAACAGGAAGAAGAAGATCGTCACGCCGGTGATCCGGTGCAGCGCCCAGGACCACATGCCGGGGTCGCCGCGGTACAGGGATTTCCGCTTCGGCTGGGCCGGAGCTTCCAGTGTGGTCATAGAGTGCGGTGCCTCTCCAACGTCGTCGATGGACCCGCCGGGCGAGCCGGCAGCCGGATCCGGTCGCGGTTTCGGCGCGGACTTGGACCTCGATCCGGTGGAACACCAGCTCGTGCCCAGGGCCGACACGCCCGTCGGGCAGTGATCGTCCCGCCGCCGGGGGAACCTGAACCGATCTGCGATGGACTTTAATGCCCGGTGTATGGCGGAACTAATTCGGCGTGCCGTACGTTGTGCCGAAATGGCGAGGATTAGGGTTGCCTTGCCTAGGCGGCCGACACGCCCGTATCCGGTGTCGCGGGCCCACCCGCACCCGGCTCCCAGGGAGGTAACGAATGTCGGAAATTGATTGGAATGTGCTGCGTAGCAAGGCATTCGAAGTCATGGCACACGCGCACGCGCCGTACTCCCGCTTCCCCGTCGGCGCCGCGGCTCTCAGTGCGGACGGCCGAATTGTGAGCGGTTGCAATGTGGAAAATATCTCATACGGGCTGGGCCTGTGTGCCGAATGTGTACTGGTCGGTAACCTTCGCGCCGCCGGATCCAGCGGTTTGGTGGCCGTTGCGGTATGCGATTCCCGGGGCGAGATTCTGATGCCGTGCGGGCGCTGCCGGCAGGTGCTGTACGAGCACGGCGGGGCCGCGATCCTCGTCGACCACCCGGACGGCCCGATCACTCTGGGCGAGCTGCTGCCCCACGCGTTCGGAATCGATGATTTGGCTGCCGGACAGGCCCCGGCCTGAGCGCACAATCATCGCCGGGACGCGACAAGAATTGCCCGGCGGAGCCGAACATTCTGCGGTGAGGCCGGATCCGATCCACGGCTTTCGATCTGAGATCGTTTCTTCATGGCGAACCTCAACTCCGCGGTGTCGGTGATCGCTACCAAGCGAGACGGTGGTGAGCTCAGCGACGATCAGATCGACTGGGTGCTGGACGCTTTCACCCGCGGCGAGGTCGCCGACGAACAGATGTCCGCGCTGGCCATGGCGATCCTGTTGCGGGGCATGAACCGGCGCGAGATCGCCCGGTGGACCGCGGCGATGATCGCCTCCGGGCAGCGGATGGACTTCACCGGCCTCACCCGCCCCACGGTCGACAAACACTCGACCGGCGGTGTGGGAGACAAGATCACCTTGCCGCTGGCGCCGCTGGTGGCGGCCTGCGGCGCCGCCGTACCGCAGCTGTCCGGCCGCGGGCTCGGGCACACCGGCGGCACCCTCGACAAGCTGGAATCGATCCCAGGCTGGCGGGCCGACATTCCGGTCGTGCAAATGCGAAAGATGCTGGCCGACCCCGGAATCGGCGCGGTGATCTGCGCGGCCGGCGCCGACCTGGCCCCCGCCGACAAGCGGCTCTACGCCCTGCGCGACGTCACCGGCACGGTCGAATCGGTGCCCCTGATCGCGAGTTCGATCATGAGCAAGAAGATCGCCGAGGGAACCGGTGCGCTGGTACTGGATGTCAAGGTGGGCACCGGCGCGTTCATGAAAACTCCCGAACTGGCCCGCGAACTCGCCACCATCATGGTCGACCTCGGGACCGACGCCGGAGTCGCCACCGTCGCACTGCTCACTGCCATGGACACCCCACTCGGCCGGACCGCCGGCAACGCACTCGAAGTCGCCGAATCGGTCGAGGTACTCGCCGGCGGCGGTCCGGCCGACGTGGTCGAACTGACCCTCGCCCTGGCGCGAGAAATGTTGGCGCAGGCCGGAATCCGCGACATCGACCCGGCCGACGTGCTGGCCCGCGGCAAGGCCATGGACCACTGGCGCGCCATGATCACCGCCCAGGGCGGCGACCCCGACGCCGAACTCCCGCGCGCCACCGCCACCGAAATCGTCTCGGCCCCCGCGTCCGGATATCTGAACCGGCTCGACGCCATGGGCGTCGGCTTGGCCGCCTGGCGCCTCGGCGCGGGCCGCGCCCGCCAGGGCGACCCGATCCAATGCGGCGCCGGCGTCGAAATGCACGCCAAAGAGGGCGACCCCGTCACCGCCGGTCAGCCGCTGTTCACGCTGCACACCGACACCCCGGACGCGTTCGCTCCCGCCCTGACCGCCCTGACCGGCGCGTACGAGAGCGGCGCCACCCCGATCGCCCCGGCCCCGCTGATCCTGGACCGAATCGCCCGCTGACCCGCGCCCGGCACAGGGATCGGCGACACCGGGAGCGCCGGTCCGGCGCGAAAGTGTAGGGAGCACTACGGGGTTGTGACATTCGCCCGGCGGCGAGCCGACACGAGAGCAACTCCGGTGTGCGGGCCGTGGCACAGGACTAACGTCGAAAGATGACTGGACCGATGCCCTTGACACTTGCTTCGATCCGACAGGCGCCCAAGGCGGTGCTGCACGACCATCTCGACGGCGGGCTACGGCCCGCGACTGTTCTCGAGCTGGCCGCACAGTGCGGTTACGACGGGTTGCCCGCCCACGATGAGCAAGCCCTCGCCCACTGGTTCCGGGACGCCGCCGACAGCGGGTCGCTGGAGTTGTACCTGCAAACCTTCGACCACACCGTCGCCGTCATGCAGACCCCGGAGGGGCTGCGCCGCGTCGCCCGGGAAGCCGCCCTCGACCTCGCCGCCGACGGGGTCGTCTACGCCGAGGTGCGGTTCGCGCCCGAACAGCACCTGGAACAGGGTCTGACCCTCGACGAAGTCGTCGAACACACGCTCCAGGGATTCCGGGAGGGCGAGGCGCTGGCCGCCGCAGCCGGCCACCCGATCCTGGTGACGTGCCTGCTCACCGCCATGCGGCACGCGGCCCGCTCCCGCGAAATCGCCGAGCTGGCAATCCGTTTCCGCGAGCGCGGGGTCGGCGGTTTCGATATCGCCGGCGCCGAGGCCGGATTCCCGCCGTCGCGGCACCTCGACGCCTTCGAGTACATGCGCGCGAAATGCGGGTACTTCACCATCCATGCCGGCGAGGCGTTCGGCCTGCCGTCCATCCACGAGGCCGTGGCTTTCTGCGGTTGCGATCGGCTCGGGCACGGCGTGCGCATCACCGACGACATCACCGACGGTGAAGGCTTCGCGCCCGTGCTCGGTACGGTCGCCGCCTATGTGCGCGACAAGCGCATACCGCTGGAACTGTGCCCGTCGTCGAACGTGCAGACCGGTGCCGTGCCGTCGATGGACAAGCATCCCTTCGACCTGCTGGCGCGGCTGCGGTTCCGGGTCACCGTCAACACCGACAACCGGCTGATGAGCGATACCGATATGAGCCGCGAGATGCTCAAACTGGTCGAGACGTTCGGCTACGGATGGACCGATCTGGAACGCTTCACCATCAACGCGATGAAGTCGGCGTTCATCCCGTTCCCGGACCGGCTGCGGCTCATCGACGAGGTGATCAAGCCCGGTTACGCGGTGCTCATCGGCTGAACGCGAGCGCGGGCCCGGCGGCACAGTGCCGCCGGGCCCGCGCCCGGAATTCGCTGCGGCTCAGGCCTGGGTCAGGCGGGCCTCGAACGCCTCTTCCAGCGCGTGCCACTGCGTGGCCTCGGCTTGGAACGGCGGGCTCGGGGCCATCCGGCTGGTGTCCTGGTCGAGCAGGTAGGAGACGTACCAGCCCAGCGGGGTCGCCTTGGCCAGCGCCTTCTCCACCGCGGTGTCGCCGACGTATTCGGCGGCGTCGCTGAGCAGTTCGACCGCGAGGTCCAGCTGCTCGATGTCGACCGCGTCCGGGCCGGAGCTCAGATCCTGGGCCAGGCCGGTGAGCACGTAGATGTTCTCCTCGGTGACCTCGATCTCCAGGTCACCGCCGTTGGCCGCGCTGCGGACCGTCGAGAACGTGCTGACCTTGGCCAGGTCGTGCTCGTGCTCGTCGGCCAGGTAGCGGGCCAGCGCCCGCTCGGAGGTGAACACCGTGATGGTGCCGTCGGCGCCCAGGAAGACCGGCTCGTCGTCGAGGTAGCAGCGCAGAGTGAAGAACGTGCCCTCCGCGGTGACGATCTTGATCGGGTCGATGCCGACCTCGTTCCAGAACGTCTCCTCCTCCTCGTCCTCTTCGTCCTCGGCGTCCAGGTCGACGGTCTCGAAGTCGGTGTCGTCGTCGGTCTCGGCGACGTCGTCGGCGTCGACGATGTTCTCCTCGGCGGCCAGCAGCTCGGCCTCGGCCACCGCCACGGCCTTCGCGTCGACCTCCGGGGACTGCACCACCGAGTCGATGGCGTCGACGACCTTGTCCCAGCCCTTGGCGATGGCGGAACCGATCTGGTCCCACAGCTCCTCGCCCTCGCGGCCGACGAACGCGCTGACCCCGCGGGGGAGCGCGCCCAGCACCGGGTGCGAACCGAAGAACTTGGTCACCACGTCGAGCTCGCACACCTCGCCGATGGTGTTCACCATCTCGAGGGTCTCCTCGAGTTCGGCGACGGTCTCCGGATCCGGGTCGCCGGCAGCCAGCTCCGGGACACCGACCAGGTCGTAGACGTGCCGCTCGTCCGGCTCCAGCTCGGCGGCCGACAGCCCGGCGACGACCTTCCACGCCGGGTGGTCGACCAGGTCGTTGTCGTCGTTGCCGCGGATGAAGGCGGCCAGCTCGGCGACCGAGTCGAACCCGTACAGCGCGTCCTCGTGACCGAGGAATGCCTCCCACTCGTCGTCACCGTCTCGCCAGCGCGGTGCCCACAGGGTGACCAGATCGCCGTCGGTGAGACCGAGCTCGATCGGGACGATGTCTCCAGAAGCCATGACCGGAAGCCTAGCTAGCCCGAGTGTTCCGCACTATTCGGCCCGCCCCCAACATCTCCCGACGCGCCGGTGAAACTCGAATTGAGTGTCGCCACGACCGCGGAGCGCTGGGCACCGGCCTGTGCCGCCGCCTGTTTGCAGGCCCAGATGATGGCCTTGCCGACCTCGGCCGGTGGCTGCGAGGTGATGGATTCGGCCAGATTCAGGCCCACCAGGGCGCCGTCACTGTCCACCTCGGCGGTGATCGAACCGTCCTGAGTGGTGAACCGGCCCCGGATCTGCTTCAGGCCGTACAGCGCCGCCTCCAGCGCCTCGAGCTTCTCGGTCGCCTGGGCGACCAGAGCGTCCATTTCCGCGCTCATACCCCTACACCCTTCGCATCCAGCTGGTGGGACCGGTGTCCTCGTCGTCCATCCGGTCGAGTTCGTCGACCGCCGCCTGCCGGGTCGGCAGGCCCAGCCGGTCCAGCGTCTCGGGCGCCATGCCCATCTCGGCGAGCAGTTCGCGGCGACGGGCCCGGGCCACCACCGTCGAGCGCTTGGTCAGGCGCAGGATCTCGGCCGCGAGAGCCTCTGCGCCGTACCGATATTCGCTGCGGTCGATGGTGATCTCGACCGGCATCCCCTGATCCGTGGCGCGCACGGTGATGGTGCCCGAACGATTCGAACTGGCCGCGACCGTCACATTCGGCGGCTGCTGCGGCGCCGTCATGTGGTGGGCCTGTAGAAGCCGTGGAACCCCATCCCTGAATTCTCCGTTCGAATTGCACTGACCTGGACCGGATTACCGGCCTCGACCATCTCCCCGTTGCCCACGACCATCGCGACGTGGCCGTCCCAGATTGCCAGATCGCCCGGCATCACGTCACCTGCCGATACCCGCATCGCGCCCTGTGATTGGTCGGCGGCCAAGCGCGGCAGCTCGACTCCGGCCTGTTCGTAGGCGTAGTGGGTGAGCCCGCTGCAGTCCAGCCCGGAACCCGGCGTATTGCCACCCCAGACGTACGGCGTGCCGACGCATTTCAGCGCCGTCTGGACCGCGGTGGCCGCCTGCTGGTTCGGGGCCTCGACCTGGGTGCCGTCGGGCAGCGTGACCATGACGCCGCCGTGCGACCCGGTCTGTGTACCGGTCGGTGCCTGGGTCGTCGTGCTCGGGGTCGAGCCGGTGGTGGTGGACGGGTTCAGCGCGCTCTCCGCGGCCTGGATCAGCTCGCCGATCAGGCTGCCGGCCTGCTGCAGACCGGAATTCGCGGTGCCGGCCAGGCTCGACACATCCGGTAGTGACCCGCTCACCGACGGCGTGGACGGTGCCGGGATCAGCTGGCTCATCGCGGCGGTGTGGGTGTCGAGGTCGGCGCGGGTCTCACCCACGATCTGCAGGGCCTGGCCGAAATGGTCGATGGCCGAGGACACGACCGCCGCGATGCCGGGCGGTGTGAGCGCTGCCGGGCCGAGGTCGGTCACCGAGCTCACGAAGGACTGCAGGACCGCGTCGAGCTTCTGCTGCCCGGTCTGCACGGTCGCGGCGGCCTGGGTGACCACGTCGGCGATGTCGTTGCCGCGGTCGGACAGGTTCGCGGCCGAGTTCTGCACCTTCATGGCCTGGTCCATGGCGGCGTCGCCCGCGCCGCCCGACCACGCGTCGGACAGTTGGGTGACGGCGGTACTGCCCGCCTGCTGGATTCCGTCGAGGACACCGGAGACACCACGCAGCGCGTCGGCCGGGCCGTCACCGCCGAGCAGGCCGCTGCCGAAGCTCTCCAGCAGCGCCACGATCGGCTGCGCCAGACCGGACAGATCGACGACCGGGGCGGTCATGCCAGCTCGCTCTCGACGGCCGCGGTGGCGGCCGCGCGGTCCAGGTCCTGCTCGACATACGTGGTTGCCGCGCCGGCGGCATCGGTGCCCATCGACGCGAGCACCGCCGACAGCTCACTGATCCCGGCCACATGGCCGGCGTGCGCGGCGGAGTAGGCGGCCATGAAGTCGCCCGCGATCAGACCCAGCAGCGGGCCCAGTTGCTCCGGGCCGGCGGCCGCCGCGCCCGTTGCGGCGGTGGCCATCTCGCCGGACAGTCCGGTGGCCGACGCGCCGAAAGCCGCCACCCCTTCAGGATTCACCGAGATCTGCTGCATCAACATCCCCCATAGGCCGGTGTCGCCGCCGATTATGTCATCCGACTACTACGACGCGCCCGGTCACGAATCGGTTCCCCTTGCGATCCGACGCGCACCCATGCGAAATTCGCGACACGGACGGATCGAACCCATCCGGAACCTTATCGTCTTTTCATGCGCACGCACCTTGTGGACCATCCGCTCGCCGCGACCCTGCTGACGACCATGCGTGACGAACGAACCCCGAACTCGGTGTTCCGGGCCGCGTTGCGGGACTTGACCAACTGCCTGATCTACGAGGCGCTCCGGGATGCGCCGGTGGCCTCGTTCGAGGTGAAAACCCCGGTCGCCGTGACGTCCGGGGCCCGGCTGGCCCTGCCGCCGCTGCTGGTTCCGGTGTTGCGGGCGGGCCTCGGCATGGTCGACATGGCCAGCGCGCTGATCCCGGAGTCCCGCGTGGGATTCGTCGGCCTGGCTCGCGACGAGAAGACCCATCGCCCCGTCGCCTACATGGAATCGCTGCCCGACGACCTGACCGGCCTGCCGGTCTTCGTGCTCGACCCGATGCTGGCCACCGGCGGTTCGATGATCCACACCCTGCGCCTGCTGGCCGACCGCAACGCCACCGACATCACCGCGATCTGCGTCGTCGCGGCACCGGAAGGCATTGCGGCGCTGGAGGAATCGGGGCTCCCGGTGCGGCTGGTGACCGCGGCGATCGACCGGGGGCTGAATGCGGACGCCTTCATCGTCCCGGGCTTGGGCGACGCGGGGGACCGGCAGTTCGGGCCGCGGTAACACGAGATCGCCGCGGCGGAACCGGCTGGGGCGCAAGGGTGGACGAACCGGGCCGCCGCGCGGGAACGGCCCGCGCCCTGGTGCTCGGGGAACCCAACCGGGCCCGGCAGATCGGTGCCTGCGTGCTCGGCGCGGCCCGCGTGGCCATGCTGGTACTGCAGCCGCACGCCGGAATCGACGCGATCGGGGTGGCGGCCGGGCCGCTCGGTGCCGCGTCCATGGCGGTCGGCATCGTGCTGACCAAGCGCTGGGGCCGTCCCGCCGGAGTCTCGCCGGCCACCTTCAGTGGCTGGCAGCTGACCGGGAGTTGAACTGTGGCTCAGGCCGATTCGCAGAACGCCCGGAGTTCCGCCAGCCGGGTTCGGGCAGTCGTCGCGGCGGCCGGCAGGTCCGCGCGGTCGGCGACCGGTTCGACGACCTCCAAGTACCACTTGAGTTTCGGTTCGGTGCCCGACGGCCGGACGACCAGGCGCTGGGTGGAGGACTCGAAGATCAGGGCGTCGGTGCGGAGCGGGCCGCGGACCGTGGCCAGGTCGGTGCAGGTGACCGGTGCGCCGGCAATCATCTGCGGCGGCGAATTGCGTAGCCGGGCAACGACTTCGGCGGCTGCTGCGGGACTGTCCAGGCGGAGCGAGACCTGATCGCCGGCGTGCAGGCCGAATTCCAAGGCGAAATCGTCGAGCCGGTCGGTGACGGTGCGGGACTCGCCGAGCAGCTCGGTGACCAGCAGCGCGGCGGCGACGGCGGCGGAGATACCGTCCTTGTCCCGCACCGTGTTCGGGTCCACGCAGTGCCCGATCGCCTCCTCGTAGGCGTACACCAGGCCCGCGCCGGCCCGAGCCAGCCACTTGAAGCCGGTCAGGGTTTCGGCGTAGCGGGCGCCGCGCGCGGGGGCCAGCTTGCTCAGCAGGCGCGACGACACGATCGTGGTGGCGGCCAAGGCGTCCGACGGCGCGCCGCGCAGCACGAAATCGCCCAGCAGGACACCGGTTTCGTCGCCGCGCAGCATGCGCCAGCCGTCCGGGCCCGGCACGCCCACCGCGCAGCGGTCGGCGTCCGGGTCCAGGGCGACGGCGAGATCGGCGCCGATCTTCTCGGCCAGGGCCAGCAGCAGATCCGACGCACCCGGCTCCTCCGGGTTCGGGAACGCCACGGTCGGGAAGTCCGGGTCCGGCTGGAACTGTTCCTCGACCACGTGCACATCGGTGAAGCCCGCGGCGTGCAGCGCGGCCACGGCCAGCTCGCCGCCCACACCGTGCATCGGGGTGAGCGCGATGCGAATTCCGGTGAGTGGGCGGTGATTCGAGCGTGCGGTCGCCGTACGCGCCGGCTGCGCGGTGGCGGCACCGGCAGGATCGGCCGTGTACCGCCGGTCCGGTGAATCGTCGCCGCCGACCGGTCGAATCGGGACGCCCGCGACATCGTCACCGGGTGCCGACTCCTCGGGTCCGCCCGCCCGGGAGTCCTCGCGCTGGAACGCGTTCGCTTCCGAAACCGTGGCCGGTGTCTGCTCGGCCGGGTTCCGCTCGTCGAAAAGCGTGGGCAGCACGGTGATTCGCGCCAGATAGCGGCGGATGAGCTCCTGCGTGCAGTCGTCGGCCGTCGCGTCGCCGGGCAACCCCAACACCGCCGGCGACGGTGCCGAAGCCGCGACGTCGGTACGCGGGACCGGACCGGTGACCGCGTCGATCGCGGCCTCGATCTCGCTGTCGGCCGGGGGAATCAGCTGGGAGCCGCCGTCGAGGTACACCTTGTACCCGTTGTCGGTGGCCGGGTTGTGCGAGGCCGTGATCTGCACTCCCGCCACCGCACCCAGCTCCCGCACCGCGAACGCGACGATCGGCGTGGGCAGCGGCCGGGACAGCTCCAGCACCGAGAAGCCCGCCGCCGCGAAGACTTCCGCGGTGGCGGTGGCGAATTCGGCCGAGCCGTACCGCGCGTCGCGGCCGACCAGCACCAAGCCGCCGCCCAGGCAGCGGTCCCGCAGCCAGGCGGCCAGACCCGCGGTCGCCCGCGACACCGTCTCGACGTTCATCCCGTCCGGGCCCTCGCGCAACGGCCCGCGCAGCCCGGCGGTTCCGAATCGCAGCACGGCAACATCCTCTCTGTCGGCGGCTGTCACCCCGCCACGACCGCACGGACCGCGGACTACACCCGTTCCAGGATGCCGCGCAGCAGTTTGCCCAATCGTGGCGCGGCCGCCTGTCCTTCGGCCAGCACCTCGGCGTGCGAGAGATGGGCGCCGGTCACGCCGGCGGCCAGGTTGGTCACCAGCGAGATGCCGAGTACCCGAGCGCCCGCCTCCCGGCAGGCGATCACCTCCAGCACCGTCGACATGCCGACCAGATCGGCGCCGATCGTCGCCAGCCAGCGGATCTCCGCGGGGGTCTCGTACTGCGGGCCGGTGAGTCCGGCGTACACACCGTCGGTGAGCGCGGGATCGACCTCGCGGGCCAGGGCCCGCAGTTCCGGGTCCCAGGCATCCACCAGATCCACGAAAGTGGCTCCGGTCAACGGGGTTCGGCCGGTCAAATTGATGTGGTCGCTGATCAGCATCGGTTCGCCGACCCGTGTGGCGGCACCGATGCCGCCGGCCGCGTTGGTCAGCAGCACGATCTCGGCGCCGGCCGCGATCGCGGTCCGCACCGGGTGCACGACCTGGGCGGGCTCGGCGCCCTCGTACAGGTGGCGGCGGCCCATCATGATCAGGACCGGCGAGTCGCCGACCTGGACCGAGACGACCGTGCCCTGATGTCCTTGCGCGCTGGGGGATTCGAAGCCGGGTAGGTCGGCCATCGGGATCGTGGCGACCGGCGTCCCGATCTCCGCGGCCGCCTCCTGCCACCCGGATCCGAGCACCACCGCGATGCGGTGACGCGGCATTCCCGTTGCACTGGCGATCGCCGTAGCGGCCTGTTCGGCAAGCATGGGGCACACGATAGTCCGCGGTGCCGCGGCCGTGCCCGCCGGTCGCACCGACGGCGTCTGCTGTCGGGCGCGATCGATCGGGTAGTTCGTCGAGCCGTGTCCGCCGTGCCGAGCGGGCGACCGGCGCCGCTTATCGAGATGACGGTGTCACCGGGCCTTGATACCGTCGCGCTGATTCGGGCCGGTTCGCAGGCCGGCACACGACAGCCGACCCGGCGCGAAGGAGCGCAAGGTGAGTACAGCGCGGGAGCTGGTCGTCCTCGGGACCGCCAGCCAGGTTCCGACACGCACCCGCAACCACAACGGCTATCTGCTGCGCTGGGACGGTTCCGGGGTGCTGTTCGATCCGGGCGAGGGCACGCAGCGGCAGATGCTGCACGCCGGTGTCACCGCGAGCAGCATCGGCGCGGTCTGCGTCACCCACTTCCACGGCGACCACTGCCTGGGCCTGCCCGGCATGCTCGCGCGGTTCTCCCTCGACCAGGTGGCCCATCCGGTCGACATGTACTACCCGGCCGCCGGCCAGGACTTCTACGAGCGGCTGCGGGACGTGGTGCTGCCCTTCCCGGGTCTGCGCGAGCACCCGATCAGCACCTCGGGCCCGGTGCGTGCCGGTGCCGAGCCGTTCGCGCTGGAGGCGGTCCGGCTCGACCATCGAGTCGAGACCTTCGGTTACCGGTTGCGCGAACCCGACGGTCGGCGGCTGCTGCCGGAGCGGCTGGCGGCCGCTGGGATCACCGGGCCCGCCGTCGGGCGGTTGCAGCGGGACGGCGTGATCACCACCGCCTCCGGGGCCGCCGTCACCCTCGACCAGGTCTCGGTGCCCCGGCCCGGGCAGCGCTTCGCCTTCGTCATGGATACCCGAATGTGTTCCGGCGTAGAGGAATTGGCCGATCGGGCGGACATGCTGGTGATCGAGGCGACCTTCCTGGACCGCGACGCGGACCTCGCGCACGACTTCGGGCACCTCACCGCCGCCCAGGCCGCCCGCGCGGCCCAGGCCGCCGGAGTGCGCACGCTCGTGCTCACCCACTTCTCGCAGCGATATCCGGACCTGGAAGGGCACCGCGCCGAGGCCGCCGAGTACTTCGACGGCGAACTCGTGGTCGCCACCGACTTGCAGCGGGTGCCGGTTCCGACTCGCCGGTAACTTGCCCTACAGTCGGGTCCATGCCGTATTTGGAACGTAACGGGGACGTGTTCGTGTTGAACCTCGGGAACGAGGGCGAGGCCGACAAGGACATTCGCTTCCACCCCGACTGGATCGCGACCGTCAACGACCTGCTCGACCAGGTCGAGAAGGCCGAAGGTCCCGCCGCCCTGGTGACCACCGCGACCGGCAAGATCTACAACAACGGCCTGGACACCGACTGGCTGTTCGGCGGCGGCAACGTCGACAAGCTCTACAGCTACCTCGACACCGTGCACGCGGTGTACGCCCGCCTGGTCGCCTTCCCGATGCCGACCATCGCCGCGATCAACGGCCACGCGTTCGGTGCCGGTGCCATGCTGGCCACCGCCCACGACTTCCGGGTCATGCGGTCCGATCGCGGCTTCTGGTGCCTGCCCGAGGTCAACCTGGGCATGACCTTCGCGCCCGCCATGAACTCGCTGCTGCGCTCGCGGCTCACCAACCAGGTCGCGGTCGAAGCCATGACCACCGGCCGCCGCTACAGCGGTGCCGACGCCCTGGCCGCCGGCATCGTGGACGCCGTCGCCGACGAGGCGTCGGTGCTGCCGGACGCGGTCACCCGTGCCGCCGCGCTGGCCGCCAACCACAAGCCGAACCTGGCGGTCATCAAGCGGGCGCTGCACGCCCGGCTGCTGAAGGCGCTGGCCGTCGAGACCACCGCCGACAACCTGGGTGCGTTCGCCGGTATTTAACCCGTTGCGCACGCTCGGGGACGCAGTGCAAGACTGTGCCCATGCCATCCGAGCAGCGTGTAGCGGCGGGCCGGGCTCCGGCCGACCGGCGCGAGTGCGTGGCGGCGGCCGACGCGGTCCTCGCGGCCGCGGGCGACGAGCTGATCGCGCTGTCCCACTCGATCCACGCCGAGCCGGAGCTGGCCTTCGCCGAGACCCGGAGCGTCGCGAAGGTCCTGGCTCCGCTGCGGGCGCGCGGCTTCGAGATCCGCACCGGGGTGGCCGATCTGGATACCGCGTTCGTCGCCGACTACGGCAGCGGCGACCTTGTGGTGGGCCTGTGCGCGGAATACGACGCGCTGCCCGAGATCGGCCACGCGTGCGGGCACAACATCATCGCCGCGTCGACGGTGGGCACGGCGCTGGCGCTGGCCGAAGTGGCGGACCGGCTCGGGATCACGGTCCGCGTCTTCGGCACCCCCGCGGAGGAGAGCGGCGGCGGCAAGGTGCTGATGCTCGACCGCGGTGTTTTCGACGGCACGGCGCTGGCCATGATGGTGCACCCGGGTCCCGCCGACATCGTGGGTGCCCGCTCGTTGGCGCTTTCCGACCTCGCGGTCGACTTCTACGGCCGCGCGGCACACGCGAGCGCCGCCCCCGAGCAGGGCCGCAATGCCGGTGACGCGGTCACCGTCGCCCAGGTAGCTCTCGGATTGCTGCGTCAGCATCTCCGGCCGGGGCAGCAACTGCACGGTATAGTTTTCTCGGGCGGCGTTGCCCCGAACATCGTGCCCGATCGTGCGGAACTGCTGTATTACCTGCGGGCAGTCGACTCCGAGTCGCTCGACGACCTGATGCGACGCGCATCGGCCTGTTTCGAAGCCGGAGCCCTGGCCACCGGCTGTACCCATCGGGTCCGGACGCTCGCGCCGACGTACACGGAGCTGACGCCGGATCCGGTGTTGCTGACTGTGTACCGCGATCAGATCGCCGATCTGGGCCGGGTGCCGTTGGCGCCGGAACTCGAGGCGGCACATCCGCTGGGCAGCACCGATATGGGAAATGTGACCAACGTCATCCCCGGTATCCATCCCGTCATCGGACTCGAGGCCGGCGGTGCGGTGACGCATCAGCCGGAATTCGCCGCGGCCTGCGTGACCGCCTCGGCGGACCGGGCCGTGCTCGACGGCGCGACCGCGCTGGCCCGTACGGCGATCATGGTCGCGACGAACGACGAGCACAGGAACAGGTTGTTGGAGCGAAGCTTTCGACGACAGGAGGATATTCGGTGAGCACAACCGGCCGGTCCGCCGACCCGGAGACCGCCAGGGATTCCGTCCCCGGCGCGCGGCACAGGCACGCGAACCTGGACGCGGGATCCCGAACCACGGTCCCCGGCGGGGGCCTCGGGCAGGCGGCGCCGAGCGTGGCCGACGGGCACGCGGCGGTGGAGTCGTGGCTGCGCGAGCACCAGTCGGATCTGATCGGTTTCCGGCGGCATCTGCACGCCAATCCGGAACTGTCGCGGGCCGAGTTCGCCACCACCGAATTCGTCGAGTCCTGGCTGACCAAGGCCGGGCTCGAACCGCGCAAGCTGCCCACCGGAGCCGGCCTGATCTGCGATATCGGCCCCGACACCCCGCGGATCGGCCTGCGCGCCGACATGGACGCGCTGCCCATGCAGGAGTACACCGGCCTGTCGTTCGCCTCCACGGTGGCGGGCGTATCGCACGCCTGCGGCCACGACGCGCACACCTCCGTTCTGCTCGGCACCGCGCTCGCGCTCGCCACGGTCGACCGGCTGCCGGTCGGGGTGCGCCTGGTGTTCCAGCACGCCGAGGAGGTGATGCCCGGCGGCGCGATCGACATGGTCGCCGCGGGTGCCACCGAGGGTGTGTCCCGGATGTTCGCGCTGCACTGCGACCCGCGGCTGGAGGTGGGCCGGGTCGGCCTGCGCGTCGGCGCCATCACCTCGGCCGCCGACACCATCGAACTGGTGCTGGACTCGCCCGGCGGCCACACCTCCCGTCCGCACCTGACCAGCGATCTGGTGTACGCGATCGGGACCGTGATCACCGGCCTGCCCGGCCTGCTCAGCCGCCGGGTCGACCCGCGCACCAGCACCGTCATGGTGTGGGGTGCGGTGTCGGCGGGCAAGGCGCCCAACGCCATTCCGCAGACCGGCATGCTGACCGGGACGGTCCGCACCGGCGACCACGCGACCTGGGAGCTACTGGAACCACTGGTCCGCGAGATCGTCGACGGGCTGCTGGCGCCGACCGGGGTGCGCTACCAGCTGAACTACCGGCGCGGTGTACCGCCGGTCGTCAACGACGAGCACGCGGTGCGCATGTTCGAGGACGCGATCCGCGGCATCGGCCCGGACGCGCTCGCCGACACGCCGCAATCCGGTGGCGGCGAGGACTTCTCGTGGTACCTGGAGGATGTGCCGGGGGCGATGGCCCGCCTGGGTGTCTGGTCCGGCGAGGGTGTGCAGCTCGATCTGCACCAGCCCACGTTCGATCTGGACGAACGCGCCCTCGCGATCGGCGTGCGGGTCATGACCAGTCTGGTGTTGAACGCCACGGCCTGAGCTGAATCCGCTGTCGCCGACGGTCCGTTCGGCGGGAAACCGAACGGACCGGCCGCAGTGGCGGTACTACGAACCCGGACCGACGTTCTTGCTGTTGCGGGTACGCAGGGCGTGGGTGTATTCGTCCGGGGCCCCGGCCTTTTCGGCGGCGTCGGCGATCACGCCGAGGTAGCGCGCCGACGGCAGGCCACCCTCGTAGGCGTCGAGGACGTACAGCCACGCCAGCAGCGGACTCGCCGCGGTACCGGCGTTGGGGGTGACGCGGAGCCGGATCTTCTTGTGGATACCGAAATCCGAGCCTTCCCAGCGGTCCAGGCTCTGTTCGTCCTCCGCGGACACGTCGTAGAGCACCACGAACACGCGCGATCCCGGATCCTCGACCACCGTGGCGAGCGGTCCCTCCCAGCCGATGTCGTCACCGGCAAAGGTCAGGCGCCAGTTCTCGAGCCAGCCGGTTCCGTACACGGGGGAGTGCGGACAGCGCTTGAGCATCTGCTCGGGATCCATGTTGGACCCGTAGGCGGCGTATATCGGCACCCTGGAAGCGTAGCGGGTTACCGGGCCGGATCGTGGCCCGCCCACCGGTGCGTTCGGTGAATCCGGTCCGATGCGTCCCCAGCCGGACGTCGGCGCGAACTCCGGCCCACGGCCCTATACCGTATGTAGGCAGCCGGAGACACCGGTTTGCGTGGATTCGATCGCTGACGCGGACACATTGCCGCCGCTGCCCGGGGCCTGCACTGCCGCCTCCGGCCCCTGACGGCACCGACAACGACATTGCCGCCGCTGCCGGGGCCTGCGTGGTTACACCGCGCTGCCGCCTCTGGCCCCTGACGGCACCGACGGAGAGGTATCCCCATGACCCGCATTGCCATCATCGGTGGCGGCCCGGCCGGTTACGAGGCGGCCCTGGTCGCGGCGCAGTACGGTGCCCAGGTCACCGTGATCGACGCCGACGGTATCGGCGGGGCCTGTGTGCTGTGGGACTGTGTGCCGTCGAAGACGTTCATCGCCTCCACCGGGGTGCGGACCGATCTGCGCCGGGCCAGCGACCTGGGGATCACGCTGGAGGGCAGTGTCGCGGTGCGGCTGCCCGACGTGCACGCCCGGGTCAAGGCGCTCGCTCAGGCTCAGTCCTCCGATATCCGCGCCAAACTGCAGGCCGCCGGAATCGAGGTGCTGACCGGCCGCGGTGAGCTGATCGACCAGAGTGCCGGGCTGGCAACCCATCTGGTGCGCGCCCAGCTGGCCGACGGCCGGGAACAGGTGATCGAGGCCGAGGTGGTGCTGATCGCGACCGGCGCCAGCCCGCGGGTACTGCCGGGCGCCGAACCCGACGGTGAGCGGATCCTCAACTGGCGTCAGCTCTACGACCTCGAGGTGCTGCCCGAAACCCTGGTGGTGGTCGGATCCGGTGTCACCGGTGCGGAATTCGTGTCCGCCTACACCGAGATGGGTGTCTCGGTGAAGCTGGTGTCCAGCCGCGACCGGGTGCTGCCGGGCGAGGACGCCGACGCCGCCCTGGTGCTGGAAGAGGTGATGGCCGAGCGCGGTGTGGAGCTGGTCAAGCACGCCCGCGCCGAGGCCGTGGAGCGCACCGCCGACGGTGTGGTGGTGAAGCTGTCCGACGGCCGGACGGTGACCGGCTCGCACGCGCTGATGACGGTCGGTTCCACGCCGAACACGGCGGGCCTGGGCCTGGAGCGGGTCGGCGTCGAACTCGACCGCGGCGGATACCTTCGGGTGGACCGGGTTTCGCGGACCTCGGTGCCCGGGGTGTACGCGGCCGGCGACTGTACCGGGCTGCTGCCGCTGGCCTCGGTGGCCGCCATGCAGGGGCGGATCGCGATGTATCACGCACTGGGCGAAGGGGTTCAGCCGATCCGGCTGAAAACCGTTGCGTCCGCGGTGTTCACGCGTCCCGAGATCGCGACGGTCGGCGTGGGGCAGACCGCGATCGACAACGGTGAGGTGCCCGCGCGCACGGTGATGCTGCCGCTGGGCACCAACCCGCGGGCCAAGATGTCCAGTGTCCGTCGGGGTTTCGTCAAGATCTTCTGCCGGCCCGCGACCGGTGTGGTGATCGGCGGTGTGGTGGTGGGCCCGATCGCCTCCGAGCTGATCCTGCCGATCGCGATCGCGGTGCAGAACAAGCTGACGGTGAACGACCTGGCTCAGACGTTCTCGGTGTACCCGTCGCAGTCCGGATCGATCACCGAGGCCGCGCGGCAGCTGATGCGGCACGACGACCTGGACTGAGCGTCGATTTGACAGCGGGGTTCCGCTGTGCCGCTGCGGGTTCCGCCCGTCTTGCCGGAATCTTGTTCATGTGATTCCATGTGCGACGAGAGATAGTGCCGGACAATGGGTATCATCCGGCGCCTTCTGGGGTGACCCACTTCAAGATCAGAATGCTGGATTCGGTCGGCAGCCGCACGGGGGCGGGCCGGTCTCGGAAAGGGACTGCGAGCAGTGAATCATCGAAAGCCGAATCGCCGGGTCGCCACCTCGCTGCCGCTGGCCACAGCGGCTGCGGTAGCCGCCATTCTGGCCGCGGGTCCGGCCGGCGCCGCGCCCGCCGCGCCGGCCACCACGCCCGCCGAGGCGCCGCAGGCCACTCCGGCCGACCAGCCGGGCACCGACAACGGCGCCGCCGCGACCACCGAGAACGGTGCACCGGCCGACAACGGTGCACAGCAGGGGGACAACGACAACAGCGGCAAGCCGGGCGACGCCCAGCAGCCCGGCACGGGTAACACCCAGCCCGGCACCGGAACTCAGCCCGGCACCGGAACTCAGCCCGGCACGGGTACCCAGCCGGGTACCGGCACTCAGCCTGGCACCGGTACCCAGCCGGGCACGGGTACCCAGCCGGGTACCGGCACCCAGCCGGGCACCGGCAACGCGCCCAAGACCGACCAGCCGGGTGTCTCGAACCCCCAGCCGGGCGTGACCACCCCGCAGCCGGGTGTCTCCAACAACCCGCCGAAGCCCGGTGACCCGGCCGTCGCGCCGAGCCAGCCCGGCGTGACCGCGCCGCGGCTCGCCCCGCTGCCGGTCCCCGGCCAGCGCGGCCAGACGCTGCCGGGCGGAGCGCCCGCGGCCACCCCGAACCAGCCGGGCCAGCCGCTGCAGCCGGGTGTCACCACGGCCCCCAAGCCGGCCGACACCAACCCGCAGGGCACCACGCCGGGCCAGCAGGCGACCGGTCCGCAGACCCACAACGGCGGCGACACGCTGACCGGCAACCAGGCCCCGCAGGAGCAGCAGGCGCCGCAGCAGTGGACCGCGCCGAGCATGCAGGCCGCGCCCGCCGCGCCGGTCGTCGCGTTCACCGGCCCGCACACCGAGATCGCGGCCGACGCCAACGGTGGTGCGGTGCTGCCCGGTTACGTGGCCAACACCCACCACTTCAGCAGCCTCGACGGTTACGTCGGCACCATCGGGTACACCACCCCGAACGGTTCCGGCGACGCCGGTATCTCGCTGGACTACACCACGCCGAACCAGGTGAAGGTCAGCACCTACGTGCACAACTCGGGTGCCCCCGACGCCCAGCCGGGCGAGTTCGTCATCGACACCACCCAGGCCAACCTGGCCAAGGCCGCGGTCGAGGGCTGGATCCGGCAGCAGCCGGGCGGCGTGGCCGCGCTGGAGGCCGCCGCGCAGATCGGCCGGCTGCCGCAGGGCGACATCGCGCCGGTCTCGGTCGATGTTGCCGGTGTGACCGCGGAGTGGGGCGGGACTGCCCAGTACTGACGTCGCCGTAGGCTGGAGACGAGAACGATGACGAGTGGGGCGGTCGGAACTCGACCGCCCCACTCGTCTGTCACCGAAGAGGGACGGGGATGGGTTCACAAGACGACGTGACGCCGGGTAGCGGCGCCTTCGGTCCGGCGGTCGGGGGACCGTTCGGGCCCGGGACCGATCCCGCACAGGCATCCGGCACTCCGGCCGCCGGTTCCGCCGGTGGCTCGGCGTTCGGGCCCGCCGTGGGTGCCGGTGTCGACCCCGCGGCCGCGCCGTTCGGGCCGGTGGCCGGGGCCGCGGAAGGTTCCGCGTTCGGGCCGGCGGTGGGTGCCGGCGCCGACCCCGCCGCCGCGCCGTTCGGGCAGGCGCCGGCCGCCGAGGAGGGCGGGTTCGGGCCGCCGACCGGGTCGTGGGCGCCGGTCTCGGGACCGTCGCGGAATCTCGGCTGGCGCCCGGTCACCGGGTCGAATCCGGTTCAGCCGCAACCGATGCGGGCGCCGGAGGCCGGTCCCGCGGACGTGGAGCAGACGGTCCGAGTGCCTGGCGGATCCGGAGCGCCGGTGTCCCCGCCGGCCGATGCCGACGCCGCGGAGTCGCGGCCGCGTAAGTCGCTGTGGGACGACGACGAACTGGCGCGCAGCCTGGTACCGAAGTCGGGTGCCGGCGGCGACGAGTCGCGGTCCCGCAAGCCGTCGTCCTCGCTGTGGGACGACGACGATCTGGCCCGCAAGCTGGCACCCAAGTCGGTTGCCGCCGCGGCGCAGGAGACCGCGACGAAGAAGCGCCGGCTGTTGCCGATCGTCGGTGCGGTGGTGGCTGTGCTGGTGGTGCTCGGGGGTATCGCCGCCGCTGTGGTGTTCGCCGGGCGCAAGCCCGCGCCGAGTCCGAACGCGGGACCGCCGCCCATCACCACCTCGATCTCGGCGACGCCGACGTCGACCTGTGTGCAGCAGACCTCCGGTTCGGTCATGACCGGCAACGGCCCGGGTGACACCAGCTCCGGTCCGGGCGTGATCTTCGGCTTCCAGCACGCTTTCTATGTGGAGCGCAGCGGATTCCGCGCGCGCGATTTCGTGGCGCCGGATGCCGCGGACATCTCGGCTCCCGAGGTGATCCAGCAGGGGATCGACCAGCAGATTCCGCCGGGGACCACCTACTGTGTGCGGATCGATCAGCGTGCGCCGGATTCGTTCGACGTGGACGTGACCGAGCACCGGCCGGACGGTACCAACCAGCGGTACCCGCAGGTGGTGCGCACGGTGAACCGGGACGGGCGCTGGGCGATCTTCTCGATCGTCTCGCGCTGAGTCGCGACCTATCCCACAATTCTCAAATTGTGGGATAGGCATTTCAGATCTTGGTCGGCATGTGCGACAGTTGGGGCATACCGCCTCGTCACCGTCCCGGAGGTCGAACATGTCGTTGCCGCCGCTGGCCGCCCGCCTGTCCGGTCTGCAGAGCTCCGCCATCCGCGATCTGCTGAAGCTGACCTCGCGCGGCGACATCATCAGCCTGGCCGGTGGCCTGCCCGACGAGCAGCTCATGCCGCAGGAGAAGATCGCCGCGGCTGCCGACGCCGCGCTCGCGCGACGGTCCCGGCTGCAGTACACCGAGTCGGCCGGCTGGATCCCGCTGCGCGAGGTGCTGGCCGCCCGGGAGTCCGCACGGCTGGGCCGGACGGTGCCGCTCGGGGAGGTCTTCGTCACACACGGCTCCCAGCAGGCACTGTCACTACTCGCCGAGGTGCTGCTCGATCCGGGCGCGCTGGTGCTGGTCGAGGACCCGGCCTATGTGGGCGCCCTGCAGGTGTACCGGGCCGCCGGTGCCCGCATCGTGGCGGTCCCGCTGGACGCCGACGGCATGCGCGTCGACGTCGTCGAACAACTGCTGGCGCGGGGCGAGCGCCCGGCCGTGGTGCACACGGTCAGCAACTTCCACAATCCGCGCGGGGTCACGATGAGCCCGGAACGCCGCCGTCGGCTCGCGGAACTCGCTGTGGCGCACGGCTTCTGGGTCGTCGAGGACGACCCGTACGGTGAACTGTGGTTCGAGCGGCCCAGCCCGGACCCGGTGGCCACCTACGCGCCGAACGTGATCCGGCTGTCCAGCGCCTCCAAGACACTGGCCCCGACCCTGCGCGTCGGCTGGATGGTGGCACCCGAATCGGTGTGCCGGGCCGTCGAACTACTGAAACAGGGTGCGGACCTGTGCGGTTCGGCGCTCACCCAGCAGATCGCGGCCGACCTGCTCGCCGACACCGACTGGTTCACCGCCCATGTCGACTCCGTGCGCGCGGTATACGGAGAACGCGCGAAGGCACTGGTCGCCGCCGTGCGCGGCCGGTTCGGCGACCGCGTGGTCAGCACCGACGCCGCGGGCGGCATGTTCGTCTGGGTCGACTTCACCGACGGCACAGACACTTCCGCGCTGCTGCCCCGGGCGATCGAGCAGGGCGTGGCCTATGTGCCGGGCGCGGCGTTCGCGGTCGGCGCCGGGCACGAGAACTCGCTGCGGCTGTCGTTCGTCACCTCGGACACGACCACCTTGACCGAGGCGATCGAGCGACTGGGCCGTGCCGCGGACGGCCGGCCTCAGTCGCGGTCGTAGGTGCGTTCGACGGCCTTGTTCCAGGCGGCGTAGCGCGCGGCGCGCTCGTCGTCCGACATGGCCGGCCGCCAGGTCTTGTCCTCGGCCCAGTTGGCGCGCAGTTCGTCTGTGCCGGACCAGATTCCGGTCGCCAGGCCCGCGGCGTAGGCGGCGCCCAGTGCAGTGGTCTCGGTGACCACCGGGCGCACCACGGGCACGTTGAGGATGTCGGCCTGGAACTGCATCAGCAGTTCGTTGCCCACCATGCCGCCGTCCACCTTCAGGGCGGTCAGTTCCAGGTCCAGCGCCTCGGCCTCGGCGTCGGCACGCATCGCGTCGAGCACCTCGCGGGTCTGGAATGCGGTGGCCTCCAAGGCCGCTCGGGCCAGATGGGCCTTGGTGACGAAGCGGGTCAGGCCGGTGATCACGCCGCGGGCGTCCGGCCGCCAGCGCGGCGCGAACAGGCCGGAGAAGGCCGGCACGATGTAGGCGCCGCCGTTGTCGGCCACACTGGCCGCCAAACCTTCCACCTCGCTTGCGGAATCGATCAGGCCGAGGTTGTCGCGCAACCACTGGATCAGTGACCCGGTCACCGCGATCGAACCCTCGAGGGCGTACACGGCCGGCTGGTCACCGAGCCGGTAGCAGACGGTGGTGAGCAGGCCGTGTTTGCTGAAGACCGGGGTGGTGCCGGTGTTGAGCAGCATGAAATTGCCGGTGCCGTAGGTGTTCTTGGCTTCGCCGGGGACCAGGCAGGCCTGGCCGAACGTCGCGGCCTGCTGGTCGCCCAGGATGCCGGCCACCGGCACGCCGGCCAGCGGGCCGGACGTGATCTCCGCGTACACCTCCGAGGAGCTGCGGATCTGCGGCAGCATCGCGACCGGGATCCCGAATTCGGCGCAGATCTCCGGATCCCATTGCAGGGTGGTCAAATTCATGAGCATGGTGCGCGACGCGTTGGTCACGTCGGTGGCGTGGACGCCGGTGAGCCGCCACAGGATCCAGCTGTCCATGGTGCCGAAGCAGAGCTCCCCGGCCGCGGCGCGCTCGGCCACACCGGGCACGTTGTCGAGGATCCAGCGCAGCTTGGGACCGGAGAAATAGGTGCTCAGCGGCAGTCCGGTGCGGTCGGCGTACCGGTTCGGCCCGGCCGAACCGGCCAGTTCCTCGCACAACGCCGCCGTACGGGTGTCCTGCCAGACGATCGCGGGGGCCACCGGTACGCCCGTCGCCCGATCCCAGACGACCGTGGTCTCGCGCTGATTGGTGATCCCCACCGCGGCGATGTCCGCGGCCGTCGCGCCGCAGCTCTCCAGTGCGCCCGCGATCACGGATTCGGTATTGCGCCAGATGGTTTCGGCGTCGTGCTCGACCCAGCCCGGCTGCGGGAACAACTGTTCGTGCTCACGCTGGGCGATCCCCGCCACCCGGCCGGAGCGGTCGAAGAGGATGCAACGGGTGGAGGTCGTGCCCTGATCGATGGCGGCTACGAAGCGTGGCATTGCAGCAGGTTACTAAAACGGACAACGCTCGGGGCGGATACACGGCGCCCCCGGGCCGGCGGCCCGGCAATCTTGTCACCCGACACAACCGCTGGTAGCGGGTGTTTGTCGCCCGATACCGTTTCCGCATGTCAGCTCGATACCGGCCCGGCGAGCGGTTAGGCTCGAGACCGAAATCGGGCGGCCGCCCCGGCCGCACCTGTACGCCCCATGGGCCGGGTAGGACCCGAGTCGGGCGCCGGAACGATGCCTTCGTGCCGAGGAGTTTGGGTCGAATGACGAAGAAGCCGGAACCGCAGTACCAGCCCACCGGGGCGCTCGGCCCCGCGCAACGCGAGGCCGCCTGGGATCGGCTGGGCAAGGATCAGTTCGACGTCGTCGTGGTCGGTGGCGGTGTGGTCGGCGCCGGTATCGCGCTCGACGCGGCGACCCGTGGCCTCGACGTGGCGCTGATCGAGGCCCGCGACCTCGCGTCGGGCACCTCCAGCCGATCGTCGAAGATGTTCCACGGCGGGCTGCGCTACCTCGAGCAGCTGGAGTTCGGTCTGGTGCGAGAAGCGTTGCGGGAGCGCGAACTTGCGCTCACCACGCTCGCTCCGCACCTGGTCAAGCCGCTGCGCTTCCTGTACCCGCTCACCCACCGGGTGTGGGAGCGACCGTACGTGGCCTCCGGGATCATGCTCTACGACACCCTCGGTGGCGCGAAATCGGTTCCGGGACAGCATCATCTGACCCGCTCGGCCGCACTGCGGCTGGCGCCGGGGCTGCGTCGCAATGCCCTGATCGGCGGTGTCACCTACTACGACACGGTGGTCGACGACGCCCGGCACACCATGACCGTGGCCCGCACCGCCGCCCACTACGGCGCCGTGGTCCGCACCTCGACTCAGGTCGTCGGCTTCCTGCGCGAGGCCGACCGGGTGGTCGGCGTGCAGATCCGCGACAGCGAGGACGGCCGCCGCGGCGAGGTCCGCGGCTCGGTCGTGATCAACGCGACCGGGGTGTGGACCGACGAGATCCAGCGAATGGCCCAGCAGCGCGGCCGCTTCCACGTGCGCGCCTCCAAGGGCGTGCACATCGTGGTCCCGCGCGACCGGATCGCCAGCGACACCGCGATCATCCTGCGCACCCCGACCTCGGTGCTGTTCGTCATCCCGTGGAACACCAGCCACTGGATCATCGGCACCACCGACACCGACTGGAACCTGGACCTCGCGCACCCGGCCGCCACCAAGGCCGATATCGACTATCTGCTGGAGAAGGTCAACGAGGTGCTGGTGACGCCGCTGACCGCCGACGACATCCAGGGGGTGTACGCCGGACTGCGCCCGCTGCTGGCCGGTGAGAGCGACGAGACCTCCAAGCTGTCGCGTGAGCACGCGGTCGCGCGGATCGCCCCCGGCCTGATCGCCATCGCCGGCGGCAAGTACACGACCTACCGGGTGATGGCCGAGGACGCCGTCGACGCCGCCGCCGGAGACATCCCGCAGCGGGTGTCACCGTCGATCACCGAGAAGGTGCCGCTGCTCGGCGCGGACGGCTATTTCGCCCTGCTGAACCAGACACCGCAGCTCGCCCAGGCCTACGGCGTGCACCCGTACCGCATCGAGCACCTGCTCAACCGCTACGGCGCCCTGGTCACCGATGTGCTCGACCTCGCCGAGGGCAAACCCGAACTGCTGCAACCGATCGGCGCGGCCCCCAGCTACCTGCGGGTCGAGGCGATCTACGCCGCGGCCGCCGAGGGCGCGCTGCACCTGGACGACATCCTGGCCCGCCGCACCCGCATCTCCATCGAATACGCACACCGCGGCACCGACTGTGCCGAGGAGGTCGCCCGGCTGGTGGCGCCCGTCCTCGGCTGGGAGGACCCGGACGTGAAGCGCGAGGTCGAGACCTACCGGGCGCGTGTGGAGGCGGAGAAGCTGTCGCAGACCCAGCCGGACGACGTGTCGGCGGACGCGCTGCGTCTGGCGGCGCCGGAACCGCGGGCGCAGATTCTGGAGCCGATCGAGGGCTGAGCACCGCGGCGGCGCGGCACCGTCGGCCGTTCGCAGGTCGGCGGCGACCCGAGCGACCGAGGTCGTGATGACCGCCGCCCTTTCTCAGCGTCGCCACAGTGTGTGCTGGCTATGGTCCACCGCATGAGTGAGCGCAGCGAGCGAGCAACCGGCACAGCCGAGGTAACACCAGTGCGGGCCGGCGTCGCGCGGCGCACGCTGAGCAAGGTCCCCGAAGTGACGGTGTGGTTCTGGATCATCAAGATCCTGTGCACCACAGTGGGTGAGACGTTCGCCGACTGGATCGACACCTCACTGGGCTTCGGCCTCGTGGCGACGGCGCTGCTGTTCACAGTGGTGCTGGCCGCGGTGATGGTGTGGCAGTTGCGGCTGAGCCGGTACGTGCCGTTCGTCTACTGGCTCGCCGTGGTCGTGGTCAGTGTGACCGGCACGCTGTACACCGATATCCTCACCGACCAGCTGAATGTGCCGCTCGCGGCGAGCACCGGCGTGTTCGCGGTGCTGCTCGCGGTGGTGTTCGGTATCTGGTACGCCCGCGAGGCGACGCTGTCGATCCACTCGATCGTGACGCTGCCGCGAGAACTGTTCTACTGGCTGGCGGTTCTGGTCACCTTCGCGCTCGGCACCGCGGCCGGTGACTGGACGCTGCAGCTGACCGGCTGGGGGCCGGGTACTTCGGTGTTGTTGCCCGCCGGCCTGATCGTGGCGGTCGTCGTGGGGTGGCGGTTCGGTGCGAACGCGGTGCTGTCGTTCTGGCTGGCCTACATCCTGACTCGTCCGCTGGGTGCCAACCTGGGGGACTGGTTCGCTTCGCCCGCTTCGGATCACGGTCTCGGTGTCGGCACCTCGATCACCAGCGTCGTCTTCCTGGCCGCGATTCTGGCGGTGGTCGGATATCTGACCTTCTCCCGCAGTGACGTCATTGTCGATCCGGAGCGGAACTCGGTCCCGGTGGTGACCACCGATCAGGCTCGCGAGCGCGTGATGCTCGGGTACTACGCGGTTGTCGCGGTGGCGGCGACGTCGCTGCTGGTGTGGGCGTCCGCGCAGCCGCATGCCTCGGTGAGCGACGAGCCGGCCGCGGCGCCGGCGTCGGTGACCCTGGCACCCGGCCGATCGGCGTCGGCGCATTTCCCGGCCGCGGAGATCGCAAAGTTCCGGACCGTCACGCAGGACACGTTGTCCAAGGTGCAGTCCGGTCAGCAGGCGGCGGCGACGGCTCGGATCAAGGATCTGGAGACCGCCTGGGATCAGGACCAGGACACCCTGCAGCCGATGGACGGGTCCGACTGGGACGTGCTCGACGGCAAAATCGACCGTGCGCTGAAAGCGTTGCGTGCCAAGGCTCCCGACTCGGCCGCCGAAACGCAGGCCCTCGACGACCTGCTCACCGCGCTGGGGTAGGGCCGCTGCCGAACCCGGCCACCCGGTTTCTCCGACGCTGCTACCGCAATCCGACCCGTACCGCAATCCATTCGGTGTGCGTGACCGCATTACTGGACTGCCCGCACCGCGATCGGCACGATAGCGAGCAGCTCACGGCACGGTGGTGAGCTGTATAGACGGTGCGAATCGAGGAGATTGATGGTGGCGTTCGCTATTCGCTTCGACCGGACCGGTGGTCCGGAGGTACTGCACCGGGTCGAGATCGAAGTGGGTGAGCCCGGGCCGGGCGAGGTACGCGTCCGGCATCATGCGGTCGGGCTGAACTTCGCCGATATCTACTATCGGAGCGGCCGGTACCCGGTCACGCTGCCCGCCGGCCTCGGGGTCGAAGCTGCGGGCGTGGTCGAGGCCGTCGGCCCGCAGGTCGACGGCTTTCGCGCCGGCGACCGGGTCACCTACACCGGCAGCCCACTGGGCGCCTACAGCAGTGAGCGGGTGCTGCCCGCGGCGCAGTTGATCCGCCTGCCGGACGAGATCGACTCCGTCACTGCGGCGGCGACAACCACCCGCGGCCTGACGGCCGCCTATCTGCTGCGCCGCATCCACCCTCTGCGCGCCGGGGACACCGTCCTGCTCCACGCGGCGGCCGGAGGCGTGGGCCTGATTTTCGCGCAGTGGGCGAAGCTGTTGGGTATCAACGTCATCGGGACAGTCTCGACCGAGGAGAAAGCGAAGATCGCCGCCGCGCACGGCTGCGATCACGTGCTGATCCACACTCGCGAGGATGTGGCCGCACGGGTGCGGGAACTGACCGGCGGTACCGGTGTTCCGGTGGTCTTCGACAGCATCGGCGCTACCACCTTCGACGGATCGCTGGACTCGTTGTCGCGTCGTGGACTGCTGGTGTCGTTCGGAGCCGCCTCCGGCCCGGTGCCCCCCGTCGACCCCATGACGTTGACGGGCAAGGGCTCGCTGTTCCTCACCCGACCCGGCCTCGCCGATTACATCGCCGACCCGGCCGAGCGGGCGGAGCTGGCCGGTGAACTGTTCGGCCACATCGCGGCGGGACGGATCGCCCCGGAGGTCAACCAGCGCTACGACCTGTCCGATGCCGTGCGAGCCCACCACGAGCTGGAGTCCGGCGCGACCATCGGCTCCTCGGTTTTCACGCTCTGAGAAGGCAGCCGACGCTCGCTCATGCCGCCTGACGGCGGGCCAGCGCGGCGGTGAAAACTGCGGTGGCGGTCGCGGCGGCACTGACGACGATCAGCAGGAGCAAGTGGGCCGGGGAGTTGTCGTGGTCGTCGCCGACGAGGTGCAGGATCTCACCGCGGACGGCGACGGTCGCGGGTAGGCACAAGGCCCCGTACCCGACGGCGAGCCGTAAGGCCCGGCGGACGCGCCCGGGTGCCGGAGGCTGCGCCACGATGACCAGGTAGCGGTTGCCGAGGACCGCGGCCGCGAAGAATCCGCCGGCGGCCACGACGACCGCGAACACGAAAAGCATGGGGTCGGTCCACTTCTCGCCGTGGGCTTCGATGCCGGCCAGGCTCAGCGCGGCGGTCAGGGCGACGAGTGCCGTGGTGGCGAGGAAATGGCCGCGGATCAGTGTGAGCATCGGTGTGCAGCGGCGGATCCAGGTGGTGCGGTCGCCGCCGGTCGCGAGCGCCAGCAGCGGTGGCAGATCGTCGAGCCAGTCGCTGCCGTGGATCTGTTCCACCGGCAGACGGCGCAGCAGCGAGTACCGCATCCAGAGGTTCGCCACCGCTGCCGCGGTGAGCGGGACGAGTGCGGCGGCGAGGATCGCGGTGGCGGGCAGCGACCAGGCGGGACGGTTCGCCCGTACCGCCAGTGCGATCCAGTCGGCCGCGATGGTCGCGGTCACCAGTACGGTGCTCGCGGTAGCGGCACGCAGCAGCTGCGCGGTGCGATGCGGCGGCTGCTGTTTCTTCCCGCGCCACAACACCATTCGCAGGGCGATCAGGCAGGCCAGGGCCGGCACCAGGAATTCGGTGAACGACACGACCACGTCGTAGGGGTCGTTCTGCCACGGGCTCGCGGCGCGGACCGGCTTCACCTGCGTGGTGATCCAAGCGAACGTCTCGAAACCCGCCGCGAGGGCCAGCGACAGGTGCAACACCAACCGGATCGTCCGGTCGCGCTGCTCGCCCCGGCCGAGTGTCGAATCCGTCATCCCAACCACCTTCTCGTCGACTAGCCGTTCGGACGCCATTCATAGTACGCGATGCGTAGTACGTTGTGCGTACTACACAGAATGTACTACTGTATGAGATCGACCGGAATTCAGGAGGTTCGGCGATGCTCGCCAACGACGCTCAGTTGCTGGTCCTGTGGGCCCTCGCCCAGGGCCCGTCCCACGGCTATGCCATCAACGCCTCGGTCGAACAGCTCACCGGCGAGCGCCTCGGGCCTGGAAGCCTCTACGGGGCGCTCACCCGGCTGGAGGCCAAGGGCCTGATCGAGACCCTCGACGGTGTCGGCCGGCAGCGGCCGGTCCGATTGACCACGCCCGGTAGGGAATTGCTCGAACGTGAACTGCGCTCGATGGCGAACCTCGCATCGACCGGACTGCGTCGACTCGGGGTGAATCCCGCATGAGGGCTGTGATCGCCGGGCTGATCCGCCTGTACCCGAAGCCGTGGCGGGAGCGTTGGGGCGAGGATCTGCGAGAATCGGTCCACGCCAGTGGATTTCGTTCCTGGCCGAACGTTCTCGTCGGTGCTGTCGACATGTGGCTGCACCCGGCTGTGTGGCCGGCGCGCGACGACAGCCGGCGCCTCGCGCGGGCCGCGGCCATGGCGATCACCGTGGCCGGTGACGGCTGGTTCGTCGCGAACCTGATCACCGAGGACGGGGACGGCCGCTATCTGCCCGTATTGCGCGTCTGCGGAGCGGTACTGGCCGTCGGACTCCTGCTGGTGGCCCCGCGCCCCAGGTTCGATCGCGTCGCGCTCGGCGTCCTGCTGCGGCGTGGTGTGCGCGGCTTCGTACCACCCGCCGTACTCATCGCCGGCGTGGTGTTCCTGGTCCACTCCGGTCTCGTCCCCGCAACCGCCACACCCGTCCTCCGCTACGGCGTGCTCGGGATCTGGTGGGGCGCATGGTTGGCGCTGGCCGCGAACGGCTGCCGGATCGTGGCGAACGCCGGCCCGGAGATCGTGATCGCACCAGGCCACCGCCGCTCGATCGCCGGGACAGCCGTGCTGACGGCCGCGACGATGGTATCGGCCGCCGTGCTGATCGTATTCGCGATCGCCACCGCGGAATTCGACGCCGCCGCCGCCATCTGTGGTGCCCTGTTGCTCGCGCTCGCCGTCACCCTCGCCGGTGCGGTCTGGGAACTACCCGCGCTGACGAACGACTCGCCGTCGCGCTGACCAGCGAATATCGATCACCGCGCCTGGCAGCCGGTGCAGAAGTACAGGGCGCGTTCGGAGTCGGGGCCTTCGCCGATCATGGTGAGGCTCAACGGGGTTCCGCAACGGCGGCAGGGGCGGCGGTGGCGTTGGTAGACGTAGGGGCGCCAGGGTGGGGTGTGGGCGGCGGCGCGCAGGACCTTGTGGGCCTGGTCGACCAGGGCGGGGAGGTCGGCGACCGTGCCGACGGGGAGGCGGGGGTCGACACGTTGCAGGAAGCAGATCTCGCTGCGGTAGATGTTGCCGATGCCGGCCAGATTGGTCTGGTCGAGCAGGGCCAGGCCGACGGGGCGGTCGGGGTGCGCCAGCAGGCGCCGGACCGCTTCGGCCGCATCCCAATTCGGGCCGAGCAGGTCGGGGCCGAGGTGGTCGGTGGCGGTGTGTTCGTCGGCGCGGCGCAGGACCTCGACGGTGCCCAGCGTGAATCCGACCGCTTCGGCACTGTCGTTGGCCAGGACCAGGCGGGCGCGGTAACCCGGTCTGTCCCAGCGTTTTCCGGGCTCGTAGATCCGCCACTCACCCTCCATCTTCAGATGAGTGTGGATGCTGAGGTCGGGAGTGCGGACGAACAGGTGCTTGCCGTAGCTGCCCACCTCCTCGACGGGTTGCCCGGCCAGGTCGAGAGTCGCGTACCGGGGCACCCGGAAATCACTGCGGGTGAGGGTCTTTCCGGCCAGAGCTGCCCGCAGCCTGGCCGCCGTCAGATAGACGGTGTCACCTTCGGGCATCCGGTGCACCTCCTGGGGAGTATCGGCGCAATCACGGTTTGCTCCGAAGCCGGTATCCGTTCGGGGTGGCGGAGAAGCCGGCCTCGGTCAGGAACGTGGCGAAGGTGTTGCCGTGCACCGATTCTCCGTCGACCTTGTCGATGACCAGGGAGTCGACGCGGCGATCGCGGACCAGGCCGGCCAGGGTGCCGGCGGCGAGGGCGCGGACGTCGGGATCCTCGGTGAAGGTGAGCAGGGTGCGGCCGCCGCGCTCCAGGTAGAGGGTCAGTTCGCCGTCGACCAGGACGACCAGCGCACCCGCCTTGCGGCCCGGGCGGTGACCGGAGCCGGCGGTCGCCTCCTTCGGCCAGGGCAGCGCGGCGCCGTACGGGTTGGCCGGGTCGCAGGCGGCCAGGGCCAGCGCCACCTGGGCCGGCTTCCGCTCGGACCGGTCGGTGTCGAAGGAACGCAGGCGGTCGACCACGTCGGTGGTGGAGAACTGAGCGCCGCCGAGCGTGTCGACGAAGTAGCCGCGGCGGGAGCGGCCCCGGTCCTCGAACTCGGTGAGCACCCGGTACATCAGAGCGAAACCGCCTGGCACACCTTCGGATTGGACCGCGCCCTTGGTGACCACGCCGTAGCGCTCCAGCAGGGTGTCCGCGGTGGCGTGGGCGCGGACGGTGGGATCGGCCGCGCGCTCGGGCAGCAGCGACCAGCGTCCGGCCACCGCGGGCGGGCCCGACCGCGCGGGCAGCGTCGTGCGAGGCAGGTACGCCCGGCCGCGGGGCGTGCGGCGTGGCGTGCGATGCGCGGTGGTGCTGCGGGTGGTGCCGGACAGCAGCGCGCGGACCGGTGCGAAGGTGTCGCCGGCGACGTGCCCGGCCCACACCAGATCCCACAGTGCCGCGGCGGCCGCCGCATCGTCGAGCAGGGCGCCGCCGCTCGGGCCCTGCAGCCCGTCGGAGAGCTGCCGGAAGAAGTAGGCGCCGCCGGACCCGGCGGCGACCTGCGGCGTGGACTTGCCGGTCGGATCGGGAATCACGGTGGCACCCAAGGCGATCAGCAACTGAGTCTGGATCTCGGTGAGATCCAGTTCGTCGGGCGGCGGCAAGGTGAACGGTGCCAGTTCGGCCGGATGCAGGGCGATCCAGCCGTCCTTGGCGGTGATCGAGCCGTGGCCTGACCACACCACCTCACCGGACGCCAGCAGCTCGTCCAACAGGGCGGGACTGTAGTCGCGGACGCGGGGCGGCAGGATCAGCGACTCCCACGCGGAGGCCGGAATCGGCACGCCGGCAAGCTGTTCCACCACCGCGGCCACGCCGTCGACGCCGTGCAGTTCGCCGCTGCCGACGTGCTGCCAGACGGGCAGGAAGCGGGCCAGCGCGGTGGTGGCGACCGGTTCGACCTCCTTGCGGGCGGCCGCTAGCGACCGGCGCCGCAGCCGGCGCAGGACCTCGGTGTCACACCACTCCGAGCCGCTCCCGCCGGGCGTGAATTCCCCTGCCACCACACGCTTTTCACTGCTCAGCTGATGCAGTGCGGTGGCCGCGACGGCCGGGCCCAGCCCGAATCGGGCCGCCACGGCGCCGAGGGTGAACGGGCCGTGCGTGCGGGCGTAGCGAGCGATCAGGTCGCCGAGCGGGTCGGCGACCGGTTCGATGAACGCGGCCGGAACGCCGATCGGGAGCGGGACGCCCAGGGCGTCGCGCAGTCGGGCGGCGTCCTCGATACCGGCCCACCACTGCTGTCCGGCGTAGGAGACCTCCAGAGCGCGCCGGGATCGAACCAGTTCGGCGAACCAGGGTGCCGGGTCGTCGGTGCTGCGGTCGGCGGCCTCCTGCGGGGTGAGCGGACCCAGCAGGCGGAACAGGTCGGCGAGACCCTCGAGATCACGGGCCTGGCGTTCGGGCGTGAGCCGTTGCAGTTCGCGCTCGGTGAGCTCCAGGACCTCCGGGTCGAGCAGTTCCCGCAACTCCACCCGGCCCAGCAGTTCGGCCAGCAGGGTCGAGTCCAACGACAGTGCGGCGGCACGTCGTTCGGCCAGCGGTGAGTCGCCCTCGTACATGAACTGTTCGACGTAGTCGAAGAGCATGGCGTTGGCGAACGGGGACGGGGTCGCCGTCTCGACCTCCACCAGCCGCACCTTGCGCTTGGCCACCGAACCGAGCAGCTCGCGCAGCGCGGGCAGATCGTAGACGTCGCGCAGACATTCGCGGACCGTCTCGAGCAGGATCGGGAACTCCGGATACTTGCGCGCGACGTCGAGCAGCTGCGCCGACCGCTGCCGCTGTTGCCACAGCGGGGTGCGCCGGCCCGGGTCCCGGCGCGGCAACAGCAGTGCGCGCGCGGCACATTCGCGGAACCGGGAGGCGAACAGCGCCGACCCGCCCACCTGTTCGGTGACGATGTCGTCGATCTCGTCCGGTTCGAACACGAACAGCTCGGCGCCGGGCGGACTGTCGGTGGTGTCCGGCAGCCGCACCACGATTCCGTCGTCGGACGCGTTGGGTGCCGCGTCCATCCCGAACCGCTCCCGCAGCCGCGCACCGACCGCCAGCGCCCACGGCGCATGCACCGGCATGCCGTACGGCGAATGCAGGATCAGCCGCCAGTCACCGAGTTCGTCGCGGAACCGCTCGACCAGCAGGGTCCGATCGGTCGGCAACTGCCCGGTCGCCTGCCGCTGTTCACTCAGCAGCGCAACGAGATTCGCGGTCGCGAAGCGGTCCAGACCGGCCGCGGTGACGACCCGTTCGAGCTCGCTGAGGTCGCTTCCGGTGCTCCCGGTCGCTTGTCGCGTCGAGCTGCTACCGGATTTCCGCCGACCGGGCGCCGCGGTACCGCCGCCCGCCGTCTTCCGCGGTGCGCGCTCGGGTGTTCCAGCTGCGGTCGTGTCTCCGGCGGTGGTCTTCCGTGGTGTGCGGGAGGCGGACTCGGACGCGCTCTCGGGCGGTGAACTGCTCTCGGGAAGCGAATCCGATCGCCCGTCCCCCGGCAACGCGGCCAGGAGTTCGCCCAGCCGGAGCGGCTCGGCGGCCGGCGCGGCCGGTACCGCGGCGACCAACGACTCCAAGTAGGCGGCGGGCGCGCTCTCGATGGCCTGCCCGGCGGTGCGCACGAATTCGCCCAGCGCAGCACCCAATTCGGCGGGGCGGCCCAGGGAATCGCCGTGCCAGAACGGGAGCCGGCCCGCGAGGCCGAAGGCGGGGGTGACCAGGACACGGTCGTGGGTGATCTCCTCGATGCGCCAGCTGGTGGCGCCGAGCGCGAACACGTCGCCGACGCGGGACTCGTAGACCATCTCCTCATCGAGTTCGCCTACCCGGGAAGCCTTTTCGCCGACCATGAAGACGGGGAACAGGCCACGATCCGGGATGGCGCCACCGGAGGTGACCGCGAGCCGCTGCGCGCCGGGGCGGCCGGTGAGGGTCCCGGCGTCGCGGTCCCACACCACGCGGGGGCGCAGTTCGGCGAACTCGTCGGAGGGGTAGCGCCCGGCGAGCAGGTCGAGGACCGCGTCGTAGGCCGAGCGGGGGAGAGTGGCGTAATTGCCGGTGCCGCGGACGAGGTCGAACCAGGCGTCGACGTCCAGGGGTTCGAGGGCGCAGGCCGCAACGGTCTGCTGGGCGAGCACGTCCAGCGGATGGGCGGGGACCTTCAGTTCCTCGATCTGCCCGGTGACCATGCGCTGGGCGGTGACCGCGGAGTGGATGACGTCGGTGCGATGTTTGGGAAACAGCACGCCGCGCGAGATCTCGCCGACCTGATGGCCCGCCCGGCCGACCCGCTGCAGGCCGCTGGCCACCGACGGCGGTGCCTCGACCTGCACCACCAGCTCGACCGCACCCATGTCGATGCCCAGCTCCAGGCTGCTGGTGGCGACCACGCACCGCAGCCGGCCGCTCTTGAGATCGTCCTCGATGACGGCGCGCTGTTCCTTGCTGACCGAGCCGTGATGGGCACGGGCCAACAGTTGCGGCGCACCGTGATTGGCCTCGGTGGTGCCCTGCTGGGCCGGCGGGGGGTGGTCGAGATCGACCGCCGCGCCGATCCGCTCGGCGTAGGTCTCGTTCAGGCGGGCGGTGAGCCGTTCGGCCAGCCGCCGCGAATTCGCGAACACGATCGAAGAACGCTGGGCCAGAACCAGATCCACGATCGCGGAGTCGACATGCGGCCAGATCGAACCGGTGGCCTCGTCGTCGCCGCCCGCATCGGGTTCGGTCATGTCGGCGACCGGCACCCGCACCGAGAGGTCGAAGGTCTTCGGCGCCGGCGGCCGCACGATCGTGATGGGCGCCGAGCCGACCAGGAACCGGCCCACCTCCGCGGCCGGCCGGACGGTCGCCGACAGCCCGATGCGCTGCGCCGGGCGTTCGGTGAGCGCGTCGAGCCGGGCCAGCGACAACGCCAGATGCGCACCCCGCTTGGTGCCGGCCACCGCGTGCACCTCGTCGACGATCACGGTGTGCACGCCGCGCAGCGTTTCCCGCGCCGCCGAGGTCAACATCAGATACAGCGACTCGGGTGTGGTGATCAGGATGTCGGGCGGAGTGCGGGCCAGCGTGCGTCGCGCGGCCGCGGTGGTATCACCCGAGCGGACCCCCACCGTGATCTCCGGCGCCGCCAGCCCCAACCGGATCGCCGTCTGTGTGACCCCGACCAGCGGCGCCCGCAGATTGCGCTCGACGTCCACCGCCAGCGCCTTCAGCGGCGAGATGTAGAGCACCGAACTGCTGCGCTGCGGCTTCTCCTCCCGCACCGCCAGCCGGTCGATCGCCCACAGAAACGCCGACAACGTCTTCCCCGACCCGGTCGGCGCGATGACCAGCGTGTTCTCCCCGGCCGCGATCGCCGCCCACGCGCCCAGCTGAGCGGCCGTCGGCGCCGGAAAGGCACCGTCGAACCACTCCTGAGTCGCCCGGGAGAACTGCTGCACGAGGTTCAGTGTGCACCGAGGCACCGACAGAATGTGGTCGCGCGGCGTTCCACCCGCGTCCTGTGGTGGCGGAACCCAGATGTCAGCCGAAGACGATGCCCTGGGCCAGCGGGAGCTCGCTCGAGTAGTTGACCGTATTGGTGGCCCGGCGCATGTACGCCTTCCAGGAGTCGGAGCCGGATTCGCGGCCGCCTCCGGTGTCCTTCTCGCCGCCGAACGCGCCACCGATCTCGGCACCGGACGTGCCGATATTGACGTTGGCGATGCCGCAGTCGGAGCCGTCGGGGGCGAGGAAGCGTTCGGCTTCGCGTTGATCGGTGGTGAAGATGGACGAGGACAGGCCCTGGGAGACCGCGTTGTGCATCTCGATCGCCAGGTCGAAGTCGCGGTAGGTCATGACGTAGAGCAGGGGTGCGAACGTCTCCTCGCGCACCACCTCGGTCTGGGCGTGCATGCGCAGCACGGCCGGGCGGACGTAGTAGGACTCGTCCCCGGCGACGTCGACTCGTTCACCGCCGCACAGCAATTCGCCGTAGTCGGCACGGGCGCGCTCGATCGCCGCCTGCATTCCCTGGTAGGCCTGGCCGTTGATCAGCGGGCCCACCAGGACGCCGTCGGCGAACGGATCACCCACGCGCAGTTGGCGATACGCGCGGTCGAGCCGTTCCAGCAGCGGCCCGGCGATATCGGCGTGCACGATCAGCCGGCGCAACGAGGTGCACCGCTGCCCCGCGGTCCCGGCCGCGGAGAACACCACCGCCCGAGTGGTCAGTTCCAGATCCGCGGACGGGGTGACGATCGCGGCGTTGTTCCCGCCCAGTTCCAGCAGGCAGCGGCCGAACCGGGCCGCGACCCGGGGCGCTACCGTGCGGCCCATCCGGGTCGAACCGGTCGCGCTGAGCAGGGCGATCCGATGGTCGTCGACCAGCTGCCGTCCGACATCGGCGCCACCCTGAACCAGCTGATGGATCCCCGGATCGAATCCGGTTTCGACGGCGGCCCGGCGCAGCAGGGTATGACAGGCCAGCGCGGTCAAGGGCGTGGTCTCCGACGGCTTCCACACCACCGTGTCGCCGCAGACCAGGGCGATCGCGGTGTTCCAGGCCCACACCGCGACCGGGAAGTTGAACGCGGAGATGACGCCGACCACGCCCAGCGGATGCCAGGTCTCCGACAGCCGGTGCCCGGGCCGCTCGGAGGCGATGGTCCGGCCGTACAGCTGCCGGGAGAGCCCGACCGCGAACTCGCAGACGTCGATCATCTCCTGCACCTCGCCGCGGGCCTCGGCGCCGATCTTGCCCGCCTCCAAGGTCACCAGGTCGGCCAGCGCGGCCTGGTGTTCCACCAGGAGCTCACCCAGGCGGCGCACGACGGCGGCCCGGCGCGGGGCGGGCACGGTGCGCCATTCCCGAAAGACGTTGTCGGCAGCGGTGATCGCCGCGTCGACGGCGCTCGGGTCGCTGTATTGCAGCGTGGCCAGGGTGCCGCCGGTGATCGGGGTGCGCGCCGGCAGCTTTCCGGGCTCGGGCAGATCGGCGCCGAGCGCGTGCAGTGCCCGGGCGGCCCGCGAGCGCAGGTCTGCGGTGGTGGGAATGCCGAGCGTGGATGTCATGTCGTGCTCCGCTTCGATTCGCTGTCCGGCAACTGGGATACGACGATCGGTTCGTGCCACGAGTCAGGTTCGCTGCGTTATCTTTCGGAACATGGCGGATGCGGTGGCGAAACCTGTTCTGGATGATATCGATCGGCTGTTGATCCGCGAACTGATGGACGACGGCCGAGCGACGCTGTCCAATCTTGCCGAGAAAGCCAATCTTTCGGTGTCCGCGGTGCAGTCGCGGGTGCGGCGCCTGGAGGCGCGCGGTGTGATCCGCGGGTACACGGCGAAGGTGGACCCGGAGGCCCTGGGGCAGCCGTTGTCGGCGTTCGTCGCGATCACCCCTCTCGATCCGTCCCAGCCCGACGACGCGCCGGCCCGCCTGCAGCACATTCCCGGTATCGAGGAATGTCATTCGGTGGCCGGCGAGGAGAGCTATGTGCTGCTGGTCCGTGTGGCGTCGCCGCGGGGCCTCGAGCAACTGCTGCAAGAGATCCGGGCGACGGCCAATGTCCGAACACGCAGCACCATCATCCTGCAGACATTCTATGACAGATGAGTAAAGCTCGTAATGTTTACTGTGTCGGCGTAGCTATGTCGTAAAAATTTGCTTAGCCTGAGGGTGTGACTGTTGAACTCGAGGTGCCGCAGGTCACCCCGGGCCAGGTCCACCCGATCCTGGCCGCGCACCTGCTCGCAGACGGATTCGACCTGGTCCTGGACACCGAGTCCTCGACCGGTCGATACCTGGTCGACGCCCGCGACGGCACGTCCTATCTGGACATGTTCGGGTTCTTCGCGTCGTCGGCACTGGGCATGAACCACCCGGCGCTGGCACAGGACGAGCAGTTCCGGTCCGAACTGACCACGGCCGCACTCAACAAGCCCAGCAACTCCGACATCTACACCGTCGAGATGGCCCGGTTCGTAGACACTTTCGTGCGCGTACTGGGCGATCCGGCACTACCGCATCTGTTCTTCGTCGACGGCGGCGCGCTCGCGGTCGAGAACGCGCTCAAGGCAGCCTTCGACTGGAAGAGTCGGCACAACGAGATGCACGGTCGCAGTAGGGAACTCGGCACCCGGGTACTGCACCTCAGCGGCGCCTTCCACGGCCGGTCGGGATATACCTTGTCGCTCACCAACACCGACCCGGTGAAGACCGATCGCTACCCGAAGTTCGACTGGCCGCGGCTGCGCACGCCCTACATCCGGCCCGGCGCCGACCTCACCGCGGAGGAGGACGCCGCGTTCGCGGCCGCCCGCGCCGCGTTCGAGGCACACCCGCACGACATCGCCTGCTTCATCGCCGAGCCGATCCAGGGCGAGGGTGGCGACCGGCACCTGCGGCCGCGGTTCCTGCAAGGCATCCAGGAGCTGTGCCGGGAATTCGACGCGCTGTTCGTTGTCGACGAGGTGCAGACCGGCGTCGCCGCGACCGGCACCAACTGGGCCTACCAACAGCTGGGCCTGACCCCGGACCTGGTCGCGTTCGGCAAGAAGACACAGGTGTGCGGCGTGATGGCCGGCGGGCGGATCGACGAGGTCGCCGACAATGTGTTCCACGTCAGCTCGCGGATCAACTCGACCTGGGGTGGCAACCTCGCCGACATGGTCCGGGCGCGCCGGATTCTCGAGGTGATCGAGTCCGAGGATCTGGCCGGGCGGGCGGCGCGGATGGGTGCGGGCCTGCTGGCCCGGCTGACCGCGCTGGCCGCCGAGTTCCCGGAGCTGATCACCGAGCCGCGTGGTCGCGGGCTGTTGTGCGCGGTGACGCTGCCCTCGCCCGCGGTGCGGGACGCGGTGGTCACCGCACTGCGCGAGAACGAGAAAATATTGCTGCTCGGAACCGGCGAACGCGGCATCCGGTTCCGGCCGCCGCTGACCGTCACCGACGACGAACTGGATCGGGCGGTCGAGGCCATGGCGCGGGTACTGGACGTCGCTCGACCGGGTATTTTGCGCGATTCGGCCTGATTCGCGCGCGCGGTGAGCAGTATTACCGACCGGCATCTTTCCGGTCCTGACCGGGCATTGCATACCGGTGGGTAGTGGCTACTGAAGTTCCCCCGGGTGGTGGCACTCGTTACACTCCGGGACATGACGAGTGTCCAGCAGTCCACGCCGGGTTCGGCGGGAACCCCCGATATCCACACCACCGCCGGAAAGCTGGCCGACCTGCGCAACCGGCTCGACGAGGCCAAGCACCCCATGGGTGAGGCCGCGGTCGACAAGGTGCACGCCAAGGGCAAGATGACCGCCCGTGAGCGGATCCTTGCGCTGGTGGACGAGGGCTCGTTCGTCGAACTCGACGCGCTCGCGCGGCACCGTAGCGTGAACTTCGGCCTGGAGAACAACCGGCCGCTGGGCGACGGTGTGGTCACTGGCTACGGCACCATCGACGGCCGTGACGTCTGCCTGTTCTCCCAGGACGTCACCGTGTTCGGTGGGTCGCTCGGTGAGGTCTACGGCGAGAAGATCGTCAAGGTCATGGACCTGGCCATCACCACCGGCCGCCCGCTGATCGGCATCAACGAGGGCGCCGGCGCGCGCATCCAGGAGGGCGTGGTCTCGCTCGGCCTGTACGGCGAGATCTTCCACCGCAACGTCCAGGCCTCTGGCGTGATCCCGCAGATCTCGCTGATCATGGGCCCGGCCGCCGGTGGTCACGTGTACTCGCCCGCGCTGACCGACTTCGTGGTCATGGTCGACCAGACCTCGCAGATGTTCGTGACCGGCCCGGACGTCATCAAGACGGTCACCGGTGAAGAGGTCACCATGGAGGACCTGGGTGGCGCGCACACCCACATGACGAAATCCGGTGTGGCGCACTATGTCGCCTCCGGCGAGCAGGACGCCCTCGACTACGTCAAGGACCTGCTCAGCTACCTGCCCAGCAACAACCGGGCCGAGGCGCCGCGCTACCCCTCGACCGCGCTGCCCGGTGCGATCGAGGACGCGCTGACCGAGGACGACCTCGCCCTGGACAGCATCGTCCCGGACTCGCCGAACCAGCCCTAC
This sequence comes from Nocardia stercoris, assembly GCF_003696265.1. Lineage (GTDB taxonomy): Bacteria > Actinomycetota > Actinomycetes > Mycobacteriales > Mycobacteriaceae > Nocardia > Nocardia stercoris. Next base: position 106,046 of record NZ_RFFH01000006.1, on the reverse strand, counting down.
GACATGCACGAGGTCATCGAGGCGCTGGTCGACGACGGTGAGTTCCTGGAGGTGCAGGCCGAGCGCGCGATGAACATCATCGTCGGCTTCGCCCGCATCGACGGCCGCAGCGTCGGGTTCGTGGCCAACCAGCCCACCCAGTTCGCCGGCTGCCTCGACATCGACGCCTCGGAGAAGGCCGCGCGGTTCGTGCGCACCTGCGACGCGTTCAACATCCCGATCATCACCCTGGTCGACGTCCCGGGCTTCCTGCCCGGCACCGGCCAGGAGTACAACGGCATCATCCGCCGCGGCGCCAAGCTGCTCTACGCCTACGGTGAGGCCACGGTCGGCAAGATCACCGTCATCACCCGCAAGGCCTACGGCGGCGCGTACGACGTCATGGGTTCCAAGCACATGGGCGCCGACGTCAACCTGGCCTGGCCGACCGCTCAGATCGCGGTCATGGGTGCCTCGGGCGCGGTCGGCTTCGTCTACCGCAAGCAGCTGCAGGAAGCGGCCGAGAGCGGTGCCGACGTCGACGCGCTGCGCCTTGAGCTGCAGAACGAGTACGAGGACACGCTGGTGAACCCGTACGTGGCCGCCGAGCGTGGTTACGTCGACGCGGTCATCCCGCCGTCGCACACCCGCGGCCAGATCGTTTCGGCGCTGCGGCTGCTGGAGCGCAAGGTGGTGGCCCTGCCGCCGAAGAAGCACGGCAACATTCCGCTGTGACGCGGCGATAACCCGGTTACGAGGACACCCGGCGCCGGATGCGCAAGTATGAGGCGCCGGGTGTGAGAAGATGCACCATCTCGCGCACTTTTGCCTCAATGGGGCAAAAATTGTATGAGGCACTTCTCGGTAAGTGTCAGGAGAAATGCCGCTTGCGGCGCCGGAGCGATCCGATCGCCACAGGCCGCCGGGCCACTGGACCCGGAAACGAGGACAGGAGTTGGCGCCGTGACAGCCGTGGCTGACGATGTGATTTTGAGCGCTGCCGAGTTGGACTTGGCCGTCGGCGAACTCGTCGACGCCGCGGAGCCGACCGCTCCGGCGACCGATGTCGTGGCCGGTCCGATGATCCGGATCGTCAAGGGCTCGCCCACCGACGAGGACATTGCCGCGATCGTGAGCGTGTTCGCCGCCGCGAGTGCCGCGGGCGGCCAGGCGCCGGCCCGGGGCCCGCTCGACCTGTGGGGTCTGCCCACCGATATGCACCGCGGCACGTCTCCGGTGGTGCCCTACAGCTATCCCCAGCTGTCACACCTGCGCTGACCTATGACCGAATTCGTGCTGGGTTCGGCGTCGCCGGCCCGGCTGCAGGTCCTGCGTGCCGCCGGCTTGTCGCCCACGGTCCGGGTGTCGGAGGTGGACGAGGACGCGGTCGCCGCGGCGCTGCCGCCGGGCACCGGCCCGGCCGAGGTCGTGATCGCACTCGCGGAGGCCAAAGCACGTGACGTCGCCGCGGCCCTCGTCGCGGACGCCTCACCCGCGGCGCTCGACGGCACGATCGTCGGCTGCGATTCCATGCTGCTCGTCGACGGTGTGCTGCAAGGGAAACCGAAGACTCCCGAGGTGGCCCGGGCCCGCTGGGCGGCGCAGGCCGGCCGGAGCGCGGAACTGCTGACCGGGCATTCGGTGTTGCGGCTGCGCGACGGTGCCGTGGTCGCCACTGCATCCGATTGCAGTTCGACGACAGTGCATTTCACGTCGCCGGAACCCGAGGAACTCGAGGCCTACATCGCCACCGGCGAACCGTTGCAGGTCGCGGGCGCGTTCACGCTGGACGGCCGAGGGGGCTGGTTCGTCGACCGGATCGACGGTGACCCGTCGAGCGTGATCGGGATCGGCCTGCCGCTACTGCGCCGGCTGCTGCGCGATGTGGGTGTCGGTATTCCGCAGTTGTGGCTCGGTGCTGCCGGGGGCGACGGGGTCGGTGCTGCGCAGTTGAGGTCCGACGCGAATTCCTGACGGCGGTGCCAGCCGCGGCTGGTCGCCGGGGACCTCCGGCTGCTCCGACGGCTCGGGAACGATCATTCCGCGCAGGTGTTCGAGCCGGGCCACGCACAGTTCGGGTTCGACGAACGGGTGCAGCCGTACCGTGACGGAGTCGCGGGCACCGTTGCGGTCGAGAATTTCGCGCAACAGACCCAGATGCACACCGCACACCACTTCGGAGTGCGTGCGGGCCAGGTCGCGCAGCGGGCAGGCGGTCAGCCGGATCATCACCTGGTCGGCGGTCTCGGTGGACGGCTCGCGCTCGGGTGCGAAGCCCAATTCGGACATCATCGTCATTGTGACGTCTTTGGCCGCGCCCAGCGTGTCGATGGGTTCTTCCAGTGCCTCGAGCTTCGAACCCCAGGCGCGACCCGCCGCGATCGAGGCGTCCGAGCGCCGGCGGGGATCGCTGCCGAGTTGGTCGGCGAGAACCTGCGCCAGATCCTGATAGCCGACCGATCGCTGTACGGCTGTATAGCCGATGCGGGGGCGGCCCCGGCCGCGGGGTGGTTGCTGGAACTGCCGAACCAGGGACTCACGGGTGAGAACGTCCAGGTGGAAGCGAACCGTCGTGACATGCTGGCCGGTAACTTTGGCCAGTTCTTGGGCATCGAGAGGCTCGCTGGCGCCGCGCAGGATCGCAAGCAGCCGCCGTCGTGGCCAGGAATCGGACAAGGCTCACCCCTCCTTCCGGGAGACTTTATCGGATGTGGCTGCGACTTATTCGCTTCTTCACCCGATTCGTAATGTGGATCCACTTGCTGTAACGCCGCGCGCCTACGATCGGAACGGAACCGAACACCATCGCCGACCACGCGTGAAGGACAAACCAGTGCCCGTCTCTGCGGATACTCACTCAACCCTCGGTCCGGTAGCGGACGCCTCCCGAGTGGTAACCACTGAATGGCTGTCGGCAAACATCGGTGCACCCGGTGTGAAGATCGTCGAGGCGGACGAGGACACCTTCCTCTACGACGTCGGGCACGTCCCGGGAGCCATCAAGATCGACTGGCGAGCCGAGCTTACCGATCGAACGACCCACGACTGGATCGACGGGTCAGGATTTGCCGAATTGATGCGCACTAAAGGTATCGGGCGCGACGACACGGTGGTCTGCTACGGCGACAAACTCAACGGCACCGCCGCCGCCGTCGTCTGGTTGTTCCGTCTCTTCGGGCACGCCGACGTGCGGCTGCTCGACGGCGGGCGCGAGGCGTGGATTTCCGAGGAACGCGACACCACCTTCGAGGTGCCGCTGGTCGCCTACGGCGACTATCCCGTCGTCGAACGGGCCGACCACACCGGTCGCGTCCTGATCCACGAACTGCGCGGCGAACTCGGCACGGTCGCCCTCGTCGACGTCCGCAGCTCCGGCGAATACACCGGCGAAGTCACCCGCATCGTCGACCGGCCCGAGGAACAGACGCTGCGCGCCGGGCACATCCCCACCGCGGCCAACGTGCCCTGGACCGCCGCGCTCGCCGCCGACGGCCGCTTCCGCACCCGCGCCGAACTCGCGCAGATCTACGCCCCCGCGCTGGCCGGCAACCCCGACCGGGTCGTCACCTACTGCCGCGTCGGTGAGCACGCCGCGCACACCTGGTTCGTGTTGACCGAACTGCTCGGGCTCGCCGACGTCCGGACCTACGACGGATCCTGGACCGAATGGGCAAACGCCGTGCGAACCCCGATCGCGGTCGGCGCAGAGCCCGGTTCAGCACCGACATCGACCGCTGCGACCCCCTCCGCAACGGACTCTGTCGCGTAGATCACCGCCTGGACGCTACTGTGCAGTAGCCCCATCCCCCTTCGGCGGCCTCAGGCACCATGCCTAAACTCGCCCGAGATGTAGTTGTCTAGAGCACAGGAGGCTCAGTGCCCAGCCATGCCAGCGCGCAGATCACCAAGGTCCTGATCGCTAACCGCGGCGAGATCGCAGTTCGCGTCATCCGGGCCGCGCGCGACGCCGGCATCGGCAGTGTCGCCGTGTACGCGGAGCCCGATGCCGATGCGCCCTTCGTCAAGCTCGCCGACGAGGCGTTCGCGCTCGGGGGCCAGACCTCGGCCGAGTCCTACCTCGTCTTCGACAAGATTCTCGACGCCGCCAAGAAGTCCGGCGCCGACGCCATCCACCCCGGCTACGGATTCCTCTCCGAGAACGCCGATTTCGCGCAGGCCGTGCTCGACGCCGGCCTGATCTGGATCGGCCCCTCCCCGCAGTCCATCCGCGACCTGGGCGACAAGGTGACCGCGCGCCACATCGCGCAGCGCGCCGAGGCCCCGATGGCGGCCGGCACCAAGGACCCGGTCAAGAACGCCGCCGAGGTCGTCGAGTTCGCCAAGACCTACGGTGTGCCGGTGGCCATCAAGGCCGCCTTCGGTGGCGGTGGCCGCGGCATGAAGGTCGCGCACTCGATCGAAGAGATCCCCGAGCTGTTCGAGTCCGCCACCCGTGAGGCCGTCGCCGCGTTCGGTCGTGGTGAGTGCTTCGTGGAGCAGTACCTGGACAAGGCCCGCCACGTCGAGGCGCAGGTCCTCGCCGACACCCACGGCAACGTGATCGTCGTCGGTACCCGCGACTGCTCGCTGCAGCGCCGCTTCCAGAAGCTCGTCGAGGAGGCGCCCGCGCCTTTCCTGTCCGACGAGGTCCGCGCCAAGATCCACTCCTCCGCCAAGCGCATCTGCCGCGAGGCCGGCTACTACGGTGCCGGCACGGTCGAGTACCTGGTACAGGGCGAGACGGTGTCCTTCCTCGAGGTCAACACCCGGCTGCAGGTCGAGCACCCGGTCACCGAGGAGACCGCGGGAATCGACCTGGTGCGCCAGCAGTTCCGCATCGCCAACGGCGAGGCGCTGGAGATCACCGAGGACCCGACCCCGCGCGGCCACTCCTTCGAGTTCCGGATCAACGGTGAGGACGCGGGCCGCGGCTTCCTGCCCGCCCCCGGCCCGGTCGTGGTCTACTCCGAGCCGACCGGCCCGGGTGTGCGCGTCGACTCCGGTGTGGTCGCCGGCAGCGTCATCGGCGGGCAGTTCGACTCCATGCTGGCCAAGCTGATCGTCACCGGTGAGAACCGGCAGCAGGCGCTGGAGCGGTCGCGGCGCGCGCTCGCCGAGTTCCAGATCGAGGGTCTGGCCACCGTGCTGCCGTTCCACCGGCACATCGTCGAGAACCCGGCGTTCGTCGGCGACGGCGAGAAGTTCGAGGTCTACACCAAGTGGATCGAGAACGACTGGGTCAACCCGATCGAGCCCTACACCGGTGGTCAGCCGATCGAGGCCGACGAGGAAGAGCCGCGTCAGACCGTGGTCGTCGAGGTCGGTGGCCGGCGCGTCGAGGTGTCGCTGCCGGGCCAGTTCTCGGTCGGTGCGCCCGCGGCCGGTGGCAACGGTGTGATCCGCAAGAAGCCGAAGCCGCGCAAGCGTGGTGGCGCCGGTGGCGGTGCCGCGTCCGGTGACGCCGTGACCGCGCCCATGCAGGGCACCGTCGTCAAGGTCGCCGTCGAAGAGGGGCAGTCGGTCGAGGCCGGTGACCTGATCGCGGTGCTCGAGGCCATGAAGATGGAGAACCCGGTCAACGCCCACAAGTCCGGTGTGGTCACCGGTCTGGCGGTCGAGGCCGGCGCCGCGATCACCCAGGGCACCGTCCTGGCCGAGATCAAGTAGTAGTCCCACCGGGGACTTCGACGGCCCGCTCCCTTCCGGGAGCGGGCCGTCGTGCTGTCTGTACCCCGCGCGGCCGATCCGGCATGCGGCGGTCACCGCGCTACGGGTCAGCCGCCGTTCTGGTCGTTGTGGTTGTTGTGGTGCGGCCGAGGCAGAGTGGGCACGGTGAACGGCAGGTGCGGGCCGCGGCTGGTCGTCTCCGGGACAGCGGTGGTCGGCACCGCGGTGGTCGGTACCGCGGCGGTCGTGGTCACGATCGCCGGAGGCGTCGTGACCGTGGTCGACGAGCGTGGACCGTCGCATCCGGCGAACAGGGCGAGGGTCGCCCCGACACCGGTGAGTACGGCGAGGACACCGATCACGGCCGCGGTGATCTGCCAGGCCCGGGATTTGGGTTCCGGGTCGGTGTCGGTGGTGCCGGGCAGCCGGACGATCTCGGTGGGGTCCTCGCTGGGCGGTGGGTTCGCGGCCGGTGACCTACCGGTAATCGGTTGTGGCGGTGTGGTTTTGCGTGCAGGGTGCGGGACCACGACGGTGGTCGGTTCCGGGTCGGAGGGCTTGGGCGCCGCAGGCTCGGTGGCCGCCGGGGGCTTCGAGGCTGCCTGTTTCGGCCGCGGGATCACCACGGTTTCGTTCGAGGCCGAATCCGCCTGCGCCGCCGCGGGAGTCGCCGCGGGCGGCGTGGGCCGCCGGAGTACGACGGTCTCCTCGGGTGCGGCCGAGATGCCGCCGGCGCGCGCGGGCGGTGCTGCGGCACTGGGCTTCTCGGTCGCGCTCGGCTTGCCGTCGTCGGCTGTGTCCGATGGCGGGTCCTGGACGGGTGCCGACGCTGTGGCTGACGCTTCAGCCTGTGCGCCTTCGATATTCGCTGCGGCTGTAGTCGGAGGACTTGTGGCGCTGGGCGTCTCGGGTTCACTCGACTCGCCGTCGCCGGTTGTTTCGTCGGCTGTGACGGTCGCTGCCCGGACGGCTGGTTCCACGTCGGCAGCCGTGGCCGGCGCGGACGATTCCTCGGACTGGGCGCCTTCGATATTCGCCGCAGGCGGGCCCGCAGAGGTTGCGGCGCTGGGGTTCTCGGCTCCGGTCGAAGTGTCGTCCACTGCGGATGCCTCGGCAGCTTCGTCGCCGGACCCCGGCACTTGGTCGGCATCGGCGGTGTTCGCAGCGGAATCGGATGAGGCTGTGGCGCTGCCCGTCTCGTCTTCCGGTGACCAGTCGTCCGGCGCGGCTGTCTCGGCTGACGGCGTGGCGGCGGATTCTGTCCCGGTTGGTGCCGCGTCGGTGGAGTCCGCGTAGACAGCCGCCGCATCCGCCGGGGCTGCCTCGTTCGGTTCAGCTTCGGCCTGTGCGCTCGAGCTTCCTGCAGCCGCGGCGTCGTGGCTCTCTGCGGCCGTTGGCTGATCATCCGAGTAGACGGCATCCTCGTCTGCGTCTGCGTCTGCGTCTGCGTCTGCGTCTGCGTCTGCGTCTGCGTCTGCGTCTGCGTCTGCGTCGCGGTCGGTGTCTGTGTCGCGGTCTGTGTCTGTGTCGCGGTCTGTGTCTGTGTCGCGGTCTGCGTCCGCGGACGCAGGCGACTCCGTAGACGCAGACGTGGCCGGTTCGGATCCGGGGGTGGCCACTTCGGTGGATTGTGCTGCAGGGCTTTGTGATTCGGCCGAACTGGCGGTTGCGTCCGAGTCCCGTGCTTCACGGTTGGAGGCGGGCACGGTGTCGTCCACGGGCTGCTCTGCTGCGGGGAGCGCTGATTCGGCGCTGCCCACGGTGGAGGTGTCGGCGTCGTCGGGGGTGGATGCCGCCTCGGCAGATTCGTCGTCCGCGGCGTCGGTCTGTTCCGCCTCGGATTGGTCCGAGGCTTCCGGGGAGCCCGGTTCGGTGCCTTCGGTTTCGGCACTGCTCTCGTCAACGACCAGGTCCGCGGCCGCCGGCGGCGTTGTGGCGGTGCTGGACTCGGCCTCGGGTTCGGTGCCGCTGGCGTCCGGAGCTGCGGGCTTGCCCTCGGTGCCGCTGTTCGGCTCGGTGTTGCCGGTCGTCGCCGGGGCCGAGAGTGCCTCGGCGGCAGGTGTTTCCGCTGCGGTGCCGATGGCAGCCGGGAGGACCGAGGTTTCGCCGTCGGCGGGGGCATCCTCGGCGGCCGAGCCGGCCTTCGTGGTCGGCGCCGACACCCCAGACCGGTTCGCGCCGGTCGTGACCGGGGTCGCGGTGCGTGCTGCCGGTGGACCGGGCGCGACCGGGGGTACCGGTGTGGTCGCCTTCGGCGGCGCGGGTCGCCGGTCGACGCCGGGTGCGGACGGTATACCGGACACCGAGACGGTTGTTTCGTCGAATTGCGCTGCCGGACGCTGAGACTCGGGGCGCGGCGGGGTCGCCGGTGCCCGGCGAGGTGGCGGGGGTGGCGGCGGAGTGAAGTTGGCGGCAGGCACCGGACCACGACCCGGTCGTGAGGTGGGGTCCGCAGTGGGCCGCGTGGGTGAGGGCGGTGGCGTAGTGGCGTCGCCCGCAGCCGGCTTGCGGGCCGGTGGCGGCGGGTTCGGACCGGCGCCGGGCCGGGAACCAGCCGGTGGGGGCGGCGGGGTGTGTCCGCCCGCAGCTGGTTTGCGTGCGGGTGGCGGCGCGGTCGGGTCGGCGGTGGGTCGAGAAGCTGCCGGTTGAGGCGGCGGAGTGGGCCCGACGAAGGCGCTGCCGGGGGCAGGTTTGCGGGCTGGTGCTGGCGGCGGCGTGGTCGCGCCAGCGGCTGGCCGAGAACCAGCTGGTGGGGGTGGTGGAGTGGGTCCGCCCGCAGCTGGTTTGCGTGCGGGTGGCGGCGCGGTCGGGTCGGCGGCGGGTCGAGAAGCTGCCGGTTGAGGCGGCAGAGTGGGCCCGACGAAGGCGCTGCCAGGCGCAGACCTGCTGGGTGGTGGCGTGGTCGAGCCGGCGGCGCGCCGAGAAGCTGCCGGTGGGGGTGGCGGAGTAGGTCCGCCCGCAACTGGTTTGCGTGCCGGTGGCGGCGCGGTCGGGTCGGCGGCGGGTCCAGAAGCTGCCGGTTGGGGTGGCGGGGTGGGTCCGACGAAGGCGCTGCCAGGGGCAGGCTTGCGAGCTTGTGCTGGTGGCGTGGTCGAGCTGGCGGCAGGTCGAGAAGCCGCCGGTGAGGGTGGCGGAGTGGGCCCGACGAAGGCGGCGCCGGGGGCAGGTTTGCGGGCTGGTGCTGGCGGCGGCGTGGCCGAGCCGGCCGCGGGCAGGGGACCAGCCGGTCGGGGTGGTGGAGTGGGTCCGCCCGCAGCTGGTTTGCGTGCCGGTGGCGGCGTGGCCGCGGTGGGTCGAGAAGCTGCCGGTGGGGGTGGGGGCATGGGTCCGACGAAGGCGCTGCCGGGGACAGGTTTGCGGGTCGGTGGGGCCGGTGGTGGGGTGGGCCCGGTGGCGGGGCGGGGTGGTGCCGGTGGCGGGGTGAGACCGGCGGCGGGTGCGGGGCGCACCGGTCGGGTGGCGGGTGGGGGTGGGGTGGGGTTGAACGAAGGACCGGCCGGGTTGGCGGGGTGGTCGGGGGAATTCGGCTGGGGGGCCGACGGGACTTGGGGTGCAGCGGGTTTGGCGGCCCGGGCGGAGGGGGCCGGGGTGCGTGCCGGTGGGGGCGTCGGGCTCGCGGGGCGGGGCGTGATCGGCCGGGCGCTGCGGTGGAGGTCGGGGGCGACGCGGTCGAGGGGGCCGGGGAGGCCGACGGCGGCGCAGGCGGCGGCGGCGAGGGCGGCGCCGTCGGGGTAGCGGTCGTCGGGGTCCTTGGCCATGCCGCGGGCGATCACGTCGTCGAGGGCGGTGGGGATCGCGGGGTCGTGTTCGCTGGGGCGAGGCGGCGGGGTGTGCAGGTGGGCGCGCAGCTGACGGCCGGGGCCGCCCTCGCCGAACGGCCTTTCGGCGGTGAGGCATTCGTAGAGGACGCAGGTCAGGGCGTAGATGTCGGAGCGGGGGTCGGCTTCGCCGGCGAAACGTTCCGGGGCCATGTAGGCGGCGGTGCCGACAGTGAATCCGGTCGCGGTGATATTGGCCTGATCCGGGACCCGGGCGATGCCGAAGTCGATCAGGTACGCGTACCCGCTGGCGTGCACGATGATGTTGGCGGGCTTGACATCCCGGTGGATCAGCCCCGCCGCATGCACCGGGTCGAGGGCTGTCGCGATCTGGGCGATCAGGTCCGCGGACTCCTGGACACCGAGCGCCGCGCCGCGCAGCCGGGCGGCCAGATCGATGCCGGGAATGTGGGCCATGGCCAGGAACAGCCGGCCGTCGATCTCGCCGAAGTCGTAGATCGGCACCAGGTGGGGGCTGTCGAGCCTCGAACCGATCTGGGCCTCGCGCTCGAAGCGGCGCCGGTAGTCGCGGTCGACGGCCGCGGACGCGGACAGGATCTTGACCGCCAGCCGCCGGTCGTGCGCGGTGTCGTGCGCCAGCCACACCTCGCCGGTCGCGCCGCGGCCGATCTGCCGTTCCAGCTGGTAGGGGCCGAATTCTTCTGCCATCGTTACTGTTCCTCCGCTGCCGGGCCGGACGGAGCGAGGAGGTGCACGGCCGGTCCCGGTATCCGGGTATCGCGGCGCCGTGCGAGAACGCAGCGCTGGAACATGCCCAAGACCCTAATCCGAAAGGCCGACGAGCTGGACCTTCGGACAATGGCGCACCGGCGCCGACACGCCGGAACGCGGTGTCGTGCCTGTTCAGCGGGCCCGGCCGACGTCAGTTCAATGCGACCATGACCGCGGGATGGACGGGACCGTCGCGCAGCTGCAGATAACCAGGGGCGGCCCCGGCCGGCAGGTCGAAGACCAGATGGGCGGTGACCGTCTGGCCGGGATCGATCCCGAACATGCGATCGGTGGCCGAATGCGCGGTCCGGTAGGCGTTCTCGCCCTTGATGTCCTCGTCGACGACGCGGCCGCCGGAGTCGATCAGCTGCTGCAGGCCGGTGAAGAAGTTCGCGGCGATGTCGTCGACGTCGGTGACATTCACGGTGACGACCACGAAACCGCCCTTGGCCTTGGCGCGGCCGATGGTGGGCACATTCGATTCGACTGCGGTGACCGTGAATTCGAGCCCACCGCTGCGCACCGGCGTGTGCAGCCCGGGCGCCTGGATCGCACTGCCCGGTTTCGGTGGCGGCGCGGCGCGTCCGGTGGTCGGCGGTTGCCCGGCCACCACGCGCGTCGTCGTCCCGGCCGGTTTCCCGGCGGTGTCGGTGGTCCGGGCGTGGCGGGACAGGGTGGCGATCCCGATCACGATCAGCACCACGACTGCGGCGATTGCCGTGAGCGGGACCAGTAGCCGCCCACGCCGCGAATCGGCCCGGGGCGCAGTGGCATAGGCCGCCGGATAGCCGCCGGCATATGGTGCCTCGACCGGCCATCCGGCGCTGTCGGCGGCGAACGCGCGGGTGGGTGCCGGTCCGGCTCCGCCCGGAAACGGGCCACCGTTCGAAAGACGTTGACCACCACTGTGATCGAGTGCAGTCGGCGGTAGCTGCGCTGTCGGCGCCGGGCCGGCCGGCCACACCGTACCTGCCCCGGTGGCCAGCGGAACCTGTTGCCTCGCACCGGGTTGTGCGCCGTTGAAGTCCTGCCGCACCTCAGTCCCGCCTGTACCGGCAGCAGCCGACGGGACCTGTTGCCGCACATCAGATTGCCTACTGCTGGACTCGCGCCCGGTTGTCGGAGGAACCTGGTGCCACACAACAGGTTCACCGTCGAACGCCTGACGTACGGCGGTCGCGAACGCCCCCGCGGTCGGCGGCCGGTCAGCGGGATCCTTGGCCAGCGCCGACGCCAGGGCGGCGTCGACGGCAAGCGGGACAGCGGAATTCACCGCCGATGCCGGTGTCGGCGCGGACATCAGGTGGCCGTGCATCTGCTGGGCCGGATCGCCGTTGCCGTACGGGCGGGACCCGGTCAGGCATTCGTAGAGCACGCAGCCCAGGGCGTAGATGTCGGCGCGCGCGTCGACGGTGCCCGTGAACCGCTCGGGCGCCATGTAGGCCCACGTGCCGACGGCCATATTGGTGGCCGTCAAGGAAGTGGTGTCGCCGGCACGCGCGATACCGAAGTCGATGAGGTAGGCCGATCCGGCCCGGTCGAGCAGTACGTTGGCCGGCTTGACGTCGCGGTGGACCAGATCCGCCGCGTGCACCACGTCCAGCGCCGCCGCCAGCTGGGTGAGCACCGCGACCGCGGCCGCCGGTTCGAGCGGTCCGCCGCGCAACCGCTGCGCCAGGTCGGTGCCCTCGACGAAATCCATGACCAGGAACAGACTGCCGTCGTGCTCGCCGAAGTCGTGGATGGGAACCAGGTGCGGGTCGCGCAGCCGCATGCCGAGCCGGGCCTCCCGCTCGAACCGCTGCCGGTACTCCGGGTCACCGGACAGGGTCGAGGCGAGGATCTTCACCGCGACCGTCCGCCCGTCCGGGGTGCGGGCCCGCCAGACCTCGCCCATACCGCCGCGCCCGACCAGCTCCTCGAGCCGGTAGCCGGCGAATTCGGCGAGGTCCATCCACATCCTCCTGTGCTTCCACCCCGTGGCCGAGGCCCGGCGGTGCGGTTCCGAAGATACCGGCGAACGGGCCCGTTCCGACACCGTCGGCCGGGGTCGGCGACGGGGTGTGGTGTGGACGACAACCTGTACCGGCCCGGGCCGGTGTGCCAGCCGGGCGCGCTACCCTCGAACCCATGCCTGACACCCCCGACATCCGCATCGGGACCGCGGAGCGCGAGCAGGCCATGGCGCGCTTGTCGGATCACTTCTCGGCCGGCCGGTTGTCGGTCGCCGAATTCGATGAACGCAGTGCCGCGGTGGCGGCCGCGGTCACGCGCGGCGATCTGGCGCCGATCTTCGCCGATCTGCCGGAGCCGACCGTCACGGCCGCCGCGGTCGAGCCGGCGGGTCCGGCGTCGCAGGCGCCCGGTCCGCGGTTGGCCGGCCCGGTCATGGCGGTGGTGACGGTGGCCGCGGTGGGGTTGGCGAGCTGGACCGGGTACTGGGAGTGGTATCTGATGTTCGCGGTGGCGGGGCCGGTGGTCGGTGTGCTGAGCGGGCGGGGCCCGCGGGAACGACGTCGTGAGCGCCGGCAGCGGCGCAGGGAGCTGGGACGCTAGAGATGGAACCGATCGAGATCAACGCCGGCGGCTGGTATCTGCGGGCGTTGCGGGCCGATGAGCGCATCGACGACCGGCCGGCGCTCGCCGACGGTGGGATCGTCGATCCGTCCTATGTCGAACGGCGCAACCGGGAATGGGCGGAGGAGTCCCGTTATTCGTGGGCGGTGTGCGTGCCGACGACGGCCGAACTGGTCGCGGAGATCGTGGTGACGCCGAAATCCGATCGCACAGCGGATATCTCGGGGTGGTGCCGGGTGGGGCACGCACCTGCGCTGGATGCCGGTCTGGCGGCGGTGCAGCGCTTCGTCGTCGGCGCGCTCGGCCTGCAACCCGTCTGAGCCCCAAGGAAATTCGTTTTCCCTCTCGATGCGCGCCGTCTAGGCTCGAAGTGTCACATCGATACAGGGGAGGTTCGCATGTGGTATTCGGAATCCGTTCTACGCGTTCATATTTCGACGCCCGGAGCGTGACCGGGCTGTAGGCCGCACCCGCGGCCGCGGTCCGAGGTACCTGGGCAATCGATCGGCCACGACGGTCCGAACCAGGGGGTTTCATCATGTTCGAGTGGAGCAGGCATGTCGCCGAACGAGCGGCTGCCGCGACCTTTCACCACCGGCCGGTCACCGAACCGCGGCCGACGATCACCGAGGCGGAGTTCGCCGCCGAATGCGATCGCGCCGACGCGGACGGTAATCCGGCGGACGGCTACGAGCTGATCGGCTGACCGCGCCGGTCAGCCGACGTACCGGATCGGCGGCGACGGGGCGGGCGAGCGATTCGCCCGCCCCGTTCCAGTCCCGTCCCCGGCGGCGCGGGTAACGTGCCGGAGGTGAACAGGCCCCCGCTCGATACCCAGCTGCTGCGGCGCGCGGTCGCCGAAGACCCGCGGTTGTCGTTCTATTCCGAACTAGATGTGGTCGATTCGACCGGGTCGACCAACGCTGACCTGCTGGCGAAGGCCGCCGACACCGGTGCCCACGGCCGGGTCCTGGTGGCCGAGAGCCAGGATCGTGGCCGGGGTCGGCACGACCGGGTCTGGGTGAGCCCGCCCCGGGCGCAGCTGGCGCTCTCGATCTCGGTGCGCCCGCGCGGTATCGCGCCCGAGGCGATGGGCTGGCTGCCGCTGCTGACCGGTGTCGCGGTGGTCGACGCGGTCCGTGCCGTCACCGGTCTGGACGCGAATCTCAAGTGGCCCAACGACGTTCTCATCGCCGGCCGCAAGGTGGCCGGCATTCTCGCCGAGGTGAGCGCCGGCCCGGACGGCCCCACCGTGGTGGTCGGGATCGGCCTCAACGTGAGCCTGACGCAGGACGAACTGCCGGTGCCGCACGCCACCTCGCTGGCGCTGGCGGGCGCCCCGGACGTGGACCGCACCGAGCTGCTGCGGTTGGTGCTGACCGAATTCGCGCGCCGGTACACACAGTGGTCGGCGGCGGGCTGGTCGGTGGCGAGCCTGATCGGTGACTACCGTGCCCGCTGCAGCACGCTCGGGGTGGAGGTACGCGCCGAACTTCCCGGCGGACAGACCCTGACCGGCGCCGCCGAAGACATCGACGCCCACGGCCGCCTGCTGATCGGCGGCCGCCCGGTATCGGCCGGTGACGTAACGCACCTGCACGGCCAGTACTAGCCGCATTCGGCCACCGACCGCGAATTCGGTTCGGGTGGTGGGGAATGGGTTCGACGGTGCCGAATCGTCACCTTCGGCAGGTAGTCTGCGGCACATGGGATATCCGGAGGAACTGCTCGCACCCGAAGAGCAGTTGCTGCTGCATCGTCACCCGCACTGGAAGATGCTGTTCTGGCCCGGCGTGACTTTCGTGCTGGCCACTGTGGTAGCGGGTTTCGCCGGCGGGGAGGCTTATCCGCACACCTCCGGCGTGGGCCGCGAGGTGGCGCTGATCGCGATCGCGGTGATCTGGCTGGCCGCGCTGATCCTGCGGTGCGCGCATCCACTGTTGCGCTGGAAGAGTACGCATTTCATCATCACCGATCGGCGGGTGCTGGTCCGTGAGGGCCTGTTGACCCACACCGGCATCGATATCCCGATGAGCCGCATCTCGAGTGTGCAGTTCCGGCACGGTCTGCTCGATCGGATGCTGGGGACCGGCACGCTGATCATCGACGCGGCGTCGGGTGATCCGCTGGAATACGACGACATCCCCGACGTGCAGAAGGTGCACGCGCTCCTTTATCACGAGGTCTTCGACCGCGAACGTTACGACCCGCGGTTCGACCGAGATCAACCCGCGCCGCAGCCGCCGCAGCACGACACGAAAACTTACACACAGCCATTGGACCTCCAACCGGGTCATCGGCCCGACCGTGGCCGTTAACCTGAATCCGTGACCGCCGTACTGCTCGCCGAAGATGACGAGGCCATCGCCGCCCCGCTGTCGCGAGCCCTTGGGCGCGAGGGATATTCGGTAACCGTGGAGAGCTTCGGGCCTGCTGTGTTGCAGCGGGCCCTGCAGGGCGAACACGATCTGCTGATCCTCGACCTCGGGCTGCCCGGCATGGATGGGTTGGAAGTCTGTCGCCAGGTCCGGGCCAGCGGGGCCGACCTGGCGGTACTGATGCTCACCGCCCGCACCGACGAGGTCGATTTCGTCGTCGGTCTCGATGCCGGTGCCGACGATTATGTCGGAAAGCCGTTCCGGCTGGCCGAATTGCTGGCCCGGGTGCGAGCCCTGTTGCGGCGCAGCGGAATCGGGGACGAGGCAGTCGAATTCGGCGGTGTCCGGCTGGAACCGCAGGCGCGCCGGGTGATGGTCAACGGCCACGAGGTGAACCTGGCCAACAAGGAGTACGAGCTGCTCAAGGTCCTGATCGACCGGGCCGGGCAGGTGGTGTCGCGCGAGACCATCCTGCGCGAGGTCTGGGGCGACGCCGACCTGCGCGGCTCCAAGACGCTGGACATGCACATGTCCTGGTTGCGGCGCAAGATCGGCGACGAGGGCCCGGTAGCCGAGCGGCGGATCGTCACCGTGCGCGGTGTCGGATTCCGCTTCAACACGGATTGACGCGGCGTGCGGCGACGGTTGTTGCTGTCGATGCTGGTCGCGCTGACCTTCACCACTGTGGTGCTGGGCATCCCGCTGGCGTTCACGGCCTGGCAGTGGGTGGCCGACACCACCCGCGGTGATCTGCGCAGCCGACTGGACCGGATGTCGGGGGAGATCCAGGCGCAGGAGCGCGACGACGGCCTGGTGCACGGCAGCCTCGACCTGCTGCCCGTGCGGCCGCTGATCCCGGCCGGTGGCCGGCTGACCATCGTGTATCCGACGCCGGAGGACGCGGCGTCCCGCATCGATGTCGGGGTCGCGCAGGTGCGCAACCCGGTGGTCGAATCGCTGTCGATGGGTACCTCGGGGTCGCTGCGGCTGGAGGTGCCGTCGGGGGCGATGCATCAGTTGCAGGAGCGGGCGGTGGGCGCGGTGGCGCTGGTGGCGCTCGCATCGCTGGCGGCCGGTGCCGGGGTGGCCATGGTGACCGCTCGCCGGGTCGCGGACCCGCTGCGGGAGGTGGCGGATCGGGCGGCCCGGCTGGCGATGGGCGACTTCCGGGTGGAACCGGGTCGGCACGGCATCTCCGAACTCGATCGGGTGTCCGATGTGCTGGATTCCGCGTCACTCGAGATCGCGAGCCGGCTGCAGCGCGAGCACGCGCTGGTCGCCGATGTGTCGCATCAGCTGCGTAGCCGGTTGACCGCGGTGCGCCTGCGCCTGGACGAACTGTCCGCGCACAGCGACCCGGACGTCGTCCACGAGGCGGAGGAGGCGATGGAGCAGGTCGACCGGCTCACCGACGCGATGGACGAGCTGGTCCGGGCTTCCCGCGACGACGGCACCGCCGACCGGGACCCGGTCGCGGTGATCGACGAACTGCGCGGCGTGGTCGGGGAGTGGCGGCACCCGTTCACCGATGCCGGCCGCAAGCTGATCCTGTCCGGGGATCCGATGCTGCGCGCGCCTGTGACCGGGTCGCGGCTGCGGGAGGCGGTGGCGGTGCTGGTCGACAACGCCCTGCAGCACGGTGACGGTGACTGCACGGTGTCGGTGCGCACGGTGTACGGCGGCCGGGATCGGGAGCCGCTGGTGTGTGTGGAGGTCGCCGACGAGGGCGAGGGGGTCAGCGACGAGCTGGCGCCGCACATCTTCGATCGCGGGTTCTCGGCCGCCGGTTCGACGGGTGTGGGGCTGGCGCTGGCGCGGGCGCTGGTCGAGGCCGACGGCGGGCGCCTGGAACTGCACAGACGCCGGCCCGCGTTGTTCGCGATCTTCCTGGGAAAGGTGACCGCCCGGCCGTTGCCGGCCGCGGTCGGTGAACCGCGCTGATTCAGTCGGCCTGCGCGACTCGGCCGGTGTGCCCCGCGTTGTGCTCTTCTTCGTAGAGGTCTTCGAATTCCTCGACCAGCGCGTCGATTTCGTCGGGGAAGACCCAGCGCTTCATCGACCAGAATCGGAAGATCATCTGCAGGATATTTCCGATGATGAACGCGCTGACGAAGTCGGCGATGTTCTCGGCGGTCAGGCTGACGTGGGGCACCTGCAGGTGCAGCATGTACCGCGACACCCACAGCGGCAGGTTGCTCAGCAGCACGCCGATGCCGCTGACCACGAAGAACAGCAGTGCTTCGTGGTGGCGTTCGCGGCCGCCGCGGCCCTTGAACGACCACTCGCGGTTGAGCACGTAGGACGCGATGACCGCGACCACACCGGAAATGATCTTCGCAGTGATCGGCTTCTCGCTGAGGACCGTCAATTTCAGGCCGTAGAAAATGCCGCTGTCGATCACGAACGTGGTCGCACCGACGATTGCGAACTTGATCAGCTCGCGGTGGCGGTACGCCATGTCCCGCAGCGATCTGGGAAGGACGTTGACCACGTCGTCGAGAAATGACACTCGCGCGAGTGTAATTGCTCATTGTGGCAAACATCTGAGAACCCCGACACCGGATGGCTGTGCGGTGGGGAAACGCACAGTTCGGGCGGTATTTCCGGGCCCGGACGCGCCGGTGAACGCGGCGCGACGGCCCGGGAGACGACGCGTGAATGCGGCAATGATGCCCTGGCTCCGGACCCGCGCGGCGGGGATGACACCATAGTCGAACGTGAGGGCACGTTCTTTCGATTCGTACGCCATGCCGACGGTGACCATGGTTGGTGGCGGGCAGCTGGCGCGCATGACGCATCAGGCCGCCGTGGCGCTCGGGCAGCGACTCCGGGTGCTCGCGGAGCGGCCCGAGGACCCGGCCGCCCAGGTCACACCCGAGGTGGTGCTCGGCTCGCACACCGATCTCGCCGCGCTGCGTAAGGCCGCGGTCGGATCCCACGCGCTGACCTTCGACCACGAGGGTGTGCCGACCGAGCATCTGCGCGCGCTGGTCGCCGAGGGTGTCAACGTGCAGCCGCCGCCGTCCGCGCTGATCTACGCGCAGGACAAGCTGGTGATGCGGACCAAACTGGCCGAGCTGAATGTGCCCGAGCCGCCGTTCACCGCGGTCGAGTCCGTCGCCGACGCGGTCGCTTTCGGTGACGCGCACGGTTGGCCGCTGGTGCTGAAGGCCGTGCGCGGCGGCTACGACGGGCGCGGCGTGTGGATGATCGACGACGCCGCCGAGGTCGAGCGGATCGTCGCCGACCAGCTCGCGCACGGTGCCACGCTCATGGCCGAACAGAAGGTGGACCTGCGCCGGGAACTGTCGGCTATGGTGGCCCGCTCGCCGTACGGGCAGGCCGCGGCCTGGCCGGTGGTGGAGACCGTGCAGCGGCACGGCCAGTGCGCGGTCGTGATCGCGCCCGCGCCGGACCTGCCCGACAAGCTCGCCACCCAGGCCGAGGCGCTGGCGTTGCGGCTGGCCGCCGAACTCGGGGTGACCGGTGCGATGGCGGTGGAACTGTTCGAGACCACCGACGGCGAGCTGCTGGTCAACGAGCTGGCGATGCGCCCGCACAATTCCGGGCACTGGGGTATGGACGGCGCGGTGACCGGCCAGTTCGAGCAGCATCTGCGCGCGGTGCTGGACTACCCGCTCGGTGACACCCGCCCGCTGGCGCCGGTGACGGTGATGGCGAACATTCTCGGTGCCGCGCAGGCGCCCGAGATGTCGATGGACGAGCGGCTGCACCATCTGCTGGCCCGGATGCCGGAGGCGAAGGTGCACCTCTACGGCAAGGGTGAGCGGCCGGATCGCAAGATCGGGCACATCAACATCCTCGGTGACGATGTCGCCGTGGTACGGGAGAAGGCCGAGCGTGCGGCGCACTGGATGTCGCACGCCGAATGGACCGACGGATGGGATCCGCATCATGGCTGAGAATGTGTCCGGACCGCTGGTCGGCCTGATCATGGGCAGTGACTCCGACTGGCCCACAATGGAATCCGCCGCCACCGCGCTCGGCGAGTTCGACATCCCGTTCGAGGTGGGTGTGGTCTCCGCCCACCGCACCCCGCAGCGCATGCTCGACTACGCGAAGTCGGCTGCCGGCCGCGGCATCAAGGTGATCATCGCCGGCGCCGGCGGTGCCGCTCACCTGCCCGGCATGGTCGCCTCCGCGACCCCGCTGCCGGTCATCGGCGTCCCGGTCCCGCTCAAGCACCTCGACGGCATGGATTCCCTGCTGTCCATCGTCCAGATGCCGGCCGGTGTCCCGGTCGCCACCGTGTCGATCGGCGGCGCCCACAACGCCGGCCTGCTCGCGGTCCGCATTCTCGCCGCGTCCGACCCGGCGCTGCGCACCCGCATGGTGGAGTTCCAGGCGAACCTGGAGCAGCTGGTGCTGGCGAAGGACGACGCTCTGCGCACGAAACTCCTTGGCTGACATCGCATCCGAGCCGGGCGACGAGGACATCTACGCCGGCCGAGTCGTCGCGGCGATCAAGGCGTTGCGCGACGCCTACGGATATTCGATCCACCAGGGGATCGACGCGGTGAGCGAGCGATATCAGCTGCTGCGCCGCGAGCACCCGGAACGGTTCACCGTCGGCCCGCAGGAGTGGGGACAGAACTTCTACTCCTGATGTAGCGGGCATCAGCGCCCGCGCCCGCCGGATGTGGTGCCGTCACCGCTGCGCTGCGCTCCGGTCGCCGGATGATCTCGGTTGCGCACGGGAGTTCCGGAGAGCCGGGCCGGAGATCATACTGATCTGGTAAGCGGGCTGAACGGGGAGGGCGGACAGGCTTCCAGGAGGTCCCGTGCGCAGCGTGCTTCCGCGGCCGGCGGGATCGGTCATCGGCCGGGAGGGTGAGCCGGCGGTTCTCGATATTCGAACCGCTGCAGCTGCGTTCGGCGCCGATCCGGATACCCGAGGTGGTGCCGGCCCGACCGGCCCGGCGCCGCAACTCCCCGGCTCTGTGTCCCTTCGGAGCAGCCACCTTCTGTTCGGCGGAAGGAGGTCCGGCGCATTCGATCCGTAGGTACTCACAGCGTGGGTATGCGGCGTTGTCCTGCCCGCGCATCCGAGGCGAGGAACTCCCATGAAGACCACGCTTGTCACCCCAGCGGCCCGTTCCGCGGCCGCAGCGCTACTGCTCGTCGGGCCCATGCTCGCCGGCGCACCGATCACGCACGCCCAGGCTGTCAACGACGCGGCCCTCGAGAAGTCCGTCGTGCTGCTCGAGACCCAGTGGATCGGGAACATCCTGATCCCCGCGAAATACGCCAGCAACGGCCACGACACCTGGACCCCCGACGCGGTCGCCACGTATTCGACCTGTTCCGCCTTCTACGTGAGCGGGTCCGCGCAGATGGTCACCGCGGGTCACTGCGTGGATCCGGCGGTGGGACGTACCGCCGTCCTGCAGCAGTTCCTGACCGACCAGAACGCCATGAACTTGTACAACGAGGCGGTCGACACGTGGACCGTCGAAGGTAAGGAGAAGGGCAGCCCGGTCATCTCGAATGTGGAAGCCGTTCAGCCGCAAGGGGTCGACGGCGCTACCATCACGAGCCCGACCACCGTGCAGGTCGTCGACTTCCGCTCGCCGGACAAGGGTGACGTCGCGTTGCTGAAGCTGCCCAACATGTCCAAGCCGACCCCGGCACTGAGCATCGCGTCGAGCACGCCGAAGCAGGGCGATCAGATCACCTCCATCGGTTTCCCGGCGCAGCTGCGGGGCGGTGCGGATCAGAGCCAGATCGCCCGAGCGTCCTTCAAGACGGGAACGATTTCCAGCCAGCAGGTCTCGCCGTCCGGTGTGGTGCAGCTGGAGGTCAATTCCGAACTCAGCGGCGGCATGTCCGGCGGGCCGACAGTCGACAAGAACGGCGATGTCGTCGGGGTGAACGTGTTGAAGAGCACCGGTGATGCGAACTTCAACTTCATCACCGACACCGACGATCTGGTGACGTTCTTGAAGTCCCACAACGTCGACATCGCCGGGCCGCAGGCCGCGGGTAGCAGTAGTAATTGGAAGTGGTACTTGCTGGGCGCCGGGATCGCACTGGTTCTGGGTCTGGCCGCGGCCGTATCGTTCCTGCGCCGCCGTGGCGGCCCGCCGCCGGTAGCGGGCCCGGTGCAGCCGGTGTCCGGAACGCCTTCGGGAGCTTCGGCGCAGCCGGGCGAACCCACTACCGCGAGTGCCTTCGGCCGGGCGCCGTCGACCGCACCGCCGATGGCCGAGCAGTGGAAGTCGGTGACCATCGCGACGCCGTCGGCCGACACGGCAGCGGTATCGGATGAGGCGGCCGAACCGGGGGTGACCGCGGCGCCGCCGCCGGGTCCGGTTGGTGGACCGGAGGCGGTAGCCCCGGAATCGACGCTGACGGAGGTCGCGCACTTCTGCGCCAATTGCGGTACGGAACGCCACGAGGGTGAGCGATTCTGCCGGAACTGCGGTCACGCGCTCGGCTGAACTGCTCGACCGATGCCCGGGCCGGGGCGGATTGCCGCCCCGGCCCGAGTGATTCGGCCGTCGACGGGCGGTGGAACCGTGGGGAAGCAGTGCGCGCCGGTGGCGAACCGGGGCGGATGCGGGGGCGGTCGCTACCGTTGACCTGTGAGTGAGGCACAGGTGCCCTTGGCGGCGGGCGACGAGGCGGCCAGGTTTCGGCTCGGGGTGATCGACCATGCGCTGCGGTTGTTCGCCGAGCAGGGGTACGAGGCGACGTCGGTGGACGCGATCGCGGCGGCGGCGGGGATCTCGCGACGGACGTTCTTTCGGCAGTTCGGGTCGAAGGAGGATGTGGTCTTCGCGGATCACGAGGCGCAGCTGGCCTGGGCTCGGGGGTATCTCGGTGCGGCGCAAGGGGATCCGTGGGATGCCGTGTGTGAGGCGATCGTCGGCTTGTTCGAGCGGTTCACGCAGACGCGGGAGTTGGCGGCGCGGCGGTATCAGGTGGTGCGGGAGGTGCCGGCGCTGCGGGATCGGGAGATCGTCACCGTGTTCCGGTACGAGCGGCTGTTCACCGAGTTCCTGCGGGAGCGCCGGCCGGAGGTGGCGGATCTGCGGCTGATCCAGTTCACCGCGGCGGTGACGGCCACGCACAACTATCTGTTGCGGCGGATGCTGCGCGGGCAGGCGGAGGCGGGGCCGGGGGAGTTGCGGGCGGCGCTGGCGGCGATCCCGCGCGGGCCGGCGGAGGAGCTGGTGGTGGCGGTGGTGCCCGGGAACATGTCGCCCCGCCGGGTTGCCGATCTGTTGGCCGAGCGCCTGGGTAATCTGTGATGCGGGGCACACGCCTCACCTGACACTGAGTGCCACGCTGTGTGGCGAACATCCCGAGGCGCGCCGGATTGGGTGGGCTTTATACTGGATGCGAGTGGCACTCAGTGCCGAGATGCTGGTGGTTAGCCTCCACGGAGATTCCACCCACGATTCAGGAGCAGTGTTCCATGGCGGGTAATCCCGATTTCGGTCTCTTTCAGCTCGACGACGTGCACAACGAGCTGCGTGAGGCCATCCGCGCGCTCTGTGAAAAGGAGATCGCGCCCTACGCGAAGGACGTCGACGGCAACTCGCGCTTCCCGCAGGAGGCGCTCGACGCGCTGAACGCCTCGGGCTTCAACGCGGTCCACGTGCCCGAGGAGTACGGCGGGCAGGGCGCCGACTCGGTCGCCACCTGCATCGTGATCGAGGAGGTGGCGCGCGTCTGTGGTTCCTCGTCGCTCATCCCGGCGGTGAACAAGCTGGGCACCATGGGCCTGATCCTCAACGGCTCCGAGGAGCTGAAGCAGAAGGTGCTGGGCGACCTGGTGGCCGGCAAGATGGCCTCCTACGCGCTGTCCGAGCGCGAGGCCGGCTCCGACGCCGCGAGCATGCGCACCCGCGCCCGCCGCGACGGTGACGACTGGATCATCAACGGTTCCAAGTGCTGGATCACCAACGGCGGCAAGTCTTCCTGGTACACCGTGATGGCTGTGACCGACCCGGAGAAGGGTGCCAACGGCATCTCCGCGTTCATGGTCCACATCGACGACGAGGGCTTCGTGGTCGGCCCGCTCGAGCACAAGCTGGGCATCAAGGGTTCGCCGACCGCCGAGCTGTACTTCGAGAACTGCCGCATCCCGGGCGACCGCATCATCGGCGCCGAGGGCACCGGTTTCAAGACCGCGCTGCAGACTCTGGACCACACCCGCCCGACCATCGGCGCGCAGGCCGTCGGCCTGGCGCAGGGTGCCCTGGACGCCGCGCTGGCCTACACCAAGGACCGCAAGCAGTTCGGCAAGGCGATCGCCGACTTCCAGAACACCCAGTTCATGCTGGCCGACATGGCGATGAAGGTCGAGGCCGCCCGCCTGATGGTGTACACCTCGGCGGCCCGCGCCGAGCGTGGCGAGAAGAACCTGGGCTTCATCTCCGCGGCCGCCAAGTGCTTCGCCTCGGACGTGGCCATGGAGGTCACCACCAACGCGGTGCAGCTGTTCGGTGGCGCCGGCTACACCACCGACTTCCCGGTGGAGCGGATGATGCGCGACGCGAAGATCACGCAGATCTACGAGGGCACCAACCAGATTCAGCGGCTGGTCATGAGCCGCGCCCTGCTCAGGGGCTGATTCCCCGATCCTGACGGCCTGGTCGTGTGCCGAGATCCCATCTCAGGCCACCTCCAGGCCGTCGGCCGGTTTCAGGCCGCCCGCTTCAACACCGGTGAGGCGGACAGACGACCTATCCGCGAGCGGTGCAAGTTGCTTCGGGTATCCAGTTGAACGGATCACTCGTTGGGGAGCTGGCATCGCCGTTGTCGATCGGCTTCGAGCCGGATTGGTGTGGCGGTCTATCCTGCGCAGATCCGTTCGGTTAGCCACTGCCGAACAAGTCGCCACTACCCCAATCGCCGAAGTCGCCCCAATCGCCATCGGCCCAACCGCCGTGGTTCCAGCCACCGTGGTTCCCACCACCATTACCCCGGTCACCGCCCTGACCGTTGCCGTCATCGCCGCCGTACCCAGCGTGATCGCTCTGCACCACACCGGGCAAGGGCGTCGTCGCAGCCATGGCGGGAACCACCGCCGTCATCGGAACCGCTATCGCGGCTCCAACGAGCGCGACATTCGCGAGCAGCCGACACGTGGCAGTTCGGTGCGTCTTGTTGGTCATCATCATCACCTTCTTCCGGCGAGTTCGCACGGACCTCACCGGTCGATTGTTGATCATTGACATTCCACGACACGTCTGATGCTATGCCAGCCGCACCGGATGCTACAGAGCCTGACGCCGGGTGATCAGCTCGTCGTCGTAACGAGGGCGCCAACCAGATTCAGCGGCTGGTGATGTCGCGGGCGCTGCTGCGCGGCTGATCCCGCTGGGTGGGTGATCCCCGCCGATTCTGTGGCCCGCAGGCTCGTGAGCGCTATGCTCGAGAGCCTGCGGGCCATCGGTCATTTGTCGGTGCGGTGCCGCGATCGCTGTGGTCCGGCTTTCGTTACACCGATTACCGCTCAGTAGGACTATGTGGACGGAACCGATAGTTTCGCCGCGAAAGTCTTGTCTGAAACGTTATCGATTCACTAGGTTGCGGGGTATGAGTGCACGCACCTCCACCTCGTTCCGCTTGGGCTACGCCCTCGTGGGCTGCGCGGCCGCGACCATCGCCGCCGCCGGACCCGCACTGGCCGACGCCAGTACCGCCGCCCCGGCGGCCGCCACGGCCGCCGACATCGACGTCCTCCCCGGCACCACCCCCACCTGCTCCAGCGGACCGACGATCAACACCGGTTCCGCCGGAATCGACGGTGCCGCGGCCTTCTTCCTGAGCCCGGCCTCCGGCTTCGGTGCCAATGCCGGTTGCACCGCGGTCGGTGCCTTCCTCGCGCAGCTGTGGACCGCGCTCGGTTCCGGTTCCGCGAACGGCTCGAGCACGCTGTCTTCCAACCTCGACCCGGGCTCGGCCACCAGGATTCTGGGCTCGCTGTCGTCGCTGGGCTGGACCAATGTGAGCACGGGCTCGATCGGCGCGCTGGTGGGTGCCGCCGGCCAGGGTTCGGTCACCGTGGGCAACGGCGTCACCGGTTCGGCCGGCCTGATCCCGGGCTCGGTCATCCCCGTTCCGGTTCCCTGATCGTCCGCTCCGGCGGGCGGTGAGGTTCGCTGCCCGCCGGCGGTTTCCGCACGTCGAGTACGGCCCGGTGGCCCCCGAGGTTCTCTCGGCGTGCCATCGGGCCGTTCCCGGTCCGGGGTGGATTTCGGCGATATCGCGATCCGCGGCCGCTCGTTACGCGGGTTACCGCTGAGTAGGACTCCAGTCCCCTGAACGACACTCGCGCACCGAAACACGTATCTGAAACGGGCTTGAGTCACTAAATTGCCAGGTATGAGCGCACGCACTTCCACTTCCATCCTGGGCCTCGCCCTGGCCGGCTGCACCGCCGCCGCGGTGGCCTTCGCCGGCTCGGCGGCCGCCGACCCGACCGCGGGCACACCCCTTGTCGCCACTGCCGATGCGGCTGCCCCGGCCGATACCGCCGGCACCGGCGACTGCACCCCCGGGCCGACGATCAACACCGGTTCCGCCGGGATCGACGGTTCCGCGGCCTTCTTCCTGAGCCCGGCCTCCGGCTTCGGCGCCAACGCCGGCTGCACCGCCGCCGGCGCCTTCCTCGCCGCGCTGTGGAACGCGCTCGGGTCCGGCTCGGCCACCAGCCTCTCGGGCACGGTGTCGTCGAACCTGAACCCGGGTTCGGCCGAGACCGCGCTGGGCGCGCTGTCGGCCCAGCTGAATCCGGGTTCGGCCGCGACGGTGCTGGGTACCTTGTCGGCCAACCTGAACCCGGGCTCGGCCGCCACCATCCTGGGCTCGCTCTCGTCGATCGGCTGGACCAACGTCAGCACGGGTTCGGTCGCCGATCTGGTGAAGGCGGCGGGTGCGGGGTCCGTCGCCGCCGGTACCGGTGTCACCGGTTCGGCGGGCCTGATCCCCGGTTCGGTCATCCCCGTTCCGGTTCCCTGACAACCGAATTCCCGGTAAACGCGGCCCGTGGGGCGCGGTGAAGGTTTCCCTTTTCCGTGCCTGCGGGCCCTTTTCGATTCGTCATTCTGAAAGATTCATTCCGTGACCCGGCGGCTGGTCATTCGTACTTTTTGGACAAGTGACCATTTATTTGGATCACGGTAGTATAACGTTCACAATCCGGATATGTTTGAAACGGTCGCGATTCACTATGTTGCGTGGCATGACAACACGTTTATCCACCACCGTCCGACTGGGCTTGGCGCTCATTGCCACGTCCGCCGTCGCCACCATTGCCGCCGGCCCGGCGTCCGCTGACGGAACCACCGTGAACACCGGTTCCGCCGCGATCGACGGCGCCGCCGCCCTGCTGCTGAGCCCGGTCTCGGCCGCCGGCACCAACGGCGCCCCCGGCATCCTCGGCTCCGCCACCACCGCGCTCGGCGACCTGCTGGCGGCGGGTTCGGCGAACCCGGGTTCGGCTGCCGCGCTGCTGAACCCGCAGTCCGCGATCGAGCTGGGCGGCACGCTCGCCGGCAGCGCGGCCACCGCGTCGAGCAACGTGACACCCGGTTCGGCCGGCAACGCGATCGGCAGTGCCGGAACCGGTTCGGTCGTGACCGGAAACATCTCGGTGTGGATCGGCCGGGTACTCAACGGAACCGCGTCCGCGAACTGACCCATGATCGGAAATGCCCGGCTCGCCGGGTGAGACGGCAAGTCGCTGTTACTTCGGCGCCCCGGCGACCGTGTCATTCGCCACGAGCGAATGCCGCATCCGTCCGGGGCCTTGCTTCGGGCACAATCTGCTGGTCAACGTGATTTCGACGGTGCGCAGCGCACCCGGTGCGGTGGATGTGCGCGAATGATGTTCTTGCACCTGTAATCTCATTCATTTTTGTCCGATTCGGACGCTAGGCGTGTGCGCGTGCGCGGAGCAATATGGAGGCATGGCCGGGGTCGAGATCAACGACAGCTTCGTCCGGCGCACGTTGGACAACGGGCGGATCGAAGAGGTTCTGTGGCACGAACTTCACGAGGTGCGGATCATCACGACGTCGGATGGGCCGTTCACCGAGGGGGTCTTCTTCGTGCTCATCGGCGTGCGCGGAAACGGATGTGTGGTACCGAATTCCGCCGCGGACCGGGCTTTCCGCAGCAGGTTGTCCGCCCTGCCCGGATTCGACAACCAGCGGGTGATCCAGGCACTACGGACACCCAGCGATCAGCAGTACTCGGTGTGGCGCCGCGCGTCCCGCGACGCCACCCGCTGAGCCGGTCGCGGGCGGCCCGGCTCAGCGGCACGCGTCAGCGAGCGAGGATGTCGTCGAACTCGGGATGTTCGGTCACGAATTTCTCGACATAGGAACACGACGGCAGGACGGTGAATCCGTCCGCGCGCGATCCTTGCAATGCGAATTCCACAACCCGGCCGGCGAGTCCGCGACCCCGGAATTCGGGAACCGTCACGGTGTGGTCGAAATCGCGGACCTTGCGTCCGGTGTTCTCCGTGTAGTCCGCGTAGGCAGCCAACTGATCGTCGACATACAGTTCGTAGCGGTTCGCGTCGCTGTTGTGCTCGAGTCGCGTCGTCATGTCCGGTCCAACTCCTTCGGCCGCGGAATACATCCGTGGCCCTGGGTGAGAATTGTTACAGCACCGCGCCGGGATTGAGAATCCCGGCCGGGTCCAGGGCGTCCTTGATGCGCTGGGTCAGGGCCATCACGTCGGGGCCCAGCTGATCGGGCAGCCAGGCCTTCTTGAGCCGGCCCACGCCGTGTTCACCGGTGATGGTGCCGCCGAGCGCGATGGCCAGGTCCATGATCTCGCCGAACGCCTGGTTGGCCCTGGCGGTCTCGTCCGGATCGTTCGGGTCGTGGACGATCAGCGGGTGGGTGTTGCCGTCGCCGGCGTGCGCGATCACCGACACCAGCACGTCCCGCCGCCGCGCGATCTCCGCGATCCCAGTGACCAGCTCGGTGAGCCGGGGCAGCGGCACGCCGACGTCCTCGAGCAGCAGCGGTCCCTTGCGTTCGACCGCGGGGATCGCGAAGCGCCGGGCCGCGCAGAACGCCTCGCCCTCTTCGGGATCCAGCGTGCGGAACACCTCGGTGGCGCCCGCCTCGGTGCAGGCGGCCTCGATGACGGCCGCTTCGGCGGCGGCGAATTCACCGGGCGCGTCCGAGCGGGCGACCAGCAGGGCGGCGGCGGACCGGTCCAGGCCCATACGCAGCTCGTCTTCGACCGCGCCGATCGCGACCGCGTCCATGAATTCCAGCATCGACGGCCGCAGCTGCCCGGTGACGGCGAGGATGGCCGCGCCGGCGCTTTCCACCGTCGGGAAGCTCGCGACGACCGTGGCCTGGGGCGGCTGGGCGGGCAGCAGCCGCAGCGTGAGTTCGGTGATGACGCCGAGGGTGCCCTCGCTGCCGACGAAGAGCTTGGTCAGCGAGAGCCCGGCGGAGTCCTTCAATCGCGGGCCGCCGAGCCGGACCACCGTGCCGTCGGCGAGTACCACCTCCAGCCCGAGGATGTAATCGGTTGTGACGCCGTACTTCACGCAGCACAGGCCGCCGGCGTTGGTGGCGGCGTTGCCGCCGATGGAACAGATCTCGAACGACGACGGGTCCGGCGGATACCACAGGCCCTCGGCTGCGGCCGCGCGCTTGACCTCGGCGTTCAGCAGGCCCGGCTGGGTCACCGCGGTCCGGGTGACCGGGTCGATGGTGATCGCGCGCATCCGCTCGGTGCTCAGCAGCAGGGCGCCGTCCTGCGCGGTCGCGCCGCCGGACAGCCCGGTCCCGGCGCCGCGCGGCACCACCGGCACCCCGTGCTGCGAGGCCCAGCGCAGGACGGCCGACACCTCGGCGGTGGTCTGCGGCCGGACCAGTGCCAGTGGCGTGCCGGCGGCGGGGTCGAGGGCGCGATCCTGCCGGTAACCGGCCAGAATGTCGGGATCGGTGACGACGGTTCCGGCGGGGAGCCGGTCTTCCAGGGTCTTCAGGTCCACGCTACGAACCTACTGCGGGTCCGGGCGGTATGCGGCCCGCAGTAGACTGCCGCGGTGTCGGATCCCAAGCTCGAAATCCAGATGTTGCACGACCGGGTCATGGTTCGCGTGTCCCAGGAGGCCGGCGAGCGGCGGAGCACGGGCGGCATTCTCATTCCCGCGACCGCGCAGGTGGCCAAGCGCCTGACCTGGGGCGAGGTGTGCGGGGTTGGTTCGCATGTGCGGGCGGTGAGCCTGGGGGACCGGGTCCTGTTCAATGCCGAGGAGCAGTTCGAGGTCGAGGTGCAGGGGCACGCGTATCTGGTGATGCGCGAGCGTGACCTGCACGCGGTCGCCAACGAGCGTCCCGAGCACGGTACCGGCCTCTACCTCTAGCTCGCCCGCGAGCGTCATTGCTGACTGATAGCTGAAATGTATGCGGAACGCATCTGCCGTTGCCGCATCGATTAGCAAGAAACCATGTACTACAAGTCATGGGATGACTAGGGTGGGACCATCTCGAGGATCGGGGTGGTGGGCGACCGCCACTCCGGGCCGGGATGCCTCCCGCCCCGGTCTGTCGAAAAATTCATGGGATGATCGCGGCGGGTCGCTTCTCTCCGGGTCCGCATCGGCTACCGCCAGTGGTGTGGGCAAATCTGAAATGCAAATACTTCAGATGGCTGGAATCGGGGTATGCGGGAGGGCGAATACCGACCGTGGCCGTACCTCGGCCCCGGCGGCAACGGGCCCGCCCGCGCGCAGTGTGTGGCCGATCCGCGTCGATCGGCCGACCCGAAAAAGTGAGGAAGAACAGAATGATCACCAACCCGACCTCGGCGGATGCGATCGCGCCCGCCAGCGCCACCCTGGTCGACGGTGCCTCCGGCACCGTCACTCTGCTTCTGGCCACGCTGGCCGGTTCGGTGTCCGGCGTGGGCCGCGCCTTCTTCACCGGCAGCGCCTCGGCCTCCTGAACGATCGCGCGAACGCCGGTGCGTTCGCGGCCCGCGATCACCGACCCGATACCTGTTCCAAACAAGCAAGGAAATTGACAATGGGCTCTGTCGCCACCTTCACCAATCTCGGAATCCTCCTCACCAGCAACGGCCTGCAGGCCCTGGTGACCGGCGCGGACGCCGGTTCCAGCGCGCTGACCGGCGCGGGCTCCGCCGTCGGCAGCCTGCTGATCAGCCAGAGCGCGGGTGCGCTCGGCGTGGTCGGCGGACTGTCGTCCACCCCGCTCGCGCTGTCCTGAGCCTCCGCGTAGCCGCCGGAGCTTCTGCACACTCTTCGGTTCGGCGGTAGCGCGCGGTTCACTGCACCGCGCCCGTCCGCGCCTGCGGCCGGGCGCGGTGTCGCGTTCACGCGGCGTGGCGCGGCAGAGCCCAGGCCGCGGCGAGCACCACGGCCAGGATCACCAGACCGGCCGCCGTCGCGGCGGCCATGGCCGTCACGTAATCACCGGTGGCGGTAGCGGTTCCGAGAACCGAGAAGAAAATGGTGCCGATCACCGTGGCGCCCACCGCATTACCGAACTGCTGGGCGGTGGTGAGCGCGCCGGCCGCCATGCCCGCCTGTTCCGGGCGGATACCCGACGACAGCACCGCGCCCAGTGCCGAGGGAATGGTCATCCCGTTGCCGAGACCGACGATCATCATGCCGGGAACCAGTGCCCAGGCGGTGATTCCGGGTCCGGCGGCCAGTAGCACCCCGAGCGTCAGCACGGTCCCGGTGAGCGAGGTGAGGGTGCCGATCACGATCACCCGGTTGCCGAACCGGGCCGCGACCCGGCGGGCGAGCAGCAGCGACGAACTCGCGAAACAGATGCCCAGCGGGGCGAAGGTGAGCCCGGCCCGCAGCGGTGTCAGATGCAGGCCGTCCTGCAGGAGCAGGGTCAGGCACAGCATGAATCCGGCGAAGAAGGCCAGGTAGCCGCCCGAGATGACCATCCCGGCGCCGAATACCCGCTCGCGGATCATGGCTGTGTCCAGCACCGGCCGCCCACCCCGGGCGGCGAGGCGCCGCTCGTAGCGCAGCACGAGCGCCAACAGCGGAACCGACGCGGCCGCACTCACCCAGGTCCACAGCGGCCAGCCCGTGCTGCGGCCGACCGTGATCGGAACCAGCAGCGCGGCCAGCGCCGTCGAGATGCCCAGGGCGCCGATGGGATCCAGGCTCGGGCGTTCGGGTGCGCGCTGGGCGGGCAGCCAGCGCGCGGCCAGCAGCGCGGCCACCGCGGCGATCGGAACGTTGATGTAGAAGATGGTGCGCCAGCCCCAGCCGAACAGGTCGGCGTCGAGCAGTACGCCGCCCAGCACCTGGCCCGACACCGCGCCCAGCCCGATGGTGGCGCCGAAAGCCGCCATCGCCCTGGGCCGTTCGGTGACCGGGAACAGGGTGTTGATCAGGGCCAGCAGCTGCGGCACCATCAGGGCCGCGGTCGCGCCCTGCAGGATGCGGAAGGCCACCAGCATCCAGGCGCCGGAGGCCAATCCGCAGAGCAGCGAGGCGAATCCGAAGCTCAGCATGCCGAGCACGAACAGGGTGCGGTAGCCGTACAGGTCGCCCAGCCGGCCGCCGGTGATCAGGGCCGAGGCGTAGGCGAATCCGTAACCGCCGATGATCATTTCGAGGGCGGCCTGCCCGGCGTGCAGGTCGTGCTGGAGCGAGGACGCGGCCACGTTGACCACGAACCAGTCGAACATCGCCATGAACATCGCCGACAGGATCACCGGCAGGACCCGCCAGCGGTCGGGGTAGGGGGCGGGTGGGGTCGGAGTCGTTGGGTGGGTGCGGGTCTGGAGGACTGACATGGCGATCTCCGTGCGGTCGCGGGTGTTTCGGTGCGGCGCTGCACCTCGAAGAAGGTAACTAACTAGTTGGTTGGAGATATTCCAGCGCCGCCCCGGCCGTTGTCAACCGGATAGTTGGTTACCATCGTCGAATGTCCGCGACCCGCGATCCCGAGGCCACCAAGGCGCGCATCTTCGCCGCCGCCACGGCCGAGTTCGCCGGCTTCGGCATCGCGGGTGCGCGGATCGACCGGATCGCCAAGGCCGCCAAGGCCAACAAGCAGCTGATCTATGCGTATTTCGGCGACAAGCAGCAGCTGTTCGAGCAGGTGCTGGAACGCGCCGTCCAGGAGGTCGCGGCCGCGGTCAGTATCGATATCGAGGACCTCGACGCCTGGCTCGACGGCCACCTCGACTACCTCCGGGACCACCCGGAATTTCTGCGGCTCACCCTGTGGGAAGCCCTGGAGATCGGCCCCGAATCCGAGACCGCGGCGGAGTACCGGGTGGCGCGCTACGCGGCCAAGTCGGGCAAGATCGCCGACGCGCAGCGCCGCGGCCTCATCCGCGCCGACCTACCGCCGGAGCAGGTGCTGATCCTGCTGCTGAGCCTGGTCACCTACCCCAACGCGGTTCCGCAGGTGCTGCGGTTCGCCGTGGGCCCCGACTGGAGCCCGGACCGGCAGCGTTCCGTGATCAAGGACGCCGCCCGACGCATGCTCGCGCCGAAATAGACTGCCGCGCAATAGAATCGAATGCAAGAAGGTTCGGGTACGTAGCGTACGTGCTCTCGCGGCGGCGAGCGCGACGCTGTGCGAGCCCGCCGCACCCCGGGATGATGACCACATGGGAGGGGTGCGGCGGCTGCTCATCGCGACCGGTCAGGCGTGGCTGCCGGCGGCGCCGCTCAGCGACTTCGTCAGCTGGCTGAGCAGGGCCTGCAGCAGCATCTGTTCCACGGAACCCATCGTGTTTCTCCTTCGTTCGAACTTACATCGGCGAATATCGAGCTCCGGCCCGAATATCGGAGGCACGAGTTCGCCGCTGTCGTGAGCGCCGCTGCTCACCCCGAAAACAGTAGGGCGGAGGGAAATGGAAGAGAAACCACTGTTTTCTGGGCAGCGACAACATTTTGTTGTCGAACGAGAGTTACAGGTGCGGCGGTACCGTGCAGTCCGTGAAATCGGGCTTCTGTAGTTGCTCGACCAGCTCGGGATGCGCATCCCGGATCGAGCGTGCGACCTGGACGAACGACCGGACCAGGGGTGTTTCGTGGCTGCCGCGCCACCCGACCGCCACCTCGTTCGGCGGCACGTCGGCAATGGGCACCAATCGAATTCCGGGAAACGGAATCCATCGGGCGCACGCCACCGTGAGCACGATGCCGACGCCGGTGGCCACCTTGTGCAATTCCTCGAGCAGCGAATTGGACCGTGACACCACCGGCGCGGGAACACCGTTGCGGTGGTCGGTCAATTCCCAGAACGCATTCCAGACCGGGTCGGTCGTGACCGCGCCGAGCAGCGGTTCGCCCAGCAGATCCCGGGCGAACACCTCGGTGCGCCCGGCCAGCCGGTGACTGGAGGGCACCATCACCATCAGCGGTTCGGCGAACAGCGATTCGAACCGAACCCCGTCGTCGACGAACGGCCGCCGCGTGAACGCCACGTCCACCGCGCCGGTGCTGAGGCCGGCCGACGGGTCCTGGTAGGTGAACTGGCGCAGTTCCACTGTGACGCCCGGATGCTGCTCCCGGAACGTCGACAGGATCGGCTCGGTCAGCGTCAGCGCCGCACCCTCCAGCGCGCCGAGCACCAGCCGGTCCTGCTGGCCGCGGTGGGTGGCTCGCGCCCGCTGTACGGCGGCGTCCAGGCTGTTCAGCGTGCCCCGGACGTCCCGGAGAAAAACCTCGCCGGCGGCGGTCAGTTCGACATAGCGCGTGGTGCGGGAGAACAGGACCACATCCATCACGTGTTCCAGCTGTTTGATCTGCGCGCTCAGGCCCTGCTGGGATACGTGAAGACGCTGGGCCGCCCGGGTGAAGCTGAGCTCCTCGGCTACCGCTATGAAGTACTGCAACTGCCGGGTGTGAACCTCCATGCCGCGTATCCTATGGCGAAAATCGGACTCCACTCGGCGGTTTCGGCGATCGGGAAATGCGCGATTCACAACCTGAATTTGTCAGTAAGGCGAGGAAATTGGATTGCGGTATTCCCGTCACGGCGCCCTGATGTCGTGTGCCGAAAATCGGACGGGGTATTTCGGTGCCAGAAACAAATTGGTCTCCGGGCGGTCCGGACGGCGTGGGTCTCGGCCCGCGAGATCGCGGTGTGCGCGCGACGACGCCCGGTCGGGCCGGATTCGGGCGCCGCGCGCTCCGCTCAGTTCCGTGCAGCCAGCACGTCGGTTCGCGCGCCGTCCACGACCACCGCGTCGGCGTCGGTCAGAGCCCAGTGCGGGATGCCCCGGGCGCGGAACTCGGCCGCCAGCCGCGTGCCGTGACCGTCGGGATCCGTACCGGGCGAATCGACGTGGGGCACGATGCGGTGGTCGACCAAGCCCAGTCCGTCCCACCGAGGTTCGACACCACAGGTGGGCAAGACCTCGTCCGGGTCGTCCGAGCTCTCCAAGCCGTGCAGATCCGGGGTCGGCAGGCAGGCGCCGGCGCTGTAGCCGGCGTAGAGCAGCGCGTCCTCGGCGAGCAGCGCGGGCAGCACGAGATCCGCTCCGCTGCGGGCACATTGGGCGCGCAATACGAAGGTGTTGCCGCCGCGCACCCACACCGCAGGGTAGGAGCGCAGTCGGCGTTCCAGTTCCGTTGCGCGCCCGGCGAATTCGCGCAGATCCAGCACCTCCGGCCGGAAGCCTCGGCGGCGCAACGGCACCAGATCGCTGGTCACCGCGGCCTGCCAGGCTCGTGGCCAGGCGTCACAGGCGTTGGGGATCACCGCGATCGGCCCCGGCCCGCCCGCCAGTTCGGCGAACCGGTCGTAGTGGTCGCCGAATCGGTAGCTGGACAGGAACAATCGCATCCCGGATCAGATGGTGAAGCCCAGGTTGGCCACGATCCGTTCGCCCAGTGCGGTGTCGCCGGTGATCGTGATCTCGTCCGTCCGGGCGCTCGCGGAGGTGCGGCCGCCGCGCAGCCGGGCGAACAGGTCCGCTGGCATCGCGAGGGTGACGGTCGCGGGCCCGTCGAGTTCGGCGACCTGTTCGGCGCGGCCGCCCACCGCCAGGTGCAGGGTGCGGCCGAGCGGCCCGGTCAGCTCGACGGTGATCCGGGACCCGTCCGGCGCCTGCGCGCCCTTGCCGATCGAGCGGCCCAGGGTCGCGGTCAGCTGGCCGAAAGCCGTTGCGCCCCGGTCGGTGTCCTCGTCCATCGCGACGCCGAGCGCGTCGGCGATATCGCGTTCGTGCATCCAGCAGTCGAACAGCCGGACCTCCATGAACCGGCCGTAGGGCACGATGCCGATGGGGGACTGCGCCGGTTCCGTCCACGCCGCGTCGTCCATGGCGGTCAGTGCCGCCGCGCGCCGCGTGACCACGTCGGTGTAGCGCGCCAGCAGTTCGGCGCCGGACAGCGGCCGCAGGGCCTCCAGCCAGAGCTCGTTGAAGGCGCCGATCTCGTTGCGCACGTGCGGGAGTGCGGTCACGTCCGATTCGGACTCGGGCGTGGGGATGCCCAGCAGCATGGATTCGGTGCCGACGATGTGGGCGACCACGTCGAATACGGTCCAGCCCGGCAACGGGGCGGGGGTACGCCACGTATCCTCGTCCAGGTCTGTGACCAGGCGCGCGATCGCCTCCCACTGACTGGTCAGTAAAGCTGTGGTCCGGCCCTGATCGGGTGCGATGCTCATCGCTGCGCCTCGCTGTCGCTCGGCGCGGCGATGCGCGCGTACCTGATTCGTTCGCTCATGACTGCGGCTCCGGTGTGTCGGTGTGACGGTCGAGTCCGGCGCGGATCGCGGCGGCGGTGGCGATCGGGTCGTGCGGTCTGCGCAGCAGGAATCCGGCTGCGAAGCCGAGTGTGTCGCCCCGGCGGCGGGGCACGACGTGCAGGTGGACGTGGTGAACGGTCTGGAAGGCGGCGCTGCCGTCGTTCAGGACCAGGTTCGCGCCGTCGGCGTGCAGCTCACCTCGGCGCAGGGCCCGGGCGAGCCGATGTCCGAACGCGAAGATGCGGGCGCTGTCGGCGGGTGTGAGGTCGTCGAGGTTCGTGGCGTGCCGCTTGGGGACGATCAAGGTGTGGCCCCGCGTAATTGGACGAATGTCCAGGAAGGCGATAAGGTGTTCGTCCTCGTGAACGACCGTGGCCGGGGCGGTCCCGGCGACGATCGCACAGAAGATGCAGGCGGTCACCGGTGAGACTTTACGGGGTAAGGGGATTCGCCGTCGGCATCGGCGAAAAGAGAAGTGAATGTGCTTCTCGCTTCGCATTGTGATGTTGCTCTCCGCTACGCTCACCGCTGACCCGGTATGGTTGCGAGGATTCTCGCGAACTTACCAGTGAGTAAGTTCGGGGGATTCGCGGCCGGATCGAGGCGGTCCACCGCACAGTCGGGGGCCAGCTGCCACCACGAGTAAGGAAGTTGCCAGTGGAGACTACTCAGAGCGCCGACGCGCCGCTGGGCACGCAGCCGCGTGACCCCGCGGGGACGCGGGTCGGCGTGGTCCGAGAGACCAATGCAGGCGAGCGCCGTGTCGCGCTGGTACCCAAGATCATCCCGAGCCTGGTGAAGAGCGGAGTGCACGTCGTCGTGGAGGCGGGAGCCGGGCTCGGCGCCCTGATCCCCGACGAGGCATACATCGATGCGGGTGCCGAGATCGGTGACCCGTGGAAGGCCGACGTCGTGGTCAAGGTCGCGCCGCCCACCGACGCCGAGATCGCCAAGCTCGGCTCCGGTACGACCCTGATCGGATTCCTCGCACCGCGCAACGCGGACAACAAGATCGGTGCTCTGCGTGAGGCCGGTGTCCGCGCCTTCGCCGTCGAGGCGATCCCGCGTATCTCGCGTGCCCAGGTGATGGACGCGCTGTCCTCGCAGGCCAACGTCGCCGGATACAAGGCCGTGCTGTTGGCTGCCGAGCAGTCGACCCGGTTCTTCCCCATGCTGACCACCGCCGCCGGGACCGTGAAGCCCGCGACCGTGCTCGTGCTCGGTGTCGGTGTCGCGGGCCTGCAGGCGCTGGCCACGGCCAAGCGGCTCGGCGGCCGCACCACCGGATACGACGTGCGCCCCGAGGTCGCCGACCAGGTCCGGTCCGTCGGCGCCCAGTGGCTCGACCTCGGCATCGACGCCGCCGGTGAGGGCGGCTACGCCCGTGAACTCACCGACGACGAAAAGGCCGCCCAGCAGCAGGCTTTGGAAGACGCGATCAAGGGCTTCGACGTGGTGATCACCACCGCGCTCGTTCCGGGCCGGCCCGCGCCGCGCCTGGTCACCGCCGCCGCCGTCGAGGGCATGAAGCCCGGCAGTGTGATCGTCGACCTCGCCGGCGAGACCGGCGGTAACTGCGAACTCACCGAGCCCGGCGAGATCGTCGTCAAGCACGGTGTCACCATCGCCTCGCCGCTGAACCTGCCGGCCACCATGCCCGAACACGCCAGCGAGCTCTACGCCAAGAACATCGCGGCCCTGCTCGAACTCATGCTGGTCGACGGCACGCTCGCGCCCGACTTCGGCGACCAGGTGCTCGCCGACTCCTGCGTCACCGGCGTGCCCACGTCGGCGGAGCCGACCGACGCTGCAGCGGCCGAGCCGACCGAGGCTGCAGTGGCCGAGACCGCCGAGCCGGCCGCTGAATCCGCGACCGACACCGAGGTGGAGAACTGATGTACACCGAACTGCTGGCCAATATCGCGATCCTGGTGCTGTCGGGATTCGTCGGGTTCGCGGTGATCTCCAAGGTCCCCAACACCCTGCACACCCCGCTGATGTCGGGTACCAACGCCATCCACGGCATCGTCGTCCTCGGTGCGCTGGTCACCCTGGGCAACGTCAAGGATCCCTCGATCCTGGTGCAGGTCATCCTGTTCATCGCCGTCGTGTTCGGAACCCTGAACGTCATCGGTGGCTTCGTCGTGACCGACCGCATGCTGGGCATGTTCAAGGGTAAGAAGGCGGCCAAGTGATGCACACCGTCGACAACATGACCTACCTGGTCAACGGCCTCTACATCGTGGCGTTCGCGATGTTCATCTACGGCCTGATGGGGCTGACCGGCCCCAAGACCGCCGTGCGCGGTAACCAGATCGCCGCGGTCGGTATGGCCATCGCGGTGATCGCCACCCTGATCTCGGTGCGCCACACCAGCAACTGGATCCTCATCGTCGCCGGCCTGGTCGTCGGTGTGGCCCTGGGTGTTCCGCCGGCCAAGTTCACCAAGATGACCGAGATGCCGCAGCTGGTCGCGGCGTTCAACGGTGTCGGTGGTGGCACGGTCGCGCTGATCGCGTGGGCGGAATTCCTCGACACCAAGGGCTTCTCGCGGGTCGCCGAGCAGCCGAACGTGCACATCATCATCGGTTCGCTGTTCGCCGCGGTGATCGGCTCGGTGTCGTTCTGGGGCTCGCTGATCGCGTTCGGCAAGCTGCAGGAGATCCTGCCCGGCCGCCCGCTCGGCGTCGGCAAACTGCAGCAGCCGCTGAACCTGATCCTGCTCGTCGGCGCGATCGCGTGCGCGGTCGTCGTCGGCCTGGGCGCCTCGAAAGACGGTGTGCCGCAGGCGTGGATGATCGGCGTGCTGGTGCTGGCCGGTGTGCTGGGCCTGATGGTCGTGCTGCCGATCGGTGGCGCGGACATGCCGGTCGTCATCTCGCTGCTCAACGCGCTCACCGGTCTGTCCGCCGCGGCCGCCGGTCTGGCGTTGAACAACACCGCCATGATCGTGGCGGGCATGATCGTCGGCGCGTCCGGCACCATCCTCACCAACCTCATGGCCAAGGCCATGAACCGGTCCATCCCGGCCATCGTCGCCGGTGGATTCGGTGGCGGCGGAACCGCTCCCGGCGCTTCGGGCGGGGAGCAGAAGCAGGCCAAGGCCACCTCGGCCGCCGACGCCGCGATCCAGATGGCCTACGCCAACCAGGTGATCGTGGTTCCCGGTTACGGTATGGCCGTCGCGCAGGCGCAGCACGCGGTCAAGGAAATGGCGGGGCTGCTCGAGACCAAGGGTGTCGAGGTCAAGTACGCGATTCATCCGGTCGCCGGCCGCATGCCCGGGCACATGAACGTGCTGCTCGCCGAGGCCGAGGTGTCCTATGACGCGATGAAGGAAATGGACGACATCAACGGCGAATTCGCCCGCACCGATGTGGTTCTGGTCATCGGCGCCAACGACGTCACCAACCCGGCCGCCCGTGAGGACTCCTCGTCCCCGATCTACGGCATGCCGGTGTTGAACGTCGACCAGGCCAAGAGCGTGATCGTGCTGAAGCGGTCGATGAACTCCGGTTTCGCTGGTATCGACAACCCGCTGTTCTACGCCGACACCACCTCGATGCTGTTCGGTGACGCCAAGAAGTCCGTCGGTGAGGTCACCGAGGAACTGAAGGCGCTGTAGGAAAGCACATCTCGCGACGCCCGCACCACGAGCCCGTGGTGCGGGCGTCGCGTTTTCCCGGCCCGCGAATGCCCGCGGCGCCCGCGGTCCGATCAGCGTGGTGGATCGGTCGTCTCCGCTACGCGCTGCGGGCGGTCGTTCCGCGTAGGGTAGGCGGGAACAACCGGTGATCACCTGTGGGAGGGGAGTCGGAGTGACGTTGCGGGAGCAGTTCGCCCAGCTGGTACCGGGCCACGTCCCGGTCTTCGGTGAACCACATCGGACCGACACCGGCGTCACCGTCATCACCGTGACCAGCCCCGGCGGCTGGCTGCGCCCCGACCGTCCGCTCGGCATCCTCGTGATCGCGGACGGTGAGCCCACCTTCGTCCCCACGGCCGACGACACTCGCGTCGCCCGCCTGGGCATCGCGGTCGGCCTGGTCGCGGCCACGTTCGGCGCCGCGGCCGTGCTGCGCCGCCCACCGTGGCCGGACCTGTCCGCGAAGGGCCTGGCGGCCCTGCACTCCTGCGACAGCTGACCGGGACCTGTTGCGGCTCGGGCCGGTTCGCGAGCGATGGCCGCGATGGGCCGGCTAGGTAGCGGGCTGATCCTGTGCTCGTGCCGGAACCGGCCCTGCGGGCTCGTCACCGGGCGGGACCACGACACCGGCGCCGGCCGCGCAGAGCAGAACCGCCGCCAGCGGGAACAGCAGTGCGATTGTCAGGGAACTGGATTCGCTGAGCCGGCCGATCACCGAAGGGCCGGCCAGGAAACCGAGATAACCGATGCCGAACACCCGCGACATGTCCGTCGTCGGTGTCGAACTGCCGAGATTCCCTGCGGCGGTGAAGATCTGCGGGACTGCTCCCGCCAGCCCGGCGCCCAGCAAGGCCCACCCGGCGAGTGTGGTCGGCAGCCACGGCACGGCGATGATCAGCCCCAGTCCGGCCGCCGCCAGCAGGGTTCCCCAGCGCACCACCGCGACTCGGCCGATACGGGCGCAGATCCGGTCGGCGGTGAACCGGCCCAGCGTCATGGTGGTGGAGAAGGCGCCGAACGCCAGCGCCGCCGTCGCCGAGCTGACACGCAGATGCTCGCGCACCTGCAGCGCACTCCAATCATTGGCCACCCCTTCGGTCATCAGCACCGCGAAGGCGAGTACCGCCAGCGGGAGGACCCGCCGCCAGGGTCCGCGCCGACCCCGCGCGGGGTTGACCGAACCCGCTGCGGCCGCACCGGTGGCCGACGCGGTTGCGGGCTGATGTGGCTGAGCCGCAGTGGCTGCGGCCGCACCGTCCGGTCCGGTCGCGGCTGACGCGGCTGTGGGCTGATGTGGCTGAGCCGCAGTGGCTGCGGCCGCAGCGTCCGGTCCGGTCGCGGCCGACGCGGCTGTGGGCCGATGCGGTTGCGCCGCATCAGAATCCGTGGCCTCGGTGGGGCTGCGCGGTGTGGGCGTGGTTCCGGTGCCCGGAATCGTTGTGCCGGTGTGAGATCCAGCTGGCAGTAGGTGACGGGTGAGCATGCAGGCGGCGAGGGCGCCGAGAATCGCTGTCGCGGTGAAGGTCACGGGCAGCGCCCAGTTCGCGCGCAGCGCGGCCGCGCCGAGCAGTGAACCCGCCAGACCCCCGCAGGAGAACGCGCCGTGGAACGCGGACATGATCGGCCGACCGTAGACCCGTTCCACGTGCACGGCTTGGGCATTCATCGATACGTCCAGGGCGCCGTTGGCGGCGCCGAACGCGAGCAGGGCGGCGCCCAGCGCCACCGGCCCGGTCGCGAGAGCCGGGCCCAGCACGGTCACCGCGAGGGCGCCGAGCGCAGCGGCCACCACCGCCCGGCTCCCGAACCGATCGGCCACCGGACCGACCGCCTGCATGCCCGCGATCCCGCCGAGAGCCATCACCAGGATCAACACCCCCAGCACCGCGTGGGACACCCCCGTCCGGCCGGTGATCGCCGGAATGTGCACCACCCACATCGCGGCCAGGAACCCGTTGAGCCCGAAGACGCCGAACACCGCGACCCGAGCCCGCCGCGCCTGCCGCATGATCCCCGCCGTGTCCATCCACTCGACGGTACCGGCGGCGCAGGCGGGGACCTTCGATGACCGCGATTGCCACGTATCGTCAACCCCTGTGACGACGCAGCAGGACTATCCCGTGCTCTGGCCGATGCCGACCCGGTGGGCCGACAACGACCACTACGGGCACGTCAACAACGTGACGTACTACGCCTACTTCGACACCGCGGTCAACGCGTGGTTGATGCAGGCGACCGGGGTCGACATCCGCGAGCTCCCGGCGCTCGGCGTGGTCGCGACGACCTCCTGCAAGTACCTGGGATCCATCAGCTTCCCCGACGACCTGCGGGTCGGCCTGCGAGTCACACGCCTGGGCCGCTCGAGCATCACCTACGAGCTCGCGGTGTTCCGGGTAGCCGATGGCGATCTGGAACTCGCCGCCACCGGCACCTTCGTCCACGTCTATGTCGACCACGCTACCCGCAAGCCGGTGGAGATCCCCGACATCGTGCGAACCGCGGCGCAGGCCCTGGTCGTCGAGAGCGCTTCCGCCTGAGCCGGTTCGCGGCGCGAGGCCGAGCGTGACCCGTGGGCAGCCCGCTGCGGATGCGGTCGATGCCCGGACCGTCTGCGACAGGTTACGAGGCGGAATTCAGCGGCCGAGCAGGGTGAGCGGGTCTTCCAGGGACGCCGCGATCGAGGAGAGGAAGCGGGACGCGAGTTCGCCGTCGATCATGCGGTGGTCGAAGCTGACGCCCAGGGTCGTCACCCACCGGACCGCCAGTTCGTCGCGGTAGACCCACGGGCGCTTGCGGATGGTGCCCAGGCTCAGGATCGCACCCTCACCCGGATTGACCAGTGCCACACCGGTATCCACGCCGAACACGCCGATGTTGCTGATCGTGAAGGTGCCGCCGCGCAGGTCGGCCGGGGTCGCCGAGCCGGCCCGGCACACGTCGGCCAGCCAGCCGATCTCCCGGCACAGTTCGCGCAGGCTCAGTGCCTGCGCCTCCTTCACCGACGGCACCAGCAGGCCGCGTTCGGTGGCGACCGCGATCCCCAGGTTCACGAAGTGCTTGGTGACGATCTCGTGCCGTTCCTCGTCCCACGAGGAGTTGATGCCCGGGAACTCCTCCAGGGCGGCCAGCGCGGCCCGGGCGACCAGGGCCAGCGGGCTCAGGGTCAGGCCCGCGAAGGTCTCGGTGCCGCGCAGATGGTCCATCAACTCCAGGGACGCGGTCACATCGGTGGTGGCGTACACGGTCGCCTGCGGGATCGTGGCGCTCACGTTCATGGCCGCCGCGGTCCGCTTGCGCACGCCGCTGACCGGCGTGCGGGTTTCACGGTCGGCCGGTGCCGCACGCAGAGCCCCGGCGTCGGGGCGCATCGCGGGCACCGGCGGCGGGGTGGGCCGCGGCCCGACCAGCGCCTGTTCCTCGGGACTGGTCCGGCGCAGCGGTTCCGCGACCGGCACCAGGTGCCGGACATCGTCCACCGTGACCGCGCCGCCGGGACCCGAGCCGGGCACGTGATCGATGGCGACCCCGAGTTCCCCCGCCAGCTTCCGGGCGCCCGGGGTGGCGGCCCGCCGACCCGGGAAATCGGCGAACGAGAAACCGTCCGACGTGATGTCGGGATCCTGCGGGTGGCCCGACTCGGCGTGCATGACGGCCTCGGGACGCCGTCGCCGCGAGGTGAACTCGCCCTCGGGTCCGTAGCCCACCAGCACCGCGGTGCGCTGCTCGGCCTGCTCGGCCGGTCCGCTGACCGACAACCGGATCAGCGGCGCACCCACCGGCACCGTGTCCCCGGGTGCGGCCAACAGTTCGGCCACCTGGCCGGCATACGGGCTCGGCAACGCCACCTGAGCCTTCGCGGTCTCGACCTCGGCGATCGTCTGATTGAGTTCCACCCGGTCGCCGACCGCGACCGTCCAGGAGACCAGTTCCGCCTCGGTCAAACCCTCGCCGAGGTCGGGCAGCCGGAATTCGAGCACGGTCTTGTCAGGTACATCCACGACGGGCACCTCTGTCTGAGCGGGTTGCAGGCACGAAGGGCGGAGCAGAGCGGTCAGGCGGCGAGCGTGCGGTCGACCGCGTCGAGCACGCGGTCGGGGTCGGGCAGGTGGTGCCGCTCGAGCTTAGCCGGGGGATAGGGGATGTCGTAGCCTCCGACGCGCTGTACCGGCGCCTCGAGCTGATAGAAGCACATCTCGGTGATCCGGGCCGCGATTTCGGCGCCCAGACCGGCGAACACCGG
Source organism: Nocardia stercoris (assembly GCF_003696265.1). GTDB lineage: Bacteria > Actinomycetota > Actinomycetes > Mycobacteriales > Mycobacteriaceae > Nocardia > Nocardia stercoris. The sequence continues at coordinate 62,289 of NZ_RFFH01000006.1, read as the reverse complement.
CGCCTCGTGGGTCACGATCAGCCGCCCGGTGCGCCGCACCGACTCGGCCAACGTGTCGAAGTCGATGGGGGACAGGCTGCGCAGGTCGACCACCTCGAGCGAATGTCCTTCGCCGGCAGCGATCTCCGCGGCGTGCAGTGCGGTGGCGACGGTGCCGCCGTAGCAGGCGATCGTGGCGTCGATGCCCGGCCGTACGATCCGCGCCCGGTGCAGCGGATACGGATTCGCTTCCAGGGCAGCGAAATCCAGGTCGGCCTTGTCCCAGTAGCGGCGCTTGGGCTCGAAGAAGATCACCGGGTCCTCCAGCGCGATCGCCTGGCGGATCATCGTGTACGCGTCGGCCGGATTGCTCGGGCAGACCACCCGCAGGCCGGCCGTGTGCGCGAAATACGCCTCCGGCGACTCGGAGTGGTGTTCCACGGCACCGATACCGCCGCCGAACGGGATCCGGATGGTCAGCGGCGCACTCACCTGGCCGCCGGTGCGGTAGTGGATCTTGGCCACCTGGGAGACGATCTGGTCGAAGGCCGGGTACACGAAACCGTCGAACTGGATCTCGCACACCGGCCGCAAGCCGCGCAACGACATACCGAAAGCCGTTCCGATGATGCCGGATTCGGCCAGCGGGGTGTCGACGACCCGATTGGGGCCGAAGTCCTTCTGCAGGGTGTCGGTCACCCGGAACACTCCGCCGAGGCGGCCGATGTCCTCGCCCATCAGGATCACCCGGGGGTCGTCCTCGAGTGCGCGGCGCAGTCCGGCGTTCAACGCGGCCGCGAAGGTGGTGGTCATGACCGGGCTCCTTCTACTACGGACCGGCGCTCCGCGGTGATCAGCGGGTGCTCGGTGGCGTACACGTGGTCGAACATCGCTTCCGGTTCCGGGTCCGGCAGCGTCCGGGTGGCGGCGCGCAGCCGGGCGCCGGCATCGTCGGCGTCCTCGGCGACCGAGCGCTCGAAGTCGCTGTCCCACAACTGTTCCCGCTCCAACAGCCGGCGTAGCCGGTCGATCGGATCGCGGCGCCGCCACAGCTCGAGTTCGGCGGCGTCGCGATAGCGGGTGGGGTCGTCGGCAGTGGTGTGCGGGCCCATGCGATAGGTGATGGCCTCGATGAACGACGGGCCACCGCCGGCGCGCGCCCGGGCCGTGGCCTGCCGGGTCACCGCGAGCACGGCGAGCGCGTCGTTGCCGTCGACCTGCACGGACGGGATCCCGTAGCCCACGGCCCGCTGCGCGATCGGGGTCGCGCTCTGGACGCGCACCGGCACGCTGATCGCCCAGTGGTTGTTCTGGCAGAAGAACACCACCGGCGCCGCCCAGCCGGCCGCGAAGCCCATGGCCTCGGCGATATCACCTTGACTGGTGGCGCCGTCACCGAAATAGGTGACAACGGCGATCTCGGCGCCTTCGAGATGCGCGGCGAACGCGTACCCGGTGGCGTGCAGGCCCTGCGAGCCGACCACGATCGCCGGATTGGTCATGTTGACCGCGGCCGGGTCCCAGCAGTGGTGGGATACGCCGCGCCACAGGCGGGTCAGCACCGCGGGGTCGACGCCGCGGCAGTAGGCCACGGCCGCCTCGCGGTAACTGCAGAAGACGTAGTCGTCGGGGTGCAGCGCGTGCGCGGATCCGACCTGCGCCGCCTCCTGGCCGAGCAGCGGCGGCCACAGGCCGAGTTCGCCCTGCCGTTGCAGGGCGGTGGCCTCGGTGTCGAGGCGGCGGGTGACGACCATGTCCCGGTAGAGGCGGCGCAACTGCGCGCCGTCGACGTCGGCGACCAGCGCCGCGTGTTCGGGGTCGTGCACCCGGCGTCCGTCGGGCTGGATCAACTGCACCGGGTAGGTGCTCTTCTTCGCCATGGTCCGGCCTCCTGGGCAGTGCGCCGATCGGGATCGCCGGCCGGCGCGGCGGGTGCATGTCGTGTACCTCACAGCATCCTCCGTTGCGCTGACTGCGCAAGCTGTGACACGCGGGCTGTGCAATATGCTCGATCGAAGCCGCCAACGCACTGTCATACTGCGTTGTATGACCAGTCAAGAGCCCGTTGCTGCCGCGGTCGACGCCACCGACGCCCGGCTGCTGCTCGAACTGGCGGCGACCCCCCGCGCCACCGGCGTGGAACTGGCTGCCCGCCTCGGCCTCTCCCGCAACACGGTGCAAGCCCGCCTGGCACGGTGGGAGGCCGCCGGCGTCCTGGCCGGTTTCGACCGCCGAGTCGACCCGCGCGCTCTCGGCTACCCGCTCGCCGCCTTCGTCGCGGTCACCGTGGACCAGCATCGGCTGGCCGAAGTGGTCGCCGAACTCGCCGAAGTACCCGAGGTCACCGAGGTCTGCGGCATCACCGGCCCCACCGACTTGACTGTGCGCGTCGTAGCCCGCGACGCCGACGACCTCTACCGCATCACCGGCGCGATCCTGAAGATCCCCGGCGTAGTGCGAACCAACATGTCCCTGGTGATGCAGCAGCTCGTAGGCCCGCGCACCGCGCCCCTACTCGAACGCATCGCCGGATTACGCTGACCGGCAACAGCATCGGGCTCCCACCAACCCTGGGACACGACCTACACCCGCGATAACCAGCCGCCTGCGCGCGGTTCGCGGACGGGGAGATTCAGGCCAGTTTCGCCGGATTGGCTGGTGACGGGCGTCGTGGTCAGCCGCGACTATTCCGGTATGAGCTCTACCAGTGCGCCGTCCGGTGCTTCTTCGGACGCCTCGCCGACGCCGGACGTCTCTCGGACGCTGGACGCCTTGCCGACGCCGGACGTCTCTCGGACGCTGGACGTCTCGCCGACGCTGGACGTCTCGCGGACGCCGGACGTCTCGCCGACGCCGGACGTCTCGCCGACGCCGGACGTCTCGCCGACGCCGGACGTCTCTCGGACGCTGGACGCCTTGCCGACGCTGGACGTCTCGCCGACGCTGGACGTCTCGCCGACCTCGGATGATGCGGCGATGTCGGGAGGCGCGGCGACGTCAGGTGGTGCGCTCACGTCGGGTGGTGCGCTCACGCCGGGTGGTGTGCTGACGTCGGGTGGTGCACTGGCGCCGGGTGGTGCGGCGACTCCGGGCGCAGAGCTGTCACCCGGCGGTGTGTCGTTGACGCGGCCGATCACTGCCGGGGTGGTGGCAGCGCTGGTCGGGTTCACCAGTACCTTCGCGGTCGTGCTGGCCGGACTCGCCGCGATGGGGGCGACGCCCGCGCAGGCGGCGTCGGGGCTGCTGACGGTGTGTGTCGTGCAGGGCGTCGGGATGATGGTGCTCAGTCGCAGGTACCGGATGCCGATCGTGCTGGCGTGGTCGACACCGGGGGCGGCGTTGTTGGCCGGTACCGCCGCGCCGGCCGGGGGCTGGCCGGTGGCGGTCGGCGCGTTCGTCGTCACCGGGGTGTTGATCGTGGTGACCGGACTGTGGGAGCGGCTCGGGCGGATCATCGCCGCGATTCCGGCCGAGATCGCGCAGGCCATGCTGGCCGGGGTGCTGGTGTCGATCTGCACCGCGCCGGCACGGGCGGTCGCGAGCAGTCCGGGGCTCGTGGTGCCGGTGCTCGTGGTGTGGCTGGTGCTGCAGCGGTACCGGCCGCGCTGGGCGGTGCCGGTGGCGTTCCTGACCGCGGCACTCGGTGCCGCTGTCGACGTCGCAGTTGCCGGGCGGCCGCTGCACGGACTGGTTCCGAGGCTGGAATTCACTGTGCCGCACTGGAGTTGGCAGGCGGCGATCGGCATCGCGCTACCGCTGTACGTGGTGACCATGGCCGCGCAGAACATTCCCGGCGTCGCCGTCCACGGCTCCTTCGGCTACCGAGTGCCGTGGCGGGCCGCGATGACGGTGACCGGACTCGGCACAGTGGCCGGCGCGGCTTCCGGCGGCCACGTCGTCAACTTGGCCGCGATCAGCGCCGCGCTCGCCGCGGCACCGCCGGCCCATCCCGACCCGCGCCGCCGCTGGACCGCCGCGTGCACCACCGGCGCCACCTACCTGGCCCTCGCCCTCGCCTCGGCCGCGCTGGTCGCCCTGGTGGCCGCCGCACCACCCGGCGTGCTGGAATCCGTTGCCGGCCTTGCCTTGCTGGGCACCCTCGCCTCGGCCTTGACGGCGGCATTCGCCCCGAGCCGACCGGCGGGCACCGATCCCGCCGGACCCACCCCTGCGGCCCACACATCTCCGCTCGCTGCCGCGGCCACCCTGGTGATCTCGGCATCGGGAGTCACCCTGCTGGGAATCGGCGACGCCTTCTGGGCTCTACTGGCGGGGCTCGCCATTCGCTGGGCGTTGCCACCGCAACGGGATTGATCGGGTCGACGATCACCGACCCGGCCGGAGCCGCATCTCCACTGGCTGCGGTGGTCGCCCGACTGCTCTCGGCGTCCAGGGCCACCCCGGCTGGGAGCTTCGGCGACGCTTTCGCCGCCGGCGTGCCAGTTCAGGCCGCGGTCGTTCGGCTTCGGGATCGTCGTCAGGTCTCCCGCACCGGCCGGGGTAGAAACCCCTCACCCGGAGTGTCCGGTCATTGATCACCTTTCGGCAATCGGACCGCCGCGGCTTCTCGATGACGCGAGGGTGGCCATTTCCGGCGGGGCTGCTCGCGCCGGCGGTATCCGCGCGGTGTGGGCCGGTCCTGGCCTGGCACACGGCGATTCGCGGCTCGATCGGAATCCTCCGGAGGCGGCGTCGGATTGCGAATGGAGTTATTATGCGTAGCGCGCCCGCTCGCCCGGATCCACTGAGACCGAACGGTCGAATCCTTTTCCGGCACATGATCACACGTGCTCGAATGAAATCTGGATTACTGTGGATCCATTGCCGAAGTGCCGTCACCGGAGGCATACTTGTTATGCAGCGGTTGTCGCACGATGATCGTAATCCGTTGCACAATAATTATTTTCAATTTATTCGAATTGGAGTCAGATCATGGCGCCTGTCCTCACTTCCCTTTCCCCCGCTTCGGGCCCTGCGACCACATTCAGCTCGGTGGTGATCACCGGCTCCGGTTTCAGTAATGTCGGTCCTCTGTCTGTGTTCTTCGGTACCAAGGCAACCACATTCACCATCGACTCCGATACCCAGATCACGGCTATCTCGCCGACTGGGACGGGCACGGTGCAGGTTACCGTCAAGGCGGAGCTGGACGGCACCAGCAACGGACTGCCATTCACCTACGTGTGACGGCTGGTGCAGCGGGCCGTCGGCGGGTTCTGCCTGCTGACGGCCCGATCGCGTTGCGGCCGAAGATATCGGGGCCGGCTGTCGATGTTCAGCCGGGGCGCGGAATGCACCATGCGGCCACCGCATTATGGTCTCGAAGGCCGCGCACCGCAAAGGACGGTACAGACAATTATGCGGGTAGGAATCAGCTCGAGAATCGGGGTGCCGGCCACGGTTTGCGGCCCCGAACCAGGAGCCGACCGGTGACGGAGGGCACTAACGGATGCGGGTTCCGCTATCGGAGATCAAGGCGGATCCGGACCGGTTCGCAATGCCTTCAGCGAGCGAAAATTGTTGTGGGATATGCGGAGAGCCGGGACGGCGAAAAGTGACGTCACCACGGAGGGTGTTCCACAGAGCCGATCGTAGCTGCGCGGCAGTCCTGGGCTGCGGGGCAGCAGGCTCTGGCTGTCAGTCCGAGACAATGGGGGTTGTCTGTGCCAGAGCGATCTGCCACCCGGTCGGGGTCCGTACGGTCACGTAGGTCAGTGCACCGGCGGCCGGCGGGACCTGCCCAGCTTCCGGACGCTCGTCGTACACCGTCTTGATGCAGCTGACGAGGGCTGCGTCGCCAGTGAGTGGCCGGATGTCGATTACCTCGACGCTGGTGCGGATAGCCCCGAGCCCGCTGCCCAGGCCCGCGCTCATCGCCGCCTCGAAGGTGTCGCGGCCGAGGATTCGGCGACCGTAGAAGTTGACGATTGCTGTGGTGTCGGTGTGCAGGCCGGGTAGTACATCGGCGTCGGCCTGGGAACGGTCGGCGAGGGCTACCAGGTCACGGATGGCACGCTCGTCGTCGATCGAGAGGGGCGGCGTGCCCTCGGTCGTGGTGGGCTTTGCGCTGTTGCTCGAACTCATGCCACACAGTGTTCAACCTCGAGTTCCCTCGAGGTCAACCCACCCGGGTCGCGACTCGGGCCGGTCGGCTCCCGCGTGGGTGGCGGAACTCGGGACCCCGGATCCGGGGTGTCGTAGGGTGGGGGCATCATCGCGTGACCGGGTGTGGATTTCTGGCAGAGGAGCTGGGTTTGGCCGCGGTTGTGATCTCTCCGGGTGAGCTTCGGGATTTGTTGTCGGGCAACGAGTCCCGAGTGTGCCTTCTCGATGTGCGGTGGGCGCTGGGTGATCCCGACGGTCCGCAGCACTATCTCGACGGCCATATTCCCGGTGCGGTGTTCGTCGATCTGGAGACCGAGCTCGCCGCGCCGCCCTCGCCCGCGCGCGGGCGGCATCCGCTGCCCGCGCCGGAGCAGCTGCAGCGGTGCGCGCGGAGCTGGGGTGTCACCACCGGGGAGCCGGTGGTGGTCTACGACGCCACCGGCGGCATGGCGGCGGCCCGGGCGTGGTGGCTGCTGCGCTGGGGTGGCGTTTCCGATGTGCGGATTCTCGACGGCGGGCTGCCGGCCTGGGAGCGGTCCGGCGGGCCGATCGCGGTCGGGACCGAGGCGGAGCCGAAGCAGGGCGACGTGGTGTTGTCCCCGGGTGCGCTGCCGGTGATCGATGCCGAGGAGGCCGCCGAGTGGACCGGCCTGCTGCTGGATGCCCGTGCGGGCGAACGCTATCGGGGCGAGGTCGAGCCGATCGACCCACGGGCCGGGCACATTCCGGGCGCGATCAGTGCCCCGACGGCTGAAAACCTCACTCCGGAAGGCACATTCCGGCCCGCCGCCGAACTGCGCGCCCGGTTCGAGGCGCTGGGCACCGGTCCGGTGGCCGTGTACTGCGGCTCGGGAGTCACTGCCGCACACCAGATCGCGGCCCTGGAGGTCGCGGGCATCCGGGCCGCGCTGTACCCGGGGTCGTGGTCGCAGTGGGCCCACGATCCGGAGCGCCCGGTAGCCACGGTCTGACCGGCATTCGGTCGCCGGATCTCAAGCCCGGCTCCACTCCACCGACACCGGGACCGTGTCGTCCCAGGGCTGGCGGTCGACGACCTCGGCGATATCGATTCGGCCGCGCTCGAATTCGCCGGTGACCGCATCGACCAGGCGGTAGTGCTGACACTGCCGGTGGATCGGTTGTGCGTCGAGCATCACGATGCGGACCTCGTCCGGTTCGAATCCGCAGCGCTGCCGCAGCGCGGCGACGAGTTGTTCGTTGCTCATGTGGCCGTCGCCGAAGTTCCAGCCGAGCACGGTGGAGACCAGCCGTTCACCGTCGACGAGGACGTAGTCGTCCTCGTTCCGCCCGGCCATCGCCCGGTGCGCCAGGGTGAACAGGGCCTTGCCGTGAGTATTGAAGGCGCGGAAGGCATATCCCATGTACATCGGGATCTGCGCGGCTTCCTTGCTGCCGTAGAAGCGCTCCAGCTGGGCGGCCGGCATGCTCGCGATGGACACGATGTTCCGTTCGATCTTCGCCGAGGCCGACGGCCGCACGCACCACAGGGTGGTATCCCAGTTGCCGGCGTAATACCGCATGCCCGCCAGGAAGGAAACCTTGCGGGGGAACAGGTTTCCGACGGCAACGACACCCACCAGCACCGCGAGCAGCAGCAGGGGCAGCGGCGAGGTCAGGTCGCCGAGTCCCACGTCAGGGTGTCCGACGAACAGCGCCACCACCGCGAACATCATGAAGACGTTCCACTCCAGCGGCACGCCCATGGGGATCGCGGACAGGATCCCGAAATGGAACAGCAGCATGACGATCGCGAACACCCACGTGGGTCGGCCGCCGTGCGCGAGCAGCAGTCCGAGTGGCACCGCCATCTCGACGGCGGTCGACACGTGTGCCAACCAGCGCGCAATCCGACTCGGGCGAAGGTCGTCCGGGAAGTGCCGGAAGAATCGCCGCTTGATCCACCGCGGCCGGAAGACCGGATTGTTGGACATCATGGTGGCGATGACGAACGGAAAATGCCTGTTGAGCTTGGATGTTGCCGCACCCAACCAGATGACGACACACACCAGCTTCGCCGCGAGGATCAGGTCCACCCCGTAGCCCGCGAACAGGAAGGCCACGGTGAACGACCCGTACACTTCGCTGCGGGCCGCGAGGAAGACGACCTTGTCGCGCAGGCCGAGCACCGCGAGCAGCCCCAGCACGGTCCAGATCTGCCACGCCGGCAGCACCCCGATCGCGGTGCCGAGCGCCGGCCTCGGGCCCGTACCGTCGGAGAACAACGCGGTCGTCAGCGTCACCAGCAGCGCCGCGTACAGCAGCACATCCACCGGCGTGCGGTGGTCGCCTCCGGTCAGCGGGATCCGGTTCGGCCACGGCGCGAGTCGAATCGTGCCGGGGCGCAGCCAATACAGCACGGACCCCATCGGGGGGAAGTAGCGGTTGTTCAGCGGGCCGAAGCCGCAACCGAAGCCGACCACTTCGAACAGCATCGTGTACAGCACGGCCTTCTCGAAGACGATCGGCTCGGCGTACCACTGCCCGACGTCGGTGAAGCTGTCGATTCCGTTGGTGCTCAGCATGATCAGCCACGCGCCGAGCACGTACAGCGCGACCTTCGCGACGTAGAACAGGTGCAGGGCGACGGGTGTGCCGAACCCGACCTCGGCCCAATGCCGGGCCATCGGCTCGATCTTCTGCGCCCGGGTGCCCTTGCTCCATTGCTCGAAGTCGATCTCCGGGACTTCCTGCTTCAAGAAGCCCATCGGTCACTCCAATCTGCGCTTCGAGCTCTCGCTGCCGACTGTCGAGCGCGTTCGATCCCGTACGCCCCGCGTGGTGTACAGCTGTCTGCACAGCATTCTCGTACGGGTGCTCGGATCATGGGCTTCGAATCGAAACACTGCGACCATCGGTGCCGGATCGGGTCACGGGCAGCCGCTGGCGACGGCCCGCAGGGCGCGGTGATCGGCGGCGGTGACCGGCAGGTGATACGCGGTGGCGGCCGTGAGGTACTTGCCGGCGTAGAAGCAGCGGTAGAGGCGGGCCGGGGGCAGCCAGTCGGCCGGGGTGCGGTCGCCCTTGTCCTGGTTGGTGCTGCCGTCCACGGCCAGCAGGTTCAGGTCGATGTCGTTGGCGAACCGGATGCGTTGCGCCACAGGCCAGTTTGCGGCGCCGAGATCCCAGGCGGCGGCGAGGGGATAGATGTGGTCGATCTGGATCGTGCGGGCGCGGGCATGGTCGAAGGCCAGCCGGCGCCCGGTGTACGGGTCGACCATGGTGCCCGATTCGACGACGCAGCGGCCGGTGCCCGGGCGGAAGCGCACCGCCGACAACTGGCGGCTGAGCACGCTGTTGCGCGTGTCGCAGCCGTCACGTCCGCCCGGACCGTCGTGATCGTCGGTCCAGGCGGGGCCGAACACACAGGACTGATCGGCCCCGCAGCCGCGGTCGTAACCGCCGGGATGTGGCCGCAGCGGCACCACCCGGACCGTGGCCAGCAGCCGGTCCAGCTCGGCTCGGGTCGGGCTGCCCGGGGCCGGCCGATCGGGACCGGGCCCGCCACAGCCGCCCGCCACACCGGCCAGTACCGCCAGGCCGGCCGCCGCCAGCCCGGCCGCGACCCGTAACGCCCCGCCCCCGCGCACCGGTCCAGGTGTACGCGCGGGGGTGGTGAATTGTCCAGAGCCGTTTACAACCAGGCGTGGGTGAGCAGTTCTTCACCCAGCCGTTCGGCGCCCAGCGGCGGGAAACGCGTGGCGACCAGCGAGGCCGGCTGCGCACCGTCGTGGCCGATCAGCCAGGAGCCGCCCCGTTCTTCGCATTCGGCGATCCGCGCGAAGGCGGTGAGCAGGAAGGTGATGGCGTCTTTCGGGTCTTCGGTCTGGGCGAGCCGGTGGGACTCGCCGGGCCGCGACAGATCGAGCCAGACACCCGCCTGGCCGTCCAGGCGCATGCCGACGATTTTCGCGGTGTCGACGAAGGTGAATCTGCGTCGCTCCCACGGAGTGGTCGGGGTGAAGCTCTGCTCGATTGCCTGGAGCAGAATGGTCATGATGGACCTCCGTAGCCCGTGAACAGCGGTTATTCCATTCTCGGCCTGTTGCGGCGAAAAGGAAAGGGCTGCCGGTCCGGCGCGAATGCTGTCGGTGCCGCCTGCTTTGATGGGCGGGTGTTGCACGGGCTGTGGTCACCGGGCTCCGGGTTGCTGCTGTGGCGCCCGGACGGTGTCGCACAGCCTGAGGGCCCCGGCCCCGCGCACTCCCACGACGTGCTGGACGCGGTCCTGGCCGCGGCCAAGTTCCGGCACCGGGCCCGGGTACTGCTGCCCGGTGAACCGGATCCGGTCCAGGTACCCGCTCACGCGCTGGCGCCGCCGACTGCGGCCCGGTTGCTGCTGGCGGAGCTGCCGCCGCATCGGGCGGGGGCCGATCTGCGCTTCCTCGGTCACGTGGCCAAGGGGGTGGACCGCTGGGTGCGCGCCGGTCGGGTGGTGCCCGAACTGCGCCGCGCCGACGGCGAGTGGTGGGTCCGCTGGCGTTTGATCGGCGGGCGCCGGCAGCGAGCCTGGCAGGCCGAACTGGCCAACCTCATGCCACCGGCATTGCGCGCGGCGGGCACCGCGACGGCGGTGCTCGACGACCTGATCGCCGAGCTGGCGGACCCGATCACCCGCGAAGCGTTGGGCACGCAGAGTCCGGGTACCGCAACGGGATTCACGGCGGCAACCGGTGCCCGGCAAGCACATCCGCTGGTGACGGCACTGCTCGACGACACCCCGCTGGACTCCGGATCCCATCGAGTGGCCGCCGCTTTGGAGGCGTGGCGCACCAGCCTGACGGCGGGGGAGCCCGAGCTGGTGCTGCGCCTCAGCGAACCCGACCCCGAGGATCCCGCCGGCGGCGATACCGATCCGGACCTGCCCGTGCTGTGGCGGTTGCAGGTGTGTATGCGGTCCGAAGGTGAAGCACCGCAACCTGTTTCGGCGTCCACCGATGCCACCTCGATTCGGTCGGCGGGAACCCGGGTCGCGGTCGCCCTGCAGGCGTATCCCCGTCTGCAGCAGGTGCCCCGGGATCCGGACGGCATGGATTTCCTGCTGCCCGCCGAAGTGGTGCAGGACCTGGTCGCGCACGGTGCGCACGCGCTGCGCGCCGCCGGCGTGCAGTTGATGTTGCCGCGCGGCTGGCGGATCCTGACCCCGACCATGCGGCTGCAGGTGACCAGTCCGGCCGCCACCGAGACCGCGGTCGGTCTCGACGGCCTGGTGTCCTACCGCTGGGAACTCGCGCTCGGCGACACGGTGCTGACCAAGGCCGAGATGGACCGGCTGGTACGGGCGAAGTCGGATCTGGTGCGGTTGCGCGGGGAATGGGTGCAGGCCGATCAGCGCGCCCTGGCCGCGGCCGCCGCGTACCTCGACGAACGCACCGACGAGACCCTCGGTTCGCTGGGCCGGGCGCTGGGCGAACTGGGCGCGGCCGCGGTCGCGCGGGTGCCGATCGAGGAGATCACCGCGACCGGCTGGGCCGCTGAACTGCTCGCGGCCGGGCGGGAGGCGCCCGCGGTGCCCGCGCCGGCCGGGCTGCGCGCGGACCTGCGCCCCTATCAACAGCGCGGCCTGGACTGGCTCGCCACCATGAGCCGCCTGGGCTGCGGCGCCGTCCTCGCCGACGACATGGGCCTGGGGAAGACTGTGCAGATCCTCGCCCTGCTGGTCCACGAGCGCGAGCGGACCGCCGCGGTGGGGCCGAGCCTGCTGGTGTGCCCGATGTCGGTGGTGGGCAACTGGCAGCGGGAGGCGCAGCGCTTCGCGCCGGGGCTGCGGGTCCTGGTGCATCACGGCCCGAAGCGGATCTCCGGCGCGGAATTCGATGCGGCGGTGGCAGATTCGGATCTGGTGCTGACCACCTACGCCCTGCTGGCCCGCGACGTCGACGACCACAAACGCCAGCCCTGGCAGCGGGTGGTGCTCGACGAGGCCCAGCACATCAAGAACGCCGCCACCCGGCAGGCGCGGGCCGCGCGCGCGATCCCGGCGCGACAGCGGGTGGCGCTCACCGGAACTCCGGTCGAGAACCGGCTCGAGGAACTGCGCTCGATCATGGATTTCGCGGTGCCCAAGCTGCTGGGCAAGCCGTCGGAGTTCCACTCGCGCTTCGCCGTGCCGATCGAGCGCGAGCACGACCCGAACGCGGTCGGCCGGTTGAAGGCGCTCACCGGGCCGTTCGTGCTGCGCCGGGTCAAGACCGACCCGGCGGTGATCTCCGATCTGCCGGACAAGATCGAGCTGACCGTGCGGGCCAACCTCACCGTCGAACAGGCCGCGCTGTATCAGGCCGTGGTCGACGACATGCTCGCCCAGCTGCGGCAGGCCAAGCAGAATCCGTCCGATATGGCCCGGCGCGGGGTCGTGCTGGGCGCGCTGACCCGGCTCAAACAGGTGTGCAACCATCCGGCCCACTACCTGGGCGACGGTTCCGCGGTGTTGCGCCGCGCCCAGCACCGCTCGGGGAAGCTGGCGCTCGTCGAGGACATCCTCGAATCGGTGCTGGCCGACGGGGAGAAGGCGTTGCTGTTCACCCAGTTCCGCGAGTTCGGCGACCTGATTGCGCCGTATCTCGACGAGCGTTTCGGCACCCGGGTGCCGTTCCTGCACGGCGGGGTCGCCAAGCGCGGGCGGGACGCCATGGTGGAGGAGTTTCAATCCGGGGACGGACCTCCGCTGATGTTGTTGTCGCTCAAAGCCGGTGGCACCGGGCTGAATCTCACCGCGGCCAATCACGTGGTACACCTGGATCGTTGGTGGAATCCGGCGGTCGAGAACCAGGCCACCGACCGCGCCTTCCGGATCGGCCAGCGGCGCGACGTACAGGTCCGGAAACTGGTGTGTGTGGACACCGTCGAGGAACGCATCGACGAGATGATCAGCGGCAAACAGGAATTGGCGAATCTCACGGTGGGCACCGGCGAACGCTGGATCACCGAGCTGAGCACCGACGAGCTGCGCGACCTGTTCGCCCTGGGTGCCGAGGCGGTGGGTGAATGACCGAGCGCGCCTATGTCGACTACAGCCAGTTCGGCAAGCGCCGTCCGGTGCGTGGTGGCGTCGAGACCCGCAGCCGCAGTGGCGCTTTCGCGCGCAGCTGGTGGGGGCGGTCGTTCCTGGCGGCGATCGAAGGGGTGGCCGACGCCGGGCGGCTCACCCGCGGCCGGACCTACGCGCGGGCCGGACAGGTGGTGAACTATCACCTGGAACCGGGCGTGGTGACCGCCGAGGTGCAGGGCAGCCAGCCCCGGCCGTTCACCGCGGTGCTGCGGCTGCGGCAGCTGCGCGACGAGCGGCTCGACGAGGTGGTCGAGCTCATGCGGGCCACGCCGGGGATGCTGGCCCGGATCGCCTCCGGTGACCTGGCGCCGGAGCTGGGCCCGCTGCTTTTGCCCGCCACCGCATCCGAACTCGACTTCGGTTGCACCTGCCCCGATTCCGGCTGGCCGTGCAAGCACGTCGCGGCCGTCTGCTACATCGTGGCCGAGCGCCTCGACACCGAGCCGGCGCTGATGCTGACGCTGCGCGGGCTCGACCTGGACGAGCTGATCGGTGGGGTGGCGCGGGCGGCCGGGCCGACGGTGTCCGACGACCTGTACGGTGCCACGATCGAACTGCCCGCGCTGCCCGACCCCGAATTCCGTTCTGCCCTGGACGATCTGGATCCGGTGCCGCTGCGGCAGGCCCTGCGGTCCACGGCCGAGGACGAGCGCACGGCCGAGGCGGGGCTGCGGGACCTGCGCGCGTTGTACGGTCGCCTGCCGCGATGAACGGCTGCCCGGCCGGACAGCGCCCGGCCGGATGACCAGGCGTCGTCGGGGCGGGCGGTCGGCACCAGGACCGGCGGGCACGCGGAAACACCTTCCCGCCCGGGTGATCTCGTCGCCTGCCAGGAGTATCGGATTTCGCTCGTGCCGACGCGACGTGTCGCAGCTGCGCGCCGCCGACCGGGACCCGCGTCGGTAGAACGCATTCTTGCGACAGTCGAGGCGCGGAGTGGACCGGCGCGGCCGAATTTCCGGTAGCTGTAACCTGTTCCAGTTGTGTCGCCCGGGGCCCGGGTCAAGGGGGTTTGACCAGGTCGGAGTGCTTTCAATGCCAGGTCGCGGCCGGGTACCAGGCGATTCCTGGGAATCCGTCGACGGCCGTTCCGGTGGTTCGCGTGAATATTGCTGAATCGGAACCTGTTCACCGATTGCGTTGGCAGTATTGCGAATCGTGGAGTTCGAGCCATGACGATCGACCCCCTGCCCCCGGTGGCACCGCTGCCCGTACCCGATGTGGTCAGCGAATTGGCCGGTGCGCGCGGCACCGGCCGTACCGGCATGCTGCACGTTCTGGGTGATCCCGGCGGCGGGCTGCGATTGCGCGGTGGTCTGGTGATCGCCATCGAATCACCCGGCGCGCCAGGTGTTTTCGACCTGCTCGCCCGGCCCGGGCGGTCCTGTCCGGGCCGGACCGAGCTGCGGGCGATCGAGGAGATGGCCGCGCTGGACGCGTGTTTCGCCATCGCGTCCGGCCGGATCGACGAATGTGTCTGGGACGCAACCGAAAGCGGGCACGCCGACGCGGCCGAACCGGCCGCGCGGGGGCTCGCGCTCGATCCCGCCGAGGTGATCGCCGAGACCCGACGCCGGCTGTTCGCGCTGCCGGCGCGCGGGCTGTCGCCGCACCGGAATCGGCTGGCGCTCACCGACTACGGGCGGGCATTGCGCGACAGTTCGGACGCCGGGCAGCGCCGCGACATCCTCACCCACATCGACGGGCGGCGCAGCTGCCGCGATATCGCGTTCCGGCTCGGACGCTGCCTGTACCCGGTCACGGTCGAGGTGGTGCGGCTGCTGGCGGAGAACGCGGTGGTTCCGGCGACCGCGCGGACCTGCCGTCCGGTCGCCGCACCGCAGACGGGCGCGGCGCCGCTGCCACACCGCCGCCGCGGTGCCAGCGGCATCAACGAGCTCTATCCGCCCAGTACACCCTGATCGAAAGGCCGACATGACCCTGCCCTCCGGCGCCGCACCGCAGAACATGAGCGAGCGACTGGATCTGCTGATCAAGACCCTGCGCTCGGATGTGCCCGACTGCATCGCGGCCGGCGCCATCGACATGGCCACCGGGATGCTGCTAGCGGTGCAGACCGTCGACAACCATCCCGCCGAGGTGCTCGACCTGCTGGCCGCGGCCACGTTGGAACTGTTCCAGGGCCGCAATGTGGTCACCATCGAGGACATCTGGAAGGAGCGGCGTGGCGTCCGCGACAACCAGCACTACTTCCAGGAGATCCTGGTCAACAGCCACAATCTGGCCCACCTGTTCGTGCGGCTCGACGGGCGCGACGACATCGTCGTGGTCGTGGTCTGCCGCAAGACGGTGAACGTGGGGATGCTGTTCGCGCAGACCCGCCGGATCGTTCGCGACATCGGCCGGGTCTGACCGGTTCGCGAGCGCGGGAACTGTCCCGCCGGCCGGCGCCCGCACTCACGCCGCCGGCGGGACAGTTCAGCGGACCAGCTGGTCGAGCATCCCCAGGGCACGGGTGTAGGTGCCGGGGATCAGCCGCTTGGACTGCCACAGCAGCCGGGCCTCGACCTGCGGGAGGGCATAGAGCGTGCCGCTGTCCACGGCGTCCAGCGCGGCGCGCGCGAGCGGCTCGGGGTGGCCGCCGCCGAGCGCCGGGCACAGCACGGTCACCGAGACACCGGTTCCGGACAGTTCGGCCGACAGGGTTTCCGACAGCGAGATCACGGCCGCCTTGGTCACGTTGTAGGGCGCGGTGCGGGGTGTCGCCCCGAACGCGGCCGCCGACGCGGTGTTGACGATGGTGCCCCGGCCGGCCCCGCACAGCCGCGGCACGAAGACGTGGCAGCCGTGGATCGCACCCCAGATGTTCACCTCGGCCAGCTGGTGCCATTCCGAGAGCGGAATACTGCCCACGACACCGGGCGCGGTGTCGGCCTCGGCGCTGTTGCACACGATGCCCGGCGGCGCGCCGAACCACTGCTCGGCGATATCGGCCAGGGCCGAGACCTGTTCGATCCGGGTCACGTCGCAGGCGACCTCCAGGCCGGTCCCACCCGCCTCTTCCACGAGATCGACTGTCTCCCGTGTGGTCTCGGTATCCGCGTCGGCGCAGATCACCCGTCCGCCCCGCCGCCCCAATTCCACCGCCACGGCCCGGCCGATGCCGCTGCCCGCGCCGATCACCACCGCGTCGGCCTGCCGGGACCGGCGGGTTCCGCCGAACGGATTGAGCCGCATGTGAACTCCCCACTGTCTGCCGCTCCGGCCGCGTGACTGTAGAAATGCACCGGAATGCGGCCGAATTCAGCGCACACGCTACGCCCGATCCGTCGCGAGCGCCGGGTTCCGGGCGGAGCGTGCGCGGTGGGTGCCTATACGGTGCGCCGGTAGCGGCCGCCGACCGCGAAACAGGTGTCGGTGATCTGCTGCAGCGTGCACACCCGCGCGGCGTCCATCAGCACCTCGAACATGTTGTCGCCGTTGCGGGCCGCCGCCTCCAGCCGGCGCAGCGCCGCGGTGGATTCGTCGCGGTGCAGTTCGCGGAAGGCGCGGGTGCGGCGCAACTGGGAGCTGCGTTCGGCCTCGGTGCCGCGTGCCAGTTCGGGCTCGGGTTCGGGCTCGGTGTTCGGGTTGCGGAAGGTGTTCACGCCGATGATCGGCAGGGTGCCGTCGTGTTTGCGCTGCTCGTAGCGCATGGACTCGTCCTGGATACGCCCACGCTGGTAGCCGGTCTCCATGGCCCCCAGCACACCGCCGCGTTCGGACAGCCGCTCGAACTCGGTGAGCACGGCCGCCTCGACCAGATCGGTGAGTTCGTCGAACAGGAAGCTGCCCTGCAGCGGATTCTCGTTCATGGCCACTCCCCATTCCCGGTTGATGATGAGCTGGATGGCCAGGGCGCGGCGCACCGATTCGCTGGTCGGGGTGGTCACCGCCTCGTCGTAGGCGTTGGTGTGCAGGCTGTTGCAGTTGTCGTAGATCGCGATCAAGGCCTGCAGGGTGGTGCGAATGTCGTTGAAGCTCATCTCCTGTGCGTGCAGCGAGCGGCCGGAGGTCTGCACGTGGTACTTGAGTTTCTGTGAGCGTTCGCTCGCGCCGTAGCGGTCGCGCATGGCGATCGCCCAGATCCGGCGGGCCACCCGGCCGATCACCGAGTATTCGGCGTCCATGCCGTTGGAGAAGAAGAACGACAGGTTGGGCGCGAAGTCGTCGATCAGCATGCCGCGCGCGAGATACGCCTCGACATAGGTGAATCCGTTGGCCAGGGTGAACGCCAGCTGGCTGATCGGGTTCGCGCCCGCCTCGGCGATGTGATATCCGGAGATCGACACCGAGTAGAAGTTGCGGACGTTGTTGCGCACGAACCATTCCTGGACGTCGCACATCATCCGCAGACTGAATTCGGTGGAGAACAGGCAGGTGTTCTGGCCCTGGTCCTCCTTGAGGATGTCGGCCTGCACCGTGCCGCGCACGGTCGAGAGTGTCTGTGCCCGAAGCTGTTCCGCTTCGGCTGGGTCGGGGTCGCGGCCGTTGGTGGCGCGGAACCGGTCGGTGGCCTGGTCGATCGCGGTATTGAGGAAGAAGGCCAGCACCGTGGGCGCGGGGCCGTTGATGGTCATCGACACCGAGGTGTCCGGCGCGGTCAGGTCGAATCCGTCGTACAGCGCTCGCATGTCGTCGACGGTGGCGATGGAAACGCCTGAGGTACCGACCTTTCCGTAGATGTCGGGACTCTCGTCGGGGTCGTGGCCGTACAGGGTCACCGAGTCGAAGGCGGTGGACAGCCGGGTGGCCTCGGCGTGCTCGGACAGGACCTTGAAGCGGCGGTTGGTGCGGAAGGCGTCGCCCTCACCGGCGAACATGCGGGCCGGGTCCTCGTTGTCCCGCTTGAACGGGAACACCCCGGCGGTGAACGGGAAGCGGCCGGGCAGGTGCTCCGCGCGCAGGAAACGCAGCAGCTCACCGTGATCGGTGTACCGGGGGAGGGCGACGCGGGGAATCGAACTGCCCGACAGGGTCGTTCGCCGCAGCGGAGTGTGCAGTTCGCGGTCGCGGATCCGGACCACCTGTTCCTCGCCGCGATAGGACTCGGCGAGCGCGGGCCAGTCGTCGAGCAGGGCGGCCGCGTCCGGGCTCAGTTCGCGGCGGGCGGCATCGAGCTGTGTGGTGAGTATTGCTGCGGTGTCACCGGTTTCGGCGGGTAGTTCGGCGATGACGGCGTCGAGTCGCTGCACCCGCCGCGCGGCGTCGGCCTGTCGTTCGGTCTCGCGGTGGTAGGCGCGTACGGTGTCGGCGATCTCGGCCAGATAGCGGCTGCGGGCCGGCGTGACCAGCTGGGAGAACCGGGTCGAAACCTTGGTGTCCACCCGCGGCAGCACGCCCTGGACCAGCGGCAGTCCGCGCTCGCCGAGCGCGCCGATCAGGTGCTGGTAGAGCGCGGTGACCCCGTCGTCGTCGAAAGTGGCTGCGCTGGTGCCGAATACCGGCATGTCCTCGGGTGCGGCACCGAACGCCTCCCGGTTGCGGATCAGTTGGCGGGAGACGTCGCGCAACGCGTCCTCCGCGCCGCGCCGCTCGAACTTGTTGATCGCCACCACATCCGCGAAGTCGAGCATGTCGATCTTCTCCAGCTGTGAGGCGGCGCCGAATTCCGGTGTCATGACATACATTGCGATGTCGACGTGGTCGACGATGCCCGCATCGCCCTGGCCGATGCCGGGGGTCTCCAGGATGATCAGGTCGTAGCCGGCGGCCCGGCAGGCCGCCACCATATCGTCGATGCCCGCGGGCAGTTCGTGTCCGGTGCGGGTGGCCAGCGAGCGCAGGAACACCCGGTCGCCGTCGAGGGTGTTCATCCGGATCCGGTCGCCCAGCAGCGCGCCGCCGCCACGGCGCCGGCTCGGGTCCACCGCGAGGATCGCCACCCGCAGCTTGTCCTGCTGGTCGGTGCGCAGCCGGCGCACCAATTCGTCGGTGAGCGAGGACTTTCCGGAACCGCCGGTGCCGGTGATGCCGAGGACCGGCACGGTGCGGGCGGCCGCGGCGGCGCGCAGCGTAGCCAGATCGGGTTCGGGCAGGGTGCCGGCTTGCAGGCAGGTGAGGGTGCGGGCCAAGGCGTTCCGGTCACCGGCCAGTACCGCCTCGGGGGTGGCCGGGTGCGCGGTGAGGTCGGTGTCGCAGGCGCGGATGAGCTGGTTGATCATGCCGGGCAGGCCGAGGCGCTGACCGTCCTCGGGGGAGAAGATGGTGATCCCGGATTCGGCGAGGCGGGCGATCTCGGGGGCGACGATGACGCCGCCGCCACCGCCGAAGATGCGGACGTGCCCGGCGCCGGCCTCGGCGAGCGCGGCGGCCAGGTACTCGAAGTATTCGATGTGCCCGCCCTGGTACGAGCTGATCGCGACGCCCTGGACGTCCTCGGTGACGACCGCGTCGACGACCTCGCGGACCGATCGGTTGTGCCCGAGGTGGATGACTTCCGCGCCCTGGGCCTGCAGGATGCGCCGCATGATGTTGATGGCCGCGTCGTGGCCGTCGAAGAGTGCGGCCGCGGTCACCAGCCGGACCGGGTGAACGGGTACGTGCAGGTCGGCCATGATTGCCCTCCGCCGCAGCGACGCCGGTTCCGGGCTCGGCCGGAGATCCGGACATAATGGATTGTCGCCCAATATTTGGACGTCCAACCATTCTACTGTGATCCCCGGCACGTGGCTCGTGATCGGTGGCCGCAATCACACTTGCCCGAGTCGAGATAGTTGGATGTCCGACATTATGATGACCGCGTACCGTGCGGTCTCCGTACCGCGCCCGACAAGATCTGGACTGAGCATGTTCGTACTCGACGAGGTCGAGGCCGCGATCCGCGACACCGCCCGCGGGTTCGCCGACGAGTACCTCGCACCGAACGCGCTGGACTGGGACGAGCGCAAACACTTCCCGATCGACGTCCTGCGCAAGGCCGGCGGTCTCGGCCTGGGCGGCATCTACGTCCGCGAGGACGGCGGCGGCTCCGGGCTGCGCCGGCTGGACGCGGTACGGATCTTCGAACAACTCGCCACCGGCTGCCCCGCGATCGCCGCCTACATCTCCATCCACAACATGGCCACCTGGATGATCGACGCCTACGGCACCGACGCGCAGCGCGAACGCTGGCTGCTCGGCCTCACCTCGATGGACCTGCTGGCCTCCTACGCCCTCACCGAACCGGGCGCCGGATCCGACGCGGCGGCCCTGACCACCCGCGCGATCCGCGACGGCGAGGACTACATCCTCGACGGGACCAAACAGTTCATCTCCGGTGCCGGCTCGACCGACGTCTACGTCATGATGGTCCGCACCGGCGACGACGCGTCCGGTGCCCGCGGCATCTCCGCGCTGATCGTGCCCGCCGACACCCCCGGCCTGACGGTGGGGCCGAACGAGAAGAAGATGGGCTGGAACGCCCAACCCACCCGGCAGGTGATCCTCACCGGTGCCCGGGTGCCGGTCGCCAACCGGCTCGGCGCCGAGGGTGACGGCTTCCGGATCGCCATGCACGGCCTCAACGGCGGCCGGCTCAACATCGCCGCCTGCTCGGTCGGCGGCGCGCAGGCAGCGCTCGAACGGACCGTGCCCTACCTGCGGGAACGCGCCGCGTTCGGAAAACCGTTGCTGGACAACCAAGCTCTGCAGTTCCGGCTCGCCGACATGCGCACGTCGCTGGAAGCGGCACGCACCCTGCTGTGGCGGGCCGCCGCCGCGCTCGACGCCGGCGCACCCGACGCGGTCGAACTGTGTGCCATGGCGAAGCGGTTCGGCACCGACGCCGGGTTCGAGGTGGCGAACCAGGCGCTGCAGTTGCACGGTGGGTACGGCTACCTGACCGAATACGGCTTGGAGAAGATCGTCCGGGATCTGCGTGTGCACCAGATCCTCGAAGGCACCAACGAGATCATGCGGGTGGTCGTCGCCCGCGCAGTGGTAGGAGCATCCTGATGAGCGACGCCGAAGTCTTGATCGAGACCCGCGACGGGCTGGGGTTGATCACCCTGAACCGGCCCAAGGCCATCAACGCGCTCAATCATCCGATGGCGCTGGCGATTCTGGCCGCGCTGCGCGCGTGGGCGGACGACGACGCGGTCCGCACCGTCGTGGTGACCGGAGCGGGGGAGCGCGGTCTGTGCGCCGGCGGCGATATCGTCGCCATCCATAATGACGCGAAAAGCGGTGTGGGCGGCGCGCATTCGCCGTCCGGCGAGTTCTGGCGCGACGAGTACATCCTCAATGCGCTGATCGGCGGCTACCCGAAGCCGTACGTGGTGGTCATGGACGGCATCGTGATGGGTGGCGGTGTGGGCCTGTCCGGACACGGCAGCCACCGCATCGTCACCGAACGCTCGAAGGTCGGAATGCCCGAGACCGGAATCGGTTTCGTCCCCGACGTCGGCGGGACCTATCTGCTCGCGCGCACCGGCGGCCCGGACGGCCACAACGAGATCGGCACCCACGTCGCCCTGACCACCGCGCGGATGTCCGCCGGTGACGCCATCGCGGCCGGCTTCGCCGACTATTTCGTTCCGGCGGAACACATTCCGGCGCTGATCGAGGCACTGGCCACCACCGAACCCGATATCGCGATCGCCAAGTTCGCCACCACCGCCCCCGCCTCCGACCTTGTCGCCCAGCAGGATTGGATCGACGCCTGCTACAACGCCGACACCGTGGAGGAGATCGTCGCCCGGCTGCGTGCGCACGAGAACCCCGCGGCGCGCCAGGCCGCCGCCGACGTGCTGTCGAAATCCCCGGTGGCACTGAAGGTCACGCTGCGCGCCCTGCGCGCCGCCCGCGAACTGCCCACCCTGGAAGCGGTCCTGAACCAGGAGTACCGCACCTCGGTCGCCGCCCTGCGTACCCACGACCTGGTCGAGGGCATCCGCGCCCAGGTGATCGACAAGGACCGCAACCCGCAATGGTCCCCCCGCACCCTGGCCGACGTCACCGAATCCGACATCGCCCCCTATTTCGCCGATCTCGGACCGGACGAACTGAACCTCGGCTGACCTGCCCCGCAGCACGCGCCCGGCCCGCCGATCAGCTGCGGTTCCGGGTCCCGGGGCCGCGTCCGCTACGGCGGGTACGGGCCCGGTCTCCGCTATCGTCACCGGTGTACGGCCGGCGAAACATGTGAGAAAGGGACACCCACTGTGACCGACTTCGAGACCATTCTGCTCGAGCGCAAGGGGCGCGTCGCGCTGATCACGCTGAACCGGCCGAAGGCGCTCAACGCACTGAACTCGCAGGTCCTGGCCGACCTTCGGGCAGCGCTGCAGGAGTTGGAGAGTGACGACGGGGTCGGCGCGGTCGTGCTCACCGGATCCGAGCGGGCCTTCGCGGCCGGCGCCGACATCAAGGAGATGGCCGACAAGTCCTACATGGACATGTTCCTGGCCGACTTCTTCGCCGGCTACGAGCAGGTCGCCGCGTTCCGCAAGCCGCTGATCGCGGCCGTCGCGGGCTACGCGCTCGGCGGTGGCTGCGAACTGGCCATGATGTGCGACATCCTGATCGCCGCCGACAACGCCACCTTCGGGCAGCCCGAGATCAAGCTCGGTGTCATCCCCGGCATGGGCGGCTCCCAGCGGCTCACCCGCGCGATCGGCAAGGCCAAGGCCATGGACCTGATCCTCACCGGCCGCAACATGGGCGCCGAGGAGGCAGAACGGGCCGGTCTGGTCGCGCGCATCGTGCCCGCCGCCGAACTGATCGCCACCGCGCTCGAAGTGGCCGAGACCATCGCCGGCTACTCGCTGCCCGCCGTGATGATCGCCAAGGAGGCGGTCGAGCGGTCCTACGAACTGACGCTGAGCGAGGGCCTGCGCTTCGAGCGCCGGGTGTTCCACTCGCTGTTCGCGACCGAGGACCAGAAGGAAGGCATGGCCGCGTTCGTCGGCAAGCGGGCACCGGAGTTCAAGCACCGCTGACGGTAGCGTGGGCCGGGTGTGGAAGCGGGTTGCGGTGGCGACGGCCACCTTCGCGGTCGGGGTGACGGCGGCCGGGTGCGGCGGTACGGCGGATCGGCCGGCCGCCACCTCGGCGGCGCCCGCGCCGGCGGATTCCGGTGCGCCGCTGAACTTTCCGCAGTGTGCGGCCATGACCGAGGACGATCTGTCCGGCATGTTGGGGCTGCCCGGGCTGCGGCAGGTGGCGGCCAATCCGCTGCGCTGCGGCTGGGAGACCGGCGGTGGCGGCTACGCCGTGGTGTTCGCCTGGTTCCGCGGCAGCTCGCTGACCGAACGCCGGGACCAGGTCACGCTCGGACCGGCCGTCGACGTGCGGATCGCCGGGCACCCGGGGTTCACCTGGTCCGGTGCGCAGGGCTGTGAGATCGCGGCCGGTTCCGGCGGCGGGGACTTCATCGACTGGACCGTCACCGCGGGTGCGGCGGCTGCGGGCTCCCCGTGCGCGGCGCTGCCCCGGCTCGCCGCGGCGACCCTGGCCAAGGCAGGCTGACATCGTGCGAAGCGTAGTCACGGCAGTGGTCGCGTTGCTGGCGGCCGGCCTGGTCGCCGGCTGTTCCGGTGGGTCCGCGCCGGCGCCGGTGCGGGCCGCCGTCGACCCGAACCTGCTGTCCGGCTGTGGTCCCTTGGACGACAGCCACATCGGCGCCGCGCTCGCCGCGACCGTCGCGCCGCAGACCTCGCCCACCGTGTGCACCTGGCGGGTCACCTTCACCGGTGGCGGCACCGCCGACCTCACCTATGCCTGGCTGCAGCACGACACCCTGCTGCGCGACTCCGAAGTCGCTGCCGCGCAAGGTTATCGGACCGACAAACTGATCCTGAAGCGATTCGGGGCGATGTACTGGCGGGATCCGCGCGACCCGGGCAGCTGCGCGGTCACCGCCGCCGACTCCGGCACCCTCACCTGGTGGGTGCAGAATCGCGACCACAGCGCGACGCCCGAGCCGTGCGCCGCGGCGCTGGCCCTGCTCCAGGCCACCCTCGACATCGACGGCGTCTGAGCGCGACTCGGATGCGGCTGCCGTCGTGGATCGACGGGACGCGGATCTACTTGGGGCCCTCGGGGTTCGACGGGGTCCCGGCGATCTCCACCGGTGCCGGCATCTGGCCGTGGTGTCCGGCACGATCCGGATTCTGTTCCGTCAGTAGCAATCCCGCGACCGTGGCGCCCAGTGAAGCGGTAACAGCCAAGGCCGCCACCACCTTTCGGCGCGAGACCGGCTCGGCACGGCGGACCCGCAGCGCCGACATGGGCGCCAGCCGTACACCTCGGATCAGCCGGGCGGCGGTCGGCTGCGGCGTCGCCATCAGGACCGCGCCGCGGGCGGACACCACTTCCGGTTCCTGGTCGTAGATCACCGGCAGATCGAGCAGATCGGTGAGGGCGCTGCGGATGCCGGGGTTGCGGACACAGCCGCCGAGGAACACCACCGCCTCCGGTGCCGTACCGGTCTCCTCCAGGAGCTGCCGGACGAAGGACGCCGAATGGTGCAGGCCCGCGGACACCAGATCGTCGAAGTCGCAGCGGGTCACCACCCGCCGGCGGCCGGTGACCGGATCGATCACGGTCTGCACGGGGGAGGAGCTCAGCGCCTCCTTCAGTTGCCGGCTGTGCGGCTTGTCGATCTCGATCTCGTCGCGGGCGAGCATCCAGCGCAGCAGCGCGTCGTGCCCGTCGCCGCCGAGGACCGTGCTGTGCCGGCTGCCCAGGATGGCGTCGGTGCGGCAGTCGGCCTGGGTGATGGTGAGGCCCGAGGAGCCGAGATCGTAGAGCAGGACCGAGCCGGAATCGGGCAGCCGACCCGAAAAGCGCAGGTAGCGCAGCTGGGCGAGCGGTTCGTCGACGATGGTGAGGCGGCTACGGCCGGCCGCGTCGCGGATCGCGTCGGCATGCAGCGAACTGCGGGTGGTGACGGCGATACCGGTGATGCACTCGTCTCGATGCGCGGCGGCGCGGCGCATCATCCGCACGGCCTGGAACACCGGTTCCTCCACCCCCGCTCCGGCACGCCTGGGAATCGCGCACAGATCGATCGGGGGCAGGTGGGGCTGATCGGAATGGGTGAGCATCGCGCGCGCGCCTCCCGCGCCCGCGGAAACCCCCAGGACCAGCACCATGCGTTCCATGGTGAACCTTTTGGCCGCCGATGCCAAGACGGTTGCGCTGGAATGTCGCCGAGTGGATGCTGTTCGGCCACCTGCCGGACGCGAATGTGACGTGTATCACGCCCAGTGCGTGGGTGATTCGCCCGAATCGAAGTCGCCGGCGCCGGCGCGGAATTCCGCCAGCAGGTCGAGCAGCAGCCGCAGTCGTGCCGGGGGCAGGCCCGGATTCGCGAACACCCGCGCATTGAGCTGCTCGGTCGTGGTGGCCGCGAGCTCCCGTCCGGTATCGGTGATTTCGATCAGGGTGGCTCGCCGGTCGCTGGGGTGCGGTACGCGCCGAACCAGTTCCGCGGCCTCTAGCCGGTCGACCGTATTGGTGACACTGGTCGGGTGCACCTGCAGCCGGGCGCTCGCCACCGCCATCGGCAGCGCGCCCGACTTGCTGAAATTCAGCAGCATGAGCAACTCGTAGCGGGAAAACGTCAGACCCGAGGGCCGCAGGGCCTCGTCCACCCGTGCCATCACGATCTGCTGCGCCCGCACCAGCGACGTCACCGCCGCCATCCCGTCGGCTACCTCGTCCCAACCGTGCGCGGTCCACTGGCGATGGGCCTCCGCGATCGGGTCGAGCCGCAGCGGGTGAGAAGGTGGCATGCGGTGGATTCTATGTTCCCGCGCCGGTCCAGCGGCGGGTGGCGCGGCGCAGGGCGCGGGCGTCGGAATATCCGAGTTGCCGGGCCCGGACATCGCCACTGCGGTCGGCGTTCTCGGCCCAGCGCAGTCGGCGGGCGCGATCGAGTTCGCAGCGCCAGGACGTACCGGACGCGGCGAGCCGGCGTTGCAGTGTGCGGGGTCCGACCGCGAGCCGACGGGCCACCGCCTCCAGGGAGGAGTCGCCGGTTCCGAGGGTGTGCGACAGGATCTCCTGCACTCGGTCGGGCCAATTCGTGGCGACCGCTCGCTCCGGGGCCGGCGGCACCGCCGCGGCGGCCTTGTCGAGAATGGCGGCCAGCATCGGATCGGCCGTCACCAGCGGTCGGTCGAGATCCTCGGCTTTGATGGTGAAAGTGATTGCCGGAGCGTCGAAGTCGATCCGGCAGTCGCCGAGGATGTCGAACAGGTAGCGGTGACGACGGGGCGGCCGCTTGCGCAGCGTGACGTGCATGGGCACGATCGGTTCCCCGGTCGCCTCCCGTAATCGCTTCACCGCCAGGCCGATCCAGAACTCCGCCGCCAGATCGGTGCCGTGCCCGCCGCCGTCGACCAGCCGATAGCCCGTCGTCTGACCCGGTTCGGTGCCGGCGTAGGTCTCTTGCAGCGCAGCGTGATTGGTGGTCAGCACTCTGGAATGCCTTACGCAGGCGGCCAATCCGCTGCGGATCGTGGATCCGGTGCGAAACAGGTAGTCCTGCATGCCGAGTAGGCCCGGGCGGTGGCTGTTCGCCACGTGCCAGGCGAGATCCGGTACGTCGTACTCGTATTCGGCCAGCTCCCACAGCCGGTGGTACTGCTCGCTGGTGATCATCTGCTTGGACGGCAGGGTGCCGGGGATGCCAGCCGCGGTTGCGATCCGCCGCCCGCCGGTCTCGCCGCCGGCCGCGATCACCATGTTCGCCAGCAGGGTGCTGTACACGGCGCGCTCTCCTCTCGAGCACTGGATGCGCCGGATATCGCTCCGGAAAGTCGCATTCGGTCCTGTCGTGCCGGTTGCCCGGTGCGGTAGATCTTGACCGATGACAGCGGCTCGCGCGACTCATATTCCGGCTCATGTGCGCCAGGTCCGGCGCGCGGGATCTCGGGTCCGGCGCGCCGAGCGGCGCCGCGCTCGGGCGGGCGGGTTCAAGCGCCGGCTGTGGCCGGCGAGTCGGTCAGATAGCGCTGGATGGTCGGTCCGATGTCGGCGATCAATTGCTCGGCGGTGAGGGCCACCACGGGTGGCAGTCGCAAGATATAGCGGCACAACGCGATTCCGAGCAGCTGGCTGGCCACGAGCCCGGCGCGATGGGGTGCGTCGCGGGGGTCGCCGACGCTCAGTGCGGCCGGCAGCACCTGTTCGGCGAACAGGGTGCGGACTCGTTCGGTCGCCGAATCGTCGATCACCGCGGTGCGCAGCAGGGTCAGCACGATCTCGTCGGTGGGGGGCTGTTCCCAGAGGCGCAGGAAGTGGCCGACCAGGACCTCACCCATCGAACCGTTCGCCGGGTCGAGTTGCGGCAGGTCGAGGCGGACGTCGACGGCGGCAGCGAACAGGCCGTCCTTGTTGCCGTAGTACCGCATCACCATCGACGGATCGATACCGGCGTCGGCGGCGATCGCCCGGATCGTGGCCTTGCGGAAGCCGTCCTCGGCGAATCGTTTGCGGGCGGCGTCGAGGATCGCGGCGCGGGTCGCGTCGGAACGGCGGGGTGCGTCGGTCATGTCAACAACTGTAGGCCAACAAGTGTTGACATGCCATCGCGGCGAGCCTATCTTTAAGTCAACAGTTGTTGGCCAACGAATGTTGGCAAGATCGAGGGAGTTGTCATGACCACCGTTCCCACCACCGCTTCCGTCGTCGTCGTGGGTGCCGGCCCGGTCGGCCTCACCGCCGGCATCGCCCTCGCCGACGCGGGTGTCGACGTCGTGGTGCTCGACCGGCAGGCCGAAGGGGCCAACACCTCCCGGGCCGTGGTCATCCACGCCCGCACGCTCGAGGTACTCGACACCTTCGGTGTCACCGCGCAACTGCGCGACCAGGGCCTGATCGTGCCGACCTTCGTGGCCCTCGACGGCGACCGGGAACTCGCGCGGGTCTCCTTCGGCGACCTGCCCACCGAATTCCCCTACACGGTGATGGTCGGCCAGGAGGTCACCGAATCGATCCTGCTGGCGCGGCTGCGGGCCGCCGGCGGCGACGTGCTGCGGCCGTACGCGGTCGCGTCGCTGACCCAGGACGAGTCGGGTGTGACCGTCGGCTACACCGGCCCCGACGGCACCGCCGGTTCGATCCGCGCCGACTACGTGATCGGCGCCGACGGCATGTACAGCACCGTGCGCGACGCCGTCGGTATCGGATTCGAGGGCGCCCAGTACCCGGAGTCGTTCGTGCTCGCCGACGTCCGGATGGCATGGCCCGCACCGCGCGACGAGGTCTCGCTGAACCTCTCGCCCGAGGGCTTCATGCTCGTCGCCCCGCTGCCCAACGAGCAACACGACCGGTACCGGATCGTCGCCCAGGTGGCCGAGGCGCCGGAGAAGCCGGATCTCGCTGCGGTACAGGCGATTCTGGACGAGCGCCGTCCCGCCGGCGGCGGCGAGGTGCGAGAGGTGCTGTGGAGCAGCCGCTTCCGCGTCCACCACCGCCTCGCCACCAGCTACCGCGCCGGCCGCGTCTTCGTCGCCGGCGACGCCGCCCACGTCCACAGCCCCGCCGGCGGCCAGGGCATGAACACCGGTATCCAGGACGCCGCCTACCTGGGCGGCCTGCTCGCCCAGGTCACCCGCGGCGCCGACCCCGCCCTCCTCGACGACTACGAGACCACCCGCCGCCCCGTCGCGGAGAGCGTGGTCGCCATGACCGACCGCATGACCAAGATGGCCACCCTCAGCGCCGCCCCCGCCCGCGCCGTCCGAAACCTGGTGCTGTCCACCGTGACCCGCATCCCGGCCGTCCGCGAAAAGCTCGCCTTCGTCCTCTCCGAACTCGGCTACCGCTGAACCGGACAGCCGTTCTCGCACCCGAATGCCAGGCCCCCGACAGCGAATTCACCGCTCGGGGGCCTTTCGTGGCTGTGTCGGCTAGGGCTGCGGCCCGTACAGTCGTGCTCCACGAGCGTGACCTGCCGCGATTCCGCCGACTGGGTGTAGCGCAACCGTTCGGCGGCCCGGGTGGACGATCCGGTCCGCGCCGCCGCCCGCACGACGCGCAACCCGACGACGGTGAACTCACCCATGCGAGAAACCGATACCGGGCATGCGAGATACTCGCTGGTCGCATGCCTGCCGGACTCGTAGTTTCGCGGATATGAGCACCGATACCGATCACGCGCTGATCACCGCCGTCTTCGCCGAACTGGCCCGCGGCAACGGCCGCGCCCTCACCGACGCCATGGCCGACGACTGCACCTGGACCTTCCCCGGCAGCTGGTCGTGGGCAGGCACCTGGGGGCCGAAATCGGCTGTGGTACAGGGCCTCCTGCGCCCTCTGCTGGCCCAGTTCGCCGGCGACTACCGCATGACCGCCGACGATATCCTCGCCACCGGTGACCGCGTCGTCGTCCGAGCCCACGCCACCGGCACCACCCTCGCCGGCACCCTCTACCCGCAAACCTATTGCCTGATCATGCGCCTCGCCGCCGGCCGCATCACCGAAATCGTCGAATACTGCGACACCGCCCTGGTGGAACGCGTCCTGCAACCCTTGCGCTGAACACGACAAAGGCCCCCGACCGCGAAAACGCTGGTCTGGGGGCCTTTCTCGGTGGTTCCCTCGGCAGGATTCGAACCTGCGACCTTCTGCTCCGGAGGCGGCCCGGGGCCGTCTTCGGGAACCTGAGACCGGTCACCGACCTGGCGAAACCATGTGGCCAGGTATCCGGTTGTCCGGGCCTGTCCATGTCACTTGTGACATCGCGGTGACATCGAGCGATGCCAGCACGCCCCGCTTGGGAGGCATAGGTGGCCCCCACTTTTGGGGGCATGCAGGCACGCCTGGACCGAATTACCGTCCCCGCAATGACCCGATCCGTCCACATTCGCACCACCCTCGGCATCCTGGCCGGGGTCGCCATCACTACCGCGCTCTCGGGCACCGCATCCGCCGACACGTCGACCGGCAGCGCCACAATCGACGTCCTCTCGATCGCGCGAGTCGGTTCGGCCGTACTGGCCATGAACCTGCCTGGTGGGTGCCTGGGAGATGGCCCGGCCGCCTCTCCATGCCACCCGAGCGGAAGTGCCGCGTTTCTGATCCAGGGCGCTTCCCTGTCAGCCGGGTAGCTGGTCCTGCGTCACCAGGACAACACGAAACCCGACTGCTCTTCTCCTGGGGCCCCTGCCCTGCAGCCGAGACGTGTTCCTGCGGACTGCACGGGCCGTGCCACGGTGATGTCCTGATCGAGCTGGGCGAACCCCACCAGCGCCGACCAGCGAGTAAGCGCTATCGGGACTGGTGAGCGGGACAGGCTACCCTTCGTGCTCCCTGTGCCAGCGATCTTCCTGCTGGGACGGGGGGACGTTTCGGCGTGGCGGGTCGGGGTAGCCACGTGGCGGCCTCCAGCCCGACCCCCTCGTCCGCCCCGACCCTTTCGGATTGGGGAAGCTCCCCAGACTGGCCAGGTTGAGTCGCTGCCACCAGTGTTTCGGGCGCCCCTCGTGCAGTCCGGCTTTTACCTCGGGATCTTCAGGATCCGTCATCACACACCACCAAAGTCGGGGATGGATCAGGTAACCACTTGAAACGGCAAGAACGCTGCTTCAAGCCTATGCCGGACGGCACCGGCTGGATAGTCCGTCATTATCGGCTCACCGATACCGCCACGCTTGCGCTATCTCGATGGTGAAGACCCCCGGCCGGCTTGGGACCGCGGTTCGGTAGCCCGGACCACGGCCAGGCCGAAAGCTGGTGCCGGCGGATCGGATGCGAGGCCGCGGGAGAGCAAGTCGGGAACGGCTTCGTCGTTGCAAGAGTGAGCGATTCAGAGACTGGGCGGAAAGGAGTAGGTGGGGACGGTCTATCGGGCTCGGTCCCGGGTGAGCCACGCGGAGCAGCGCACAACGTAGTCGGGCAGATCCGAGCGCAGGAACTCGTCAAGGTCCCACACCGCGGCCTCCGTGTCGCGCTGCCAGACGTACGTCCACGCCTTGGTGCCGTCCGTGAGCTGCAGAAGCTCACGGACGTAGTCGGTGTCTTCGAATCGGTCGAGGAGCATCCATTCGGCGGGGGTCAGGCCGGTGACAAGCTGTCCCGATATGCGCTGACCGGCACGGCGGACTAGACCGGGATACACCCGATCTGGGAGACGGGCAGCTGTCCAGCCCTCGAGTTCGGCCGGCCGATGGTCTGGAACCCTCCCGATGAGCGTCTTCATCACCTCGCTGGCCTGGAGCGTGCCATATGCGAACAGGGGCATGGAGGATTGGCCATCGGGCCCGAAGATGTCCGAGCGGTCCTCGTGCCCGCGGGAGGCGGTTGAAGACATGCGGGTTCCTCCTGGGCTAGCTCTGTCGCTCGATATGTTCAACATCCCACCGCAGGGCGACGTTCTGCGTGAGGCGGCAACGACTTTGGCCGAGGTTGTGACATTCGGTGACACCGAGGCCAGTTGATTTCGAGAACCAGAAAGGCCCCCGACCGCGAAATCGCTGGTCTGGGGGCCTTTCTCGGTGGTGCCCTCGGCAGGATTCGAACCTGCGACCTTCTGCTCCGGAGGCAGACGCTCTATCCCCTGAGCTACGAAGGCGGGGAATGCGGAAAGCCTATCGCATCACACCGCGAGCACCAAAAAGCGGGTCGGACCTGGTCGGATCAGTTCATGGGCAGGGGGGCTGCGCCGCGCTGGGTGAGCATCTGGGTCATGGTCTGCATCTCGCCCGCCTGGGTCTTGGCCATGCTGGCCGCCAGCGAGCGCACCACATCGGTGTCGGCGTGGTCGGTGGCGTCGGTGATCATCGGCAGGCCGCCCTGATGGTGGCGCAGCATGAGCTGCAGGAACAGCGTGTCCTGGGCCGGGCCGGTCAGCTTCTGCAACTGCTCCATCTCGGCGTCGGAGGCCATGCCCGGCATGCGCGGAACCGGGTGGGTGCCGGTCCCGGACATGCCACTCATGTCGTGCCCGCTCATGGGGACCGTCATCCAGCCCATGTAGCCGCCCACCGCGGCCACCGGCTTGTTCCACTGCTGCAGCCAGCCCTGCATCCGCCCGGCCTGGTTGGCCTGCGTGGTCATGATGTCGTAGGCCAGCCGTTTCACGTCCGGGTCACTGCCACCGGCGAATTCGAACGCCGACATCTGAACCGCCTGGGTGTGGTGGATCGACATGTCCTGGCAGAAGCCGACATCCACCGCGTTCGGCGCGGCACTGCTGTCCTGCAACGGAACTCGCAGCATCAGCCCGATCGCGATGCCGGTGCACAGCACCGCGATCAAGGCCAGGGCCGCCATGAGCAGTCGCTTGCGGCGCAGCGCGCCCGCGACCGGATCGGGCTCGGGAACCGCCGCGGTGGCGTCGGCCGCCATCTACTGCCCCGCCGAGGGCTGCTCGCCGCCCGGAACCGTGGCCCCGGACTGGTCCGGCGAACCCGGCACGGGCTCACCCGGCGCCGGCTCCCCGGGAGCGATCTGGCCGGGCTGACCCGGAACCGGCTGACCGGGCATGCCCGGCAGACCCGGGATACCACCAGGCAGGCCACCGCCGGGCAGACCACCACCCATGGTCTCCGAGGTGTCCTGCTGCAGGCCCTTACCGTCCATCGGGATCGCGTCCGGACCCGGCGTGCTCGGGTCGAAGGCCGGCGGGTTCTTGGTGTCGAACGTCGGGTTCGCGCAGTCGGCGCCGACCTCGGGGTACACGCCGTTGGAGTTCAGCCGCAGCGAGGTGATGAACTCGTCGATCCGCTTGTCGTCCGCGTCGGACAGCTTGAGCTGGTGCCCCCACGACTGCAGCGAGATCGGCTGGTCCAGGTTCGGGTACGGCGACAGCATCATCGCGGGCTGGCCGGTGACCTTGTCCTTCAGCGTGTCCAGGGCCGAACCGCTCACCTTGTCCGGGTTGTACGCGATCCACACCGCGCCGTGCTCGAGCGCGTGCACCATGTTCTCGTTGCGCACCGCCTTCGGATAGACGACGCCGTTGCACACCGCCCAGCTGGCATCGTGCGGGCCGCCCATCGGCGGGAACGAGTCGTAGGCGACCCGCTGCGAGGCCTGCACGTGCAGACCCGCGGGGAACTCCTTGTGCACGACGCCGGGGATGGCCAGCGACGGGTCCTTGTTCGTCGAACTCGGGGTGTACTTCTCGGCATCCGCCTTCTTCTGGTACAGCGGTACCAGATAGATGGCCAGGGCACCGATCAGCGCCACGATCACCGCGAAGGCGGCGATCGTCATCCACGGAATCTGGCGCTTCTGCGGCAGCTTGCCGCCCCGGCCACCCTTGCGGGCAGGCGACGATTTGGCGGCGGCGCGGATCGCCTTCGCCGATTGTGCGGACCGTTGTGGCCGGGCCGGCGGAGTTTCGGCGCTGGTGTTCGGCATCCTGGATGTGCTCTCTATCGACGTGTCGGATGGTCCTGGCGTGGAAGCTGGAGTGCTGCCCGCAGGTGCCCACTGGGAGCGGGCGCCTGTTCAGACCATAGGATAGATACCTGTGACTCCAGCTGACCTTGCAGATCTCCTTCGCGCCACTGCGGCGAAGGTGCTTGTCGAACGTGGATGCGACCCCGCGATCCTGCCCGACGAGGTCAAGGTCGAGCGGCCCCGCAACCCCGAACACGGCGACTATGCCACGAACCTGGCCATGCAGGTGGGCAAGAAGGCCGGACTGAACCCGCGGAATCTCGCCGAGGGCCTGGCTGCCGCGCTCACCGCCACCGACGGGATCGACGCCGCCGAGGTGGCCGGCCCGGGCTTCCTGAACATCCGGCTCGCCGCCGCCGCGCAGGCCGCGATCGTCGAGAAGATCCTGGCCGCCGGCACCGCCTACGGCACCGCGGACACCCTCGCCGGCACCAAGATCAACCTGGAGTTCGTGTCCGCGAACCCGACCGGACCGATCCACCTGGGCGGTGCCCGCTGGGCCTCCGTCGGTGACGCCCTGGGCCGCATCCTGCTCGCACAGGGTGGCGACGTCACCCGCGAGTACTACTTCAACGACCACGGCGCCCAGATCGACCGCTTCGCGAACTCCCTGGTCGCCGCCGCGCTCGGTGAGCCGACGCCCGAGGACGGGTACGCCGGCGCCTACATCGTCGAGATCGCGGACACCATCGTCGCCGCGCACCCCGAAGCCAAGGAACTCGCACCCGAGGCCCGCCACGAACTGTTCCGGGCCGAGGGCGTCGAGCTGATGTTCGCGCACATCAAGCGCACCCTGCACGAGTTCGGCACCGACTTCGACGTGTACTTCAACGAGAGCGCCCTGTTCGCCTCCGGTGCCGTCGAGGAGGCCCTGGCCACGCTCAAGGCCTCGGGGAACCTGTACGAGAAGGACGGCGCCTGGTGGATCGCCAGCACCGAGTACGGGGACGACAAGGACCGGGTCGTCATCAAGCGCGACGGCAACTCCGCCTACATCGGCGGTGACATCGCCTACTTCCAGAACAAGCGCTCGCGCGGCTTCGACCTGTGCATCTACATGCTGGGCGCCGACCACCACGGCTACATCGGCCGGCTCAAGGCCGCCGCCGCGGCCTTCGGCGACGACCCGGCCACCGTCGAGGTGCTGATCGGCCAGATGGTGAACCTCGTCCGCGACGGGGAAGCCGTGAAGATGTCCAAGCGGGCGGGCACCGTGGTCACCCTCGACGACCTGGTCGAGGCGATCGGTGTCGACGCGGCCCGGTATTCCCTGGTGCGGTCCTCGGTCAACTCCAGCATCGACATCGACCTGGATCTGTGGACCCGCGCCGACAGCGAGAACCCGATCTACTACGTCCAGTACGCGCACGCGCGCGCCTGCCGGATCATGGAGAACTCCGCGGCCTTCGACTTCGCCGCGGTGACTCCCGACCTGTCGCTGATGAACTCCGCCCGTGAGGGCGAACTGATCCGCACCCTCGGCGAATACCCGCGCGTGGTGGCGCTCGCCGCGCAACTGCGCGAGCCGCACCGTGTGGTGCGCTACCTCGAGGAACTGGCCGGTGCCTACCACCCGTTCCAGTCCGACGACGACATGCGCGTGCTGCCCAAGGGCGACGAGCCGGTCACCCCGCTGCACGCGGCGCGCCTCGAACTGGTCCGCGCCACCCGGCAGGTCCTGGCCAACGGCCTCGGCTTGCTGGGTGTCTCGGCCCCGGAACGGATGTGACAATATGAACGCCCATCCCGCTGGTCCGCGCCACGCGGATATCGCGCACGCGCCGAATCTGCCGGAGCGCCCGGCAGATCCGCGCCAGCTGATCGACCTGCCCGCCCACGTGTGGCCGCGCAACGCCGCCCGCGACGCCGGGGACGTGGTCACCGTGGCCGGGGTGCCGGTCACCGAGCTGGCCGCCGAATACGGCACCCCACTGTTCGTGGTCGACGAGGACGACTTCCGGTCCCGCTGCCGGGACATGGTGCGCGCCTTCGGCGCCGAGACGCGAGTCCACTACGCCTCCAAGGCTTTTCTGTGCGGCGAGGTCGCGCGCTGGGTGCGCGACGAGGGCCTGTCGCTGGACGTCTGTTCCGGCGGCGAGCTGGTCGTCGCGTTGCGCGCCGGCTTCCCGGCCGAGCGAATCGCCTTGCACGGCAACAACAAATCGGTCGCCGAGCTGGAGCAGGCGGTCGCCGCGGGCGTCGGGCACATCGTGATCGACTCGCTGATCGAGATCGAGCGCCTCGAAGCGGTCGCCGCCGCGGCCGGCGTGGTCACCGACGTGCTGATCCGGATCACCGTCGGCGTGGAAGCCCATACCCACGAATACATTTCGACCGCGCACGAGGACCAGAAGTTCGGCTTCTCGCTGGCCGGTGGCGACGCCATGCAGGCACTGGCCCGCGTCCTCGAGGCCGAGCACCTGCGCCTGGTAGGCCTGCACAGCCACATCGGCTCGCAGATCTTCGACGTCGCCGGCTTCGAGATCGCCGCCCGCCGCCTGCTCGGGTTGCTGCGCGAAGCGGTCGACAAGTTCGGCGCCGAACGCACCGCCGCCATCCACACCCTGGATCTCGGTGGCGGCCTGGGCATTTCGTATCTGCCGAGCGACGACCCGCCGACGCTGGACGAATTCGCGGCCGGGATGCGCACCATCGTGGCGGAGGAGGCGGCCCGCGCCGGACTGCCGATGCCGACCCTGGCCATCGAGCCCGGCCGCGCCATCGCCGGACCCGGCACGGTCACCGTGTACGAGGTCGGCACGATCAAGGACGTCTCGCTCGACGCCGGCGCGCAGCGCCGCTACGTCAGCATCGACGGCGGGATGAGCGACAACATCCGGCCCGCGCTGTACCAGGCCGACTACGACTGCCGGCTGGTCTCGCGCGGCAGCACCGCCGGTCCGGTCGTCGCCCGCATCGTCGGTAAGCACTGTGAATCCGGCGACATCGTCATCCGCGACACCTGGCTGCCCGCCGACGTCGGGCCCGGTGACCTGGTAGCCGTGGCCGCGACCGGCGCGTACTGCTATTCGATGTCCAGTCGCTACAACATGCTGACCCGGCCGGCCGTGGTCGCTGTTCGGGACGGGTCTGCGCGGCTGATTCTGCGGCGTGAGACAGTCGAGGATCTAGTGAGCCTGGAAGTGACCGCATGACGGGGTCGGGTGCCGGGGCGGTAGCGAAAGGAACCAGCATGACCAAGGCCGGATTCGACACCGATCACCCGATCGGTGTCGCCGTGCTCGGAATGGGCAATGTCGGGACCGAGGTGGTGCGGATCCTGCAGAACCAGGCCGACGACCTGCGGCAGCGGGTCGGCGCGCCCGTGGTGCTGCGCGGGGTCGCGGTCCGCCGCACCGACATCGACCGCGGGATCCCGGCGGAACTGTTGACCACCGACGCCGCCGGGCTGGTCGCCCGTGACGACGTCGACCTGGTCGTCGAGGTCATGGGCGGGATCGACCCGGCCCGGCAACTGATCCGTACGGCGCTCGAAGCCGGCAAGTCGGTGGTGACCGCGAACAAGGCGCTGCTCGCCGACTACACCGGTGAACTGGCCGCCGCCGCCGAGGCCAACCGCGCCGACCTGTACTTCGAGGCCGCGGTGGCCGGTGCGATCCCGGTGGTGCGGCCGCTGATCCAGTCGCTGTCGGGCGACCGGGTGAACAAGGTCGTCGGCATCGTGAACGGCACCACGAACTTCATCCTCTCCGCGATGGACGAGACCGGCGCCGACTACGAGGTGACGCTGAAGGAGGCGACCCGCCTGGGCTACGCCGAAGCCGACCCGACCGCCGACGTCGAGGGCTACGACGCCGCCGCGAAGGCCGCGATCCTGGCGTCGCTGGCCTTCCACACCCGCGTCACCGCCGCGGACGTGTTCCGCGAGGGCATCTCCAAGATCACCGCCGAGGACCTGGAGACCGCGTCCGCGTTGGGCTGCACGGTCAAGCTGCTCGCCATCTGCGAGCGCGTCGACGGCGACGGCGAGAAGGACCGCGTCTCGGTGCGGGTGTACCCGGCGCTCATCCCACGCAAGCACCCGCTGTCCGCGGTGACCGGCGCGTTCAACGCGGTCGTGGTCGAGGCCGAGAACGCCGGCCGGCTCATGTTCTACGGCCAGGGCGCCGGCGGCGCCCCCACCGCGTCCGCGGTGATGGGCGACCTGGTCATGGCCGCGCGCAACAAGTTCTACGGTGGGCGCGCGCCGGGCGAATCCGTCTATGCTGAGCTGCCGGTGGCCCCGATCGGTGACACACCGACCCGCTACCACGTGAACCTGCAGGTCGCCGACCGTCCGGGTGTCCTCGCGGCGGTGGCGAGCGAGTTCGCCAACCACGGGGTCAGCATCTCCACGGTCCGCCAGGAGGGCCATGGCGAGGGCGCCCGTCTGGTCGTGGTGACCCATCTGGCGAACGAGTCGGCGCTGGCCGATACGGTGGCCGCGGTCACCGAACTCGAGGCTGTCACCGCTGTGACCAGCGTTTTGCGATTGGAAGGAACGGCCGAATGAGCGGCCGGTATTCGAAAGGGACCCAGCAATGAGCACGACCGCTGTTCACACCCCCTGGCCGGGGCTGATCGCGGCCTACCGCGACCGCATCGCGGGCGCCGGCGACTGGGAGCCGGTCACGCTGTTCGAGGGGGGAACCCCGCTGGTCCCGGCACACCACCTGTCCGAGCTGACCGGCTGCGAGGTGTACCTGAAGGTCGAAGGCGCCAACCCGACCGGCTCGTTCAAGGACCGCGGCATGACCGTGGCCATGACCGACGCCAAGTACCAGGGCAAGAAGGCGGTGCTGTGCGCCTCCACCGGTAACACCTCCGCCTCGGCCGCCGCCTACGCCACCCGCGCCGGCCTGCGCTGCGCGGTGCTGATCCCGCAGGGCAAGATCGCGATGGGCAAGCTCGCCCAGGCCGTCATGCTCGGCGCCGAGATCATCCAGGTCGACGGCAACTTCGACGACTGCCTCGAGCTGGCCCGCAAGGTCACCGCCGAATTCCCCGAGGTCGGGCTCGTGAACTCGGTCAACCCGGCCCGCATCGAGGGCCAGAAGACCGCCGCCTTCGAGATCGCCGACGCGCTGGGCAAGGCGCCCGACGTGCACGTGCTGCCGGTCGGCAACGCGGGCAACATCACCGCCTACTGGCGGGGCTACAGCGAGTACTACGCCGACGGCATCACCACGGTGCGCCCGCGCATGCTGGGTGTGCAGGCCGCCGGTGCCGCGCCGCTGGTAAACGGTGCTCCGGTGAAGAACCCGGAGACCATCGCCACCGCCATCCGGATCGGCGCCCCGGCGTCGTGGAACCAGGCCGTGGCCGCCAAGGAGGAGTCCGGTGGGGCCTTCCGGGCCGCCACCGACGACGAGATTCTGGCCGCGTACCGCCTGGTCGCGAGCAAGGAGTCGGTGTTCGTCGAGCCCGCGTCCGCCGCGAGCGTCGCCGGTCTGCTGGCCGCGCGCGCCGAGGGCTGGATGGAACCGGGCCTGACCGTGGTGTGCACGGTCACCGGCAACGGTCTCAAGGACCCCGATACCGCGCTGCTCGGTATCGGCGAGGTGCAGGCGATCGCTGTGGACCCGGTCGCGGTGGCCCGTGAACTCGAGCTGGCCTGAGTTGAACCAGAGCGACGGGCAGGTGAAGACCCGTACCCTGCCGCCCGGGATCACGGTGACGGCCCGGGTGCCGGCGTCCAGCGCGAACCTGGGTCCCGGTTTCGACTCCCTGGGTATCGCGCTGGGGCTCTACGACGAGATCGTGGTCACCACTACCGATTCCGGGCTCACGGTGCGCGTCGAGGGGGAGGGCGCGGACGACGTGCCTTGGGGCCCCTCGCATCTCGTGGTGCGGGCGGTGGAACGTGGCCTGGAGTCGGCCGGTGTCTGGTCCGACGGCCTGGACGTGGTGTGCCGCAACGTGATCCCGCACTCGCGGGGCCTGGGTTCCTCGGCCTCGGCGGTGGTCGGCGGTCTGGCGGCCGGGCGCGGTCTGGCGGCCCGGTTCGACTCGGCGCTCTCCGGCACCGACGCCGAATTGGTGCAGCTCGCTTCGGAATTCGAGGGTCACCCGGACAACGCGGCGGCCAGCGTGTTGGGCGGCATCGTCGTGTCCTGGACCGACACCGGCGATCTCGACGCCGAAGCGACCGGCCCGGTGCGCGAGTACCGCGCGGTCCGGCTGGAACCGCATCCGGCGCTGCGCGCGACGGTCCTGATCCCGCAGGAACGTTCGTCGACCGCGCACACCCGCGGCCTGCTCCCCGAGCTGGTGCCGCACGGTGACGCGGCCTTCAACGCCAGCCGTGCGGCGCTGGCCGTCGTGGCGCTCACCCAGCGCCCCGACTTGCTGATCCCGGCGACGGCCGACCGGCTGCATCAGGGCTATCGGGCCTCGGCGCTGCCGCTGACCACCACCTGGATCGAGCGCCTGCGGTCCGCCGGAATCGCCGCGACGGTGTCCGGTGCGGGACCGACCGTGCTGGCCCTGAGCACCGGCGATTTCCCAGCCGAGCTGCGGAAACTCGCCGAAGCCGACGGCCTGCGCGTGCTGGAGCCGGAAATTTCCGCCGGCGTCCAGGTGTTGTGAGTGGTGTGCCGGGCGTGCCAGTCTTGCTGACCTGAGATCGGGCGGCTATCCTGAGCGAGTCCGTACATCGTGCGCGTCAGACGCCGGTGCTTCATCAGGGCATTTCGCTCCAGCAGCTCCCGCTCAGGCTCGAGTTCCCGCGAACAGCGACTGGAATGATCTCTCCCACTCTTGTGCACTGGTGGCAGTGACCAAGCGTATGAAGCGGCCGGTCCGGCAGGGGGCAGGCGTACGGCATCCGAGTTCGGCACAGTGACCGAACGTCGGAACAAAACCCTCGAACAATGCACACGGCACTCGAGGGAAGGAAAGGATTTCCGTGACAGATACGGACCTGCTCGCGACACCCGGGGTGGAATCCGACGCCAGTCCCTCGGGCCGACGCGAAAGTGAATCCGGACAGATTTCGAAGATGAGCGAACACACCGACGTCGCACGATCGGGGCTGACTGGAATGTTGTTGCCGCAATTGCGTGCGCTCGCCGGGGAACTCGGTATCCGGGGCACCTCGGGGATGCGCAAAGGCGATCTGATTGCCGCCATCAAGGAGAATCAGTCCGCAGCGGCCGGTAAGCCGGCCCGCGGCAAGGGCGACGAGCCCAAGGCCGAGGTGAGCGCCCCGGCCGCGCCCGCTGCGGCGGCGACCGCGCCCGCCGAGGCGCCGGCCGAGCCGAAGCGTGAGGCGCCCAAGCAGTCCGCGCGCGAGACGCAGAAGCAGCCGGCCAAGACCGAGACCGCATCCGTCCGCACCGACGAGCCCCGCACCGAGCAGCCCGCCCGTGAGGGTGCCGAATCCCCTGCGCGCAGTGGCGATTCCGGCGAGGAGCAGGGTCAGCAGCGCGGCGAGCGCAACCGCGGCGACCGCGGCCGGCAGCGCCGTGGCCGCGACCAGCGTGGTGGCGGCAGCGACGAATCCCGGTCGGCGGAGGCCACCGGTGAGGCCAAGCCCGAATCCGAGGGCGGCGAGCGTCGCCGCGAGCGCAACCAGCAGGGCGACCGCCAGCAGGGCGACCGCCAGCAGGGCGAGCGTCAGCAGGGTGGCCAGCAGAACGGCTCGGCCCGCCGCGACAACCGCGACAACGCCGGTGACGACGACGAGCGTGGTGGCCGTCGGGGCCGCCGCTTCCGTGAGCGTCGCCGCGGCCGCGACCGCGACGGCATGTCCGACGCCCGCGGCGGTGACGTCGAGATCCGCGAGGACGACGTCCTGCAGCCGGTGGCCGGCATCCTGGACGTGCTCGACAACTACGCGTTCGTGCGCACCTCCGGCTACCTGGCCGGGCAGAACGACGTGTACGTGTCGATGAACCTGGTCCGCAAGAACGGTCTGCGCCGCGGTGACGCCATCACCGGTGCGGTCCGCGCGCCCCGCGAGGGCGAGGCCGGCAGCCAGCGGCAGAAGTTCGACCCGCTGGTGCGCCTGGACACCGTGAACGGCGCCGAGGTCGAATCCGCCAAGAACCGGCCCGATTTCGGCAAGCTCACCCCGCTGTACCCGAACCAGAGACTGCGGCTCGAGACCACGCAGAACAAGCTGACCGGCCGGATCATCGACCTGATCATGCCGATCGGTAAGGGTCAGCGTGCGCTGATCGTGTCGCCGCCGAAGGCCGGTAAGACCACGATCCTGCAGGACATCGCCAACGCGATCGCGACCAACAACCCCGAGTGCTACCTCATGGTCGTGTTGGTCGACGAGCGTCCGGAAGAGGTCACCGACATGCAGCGCTCCGTGCGCGGCGAGGTGATCGCGTCCACGTTCGACCGGCCGCCGGGGGACCACACCTCGGTCGCCGAGCTCGCCATCGAGCGGGCCAAGCGCCTGGTCGAGATGGGCCAGGACGTCGTGGTGCTGCTCGACTCGATCACCCGTCTGGGTCGTGCGTACAACAACTCCTCGCCGGCGTCGGGCCGCATCCTCTCCGGTGGTGTCGACTCGACCGCGCTGTACCCGCCGAA
Source organism: Nocardia stercoris (assembly GCF_003696265.1). GTDB lineage: Bacteria > Actinomycetota > Actinomycetes > Mycobacteriales > Mycobacteriaceae > Nocardia > Nocardia stercoris. The sequence goes on along the minus strand of NZ_RFFH01000006.1, from coordinate 20,249 downwards.
GCGGTTCCTGGGCGCGGCGCGCAACATCGAGAACGGTGGCTCGCTGACCATCATCGCCACGGCGATGGTCGAGACCGGTTCCACCGGTGACACGGTCATCTTCGAGGAGTTCAAGGGCACGGGTAACGCCGAGCTGAAGCTGGACCGCAAGATCGCCGAACGCCGGGTGTTCCCCGCGGTCGACATCAACCCGTCCAGCACGCGGCACGACGAGCTGCTCATGTCGCCCGACGAGATGGCGGTCGTGCACAAGCTGCGGCGTGTGCTGTCCGGCCTCGACTCGCACCAGGCGATCGACCTGCTGATCGACCGGCTGAAGAAGTCGAAGAACAACCTCGAGTTCCTCATGACGGTCTCCAAGACCGCCCTGGGCGGCAGCGACGAGTGATGCCCGGGGGTAATTCCCTGAGCATTCGGAAACGGCGGTCCTGCTTCGGCAGGGCCGCCGTCGTCGTGTAACCCCCGGAATAATTGCCGCGTGGACTGCGCTTATACTGGTCCGTCGGCAACAATGCCTGAGTCGGTTCCGGTTCACGTCCGCTGTGCGGGCGACCCGGCGCCATCGAAAGGACACCCATGAAGGCAGGGATTCACCCCACCTACGTTGACACCACCGTGGTCTGCGGTTGTGGCAACACGTTCCAGACGCGCAGCACCAAGGAGTCCGGCCACATCGTGGTCGAGGTGTGCTCCCAGTGCCACCCGTTCTACACGGGCAAGCAGAAGATCCTCGACACTGGCGGCCGCGTCGCCCGCTTCGAGGCCCGGTACGGCAAGCGCCCGGCCAAGAAGAGCGACGAAGCCAAGTAGCTGGTTTCCCGACGCCCGTCCTGCAGCGCAGGCCGGGCGTCGGCGCGTTTATGTGACCGCCTGACTTACCCGAGGAGCCCCGCCCAGATGGCCGACCACAACGCCCCTTCCGCCATCGACGACATCCTGGCCGAGCACGCCGGACTCGAGCTGCAGCTGTCGGATCCCGCGCTGCACAACAACCCGGGCGAGGCCCGGCGGGTGGGTAAGCGGTTCGCGGAGCTGGCGCCGGTGATGTCGACCTACACCAAGCTGGTGAGCGCGCGCGACGATCTGGAGGCCGCGCGCGAACTGGCCGGTGACGATGCCACGTTCGCGGCCGAGGTGCCGGTGCTCGAGGAGCAGGTCACCGAGCTGGAGAAGCAGCTGACCGACCTGCTGGCCCCGCGCGACCCGCACGACGCCGACGACGTCGTCCTCGAGGTGAAGTCGGGGGAGGGCGGCGAGGAGTCGGCATTGTTCGCCTCCGATCTGGCCCGCATGTACATCCGGTACGCGGAGCGGCACGGCTGGAAGGTCGAGGTGCTCGGCGTCACCTACTCCGACCTCGACGGTTACAAGGAAGCCAGCTTCTCGATCAAGGCGAAGGAACCCACCCGCGACGGGGTGTGGTCGCGGCTGAAGTTCGAGGGCGGCGTGCACCGCGTGCAGCGGGTGCCGGTGACCGAATCGCAGGGCCGCATCCACACCTCCGCGGCCGGCGTGCTGGTCTACCCGGAGCCCGACGAGGTCGCCGAGGTCGAGATCGACGAGAAGGATCTGCGGATCGACGTGTACCGGTCCTCCGGTAAGGGCGGTCAGGGCGTCAACACCACCGACTCCGCGGTGCGCATCACGCACTTGCCCACCGGTCTGGTGGTGACCTGCCAGAACGAGCGGTCCCAGTTGCAGAACAAGATTCGTGCCAAGCAGGTGCTGGCGGCTCGGTTGCAGGCGCTCGCCGAGGAGCAGGCCGACCAGGACGCGGCCGCCGGGCGCGCCTCGCAGATCCGCACGGTGGACCGGTCCGAGCGGATCCGCACCTACAACTTCCCGGAGAACCGGATCGCCGACCACCGCATCGGGTTCAAGGCGCACAACTTGGACTCGGTGCTCGACGGCGACCTGGACGCGCTGCTGGACGCCCTCGGCCAGGCCGACCGAGCCGCCCGGATGGCCGCGGAGTAATCGTGGGTGCGGCGGAACCGGCCCGGGTGCGGGCCGAGGTGGTGGCGGCGGCCGCCCGGCTGGCCGCGGCCGGCGTGCACAGTCCGCAGACCGACGCGGAACTGCTCGCGGCGCATGTGCTCGGTGTCGCACGGGGCTGGCTGGCGATGACCCCGAGCTTCGAACCCGATCAGCTGGAACGGTTCCGGGCTCTGGTGGCGCAGCGGGCTACACGAATTCCGTTGCAGCACTTGACCGGGGTGGCCGGGATGGGCGAGATCGACCTCGAGGTCGGCCCCGGTGTCTTCGTGCCGCGACCCGAGACCGAGCTCGTATTCGCTTGGGCGCTGGAACAAGTCGCGGCCGTGTGGCATCCGCAGCCGGTGGTGGTGGATCTGTGTACCGGTTCGGGCGCTTTGGCGCTGGCGATCGCGCACGCGCGCCCGGATGCGCAGGTGCACGCCGTCGAACTGGACCCGGACGCGCTGAGCTGGGCCCGGCGCAACGCGGATCGGCAAGCCGCCGAAGGTGATACGCCGATCACCGTGCACGCGGGCGACGTCACCGACCCGGAGGTTCTCGCCGCGCTGTCCGGTCAGGTCGACATCGTGGTGGCCAACCCGCCCTATATTCCGGTGGACGCCGTCCTGGATCCCGAAGTGGCCGACCATGATCCGCATCTCGCGCTGTTCGGCGGCGTCGACGGCCTGGATGTGATCCGCCCGATGGTCGGCACGATCGCCCGCCTGCTGCGCCCGGGCGGGGTGGCCGCGGTCGAACACGACGACACCAACGGTTCCGGGGTCGCGGCACTGTTCCGTGATCGCGGTGAATTCGGTTCGGTGACAGAACATCCCGACCTCGCCGGAAAGCCGCGCTTCGTCACCGTCCGCCGTACGTCCGGCTGCGGCGGTTCCGGCCGAACGGCCTGGTAGGCCCGGGCCCCCTACCGGCCCGGGCCTCTCGTGGACCCGTCGGCCCCGGATGCGGGCGACGGCTCCACACTTGTTGCCTGCCGAGCTGCGATGAATTCTGTTCCACCGCAGCGCATCCCGGAACGGGCGAACTGTCCGGGCCGCCGGCGAAGGGCAGCCCGGCGCGGATCGGCCGCGCTCAGTCCTGGATGCGGGCGAAGGGCTGCGCTTCCTCCAGCAGGAACGACACCTCCAGCAGGGTGCGCTCGTCGCCGTAGGCGCCCGACAGCATCACGCCGACCGGAAGGCCCTCGGGGGTGCGGCCCATCGGCAGCGAGATGGCGGGGGTCTTGGTGATGTTGTGCAGCGGCGTGTAGCCGCAGTAGCGCAGGAGGCGGTCCATCAGCTGGTCGTAGGGCTGGGTCGGTGCGAGGTGACCGAGCTTCGGGGTGGTGTGGCTCAGCACGGGGGAGAGCACGACCTCGTGGCGGGTGAACAGCCGCGCGTAGGCGGCCGCGGCCCGGTTCAGGCGCAGCAACGCGCCGGGGGTGCGGCTCAGGTTGCGGCGGTGGTGGGCGCGCAGGCCCAGCGCCAGGCCGTCGGATTTGCCGGCGTCGTAGGACTTGTCCAGGATCAGCTTTCCGGTGCTGACCGCGAGATCGGCCAGCAGACCCCAGTATTGGACGAAGTCCTCGGCGAACTGCGGGGTGACCGGCGGCGCGACCGGCTCGACGATGTGTCCGGCCTGTTCCAGTAGTGCGGCGGTGCGTTCCACGGCGTCGCGGGTGGGCGCGTCCACGGTGGCGTCGTTGACCGATTCCATCATCAGGCCGACCCGCAGCTGCCGCTGGGCGGGGCCTTGGACCAGCCCGATGGGCGCGAGTTTCGGGTTGCGCCAACGGTCTTCCATGGCGGCCACGAACGCGGCGGTGTCGCGCACGGTGCGGGTCACCACACCCTCGGAGATCATCTTGATCGGCAACTGCCGGACCTGTTCGCCGTCGATGTGGCGGCCGTGGCTGGGTTTGAGGCCGACCAGCCCACCGCAGGCGGCGGGGATCCGGATCGAGCCGCCGCCGTCGTTGGCGTGCGCGATCGGCACGACGCCGGCCGCCACCAGCGCGGCCGACCCGCCGGACGAGGCGCCGATCGAGTACTCGGTGTTCCACGGGTTGCGGGTGGGCAGGCCGGTCATGAACTCGGTCGAGGCGCTGAGCCCGAACTCCGGCATCCGGGTCTTGCCGATGAATGTCATTCCGGTGCCGAGGTATTGGGCCGTGTACTGGCCGTCTTTCGCGGCGGGCCGGGCGCGGAACGCCTCGCTGCCGTGGGTGGTGGGCAGGCCGGCGACGTCGGTGTTGTCCTTGATGAAGGTGGGCACGCCGTAGAGGCCGCCGGCGGGGCTGTGCGCGTAGCGCGGCGTGTCGTAGGCGGGCAGTTCGACTGCGTTCAGTTCGGGGTCGACGGTGCGGGCGCGGGCGATGGCCGCGGTCGCGAGCTCCTGCGGGCTCAGCTCGCCGGTGCGGATCAGGCGGGCGAGGGCGACCGCGTCGTGGTCGCCGAGAGCGTCGTCGCGGAACGCGTGCACAGACTTCATGAGCGAAAAGTCTAGAAGGTCTTCCAGACTTTGGGCAGGAATCTCTGGAAGATCTTCCAGACTCGTAGGATGGGCGCTGTGACCGAACGCCGCCATCGCCCCAGCGCTCAGGCGCGGCGTGCCGCGTTGCTGCGGGCGACCGTCGAGGTCGCGGCGGCCGAGGGGGTCGCCGGAATCACGCACCGCGCCGTCACCGAACGGGCCGGCCTGCCGCTGGCCACGGTCAGCTACTTCTTCGACTCGATCGGCGCCTTGATCGAGGAGGCGCTGCGGGACTCGGTCGCCGCCGACGCCGCCGTCCAGGAGGAACTGGCCGAGGCGCTCGCCGAAGCCCACAGCTCGCCGGAAGAAGTGGTCGCGGCCTTCACTCCGGCCGTGGCACCCCGATTCCCGGACACCCTCGCGATGCTCGAGGCGTACCTGCACGCCGCGCGGCACCCCGAATTCCGCGACGCGGTCGCCGACGCCCTCGCCATGAGCCGGCAGGTGTCGGCCGCGGCGGTGCGCGCCGCCGGCGCGCCCGATCCGGAAGCGGTCGCGCCCGCCTTCGCCGCGGTCGCCCACGGATTCGCGCTGCACGAACTCGCGGTGCCCGGTTCCGTGCCGCCGGAGTACTTCGACTCGGCGTTCCGGGCCCTGTTCCTCGGATTCCTGCTGGACGCGGGCCACGTGGACCTGGCCATGGAACTACGCCGCCAACCCGCGCCCGAGGCGTAACCCGGTCCGCGACTCCTCGCCCGATCGGCTGCCGGCCGTTGCGATCAGGGCGATCGCAACTCGTGAGATACCTCTGATTCAGAGGTATTCTGTCAGGGTGGAAGAAACGACCGACGCGGAACTCGCCCTCACGCTGGTCCGGGTGTTCGGCCGGTTCCGTCGGCAGTTGACCCGGTTGGCCGGGCGATCCTTCGAGCAGCCCGGCATCAGCGGGGCGCAGGCGGAGTTCCTGCGGCTCGTCGGCCGCAACCCCGGCATCTCGGTGAAGGCGGCCGCGGCCGAACTCGGACTGGTTCCCAACTCGGTGTCGACCTTCGTCACCGCGCTGGTCCAAGCCGAATTGCTGGTCCGCGAACCGGATCCGCAGGACCGGCGGGTCGGCCGGCTCAGCCTGCCACCGGCCGTGCAACGCACGGTCGACGAACGCCGGCAGGTCCGGCACACCGCCCTGGGTGCCGCGCTGGCCGAACTGACTCCACAGCAACGAACCGAACTGGAACGCGGTCTGGCCGTGGTCAGCGAACTGACCGACCGGCTGCACCGGCACGAACAGGGGAGTACCGCGTGAACGAACCCGTAGCGGCCGTGGAGTGTCACGGCCTCACCCATCGCTACGGCGAGCACACCGTCCTCGACCACCTCGACCTGCGCATCGAACGCGGCGAGGCGTTCGGGCTGCTCGGGCCCAACGGCGCGGGCAAGACCACCACCATCCGCCTGCTCGCCACCCTCACCCCGGTGCAGCAGGGCACGGTCCGCGTCTTCGGCTTCCCGGTCGGGCAGCGCGACACCGACATTCGCTACAACCTCGGGTACGTCCCGCAGCAGCTGTCCATCGAAGGCGCGCTGACCGGGCGGCAGAACGTGGCCTGGTTCGCGCGGCTGCTCGACGTGCCGCGCCGGGAACGGGCCGCCCGCGTCGACGAGGCACTCGACGCCATGGACCTGCTCGACGTCGCCGACCGGCCCGCCGCCGCCTATTCCGGCGGCATGGTCCGGCGCCTGGAACTCGCGCAGGCCCTGGTCAACCGCCCGGCGCTGCTGATCCTGGACGAACCCACCGTCGGCCTGGACCCGATCGCCCGCGACAGCGTCTGGGCCCGAGTGGCCCGGCTGCGTGCCGAATACGGCACCACGGTGCTGCTCACCACCCACTACATGGACGAGGCCGACGTGCTCTGCGATCGAATCGCATTGCTGCACAAGGGAGTACTGCGCGCGGTCGGCGCGCCCGCCGAACTGAAGGCCGCGATCGGACCCGACGCGACCCTCGAGGACGTGTTCCGCCACCACGCCGGAGCCGCCCTCACCGACGACAACGCCACCGAGGGAGGACTGACCGGTGTCCGCAACACCCGTCGAACCGCTCAGCGCGCCGGCTGAGTACCCGCCGCTGCGCCTGGCGCCTACCGGGCTCGCCCGGATCGGCGCCCTGGGCTCGAGCATCGCCACGTTCGCCCTGGTCGAGCTGCAGAAACTGCGCGCCGACCGCAGCGAACTGGTCACCCGGACCATCCAGCCCGCGCTGTGGCTGCTGATCTTCGGCACCACGTTCTCGCGGCTGCGCTCGATCCCCACCGGGTCCATGCCGTACCTGGACTTCCTGGCGCCGGGCATCATCGCGCAATCCGCGCTGTTCATCGCGATCTTCTACGGCATCCTGCTGATCTGGGACCGCGACGCCGGCATCCTCAACAAGCTCATGGTGACGCCGACCCCGCGCGCCGCCCTGATCACCGGCAAATGTTTCGCCGCCGGGGTCCGGGCGATCGCGCAGGTGCTGATCATCGTGGTGCTGGCGGTGCTGATGGGCGTGCACATCACCCCGAATCCGCTGAAACTGCTGGCCGCGATCCTCGCGGTCGTGCTGGGCACCTCGTTCTTCGCCTGCCTGTCCATGACGATCGCCGGGCTGGTGGTGAAGCGGGACCGCCTGATGGGTATCGGCCAGGCGATAATGATGCCGCTGTTCTTCGCCTCCAACGCGCTGTACCCGATCGCGGTCATGCCGGGCTGGCTGAAGGTGATCAGTCACGTGAATCCGCTCAGCTACGAGGTGGAGGCACTGCGCGGGCTCCTGGTCGGCGGCAGCTACCGGCTGGGGCTGGACCTGGGCGTGCTGACCGCGGCCGCCGCGATCGGAATCGCCTGCGCCGCATCGGTTCTGGGTCGCCTGACCCGATGAGAACGCGAGCCGCCACCGGGCGGCGGCGACCGCGGTCCCGCGACCGGCCGGAAAGAACGAGCCCGGACCGGGCGGCCTGCGCGCTCACCCTCCGCCGCCGCCTTCGGCCGCTGACCGGCCCAGGCTAGACTCTGCCGCGTGAGTACCGTCTACGACTGCTCCGATCCCGATTCCCGTGCCGCCGGCCTGACGGCCGCGCGCACCGCGCTGAAATCCGGACGGCTGGCCGTCATCCCGACCGACACGCTGTACGGCCTGGCGGCCGACGCGTTCGATTCCGCCGCGGTCGCCTCGCTGCTGGCCGCGAAGCGCCGCGGTCGCGATATGCCGGTGCCGGTACTGGTCGGATCCTGGACCACGATCGACGGGCTCGTGTTCTCGGTGCCGGGCAACGCCCGCGACCTGATCAGCGCGTTCTGGCCGGGCGGGCTCAGCCTGGTCGTGCAGCAGGCGCCGTCGCTGGCCTGGGACCTCGGTGACGCTCGCGGCACGGTGATGTTGCGCATGCCGTTGCACCCCATCGCACTCGAACTGCTGCGCGAGGTCGGCCCGCTGGCGGTGTCCAGCGCCAACGTCTCCGGACAGCCGCCCGCCACCACGGCCGCCGCGGCCCGCGACCAGCTCGGCGACCTGGTGAGCGTCTACCTCGACGGCGGTGTCGCAGAGCACGGCGTCGCCTCCACCATCGTGGATCTCACCGGCGACGTGCCGCGGATCCTGCGCGAGGGTGCCGTCACCACCGCGCAGATCTCGGAGGTGCTGGGGATCGATCCGGCGGACCTGTCCCCGCAGACCGCTCGGTGACGGCCTGCTAGATGTTCGACCACACGGCCGTACTGGCCCAACAGAACGCCGTGTTCAGTCAGGGCGCGGTGGTACCGCTGCGCGAGCTGATGCTCGTGCTGCTGGTATCGGCGGTGGTGACATTGCTGTCCACCGGCGGAGTCCGGGTGCTGGCCATCAAGGTCGGTGCCGTGGCCGTGCCACGGCAACGTGACGTGCACGTGAAGCCGATTCCGCGCTGGGGCGGCCTGGGCATGTACTTCGGTGTGATGGTGGCGGTGCTGTTCGCGCACCAGCTGCCCGCGCTGCGCCGCGGCTTCGAATTCGGTGCCGACATTCCCGCCGTGCTGATCGCGGGGACGATCATCGTGCTGGTCGGCATGATCGACGACCGCTGGGGGCTGGACGCGCTCACCAAACTGAGCGGTCAGGTGACCGCCGCCCTGGTCATGGCGTTGCTGGGCCTGAGCTGGGTGGTGATCTACAACCCGTTCAGCCAGACCACCGTCGTGCTCGACACGGTGCAGGGCGTGGTGGGGACCATCGCCTTCACGGTCGTGATGATCAACGCCATGAACTTCGTCGACGGCCTCGACGGACTGGCCGCCGGCCTGGGCTTGATCGCCAGTACCGCGGTCCTGGTGTTCACCATCGGCCTGCTCTACAGCCAGTCCGGTGACGTCAACACCTATCCGCCGGCGATGCTGGCCGCCGCGATGGCCGGCGCATGCCTGGGATTCCTGCCGCACAATTTCCATCCGGCGCGAATCTTCATGGGCGACACCGGTTCCATGCTGATCGGCCTGATGCTGGCCGCGTGTTCCACGGGCGCGTCGGGCCGGATCCCGCTCACCGGTTACGGTCCGCGCGACATCGTCGGCCTGCTCTCGCCGCTGCTGCTGGTGGGCGCGGTGATGTTCATTCCGGTGCTGGATCTCGTGCTGGCGGTGATCCGCCGGCTGCGCGCGGGCGTGAGTTTCTCGACGCCGGACAAGATGCACCTGCATCACCGGCTGCTGCAGATCGGTCATTCCCAGCGTCGCGTCGCGTTGTTGATCTATCTCTGGGTCGGTGTGCTGGCCTTCGGGGCGGTCGGCAGTTCGCTGATGGACCGGCGGGTGGTGTTGCTCATGTTCGGTGCCGGACTGATCGTCGCGCTGGTGGTCACCGCGGTGCCGGCGTTGCGGCGCCGGCCCGTCAAGGCACCGGCCGACGACGCCGAGCACGCGGCCTGACCCGGATGTGACGCCGCGGGCCGCCCGTTCCGGGCGAGATCGCGGTCGGTAGAGTTCGGGGCCGTGAGCACGTCTTCGCAGCAACCCGCACCCCGCACGGCCGCCGACGAGGCGCTGCGCGCCGCCCTGCGCTGGGGGATCGCGGGCCTGGTCGTGCTGGTGATCGTGGCGACCGTGGCCGGTGGGATCTTCGCCGGCGGGCCGGGCGTGTGGGGCGCGCTGATCGGTGCCGCAATCGGCGGGTTCTTCATTCTGACCACGGTCATGTTGGTGCTGTTCACCGCGAAATTGGATACCGGAATCCAGGGCATGGTGATGCTCGCCAGCTGGGTCGGCAAACTTCTGGTCGTGATGATCGTGGTTGCCGCGATCAAGCACTTCGATTTCTACAGCCGGCCGACCCTGTTCTGCACGGTTGTCGGTGCTCTGCTGATCGTCCTCGGCGCGGAGACTTACGGTCTGCTGCGGCAACGAGTTCCGATCGTCGATTTGCCTGTCGAGCCCACTGATCAAGATCGCTGAATCGAATTCCGGTACCCCCTACACGGTGTCGTAGATGGCTTGGTAAACTCTTTACCGTAAGCCGACGAGTCATGGGGTAGGTGCAAGGATCACCCCAGGGCAGGTTATGCTTGCAGCCGTGCCGGAGTCTCCGTGAGGACACTTCCGGCTCTGCACCGTCGACGATGTCGCCGACGTACAGACGCCACGGCGGGTTTCCCCGCGCAGCTGCTGACGAACATCGAGCCGACTCAGTCGACCCCCAGATCGTCAATGTCCGATCGAACCGCAAGCCACCCCGGGCTTGTGGCCCGAACACGGGAGAGAACGCTGAGCGTCAACGTACTGGCGGCCGATTTCACGCCGCCGTCACTGGATGACTTCTTCCCGAAGGCCGTGCTCTTCCAGGGGACGCCCTTCGAACTCGACCGCGTCATGCTGATTCGTATCCTGATGACGCTGGTGCTGTGCCTGGTGATGGTGGTCGCTTTCCGCGCTCCCAAGATCATTCCGCGTGGCCTGCAGAACGTCGCCGAGATCGGCGTGCAGTTCGTCCGTGAGCAGATCGCCGACGAGATCCTGGGCAAGGAATCCGGAAAGAAGTTCCTGCCGCTGCTGTCCACGATCTTCTTCGCGGTGCTGTTCATGAACCTGAGCAGTGTCATTCCCGGCCTGAACATCTCGCCGAACGCGCGAATCGGTATGCCGATCGTGCTCGCCGCAGTCGCCTACGTCGCATTCGTGGGCGTCGGTATCAAGAAGTACGGATTCTTCAGTTTCGTCCGCCACAGCACTGTGGTGCCGAATGTGCCGGCCGCCATGCACGTGATGCTGATCCCGATCGAGTTTCTCTCGACCTTCATCCTGCGGCCGTTCACGCTGACCGTCCGTCTCATGGCCAACATGCTGGCCGGGCACATCATGCTCGTGCTGTTCTTCAGCGCCACCAGCTTCTTCCTCCTCGACGCCGACGCGTCCTGGATGAAGGGTCTGTCGCCCTTCTCGCTGCTCGGTGGATTCGCCTTCACCCTCTTCGAGTTGCTGGTGATCTTCCTGCAGGCCTACGTCTTCACGCTGCTGACGGCCGTCTACATCGGCCAGTCGCAGCACGCCGACTCGCACTAGACCTCACGCACTACCGAACAAGAACTGCCCCACACGCTTCCGCGAGTGGGCAACAGAAAGGGAAGAAATCTCATGAGCCTCACTGCGGCTACCCAGTTCCTGGCCGATAACGTCACCACCACCTCCAAGGGTTACGGTGCCATCGGTTACGGTCTGGCCGCCATCGGCCCGGGTATCGGTATCGGCATCGTGGTCGGTAAGGCCATCGAGGGCATCGCCCGTCAGCCCGAGCTGGCCGGTCAGCTGCGGACCAACATGTTCCTGGGTATCGCCTTCACCGAGGCGCTGGCCCTGATCGGTATCGTCGCCGGCTTCATCTTCTGATGACGATGACCGCCATGACTTTGCTCGCCGAAGGCAGCGACCACAACCCGCTCATTCCCGAGTCCTACGACTTGGTCTGGTCGGCCGTCTGCTTCGTGATCATCGCCGCGGTCTTCTACAAGTACGTCATTCCGCGCCTCACCCAGGTGTTGAACGAGCGTTCGGAGAAGATCGAGGGCGGTATCGCCAACGCCGAGGCCGCGCAGGCCGAGGCGCAGGAGACGCTGCAGCAGTACCAGCAGCAGCTGGCCGACGCCCGCCTGGAAGCCGCGCGCATCCGGGAAGAGGCACGCACCCAGGGTCAGCAGATCCTGGCTCAGCTCCGTTCCGAGGCTCAGGCCGAGGCGGACCGCATCGTGGCCGCCGGCCACACCCAGCTCGAGGCCCAGCGCCAGCAGATCGTGACCGAGCTGCGGTCGCAGGTCGGCCGGACCGCTGTCGACCTGGCCGAGAAGATCATCGGCCAGTCCGTGTCGGATCAGGCCAAGCAGGCCGCGTCTATCGACCGGTTCCTCGCGGAACTGGACGAGCAGGCCGGCATCGGGGTCGGAAGGTAACCACTGTGCGAAGCATGTACGCAGCGAGCCGTGAGGCGAGTTCCCGTGCGCGGGAGGCTCTTTCGGCCGCTCTGACCGGAAGTGACACCGTCGCCGCGGCGACGGGTTCCGAACTGTTCGCCGTTGTCGCCGTCCTCGACGACCAGCGTTCGCTGCGTGTAGCGCTCGCGGACAAGTCGGTGTCGAGTTCGGCGCGCGCCGAACTCGCCGAACGTGTCTTCGGCGGCAAGGTCAGCGCGGCCACCCAGGCCGTGCTGACCACCGCGGTGGCGCAGGACTGGTCCCGGACCCGGGACCTGGTCGACACGCTGGAGCTGCTCGGACGGGAGGCGCTACTGCGCGCCGCCGCCGACCGTGGCCGCATCACCGCTGTCGAGGACGAGCTCTTCCGGCTCGGCCGCATCATCGAGGACAACCCGGACCTCGAGCAGTCCCTGGCCGATCGCGGCAAGCCCGCGGACGCCAAGCGCGCGCTGGTCGCGCGCCTGCTCGCCGGGAAGGTCGAGGACGTTACCGCGCAACTCGTCGAACAGGCCGTCACGCGGTCGCACGGCGACGTGAGCGTGGTCTTCGATCACCTGTCCGACCTGGCGGCGTCGCTGCGCAAGCAGATCGTCGCGCACGTGCGTGCCGCGATCGACCTGACACCGCAGCAGCGGGAGAGCCTGGCCGGCTCGCTGCAGCGCCTCTACGACCGGCCGATCACGGTGCACGTTCAGGTGGACCCGAGCCTGCTGGCAGGCGTTGTCGTCCGAGTGGGCGACGACGTCATCGACGGCAGCGCACTGGGCCGGTTGCAGCGCCTGCGCCAGACCCTGGCCTGACCGGCCTACCACCCCGACATTCCAGACCACAGCGAGAGCAGGAACAACATGGCGGAGCTGACGATCTCCCCCGATGAGATCCGTAGCGCTATCGAGAGCTACACCCAGGCCTACACCCCCGAGACCTCCATCGAAGAGATCGGTGTCGTCACCGACACCGGCGACGGCATCGCCCACATCAGTGGCCTGCCCTCCGCGATGGCCAACGAACTGCTCGAGTTCCCCGGCGGCGTCCTCGGCGTCGCGCTGAACCTCGAGGACACCGAGATCGGTGCGGTCATCCTGGGTGAGTTCGACACCATCGAGGAGGGCCAGCAGGTCCGCCGCACCGGCGACGTGCTCTCGGTTCCCGTCGGTGACAACTTCCTGGGCCGCGTGGTCAACCCGCTGGGTCAGGCGATCGACGGCCTCGGCGAGATCGTCGCCGACGAGCGTCGCGTGCTCGAGCTGCAGGCCGCCACCGTGCTGGAGCGCCAGCCGGTCGAGGAGCCGATGGCCACCGGTATCACCGCCATCGACGCCCTGACCGCCATCGGCCGTGGTCAGCGTCAGCTGGTCATCGGTGACCGTAAGACCGGTAAGACCGCGGTCTGCGTCGACACCATCCTGAACCAGAAGGCGAACTGGGCCACCGGTGACCCGTCGAAGCAGGTGCGCTGCATCTACGTCGCGATCGGTCAGAAGGGTTCCACCATCGCCGGCGTGAAGGCCGCCCTCGAGGCGCACGGCGCGATGGAGTACACCACCATCGTCGCGGCCCCGGCCTCCGACTCGGCCGGTTTCAAGTGGCTGGCCCCCTACACCGGTTCGGCCATCGGCCAGCACTGGATGTACCAGGGCAAGCACGTCCTGATCGTGTTCGACGACCTGACCAAGCAGGCCGAGGCGTACCGCGCGATCTCGCTGCTGCTGCGTCGCCCGCCGGGCCGCGAGGCGTACCCGGGTGACGTCTTCTACCTGCACTCCCGTCTGCTGGAGCGTTGCGCGAAGCTGTCCGACGCGATGGGCGCGGGCTCGATGACCGGTCTGCCGATCATCGAGACCAAGGCCAACGACGTCTCGGCGTTCATCCCGACCAACGTCATCTCGATCACCGACGGTCAGGTCTTCCTCGAGTCCGACCTGTTCAACAAGGGTGTCCGCCCGGCGATCAACGTCGGTACCTCGGTCTCCCGTGTCGGTGGTGCCGCGCAGACCAAGGGCATGAAGGCGGTCGCCGGTTCGCTGCGTCTGGAGATGGCTTCCTTCCGTGAGCTGGAGGCGTTCTCCGCCTTCGCCTCCGACCTGGACGCCGCCTCGCTGGCGCAGCTGGAGCGCGGTGCCCGCTGGGTCGAGCTGCTCAAGCAGGACCAGTACGCCCCGGTCGCCGTCGAGGACCAGATCGTCTCGATCTTCCTGGTCGACGCCGGCTACTACGACTCGGTCCCGGTCGAGGACATCCGCAAGTTCAATACCGAACTGCTCGAGCACCTGCACCGCACCGCGGCGTCGGCTTTCGTCGCGATCGCCGGTGGCAAGGTCCTCAAGGACGACGCCGCCGAGGACATCAAGACGCAGACCGAGGCGTTCAAGCAGGGCTTCCTGACGTCGGAGGGCAAGCCCGTCGTCGAGGCCGAGGCCGGCCCGCTCGACCACGAAGAGGTCGAGTCGGTTTCGGTGTCGCGCAAGCACGTCGAGAAGTGATCGGCCGTATCTGATGCGAGCAATCACTGAGAACGAGCGAATGAAGGGAGAGTGACATGGCAAGTGTGCGTGAACTTCGCTCCCGCATTCGTTCGGTGAGTTCGATCAAGAAGATCACCAAGGCTCAGGAGCTGATCGCGACCTCGCGTATCTCCAAGGCTCAGGCCCGCGTCGCCGCGGCCAAGCCGTACGCCGAGGAGATCACCAAGGTCCTGAGTGAGCTGGCCTCCGCCTCGGCGAACCTGAACCACCCGCTGCTGACCGAGCGGCCGAACGCCCGTCGTGCCGCGGTCCTGGTCATCACCAGTGACCGCGGGATGTGTGGTGGTTACAACTCCAACGTGCTCAAGCGCACCGAGGAGCTGCTGACCACCCTGCGCAGCGAGGGCAAGGAGCCCCTGCTGTACGTGATGGGTGCCAAGGGCCTGACGTACTACACCTTCCGCAAGCGGTCGGTGCAGACGGCGTGGACCGGCTTCTCGCAGCAGCCGAACTACACCGATGCGTCGGGTGCGTGCAACCACCTGGTGGAGGCCTTCATGGCCGGCTCGGAGGGTGAGGTCGCGGCGCCGAACGGGGTCGGGACGATGGAGGGTGTGGACGAGCTCCACATCGTCTACACCCGCTTCGTGTCGATGCTGTCGCAGCAGCCTGAGGTTCGCCGCCTGGCTCCGATCCAGGTCACCTACGTGGACGAGAACTTCAAGCAGGGTGAGGACGCGTTCTCGGATTCTCCGGACGCCGACGTGCACCCGCTCTACGAGTTCGAGCCCGACGCGGAGAAGCTGCTGGGCTCGCTGCTGCCGAAGTATGTCAGCGCCCGGATCTACTCCTCGCTGCTGGAGGCCGCCGCCTCCGAGTCGGCCGCGCGCCGTACCGCCATGAAGGCGGCCACGGACAACGCCAACGAGATGCAGCGCAACCTGACGCGTATCGCGAACTCGTTGCGGCAGGCGCAGATCACGCAGGAAATCACGGAAATCGTCGGTGGCGCGAACGCGCTGGCGGCGGAGTCGGACTAGCCCCCAGCCCATTACTCGGAGAGAAATAATGACCTCTGCTGTCACTACTGAAAACACGAGCCGGGCGGGCGCTGGCACTGGCCGCGTCGCCCGGGTCATCGGCCCCGTCGTCGACATCGAGTTCCCGCGGGGCTCGATTCCCGAGCTGTACAACGCGCTGCACGCCGACATCGTGCTGCCGTCGGTCGCCAAGACCCTGACCCTCGAGGTCGCTCAGCACCTGGGCGACAACATCGTTCGCACCATCTCCATGCAGCCGACCGACGGTCTGGTGCGTGGCGTCGAGGTGCGCGACACCGGCAAGCCGATCTCGGTGCCCGTCGGTGACGTCGTCAAGGGCCACGTGTTCAACGCCCTCGGCGACTGCCTCGACACCCCCGGCCTGGGCCGCGACGGCGAGCAGTGGGGCATCCACCGCCAGCCGCCCGCCTTCGACCAGCTCGAGGGTAAGACCGAGATCCTGGAGACCGGTGTCAAGGTCATCGACCTGCTGACCCCGTACGTCAAGGGTGGAAAGATCGGTCTGTTCGGTGGTGCCGGTGTCGGCAAGACCGTTCTGATCCAGGAGATGATCACCCGTATCGCGCGTGAGTTCTCCGGTACGTCGGTGTTCGCCGGCGTCGGTGAGCGCACGCGTGAGGGCACCGACCTGCACCTGGAAATGGAAGAGATGGGCGTCCTCCAGGACACCGCCCTCGTCTTCGGCCAGATGGACGAGCCGCCGGGGACGCGTATGCGCGTCGCCCTCTCGGCCCTGACCATGGCCGAGTACTTCCGTGACGTGCAGAACCAGGACGTGCTGCTCTTCATCGACAACATCTTCCGGTTCACCCAGGCCGGTTCCGAGGTCTCGACCCTGCTGGGTCGTATGCCCTCGGCCGTCGGTTACCAGCCGACCCTGGCCGACGAGATGGGTCAGCTGCAGGAGCGGATCACCTCGACCCGTGGTCGTTCGATCACCTCGATGCAGGCGATCTACGTTCCCGCCGACGACTACACCGACCCGGCGCCGGCGACCACCTTCGCCCACCTGGACGCGACGACCGAGCTTTCCCGCCCGATCTCGCAGAAGGGTATCTACCCCGCCGTCGACCCGCTGACCTCGACTTCTCGGATCCTCGAGGCTTCGATCGTCGGTGACCGGCACTTCCAGGTGGCCAACGAGGTCAAGCGGATCCTGCAGAAGTACAAGGAGCTGCAGGACATCATCGCCATCCTCGGTATGGACGAGCTCTCCGAAGGCGACAAGGTCCTCGTCGGCCGTGCGCGCCGGCTGGAGAAGTTCCTCGGCCAGAACTTCATCGTGGCCGAGAAGTTCACCGGTCAGCCGGGTTCGGTCGTGCCGCTGGAGCAGACCATCGACGACTTCGACCGCGTCTGCAAGGGCGAGTTCGACCACCTGCCCGAGCAGGCGTTCAACTCCTGCGGTGGCCTGGACGACGTCGAGGCTGCTGCCAAGAAGATCGCCGGAAAGTAGTCCACCATGGCTGAGATGTCAGTGGACCTGGTCGCCATCGAGCGGCGGTTGTGGTCGGGGCAGGCGAGTTTCGTCCGCGCCCAGACCACCGAGGGTGAGATCGGTATCCTGCCCGGGCACGAGCCCGTGCTGGGTCAGCTGGTCGAGGGTGGCACGGTGACGATCGTCAGCACCGACGACGAGCGCATCGTCGCCGCGGTGCACGGCGGTTTCTTCTCCGTGACCGCGACCACCGTGCGGATCCTGGCCGAGACAGCCGATTTCGCGCAGGATGTGGACGTCGCCGCCGAGCAGGCCGTGCTGGCCGAGGGGGCGGCGTCCGACGAGCGGCGCGTGCTCGCGGCTCGCGGCCGCCTGCGGGCGGTGGACGCGGCGAAGGCGTAATCGCGCCGTAGCCGACGATATTCACGAACACGACCGGCGGTCTCCCAGTGGGGAGGCCGCCGGTCGTGCTTTTCCTTTCCGGATGGGCGGGCCGCGGTTACCATCGAGTACGGGCCCGAGATCGAACCGCGGGCGCGGCGTTCCGGGCAAAGGTTTGTAGACTCGCCCGAAAGTCGCTTTGTTCGGGATGGCACGGCGCTTTTGCGACAGCACAGGGGCTTAGCGAAGGGACGGACCTGGATTGCAGACCGGGATGGTGCTTCTGATCATTCTGGTGTTGCTGCTCGTGGCCCTGGCGTTGGTGTCGATATACCGCTTCATGATGCTGCGTCGTGGTGGCACCGCGGCGCTGTTGCGGGTACTACCTGCCAATGGTGGCCAGGGTTGGCGGCACGGATTGATCCGCTACGGGGAAGATCGTTTGGTCTTCTTCAAATTGACGAGCCTGCGCCTGGGTGCCGACGCGACGATACGCCGGCTGGGCACCGAGGTCGGTGTCCGCCGCACCCCGATCGGCGACGAACACGACATCATGACCGACGGGATCGTCGTGCTGGCGATCACCGACGGGGACGCGCACTACGAGCTCGCGCTCGACCGCGGCGCGCTGGCCGCGTTCCAGTCCTGGGTGGAGTCGCGCCCCTCCGAACGGATCCGCCGGCGGCCGGTGTGATCGCGACACGAAGGTGAGCAGCCGATCATGAGTGTGCATTTGACCCGGATCTATACCCGGACCGGGGACGACGGCACCACCGGGCTGAGCGACTTCTCCCGGGTGTCCAAGACCGACCCGCGGCTGATCGCGTATGCCGACTGTGACGAGGCGAATGCCGCGCTGGGTGTGGCGGTCGCGCTGGGCGACCCGGCGCCGGCGCTGCTGGCGGTATTGCGCCAGGTGCAGAACGACCTTTTCGACGCGGGCGCCGATCTGTCCACGCCGGTCGTGGCCGAGCCGAAGTATCCGCCGCTGCGGATCACCCAGGCCTATATCGACCGCCTCGAAGGTTGGTGCGACGAGTTCAATTCCGAACTGGCGCCGCTGAATTCGTTCATCCTGCCCGGTGGCACGCCGCTCGCGGCGCTGCTGCACACCGCACGCACGGTGGTGCGCCGCGCCGAACGGGCGGCGTGGGCCGCGGTCGAGGCGCACCCCGACGACACCTCGGTGCTGCCGGCCAAATACCTGAATCGCCTGTCGGATCTGCTGTTCATTCTGGGTCGGGTCGCCAACCCCGGCGGTGATGTGCTGTGGCAGCCGGGTGCGGGTGGCGCAACAGACCCGGGTGGAGAGTCCGCGATCGCCGACCCGGACCACTAGGCTGACCCCCGTGAGTGAACGGTTTCTGGTGACCGGGGGAAGTCGGCTGGTCGGTGAGGTCACTGTGGGCGGTGCCAAGAACAGCGTGCTCAAGCTGATGGCAGCCGCCCTGCTGGCCGAGGGCACGACGGTCATCACCAACTGCCCCGACATCCTCGACGTACCCCTGATGGGTGACGTCCTGCGCGGCCTTGGTTGTGACGTCCGGATCGACGGCACCGAGGTGGCGATCACGACGCCCGCCGAGCCCGAGTTCCACGCGGATTTCCCGGCGGTGACCCAGTTCCGGGCGTCGGTGTGTGTGCTCGGCCCGTTGATGGCGCGGTGCAAGCGCGCGGTGGTGGCGTTGCCCGGTGGCGATGCGATCGGTTCGCGTCCGCTGGACATGCATCAGGCCGGGCTGCGGTTGCTGGGCGCGACCAGCGAGATCGAGCACGGCTGCCTGGTGGCGCGCGCCGAGAAGCTGGAGGGCGCGCGGATCCGGCTCGACTTCCCGTCGGTGGGCGCGACCGAGAACATCCTGATGGCCGCGGTGCTCGCCGAGGGCGAGACCGTGATCGACAACGCCGCCCGCGAGCCGGAGATCGTCGACCTGTGCACGATGCTCAACGAGATGGGCGCGCGCATCCAGGGCGCCGGCACCTCGGTGCTGACCATCTCCGGGGTGTCGAAGCTGTCGCCGACCACGCACCGGGTGATCGGCGACCGGATCGTCGGCGCCACCTGGGGGATCGCCGCGGCGATGACCATGGGCGACGTGACCGTGCAGGGCGTGAACCCGTCGCACCTGTCCCTGGTGCTGGACAAGCTGCGCTCGGCCGGCGCGCGGATCTCGTTCGAGGCCGAGGGTTTCCGGGTCGTGCAGGCGGAACGCCCACGCGCGGTGAACTTCTCGACGCTGCCGTACCCGGGGTTCCCGACCGACCTGCAGCCGATGGCGATCGGCCTGGCGACCATCGCCGAGGGCACCTCGATGATCACCGAGAACGTCTTCGAGGCGCGCTTCCGGTTCGTCGAGGAGATGATCCGGTTGGGTGCCGACGCACGCACCGACGGGCATCACGCTGTGGTGCGCGGTATTCCGCGGTTGTCGAGTGCGCCGGTGTGGTCGTCGGACATCCGCGCCGGCGCCGGCCTGGTGCTGGCCGGTCTGGTCGCCGACGGGGTGACCGAAGTGCACGATGTCTTCCACATCGACCGGGGCTATCCGGATTTCGTGGAGAGTCTGCGCGGACTCGGTGCGGATGTGGAGCGAGTCGGCGCTGCGGTGAAGGCGGGGTAAACACGCTGTGACCAGCCGATTTGACTTCTGATCAATGCCTGCGTAACTTTATCCAAGTCAGAGCGACACGGACACCAACCCGGGGCCAGCGGCCAAGGGAAACGAGGTAGGACGAAGAGCGCCTGACGATCACACTGGTTCAGCTGGTAGAGCACCGATTTGGTTCGGAGCGAGCCGCTGAGCTAAGCTTTGGAAGTTGCCTCACCGATCTACCGGATTCACTCCGGCGAGATGGTGTGTGCGTGTGTTCTTTGAGAACTCAACAGTGTGTCGATGAATGTCAGTGCCAATAATTTATTGGTTCCGATACCTTTCACCCCCGTGAGGGTGTCGGACATTTAGTCAGCAAATACTTTTGCTGGCGT
>NZ_RFFH01000057.1 GCF_003696265.1 Nocardia stercoris | reverse complement strand
GCGTCGGCGATCTTGAAGAAGTCGATTCCGGTCTTGATGTTCAGCTTGTCGCAGACACCGACGAACGCCTCGACCGGCGTGTTACCCGCACCGGCACCGAAACGCCGTGCGCTGCCGTCGATCTGCTTCGCCCCGGCACGCACGGCGTACACGGAGTTCGCGACGGCCAGGTCGAGGTTCTCGTGGCCGTGGAAACCGACCTGCGCGTCGTCACCGAGCTCGGCGACCACCGCCGCGATCCGGTCCGAGACACCCTCGAGGACCAGCGCACCGGCGGAGTCGACGACATACACGCACTGGCAGCCGGCGTCGGCCATGATCCGGGCCTGCTTGGCCAGCGCTTCGGGGGGCTGGGTGTGCGACATCATCAGGAACCCGACAGTTTCCATGCCCAGATCCCGCGCGTAGCGGAAGTGCTGGATGGAGACGTCGGCCTCGGTGCAGTGGGTCGCGATCCGCACGATCGAGGCACCGTTGTCCTGGGAGATCTTGATGTCTTCCTTGACCCCGACACCGGGCAGCATGAGCACGGCGATCTTGGCCTGCTTCGCCGTCTGCGCGGCGATCGTGACCAGTTCCTGCTCAGGGGTTTTGGAGAATCCGTAGTTGAACGAGGACCCGCCCAGGCCGTCGCCGTGGGTCACCTCGATCACCGGCACACCCGCACCGTCGAGCGCGGTCACGATGTCACGCACCTCGGTCGCGGTGAACTGGTGACGCTTGTGGTGCGAACCGTCGCGCAGCGAGGTATCGGTGACGCGGATATCGAGATCAGCAGAG
>NZ_RFFH01000056.1 GCF_003696265.1 Nocardia stercoris | reverse complement strand
GGCGGCAGGAAGTCACCGGCGCCTTCGACCTCGACGAACACCGAAACCTTCGCCAGCCCACCGGACACCACGCTCGGCTCGTCGAACTGCGGCTCGTTGAGCAGCCGGTAACCGGGCACGTACTGCTGGATGTCGGCGACCATGCGATGCACCGACTCGGTGATCGCGTCGTGGTCGGCGTCCTCGGGGATCGCACAGAAAATGGTGTCGCGCATGATCATCGGCGGCTCGGCCGGGTTCAAGATGATGATCGCCTTACCCCGCGCAGCGCCACCGATGGTCTCCACACCCTTCGAGGTGACCTTGGTGAACTCGTCGATGTTCGCGCGAGTACCCGGACCGGCAGACACCGACGACACCGAGGCGACGATCTCGGCGTAAGCCACCGGCACCACCCGGGACACGGCCGCCACGATCGGGATCGTCGCCTGGCCACCACAAGTGATCATGTTGACGTTCGGGGCGTCCTGCAACGAGTCCAGGTTCACCGGCGGGATAACCGCCGGGCCCACAGCCGCGGGAGTCAAGTCGATCGCGCGGATACCGGCGGCTTCGTACTTCGGCGCGTACTCACGATGCACGTAGGCGGAAGTGGCCTCGAACAACAGATCCGGCTTCTCCGGCAAAGCCAGAAGCCAGTCCGCGCCCTCTGCCGAGGTCTCCAACCCCAAACCCCGCGCGCGCTTCAAACCTTCACTGTCGGGGTCGATCCCGACCATCCACCGCGGTTCGATCTTCTCCGAGCGGAGCAGCTTGTACAGCAGATCCGTCGAGATATTGCCGGAGCCGACAATCGCGGC
>NZ_RFFH01000055.1 GCF_003696265.1 Nocardia stercoris | reverse complement strand
CCGAACGTCAACATGATCACTTGTGGTGGCCAGGCGACGATCCCGATCGTGGCGGCCGTGTCCCGGGTGGTGCCGGTGGCTTACGCCGAGATCGTCGCCTCGGTGTCGTCGGTGTCTGCCGGTCCGGGTACTCGCGCGAACATCGACGAGTTCACCAAGGTCACCTCGAAGGGTGTGGAGACCATCGGTGGCGCTGCGCGGGGTAAGGCGATCATCATCTTGAACCCGGCCGAGCCGCCGATGATCATGCGCGACACCATTTTCTGTGCGATCCCCGAGGACGCCGACCACGACGCGATCACCGAGTCGGTGCATCGCATGGTCGCCGACATCCAGCAGTACGTGCCCGGTTACCGGCTGCTCAACGAGCCGCAGTTCGACGAGCCGAGCGTGGTGTCCGGTGGGCTGGCGAAGGTTTCGGTGTTCGTCGAGGTCGAAGGCGCCGGTGACTTCCTGCCGCCGTATTCGGGGAACTTGGACATCATGACCGCCGCCGCCACCCGGGTCGGTGAGGTCACCGCCGACCGCATCCTGTCGGCTCGGGTCTAGGAGGACTGAAATCATGGCTTACTCTGCTGATCTCGATATCCGCGTCACCGATACCTCGCTGCGCGACGGTTCGCACCACAAGCGTCACCAGTTCACCGCGACCGAGGTGCGTGACATCGTGACCGCGCTCGACGGTGCGGGTGTGCCGGTGATCGAGGTGACCCACGGCGACGGCCTGGGCGGGTCCTCGTTCAACTACGGATTCTCCAAAACCCCTGAGCAGGAACTGGTCACGATCGCCGCGCAGACGGCGAAGCAGGCCAAGATCGCG
>NZ_RFFH01000054.1 GCF_003696265.1 Nocardia stercoris | reverse complement strand
GTCAGCAGCGGATGCGGGCTCGCTTCCACGAACACGGAGTAACCGTCGGCGACCAGCGCCCGCACTACCGGCTCGAATTGCACTGTCTCCCGGAGGTTCCGGAACCAGTACCCCGCGTCCAGCCCGGCGGTGTCCAGCAGACCACCGGTCACCGTCGACCAGAACGCCACCTGCGACGGTCCCGCCGTCACGCCCGCCAGCGCCTCCGCCAGCGACTCCTCCAGCTCCTCCACCTGCGGCGAATGCGACGCATAATCCACCGCGATCCGACGCGCCCGCACCCCATCACGCTCACAACCAGCCAGGAACTCCTCCAAGGCCGCCACCGCACCCGAAACAACAGTCAACGCAGGACCGTTCACCGCCGCGACCGCCAAATCCGGGAACCCCGCCAACCGCTCGGACACCTCGGCCACCGGACGCGACACCGACACCATCCCGCCACGGCCCGCCAACCCGGTCAAAGCCTTGGAGCGCAGAATCACAACGCGCGCAGCATCTTCCAAGCTCAACGCACCAGCAACATACGCCGCCGCGATCTCACCCTGCGAATGACCCACCACCACATCCGGTTTCACACCCACCGAACGCCACAACTCCGCCAGGGACACCATCACCGCGAACAACACCGGCTGCACCACATCGACCCGGTCCAGCGACGGCGCACCCTCGCCACCACGCAACACATCGAGCAGGGACCAATCCACCAGCTCCCCGAAGGCCGCATCGCACTCGGCGATCTTCGCCGCGAAAACCGGTGCGGTGTCGAGCAACTCGACACCCATCCCGACCCACTGCGCCCCCTGACCCGGGAACACCAG
>NZ_RFFH01000053.1 GCF_003696265.1 Nocardia stercoris | reverse complement strand
CCGAACGTCAACATGATCACTTGTGGTGGCCAGGCGACGATCCCGATCGTGGCGGCCGTGTCCCGGGTGGTGCCGGTGGCTTACGCCGAGATCGTGGCGTCGGTGTCGTCGGTGTCTGCGGGTCCGGGTACTCGCGCGAACATCGACGAGTTCACCAAGGTGACCTCGAAGGGTGTGGAGACCATCGGTGGTGCTGCGCGGGGTAAGGCGATCATCATCTTGAATCCGGCCGAGCCGCCGATGATCATGCGCGACACCATTTTCTGTGCGATCCCCGAGGACGCCGACCACGACGCGATCACCGAGTCGGTGCATCGCATGGTCGCCGACATCCAGCAGTACGTGCCCGGTTACCGGCTGCTCAACGAGCCGCAGTTCGACGAGCCGAGCGTGGTGTCCGGTGGGCTGGCGAAGGTTTCGGTGTTCGTCGAGGTCGAAGGCGCCGGTGACTTCCTGCCGCCCTACTCCGGCAACCTCGACATCATGACCGCCGCCGCCACCCGCGTCGGCGAAGTCGCCGCCGACCGCATCCTCGCCGGCCGGGCCGGGTCCGGCGCGGCAGCCGACCAGCCCGGCGACGCGGCCCGGGTCTAGAAAGGACTGAATCACAATGACTTTCTCTGCTGATCTCGATATCCGCGTCACCGATACCTCGCTGCGCGACGGTTCGCACCACAAGCGTCACCAGTTCACCGCGACCGAGGTGCGTGACATCGTGACCGCGCTCGACGGTGCGGGTGTGCCGGTGATCGAGGTGACCCACGGCGACGGCCTGGGCGGGTCCTCGTTCAACTACGGATTCTCCAAAACCCCTGAGCAGGAACTGGTCACGATCGCCGCGCAGACGGCGAAGCAGGCCAAGATCGCC
>NZ_RFFH01000052.1 GCF_003696265.1 Nocardia stercoris | reverse complement strand
CACTTCTCGTGCAAGATAGCGTTTGAGACAGCGCAGGATTTCGGGGGTGGTCTTGCCGTCATGTTTGCGCCGTGCGGCGTAGGCCTTGGTGGCGTCGTGGTATCGCAGGCGGACAATGACGGCGGTGTGCAGGGCCTGGTTGGCTTGACGGTCGCCGCCGCGGTGTAGCCGGTGCCGGGTGGTCTTGCCCGATGAGGCGGGTATCGGCGCGACGCCGCAGAGGCGGGCGAACGCGGCCTCGGAGGTCAGCCGGTCGGGGTTGTCGCCGATCGAAATGACCAGGGCTGCAGCGGTATCCGGGCCGAGAGCGAACACTCCCATGGTGTTCGGTGCGACCTGTTCGAGGATCTTGCCCAGCTGTTGTTTGATCTGGTCGGCGTGGGCTTGCGAGTCGCCGATGCGTTGGGCGAGTGAGCGTAGTGCGAGTTTGGTGGCCTCGATTGGATCGGTCAACCGGCCAAGGTCGGGGTCAAATGCGTTGCAGGTGGTGATGAGCCGAGCGCGCGGCATCTTGCGCAGCTGGCCGCGGAGTTCTTCGGGGCTGGTGCCGATCAAGGAGCGCAGTGCGTTGAGGGCGATCGACATGGCCTTGACCGCGTTGTTGCGGGCCACGCGTAATGCCCGGACGGATTCGATGGCGCCGTCGCGGTTCTTCGGGGCGGTAACCTCCGAGCCGTCGAGTAGCCGACGCGCAGCGGCGTAGGCGTCTATTGCGTCGGATTTGCCTTGGGCGCGGCGTAGCCGCCGGTTCGGGCGAGGAACTTCGGCAACGTCGTAACCGTGCCGGCGCAGCTGCCGCGCCAGTTCCACCCCGTAAGAACCGGTGCCTTCGATCCCGACCCGAGCGACTACGCCGCTGCTCTTGATCCAATTCGAAGTTGCCTCATAGCCTGTTGAGGTCGTGGGGAATTCGCGGTCGGCGATTTTCTTGCCGTGTTCGCTGACGATGGCGACGTGATGGGTATCGGCGTGTGTGTCGACGCCGACGAAGATCGTCTGCGGGGGCGGGGTGGTCAATGTGTATCGGTCCTTCCTGACGCTGTTCGGCGCGGGTTCCCGATGCCGGCAGCGAAGGTAGGACAGGCCAGTCAGGGGACGCGATCTCGGCGCGGCATGCTCCTATCAGGTCACTCCCTCCGCGGCAGGACCTCGGGTTCTGCGCGGTCGGCGGGCCGCCATCGGCGCCAGCGGATCGACGGGTCCTTCGAAAGACACAACTCGAAGGTCGGTCAGGAAACTTCCGGGTCAGGTCCGCTAGG
>NZ_RFFH01000051.1 GCF_003696265.1 Nocardia stercoris | reverse complement strand
TCGACTCGGGCGTGGCAGTGATCGCAGGCGAGTACCAGGTTCTCGATGTCGGTCGAGCCGCCGTCGGCCCACTCGCTCACGTGGTGGACCGCGCACATGCTGGCGGGCGCGTCGCAGCCCGGGCGGGTGCAGCCGCGTAGGGATGCGGTCAACGCCAAGCGTTGTGCGGGTGAGGCGAGGCGTTTGGTGCGTCCCATATGCAGTGGGAGGCCGCTATGGTCGAAGACCGCGAGGAACGGGCGGGATCGCTCGGCTAGTGCCAGTGCGTCTTTGATCGGGACGGTCCCGCCGGTGGCGGTGTTCGCGACTCCGGTCTCGTTCTCCACGTCCTCGACGTTGATGGTGAGGATGCAGGTGATGGGCAGGCCGCGGTGTGAGCCGAGCCGGTCGGTGACGATTCCCCATTCCAGCAGGGCCCGGATGGCGTCGTGGGTGCGCTGGGGTGCGGTGCGGTCGTCGCGTTCGGCTGCGGCACGCAAGGTTTCAGGGTCGACCGTGTCGGGGTCGGTGAATGATGAGGCGGCGTCGTCGGGGTTGGCGACGCCGGGCCGGGAGTATTTGCCCAGCAACGGATCCAGGAATGCCCGCAGTTGCGGGGTGATCAGGCCCGAGATCGGGGAGAGTCCGTCGGTGCCTTGTCGGCCGATGGTGATGCCGCGTCGGCGGTTGCGGTCGGTGTCGCTGGAGAGTGTGCCGTCGGGGTCGAGGTAGGCGATGAGCCGGTCACCGATCTTGCTGATGTCGTCCGGGCCTGCCATCCGTGCGTGTTCGACGAGGAGTTGTTCTGCGGTGCACCGCTCTTCGGTTTCGACGCCGCCGGGCAGGCGGTGCATGACTTTCGAGATCTCGCGTACGTGGGTGGGGGAGATCTCGCCGTCACGGAACGCGGCTGAAGCAGCCGGCAATTGTGGTTCGCGTTCGGCCCCGGAGCTCGCCCGGTAGCAGCCGACGTCGAAGGCCCGCTTGACTCGCCCGTGCGCTTCGGCGCCGGAGAGCCGGAACACGTCGGTGAGCATCCGCTTTTCCCCACGCACACCGCAGGTTTCGGGGAAGGATCGTTCGGCGGCTTCGATCAGCATGCGGTCTTGGACGGCGGCGAGTTTCCAGTAGGCGGTTTCGATGTCGCGCATGGCCTGCCACATGGCGTCGTCGGACAGTGGTGTCAGGGGGAGTTCGATGAGGGCGGTGACGGTGGACAGCAGTGTCGCCGCCGCCTGTCCTGTGTCTTCTACCCCCGTCGAAGTCATGCTTCAAGTTTACGCTCGAACC
>NZ_RFFH01000050.1 GCF_003696265.1 Nocardia stercoris | reverse complement strand
TGAACCGTCACGGATTTGGGACCGGCTTCGGATTCAGACCAGCGCCGGTCGGCGTGGCGATTGTTGAGCGTAGTACGCGGCCTCGTATTCGGCCGGGGTCAGGTAGTCCAGCCGAGAATGCAAGCGGGCGTTGTTGTACCAATCGCACCACTCCATGACCGCGAACTCGACCTCGGTCAACGTCTTGAACGGCCCGTGCCGGTTGACGACCTCGGTCTTGAACAAGCCGATGATCGACTCCGCGAGGGCATTGTCGTAGGCATCCCCAACAGAACCTATCGACGCCGAGAGGCCCTGCAGTGCAAGGGATTCGGTGAACTTGATGGATGTGTATTGAGACCCGGCGTCGGTGTGGAAGATCAGGCCGGGCTCAACCGGATGCCCGTAGTGGCCGCGCCGCCAGACGGCCATGTTGAGCGCCTTGGACACCAACGCGGTCGTCTTGGTGGCCGCGGTGGTCCAGCCCACGATCGCGCGGGAGAACGCGTCGAACACGAACGCCACGTATGCCCATCCGGTCCAGGTCGAGACGTAGGTGAAGTCGGCGACCCACACATGGTTCGGTGCCGCCGCGGTGAAGTCCCGGTTGAGCCTGTCACCGGCCCGGATGCCGTCCTTGGCCGGGATCGTTGTCCGCTGTTTTCGGCCCCTGACCACACCGTTGAGTCCGAGTTCACGCATCAGCCGGTCGACGGTGCAGAACGCCACCTCGTGGCCGTGGCGACGCAGGTAGCGGGTCATCTTGCGGCGGCCGTACATCTGTTCGGGTGTTCCGTGCAGATCCCGTAACGCGTTCTCCACCAGCGCATCTGCGACGTCGCGTGCCGCCGGTGGCCGGCACCGGGCTTTGCGGTAGGTCCTGGGCGCGATCGCCACGCCGTGCTCGGTGAGCGCGCGGCAGATCGACTCGACGCCGAAGACGTGGCGGTATTCGTCGATGAACCCGACGATCAGCGGTGTCGCGGGTCGAGTTCCCGCGCGAAAAAAGCCGACGCCAGTTTCAGGATCTCGTTGGTCTGCTTGAGATCCCGGTTCTCTTTCCGCAGCCGCGCCAGCTCGTCCCGCTCGGTCGACGACAAGCCCGCGGAGGCCAGCGCGCTCGGTCGCGGGCCGTCGTCGAGGGCTTTCTTGATCCACAGCCGCAGTGTCTCGTGATGCACGTCGACCATCGGGCCGATGGCGCGTGCGGCGGCGTAGGCGGATCCGTACTCATCGAGCCGTTCGAGAGCCAGGCGCACGGCCTTCTCGCGGACCTCGGGCGGGTAACGCTTCGACATGATGGAGACCATCTTCCTCAAAAGTAGGAAGCGGTCCCAAATCCGTGACGGTTCA
>NZ_RFFH01000049.1 GCF_003696265.1 Nocardia stercoris | reverse complement strand
TGAACCGCCCCGGGTTTGGTGCCCACCATCTTTCTTGGGAAGGATGGGCAGACCATGCCTGCGAAGTACGACGAAGCGACCAAGGCCAAAGCTGTCCGGCTGGTCGTCGAACACCGTGACGACTACGACAGCGAGTGGGCCGCGATCACCGCGGTCTCGTCCCGGCTCGGGATGACCGCGGAGACCCTGCGGAAATGGATCCGGCAGGCAGCGATCGACACCGGCACCGCCGAAGGCGTCTCGACCGAGTCCGCGAAAGTGATCAGGGAGCAGAAACGCAAGATCGCCGAGCTGGAACAGACCATCGAGATCCTCAAAGCCGCAACAACTTTCTTCGCGCGGGAGAGCGACCCGCGACACCGGTGATCTGCGCGTTCATCGCCGAGCATCGTGCTCGGTTCGGGGTCGCTTCGATCTGCCGGGCGCTGACCGCGCACGGCGTCAAGATCGCCCCGAGAACCTTCCACGCCTGGGCACGGCGCGCGCCGTCGAAAAGGGCCTTGTGGGATACCACGGTCACCGAGATCCTCGCCGGCTACTACGAGCCCGGCCCCGACGGCCGGCGGGCGCCGGAGTCGCTCTACGGCGCCGAGAAGATGTGGGCTCACCTGCAACGACACGGCATCGCGGTCGCTCGCTGCACCGTGGAACGGTTGATGCGCGAACACGGGTGGCGTGGTGTCACACGCCGCAAGAAGGTCCGCACCACCGAGCCGGACCCGGCTGCGTCGCGGGCACCGGACCTGGTCGACCGGCAGTTCCGGGTCCCGGGACCGAACATGCTGCTGGTCGCGGACTTCACCTACGTCCGCCTGGTCACGGGCGTGTTCGTCTACACCGCGTTCGTCATCGACGCCTACGCCGGCCGGATCCTGGGCTGGGAATGCTCGACCAGCAAAACCACCGGCTTCGTCGAATCCGCGATCCGCCAAGCCGCCGCGATCCGCGCACGGGAAGGACATCCGCTGGCGGGCAACACCATTCACCATTCCGATGCCGGGTCTCAATATACGGCTTGGCGGCTCGGGGACACGCTCATGCTGTCGGGCATGGTCCCGTCGATCGGATCGGTGGGTGATGCCTACGATAATGCGTTGGCGGAGACCACAATTGGGCTCTACAAGACCGAAGCGATTCGGGACGACTCACCGTTCCGGCGCGGCCCGTTACGCCGCCTGGCCGATGTCGAACTCCTGACCGCCGACTGGGTCGGCTGGTTCAACAACACCCGGCTGATGCATCGCCTCGGCCGCAAACCGCCGGTTGAGTTCGAGGCCGACTACTATGCCGACCTGACCCAGCAACCCGCCGGAGTCAGATAACCGGGTGCGCATCAATCGCGGGGCGATTCA
>NZ_RFFH01000048.1 GCF_003696265.1 Nocardia stercoris | reverse complement strand
GTGGTCCTGGGATCACTGGGCTCGGCCCAGCCGCCGACGACCCAGCCGCCGGTCACCACAACGAAACCGCCGGTCACCACGACCAAACCGCCGGTGACCACCACGAACCCGCCGGTGACCACGACTAAACCGCCGGTCACCACCACGAAGCAACAGCCGCCGGCCGCCGATGCCATCCTCGGTGGCGATGCCTTCAGCGCCACCGACGCCTCCACCGGCGACGTCCTGAACATTTGCTCGTTCGGTTTCAACGGCGTCGACGGTTCCGGCAACACAGTGAACATCACCGCCGGACACTGTGACCCGCACCACGAAAACGCGGGCAGTGACGACGCCACATGGGTGAGGGAGGGGAATGCCGGCGGCACTTACCTCGGCACCTTCGACAAGACAGTCCTCGATGGCGACGACTACTCGTTGCTCAAGATCGACGCCAGCGTCGCCCGGCGCTTCAAGAACAACTTCGTCGAAGGCTGGGACACCAGGAACGCCCTGCCGATCACCGGCACCGCAGACCCCGTAGTCGGGGCGCCGGTATGCCATTCCGGCCGAACCACCGGCTTCAGCTGCGGCGTCGTCACCGACGTCCACCAGACCATGTCCAACGGTATCGCCACCTTGAACGACGCCATCGCCACGAACCTCTGCGGGCAGCCGGGCGACAGCGGTGGACCCGTCGTAACCGGCACCAAGGCGCTGGGCATCACCAGCACCGGGCACTGCAACAGCACTCGGCAGATGTGGGCGGAGCCGATCAAGTCGGTCCTCGCGGCCAACCCCGGCCTGAAGATCAACACCAACTAGGTGTACTGACCACAGACGTTGGTGACGGCGTGGCGAGGTGACATGACGAAGACCTCCGAGTGAAGTGCGAGCTGTCTAGGAACACACCCACTTCCGGAGGTCTTCGTGTCCCACCGTAACGCCCCGCTGACCGAACTGGGCCGGTTACGGCTCGCCCGGTGCGTCGTCGACGACGGCTGGCCACTACGCAGAGCCGCCGAACGATTCCAAGTCTCGGCGACCACCGCGAAACGATGGTCCGACCGATACCGCACCGCTGGCGCCACCGCGATGAGCGACCGGTCCAGCCGCCCGCGCCACAGTCCGAACCGCACACCCACCCGCACCGAACGCCGCATCATCAAGGTCCGGCTACTGCGCCGGTGGGGACCGGCCCGCATCGCCTACCTGCTCGGACTGCATCCCTCGACCGTGCACCGTGTCCTGGCCCGCTACCGCATGACCCGGCTGCGGTGGCTCGACCGAGCCACCGCAGCACCGGTCCGCCGCTACGAACACTGCGCTCCCGGTGACCTGGTCCACGTCGACATCAAGAAACTCGGCAACATCCCCGACGGCGGCGGCCACCGCGTCCTCGGCCGCCGCGCCGGATCACGCAACCGCACCCGGACACCCGGAAAAGTATTGCGCCGCAACGGCGCCAGCCATGTCGGCAACAGCTACCTCCACAATGCTGTCGACGACCACTCCCGCCTGGCCTACAGCGAGATCCTGCCCGACGAACGCAAGGAAACCGCTGTCGCGTTCTGGCAGCGGGCACGAAAATACTTCGCCGCCAACGGAATCACCGT
>NZ_RFFH01000005.1 GCF_003696265.1 Nocardia stercoris | reverse complement strand
TCGAGCAGGTCAAGAACTGGCGTGGCGTGGCGACTCGGTACGACAAGCTGGCCTCGACGTATCGGGCGGGGATCGTAATGGCCCTTGCCGTGGAATGGCTGAAGCTATTGGGAGACATGACCTAGTACTGCAACGGCAGTTGACTCGTCCGGCTCAGGCATGATCGTGCCTCGTGGTGTTGGATCATGTTGTGGCCGAGCTGGATTCGCTGTGTGATCGGATCGGTGGCCGGTTCCGGCGGGCCGAGCCGCGAGCTCGGGCCCGGGAGTATGTGTCCGGGCTGGTCGCCGGCCTGGAACGTAAGAACGGGTGGACGCTGGCCGAGCAGGCCGGTGAGGTCGGCCCGGACGGGATGCAACGGCTGGCTAGGCTGCGGCAGTGGCCACGGTGAAGACGCACCTCACGCACATCTACGCCAAGCTCGGCGTCGACTCGCGGGCTGCCGCGGTCTCGATCGCTCTGCGGCGGGACGGGATTCGCTGAACGATGTCCGTTTTCTCCTCGATCCGCATCCAGGGCGCTCCCACGCTCGAGCATGTCGATCTCGACGTGCTGGACGCGTATCGGTTCGCTGACGGCGGCGGGTTCCCGGCGTCCTATCGTGAGTTCGTACGTAGTCTCGGCTGGGGCCGACTGTTCGGGCTGTGGCTCGTGTATCCGCCCGTACTCGACGGCTATGCGGACGGCTGGCAGGCGAGAAGCCGGATCCTCACCGAGCGCCTCCAGGAGGCGTACCACGACGGGCTGGCAGAGGAGTTCGACTGGATGATCGAGCCGGACGGCGACTGGTCGCTGGTCGATTCGCTCCGAGTCTTCGCTATCAGTGAGAACGGGGACGTGTTGCTGTGGGACACCGCCGTTCGTGATGAACACGGCGAGTTCCCGGTGTACCGCTCGCAGCGGATGAACTCGCTGTGGCTGCTCGGGCCGTCGCTGGATGCGGCGTCGCCGATACTGAGGGCCGAGGCGCTGTCCGGTGAATTCGACTTCGACTTCGAACCCCTCGCGGCGCAGCGACTATCGTGACCGCCCGAACCAGCGCTGCTTCGACGTTCCTCTGCTTGTAGACCTCCCCGTCGAAGGCCGGTGGTTGCCCGCCGCGTGAACCTTTCGCCTGACGGTGGGCGACCCCGACGTCACCCCCGAGCCGAACAACAACGGCTGGGGCGTCCACAGCACGGGCTGGTTCGTCAATTCCGGTAACCCGGTGACACTGTCCATCACCGACCGGGCCGGTGCTCGCGGGGACCTGTCGGCGTTCCGGCGGAAGTTGTATCACTGTGTGACCACCCGACCTGACGCTGTGTTCGAGCTGGTCGACGCGGTGTTGTGCGCTGACGGGCCGGTCCGGTCGCTGCCGGAGTTGTCGCTGGTCGCCGAGCATCGCCCCGGGCACGGCAGTGTGTATGCGGCGCTGGACCGCGGCCGGATCGATGTGGACCGGCTGCGGCGGGCGCTGGCGGCGGTGCCGCTGCCGCGGGCCGCGGACGGGCGGGTGGTGCTGGCGGTGGATATCACCTGCTGGCTGCGGCCCGAAGCGCATACTTGCCCGCAGCGGATCCTGGGTCACACCTACGGGCGAGCCAAGAACACTCACCAGATGATCCCGGGCTGGCCGTTCTCGGTGGTGTGCGCGCTCGAAACCGGCCGCAGCTCCTGGACCGCACCGTTGGACGCGGTCCGGCTCGCGCCGGGTGACGACGCGGCCGAGGTCACCGCGGCCCAACTGCGGTCGGTGATCGGGAATCTGATCATCGCCGGTCAGTGGCGGCCCGGTGACCCCGAGATCTGGGTCATCGCCGACGCCGGCTACGACAGGCCCCGGCTGGCGTTCCTGCTGGCGGAGCTGCCGGTGCGGGTCCTGGCCCGGATGCGCTCGGACCGGGTCCTGCGACGCCCGGCACCGCCATGGCTGCCCGGCACCAAAGGGCGCCCGCCCCGCCACGGCGGTGAGTTCGTGTTCGGCGACCCCACGACCTGGGGTGAACCAGCGACCGAAACACGCACCGAGACAAGGCTTTACGGGCCGACCCGGGCACGGTCGTGGGACCGGCTGCATCCCCGGCTGACCCACCGCTCGTCCTGGGTCGCCGCCGGAAAACACCCCATCATCGAGGCACCGTGATCCGCCTCGACGTCGAGCGCCTGCCCAGCGGCGCGATACCGAAACCGGTCCGGCTCTGGCATTCGGGGACATGCCTCGACACCAACACTGTCGATCTGTTCTGGCAGGCGTTCCTGCGCCGGTTCGATATCGAGCACACCTTCCGCATGCTCAAGCAAACACTGGGCTGGACCGCCCCGAAACCCCGCAATCCTGCGGTCGCGGACCGGTGGACTTGGATGCTGCCGGCGGCTTACACCCAGCCGCGCCCGGCTCGCGGACTCGCGCGGGATCAGCGGCAGCCAT
This sequence comes from Nocardia stercoris, assembly GCF_003696265.1. Lineage (GTDB taxonomy): Bacteria > Actinomycetota > Actinomycetes > Mycobacteriales > Mycobacteriaceae > Nocardia > Nocardia stercoris. The sequence continues at coordinate 410,836 of NZ_RFFH01000005.1, read as the reverse complement.
GGGAGAAACCCGTTGCCGCGCAACAACTCACGCCAGCACGCGTCCGTCGGGTATTTCGGCACCTACGCCCGAACATCACTTGTCCGGCCGGCGCGCCGAAACCCTCACGTCCGGGTCCCGGCCGCCCGGCAGGCCGCCGCAATCAGCGACCTGCACCCCGCCACGACGTCCACATGAAGGCCACGAGCAACACTCGCGCACCAACGCCGACAGGGCCGCGACCACGCCGACAGGGTTAAAACTCAAGCTAGCACCATCACCATGGCGCCGGCCGTTCCCACTACGACCACTCCGGTGACCACCACCGCGCCCTCCGGTGGCGGAATCGGCAGTGCCAACAGCGACATCCTGGCGGGGCTCTCGGCCAGGTTCCGAGCGCACTGACCGAATCATCAAACTTCCCTCGAAGTAATAGGGCACCGCAGGAAAACTGCTCCCCGGGGTTGCACTGAGACATCAGCTCCGGTCTCCGGGAAGCAGTCATATGTCGCTGTCGGAACGAAGTTCCGGCTCGACGTCAGCGGGTCCAGCGGCCGGGCGGTGGGTCCATGGCGGTGTAGGCGAGCAGTGGTAGGGGCTGATCGTCGAGGAAGGTCTCGAGGAGCTGCGTGAAGAGCTGGGGCTGGTCGGTCGAGACCGCATGGCCCGCGCCCTGGATGTCGACCAGGGTCGCGTCGGGCAGCGTGTCCCGGTACTCGCGGCTGACCGGCCAGTGCAGGAAGTCGCACTGCGCGGCCATCACCAGGACCGGGACGTGCACGTTCCGCAAGACCGGTCTGGGGTCCGCGACAGACGCGAAATCGTGGGTCGTCTACTGGTTCACGTAGAAGCCCTGGAGGTTGTCGTGCGGGGGCGTGGCGACCTCCCGCGAGCACGAGGCTCCGTCTCGTCCGGTGAGGGCCACCTCGTGCATCCAGGAGTCGGCCTCGGCGTCAGGGACGAACGCGTGCGCGGCCTCGGGATTCACGCCCATCAGCAAGGACAGTGCGAGGATGCGCGGGTTGTCCATCAGGTCGTCGTAGCGGGCCTGCTGCGCGGGATTCATCGCGTTCCAGGGCTCACCGACCCCGTCCGGAAATGCCTGGGGCCAGATCGCCCCGGGCGCGACCACCACGGCTTTCGCGACCCGGTCCGGGTGGGCCGCGAGATACTGCGCGGTCAGCGAGCCACCCCAGGACCGGCCCACGAGAATCAGCTGGTCGGCGCCGAGCCGGACCCGGATCGCTTCGAGATCGTCCACCTGGCGCCGCACGGTGTAGCCGGTGACCTCGGTGAGGCGGGTCGAGCGGCCCGCACCCACTTGGTCGTAGGCGTAGACGTCGAATCCCTCGGCCGCCAGTTCCGCGCCGCCGGTCGGTATTCCCTCTCCCGGGGTTCCGGGTCCGCCGTGCAGGAAGATCACCGGAGGCTTTCGAACCGGGATCTGCGCGGGCGCCGCACGGACATAGGCGATGCGCGATCCGGTCGGCAGTTCCCAGTACCGGACATCCTGCGGCACAGCAGCTTTCGGCTGGGCCGGGAAGGGATGGAGGACGGTCGCCGCCGCGAGCGCGACGATCGCCGCCCCGACCGCGACGCTGAATCCGGCCGCACCCGACCACACCCGCCGCACCCCGGACACACGCAGTCCCCACCGGCTCGCCAGAAAGCACACGCCCACCGCGACCACCAGTCCCGCACCGAGGAACAGCGCCGGGACGGCCGCCAGGTACGCCACCACACCGACCGCGAGCGCGGCGAGGGCGATCGCCGCCACCAGGCCGAGTACGACGACCGCGCCGCCCAGCACGATCCGCCACCGGCGGCGCGAGGTCGCCGGCGTTACCGATTCCTGCTGTGTGGCTTCGATCTCGGACCCTTGTCTCGGTGCTAGTAGGTTCGTGGCAATCGAATCCACCAGTGTAGGTGGATTCACGGTCGGCTCGATCGAGGTCGGCACAGGATGGTGCGTGCGCTGTGGTTCGGCTCAGGTGGCTTCGAGGCTGTGCAGGATCGGGCGCAGCCGGGCGAGCGCCTGTTCGTCCTCGACGGCGATATCGCCGGTGGAGTCGAAGCGTTCGTCGCGGTCGGCGAGCGATCGGAGCTTCTTCACTACGGCGCGGCGAACCGATGCGGGCGCATCGGTCAACCGTTCGGTGAGCCGGAAGCCGATGTCGCGCGCCCACTTGTCGGTGACGGCACGCGCGACGACCTTGGCGATGCGCGCAGGCGTGCCCGGCAACGGCAGTCCGAGGTCGAGGAGGGCGATCGCGGCGACACCGCTGGTTTTGATGAGCGGCCCGGCGTAGTTCTTGCGGTCGGTGACCACGAGGTCGGCGAGCAGCGCCTCGAAATCGGTGTGCGCGCCGGCCGGAAGTAATTGCCGGGCATGCCAATCGAGGGCGAGGTGGACGGCTTCCTCGATCGGTTCGGCGCCGGCGTCGATGAGACCGCGCAGCACCGGCCAGCCGGTCGCGGCCGCGCGTGGATCGACGTCGGCGAGGACACCCAGCGCGGTGACCTGGTCACGTCGCTCGTAGATCGCTGTCGCGGGCTCGGTGCCGACGAGGCCGCGGCACCATTCGAGGAAACGTGGGTCGGTGCGGTCGGCCCAGTGTTCGAGGACCGCGGACTCGACGTACCGGAGATCGGCGTCGAGGACGCGATGGAAATCGTCGCGGCCCTTCGTCAACCGCGCCAGTGCGAGCAGCACGGTCGCATCGCCGCCACCACCCGCTTCCCGGATGCATTCGATACTCGTGTCGTCACCCCACGTAGCCAGCGTTTCGGCCGCTTGCTTCGGCAACTGTCCCAGCAGCTCCCGGACTCGGGGGTGTGCGCCGGCAGCAGCATCGGCGGGCCAGGAGCCGAGCAACGTGACGAGATGTCCGGCGCCGTCGCGGGACGGGTCCGCGGGCGGATCCCGTCGCAGCGCCTGCAGGATGGCAGCGACGAACATCGGTGCGGCAGGAGCGTTTTCGCTCGCGAGCGCGTGGCCGAGCGCGGAACGTCCGGTTGCCGAGGTGGCGACCATGAGGCCACGCGCGGCGGGGTTGGTGAGCAGGGCCTCCGCCATCGGGCGAGGCCATCGTCGGTCGCCGGCGCGCAGCAGCGCGAGTGCCGCGTCCGCGCGCGCGTCGGTATCGAAGCTGTTCGACCCGATAGTCGCGGTGGTCCCGGCCGTGACGCGTTGGGCAAGGACGACCAGCGCGTCACAGACCTCAGGAGTCGGCGGACACTGGCGCAAGGCGGCGATCATGGATTCAGGCTCGATGTCGGGTAGCACGGCGAGACTCAGCAGGCGCCGAACGGCCTTTGCGGCATCGGCACGGGAGCCGATGACGATGTCGACGAGCCCGGCGATCGTCGCGTCATCCGGCACCGGCAGTGCCGTCAGTACGTGAGTTGCAGCGTGAGTGTTGACCGTGCCCAACCACTCCGGGAGACTGCCGACCCCGAACGCGACGTTCGGCGCGACCTCGACCGCGAGTTCCCAACCCGTCACCAGCGCGTCGAGGTCGGTGCTCGCGCTGCTTCCGGCCGCGATGCGCGCGAGCCTGGCCGCCATCGTCAGACCGGGGTCCGCGTCAGCGAGTGCCGTTGCGGTGTCGGCGCCGAGCGTCGTGAGCGCGGCAACGCACGCCTGCTCCACCGGGCCGGCCGGGCGAGCAACGGCCCGCGCCACCAGAGCCATTGAGGCATCGGAATCGGTTGTGCGCGATTGGGCTTGCAGCAGAGCCGCAGCCGCCGCAGCCGGGCCGTCGTCGCAGATCAGTGGTCGCACCAGAGCGGCGATGCCGACCAGCGAGTCCCGGGCCGACCGGACCAGCGCAGCCGTCTCGGCGTCCGCCCAGCCGACCTTTTCGTAGTCGCGCACCGACTCGGCGAAAGCCAGCAGTAACCATGCCGTGTTCTCCGCATCCGCGCTCCGGCCCGCCCCGAGCAGTGCCGCGATCGCGGTCATCGCCGGAGCCGTCGAGGTGTAGAGGGTGCCCTGATGCAGCACCGCGCCCCACAACTCGTACAGTGACTGTTCGACGATCTCGGCGGCCGCCAGCCCCGCGATCCAGCCGGGCACATCGCTGGCGTCCCCGTAAGCGTGCTCCAGTGTCGCCCAGTCCACGTCGGCGACAGGGGCATACGGGTGAACGCCGTTCATAGAACCCCTTCTCGCGTTACTTTCTCCCGCGACAGCAACAATCATCGGGCGGATAACTCCTCGCGCATGTCCTCCGCCTGTGGATATGGAGGAGTACAGCCGACAGGACCTACCCCGACGTATGCCAGGTCTCTTCATCAGGTGATCCGGGCCTTGGACCCGACCACAATGTGACAGGAACAGGTTCCGGCGTCCCGGTTACACCGCCGGATACGTGGCCGAATGTCGACCTACTGATCCTTCACACAGAAGGTGGTAGGCGGCTGCGCCAGGGTGATCACCTTGTCCGAGTCCGTGCCGCACAGGCTTTCGTCCGATCGGCCGTCGATCCGCAACACCACCCGGAAGCTCGCGTCTGCGGACCCACAGTCCGCGTACCGGTATCCGGTGATCGAACTCTCCTGGTAGCAGGCGCCTTCCTTGAAGTTCGGCGCCAAGCACAGGAAGGCCATCGAGACCCCGTTCAAGGTCTCCTCGTACGAGGTGTAATCGGCGGCGCAGTCGGCCTTCGTGTTGTGCACCTCGGCCACCTTGTACACCGCCTTCGGGGAGGCACAGTCCACGGGCTCGGACTTGGTGTCCACCATCGACCCGTCGATGACGTCGATGCAGTCGCCGACCTTCGATCGCCCGGTGTCGGAGGTATTCGCGTCCTTCACCGCGTTCGCGCCGTGCTGCACCACCGAGCAACCCGTCAGCACCGCGGCGGCGAGACTCACGGTGACGGGAACCAGCCGCCACCACCGGATCTCGCCCGTCCCACCCCGATACCTGGACCCCATGACCTCTTCCCTTCACCGATTGGTCGAACTCGGACAACCCAACCGGCCGCGGTCACCGGAAGCATCCGTGGAACTACGGGATCCGTGCGCCCGGCCCGGCTGCCGCTACGCTCGTGGACCGACCGTTCGTTCGACAGAGGAGCGCGTGATCCGGTCATTCGTCGGCCGTACCCGGGAACTGGCCACCCTGCACGAGGCCTGCGCGGCGCCCGGCGGCCCCCAGGTACTGCTCGTGGAAGGTCCCGCGGGCATCGGAAAGTCCCGGCTCGCCGGTGAGTTCACCCGCTCGGCCGCAGCGGCCGGGTGGCGCACGATCACCGTCTCGGGTACCGAATACGAGCGGTCCACGCCGGGCTACCTGCTGACCGACGCGATCGACGGCCTCGGCGGCACCGAACCCGCTCCTGCCGTGGCCGAGGTGCGAGCCGCGGCGAGGTGGCTGCGGGAACAGCTGGACACAGCGCCGACCGTTCTCGTCGTCGACGACGTGCACTGGGCCGACGCCGCGTCGCTGCGTGTACTCGCCGCGTTGATTCGGCAACGCCCGGCTACTACCCGGCTGCTGCTCGGCTATCGAACGGGTCTGTTTCCCGATGCACTCGGATCCGCTTTGCGGGCACCGGGAGTCGGCACCGTTCACGTGGTGGTGCCGCCGCTGCCGGATCACGAGGCCGCGATGATGCTGGCGGGGCGGCAGGTCGCTGGAACGGCCCGGCTGATCGACGTGGCACAGGGTAATCCGCTGTATCTGGAGTTGCTGGCGGAACTGACTCCGGCGGACTTCGATGCGGTGATCGGCGAGGATCCGGCCGCGGCGACGACCGGTAGTACCGGCTTGGATCGCACCATTCGCGCGGAGCTGGCCCAGCTGCCCACCCGCGAGAGCTCCGTGGCGCACGCCGCGGCGGTGTGCGGAGCCACCGGCGACATCGATCTACTGTGCGGCACAGCGGAACTCGACCGACACGAGGTGGAGGCCGCGTTGGACGAGCTGAGCCGTCGCGGCTGGATCCGCGTGGCCGGCGGCATCGTGGACTTTCGCCATCCGCTGGTTCGCGCGGCGGCGTATCGGCTTGCCGGTCAGGGCCGGCGGGTCGCGGCGCATGCCCGGGCGGCGCAGCTGTTGCGCGCGGCCGGCGCCTCGGCCGTCGCCCGGGCACGGCACGTGGAGCATGTGCTCGGGCGTGATGCGCAGGCCACAGCCGACCTGCTCGCCGCCGCTGAGCAGGTTCTGGCCACCGATCCCGCTACCGCTGCCCGGTGGGCGGCCGCCGCCCTCGACCAGGTTCCGGACCCCGACATCGCGCCCGGTGGGGCGGCGCGACTGCTGCTCGGTCAGGCCCTGCTGCTGTCCGGCGCGGTCGAGGAAGCCCGGCAGGTTCTGGTGGCGCTGCTCCCCGCTCCCGAGCACTCCTCGGGCGCTGAACAGGTCGAGGCGGCGTTGCTGTCGGCCCGCTGTGAACGGATCCTCGGGCGAGTGGACGCTGCGCGAAACCTTCTGTCCCGGACGATCGATCTGGTCACGCCGGGCGCGCGCGGACCCCTGCGCCTGGAAGCGGCCATCCTCGAACTTCAGGACGGGCGGGACCTCGACGGCGCACGCCGGGTCCGGGAACTGTTCGAATCCCCTGCGGTGCAGGATCCGGCCATCCGCGCCGCCGCCCTGACGCTGCGGAGTATGGGTCAGCTGCAGCAAGCGGACATCACCGGCGCGGCGGCCGGCTACCGGCTGGCGGAGCGGGAATTCGCTGGGCTCGACGACACCGAGTTGCTCGATGTCATCCATGCCGTCGCTGCCTGGGGCTGGCTGGCCTATTTCCTCGACGACCAGCGCGCCGGTCTGGTCCAGATCGAGCGGGCCGTCCGGGTGGGCTGTGCTCGGGGCCACAGTTTCATGCTCCCCGAGCTGCACACCATTCACGCATACACGCTGGCCAAACTGGGCCGTTACCCGGACGCGCTCACCGCTGCCGCGGATGCCGCCGAAACCGCCGAGCTGTACTCGTATCCCGGGATCGCGCCGCTGGCCGGAGCGATCAAGCTCCGGGTACTGGAGGAAACGGCGCCACGCTCGGAGGTCGTGCGGTGGTGGCGGACGATCGACGCGTTGCCCCGACCGGCCGTGCGGTGGTGGCGCGATGCCGTCGATGCCGCATTGTCGGAGATCGCCGCACGAATCGGCGACGCGAGCCTGACCGTCGAGCGGCAGGCGGCAGCGGTGCGGGCGGGGGCGGATGACGAGGTTCGCGCGCACCCGATGCAGGCGGCGGAGTTCGCCGTCGCGGCACTGAGTGCGGTCGAGCGCGGGGATCTCGACGCCGCCGCCGGTCTGGTGGACCGGGCCGAAGCCGCGGCGAACCGGCTCGGGCTGCCCGGCCAGCTGGCCGCCGCGGCCCGCGCACGCGCCGGATATCTCTGTGCCCGTGGCGATCTCGCGGCCGCTGCGGAAGCCGCTGCTGCGGCTGTCCTCGCCTACGGCCGGGCCGACATGCCGGTGTTCCGGGCCCAGGCGTTGCTGATGGCAGCGCGAATCGCGGGGCAGCGCGGGGATTTCGACCTCGCCACCGCCCGGATCGCCAGTGCGCGAAGCGCGTTCACCGTAGCGGGGGCGAGCGTGCTGCTGCATGCCGCGACCGCGGAACAACGGCGGCTGGCGGGAGGCCGAACCGTCAGCGGCGCAAACACATTGACCGACCGGGAACGACAGATCGCCGACCTGGCAGCGCAGGGGCTGTCGAACAAGGACATCGCCGGCCGGCTCCATCTGAGCCCGCGCACGGTCGAGGACCACCTCGGCCGCATCCTGCGCAAGCTCGGCCTCACCAGCCGCGCGGGGATCGCCCACACCCTGCACGGTCCCTAGGCGGTACGGACGAGACGACGGGACCTCGGTTCCGGGGGAATCCCTGATGTTCGGCGCCGCGCGTTCGGCTGGAATGTCACCGTGACACGACTGAGTGCAGGACGGCAGATCACTCGGCAGGCGGTCGCCACCACGGTCGGAATCGTCGGTTTGTTGGCGGCGGCATTGCTCGCAGCCGGGGCATTCTTCGGTGCGGCGATGCTGTTCGACTCCTGGCCAGCGCTGGCTGGCGTGGCCGTGATCGTGCTCGCGGCCGGCAGTTACGCCACTCTGGCAGTGTCGCTGCGGATCGCACACCGATCACTCCGGCGCGGAATCGTCCTGGCCGCCGCAGCGGGCCTGACGGTCACGATTGTGGTCGCCACGGCGGCCGCGGTGGGGACACCAGTCGCAGCGCCGGCGGTAACCGAGCCCCCGAACCTCGCCTACTGGCACCTGCCGACCGGTTCCACCATCGCCTACACCCACCGGCCCGCCGGCGTACCGAATCGTGGTGCTCCGGTCGTGTTCCTGCACGGCGGGCCGGGCACGGCCGGTGACGGCCTCCCCGCCGCGAGCGTGGCCCTCGCCGCCGCCGGATTCGACGTCTACTCCTACGACCAGTTCGGCGCCGGCCGCTCGAGCCGGGCGACGAATGTCGACGAGTACACCGTCACCCGCCAGGTCGACGACCTGGAGGCCATCCGGATCGCGCTCGGCGCGGACCGTATCGTGCCGGTCGGCCAGTCCTGGGGCGGCATCCTCGCCGCCCGCTACCTGGCCAAGCATCCCGACCGAGTGGCACGGGTGGTGTTCACCTCACCGGGAGCGATGTGGACGCCGGCCTACCCCGACGGGACAGACGGCAACCTGCGCGACGCAGAGACCCCCGACATGCGCGCCCGACTCGAACGAACCGGGGCACGGCTGACCATCGCCTCAGTGCTGCAGGCGATCAATCCCCGTGCGGCCCATAGCTTCTTCGGCGACGCCGAGGCAGACACCACCTTCCGGGAGCAGCTGGCGATACTCGCGCCGCTGGCTCAGGCACCGGACCACCGCGGATCACCGGTCCTCCCCGCGAATACGCCCGGCTACTGGGTGAACCAGATGACCGGAGCGGACCTGGCCAGAGTCGACGACCCACGACCGGCGCTGCGCAACGTGCAGGTGCCCGCGTTGATCATGCGCGGCCGATACGACTACAAGACTTGGCAGGTCACCGACGAGTACCGTCGCGTCCTGCCACGCTCCCGGCTGATCATCGTCCCCGACGCCGGCCACGCCATCGCAGCGGACCAGCCGGAACTGTACGAACGAGCACTCCTCGCCTTCCTCACCGACGCTCCGCTACCGCTGCCCGACGAGCCGGACAGGTGAGCGCAGGGTGTCCCGCCGGTGGCGCACCTGCAACGCCGCCTTCTCCAGCTCCGCCTCGGCGAGAAGCCTTTCAGGGTGGAGTTCGCGTTCGAGGTCCTTCAACCATTTGGCGCCGTCGGCGTTCAACCCGCCGAACTGGTTGCGCCAGCGGTAGTCGGTAGCCTCGGTGATCTGGAGGGTCCGGCACACGTCGGCGATCTGTTTGCCCTCGCCCAGCAGCCGATTGCCTCGCCCAGCTTGCGCACGACCTGCTCAAGGTTGTGCCTCTTGCGTGTCACCATGGTCTTCGAGCCTTCCTGCCCACTTCCTGGGCCGCAACGGCTCTCACAGTCCCCGGACTGAAATCATGGGGTCAGGTCAGTGTCACCATCGCGGTGTACTTCTTCGTGTACCTACTCAGATCGGTCAGCGGCGCACCCGATAGCGCAGGTGAAGCACCCGGTTGCCTTGAATCACCACGTCTGGATCCTCCAACAGGTGCTGCGCGTCGACGGAACCGAAGTAGCGCTTACCGGACCCGAACACAATCGGCGCAACGTCCATGCGCACCTCGTCGACTAGCCCCGCGGCAAGCGCCTGCCCACCGACGTCGCCGGCGGCGACCTCGACAATGCGGTCACCCGCGAGCTCTCGTGCCTTGGCCACGGCCGCCTCGATGCCGTCGACGAAGTGAAACTGCGCCTTGGCCTCCCAGCCCTCGGGCCTACCCTGGTGGGTCACGACGACCACGTGGTCGATCCCGCTCGGAGGCGTCCCGTCCCAGCCCTCGGTCATGTCGAAGACGTGGCGGCCGGCGATCGTCACTCCGATCTGGTCCCAGTACGGCCGGATGTAGTCGTAGGACTTCTGCGACACCTTCAAGAAGCCGCTGTCGTCCAACGGCACGTCACCGCTGGACAACCACTCGAACAGTGGACCGGGGTCGTCGTTCTCGGCCGCGATGAAGCCATCCACCGACACCGACGCGTACATGACCAGCTTGCCCACGGGCTTCCTCCTCTACGTTGGGGTGCCCCAAGTTTGGCGTGTCGTGAGCTGCCGCTCTTGTAAGAAATCAATCGGCTGGCAGCGGCCAGCCGTCCAACACGTGAGCGGGATGATCGCGCAGGAATTGCTGCCGTACTTCGACGTACCGGGTCGGCGTCAGACCGGTGAACTCCCGGAACTCGTGGCCGAAGTGGGCCTGGTCGAAATAGCCTGCGCCCGCCGCGACATCGCCCCAGTCGATCGGTGCGGCGAAGTTGATCGCCAACATGGTGGCGGTAAAGCGGTAGCTGCGCGCCAGCCGCTTCGGCGTGACGCCGATGACCTCCTTGAACCGCTTTGCCAAATAGGTGCTGCTGACACCGGCTGCCACGCCGAGGTCGCTGATCGCCACCGCCCCGCCGGTCGCCGCGATGACGCTGCTCGTGCGGCGGACCAGTTCCAGACCGTCGGTCTCGCGCAGCCGTCGCATCAACCCATCCTCGAGCATCGTCAGCATCTCGTGCGGGGCGTCCGCCGAGGAAAGCCGGTCACGCAGCTCAGCAATCGCGGGCCGGCCCCAAATCTGCTCCACCGTCGCCGGCCGGTCGCACAACTCGGCCGCTGGCATCGGCAGGAACGGCGCCAGCCCCCACGGCTTGAAGTGCACGCCGACGGACCGGGTCCGGGGTGGGTAGCCGAACTCCCACGCGCGGGTGGGCGTAGTGACCACGCAGCCGTCGGCGTACTCCGCCGCCTGGTCGGCGGTGCCGGCGCGGACGCGGAACGGCGCCCCGAGGTTGACGATGAGCAACGGCGCCGGCGCCGCCGGCAGCGTCAGCCGGGCGTACGGCGGGGGCCCCCTCCAGGTAGTAAAGATCGTCGATCAGCCCGTCCAGCGGCGGCCGCGGCACTCTGGACACGTACTCCACGCCCACATCATCGCAGAAGGCCCGACTGGCATCGCGCGCCCGAATGGTCCGGCCGCGCCGCCGCCAGCATCGGCAGATGGGCCCGAACCGGACCTTCACCACGCCGCTGATGCGGCTACAGAACCCAGACGAAACCAAGGTCGTGCCTGTCACCCTCGTCGAAGCCACACCGGTGCAGGAAGCCGCCGAACTGCAAGCCGACCTGCGGCGCGCCGGAATCGAGCCCTGGGCGTGGGTCGTCGACAACAGCCTCGCCGCCGCCCGGCCACTGCCGCAACGCCTACAACGGCACGGCCACAGTCGGTTCCGACGGCACCGCGACCCTGCAGTGGAGGCCGGCCACTGGCGGTCAGCGGACCGTCACCGCGGAGTACTCCGGCGCCGGCACAGTCAACGCGTCCTCGGACCGCGCCTCGGTCGTGGTCACCGGCGGAACGAGTGGCGGCACCGGATCGTTTGCCGGACTGGGTTTCCTGGGCAGTCTGAGCGCCGGTAAGTAGCAGGCTGCGGCAGTCCCCTCGCCCTGGTGACCATCGATGTCACCGGGGCGATCGGTGGTGGGCCCGGCGGCGCATCGGATTCGCTTGCCGCTCACATCAAGACCATGGACGCCAACGGACAGGACCGTGCACGCCGCCACGGCTCGGACGGTTCGGTGCCCTCGCCACGACAGTCTCGGGGTGACTGAGTCCCAGGTGGCGACCAGTGCGTATCCTTACGCGATCGGTCTGCGACCGAACGGATTTCGGGCACCTCGACTGTGGCCCGGCGGTGTAGACGTGGGTCCGTTGCAACATTCATCGGCCACGGTCGGTGGCCTCGAGGTCGGCTTCGACAACGGAAAGCATCTACCGCACTACCCGACACGACAGCACAATGAAATTGAATCGAAACCGTGGGGTAAAGACGGGGTGGCGGAATAAAAGCAGGTCGGACCCAGCATGAAATCGGGCCCGACCTGTATTGATGGGTGGGCCCAACACTTCACAACGCGAACACCCTGACGGCGGTTGGGCCACAGATTCGGTTCCGACCGGTCAGCACCCGCGCGGCGAGCAAGATCGGCCAGCTGTTTTGCTGGCAGTACACTCGGCATGGTTGCGGACCCGTAACAGTCGGCCCAACAGTACCGATACAGGCACGGACCCCAGCACCCATAAACCAAGAACCACCCATAGCGCAGTCATAATCGCGATATTCCGCCCATCTGTGCGACGACAGTTTTGACTCGCAACGATTGCGTCGGCCGATCGTGTCCCGGCCGGGCGCTTTCTCAACGTGTTCGGAATGCAAGGTCCGGCATAGAATTTGCGGTCGCGCTCACTTGCTGGGCGACCCATCAGAATGTCGGCCGGGGCGGCCCACCGAGTGCGGCATGGCGCCGAAATCTTCTGACCGAGGTCGAGTTCACCCCCACGGAGCAGAGCGACCGGTGCAGGAGGGCCCGCCTGAGACCCCCGCGGAACGTGAGGCCGGGTACCACGTTCGCTCGAAACCGACCGGCACGGACCGGTGCCGTACTCGTGACGGTTCGGTGCGTGTCCGCGGCGTTGCATCACCGATACTGACGCAGGTCAGAGCGGTATCGATCTCGATCAGCTCGACCAGCACATCGCGCTGCCCCGTCAGGACCTGCCATGCCGCGGCGATCGGCGCAACCAGATCCGCATTGGTCCCGCGGTCGCGGCCCGCACGTACAGTGATCGTGACCACCGCTTCGCCGAGCGGGCGGCCGCCGAACGCCGACGTCGGTGCGTATTCCACGAACACGACTTCCACCAGCTCCCGGGGAACCCAGGTCACCTCATTGTGGATGTCGGCCAACGTCGCGGCCATCCGGACCCTGGTCACGGAGTCCAGGGAACCTGCCGGAATGAAACACTGATACAGATACACACTTATCCTTCGCAGCCTTCTTTTGTCCGAAAAGGGTCGGCCAGGCGCCGCTGATCTCTCGCGGTAGGCAGTATCGGAATCGGTGATACCGAACCTGCCTCAGCTGGCACCAGCTGAGCGTTCAGCGCCCGCCGCGGGCTGTAGTGACAGGCGGCGCGGGTCTATTCAGCTCGACGCGAGATCGATTGTACGAGTACCGCTTCTGCGACCGACGAATTTCCATGATCGCCATCGCTGGACCGTGATAATGACTGGCGTACACACACCCCCCTCCGACTTCCCTTCTCTGGTCGTTGAGATCCGGATTTCCGGAGCCGATCAAGGACCGGAGCAAGCTCATATGGCGTGAATCAGTGCGGCCACAGAATCTAGATCACGATCCGACTGTCGACATCAGCCTACTTTCCTCTTTGAGACATCACGCAATTAACGAAAAGAGCTGTCCTTTTATTCCAATTCGGGACCGTCCCCAATGCGACAAAACGGACACGTGGCAACGCCGGCGCCAGCTAACTCGGTGCGATCGGAGACATCGACCGAGACCCCGGGCGACCGCCGGACACGCAGGTGGATGGCCATGCGGTACAACCAGCACCAGCCACTCGCAGAACCGGATCCCGGCGGGTCGACTTCGCCTGTGCCCGCCGACCGGGTGTACGCGTCAGGAAGTTTGCCGGCTTCAGCGAGACACCGGGACACAGCCGCCCGAGCCTCGGCCCGAACCCGGACAGCGCTAGCCGCCGAAGGCACCTCACATCGTGTAGCGCAGAATCGCCGCAGCCGTCCCGCCACCGGGAACCGCAGGTCCGCGCACCGCCAGCACCCGGCCGTCGGTGAGCAGCACTCGGCGCGCGATCCGTCCAGGACATCGGAGCCCTCGGTATCGGAACCGAACTCGAGCGCGCCGTCGTCCCCTAGATGATTGATTCCCAATGGCGGCAGGCGCTTTGCGTCCGCCACCATTGGTTTGCCAGTGGTCGTAGGCGATGAGGGAGCGTTTGACAGGGTCGTCGATGCTCCAGTTGTGCCAGATCGCGGCGGCTAGGGCGAGCAGGCGTTGGGCGATGCGGGCATAGACCCCGGTAGGTGTGCGGCCACCGTGGCGTTCCAGGCCGAGCTGGTCCTTGCAGGTGTCGTAGATGGCCTCGATGCGTTGGCGGACATCGGCGAGCTTGCCGAAACGGTGTTTCTCGTTCTTGCGGTCGGGGCGAACCAGCAGCACATGCGCGGGGAGAACGCGCCGAAACGGCACCGACAGAACGTAGTGGCCAAGCCCTACCTCGCCGACGAACCACAGCCGTTCACCCCCGAACAGCTGACCGAGTTTCGTCGGCTCGAAGCAGAGTACTTCTCCCCCACGAACCGTCGACGTCGAGACCCGAAATTCAGGGACTACACGAGGCTGCTGTGCCGCTCGGCCCGGCGAGTGCGTAGCGATCCGCTGGACCGACGGGGTCGACCTCCAAGCCGGAACCGTAACCATCACCGGAACTGTGGTCGACACCGAAGTCCAGGTCCGGGAACTGCGACAGATTATCGAGCACTACCAGCTCGACGACCACGAGTTCACCGCGCCCGACGGTTGGCACAAGCTGGACGCCCAACGCGTGGTGTCAGTGGTCTACCGGCAGCCGTTCACGAAGAACGCGTCATCGATGGGCAAAACTGTGCGCGTCGGCGCCGAGACCCTGGCGATGCTGCGCCGACGAAAGCTGGCAGCGGCGCCGGGGCAGACATTCGTGATCCCGAGCAAGGCTGGTGGTGAACTCGGTGCCCATGGTCAGGTGGTGGGTGTGAGCACTGCGCACACATGATCGAGGAACTCGCCCGTCACGCACCGTGCGCGCCATCGCGTTCCCTTCGCGTCTGCCGGAACCAGCAGAAACACCCACCAGGCCGAGCTACCGACCTACACCGAGTCATCCACGGATTCAGGCTAGGCTGGCATGACGGTCGCATCCGGGCCCACCGCGGGCCGGGCTGCGATTCTGGTGGTCGGAATTGGATCCGCGACCCGGGAGAAGCCGACATGATCAGCGATCGCGACCACGCGACCGGGCCGGGTGTCTGCGCCCAGGAGCCGGGCGATCCGGAACCGCTCGCGGACCGCACCACCCCGCACCGGCGAGGGGGCCCGAACGGCGGAGGGGTGCGCTGATGTTCCTCGGTATCGATCTGGGCACCTCGAGCTCCAAGGGCGTCCTCGTCGACGAGTACGGCACCGTCGTGGCGAGAGCCGAACGCGCACACGGTGTTTCGACGCCTCGTCCCGGCTGGGCGGAACACGACGCCGAAACCGTCTGGTGGGCCGATTTCGTGGCGATCGCCGCCGAACTGGTGGCCGCGTGTGGCGACCGGAACAGGCTGCGCGCCTTGGCGGTCAGCGGTATCGGTCCCTGCCTGCTGCCGGCGGATGCGTCCGGGAACCCCCTGCGCCCGGCGATCCTGTACGGGGTCGACACCCGGGCGACAGCCGAAATCGCTGAGCTGAACGCCGAATTGGGCGAGGCGGCGGTGCTCGCGCGATCCGGCTCACCGCTCACCACCCAGGCCGTCGGCCCCAAGCTCCGCTGGGTCGCTCGCCATGAGCCCGCGGTCGCCGCCGACACCCGGATGCTGTTGATGGCGAGTTCGTTTCTCGTGCACCGGCTCACCGGCCGATATGTACTCGACCACCAGTCGGCCAGCCAGTGCGTGCCGATGTACGACCTGCGCAGGCGGGAGTGGGCGATGGATCGGTCCGAGGCCGTCGCCCCCGGGCTGATCCTGCCGGAGTTGTGCTGGCCCACCGAGATCGTCGGGCAGGTGACGCCGGCCGCGGCCGCGGTCACCGGTCTCCCCGCAGGGCTGCCGGTCACCACCGGAACCATCGACGCCTGGGCCGAGGCCGCCAGCGTCGGCGTGCGGGCGCCCGGCGACGCCATGATCATGTACGGCACCACCATGTTCCTGGTGCAGGTGCTGACCGATCCGCACCCACATCCCGGGCTGTGGAGCACCTGCGGAACCTGGCCCGGCACATACACTCTCGCGGCGGGGATGGCGACCTCCGGAGCCGTCACCGACTGGCTGCGGCGGCTCGTCGGCGGCGAGTTCGCCGATCTGATCCGGGCTGCCGACGAAGTGCCCGCCGGCAGCCGCGGGCTGATCCTGGTGCCGTACTTCGCTGGTGAGCGCACGCCGCTGTTCGATCCCGACGCTCGTGGTCTCGTCGCCGGCCTCACGCTCGGCCACGGTCGCGCCGAGCTGTATCGGGCGGCGCTGGAGGGCATCGGCTACGGGGTGCGCCACAATCTCGAGGCCATGGCGGCGGCGGGTGGGCACGCTCGCCGCCTCGTCGCCGTCGGTGGCGGCACCAAGGGGGGCCTGTGGACCCGGATCGTCTCCGACATCATCGGCCTGCCCCAGCAACTTCCGGCCGAGACCGTCGGCGCATGCCTCGGCGATGCCCTGCTGGCCGCCGAGGCGACGGGACTGGACACCTCGCGGTGGAATCCGGTGGTGGCGACCGTCGAGCCGGACCCCGCCCGCACAGCCCGATACGACGGCTACTACGCCCACTACCGCCGACTCTACGAATCCACCAGGGACACAACACATTTCCTCGCCGCAGAGCATCGATCGGCTGCGGCGCCCGGCTACGGTCCCGAATCGCCGAGCGGAGGCGGCAGCGGGCATCGGGTGCCGGGTCACTGATGGTGCAGTAATTTCCGGACCGTGGCGTATCGGTCGCGGATATCCCGGCCGGTGCCACCGGCCGGAGCCGGGACTTCGACCATGGCCGGTGTAGCCCATACCGGAGGTTCGTCCGTACCCGCCAGCGTCCAGGCGGCCTGCCGGGCCGCGCCGAGGGCGACGTACTCCTGTGGTTGCGGCACCGCGACAGTGAGATCGAAGATCTGGGCGGCGATTTCGGCGACGAGGCGGCTCGCGGCGGCTCCGCCGATGAGCAGGACACGGCTCGGCTCGACGCCGGTCGCCCGCAGCCGGTCGAGGGAGTCGGCGAGATTGCACAACATCCCTTCGATCGCAGCCCGTGCCACGTGCCGCGGCAGAATGTTGTCCATGGTCAGGCCGTGCAGGGTTCCGGTCGCCGCCGGCAGATTCGGGGTGCGCTCGCCGGTGAGGTACGGCAGCAGGGTCAGCCCCGCTGATCCAGGAATCGATTGCCGGGCAAGCTGTTCCAGAGCGGTCACCTCGACGCCGAGGCCCGCGGCGGTGCCGGCGAGTATGCGGGCGGCATTGAGCGTGCACACCAGCGGCAGGAAGGCGCCGGTGGCATCGGCGAATCCGTTGATCGCACCGGTCGGGTCCGCACTGGGACGCCGACTGCGGGTGTAGACGGTGCCGCTGGTGCCCAGCGACACCACGACATCACCATCGCAGAGACCCAATCCCAGTGCAGCGGCGGGATTGTCGCCGGTGCCGGCCGCCACCAGCACCCCCTCGGGAGTATGACCGGCCGCCTCGGCCGGACCCAGCACCCGCGGCAGCCTCGGCTGTCGGCCGCGGAATGCCAGCGCGACAAGGTCTTCGCGATACCGCCCGTCCGCCGGCGACCAGTAGCCGGTACTCGATGCGTCACCGCGGTCGGTCGTGGGCTCGATATCCGCGGTGCCGCCGCGCAGCTGCCAGCTCAGGTAGTCGTGCGGCAGCACCACGCGCGCCACCCGATCGGCATTGCGAGGTTCATGATCGGCCAGCCAGCGCAGTTTGGCCACGGGATGCGCAGCCAGCGGTACGCTGCCGACCGCATCCGCCCAGGCCTGCGCTCCGCCGAACTCGGACACCAGATCGGCGGCCGCCGACGCCGACCGAGTGTCGTTCCACAACAAGGCATCCCGCACCGGCCGACCGGCCGCATCCAGGGCCACCATTCCCTGCTGCTGGCTCGCCACCGCGATCGCCGCCACCCCGTCCAGCATGCCGTCGCAGGCCGCGGCCAGTGCCTCCGACCATGCCCCGGGCGGCACCTCGGTGCCGTCGGGGTGCGGCATTTTCCGGTGCCGCAGTATCTCGCCGGTGTCACTCGCGCAGACCACGACCTTGCACGACTGTGTCGAGCTGTCGACGCCGGCCACCAGCATCAGGGCCGCCTCGGCGCCGTCGGGCGGATCTGGATCTTGCGGCCGATACCGGAGCGGAAAGTTCGCAGCGCCTCGTCGAATTCGGCGAGCGGGAAGTCGTGCGTGATCATCGTTTCGGCGTCGATCACTCCTGCTCCGAGCAGATCGACCGCGCGGCCGAAGCTGTGGACCACCGCCATGGACCCGACGATCGTCAGCTCGTCGTTGTAGATCCGGAACGGCGTGATCGAGGCCCGCGCCGCGGCGGGAGCGACGCCGAACTGCTGGAATGTACCGCCGCGGCGGACTCGGGCCAGCCCGTCCTCGATGGCGTCGATCACGCCCGTGCAGTCGATGACGATCTCCCAGCCTTCGGGCCGGTCGAGCTGGTCGGCGTCCACCGCCGCCGCATCGGCGCCCAGCGTGCGGGCCATCGCCAGCCGTGCCTCGTTGACGTCGACCACCGAAACCGATCCCGCCCCGGCCGCGATAGCCAGCTGGAGCATGAGTAGTCCCATCGTGCCGGCACCGTAGATCAGATAGTGCGAACCCAGCTGCCGCGGCAGTACATCGAAGCCGTGCACCGCACACGACAACGGCTCCACCAGCGCGCCATGTGTGGCCGGGACATGACCGGGCAGCCGATAGCAGTTGGCGGCCGGAGCTGCCACGTATTCGGCCATCGCACCGTCGACGGTGTCGCCGATCGCGCCCCAGTTCTCGCACAGGTTGCCGCGGCCGATCGCGCAGAAGTGACACCGCGCGCAGAACAACGACGGATCGACGGCGATCATGTCCCCGATCCGCACTCCGGCGGCCTGTCCGCCGACCGCCACGACCTCACCGGCGAACTCATGGCCGGGCACAATCGGATAGGCCGTCGGCGGGAACTCTCCGGCGACGATGTGGATATCGGTTCCGCAGATGCCGACCGCGCCGACCCGGATCACCGCCTCCTCGGCGCCGGGCGTGGGATCGGGAACCGTTTCCACCGAGAATTGTCCGGGTTTGTCGATCACCAGGGCGCGCATATTTCCACCTTGCACCCGACGTGCTCGCCGTCGGCGGATTTCAGCCAGAAGTTGCCGAACGGCATCGACAGAAGGTGATGGCGGACGCGGTGTCCTTGGTCGGTAGCCGGCTGGACGTGGCAGTGGGATCTGGATTCAAGGTTGAGCACGGGCCACACGGCTGCGGTGCCAGCGGTCGATGGCATCCGCCACGAGCTGCGGGTTGTCGGCCATCGGAAAGTGCAGCCCCCAGGGCACGGTGACCTGGTCAGGCCTGGGAATAGACGACGCCAACGCCGAACGAGTCGGCCCGGGCCCGGTGGACCCCTACGACCCCGAAGTCGATCCGGGCGCTCGGGTGCGCGGCGGTGATCCGGTCGCGGACCTCCCGGGGGAACCGGTTGCCGTAGAGGTCGGCGGCCTCGAGGTCGGGGAGCGTGTCGAAGTCGGGCGGCAGGTCTTCGAGGCCGTTGAACCGCAGGTCGACGGTCCGCAGCCGGCGGAACGTCCCGATCCCGGCGAAGTACTCGGGCTTGATCCGGCGGCGCTTGCCGTCCCGGCGCCACCTGTCGATCCGGAGTTCCTCCAGACCGGTCAGCTCCATGGCGCACAACTCCCGGAGGAAGACGTGCCCGGGCTCCGGGCCGCGGCTGCTCTGCCCGCCGAAGCCGAGGACCCGCAGCGCGGGCAGGCGGCCGAGGTCCGGCAGCGGGTCGCGCAGCAGACCGAGGCTGCCGCTGAGGTCGAGGCCCACCAGCCGGGTCAAGTTGAGCAAGCTGTCCGGGACGGTGTCGAAGTTGTTGCCGCTCAGATCGAGCCGGCGCAGGTTGGGGAAGGTGGTGACCACCTCGGGGAAGGTCAGCAGGTACCGGGCGGGACTGCCGGACATCGACACCTCCTCGACGCCGGTCAGGCCGCGCGCGGAGTCGGGGAACACGACGTTGGTGCCGTCGGCGACCAGCTTCCGCAGCCCGACCAGGCCGCCGAAGGTGTCCGGCAGCAGGAATCGCGTCGACTCGGGCGGCATCTGTCCCACCTCGTACTCCGCGCCGGTCTGGACGGACAGATCGGAGATGTCGAGTTCCTCCAGCGCGGACAGCCGCCCGACGGCGGCGGGCAGGGTGAACTCGACCTCGTTCTCGTCCAGGGACGAGTTGCCGGCGACCCGCAGTACCCGCAGCCCGGCCAGGTCGCCGATCGATCCGGGCAGGGCGGTCAACCCGCAGGCGCGCACCGACAGGTGCTCCAGTGCGGTGAGCGTCCCGATCTCCTCGGGCAGCTCGCGGATCGGATTGCGATCCAGGATCAGGGTGCGCAGCCACGGCATCCGAAGCACCTCGGCGGGGAACGCCTTCAGCTTGCGCCCGGTCAGGTCGAGATGGTCGGTCCGGTCGGCCAGGGCCCGGGACACCTGGTCGTCCAGCGTCGCGGCCGCCGACTCGCGCGCCGATCGGGCCCCGGGCCGCAGGACGGGCAGCCCGGCACGCAGCCGGTTCAGGAACGCGTCGATGTCCAGGCGACCCTCGTCGTCGACGACCTCGGCCACGAACGCCTCGCCGAGGCCGTTCCCGGCGACGAAGTCGGCGTCCCGGTCGCAAACGCCGAGGTTGTCCACCCAGCGCGCGCCCGGGGCCGACAGTGCCATGTAGTGGTCGAAGTGGATCACCCAGGGGGTGTCGATCACCCCGGCCGCCAGGGTGCCGTGGTTGTAATAGCCGTACACCATGTGGGTGAAGGTGCCGTCGTGGATGCGGATCTCGGCGTCGCCAGCTTCCAGCGTCGCGGCCCGGGTGTGGCCGCCGACGTAGAGCCCGGGCCGGTCCTCGTAGAGCGCGATCGGGCCGTCGACCGTCAGGTCACCGGTCACCACGATCAACTCGACATCGCTGTCGCCGTCGCTGTAGGCGTCGGCGTCCACACCGCGCAGCTCGGCGACGGCGGACAGGAAATCCCCGTCGAGGGTGAGGTCGCCCTCGAAGAACAGCACCGTGGGATCGTCGGGCTCGTCTCCCGCTCCCTCGAACTCGGCGGACAGCACGCCGCCCATGCGGGCGTCCACGTCGGCGTAGGACAAGAGGTCGGGCATGGAAAAGGTCGACATTCGGGACAGCTTAGGTACGGGCACCGACAGTCTGTGCGGACCTCGATTCCGCCCCGGTTCCGCCCTCAGTGCCGCCGCATCCGCACCCCGGCGTAAGACCATCGCCGCCGGCGCCAAGTCGTCCGAGCGCAGCCGGCGCGACCTCCCGCCGCCCGCGGATGTCCGGGAAGCATTGTGGCCGTTCGAGACTCATGGTCGGAGGACCGCTAGACGAACTCGGTCGCTACTGGTGGACGGATACAACCTGCCATTGACAGATACGGCCTGTAGTCACAGCCGTACCGCCGCGCCCGGCAACGGGTTCCACCCGACAGGAGACAGTTCGGGTGCGAGCCGCCGTTCCGCACGCCGGCTGGTATCTCGGATTGCGAAGTTCCCGGAAATCGGTGCTCTGCCGGATCTCACGTTCGGGTACTGCCGCGCGTCTACAGGTCGAGAACGTCAGAAAAGGGGATGCGCAGATGAGCACTCGGCACACCGTGATCGACACCGCCCAGCTCGGCCCGGTCACGATCGTCGCGACCGGCCCGGCGGTCACTGGCCTGTACTTCCGCCACCACATCCGCCGCCCTGCTGCCGAAACCCTCGGCCCGGAAGTGTCGTTCGTCGACGACCCGGTCCTGGGCGAAGCC
Organism: Nocardia stercoris; assembly: GCF_003696265.1. Classification (GTDB taxonomy): domain Bacteria; phylum Actinomycetota; class Actinomycetes; order Mycobacteriales; family Mycobacteriaceae; genus Nocardia; species Nocardia stercoris. The sequence goes on along the minus strand of NZ_RFFH01000005.1, from coordinate 389,094 downwards.
GTGGGCCAGCTCCTGGAATACTTTCTCGGCCGACGCCGGACCTTCGAGCTGCCGTTGCACGCGGCCGGTGACGATTTCCAGCAGCGGGTATGGCGCGAGGTCACCGCCATCGAGTACGGCACGACCACCACCTACGGGCAGATCGCGGAGAACCTCGGCGACCGCCGCCTGGCCTATCGCGTCGGGCAGGCCGTCGGAGCGAACCCGCTGTGTGTCTTCGTCCCCTGTCATCGGGTGATCGGCGCGGACGGTTCGCTGACCGGGTACGCCGGAGGACTCGAGCGCAAGCGGGCCCTGCTCGAGCTCGAGGAGCCAGCGGTCGTCAGCGCGGGCAGGCTGTTCTGACTGTGGCGTACCCTGGCACGTCTGCACCGAATGCTGGAAACCCGTGCGGCACAGGCGGATCTGATCGACGTCGCCTACACCGTCACCGACACCCCCGTCGGGCCACTACTGCTCGCCGCCACTGGCAAGGGCCCGATCCGCGTCGCCTACGCCCGCGAGGACCACGACCGTGTTCTCGACACCCTCGTCCACAAGATCGGCCCCCGGATCCTGCGCGCGCCGGCCCAGCTGGCCGAGGTCCGCCGCGAGCTCGACGAGTACTTCGCCTACCGCCGCACGGCGTTCGACGTCCCGCTGGACCTGTCGCTCTCGCACGGGTTCCGGCAGCTGGTGCAGCAGCACCTGCCCGAGATCGGATACGGCCAGACCCGCAGCTACGCCCCGGTCGCGGCTGGACCGGCCCGGTATCGATCACACCGGTGGTGAGTTCCTGCTCGTCGAGCAACGCCCGCGTGCCCAGTCCCGGGGCAACGCCACCGTCATCCCCCAAGGGCACGGGCTGGTGTTCACCACCCGCGACCGGCCGGTGAAGTCCGCGCGGGGCTGGTCGGCGGCCCCGGTCCGCCACGGCGGGTCCACGGTCCGATCCGGACACCGCCGCACCCTGGCCCTGGTGTTCCACGACGCCGCATGACCGCCCCGGCCCGCACCTACCTTCTGCTCGACGCGGCCGGGCGGCCCTACCGCTCCGACACCGCCGGGGCGTGGGGCGGATACCGGCGCGGCCGGATCTACGGCCGCCTCGACTGCCCGTCGGCGTTGCGGGCCGTCGCCGCCGGCGGCTACGTGAAGTACCGGGTGTTCTTCGCCGACGAAGCCACGGCGATCGCCGCCGGATACCGGCCGTGCGCGGTGTGCTGCCCCGACCGCTACCGAACCTGGAAGACGACACGATGACCACTCCCCTGCTCTCGATCCGGCCCGTCACCGGCGACGAGGTGTCCGCCACTGCCGTCGAAATCGACTCTCTCGCAATACTTGCCCGCGAACGGGGCGCGCACACCCTCGCCCTGGGATCCGGGCGCACCCCTGGCGCTCTGGCCGCGACGGCCGCGCTCACCGAACGGTGGGAGAACGCCGGCGGCCGGGTCGCCGTGCACGTCACCTGGCCCGAGACGGCCGCGTCCTGGCTGCGGCAGGCCCGCCGCCTCGCCGCCGCGCCCGCGGACCTATGGGTAGTGACCGGTCCGACGCTGGGTTGGGCACAGATGACCCGGCGGCTGCTGTGGTCCACGGCCTGGACCGCCGCCGACACCCTCACGTTCGCCGCCCTCGACGACCCCGCCACCCTCGCCCTCGTCGGAACCGCCTACCTCGACGGCCTTACCGGCGTCGACCACAGCGGCGCTGCGTGGACCGTCACCGGCGGCGCCCGCCGGATGCTGCCCCCGAGTCCGCGGTGAGTACCTTGCTCGATCCGGCCGGCTGTGGCCGGGAGGTCGCCGACGGTGCGGTGCTGGTACCGGGCTGGCTGTCCACCTTCGCAGCGCGGAATCCACACGACATCCAGACGATAACCTCAGGGTCGACACTCTTCGGCAGCCCCTCGTACGCGAGTTCGCTTGCGGGCGCCCGGATGTCGGCCGGATCGGGACCGACCTCGACCAGAACTCGTGCGCCGCACCAGTGCGCGAGTTCGGCCAGATAGGCCTGCGCCGGACCACCTTGTGGTCCGAACCGTATCGGTGGGGATAGATTTGCCCACATGGCGCACGAACAGGTGAGTTCCGAACCGGACCTGGGTGCCGCGGTCACGGAGGCGCAGCGCCTGCTCGACCACGGCGATACCGCAGGTGCGCAGACGCCCCTCGCGCGGAGGTGGTCGGTCCCCGCAGGTGAACTCGAGCTGCGAGACAGGCTCGGCAAGCTCGTCGCGGGCCTGTCCCAGGCGCGGAGGGGTGGTCGCGCTGCGGCGGAGGATCCGCTCATGTGCGGCGCTGAGTTGGTCGGCCGGCGGCCCCCGCACGGTCTCGGCATCGGTTGGTTGCGGTCGTGGTCGCACACCGTGCAGGCTTCGGATACTGCCGGGCCTGCCCCTGTGGCCGACCTGCCCGTCCCGAGATCGAGGCTGCTGTGACGGATCTCGTGCGGACGGTCCCGATGTTCCCGCTCGGCGCGACGGTGCTGCCGGGGTCGGAGTTGCCGCTCAACGTGTTCGAGCCCCGCTATCAGGCGTTGGTGAACGACGTGCTCGCTGCACCGGATGGACCGGACTTCGGGGTCGTGCTCATCACGCGCGGCCACGAGGTCGGTGGTGGTGACGAGCGCAGCGACGTCGGTGTGTTGGTGCGTATCCGCAACCACCGCCAGATGTCCGGCGGGAGGTTCGCTCTCGACTGTGTTGCGGGACAACGCATCAAGGTGGTGTGCTGGCTGCCCGACGACCCGTATCCGCGGGCCGAGATCGCGGTCTGGCCGGACGAAGAGAACGGCTCGGAGTGGGTTGCGCTGCAGCAGGTCGACGCCGCTGTGATCCGGTTGCGCGAGACGCTGACGCGGCTGGCCCAGCGCCGCGAGCGTGGCGTGCCGCGGATCCCGACGACGGCGGATCTCTCGGGCTCGCCCGGGGAGCGGCTCTACTCGCTCGCCGCCCGGTGTCCGTTGGGGGATTCGGACCGGCAGACGGTGCTGGCGGCGCCGGGTGTCGCCGACCGTGCGCGGGTGCTGGCGGAGGCCCTCACGGGGGCGACCGAGATCGTCGAGTTCGAGCTCTTACAGTCCTGAGGAGCAGATCTTCCAGGACTCTGATGTGGTGGCCTGAATCCGCAGTCGATACTCGGACCACAGATAGACCTCGGGGACTTCCTCGGTAACGTTCCGAGCAATTTGTCGGCTCCGGCAGGATGGCTCGGGAGCGTGGAAGGCGGCGGGTCCGAGGTGGCCGGCGATCTGGCGGAGGACCGAGCACAGGGGCTGATTGTGGCCGAGGACATGATCGTGACTGGGACACTGGTGATCCCCGCGTCCGAGTTGCGCGAGCGGTTCTCACGCTCGTCCGGTCCGGGAGGGCAGAACGTCAACACTACGGACAGCCGAGTCGAGCTGTCGTTCGACCTCGCCAACTCGCCTTCCGTGCCGGAGTGGCTGCGCACCCGGATGCTCGACCGCCTGGCCACCCGGCTGGTCGACGGGGTCCTCACGATCGCAGCATCCGAGCAACGCGCCCAGCTGCAGAACCGCGCGGCCGCTCGCGAACGTCTGGCCTCGGTGTTACGTGATGCTGCCGCCGCGCCACCACCGGTTCGCCGCGCCACCAAGCCCTCGCGCGGAGCCAAGGAACGTCGTATCGCCGCGAAGAAGCGTCGTGGCGTCACTAAGCGCAACCGCCGCGCCGCCACCGACGACTAGCGGTGCAGAAGTCATGCGGTGGAACCTGGCACCGACCTGGCGAAGACCACCGGGCGCAGACTGAATTTGCTCGCCAACGAGATCTCCAGGTCCGCACTGTCTTCCGATGTGGCCGACTCACCGTGCCTGACCTTGCTCGCCGCGCCCAGCAGGCCGGTCGACACTCCGAACAACGCCGGCGGCAGTGCGGCGGTCCAGGTCAGATTGTTGATGAGCATCGATGGCACGTTCACACCACTCGGCGCGACAATCCGGAAGAAGACCGACGACAACCACCGCGCGACGTAGCCGACCACACCGCTGACAACGATCTACGTCGCCAACAACATGTGCCGCCGCTGGCGACGCTCGATCCCAGCCCGTGACGGGACCCCACGACTCGGTCCACCGCGCGTGAGAGCCCGGTTATCGGTGGATGCAGGTTGCAGCGTACCCGGCCGGCGTTCGGTAGCCCCACCGCGGAATGTCTTCGGCGATGGTTGCATTCGTCCTCCCAGCCGCTGTGACGTCTCGTTTGGTGAGATCGATCCGAACTCGATCGTCGGGAGGTCAGTGCAATTCGGTGCGTTCGCTGGAGACAGTCAGTGCGTGGCCGGGCGTTTCGCAGTGAATTGTGGTGGTGCTCATCGTGCAGAAGGCATCGTTGATGGCCAAGGTTCGCCCGTAGGGGAGGACCACCGGTTTAATTCGGTTGTTCTCGTCACGGTAAGTCATACTGTCGATCTGGCTGATCGTGGTGCAGTCGATACCGGAACCGTCCGCGCCGATATGCGCCTCGCGATGGTCGTCGGGACAGTGTGGAATGGGACCCGAGTTCGGCGGGCCGAGTTTACCGTCGCACGTCACCATGAGTTGGCTACGGTATGTCTGCACCGTGCACTTGAGTTCCTTCGACGGAGACATGAACTGGTAGCGCGGGTAGCCACCGCCGGGAATGCGGTAGTCATCCGAGGTTTGTATCGTCGAATCGAGTTGGGGAACGGCTGTTGTCCCGGTGGGTGCGAGTATTGCCGTGGTCGGAGCTGGGCCTGTGGGGCTTGGTGTCGATGTGGTGGTGGCCGCCGTTGAGCAGGCAGTCAGCGCCATCATGGCGAGCAGTGTGGCGGCTGCGACGCCCGGGGGATTCCCAGCCATGATCTCCCTCACGTTATGGATGCACGAGGAATATACCGCTACTGTAATACGTTGTGTCCCAATAGTATTCGCCCTTCCAGTCGCTGATCACGACCCGAGCGTGGGTCAGCGACCAGAAGCTGTTGATGTTGAGGCATTCGTCGCGCAGGCGGCCGTTATGGGCCACAACGGCTCCTCACAGTCCCCGGACTGAAATCATGGGGTCAGGTCACGCCCACAATCCTGGGCATCCGGACTCTCACAAACCCCGGACCCAACCATCGGGGTCACGTCAGATATGGCCCGTTGGGCGAATCAGCGCTGATCCAGTGAGGGCAGCACTGTCTCACTGAGAATCAGTAGCACCGCAGCGGCGACCGGGATCGCGAGCAGGGCACCAGCGAACCCGAGTAACGCGCCTCCCAGCAGAACTGCCACTACCGTCACGATCGCCGGCACGCGGACCGTTCTGCCGATGATTCTGGGCACCAGCACATAGTCCTCGAACAACCGCAGAACGATGAAGAAGACGACGGTAGCCACTGTCACGGGCAGAGATACGGTGAGCGCGACCAGCGCCACGACCACCCCGGCGATCGTGGAACCCACTGCGGGGATCAGGTCGAGGACGGCGACCAGGACGGACAGCAGCAGCGGGTCGGGCACGTCGAAGATCAGCAGCCAGATGAAGGTCAGCACCGCGGTGATCACCGAGATGACCAGGTTCCCGAGGATGTAGCCACCGACCTTCGCGAAGATCTGGTCGCCGATCAGGATCGCTCGTGGTCGGCGCGAGTGCGGAAACAGCCGGTAGATCGAGGCACGGACCTGTGCGAAATTGGCCATGAAGTAGCCGGTCAGCACCGCGACGATCACTGTACCGCTGACGATGCTGAACACCAGGCGCCCTGCGCCGAGGACACCACCGGCCAGCTTCGCGGGATCGGAACCCACCGCCTGCTGGACCCGGTCCCGGAGATGGAAACGCGTGTCGAGTGTCTCGGCCAGCGGATATCGGTGCGCGAGATGATCGACGTAGTCCGGAGCGTTATGGACCAGCGCGCTGCCTTGACCGGCCAGCGGGGGTATCGCTGCGGCGAGGAACCCAGCCAGCAAGCCGAACGCGACCAGGAATACCACGGTCACCGCCGCCCATCGCGGAAACCGCGGGCGAACCAGCCATGACACCACGGGTTCCAGTCCGATGGCCAGGAACAATGCCGTGGCGATCAAGAGCAGCACTTGACTGGCGGCGATCAGCGCCTGGATCGCGCCGTAGGTCACCGCGACGCCGGCAGCGCCCGTCATGCCGATGAAGAACGGCGATCGGGGATCGAATCGTCGCCCGGGCGTACCCAGTGGGTGCTGCGTTGTGCTGGCCCGCGCCGCTTCTGCTTCCGCGGCGATGATCGGTCCGCCTTCGTGGCCGGTATGGGGTTGCGCGACCAGATCGCTGTGACCGTGCTCCGGCGCCTCGGTGGCACCGCGCTGTTCGGTGCGGTCTCGGTCGCTGGAGAGTTCGGATTCCGTCCTGCCCGGCGATTCCTCGGGAGTGATCGAACGCTGCACACCCCCGGGATGATCGGATTCTGATGTGTAAGTCGGCGTGCATACCGGCTCCGGGGTGAGCGGTCCTGACTCCGGACCGGGTGTGGCCTCGTCATCGACATCCATGCACGGCGACTACCCGCCTACGTCACCGCGTACCGGCAGCCCTGCCGAAGGCTCACACGAAGAGCCGCGGGCAGCGATCGGTCACCACCCAGCAGCCTGCCGTTCTCCCTGCACCATGCCGACCTCGAAAGGATGTGAATTGCCCGAGCTGCTCGTGTCCCCCGCCGCGGCTGGCATGCGTCTCGGGCGTGACCACGAACTCGAACGTGGTTGTGACCACGTCGGTGCTCGTGTACCTGAGACCCTGACAGAGGAGGAATTATCGGGTCGATGTCAGGGGTTGTGCGGCGTCTGTTCGGGGTCGGTTCTCTGTTGCGTCTCATCCGACTTCGAGTCCGGATCGACCTTATCCGCGCGCTTCCACTCCTTGTCCAGCTCGGTTCGCGAATCTGCCGCCTCGTCGCGATGTGCGTGTGCTTGCTGAGCAAGTTGCTCGGCCTGCGCCGCCTTGGCCTCGCTTTCAGCCTTTGCCATCCGGCTTCGGGCAGCGGCCTCCTCCGCCTGGGCCTCCCGCTGAGCGACTTCGGATTCTTGTTCTGCCGCGCGGTCACGGATGCTGCGAGCTTCGACCCGGCGGTGTTCACGCCGTGCGCGAAGCGACAACCAGGCCGCAAGCAAAACGATCACAATCGCCAGGACGACGATCACGATCACAATGGTGGTGCTCATCTTCTGGCTCCTCACACCCTCCCCGGCTACCCTGACGATGCGCGACTACCCCTGAACTGGGAAAATAAGCGGTCGGACGTTCAGGTCGCACGGCGATATTCACGAGTTCGAGCTGGCCGCCGCCATGATGCTGCGACCTACCGGGGTGCACCTGCCGGTGCCGACCGTGCTGCGGTGGGCGCGGCTGCTCGACAACTGGCTCTCGTCGACGAACTCGGTGGCGCCGTCGGAGTTTCGGCGACCGCCGAACCGGACCTGCTCGCCGGATTGGCCCCGCTGGCGGAGTCGGGTTCGCCGTGGCGGCGACGCCGCTACGGCGGCCGCTCAACAACGCGAACACCGGCGGTCGGGCCGCGGATCCGAGTCCAGCCGGTCGGCACCCGCGCGATGACCGTGACGTAGCTCCTCTGTCACGGTGACGAAGCTGCGGTGGCTCCGCGGGACCTGCTTCTGAGCCGGGGTGCCGGGACTCCGCGGCCCGGTCGGGATGCCGGTGTCGGCGTGTCGATTCCACATCGTGTTTCGCCGCCCGAGCTGCCCAGGTCTGGGAAGGCGGCCGGATCGTTCGTCTCGAACTGCCGATTATCGTTCGGCCCGTGAAATTCAGGACCCTCGCGGTAGCGTTCGCCGCGTCTGTTGTGGCGCTGGTCGCCGCGCCGCCGCTCACAGCCTCGGCCGACGGTGTGGCCACCTACTCGGTCTGGCAGTGGAACATCTCGGGCAACGAGATGAACAAGAACTCGACCACGAACGGCATGACTGCCGCCGCGGCGGATTCGATTGTCGGCACCCACTCCGACTTCGCGGCGTTCAACGAGATGTGCCATGCCCAGTTCGACGACATCATCGCCCGACTGCGGACGGCGGGATGGCCTCAGGACCCCGCCAACTTCGCTCGCTGGGCTCCGGCTATCTCCGGCGGTACGAGTACGTGCAATGGTGGCGAGTTCGGAAACGCGATCTTCAGCAAGCAACCGCTGGGGGCCGCTGATCGGATCACGTTGCCCGACGACGGCACTTCCGAGCATCGCAATATGCTCTGCGATCAGCTGTTGAGCGCGCCGCACATGCGGTTCTGCACCGCCCACCTCTCATACCTGGACAACGCGCCGGCGCCGGGAAGCACGGAAACACCCAGGACTCTCCAACTGGCCGCGACTCTCACTCAGATGGAGAAATACCACGCGAACGGCGACACCGTGATCATCGCCGGTGACTTCAACGCTCGACCGGACTGGGGGCGGATGAAGCCCTACTACTCGAGTGCGGTCAACACCCCAACAACCATGACAACACCGGGCATTACCACGAGCTCGACGACAACGGTGGGATCTGCCACGGTTACGGTACGACCACCGACTACGGATCCACCGAGTCGAACCCGTGCGGTGCGCCGCCGAAGATCGACTTCGCCTTCGTGCGCGAGGATCGCATCGCACCGGGAACCACCTACTCGGCAACGGTCATCGGTCCAGGCCCCTGCAGCGGCGGAGCAGCGGTGAATTGCGGCGCACGTCTGCCACAAGGATCATTGCCGACCTGCGGAACCGGGTACTGCTCCGATCACTCGATCCTCACCGGACGGGTGACCGTCCTCCAATAACCGTGTAGCCCTCCGGCACGGCACCGTGCCGGAGGGCTACGCCTGGAGTCCCGGACGATTCGCCGCACTACGGCCGCAGTCTCTTCGTCAGGCTGCCCCTGTGGCGGAGCCGCCCGCGCATTGCTGGAAGAGCATTGCGCGGGCGGCATCCGCGTCGCCGGCCCGGTGTCGGACGGTGGCGCTCAGCCGGCCGGCTGGGCTTTCGCGGGCATCATCGCCGAGGCCACCACCATGACCGATGCCATGATCGCCACGACCACGAATACCCAGTGGACTGCCGAGGCCAGCGCAGCGGGGGCCGGACGGGCGCTGTGCCCGGTGTGGGCATTCACGATCGCGCCGAAGACCGCCACCCCCACCGCGCTACCGATGTTGCGGGCGAACATGGTCGTGGACGTCACCACTCCGCGCTCGGACCATTCGGCACTGGTCTGGGCCGCGATCAGCGTAGGTGTGGCGATCATGCCCATGCCCAGGCCGACGGCGAAACAACTCGCCGCGAGCTGCGGCAGCGTCGATGTGCTGTCCACCGGGATCAAGGACGCCGCGCCGAGCGCGGCCAGCGAGCTGCCGATGATCGCCGTCGCGCGGAAACCTATGCGCAGGTAGATCTTTCCGGCCTGGGACGCCGCCAACGGCCAGCCGAGTGTCAACGTCGACGCGGTGAAGCCGGCGACGAGTGCGCCTTTGCCGAGTACTCCCTGGGCGAAGGTCGCGACATAGGTCGTGAGCCCGACCAGCACCGCACCGACCAGGAGCGACACCAGGCTGGCGGCGACGATGACGCGGCGGGTGAAGATCCACGGCGGCAGAACCGGATGCGCGGCCCGCTGCTCATATCTGCCGAAGGCGACCAGCACGATCGCCCCGGCCGCGACGAGGGCGATGCCGGTCGGTGAGTTCCATGCCCAGGCTTGCCCGCCCTCGAGCAGGGCCAGGATCAGCGCACCGGCACCGATGGTGAGCAGACCGGTGCCCGGGTAGTCGATGTGTTGCGTCCGGCGGGGCGCGCTTTCGGTGAACTGCCGCAGGATCGTCCAAGCAGCGACTGCGGCCAGCGGCAGGTTGATCAGGAATATCCACCGCCAGCTGACGTACTGGGAGAACACCCCACCCAGCAACGGGCCCAGTACCGAGGCGAGCGCCCACACGCCAGCGAGGTAGCCCTGTACTCGGGCACGCTCGCGCAGCGTGTAGATGTCACCGGCGATCGTCATGGACATCGGGCCGACCGCCCCGGCGCCGATCCCCTGGATCGCCCGGAACACAATGAGTTCCGGCATATCGGTCGCGATCCCGCACAGCAGTGATCCGAGCGCGAAGATCGCGATGCCGAACATCATGATCGGCTTACGGCCCAGCGTATCGGCCAGACTCCCGTAGATCGGCACGGTGACCGCCTGCGCGAGCAGATAGATGCTGAACAGCCAAGGGAATTGGGCGAATCCCCCCAAATCTCGGGTGATGGTGAGGACCGCCGTGGCGATGATGGTCGAATCCAAGGCCACCAGGGAGTTCGCCAGCATGATGGCGGCCAGGATCGGCCCGCGCTCCGAACGCAGTCCGACTGCGTCCTTCAGTTCTGTTGCCATGCGCAGCAACTCCTTTCGTCAGTTCCTCGCCTCGGCGGCTCGACCGCGCTGCAGGCTCGGCGACATGGTCGATGAATACCGGTCGAGCTGCCGGACTGCAGGAGTGTCCGCAAGCCGACAGCCGGCCCGTGAGCCCCGGTGCGCCGAGGTCAACTCGCACGGTCGAGAGCGCCACGCAGGAATCCGATCGTGCGCTGCCACGCGATGCCGGCTTGGGCCTTGTCGTAGTTGCCCGAACGGTTTTCCTCGTTGGCGAAGGCGTGGCCGGCCGGGTAGAAGTACAGCTCGATCGTCGTACCGGCGTGCGCGCGGACACGGGCAGCCAATCGCCGGGCGTGCTCGGGCGGTACTGCCGTGTCGTATGCGCCGAAGTGCCCCATGACCGCTGCTCGCAGACCGGAGAAGTCGGCATCACCGGCGTCGGCGCCGTAGTACGGGACAGCTGCGGTGATCTTGTCACCGACCGCGGCGGCCAAGGCGACCACGAATCCCCCGCCCATGCAGAAGCCGACCGCGCCGAGGGCATCGCCGGTCACGGCGTCATGGGCGAGCAGATAATCGACAGCGCTGGAAAGCTGCGCGACACCGCGTTCGACGGGGAGTTCGCTCATCCATTTCGCCCCGTCGGCGGCGTTGTGAGTCACCCTGCCGCCGAACAGGTCCGGCGCCAGCGCCACGAAACCTTCCGCGGCCAGCCGGTCGACCACCCCGGCGATCTGATCGGTGAGTCCCCACCATTCCTGGATGACGATCACGCCCGGGCCCGCTCCGGTCTCCGGAACCGCCAGATAGCCGTAGCCCTTGCCGTCCGATGTGGGAAATGTGGTGTTCTGTCGAAATGTTGCGGTGGTCATCGTCTGTACCGTCTTTCGCTGAGCTGATGGGTTCGAGGGTCCGGGGGTCATGGTTCGAGCAGTCCGTTGCGGATGGCGGTTCCGGGATCGCGCCAGATGGCCATCGCCGTCTTCATCGGCAGAAACCCCTGCCGCCGGTAGAAGTCCTCGGTGCCAGGATTCGCGTAGAGCAGGATCTTCTTGTGTCCGCGGCATCGCGCGATCAGCCGCGCGATGACCTCCCGGCCCAGGCCCTTGCCTTGGTGGTCGGGATGGACTGCTATGTCGGCGAGGTAGGCGCAGTCCAGCCCGTCGGCCAGCGCCCGTCCGGCCGCGACGAGGCGGTCGCCCGCGTAGACGAAGCACAGGTACCTGCTGTTGTAGAAGACCGTCCGCAGTGCCTGCGGCGGTTTGTCGCCGAGGGGCGCGATCCGGTAGAGATTCGACAGCTCGTCGAGATCGACACCGGCGAGGTCGTCCACCCACGAATAGTCCTGTGCCGCAGTAGCTTCGGGCATCATGCCTCCACCGCCACATCGGCCCGGCTCGATGAGCGATCGTGATCGCCCGTCTCGCGCGGCGCGCGGATCATGATCACGGCAAGCACCACGGATGCCGCGGTGAGCGCCACCGCGAACCAGAGGGTGCTGCGGACGCCGAGGTGGTCGGCGAACAGGCCACCGATGAGCGCCCCCAGGGCGATGGACAGGTTGTAGCCGAGGGTGTTGATCGACATCGCGGCCTCGAAGGTGTCGGGTGCGGCGGCGAGGGTCAGATTGATCTGGCACAGGTTCGCGGCGCCGAACGACACACCCCACAGCGTCATCGCCACCAGCGCGCCGGCGGGTGAATGTCCGGCGCCCAGCAGCAGGAGCAGCGATACCACCAGACCACCGCAGGCGATTCCGAAGCTGGCGCGCGGATTCTTGTCCACGGCGTGCCCGGCAATGAAATTGCCTGCCGCGCCGCCGATTCCGTAGACGACCAGCAGCACGGTGATGAAGGCCGACGATGCCGCATCCGTCTTCTCCAGGAACGGCCGGATGAACGTGTACGCACCGAAATGGCCCAGTACGTACAGGATTACCGTGACCATGACGATGCGCAGCGCCGCATTACGGACGGGCAGCGCGAAGACTTCCCGGGCCGCGACCGCGTTCTCCGACGGCAGCGACGGAATCGTGACGAGGACCAGCGCCAGCACGACCACCGCCAGCGCGCTCCAGATCAGGAACGTCGTGCGCCAGCCGGCCAGGCCACCGATGAAGGTACCCAAGGGAATTCCCACCACGGTGCCGATCGAGATACCCGACAGCGCGATCGCGGCCGCTCGGTTCGCGTGCGGTCCGGGCACCAGCCGCATGGCCATGCTGACGGCGACGGCCCAGAACATTCCGTGCGCGAAACCCATGATCAGGCGGGTGACCAGCACCAGACCGAAGTTCGGCGCGACGGCGACGACGAGATTGCCCACCGCCATCACAGTGAGCAGGATCGGCAGCAGCGCACGGCGATTCACGCGCCGGGTCCAGGCGACCAGGAACGGTACACCCAGTCCGGCGGAGATGCCGAACAGGGTGACGATAAGCCCGGCGGTACCGGTGGCCACGTGCAGGGCCGAGCTCAGCGGGGTGAGCAGGCCGACGGGCATCAATTCGGTGGTGACGAAGGTGAACAGGCTGGCGGTGATGACGGCGACGCCCAGCCAGGAGCGCAGCGGTGAGAGCGGATGGCCCCCGTATGTGGACATGGGTTTCCCTGCCTATTTTCTGGTGAGTGGACCGAAACGGCGAAGAACGGTCAGGCTGAGTGGAACTCGGGAACCCGGTCACGGGCGCGTTTGAGCTCGAAGAACCCGTCGGTGGACGCCATCGTCAGGACGGCGTCCCACAACCGGCCGGCCGCCGCGGCCCGCGGGGGCCGGGCGATGACCGGGCCGAAGAACGCGATCGGTGCGCCCTCGGCGGCCGGGACGTGGATGACGGGAGTGCCGACCGCGTCGCCGACCGGTTTCATCCCCGCGTCGTGGCTGGCGCGCAGGGCCTCGTCGTAGGCGGTGCTGTCCGCGGCGTCAGCGAGTTCGGCCGGCAGACCGCATTCGGCGAGCGCGGCCAGGATCATGGCGGGGCCGAGGCCCGCCTGCTCCAGATGGATTCGAGCGCCCATCGCCAGGTAGAGCGGTCGCAGCACCTCGGGGCCGTACTGCTGCTCGGCGGCGACGCAGACGCGGACACAGCCCCAGCCGTCGCGCTGAGCCTGCCGGTACTTCTCCGGCACCTCCCGGCCGTCGTTGAGGACGGACAGGCTCATCACGTGGAAGCGGGTTTCGACGGGCCGCACCTGTTCGACTTCGAGTAGCCACCGCGTGGCGATCCAGGCCCATGGGCAGCGCGGATCGACCCAGAGATCGATCGTGGCGGCTCGAGCGTGGGAAGTGTCGTTCACAGCGGAAATCCTTTGTGCCGGTGAAATGTTGACCACCGAAGTCTCTGCCCGGCACGGTCGCGGCGTCCAACACATGTTTGTCAAGGCAACGATCGTGAATCACGATTGATCGCATGGAGTTGCAGCAGATGCGATATGTGATCGCGATCGCCGAGACCAACAGCTTCACTCGCGCGGCCGAGCGCTGCCGGGTCGTCCAATCGGCGCTCAGTCACCAAATCGCGCGCCTGGAGCGAGAATTGGGCGCGAAGCTGTTCGAACGCACCAGCCGCCGAGTACGTTTGACGCCCGCCGGGGCGGCCTTCCTCCCAGCGGCACGCCAGTGCCTCGACGCCGCGGACCGCGCGGCGGCCGAGGTGGCGGCGGCGGCCGGGGAAATCCGTGGACGCTTGGCGGTGGGCCTCATCCCCACCGTCGCCGCCGTGGACGTCCCGGCCACCCTGGCCGAATTCCGGTCTCACCATCCCCAAGTGCGCATCAGCCTGTGCGCGGGCGCGAGCGAGGACCTCGCCGAGAAGGTCCGAAGCGGCACCATCGACATCGCCTTTCTGGGATTGCCGACCACGGCTCGGCCGCAGGGGGTCCGATCCCACGTCCTCGCGCACGACCATCTGGTCGCCGTGGTCGCCCCGGATCACCCGCTCGCCGCCGAATCCGTCGTCGATCTCTCCCGGCTGTCCACCGAGGTGTTCGTCGATCTGCCGGCGGGCACCGCCGGCCGCGCCCAGGCCGATCAGGCCTTCGCAGCCGCTGGACTCACCCGCGACGTCGCGTTCGAGGTCACCACCGCGTACCTCATCAATCGGCTGGTCGAGCAACGACTCGCCATCGCCATGCTCGCCTCGGCCTACGTACCCCAGCTGACCGGCCTGGCCACCATCGAGGTAGCCAACGCCCCCACCCGCGTCGAACACATCGTCTGGAGCCGCGACGGCCACTCCCCCGCTGCCGCCGCCTTCCTAGAAATCCTCGGCATTCCATCACCACCCGAAGATCGCTGAGGCCTGGCCTGGTGGGCCTCAGCCCTTTGCCACTGTGCGCGCAAGGCGGTCCAGGCTTTGGCCCCAGCCGTGGGCCGCGCTGTCGTCCGGGGACAACGGGCCGGGAGCCAGGAGGTGGAAGTTCAAGGCGGTCTTGCCGTTTCCGGCATCGGTGAAGGTGACCGTGATGACGGAATCGTGCTCAGGGCCGCCATCGCCCGTGGGGTCACCCCAGGTGAACACCAACCGTTCCGGTTCGACGATCTCGCGGAATACTCCGGCACTGCGATATTCGGTGCCGTCGGCGTCGGAGACCATGATCGATTCGTAGCGGCCCCCGGGGACCGGTTCGGCGACGATGCTGTCGCGGCGGGTGGTGAAGCCTTGGGGGCCGGCCCATTCGGCGATCTGTTCCGGTTCGATCCAGGCCCGGAAGACCAGATCCCGGGGCGCGTCGAAGATCCGGACAAGGGTGAATTCGCGGTTGCTCATGAGGTGTGCTCTCTCGGATTCGCGCACGGGTCAGGCGGACTGCCGCGGTCCGGTCATCCAGTCGGGTGCGCCACTGGGGAAGCGGGTGCGGAAGTCCATCACCGCGGCCCAGGTGGGCCGCACGGCGATGCGCTCCATCCGAGGCGCCATGCCGGCCACGGACCGCAGATACTCCTCCACCGCGGGGTCGCCGCCCTTACGCATGGCCGCCGCGTATTCCGGTAGCAGGCCGTCGGATTCGGTGATCTCGGCACGGCCGCGCAGTAGCAGCACCTGTGGCGGAGCGTCGTTGGTGTCGATGGTGAGGGCGACGTCGGGACGAGCGCGCAGCGCACGGTTCTTGTGCGAGGGCGCGAATCCGGTCATCACCACCTCCTCGCCGTTCCACCAGAAGTTGATCGGAACGACGCGTGGGGTGCCGTCGGCAGCGGTGAAAGCCAGCCGAGCGGGCAGATTCGCCGCCAGCAGTTCGCGCGCGATGGTGGTATCCAGCAGCCGCAGATCCCCCTGGGGCAGGTCCAGCTGTTCGGTCACGGTAGCTCCTTGTGTCGAATGCGTTGCAGGTGTTCGTCGAGGCGATCGAGGCGATCGCCCCAGAAGATTCGGTAGCGCTCCAGCCAGTCGGTCGCCGCTGCCAGCGGAGCGGGCTCGAGTCGGCAACGACGCCACTGCGCGTCGCGGCTGCGGGTGATCAGCCCGGCGCGCTCGAGCACCTTCAGGTGTTTCGAGACAGCGGGCAGGCTCATGGCGAACGGTTCGGCCAACTCGCCGACTGTCGCCTCGCCTTCCGCGAGCCGGGCGAGTATCGCCCGCCGGGTCGCATCGGACAAGGCGGCGAAGACGGAGTCGAGCTGATCCTCGGACATGAGCTTATTACACCATTCGGTTATTTAACTATGTAGTTAAATGATGCGCCAGCAGCGGCGGGCTGTCAATACCGCCGCCATCACGGGGGATCGGAGGACGCCAGGCTGGAACGACATCATTGGGCCAATGATGAGGCAGGGCTCCTAGGTTCTGCCTCGAAGTGTTGAGGGCGGGCCTGTGGCCAGCCCTCAACCCGGACGCCGAGCGAAATCCACCTGCGCAACCGCCTCCAGGCCCATGTGCTCGGGCGGCCAGACGGTCCAGTAGCGAGCTGAACTCAACGCGGCACCCGTCCCGACCCGGGACTTACGCCATATCCGTTGTTTTCGGCGATTACCGCCGAAACCCCAAGTCGCCGGCGCCGAGCATGGGATCGACGTTCGCCCGGAACATGGTGATCAGCTCGGCGCGCCGGGCAACCGGCTCCGCCGACGGATCCGGTCCGCAGTGCAGCGGACCGGATCCGACATTTCGCGCCTGTCCCGCGCGCCCGATCGACAAGTACGTCAGCGGTCCGACGCTGCTGAGACTGCCGCAGCCGCCGGTCGGTCAGCAGGGATGACCGGGATGGGCCATGCTGCCGGGCTCCGAGCTGGTCATGGTGACGACGGTGCCCGGCGCCACCTTGGCACCGACCGCCGGATCCGTGGTCGCGACGACGCATTCGCCGCCGCCCGGTCCGCGGTTGGGGATACTGCCCGCGACGGCGCCCGGGTTGGCGCTCTTGAATTCGCCCTTCAGGCCGGCTGCCTCCAGGATCTGCTGTGCCTTCACCGGGCGTTCCCCGCGCACCTCGGGCACCGTGACGGCGGCGGCCGTCGCCGTGGTGGCCTGCACGGAGGTCGTCGCGATGATCAATATCCCGATGGGTGGAACACCCCCATGGTCGATTCGGGCACATAGCTGCTTCTGTGTGATGCGTCACCCCGATTTCGGTTCTTCGGCATACCCGGGGTGGCTTCCCGCGATGAAAGGCGTTCCCACCATGCGTATCCGATCTCTTCGACTGTCCGTTGCGGTGGTGGCGACCGCGGTCGCGGCCACAACGGCGACCACCGGTGTCGCGTCCGCCGATCTCGGCTTCGGAAGTTCCGGGGGCAGCTTCGGCAGCAGCACCGACGATATGGTCATCACTCTGGTCCGCCATGCCGAGTCCCTAGGTAACGTCTCCGGCCTGATCGACACCACGGTTCCCGGACCGGACCTGTCCCCACTCGGCCGGACACAGGCCGACAACCTGGCCGTTCAGCTGGCCGACAAGAACTACGACTGTGCCTTCGCCTCGAACATGGTGCGTACCCAGCAGACTGCGGCACCGACGGTCGCCGAGCACCACCTGAGCCTCGACATCCAGCCCGGTTTCCGGGAGATCGAGGCGGGCCAGTACGAGGGCACCCCGGAGGCCGCGGCGATGTCCGGGTACCTGCAGGCGCCGATCAAGTGGCTCTCCGGCGACCTGAACGCACGGATTCCGGGCTCCATCGACGGCAACGAATTCGACGGCCGCGTCGATCAAGCACTGCTCGATGTGCAGCGCCGCGGCTGCACCCACCCGGTGATCTTCTCGCACGGTGGCACCATCATGTTCTGGTCCATGCTGAACGCCGGCAACGCCGACAAGAGCAAGCTCGGCACCGATCCGATGCGCAACGGCGGCCACGTCACCCTCCAGGGCAGCCCGCAGAAGGGCTGGACGATCGTCGAGTGGGTCGGCCACCCGGACCTCGGCTGATTCACCCTTCCGCAACCGCGCCCCGGGCGCCACCGACATGGCACCGGGGCTCGAGCGGCCCCCGAGAGGGCGGTCGCGCGGTGTCGATGAGCGGACGGAAACATTGCTCGAAATCACCCGCATCACATGGTGGTTCAGCCTCCCCGGTCAACGGGAGAAGTCAGAACATACCGCCACCGGCGTGGATGGCCTGCCTGGTGATCCAGCGGCCTGCGTCGGAGGCGAGGAAGGCGACCACGTCGGCGATGTCGGCGGGCTCGCCGAGCGGGATCCCGGCGATGACAGCCGCAGCCTGCTCGGGTCATAGAGTGGCAGACACCTTTTCGGTTCGGGTGGGGCCGGGCCGGACGCTGTTGACGGTGATTCGGCGTGTTGCGAGTTCGGTGGCCGCCACGCGCACGAGCTGATCGCAGGCGGCCTCGGTTGCTCCGTAGATGCCTGCGGTGGCGCGCGGCACCACGGCGGCACCGCTGGAGATGACGACAATCCGACCGTTGTCGGGAACGTCTTGGCCGATTACCAGTTGTAGTAGGACGTCACGGCGGGCTGGCCGGTGTATCCGGGTCCAGATCGGTTGTCCGCTCCGAGATACTCGGCGCGGAACTCGATCGTTGTCGGGCCGTGTGCGGTGAGGAGGTGTCGACGGGCGTCGTAGGTCAGCCCGGCGGCGCGCAGTCGGGCGAGAACCCTACGGGCGGCCGATGATCCGTCGGCGTGGCGGATCGAATGGGGGTCGAAGTTGGCAACGAACTTGCCGCCGGGAGTCAGCCATCGGAGCATTGCCGCGAGCAGAGCGAGTTTGTCTCCGACGTAATGCAGGCCGTGGACACAGGTCACCAGATTCGCGGGGCGATCCGGCCACCAGTTCCGGGCCGCAGCGGTGATCAGACGTAATCGTGAGGTAGATGCCTCAGCCGCGAAATACCCGACGAGGTCGATACCGCACAGTGTCACAGCGGCACTGGGGAATTCGCGCGGAGATTCACATGCGCACCCTGATCAGCACGGCTTTCATCTCCCTCGACGGCGTCGTGGAGGCTCCCGGAGGGGAACCTGGCTACCGCAACTCCGGATGGACGTGTGTGAGTTCTTGAATCTGGACGCTGTCCAGAAGGACAATACACGACTTCTGGACGCCGTCCAGATATGATCTGGACGGCGTCCGGAACATCGATCCGTCCGCGGTCAGGAGCAGGCATGAGCGACACCCCCGCGAGAACAGCGCAGCGCAGTACGTATCGGCACGGCGCGCTGCGGGAAGCCCTCATCGACGCCGGAGTGGCGATGGCCCGCGCAGGGGGCGGCCCCGAGGCGATCGTGTTACGTGAAGCGGCCCGCCGCGCGGGTGTTGCACCCAACGCGGCCTACACACACTTCAAGGACCGAGAAGCCTTGGTGCAGGCCGTCGCTCGCGTTGCCCTGGCGCGACTGGCGGCCGCCATGACCGCCGAGCAGGACGCTCTGCCGGACCTCGAGGATCCGGCCGCCGTGGCGCGAGCGCGT
Organism: Nocardia stercoris; assembly: GCF_003696265.1. Lineage (GTDB taxonomy): Bacteria > Actinomycetota > Actinomycetes > Mycobacteriales > Mycobacteriaceae > Nocardia > Nocardia stercoris. Next base: position 369,898 of record NZ_RFFH01000005.1, on the reverse strand, counting down.
TTCCGTGCCGTGGGCGCGGGCTACCTGCGCTTCGCCCGGACCGAGCCCGGGCTGTTCCGCACGGCCTTCGCGACCCAGCAGGATGTCTCCGCAGTCGCCGAGCCTGCCGCCGCCGGACCCACCGGGCGATCGGCGATCGCACTGCTCGGCGAAGCACTCGACGGCCTGGTGGACGCACATCTGCTCGCGCCGCAAAGGCGGGCCGGCGCAGAGTTTCTCGCCTGGCCCACCGTGCACGGCCTGGCGTGCCTGGTCGTCGAAGGGCCCTTGCGCTTCCTGGACACCGGCCAGCTCGACGACCTCACCACCCAACTATTGGACATGATCGATCGCGGAATCTGAGCGGCTCGGCCACCCGCGTCAGGACCGTGCGGCCACCACCTCGGTCGCCACCTCGAGGAAGTTCAGGTCGGTGACGGCCGGGACCAGGATGAACTCGTCGCACCCGGCCTGCTCCGCGCCGTCGAGAATGTCGGCGAGCACCTCGGGACTCGATGCCCGTGCCGAGGCGGCGACCAGCTCGGCCAGCTCGGGGCCGAGGAAGCCGAGGTAGCGAGCGGTGAAGGAGCGCAACGCTTCTGATGCGTCGGTGACGCCCAAGGCGGTGAAGCAGCCACTCACCTTGCGCGGGGTCGTCGCACGACCGGCCTCGGTCCAGCAACGGTCGGCGAGCTCGCCCGCTTGGGCGATGTCGTCGGCGTTGCCCGCGATGCTGAAGCCGGAGATGCCGTCAGCCCACCGTGCCGCCCGGCGCATCGCCTTCGGACCCATCGCACCGGCGAGGATGATCGGTCCACCCGGCTGCACGCACGCCGGCCCGACCGGGTCCGCGCCCTCGAACGGCGGCTCGCCGTCGAGAAGTCTTTTCAACTCCGCGACCTTGTCATCGAGCTGCTGGTGCCGTCGGGTGAAATCAGCGCCCAGAGCCCGGTAGTCGTGCTCGCGACCGCCGACCCCGACAGCTACCTCGAGGCGGCCGTTCGCGAGTTGGTCGAGCGTGCCGATCTGCTGGGCGACCATCGCCACCGGATGCTGCGGCAGCACAAAGAGGTTCGCCAAGACCTGCACCCGCTCGGTCACCGCCGCGCAGGCGCCCAGCGTCGCAACCATCTCCGGATTCGAAAACGTCACCCGCTCACCCACCGAAACGCTCGAGAACGGCCCCGCATCGATTCGCCGAGCCCAGTCGACCGTCGTACCCGGTCCGTACCCGGGAGCCATCTGCGGAAGTGCGACACCGATCTTCATGTGGTCACCCTCTCAGAACCGCCCGGCCCCCGTCCGGCGATCTCGATTCAGGCCATGTGTCGGGCTACGTCCGCGCAGAGGATGCTGGGCCAGCGGGCCAGGTCGGCGGGTGTGCGCGCCACTTCCAGGGTGGCTTCGGGGATCAGGTCGGCCAGTGTCTCGGCGGTCGATACCGGGTGGCCGGGGTCGTCGATCCAGGCCAGGATCGTGGTCGGCACGTCGATCGCGGCGATCGCCTCGGGGGCGGGCAGGTCGCTCATTGCCGCGCCGCGGAACAGTGCCGGCAGCAGATGCTCGGAGACGTCGGGGACGGTCTCCGGCGTTCCGGCCGTGGCCGGCGGGCGCGGTGCGGCGAGATCGGCGCTGAGAAAGGCGTCGAGTCCCTGTTCCTCGATCAAACGGGCATTCTTGCGGTAGATGTCGGCTTTCGCCGCCCGGGTGTGCCAGGCGGTGGCGGGCACCAGCAGGGTGAGGCCGTCGAAACGGCCGGGGTCACGGACAGCCGCGTGCAGCAGTGTCCCGGTACCCATCGAAGGACCGACACCGTGCACCTTTTCGCCCGGGAACCAATGGTCGAGCAGCGTCAGCAGATCATCGGCCAGGACCGGCCACCGATAGTCCTCGGGGACGTTTCGGCCTGTAGAGCGTCCGTGGCCGCGCGCGTCGTAGCGCAGCAGCCGGGTTCCGCTGAGTCCCCGGCCGAGATCGAGGCTCATCAGACGGTCGCGGTGGCGACTGGAAGTGAGGCCGTGGAGTTGAACGACGGGGTGTCCACCCTCGTCGCTCAGTTCCACATCGAGGTCGGCGCCGGGGACGCGGAAGGTCGGCACGGGTGGCTCCAGGCTGCTGGTGAGACGGCGATCGCTCGCGAAGGAGCCTAGGATAACGCCATGCGACTGACCAACGTCGCGCACCTCCGCCTGCCGTTCGGCCGGCTGTTGGGCTACGACGTCACTGTGGGTCGGGCGGGCCGGTCGCTTCCCGTCTCCTTCGACCAGCGACGACACGTCGGTGCCGGTGACCGGGCCGGATCCTGGATGGCGTTGTCCTTCAGGCTGTCCGCCCCGGTTCCGCTCGACGAGCTCGCGGCCGCCTGGATGGCGGTGATCGAGCGGCACGGCACGTTGCGGTCGATTTTCGTGCCCGGCGAGGACGGCGAACCTCGGCTGCACGAAGTCGAAATCCTTGCCGGTGCCTGGGTCGAGCATGTGATCGCCCCGGGGCAGGCCGTCAACGACGCGCTGCGCGCTGTACTCGACCGTGCTTGTTCGCCGTACGCTCGTCCGTCCCACCGGCTGTGTGTGCTCGAGACGGCGGTGGGGCCGACCGTCGTGGTCGCGGCCGACCATTCCCACGTCGACATGTGGTCGATGCTGGTGATCGCGCGTGACTTGCTCGCTGCCCTCGCGGCGGTGCAGCAGGGCCGTTCGCCGTCGCTGCCGCCCGCCCCCGCCTTCGCCGAGCACACTCGCGCGCTGCGGGACCGTCCGCCGGCGCCCGCCGAGGTGCACCGCCGTTGGGCGGAGGTGCTGGCGGGCAGCGGCAATGTGATGCCACGGTTCCCGCTGTCGCTGGGCGAGGCGACATTGCAGGAGGAGCGCGTGGAAGTGCGCGATGTCCTCGATGTCGACGACAGCGCCGCGTTCTCGGCACAGGCCCGCGAGGACGGCGTCTCGACCTTGGCTCTGGTGGTGGGGGCGATGACCGAGGTGACCCAGGAGCTGGCCGGCACCGCGTTGCGGGCCGTGTTTCCGGTGCACAGCCGGTACGACACCACCTGGCACGACTCCGTGGGCTGGTTCATCACCAATTCGGTGCTCGAGTCAGCCGACTCCGATCCCCGTGCCAGCGCGGACGCGGTGAAAGAGGCTGTCCGCATGGGGTCGTGGCCCTTGGCGGACATTCTGCGCCCGTGGGGCGGGATGCCCGAGGCGCCGGGGATGTTCGCGATTTCGTGGCTGGACCTGCGTCGGCTGCCGGTGCGCGTCGACGCGACCGGACTGGAGGCGCAGTACGTCGGCGCGACGATCCGGACCGACGGCGTGATGCTCTGGTTCGTCCTCGACGAGGCGGGCCTGCACCTGCGCTGCCGGTACCCGGACACTCCCGAGGCACGGCGGCACGTCGGCACCTGGCTGGACACGCTGATCGCCCGGCTGCGGGCACGGGCCCGGGCATCGGTCGGTGGTCTGCTCCGACTCGGAGACCGAACCTATCGGGTCCAGCGGGCGGGCCGGGCCGACGTGCCGGCCCTGGTCGCGCTGCTCTCCGACGACGAGATCGGCCGTGCCCGAGAGGGTTTCGACATTGCCCGCTACGAGGAGGCGTACGACGCCGTGACCAGGGATCCGGCACACTATCTGGCTGTGGTCCGGGACGAGGCCGACCGGATCGTCGGCACCATGCAGCTCACCATCATTCCGGGGCTGTCCCGCGGCGGCACCACCCGCCTCCAGATCGAGGGAGTCCGGGTCGCCGCCACGGAACGCTCGCGCGGCATCGGAACCGCGATGCTCGAGTGGGCGCATTACCACGGCAGGCACCGAGGTGCGACACTCGCGCAAGTCACCACGGATCGAGTCCGCGAACGGGCACATGCCTTCTACGCGCGGCTCGGATACGAGAACAGCCACGTCGGGCTGAAGCGGGCGCTCTGACCGAATCCACTTGCGGCCGAACGGCACCCGCCGGGCGACCTCGACGGTTGCCGATCAACCGAAGCCCGCGAATCGTGTGTTAAATGCCCTGGTGGGCAGCCGAATTCAACCCTCCGAGCGGCCGGCGGGCTCGACCGCGACGGCGCGCAGGGTTTCGGCCAGGCGGGCGACCGGCTCCGGTAGCGGGCCGGGCATCCGGGCCAGCAGCGTCCGGCGTTGCTCGGTCGGGCCACCGTGCACGGGCAGGATCCGGACCCCAGGTGGTGCGACCGGCACGAGACCGGCTGGGACAGTGGTGATTCCGCAGCCCGCAGCCACGAGGTGCAGTTTCGCGAGCCAGTCGCCGACGGTGTGCACGACGGTGGGCCGCTCGTCGAGCCCCGGCCAGGTACCCATCCCGCCGTCGCCGCGGGGCCCGGCGATCCACGACTGGCCGCGGAGGTCGGCGGCGTCGATGTGGTCGCCGCGCGCGAGCGGATGCTCAGCGGGGACGGCGATGCGCAGGCTGCGTTCGATCAGGACCTGTACCTGCAGCGCGGGAGTCTCGGCGTCGAGCGGACGATACGGCGGCGCCGAGGCCACTACCGCGAGGTCCACGGTGCCCGCGCGCAGCGCCCGGACCAGCGCGGGCGTGCCGGCCTCCCGGCCCAGCACCGTGATCCCGGGATGGGTGTGCCGCAGGCGGGCCAGCGCGGCCGGCACCAGACCGGCCCCGGCACTGGCGAACCAGCCCAGCCGCACCGTCGCCCGCTCGTCGGGCAGTCCGGCCAATTCCTTTGCCGTGGCGTCGATCTGGTCGATGACCACCGCGGCGCGGCGGGCGACGATCCGCCCGGCGGGGGTCAGCCGGACCCCGTCGTGTCGGCGCTGCAGCAGCGGCACCCCCGCCGCGCGTTCCAGGGCCGCGATCTGCCGCGACACCGCGGACTGGGTGTAGCCCAGCCCCGCGGCTGCCGCGGTGAAGGTGCCCCGCTCGGCCACCTCCCGGAACACCCGCAGTGCGGTCAGTGAGGCAGCGGTGAAGCTCATGACGTTTACGCATACCACAGATGAATTTCTGTCGCTTTCGACATGACCGGTCCGCTTCTAACGTCGAGGCGTGACCTTGATACCCACACCGGAACTGCCGCGAAAGATGATCACCGAGGAGGCGAAATGAGCAGGGTCGCACTGGTTACCGGCGCCACCCAGGGGCTGGGTCTCGCGCTCGTCGAATTGCTGGCCCAGCGGATGGATCCCGGCGACACCGTCTATCTCACCGGCCGCGATCTCGACCGCGTGACCACCGCGGTGGCCACGGTACCGGCGGGCGGCGCGCAGGTGCGCGGGGAACTGCTGGATGTCGCCGATCCGGCGGGCGCCGAACGCCTTTCGGAGCTGCTGGTCGCGCGGCACGGCGGTGTCGACATCGTGTTCGGCAACGCTGTCATGCGGGTGGGCCCCGACGACGACCCGCGCGCGATCGTGCGAGAGTACGCCGAGGTCAACAACTTCGGCACCACCCGGCTGCTGCGGGCGTTCGCGCCGGTGCTGCGCGACGGCGGCCGATTGATCGTGGTCGCTAGCTCGCTCGGCACCCTACATCAGCTCGCACCGGTCCTGCACGACCGGTTCGACGTCCTGACCTCGCTCGACGACGTCGACCGGGAGGTCGCGCGCTGGGTCGACGCGGTGGCCGACGGCAGCGCCCGTGCCGGGGCGTGGCCCGGCTTCGTCAATATCCCGTCCAAGATCGGCCAGGTCGCGGCGGTGCGGGCCCTCGCCGCGCAACGCCGCGAAACCGACCGGGCCCGAGGGATTCTCGTCGCCGCCACCTGTCCCGGCATGATCAACACCCCCACCTCGGCCCTGTGGTGGGACGTGTCCGGCGCACCCACCCCCGCCCAGGCCGCGGTCGCACTCGTCGACCTGGCCCTCGAGCCGGTGAATCCCGCCCATTACGGCGAGCTGGTTCGCTACGGCACGGTGCTCCCGTGGTCACCGGCCGCGGACCGGCAGCCCCTCGGTGGAAACGCCCGGCACACGTTCGCGGCGGTGACCTACGACGGCTGAAGGACGTGCCGGCCTGCGGCGGAGGCCACCCGGGACGCACTGTGACGCAACCTATTCCAGTGGCTCGAGCTCCTCGAGCATGGTGGGGACCAGTTCGGCGACGGTCGGATGGATGTGCACGGTGTGGGTCATGGTGGTGTACGGCGCCTCGGCGGCCATCAGGTCGAGGAGGCAGTGCACCACTTCGTCGCCCCCGACGCCCAGGATCGCGGCGCCGAGAATCCGGTGGGTCTCGGCGTCGACCACCACCTTCATGAAGCCCTGGGTCTCCCCCTTTTCGACCGCACGCCCGACCCGGGTCATGGGGCGCTTGCCCACCAACGCTTTTCGCCCGGATGCCCGTACCTGGGCCGCGGTCAGGCCGGCGCGGCCCAGCGGCGGGTCGATGTACAGCGCGTAGGTGGGAATGCGGTCGGTGACCCGGCGTGGTTCACCGTCGAGCAGGTTGGCCGCGACGATCTCGAAGTCGTTGTACGAGGTGTGGGTGAACGCTCCCCTGCCGTTGCAGTCGCCCATCGCCCAGATGTGTTCGACGGTGGTCCGGAGTTGATCGTCCACGGTGATGAAACCCCGTGCGTCCGTGGCCACTCCGGCCGCGTCCAGCCCCAGGTCGTCGGTGTTGGGCACGCGTCCGACCGCGACCAGAAGATGTGATCCGGTCACCACCGGCCCGTCGGCACGCGTGGTGACCGCCACGTCGCCACCGTTCCGCGATACGCGAATATCGTCGGCGCCCAGGTGAATCGATATCCCCTCGCGCCGCAGGATGTCCTCGATCGCACTGCTGACGTCGTCGTCCTCGCGGGGTGCCAGGCGGGGACCGCGTTCGATCACGGTGATCTCGGCGCCGAACCGGCGGTACATCTGGGCGAACTCCAGCCCGATGTAACTGCCCCCGATGACGACCAGATGCTCGGGCACCGAGTCGAGTTCGAGGATGCCGACATTGGTCAGATAGTCGACGTCGGCCAATCCCGGGATGTCGGGCGTCGAGGCCCGGGCGCCGACGTTGAGGAATATCCGTGCGGCGGTGATCCGCCGGTCACCGACCTGCAGCGTGTGCGGATCGACGAATCGGGCGTGCCCGCGCAGCAGGGTGCAGCCGTCCATGCCTTCGAGCCAGTTCTCGACACCGTTCCGGTCGGCGGTGACGATATCGTCCTTGCGGCCCTTCACCTTTGCCATGTCGACCACGACTTCTCCGGTGCTGATGCCGTAGTCGGCGCCGCGACGGGCCACGTGTGCGGCGTGCGCGCTGGCCACGAGCGTCTTGGTGGGTATGCAGCCGGAGTTCACACAGGTACCGCCGATCAGCTTGCGCTCCACCACGGCGACGGTCTGCCCGGCCTCGACGAGCCGGCCGGCCAGCGGCGGGCCGGCTTGTCCCGCTCCGACGATGATTGCGTCGAACACCGTTGCTTGAGTCGCCATGCGCTCAGAGTTTCACGGCCGGGCCCCGATGACGAAACCGCCACGCTCTCATGCCGCGTCGGTGTAGCATCCTGCGTCCAGGTCCTGGATCAGCCCGGGGCCGGTCGGCTCCCAGCCCAGCAGCTTCCGCGTCTCGGTGTTCGACGCCGGGGCGTCGAGGCCGATGAACGTCGCCATCCAGCTGAAGTGCGCGGCGGCGTCGGCTGGGGGGACGGATCGCACCGGCACGTCGAGCTGCCGGCCTATGGCCTCCGCGACGGCCCGCATCGGCACGCCTTCCTCGCCGCACCCGTGCAGTGTCGCGCCGGCCGGCGCTTCCTCCAGGGCGAGCCGGAACAGGCGAGCCGCGTCGGAACGATGGATGGCGGGCCAGCGGTTGGCGCCGTCACCGAGATATCCCGCGAACCCGGCATCCCGGGCGATGCGGGCGATCGTCGCCATGAACCCCTGGTCCCCCCGGCCGTGCACCGTGGGCGACAGGCGTACCACCGACGAGCGGACGCCGTGTGCGCTCAGGGCAAGTGCCGCTTCGGCATTCGCGCGGCGCAGCGCGGGACCGGCGGCCGGGTGGCCCGGTTCGACGACGACGGTTTCGTGTCCGTCGCGCTCGGTGACGCGCTTGCCGGGCGCGAGGCCGAGCAGACCCGCGGCGATCGTGAACGGCTTGCCGGAGCCGGCCAGCGCGGCGCCGACGGCGTCGACGACAGCGCGATCCGCGGTCGCGGCCTGCTCGAATCCGCCGGTGAACGCGATGTCGTGCTGGAAGGCCAGGTGCGCGACGCCGTCACTGGCGGCGGCAGTGGCCGCCACGACGCCCACGTCGTCGATGGTGCCGCGGACGACCTCGGCCCCGAGGTCGGTCAGGACGGCGGCGGATCGGGGTGAGCGGGCGAGGCCGACAACGGTGTGGCCGTGGGTGAGCAGTTCGGTGACGAGTGCCGAGCCGATCCAGCCCGATGCCCCGGTGACGAATACGCGCATGGTGTCCTCCTCATGATGTCAGCTTGTGACATCACCGTACCAGCGATGTCAGCATGTGTCATCACGTAGAATCCGACCATGGGACGCTGGGTGCCGGACTCGCAAGGACGGCTGATCAAGGCCGCGATCGAGCTGTTCACGGAATACGGCTTCGACCAGACCACGGTTGCGCAGATCGCGGCCCACGCCGGGGTGACCCAGCGCACGTTCTTCCGGTACTTCGCGGACAAGCGCGAAGTGCTGTTCTGGGGTCAGCAAAAGCTCGACAGCCTGCTGGTGGCGGCACTGGAGGCGGTGCCCGAGGACGTCGAGCCGCTCGACGCTGCCGTCGAGGCCGTCAAGAGCGCCGGCGCGGTCTTCGGCGACGAACCCGAGGGCCCGCGCCTGCGCAACCAGGTCATCGCCGCGAACACCGAGCTGCGGGAACGCGAACTCCTCAAGGTCGCGATGCTCGCGGAATCGCTGGCCGCGACACTGTCCCGCCGCGATGTCGACCCCGACACGGCGCGGCTGGCCGCGCAGACCGCGGTAACCGTCTTCGCCGTGGCGTTCGCCCACTGGATCGACGAGGACGCGCCGCGCCAGTTCGCGACGGTCGTCGACGAGACCTATCGGAACCTGAAGGCGCTCACCGCGACCGCCGGCGTCGGGTCGGCCTGAACGGCGCCACTCACCCGATCACGCGGGCCGGAGTTGGGCGCCTTCTTCGTGTTGGGGACCACGCGGTCCGTAGTCGAGTTCGGCTCCCCGGTTGCTGCTGGCCGCAATCGCGGCGGGGGAATCGAAGCGATCCATGATCGATTCCACGAAGATCAACGTGTCGTTGGACACCGACATGGCGTCGTGCAGATCAGCCGGTCGATCTCGGCAGCCGCATTCCGTGGCGTAAGCCTGGCGTGTGCGGCGGTGACCTGCGCGAAACCTCCGCCAGACGGCGAATCAGAAAGTCGCCGATCGTCATTCGTCGAGTCTCGCGCTCGGGCATGCTGTGCTCCTCCACCTCGGGATGTGGTCGGCGGCCGACCGAGATCGGCACCCTGCGGTGTCACAGTGTGGTGATCATTCCGCCGTCGATGACGACGTCCGAACCGGTGATGTTCTCCGCCCGCGAACTGGACAGGAATACCGCGAGGTCGGCGACCTCCTGCGGACGGGTGAACCGCCCGGTCACGGTCCGCTCCGCCACGGTGCGGGCGACGTCCGCCGGATCACCGCCCGCGGTGGCGGCGATCGTGCGGGCCACACCCTGCGCACCCAGCCACAGGTCGGTCGCGACCGGGCCGGGGCTGATGGTGTTCACCCGAACACCTTGCGCGCCCACCTGTTTCGACAAGGCTTTGCTGAAGTTGGTGAGGGCGGCCTTGGCGGCGCTGTAATCCATGACGGTGGGGTCGGGCAGTTTGGCGTTGACCGAGCTGATGGTGACGATGCTGCCGGCACCCGCGTCCAGCATGCCGGGCAGGAGGGCTCGGGTCACGCGGATCGTGGCGAGCAGATCCAGGTTCATGGTCGCCACCCATGCCTCGTCACTGATGTCGGCGAACCCGTTCAGCCGGGCCGTCACGCCGCCGACATTGTTGAACAGCAATGCCGCGGTACCGAACTTCGTTGCGGCGGAGGCCAGCTCGGCAGCGCCGGTAGAGGTGGACAGGTCCACCTCGACCGGATGGACGCGCCCGGTGCCGGCCAGCTCGGCGAGGTCGGCACCGGCGTGGCGGGCAGCGGCGACGACGATCGCGCCCTCGTCGGCGAGGGTGCGGGTGATGGCCAGGCCGATACCCCGGCTCGCGCCGGTTACCACCGCGAGCGTGTCGGTGAGTCCCAGATCCACAGCCGCGCTCCTCGTCGGGGTCAGAATCCCTTGTCCGCCAGCCAGTCCAGAACCGCGTCCGCGACCTCCTTCCAGCCGCTGTCGATAGTGAGCGAGTGGCCGCGGCCTTCGAACTGCCGCAGTTCGGTGACCGCGGTGGAATCGCGGTACTGCTTCAACGTCGAGCGGGTCACCACATCCGGGACGGTGTGGTCTTCCAGGCCCGAAATCAGTAGCAGCGGGCCACGTTCGGAGTTGTCGGTGTCGACCGCCGCCTGGGAGTGCAGGACGAAGTTCGCCGCCGCGGCCTGGAACAGCGGGCGTGCGGGTGAGGGCACGGTCCAGGTGTCGAACAGCTCGTCGGACTCCTGTTCGCTGACCGCGTTGCCGAAGCCGAAGCGGAATTCCTGTTTGGTGAGCGATACCGCCCGATGCAGGTTCGCCGGGTTGCCCAGGGCCGGCAGGCCGGCGCGCAACTGCGCCAGCGGCAACGGGAGCACACCCTTGATCTGGGCCGGATCGATCGCCACACCCGCGACACCGAGATCGCGACCCATCAGTTTCTCGGCGAGCAGGCCGCCGAAGGAATGGCCGACGATGATCGGCGGTTCCGGCAGGGTAGCGATGATCGCGGCGAAATGGTCTGCAGCGTCGTCGATTCCGATGTCGGCGACCGCCTCGGGATGGGCGCGTGCCTCGGCGACGGTGTCGGGCTCGTTGGGCCAACCGGGGGCGATCGGAGCGTACCCGGCGGCCCGGAAACGGTCGAGCCACGGCCCCCAGCTGGTGGCGTGCAGCCACAGCCCGTGAATGAACACCACCGGTGTCGGATCCTGCGCCATGTCGGTCCCCTTTCGCGCCCGGATCCACTTCACCACCGTGCCCCGGCGCGCGTCCAAGTCGTATCGCGCACCGATTGATAACCGGGCGGGCATACTTGCAGGTGACTTGGTTGCGGACCGCCCCGGACCGCAGGAACAGGCAGGCATGGACCTCGATCTGCGGCAACTGCGTTACTTCGTGACTCTCGCCGAGGAACTGCACTTCGGCCGGGCCGCGGCGAAGCTGTTCATCACCCAGCCGGCCTTGTCCAAACAGATCCGCAAGCTCGAGGATCAGTTGGGCGGCCCGCTCCTCGAACGCGACAGCCGCCATGTCACGCTGACGCCGCGGGGGAAGAACGTTCTGGCGGATGCCCGCGAGATGCTGTCGCTTGCCGCCCGGATCGGCCATCGCCCCGACGCGCCCGATTCGGTCCGCATCGCGCACATCTTCGAGTTGCAGACCAGCCGAACCGTCGCCGACAACTTCGCGACCTCGTATCCGGGGATCCGGATCGTCGAGCGGGCGCTCGACAGCATCCGGCAACTGGAGGCACTGCTGGACGACCGGCTCGACGTCGCGATCCTCCGGATCACACCGGCCATGATCGCGGAGCATCCTGCCGGGTGGCGTTCCCGCCTGCTCCGATTGGAGCCCCTGCAGCTGGTCGGACGTCCGGCCGATCCGCCCCGCCCGCAGGCGTCACTGCACTCCCGTCCGCTGGAAGTCTTCGCTGACGGACCGGAATCCGGGCTCTACAACGCGCACGGCCACTATCTGACCGCCTTCGAGCACGACACCGGCCTGCCGCTGCGCTGGCTGGGCAATCCCGGCACCTTCGGTCATTGCCTGGCCGCCCTGCAGCGAGCCGCCGGGCCCGCTTACCTTCTCGAATTCGACAGCTACGCAACGCGATACGCGGCAGCCGGGATTCCTGTGCACCGGCCGCTGGAGATCCAGCCCTACTACCCGTGGAGTGTCGCGTGGCGCGACGAACCGCTCACCGAGCCGGTCGCGAAATTCCTCGCGGTCGCCGAACGGACCGCTCACGACCATGACTGGGCCGCGCCCTCCCCGCACCTGGCTCCGCCGTGGCTGCCACCAGGCGACACACCGGCCGCGCCGACTCCGGCACCGTCGCACCGGCGCTCGCCGACTCCACCGTCACGCTGACCCCGGTCACCGGCGCCACCACGCCGCCGATCGACCCCGGCGCGCTGCTGGCGCAGGTTTCACATCGGCCACTACTCCCGGCGGCAGCGATTCACCCGCGATCGCCCCGCACAGCGGCGGCCGACCGCGATCGGTTCCAATCCTGCCAGCCGTCCTCGTCGCCGAGACCGGCCCGGATCGCGGCGGCGATCGTGCTGCGCTGCGGCTCGGGCAGTCGGTCGACAGCCGGCAGGGCATCCGGCGACAACGTGCTCAGATAGTCGATATCGAGGTTCTGTTCGATCACGCGGGCGCTGGAACCGGTACCGAGTTCGACGGTCGTGCCGGACAGCCAGCGGTCGATATTGCGGTCGGCGACAAGGCGTTCGGGATTCACCAGTGCCAGGCCCAACAGGGTCGTCGCCGCCGCACCCACCGCGGCCCGCGGCACCCAGGTCCGGCGCAGCCGCACCAGCGCGGCCAGCACGAGCAGGTACACCAGCCCGATCCACAGTTCGAACACCTCGACCAGCAACCGCAACACCGTGAATCCGTACGCCTGCTGGTAGGTCCACATGCGGTGCAGAGCGGAGGCCACGATCACCAGCGTCAACACACCCACCGCCGCGACCCCGATCCGCAGCCACAGCCGATCCCACGTCGATTCCTGTGCGGCCCATGCCTGTACGGCCGAGATCACACCGAGGGCCAGCAGGCTGACCGCCGACAACTGCCAGAACCCGCTGCGCGCGTATTCCGCGTAGGTCAGTTCCGCCGTGCGCTGCACATAGTCGCTGCCGCCGAACAGCGCCGCCAATTGCGTCGCCACGAAGACCATGAACACTGTGGTCAAGGTCCCCAGCGGCAGACCCCACTCCAGCCGCGACCACCGCCGCTGAACCAGCAGCCCCGCAACAGAATCCGTCTCCCCCGCCGCCCGCGGCGGTCCCGCCAGCAGATACAGCGCACCGGCCGCGAGCAATGCCGCCACGGTGAATACGAAGACCCACCGCACCGGGGCCGCGGCATCGAATCGCGGCGTGACACTGTGCACCAGCCGGGCGAACACCGCATCGGCGCCGGCCAGCAGCGGTACGAAGATCGCGAGAACCGCGACTGCCGCCACCACCGACCAGCCCACCCGCTGCGTCGAGGACACGCGCCGCTCCCGCACGCGCCGCAACCCGCGACCCAGCCACGGCACCGACCGCAGCGCCGACACCGGCACCGCGATCAGGTCGAAGATCAGTCCGTGGACCGATCGCCGCACCACCGCCAGCGACCCGGCAGCCCCGGCCCCCAGCAGACAGAGCACGAACAACCACTCCGCCGCCCGGAACGCGCCCACACCCAGCAGGCACAGCGCGATCGTGATCCACCATGCCGGTGCCAGCCGGCGCAGTGCACGGTCAGCCGAATCGACTGCCGTACCGGATGATTCGACGTCCTGCGGTGTCGCGCGGCGCGCCCGGCCGTCGACGAGGAACACCGCGCCCGCGATCGCCGATCCGGCGAGCAGCCAGCCGATCCCCGGGCGATCCAGTGGCACGAACAGCACCGCGCCGAGTCCGGCCAGGAGTACGGCCGTCAGCGCGCCACGCGGCATCGGAACCGACTCCGACCGACGTGGGACACGCTGCGGCGTCGGCATTGTCGGATAGGGAGGGTGCGGGTGCGGTGGGACACCGCCACCGGGGATCGGGGCATACGGTCTCGAGGAAAGTCGCCAGGCCGACTCCGGCCCGGTGGGGTGCTGCGGTGCCGGCGCCACATGAATACCGGAATGCGCACTCGCGGTGAAGGATTCGGGTATGACGACCGGGGCACCGGGGCGAGCCCATTCGGCCGTCGCCGCCGCGGTCGACGGCGTCACCGGAACCGAAGCCGCTGTCGCGGCAGCGGCATCCGGCTGCTGTGCACCGCCGGCCGGCTCAGCGGAGCCGGGCCGCAGACGAGCGGTCATTCGCGCAACGGTATTCACCGGTGGTCGTTTTCGCCGGGCCCGGCCGGGCTCGGGGGCCGGATCTTCGGGAGCCGTCGGGGGTATTTCGTCGGGCATGGAACCTCCGTAGGGTGTGCGAGATCGGCCCGGCGGCACACCGAGCTCGAGGGCGTCGCGAATGGGTCGTGAATGTGCCGGCTCAGCCGGCGGGGAGGCTTACGCGGATGCGGGAGCCCGGGTCGGCGACGGCAATGGTGCCGCCGTGCAGTTCCACGATCCAGCGAGCGATGGCCAGGCCGAGACCCGTACCGCCGCTGTCGGTGCGACCATGGGTGAAACGTTCGAAGACCCGGGCCCGATCGGCGACCGGGATGCCGGGGCCCTCGTCTTGGACCTCGATCACAACCTGCCCGGTCCGGGTACGGGCTTCGATGTGGACCTGTCCGTTCGCGGGACCGTGCCGGGTCGCGTTGTCCAGCAGATTGAGCAGGACCTGATGCAGGCGGGCGCGGTCGGCTCGCACGGTCAGATCCGGGGCGGCCAGGTCGGTGGTGAAGCGGACCGGACGGTCGACGGCGGCGGCCAGGACTTCGGCTTCGGCGATGACGTCGTGCAACAGAGGTTGCAGCGCAGTGCTTTCCAGCTGCAGGCGGACCGCGCCCGCTTCGACGCTGGACAGCGCAAGCAGTTCGGTGACCAGCAGACTGAGCCGTTCGGTCTGGGCCAGGGCGGTGCGTAGGGTGGCCGGATCGGGTTCCGCGAAACCGTCGACCAGGTTCTCCAGCACCGCGCCCAATGCTGTGACGGGAGTGCGCAATTCGTGCGAGACGTTGGCGATGAAGTCGCGGCGCTGCTGCTCGGCGGCGGCAAGGTCGGCGGCCATCTGGTTGAACGCCGCGGCCAGCTGACCGACCTCGTCGCGGGAGGTGGCTCGAACGCGATGGGAATAGTCACCCTTGGCCATCCGTTGCGCCGCGGTGGTCATCTCCCGTAGCGGCCGGGTCATGCCATGGGCCAGGAACTGCGAGGTCACCAGGGCGAGCACCGTGGCGTAGAGGGTGGTCCGTTGTGGCAGCCAGCCGATACACCAGGCGAAATAGCCGAAAGCGATCGCGCCCGAAGCCACCATCAGGATGGCCAATTTAAATTTGATCATCCGTATCCGGTCCAGCGGGCGAGGTAACCACGCGGACAGCCGGGCCGCCGCGCCGGACCATCGGGAGCTCATCGTCCCTCCAGTGCGTACCCGACGCCGTGCACGGTGCGAATCAGGTCCGCGCCGAGCTTGCGGCGCAACGCCTTCACGTGTGAGTCGACGGCGCGGGTACCCGACGCGTC
Organism: Nocardia stercoris; assembly: GCF_003696265.1. Lineage (GTDB taxonomy): Bacteria > Actinomycetota > Actinomycetes > Mycobacteriales > Mycobacteriaceae > Nocardia > Nocardia stercoris. The sequence continues at coordinate 354,465 of NZ_RFFH01000005.1, read as the reverse complement.
CGTCCACCCCCACACCTCACTGAGCAGGCGTTCGCGGGCCAACACCGTACGAGGTCGGCGCGCCAGCCGAACCAGTAGGTCGAATTCCAGTGGGGTCAGCTGGGTTTCGAGGTCAGCGCGCCACACCCGCCGCTGGTCGACATCGATCCGCAGATCGCCCACGACGATCGTCGCGCCCGGATCGGCGGTGCGCTCGATCCGCCTTAGCAGTGCGTGTACCCGGGCGGTGAGCACGCGCATGGAGAACGGCTTGGTGAGGTAGTCGTCCGCGCCGACCCCGAGGCCGACCAGCACATCCGTCTCGTCGGTGCGTGCGGTGAGCATGAGTACCGGCACCGGGCGGGTCCCCTGGATCCGCCGGCACACCTCCAGACCGTCGAAACCGGGCAGCATCACGTCGAGCACCACCAGATCCGGCTCGAACCGCTCCGCGGCGGCTACCGCGGCGGGTCCGTCGTGGGAGAGGTTCACGACGAACCCCTCGGCACGCAGTCGGGTGGCCACCGATTCGGCAATCGTGGGCTCGTCCTCCACCACCAGGATCCGCCGCCCGGCACGCTGCACGCTGTCCGCCATGGCATCGACCCTATGGGGCCGATGTGGAGATCAGCCGCGCCGATTGTGGAGATCCTGTGTCGATCCGGTCCGGCGAGGCAGGTCGGGCCAGTGGGCGGACGGTGACTAGTCAAGGTTGCCAGGCGTACGCTCGATCCATGTCCAACTCACCAGGATGGGCCGGGAGAAATCGCTTTGCCACCTGGTCCGGAATAGTTTCCCTGTTCATTGCTGCGGCTTCGCCAGCCCCCGGCGCGTAGTCCGGAGGTGATCACCGTGCCCACGATGCCACTCTGGGTTCGACGCAATCGGGCGGTCGCGTGGGTCGGCTACGTGGCCGTGCTGATCACCTTCGCCACGCTGCCGATGGCGCTCACCGCGGCCGGAACCGGGCACACCGGGTTCGCGCTGCTCGCGGGCGGCATCTGCGCCGCGGCGTTGATCACCGGTGTCACGCTGGTCTCGACCACCGTGCACCGGGACCACACCCAGCACCACGCCACCCCGAACTTGCTGGCCGACAGCTGGGACCAGACCACCGCGGCGCGCCGCCGCCGCAGGTCGCGCTGACCCCGGTTACGACATGATCGGCGGCAGCGTCACGACCTGGCCCGCGTAGGCCAGCCCCGCGCCGAAGCCGAGGAGCAGCGCGGTGTCACCGGGCTCGGCGCCGCCGGAGGCGAGCAGTTGTTCCATGGCCATCGGAATCGACGCGGCGCTGGTGTTGCCCGTCGTGGCGATGTCCCCGGCCACCGCGACCGACGGCGGCAGGTCCAGCACCCGGACCAGCGCGTCGGTGATGCGGCTGTTGGCCTGGTGCGGCACGAAGGCGTCGAGCTGGTCGACGCTCACCCCGGCGCGATCCAGCGCGTCGCGGCAAGCCCGCTCCAGATTGGTTACCGCCCAACGGAATACAGCTGTGCCGTTCATCCGGATGTAGGGCCGTTCGGCGTGCCCGCCGCTGGCCTCGGCGGCCGCGACCTCGGCGAAGTAGCTGGCGAAGTCCTTGTCCTGCTTGATCGCGTCGGTCCGGGTGCCGTCCGAACCCCACGCGACCGGCCCGATGCCCTCGACCTCGGACGGCCCCACCACGACCGCGCCGGCGCCGTCGGCGAAGATGAACGCCGTCGTGCGGTCGTGTTTGTCCAGCAGGTCCGACAGCCGTTCCACGCCGATGACCAGCACGTACTTCGATTGCCCGGAGCGCACCAGGTTCGCGCCGTTGGCGAGCGCGTAGCAGAAGCCGGCGCAGCCGGCGGAGATGTCGAAGGCCGCGGTGTCGGTCATGCCGAGCTCGCTGGCGACCACGGCTCCGGCGGAGGGTCCGAGCACCATCTGCGACGAGGTGGCCAGAATCACGGCGTCGACCTCGTCGGCGGCGATCCCGGCGGCCTTCAGCGCGCGAGCCGCGGCGGCGGTGGCCATGCCGACGATGGTTTCGTCGGGGTCGGCCCAATGGCGGGCTTCGATGCCCGAGCGGGTGCGGATCCACTCGTCGGAGGAGTCGATATCGGCGACGATCTCGGCGTTGGGGACTACCCGCCGTGGGCGGTATGCGCCCAGGCCCAGGGCCGCTGCGTGGGCTACCGGCGTGGAAGTGGCGATCAAGGCGGACATATGACCCTCTCTCGATTGAACCGATCGGTTCACGACCGTGATCTGTGTAACATGGACCGATCGGTTCAAGCAAGGGTGGAAGGACATGCCATGACCGCCGGACCGCGCTCACGCCTCATCGCGAGCACGATCGCCACGGTGCAGGAACACGGCGTTCATGCCGCCGGACTCAACGAGGTTCTCAAGCGCAGCAACGCCTCCCGCAACTCCCTGTACCAGCACTTCCCCGCCGGCAAGGAAGAACTCGTCGAATCCGCGACCCGGATCGTGGCCCGATTGGTCTACTCCCACGTCAGCCGCATGGCCGATGCTCTCACCGACGCGCCCTCTGCCGAACGCTGGGTCGACGACCTGATCGGATTCTGGCGAGGCCCCTTGGTGGACAGCGACTTCCGCGCAGGATCGTTCATGATGGCGGCCGCGCTCGACGAACTCGATCCTACCGTGCAGGCCGCCGCCGGCCAGGCCTTCGCCGAATGGACCGCGCGTCTGGCCGACGGCCTGGTCGCCGCCGGCATGGCAGGACCCGTCGCCTGCGCCGTCTCCGGACTCATGCTCTCCGCGATCGAGGGCGCCATCGTGCAGAGCCGGGCGCTGAAATCGGCCCACCCCTTCGACGACGCCCGCTCCCAGCTCGCGGTGCTGCTCCGCCACCACCTGCAGAACATCTGACGGCCCTCGTAGGCTCTTACCCATGACCCGCTCCGCTCCCGATTCCTGCCCCGGCGTGCTGCGGCTGCACGAAGCCGCCGACGGGCCGCTCGCCCGGGTCCGGCTGCCCGGCGGCCGGCTGACCCCGGAGCAGCTGCAGGTTCTCGCCGAAGCGGCCCGCGATCTCGGCAACGGCGCCCTGGAGCTCACCTCGCGCGGCAACATCCAGCTGCGGCAACTGCACGACGCGACCGAACTCTCGCAGCGCCTCACCGCGGCCGGGCTGCTGCCCAGCACCACCCACGAACGGGTCCGCAACATCCTGGCGTCCCCCATGTCGGGCCGCGTCGGCGGCTGGAGCGACGTCCACACCCTGGTGCCACTGCTCGACGCCGGGCTGCAGGACGCCCCGGCGCTGGCCGAACTGCCCGGCCGGGTGCTGTTCACCCTCGACGACGGGCGCGGCGACGTCAGCGGCCTCGGCGGCGATATCGGCCTGCACGCCACCGCCGCGGACGAATACGCGCTGCTGCTCGGCGGCCTCGACTCCGGCATCCGGCTGCCCGGCGCCGACGCGGTACCCACCGTGCTCGCCGCCGCCCACGTCTTCCAGGATCTGCGCGGCCACTTCTGGCGGGTGCGCGAACTGCCCGACGGGGTCGCCCGGATCACCGCGGCACTGCCGCACACCCCGGGCGAGGAGACGCTGGAACTCGGTGTGCGCCATGACATCCCGATCGGCTGGTTGGACCAGGACAACGGCTTGGTCAGCCTCGGCGCCGGGGTGCCGCTGGCCACGCTGCCGGCGCGCACGGCCGAATTCGTCGCCGCCACCGGCCGCCCACTGCTGGTGACGCCCTGGCGCAGCCTGGTGATCACCGACCTCGACGAGGACATCGCCGAAACCGTGGCGGGCGTGCTCGCGCCGCTCGGCCTGATCTTCGACGCGACCTCCCCATGGCTGCGGGTCACCGCCTGCGCCGGCCGCCCCGGCTGCGCCAAATCGCACACCGACGTCCGCGCCGACGTGGCCGCCGCCGTCACCACCGGACGGGTACTGCCCGCGGGCGCGGAAACCACCGTCGGCACCGACCTCGACGCCGGCGAACTGGAGGTCGCGGGCCGCCAGCACTGGTCGGGCTGCGACCGTCGGTGCGGGCGGCCCGCCGGGCCGGTCACCGAGGTCACCGCCGGGCCGGACGGGTACACGATCACACCCGGCGACTGAGCCGCTGCGCCCACGGTGAACGCGCACCGCCGGTGCTGGGCGAACCGCATCGATTCGGGCACCATGGGGTTATGCAGCGCGGCGCCGAGCACGACCTCTCCGGGCGGCAGCACCCGAACGGCTCGACGGCTCCGGGTAACTCCCCGGCGGCCGGCGACGTACTCCCGGACGACGACTCCATCCCGATGGCCGAGCCCTACCTCGACGACGAGATGATCGTCGGGCTGTCGCAAGCGCAACTCCTGGCGCTGACCGAGCCACAACGCCGAGATCTGGTGCGGCGGATCGAAGCCACCCTCGAACACCAGTATCCGCACCCCCGAGTCGTACTGATCAACCGCCGGATCCGCATGGTGCTGATGGTCGGTGGCGCGATCGCCATGATCCCGTGGATCACCTACCTGGGTCTCACCCTGCCCGACGACTACCAGGCCAACAACTGGCCGCTGGCCTGGATCGCCTTCGACTGCCTGCTGGTGCTGATGATGGCGGCCACCGCGTATCTCGGCTGGCGGCGCCGGCAGCTGGTGATGCTGCCCGCCTTCGGCACCGGGGTGCTGCTGCTGGTCGACGCCTGGTTCGATGTCGTGTTCGCCCAGCCCGGCGAGGATCTCACCGTCTCGCTGCTGACCGCGCTGCTGGCCGAGGTTCCGCTCGCCGTGGTCCAGCTGACCGGGGCGGTCATGCTGTTCCGCTACATGATCGTCGCGAATCCGCTGCACGACCCGAACCGCAGTCCGTGGCGGTTCAAGATGCCGTTCTGATTCAGCGGTGCCGTTCCAGCGTGCAGCATTTCACGCTGCCGCCCGCTTTCAGCAGTTCCGACAGGTCGATGCCGACCGGCTCGAATCCGGCGTCGTGCAGCCGCTGCGCCAGGCCCGTGGCGCGGTCGGTGAGGAACACCCGGCGGCCGTCGCAGACGCCGTTGAGCCCGAACACCGCCGCGTCGGCATCGGTGGCCACGATCGCGTCCGGGTAGAGGCGGGCCAGCAGGGCCGCGCTGTGCGGGGTGAACGCGGGCGGATAGTAGGCGATGGTGTCGCCGAGCGACATCAGCGCGGTGTCCAGGTGGTAGTAGCGGGGATCGACCAGCCGCAGCGAGATCACCGGGCGGCCGAAGCGGTCGGCGACCTCGCGGTGCGCGGCCCGGGCGGTCCGGAATCCGGTGCCGGCCAGGATCCGCGAGCCCACCACGGCGAAATCGCCCTCGCCCTCGTTGACCTCGGTGGCGGCGACCACGTCCAGGCCCTGGGCGGCGAACCAGCGGTGATAGGCGGGACCCTCGGCGGCCCGCTCCCGGTTGGCGAACCGGGCCGATACCGCGCGGTGGCCGATCACCAGGCCGCCGTTGGCGGCGAAGACCATGTCCGGCAGACCCGCGATGCCGTCGATGACGTCGACGGCGTGGCCGCTGCGCTCGAAGGTGGCCCGCAGTGTGTCCCATTGGGCGAGCGCCAGATCCCGGTCCACCGGGGTCGCGGTGTCCATCCACGGGTTGATGGCGTAACTGACCTCGAAATGGTCCGGGCGGCACATCAGGTAGTGGCGGCGGGTGGACTGCCGGGTGGCCGCCGCGGCGGCGTCGAGACTGACGGTGGTCACGGCGGTCTCCTGTCGATAGGAGCGAATCAGCTGCCACAGACGGTAGACGGCGTAGTGTTGCGCGGGGAACAGCTATTCGTTGCGTGATTCGCGCGCGGACCAGCGAATCATTGCGTATCGGCCTCGGAGGCGACCGTGGACGACATCGACCGGGACATCCTCGCTCACCTACTCAGCAACGCACGGGCATCCTTCCAGGACATCGGCGCGATCGTCGGGTTGTCGGCGCCCGCGGTCAAACGCCGGGTGGACAAGATGCTGGCCGCCGGCCACATCACCGGCTTCACCGCTCAGGTCAATCCGGCGGCGCTCGGATGGCGGACCGAGGCATACGTCGAGGTCTACTACCGCGACAACATCACCCCCGCCGAACTGCGCCGCAGTCTGCTGCCGATCCCGCAGGTGGTCGGGGTGTGGACGATCGCCGGCGAGGCGGACGCGCTGGTGCACGTGATGGCCACCGATATGGCCGAGATCGAATCGACGGTGGAACGCATCCGGGAGAACGCGCGAGTAGGGCGCACCCGCAGCAACATCGTCATGTCGCGGCTGCTGGAGCGGGCCCGCACCTGACCGCCACCGGCGCGAAGGCCCGCCTTACTGTGTAGGACATGTCCGCGTCCCGCACCAGCTATGTCACCGACGGCGCCGAGATCTATCGGCGTTCGTTCGCGACCATTCGCGCCGAGGCCGATCTCGCCCGCTTCCCCGCCGATGTCGCGCAGGTCGTGGTGCGAATGATCCACGCGTGCGGGCAGGTCGACTTGGCCGCCGATGTGGACCACAGCGTGGGTGTGGTGGCCGCGGCCCGTGCTGCGCTGCGCGCGGGTGCGCCGATCCTATGTGATGCGAACATGGTCGCCGCGGGCGTCACGCGCAAGCGGCTACCGGCGGGCAACGAGGTGCTGTGCCTGCTGGGCGATCCCCGCGTCCCCGCCCTGGCCGAGAGCATCGGCAACACCAGATCCGCTGCGGCACTGGAACTCTGGGCCGACCGGCTGGACGGCGCGGTGGTCGCGATCGGCAATGCGCCGACCGCGCTGTTCCATCTGCTGAACCTGCTCGCCGCCGGTGCACCGCGCCCGGCCGCGGTGATCGGCATCCCGGTGGGCTTCATCGGCGCCGCCGAGTCCAAAGCGGATCTGGCACAGGACGGTACGGTCGAATACCTCACCGTGCACGGCCGCCGCGGCGGCAGCGCGATCACCGCCGCCGCCCTCAACGCGATCGCGAGCGAGATCGAATGAGCGGCTCGGCAGCAGCGGACCCGATGGTTCGCGAGGGAGACACGATGAGCGCGGCGAGCACCGGCAAACTCTGGGGTATCGGGCTCGGCCCGGGCGACCCGGAACTGGTGACGGTAAAGGCGGCCCGGCTGATCGGTGCCGCCGACGTGATCGCCTTCCACAGCGCGCGCCACGGCCGCAGCATCTCGCGGGCGATCGCCGCGCCGTACATGCGGCCCGGCCAGCTCGAGGAACATCTGGTCTACCCGGTCACCACCGAGACCACCGACCACGCGGGCGGCTACCAGGGTGCCATCGACGAGTTCTACGAGCAGGCCGCCGCGCGGCTGGCCGTCCATCTGGCCGCCGGGCGCACGGTGGCGCTGCTCGCGGCGGGCGATCCGCTGTTCTACAGCTCGTACATGCACATGCACCGCCGGCTCGCGGACCGGTTCGAGGCCGAGATCGTCCCCGGCATCACCTCGGTGAGCGCCGCGTCGGCCGCCCTGGGCACCCCGCTGGTGGAGGGCGAGCAGGTGCTGAGCGTACTGCCCGGCACCATGGATCCCGCCGATCTCGCCGAGCGGCTCGCCGGAACCGACGCCGCCGCGATCATGAAGCTGGGCCGCACCTATCCCGGTGTGCGGCAAGCCCTCTCGAAGTCGGGACGGCTCGCCGACGCCTACTATGTGGAGCGCGCCTCGAGCGGCCGGCAGCGGGTTCTGCGCGCCGCCGACGTCGACGACGCCGACGTGCCGTACTTCTCGATCGTGCTGGTTCCCGGGCCCACGCCGACCACGCCGATCCGGTTGACCACGCCGGCATCGGCGGCTGATTCCGCCGCCGACGCCACGCAGATCGTGCCGACGACCGAACCTGTTCCAGGAGAAGCAGATTCGGCCGTTCCGGGTGAGGTCGCGGTCGTCGGCCTGGGTCCCGGGTCGCCCGAATGGACGACGCCCGAGGTCACGCGGGCGTTGACCGAGGCCACCGATCTGGTCGGCTACACCACCTACCTGAACCGGGTGGCGGTCCGGCCGGGCCAGCAGCGGCACGCCTCGGACAACCGGGTCGAATCCGAGCGCGCCGCAATGGCTCTGGATCTCGCGTCGCGCGGGCGCCGGGTGGTCGTGGTCTCCTCCGGCGACCCGGGCGTATTCGCCATGGCGGCTGCTGTGGTCGAGGAATCCGCCGACCCGCGGTGGCGGCACGTCCCGGTACGGGTGCTGCCGGGCATGACCGCGGCGGGCGCGGTCGCGAGCCGGGTCGGGGCGCCGCTGGGCCACGACTTCGCCATGATCTCACTGTCGGACCGGCTCAAGCCCTGGGATGTCGTGGCCCGGCGGATCACCGCCGTAGCGGCGGCGGACATGGCGATCGCGATCTACAACCCGGCGTCGTCGCAGCGCACCTGGCAGGTGGGTGCACTGCGGGAACTGCTGCTCGAACACCGCGCCGCCGAGACGCCGGTCGTGCTGGGCCGCGACGTCGGCGGCCCAGCCGAATCGGTGCGGGTCACCACGCTCGGCGAATTCGATCCCGCGGTCGTCGACATGCGGACGCTGATCATCGTCGGCGCCTCCACCACCACCGCGTTCGACACCCCGCACGGCACCCGGGTCTTCACCTCCCGGCGCTACGACACGACCTGATTCCGGGATCGGTCCGGTATTCGCCGGACCGGGCCGGTGTGTCGGCCGCCCCGCTGCCCGATGGGACGGCGATACTCCATTGTGGAGCGTAGGTGTCGAGAGGAGTCGTATGACGCAGGAGGAACCGAAACGCACGCTCAACGCGACCGCGGCGTCCCTGCTGGGCTTCCTACACGAGGGGCCGATGTCCGGCTGGGACCTGGCGATGCTGTCGCAGCGGCGGATCGGCGACTTCTGGACCATCACGCAGAGCCAGGTCTACCGTGAACTCGCCACCATGCACCGCCTCGGCCTGGTGGAGAAGGGCGAGACCGGCGCCCGGGAACGCACCCCGTACCGCATCACCCCCGCCGGCATGGACGCCTTCGCCGAATGGATCGAGCGCGAGCCGGGCGAGGAAACCCTCCGCTTCCCCCTGCTACTGACCTTGTCGTTCGGCAACTTCGTCGACCCCGAACACCTGGACCGCATGATCGCCACCAACCGCGAGGCCCACGAACACCGCCTCACCCACTTCCTGGCCGAGAGCCCGGAATACCTGTCCCCCTACGAACGCGCCACCCTCGACTTCGGCATCCGCTACGAGCGGGCGGTCCTGGAGTGGTTCGACCGGCTGCCGACCCTGCTCGGCCGCGCACCGTCCGACCACCAGTAGCGCGGGGACCGGGCAGCGATCATGCTCCGCCGGAAGCGAATCGGTCCAACCAGGCCGCCGCGTCCGCCACGGTTTCGACCTGCCGGCCCCGCGGCGGCAACGGCGGCCGGTCGACGACCACGACCGGAATGCCGCGGTCCCGGGCAGCGGCCAGTTTGGCGGCGGTGAGGTCACCGCCGCTGTCTTTGGTGACCATCAGATCGATACGGTGGGCCGCGAGCAGGGCGATCTCGTCCGCGACGGTGAACGGTCCACGGGCGAGCAGTAATTCGTGGCGGGCGGGGAGTTCGGCGGGCGGGTCGATGGCCCGGATCAGGAACCACTGCGGCAGCGCCGCGAACGCGCCCACACCCTGCCGACCGATGGTGAGGAACACCCGCTCACCCTGAGTCGCGACGGTTTCCGCCGCCGCCGCGAGATCCGGCACCCGGATCCAGCGGTCCCGTGGCCCGGCACTCCAGCCCGGCCGGCACAACCGCAGCAGCGGCAGCCCCAGCGCGGCGGTGGCGGTGGCGGCATGCGCCGACATGGTGGCAGCGAACGGATGGGTCGCGTCGACCACTACGTCGATCCCACCGGCGGCGAGCCACTCCCGCAGTCCGTCCGGGCCGCCGAAACCACCGATCCGCACCTGCCCGACCGGCAGCACCGGTTCACCCACTCGTCCGGCCAGCGACGACACCACCTCGAACTGCGGTGCGGCGGAGAGGGTTTCGGCGAGGTCTCGCGCTTCCCGGGTACCGCCGAGCAGCAGCACCCGGATCACCGGCCGCACCTGTCGGCCGCACCCGCCGCCGGGTGGCCGCTCGATAAGCGCGCCGACCCGTCACCCCACCGCACCGGCCGGTGCGACCCGTCGCCCGCCCGCACACCGCCGTGGCCCGCAGATTCACGCCCGGAAGCGGCACGCACGCCGTCGGACGACCCGACAATCCGACGCGGCGCACGGGCCCGCATGCCGCCGTGACCCACGGCTTCACGACCGAAAGCGGCACACAAGCTGTCAGACCACCCGGCAATCCGGCGCGACGCGCGGCGAGCCCGCATGCCGTGACCCGCGGCTTCACGACCGGAAGCGGCACGCACGCCGTCGGACGAACCGACAAGCAGGCGCGGCGCACGGGCCCGCGTCCTCACGGCTTCACTACCGACCACTGCGCGACCGGAAGATGTGGGCGCCAGGCGGTGAATCCACCGAGCGGTTCGGCCCGGTAGACCTGCAGTTTGCGCAGCGTTCCGCCGTGGACGGAGTGCCGGTTCAGCAGCAGCGTCTCCGCTTCCGCGGTGACGGCGTTGGCGACCAGACGGCCACCGGAAGGCAGTCGGTCCCAACAGGATTCGAACAGGCCCGGCTGGGTGAGGCCGCCGCCGAGGAACACCGCGTCCGGGTCCGGCAGGGTCGCGTCGTCGAGGGCGCCGGGGAAGGCGCCGCGGATGTCCAGGTTGACGGCGCCGAGGGCCGCGGCGTTGACAGCGATCTGATCGCGGCGGGCGGGTGCCTGCTCGAAAGTGACTGCCCGGCAGGACGGATGGGTCCGGCACCATTCGATGGCGATGGTGCCGGAACCGCCGCCGATATCCCAGAGCACCTCGCCGGGTGCGGGCGCCAGGGCGCTGATCGACAGTGCCCGGACCTCCGCCTTGGTCATCTGCCCGTCGCCGCGGTAGACCTCGTCGGCCAGACCCGGGACCCGAGTCGACCGGAGCGCGCCGGGATCGGCGACGCATTCCACGGCCACGAGGTTCAGGGCGGCGCCGGGCGGCTCGGTCCAGTTCGCGGCGATCCCGGTGACGAGGTGTTCCGCCGGGCCGCCGAGCTCTTCCAGCACGGTCAGCCGGGAGCCACCGAACCCGTTGTGCGTCAACAGTTCCGACAGTTCGGCCGGCGCCTTGGCGTCCGGGGTGAGGACCAGCAGCCGCCGGCGGTCGGCCAGCTCGGGCAGGACCGCCACCATCGGGCGCCCGACGGCACTGACGACCGGCGTCTCGGCCAGCGCCCACCCCAGCCGGGCGCACGCCAGCGATGCCGACGACGGCGCCGGATACACCCGCAGCGCCTGCGGTCCCACCAGCCCCGCCAGGGTCACCCCGATGCCGTAGAACATCGGATCACCGCTGGCCAACACCGTCATCCGCCGATCCCCGTGGGCGACAAGCAGATCCGGTAGCGCGGGCACCAGCGGCGACGGCCACGGCACCCGCTCGCCGGCGATCCCGTCGGGGACCAGCGCCAGCTGCCGCCGTGACCCGAACACCACGTCCCCCGCCGCGATCGCGGCCCGGCTCGCTGCCCCCAATCCCTCCCAGCCGTCGGCACCGATCCCGACCACCGAGATCGGGTGCGCACCAACCGAAATCGAGGCCATCACCGGCCACCCAGCCGGCGGCCCGGCAGCACCTGCGCCGGGCCGCTGCCGCACACGTGGTTCCGGTCGGGCCCGAACGCACGGCGCGGCGTCCCAACCGCTGCAGCGCCCGGGCTCATCGCGGCATCCGGCGCCAGATCGACTGCGGCAGCAGGCGCAGCGCGAAGAACATGGGTCGCAGCGTGCCGGGCACGTGGATGCGGGCGGTGCGTTTGCGCAGGGCCCGCACGACGGCGTCGGCGACCTGGCCGGGGGTACTCGACAGCGGCGCCGGGTCCATGCCGTCGGTCATCCGGCCGATCACGAATCCGGGACGCACCAGCAGCAGGTGAACTCCGGTGCCGTGCAACGCATCCGAGAGGCCGTGGGCGAATCCGTCCAGCCCGGCCTTCGCCGACCCGTACACGTAGTTGGCGCGGCGGACCCGGATCCCGGCCACCGAACTGAACACCACCAGCTGCCCACTGCCCTGGGCCCGCAGCAGATTCGCCAGCGTCGTCAGCACACTGACCTGCGCCACGAAGTCGGTCTGCAGGACAGCGACCGCGGCCGCCGGGTCCTGCTCGGCGACCGCCTGATTGCCCAGGATCCCGAACGCCAGCACCGCCACACCGATCCGGCCGTACTCGGCCACGATCTTCTCCAGCAGCGCCTGATGCCCGGCCAAATCGTCGGCATCGAACTCGACGGTGTGCACCGCGGTCGCCCCCGCCCGCGTCAGCAGCTCCCGCTCGGCGGCCAACTGACCGCTGCGCCGCGCCCCCAGCACCACGACCCGCCCCGGCGCCAGCCGCTCCGCGATCTCCAACCCCATCTCACTGCGCCCGCCCAGCAGCAGGATCAGGCCCTCATCGCATTCCCGCACACCCATACGTCTCATCCTGCCATCCACGGTCCGCGGCCCCGGCCCCGCACGTGCCGATCTCGCCGCGCCGGCGAAGCACGGAACCACCGCTGTGCTCGGGTCCTCCGGCGACGCCGAACGAGCCGCCGCAGACCCTCCCGGTAGCGTCGATGCCGATGCCCGCTTCCCCCGGCAGGCACCCGACCCCGGCGATCTCCCAGGAGCAGCACGTGACCAGCACCGACCACCGTATCGAGTTGTCCACTGCCGCCACCGAATTCGTCACCGAACGCCATCTCGCGACGCTGACCACGCTGCGCGCCGACGGTACCCCGCACGTGGTGGCGGTCGGCTTCACCTGGGACCCCGACAGCGGGATCGCCCGGATCATCACCTCGGGCCCGTCGGTGAAGGCGCGCAATGCGGCGCGGGGCGGCTACGCCGCCGTCGCCCAGGTGGACGGCGCGCGCTGGCTCACCCTGGAGGGTCCGGCCGAGGTGCTCACCGATCCCGAAGCGGTCGCCGACGCCGAAACACGCTATGCCCGGCGCTACCGCACGCCGCGGCCCAACCCGCAGCGGGTGGTGATCGCCATCCGAGTCACGCGGGTGCTGGCGAGCAGCGCCCTGCGCTCGTGACCCGCGACGAAGCGCTCAGAGCTGGGTGAGCCCGTGCGGCCGCAGGTTGAGCGGCTCGCAACCGTCCTCGGTGACCACGACGATGTCCTCGATGCGCGCACCCCAGCGGCCGCGGAAGTAGATCCCGGGCTCGACACTGAACGCCATGCCCGGCTCCAGGATCAGGTCGTTGCCCGCGACGATGTACGGCTCTTCGTGCACCGACAGGCCGATCCCGTGCCCGGTGCGGTGGATGAACACGTCGCCCAGGCCGGCGGCGGCCAGCACGTCGCGGGCTGCGGCGTCCACCGACTCCGCGGTCACACCCGGCCGGGCGGCGGCCACGGCCGCCGCTTGGGCGCGCTCGAGCACCGCTACCGCCGCGGCGGTCTCGTCGTCCGGCTCGCCCAGGACATAGGTGCGGGTCGAGTCGGAGAAGTACCCGGGTTCGACCGGGCCACCGATATCGATCACCACCACGTCACCGGGCTCGACCACCCGGTCCGACACCTCGTGGTGCGGGTCGGCCCCGTTCGGGCCACTTCCCACGATCACGAACTCGGCGCCGGTGTGCCCCTCGGCCACGAGCGCGGCCGCGATGTCGGCGCCGATCTCGGCCTCGGTGCGCCCCGCCGTCAGCCATTCCCCCATCCGGGCGTGCACCCGGTCGATGGCGGCACCGGCGCGACGCAGGGCGTCGATCTCGGCGGCGTCCTTGGTCATTCGCAGCTGCCGCAGCATCGGCGTCGCCGACACCGGCATGGCGTGGAACTCCCCGGCCAGCGGCAGCAGGTGCAGCGCCGGCATCGAGTCGGCGACCGCGACCCGGGCCCCGACATTGAGCACCGAGCGCACCAGCCGGTACGGGTCGGTGCCGTCGGTCCAGTCCAGCATCTGCAGGCCGAGTTCACCGGCGGCCGAGGCGCCCAGCCCCGCGAGTTCCAGCTTCGGCACCACCACTGCCGGGGTCTCCCCGCTGGACGGGATCACCAGGCAGGTCAGCCGTTCGAACGACTGCGCCCGGGACCCGATCAGGTACTGCAGGTCGGGCCCGGGGGTGATCAGCAGCGCGTCCAGATGTGCCGCCCGAGTCAGTTCCGCCGCGCGCGCCAGCCGCGCCGCATAGACATCCACTGCGAACCGGGTCCCCGCGTCTGCACTCATGCTGTCCGACACTACGCCGCGGAACCGACCGGAACGTCCGCACCGGCACAGGAGCGTCGTTCACTCGGATGCGCCGCTGTGCGGCTGTCGCGGACCGCTTCCCCGCGCCGGGCACGACGGCGCATGTCACCCTCGCGGAGTACCGTCAGCACCCGTGACTACACCCGAGACCGGTCCGCTGCTGCTGCTCGACGGTGCCAGCATGTGGTTCCGCGCCTTCTACGCGATCCCGGAGAAGATCACCGCCCCGGACGGCCGGCCGGTGAACGCCGTGCGCGGCTTCACCGACATGGTGGCCGCGCTGATCACCACACATCGGCCGTCCCGGCTGGTGGTCTGCCTGGACCTGGATTGGCGCCCGGCCTACCGGGTCGCGCTGTTGCCGTCCTACAAGGCGCACCGGGTCGACGAATCCGCCGGTGCCGCAGCGGGTTCGGAGGAGGTGCCGGACACGCTGATCCCGCAGGTCGGCATGATCCTCGAGCTGCTCACCGCGGCCGGTATCGCCACCGCCGGCGCCGAGGGCCTCGAGGCCGACGACGTGATCGGCACGCTCGCGACCCGGGAACGCGCCGACGAGACGATCGTGGTGTCCGGCGACCGGGATCTGTTGCAGCTGGTCCGCGACGACCCCGCACCCCCGGTGCGGGTGTTCTACATCGGCCGCGGCCTCGCCAAGGCCGAACTGTGGGGCCCGGCCGAGGTCGCCGCGAAATACGGTGTGCCGCAAGGGAACGCGGGCCCGGCCTACGCCGATATGGCGACGCTGCGCGGCGACGCGTCCGACGGCCTGCCCGGGGTCCCCGGAATCGGCGACAAGTCCGCCGCCACCCTGATCTCCCGCTTCGGCAGCCTGGATGCCCTGATCGCCGCGGCCGCCGATCCGGCCACGGATCTGGCGCGCGGGGTGCGCGCCAAACTCGAGGCCGCGGCGGACTATCTGGCGGCCGCCGCACCCGTCGTGCGGGTGGTGCGGGACGCCGATGTCGTCGTATCCGGTCCCGACCTGCTGCCCGCCGCACCGGCCGACCCGGTGCTGCTGGCGAAGCTGGCCGCCGCGTACAACGCCGAACGGCCGGTCGCCCGCCTGCTGGCCGCCCTGGCGGCAGCCTGATCACCCGGCCCGGCCGCCGTCGGCCGGGCCATCGGAATCAGTTCGGGCGGCCGACCTCGTAGGTGCCGTCGTCCTTGGTCACCTTGATGGTGACGGTCTTCTGCTCGCCACCGACCTTGAGCGAGCAGGTGAAGGTGTTGCCCACGGTCACCTTCTGCCCGGACGGGCAACTCACCGACTGCACGTCGTCGATGCCGTAGGAGTCCTTGAGCACCTTCTGCACACCCTGTGCGACCGCGTGGTCGTCCAGCTTGTCACTGCCGAAGAACACGAAGCCCAGCACCGCCAGCACGACCACCACGACCGCCGCGACGACCCCGCCGAAGATCAGCGGCTTGCGGTTCTTCGCGGGCGTCACCGTCAGCGGATTCTGGTCCCAGGAGGTCTGACCGGCGGCCTGGGCCGGCGGCTGCCCCCACTGCTGACCGGCGGCGGTCGGCTGCTGCGCCCACTGCGGCTGCCCGCTCCACTGCTGCTGCGTGGACTCCCATCCCGGTTGCGCGGGCTGCGCGGGCGCGGCCTGCGGCCACGACGGCTGACTCTGCTGCGCCCACTGCGGCTGGCCGGCCGCGGGCTGCTGCGGCGTCGCCGGCTGCTGCGGCCACCCGGTCTGACTCTGCCCCCACTGCGGCTGGCCGGGCTGCGGAGCCGCCCACTGCGGAGCGGCGGCGGGCTGGGCGGCCGGCTGCCCGGTCCACTGCTCGGTCGGTTCGCTACTCCGGTCTCCCCCTGGCGCCGGGGCGTCGTTCGGACCATACGGGCCGCTCATGTGCCTGCCTCCACTCACATTCGTCGTACTCTGTCCCCCCGCGGGAATTCACTCACCACGGTGCGTAGCCAGTTTGCATCCAATCACAGTCGAATTCGCTACGCGGAGTCCACCGCGACGACACCCCGGCGCATCGCGCGCACCGCCTTCGCGGCCGTCGCGGCCACCTCTACATCATCGGCCGTGTTGTGGATCTGGTCGAGTAGGTCGATCACTTGCCGGCACCATCGCACGAAGTCACCGGCCGCCAGCGCATTGCCCTGATCGCCGCTGGCCAGCAGCGATTCGGCCAGCCCGTCGCCGCGCGCCCACTTGTGGATCCCGTCGACGAACCCGAGATCGGGTTCGCGGGTCGGCGGCAGCTTGTGCCGGGCCTCGTCGGTGCGCAGTTCGCTCCACACCGTGATCGTCTCGCCGACCGCGCGCCGGATCGGCGCGGTCGGTCCCGTCGCCGCGAGGAGGCCACCGGCCTCTTGGCGCGATTCGTACACCAGGATCGACACCACGGCCGCCAGTTCGGCCGGACCGAGCCCGCGCCACGAGCCCCGGCGCAGGCATTCGGCCACCACCAGATCCGCCTCGCTGTAGATGCGGGCCAGCCGCCGGCCGTCGGCGGTCACTTCGCCGTCGGCGACGTAGCCGCGCTCCTCCAGCAGGCCGACGATCCGATCGAACACGCGGGCAAGCGAATTCGTGGTGGCCGCCACCTCCTGCCGCATCTTCTCGGTCTCCCGCTCGAGCCGGACCATCCGCTCACCGATGCGGGCGAGCTGTTCGCGGTCCGGGCGGCTGTGCGCGGGATGCGAACGCAGTGCCCGCCGCAGCGTGTCCAGCTCCCGGTCGTCGGCGCCCTTGGACCGGGTGCCGCGGCGCTCCCGGCCGGGTGGGACCAGACCGGTGCTGCGCAGCGCCGACGCCAGGTCGCGGCGGGTGCGGGCGGTGCGGTGGTCGACGTGCCGCGGCAACCGCATCCGGCCCAATGTCTTCGCCGGCGTGGGGAAGTCGGCCGCCGACACCCGGCCCGCCCACTTGTCCTCGGTGAGCACCAGCGGCCGCGGGTCGCCCGGCGTCGCATCCGGTTCGAGGATGACCGCGAGCCCCTGCCGGCGGCCGCTCGGAATGGCGACCACATCGCCGCGGCGCAGCGACTCCAGCGCCGCCACCGCCGCACCGCGCCGATCGGAGCGCCCCTGCTGCTCCAGATCCCGTTCCCGACGGCGGATCCGGTCCCGCAGCGACATGTACTCCAGGAACCCGTCGTCCCCGATCTGGCTGCGCAGCTTGCGCAACTGGCCCTCGTTGCGCTCGATGCCGCGCACCAGGCCCACCACCGAACGGTCGGCCTGGAACTGGGCGAACGAACGCTCCAGCAGCGCACGGGATTCCGCCGCGCCCATCCGGTCGATCAGGTTGATCGACATGTTGTAGCCGGGCCGGAACGAACTGCGCAGCGGGAAGGTCCGGGTCGAGGCCAGGCCGGCCACGGCGCTGGTGTCCACGCCCGGACCCCACAGCACCACCGCGTGCCCCTCGACGTCGATGCCGCGGCGCCCGGCCCGCCCGGTGAGCTGGGTGTACTCCCCCGGTGTCAGCTCGGCGTGCGTCTCGCCGTTGAATTTCACCAGCCGTTCCAGCACGACCGTCCGCGCGGGCATGTTGATCCCCAGCGCCAGCGTCTCGGTGGCGAACACCGCACGGACCAGGCCGTTGACGAACAACTCCTCCACCGTGTGCCGGAAGGCCGGCAGGATCCCGGCGTGATGCGCGGCGAACCCGCGGTGCAGCGCCTCCCGCCAGCCCCAGTAGCCCAACACCTCCAGGTCCGCCCGCGGCAGATCGCCGGTGTGCTTGGCGATGATCGCCTCGACCTGATCGAACTGTTCGGGATCCGACAGGTCCAGGCGGGAGCGCACACACTGCGCTAGGGCCGCGTCGCACCCGGCCCGGCTGAAGATGAACGTGATCGCCGGGAGCAGACCCTCGTCGTCGAGGCGGGAGATCACCTCGGGCCGCGGCACCGGCCGGAAGTCGCGGCGCGGACCGCCACCGCGCCCGCGCGGGCCCGGACTCCACGAGTTCATCCGGTCGGCGGCCTCGCGCTGCTTGATGTACTGCTGCAGATCCCGGTCCACGACGATCTTGCCGGCACTGGACTTCGGGTCGAACAGGTCGAACATCCGCTTACCGACCAGCACGTGCTGCCACAGCGGCACCGGGCGGGTCTCGTCGACCACGACGGCGGTATCACCGCGCACGGTCTCCATCCAGGCGCCGAACTCCTCGGCGTTGCTCACCGTGGCGGACAGGCTGACCAGCCGCACATCGGGCGGCAGGTGCAGGATGACCTCCTCCCACACCGCGCCGCGGAACCGGTCGGCCAGATAGTGCACCTCGTCCATCACCACATGCGACAGCCCGCGCAGCGCGTCGCTGCCGGCGTAGAGCATGTTGCGCAGCACCTCGGTGGTCATGACCACCACGTCCGCGCCCGGATTCACCGACTGGTCGCCGGTCAGCAGGCCCACCGCGTCGCGGCCGTAGCGTTCGACCAGGTCGTTGTACTTCTGGTTGGACAGCGCCTTGATCGGCGTGGTGTAGAAGCACTTTCCGCCGGCGGCGCGGGCCATGTGGACCGCGAACTCGCCGACGATGGTCTTACCGGCCCCGGTGGGCGCGCAGACCAGCACACTGTGCCCGGACTGCAGCGCCGCGCAGGCCTCGCATTGGAACGGGTCGAGGGGGAACGGCAGTTCCGCGGCGAAGGCCGCCAATTCGCCTGTCAGCGACGGTGATGTCACCCGTCAGAGCGTATCGGACCAGTCCGACACCGGGCGCGCGGTTTTTTCCGCTGTCGCGGCGCCGGGGCCGCTGATCGGGGTGGCCGCGGCGATCGGCTCGGCGGCCGCCACCGGGGAGACCGCCGCGACGGCGTCCGTGCCGCCCAGCGGCGAGGCCTCGTCGTCGGACAGTTCGCCCCAGCTGTCGGACCGGCGTGCCTTGGTCTTGTCGCTGATCCGCGAGATCTGGACGGCCACCTCGAACAGCACGGTCAGTGCGCCGGCCAACGCCAGCATCGAGAACGGGTCCTGCGGGGTGACGACGGCCGCGAAGACGAACAGGCCGAAGATCAGCCCGCGCCGCCATTTCTTGAGCCGCTCGTAGGTGAGCACGCCGACCTGGTTGAGGCCCACGATCAGCAACGGCGTCTCGAAGCTGACCCCGAAGATGACCAGCAGCTGGATGATGAAACCGAAGTACTGCGAACCCGACAGCGCCGTGATCTGCACATTGCTGCCGATGCCCATCAGGAAGCTCAACGCGTGCGCGACCACCCAGTACGCGAGCACCGCGCCCATGACGAACAGCACACTGCCGCTGATGACGAAGGCCACCGCGTACCGGCGCTCCTTCGCGTACAGCCCGGGCGAGACGAACGCCCACAGCTGATACAGCCACACCGGGCACGCCAGCACCACGCCGGCGGTGAAACCGACCTTGAACCGGAGCATGAACTGCTCGAACGGCGCGGTCGCCAGCAGCCGGCAGGCACCGTCGGGGCTCAGATTGGCCCGATGGTCGGCAGGCAGCGAACAGTAGGGTCCACGCAGGATCTCACCGAGGCTCTCGACCCCGAAGAAACCGTGGGAGTACCACAGGAAGCCCAGCGTCGTGGTGACCGCGACCGCCAGCAACGCCTTGACCAACCTGGACCGCAACTCGTGGAGATGCTCGACCAGGGACATGGTGCCGTCGGGATTGACCCGGCGCTTGCTGCGCCGCGGGTCGAACGGTATCCGCATGGGTATGACTGCCTCGCTGATCGCCGGCGCCGGGAGAGGACAAGACCGGTCCCGGGACGAACTCGGTCGTCCCGGGACGGAGGAAACCCCAGGCTCAGGCCTGGTGTGCTTCGGGTTTCGGCGCCGCGGCGGGGGCCGGCTGCGCGGCCGGCAGTTCGGCCGGGGCGGCGGGCGCGGGGGCCGGCGCCGGGGCGGCGGTCTTGGCCGCGTCGGACTGCATCTCGCTCATCTCGCTCTTGAAGATGCGCAGGGAGCGGCCCAGTCCGCGTGCGGCGTCCGGCATGCGCTTGGCGCCGAACAACACCAGGACCAGCACCCCGATGATGAGCCAGTGTGTGGGCCCGAAAGTGCCACTCATCGAAAACCTCCAAAGACTGTGGTGCACCCGATGCTACCCCGAACCATGTCCGTGAACCGCTAGTCGCTCGAGTTCACGCCAGGACAGAGATGTCTGCTCACCGGGCCGTGGTCAACTGTGCCAGCAGTTCGGCACCGGTCCAGCGGCGTGGGTCACCCCGCTCGGCGCTCTCGATCAATTCGGTCAACCGCCGGTGGACCGGGGTGGGGACACCCGTTCGGTCGCCCAGCCGGATGATCTCACCGCTCAACCAGGGCATCTCCGTGATCCGGCCGGCGGCCAGATCGTCGGCCATCGACGAACTGGCCAGCGGATCCACCGCCAGCACCCGCCCGGCCACCCGCCGGAACAGCCAATCGGGAACGGTGAGCACCCGGCGCATCACGTTCGGCGGGATCGGCGTCAAGCGGGCCGGTGCGATACCTGCCGCACGCATGACGTTCAGCGCCTCGGCCTGGGCCAGCGCCAGACAGCGCCGGTAGTCGCGCCGGGCGAGTTCGTCGCGCAGGGTCCGCCCGGACAGCGCGTTGATCGGGTTGTTCAGGTTGAGCAGCAGTTTCGCCCACTGGACCGGCCGCAGATCCGGGTAACGCCGCAGCGCCAGCCCGGCCTGCGCGAAGACCGGCGCGAACCGATCCAGGGCCGGATCGTCGGCGACGGCGATGTACCCGTCGGAACCGCGGTGATATCGGCCCTCGCTCCGGTGCGCCACATTGAACAGCACCATCCCGGCGAGCACCACGGCATCGGGCAGCGCCGCGCGCAGCACCTCGTCGTTGCCGATCCCGTTCTGCAGGCTCAGCACCACCGTGCCCGGCCGGACCCGGCCCGCGAGCTGCGCGGCCACCGACTCGGTCGCCCCGGATTTCACGGTCACCAGCACCAGGTCGGCGGCGGCGGGATCCGGCTCGGTCGCCACCCGGAACGCCGACGGCTCGACCCGCTGGTCGCCGCCGTCGAGATCGGTGAGGCGCAGTCCGTGCGTGGTGATCTCCTCGAGTACCCTGGGCCGGCCCACGAACGTCACCTCGGCCCCCGCGCCCGCAAGTTTGCCGCCGGTGAACAACCCGATGCAACCCGCGCCGACGACGCAGACCCGAACGGTCATGCCACCTCGAGGTTTTCGTAGGCGGCCAGCGCGGCCCGGGACCGTTCCCGCACGGCGGTGACCAGCTCGGCCGGTCCGAGCACGGTTACTCCGGCGCCGAAACCGAGCAGCAGCCGGGCCATCCAGTCCAGGGTGGCGAACCGCATGGTGGCCTCGACACTGCCGTCGGGCCGCACCGACATCCGGTGCATCGGATACTGTTCCAGCACCCACCCGTAGTCGGGCCGGATCAGCAAGCGCGCCAACGGAACCGACGGATCGTCGGAGAACAGGTCCAGTGCGGCGGCCTCGTCGGTGGCGTGGTGCGGCGGACGGGCCGGCTCGTCGAGTTCGGTGGCCTCCTGGATCCGGTCCAGCCGGAACAACCGGGCGCCCTCGGCCTGCCGGCACCAGGCCTGCAGGTAGGAGTTGTTGTCCACCAGCACGATCCGGATCGGATCGACGACCCGCTCGGACACCGCGTCCCGGCTGGCCGAGTAGTACACCAGCCGCAGCGCGTGCCCCGCGGCGAGCGCGTGGCGGACCGCCGCCACCGCGGGCGCTTCCACCGGCGCGCCGGGAGCCGGTGCGTCGGCCGGCCGGTTGCCGGGAATGGCGGCCTCGATCTTGGCCATGGCGGCGTGCGCGGCCGTCGGATCGACCATCCCGGGCAGGTCGGCGATGGACCGCAATGCGACCAGCAGGGCGGTGGCCTCGATCGAGGTCAGCCGCAGCGGCCGATCGATACCCGCCGAGAACGTGACCTCGATGCTCTCCTCGGAGAACGACAGGTCGATCAGATCGCCCGGCCCGTACCCCGGCAGCCCACACATCCACAGCTGATTGAGATCGCTCATCAGCTGCTTCGTGCTGACCCCGAGCTCCGCGGCCGCCTCCTGGGCGCTGATGCCGGGATTGGCCAGGAAATACGGGACCATGTTCAGCAGCCGCGACAGCCGCGTGGAAAGCCGCCCGCCACTCATGCCGATACCCCCGTCGGCCTGGGCGGGGGCACTGCGTGGTTACGCTTCGCTGCCGCCTCCGCGCCTGACCCACTCATGCCGATACCTCCGTCTCCTCCAGCACGACGCGCAGCCGTCCGATGACGTCGGCGCGCAGATCCTCCGGGCCCAGCACCAGTGCGTCGGGGCCGAGCCCGGTGATCAGGCGGGCCAGCCAGTCGCGGGACCGGACCGGTACCTCGACCACGACGCCGGAGCGCCCGCCGACCTCCCGTTCCTCGAGTTCGGGTCCGAGCCGGCGGATCTCCTGACCGCGGTCCTTGGCCACCCAGACCGTCGCGGTTCCGATCACCGGCATCGCACCGGTGGCGCGAACCACCAGGGCCCGCAAGTCGGTGCCTTCGGGTTTGCGCACCGCGTCGGCGGGACCGTACGCGGTGACGTCGGATCCGATCCGAGACAGCCGGAAAGTGCGCTGCGCGTTGCGATCCCGATCGTGGCCGACCAGATACCAACGGCCCTGGTGGGTGACCACACCCCACGGTTCGACATCGCGCATCAGGTACGGCGCACTGTGCGAGCCGCGGTGTTCGAACCGCACCGCACGGCCCTCGTCGATGGCTGCGAGCAGCTTGCCCAGCGCCGCCTCCGAACCGCGGGTGCGGGCCGGCACCGACGGCACCGACGCCGGCACCACCGCCTCCGGGTCCACATGCACGCCGGCCGCCCGGAGTTTGAGCAGCGCGCCCTCGGCCGCGGTCGCCAGCTCCGGCGACTCCCACAGCTGGACCGCCACCGCGACGGCGGCCGCCTCCTGCTCGGTCAGGTCGATCTCGGGCAGCTCGTAGGCGTCCCGGTTGATCCGGTAACCCTCCTGCCCGGAGTGCCGCCCGACCGGCCCGACCTCCAGCGGAACACCCAGATCCCGCAGTTCGCTCTTGTCCCGCTCGAACATGCGGCTGAACGCCTCGTCGCTGGCCGACTCCTCGTAGCCGGCGACACTCTCCCGAATCCGCTCGGCGGACAGGAACTGCCTGGTCGACAACAGCGCGATGACCAGATTCATCAGCCGCTCGACCTTGGATATCGCCACGGAGACAGGATAGCTATATCGAACGGGTGACCATCATGCTGTCCAACCAACCCGCACGCCACCGTGCTCGGCCGCAACCGACGCAACAGTCCCGCTCCGGGTCGAACTTCCCGCCGGTGCGGCACGACGATGTCGCGCACCGGACGATCCGGTGTCCAACCAACGCGCCGCGCCCCGCCCGGACGGGTCGTCCGGGCGGGGCGCGGCGGGTTCAGCGGATTTCGGCGCCTACATCGAGGCGATGAGCCGCTCCACGCGCTCGTCGACGGCCCGGAACGGGTCCTTGCACAGCACCGTGCGCTGCGCCTGGTCGTTGAGCTTGAGGTGCACCCAGTCGACGGTGAAGTCGCGCCCGGCCTCCTGGGCGGCGGTGATGAAATCGCCGCGCAGCTTGGCTCGGGTGGTCTGCGGCGGGGTGGTGACCGCGGCGTCGATCGCCTCGTCCTCGGTGACCCGCTTGACCAGACCCTTGCGTTGCAGCAGGTCGAAGACACCGCGGCCGCGCTTGATGTCGTGGTAGGCCAGGTCCAGCTGGGCGATCTTCGGGTCGGACAGCTCCATGTTGTAGCGGTCCTGGTAGCGCTGGAACAGCTTGCGCTTGATCACCCAGTCCACCTCGGTGTCGACCTTGGCGAAGTCCTGGCTCTCGACCGCGTCGAGCACCCGGCCCCACAGCTCCACCACGGCGTCGACCTGCGGGTCGCGGTCACGGTTGCGCAGGTGCTCGACGGCGCGAGCGTGGTATTCGCGCTGGATGTCGAGCGCGCTGGCCTGCCGGCCACCGGCCAGCCGCACCGGACGCCGACCGGTCAGGTCGTGGCTGACCTCGCGGATGGCGCGGATCGGGTTGTCGAGCGCGAAGTCGCGGAATGCGACCCCGGCCTCGATCATCTCCAACACCAGCGACGCCGTGCCGACCTTCAACATGGTCGAGGTCTCGGCCATGTTCGAGTCGCCCACGATCACGTGCAGCCGGCGGTACTTCTCCGCGTCGGCGTGCGGTTCGTCACGGGTGTTGATGATCGGGCGCGAGCGGGTGGTCGCCGAGGAGACGCCCTCCCAGATGTGCTCGGCCCGCTGCGAGAGGCAGAACGTGGCCGCCTTGGGCGTCTGCAGCACCTTGCCGGCGCCGCAGATCAGCTGGCGGGTGACCAGGAACGGCAGCAGCACGTCGGAGATCCGGGAGAATTCCCCGGCCCGGACCACGAGGAAGTTCTCGTGGCAGCCGTAGGAGTTCCCGGCGGAGTCGGTGTTGTTCTTGAACAGGTAGATGTCACCGCCGATCCCCTCTTCGGCGAGCCGCTGTTCGGCGTCGATCAGCAGTTCCTCGAGTACTCGCTCCCCGGCCCGGTCGTGGGTGACCAGTTGGACCAGCGAGTCACACTCGGCGGTCGCGTACTCGGGATGGGAACCGACGTCCAGATAGAGCCTGGCCCCGTTGCGGAGGAACACGTTCGAGCTCCGCCCCCAGGAAACCACGCGGCGGAACAGATACCGGGCCACCTCGTCAGGACTCAACCGACGGTGACCGTGGAACGTGCACGTCACCCCGAATTCGGTCTCGATCCCCATGATTCGTCGCTGCACACCAACGACATTACCGCTCCGGCCACCGCGAAACCGGAAGTGCCGACAAGCGATTGCATACGTCTTCGCAACGATTCGGCAGCCGATGCAATTCTGCATTCGATGCAAGGACCGGCAACGGGCAAGACCCCTTACGCCGGAGGACTTCCGGCGTAAGGGGTCTCGAGGTTCCGGTTCGTGCGGTAGAGCTACGGGTTCGACGGATCTCCCGCGGAGGGCGTTTCGTCGGACGACTTCTCCCCCGACTTGTCGTCGGTGGCCAGCAGCCGCTGCAACGACTCGCCCTGCACCCGGCGGAAAGCCCGCCGCGGCCGGGCCTGCGCCAGGGTCGCCACCTCGAGGGCACCGACACCGAGCGCACGCTGCTTGTCCGATTCCGGCGCCGCCTTGCGGAGCGCCGCCACCGCCACCTGCACGGCCTCGTCGAGCGTGAGACCGGGCCGGTAACTCGCCTTGAGCGCGGTGACGATCGGATCGGTGTTGCCACCCATCACCACGAATTCGCGCTCGTCGACGATGGATCCGTCGAAATTGATGCGGTACAGCACCGCCTGCTCGGCCTGCTCCGGGTACCCGACCTCACCGATGCAGATCTCCACCTCGTAGGGCTTGAGCTGGTCGGTGAAAATGGTGCCCAGGGTGGAGGCGTACATGTTGGCCAGCGCCCGCCCGGTGACATCGCGCCGGTCGTACTGGTAGCCGCGCAGGTCGGCCTGCAGGATTCCGCCGCGACGCAGGCTCTCGAACTCGTTGTACTTCCCGACGGCCGCGAAACCGACCCGGTCGTACAACTCGCTCACCTTGTGCAGTGTCGCCGAGGGGTTCTCGGCGACGAACAGCACGCCCTTGTCGTACACCAGCACCACGACCGACCGGCCGCGCGCGATGCCCTTGCGCGCGAGCTCGGTCTTGTCGCGCATGATCTGCTCGGCGGACGCGTAATACGGCAGTGTCACTGCTCGACTCCCCCTTCGCTGCGGCCGGCCACGATCTCGCGGGCGATGGCGGCGAGCCGCTCGTCGTCCACTTCGACCGCGCCCTCGGCGTCAATGACCACCGCCGTCGGGTAGATACCGCGCAACAGGTCGGGACCACCGGTGGCGGTGTCGTCGTCGGCGGCGTCGAACAGCGACTCCACCGCGATCCGCAACGCCCGGTCCTGATCGATGCCCTGCTGATAGGTCTTCTTCAACGACGACTTGGCGAACATCGAGCCCGAACCGACGGCGGTGTACCCGAAGCGTTCCTCCGAACGGCTGCCCACCACGTCGAACGACACGATGCGCCCGGCCCGGTTCGCGTCGGTGGCCGCCGGGTCGTAACCGACCAGGATCGGGACCACCGCCAGGCCCTGCATGGCGGCCGGCAGGTTGTCGCGCACCATCTTCGACAACTTGTTGGCCTTGCCGTCGAAGGTCAGCGAGACACCCTCGATCTTCTCGTAGTACTCGAGCTCCACCGCGAACAGCCGGATCATCTCCACCGCCACGCCCGCGGTACCGGCGATGCCGGCCGCGGAGAATGTGTCGGTGATGTAGACCTTCTCCATGTCCCGGCTGGCCAGCAGGTTGCCCTGCGTGGCCCGCCGGTCACCGGCTATCAGTACGCCGCCGCGGTAGGTCACCGCGACGATGGTCGTACCGTGCGGAGCGAGGTCCCCCGCGTCGCCGACCGGGCCGGCGGCGCGGCCGAAACCGTTGGCGGGCAACAGTTCCGGTACGTTCTCGCGCAAGTATTCGGAAAAGGAGGACAGGGCGTAACCCAGGTGGAGGCGCAACGGGTCAGCGGCTGTCACTGGCCGCCCTTCTGGACGTACGCACGCACGAAGTCCTCGGCGTTCTCCTCGAGCACGTCGTCGATCTCGTCGAGCAGATCGTCGGTCTCCTCCGCGAGCTTTTCTCGACGCTCCTGGCCTGCCGCGCCGTCAGTGGCCGGGCCCTCGTCCTCGTCTCCACCACCGGCGCGCTTGGTCTGCTCTTGTGCCATGGCAGCCGACCTCCTCTTCACTGATCACACTGTGCTGATCATCGGCGAGCACCGGAATCCTCCGATGCTCGTGTCACCAACACTACCCACGCACACCGACAACATGCCGGATTACACCGCAATGTGGCCGGTCCGCGACCGGCCACACTGCGGTTTTCGATCAGTGGGTGAGCTGGCGCACCAGTTCCGCGGCCGTGCTCACGCCGTCGAGCAGCTTGCCGACGTGATGCTTGGTACCGCGGCGCGGTTCCAGCGTGGGGATCCGCACCAGCGAGTCGCCGCCCAGATCGAAGATCACCGAATCCCAGCTCGCGGCGGCGATATCGGCGCCGAAGCGGCGCAGGCACTCGCCACGGAAGTAGGCGCGGGTGTCGGTCGGCGGGTTGGTCATCGCGTCCAGCACCTGCTGCTCGGTGACCAGGCGCTGCATGGATCCGCGCGCCACCAGGCGGTTGTAGAGGCCCTTGTCCAGCCGCACATCCGAGTACTGCAGGTCCACCATGTGCAGCTTCGGCGCCGCCCACGACAGGCCCTCCCGCTGGCGGATCCCTTCGGCCAGGCGCAGTTTGGCGGGCCAGTCGAGCAGATCGGCGCAGTCCATGGGGTCCCGCTCGAGCAGATCCAGCACGTGCGCCCACTTCTCCAGGATGTCGGTGACGCGGGCGTCGTCGGTGCCCTCCCGGCTGTGGAACTTCTCCACCCGGTCCAGGTAGATCCGCTGCAGCGCCAGACCGGTCAGCTCCCGGCCGTCGGTCAGCGCCACGGTGGCTCGCAGCGTCGGGTCGTGGCTGATCGCGTGCACGGCGGTGACCGGGCGGGCCAGCTGCAGGTCCGAGAGGTCCTCGCCGGCCTCGATCAGGTCCAGGACCAGGGCGGTCGTGCCCACCTTCAGGTAGGTGGACCATTCGGCCAGGTTCGCGTCGCCGATGATCACGTGCAGGCGGCGGTACTTGTCGGCGTCGGCGTGCGGTTCGTCGCGGGTGTTGATGATGCCGCGCTTGAGGGTGGTCTCCAGGCCGACCTCGACCTCGATGTAGTCGGCGCGCTGGGAGAGCTGGAAGCCGGCATGGTCACCGGACTGGCCGATTCCCACCCGCCCCGAGCCACAGATCACCTGCCGCGAGGCGAAGAACGGCGTCAGGCCCACGATGATCTGGGTGAACGGCGTACTGCGGCTCATCAGGTAGTTCTCGTGGGTGCCGTAGGAGGCGCCCTTGCCGTCGACATTGTTCTTGTACAGCTGCATGCGGGCCGCGCCCGGCACGCTCGACGCGTAGCGGGCGGCGGCCTCCATCACCCGCTCACCGGCCTTGTCCCAGATGACCGCGTCCATCGGGTCGGTGACCTCGGGGGCGGAGTATTCGGGGTGCGCGTGGTCGACGTAGAGCCGCGCGCCGTTGGTCAGAATCATGTTGGCCGCGCCGACCTCGTCGGCGTCGATGACGGGCGCGGGGCCGTTGAGCCGGCCGAGATCGAATCCGCGAGCGTCCCGCAGCGGGGACTCCACCTCGTAGTCCCACCGGGTGCGCTTGGCCCGCGGCACCCCTTCGGCCGCCGCGTAGGCCAGAACGGCCTGCGTGGAGGTGAGAATGGGGTTGGCGGTCGGCTCGGTGGGAGTCGAAATGCCGTATTCGACCTCGATCCCGATGATGCGCTGCATCCGTCGAGCCTATCGGTGAGCGCTGCACGCGCGCAGGCGCACGCCTCGGTTGTGCCCTGGATGTGTCACGGGGTTCGCGCAGCGGCGGCAGCACGAATCCGCTGTGCGGCTGTTCTGCCGACCGTAGGCGAGGCCGACGCTCTCGGCTAGATTCGAAGGGCGGGCCGGATGCGCTCGCGGTTCCGGCGGCCGAGCGCGGGAGGGGACGATGGCGCAACCGCAGACCGGTCCACCGGCCGAGCCGGTCACCGAACCGGACGATCTGCCACACACGGTGCACCAGCACGCCGATCGCGGCCGAGAGCAGGCGGGACCCCCGTGCTCGGTTCCGGTCGAACACCCCGGCCCGGAGCACGCGGACCACGGCGCTCCCCGCTCGGCGGGCAGCTCGACCTACGTCCTGGCTCTGCTGCTGGCCGCCGGACTGATCTTCGCCGGGCCGCTGTCGCGCTGGGTGGGCGGCAACGCGCGCCTGTCCACCGCCACCACGGTGTTCACCGGGGTCTTCGTGCAGGCGGTGCCGTTCCTGGTCCTGGGGGTCGCGATCAGTGGCGCGATCGCCGCGTTCGTGTCGCCGGAGGTATTGCGAAAGATTCTGCCGCGCAACGAATCCGCGGCCGTCGGGGTGGCCGGGCTGGCGGGGATCGCGCTGCCGGGTTGCGAATGCGGAGTGGTACCGGTGTCGCGGCGGCTGATCGATCAGGGTGCGCCCGGGGCGGCGGCCTTCGCGTTCCTGCTGTCGGCACCCGCGGTGAATCCGGTGGTGCTGGTCGCGACCGCGGTCGCGTTCCCGGGCGAGCCCGGCATGGTGGCCGCGCGGTTCGCGGGGTCGCTGGCCACGGCGTTCGTCATGGGGCTGCTGTGGTCGAGATTCGGCCGCCCGCAATGGTTCACGCCACGGCCGCGCGGGCACGAGCACCGGTCGGCGGGCCGGTCGCGGTTCGAGACCTTCACCGAGGCCGCCCGGCACGACTTCCTGCAGGCCGCCGCTTTTCTGACCGTCGGTGCCGCCGCGGCCGCCGCGCTGCGCGTGCTGGTTCCGGCGACGTGGTATCAGGGCCTGTCGCACCGACTCTGGGTGTCGATTCTGGTGATGGCGTTGCTGGCGGTGGTGCTCGCGCTGTGCTCGGAGGCGGACGCGTTCGTGGCGTCGAGCATGTCGAGCCTGCCACTGCTCGCGCGATTGGTGTTCCTGGTGGTCGGGCCGGCGGTGGATGTGAAGCTGTTCGCCATGCAGGCCGGCACCTTCGGCCGGCGCTTCGCGATCCGCTTCGCACCCGCTACCTTCGTGGTGGCCACGATCTGCGGCACCACCGCGGGATATCTGCTGGTGGGTGCGCGATGAGACCACGGGAGGCCCGATGAACCGGGTGGCACAGAACTTCGTGCTGCTGCTGATCGGCGGTGCGATCTGCAAGATCGCGCTGGACGGCACCTACCTGCGCTATGTCAAGCCCGGACTGCACCCCTACCTGGTGGTGAGCGGGGTCCTACTGGTGCTGCTCGCGCTGTCGGCGATCGGCCGCGACATTCGCGGCCGCGACGCCGGTTCCGGACACCACACCGAGCGCCCGCACTGGCTGCTGCTGGCACCGATCGCCGCACTGCTGATCGTCGTCCCGCCGGCCCTGGGCGCCCGGTCGGTGCAGACCGGCGCCGCGGCCCAAGCCGACATCGCCAAACCGGCCGGTGACGACGGAAAATTCGCCTTCCCGCCGCTGCCGTCCGGCGCCGCGCCGACCATCCGCCTATACGACCTGATCGATCGCGCGGCCTACGACTCGAGCGGTTCCCTGGACACCCGCGACATCACCGTCATCGGGTTCATCGTGCACACCGCCGAGGACGGGACCGCGCGCCTGGACGGCTCACACGACGGCCTCGATCTGGCCCGGCTGGTCATCACCTGCTGTGTGGCCGACGCCCAGACGATGCGAATCCACTTGGGCGGCAATGTCCCCGAGCTCTCCGACGACACCTGGGTGCAGGTCCGCGGCCGGGTCGTCCCGGGCAGCGCCCGCCCGGACAACCAGATGACGCCCACGGTGAATGTCGTTTCCCTGCAGCAGATTCCGCAACCGGCCCGAGTCTACGGCTGACCCGATGCCGGAGGGTACGGGCGGCTGCCGACCGGACCTCGTGGAACACACCGGATCCCGGAGCACGCCCGGGATCGAGGCGCACCGGTGGCCGAGCCGCGCCCCGGACTTACGTCAGCGAACGCAGGGTTTCTTCGTTGCGGGCCACGACCGCGTTCCCGTCCCCGGTGATCACGATCGGACGCTGAATCAGCTTGGGGTGGTTGGCCAGTGCGTCGATCCAGCGCGCGCGGTCGGCGTCGGTGCGGGTCCAGCCGGCCAGGCCCAGTTCCTTGGCCTCGGCTTCGCCGGTGCGGGTGATGTCCCAGGGCTCGAGCCCGAGGCGGCCGAGGATCTCGGTCAGTTCGGCGACGGTCGGCGCGTCGTCGAGGTAGCGGCGTTCGACGTAGGCGATTCCGGCCTCGTCCAGAGCCGCCTTGGCGGCCCGGCTCTTCGAGCACTTCGGGTTGTGCCAGATCTCCATCTGCTCACTCATGGCGCCAGCCTATCCGCGCCGGATCGGCCGGCCGGCCGGTGGTGTGCGGCCGACCCCCGGCATCGGCCGCACACCCGCGCCCGCTCGCGCTTACGCCCCGGAGCTCACGCTCTGCAGCAGGATCAGCAGGCCGCTGACCAGGCCGACCGCGGTGGACAGCGTGCTCGAGCCTGCGGCGCCCATGTCGAATGAACCCTGGAACATCTGACTTCCCTTCGCGAAACGACATCCCACTTGTGTGGAACGTGCGCATTTCATCCTAGGCGCAGCAGCCGCCGAGCAACCCGGAAATCATCCCATGATCCCACTACTTGAACGGGTCGGTCAGCCCCAGGCAGGCGCCGGGCGGAACACGATCCGCTGCCCGGGCCTCGCCTGCGCCAGCAGATCCACATCGTCGGCCACGACCGTCCCGATCACGGGATACCCGCCGGTGATCGGATGGTCGGCCAGGAAGACCACCGGCTGCCCGGACGGCGGAACCTGGATCGCGCCCAATGCCATTCCCTCGGTGGGCAACTCACCGGCGTCCAGCCGCGTCAGCGCCGGCCCGGACACCCGATCCAGGCGCGCGCCGACCCGATCGGTGTCGGTGGACACCCGCCAGGAACCGGCGAACAGGTCACGCGGCCGACGGAACCAGTCGTCCCGCGGGCCCAGAATTACCCGGGCGGTGACCGGGCCGGACGTGACCGGCGGCACCGGCGCCACGTCGACGTTCGGCCAGCCCCGGCCCGGCCGGCCGATCGGGACCACCGCACCGGCCCGCAGCGGCTCGGGCCCCAGCCCGGCGAGCGTGTCGCGGCTGCGGGAGCCGAGCACGGGCGGCACGTCGACTCCACCGCGCACGGCGACATAGCAGCGCAACCCGGCGGAAGCCACGCCGATCCGCATCCGCTGCCCGGCACGCAGGAACAGCACCGAATCCGTGGGCTCGGCCCGGCCGTCGACGGTGAGCGGCACCGGCGCGCCCGTCACCGCCAGCACCGCGTCGGCGGCGGTCTCCACTTCCATTCCGCCGAGCAGACATTCGAGTACCGCGGCGGATTCGTCGTTGCCCACCAGGCGATTCGCGAGCGTGAGCGAGCGGCGGTCCGCCGCACCCGAGACTCCGACCCCGGCATGGAACCAGCCCGGACGGCCCAGATCCTGGACGGTGCACAGGGTTCCGGACCGCACCACCCGCAACTCGGTCATCGCGCGCTCTCCTCGACAAAGCGCACCCTGGTCCCCGGCCGCACCAGCGCGGGCTGCGGCCGGTCGACGTCCCAGAAGACCAGATCGGTGCTGCCGATCACCTGCCAGCCGCCCGGCGAACTGCGCGGATACACCGCGCTGTAGCCGGCGGCGAGCGCGACGGCACCGGCGGGGACCCGGGTGCGCGCCTGGCTGCGGCGCGGGACGGCCAGCCCGGCGTCGGGCGCCTCCAGGTAACCGAACCCGGGCGCGAAACCGACGAAGGCACACCGCCATTGCGCACCGGTATGCCGTTCGATCACCTCCGCCGGCGAAATCCGCAGCAGCGCGGCCACTTCCGCCAGATCGGCGCCGTCGTACCGCACCGGGACCACCAGCTCACCGGATCGGGCGCCGGCCGAATCGGCGGCCGGGGTGAGCGATCGCAACCGGTCGGCGACCCTGGCCAGCGCGCCCGGGGCGACGGTGACCAGGACGGTCCGGGCGGCGGGCAGGATGTCCCGCACTCCCTCGGGAGCGTGGGTGCGCAGCGCGTCCACCAGCCCGGGCAGCGTCGCGGGATCGTCGGGTTCCAGCAGCAGCGCGCGGTCGCCCGCCGGGAGCACACGCAACCGGGCGGAGCGGCCGTCGACGGCGTCCGCGAGGCTCCCGTGCGTCACCCCGGATGTCACCACACCAGCATCCCACGGCCGCGGCCGGCGCTCGGCCGCTTCCGGTCAGGAGAAGGGCCGCAGCTCGATCCCGTTGCCGATCAAGGCATCCCGGATCGCGCGGGCCATGTCCACCGCACCGGGCGAATCGCCGTGCACACAGAGGCTGCGGGCCGCGACCGGCACCGGCGCACCGTCCACATCGGTCGCGGTGCCGGCGGTCGCGATCGAGACCGCTTGGGCCAGGGCCGCTTCCAGCGGCAGGACGCTGCCCGGGAGTTCGCGGGCGACGAGACCACCCGCGGGAGTGTAGGCGCGATCGGCGAACCCCTCGCCGTAGTGCTCCAGGCCGGCGGCGGCCGCGGCCGCGAGCAGCTGCGAGCCGGGCGGGCCGAGCACCGCGGGGACGCCGGCCGCGACGGTGGCCGCGACGACGGCGTCCGCGAGCGCGCGATCGCCCGCCGCGGCGTGGTACAGCGCGCCGTGCGGTTTCACATACCGGACTCGGTCGCCGGCGGCGCGGGCGAAGGCCGCGAGCGCGCCGATCTGGTACAGGCATTCGTCGGCGAGTTCGGCGGGCGGCACACTCATCGCCCGGCGGCCGAACCCGGCCAGATCGCGGTAGGACACGTGCGCGCCGATCCGGACCCCGCGCGCTACCGCCGCTTCGCACGTGCGCCGCATGATGCCCGGATCGCCGCCGTGGAATCCGCAGGCGATATTGGCGCTGGTCACCAGGTCCAGCAGTGCGGCGTCGTCGCCCATCCGCCAGGCGCCGAATCCTTCGCCGAGATCACTGTTGAGGTCGATCGTCACCCTGCCAGCATGGCACCGTCGGTAACCGGCGTTCCGGGCGCTCCGGCCCCGGACACGGCGCGAGCCCATCGGGAGGGGTCCCCATGGGCTCGGACGGCTGCCGGTGCCGACGCCGGCCGATCGGCGATCAGCCCGAGAAGCTGGCCGGCTTCGGCTGCGGCTGGCCGCTGGCGCTCGCGCAGAACGAGGCGAGCAGCTGCTCCGCACCGGCGACGACACCGGCGGTCAGGGCCGCGCCCAGCACCGAGGGGACGAGGGAGGCAGTGGACATGATGTCTCCTAGCAGGGTCGATCGGGGGTCGAAACAAGTGAAGCATGGCGTATTCAAACCAGTTTGGCACCGGTTCGGCGAAAATCGAGCGCCGACCTGGCAGCCGAGGCGACGAGCCCACCCGGCACACCGTGCCCGATGAGCTCGTCGAACTCACATCCCGACAGCTCAGATGTGGTACATGGCGCTGAGCGCCGAACTGCCCAGCTGGCCACTCTCGGTGGCGATGACCTGCAGGATGGCCTGGGTCAGGACGTCGGTCCCCACGGTGGTGGCTGAACCCATGATGAAACTCCTTCAAGGATGAGAAAGGCTTCGAACCATGCGCCCACCGGGTCCGCGCTCCCGGTGGGCACAGGCGCTACGCGGCGTGATCACTCAGCCGCGCATCGAGGCACTCAGTGGTGGCCGCTCAGGGAGCTGCTGCCGGCGGTGATTTGAGCGCTCTCGGTTGCGATCACCTGGTTGAGCGCGCCAACGAGGATGTTCGCAAGCAGCGTGGAAGCGGAACCGGTGTCCATAGTCTTTCTCTCCTTTGTCGCCATCGAAATGAAACGGCGAGTGAAGCATGCCCGATTCACACCGGATTCGTGCCGGATTCGCAGAATCCGGACAGCTGCCTCGAGCAGCGAACCACGGGGTGAGCGGGTGTGGAATTGGTGGCGGCGCGAGACGAACGCCGACGCCACACCGGCGCCCGGCATCGAGCTCGCGATCCGGAACGCCCTCGGGCGGACGGACAATCTGAATAATGACCGATTCAAATTGTCTGCGTACGTGATTCGCAGAAAACGGACCACTGTACGGTGCCGCACGACAACGGGGCCGCGCTCCGAAGAGCACGGCCCCGGCGGGATCCGACGAGCTACAGGTACTGACCCGTGTTCGACTCGGTGTCGATCGCACGGCTGGCACTGGCGTTCTTGCCGGTGACCAGGGTGCGGATGTAGACGATGCGCTCGCCCTTCTTACCCGAGATGCGCGCCCAGTCGTCCGGGTTGGTGGTGTTGGGCAGGTCCTCGTTCTCGGAGAACTCGTCCACGATCGAGTCGTAGAGGTGCTGGATCCGCAGCCCCGGGTTGCCGGTGTCGAGGACCGCCTTGATGGCGTACTTCTTGGCCCGGTCCACGATGTTCTGGATCATGGCGCCGGAGTTGAAGTCCTTGAAGTACAGGACCTCCTTGTCACCGTTGGCGTAGGTGACCTCCAGGAAGCGGTTGTCCTCGCTCTCGTCGTACATCCGCTCGACGACCCGCTCGATCATGGTCTCGACGCACTTGATCCGGTCGCCGCCGAACTCGGCCAGATCGTCGGCATGCAGCGGCAGGTCGCCGACCAGGTACTTGGAGAAGATGTCCTGGGCCGCCTCGGCGTCGGGCCGCTCGATCTTGATCTTCACGTCCAGTCGGCCCGGCCGCAGGATGGCGGGGTCGATCATGTCCTCACGGTTGGAGGCGCCGATGACGATGACGTTCTCCAGGCCCTCGACACCGTCGATCTCACTGAGCAGCT
The DNA here is from genome assembly GCF_003696265.1 of Nocardia stercoris. Lineage (GTDB taxonomy): Bacteria > Actinomycetota > Actinomycetes > Mycobacteriales > Mycobacteriaceae > Nocardia > Nocardia stercoris. The sequence goes on along the minus strand of NZ_RFFH01000005.1, from coordinate 318,852 downwards.
GGGGCACGACCGTGGTCTCCACATCGGAGGAGACACCCGAGCCACGGGTCCGGAAGATCGAGTCCATCTCGTCGAAGAACACGATCACCGGGGTGCCCTCGGAGGCCTTCTCCCGCGCCCGCTGGAAGATGATCCGGATGTGGCGCTCGGTCTCGCCCACGAACTTGTTCAGCAGCTCGGGACCCTTGATGTTGAGGAAGTAGGACTTGGCCTCCTTCGCGTCCTCACCGCGCGCCTCGGCGATCTTCTTGGCCAGCGAGTTGGCCACCGCCTTGGCGATCAGGGTCTTACCGCAACCGGGCGGGCCGTAGAGCAGCACACCCTTGGGCGGACGCAGCGCGTACTCGCGGAACAGATCCTTGTGCAGGAACGGCAGCTCGACCGCGTCGCGGATCTGCTCGATCTGCCGGCCCAGGCCACCGATGTCCTCGTAGCCGACGTCGGGCACCTCTTCGAGAACCAGGTCCTCGACCTCGGCCTTGGGGACGCGCTCGAAGGCGAAACCGGCCTTGGTGTCGACCAGCAGCGAGTCGCCGGGGCGCAGCCGCCGGATCGGGCGGTCGGGGTCTTCCTCGTCGTCGGTGTCGACCAGCTTGGTGAGCGGACCGGACAGCCAGACCACCCGCTCCTCGTCGGCGTGGCCGACCACCAGGGCGCGGCGGCCGTCGTCGAGGATCTCGCGCAGGGTGCCCAGCTCGCCGATGGAGTCGAAGAGACCGGCCTCGACCACCGTGAGCGCCTCGTTCAGCCGCACGGACTGCCCGTAGGCCAGCGTGGCGGTGTCGATGTTGGGCGAGACGGTGAGGCGCATCTTGCGGCCGGAGGTGAACACGTCGACGGTCTGATCGTCGTAGACCGAGATGAGCACGCCGTAACCGCTCGGTGGCTGTCCGAGCCGATCGACCTCCTCACGCAGCGCCACCAACTGCTGACGAGCCTCTTTCAAGGTGTCCATCAGCTTGGTGTTGCGAATCGTCAGCGAATCGACGCGGGCTTCCAATTCCCTTGCGCGGTCCGGCGAATCAGCAAGTTGCCTGCGGAGTGCAGCCGCCTCGGCACGTACCGCCTCGAGTTCCCTCCAGGCCGCCGAATCCGAATTCTCGATGGGGCTCATGATGCCGCTCCTCCCAGTCCCGGTCTATCAACGCTACCGGGCGCGAACCGTTTGCGCTTTCCGACATGGTTTCTTCGTGATCACATCTCAGCGGCGGTCAGCTGCCGAGTGGCCGATGGTAGCCCGGGCCGACCCACCCGGGGTACGGATTTTCGGCAGTGCCGCATGCCGTTACGACCATTCCAGCATGCGCCACCGACAGATTCCGGCGATCGGTGTTCGCCGCCAGCGGACGGCCCCGGCCGGGGCCGTCGCGGCAGGTCGAACCGCCCGGACAGATCGGACGGAACGCCCGTCGGGCGGCTCGTTCGTCAGCCCTTCGACGGACGCCGCTGCGGCTTGGGCGCCACCGCGCCGTCGGCCAGGCGGCGGGCACTGACCAGGAACGCCGTGTGCGCCTGCATCCGGTGCTCCGGACGCACCGCGAGCCCCACCACGTGCCACGGCCGGACCATGGACTCCCAGGCGTGCGGTTCGGTCCAGCACGCCTGCCGGCGCAGGGCCTCCACCACCTCCGACAGCTGGGTTGTCGTGGCCACGTACACCACCAGCACACCGCCCGGGACCAGGGCTTTCGCGACCGCGTCGAGCGCGTCCCACGGCTTGAGCATGTCCAGGACCACCCGGTCGACCTGCTCGCCGTCGTAGTCGGCGAGGTCGGCCAGCTTGTACTCCCAGTTCGGCGGCACCTCGCCGAAGAACTTCTCGACGTTGCGGACCGCGTGCACCAGGTGGTCGTCCCGGATCTCGTAGGAGATCACCTTGCCCTCGGGACCGACCGCGCGCAGCAACGAGCAGGTCAGCGCGCCGGAACCGGCTCCGGCCTCCAGCACCCGGGCCCCGGGGAACACGTCGCCCTCGTGCACGATCTGGGCGGCGTCCTTGGGATAGATGACCGCCGCGCCGCGCGGCATGGACAGCACGTAGTCGGTGAGCAGCGGCCGCAGCGCCAGGTACGGGGTCCCGTTGACGGTCTGCACCACCGAGCCCTCGTCGGAGCCGATCAGATCGTCGTGCTGGATCAGCCCCTTGTGGGTGTGGAATTCCTTGCCCGCCTCGAGGACGACCGTATGCTTGCGGCCCTTGGCATCGGTCAACTGCACCCGGTCGCCGGCGCTGAAGGGGCCGGTCGGTCTGGCGGTCATGGATCTCCGTTCTGCGTGTTTGTCGGTACCTCTGGTTAGCCTGCCAGGTATGTCCACGTCACCGACGACTACCCCGGCCCCGGACGCCACCGAGGAACGCGCGCCGGCGTTGTCGCCTTCGCGGGCAATAGATTTCAAGCAGTGCCCGCTGAAATACCGCTTCCGCGCCGTCGACCGGATTCCCGAGCGCCCGTCGCGATATGCGGTGCGCGGCACCGTCGTCCACGCCGTCCTCGAGTCGCTCTACGAGCTACCCAGCAGTGAACGCGACGTCGAGCGCGCTGCGGCCCTGGTGGCGCCGACCTGGGCCCGTTTGCTGGCGCAGGAGCCGCGCCTGGCCGAGGTGCTCGACGACGGCGACACCGATTCCTTTGTGGCCGAAGCGGATCGGCTGGTCCGAGGCTACTACCGGCTGGAGGACCCGACCGCGTTCGACCCGCAGTCGCGCGAGGAACTGGTCGAGGCCACCACCGCCGACGGCACCCCGTTGCGCGGCTACGTCGACCGCATCGACGTCGCCCCGACCGGGCAGCTGCGGATCGTCGACTACAAGACGGGCCGCACCCCCAGCACCGAACGCGAGGGCGCGGCCCTGTTCCAGCTCAAGTTCTACGCGCTGATCCTGCTGCGTTCCCGCGGCATCCTCGCCGACCAGCTGCGCCTGCTCTACCTGGCCGACGGCGAGATCCTCACCTACGCGCCCGACCGCACGGAACTGCTGCGATTCGAGCAGATCCTGGCCGCGCTGTGGCGGGCCGTCAGCGCCGCCCGCGAGTCCGGCGACTTCCCGCCGAACCCAGGAACCTATTGCCGCTTCTGCGACTTCCAGCCGCTGTGCCCCGCGTTCGGCGGCACGACGCCGCCGTACCCGGCGCAGTGACGGCTCAGAAGGCGCGGCAGGAGCGGATGTCGGTGGCCAGGATCGCCTTGGCGCCCAGCTCGGCGAGCTGATCCATGACCCCGTTGCCCTGCTTGCGCGGCACCAGCGCGCGCACCGCGACCCAGGCCGGGTCGTTGAGCGGGGACACCGTCGGCGACTCCAGGCCCGGGGTGATCCGCACCGCCTCGTCCAGCAGCGCCTTCGGGCAGTCATAATCCAGCATCAGGTACTGCTGCGCGAAGACCACGCCCTGGATGCGAGCGACCAGCTGATTGCGGCCCTTGTCGTCGTGGTCGGCGCCGGCGGCCTCGATCAGCACCGCCTCCGAGTCGCACAGCGGGTCGCCGAACGGGGCCAGCCCGTGCTGGCGCAGCGTGCGGCCCGATTCGACGATGTCGGCGATGGCGTCGGCCACGCCGAGCTGGATGGAGATCTCCACCGCGCCGTCGAGCCGGATCACCTCGGCCTCGATCCCGCGCGCGGCCAGATCGGACCGGACCAGGTTGGCGTACGCCGTCGCGATGCGCTTGCCGGCCAGGTCCTCGACCTTCCACTCCCGGCCCGCGGGCGCGGCGTAGCGGAACGCCGACCGGCCGAAGCCCAGCTGCAGCCGCTCCTGTACGGGGGCGCCGGAGTCCAGCGCCAGATCGCGGCCGGTGATGCCGAGGTCCAGCTCACCCGAGCCGACGTAGATGGCGATGTCCTTGGGCCGCAGGAAGTAGAACTCGACCTGGTTGTTGTGGTCGAGCACCGACAGGTCACGCGAATCGGTGCGCTTGCGGTATCCCGCCTCGGACAGGATTTCGACGGCAGAAGTGGACAGGGCACCCTTGTTGGGTACGGCAACGCGAAGCATCGGAGGTGGTGTCCTTTCCGGACAAGCTGAGTGTGTGCCCGGCACCGCCGGGGGTGTGATCGGTGAGCGCGCGGGGCAGGCTCACAGATGTCGGTACACGTCCTCGAGCCGCAGACCCCGGCCCACCATCAGCACCTGAACCCAGTACAGCAACTGCGAGATCTCCTCGGCCAGGTGCTCGTCACTCTCGTGCTCGGCGGCGATCCAGACCTCGCCGGCCTCCTCCAGAACCTTCTTGCCCTGCGCATGCACCCCGGCGTCCAACGCCGCGACGGTCCCGGACCCTTCGGGCCGGTTGACCGCACGATCCTGCAGCTCGCCGAACAAGGTTTCGAAAGTCTTCACGGGCGTTCATACTAGCCGGACCGCCACCCCTGACCGATTCGCGGGCAGCCGAGCGCGGCCACCGGTCAGCTAACCGTCGCGGCGGTCACCGAGGACACCGATTCCGACCGTACCCGGCGAGTTACCCAGGCCACACGACAGTGATCCGCAGCAGCGGCAGCGATTCCCACCGGCCACCCGGCCACCGAATCGAATCCGGCGGCCGGGTGCCGACGAGTCCCTACTCTCCGCTCAGCAGTTCGGTCAGCTCGGTGGCGGCGATCCGCAACTGGGCCGCGAACTCGTGCATCTCGTGCTCGACCGCCGTCGGGGTGGCCAGGTACAGGTTCCACCGGTCCGGCAGCAGCACGTACGCGATGCCGATGCACTTCGGGCTGGTGCAGCCGAAACCGAAGTAGTGGATGTTCTTCGACGGCGCCGAACTGGTGCTCAGGTAGTCGTCCCGGGTGATCACCCAGCCGGGGCTGTCGAAGAACGGCATGGGCTCGGTGGCGCCGAGCTGTTCACCGCGGCGGCGCTGGATCCACTGCAGCTCCCACAGGTGCTGCTCGGGGGCATCGCCGCGCTGGCACTCCTTGGCCCGTTCGACGTGGGCGTCGGCGGCGGTGCGCAGCGCGGCCAGCTTGCCGGCGGCGTCTGCGGCCGGGTCATCCATGGTGTCGACGAATGCGACCATCTCCGGAGTGACGACCCGCATCGCCTCGGTACGGCCGTTGCGGTACTGCCGGGTGGCGATGGACTCGTAGGTCGCGCCGGTCAGGCCCTTGCTGCGCCGGTGCGCGAGCTGGTAGGCGAGCTGGGCGAACGCGTCGGGCGAGATGCGCAGCGACTTGGCCTTGTCCGTGCCGAAGTCCGGGAAGGACACGGTGAGGGTGGCGTTGTCGGCCGCGAACTGCGCGAAGGCGGCCGCCGCGGACGCGACCGTCGCCCGCTGCAGCGGGTTGAACGCGAATTCGATCCGCTCGTACGCGGGCACGCCCTGCTCGCGCGCGCCGGACCGTTCGGCGTGGTCGGCCACGCCGGACTCCAGCAGCATGTCCACGAAGGACAGGATCGTGGTGCCGTCGAGACCGCAGTGTTCGACGTTGATCCCGGTGTCGCCGTTGCCGAACACCACGAACGACACCGCCTTGTCGAACCAGCGGTTGCCGCTGTCACCGGCGAGCAGCGCGTCGCAGGACTCTTGCAGATCGGCCGGGTCGACGTCGTCGAGGCAGACGCAGAACAGCGCGGTCTCGATGGTGTCCAGCGCGGCCCGGTTCACCGGGTCGGCGGCGAGTTCCGTACGGACACCGGCCCATTCGGCCCGCGCCAAGGTGGTCAGGTGCCCGGCGGCGAGGTCGGTCGGCACCGGCTCACGCACCGCGCTCAGGATCTCCCGCAGTCCCGCGGCGAGGTCGGCGGTGGCGTAGGGCACGCCCTCGGCCCCGATCACGTCGAAGCGGAACATGGCGCCGCGGCGCAGCACCACGATGTGGCGGGCCCGCGAGGGGCCGGGCCACTCGTCGGTGTAGGGCACGCGCACGGAATCCTGTGGGCTGCCCGGGATCCGGGTCTCGGAGAACAGGAACTTGTTCTGCGCCATGGACAGTCGCGTACCCCGTTGGGTCGCCGGCGGGATCGCCTCGACGTCGAGGCCCAGCTTGTAGTTCACCGCGGCGGTGATCAGCGCCGCGGCGCGGTCGGCCTGCTCGGCCGAGGTCGACCGCGCCAGCGGTGTGTCGTCGCGGAAGTGGAAGAAGAAGTTCGCGTTCAATGCGATCCGGTCGCGCCGGCCCAGATACCGGGAGGGCCAGAACTCGTCGAGCCAGCTGCCCACGCCGGGTTTGGCGTCGAAACGCTCCAGATCCGCGGCCAGGATGCGGCCGGGGCCGTCCGGGCGCAGCAGATCCGCCACCGCCCGCTCGGTCTCGGCGTACTCGGCCTCGGTCAGCAGCGGTGCGCACCAGCGCAGGAAGCGCGCGCAGCTGTCGTCCAGGGTCGGCAACGGCACACGGGGAAGCTGGTCGTCGAAGGCGAAGGTGCCCTCGCCGGTATCGGGAAGGTCGGTCCAGGTCGACACTGTCACTGATTGTCCTCTTCGAAGAAGGGGGGCAGGTTACGGGTCTTCAGGCACGGGCGGGTTCATCGGGCACACACAGAAACAGCTCCGCATGCAGCCACCCGTCGGCCTCACAGCCGGTCGGGTCGATTCCTTTGGCGTGCAACGACTTCAATACCTGATCGCGCTCGGCCTCGGAGGCGAATCGGCGCTGGGGGAAGGTACCCGGCACCCGTTCGATCCGGTACCCGAGGTCGGCCAGCTGCCGTGCCATCGGCTCGAAACTGAACATGCGCAGTACGAAGTGTGCCATCCGCGGCAGGCGCTGTCCCGAGGCCCTGGCCACTTGCAGCAGCGTGCGCTCGGTGACGTAGCCCACGCAGCCGGTGGAGACGACCAGATCGGCCGACGCCAGCAGTTCCCGCTGCGCCGGGGTCGCCTCCCCGGACTCCAGATCGGCGTGCACGTAGTCGTGCAGCAGGCCGGCCGCGGTCGCGTACTCCAGGGCCGGGGCCGCGATGTCCATGCCGATGAACCGCACGTCGGGCAGGAGATCGCGGGTGGCCAGCAGTTCCCGGTCCCGGGCGATGTGCGTGGCGGTGTCGCCGTCGCGATAGTGCTCGCTGAGGTACTCGACGGTGGTGTCCAGCCGCAGCAGGGCCGCGATGACCCCGTAGGAGCAGCCGATGTCGAGCACGGTGGGCGCGGCGCCGGTGTCGGTGCGCCAGTCCTCGATCAGCTTCTGGAAGGTCGGTTTGGCCAATTCGGGTATCCGATAGTCCAATTCGGACATTCGGCGGTAATAGTCGCGAGGATCGGGCCGCTCGTAGATGTCGTCGAACGACGCTTTCCCGGTGGTGTCCAGCGAAACCGTCACGGGATTCCCCTCTCAGTCGAGCAATTGATCGCCGCGAACCGAATTTCCGGTCGCGGCCAGATGAGCCGGGAGAACGCGCCCGAACAACTGCCGGGTGCGTTCGACGGCGCCGATGACGCCCGGCTGTTCGCTGTAGGCGAAGATCGCGGTGTGCCGCTGCCGCGTGCCCGCCACCGGTGAGACCCGGTGCAGGGAGAACCGGCCCTGGAAGAGCTGCAGGTCACCGGGGCGCAGCGTGATCCGGCGGATCAGGTCGTCGCCGGAGCCGGTGAGCACCCGCCGGACGTCGGCGAGGTTCTCCGCCTGCGGCGAGCGAATGGCCGGGCAGTATTCGAAGACTCCCCCGGATTCGGGCTCCTGGGTGAGCATGCTGACGGTGAATTCGTTGGTGTCGAAATGCCATGGATGCGACATACCGGGCGACACCACGTTCAGTACCAGACCGGCGAGCGGGTCGGTGTATTCGTGCAGTTCGGCCAGGCCAAAACAGTCGGCCACGAATCGCCGGAACTGTTCGTGCGAGTACAGCACTTCGATGAGCGCCGTCGCCGGAATGAGATCCCGGGCAACGAACGCGTTACCGCGTTCCATCACGATCCGGGCCGGATGATCCGCGGGCAGCTCGGCGTCCAGCGGAATGTTGTAGGCATTGACTCGCTCCACCGTGTAATAGCCGTGGGGCGCGAGTAATTCGCCTTCCGCGCGTAACTTTTCCAGAAGTTCGGCCCGGACGAATCCGGGAAGAATGCAGCAGCCGTCGGCTGCCAATTCGGCCCGAGCGCGGTCCAGCACCGCCGCGCGTCCGGCCGCTCCCGCCTCGAGAGGGTACCGGTCGGTATCTACCAGATGACCGATTCCACCCGGATTCCCTTGCGCTGCCCCGTCTTCCGAGCCAACCCCCGTCACCTGCCCCGCACTCGACGTCATAAAGCCATTCTGACGGCAACGGCCGGAAACCGCCTCCCGTTCGCGAGATATCGGCGCGATTCGGCATGCGACCCATGCGGGCCGGTACATCACAGCAACTTTCGAAATGTGCGACTTTCGCGGAATCCGGACAGCATCGGCGGCAGGAGGTTTCACGAGGCCGCATATGGGCACCGAATGGACACACCGGAATTCGGCCGCATCGATTTCGGCCGGAGAAGCGGCACGGACGCCGGATCGGCAACCGGCAGGCACACCACCGGTAATAGCGCATCGACATAGTTCCGCGACCTACCGTGATTTCGATACGCCCGTGCGCCACTGCGACATTCGGCCTGAACCGGACCGGTAGACTGACTCGGATCCTGTTCCACCGGTTCCACGCCCCCACGGCCCGTGAACCGGGCATCGTTGTTGTGGAGGCGAATCCGTGGCCACTGCGATGCTGCTGGTGTTCCTGGTCGCCGGCTCGGTCGCCTACTACGACTACAGCAGCGGCAGTCCGGAATTCGGCACCATCTTCGGGCTCATCGCGCTGGCGCCGCCCACGATCTGGTTCGTGCTCCTGGTCCCCGCCGGCTACCGGAAGTTCATCCTCGTCGGTGTGGCGGGAATCATGGCGCTGCTGCTCGGCTATGCCGCCTACTGGACGGTTTTCGCGCCCAAGCAGCACGTCGGCGACGTGCGCCAGCTGGCGGACCTGCAGCAGGCCTGCGCCGGGCGGATGGCCCGCCAGTTCTATCCGCAGACCTCCGCCTACCGCGGGGCGCGACCGCACCCCGTGGCGCTGTTCATCGAGGACAGCACCGACACCATGGTCCGCCCCGACAAGCTGCCCGCCGACCGCGCCACCGAATGGTCCGGCGACGACCTGAACCCGCGCAACGTCCAGTTGGTGGCCTGCATGGACCGCGACGACGACGGCAGCTTCCTGGCCGACTGCCCGATGGGTGACCGCTCGGTACCGCTGTTCCAGGCCAGCTACCTGGTGACGATCTTCGAATCCGCCACCGGCCACGAGATCGGGCACGACCGGCTCGCGGGCAACCCGCAGGCCACCTGCCCCAAGTTCTCGCTGAGCTACAGCAAGAACCCGAAGATCTTCGCGCAGCCGCTGTTCAGCGAGTACACCCGGATCCTGTCCCGCTACGTCGAGCAGTAGCTAGCGGGTCACCCCAGCGCGATCCGGTCCACCCGGCCGGCCAATTCGGCGACCGTGAGCCCGATCAGCGTGTCGCGGAACACGATTCCCGGCGCCGGCGGCACCACGATCTCGCACGGCACCACCAGCACCACGCAGCCGGCGGCGACCGCCGACCGGCTGCCGTTGATCGAATCCTCCACGGCCACACAGGCACTCGGGTCGACACCGAGCAGCTCGGCGGCGCGCAGGTACGGGTCGGCGGCGGGCTTGGGCGCCGACACCTCGTCGCCGCAGACCGTGGCCGCGAACCACTCCCGCCCCAGCGTGTTCAGCGACAGCTCGGTGATCGACCGATTCGTATTGGTGACCAGCGCCATCGGGACACCGGCCGCCCGCACCGCCGCCAGCGCCTCCCGGGCGCCCGGCCGCCACGGGATCGGCCCGTCCATCAACTCGCTGACCCGCGCCTCGAGCCAGGCGGCGGCCTCGTCCAGCTCGGCGGGTGTGGGCTCGCGGCCCACCGCCCGGAACACCGTGACGAGCGAATCCAGGACCGGCGCACCGACCAGCGCGTGCCGGGTCGCCTCGGTCAGCGGGCCGCCCAGCGCCAGCGACAGTTCCCGGACCGCGACGTCCCAGAGCTTCTCCGAATCCAGCAGCGTGCCGTCCATGTCCCACAGCACCCCGGCGAGTTCGGTCATCGGAGTTCAGCCGATCTGCGAGTCGAGGATCACCTGGTGCCCGCTGCCGTCGTTGCCGACCCGGAACCAGCGGTGCTCGGAGGTGGTCGAGCCGTTCTTGTAGGTGTAGGTGACCGTGCCGGAGGTGGTGTCACCGTTCTGGTTCAGGCCGGAGACGGCGACCGCCGCGAACTGCGCCCAGAACTGTTGGTAGCTGCCGTAACCGCCCGCCGCCGACTGATACGACGGCGACAGCATCGACCAGGCGCCACCGACGTTGCCCGGAAGCATGCCGTAGTACCCGGCGACGAAACCGGCAGCGTTGGCCGCCACCGGGATCGGCGCGGCCGAGGTGGTCGTGGTCGTGGTGGAGGTGGCCGACGCGGACGCGGACGTGGACGTGGCCGAGGTGGTCGTCGTGGTCGGACGCGCCGCGGTGGTCGTCGCCGCCGTCGTCGCGGGCGACGTCGCCGACCCGGAATCGGCGGGCAGCGGCGCGACCGGCGGTGCCGTCGACGTCGCCGAGGCTTGCACCTGCGGGCCGTCGGACCCGTTGCGCATCACCAGAACGACACCCAGCACCACCACCAGCACCCCCACCGCGACGGTGAGCATCACGACGGTGGTGCGCTGCGAGTTCGGCGCCGCCACCGGGACCGGCGCCGCGGCCGCGGCCGGCTCGGCCGCCGCGGTGCCGCCGGGCAGGACCGTGGTCTCGTCGGCGGCGGGCTCCTTCGGCTGCGGCAGCACCAGCGTCGCGGAAGGCGCCCGGCCCTCGGCGACCGCCTCCAGTTCCCGCTGCGCCTCGAGTGCGGTAGGCCGCGTCGCGCGGTCGGCTGCCAGCAGGCTCATCAGCACCGGGCCCAGCGCGCCGGCCCGCACCGGCTGCGGCACGTCGGCGCCGGCCACCGAATGCAGGACCGCGAGCGGGTTCTCCCCCTCACCGAACGGCGGCGCGCCCTCCACTGCCGCGTACAGCGTGGAACCCAGCGCGAACACGTCCGACGACGGCTCCGGGTCCTCACCGCGGGCCACCTCGGGCGACAGGTAGGCGGGGGTACCGGCCAGGAATCCGGTCGAGGTGACGGTGACATCGCCGGTGGCCCGGGAGATGCCGAAGTCGGTCAGCTTCACCGTGCCGTTGTCCGCGACGAGGATATTGGCCGGTTTCACGTCCCGGTGCACGATTCCGGCCGTGTGCGCGGCCGCCAGCGCGGCCGCGACCTTGGCACCGATGTCGGCGACCTGCTGCGGCTCCATCTTGCCCTCGTCGCGCATCAGGGCGGCGAGACTGCGGGCGTCGACGTACTCCATGACCAGCCAGGGCTGGCCGTCCTCCTCGGTGATGTCGAAGACGGTGACGGCGTTGGGATGGTGCAGGCGGGCGGCGATCCGCCCCTCCCGCATCGCGCGCAGCTTCGCCTCCAGCGCCTGCGCCTTGGTCAGGCCGGGCGCAAGCAGCAGCTGCTTGACCGCGACGGTGCGTCGCAGCCGCACGTCCTCCGCGCGCCAGACCACTCCCATGGCCCCCGAACCGACCGGATCGACTAGCCGATACCGCCCCGCGATCAGCCGGTCTGCCGTCATCGTCTTGCACCCCTCCTGAGAGCTCACACGCCGAGCCGCCCTGCGAATGCGTGCGGAGCCCGAACCTGAATCAACCTATGCGCTGAAGTATTTCGCCTCCGGATGCAGCAGCACGAAAGCATCCGTGGACTGCTCCGGATGCAACTGCAACTCCTCGGACAAGGTCACACCGATGCGCCCGGCGTCCAACAGCGAGACAAGTTTCGCACGATCCTCCAACTCCGGGCACGCGCCGTAGCCGAACGAGTAACGCGCGCCACGATATCCGAGCTTGAAGTACTCCGACACGTCGGCCGGGTCCTCCGTGGAGACCGAATGTCCTTCCAGCACAAGCTCTTCGCGGATACGACGGTGCCAGTATTCGGCGAGCGCCTCGGTGAGCTGCACACCGATGCCGTGCACCTCCAGGTAATCGCGGTAATTGTTCTCGGCGAACAGGCGATTCGCGAAGTCGGCAATGGGCTGACCCATCGTGACCAGCTGGAACGGCAGCACATCGACCTGGCCCGTTTGTACCGCCAGCTCGCGGGAACGCACGAAATCGGCGATACACAGGAATCGGTCCCGTTGCTGCCGTGGGAAGGTGAATCGAACCCGTTCGGCCGCATTCGGATTCGGCTCGGTGAGAACAATCACATCGTCGCCCTCGGAAACCACCGGGAAATAGCCGTACACCAGCGCGGCGTGCTGCAGCACACCCTCGGTGGACAGCCGGTCGAGCCACGCCCGCAGCCGCGGCCGGCCCTCGGCGGCCACCAGTTCGTCGTAATCGGGCCCGTCGCCGCCGCGCTGGCCGCGCAGGCCCCACTGCCCCAGGAACAGCGCGCGCTCGTCGAGCATGCCCGAGTACTCGGCGACCGGCAGGCCCTTCACCACGCGCGTGCCCCAGAACGGCGGCACCGGGACCGGCAGGTCGGCCGCCACGTCGGACCGCGCCGGCACCTCGACGGGCACCTCGGCGGCCTTGCGCTCGGCCGCGATGCGCTTGGACCGCTCGTGCCGGGCCTTGCGCTCGGCCGCCTTGGCCTTGGCGGCGATCGCCTCCGGACTGTCCGGGTCGAGCCCGCCGCCACGCTTGACGGTCATGATCTCGTCCATCAGCCGCAGGCCCTCGAACGCGTCGCGTGCGTAGTGCACCTCACCGGCGTAGATGTCGGCGAGGTCGTTCTCGACGTAGGCGCGGGTCAGCGCGGCACCACCGAGCAGCACCGGGAACTGGTCGGCCACCCCGCGGACGTTCATCTCCTCGAGGTTCTCCTTCATCACCACCGTCGACTTGACCAGCAGGCCGGACATGCCGACGACGTCGGCCTTCTTGTCCACGGCGGCGTCGAGGATGGTGGCGATCGGCTGCTTGATGCCGAGATTCACGACCTCGTAGCCGTTGTTGGACAGGATGATGTCGACCAGGTTCTTGCCGATGTCGTGCACGTCGCCCTTGACGGTGGCCAGCACGATCCGGCCCTTGCCGGAGTCGTCGGTGGACTCCATGTGCGGTTCCAGGTACGCCACCGCCGTCTTCATGACCTCGGCGGACTGCAGCACGAACGGCAGCTGCATCTGGCCGGACCCGAACAGCTCGCCGACGGTCTTCATGCCCGACAGCAGGGTCTCGTTGATGATCTGCAGCGGCGGGACCTCGGTCATGGCCGCGTCCAGGTCGGCCTCGAGGCCGTTGCGGTCACCGTCGACGATGCGCTGGGCCAACCGCTCGAACAGCGGCAGCGCCGCCAGCTCCTCGGCCCGCGACGCCTTCGACGAGGCCGCCGAGACACCCTCGAAGAGGGCCATCAGCTTCTGCAACGGGTCGTAGCCCTCGCGGCGGCGGTCGTAGACCAGGTCCAGCGCGGTCTCGCGCTGCTCCTCGGGGATCCGGGCCATGGGCAGGATCTTCGAGGCGTGCACGATCGCGGAATCCAGTCCGGCCTGGACACATTCGTGCATGAAGACCGAGTTCAGCACCTGCCGCGCGGCCGGGTTCAGACCGAAGGAGATGTTCGACAGCCCCAGCGTGGTCTGCACGTTCGGGTGCCGGCGCTTGAGTTCGCGGATGCCCTCGATGGTTTCGAGGCCGTCGCGCCGCGACTCCTCCTGGCCGGTGCCCAGGGTGAAGGTGAGGCAGTCGACGATGATGTCGGATTCGTCGAGCCCCCAGTTGCCGGTGATGTCGGCGATCAGCCGCTCGGCGATCTCGACCTTCTTCTCGGCGGTGCGGGCCTGACCCTCCTCGTCGATCGTGAGCGCGACCACGGTGGCGCCGTGCTCGGCCACCAGGGCCATGGTCTGCTGGAAGCGCGACTCCGGGCCGGCGCCGTCCTCGTAGTTGACCGAGTTCACCGCACAGCGGCCGCCGAGCTTCTCCAGACCGGCCTTGAGGACCGGCGTCTCGGTGGAGTCGAGCATGATCGGCAGCGTGGACGCGGTGGCCAGGCGACCGGCCAGCTCGGCCATGTCGATCGCACCGTCACGGCCGACGTAGTCGACACACAGGTCGAGCATGTGGGCGCCGTCGCGGGTCTGGTCCTTGGCGATGTCGACGCAGCGCTGCCAGTCCTGCGCGAGCATGGCCTCGCGGAAAGCCTTGGAGCCGTTGGCATTCGTCCGCTCACCGATCATCATGATCGAGGCGTCCTGCTCGAACGGCACCGTGGTGTAGATGGAGGAGACGCTCGGCTCGTGCTCCGGGTGCCGCACCGCGGGCTGCACCTCGGCGACCGCGGCCGCGACCTGCCGGATGTGCTCCGGTGTGGTGCCGCAGCAGCCGCCGACCAGCGACAACCCGAAATCGGTGACGAAGCCGCGCAGCGCGGTGGCCAGCTCGTCCGGCGCCAGCGGGTACTCCGCGCCGTTGGCGCCCAGCACCGGCAGGCCCGCGTTCGGCATCACCGACACCGGGATCTGCGCGTGCTTGGACAGATGCCGCAGATGCTCGCTCATCTCGTCCGGACCGGTGGCGCAGTTCAGGCCGATCATGTCGATGCCCAGCGGCTCGAGCGCGGTCAGCGCGGCACCGATCTCACTGCCGACCAGCATGGTGCCGGTGGTCTCGACCGTGACGTGGGTGATGATCGGGATGCGCCGCCCGAGCCGGGCCATCGCGTCGCGGCTGCCCAGCACCGCCGCCTTGACCTGCAGCAGGTCCTGGCAGGTCTCGATCAGGATGGCGTCGGCGCCACCGTCGAGCATGCCGAGCGCGGCCTCGAGGTACGCGCCGCGCAGCACGTCGAAGGTGGTGTGGCCGAGCGTGGGCAGTTTGGTGCCCGGGCCCATCGAGCCCAGCACGTAGCGCGGGGTGCCGTGGGCGGTGAGTCCCATCTCGTCGGCGACCTCGCGGGCCAGCCGGGTGCCGCGCTCGGACAGGTCGCGGATGCGGTCGGCGATGTCGTAGTCGCCCAGATTCGACAGGTTGCAGCCGAAGGTGTTGGTCTCGACCGCGTCCGCGCCGGCCTCGAAATAGGCCCGGTGGATGTGACGCAGGACATCGGGCCGGGTCTCGTTGAGGATCTCGTTGCAGCCTTCCAGACCGCGGAAATCGTCGAGCGAGAGATCGGCGGCCTGGAGCATGGTGCCCATGGCGCCGTCACCGATCAGGACACGCGACGCGAGCGTGTCGAGCAGTGAGGTGTCGAATGTGGAGGTATCGAACCCGGCGCGAGAGGACCCAGACATGCCCCCAAGCGTAGTGGGAGCCGCCGACACGAACCCCACACGCCCGACAACCGTGGCCGTTACCCGATTCCCGCCCGGTGCCGCGCGACACGCGCGTTCGCTCGATATGCGATGAAGACCCGCCGCCTTACACCGTAGGCTTGCCGGGTGAACCCCAGTGCAACACCCGATCCGGACCTGCCGACGTTGCGTAATCCGATCCTCGTGGCGGCGTTCGAAGGGTGGAACGACGCAGCCGACGCGGCCAGTGGAGCCGTGGAACACCTGGAACTGATCTGGGACGCCGAACCCCTCGCCGAGCTGGACTCCGAGGACTACTACGACTACCAGGTGAACCGTCCGACCGTCCGCCAGGTCGACGGGGTCACCCGGGAGATCCAGTGGCCGTCGACGACCCTGTCGGTGTGCTCCCCGCCCGGCAGCGAACGCGACGTGGTGCTGCTGCGCGGCGTCGAACCCAACATGCGCTGGCGCAGCTTCTGCACCGACCTGCTCGAGGTGGTGGAACAGCTCGGTGTGACGACGGTCGTGATCCTGGGCGCCCTGCTCGCCGACACCCCGCACACCCGGCCCGTGCCGGTGACCGGCACCGCCTACAGCAAGGAGGCGGCCGAGCGGTTCAACCTCGAACAGACCCGCTACGAGGGGCCGACCGGGATCACCGGTGTGCTGCAGGACGCCTGCGTGCGGGCCGGTGTGCCGGCCATCTCGTTCTGGGCGGCGGTGCCGCACTACGTCTCGCAGCCGCCCAACCCGAAGGCCACCATCGCGCTGCTGCACCGGGTGGAGGACGTGCTCGACATCGAGGTGCCGCTCGGCGAGCTGCCCGGCCAGTCGGAGGACTGGGAGTCGGCGGTCGACGAGATGACCGCGGGCGACGACGAGATCGCCGAGTACGTGCGCTCGCTCGAGGAGCGCGGTGACGCGGCCGTCGACATCGACGACGCGATGGCCAAGATCGACGGCGACGCGATCGCGGCGGAGTTCGAGAAGTACCTGCGCCGCCGCGGCGGCCCGGGTGGCTTCGGCATCTGACGGCAGCGCGGTGGGCGCCGGCCACCCGGCCGGCGCTACCCGTACCGGTTCAGCGCACCTGGCCCCGCCGCGGTGCGGTCGGCGGGGACAGCTCGTCGACGGCCCAAACCCGTGCCGCCGCTTCGGAAGCCAGCTTCGCGATCAGCAGGTCGCGTGGGATCGTCTGCCCGGCAAGGTGATCCAACGACGGCACCACGACGTGGTGCGCGTCGGCTCGTTTCAACTCGGCGGTCAGCTCCGCGAACGCGGTGCCGTCGCCCGGAGTCGATTCATGGAACGTGGCCGCGAAGCACAAGCCTTCCGACGCGGCCAGCGTGCACATGGCGTCCTCCAGCTCCGCGACATGGTCGTCCGCCAGATCGTCACGCACGTATCCATAGATCAACGCTTCCACCCGAACCTCCGTTTGGATGTAATGGGACTCGCTGTTCTGTTGTCGGACATTTCCCGCATGATCCGGGCCGTTCGCGGGAGTCACCCTTTGCGGCCTCGGCTCCGGCCACCTGCGCGGCTCGGCCGATCACGGGGAAACCGACTCGGCTGCTGCCGGAATCGTCGCCCGTGTACAGGATGACGTACGCACAAATGCAATTGCAGATGTCAAGACGGTGACATCCATGTGCCCTATCCGGGCCATCTTGCGTTAACTGGTGGGATACTAACAAGCGTGCCGTCGGGAGACGATCGACCAGTGTGGGCAGTCCGCATGCGTTCCGAACGTGACGCGCGCGGCTGGTCCCAGGCCGATGCCGTTCGAGCCATGCGCGCCAAGGCGAACCACAACCTACCCACGGACAACACACTCCTGCGGAATTGGCGCCGTTGGGAATCCGGCGAGTCGCGCCCCGACGACTTCTACGCGCCACTGATCTCGGCCGCCTTCGACACCGTGACCGCGGCGTTCTTCCCGCGGGTCCGCCCCAACCGCGACGACGAATTGCTTTCCGCCACCGGCATGGACACGCTCGAATTCGTGAGTCGTCTTCGCATGTCGGACGTTTCGGACGCAACCCTGGACGCCATCACCATCACCGCCGACCGGCTGTGCCACGAATACTCCCGTGCGGAACCGCACGACCTGCTGCTCGAGGGCACGGCCTGGCTGCGCCGGATCACCTCGCTGCTCGACGGCCGGCTGACCCTGGCCCAGCACCGGCGGGTCCTGGAACTGGCCGGCTGGGTGGCGCTGCTGGTCGGATGTGTCGAATACGACCTGGGCCATCGCGGCGCGGCGGAGGCCACCCGGTGTGCCGCGCGATCCCTGGGCGAGGAGGCCGAACACGACGAATTGGTCGCCTGGGCAGCCGAACTCGCCGCCTGGTTCGCGCTGACCCAGGGCAACCGGCGCGGCGCGGCCGAGATCGCGGCGAGCGCCGGTGCCGCCGCGGGCCACACCGCCGCGGCGGTCCAGCTGGCCGCCCAGCAGGCCAAGGCCTGGGCCCGGCTCGGGGACCGCAGCGCCATGGAGACCGCCTTGCGGCACGGCCGCGCGGTCCTCGACCATCTGCCGCAACCGGTCGATCTGGACAACCACTTCGCCGCCGACGCACAGAAATTCGACTTCTACGCCATGGACTGCTACCGCGTCGCCGGCGACGACCGTCGCGCCCGCGACCACGCGACCGAGGTGCTGCGCACCGCCGTCGGCCCGGAAGGAGTGGAACGCGCCCCGATGCGGGTCGCGGAGGCGCACTTGACCCTCGCGGTGGTCGCGGCCCGGGCGGGCGATCTCGAACTGGCTGTGGCCGAGGGCGTGCGCGGGCTCGACGGGCGCCGCCGTTCGCTGCCGTCGCTGCTGTTCATCGCCGGCGAGGCGGCGCAGGAGCTGTCCACGCGCTTCCCCGGCGATCCCCGCACCCGCGCGTATCTCGAACCGCTGCGCGCGTTGACCGCCGACTCGGCGCGGACCTGCTGATCCGGATAGTCTCGCGCAATGGATTTCGCGCTCAACAGCTGCGCCTGGTCAGGACACGAGACCTACGGCCCCACCGACCACCCGGAACTGGCCGCGCGACTGCGGGTCGACACCGCCGCTGGGCAGGCGTGGCGCTGCCTGCGCTGCGGCGATTTCGTGCTCGGAGACCCACGCCGCAGCGGGCCCGCCGAGGATGCCCCGGAGATGCCGTCGGGCCGGTTGCTGCGCGACCGGCTGATCATGCGTTTCCTGGCCGTCGAACGGGTGCTGCGCGGGGTGGTGTTCCTGGCCCTGGCCTACGGCGTGTACAAGGTGCGCGGTTCCCAGCACAAGCTGAAGGACGCGTTCGATCGGGAGATGCCGCTGATCCGCCCGCTGGCCGACCAGATCGGCTGGAACCCGGACTCTTCCAAGATCGTGCACTTCATCGAGAAGGGCTGGACCACGTCGCCGACCATGTTGACCTGGGTGGCCGTCGGTTTGGCCGCCTATGCCGCGATCGAGATCATCGAGGCGGTCGGGTTGTGGCTGGTGCAGCGCTGGGGTGAGTACTTCGCGGTGATCGCGACCGGTATCTTCCTGCCGCTGGAGGTCTACGAGCTCACCGAGAAGGTGACCGTGCTGCGATTGGGCGCGTTCCTGATCAATGTGGCCGCGGTGGTGTGGCTGTTGTGGTCGAAGCGGTTGTTCGGCCTCAACGGCGGCGGTAAGGCCTACCACGCCGAACACCACGCCGAGAGCGTGCTGACCGTCGAGCGGTCGGCGCTGGCGGTTCCCGCCGCCGACTGAGGCGGGTGTGCGGCTGGGTGTGCGGCTGGCGGGTGCGGCGACGGGATCGGCGGTGACCGTACTACTCTGGGCCGGTGACCGAGTCCGCTGGGGGATTGCTCCGACCGGGATCCGAACCGCCGACAGCGCCGTCACCTGTGCCGTCCGCCGATACCGGGCGATACGCTGACGCCGCCGTTCCGGCGCCGGACCCGGCCCTGTTCGACGCTGCCGGTGCCGGCCTGTTCGACGGCCGGGCGCGAGTTCCGTTCGCGCCCGCCGGAATCGACGCCGCCACCGCCGAGGACCGGCTGCGCCTGTTCTCCTTCGCGACCGCGGACAAGCGCGGCGAATATCTGTGGGTGCTGCGGGCGTTCGATCACGCGCGCGGCGCCTATGTGGTTCTGCTGCACGCCAGCGAGGTCGCCGACACGCTGACCCGGCTGCCGGGCGCGCCGCAACGCACCGCCACCGAGGTCGGCCCGCTGCTCGAGCAGCTGCATCGGTGGGGTGTGCTGGAACGCAGCTACGACGGCAGCCGCGCCGCGACCCTGGCCGAATATCGCAACCGGCACTTCGTGTATCAGTTCTCCCAGGCCGGCTACCACGCGTACCGCACGGTCACCGAGGTGCTGGGCGCCCGCCTCGACGAAGCGGCCCTGTCCCGGCTGGTACTGCCGGAACTGCTCGCCGATCTGGAGGCGCTCGCCCAGGCCAATCGGGCCGGTGACGCGGAACGGGTGTACCGAGTGCTCAACCGCCTCGACACCGCGCTCTGCGAACTGGCCGACCGGGCGGCGCACTTCTATCTCACCCTGGGCGATCTGGTCCGGACCACCGAGGCCACCCCGAAGGCGTTCCTGGCCCACAAGGACGCCCTGCTGGCCCATATGCGCGAATTCAGTATGGACCTGGCCCGTTTCGCGCCCCGGATCGCCGCCGCCATCACGGCGGTCGAGGACACCGGGATCGAGGAGCTGATCGCCCGGGCCGGCGCGTGCGACGAGCGCGTGCTGCTCGGTGTGGACGAGCGCGCCGCCGATTGGCGTTCGCGCTGGCAGGGATTGCGCGGCTGGTTCGTGGCGGCCGCCGATTCCGGCGACGGGCATCTCGGTACCGAGGCCGACCGGCTGCGCGAGGCGACCATGAGCGCCATCGCCGCGGTGCTGTCGCTGTTGCGCCGGGTGACCGAGACCCGCCGCGGCGGGGTCAGCCGCGAATCCGCGCTGCGCCATCTGGCCGGCTGGTTCGCCGCCGCGCCCACCGTCGAGAGCGCGCACGCCCTCTACGACGTGGTGTTCGGTCTCGGCCGCCCCCGCCATCTGGGCCTCACCCACCCCGACGCCGATATCATCCCGCCGCACCGATCCTGGTGGGAGGCACCGCCGTTGGAGATCGCGCGCACCCTCGCCGAGACCGGCCGGCCACCCACCCCGGGTGCCCCCTCCCGGATCCAGCGCAACGACGCCGGGATCCGCCGGCTGCGCCAGGCCCAGCTCGACGCGCAGCGCACTCGCGCCGCGGCGGCCGCCGGGCTCGCGGCCGCCGGCCTGGACGAGCGCGTGCTCGACGAGCGGGAGACCGAGGTCCTGCTGCGGCTGCTCGACGCCGCCTCCACGGCCTGGGTGCCGGTGAGCGGGCGCACCGGCACCAGCGGCTCGGACGCCGGTGTCACCCTCACCGTGCGCGAACATCCCGGTTCCACCGTGGTGGCCACCGCGCGCGGCCTGCTGCACCTGAACAACCGGCGGCTCGAGATCCGCGAGAGTACCCGGGGCCGAACCGGTTCGGGGTCGTCGTGACGCACGCGCGGACCATGGATCCGCTCACCCTGGACAGTTACCAGCGGGCCGCCCGGGTCCTGCTGGCCAACCATCTGGTCACTGCGACCTATCCGGATCGCATTGCGCTGCCGCTGATCCGGCGCTGGGCCACCGAGCTGCGGGAGGACTTCGCCGAACTGTTCGGCTACCGGCTCGAGGTCACCGAGACCACGGCCCGGTTGTTCCCGGTGCTGGACCGCCTCGACACCGGCCGCCCGGCCCGCACCCCGCACGATCGGGTGTTCGACCGCCGCCGCTACGCCTATCTCGCGCTGGCGCTGGCGACGCTGGGCCGGGCCGGCGATCAGATCACGTTGTCCGAGTTGGCCGATCACGTCGCCGCGCACGCCTCCCGGGTGCCGGGCCTGGAACTGGAGACCGATCGGGCGGGCGACCGGGACGCCTTCGTCGACGCGGTGGCCTGGCTCGCGGCGCGCGGCGCGGTGACCCTGGCCGACGGCGACGCCGGCGGCTGGGCCGCCGACCCGACGGCCGGTGAGGCCCTCTACGACATCGACCGATCGGTGTTGTTCGCGCTGTTCCGGCCGTCGCGGGCGCTGCAACAGCTGGCCGGGGTCGCCGATCTGCTGGGCGAGGACGGCGAGGGCCGTTCCGCCGGAACCGAATCCGCGAAGGCGGCGCGCGCGGTGCGCCGGGCGCTGATCGAGCGCCCGGTCGTCTACGGCGCGGATCTCGACGCGACCGGGCGGGCGCTGCTCGGCGGGGAGCAACTCGTCGCCGACGTCGAGCAGGTCACCGGTCTGCGCGCCGAACGCCGCGCCGAGGGTGTGGCGCTGATCGATGTGTCGGGTCGCTTCACCGATGTGCGTTTCCCGGGCACCGGCACGCTCGCCCAGGTCGCGCTGCTGCTCATCGGTGAAATCGCCGACCTGGTCCAGGATCTCGACCATCCCCTGCCCCGCTGCCCGTTCCCGGTCGATACCTATTCGGCCGCTGCCGAGCTGGACGCCGCACTCCCCCGCCACGCGCTGCCGGCCCCGATCGCCGAACCCGATGAGCCGGAAGAGGTTCCGGACGACGCCGACCCACCGGTGGACGAATACCCGGTCGTAGCCGGTGCCTGGGTCGCCGACACCGTCCGTGCACTCGCCGACCGCTACGGCAGCACCTTCGCCGCGCAGTGGCAGGCCGACGTCGGGACGCTGACGACCGAGGTCGTCGGCCTGCTGACCCGGCTGCGACTGGTCGCACCGGTCGGTGACGGTCTCGCGGTCCTGCCGGCACTGGCCCGATATCGCGGCGTCGTGGTCACCGTACGCACCCGCGCCGAGACCGAACTGTTCGCCTCGGCCGCGTCGGCGGGGTCGCAGTGAGCACGGCGATCACCGGTCGCGTCCTCTGGCCGCGAATCGCGGCGCAGCAAGCCAGCGCAGCGCGGTATCGCTCGGCGAGTCGGAGCGGCGGTTCCACGTGCGACGGCGGCGCAGTGCGACACAGCGATTCGACCCAGCCCGGCGAACAAACGCACCGTGCTGCCGCGGCAGGCAGCTCGGGACGGCAGAGGTCGGCGGCGCGAGAGTGTTCGGTACAGCAGGGGAAGGAATTCCGACGATGACCCTCATTCACGGTGGTATCCGGTTCGTGCCCACCCGGGCGGGGATCATCAACCTGTGGGACTACCGGGACCAGGAGTTCTGCTTCGCCGACGGGCGGCTGGTCCTGCGCGGGCCCAACGGGTCCGGCAAGACCAAGGCGCTCGAGGTGCTGTTCCCGTTCGTGCTCGACGGGCGGATCGAGCCGCGGCGGCTCAACCCGTTCGCGGGCGAGGAACGCACGATGAAGTCGAATCTGCTGTACCGCAAGCAGGAATCGGCCTACTCGTATGTGTGGATGGAGTTCGCGCGCGGCGAACTGGAACGGCCGGAGGTGGTGACGGTCGGGATCGGGATGCGGGCGTCCCGATCCTCGGACAAGGTGACCCGCTGGTACTTCGTGGCCGACGGCCGAGTCGGGGTCGACTTCTCGCTGATCGGCCCGGACGACCGCCCGCTGACCCGCAAGCAGCTCGCCGAGCAGATCGGCATCGACGCCATCACCGACCGGCCGGTGGACTACCGGGCCGCGATCGACGCCCGCATGTTCGGCCTCGGCCTGCAGCGTTACGACCAGCTGATCAATCTCATTCTGACGCTGCGCCGGCCACAGCTGGCCAAGAACCTGGACCCGCGCGGCCTCTCACAGGCGCTCACCGACGGGCTGCGCCCGCTCGACGACCAGCTGGTGCTCGACGCCGCGCGGTCGTTCAGCGATATGGAGGAAGTCGGGCGCACGCTGGAGGGCCTGGTACAGGCCGACACCGCGACCCGCAAGTTCCTCACGGTGTACCGCAAATACCTTGCGGTACAGGCCAGAACGGATGTGGATCAGGTCCGCGCCCGCCTCGACGCGGTCACCGCGGCCACGAGTGCGCTGTTCGCGGCGGACGCCTTGCGCGAACGCCGCGACGCCGAGCGCACCGCGGCCGACGCCCGGGCCGAGGAGGCCGACCGGGGCTACGAGCAGGCTCTGACCGATCGCGAGACCCTGCAGCGGTCCAGCGCCTACGAGGGCAAGCAGCAGCTCGACGATCTGGCCGGCGCGGTCCGCCGCCTGGAGGCGTCCGCGGCGGTGCACCGGGACAAGGCGACCAAGGCGGCGCAGGCCGTCTCCCAGCGCGCCGACGAGGCCGAGCGTGCGACCGCCGCCGCGACCGCGGCCGCCGCGGCCCTGGCCCGCGGCGAGGACGAACTCCGGGCCGCGGCCGAGGAGGCCGGGATCGCTTGGGCCGCACTGCCGGAGCAGGCGCGCGGCGACCACCTCATCACCACGGTCCGCAGTCACGCCGAGGAGCGCGACGCCGACGTCCGGGCGGTGCGCCAAGCGCTGTCGCTGGTCGAGGCCGCCGGTGCCGATCGTGCCCGCGCCGAACGGGCCGGGCAACGGGCCACGGCCGGGCGCGACGCCGCGGCCGCCGCCCTGGCCGAGGCCGAAGCCGGTGTGGCACTGGCCCGTTCGCGGGCCGCCGCCGCGCTGCGCGATTGGTGGGATCTGCACCGCGACAGTTACGGCCCGGTGCGGACCGGGCTGTTCGAGGCGCTGGACGCCGCGCTGGCGAACGTGGGCGACGACGAGGCCCGCAGTCCGGCCGAGGTGCTCGGCGAACACACCGAACCGCTGTTCGAGCAGTTGCGGGAGCGGCGGCGCCTGGCCCGCGCCGCGGCGGCGGCCGCGCGGGAACGGACCGCCGAGCTGCGCGCCGAGCAGCGCCGCATCGCGGACGAGACCGACGACGCACCGCCGCCTTCGCTCGCCCGCACCGCGGACCGCACGGCCCGGCCGGGTGCGCCGCTGTGGCGCGCGGTCCGCTTCGCCGACCCGGTCACCGCCGAACAGGCCGCCGGGATCGAGGCCGCCCTGCAGTCCGCGGATCTGCTCGACGCCTGGATCCTGCCGGATCCCGCACTGCCGCACGATGATTCGGACCACTACCTGGTCGCACTGCCCGAATCCGACCGACCGGCGGGCCGCACCCTGGCCGACTTCCTGGTCCCCGACACCGGCACCGACCGGGCCCTGGGCGAGTCCGGTTCCGTGCCGCCCACCGTCGTCGCGGCCATCCTCGCCTCGATCACGGTGCACGACGGCGTGCTCGACAGCGACAGTGCCGCCCCCGCCGTGACCGTCACCGGCAAGTTCCGCCAGGGCGTGCAGCTCGGCGGATTCGGCAAGGACCACGCCGAATTCATCGGCGCGACGGCCCGGGCCCGGCGCCGCGCCCTGCGGCTCGCGGAACTGACCACCGGTATCGCCGACAGCGAGGCGGCCGAGGCCGCGGCGCGTGAGGCGGAGGCGGCTGCCGACGCCGAGCTGGCCGCGATCACCGCGGCCGGCAAGGCGCTGCCGCGCGCCACCGCCGTGCCCGCCGCACTGCGCGCGGTGGCCGAGGCGGCCGGGGTGCTGCGGTCCCGCGCAGATGCGGTGGCGCAGGCCGAGCGGGATCTGGATCAGGCGATCGCCGACGGCGCCGCGGCGGACAAGAAGGTCCGGGCGGTCGCCGCCGAGCGGCACGCGCCCCGCGACCCCGCCGAACTGGACGCGCTCGCGGCCGCGATCCGGCACTTCGAGACCACCGGCACCGGCCTGCTGCGGCTGCGCGGCGACCATCAGCGTGAAGCCGAGCGCGCGCGGGAGACCGGTGACCGGCTCAGCGAATCCCGTGATCTCGCCGAGGCTTTCGCCGAGGAGGCCGAGGCGGCGAACACCGGGTACGAGGAGCAACTGCGCACCCTGGAGACGTTGCGGGAAGCCTTGGGCGCCACCGCCGCCGATATCGACCGGCAGCTGGAACAGGCCCGCGAGCGGATCGATGCCGCCCGGGCGGAACAGAAGTCGGCGCGCAAGGCCGCCGCCGACGCGATCGAGGCGGCCGGCACCGCCGAGGGCGCCTACCGGGCCGCGCACACCACCCTGGGCACCGCGCTCACCGAATTGCTCACCGACGTGCGGCAACTCGCGCCGTACGCGCATCCCGACCTGCTCAGCCTGCTCGGCGCGGCCGGCGAGAGCCGGTGGCCGGCGACGGAGGCGGCGTTCTCGACCACCGACCAGCTGCTCTATCGGATCGGCACCGCCACCGCCGACACGGTGCCCCCGGTACTGCCCGCCGAGGTCACGGCCCTGTTCGAAAGTCTCGCCGCGGCAACGTCTTCGGTGCGAGCCGGGGAGTCGGCGCGCAAGTCCACCCGCAGCGCGGTCACCGCCGCGCTGCAGGAGTTCGACTCGGCCCTGTCCACCACCCACCAGGACTACCGCGTGCACTGGGACGCCGCCGACGGCCTGACCGTCGTCCAGGTCCACGACGACCAGGGCATCGCCACCCTCGCCGATTTCGCCGACCGCATCGCGGCCGCCCGCGCCGACCAGGAGCTGCTGCTCACCGACGCCGAGCGCCGCATCCTCGAGGATGCCCTGCTCACCGGCCTGGCCCAGCAGATCCACGAACGTACCTGCGACGCCCGCGATCTCATCGCCAAGATGGGCGCCGAGATGAAGCAGCGCCGCATGTCCTCCGGCAATACGATCGGGGTGCACTGGGTCCTGGCCGACAACCTCACCGAATCGGCCCGCGCGGTCTGCAAACTCCTCGACCGCGACACGACCGACCTCGGTGCCGACGAACTGGCCACCATCCGCGCCCACTTCGCCGCCGAGATCCGGGCCGCCCGCGCCGCCCACCGCGAACGCTCCTACCCCGAAATCCTCGCCACCACATTGGATTACCGCACCTGGCGGGTGTTCTCGTTCAGCATCGTCACCGCCGACGGCGCCGAGGACCGGCTCACGGTGGCCCGCCACAGCGCGCTCTCCGGCGGCGAGCAGTCGGTCTCCCTGCACCTGCCCCTGTTCGCCGCGGCCCACGTCATGCTGGATTCGGCCGACCCGCAGGCCCCCCGCCTGCTGGCCCTGGACGAGGCCTTCGCCGGTGTCGACGACAACGGCAAGAGCGAACTCCTCGGCCTGTCTGTCGATTTCGACCTCGACCTCTTCATGACCGGCTACGACCTGTGGATCACCTACGCCCACGTCCCCGCCTGCGCCCACTACGACCTGGCCCATTCCGCGGCCGAACACACCGTGAGCGCCACCCTGCTGGTCTGGGATTCCGCCGACCTGCTCGCCGAACACGACGGCGGCGACCTCACCGCCGCGCTGGGCTCCCCGGACCGCCGCCGCGTCCCGCACTCGATCGAGGGCGGGATTCCGTTGGTCGAAGCCCTGGAGCTCACCTCATGAGCCGCTGCCAGGCATACCACCCGAGCCGCAGGTCGGCGAGCTCGCGCGGGGACGGTCTGCGCCGGAGAATTCCGGGCCGGCGGTAGCGCCCGAAGCCGCTGTCCAGCACGGGTTCCGGATCGTCGGTGCGGAATTGCCACCCACAGTTCGGGCATGGACCGGTGCGGTCCGTTTCCGCGCTGATGCGGTCGGATTCAGTTCCCCGAGCGGCCGCGACGGCTGCGGCGCCGTGCCAGCGACGTGAGTTCGTCCCAGGCCGGTGACAGCTGTTCGGCGCTCTCGGCCGCCAGTTGTGCCGCACCGGGATCTGACGGTGTCTCGGCCCGTTCGGCCTGCTCGCGCTGTTCCATCCAGCGCTGGGACCGTTCGGCGAGTTCGGCGAGGCGGGGGTCGTCGGGCGCCCAGTCGAAGGCCGCATCGAATTCCCGGTACAGGGCGACGAATTCGGGGTCGCGCAACGCGTCGAGTTTGTCCGCGATCCAGGTGGCGGCGTCGTCGGGGTTGGTGGCCTGCATGAGGATCCAGCCGTCGCGCTCCATTTCGATGGTGCGCTTGCCGATGCCGAGCTCGCGCAGGGCGTCGAGATAGTCGGCGACGTCTTCGGTGACGAACAACCTGTCGCCGGAACGCAATTGGGCGATGCGGGCGCGAGTGCGGCGGATCTCGGCGGCCTTCGCGCGCAGGGCGGCGTCGACGTCGCCCAGCGCGGCGCTGAATTCGTCGGGGTCGGCGGCCAGGAGTTCCTTGATCCGGGCCAGGGGCACACCGGCCTGCGCCAGGGTTTTGATCTTGATCAGGTCGATGGCGTCGCGGGCGGTGTAGCGGCGATAGCCGGAGGCGTCGCGTTCGGGCTCGGCGAGCAGGCCCTTGTCGTGGTAGACCCGCACCGCCTTGATCGTGACGCCGACATAGCCGGCGAGCTGTCCGATGGTGATCATCTCGTTCTCCTGTCGAATCGGCTCGCCGGCAACGGAACTCACTGCTGCGCCCGCCTGGTCATCCGGCCTCCGGCGCTGCGGAAGCGGGCACCGTCCGGGCCGACCTCCAGATAGCTGACCAGCAGTTGCCGGCAGTATCCGGAGAACAGCGACGCGGGCATGCCCGCCGGGGCGAACAGGTCCGGGCCGACCGGCACGTAGCGTCGCGGCGGCGCCTGGAACGATCCGCCCGCGAAGTTCGTGAAGATCCGTTCCTGTTCCGCGTTCACCGGCTCGTAGCCGAACCTCTCCTCCAGCTGTCCGTCGACGATGGCGACGTCCACGCACAACTGGTTCGACCGATAGGTTCCCACATACGGCGTGAGGTCGGCGATCGGGTACGAACCCGACACCAGGTCCGGCACGTCGACACCGAGGTGGTCGCGCAGGATGCCCAGCAGCACTTCGTCGTGCAGCATCAGTGAGCCGGGGCTGTTGCCGTACGCCGCCAGGACCAGGTCGTGCTCGGGCACGACGACCAGAACCGAGACGCCGCCGGGGGACGCGCCGGACATCGTCCACACCGTGGTGTCGCCGAAAGGCATGAGCAGCCAGCCGAATCCGAGCAGCGGGATGTGTGCGGCACCCGGGTCGAACTGCACCGCGTGCATGGCCGCGGCCGATTCCGCGGCCAGCAGCCGGGCACCCGACGGCGCGACACCCTCGGCGAGGTGGGTGCGGCCGAAGGCGAGCAGGTCGCCGACGGTGCCGGTGGCACTGCTGCCGGCGCCCGCCCAGGAGTCGGGCAGTTTGAACATGTCGGTGACCCGCGGCGCCGTGGTCTCCGGGTCGAGGAAGTGGCCGACTGCGGTGCTGCGCAGGATGGCCTGTTCGGCGCTGGTGCCGGCGCCGGTCATGCCGGCGGGGGCGAAGATGTCCCGTTGCACCAGTTCGAGATACGGCGTGCCGGTGACCACTTCGAGCAGCCGGGCGGCGAGGTTCATCCCGCCGTTGGAGTAGCTGACCTGGGTGCCGGGTTCGAACAACGCTTCGCAGTGCTTCGCCATCCCGTCGACCAGCACGCTCAGCGCGCCGGGGCCGTTCGCGTCGGGGCAGTACAGGTCGGCGTCGATGCCGTTGGTGTGAGTGAGCAAGTGCCGCACCCGGATCCGTTCGGCGGCGCCGTCGGTGGCGAGCCGGAACTCGGGCAGGTGGTCGACCACGAGGTCGTCGAGGCCGAGGGTGCCGCGCTCGACCTGCTGCATGATCAGGGTCGCGGTCAGCACCTTGGTGATCGAACCGAACAGGAATCCGGTGTCGGCGGTCATGGGTGCGCCGGTGGCGAGGTTGGCGGTGCCGTGCGCGACGACCACCTGCTCGCCGCCCTGGTACACCCCGGCCACGAAACCGGGGACGCCCTGTTCGGCGTGGCGGACTGCCAGCTCCGCGATCCGCTGGGCCACCGACTGCAATGCGTGCGACATCCGTCTCACCTTCCGTTCGTCCCCGGTGTCTCCGGGGTCTCACGAAAGCTTCCGACTCTGCCCCGGGGGCAAGGTCAAGCCGGGATGTCGGCGACGTTCGAAATCCGCTTACCGGACCGTCCTACCCGCTTCGTTCGCAGGTCAGCGGCCCGGATCCTGCGGGGCAGGGGCCACGACGGCCGCGCGCGGGCGGTCTGTGTTGTCGTGCTGGAGGTAGCCGAGCCAGCCGGTGCCGACGAACGCCGCCAGCAGCAGCGCCGTCGGCAGTTCCAGCAGCATCCAGCCCGGAGACCACAACGGCGCCGGCTCGGTGCCGCGCCGCACGCCGGTCCCGCCTGCCCGGGCGACCCGCTGGACCGGAACCGCCCATCTGGCACCCGCATCCTGCCGTCCCACTGGACCTCCTCACGGTTCACGACGGCAGCTCCCGGCGTTTGCCGGACGGTGCCGTCGATAAGTCAGAATGGCGGATCCGCGCCGGATCCGTAGGTGTTATGCGCAGGATTCACCCGCCGTACGGCCGATTTCACCCGCCGCCGGGCGATTACTCAGCGGTCGCTGGCATCCGGCAGCCGCGGCGGACAGGGCATTCCCGGCACGGTGGCCAACTCGAAATGCCACCACTCGTTGTCGAACGATCTGCACAGTCCCCACCGGTCGCCGTGGTCCTCGAGCCACTGCGCGCCCTCCCGCGGACCCACATCGACCGCGTGGCCTTGGACGTGGGTGGACTCCTCCGGCGGCAGCACCCAGTGCCGGGCGGCCTCCGGGCTCCCGTAGGTCACGATCCCGTCCTCCCACAACGCTTCCTGCTGTTCGGGCGTGCGGTAGCCGGAGGTGATCGACAGCGGGACCCCCTCCTCGTGTGCCTCCGCCTCGGCGGCGCTGTAGGCCGCGGCGAGCATCGGGTCCAGGCCCTCGATTCCGGGTGCGTCGGCCCGGGCCGCCGGTGCGATAGCCCCCACCCCACCCCCGACAAGCAGCAACACGACAGCAATCCCGGCACGCATGATCTCGATCCTAGATCATCCGGGCGCGCGGCAGTTCAGCCACGCAACGCGGGATCAGGCAGGCCGGCCGGGCCCAGCACGGTGCGCAGGGTCGCGGCCAGCGCCTTCAGGTCGGCGGCGGGTACCGCGGCGAAACGCTCTTCGATCCCGGACAGGTAGTGCGGCGCGGCGGCGCGCAGCCGTTGCCGGCCCGGCTCGGTGATGGCGACGAACGCCGAGCGCCCGTCGTCGGGGTTGGATTCCCGGCGCACGAGGCCGTGGGTCTCCATTTCCGAGACCAGCCGGCTCACCCGGGTCCGGCTGAGCACGACCCGGTCCCCCAGGTCGCTCATCCGAAGGCGTTGCGGCGCATCCAGTTCCAGCAGGACGTCGTACCAACTCAAGGGCAGACCGGTGGCGCGCCGCAGGTCGGCGTCGAGTTCGGGCACCAGTGTGGCGTGCACCCGCAGCAGGGCCGACCAGGCGGCGACGGCTGGGCGGGTTCGGTTCGCGGGTGTCGGCACCGCACCAGCATAACCGTTTGCGTGCACGCGCACATATTTAGTAGCGTGCACACGCATATAAATTTCGTGTTCGAGAAAGGCCAATGTCATGACCGCACTTATCACCCGCGACGAACTCGCCCAGCTGATCGAGACCGGATCGGTCACCGTGATCGACGCGCTCGGCGCCGAGTACTACGACCGGGCCCACCTGCCCGGCGCGGTGAACCTGGTCGTCGCCGACGTGGAAACCGCCGCACCGCGGCTACTTCCGGACAAGTCGGCCACGATCGTCACCTACTGCTCGGACACCACCTGCGGCAACAGTCAGCAGGTGGCGACCAAGCTGGAAGCCCTCGGCTACACCGATGTCCGCAAGTACCGCGAGGGCATCCGGGACTGGGCGGAGGCCGGGCTCCCGATCGAGAGCTGACCGTGGATGGGCCGGCCGCGGTGCTGCCGCGGCCGGTTCAGACGGTGTCCGGCTCGCCCTGCGGGCGCGGGTCACGTGCCGTCCAGCGGACGTACCCGGCGGTCGCCGCGGCGAGGACCGAGGCCACGCTCAGCAGCGTCACCGGTTCGGACACCAGCAGTCCCCCGCACAGGGTGCCCAGCCCGATGCCCACATAGATGCCGGAGGCGTTGAGCGCCACCACGATTGCGGCCTGCGCGGGCGCTGCGGTGATGAGGCGGTGCTGTTGGGGCGGGCTCTGGCTCCAGCTGGCCGCGCCCCAGCCGACGGCGGCGAGGGCGACCAGCGGGACCGGGGCCGTGTGGGTGGCTGCGATGATCGCCAGGGTCGCGAAGGTGAGTGTCGAGACCAGGTAGCCCGTCGAGAGCACCCGGACCGCTCCCCTGCGGTCGGTGCTCCAGCCGGCGAGCAGATTGCCCGCGACGGCGCCGAAACCGTAGAGGCACAGCATGATCGCCACGGCACCGGCGCCGATGCCGACCGCGCCGAAGACGGGAACGGCGTAGGCGTACGGGAGGTATGCGGCGGCCATGCCCAGCACGGTCGCGGGCAGCACGGCGAGCACGGATCGGTTGCGCAGCACCGAGAACCGTTCGCGGACACCGATAGCCGGGCCGCCGGGCAGTCGCGGGATCAGCAGGGCGACGCCGGCGGCCGCGATCAGGCACACCGCGGCCACCGCGGCGAGCGCCGTGCGCCAGCCGGTCCAGTGGCCGATCACGTCACCGGCGGGCACGCCGAGCGCGGTGGCGACCGTCAGCCCGCCGATCACGATCGCCAGTGCCCGGCCCCGCATCCGTTCCGGCACCAGCGCCGACGCCACCGCGCCCGCGTTCGGGGTGTAGGCGGCGGCGCCGACGGCGGCCAGCGCCCGGGTCGCGAGCAACACCGGGAAGGTCGGCGCCACAGCCGATCCCAGGTTCGCCAGGCCCAGCAGGGACAGCGCCGCGACCAGCACGGTGCGCCGGGGCAGCCGGGCGGTCGCGGCGGCGAGGACCGGTGACAGCAGTGCGTAGGTGGCCGCGAAAATCGTGATCGCCCACCCCGCGACCGCGACCGGTACGTGCAGCGCGGCCGCGGTGTCGGGCAGGAAGCCGGCGAGGACGAAGGCGTCGGTGCCCACCGCGAAGGTTCCGAGGGCGAGCACCGGAATGCGACCGAATTCCGCTCGCGCCGTGGTGGAACCGGGACCCGCGGGTGAATTCAGGATAGTTTCCATCCCGATTTTCCTTCCGAAAATGCCCGGCCGCGCGGCCGGGCTCGATCAACGTTCGCCGGCGGACGTGCGCCGGTCGCGGACGACCTACTCGACGGTCAGCCGCCGAGCCGGTCGTAGTACCGCCTGGTCCGATCCCGCGCGGCACGTGGTGTTCCCGCGACGAGGTCGGCCACCGTCTGCCCGGCCAGTTCCCGGCGCCAGGCCAGTTCGGCGCGCCGCATGGCGGCCGAGATGCCACAGGGCTCGGCGAAGTCCGCCGCCACGGCGGTGGTCCCGGCGCCACGCTGCCGAATCTCGGTGCACCGGAACGCTTCCACCCGCCCCTCCACGGCCGCGACCACGTCCATCAAGGTGACCCGTTCGGGCGCGGTGCCCAGCCGATACCCTCCGCGCGCGCCCGGGGTCGACTCCAGAACCCCGGCCCGCACGAGCGGCTGCAGCCGCTTCTTGAGGTATTCCGGCGGCAGGTCGAACAGCTGCGCCAGCCGCGCGGTCGGGATCGGCGCCCGATCCTCGAGCCAGGTCAGCACCACACAGCAGTGCAGCCCCCACTCGACGCCCTCACCCATGAACATATCCGGGATACTACACGTCCCGATTGCCCCGCCGGAAGCTCGAGCCGGTGGTGATGCCGCAGACTCAGCGGAAATCGCTCTCGGCCAGCAGATCCCGGATCAGCGCTGGCCGAAACCCGCGAGCAGTCAAGCTACGGATCCGCCCCACCGCGTCGCCCACCGTGCGATTCCACACATCGGCCGGCCGCAGCACGACAGTGGGCACCGCACCCGTCCGCAACGCCGCGATCCGGGTCGCGACCGCACCGGCCCGCGACGCCATCGTGAATCGCGACATGTTCGGGATCCGGGTGGCCAGCCGGATCGAACACCCGTCCACATCGGCGGCCGAGGCCCACCCCACTCGGTAGCGCAGACCCGCCGCGGCCAGCACGTATTCGTCCACCGCGCCGAATCGGTATCCAGGAGGCAGGAATCCGTCGATCCGCACGCCCAGTGCGTCGCCGAGCAGGTCGAGCCCGTCGCGCAGCGCCGTCTCGGCTTCGTCACGGTCCAGACCGGCGAATTCGTCTATGCCGCCGGATGTTACGGAGATCACACCGGTGCCGCGCACCCGCCGGTGCCGATAACCGTGCAACAGCAGTTCGTCGGCCCGGCCGACGATGATCCCCGCGTCGGCGGCGGTGAACGGCTCACCACCCCAGCAGGGCACGACCGCGGCGGACAGCGAAGTACCGATCATCGGCTGCACGGCGTCGAGGATCTCCGCGATCTCGCTCGCCCACACCGGAGCCACATCCAGCACCGAGACGTGAAAGAGGCCGGGCCGACCGCCCGACATGCCGGACGATGTCCCCACGCCCGAAACATAGCATTCCGCACCGGAATACGGCTACCAACGGGCACACTGACTGACTGAGGTTCGAATCGGTGCGGCGTCGCGTGTCGGGACGTGTCCGCCGCCGAACATCCTTCGGACCGCCGGGCGGGCGTCCCCGCAGGCAGATACGACACAGGGGTGTGGGTATGCGCGGCGACATCGGGCCGGAGCGCGGCTCGGCTGTTTCTCGTCGCGCCCTGCTGTCGGCGGCCGCGGGTGCCGCCACGTTCCTCGGCACCGGCATCGGGCGCGCCGATCCCCCGATCGCCGCCGGTGCCTGGGACGGCCTGCGCAAACAGTTGCGCGGCAGCCTGTTCCGGCCCGGCGACGATCGCTTCGCGACCACCAAACAACTCTTCGATCCCCGCTTCGACGGCTCCGACCCGGTCGGGGTGGTCACCGTCGCCGATGTCGCGGACGTGCAGGCCGCGGTGCGCTTCGCCACCGCGAACGAGCTGCCGATCGCCACCCGCGCCGGCGGCCACTCCTACGTCGGCGCCTCGGCCACCAGCGGCGCGCTGGTGGTGGATATGCGCAAGCTGACCGGCGTGGACGTCCAGGGCGAGCTGGCGATCGTGCGGGCCGGCACCACCCAGCATCCGGCGCTGACGCTGATGGATCCGGCCGGTCTGGCCCTGCCGGTGGGCACCTGCCCCACCGTCGGCCTGGCCGGGCTCACCTTCGGCGGTGGCCTGGGCCCGGACTCCCGCGCGTACGGATTGCTGTGCGACCGACTGGTTTCCGCGCAGGTGGTGCTGACCGGCGGCGACGTGATCGACGTGTCCGAAAACCAGCTGCCGGACCTGTTCTGGGCCCTGCGCGGCGGCGGCGGCATCATCGGCGTGGTCACCGCCATGACCTATCGCACCATCCCAGCTCCGGCGAGAGACGTTGTGCGCCTGCTATTCCCGGGCGATCATCCGGCCCACGTGCTGTCGGCGTGGGCGGACTGGATGTCCACCGCGGACCGCTCGGTGTGGGCGGGCCTCACCGTCGCCACCGCGCCGCACGGGGTGGCGGTGACCGCCCGGCTCGTCTGCCCCGCCGGTACCGGCGCCACCACCACGGCGGCCCTGGCCGGAGTGGTCGGTACCGCGCCGGTCGTCATCTCCCAGGCCACCGTGAGCCATCTCGACGCGGCGCTGGCGCTGGGTGGCGGCACCACGGCCACGCCGCGCACCGTGCAGGTCGCGGGCTCCGACATCGTGTCCGCCCTCACCCCCGCGGTGGCCGAAACCATCGTGGGCGTGATCGCCGACCGGTCCCGCGCCGGCGGCAGCGGCATGGTGTTGCTGGACCCGCTGGGCGGCGCGATCGCCGACACCGCCCCGGACGCCACCGCGTTCCCCTGGCGCCGGCACGCCGCCGTCCTGCAGTGGCTGGTCGAGGCGCCGCCCGACCCGGCCGCGGCCCGCAACTGGATCACCACCGCGCATCGTGCGGTGGCCCCGGTTTCCTCGGGCGCCTACCTCAACTACCTCGAGGTCGGCACCGACGCCCGCCGCTACTTCGGCCGAAACCTCTCCCGGCTGCGTACGATCCGCTGGTTCACCGACCCGGATCACCGCCTGGCCAACGGGATTCCGCGCTGAGCTGCTTTCAACGGCGGCAAATTCAGCCCGGGATCGCGGCCCCGGGC
Source organism: Nocardia stercoris (assembly GCF_003696265.1). GTDB lineage: Bacteria > Actinomycetota > Actinomycetes > Mycobacteriales > Mycobacteriaceae > Nocardia > Nocardia stercoris. The sequence continues at coordinate 283,635 of NZ_RFFH01000005.1, read as the reverse complement.
GCGGTGACGCATGATGGGCCACGTGTGTAATCGCGGCCGGTTGTCAACGCGGCGTCACAGCGGCGGGAGATCGATGCGCCGCTCCACAGTTGGCGCATTACCGCACTCCACGCCTGGATCCACCGCCTGCCGATATCCGGTTCCGAAGCGCTCCTGGCCGGCCCGGACATACGCCGCCCAGCGATCCATGAGCCCGGCGGCCCCCGGCTCGGCGCCCGGAGTCAGCGGCATATAGCGAACGAAGGGCCCCATCGAGTCCGGGTAGTCGAGGTCCGCATACAGCATCTCGACCGCCTGTAGCGGATCCTCGAATTCAGCGGCGTTGTCCAGGAGCCAATTACACGTCAGCCATACCCACACATCGGATTCGGCCACCGCGAGCTGCGCGACGAGCGCGGGGACCCTGTCCAGCTCGTCGGAAAGCAGAAGCGAAAGCTCCTCGACAGCCCCGGACGCCTGCGGTTCGGGTACCACGTTGTTCAATGCGAGTCTTACGACATCAGGCGCAGTGAGCCAACCCTGGTCATATCCGAACTTCAATTCACGGGGAGTCAACCGAGTACGGCACTCTACGAACTCCGCCGGAATCCTGAATTCGATCAGTTTGTCGGTCATTTCGTAATCGGCACCCCATTGATCGTTCCATTCTTGACAAACATCTGGTGAGTAACCTTGTCACCGTCGACGATCCATTCAAATCTGCCAGAAACACCATTGACTTCACCGGGCATCTGGACCAAGGTTCGGGTTACCCCGTCGCCACCTGTTATCTCGTATACGGTGCCCTTCTCCGCAATCTCGTCGACCGGGAAGGAAGCCGACCGATGCCAGGGATCGCCCTTGAGTCCGGATCCGGTCCGGTCTGCCTGCTCGATAATATCCTGAGCCTGCTGCGGCGTGGGCTTGGACCCGCCCGGCCCCGCCGAGTCCGGCGCGGACGTCGATTCTTCCAGTCCTTCGTCGACGTCCTGGCGAGTGAGGCTTCCGATCTCCTGCAGGTCGTCACCGGCACTGGCCAGTACGTCCTCTTCGGCCGCAGCCGATTCCAGGATTCCACCAGCCCCTTCGATTGCGGCGTCAGTCACAGCTTGCACCGTCTCATCAGCCGCGATATCGACAGCCGCATCCGCTGCGGCCACTTCGGCCGGAGTGAGACTGGTAGCGGCACCGGCAGAGAAGAAGTCCGCCGCAATCGACAGGATCAGTCCACCGGCGAGGGCCAAGTCGAGAGTATCCAGGATCTTATTGATCCGCTTACGCAGATCGTCGAGCGCCTTCTTCAGTTTGAGGACGTCGTCGATCAGTTGATTGCTTGTCCCCCACAGGTGCCGGGCCGTGTCGTAGAGAGTCGTGAGCTGCTCGGTGATATCGGCGATCTCGGGTGAATCCTGGGCCGACATCTGCTTCATGATGTCGTTGATATCGACGTCGGCGTTGGCCACGGTGTGGTCCTGGTTGAATGCCTTCCACGCGGTGGCGGCCGCACCGAGCTTGTCGGTGTTGCCGTCTGGAATATGGATGTGGATCTTGTCCAGCAGTTCAGCAATCGAAACCAGGCCGTTGCCCGGCCCGCCGGCAGAGGGTGGATGAACCCAACACAGATCGACCGGCTGCACGACCTCCGCCGGTTTCGTCGGCGGATCACCCTTGTTCGGATCTATATTCGCCTTCCAGTCCGCGTAGGCGTGGTTGTACCCGGCAAGCGCGATGAGAGAGCCGTAATACGGCAGGGTTTGACCCAGCTTGTGCGCGACGTCGACCGCGTGACCAGCGCGCTTGTCGTACGCGGTGGCCCATTTCTTCGAAGAGCCACTCGAACCGGACATCGAGCCGGTACCGGCCAGGGCTTTCATCAACGCCGTTGTGGCCGTCTCGATACCGGCACCGATATCCGTGAGCTTCTTCGCCGCGTCGTTGTAGACACGGACATCGACGTGGGACATCGACGACTACCGGCAGGAACATGCGGGTGTTGGCGGAATGGGCCCCGGTGTATGCGGTATGCGCAGCCTTCACCGCGTCCGACAGATCTCCCACTCCGGTATTGAATTCGCCTGCGGCAGCTGACCATTTGTCGTGCGCGGAGCGGTGAGCAGCAGCGGCGACACCGTCCCACGTTCCGCCGGTGTGCAGTGCTGCCACCCGGCGGTCCAACTCGGCAAGATGGTCGCTGATAAATCCGTTCAGGTTGCGCAACTGCGTGGTCAAGTTCTCGAGTGCATCGGTGTCGACGTGGATGTCCTCATCCATCACAGTGGCGGCAGGTCGAGGCTGGACGACTTCAATTCCGCAGCGAACTGATTGTCCGCGCCCGCGTGGGTCTCGGCGGTGACGCCGAGTGAATTCGCCATAGTGGTCAGGGCATCGATGATGGCCTCGCCGTTGACGCGACACTCATCCCAGCCCTTGGCGAAACTCTTCGAAGCGGTACTGCGCCAATCACTTCCGCAGGTCCTATCGACTTCCTTCGCAGCCGAACCAAGTGCGTTACGCAGAACGTCAGCAAGATCGTAGGCATATGTTCCCAGCGCGGACACCTCCGCCGGGACGATCGAGAGGTCCGGGCTCCCCCCCAGGATGGCTCATGAACGCAAGCGTAACAGGGCTTTTCCGGCGACGCAGCCTTGTACTTTGTCACTGCCCGGCACACGAGGGGCTGGCAGGAACAACAAGGGGGCCTGACCGAAACAGTCAGGCCCCCTTGCAGATACCGAGTTACACGCGTTCCTTCGAGCGTTCCCGCACGCGCAGTGCGATCGGCTTGGAGGTTTCGGCGAAGAAGTCGTTGCCCTTGTCGTCGACGACGATGAAGGCGGGGAAGTCTTCGACCTCGATCTTCCACACCGCTTCCATGCCGAGTTCCGGGTACTCCAGTACCTCGACGGACTTGATGCAGTCCAGGGCCAGGCGGGCGGCGGGGCCGCCGATGGAACCCAGGTAGAAACCGCCGTGCTCCTTGCAGGCCTTGGTGACCTGCGCCGAGCGGTTGCCCTTGGCCAGCATGACGAAAGAGCCACCGGCGGCCTGGAACTGGTCGACGTAGGAGTCCATGCGGCCGGCCGTGGTAGGGCCGAACGAGCCTGAGGCGTAGCCGTCGGGGGTCTTGGCGGGGCCGGCGTAGTAGACGGCCATGTCGCGCAGGTACTGCGGCATGGGCTCGCCCGCGTCCAGGCGCTCCTTGATCTTGGCGTGCGCGATGTCGCGGGCCACGACCAGCGGGCCCGACAGCGACAGCCGGGTCTTCACCGGGTACTTGGACAGCTCCGCGCGGATCTCGGCCATCGGCCGGTTCAGGTCGATCTTGACCACGTCGCCGCCGAGGATGGCGTCGGTCTGCTCCGGAAGGTACTGCGCCGGTTCGGTTTCCAGCTGCTCCAGGAACACGCCCTCGGGGGTGATCTTGGCCAGCGCCTGCCGGTCCGCCGAACAGGACACCGCGATCGCGACCGGGCAGGACGCACCGTGGCGGGGCAGACGGATCACGCGCACGTCGTGGCAGAAGTACTTGCCGCCGAACTGGGCGCCGATCCCGAAGGACTGGGTCAGCTTGAAGACCTCCTCCTCCAGCTCCAGGTCCCGGAAGCCGTGCGCCGCCATCGATCCCTCGGTCGGCATGTTGTCCAGGTAGTGCGCCGACGCGTATTTCGCGGTCTTCAACGCGAATTCCGCTGAGGTGCCGCCGATTACCACCGCCAGGTGGTAGGGCGGGCAGGCCGCGGTACCCAGCGAGCGGATCTTCTCGTCCAGGAACTCCAGCATCCGGGTCGGGTTCAGGATGGCCTTGGTCTCCTGGTACAGGAACGACTTGTTCGCCGAACCGCCGCCCTTGGCCATGAACAGGAACTTGTACGCCGGGTTGGCCGGGTCACCGGGGGTCGAGTACAGCTCGACCTGCGCGGGCAGGTTGGAGCCGGTGTTCTTCTCGTCCCACATGGTGATCGGCGCCAACTGCGAGTACCGCAGGTTCAGCTTGGTGTAGGCGTCGAACACACCGCGGCTGATCCACTCGGCGTCGTCGGTGCCGGTCAGCACACCCTCGGACTTCTTGCCCATCACGATCGCGGTGCCGGTGTCCTGGCACATCGGCAGGATGCCGCCCGCGGAGATGTTGACGTTCTTGAGCAGATCCAGCGCCACGAAGCGGTCGTTGCCCGACGCCTCCGGGTCGTCGATGATCCGGCGCAGCTGCGCCAGGTGCGCGGGCCGCAGGTAGTGGCTGATGTCGTGCATCGCCGTCGCGGTCAGCAGGCGCAGCGCCTCCGGCTCGACCTGCAGGAAGGTGCGGCCCCCGGCCTCGAAGGTGCTGACCCCCTCGGTGGTGAGCAGCCGATAGGGGGTGTCGTCGGCCCCGGTCGGCAGCAGGTCCGAGTACAGGAAGTCAGGCGCGGTCACGAGTCGCACTCCTTCGGGCAGTGAATTCAGGCCCGGTCAGCGTATCGAGGGCGTCCCGGCCGGTCACATGCGGGCCGCGCCCCTCCGGTTGCACCTTCAAGTTCGGGCGTGTACCTCTCGAAGCAGGGCGCCACCGGCTGCCCCCGCCCGACACGACCTGGAGAGGAATCGTGACCGTAGCTCGTTCACTCGACGATCTCGAGATGCGGACCTGGCTGGGCTACATGGTCACCCGGGACCTGATCGCCACCGCCGTCCACCGCGACCTCGCCGTCGCGGCCGAATGGGACCCGGCGCTACGCGCCAACCTCACCGTCGTCGAGTACGCGGTGCTCACCCAGCTGGCCGTTGCCCCCGGTCAGCGCCGCGGTTTCACCGAACTCGCGGAGGTGCTCGAATGGTCGCAGAGCCGTCTGTCGCATCAGATCACCCGCATGCAGCGGCGCGGCCTGGTGACCCGGGTCGCGGTTCCCGACGACGCCCGCCGCACCGCCGCCGCGCTCACCCCGCAGGGCGCGGAGCTGCTCGCCGTGGCCGCGCCCGCGCACACCGAGAGCGTGCGACGTAATCTGATCGATGTCCTCGATCGCGACCAGCTGCACGCGCTGGCCGAGATCTACGCCACACTACTGAACCACCATCGCGGCCGCCCTCCGGACGAGCCGGCCGCCGTGTGAAATACCGCACCCGCGTGCCGGATTCGACGCGCCCATGTTTGGTTTCCTCCCCGAAGGGCAACGGGTAGGACTAGGCTCGGCACCGGCGAGCAGCCGGGGTGCGAGCCCGATGAGGAGCGAACCGAGCTTCCCTCTACCGAAAGGGGCAGGACTTTCATGTCCGACGTGTCCATCGGCCTACCGCCGGAATCGATGCCGGCCGGACCGGTCGACATCCTGCTGCCACAGCTGGTCGAGCACCTGCGGCAGAACCGGACCGAGCTGCGTGAGGAATGGGCGCGCCGTATCACCGACGCCCAGCTGCTGACGGCCATGACGCCGGAGGAGATCTTCTCCGAGGCGACCTCGGTCTATGACAACTACGTCGAGGTGCTCGAGACCGGTAGCGTCGAGGCCCTGCAGGCCTACGCCCGCGACCTGTCCGAACGCATCATCCCGCGAGGCGTCGAAACCGACGAGGTCCTCGGCATCGTGCTGCTGCTGCGCGACGTGCTCGCCCGCTCGCTGTTCGAGAAGTACCAGACCGACTTCGAGCTGCTGAACAAGGTGCTCGACGCCTACGAGCCGGCCGCCAACCGCATCGCCAACACCGTGGGCGTGTCGTTCGTGCAGGAGCGCGAGCGCGTCATCCGCCAGCAGCAGGAAGCCATCCGCGAGCTGTCCACCCCGGTGCTGCAGGTGCGCGAACAGCTGCTGATCCTCCCGATCATCGGTGTGCTGGACTCGCAGCGCGCCCGCCAGCTGACCGAACAGCTGCTGCGCGCCATCCGCGCCAACCGCGCCAAGGTCGTCGTCATCGACATCACCGGTGTGCCCGCCATCGACTCCACCGTCGCCAACCACCTGGTCCAGACCGTCGACGCGTCCGGTCTGATGGGCGCCAACGTCATCATCACCGGCCTGTCGTCGGAGATCGCGCTGACCCTCGTCACCATCGGCCTCGATCTGTCGAAGATGAACGCGGTCGGTGACCTGCAGGGCGGCATCGAGGAGGCCGAACGCCTGCTCGGGTACGAGGTGTCCCGGGTCACCGACCGAGACGGACGGTAAGCCGAGGGGGCGGGCGCCATGCCGGTACCGATACTCAAACAGGGCACCTACCTGATCGCTTCGGTGCAGTCGGCGCTGACCGACGCCGATACCGAACGCCTGCAGGACGATCTGATGACCTACGTCAGCAAGTATCGAGCCCAGGGCATCATCGTCGATGTCACCGCCATCGACGTGATGGACTCCTTTGCCGCACGCTCACTGCGCACGATCGCGCACATGACCAAACTACGGGGTGCCGACACCGTCATCGTCGGCCTACAGCCGGAAGTCGCGTTCGCCATGGTCCAGCTCGGCCTCACCTTCGAGGACATGCACACCGCCCTCGACCTCGAGGAGGGCCTGGCTTGGCTGAACCGGAAACTGCCCGTCGTGCGTAGCCGGCCAGACGGACGTGATCGTGGTCGATGAGAAGGTGATCGCGGTGAAGGTGTCCAACGACATCGTCACCGCACGTCAGGCAGGACGGGAACTGGCCGCCGAGCTGGGTTTCTCGCTGACCGACATCACCATGATCTCGACAGCCATCTCCGAGATCGCCCGCAACATCACCAGTTACGCGGGTACCGGGGAGATACGGATCGCGGTGGCGGATCGCGAGGGCCGCCGGGCGCTGGTCGTGCAGGCCCACGATCAGGGGCCGGGTATCCGCGATATCGGGCGGGCGCTCGAGGACGGCTACTCGACCGGGCGCGGCCTGGGTTTGGGGCTGCCGGGAGCGAAGCGGCTGATGGACCGGCTGCAGGTGGATTCGGCGCCCGGCAGTGGCACCTTGGTGGAGATGTGGAAGTGGGTACCCTCCGGTGCATGACGACGGCTACGTCGGCGCGGTGGAGTGGGCAGTGGCCGGACGCGCACTGCCAGGCCAGCGCGTCTCCGGCGACCGCTCGGTCGTCCTCGACACCGGCGGCGGCTCGGTGCTGTTCGCGGTGCTGGACGGTCTCGGGCACGGCCCGGCGGCCGCCGACGCGGCCGACCGCGCGGTCCAGGTGCTCTCGGAGAACCGCGCCGAACCGCTGGATGTGCTGATGGTCATGTGTCATCGGGCGATGGCCGACACCCGGGGTGCCGCGGTGTCGCTGGCGCTGTTCGACGCGGGCGACCGGCTGCAGTGGCTCGGTGTCGGCAATGTGGACTGCCGGGTGATCGGCGCCGGTCCCGGGAAGCCCGTGGTCCGGGCGACCGCGCTGCTCACCGGTGGCATCGTCGGCTATCTGCTGCCCTCGAATCTGCAGACCCAGACGGTGCCGGTGCGGCCCGGAGACTTGCTCGTGATGGCCACCGACGGCATCGTCGGCGAGATGGTGGAACGCATCGATCTGCGGGCACCGACGGTCGAGATCAGCCGCGCGGTGCTGGCCGGGCACGCGAAGGACACCGACGACGCGCTGGTGCTGACCGCCCGGCGCCGCGGCGCGGTCCCCGATCCCGGGGCGGCTGCGGTATGAGCGCCGCGCATCACCTACGGAGGCCGTCGTGACCGTCCTCGCCGCCTTCCGGGAGTCGTATTCGCAGGCGCTGCGGCTGCATCTGGACCAGCCGTCCCAGGACACCCTGTCGGAGGGATACGAACTGGGCCGCCGTGCCCTGGTCGAGGGCATCAGCATTCTCGACCTGACCGAACATCATTTCCGGCTGCTGGAGGGTGTCGGGCTCGCCGATCCCGAGCACCGGACGCAGGCGGGGCCGCAGCGACCCAGCGGCGACCCGAAAGCCGAAGCGGCGCTGGAGTTCCTGCTGCAGACCCTGGCCGCACTGGACGTGGCGACCCGTGGCTTCCTGGACTCCACGCGCAGTTACGAACGGCAGCGGCTGCGCGCCGAGGATCTGGCCGGGCGCGACGCGTTCCGCACCGCGCTGGTCGAGTCGCTGCAGGACGGCTTCTTCGTCGCCGACGCGGACGGCACTGTGGTGGAAGTGAATTCGGCGTTCGGCGACCTGACCGGTTTCGGTGCCGCGGGCCTGCCCTATGCCGAACCGTACCCGTGGGCGCTGCCCGAGGTGCACGACTATCCGACGTTGGGCGCGGTGCTGCGGCAGGCGCCGCCGGCCGCCCGGTTCGAGATGCCGGTCCGGCACCGCGACGGCCGGCGGCTGTGGCTGGCGGTCAGCACCTCGTCGCTGCTGAAACCGGAGAACGACGAGCGGGTGTTCGTCGGCACCGTGCGCGACACCACCGCCGAACACGACGCGCAGGCCCGCGACCAGGCGGTGTCCCGGCTCGCGACCGCGGTCGGCGCGGCCACCAGTGTCGACGAGGTACTGACTGTCGGGCTGGAGGAACTGCGCCGCGCGGTCGGTGCCCGCAGTGCGGTCGTGTCGGTGTGGCCGAATCGCCTGACCGGCCCCGAGTTCTACGTCTGTGACCCCGACTCCGGTTCCGGCACAACCGATCTGCTGTCCCGGCAGGTGCTCGACGCGCGGGCGCGCGCCCTGCTGGAGGCGACCCGGCGGCTGCCCGGCCGGGCCGTGCACGCCATCCCGGAGGGCGCGGCCAGTCCCGAGGGGATCGTGGCGCCGCTCGGCGAGACCGGCGACGCCGCGGTGTGGCTGTCGTTCGCGGCGCCGCGCGCGGTGAGTGCCGGTGACTGGGCGCTGTTCTCGCTGCTGGTCGGTCATCTGAGCCTGGCGGTGCAGCGGGCGCGCAACTTCGACGCCGCCCGGTCCACCTCGCTCACACTGCAGCGCGCCATGCTCGGGCCGATCGAGCTGCCGCCACGGTTCGCAGTCCACTACGAGCCCGCGCTGCCACCGCTCGAGATCGGCGGCGACTGGTACGACGTGGTTCCGTTGCGGGACGGCACGATCGGGCTGGTGGTCGGCGACTGTGTCGGCCGTGGCCTGTCCGCGGCCGTGGTCATGGGCCAATTGCGCACGGCCGCACGGGCATTGCTGCTGCGTGGCGCCGGACCGGCCCAACTGCTGGCCGAACTGGACACCGTGGCGGCCCGCATCCCCGGCGCCATGTGCACCACGGTGTGCGCCGCGGTGCTGGATCCGGTGGGTGGCACCGTGCGCTACTCGAACGCCGGGCACATGCCGCCGATCCTGGCCGAGGCGGGCGCTCACGGCCGCGAGCTGGACGGCGGCCGGTCGGTGCCGCTGGCCACCTTCGATCCGCCGCGCCGCCCGGAGGCCACCACCGAACTGCCGCCGGGCTCGACCCTGGTCCTGTTCACCGACGGCCTGGTGGAGGAGCGCGGCGTCGACATCGATCTGCGGTTCGGCGACCTGAGCGACGAACTGGCCGGCGCGGCCACCCGGTCACCGCGCGAGGTGGCCGACGCCGTGCTGTCGCGGTTGCGCCCGCCTGCCGGCTACGACGACGACGTCGCCATGGTGGTGTACCGGCAGCCGCCGCCCCCGCTGCGGGTGGAGATCCCCGCCGAGGCCGCCCGGCTGTCCGGGGTGCGGCGGGAGCTGGCCGCCTGGCTGGTGGCGGCCGCGGTACCCGCCGAGACGGCCGGCGATGTGGTGGCGGCGGCGAACGAGGCGTGCAGCAACAGCGTCGAGCACGCCTATCTGGGCGGTCCGGCGGGTGCGGTGCGCCTGGTCGCCGACTGCACGCTCGACCGGATCACTCTCACGGTGACCGATACGGGGGTCTGGCGGCCGATGCCGCCCGACCCCGGCTATCGTGGCCGGGGGATCGCGATGATGCGGGCACTCAGCGACGAGCTGTCCATCGAACACCCCGAGGGGGTGGGGACCGTGGTGCGGCTCACCGTCGCGCTGCCTGCGGTCGAGTTCTCGGCGGCCGGTCGTTACCAGGGAGTGTCGCGCCTGGGACACACCGGCGCATTGTCGCCCGCCACCAACCCTTGATTCACCGAATATGCTGCGTACCTTTATATTCCACGACCACTACGAATCCGGGCCGACCGGCGAAGTTGACCGGGATGCAGCGCGCTGCGCGGGTTCGTGGCAGATTGGTTTGTTGTGACCAACATTTCCGGAGACACGAATCCCGTCGCCGAGTCCATGACCACCACGGTCACGGCAGGCGGCGAAGCGACGGTGCTCACGGTTACCGGCGAGGTGGATCTGGCGACTGCGCCCGCACTGGAGACCGCGATCGACGCGACCCTGGCGGACAACCCGGCCAACCTGATCATCGACCTGGCCCGCGTGACCTTCCTCGCCTCGGCCGGCATGGCGGCGCTCGTCGCCGCGTACCGGCGGGCCGGGGAACGGACCCGGATCGCGATCGTCGCGGAGGGCCCGGCCACCAGCCGCCAGCTCAAGATCACGAACCTGGACCAGGTCTTCGAACTCCACTCGTCACTGGACGCCGCACTGGCGGCGATCAGCGGCCGCTGAGCCGGGCCGCCCGGGTGGGTACGAGAACCGGACCCACCCGGCCCGCGGTCACACCAGCGCGCGCAGCTGCTCGATCAGCTTGACCCGCTCGGCGGCGGTCGCGGCGATCGGCGTCACGTTCAGCACGGTCACACCGGCCTCCTTGAACGCCTGCACCCGCTCGGCGACGAACGACGGCGAACCGATCAGCGAGATGTCGCGGACCAGCTCGTCGGGCACGACCGCGGCCGCGGCCTCCTTCTGGCCGGACAGATACAGCTCCTGGATCCGGTCGGCCTCGGCGCCGTAGCCGTAGCGGGTGGCGAGGTTGTGGTAGAAGTTCTTGCCCTTCGCGCCCATGCCGCCGATGTAGAGCGCCAGATGCGGCTTCACGAACTCGCGCAGTCCCTCGACGTTGTCACCGATCGCCAGCGCCGGGCCGGCGTAGACCTCCATGGCACCCAGCGCGGGGTCACGCTTGGCGGTACCGGCACGCAGCGCGTCACCCCAGACCGAATCGGCCTTCTCCGGCAGGAAGAAGATCGGCTGCCAGCCCTCGGCGAGCTCCGCGGCCAGTTCCACGTTCTTCGGGCCGAGAGCCGCGAGCAGCACCGGAATCCGCTCGCGGATCGGGTGGTTGATCAGCTTGAGCGGCTTGCCCAGCCCGGTGCCCCGACCCTCCGGCAGCGGGATCGTGTAGTACTTGCCCTGGTACTCGAGGCGCTCGCGGCGCCACACCTTGCGGCAGATCTCGATGATCTCGCGGGTGCGGCCGATCGGCGCGTCGTAGGGCACACCGTGGAAGCCCTCGATCACCTGCGGGCCCGAGGCGCCCAGGCCGAGGATGAAACGGCCGTCGGACACGTAGTCCAGGCCGGCCGCGGTCATGGCGGTCAGCGTCGGGGTGCGGGTGTACTGCTGCAGGATTCCCGACGCGAGCTGCACGCGGTCGGTGATGGCGGCGAGATAACCCAGGGCGCTCACCGCGTCGTAGGAGTAGGCCTCCGGTACGAAGATGATGTCGACCCCGGCGCGCTCCAGGTCGGCCACCTCGGTGGCCACCGCTTTGAAGCCGTCGGTGTAGTTGATACCCAGTCCGATACGCATGACCGGCACGCTACTCGCGCCGCCGGATATCCGGCGCAGGCACCCGGGCGAATCGGGCAGCAAAGTGTCGGCCGCGGGTCCGCGGGGGCCGGTCGGCCGGTTACTAGTACGGTATTGCGGGTATCACGCCCATTGTCCCACCCCACGTCACGTTCCGGAGGGTCGTTCGCTCATGTCTGCCGAATCCACGTTGTCGCACGGTGTTTCGTCCTTCGCCGACGCGACGGTAGGCGGCTATCTGAGCGACTTGGCGGCGAAGATCCCGGCACCGGGCGGTGGCGCGGTGGCGGCGCTGCACGCCGCCCAGGGCGCCGCGCTGGTCGCGATGGTGGCCCGCTATACGACGCGCGCCAAGGACGCCGACAACCGTCCGGTGATCGAGCGCATCATCGACGCCGCCGACGCGGCGCGTGAACGGGCCCTGTCCCTGTCCGACGCCGACGCCGCGGCGTTCACGGCGGTGGGCGCGGCCTACAAGCTGCCCAAGACCGACGGCGCCGAGTCGGCCGTGCGCGCGGCGGCGATCACCGCGGCGCTGCTGACCGCGGCCCGGGTGCCCGCCGAAGTGGTCGCCGTGGCCGACGATGTGGTGGCCCTGGCCGCCGATCTGCTACCGATCGGCAACCCCAACGTGATCACCGATATCGGAGCCGCGGTGGATTGCGCGCGGGCCGCCGTCACCAGTTCCCGGCTGAACATCGCGATCAACGTGGGCCTGCTGCACGACGGCGAGGGCGCGGAGTTCGCCCCGATCCTGGGCCGGATCGAGGAAATCGTGGCCCGGGCGGACGCGGTCGCCGCAGAAGTTTTCGCCGCGGTAGCCGGCTGAGATCACATCCGCCGGTCCGGGCACCGTTACGTCACATTGACTGTTCTGCGGCATATGTCCAGTTCTAGAATGGGACGTTCCTTGCCACAACCACTCGAAAGGGTGGAAACATGCGGACGTCATTTCGGCGGTTCTCTCTCGTGCTCGCCGTCGCGGCCACCTCGGTCGCGACTACGGCAGCAGTCACCGGCACAGCCGGCGCAGCCAGCATCGCGCCTCGCGTCTTCGCGGTGAGCTCGGTCTCCCCCTCATCCGGTGAACGGGTGGGTGTGGCGGCACCGATCAGCATCCGGTTCGCAAACCCGGTTTCCGACCGGGCCGCGGCCGAACGCACAGTCGCTGTCAGTACAGCGGCCGGCCCGCTCGCGGGCTCGTTCCAGTGGAGCGACGATCAGAACCTGGTGTGGAAGGCCGCTGCCCCGTTACCGGCGAACACCGGCATCGGCGTGCAGGCCGGCAGGGCCCACACCGATTTCACCACCGATTACGGCACCACCGCCGACGCGGACATGTCGGCGCACACCTTCACGGTGTACATCCCCGGCCAGGCGCCGCGGGTGATGCCGGCCTCGATGGGACGGCCCGGGCACGAGACCCCGGTCGGCACGTTCCCGGTCATGGAGCGCGACCGCTACCTGCAGTTCGACTCCGCGACCATCGGCATCCCGCGCAGCAGCCCGGACGGGTACTACTTCGTGGGTGACTACGCCGAGCGGCTCACCTCGGGTGGCGTGTTCGTGCACTCGGCGCCGTGGTCGGTCGATTCGCAGGGCGTGGAGAACGTGAGCCACGGCTGCATCAACCTGGCCCCGGACGACGCCGAGTGGTACTACGAGAACGTCAGCGTCGGCGACCCGGTGACCACCCACTGGTGATCACCGGGCTACCGGGCGGCGACGCCCGGTAGCTCAGCCGAGTGCCTCGGCCGCGGTCACCACGTGCCGCATCAAAAGTGCGGTGGTGACCGGGCCGACCCCACCGGGTACCGGACTCAGAGCGGCGGCCTTGCCGTCCACCGAAGCGGCGTCGACGTCACCGACGATGCCGCCGTCCGGACCCTCGTTGGTGCCGACGTCGATCACGACGGCACCTTCGCGAACATGGTCGCCGGTGATCAGACCGGCGCGGCCGACCGCCGCCACCACCACATCGGCGGCAGAGGTCGCCGCGGGCAGGTCGGTGGTGCGGGAGTGACACACCGTCACGGTGGCGTCCTCAGCCAGCAACAGCTGGGCCAACGGCTTGCCCACCACGTTCGATCGACCGACCACCGCCACATGCCGCCCCGACAGCGGCACGCCGTGGTGCTTGGCCAACTCCACGACCGCCTCGGAGGTCGCGGGTGGGAAGCCGGGCAGGCCGGCGGCGAGCAGGCCCAGTGACGCCGGGCTGACGCCGTCGACGTCCTTGGCCGGCGCGATGGCGATGCTGACGTCGTTGAGGCCGACCCCGGCCGGCAGCGGCGTCTGCAGCATCACTGCGTCCACCGCCGGATCGGCACTGAGCGCGTGCAGCCGCTCGCGGATCGCCTCTGCGGTGGCGGTGGCACCCAGATCGAGTGTGTCGCAAATGATTCCGAGTCGTTCCGCAGCGCGCTGCAGCGACTTCACGTACCAGCCGCTGGCTGGATCGTCGTTGGCGACCACCAACATCAGCTGCGGCGCCCGGCCGCGCGATTCGGTCAGCGCGGCGGCGCGCTCACGGGTGGCGGAATTGAGAGCGGCGGCAAGTTCCTTGCCCGGTAGCGAACTGGTTTCCACGGTTCACACCATATCCGGCGCGGTCGTGCGGGCGGCCACCGCGCCGCGGTGTCCGAATCCCATTCGGGACAAATCCGCGACTCGGCCGAGTTGCACCCGTATCGTGGTCGTGACGGTCAGTCACTTTCCAGCAACAAAAAGGTAAAACCCCGTTTGGTTCGAAAGGTGCCCTAGTGAGAATCCCTCGCTGCCTACGCATGGTCTTCGCGGCCTGCGTCTCCGCCATCGTCGTCGCCGGGCCGGCGGCCGGTATCTCGTTCGCCGACCCCACCGACGACCTGTACAACACCGCCCAGAACAACTTCGTCAACGGTGACGACCGCGGCGGCCTCGGCGCCCTGGCCGCCCTGCTCGCGCAGAACCCCGACGACACCCAGGCTCTGGCCCTGCAGGCCATCTGGTCCGACTACGTCGGCGACCTGATCACCCGGGAGGCCGCGCTCAACCGGCTGGCCGGCGTCGACGGCGGCATGGCGCAGGGGGTGCGCGGGGTGCTGGGTGCGATCGGCGCGGCTGTCGGCACCCTGCCCGTCCCGCTCCCGGCCCTGGTCGGCCCGCAGACCGGCATCGTGGTGCTCGGTTACGGGCTGCTGCCCGACGGCACGATGCGCTCGGAACTGCTGGAACGGCTCGGCGCGGCCTGGCTGCAGGCGATCGCGGCGCCCATGTCGCCGATCGTGGTGACCGGTGGCAACCCGCAGAACGGCATCTCCGAGGGCGCGGCCATGGCCGGCTGGCTGATCGGGCACGGCATCCCCGCCTCGCGCGTGCACGTCGAGGACCGGGCCGGCTCCACCGTGGGCAACGCCCTCTACAGCAGCCAGATGCTGCGCGACATCGGCGCGAACAGCGCGGTCGTGGTGACCTCGCCCAACCATATCCGGCGGGCGGTCGGCGACTTCATCGTCACCGGTATCCCGGTGGTGGGCGCCATGACCTCCGCCAACGAACTGGTGTCGTCGCTGCTGCCGCCGACGCGCCCCGCACAGCGCGGTATCTACGTCGACGTCAGCCGCACCTTCGGGCTGCCGGGCTCGCGCTGAGCCGCTGATCCACTGATGTGCCGAGCCTCGGGGCCGGCCCGCTCGGGCCGGCCCCGGCGCGTGTCCGGGGACGGCACAGCTCGCCGGCGGACCGGCGCACCCGAATGCCGACGGCCTCGGCTGCGCGGAGTGGGCATCGGCTGCGCGGGGTGGGCATCGGCCGCACGGGTGGTCCTCGGCCGCGCGGAGTGGGCATCGGCCGCACGGGTGGTCCTCGGCCGCACGGAGTGGGCATCGGCCGCACGGGGTGGTCCTCGGCTGCACGGGTGGTCCTCGGCCGCGCGGAGTGGGCATCGGCCGCACGGGTGGTCCTCGGCCGCACGGGGTGGTCCTCGGCTGCACGGGTGGTCCTCGGCCGCGCGGAGTGGGCATCGGCTGCGCGGACCGGGCCTCAGCCGCGCGGACCGGGCATCGGCTGCGCGGACCGGGCACGACAGCGTCGGCCGAGCCTGCCCGGGCGCAGCCGAACCTCCGCCAGCAGCGATTTCTCGGGCCGCCGTATAAATGCGGCCAGGCCGTTGCAGACCGGCATCGGGGACCAGCGCAGAATTGCGGTCGTGAGGACCGATGATCAGCACCACCCGGCACAGGCCGAGCCCGTACCACCGGCGGATTCGGCGACCGCGGCGGTCGTGGCCCGATTGCGGGCCGCCGGGTGTGTGTTCGCCGAGGACGAGGCGCGGCTGCTGATCGAGGCGGCCGGATTCGGGGACGAGCTCGACGCTCTTGTGACACAGCGGGTTTCGGGTACTCCGCTCGAGCATCTGTTGGGCTGGGCCGAGTTTCGCGGGCTGCGGGTGCGGGTCGGGCCCGGTGTATTCGTTCCCCGGCAGCGCACCGGATGGCTGGTGCAGGTGGCGCTGACGCGGGCGGCCGATACGGATCGCCCGCTGGTCGTGCTCGACATGTGTTGCGGCTCCGGCGCTCTCGGCCTGGCGATCGGCACCGAACTGCGGGCGGCGGGCCGGGCCGCGCAGGTGTGGGCCGCCGATGTCGAGCCGGCCGCGGTGGCGTGCGCGCGCGTCAACCTGGCGCCGTTCGGCGGCCGGGTCTGCGCCGGTGACCTGTTCGACGCGTTGCCCGCCGAGCTGGCCGGCCGGGTGGACATTCTGGCGGCGAACACCCCCTACGTGCCCACCGATCACATCGCCGACATGCCGCCGGAAGCCCGTGACCACGAACCACTTTCGGCTCTCGACGGCGGCGCCGACGGCTTGGACCTCGCCCGCCGGGTCGCCGCCGCGGCACCGCACTGGCTCGCCCCGGGCGGCACGGTACTGGTCGAGACGAGCACCGCGCAGGCGCCGGTGCTCGCCGAGGTCTTCACCGGGCACGGACTGCGAGCGGCGATCGAATACTGCGACGACCTCGACGCCACCGTCGTCACCGGCACGCGCATCCCGGATTCGACCGGGTAGGACCACCCGAAACCGTCGCCCGACCGGTCTTCGTCGATCCCGGCCGTAGTTGCGGCGCGGCCTCGCGCCGCCGGCCCGTGGTCCCGCAAGTCCTGTACTAGCAGGTGGTCTCGGCCGGACCCGTGGATGTCCAGCGATGCGGGCGCCGAGGTCGACCTGGCGCACCGAACCGGTCGGCGCCGCGATCGTCTAGGCGGTGTGCTGCGACCGGCGGGCCGTCACCACCGCCGCGCAACCGTAACGCTCGGTCAGCCGATACGGGTCCGGGCCTCGGCCCAGGACAGCGGCAGCTGGTCCGGCGTGGCTCGGGTCTCCACGAAATTCGCTTCGCCGAGCCGGCCGCGCATGTCGGCGAGCATCGCGGCGTGCGTGCCGCTGCCCGCGAAGGTGTCCATGGCCTGCTTGTCGGACCAGGCGGACAGGGTCCAGAACGTCTTGCGCAGGAGCTTGGCGTCCAGGGTGTATCCGACGCAGCCGGGGGCGGTCGCCAACTGGCGCCGGATGCGCAAGGTCCAGTACAGGAATCGCGGCACGTCGGTGAAGCGGGTCAACGGCAGCCGGGAGGTGAGCACGTGCAACTGGTCCGCCGCGGCGGGACGGTGCGATCCGGCGGTCCAGGGCAGGACGGGCATGACGGAATCCTTCGCCTCGTTCGAGCTTTCGGGCACGGCCGGTGCCTGGGGGCAGTGTAGGCCGCCCGGCGGGCACTCACCGGCACCGGGAACGATCACGGCGCGGCACCCGCATAACACCGCGGAATCGATGCGATTCAGTTTGCGCCACAAAATGATTCATAATTCGAACAGGTGTTCATAGGATCCGCTCCCCCGCCGATACTTTCACATATCGAGTCCGAATTGCCGGGACCGGCCGGCGATCGGTCGGGAACGGGAGTAAGAGACATGAACATTCGACTTCGGGGTGCCCGAATCGCGGTCGCCGCAACAGCGTTGGGCGCGGCGGCGCTCGCGATCGCATCGACGGCCCCCGCCGCGTCGGCGGACATCACCAGTGTTTCGGTGTCGTCCGGCCTCGGTATCGGCGGCGCGGGTGTGTACGGCACCGGTTGTCAGTACACGGTGACCGCAACCGTCAATTCCGATGACTCGGTCTATTTCTACGACAACCTCACCGGCTTCCTCGGTATGGCGACCAGTCCCGCCTACGGCACCGCGCAAGTGAGCTGGACTCCCGTCGGTCCCGGCGTGCACACGCTGTCCGCGGTCCAGTTCAGCTACTGGGGTGTCGCGTCCCGCAATATCCAGGTCCAGGTCGCGCCGGGCCTGAACTTCGGTTCGGTGTGCCTGGCGCTGTGAGGAATTCGCGGCCGGGGGCGGGTCGCCCCCGGCCGCGGCGGTCGGTCAGAACCGCCGGGTCTCGTCGGACGGGCCGGCCGCGCCGGGACCCTCCGCCTCCGGGTTGCGCGGCGGCTGCCAGGGTGCCGCGGGCGCGCTCGGCGGCGGCTCGATCGGCACCGACAACTGGGTCGGGGCGTCGCGCGAGGTGAGGTACGGGCTCGGCGGCACCGGACCGCCCGCGCCCAGACTGCGCTGGATGAGCGCGGCGTCGTCCACCCGGGCCTGCACCAGCGCCAGATCGGCGTCCAGCGCGGCCGCGTCGGGTTTGGTTGCCGCCGTGGCATATTGGGCGACACCGGCCTCGATGGCCTCGACCGCCCGGGTGGCCTCGGGCAGCTGGCGCTCCCGATGCGGCTGGGGCAGCGCGGAAATGGCGACCAGGTTGTCGTCGAGCGCCAGCGCCTGCTGTTCCAGCGCGACCCGCAGCCCCAGCGAGGCCGCGGTGTCGTAGGCGTTGACCGCGTGCAGCGCCTTCATGGCGTCCCGCAACCGCCGGTGCAGGCGGGGCTCCGGATCGTGCGACCCGGCCCAGGACAGCGGCGCGCGGCTCGGTGTCCCGGCGACCACCTGGTTGTCCGAGGTGAGCTGCTGCTTCTGACCCCGAGCGATCGCGAACACGACCGCGACCACACCCCCGGCCAGCACCAGCAGGGCGAGCAGAACCAGAAGCAGGATCATCTGCGACCTCCGTGTGTTGTGAGTTCCGGTGCGGCGGATGCGTTACCGATGATGGGTGGCGGGTGGCGGCGAGTAGTGGTGAGTCGGTGTCGTGTGCGGATGCCTGGTCGCCACGAAGATCGCGATGATCGCGACGATCACCAGCACCGCGGCGAGGATCGCGAAGAACAGCTTCACCTTGCTCCACGGCCGCTCACCGGACACCTCACCGGTCAGGCCGTTGATGTAGACCTGGAACGGCTTGTCCCCGTAGACGACTGTGAGCAGCCAGATCGGCAGCAGCACATGCTTGTACGCCAGCTGGTTCCAGGTGGACCGCAGGTCGTGGATGCGCTGCTGGTCACCACCGATATCGGCGCGGACCGTGGATTCGATGGCGCTCTCCATCTGCTGGCGCGCCTCGGGGAAGGCCTGTTCGGCGTCCTGGTCGTAGGTCCGGGCCAGGTGGCCGGCGAGGTACTCGGGCGAGTAGCTGATCGCCTCCGCGATCGGCCACGGCTCCAGCGCCTTCACCCGGCTGCGGTCGATCTCGGTGTTGGCCAGAACCGGCAGGTCGGCGAACTCGTTGTCGACCTGACCGGAGACCGGATACCAGTTCACCCGGGTCTCGTAGATCGGGTCGCCGTCGTCGTCGCGGCCCACCTGCACGGTGTACTCGATGCCCTGCTCACCGGTGTACCAGGTGCTGGTCTCGGCGTCGTAGGTGAAGTACGCGTGATAAACGCTGGCGAACGACCCGAGCCGCTTGTACTTCTTGAAGTCCGACGGCGCGAACCACCGGCCGGACACCCACTTCTCGACCAGCGACCGGCCGGTCTTCTCGTCGATCCGGAACGGCAGGACGCCGTCCACCGGCAGCCGGGCCGGCGCGTTGTACACATCGTCGCGCTGGATCGGGGTGGCGCAGTACGGGCACCGGGTGGCGGTCAGCGTGCCCGCGAAAGCCGTGGTACCACCACAGTTCTGGCATTTGACCTCGTGGTCGCCGGTCAGCTGCGGACCGGCGTCCTCGGCCTGCCATTCCCGCAGCTGCGCCATGGCCGAGGCCAGATCGTGGGCCACGATCTGCTCGCGCGGCGCGCTGATCTCGGCGTAGTTGCCGCAACTCGGGCAGCGCAGCTTCTGACTGGCCGGATCGAACGCCAGCTGGGAGCCACAGTTCGCGCAGGGATAGGTGCGGGTGAGCTCGGTGCGGTGCAGCATCGCCCGGTCGCCGGGGTTCGGATCGTCGGATTCCGATGCGGGCGCGGCCTTCTCGACCGGCGGCTGCGCGGACGGGCTGAAGGTGACCCCGATCGCCGGGCCGCCGGCCGCGGGTGGCGCGAATCCCGGTGCGCCACCGGGCCCTGGCGCGTACCCGGGTGGCGGGCCGAATCCCGGTGCGGGAGTGCCGTACCCGGGCGGCGGAACCTGCCCGTACCCCTGCGGCGCGGGCGGCATGTTCCCGGGAACCAGCGGCGGCGCATAGCCCTGCGGACCGGCCGGCGACGCATACCCCTGTGCACCGGGCGGGGGCGGCGGCACCTGGCCCTGGGGACCGCTCGACAGCGGCGGCGGCACCTGCCCCTGCGGTCCACCCTGGAGCGGGGGCGGCGTATTCCCCTGTGCACCAGCAGAAGGCAACGGCGGCACCTGCCCGTGGGGACCTGCCGACGGCGGCGGCACCTGGGGGCCGGGCGGGGGCGGCGGCACCTGGCTGTGGGGACCACTAGACAGCGGCGGCGGCACCTGCCCCTGCGGTCCACCCTGGAGCGGGGGCGGCGTATTCCCCTGCGCGCCAGCAGAAGGCATCGGCGGCACCTGGCCGTGCGGCCCGGGCGGGGGCGGAGGCACCTGACCCCGCGGATTACTCTGCGGCGGGAGCGGCGGGTTGCCCGGCGCACCGGGCGGCAGCGGCGGGGGCGCATAGCCTGGTGCGCCGGTCGGCGGCGGCACGGCGCCCGGCCGCGCCGGGGGCGGGAGATGTCCGCCCGCGCCGGAGTTTCCGCCGTAGACGACGGTGGGTGGCGCGGGTTGGGCGGGCGTATTCGGCGCGCCGCTGGGCAGCGGCGGCGGGCCCGCGGGGCCGGCGGAGTTGCCGGGGAGTGGCGGCGGGGCGCCGGCACCCGGCAGCGGAGGTGGACCGCTCGGGGCCGGCGGCGGGGCGGACGCGTCGCCGTCCCGGCGGCCCGGAAGCGGCGGGGGCACGTCAGAGGGGCTGCCTGTCACTGGGTCGATCCTCCAGCACTCGAATCCTGCGGCACGACAGGATTCGCACCACCCGATATCACAACATTTGCGCCGGCCGTACGTCGACCGCAGCGGACGCGGGACCGGTTGCGGCGCAGCGAATCGTGCTGCGCCCGGGGCGTCCCGTCCCCCGTGCGGCGCCCTCCGGCACCGCCAGCGGTCCCATCCGGTGAGTGGCGGGATCGGTTGCGGCCGTGGAGTTCTCTCCGCGGCCGCGAACCGGTCCCGCCCGGCGTCACTGGGCCGACGGCGGGGGCGGCGGCGTGCCCGGCAGCGGCGGCGGCGCGTTGAACAGCGGCTGCAGCGCGGGCACGGTCGACGCGGCTGCCCACGCGGCCATTCCGTTGCTCCAGACGTTGGTCTGCGGGGTCAGCTGGCCGTTGGACACCAGCTGGCGCAGCTGGTCCAGCGGGTACGGGCCCGCGGCCTGGCCGCCGATCTCGACGTGGAACAGCTGCTGGGTCGGCAGCGGCGGCGGGGCCGCCTGACCGTAACCCGGCTGCTGCTGCGGATAGCCCTGCTGCTGCGGGTATCCCTGCTGCGGATAACCCTGCTGGGGGTAGCCCTGCGGCGCCATCGCACCGGCCATCTGCCCGCCGAGCATCACACCGAACCCGGCCTGCACCGCGGCACCGGCGGCGCCGCCACCCTCGTTCTGCGCGGCGGCGAGCATGGCGTCGGCGGCCTGCGCCTGCGTGTAGCGGTTGAGGTCGACGTTGTTGATGAATCCGCTGGCCTCGACACCCTTGGCCACACCGCGGGTCATCGCCTGCTGGATCTCCTCCGGCAGCGAGATCGACATGGTGATGTCGTCGACGCCCAGACCGAAAGACTCGACCCGGGTGGCGACGAATTCGCGCAGCTTGCCGGACAATTCGACCTGCTTGCCCTGCAGGTCGATGGCGCCGAGGCCGCTGGCCAGCACCATGTCGGAGAAGGCGAGTGCGACGTTGCGGCGGATCAGATCGGTGATCTGCTCCATGTCGACGTTGCTCTCGGTGCCGATGACCTGGCGCAGGAACACCGCCGGGTCCTTGACTCGCACGGTGCCGGTGCCGTTGGCGCGCACCTGCACCATCTTGAAGTCGGGGTCGCGCACGGTGACCGGCTGCGGTGTGCCCCAGCGGATCTCGGTGACCGGGCGGGTGTTGATGTAGTACACCTCGGACCGGAAGGGGCTGTTGAAGCCGTACTTCCAGCCCTGCAGGGTCGACATGACGGGCATGTTCTCGCTGGTCAGGGCGTAGTGGCCCGGACCGTACTGGTCGGCGAGCTGGCCGCGGTAGACGAACATCGCCCACTGGCCCTCGCGCACGATCAGCTGCGCGCCGTTCTTGATCTCGTTGTCGTAGCGGGGAAACCGCCACGCCAGGGTGGTGTTGCCGTCATCGAGCCACTCGATGATGTCGATGAACTCACCCTTGATCATGTCCATCAGGCCCATGTCAGGTTCTCCGTCCTCCCTCGGGCATTGCCCGTCCCACCTGGGCCGATTGTGGCACAGGAGGCGCCCCCGAACACACGGGACCGACAATGTATCGGCCACGGCGTCCGGGCCGTTTACATAGCTCCTCCGACCCTACCGCGCGCGGCGAATTCCCGCCGTCGGCTACCCCGGCCCGCAGCGCGCACCGCGGCCCGCCGGCCACCGGCCGCGCGGCACGGTCGCCGGTTGCGCGCGACCGGCGGCCACTCGATCGGCAAAAGGCGCAATTTCCCACCCGGAACGATTCGCAGAATTACCCAATCCGTGCGAAATGTGCGCGTTTCGAGGTCAATTATCGAGTTGGCGTTGGAAATTCGGCCGGTGCGGTAGTCTCCCGACTACGCGCCGCGCACTGGGTACGGCGCCGGAATTCCGGAAGGGGTACGCGCATGATTATCGCTTTCTTGACGAATGTTCTCGCCAATTCCATCGACTTCCTGAACTGGCTGATCTGACCTCGGTCCGATACCGCCGCTCCACCGGCGCAACGGATTCGGAAGGACGCAGGGGCGCAGCTGAAATCGGCTGTACCCCTGCGATATTCGAATTGTCCCCGCTCGCCTACCACTACCCGCGGCGCCGATCCACTAGCGTCTGCCGTCATGTTCCTCGCGATCACCGCGACGATGGCGGTCATTCTGGCGTGGGCGTGCGTCTCGGGAGCCTTCGCCCGCTGGAGCGTCACCGCTCCGGTGGCGATGATCGTGGTCGGCCTGGTGGTCGGTGCCACCAGCGAACACTGGATTCTGGAGAGCCTCAATACCCATACCGCACAGCGGGTGGTCGAGTTCCTGCTCGCGCTGTCGCTGTTCGACGATGCCACCGAGATCCAGGCCCGGGTCGTCGGCCGCACCGGCGTGGCCCGCATGCTCGTCGCGTTCGTCGGCAGTCTGGCGCTGGCCACTTTCGCGGGAAAGTATGTGCTGGACCAGAATTCGTGGGCGTTGCTGCTGCTCATCGCCTGCGTCGTGATGCCGACCGACCTGGTGCCCGCGCGGGCCGTCCTCACCGACCGGCGGATCACCCAGCGGGTCCGGGACACGCTCAATATCGAGAGCGGGCTCAACGACGGCTTGGCGGCACCGATCTTCCTGTTCGCGCTCGAGGCCTGCAAGCGCAGCGCCGACTCCGACCAGGCACTCGAGGCATTGGGCCACGCGGTGCCGGCGGTGCTCAAATCCGTGCTGGTCGGCGTCCCGGTCGGCGCCGCCGCCGGAATCCTGCTCACCCGGTGCGCGACCCGCGGCTGGACCGAACCGCACACCGTGCGCTGCGGCCTTCTCGCGGTCCCGGTGCTGACCTACGCGCTCGCGGTGCTGATCGACGGCAACGGCTTCGTGGCGGCCTTCCTGGCCGGCCTGACCTACCGCACCGTGCACGGCGACATCCCCGGCGAGCCACTGGAACTCACCGAGGGCCTGGGCCGATTCCTCAGCCTGGGCCTGTGGTTCATCGTGGGCAATATCGCGATCGGCATTCCCTGGCTCGACTGGCACGCGCTCGTCTACGGGCTGCTCGCGCTGACCGTGTTCCGCATCGTCCCGGTCTGGCTCGCGCTGCTGGGCTCCCATTTCACCACCGCGGAACGGATCATGTTGTCCGCCTTGGGCCCCCGCGGTGTCGCAACGATCGTGTTCGGTCTGCTGGCGGTCAACGGGCTCACCGCCCGATCGGATATCAGACTGCTCGTGGGTGTCACCCTGTTCGTCGTCACCGGCAGTGTGCTGCTGCACGGCATCGGTGCCCCGCTGCTCGCCGACCGACTGAGCCGCCGACCGGAAACGGCTGCGGCTCAGAACCTTCCGCCACGGCTGATCCGGCGCGAACCGTCCGAACCGCCGAAGGAACCCGGCCCGTAGCCGCCGCCGCCGAAACCACCACCGCCCCAACTGGATCCACCACCCCAGCCGGATCCCGCGCCCCCGCCACGCAGCATGCTGTCGATCAGGATCCCGCCGAGAATCGCCCCGGTCGCGGAGCTGCCGGAGGTGGCGCGCTGCTGCCGCGCCTGCCATTCGCGCACCGAGGTCTGTGCGGTCTGCAGCGCCCGTGCGCCCAATTCGGCTGCGCGCTGGCCGAATCGGAGCGCCTGGTCGGGATCGGCGGCCGCCTGTTGTTCGGCCTGGTCCAGGCTGCGCTGCGCCTCGGCGAGACGAGTGCGCGGCTCGGCGTCCACGCCGCCGCGCCGGGTGCTGATGTAGTCGGCGGCCGCGTGCACCTGGCTGCGGGCAGCGGTCAGCGTCTGGTCGAGTCGGTGGCGCAGTTCGTCGGCGGCGCGCTTGCGATCCGTGGCGGCCGCGACGGCCTGATCGAGCGCGGTATCGGCGGCCACGGCCTGCTGGAAGGCACCGAGCGGATTCTCGGCACCCTGGGCGGCCGCCCGCTCCAGGGCGGTCCGCGCGGCCGCGACGGCCGCGGGCAATTCGGTGCCGCCGTGCTCGGACAGGCCGGCCGCGCCGACCAGATCGCGGCGCAACTCCTCGATCATGGCGGGCAGCCCGGCGCGGGCCTGCTCGATATCGGTCGCTGCCGTGTCGACCGCGTCGAGCAGGGTGCGCGCGGCATCCACGGCCGATTCCGCGGCCCGGATATCGGCGACCGCCGCGCCCTGCCGGCCCACCGGCCGGGCCGCCGCGGCGCGGCCGTCCGCGATCGCCTTCTCCGCGAACGTGATTCGCTCTCGCGCCATACCGACGTTGTCGCGGACGGGCGCGAGCACCGACGCCGGATGTCGCGCCACCAGCTCGGCGAGCGTAGCCTCCGACCCCGGCAGCCGCGCCATCAGTTCGACCGTGCCCTGGGTCAGTGTGTCCAGGCGTTCGCCGGCATTGATGAGCAGATTGCGCATGTCGTCGAATTCGGCGACCTTGGCGTCCAATTCACGATTCGCGCCACCACAGCTGCTGATCAGATCGACCAGCATCCCCTGCTGCTGGTCCGGAGTTTCGGGAATATCGTCGTCGAGCTGCTGGCGGATCGCGAACGCCTTCGCGAGGGCGTTGCGCGCGGCCTGCAGCGCGGCGGTGAAGGGGGCGGTGGCGGTGGTCCCGAATTCGTCGGTGGCCAGCCGTAATTCCTCGACACTGGTGCGGATGGCATTGTCGGTGTCGACCAGCGTGTCCTTGGACAGGGCATCGAGGACGGGTAGCGGGAGAGCCCGTAGTGCGGTGAGGTCGGCCGGATCGATGCGGCGGGCCGACTCCAGGGTCGAGCGGGCGCGCCGGGCTGCCCGCCGTCGCGACCACAGCCACACGCCCAGCACGGCCAGCGCTACGAGTGCCGCCAGGATCACCAGCGGAACCAGGTCGACGCCGCCGGACTTGCCGGTGGCGTTCGACAGCCCGGTCGCCGTGGCCAGGCCGGCGCCGGCCCAGTCCCCCGCCCGCAGCTTCGGCTCGACCTGATCGGTGAGCATCCGGTCCAGCTCCCGGTCGGTGATCGACTCGGGCACGGTTCCGCTGAACGCGTAGGCGCGGTCGTCGACGGCGACGGCGAGCAGTACGTCCCGCTCGCCGAAGCCGGACAGCCGCGCGGTCTGTTCGCCCCACGCGTGGGCGTCCAGCCCGGCGAAGTCGCGCACGTACGCGATCCACAGCCGCTCGTGATCCCGCGCGTACAACGTGTCGACGGCCTGCTGTAGTTCGGCGGTCTGCCCGCCGTCGAGCACCCCGGCGTTGTCGGTGACGTAGCCCGCCAGGCGCAGCGGGGCGTCGGCGCGCGCCGGTGCGGCGGGCCCGCCCGCCAGGACCAGCAGCGTCAGCACGCCGATCACGAGGAGCGATAGCAGCTTCGACGTCCACCGCCGCCGGACCGCGTGGCAACGGCCCGGCGGCCAGGCGGGGATGGGCTCGTAGCAGGCGCCCAGCCGGCTCATCCGTCACTCCCGTCCGTAGCGGGCCGAGAACTCGGCTCCGACGAGTTCGCTGCGGCCGGCCGATCACCGGCCGCAGCGTACAGCAGCGAGCAAATATCGAGCTATCCTACGCAACGGCCGGTGACGGGAGCGGCCTCGTGCGGATCTTGTGATGTTCGCGAATCCCGGTCAGCCGCTGATGCTGGCAGCCCCCGTTTCGATGTGGCCGGTGAAACGGCGGGACCACGAGGAGTCGGCGGAGCAGGTGAGGGTGAAGTCGTACCAGCCGTTGTTGTAGGCCACCGCGTTCCAGAAGTCGCTGACCGTCTGCCCGGCCTTCGCGGTATAGGTCCAGGGGCCGTCGGTGCGGTAGTTGTTCGACTTCACGGTGAACGTCACCTGGGCGGAAGTGCCGTTGACCATGTCGATCCAGAACGCGAGCTTGCCGGTGCCCGACTCCACGGCGATCCGGGTGTGGGCCTGCAACTGCTTGCCGGCGCCGGTGCCGTTGCCGATCAACCGGACCAGGAACCGGTTCGGGCCGACCGCGGTGAGGTCGTAGGCGTTCGACGAGACCGCGACCGTCGCCGAGGTCCGGGTGCCGCCCGCGACGGTGTACTGGCCCGGCACCGCGGTGGTCGTGTTGTCGTAGACCGCGAAATGCGCTGCGGCGGAATCGGAATTCGCGAGGGTGAGCGTGGCCTGGCCGTTGTTGCCCTGCCACGACCAGGCCGACTCGTAGGCGGTCGGCTGGTACGGCAGCGCCCGGGCCGGGCGGGTGCCGGACTCCGGTGTCGGCTGCGCGTTGGTGGTCGGGATCGGGTTCGCCAGCACCGAGCAGGTCGCGGCGCTGATCGCCGCGCCGGGCGTCGGCAGCGACGGCAGACCGGTGACCGGCTTGGTGAAGTCGAACGCGGAGGTGAGGTCACCGCACACCGACCGGCGCCAGGCGCTCAGGTTCGGGCAGGGCGCCGATCTGCCGATCGCCTTCGACCAGGTCTCCATGAACCGGATGACCGAGGTGTGGTCGAAGACCTGCGAGTCGACCCAGCCGCCCTTCGACCACGGCGACACCACGAGCATGGGGACCCGGAAGCCGAGACCGACCGGGACACCGTTCACGAATTCGTCGGCCACGCCGGCCGCGGGCGACGGCGGCGGCACGTGGTCGAAGAATCCGTCGTTCTCGTCGTAGGTGATGAACAGCGCCGTACTGTTCAGGACATTCGGATCGGCATTCAGCGCGCCGAGCAATTCGCTGACGAATCGCTCACCGTTGACCGGCGGCCCGATCGGATGTTCCGAAGTGATCTGGTCGGTGACGATCCAGGAAACCTGTGGCAATTTTCCGGCCAGCACATCGCTCTTGATTCCGGCGACGATATCGGTCGATGTCGCGCCCGTTCCGGTCGGAACGCTGGACATTCCGTTGATCCACAACGGCGAGGTGTGCGCCGCACCCGTGAATTGCGAGAAGTAGGCCAGTCCGTTGTCACCGTAATTGTCCGCGGCGTTCTGGTAGACCTTCCAGGTAATTCCGGCGTTCTGCAACGCCTCGGCATAGGTCTGCCAGCTGAGGCCGGATTCCGATCCCCCGTCGTAGGCGGGGCCGCCCTGACCGCCGGCCGCGTGGACGGTGCCGCTGAACAGATAGGTCCGGTTCGGACCGGTGGCGGTGAGGCCGGAGCAGTGGTAGCCGTCGCAGATGGTGTAGGCGTCGGCGAGTGCGTAGTAGAAGGGCAGGTCGGAGCGCTGCAGGTAGCCCAGCGTGCCGATCTTGTTCTTGGCGGCCATCCAGGAGTCGAGCCGGCCGTTGTTCCATGCCTTGTGCTGGTCTGCCCACGCGTGCGGCAGGTCGCCCTGGCACTGCGCCATCGTCTCGCCGGTCGATCCGGTGGCGTCCAGTGCGAACGGGTATTGCCGACCCGAACCGTTCGGCTGATCGAACACCGATTTGCCGCCGGGCAGCATGATCGTGGCGCGGTCACCGAATCCGCGCACACCTTTCATCATTCCGTAGTAGTGGTCGAAACTACGGTTCTCCTGCATGAGGACGACAATGTGCTGGACGTCGGCGATGGTGCCGGTGGCCGCCCGTGCCGTCGGGGCCGAAATTCCCGCGGACACCGAACCCAGAACTGCGCCGCCCAGTGCGGCGGCCGACCCGGCCAGAAAAGTACGACGATCGACAGAGGGCAACACGGGGATTCCTTCCCACACTCGCCGTCGCGGGTGCGTGGAAAGGCACCGGCGATGGTGGCGAGACCAGCTGGACACCGATATGAATCGGTTCCCAAACGGTGAGTGGGAAGTTCGTCGCGGGAATGACTCGGGCGTGACGCGGCGGCCAACTGGTCGTGACCGTTTCCGCATGAGGAACGGGCGCGTTAATTCCGCACCACGGATCGCCCCGCCGGCCGATTCGAGCTAATCAGGAATTCACCGACGGTTGCCGCCACGGGCGCCGGCTGCTCATCCGCGTGCGCCGCGAACGAACGCGGGGCGCAGCCGGATTCGACTGCGCCCCTTGCTGTCTCGGCCTCGCGGCCGACCCTCAGTTCTTGTGGCCGGTGAATTCGTCCATCGAGTGGTAGACGCCCACCGCGTTCAGGTAGAAGTCGCGCAGGCGCTGCGGCATGAGGCCGCCGATGGCGCGGTTCATCCGGGAGGTCCAGGGCATGATGTTCACGGGGGTGCCGTTCTTCATGCCGTTCCACGCGGTGTCGACCGCGTCCTCCTGCTTGATCATCGGGGTGAACAGCACGCCCTTGGCACCGTCGAACATGCCGGTGTTGATGTAGGTCGGGCAGAAGGTGCTGATCTTGACGTGCTTGTTGCCGGACTGCTCCAGCTCCAGGCGCACCGAGTCCGACCAGCCGAGGGCGGCCCACTTGGAACCGGCGTAGACGGCCATGCGCGGGTTGGACACCAGGCCCGCGGAGGAGGCGATATTGAGGATGCGCGACTCGGTGCCGGTGTTGGCGACCATGGCGGGCAGGAACTCGAGGGTGATGTACATCGGGGCCAGCGAGTTGATCGCCATGGTCTTGTCGATGTCGGCCTTGTTCTCGGTTTCCCAGAAGTAGCCGTTGCCGCGCACGATGCCGGCGTTGTTGACCAGGATCTCGATGTCGCCCACCCGCTCGCGCACGGCGGCGGCGGCGTCGGCGATGGCCTGCGGGTCGGAGACGTCGACCTGCTGGTGCACGATCTTCGCCTTGCCGCGCGCCTGCAGTTCGGCGGCCGTCTTCGCCAGCGCGACCTCGTTGATGTCCCACAGCACCACATCGCTGGCGCCCTCGTCGATCGCCCGCTCGGCGAACGATTTACCCAGGCCCATCGCGGCGCCGGTGACCAGCACCTTCTTGCCGGCGATAACGTTGCTCATACGAAGTCCTCTCCTGCAGTCCGCCGCGACCCCTGGCATGCGCGGTCGGCCCTGTTATTTCTAACAGTAGTGTTACATTAATAGATGGGGCGCGGCAGCTCAAGGAAACCGGAGGAAACGCCCATGACCGGCGACGTAGCAGACATCAGGACCCGGCGCGGGCGGCCACCACAGACCGCCGAGCAGGCCGAAGAGGTCCGAGCGCGCATCGTCGACGGCACCGCCGCGGTCTTCACCGCGCACGGTTCCCGCGGCCTGTCCGTCGCCCGGATCATCCATGCCGCCGGCATCTCCAGGCCGACCTTCTACCGCTACTTCGCCAATGCCGAAGGGCCGCTGCACGTCCTGCTCACGGCCTCCAACACCGGCCTGGTCGACGGCATCCGCGCCGCACTCGGCGACGTCGACGACCCGGTCACCATGGGCATCGGCCTGATCGACGCCTACCTCGACTGGGCCCGCAGCCACGGCCCGATGCTGCGCCCGGTGTTCGCCGAACTCCACGACCCCGGCTCACCCGTCTCCGGCTACCGCGTCCAAGCCCTCGACGGCGTCCGTGCCCTGGTCCGCGACCGCTTCACCGCCCTCGGCCGCACTCAGCCCGACCCCCTCAACCTCGACACCGCACTCCAGGTCTGCGAATTCTGCGTCTACCGCGTCACCACAGACCTCGAGCCCGACACCGAACCGACCCCCGAGGCCGTCGCCACCGCTCGCCTCACCATGATCCGCAGCGTGCTCGTCACACTGGGCGAGCGCACGGATATCGAACGGGCACTGGAGATTCCGGGGTTGTTCGACAGTTAGGCGGCCGGGTTCGAACAACCGCCGTGCAGGGGCATCGACAAAAAGGCATGCAACGGACGGCGCAGGGAAGGACGTTCTTGCGATGCCAGCGGATCAGTGGACACCGCAACAGGATTCACAACCGCAGGAAAAGGAAACCGGGGATCATGGTGCGAAGCTTTCGATCTCGGCCCGCCAGTAGTCCGGGGGTTGGTATCCGCCATCCCAAGGTTTCGGCGTGAATTTCCGGGCTTGGACGACCGATTGAGGAGTGGCGTATTTCAGGTTTTCGACATTGTGACGCGGCGTTCTGTCGAGAAAGGCGTACACCACCTTTCCCTTGTTCATGAATACCTGCACATCCGAATCGTCGAACGGCAATCCCGACCAGCGCAGATCGGTGCCGAGCCTCTGGTTCAGAATATTGCCCGTTGTAGCGTAGATCGAGTACATTCGATCCCATTCCCCGATGCCGATACCGGAGTCAGCAACCAGCGCACCCAGAGTCGATGTGCCGTGCTCCTCCTCGAGGTGAGTGAACTCGGCTTGCAGGGCTGTGCTTTCGTCTCGAACGGTCACGCCTTCCCGCAAGAACGGCACTCGACATCCGGCGACACTTCCGAGTATCGTCGCCAGAATTATCAGGAGAATACCCGATCGAGCATACGATGATTTTCTGTTCCTCACGGTTTCCTCCCCTCGCGACCAACCGTACGCCGGGTGTCGATGCAGCGAGACCGGAAGCCGTAAATCACGGCGCGAAGCTTTCGATCTCGGCCCGCCAGTAGTCCGGGGGCTGGTAGCTGTCCTGCCGGGCCGGAGTGATCTGCCGGGTTCGAACAACCGACTGCGGGGTGGCGAACATCAGGTTTTCGACATCGTGGTACGGCTCTCTATCGAGATAGGCGTAGACCACTTTTCCCTTGTTCATGAATATCTGGACGTCCGCATCGTCGAACGGCAATCCCGACCAGCGCAGATCGGTACCCAGTCTGCTGTTCAAGATATCGTCCGATGCGCTGGCGATCGAGTACATCCGATCCCACTGCCCGATACCGATCCGGGAGTCCGTCACCAGTGCACCCAGCGTCGAGGTGGCGTGCTCTTCCTCGAGGCGGGTGAACTCGGCTTGAAGAGCCGGACTTTCTTCTCGAACATGAACAGTTTCCCGGAAGAGCGGCATTCGGCATCCGACTACGCTTCCGAGCGTCGCCGCCAGTACCGCAATACGAATCGCATACAACGCGATTTTGCCTCTCACGATTCTCCGATTCCTGTTGCAGTAGGTATCACTTGGTGGATGGATTATTGTTCGGCGCCGGTACACCTGGCCTGTGCTGCGGGCCACTATTATTGAAGTCTACGGAAAGCGCGCCCTGTCCTTGCGCGACCTGATTGGTGGGACTCAGATGGAAGTCCTTGTTGATCATCACAGTATCGCCGTTATCGACAGCATTTCGGACAATTTTTCGGAGTTCGTCAGGATCGGCGTCCGGATTTGCCAGCCCGATCTGCCTGCCGATGTCGTTATTGTGGAGGTCCATCGCCTCGCGAACTGCAGCGTTGTCGTCTCGACCCTCATGCTTGGTGGTGTATTCCTTGGTCCAATCTTCGCCGAACACCTGCGTCATTCGCGCGTTCCAATACGCGTGCCGGTACGCGTCGGTGTGGTTGTCCTCGTCGGTTTGTCCGTTCTGAGGAGGGAAGGCTGCCTTGGCGGAGTCTTCGGCGTCCTGCATGATGCGGTAGAACTTTATCTGGTCGACCAGCGACAGATCGTCCAGCATTTGTGCTTCCGCGACTGTGATCGGCAGCGGATCCTTGCCTACGACTCCCATCAAGGTGGCCTTCAGCCCCGTGGGCCAGTTCGTCATCCCAGTGCTGTCGGAGTCGACCTGGTATTCCCGCTCTATCCAATCCATCTGCTTGTTCAGCGGTATCGGGACGTCCGCGAAGACATTGTCGATCGCTGTTCGTGCAGCTTCCGCGGCGTCCGCCGCAGCCCGCAGCTTCGCCTTGATGTCGGATTCGTGGATCTTGGCGAGATGGAGGAGGAGCATCTGGCTGGCTGCGATCTGTTTGTAGCCGGCGTTGACCAGCCAGGCGATGGTCGACTTGTCGTAGCCGACCGTGCCGTCCTCGCCGACGATGAAGCACGACTCTTCGACGGCCGCGATGGCGCCGACCGCGGCGGTTTTCGCGTCGACGAGGGACTGGACCATGTTCGTTGTGGCCGTCACCCCTTTGTCCAGGCCGGCGACCACCTTGGACAGGGATGCCATCGCACCCTGAGTTCCTCTGTCTCGCATGGCGTCACCGGCGGGACCGCGCCAGAATCCCGGTGAATCCGCCAACTGCCGGGATATCGAATTGTATTCGGTGGTGGCGGCCTTGGACGCGTTACTCCACTCCAGGGCCTGCGCGGCAAGAGGTTCGACGTTCCACTTGCGGATCTGGGACTTGGTGGGCGGCACGGAACTCATCGGATGCTGCCCTCGGCGGCGCGCAGTTGTTCCGCGGTGAGGCCGTCGACGTGGAAGTACTCGTTGATACTGATGCCGGCCGCGTCGGCGATCTCGGTGAGCTGAACACCGACGCCGCCCATGCTCGCATTCGCTCGCCACCCGGCTTTCGAAAATGCCGCTCCGAGACCGGATCCGGGTAGCGCATCCTCGATCCGGCCGAGTGGGTAGCCGGGCTCTGGATTCGATTGGCTCTGGGTCTCGATCCCGCCCAATGCGTCTCGGGAAGTATTGAAAGCCGTGATCAGGCCTTCGAGGCCCGGTCGGTCCACCCACAGGTCATCAGCCATCGTTCGTCCTCCCCCGAAATGCGCTATCTTCGAACTACCTTAGAGGTTACTGGGAGGGGTTGACAGCATGCGTCCGACCGGGGGCGATGTCGATCCGATCACCGGGCGGATGGAGTCCGTCGGCCGGGCGTTGCTCGCGGGGCGGGCGGGTGCCGCCCGGCACGGGGTCGCGGTCGAAGTCGGCGCGGACGGAACGCTGGCGGCGGTCCGGATCGACGAGAGCATCACCCCGTACGGGGCGTACCTGGGACAGCTGATCGCCGATCTCGCGCGGGAGGCCCTCGAGCGGGCGCGCGCTCAGGTGCTGGAGCAGCTCGACGAGTTCATGGCGGATCCGCGGATCATGGCCGCGTGCGATGCCCTGGAGAGTGCGGTCCAGCAGCCGAAACCTGTTGAGCCGCTATGGAATCAGCAGCCCCAGCCGAACCCTGGTGCGCCGGCGTGGAATCAGCAGCCGCAGGCGAACCCTGTTGCGCCGGTACGGAATCGGCGGCCGTTCGACGAGGATCTGTTGTCCGAGGAAGAGCTGATCGAAGAGAACGAGCGGTATAACCGGAGCTTGTGGTCCTAGCGCCGCGACGCGTTCGAGAGCCCAGTCGGCTCCAGCGGCCCGTAGCACCACGTCCGCCCTGCAGCCGGTGGGTCGACGACGGCGCGTTGGTCGGAGGAGGACGCGATGTCGATCGGTGAGGTCATACGCCGCTGCGGCGTCAGCACCGCCAGGACGGAAAGCCGATCAGTTGCCGACCGCGCTCACGACAGCGCGGCGGCCACCAGGCTGTTCGGGGTCGGCGCCACTTCGAAGACCGGGAACCGGTCGTCGTGCGGACGCGGCTGGAACTGCACTCGCACCGGTCCGTCCGCCGATGCCGGCACCTCTCCGTCGATGCAGGTGTAGACCCACGGACCCTCATCGAGTTCGACGATGGCGATCGTCAACAGCTGGCCGCCGTTCACTCCGGTGGGGTCGCGGTCCACGACGCGCCAGGACACGATCGACCCGGCTCCGCACGACGGCACGGACTCCAGGTCCCGCGACGCGCAGGAGGAGCAGCTGTCCGTCGGCGGCGCGTACAACTTGTCGCACGCCGCGCACCGGCGGATCAATACTTGATCCTCTGCTCGCGGCGCGACAGCGGCACTGGTGTTGGTGTCCAATTCGGACGTAATCATCGAGACCTCCGGGGACGGTTGCTGGCTACTGCTACAGCGTCTCCCGATCCCGCCGTCAGGGGGACGGTAGATATACCCGTTTTTGCCGCGCACCGTGGTTCCGACCGCGGTTCGGCGGGGGGTGGCGCGGCGTAATCTTGCAGGTGGATCCCTGTTGCCACCGACTGGAGGTGCGCAAACAATGCCTGCCGCCGCCTCTGGCACGCTGGGAAATCTTCCGGCGGAACTGACCCGCTTCGTCGGCCGCGGACACGAGATCGGCGCGGTCAAACAGCTGCTGTCCGAGTCGCGACTGGTGACTTTGACCGGTATCGGCGGGGTGGGCAAGACCCGGTTGGCGATCCAGGTGGCCGAGGCGGTGCGCCGCGCGTTCGACGACGGGGTGTGGTACGTCGAGTTCGGCGCGGTCCGCGAGCCCGAACTGGCCGCCGGTGCCGTGGTGTCCACGCTCAAACTCCGCGGACAGCCCACCCAGACGCCGATGGAGTTGCTGGCCGACTTCGTCGCCGCCCGGCATGCCCTGCTGTTGCTCGACAACTGCGAGCACCTGATCGACGCGGTCGCCGCACTGGCGGACTCGCTGCTGCGGGCCGCGCCGCGCCTGCGCATCCTCGCCACCAGCCGGGAACCGCTCGGCATCGCCGGCGAGGTGGTGGTCCCGGTGCCGCCGCTGACGGTCCCGGCCGGCGAGTTACCAGCGAGCGGGCGGGCGCTGCTGCGCTGCGACGCGGTCGCGCTGTTCCTCGACCGCGCCCGCTCCGCCGTGCCCGGCTTCGAACTGACCGAGGACAGCACCGTCGCCATCGCCCGCATCTGCCGGCGACTCGAAGGCCTGCCACTACCCATCGAGTTGACCGCGGCCCGGCTGCGAGCCCTGTCCCCCGAGCAGATCCTGCAACGACTCACCGACCGGTTTCGGCTGCTGACCGGAGGCGGCCGGGCGGCGCCGGACCGGCAGCAGACCTTGCGCCGGTGCATCGACTGGACCTATGACCTGCTGACCGATCGGGAGCGGGAGTTGTGGGCCCGGCTCACGGTGTTCGCGGACGGGTTCGAGCTCGACGCCGCCGAGGTG
Organism: Nocardia stercoris; assembly: GCF_003696265.1. Classification (GTDB taxonomy): domain Bacteria; phylum Actinomycetota; class Actinomycetes; order Mycobacteriales; family Mycobacteriaceae; genus Nocardia; species Nocardia stercoris. The sequence continues at coordinate 248,222 of NZ_RFFH01000005.1, read as the reverse complement.
ATCTGCGGCGAGGGGCTCGAGCCCGGCGCGGTCCTGGACCTGGTGAGCTCGCTGGTGGACAAGTCGGTGCTGATCCGGGACGACATCTCCGGCGGTGTCCGGTATCGGATGCTCGAAACGCTGCGCGAGTACGGCCGCGAGCGGCTGCGGGCCACCGGCACGGAAACCGCGTTACGGCACCGCCACCGCTCCTGGTTCGAGCGGCTGGCCGTGCGGGCCTACACCGCGTGGATCGGGCCGCGGCAGCTCGAATGGATCGATCGGCTCCGCCGCGAACAGTCCAATCTGCGCGAGGCGATGGAATTCGGCTTGTCCGAAGGGGACGAGCCCGAGTCGGCCGAGCGGATCGCGGCGTCGCTCTACGAGTTCTGGGTCGCGCGGGCGCGGGTCGGCGAGGCCCGGTATTGGCTCGGCCGGACCCTGGAGCGAACCGGTGGATCGGCGCTGGAACACGTCGCGGCGCTGTGCATGGACGCCGCTTTGGCGGCGATCGAGCTCGACGCCCGGTCGGGAGCCGAGCGGATCGAGCAGGCCCGCGCGGCGGCTGAGGCCGGCGGCGACCGGCTCCTGGCCGCCTATGTCGACGGCGCGCAGGGCCTGGTGTCGCTGTTCTCGGACGATTTCTCCGGTGCGGTGACGTATTTGGAGCGCGCCCTGCCGGTGTACGAGGCGGCCGGCGATGTCCTGCACCAGGTTTCGGGCATGCTGGCACTCGGTATGGCCTGCGGACGGTTGGGCGACACCGACCGTGCCGCCGCCTGTGAGTCGCGGGTGCTGGAACTCGCCACACAGCACGAGGATTCGGTGTACCGGTGCTACGCGCTGTCCCAGCTCGGCTACACGACCGTCGAGCGCGGTGACCTCGAGCGCGGCTCGGTGCTGCTGGCGGACAGCATGCGGTTCGCCCGGTCGATCGACGATCGACAGGTGGTCGCGACCGCGCTGGCGACCCTGGCTTTTGTTGCGGCGCAACGGAATCAGCCACAACGAGCCGCTGTGCTGGCCGGTGCCGCGATGGCGGTCGCGGAATCGCTGGGCAGCCAGGCGGTCACCTATCTGCAGGTGTTCCGCCATCAGGATCAGGCCCGGCAGTTCGCCGCTGCCACGCTCGGGCAGCGCGCCTTCGACGCGGCGTCCCGGCAGGGCCACGACCTCGACCTCGACGCGGCGATCGCATACGCGCTCGAAGAGCAACCGAAGACGGCGGACGAACCTCCCACCGCACTGGCCGGCCTGACCCGCCGGGAGCGGCAGATCGCCCAGCTCGTCGCCGAGGGCCTGACCAACCGGGCCATCGCCGAGAAACTCGTCATCTCGCAGCGCACGGCGGCCGGACACGTAGAGCACATCCTGAGCAAGCTCCACTTCACGACCCGGGCACAGGTCGCGGCGTGGATCGCGGCCAACACCCCGCGGTAGCCCGCCCGGGTGGCGGGACGCGCCCGGTCAGTTCGCCGCAGCGGCCCCCGCGCTGCCGCTGATCGCCGCACCGAGCAGGCCGTTGAGCACACTCGAGGCGAGCGCCGACACGGCGCCGCCGGGGGCGCCGGGGGCCATACCACCGGCCGAGCCGGTGACGTAGTCGTGCGCCGGCCCGCCGGCCGATCCACTGTTGTCGCCGGGCAGGTCGTTGGCGAGCTCGCCGAGCAGGCCGCCGGCGGAGGCCGTGCCCAGGCCGCCGAGCACGCCGCGCTATGCGGCGCGCGCGAAGCGCAGCGCCCGGTCGGTGATCCGGCCGTAGCGCAGCAGCGGGACGTCGAGCAGGTAGTTCATGTGCAACCGCCACGGGTGCCGGTCGCCCTGCGCCGGGAGCGTCGCGGCCGAGCGCTGGATGTAGCCGGGGTTGAAGTTCGTCATGTACGGTGCCCGCTCGACGGCCGGATCCGGTTGCGGGGTGACCGAGGCGTAGCCGTGGTTGCGCATGTGGCGCAGCAGGCGAACGGTGAACTCCGACACCAGATCCGCCTTCAGCGTCCAGGATGCGTTCGTGTAGCCCATGACGAAGACGAAGTTCGGGACACCGGACAGCATCATCGCCTTGTACGCCATGGTGGTGGCGGGATCCAGGGGGACGCCGTCGATGCTGAGGGTGAGGCCGCCGAACATCAGCAGGTCGAGGCCGGTGGCGGTGACCACGATGTCGGCGGGCAGGTCGGCGCCGGATTCGAGGTGGATACCGGTCTCGGTGAAGGTGTCGATGCGGTCGGTGACGATGTCGAGGGTGTCCTTGCGGATGGCCCGGAAGAAGTCGCCGTTGGGCGCGAGGCAGAGCCGCTGCTGCCAGGGGTCGTAGCTGGGTGTGAAGTGGGTGTCGAGGTCGTAGCCGTCGGGCAGCCAGCGTTCCTGCAGGCCGCGCATCCACGCCTTCATGCGCTCCGGATACCGTTGCGTCAGTTGGTACAACGCGGTGGTGTAGGAGACGTTCTTGGCCCGGGTGAGCGCGTACGCGGCGCGCGGCGGCAGGAACTGCCGCAGCCGGGCGTTGATCTTGTCCCGGGCCGGTGCGGCCAGGATGTAGCTCGGCGAGCGCTGCAACATCGTCACGTGCGCACCGAGTTTCGCCAGCGACGGGCCGAGTGTGACCGCGGTGGCACCGGATCCGATGATCACCACCCGCTTGCCGTCGACCTCGAGGTCCTGCGGCCAGTGCTGCGGATGCACGATCGGCCCGGCGAAACGCTCGGTGCCGGCGAACTCCGGGGTGTGGCCCTGGTCGTAGCGGTAGTAGCCGGCGCAGCAGTACAGCAGGCCCGCCGTGAACGTGACCGGCGCACCGGCCACCTCGGCGGTCACCGTCCACTGGCCCGCGTCCGCGGACCAGCCCGCCGACACCACCCGGTGCCCGTACCGGATCCGCCGGTCGATCCCCGCTTCGGCGGCGGTGTCGCGCAGATACCGCAGGATCGAGTCGCCGTCGGCGATCGCCTTCTCCCCCAGCCACGGGCGGAACCGGTAGCCGAGCGTGAACATGTCCGAGTCGGACCGGATTCCGGGATAGCGGAACAGATCCCACGTGCCGCCGAGGGTGTCGCGGGCCTCGAGGATCGCGTAGGACAGCCCCGGGAATGCGGTCTGCAGATGGTGCGCCGCGCCGATCCCGGACAAGCCGGCACCGATGATGAGCACCTCGACATGCTCGGGGGTATTGGCCATGGTTGCCGGCTCCTCCTGTGAAACGCGCACCTGTCCCGCGCTCCCAGCCTAGGACCGGGCGATGGGCCGCGCCAACAGTCCCCCGCCGCACCGGACCCGACCCTGGGCCACCGGGCACCCGATCACCGCAGGGTACGGACGTGCGTGATCCGGCCGCATTCCGGCACTCCTACCTGGGTACGTCCGATCGGGCCGGTGACGGCCGCTGCGGTGTACGGCGACCACGAAGGCCGGTTTCGGGCGGCGACTCCGGCGGACCGCGCCGATCGGCCGGACGCGACCGCCGCCGAACCGTGCGCGATCGGACGCCGGCCCGGCCGGTCAGGCCCGTAATCCGCTGGCGCGCAACACCCGTCGCGCGATGCCCGCCCGCAGCGACTCCTCGGTGCCCAGGATCCGCACTCGGGTCCGCGCCCGGGTCACGGCCGTGTACAGCAGTTCCCGGGTCAGCAGCGTGGACTCCGCGCCGGGTACCACCACCGACACGGCGCCGTACTGGCTGCCCTGACTGCGGTGGATGGTCATGGCGTAGACCGTGGTGACGCCGGGGAACTGGGTCGGGTGCACCAGATACGGTTCGCTGCCGCGCTGCAGGGCCGCGCGCAGCGAACCGTCCGGGACGCGCACGATGACACCGGTATCGCCGTTGTAGATGCGAGCCTCGTGATCGTTGGCGGTGACCAGCAGCGGCTGTCCCGGATACCACTGTCCCGCAGTCGATTCCGCGCCCTGCCCGGCGGCGGCGACCCAGCCGGCGGCCTGCCGGTCCCAGTGCTCGACGCCGTAGCGGCCCTGCCGGTGCGCGCACAGCAGACGGTGAGACTCCATGGCCGCCAAGGCTTCCAGCGCGTCGCCGCGTTCGGCGGCGACCATGGCGGCACGGGCGGCACCCACCACGTCGGCGTGCACCGCGGTGATGTCGTCGGGATCCACCAGCGACAGTTCGTCGCCGCCGTCGGCCAGCAGACCCAGCGCGGTGTCGGCGTCGCCCGCGCGGACCGCGACCGCCAGTTCCGCGATCTTGCCACCGAACCGGCGCCCCCGGGTCAGGCGGACGATGCCGCCGTCGAGCCGGTCCCGTTCCCGCGCGCTCAAGCCGTCCGAATGGTCGCTCGGCTCGGACAGCGCGCCGCCGAGCACCTGATCCAGCACCGGGTTCGGGCTCGCCTCCACCGGCCCGGCCACCAGGTCGGCCAGCACCGCGCCCGCGTCCACCGAGGCCAGCTGGTCGGGGTCGCCGACCAGGACCAGACGGGCGTCGGGCCGCACCGCGGGCAGTAGCCGGCTCATCATCGTCAGCGACACCATGGAGGTCTCGTCGACCACGATCACGTCGTAGGGCAGCCGGTTGTGTTCGTGGTGGCGGAACCGGGTCACGCCCCCGCGCTGCCAGCCCAGCAGCCGGTGCAGAGTGGCCGCGGTCAGTTCCGGCAGCTCGAGCGCACCGGCCTGTTCGCGCACCGACTCCTGCAGGCGCGCAGCGGCTTTCCCGGTCGGAGCGGCCAGCGCGATCCGCGGCGGCGGCGCGCCCACCGCGGCCTGATGCGCCACCAGCAGCGCGAGAATGCGCGCGATGGTGTGGGTCTTGCCGGTGCCGGGGCCACCGGCCACCACGGTCGTCCAATGGGTGGCCGCCAGCGCCGCAGCGACCCGCTGCCGATCCACCGGCTCCCCCGGCGCCTGCGCGGCGTCGAACAACCGATCCAGTTGTCCGCGAACGGTATCCGGGTCGATCAGCGGGAAACTCGCGGCCCGCTCGGTGAGCGCGCGGCGGATCGTCTCCTCCTGCGCGTGGTACCGGTCCAGGTACAGCAGCGGCCCGACCCGGTGATCCACCAGCCGCAGCGGGCACAGCGGCCCGGCCGGCCCGCCCGTGACCAGCGGGCTGCGCCGCAACGCGGCGACCACGGCCTCCACCTCCGGCCACGGCAGCGTCGCCGGATCGACCGGCTCGGCCTCCGGGTCGTACCCCGAACCCTCACCGTCCACACCGATCTCGTGCATCCGGCCCAGCTCGAGACACACCGACCCCGAGCGCACGGCCCGCACCGCCAGCGCCGCCGCCAGCATCACCGGTTCGGCGTCCTCCCCGCCCAGGCGGCCCAGCCGCAACGCCACATGCACATCGGCCGCCGACAGCACCCCGGCGGCGTTGAAGGTACGCAGCAGCCCGGTTGCGCGCTGCGCCAACTGAATCGAGGTCACCGCGAGTCCTTTCCGGTAGGCAGACGCGGCGGTGCCACGATCGCCGCAGCGCCGCAGCGCCGCAGCTGGGCGTGCGCGTCGACACCCGCCGGCACCTCGGCGTGGCGGAGCGTCCGCGGTGGCCCGGCAGCCCGCTGCGCCGGCGGGACAGGGGTCAGGGCGGGGCCTTTCGGGCACGTCGGTCCGTAGGCACGCAGCAGTCGCCGGGCTCGCCGCACCGGCCGAATCGAGGTCACCGCGAATCCCTTCCGGCCAGCAGGTCCGACAGTGCGAGGATCAGGTCCGACGGTGGACGCCAGTCGAAGACACCGCAACCGGGTGGCGTGGCGGGGCCGATCATGCCGCGGACGAACAGGTAGCGGACGCCGCCCAGGTGCCGCGCGGGGTCGTAGCCGGGGAGGCGCCAGCGTAGATAGCGGTGCAGGGCAACCGAATACAGCAGGGCCTGGAGTGGGTAGTGGGAGCGGAGCATCTCCTGCGCCATCCGCTCGCGGGTGAAGTGGGCGACGGTGAGGTCGCCCGCGCCGATCCGGTTGGTCTTGTAGTCCACGACGTGGAACGCGGGCTCGGATGTGCGCAGGACCGCGTCGATACTGCCGGTCAGGTAGCCGCGCAGGGGTGCGTCGTCCAGCTCGGCGAGCAGGTCGGGGTAGCCGGCGAACGGGTCGTCGGCGGGCAGGTGGGCTCGCAGCAGTGCGGCGATCGCGGGAAGTGTGGCATTGCGCGCCGCGGGGGTGTCGCCGCCGGCCAGCGGAAGCTCGAAGTCCAACTCCGCCAACCGGTCCGCGGGTGCGATAGCGGCGAGAGCGCCGAGTGCGGTACCGGGGGCCAGCGGGGTGCGTAGGACCGCGAGCAGTGCGGCGGACAGCGCGTCGGCGTCCAGTTCGGCGCGGACCTCGGCGACGGCGGCCGCGCAGCGGGCACGGACCTCGGCCGCGAGATCCGTTGCGGCGGTGTCGACATGCTCGAGGACGGCGTGCACCAGCGTGCCGAATTCGGCGCCGAAGGGCATCGTGTTGAACAACGACGGTGCGGCCGAGGCGAATTCGGCGTCGTCGGCGGTCAGCAGCGCCGGTTCGTCGGGTTCGTCGCTGAGCCCGGGCAGTTCGGGACCGTGGGCGGCGTGCGCGCCGGCGGTGAGCGCCGAGTACGAGGTGCGGCGCCAGGCGTGGTCGACGGTCCGGTCGAAGCGCGCCGCCGCCGGTTCCCCGGCCACCGCCGCCGGTGGGCGCCACGGAGTCGTCGCGGTCGCCTGGCCGCCGGCGGTCTCCACCGCGATCAGGCCCGGTCCGGCGGCCGCGGCCCACTGCGAGATCTGTTGCAGCGCGACACTGTCCGCCGCGACCCGGGTCCGCTGCGGTACCTCGCCGGTGCCCGGTGCGCGACCGGCGATCAGCCGGTGCAGCGGGGAACAGTCGGTGCCGAACGCCGGCGCCCACCACGCCACCACCTGGGACCGGGCCCGGGTCAGCGCGACATAGAGCAGCCGGAGCTCCTCACCGGCTTCCTCGGCCTCGCACAACGCCTTTCGCTCGTCGTGGCCGGGTGGCTTGTCGCCGCCGCTGCGGTCGCGCCCACCGCCGCCCCCGACGTCGAGGTACCGCACGCCACGCTCGTGGAACAGCATGGTGGTGCGGGTGAACGGTTTGGCGCTGTCCCAGGCGAACGGCAAGTATACGACCGGGAATTCGAGGCCCTTACTGGCGTGGACGGTCGCGATCTGCACCGCGGCGGCGTCGCGGTCGAGGCGGCGGCTGCGGTCGGACACCACGCCCGAGGCCGGGTCGCGCACCCGGTCGCCCAGCCACCGGGTCAGCGCGCTGAGCCCGAGCTGTTCGCGCACCGCGACCTGGTCCAGCAACTGCGCGATGTGGCGCAGGTCGGTGAGTTCCCGCTCGCCGCCGATCGTGCCCAGCAGCCGCGGCGCCAGTTCCGACTCGGTGGCGATCCGGTCGTACACGGCCGCGAACCCGGCGCGGCCGAACAGGCGAGCCGCGTCCCGCAGGCGGCTGCCCAGCCGACCCACCAGATCCGCACCGCCGGAATCGATCTCGGCCGCAGACACCCCGAGCAACGCGGTGGACGCGGCCAGGCGTACCCGGTCGGCTCGATGCGGTTGTTCCAGCGCGCGCAGCAGCCACAGCCAGTCCGTGGCGCTGCGGGTCGCGAACACGCTCGCCCCGCCCGCCAGTACGGCGGGCACCCCGGCCCGTTCCAGCGCGTCGCGCACCAGATCGACCTGGGCACGGGTGCGAACCAGTACCGCGATGTCACCGGCGCCCAGCGGCCGGTCGCCGCACATCGTCCCGGATTCCAGCAGGGCGACCACGTCGGCGGCCAGATCGGCAACCACCCGATCGCGCTGGCGGCCCACCACCGGGAAGCCGCTCTTGTTCAGCGGCCCGGCACCGGTGCGCGGAAAACATCGCAGCCGCAACGGGATCGCCGCACCCTGCGGCCCCGACAGCCGGCTGCCGGGGTGTACGCCCGAGACCGGCGGCACGGTGATCTGCCGGTGCCCGAGCTCGGCGCCGGTCAGCAGATGATCGAGCGCGGCCAGCAGGCCGGCGTCGCTGCGCCGGTTGGTGGTCAGCTCGTAACGGTGGTCGGCGGCTTCGACGGCGCTGAGGTAGCTCAGCACCTCGGCGCCGCGGAACGCGTAGATGGCCTGCTTCGGGTCGCCGACCAGGATCAGGGTGTGGTGGCCGTGGAAGGCCAGGCGCAGGATCTCCCACTGCAGCGGGTCGGTGTCCTGGAACTCGTCGACCAGGACCACGCGGTAGCGCTCCCGCACCCGTGCGCACGCCGCGGGTCCGTGGCGTTCGTCGGCGAGCACGCCGTGCAGCAGTTCCAGCAGGTCGTCGAAGTCGCGCAGACCCGAAAGCTGTTTGCGGCGGCGGGTTTCCGCGCGGGCCGCGGCCGCGAAGGCCACCTTCTCGGCGGCCGGGTGATCCCCGACGTCGGCGTCGTCGGGACGCAGCCGGGCGTGCGGATCGGCGACCGCGGCCAGGGCCAGCTGCCGGGCCTCGGCCAGCGGGAACGGCGGCTGGGTGCGCGCGTACCGGGCCAGATACAGGTCCTCGACCACGGCCTCGACCAGATCCTCGACGCCCTCCACCAATCGGGCCGCCGGATCCTGTTCCCCCGCCAGCCCCAGCTCGTCGAGCATGCGCTGACAGAAACTGTGCGTCGTCGCGATGGTCCCGGCGTCGAACTCCGACAGCGCGCCCCGCAGCCGGGCCCGTCGCGCCGCGACCTCCGCGGCGTCGGCGTCGGCCAGATACCGGACGAGTTCGTCCGCGCTCCCCCGCGCCCGTTCCGGCTCGGCCAGTTCCGCCGCCACCGCCACGAACCGCTCCCGCGTCCGTTCCCGCAGCTCCTGCGTAGCGGCCCGGCTGAACGTGACCAGCAACAACTGGCTGATATCGGCCACGCCCTCGGCCACATACCGCACCGCGAGCCCGACGATCGCGTACGTCTTCCCGGTCCCGGCACTGGCCTCCAGCACCGTGGTCCCGTCCGGCAGCGGCCCACACAACTCGAATCCGTCACCGCCGACAGCAGATTCACCGCGCGGCCGGACCTCGAACGCAACTGCCTGTCCCGCAACCGAATCCAGCAGAGCTTCGCCCGATCCCACCAGTGCGACGCCGCTCGCAGCGTCCGACGCGGTCGCCGACCGCGACAACCGCTGTATCGCACCCGATTCCGTACCCGCCTCACCGGCGAGCGCCAACCCATTCCTGCTCGCCGCGAAATCCTCGGCGAGCACACCGGCCGCGCCCTGCGACGAGCCATCGATCGACAGCACCGACGCCGAACTCGTCACTTCTTGCGCCACAGCCGATTCCGCGTCCAGCTCCCCAGCGAACGCGACCGAACGCCCTCGCGCCGGTTCACCCGCACCCCTCCCGGAGCCGTCGGTGCGGGCCCGATCGCCCGATCGCCCCGACACACCCGAGCCGACCGGATCGGCGGCGAACACACTGTCCGCGCCCTGCGACGAGGCGTCGGTCGAAAACACCGGCGCCGAGCTCGTCACTGCCTGCGCCACAGCCGATTCCGCAGACATGTCGGCGAAATCGTCGGCGGCGATGCCTGCTGTCAGGCCCGGCCCGGCGGATTCGTCGGCCGCTACAGTCGTCGTGTCCTCCGGCCCGTCGATGGTGCCGATGGCGAACAACTCCAGTCCCGGATCACTGTCGTGCCCGGTCCCCGCATCCGACGGCCCGTGGGTGACGCGCCCGGCGCCCGGCGCCGCCGTCGCCGTTCGCCCGCGGCCGCCGGCGCGGCGGCGCGGGGTGTGGCCGGTTTCCTCCGACAGCGGGAACAGTTCGTCGGTCACGGCTGGTCCTGGTTCTCGGCGGCCAGCAGCGGGGACCACAGGCGGCGCGCGCAGGCGCCGAAGCGGGTGGTCTCGCCGGAGCGGTCGGGGGCGGGCAGCGGAGTGTCGATGGTGTCCAGGCCGGTCATCGGGCCCCAGACGTAGCGCAGGCAGCGGTCGGTGTGGTCGCCGAAGGCCTTGGGGCCGTTGGGGCCGCCGAGGAACTCCTGGTCGGCGGCCAGCCGGGCGTCAGCGAGATCGGCTCCGGCACAACGCCGGTCGGCGTAGAGCGCGGAGGCGGTCGGGGTGATCGGCAGCGGTGCGGTCAGCCCTTCGTCGCGCAGCTCGGCCAGGTCCCGCAGGATCACCAGTGCCCCGGCGCCGTTCGGCGGCACCACGGTCGAGCGGCCGGCGGGGCGGCCGAACTTCCCGCGGCCGATAGTGACCGCGCGCCAGCTCTGGTGGCGGTGCGCGGCGGCCAGGGCCAGCACCCGGATCCACGCCGCCATACGATGTTTCGGCGCCAGCCGGGAGAACGTCGCCCGCACCACCGCGTCGTCGCGGATATCGGCGACGGTCCCGGTCAGCCGCCGGCCACCGCCGAGGTCGACCGCGATATCGAGGGTGTGTGCCGGGAGTTCGTGGATCGGGCGCGCCACCCGCACCAGCCGGTCCACGGTGTACTCGACATCCTCGAGCACCGCCGCGCCCAGCCCGAACGGCGGCAGGGTGCCGCGCCGCCACTCGGCGGCCCGCAGGACCTCGGGCGCGGTACCCGTGAGCCGGGCCGCCAGCATCCGTTCGCCGATGTTCCAGCGGGTCAGGCCGTCGAGTTCGATCGGCAGCCGGTCGTCGACCTCGTCGTCCTCCTCGGGCACCCGGATCCCGAGCCGCTGCCACAGGAACGCCCGCACCGGATGTTCGGCGAACGCGATCAGGTCCGCGAGCTCCACGTCCTCGATCACGGGCGCGGCCAGCGGCTGGGACAGGAACGGCGCGGCCGGTTGCGGCGGATGTGCCGCGGCCCGCGCACCGGCCAGCGCGAGCGGATCGAAACCGAACGGGCGCACCGGGTCGAAGTTGCGAGAGTCGAAGGCCTGCAACGGGTGCCGCGTGTGCACGGTGGCCAGCGGATGCGCGGTATCCGCCGCGACCGGACCGGTGAGCTCCCGCAGCACGTCGAGCAGTTCGGCGACCGGCACCGCGGGCGGACGGGGTGCGCCGGTCACCGGATCGGCACCGGTGTAGAGCAGGACCAGCTTGTCGCGGGCGGCCATGATCGCGTCCAACAGCAGCTGCCGGTCCTCGCTGCGGGCGTCCCGCTCGCCGATCCGGGGCGCCCGCGACATCACGTCGTCTCCGTCGATCCCGGTCGCGCGCGGGAAGACCTCGTCGTCGAGCCCCAGCAGCACCACCACCCGATGCGGCACCGACCGCAGCGGAGCCGGCCCGCACACACTGAGCTCCCCGGTGCGGAAGTTGGCGCGCCCGGCCTGCGCCGCGAGCCGCCCGCGCAGCAGTGCCGCGATGTCGGGCAACCGCAGCATCTGTGTGCCGGCGGGTTCCAGGGCGGCGGCCAGTTCGGTGCGGGCTTGCGCGGCCTGCCACTGCTGCCCGCGTGGCACCTCGGTCAGCAGGTCGAGGGCCCGTTCCAGTACTCGCAGCCATTCGGTGGCCGGTCGCGGGGTGCCGGCCGGTGCGCCGGGGACCGGTCCGCCGAGGTCGCGCAGGCAGACCGCGAGGCGGTCCACGAATTCGGCGAGCCGCCCGGCGAGGTCCACGTCGCCGGAGTCGACGTCGTCGAGCGGCAACGCCAATTCCAGCCAGTCCTCGGATGATTCACCGGCCGCGACGCCGAGCAGGATCCGGTCCACCGCGGCGTTGAGGGTGTTCTGCGCGAAGTCGCCGAGCCCGTACGCCTGCCGCTGGCGCTGTCCGATCCCCCAGCGGGCGCCGGTCTCGGCGGACCACTCGCGCAACCGTTCCAGATCGTCGTCGCCGAATCCGCAGCGCAGCCGCACCGGATCCGCGGCCGCCAGGTCCAGTACCGCGGTGACCTCGACCCGGCCGTCGGCCAGCGCGAACAGCTGCTCGAGTACGGCCAGCACCGGATTCACCGCGCCGGGCGAGCGGTCGGCGGGGCGGACCCGCAGCCCGTGCGCGGGATGCGGCAGCTCGTCGTCGCCGGTCCACTGGCCGCTCTGCCACTGCCCGAACGCCGCCCGCACCAGCGGCCCGTACCGTTCGACGTCGGGGCACAGCACCACCACGTCGCGCGGTTGCAGGGTCGGGTCGGCGGCGAGCAGGCCGAGCAGGATCTCCCGCAGCACCTCGACCTGCCGTGCGGCGCCGTGGCAGGCGTGGACGGTCACCGTGCCGTCGTCGGGTGCCGGGGCGGCCGGCGGCCAGCTGTCGTCTCGCAGTCCGGCCTGCAACCGCGAAAGTAATGTCGCGGAATCGCTTGCGGCGGACGGATAATGCCGGTCGGGCACGCTGGGCCGGACCGGTAGCCGAAGCCGCAGCTCACGTGCGTCCCGGCCGAGCGCGGCGAGCAGCGGATGCGCTACCAGCCGCGCACTGTGGTCCGCCGAGCGCAGCACCGGAATATCTTGCCCGGCAAGCACATCGGCACCGTCGATCGGCGCCGAGCCCAGCGCCGTCCACAGCGCGGGCGTCGAATGCACCAGCCACACATGGACATCGCGATGCTCGGCCAGCGCCGTCAACACGGCCAGCTGATCGTCCGGCAGCCGGGTCGGCGCGAACAGCGAGATCCGTTGCGGCAGTGCGACACAGCCCGGTTCGGCACGCAACCGGGCAACGGCTGCCGGCAGCCGTTCCGCCGGGCTCGCCACCCCCAGCTCGGCGCGCACTCGCCGCCACAGTTCCGGTTGCCAGCGCAGATCCTCGGGCAATGCCGCCCCGTAGCCGTCGGTGTCGCGGCCCGCCGCCCAATCCGTGATCAGTGTCGGCCGCTGCGCGGCATAGCCGTCGAACAGGGTCGCGATCCGGGTGGCCGTCGCGAGCCGCCGGCCGACCCGCACCGAGCTCGCGTCGCCGTGGCCGAGGTGCCGGGCCGGGACCGCCGCCCACGGCTCGTCCAGCGCGGCGTCCAGTGCGCGCAGCACCGGCCACGTCAGGCGCTCGACACCCCACGGATCCGCGGCGGCGGGAACTTCGCTCGCCGTGGCGAGCACGTCCGCCACCAGCGCCGACGGCGTCGGGCAGGCGATGTTCGCGCAGACGCCGTCCAGCGTGTCCGGCCCCACACCCAGGACACCGGAAAGCTGCTGTACCAGCCAGCGTTCCATGCCTTTGACCGGCACCGCGACGACCTCGGCGGCGAACGGATCCGGCAGCGGGATCGCCAGCAGCGCACTCAGTTCGGTGACCAAGGTCTCCGCGCGCTCGGCACGGTGGATGTGCAGTGCCATCGGTCCCCCTCTCCGTCGTGCCGCCGCATGGTTCGCCTGCCGGTTGCCGATCCTACAAACCCGGGTCGCGTCCGTGTCCGGCCGCGCGCTCGCGAGAGATCCACACCACGTTGATCGAACCCCAGCGAACCCCGAGCGGACCCGGATACTTCGACACTTATCCGGAAACTCGGTCATTCACCAAATTTCCAGCAACACAAGAGGATCCAGACAAAGGGCAGTCCCCGGACAGAACCGCGGCACGCCCCGCGTGTCACGCCGGAACGCGCCGCCTCCTGTGTCACAGTGCTGTTCGGGAGGGTTTGCACAGCGGTATCGAAAGGCTGGTTCCCGCAATGAATGCGACGGTGATTCCCCTACTTCCGAGATCAGGTTTCACGGTGCGCCGGGCCGGAGATCTCTGGGAGCTGATCCACTCCAGAACCTACGGCAGGGACGTGGTGCTGCACACCTGGCCCCGCGACGAGCACTCCGAGGCGTTCGCCCATTGCCACCAGCTCAACGGTGGCGCGGCCACGAACCTGATGGCCGCGCACCGCTGATTCACCCCCGGCGGTAACCCGACATTCGCGACGATTCGCCTATCGTGATCATGTGCGCGATTACCGGGTCCACACCGCCGCCGTCCTCGCCGCCTGCGCCGCACTCGCCGCAGCGACCGGACCGGCGGCCACCGCCACCCCGGCCCCACCGCTCGAACAGGCCTGCGGCCACCTCGCGACCTGCGATCTGGCCACCCAGGCCGCCGCGGTCGACGCCTACCTGGCCACCCGGCCCGGCACCATCGGTTACGTGGTGCGCGACCGGGTGACCGGCGCGCTCTACCGCAACGCGGCCGCCGACACCCGGATGTGGACCGCGTCCACCATCAAACTGGCCATCGCCGTGGACCTGCTGCAGCGCGCCCGGGCCGGCGCCCTCACACTCACCCCCGCCGACCGGGAGCGGATGGACGCGATGCTCGTCGACTCCGACAACGACGCCACCGACGCGCTGTGGGACACCTACTCCGGTCCCGACCGGCTCGCCTTCGACAACGACTTCCCGCGCTACGGCATGACCGGCCTGGTCGCCGAACCCAGCAGCGACCGGGCCTACCCGTATTGGGGGTTCGAACAGTGCACGCCCGCCGACCTGGACCGGCTGATGAACACCGTCCTGACCGGCATCCACCCCGACGACCGCGCCTACCTGCTCGACCGCATGCGCAACGTCGGCCCCGACCAGCGGTGGGGCATGTGGGGCGCGGGACCGGACATGCGGCCGGGCGTGAAGAACGGCTGGTCCGAAGAGGATTCGGGCTGGGTCACCAATTCGGTCGGATTCGCCGGGCCCGGCGAGCGCTACACCCTGGCGATCATGAACTCGCTGGGGCCCGACGGCGGATTCGACGACGGATCGCAAACCACCACCCAGGTCGCGGAAATCCTGTTCGGCGACCAGTCGTGACCGGAAATCCCGCGAATCGGACACATCGCGACCGAGCGGCCCGAGGCGACTACCGTATGGCAAGTCGGACACCGAAGGCAGACCTCGCAAGGAGCCCTCAATGAGTATCGAAACCACTAGCGCCCGGCGACACCGAGTGGTGGTGCTCGGCTCCGGGTTCGGTGGGCTGTTCGCCTGCCGGCACCTCAGACGAGCCGACGTCGACGTGACCCTGATCTCGAAGACCTCCACCCACCTGTTCCAGCCGCTGCTGTACCAGGTGGCCACGGGCATCCTGTCGACCGGTGAGATCGCCCCCGCCACCCGCCAGGTGCTCAAGAAGTACAAGAACACCACGGTCCTGCTCGGCGACGTGCACGAGATCGACCTGTCCGCGCGGACGGTCACCCACCGGCTGCTCGCCCACGACACCGTCACTCCCTTCGACAGCCTGATCGTGGCGACCGGCGCCCAGCAGTCGTACTTCGGCAACGACCGCTTCGCCACCTACGCCCCCGGCATGAAGACCATCGACGACGCGCTGGAACTGCGCGCGCGCATCCTGGGCAGTTTCGAGGAGGCCGAGGTCGCCACCGATCCGGCGGTCCGCGAACGCTTCCTCACCTTCGTCGTGGTCGGCGCCGGCCCGACCGGCGTCGAGCTGGCCGGTCAGATCGCGGAACTGGCCGGGCGCACCATGGTCGGCACCTTCCGCAACATCGACCCGCGCACCGCCCGCGTCATTCTCATCGAGGGCGCCGACGCCGTGCTCAAGCCGATGGGCCCGAAACTGGGTGCGGCGACCGCGAAGCGGCTGACCAAGATGGGTGTCGAGATCCAGCTCAACGCCATGGTCACCGATCTGGACGCGCGCGGGGTCACCGTCAAGTACACCGACGGGACCACGCAGCGCATCGAGGCGGCGTGCAAGGTGTGGTCGGCCGGAGTCCAGGCCAGCCCGCTCGGCAAACTCCTCGCAGACGCTTCCGACGGGACCGAGGTGGACCGGTCCGGCCGGGTCGTGGTGGAACCCGACTTGACCGTCAAGGGCCACCCGAACGTGTTCGTGGTCGGTGACCTGATGGCGGTCCCCGGGGTTCCGGGGCAGGCGCAGGGCGCCATCCAGGGTGCGACGTACGCGGCCAAGCTGATCCGCTCCGAGGTGGCCGGCAAGTCGACCGTCGCGGACCGGCAGCCGTTCAAGTACTTCGACAAGGGCAGCATGGCCACCATCTCGCGGTTCGACGCGGTGGTGAAGATGGGCCGGATCGAGTTCAGCGGTTTCATCGCGTGGCTCGCCTGGCTGGGCCTGCACCTGTACTACCTGATCGGGTATCGCAGCCGCCTGGTCACCGTGTTCGAGTGGATGGTGGCGTTCATGGGCCGGCACCGCGGTCAGATGGCGGCGACCGAGCAGTGGTTGTTCGCCCGGCTCGCACTCGAGGCGATCCAGGGCAACAACGAGGACGATCGCGAAGTCCACGCGGAACTGGGTTCGCCGACAGGCACATCGAAGGCCGAGGCGGGCTGAGCCCGGACGGTCCGCCGCCGGACCGTACCCATCCGAACCACCTTGCTGTTCCGAATGCAGAACGTCCAGTTCCATACTCGTAACGGAAGGGGCCCCCGATGGGCGAACGCTCGCACGTTCGTTCGATACCGCTGTCGGCACCGGCAGCCGCGCACGCGGAAGGTGAGGCTGAACCGGTCTCCACCCGATGGATCCGGCGGCGGGCGCCGCTGTTCGTCGCGGGAGCCCTGCCGGTGGCCGCGCTGCTGGTGGTGGGTCCGCCCGGCGCACCGCAGCCGATGGCGGCCGCGTATCCCGTGGTCACGGGCGTCGCCCACAGCGATACCGCGCCCGGGTGGAATTCCGGCCCGGCACTTGTCGCCGGGGACGCGCAGCCCATGTTCGACGTCGGCTATCAGTCCGCGGCCGGCGGCATGCTCACACCGACCGAGGCGGTCGCTACCCGGATCGACGCACAGCCGGTGAGCACGCTCGACGCGGACGACCCCGTCGGTCCGGGCGCACCCGGGGTCGATCCGGGCCCACCCGGGGCCGATCCGGCCCCACCGGGATTCGATCCGAACGTCGGAGGCTCGCTGACCGGCGCCGCCGCCGGCGCGGCGGTCGGCGCGGCAGTCGGCGCTGTCGTCGGCGCGACGGTAGCCAACGCGGTCGTCTCGCCGCTCACGGCGGCCGGCGTGGCGGTGGGCGCGGTGGCGGGTTTCATCGCCGGAATTCCGTTCCTGCCAGCCGGACTGGTGGTGGTCCCGATCATCGGCGGAGCCATCGGCGGTGCGGTCTTCGTGGTACCGGCCACAGTGATCGGTGGCGCGGTGGGTGGCGCGGCGGGCGCGCTCATCGGCGCGCCGATCGGCGCGGCCATCGGCCTCACGGTTCCCGTTCCGGGGCCCGGGCCCGACAACGCACCTCCGCCCCCGGCCGGCGATGTCGCCCCGTGAGGGCGAAGTGAGCTGATCGGCACCGCGAAGGCGGGCCTGGACTTCCGGTCCCGGCCCGCCTTTCCGTTCGGTGACCCAATCCGATTGTCGGCTATGTCGCACTTGGCATTTCGCGCCACGGCCGACCAATCCGAACCTCTGCCGGTTTCGAATGAACGACGTCAGTTCGACACTCGAAACGGAAGGGGCATCGATGGGCGAACGCTCGCACGTGAGTTCTCCAGTACCGCAGACGCCGGCAGCCACGCACGTCGAGGCTGAGGGAGAATCGGTCGCCACCCCGCGGATCCGGCGGCGGACACCGTTGTTCGTCGCGGGAGCCCTGCCGGTGGCCGCACTGCTGGTGGCCGGCCCGCCCGGCGCTCCGCAGCCGATGGCGGCCGCGCACCCGGTGGTGACCGACGACCTGGGCGCCGAGACCCCTGCCGGAATGCCGGACACGACCGTCGCCGAACAGGATCAGCCCGGGGCCGAGGTCATCGACCCGGGTGCGGCCGACAGCTACACCGCACCGGACTGGAACTTCGAGCAGTCCCCGGCGGCGGGAACCGACGAGGAGACCCCGGCGGTCGACGACCAGCAAGCACCCGCCGACGACATCGCCGAGGAATTCCCGGCACCCGATGCGGCGGCGGCCCCCGGCGTCGACCCGGCGGCCGCGGCGGACACCGCCCCGGCCGGTCCGGCGCCGCGGGTGCTGGTGGCACGCAATTCGCCGGTCGGCGCGCGCGCGATCCCCGGCCAGCGGCTCGCGCCGGTGGAGGTCGACAAGCTGCACCTGCCGAATCTGGCGGCGCTGCCGACCGTCGCGCCCATCCAGGCGCCCGACGGCGTGCTGCGGTTCGGCGACCTCGAATCCGGTTACCGCCCATTGCTTCCGGACGACGCGGCCGCGCAGATCAACGACGCCGCCGCACACTCCGAGGCACAATTCGCGAGCACGCTCGACGCCGCCGGTTTCGACCCGACCCGGTCGGACCGGATCGCGGCCTCCACCATGGCAGGCGGGGCCATCGGCACGTCGATCGCCAACACGGTTGCGAGTCCGCTCACCTCGGCGAGTCTGGCGGTGGGCGCGGTCGCCGGCTTCATAGCCGGAATCCCGTTCCTGCCGGGCGGTTTGGTGGTCCTGCCGGTTGTCGGTGCGGCCATGGGCGCCGCCGCGGTCGCGATACCCGTCGCGATGGTCGGCGCCTCGGTCGGCGCGCTGGTCGGCGCGGCCGCGGGTCTGGCCGCGCCGGCGGTCGACGCGCCCGACGATGTCATGCCGTCGGTGGACGACGCACCCCTCGGCTGAGCGGCACACACGCATCCGGGCCGGGACTCCGTGGAGTTCCGGCCCGGACTCGTTGTCGTGGACGCCGCCTGTGGACGAGTGGAACGTGACTACGACCTCGATCGCTCCCGCCGCGAACGGCGCCACCGAGAAGCCGTCGCAACTGATGGGTGCTGCCGAAACGCGTCGAACCTGGTGGCGCACCGCACAATCAGGTCGGAGACCGCGAGGCCTACCCCGCCGCGGGCCCACCATGCTAACTTACCGAAAAGTAAGATCGAGCGCCGCGGCGTCGGGCGGCCCGGCACGAAGGTGGATATTCGATGGGTCAGGTTTCCTTCCGGATCGCGGGCGATCGCGCCTACGTGACATTGGATCGCGCCGACAAACACAACGGCCTCACCATCCCCATGCTCGGCGAGCTTCGGCGCATCGCGGACACGCTGCGCGGCGCCGACGACGTCCGCAGCGTCATCCTGTCCGGCAACGGACCCAGCTTCTGCAGCGGCCTGGATATCGCCGGAACGGCTGCGAATCCGCTGGCGATCGCGCGGAACTTCCTGCCGCACCCGTGGCGCGGCACCAACACCTTCCAGGAGGCGTGCTGGGCGTGGCGCCGGCTGCCGCAACCGGTCCTGGCCGTCGTGCACGGCCACTGCTACGGCGCCGGCCTGCAACTGGCGACGGCGGCCGACTTCCGATTCGCAACGCCCGATTCGGATTTCGCGGTCATGGAGACCGCGCACGGTCTCGTACCGGATATGAGCGGGACCGTGACGTTGTCGCGCCTGCTGGGCGCCGATCGCGCGCTGCTGCTCACCCTGACCGCGGACCCGGTGGACGCCGCCTACGCCGAGCGGATCGGGCTGGTCACCGAGGTGGCCGCCGATCCGATGGCGGCCGCCGAACAGCTGGCCGACCGGATCGCGGCACGGTCGCCGCACGCGGTAGCCGCGGCGAAGCGAATGTTCGACCGCACCTGGAATACCGGACCGCGCCGCGCATTCGGCATCGAGCGCGCGACCCAGCTACCGCTGCTCGTACGGCGGGCGCTCGGCAAGCACTGACCGGCCGGCGCGAGACCCGCTGCCACCGGCCGACCCCCGCGTGGCGCGCGGCGACACACCGTGCTTAGGGGAATTTCCCATCCGGGCGCCGCATCGGTCCGAATGTCGGGCGAACCATCCACGCTCCAGAGAAAGGTCAGGTATGGCTGCACGCAAGCACAGAGCGCCGAACCCGAGTCTCCAGCGCGTCGGCGGAGTCGTCGCGGTCGGAGCGGTCCCCGTGGTGCTGGCAGTGGTCGGCGCCGGATCCGCGCAGGCGGCCCCCGCCGCCCCCACACCGCAACCGAGCACGGCGATGACCACGACCGGGACCGCACCGGCCGGTGCCGCCGATTCCCAGGACGCCCTCGGCGCGGGTGATCAGGCGCAGGCTCAGGTTCAGGCCACCGCACCGTCACCGAGCACGTTCCACATCGGCGACGTGCAGTTCAACGCACCGAGCTGGCTGGACGCCGGGCTGGTCAACTCGGTCAATCAGACCGCGACACAGGCCGAGTCGGCCGTGGACGGGGTCCTGGACTCGATCGGTATGGGCCGCGCCCACGCCGACGGTGCCGCGCAGAACTCCGGTGCCGAGCAGAACTCCGGTGGCGCGACCACCGACGCGGCCACCGCCGCCAAGAGCCCGGCGGCCGACCAGACGATGACCTCCGTTACGCGCTGAGGTCGCGGCTCAGGCGGCGATCTCGGCAGTCGGCGCGACCGTGTCGCGCTACCGCTTCCGACGCCGTCGGCATTCGACCGGCAGAGGCGCCGCTTCGGCGGCGCCTCTGGCGTTTCCGGGCCGATTCAGGCCGGTAGCAGTGCGCCCGTCCAGGTGCGCAGGCTGCCGCCGAGCGCCAGCGGCAGCACCGCCGCGTCGAGTCCGGTGGTCGCGGCCGGCGCGTCGTCGGGATAGCGGAGTTCACTGACCAGGGCGCGCGGGGCGCCGAGCAGGTCGTCGGCCGGCGCACCCACGTCGAGGGCGTGCCGCAGCAACGGATCCCGGCCGAGGTCGGCGCGCAGGCTGCCGTGCCAGCAGCCGTGGTCTTCACCGAACCGCCCGATCTGGACCCGCTCCCGCACCCGCAGCCGCGCGTCGGCGTCGACCCGGATCACGTTGTGCGCGTGATGTTCCGCCCCACCGGCGACCACCAGTGGTTCCGGGTCGACATCGAGTCGACCCCCGGCCGCCACCTCGAACGTCCAGTGCGACACCGAGATCGGCGTACCCCGGCCGGGCAGCGCCAGAGTCGCCGCCACCGACCGCAGCACCAGGCCCGCGCCCGAGCCGACGGTGACGGTCACCGAGATCTCGTCCCCGCCCAGCGGTGTGGCGGCCGTCCCGATCAGGTGCACCGTGCCGGGCGCGGTGTGCCGCGCGGCCAGGCCGCCGGTGGCCCGGATCCGCGGCAGCTCCCCCGCCCGGGCTGCGATGTGGACCTCAGTGCGCAAGCGCGCCACCGGTTTCCGCCGCCGCGTCGTGGTCCGCGGCGGCACGCAGCTGCGCCCGCACCCACTCCAGCACCGGGGTGGCCGCCGGATCCGCGGTGAGCGAGGTGAAGACGAACGGCCGGCCCTCGCGCACCGCGGTGGAATCGCGGCGCATCACCTCGAGGTCGGCGCCGACCAGCGGGGCGAGGTCGGTCTTGTTGATCACCAGCAGATCCGACCAGGTGACGCCCGGGCCGCCCTTGCGCGGCACCTTGTCGCCGCCCGCGACGTCGACCACGAAGATCTGCACGTCGATCAGCCCGGAGGAGAAGGTAGCGGTGAGATTGTCGCCGCCGGACTCGACCAGGATCAGATCCAGGGGCGGATTGGCCTCGATCAGATCGTCGATCGCGTCCAGATTGGCGGTGATGTCGTCGCGGATGGCCGTGTGCGGGCAGCCGCCGGTCTGGACCGCGGTGATCCGCTGGTCGGGCAGCACCGCGTGGCGGCGCAGGAAGTCCGCGTCCTCGGTGGTGTAGATGTCGTTGGTCAGCACCGCCAGCGAGAGTTCGTCGCGCAGTTGCCGGCACAGCGCCGCGACCAGCGCGGTCTTGCCCGATCCGACCGGCCCGCCGACGCCGATCCGCAGCGGCTCGCCGGGCACGCGCGTGCGCTTGGGCCGGTCGTGGTGATGCTGATGCGGTTCGCCGTCGATCAGGTGCGGGGGCATACTCACTCCTCGGGGTCGGAATTCGTCCCATCATGGCCGATGCACGTGTCGCGGGTGTTACCCACGCGGCAGCCGCACACCCGCGGGATCAGCCGCACACCTGCCCACCGTCGGTCAGGACGCGAACAGCGGCATGTCCCGGGTCGTGTGCCGCTGCGCGAGCACGTCCTGCAGCGGATCGGACAGCGCCACGAGTTCGGTTGTGGCCCGTGCCGCGATCTCGTCGCACAGTGGGGCGAGCCGGACCGTGACGGCCGCGACGCCCGCCGGATCCAGCGCGAGCAGCCGCTGCGCCGCCGTCGCGCTTCCGGTCATGGTCGTGTAGACGACGACGCCGGCGATCTCGTCGGGTGCCAGTTCCGCCGCCGCCCCGACCACACCGAACACCGTGGACAGGTGCGGCCGCGGGCCGAGTTCCCGGCCGACCTGCGGCCACACGCCCCGGGCCAGCCGCAACAACCCGCGCCCCTGCGCCCGCGACGCCATCCGCGCGGCCGGCGCCGGCATCCGGGCATCGGCCTCGAATTCGGCTTCGCGGACTTCGAGGTCACCGGCGCACACCGCCGCCGCCAGCGCGGCCGCGACCAGTCCCGTGGTCCGCACCCGACGCCGCAGATACGCCTCGACGGTCGGCAGATCCCGCACCACCCCGGACGCGATCGCCTCCTCGACCCCGCCCGAATGCACATGCCCGCCGATCGGCAACCGCGAATCGGCCAGAGTCAGCACCAGCGCCAGACTCATCCTCACCTCCACGGTCACCGGTCGTTACCGACCCGCATCCTCCCGGCAATCCGCCGCCCGTGCAATTCGGTGCGCCGAGCCCTTCGAATCCCGTGGCGTCCCTATTGCTTGTAGGTCGACAGGAAACGGCCGATCCGCCCGATGATCGCCTCCAGTTCGTCGGCGTAGGGCAGCGTCACGATCCGGAAGTGGTCGGGTTGCGGCCAGTTGAAGCCGGTGCCCTGGACGATGTGGATCTTCTCCTGCAGCAGCAGGTCCAGGACGAACCGCTCGTCGTCGTGGATGTCGTAGACGCTGCGGTCGATGCGCGGGAACGCGTACAGCGCGCCCTTGGGTTTCACGCACGAGATGCCGGGAATGGCCTCGAGCGCCTCCCAGGCCCGGTCGCGCTGTTCGCGGAGCCGGCCGCCGGGCAGAGTCAGGTCGTAGATGCTCTGGTGCCCGCCGAGCGCGGCCTGGATCGCCTGCTGCGCCGGGACGTTCGCGCACAGTCGCAGGCCGGCCAGCATGGTGAGGCCCTCGATGTAGTTCTGGGCGTGCTGGACCGGGCCGGACACCGCGAGCCAGCCGCCGCGGAATCCCGCGCACCGGTAAGACTTCGAGAGGCCGGAGAAGGTCAGCACCAGCAGGTCGGGGGCGAGCGCGGCGATCGAGGTGTGGGTCCGGTCGTCGTAGTAGATCTTGTCGTAGATCTCGTCGGCGAAGACCACGAGCCGGTGGCGGCGGGCGATCTCGAGCAGTTCGCGCAGCACCTCCGGCGGGTAGACGGCGCCGGTCGGGTTGTTGGGGTTGATGATGACCAGGGCCCGGGTGCGGTCGGTGATCTTGGCCGCGACGTCGGCCAGGTCGGGGTACCAGTCGGCGCCCTCGTCGCACAGGTAGTGCACGGCCCGGCCGCCGTTGAGGGTGGTGGCGGCGGTCCAGAGCGGGAAATCCGGTGCGGGGACGAGGACTTCGTCCCCGTTCTCCAGCAGCGCGGTCATCGCCATCATGATCAGCTCGGAGACCCCGTTGCCGAGGAACACGTCCTCGACGTCGATGTCGGTGACGCCGAGGGTCTGGTAGTACTGCACGACCGCGCGGCGGGCCGGCAGCAGTCCCTTCGACGACGAATACCCGCTGGACGCAGGCAGATTGCGCACGATGTCCTGCAGGATCTCGGCGGGCGCCTCGAATCCGAACGGCAGCGGGTTGCCCGTGTTGAGCTTCACCACGTGGTGTCCCTCGGCCTCCAGCCGCGCGGCCTGTTCCGCGACCGGACCGCGGATCTCGTAGGAAACACCCGCCAGCTTGCTGGATTGCTTGACCTGCATGGACATCCCTTTCCGGTGGATCGTTGCGCCTACTGTACTTGGTTTTTCCAAGTTCGCACTTGGATTTTCCAAGCGTCAGGTTACAGTGGGTGCGTGCCACGCCGAACCTACGACCACTACTGCGCCGTCGGCCGTGCCCTCGACGTCGTCGGCGACCGGTGGAGCCTGCTGCTGGTCCGCGAACTGTCGTCCGGCCCACGCCGCTACAGCGACCTGTTCGCCGACCTGCCCGGCATCAGCACCGACATCCTCGCCGCGCGCCTGAAGGACCTCGAACGCGACGGCATCCTCACCCGCACCCGATCCGGCCCCCGCGCCGGCACCGCCGTCTACGAACTCACTTCCGCCGGAACGGCATTGCGGCCGGTCCTGGACGCGCTGTCGATCTGGGGCACCGAGCAGCTGGGTGAACGCCGGCCCACCGACGCCGTGCGCGCGCACTGGTTCGCGCTGCCGTTGAGTCGCGCCGTCGCCGACCGGCTCAGCGCGGGCACGGTGACGATCCACGTGGGCGACACCGCTTTTCACGTGATCGTGGGCCCGGACGGCGTCAGTCACCATGACGGCCCGGCGACCGCGGCGACCCACGAACTGCGCCTCGACCTGGAGACCGCCGGCGCCGTCGCGCGCGGTGCCCCACTCCCCGTGAGCTGGTAGCCCCGCCGCGAAAGGCTTGCGGTCCGGGCGTTTTCACCGAAATTGGGTGGACGTGACGGCGCGGCACGGTGATCATCGGCGGATGACTTCGATTCCCCAGGAACGCCTCCGGCTGGTCGGGCAGGCCGAACCTGTCGCGGCGCCCGGGACGCTGTCGTGGACCATGAACCTGGACGACGCCGATTCACCGCGCGACATCATCGACGCGATCGGGTTGGCGCCCTTCATCAACGGCGACCAGCCACACGCGCGCGGCGTCGAACTCGAACACGTGAAGCCGGAAGCGCCGCTGTGCCCGGAGGGTGCGCGGATCCTGCGCACCGATGACGACGACGGCACCAAGACCGTGCTCGCCGTCGGCGACGGCTGGACGCTGCGAGTGGTGCGGCGCGCCAACGGTACCGCGCAGCTCAATGTGTGCGCGACCACCGCCGAGCTGGCGGCGCAGATCATCGAGACCTGCGGCGCCGACGCCACGGCCGCGCCCGAACCCGATGTCACCCAGGTCCCGATGGGCTTCTGGCACATGGGTTCCCACGGCCCGCAGCGCCGGGTACGCCCGATCAGTGGCGCCACCTGGCCGGAGATCGCGGGCAACTACAGCGCGGAGGCAGCGGCCGGGATCGGCCGGCTGATGGCGGTGCGCGCGGCCGACGTCAGCGGCCGCCTGGTCCTGTTGCACGGCCCGCCCGGCACCGGCAAGACCTCGGCGCTGCGCGCCCTGGCCCGCGAATGGTCGGGCTGGTGCCAGGTCGACTGTGTGCTGGACCCGGAGGTGCTCTTCGCCAGCCCCGGCTACCTGATGGAAGTCGCCATGGGCGTCGACTCCTACGACGAGGCCAAGCGCCGCTGGCGGCTCCTGGTGCTCGAGGACTGCGACGAGCTGATCCGCGGCACCGCGAAAGAGTCCACCGGCCAAGGCCTTTCCCGGCTGCTGAACCTGACCGACGGCATGCTCGGGCAGGGCCGCGACGTGCTGGTGGCGATCACCACCAACGAACAGCTGTCGCGCCTGCACCCCGCCGTGGTCCGCCCGGGCCGCTGCCTGGCCCAGCTGGAGGTCGGCCCGCTGTCGCAGACGGAGGCCGGGGTCTGGCTGGACCGGGAACTGAGCGGTGTCCCCCGGCCCGTGGTCGGTGCCGAGGGCATGACGCTGGCCGAGCTGATCCAGGCCCGGGACGACCGCGCCCGTATCGACGCGACGCCTGCGGTCACCGACACCATCGGCGGATACCTCTGAGGTGACCGCCGAAGTCGCACGCCCGGCCCCCTAACTGGTACCGGCTGACCGCACCGGCCGCCGGCACTGTGCCGGTCGCGACGGCTCCGACGGTGACGGACATGATCGGCGGCTACCTCCGAGGTAGCCGCCGAAGTCACGCCCGACGCGCGGCATCGGCCGCCTGCCCGGTACCCCCGGACGAACCACGCAGGGAGCCGACCGAACTCAGTGCCGAGCCCCGACCGGTTCCGCCGAAACACCCACCGCGGCAGCCGGTTGCGTCCGAGCGGTCCGCCAGGCGACGATCGCCGTGGCTGCCAGCAGCACGGCGGCAGCGATGGTCGCGACGTGCATACCGGAGACGAACGCCTCGCTCGCGGCCCGCGCCAGGCCGGTGTCCGAGCCGGCGTCGTCGAGGGTCTCCCCGAGCGTCGGCGCGAAGTCGCCGCCCGAGCGGAACACCAGGGCCGCAAGCGAACCGAGCAGTGCCAGCCCCAGCCCGTTGCCCAGTTCGAAGCTGGTCTCGGAGATGCCGACCGCCGATCCGGCGCGTTCCGGCGGCACCGAGGCCACCGCCAGCTCGGACACCAGCGGGAAGGCCAGGCCGTCGCCGATACCGATCAGGATCGAGGCGGCGATATAGAAGCCGACCCCACCGTCGACACCGACGCCGAGCAGCAGCAGGTTGCCGACCGCGGCCACGGTCAGCGCGACGACGAACGCGCGCCCGGTGCCCAGCCGGCGCCCGACCCGGGACCCGATCATCGATACCGCGAAGACGGCGATCGCACCGGGCAGTCCGAGCAGGGCGGCCGAGAGCGCGTCGTGGCCGCGCACCGATTGCAGCCAGATGCCGACCAGGTAGCTCATGGCCGCCAGCGACATCATGCCGACGGTGCTGCTGACGATGGCCAGCCGGAACATCGGCCGCCGGAACAGGTCCAGGTCCAGCAGCGGTTCGGCGAGGGTGCGCTGCCGCCGGACGAACGCCACCAGGACGCCGAGGCCGGCCAGTCCGGCGACCGCCGGGATCGGGGCCGGGCCGTGCGCGGCGATCTCCTTGATCGCGTACACCAGCGGCAGCATGCCGCCGATCGACATGAGCACGCTGGGCAGGTCCATCGGCCCTCGGCCGGATTCGCGGTGTTCGGGCAGCACGAACGGGCCGGCGAGCAGCAGGATCAGCAGGACCGGGATGTTGATCAGGAAGACCGCACCCCACCAGAAGCTGTGCAGCAGCGTGCCGCCGATGATCGGGCCCAGCGCGGTACCGCCGGCGAAGAACGCGGTCCACAGGCCGATGGCCGTGGCCCGGGCGCGCGGGTTCGGGAACAGTGTGGAGATCAGGGCCAGGCTGGACGGCAGCAGGGTGGCGCCGCCCAGACCCATGAGCGCGCGGGCGGCGATCAGCACACCGGCGTTCGGCGCGAACGCCGCCAGTACCGAGGCGAGCCCGAAGACGGTGGCGCCGGCGAGCATGATGCGGCGGCGCCCGATGCGGTCGCCGAGGTTGCCCATCGGGACCAGCAGGCCCGCGAGCAGGAAGCCGTAGATGTCGAGGATCCACAGTTGCTGGGTGCCGGAGGGGTCGAGCCGGTCGGTGATGGTGGGCATGGCCAGGTAGAGCACGGACATGTCCATGGAGACGAGCAGCACCGGCAGGATCAGCACGGCCAGTCCCAGCCAGGCGCGGCGGGGCGTGGCCACTCCGGCGGCACGGGTGGTCATCGCTTATCCTTACGAGTCATGCGTACGACGTACGCGATTGGTCGAGTACAGTGTACGCAACAGTGCGCAGGATCGAAAGCGAGTGGACATGACCGAGGCCAAGCTCACCCGCGCCGCCGTCATCGATACCGGTATCGCGCTGGCCGACGAGGCCGGACTGGACGCGCTGTCCATGCGCCGGATCGCCGAACGGCTCGGCGTCGGCGCCATGTCGCTCTACCGGCACATCCCCAACAAGGACGCCCTGCTCGCGGACATGACCGACGAGGTCGCGCGCCGGCACTCCTACCCCGAGCCGGAACCCGAATGGACCTGGCGCGACCGGGTCCGCATCGCCGCCGACATCGACTGGGAGCTCTACCAGCAGCACCCCTGGGTGCTGTTCACCTTCGCCGTGCCGCGCTACAACTTCGGCCCGCACAGCCTGCTCTGCCTGGCCTGGCTGGTCGAAGGCTTCGGCGAGCTGACCACCGATCCGCGCGAGGCGACCCGGATGTCGCTGGCGGTGTGGAGCTATATCGCGGGCATCGCGGTGCAGCAGGTGAGCGCGTCCCTGCTCGCCGAGCGCGACACCGACCCGGACCATCCGTCGGGCCTGAGCGCGCTGCTGCGCGGCACCCCGCTGTGGCCGACCCCACCGGGCCTGGCCGCACTCGAGGGCGCGGGCACGGGCGACCTGCTCGAGCCGGCCGGCATGCTGCGTACCGGACTCGACGCGATGTGCGACGGGTTCGCCGCCCAGCACTGAGCGGCGCCGGCTCGTCCGGCGAACAGCTTCAGCGGTGAATTCGACAGCGCCGCAACCTGGACGACCGGCCCGAACCCAATCCCGCTGGCACACAACGCATGTTTGCATCGCACGCACCGTCGCATGCGATGCACCGTCGCACGCCGTGCCGAAACTCCCTGTCTCAGAACAGGAAGTACCGCTGGGCCATCGGCAGTTCGACGGCCGGCTGCTCCTCCCACACCTCGCCGTCCACCCGCACCGTGAAGGTGTCCGGGTCGACCTCGATCCGCGGCAGCGCGTCGTTGTGCGGCAG
Source organism: Nocardia stercoris (assembly GCF_003696265.1). Lineage (GTDB taxonomy): Bacteria > Actinomycetota > Actinomycetes > Mycobacteriales > Mycobacteriaceae > Nocardia > Nocardia stercoris. Next base: position 220,016 of record NZ_RFFH01000005.1, on the reverse strand, counting down.
ATCGGCCTTGGTGCGGCGGCGGACGTTCGCCACCGGTGCCAACCGGCGCCGCACCTGCAACCGGTCCGCCAGACCGGACTCGATCGCCTGCTCGGAGACGAAGTGCAGACTCGCCCCCGCCGCTACCGTGGGCGCCGCCCCGAACATCGGGCGCGGCAGCACCGGCTGCGGGGTCGGGATCGAGGCGTTCGCGTCCCCCATCGCAGCCCAGGCGATCACCCCGCCCTTGAGTACGGCGTGCGGGCGCACCCCGAAGAAGGCCGGCTCCCACAGCACCAGGTCCGCGAGCTTGCCGACCTCGATCGACCCGATCTCGTGGTCCACACCGTGCGTCACCGCCGGACAGATCGTGTATTTCGCGACGTAGCGCTGCACGCGGGCGTTGTCGGCGGCACCGTCACCGGGCAGGGCGCCCCGGCGGCGCTTCATGACGTGCGCGGTCTGCCAGGTCCGCATGACCACCTCGCCGATCCGGCCCATCGCCTGCGAATCCGAGCCGATCATCGAGATCGCGCCCAGGTCGTGCAGCAGGTCCTCGGCGGCGATGGTGGACGGCCGGATCCGGCTCTCCGCGAAGGCCAGATCCTCCGGGATCGCCGAATTCAGGTGGTGACACACCATGAGCATGTCCAGATGCTCGTCGAGGGTGTTCACGGTGTGCGGGCGGGTGGGGTTGGTCGAGGACGGCAGCACGTTGGGATGTGCCGCGACCGTGATGATGTCGGGCGCGTGCCCGCCCCCGGCGCCTTCGGTGTGGTAGGAGTGGATCGCCCGGCCGCGGATCGCGGCGAGGGTGTCCTCGACGAAACCGGCCTCGTTCAACGTGTCCGAATGCAGCGCGACCTGTACGCCCGACGCGTCCGCCACAGTGAGGCAGGCGTCGATCGCGGCGGGGGTGGTCCCCCAGTCCTCGTGCAGCTTGAATCCGCCCGCACCACCACGCAATTGCTCCCACATCGCCTCGTGCGACACGGTATTGCCCTTGCCGAGCAGCAGGATGTTCACCGGCCAGGCATCGGTGGCCTCCAGCATCCGGGCCAGATGCCAGGAGCCGGGGGTGACCGTGGTGGCCTTGCTGCCCTCGGCGGGCCCGGTGCCGCCGCCGATCAGGGTCGTAATACCGCCCCCCAGCGCCTCGTCCAGCAACTGTGGGCAGATGAAGTGCACGTGGGTGTCGACCGCGCCGGCGGTCACGATGCGCCCGTTGCCGGCAATGATCTCCGTGGACGGCCCGATCACCAGATCCGGATGCACCCCGTCCATGGTGTCGGGATTGCCGGCCTTGCCGATGGCGCGGATCCGGCCGTCTCGAATGCCGATGTCCGCCTTGATGATTCCCCAGTGGTCGACGATGACGACGCCGGTGATCACGGTGTCGGGGGCGCCCTCGGCGCGCGTCGCCCGCGACTGACCCATGGATTCGCGCAGCACCTTGCCACCACCGAAGACAGCTTCTTCGCCGGCGCGGCCCGGGCCGCCGCTGCGGTCCTCGGTGATCTCGATCAGTAGATCGGTGTCCGCCAACCGGATCCGGTCGCCGGTCGTAGGCCCGAACAGTTCGGCGTAGCGGGCACGGGACAGTTCACTCATTCGCGTCCAGCTTTCCGGGCGGGTCCATCGAGATGCCGGGTACTTCGCGCCGGCCGCGCAGCGGCACCAGCGAGACACGTTGCGGCAGACCGGGTTCGAAGCGGACCGCGGTACCGGCCGGAATGTCGAGCCGGCGCCCGCGGGCCGCCGCCCGATCGAAGTCGAGGGCCGCGTTGGCCTGCGGGAAGTGCACGTGGCTGCCGACCTGGACCGGACGGTCACCGGTGTTGACCACATCCACGACGACGCGGTCGGCGCCGGGGTTGAGCTCGATGGTGCCGGGGGCACAGAGGATTTCGCCGGGAACGAGGCCGGAGCCGGATGTTTCGAGCATGCGCGCTCAGCCGATCGGGCGGTGGACGGTGACGAGCTTGGTGCCGTCGGGGAAGGTGGCCTCGACCTGCACGTCCGCGATCATCTCGGGCACACCGGCCATGACGTCGGCGCGGCTGAGCACCGTGCGGCCCGAGGCCATGAGCTCGGCGACCGACCGGCCGTCGCGCGCACCCTCGAGCACGTGATCGGTGATCAGCGCCACGGCCTCGGGATGATTGAGCTTCAGCCCGCGCGCCTGCCGGCGCCGCGCCAGTTCGGCGGCATAGCTGAGCAGCAGGCGTTCCTGCTCGTGCGGCGACAATCGCATGCCGGCTCCTCGGGGACTCGTTGCGGTGCCGGTCATTCTGGCACGCCGGTCACGGTCCGGCAGCGCGTGCTCGTCGGGCACGGTCGGCGGCGCGGTGGCCGAACCGGTGGCGGGCAGCCGCGCCGGCGGCGGGGCGGCGGCTCGGCAGCGAGCCGCGCACCGGCCCGATGCCGAATTGCTCAGCGCGGGTCCAGGTTCTGCAGCCGGACCTGGCCGCGGGCGACCATCCGGTCACTCTCGTCGGTGATCACCACCTGCCAGATCTGCTGGGTGCGCCCACGGTGCACGGGGGTGGCGACGCCACGCAACCGGCCCTCGGTGACCGCGCGCAAGAAGTCGGTGTTGTTGTTCACGCCGACCACGGTGCCGCGGTCGCCGAACCACACCGCGCCGCCGACACTGGCCAGCGTCTCGATGACGGTGCAGTACACCCCGCCGTTGACGATCCCGAACGGCTGGTGCAGTTGCGGGGTGACGAGCCACTCCCCGGCCACCCGATCTGCGCCGACCTCGGTCAGCTTCAGGCCGATCAGGTCACCGAACGGGCCGGTGCTGGCCCCCGCCGCCGGGAACGACGTACCGGTCGCGCTGTTCTGTTCGCTCATATGTCCAGACATACACCGCAGCACCCCGGCCACCGCGTCCGGGCCGGGCGCCACCTCCACCGCCCACCGAACTCTGGTGCGGCACACCAGCAGTCCACAATGTGCGCGTTCGGCCGCGACCGGTGTGCTCTCGGCGAACCGACGGGCGCCGGGGCCCGGTCACGGCGCAGAATGGCGATCATGGGCGTTCCATTGCCGACCGGCTCCGATGTTCTGCTGACCCCACCGGACGAGGCCGAGGCGCGCTGGTGCGCGACCGGAATCGTCGCGGCCGCACGCTGCCCGTCCGGGCTGACCGAACTGCAGCGGCTGCTGATCGCGGCGATCGTGCCCGCGCTCACCGGTTTCGAGATCGACGTCGCCGCCGTCGAGGCCGAGGTGGTCGCGCGGCCGCTCGGCGCGCAGACGTTCGCCGAAGGGCTGGCTCGGCGCAACAGCGCGTTCCGGGGCCGGATCGTGCAGATCATGGTGCTGGTGCAACTCGTCACCGACCCGCCGGATCCGGTCGCGGCGCACTCGGTCGCCGAGTTCGCGGCCGCGCTGTCGGTGCACGACGATCTGGAACGGCTGATCGGCGAGTACGCGATCGGCGGACGGCAACTGGCGGGGATCGACTTCGACCGCAACGGCTATCTGCGGGACTTCGACGGCAGCCGGACCAGCAATCTGCACGTCTCGACCGCTCTGACCGGTGCCTGGGAGCCGGTGACCGACGACCCGGCCCTGGCCGGGAGGTGGGCCTCGCTCGCGGACCTGCCCGAGGGCACCCTCGGCCGCGGTGTGCACGAGTTCTACCGGGCCCGCGGGTTCGTGGCACCCGGCAACCCGGGGTCCGCGCCGCCGCTGCTGGCCCAGCACGACTGGGTGCACGTGCTGGCCGACTACGGCACCAAAGTGGAGTCCGAGATCGAGGTGTTCGCGCTGATCGCGCGGGCCAACGACGATCTGCGGGCGTTTTCGCTGCTGGCCATGGTGGTGAGCCTGTTCGAGACCGGTTCGGTGGCCAGCGGCGCGGGCCTGTTCGAGGCCGACCGCGGGCACCTCTCCCAGCCGGGCATGACGGTTCGGCTGGCGGACGCGCTGCGCCGGGGCGCGCTGTGCACGGGCAGCACCGATTTCCTCGGGCTGGACTGGTTCGAGCTCGCGGACCGGCCGGTTTCGGTGGTGCGGGCGGAGTTCGGGATGCCGCCCAAGCACGAACGGGCGATCGCGGCGGGCAGTGTCGGCCCGTGGGAGGCGGGTGGGATCAGCCCGTTCCAGATCAACGCCGGACGGCAACTGGCCGCGGCCGAGGGCCGGGAGTACCGGGCGCCGGGCGCGCTGAGCGTGTGACAGCGGCGGGCCGGTTCCGGCATCGTCCGGGCCGGCCCGCCGCAGCGGTGGGATCAGGAGTCGACCGCAGCCCTCGGGACTCGCACGCTATCCATACGCCTCGCACAGCATAGGTCAGGCTTACCTAAATCACCAGTCGGTAGCGGCCGACGCCCGCTATGACCAAGCACACACCAGCAATTCGCCAGTTACGACACCCCGTAGTACGCATTGCTGTCGTTGGTTCCGTAATATTGTGGAATGGCAGGTCTTGGTGAACTCGAGAAAGCGGTCATGGACCAGTTGTGGTCCGCCGACGAACCGCAGACGGTGCGACAGGTCCACGAGGCATTGGCGGCGCAGCGCGAACTCGCGTACACCACGGTGATGACGGTGCTACAGCGGCTCGCGAAGAAGAACCTGGTCGTCCAGCAGCGCGACGACCGCGCCCACCGGTACGCACCCGTGCACACCCGCGACGAACTCGTCGCCAGTCTGATGTTCGACGCTCTCCAGCAGGCCGACGAGGTCGGCAGCCGTCGCGCCGCGCTCGTCCACTTCGTCGAGCAGGTCGGCAAGGACGAGGCCGCGGCCCTGCGCGAGGCGCTGGCCAAGCTCGAAGCCGCCGAAGCGGCCCGCACCGACGACGAGGGGGCCACCCAGTAACCTCGGCAGCGCACTCCCCGGCTTCTCCCGCAGCAGTGACCCGGTCGCGGATACCGCGCCCACCCGGTCCCCGGATTCTCGCAAATGCCCCGGTGGACCAGGTAGGCTCGGGCCCTTCCGGATATTGGCCCCCAACGCAGTGAGCTGAGCATGAACGCAACCGCGCCGGTCTTCGCCGGTCTCGCCTTGCTTCTGGCGGGACCGGTACCCGCGTTGCTCAGCCGTGCCACCTGGCCGTACCGCACGCCGCGCGCGGCGCTCGTGCTGTGGCAGGCCGTGGCCCTGGCCGCCGTGCTCAGCGCGTTCGGCTCGGGACTGGCCATCGCCAGCCTGCTGCTGGTCCCCGGCACCGACGGCCGGCCCACCACCTCCCCGACCCGGGAGATCGACGCGCTCGGCCTGCCGGTTTGGGCGCTCTATGTCGTCGTATTCATGCTGACGCTGCTGGTCGGCGGTCGGCTGATCTACGCCGCGATCCGGGTGGGCGTGCACACCCGCCGCCGACGGGCCCGCCACCGCATGCTGGTCGACCTGCTGGACCAGAGCGAATTCCAGCACGCCGAACGACGTTCCGCCGATATCCGGGTGCTCGGCGCCGCCGAACCGATCGCCTACTGCCTGCCCGGGATCCGGCGGCGTGTGGTGCTCAGCCAGGGCACGTTCGCGAACCTGTCCGAGACCGAGCTGACCGCCATCGTCAGCCACGAACGCTCGCACCTGCGAGCCCGCCACGACCTGGTGCTGGAGGCCTTCACCGCCGCGCACGAGGCGTTCCCGCGCGTGGTCCGCAGCAAGTCCGCGCTGGATTCGGTGAAACTGCTGATCGAGTTGCTCGCCGACGACTCCGCGGTCAAGGTGACCGGGCCGACGCCGCTGGCCCGCGCGCTGGTGGCCTGCTCCAATTCGACTGCGCCGCAGGGCGCGCTGGCGGTCGGCGGCCCGTCCACGCTGATCCGGATCCAGCGCCTGACCGGCCCGCTGGGCGATCCGCGGATCGCGGCCGGTGCCTATCTGGCCGCGGCCACCATCCTGGTGGTGCCGACCATGGCGGTGGCGATTCCCTGGCTCCAGGAGCTCACCCGGTTGTTCCGTGCCTGAGCGAACCTTCGCCGACCTGGGCCTGCCGGTCCCGCTCGTCCAGGCGCTGCGCCGCGGCGGCTTGACCGCGGCCTTCCCGATCCAGGCGGCCGTGATCCCCGACATCCTGGCCGGGCGCGACGTACTCGGCCGCGCTGCAACCGGTTCCGGCAAGACCCTCGCCTTCGGTCTGCCGCTGCTGGTGCGGCTGACCCGCGGCGTATCCGCGCCCCGGCGGCCACGCGGCGTGATCCTCGCACCGACCCGCGAACTGGCCCTGCAGATCGAACGGGCGCTCGACGAACCGGCGCTGTCGCTGGGCCTGCGCCTGGGCGTCGCGGTCGGCGGCATGCCGATCAAGCGCCAGGCCGAGCGCCTGACCCGCGGCGTCGACGTGCTGATCGCGACCCCCGGCCGCCTGGCCGACCTGATCGCCCAGCGCGCCGCCGACCTCGACGCGGTGCGGGTGGCGACCATCGACGAAGCCGACCACATGGCCCAGCTGGGTTTCCTGCCGCAGGTCACCGACCTGCTCGACCGCATGCCCGACGATGCCCAGCACCTGCTGTTCTCCGCCACCCTCGACGGCGCGGTGGACGAGCTGGTCGCGCGCTATCTGCACGATCCGGTTCGGCACGCGGTGGACGGCACCGGCGCCGCGACCGGTGCACACCGGCCGAATTCGGATCACGACGCCGGGCAGCCGGCCGATCCGAGTGCCGCCGAACAGCACCCGAGCCCAGCTACCGGCGGCCGCAGCTCGATCGATTCCGTTGCGGCAGAAGGTCTTTCGACGCAGCCCGCGAATCCGTCGCCCGGGACCGCACCCGCGGTCGCGGGCCGTCGTCCGGCCCGATCGGCATCCGGCATTCCAGCCGATTCCGCTGCGGGACAACAGCATCCGACACAACCGCCGACCGCGACCCCCGCGGTCACCCACCATCTCTTCGTGGTCCGCCCCGCCGACAAGCGACATGTGGTGGCACACATAGCGGCTCGTCCCGGTCGCACGCTGCTGTTCGTCCGCACCCAGTACGCCGCCGACAAACTCGGCCGCCGCCTGCTGGAGGCCGGGGTTCCCGCCGTCGTGCTGCACGGTGGCCGCACCCAGAACCAGCGCACCCGCGCCCTCGCCGCCTTCGCCGGCGGCAAGGCCTCGGCCCTGGTCGCCACCGACGTCGCCGCTCGGGGCATCCACGTCGACGACGTCTCCCTGGTCCTGCACGTGGACCCACCGGAAGACCCCAAGGATTACGTCCACCGCGCCGGCCGCACCGCCCGCGCCGGCGCCACCGGCACCGTGGTCACCCTCACCACCCCGGACGAACGCGCGACCACCGAGGAGTTGTTCACCGCCGCAAGCATTCCGGTCACGATCACCGCCGTCGCGTCGGGCGACCGGATCCTCACGAAGTTGACCGCCGCCCGCCCGCCCAGTGGCCGCGCGGTGCCGGATCCCGCCGCGCCCCCGCTCCCGGACACGCCGCAGAAATCCGACACGCCGAACAACTTCCGCCGAAACCGCGCCGTCGGCAACCGTCCGGGCCACCGCGGCAAGCGCTGAGCAAACTCCTAGCAACCTTCCACGACCGAGTCCGTCGTATTCGGCCGCAACCACCGCGGGCATCGACCGACTGCCGTCCGGTACGACGCGACTCGTCCCGCCGCCGGCGACCCCGCGCCTAGACTGGCTCCCGTGCAGTTCCTACCCGGTCACACACCGCCGTACGACCTGACCTACGACGACGTCTTCCTGGTCCCGAATCGGACCGATGTGGAATCCCGCTTCGACGTCGACCTCGCCACCGCCGACGGCAGCGGGACGACGGTGCCGATCGTCGTGGCCAATATGACCGCGGTCGCGGGCCGGCGGATGGCGGAGACGGTGGCGCGACGGGGCGGGCTGGTGGTATTACCGCAGGATCTGCCGATCGCGGCTGCGGCGCAGACCATCTCGTTCGTGAAGAGCCGGTCGCTGACCGTGGACACCCCGGTCACGCTGGGCAGCGAGGCGTCGGTGTCGGACGCGCTGGCCCTGATCCACAAGCGCGCGCACGGCGCGGTGATCGTGGTGGACGACGGCCGGCCGGTCGGGGTGGTAACCGAGGCCGCGTGCGTCGACGTCGACCGGTTCGCGCGGCTGGGCACCATCGCGGCCACCGATTTCGTGACCGCCGCCGCGGACGCGTCGCCGCGCCACATCTTCGAACTGCTCGAAGCCGAGCACGCCGGCCTGGCGGTGCTGCTCGAACCGGACGGCACCCTGGCCGGAGTCATGACCCGGACCGGCGCGATCCGGGCCGGCATCTACACCCCGGCGACCGACGCGGCCGGCCGGCTGAGGATCGCCGCGGCGGTCGGCATCAACGGCGATATCCCCGCGAAGGCGAAAGCCCTGGTCGACGCGGGCGCCGACCTGCTGGTCATGGACACCGCGCACGGGCACCAGGAGAAGATGCTGGAGGCGCTGAGTTCGGTGGCCGCGCTGAAGCTGGGTGTGCCGCTGGTCGCGGGCAATGTGGTGTCCGCGCGGGGAACCCGGGATCTGGCCGCCGCGGGCGCCGACATCGTCAAGGTCGGCGTCGGCCCCGGCGCGATGTGCACCACGCGGATGATGACCGGGGTGGGCCGCCCGCAGTTCTCCGCGGTCGCCGAATGCGCGGCCGCCGCCCGCGACGCCGGGGTGCACGTGTGGGCCGACGGTGGCGTGCGGCACCCGCGCGACGTGGCACTGGCCCTGGCCGCGGGCGCGTCGAACGTGATGATCGGCTCCTGGTTCGCCGGCACCTACGAGTCCCCCGGCGACCTGCGCGCCGACCGCGACGGCAACGCCTACAAGGAGAGCTTCGGTATGGCCTCCAAGCGGGCCGTCGCCGCCCGCACCGCCGCCGACAGCGGCTTCGACCGGGCCCGCAAGGCATTGTTCGAGGAAGGCATCTCCTCGTCGCGGATGCTGTTGGATCCGGAACGCCCCGGCGTCGAGGACCTCATCGACCACATCTGCTCGGGTTTGCGCAGTACCTGCAGCTACGCGGGCGCCCGCACCCTGCCCGAGCTACACGACAAGGCGGTGCTCGGCGTCCAGTCCGCGGCCGGTTTCGCCGAGGGCCGGCCACTGCCCAGCGGGTGGTGAGCGGCCCGGACCACGCCGGGCTGAAGTACGTCCCCGCGACCGCTGTGCGCGCACCCGGTAGCATGAAGATTGCCGGGTCGCGTAGATCGCCGCCGCGGCTCCCCTGTCCGGTTCGCCGGGCTGTGGGCACTCAGATTCCGGCTGTCCGAAAGGAACAAGTTGTCACCCGCGTCCGAGGGCGCCACCACTGTGGAGGGCTCCTCTACCGAGCCGGGTGACAAACCCGGCGCCCCTGTCGATCCGGACCCCGAGCCTCATCCGGGGCGGTGCTGATCGTGTCGATCCTGCTCACTCTGCTCAGCCTGGCGGGGTTCGTGGCCTTGACCGCCGGCACCGCGTTGTTCGTCTCCGCCGAATTCTCGCTCACCACCGTCGAGCGCAGCACCGTCGAGGCGCGCGCCCGCACGGGCGACCGCCGCGACCGCATGGTCCGTCGCGCGCATCGCACCCTGTCCTTCCAGTTGTCGGGTGCTCAGCTCGGCATCACCATCACCACCCTGGTCACCGGTTACATCGCCGAACCGGTGCTCTCGGGCCTGTTCCGCCCGCTCGGCACCGCGGTCGGCCTGGGCGACAGGGGTGCCGAACAGCTGGCCGTGGTGCTGTCGCTGGTCCTGGCGACCTCGCTGTCCATGGTCTACGGCGAGCTGGTGCCCAAGAACATCGCGATCGCCAAGCCGATCGCCAGCGCCCGGCTCACCGCCGGCCCGATGATCGCGTTCTCCTCCGCCTTCAGCTGGCTGATCAAACTGCTCAACGGTGTCGCCAACTGGGTGGTGCGCCACCTGGGCATCGAACCGGCCGAGGAACTGCGTTCGGCGCGCTCCCCCGAGGAGCTCGGTTCGCTGGTCCGCACGTCGGCGCAGCGCGGTGTGCTCGATGTGCGGACCGCGCAGGTCGTCGATCGCTCCCTGGAGTTCGGGGAGCGCAGCGCCGAGGAACTGATGACCCCGCGCGTCAAGATCGAGGTGCTCGACGAGGGCGACACCCTCGCCGATCTCGTCGCCGCGGCCGCGCGCACCGGCTTCTCGCGCTTCCCGGTCGTCGTCAACGGCGACCTGGACGACACGCTCGGCATCGTGCACGTCAAGCAGGTCTTCGGCCATCCGCCGCCCGCGCGGCGCACGATCCGGTTGCGTGACGTCGCCCGGGTGGTGCCGACGGTGCCGGCCAGCCTGGACGGCGACGAGGTGCTGGACCGGGTGCGCGCCGACGGTATGCAGGTCGCGCTGGTCGTCGACGAATACGGCGGCACCGCGGGCCTGGTGACCATGGAGGACCTGATCGAGGAGATCCTCGGTGACGTCCGCGACGAGCACGACGCGCAGGAACTGGATGTGCGGCGCACGTCCGACGGCTGGAACTGCTCGGGCCTGTTGCGGATCGACGAGGTGGCCCGCGCCACCGGATACGAAGCACCCGAAGGCGAATACGAAACCCTCGGCGGCCTGGTGCTGACCCTGCTGGGCCGGATCCCCGAGGCCGGGGACCGGGTCGGGTTGCCGGCGGCACCGCACGCACCGAAGTCGTCGAGTGGCTGGACGGCCCGGGTGGAACGGATGGACGGCCGCCGCATCGACCGAATCCTGTTGTCTCCGGCCGACATCCAGGTCCGCACCGAACGGGAGGACGCCGGTGAATGACTGGCTCGGAGTGATCCTCACCCTGGTCCTGGTGGCCGGTAACGCGTTCTTCGTCGGCGCCGAGTTCGCGCTGATCACCGCGCGCCGCGACCGGCTCGAGGCCTTGGCCGCGCAGGGAAAACACGGCGCTCGCACGGTGATTCGCGCCGGCGAGCAGCTGTCACTGATGCTGGCGGCGGCTCAGCTCGGGGTGACGATCTGCTCGCTGCTGCTGGGCCGGATCGGTGAACCGGCCGCCACCCACCTGCTGGGCCGCCCGTTCGAACTGCTGCGGGTACCGGCCGGGTTGCAGCATCCGATCGCGTTCGCGGTGGCGTTGGCGGTCGTGGTGGTGGCGCACATGTTGCTGGGCGAGATGATCCCGAAGAACATCGCCCTGGCCGGCCCGGAAAAGGTTGCGCTGCTGCTGGTTCCGGGGTTGTTGTGGTGGTTGCGGCTGGCCCGGCCGGTGACCGGGCTCTACAACTTCCTCGCCAATCTCACGTTGCGAGTGTTGCGGATCGAGCAGAAGGACGAACTGGACGCGACGGTGTCGACGGTCGAGCTGGCCGAGATGATCGGTGAGTCCCGGTCGGAGGGCCTGCTCGACGCGCAGGAGCACCGCCGGCTCACCCAGGCGCTGGGCACCACCGACCGGACCGTCGCCGATGTGATGGTGCCGCTGGCCAGCACCCGCAGTGTGCCGCTGCGCGGTGACGCCTGCCGGCTCGGCGACATCGAGGCAGCGGTCGCGGAGACCGGGTTCTCCCGGTATCCGGTGCGGGCCGCCGACGGCATGCTGGTCGGCTACCTGCACGTGAAGGACGTACTCGACCTGGTCGCCGCCGACGCCGGCCCCACCACGTCGATTCCGCACACCGATATCCGCCCGCTGCCCACGGTCGGCCGGGGCACCGCCCTGGACGAGGCGCTGGCCCGCCTGCGCCGCACGAGCAGTCACCTGGGGCGCGTGGTCGACGTGCGCGGCGCCACGGTCGGCATCGTCGCACTCGAGGACCTGGTGGAGGAGTTCGTGGGAACCGTGCGGGACGCGACCCACCAGGTGATGGAGTAGCCGGCGCGGGCCCATCGCAACGCCGCCTGTCGCGGCGTAGGGTACGGCTATACGCGACGGCAGGAGGAGGTACCGGCCACCGTTGGGCCGGTAGGCGCGGATCCCGCCGGAGCCTCGCCGTATCGCGCCGCCCTGGTCAGGGACGACGCGGCGCACCGGCTGCGCCGCGCCGCCGACATCGAGAAAGGGGTGCGGATCTCATGACCGGCGTCGACGACCCCCGAGCCGCGGCACAGGCGGTGATCGACCACCCCGCGTCGGGGCGTGGTAGGCCCGGGCCGACGACCTGCCGGTGAACTCGGTGGTGCCGTCGATGAGGTGGGCGACCGGGCGGACCGCGCCGGAGCTGAGCGCGCCGGAGGCGATGCGGCAGGCCGTGGCCGCCGGCCTGATCGTCCTGCGCGCCGACCCGCTCAACGCCGAGACACCCCTGTCCGCACTGACCGGGCGCACGACACCGAATGCGCTGTTCTATCAACGGAATCACTTCCGGATTCCCGTCCTCGACCCGAACCGGTGGCGACTGCGGATCGGCGGACTCGTGGCACATCCGTCGGAATGGACCTTGGCGGACCTGCGGCGGATGCCGTCGCGGACGACGACGGTCACCCTGGAGTGCGCGGGCAACGGTCGCACCGCCCTCGAGCCGCCCGCGCCGGGCGAGCAGTGGGGGCTGGGCGCGGTCGGTACCGCGGACTGGACCGGAGTCCCACTGCTCGAGGTGCTGGCGCGGGCGGGCCTCGCCGACGATGCCCGCGCGGTGGTGTTCCGCGGCGCCGACCGCGGCCCGGTCGAGGGACAGGCCGGCCTCGTGCGCTACGAGCGCAGCCTCGAGGTCGACGAGGCCTGCCGCAGCGGCGCCTTGCTGGCCTATGCCATGAACGGCGAGCCGCTGTCGGCGCCGCACGGTGCCCCGCTGCGGTTGGTCGTTCCGGGCTGGTACGGGATGGCGGCGGTGAAGTGGCTGACCGGGATCGTGGTCGCCGACCACGCGTTCACCGGGTTCTTCCAGACCACCAAGTACGTCTACGAATGGCCGGGCGAACCGCAGCCGGTCACCGAACCGGTTCGCCTGCAACGGGTTCGCGCGGTGATCACCGACCCGGCCAGTGGCGGCGTCGTCCGTTGCGGGCCGGTCACCGTGCACGGGGTCGCCTGGTCCGGCCGCGCACCGGTCACTCAGGTCGTCGTCCAGCTCGGCCACCGTAGCCCCCGCCCCGCGCGGCTGTCGGGTGATCCGAGCCGCGGGGGCTGGCGGGAATGGGAGCTGACCACCACGATCGACGAACCCGGACCGACCGCGCTGCGCGCGCGGGCAGTCGACGCGGCCGGGGACGCCCAGCCGTGGACGCCACACTGGAACCGATTGGGGTACGGCGTGAACGCGGTCCAGGTGGTACCGATCCGGGCGATCCGCTAGCGGCCGCGGTCGTAGACGGCGCCGGCATGACCGAATCCGGCTGCCTGCCGCCACAATTGGCAGGCCCCGCGCGAATTACGCGGGCAGGAATCGTCGCGAAAACCCCGCGGCCAGCCACGGCTTGCGGCCCCACGCCAACAGCCGTCCGTTCAGGGACGGCAGCAACGGTCCGATCCGGCCGTAGTTCAGCAGCAGCGCGGTCACCGGCTCGGCACTGATGTGGACGTCGACCGGCCCCGGCGTGTCGTGGTCGACGACCAGCCGGCCATCGACGAAGCGGTACACATACCGCGCGAGTCCCCGAAGCCGGTATTCGTATGTGGCGGTGTGCCTGCCGGTTCGAACCGGATCGACCCACGCGGGTGTCACTTGATTCAGCCCGTCCATGATCATCGGCACCAGCGCGGGATCGATGGGCCAGGGACGGCCGAGCATCCGGGCGATGTCGTAGCCGTGGACGACGAATTCGCCGAGCAGCGTGCCGCGGGCACGGTCGACTCGGACGCGCTGATCACCGTCGAACATCATGGTGCGTGGTTCGCCGCCGAACCCGTCGACGGTCGCGATCAGCGACTCGGTGTCGGCGATCAGGGTGCGCGCCAACTGCCTCGGGTCCCGGGTCGGCAGAGAACGAATCTGTTCGGCGTTGAAGGCCGGCAGGTCGGCCGCGCGTGCGGGCCACGTACCCGCGCCCATGGCGAGTTCACGGTAGCGGGACGGTTCCGAGGCGACATGCCCGAGGACATCGGTGACCGACCAGCCGGGCGTAGCCGTCACCTCGCGATCCGGATCCGGCGCCGCCGACGCCAGCTCCGCGAACCGGTGCGCCATCTCCAGCAGCGCGACCGCAACAGGATCCGTCATGTTCGCTCCTCCCCTGTCCTCGACATCGCCAAGGTGTACCCACCGGCCGCCGATCACGTCGTCGAACGCCGCGAGGTCCGACGGGCGACCCGAGATCGCCTCCCCGGCTGGTGATTCCGCGCACACTGAGCGCAACCCTCGCCGGTGCCCGAATACGGCAATAGCGTACCGATATGACATCCGACGTGAGCACACCGCTGAACGCTATCGTCGACGCGACCGCTGCGGCGATCGCCGAGGACGCGGCCCGGGCGCAGGTGGTCTTCCGCGCCTCCGGCACCCCGGAAGGCACGGTCGGCAGCTCGATTTCCTTGGGGCAGTACACGATTCGCATCGACGAACCCCCGGTGCTCGGCGGTGCCGGTAGTGCGCCCAACCCGGTGGAGGCGTATCTGGCGGCACTCATCTCCTGCCAGGTGGTGACCTACCGGTTCTGGGCCCAGCGCCTGGGAATCGTGGTCGACGACCTGACGATCGAGGCCGAGGGCGATCTGGACGTCCGCGGCTTCTTCGGCCTCGACGACACGGTCCGGCCCGGCTTCGGAGCCGTCCGCGTCCAGGTCCGGCTCCACGGACCGGAAACCGCCGACCGCTACCGCGAACTGCAGAAGGCGGTCGATGCACACTGCCCCGTGCTGGACCTGACCACCAACCCGACCCCGGTGACCACCACCCTGATCACCGCCTGACACCGGGAAACCTCCCGATCGCGCGGCCGGGAGCGGTCGTTCCCGCCGCGGTCCGGTCAGATACATGGTTGGCGTGCCCGGCAGCTCGCCGCGAAGCCAGCGGTGCTTATCCCGTGCCCGCCGTCCGAGCCCAGTCCGGGGGCGTTCGATCGCCACCACTCGGTGCGGGAGAATGGTCGGGATGAACGTGCACGACGCCCCCGAGCAAGCCCTGGACCTGCGGTTTCTGCCGCAGGAGGAGTGGCGTGCTCGGGCGGCCGCGCACCGGGAGCGGGTCGCCGAGCTGATCGGCGCGCACGTCGAGCGCCGGGCCACGGGCGCCAAACACCCGGTCGTCGACTTCCTGTTCACCTACTACGGTCACAAACCCGCGCAGCTGCGGCGGTGGCATCCGGGGTTCGGGGTGGCGCTGGCCGGGGCGCAGGAGTACGCGGGCAGCCGCGGCTACCACGAGGTGTCGACCACCGGCGGGCCCGCGTGGACCGCGGATCCCGCGTTCCTGGACCGGCGGCGGCCGACCGTCGAGTTCGTGGCGACGCTGCTGCGCGCCACCGCGTCCCGGCCGCCGCAGCTGTCCTGTTTCGGGTTGCACGAGTGGGCGATGGTGTATCGCACCGACGAGGTGCGCCACGAGCAGGTGCCGCTGCGGCTGGGCGCGGCCGGGACGGATGCGGTGGTGGAGTCGATGTCGCTGCGCTGCA
The DNA here is from genome assembly GCF_003696265.1 of Nocardia stercoris. Classification (GTDB taxonomy): domain Bacteria; phylum Actinomycetota; class Actinomycetes; order Mycobacteriales; family Mycobacteriaceae; genus Nocardia; species Nocardia stercoris. Next base: position 204,620 of record NZ_RFFH01000005.1, on the reverse strand, counting down.
CCCATTTCGATGCGTACCGTTTCTTCACCCCGGACGCGGTGCCGCGCAACACCCTCCCGCTGACCCGCGCGGGCCAGCCGGACCGCGAGCAGCCGGGCTGCCTGCACGCGAACATGGACCTGTACAAGTGGGGTTTCAAGCTGGTCCCGCTGATCGACTCCGAGCTGCTGCTCGACTGCTTCGAACTGGCCTGTGCCGCACGTGAACTCGACATGCGCGCCAGCCCCTACGACCTCTCCGCCCTCGGCTACACCCCGGTCCGCATCGAAACAGCCTCCGGCCGCGCCGAATACGCCCGCGCCCAGGCCGAACTGGCCGACCACGCCGCACCATTGCGTGCCCGGTTGCTGGCTGCCGCCGAACGACTCGTCGCGACCAGCGCCGGCGAATAAATCACCGCACAGACGAAAGTCCATGGCGCAGCACCTTCGCCGACCACCGCAACAACGCCCGCAAACGGATGTGGACGCCGACGATGCTGCCCGCGCTGGCGGGCGAGCCGGCCTCGCCCTTCGTCCGGATCGCCACGCTGGCCGAGGCCACGAGTTTCGTGACCAACTGGGACGGCGAGAGCGTGCCGTTCATCAATGTCGACGTCACACTGAACCTGTACCGCATGCCCGAATCCACCGGGCTGGGGATGGAATCGAACGGACAGCACGCCGCGGACGGCCTGTCCGTCGGCTCCGCCACGCTCTACGACGAATTCGGCGTCGTCGGAATATCTTCCGTCACCGCCGTCGCGAACAGCAGCCGCAGGGTCCATTTCTAGCCTCGGAGTCCATGTCGGGTACCCACCGGGCGACCGTTCCTCCCCGCCCAGTGGCGGACCTCACTGGATGCCCATCCGTAGCGCACGATGGGCTATCCTCGACCTCGAGCGTGACAAGATCACGCGACGCGTCGTAGTTCGCGATCATTTGCTGCCCGCTGGGGCACTGCATTCTTACGGCGATCCGATTTTGCCCATCGGCAAACTCGCCATCCGTGCCCTCGGCGTGGACATCGTGTCCGCGGCACCGTTCGGGCACCCCCTGCCCGAAGGCTTGGACACACATGAATTCCGAAACTCCGTCGTTCGCCGCGCTCGGCGTCCGCGACCCCCTGGTGCGCGCCCTGACCCGCGCGGGCATCACCGCGCCGTTCCCGATCCAGGCCGACACCCTGCCCAGCTCGCTGGCCGGCCGGGACGTGCTCGGCCGTGGCCGCACCGGCAGCGGTAAGACGCTGGCCTTCTCCATCCCGATGGTGGACCGCCTGGGCGGCCCGCTGGCCGGTCGTACCGTGCCGAACCGCCCGACCGGGCTGGTGCTGGCGCCGACCCGCGAGCTCGCAACCCAGATCGCGACCGCCATCGAGCCGCTCGCGCAGGCCTGCGAGCTGACCGTCACCACCGTCTTCGGTGGGGTGCCGCAGCAGCGGCAGGTGCGCGCGTTGCGCGCCGGCGTCGACATCGTGGTCGCCTGCCCGGGCCGGCTCGAGGACCTGATGAAGCAGGGCCTGATCGCGCTCGACGCCGTCAAGATCACCGTGATCGACGAGGCCGACCACATGGCCGACCTGGGCTTCCTGCCCGGTGTCACCCGCATCCTCGCCGCGACCCCGCAGGGTTCGCAGCGGCTGCTGTTCTCGGCGACGCTGGACAACGGGGTGAACAAGCTGGTCGAGCGCTTCCTGCCGCAGGCGGTCCGGCATTCGGTCGACTCGGCCGATTCGCCGGTCGCCGCCATGACCCACCACGTCTTCGAGACCGCCGACGTGGCCGCCAAACGCGAGGTCGTGCACCGGCTGGCCTCCGGCGAAGGCCGGCGAATCCTGTTCACCCGCACCAAACATCAGGCGCGCAAGCTGGCCAAGCAGTTGACCACCGAAGGTATTCCGGCGGTCGACCTGCACGGCAACCTGTCCCAGGCCGCCCGCGACCGCAATCTGGCGTCCTTCGCCGCGGGCGAGGCCCGGGTGCTGGTCGCCACCGACGTGGCCGCCCGCGGCGTGCACGTCGACGGCGTGGAACTGGTCGTCCACGTGGACGCGCCGGCCGAACACAAGGCGTACCTGCATCGTTCGGGCCGCACGGCCCGCGCGGGCAATGCCGGTGACGTGATCACGCTGATGCTGCCGGCCGAGCGCCGCGATGTGGCCGCGCTGCTGCGCAAGGCGTCGATCGAGGTCACGCCGCAGCGTGTGACGGCCGCGTCGCCGGAGGTGGCGGCGCTGGTCGGCACGGTAGCCGCACCGGTGGCACCCAAGCCCGCGCCCGCACCCCAGCAGTCGCAGGGCCGGTCCGGTGGTCGCCGCCGCTCCGGTGACGTTGCGCCGCAACGTCAGTCGCGTGGCCAGTCGAGCGGACGCCCGCAGCGTTCGGCGCCCGGTGAGGGCCAGCCGTCGGGTCGCGGCCAGCGCCGCCCGCAGGGCGAGGGCCCGGCGAATGCCCGTCCGCAGCGTTCGGCCCAGGGCGACAATCGTTCCGGCAGCCACTCTGGGGACGGTCGCTCGGCCGGGCGGGGGCAGCGCGCGCCGCAGGGCGAGGGCCGCCCGGGTGGCCGGTCGCAGCACCGGTCCGAGGGAGCGGGCGGCGACCGCGCGCAGGGCCGCCAGGTCGACCGCGCGCAGGGCCGCCAGGGCGACCGCGCGCAGAGCCGCCGGTCGTCCGGCGACACCACAGCCCGCTCCGCCGGTACCCGCACGGGCGCGGCTCCGGCCGGAAGTTCGGGCGGCCTGGCCGGTTTCTCGCGGTCCGGCGGCGGCGCTCGCCGCCGGGCGCGCTAACCACCGACCCAGCCACTCGCTTAGCCCGCTGCGCGCGTGTGTCGAGCGCGCTCTGGTGTCGGTTTTCGCACTGATTTCCGTACACCGGAGCGCGCCCGGCATGCATCGAGGGAGCGGGGTTGCAACCGGGCCTGCCGCGACGGACGGGCCCAGCAGCACCCGGCACCGGTCTCCGCTACTCGAACTCGCATGCCCCACAAGGGCATCCGGGCTGGCGCCGGTAGCCGGTCCCCGAGTTTCCGGCGCCGCCCGGGTCTCAGCCCTGGTGGGTGACGCGCTCCGGCCGCACCACCAGCACGACCCGTCGTGCCACGTCGCCGACCGGCTTCTCGTACTCGAGTCCGTACCGGCGGGCCAGCACGTCGAAGAATTCGCCCTCGGTGTCGGGTTCGATGCGCTCGACCACACCGCGGACCTCGAGGTAGCGGTAGGGCGCCTCCGGGTCGTTGACGCTGATCGCGACCCGCGGATCCGCCGTCACGTTGCGGTATTTCACCCGGTCCGTGGTGGTGGTGAAGCGGATGAACTCACCGTCGTACTCGTGCCACATCGGGGTCACGCGGGGGCTGCCGTCGGCGCCGAGGGTGCCCAGGTGCACGAACAGGGGGCGGGTGAGCAGGTCGGTGTAGCGGTCGGGAATCACGGAATCGGTCACGGTGTCAGCCATGCCTTGATCAATCTCGAAATGCCGGTCCGTTATTCCGGTTCCGCGCCGGCGACTGCCGCCAGCCGCGCGTCGGTGACTATCTGTTCCAGTAGCGAGCGCAGTTCGCACTCCGGCAGCAGCCGGGCCGTGGCCTCGAACGGTTCGGCGATATCGATTCCGGCACAGACGATCTCGGTCACCACCCAGGGTACGCCGAGCCCGCCGGGCCGATAGCCCAGGCGATCGTGCAGGACAGCCACGGTGGAGTCGAGCAGCTCGCGGCGGGCGCGCACAGCCGTGGTGAGCATGAGCTCGAGTTCGCTGCGCCGCTGTTCCAGAGCCGCCGGATGGGTGTGCGGCGCGTCCAGCTGGCGTTCGCTTGCGCGCACGCCGCCGTCTTCGTACAGGTCGAATCCCTCACGCAGCGCGGCGGTTCCGGCTTCCAGCTCGGCGGCCGCGACGGCGGGCATGAACAGCATGACGTCGGACACCGCGTCGCAGGCGGCGACCACCCGGTTGCGGATGTCGAGGCGGCGGGCGCGGGCCTGTTCGGCGGCGTCGCGTTCGGCGAGCGCCAGGCGCAGGGCGCGTTCGAGGCGGAAGCCGATCGCGGTCGCCACGGGGGCCCAGCCCGAGGCCGTGGTGTCGAGCATGCGGTCCACCGCCGCCAGCAGGGCTTCGAGCTGTTCGCGGGCGACACCGGGGTGCCGGAACACCTCCAGGTACTGTTCCGGCGACGCTGTCGGAACATCCTGCTCGTCACGCACCGGACCAGCCTTCCATATGGTCGGCCGTCCAGGGCCGAACCGAGCAAACTGTCCGATTCACGACAATGCCCCGTTCGAGAACACTCGCGTCAGGGTGAGCCGCACTACACCACCCGCGCCCGACCGGGGCGCGGTTCGGCTCATATATACCCCCGAGTAACATGACGGGCGTACTTCTTCCATCCGGCTTTCTCGAAATGAGGCGGTAGATGACAGAGCGGATTCAGCTCGGCGGGCTCCAGGTGGCCAAGGTTCTCCACGAGTTCATCGAGAACGAGGCGCTGCCCGGTACCGGCGTAGATTCCGCCGCGTTCTGGACCGGTGCCGAGCAGGTGATCAACGACCTCGCCCCGCGCAACCGCGCCCTGCTGGCCGAACGCGACGAGATCCAGGGCAAGCTCGACGCTTGGCACTCCGAGAACCCCGGTACCGGCTACGACAAGGCCGCGTACAAGCGGTTCCTCAGCGAGATCGGCTACCTGAAGCCGGAACCCGCGCAGTTCGCCATCTCCACCGCGAACGTCGACGAGGAGATCGCCGACATGGCCGGCCCGCAGCTGGTCGTGCCCGTGATGAACGCGCGCTTCGCGATCAACGCCGCCAACGCGCGCTGGGGTTCGCTGTACGACGCGCTCTACGGCACCGACGCCATCCCGGAGACCGGTGGCGCGGAGAAGGGCAAGGGCTACAACAAGGTTCGCGGCGACAAGGTCATCGAGTGGGGCCGCAACTTCCTCGACGACGCCGTCACCCTGATCACCGGCTCGCACATCGGCTCGACCTCCTACAAGATCGTCGACGGTGAGCTCGAGGTCGGCCTCGAGGACGGCACCGAGATCGGCCTGGCCGACGCCTCGCAGCTGGTCGGCTACCTCGGCACCCCCGAGTCCCCGACCTCGATCCTGTTGAAGCACAACGGTCTTCACATCGAGATCCAGATCGACCCGGAGTCGCCGATCGGTTCCACCGACACCGCCGGGGTCAAGGACATCGTTCTGGAGTCCGCGATCACCACGATCATGGACTTCGAGGACTCGGTCGCCGCGGTCGACGCCGAGGACAAGGTCGTCTGCTACCGCAACTGGCTGGGCCTGATGCGCGGCACCCTGGCCGAAGAGGTCACCAAGAACGGCAAGACCTTCACCCGCACCATGAACCCCGACCGTGTGTACACCGCGCTCGACGGTTCCGAGCTGGTGCTGCACGGCCGTTCGCTGCTGTTCGTCCGCAACGTCGGCCACCTCATGACCTCCGACGCCATCATCGACTCCGACGGCAACGAGGTGCCCGAGGGCATCATGGACGGCCTGATCACCTCGCTGATCGCCATCCACGCCCTCAACGGCCACAACGAGCGCACCAACACCCGCACCGGCTCGGTCTACATCGTGAAGCCGAAGATGCACGGCCCGGACGAGGTGGCCTTCACCAACGAGCTGTTCGGCCGGATCGAGGGCGTGCTGGGCCTGCCCGCCAACACCCTCAAGGTCGGCATCATGGACGAGGAGCGCCGCACCACGGTGAACCTCGCCGCCTGCATCGAGGCCGCCGCCGAGCGGGTCGTGTTCATCAACACCGGCTTCCTGGACCGCACCGGCGACGAGATCCACACCTCGATGAACGCCGGCCCGATGGTCCGCAAGGCCGAGATGAAGAGCCAGCAGTGGATCAAGTCCTACGAGGACTGGAACGTGGACAAGGGCCTGGCCCTGGGTCTGCCGCACAAGGCGCAGATCGGTAAGGGCATGTGGGCCATGCCGGATCTGATGGCCGGCCTGCTGGAGCAGAAGATCGCGCACCCGCGCTCGGGCGCGACCACCGCCTGGGTCCCCTCGCCCACCGCGGCCACCCTGCACGCGACGCACTACCACCTGGTGGACGTGTTCAAGAAGCAGGCCGAGATCGCCAAGGGCGGCGCCCGCGCCACCGTCGACGAGATCCTGGAGATCCCGCTGGCCCCGAAGACCGACTGGTCGGCCGAGGAGATCCGTCAGGAGCTGGACAACAACTCGCAGGGCATCCTGGGCTACGTGGTCCGCTGGATCGACCAAGGCGTCGGCTGCTCGAAGGTGCCCGACATCAACGACATCGGCCTGATGGAAGACCGTGCGACCCTGCGCATCTCCAGCCAGCTGATGGCGAACTGGCTGCACCACGGCATCGTGACCGAGGAGCAGATCGTGGAGAGCCTCGAGCGCATGGCGCCCGTGGTGGACCGGCAGAACGCCGGCGACCCGGCGTACAAGCCGATGGCGCCCGACTTCGCGTCCTCGATCGCGTTCCAGGCCGCCAAGGAACTGGTGCTCGAGGGCACGTGCCAGCCGAACGGCTACACCGAGCCGATCCTGCACCGCCGTCGCCGCGAGGCGAAGGCCGTGGCGGCGAAGGGCTGATTCGTCACAGCTTCGGCTGATACGTCACAGCAGAACGTAAAGATCCCCCGGTCGAGTCCTCGACCGGGGGATCTTTCGTCGCTGTGAGTGACCCGAACTTGCCGGTAGGCCGGGCGCGGATGCTATATCTGTAGCCGGGCGAACCGGTCAGACGTATTGCGCGGCAGTACCTGATACTCGTAGTATCAGGTACTGATAGCAGTATGTGAGCCAGGAGACACCGATGACGCTGTCCATCTCCCCCGAACAGTCCGGCGACACCGAGTACGCCCGGACCCTCCGGACGCTGTCGGAGGGCGCGGTCAACAAGCACTTCGACCCGTACACCGACATCGACTGGGACTCCCCCGAATTCGCGATCGACCCGACCGACGAGCGCTGGATCATGCCCGAGGCCGATCCGCTGGGCCGCCACCCCTGGTACAAGGCCCAGCCGATCGAGCGCCAGATCGAGATGGGCATGTGGCGGCAGGCCGGCATCGCCAAGGTCGGCTTGGACTTCGAGCAGCTGCTGATCCGCGGCCTGCTGCAGTACATCGTGCGGCTGCCCAACGGCGACCCGGAATTCCGCTTCATCACCCATGAGGCGGCCGAGGAGTGCAACCACACCCTCATGTTCCAGGAGATGATCAACCGGATCGGTCAGCAGGACGTGATCGGCATGGGCCCGATCGACCGCCTGCTCACCATGGTCATCTGGCCGGCCGTGAAGTACTACCCCGGCTTCTTCTTCACCATGGTGCTCGGTGGCGAGGAGCCGATCGACCACCTGCAGAAGTCGATCCTGCGCGCCGGCGAAGGCCGCCTGCACCCGATGGTGGAGCGGGTCATGCAGATCCACGTGGCCGAGGAGGCCCGCCACATCTCCTTCGCGCACGAGTGGCTGCAGAAGAACGTCCCCGCCATGGACCTGCCGAACCGCTTCGTCCTCTCGCTGCTGTTCCCGGCCACCATGCGCGTCATGCTCAGCATGATCGCCACCCCGCCCAAGGAATTCATCGAGAAGTTCGAGATCCCCGATTACGTGATGCGCGAGGCATATTGGGGCAACGAGGATTCCCGCAAGACCGCCCGCGACATCTTCGCCGACGTCCGCGGCCTGTGCGAGAAGGCCGGCATGATGAACCCGGTCGCCCGCCAGGTCTGGAAGCTCCTCGGCATCGACGGCCCGTCCTCCCGCTACCGCAGCGAACCGGTCCGCAAGGCCGCCTGAGTCGTCAGACCGCCACGGCCCGTACCGCCCGCGCCGGGACGGCCGGAATGCTGTTGCGGCGCAGGCGGGAAGCCTCGGCCCAGAGGGCGGGGAGGTCGGGGGCCTGCGGCTCACGGCCGTGGCGGGCGACGAAGTCGGTGCGGGCGCGGTGGGCGGCGGTCACCATCCGGCGGTACTGTCGGAAGATCTGCACCTCGCCGTTCGCGGCGCAGCGGCCGCTGTCCTCGTCGAGGTAGACGTAATCCGATCCGTGCCACCAGGATTCGCCGAGCATGGCGACTTGGATTGCCCAGGAACGCAATTCGGCCGCGCCAGCGGCCAGCACGATCGAGCCGTTGCGGCGCTCGACCCGGTTCCAGCCGGGAGCCGGTGTGCACAGTTGCCAGTAGTCACCGCCGTAGCGGTCCACGTCCGGGCCGAGCGCGCGCCACGCCCGCCGTTCCGTTGTCGCCTTGTCCAGGCCGTGCGTCTGCCAGCGCACCGTGCCCTCCGACGGGATGCGCAGCGGCAGCCGGCGCGCCAAATCGGCGGCCGCCTGCCGGGTCAGGACGGTGACATCCGAGGGCACCAGCACGATCGGGTCCGCCGCGCCACCGTCGAACGGATCGGTGTCCAGATGCGACCGATCGATCACCAGCAGGGTCCCGGGCCGGCTCTGAAAAGCCAACCCCCACAACAATCGTCCCAGCGCTCGCGCGCCGCGCAGATCCGACAGGATGTGCCAGGTGTCGTGGAACCGATTGGTGGCGAAGCGAATATCGTCGCCGGGCCGGAGCGTGAGCACGGTGCAGGCCCGCCTGTCCAGCGTCATGCCCCGCCGGTGCAGCTTCAGGCTGTCGTGTGTGCCGATGGTTGTCCCCCTCGATCGCGGTTCGCACCCAGGAGACCACCGACGGCCATACGCGGGCAACGCATTTCCGGCGGCACGGTCGGCTGCTGAGCTCACCCGGTCTCGATCGGGAGCCGACAGCTCGCGGAGCTCACCCGGCGGCGGTCCGGAGCGCGCGGCGTTCGCGGCGGCGGCGCAGGTAGCGGCGGATGCGGCTGGCGCACAGGTAGACGACCAGCAGGCCGGTCACCAGCAGTGCGCCGGCGATGACCGCGGCGAGCACGGGGTGGAAGACCGCCAGTGCCACGACGCCGCCGACGCCGAGGTCCTCGGCGGTGCTGACCACGATGTTGGAGAAGGGTTCCGGCGAGGTATTGATCGCCATGCGGGTCCCGGCCTTCACCACGTGGGCGCCGAGTGCGCTGCCACCGCCGACGGCCGCGGCGACCGCGGTCGACAGCGAGGTGCTCTGCCCGGCCAACGCGGCACCGACCAGCGCGCCGCACACCGGCCGCACCACCGTGTGCACGACGTCCCAGAACGAGTCCAGGTACGGGATCTTGTCCAGCACGGCCTCGAGCAGGAACATCACCACCGCCGCGACCAGCACATCGGTCCGCTGCAGTCCGGCCGGCACCACATCGGTCACCCCCGCGCGCCCGAGAATCCCGAGCAGCGCCACCACCGCGTAGGCGTTGATACCGCATGCCGAGCCAGCGGTGAAAATCAGCGGAAGAGCGGTCACAGCCCCAGATCGTAGGCGACCCCAGCGACCCCCGGCGGAATCACCGCAGACCCCCTCCCCCCTCCCCTCCCCTCCCACGTCCGGAACGTCGAGCGCGCTCTGATGTACGAGAACTCGGCCGAATCTGTACACCGGAGCGCGCTCGGCAGGGGAGATCGGCCCGTGGGCTGGGTGGCGGCGGGGTGGGCGTCACAGTGCGCCCGGGAACACGGCGTGGATCTCGCGCGTTGAGGAAATAATCACCTGACACGGCGGGATCGCTGCGTCACCATGGAAACCATCGCTCGACCGGCGCACACACGGTGCCCGGCGACGATATGACGAGTATCGGGAAGGGGGAGGTGGCCGATGCCCGCGAACACACTGCGGCAGCACGTGATGACCATTCGGTTCGAACATTCGAGTTCGGCACGACAGTGCCACCTCCACCGACGGGCCGCGGCCCCGGCCGTCCAGGCCTGAGCCACAACCTCTTCCCCGCTCTCCGTCCCTTCCACGAAACATGGTGATACCCATGCGTTTCCGTCATGCCGACAAGGCACTCACGCCCGACAACTGGATATCGCGCCCCGTGCTGGTGCTAAACGCCTCCTACGAGGCTTTGACCGACATCGACGCGGACCGGGCGGTGGTGCTGCTCACCTCCGGTGTGGCGGAGTCCGTCGCCGACCACGAGCCCTACTTCCCGATCCGGTCCCAGCACACCGAAATCGCACTGCCGCAAACCATTCGGCTGCTGCGCTACGTGTACCTGGACCACCGGGTGGCGGTTCACGACGACAGTCGCGCCACCCTCGCCGGGGTGCTGCGCCGTGACGCGCACCGCTGCGGCTACTGCGCCGACTGGGCACGCACCGTCGACCACATCCGTCCCCGCAGCCGCGGCGGGCCCAATACCTGGAGCAATCTGATCGCGGCCTGCGCTCCGTGCAATACCCGCAAGGCGGATCGGACTCCCGAAGAGGCCGGTATGCGGCTGCTCTGGGAGCCCAAGGCCCCCGACGAGATGGCCAAGCGGCAACGACAGGTCTGGAAGGACCTGGCCGCAACCGCCTGAGTGCGTCAGGGCCGGAGGCGGTAGCGAAGCGTGACCACGCAGGCCCAGCACTCAGGCGCATCGAATACCGCGTGACCCACAACCCTTTTCCGCATTCGAACCCGGCGAACAGGACCCGGGAAGGAGGAATCCGACATGACGACAGCAGTGCAGGACTTCACTCTGGTGGATCTGCTCCCGGTTTCGGACTCGCAGTCCGCCTGGGCGCAGGCCGCCTGCAAGGGCGACCCGAACCACGAGGCCTGGTTCCCGTGGCCCTCGCAGGACTTCGACTACGCGCGCCGCGTCTGCGCCGGCTGCCCGATCGCCGAGCAGTGCGGGCGGTTCGCCGCGAGCACCGGCCAGTCCGGTGTGTGGGGCGGCCGCGAATACGATCGCGGCAAGGTCGTGCGCCCCTGACCGGCGGTAACAGCAATCCGCTCCGACTGCGGCAAACTCCGCGTGAACCTACACTGTGAGCGTGGGCACACATCGGAGGGCAGCGGGAACCCGCGGCGTCAGCAGAGGATTGGTCGTTTCGGTGACTGCTGTGCTGGTGGTGTCCGCGGGTGCCGGCGCCTGGTGGTTGCTGTACCACCGGCCCGGCAACCCGACGGCCACACCCGACTGCGCCGACGGGCCGATCACGGTGTCGGTCACGGTCGATCCCGCGATCGCGGCCCCGGTGCAGGAGGCGGCGCAGCGATACAACGCGAGCAAACCCGTCGCTCGCGATCGCTGCGCCACCGTGACGGTGACGGCGCGGCCCTCCGCCGCCATGGTCGCGGGATTCACCGCGCCGGACTGGGATGCGCAACTCGGCCCCGAACCCGCACTGTGGATACCGGATTCGACCCGGTCGATCACCGCGGTCCGGGTGCCGGGGCTGATCAACGGCACGCCGGTGCCGGTCGCGACGAGCCCGATCGCGCTGGCGGTGCCCGCGCCGCTACGGCAGGCGCTGACCACCGCGAACACCGGGTGGGGTGATCTGCCCGCGCTGCAGCAGGGTTCGCTGGACGCGCTCGGCCTCCCCGGCTGGGGCGGACTGCGGCTCACGCTGCCGCCGGGCGACAGCTCCACCGCGGCCGCCGCGGCGGTGGGCGCGGCGACCGCGGCGACCGACCCGCTCACCGACGACGCCGCCCGGTCGGCCGCGGTGGTCGGCGCGATCTCCCGGCTGGCGGGCGGCGCACCGCAGGCCGCCGATACCGGCGCCGCGCTCACCGCCGCCGGTGGCCCCGATGTCGCCCACTCCCCGGTCCACGCCGCAGTCGCCACCGCCCAGCAGATCACGGCCCACGGCGGTCTGGCCGCCTACGTTCCGGCGGGTTCGGCGCCGGTCGCCGACTACCCGGCGGCGCTGATGACGGGCCGCTGGGCCGACAACACCCAGAATCTGCTCGCGGGCCAGTTCGCCGACTTCCTGCGCACCCCGCAGCAGCAATTACTGTTCACCGGCACCGGATTCGGCGCCGCCACACCGGACCCGGCCGCCGTTCCCACGAAAGCGGCTCTGGACCAAGTGAATTCGATACTCGCGAAACCGAGTCTGGGTGTGCGGGCCACGATCCTGATCGACACCTCGGCCGCGATGGCGACCACGGACGGCACCGCCACCCGCCTGGCGGCCACGGCCGGCGCGATCGAATCCACCATGGACACCCTGACTCCCGATTCGGGCCTGGGCATCTGGGTCTACGGACACGACCCGATCAAGCAGTATCCCTACCAAACCCTCGCCGCCACAGCCGATCTCAGTACCGTCCAGCGGGCGACGGTGGCCGGTGCGCTCCGCTCGATCACCACCACCGGCGCGCACAGCGACCACAGCTATCCCAGCCTCGCGGCGGCCTACAACTCGGCGGTCACCGGATACGCCTCCGGCCGCACGAATTCCGTCCTCTTGATCACTTCGGGCCCGAACGACGACTCGGACATCACCGGACAGCAACTGCTGGACAAGATCGCCGCGGCCGCGGCGCCCGGCAAACCGGTCCGGATCGACATCATCGCCATCGGCGCCCAGGACACCGCCACCATGCAGACGCTGGCCAAGAACACCGGCGGCACCTACACCCGGGTGCCGGGCACCGACGATCCCGCGTTCGGCACCGCCGTGGCGCAGGCCCTCACCGAGCGCTGACGCCGCCGCGGCACCACAGATTCACCCGTCACTAGCCTGCTCGATGTCCTATTTCGGGCCTAAGATGGGGTCGGACCGAGCATCGGCCTGCCGTGGTGCCGCATCCGCGAACCCCGGGCACCTGAGCCGGTCACGAAGCGTCGGAGACTACACGACGCGTGCCGGTTCCGTGCCGCGGCGAACAGGACGACCGGAATCGACAGCGCACACGTTCGACAGTGCGGGATCCGAATGATTCATGGCCGGAGAATCGAGAGACCGACCATGTCTACGACCTCCTCCCCCAAGGCAGGAGCCCGGCACCTGCCTGCACGCATCATGGTGGCCGCAACGGCGGCCGCGCTGCCGCTGGGTATGGCCGCAGCACCGACACTTGCCGCGCCCGTGGTCGCCCAGGACCAACCGTGGCTGGGCGACTGCGTTCAGACGGGCACTATCGGCCCGCACCCGGACAGCGGGCCGATCCAGTGGAGCGACTGCGACGTAGACGGCCACGGCCATGGCCACGGCCACGGGCCCGGCGGGTGGAAACACGGCTGGTTCGACATCATCCCGAACGGTCCGTGGTGGTCGTGGATCCCCGGGAACTGGTGGTCCGGCAGCTTCGGCAGCGACTGACGGGAAGGTGTGCGCGACCGGGCCGCGCGCTACGGTACAGCGGGTGACCCGAGAGACGTTCGCCGTCCGCCGGCGCCATATGTGGGAGTTCGATATTGCCGCAAAGGAATTCGATCCCGCGTTCGCCACCGCCGTCGCGCAGGCCCTCACCCTGCGCTGACACCCGCCCGGACTCACAGGAGATTCACCGGTAACCACCCCTGCTCGGTGTCTTTTTTCGAGCATAGGATGAGCTCGGACCGAATATCGGTCTGCCGAGGCACCGCGTCGGCGCCCCGGCACGCTGAGCCGGTCACGAAACGTCTGGGATGTATACGGCGTGTGCTGGTTCGTGTCGGGGCGGACAGGGCGACAGTTGTCGACGCGCGCAGGCGCTCGACCACGCGGGATCCGCTCGTTTCCTGGCCGGAGAATCGAGAGACCGCCATGTCGAATACACCTCGCACCACGGCAGGACCCCGTCGCTTGCCGGCCCGGATCGTGGTGAGTGCGGCCGCGGCCGCGCTGCCGCTGGGCATGCTCGCCGCACCCGCCATCGCCGCACCCGCACCGCCGTCGGTCGCGCAAGATCAATCGTGGCAACAGGATTGCGATCACACGGGCAACTTCAACTGGCAACAGGACCGCGGCCGTACGCAGTGGAACGACTGCGACAGCCAACAGGGCCGCTGGCAGTGGCAGCGCGACTACAACAACTACAACAACGGTTACAACAACAACGGCTACAACGGTTACAACAACAATTACAACAATGGCTACAACAACAACTACAACCAAGGGAGTTCGTCGTCCTGGCTGCAGGGGCTCTTCGGCAGCCTCTCGGGCTGAACCGCGCGTGACTCCGCAGGACACCGGCCGGCTCATCCGCCGGCCGGTGTGCTCACCCGACGCTCAGTCCTGGTACGCCTCGAGCGGCGGGCAGGAGCAGACCAGGTTGCGGTCACCGAAGGCGCCGTCGATCCGGCGCACCGCCGGCCACACCTTGGCCCGGTCGGCGTCGATACCCAGCGGGTAGGCCGCGATCTCGCGCGAATACGGCTGGTCCCACTCGCGCGCCAGGCTCGCCGCGGTGTGCGGCGCGCCGCGCAGCGGGCTCCGCTCCACCGGCCACTCCCCGGCCTCGACCCGGTCGATCTCGCCCTTGATCGCGATCATCGCGTCCGCGAACGCGTCGAGCTCCTCGAGGTTCTCGCTCTCGGTGGGCTCCACCATCAGCGTGCCCGCAACCGGGAAGCTCATGGTCGGTGCGTGAAAACCGTAGTCCGCCAAGCGCTTCGCCACGTCGTCGACGGTGACGCCGGTGCGCTTGGTGATCTCGCGCAGATCCAGGATGCACTCGTGGGCGACCATGCCGTTGTCGCCGGTGTAGAGCACCGGGAAGTGCGGGTCCAGCCGCCGGGCCAGATAGTTCGCCGAGGCGATCGCGGTCAGTGTGGCGCGGCGCAGGCCCTCGGCGCCCATCATCCGGATGTAGGCCCAGGTGATCGGCAAAATCGAGGCGGAACCGTACTTCGCGGCCGACACCGCGTGCGAGCCCGGCTGCAGCGGGTCGCCCGGCAGGTAGGGGGCGAGGTGCTCGCGCACCGCGACCGGGCCCACGCCGGGACCGCCACCACCGTGCGGGATGCAGAAGGTCTTGTGCAGGTTCAGGTGGGACACGTCGCCGCCGAACCGGCCCGGACGGGCAAGGCCGACAAGGGCATTGAGGTTCGCGCCGTCCACGTACACCTGGCCGCCGGCGTCGTGCACCAGGGCGCACAGCTCGGCCACCTCGTGCTCGTACACGCCGTGCGTGGACGGGTAGGTGATCATGATGCAGGCCAGCCGGTCGGCGTGGTCGGCGATCTTCGCCCGCAGGTCGTCCAGGTCGACGTCACCGTTGGCGCGGCACTTCACGACCTCGACCCGCATGCCGACCATGGCGGCCGACGCCGCGTTGGTGCCGTGCGCGCTGGACGGGATCAGGCAGGTGTCGCGGTGGTCGTCGCCGCGGTCGAGGTGGTAGCGGCGGATCGCGAGCAGGCCCGCGTACTCGCCCTGGCTACCGGCGTTGGGCTGCAAGCTGACTCGGTCGTATCCGGTGATCGCGGTCAGCCAGCCCTCGAGGTCGCCGATCAGGCGCAGCAGGCCAGGAGCGTCCTCCTCCGGCGCGTACGGGTGCACCCGCGCGAAACCGGGCCAGGTGATCGGTTCCATCTCCGCGGTCGCGTTCAGCTTCATCGTGCAGGAACCGAGCGGAATCATGCTGCGGTCCAACGCGATGTCCTTGTCGGACAGCCGCCGCAGGTAGCGCAGCATCGCGGTCTCGGTGTGGTACTTGGTGAACGCCGGTGCGGTGAGGAAGGCCGAGGTGCGGTTCTCGATGCTCGCGATCGGCGCGCCCGGCGCCGCCGCGTGGCCGGCCTCGGCCCCGAAACAGTCCAGCACCGTGGCGATATGGGCATCGGTGGTCGCCTCGTCGCAGGCCACACCGACGTGATCGGCGTCGACCAGCAGCAGGTTGATCCCGTGTCCCTTGGCCTTGGCCACCACCGCGGCGGCGCCACCGGGCACCCGGACCAGCACGGTGTCGAAGAACCGGTCGTGCACCACCGCGGCACCGAGACCCGCGGCGAGCGTGGCCGCGCGGTCGTGCACCCGGCGGGCGAGCGCGCGCAGGCCGTCCGGGCCGTGGTAGGCCGCGTACATGGCGGCCACGATGGCCAGCAGCACCTGTGCGGTACAGATGTTCGAGGTGGCCTTCTCCCGGCGGATGTGCTGCTCGCGGGTCTGCAGCGCGAGCCGGTAGGCACGGTCGCCGTCGGCGTCGACCGAGATGCCGACCAGGCGGCCGGGCAGTTGCCGCGCGTGCGCGGTGTGGACCGCGAGATAACCGGCGTGCGGCCCACCGAAACCGAGCGGAACCCCGAAGCGCTGGGTGGTGCCGAAGCAGGCGTCGGCGCCGAGCTCACCGGGCGGGGTCAGCAGCGTCATGGCCAGCAGATCCGCGCCCACCGCGACCAGAGCGCCGCGGTCGTGGGCGGCGGTGATCAGGGCGGCGACGTCGACGACCCGGCCGGAGGCACCCGGCACCTGGGTGACGACCCCGAAGAAGTCACCCTCGGGCAGCACACCGGCGGACAGATCGGCTTCGACGATCTCGATGCCGAGCGGCTCGGCGCGCGTGTACAGCACGGTCCGGGTCTGCGGGAACAGGTCGGTGTCGATCAGCAGCCGCATCGAGGTGCTGCGCCGGTTGGCGCGGTGCAGCAGGGTCATGGCCTCGGCCGCGGCGGTGGCCTCGTCCAGCATCGACGCGTTGGCGACCTCCATACCGGTCAGGTCCGAGACCATGGTCTGGAAGTTCAGCAGCGCCTCGAGCCGGCCCTGGCTGATCTCGGGCTGGTAGGGCGTGTACGCGGTGTACCAGGCCGGATTCTCCAGCAGGTTGCGGACCAGCACGGGCGGGGTGAGGGTGTCGTAGTAGCCGAGGCCGATCATGGAGGTGGCGACCGTGTTCGCGCCGGCCAGCTCGGCCAGTTCCGCGAGCACTTCGTGTTCGGTGGCGGCGGGCGGCAGCACCTGAAGTCCGTTGCCGTCGGCGGTGTCGAGGATGGCGGCCGGGACCGCGCGCTGCGCCAGCTCGTCCAGCGACGTGGCACCCACGGTGGCGAGGATCGTGTCGACCTCGCGGGCATCGGGGCCGATGTGGCGGTCGGCGAAGGATCGAGTCATGACGGCTCCAGAGGTGGGGCGGGCCGGCCGTCGCTACGGGAGGACGGGTCGGCTGAGTCGGGCCCTCCCCCTCTGTCGTGGAGCCTGAGAGATTCGGGGCGCACGCGACGCTCCCTTTCCCCATGGGCGGGTGGCCCGCACGATCTCGGCCCACCACTTTCCAGAGGCGCCGAACATCCGCACGGTCCCTGATGCCTGAGAGATTGACGGGGAGGTGCTGCTCCTTCGGCGCCCGGAACGAATCCGGAACTCTCCCGCACGGTGGCGACGCATTTTCAGTCTAAGCCATGCGCCGGGCCGGTCTATCCACCCCGGCCCGCGCCGGGGTGTGGTTCCGGTCTCGATTCCGGCCCGTCCGAACCGGATGTGATCCGCGCCGCTAGCCGGTGCGGCGGTCCATCCGGACCTTGCGCCGGAACGCCAGCTCGTCTTCGGGACGGTCGCCCGCCGCGCCGGGCTGGGATTCGGCCCGCTCGGCCGGGAAGGCGGCGATCGCGCCGGTCAGTTCGCGCATCGCGCCGCTGACCGCGATCCCGAAGACGCCCTGACCGCCCTGTAGCAGGTCGACGACCTCTTCGGCGGAGGTGCACTCGTAGACGGTGACGCCGTCGGAGAACAGGGTGATGCCGGCCAGGTCCTCGACGCCGCGGCTGCGCAGGTGATCGACCGCGATGCGGATGTTCTGCAGCGAGATCCCGGCGTCGAGCAGGCGCTTGACGATCTTGAGGACCAGGATGTCCTTGAACGAGTAGAGCCGCTGACTCCCCGAACCCGACGCCGTCCGGATCGACGGGACGACCAGGCCGGTGCGGGCCCAGTAGTCGAGCTGGCGGTAGGTGATACCGGCCACCTGACACGCGCTCGGGACCCGGTAGCCCACCATCTCGTCGGGCGCGGTGTCGTCGGGGAAGAGCCCGGGCTGCACAGCTGCGGCGGGGCGCGCCCCCTGCTCCGTGTGATCTCCCACTGCCCACTCCCTACTGGATCGCCGCTGACCAGCGGCCCGAATACCTACTGAGATTACTCTCCCGATTGTCCGGTGCTCGGATCCGCCGTTCAAACTTCCCGCGCGGCGTGTTTCTCAACCTTTGGTCGAGGGTTGATGACGCCGCAGGTCGGGGGCTATTTTCAAGCCACAGAAGACCGCTAGCCCGGGGGTTGCAGCAACAACCTAGAGTGGTGATCGCCGAGCCAATTCACTTGTGCCCCAATGCATTACATCATTTTCCGGCACGTTAGTACCAGAGTGGTGAAACCCATTGGCGGGTAAACAAATTCAAACCCCGAGTAAAATCGGAACAGTCGGACCCATGGCAATGGGCCTGATATGTCCGGTTTTACGAAGCGGGCGCGCGGCTGCCCCCAGCTACTCCCCAGCCGGAAATCCGCGGCACCCACCCGACCGCCGAGAGGGCCCGAGCCGCACCGAAACGACCGCTGCCCGGGCCGGCGAGCCCAGGCAGCGGGTAGCTACCCCGAGCTAGCTGTCGGTGGCCTTGAAGTCGTCCGGCGACACCGACTCGAGGAACTCCTTGAACTTCTCCACCTCGTCCTCGCGCTCGTCCGGCATCACCAGCCCGGCCTCCTCGAGCACCGGCTCCTCGGCATAGATCGGGCAGCCCACCCGCAGCGCGATGGCCACCGAATCCGACGGCCGGGCCGAGATCCGCAGGTCGTTCTCGAACACCAGATCGGCGTAGAACGTCCCCTCCTGCAGGTCCACGATGCGGACCTCCTTGAGGGTGTGACCCAGATCGTGGATCAGGATCTTGATCAGGTCGTGGGTCAGCGGCCGGATCGGCGTGACACCCTCCTGCTCCAGCACGATCGCGGTCGCCTCGGCTTGCCCGATCCAGATCGGCAGGTAGCGGTCGCCCGACACCTCGCGCAACAACAGCACGGGCTGATTCTGGGGCTGCTCGACACGGATGCCGATCACACGCATCTCACTCATGGCCGCTCCTCGCTGACACTCGTACCGGCCGCGCACACACTCGATCTCCCACCTCGCCGGCCGGTCGTAACACCGAGTCTAGCGCCAGCATTCAGCCGCCGAGGGCCGCTCGCACCGCCGCCTTCACCAGGCTGGTGTGCAGCGTCAGCGACAATGCCGCGAGTTCGCGGACGGTTTCCTCGGCGCGCGCCCGGGCATCCGCGTCGCGACCCTTGGCGATCGGCGCCGCGATCTGGGCCACCATGGCCGCCTCACGGTCGGCCGCCAGCTTGAACGCGCGCAGGTGGCGGGCCTCGAGGCCGAACTCGCTCAGCGCCCGCGCGGTGCGGGCCAGCACGACGGCCTCGGTATCGAAATACCCGGCGGCGCCCGGGGTGACGAGACCGGCCTTGATCAGCTCGGTCAGGAATTGGTCGGAGATTCCGGCCTGCGTCAGCAGGTCGTCGCGGGTCATGCGGATCTCGTGGTCGACCCGGAACTCGTCCGGGGACACCTCACCCGGCACGACGCCCAGCCTGCGCGGGGCGGACAGTTCGGTGGCCGGGCGCACGACGTGCGCGCGCCCGGTCCCGGTGGCACCGAATTCCGGCGCCGCGACCGCGGCGGTGCCGTGCGCTCGGGCGCGCGCCTCGCGCACCCCGAGCGTCGCGGCACCGCTGTCGATCGCTTCCAGCTGTTCCTTGATCACCTTCAGCGGCAGGTACTGGTCCCGCTGCGCGGTGAGGACGAACTTCAGCCGCTCCACATCGGTGACGGAGAAGCGGCGGTAACCCGAAGGCGTGCGCTCCGGGCAGATCAGCCCCTCCGATTCGAGGAAGCGGATCTTCGAGATGGTGATATCCGGAAAGTCCGGGCGCAGCAGGTCCAGCACGGAACCGATCGACAGTCCTCCCCGGGCCCACTGCGCCGCACCACTCATCTCGCGCCGGCCCGGGTCAGGAAGCCTTCGGACCGGTCAGGAACACCAGGCGGAACTTGCCGATCTGCACCTCGTCGCCGTTCTGCAGCTCCGAGGAGTCCACCGGCTCCCGGTTGACGTAGGTCCCGTTCAGGCTGCCGACGTCGACCACCTGGAAGGTGTCGTCGTCCTGCCGGAACTCCGCGTGCCTGCGGCTGACGGTGACATCGTCGAGAAAGATGTCGCTGTCGGGGTGCCGCCCGGCGGACGTCGTGGGCTGGTCCAGCAGGAACCGCGAACCGGCGTTCGGACCACGCTTGACCACCAACAGGGCCGCACCCGGCGGCAGGCCCTCGACACCCTGCACCGGAGTCTCACCGGTCTGCTGCTCACCGGAGCGCGACGCGTCGACCTCGCTCAGGAAGTCCGCGCGGAACACCGACGTCGTCTCGGCCGCGCTCTCCCCGTAACCCGGGTCTTTGTGCTCGCTCACCCTTGCTCTCCTCCTCGAACCGTTATCCGTACCCGCGTGTCCGACTCCGAGCACCTAGGCCCCCGTTTTCGGCGGCCGGCACCTGTAGTTGGCATTGACCGTACCCTGCCACGGTGTGCCCGTGCAGGTAGAACTGTGAAGGCCGAATCAGCCCTCGATAACTCCTTGATAACCTGCGGCATCGAGGAGTTCGGCCACTGCGGCGTCGGCCGTAGCGGGTGCGTCGAACTCCAACTCGAAGATCCAGCCGGCACCGTAGGGTTCGCTGTTCACCAGCTCCGGCTCGTCGTCCAGAGCCTCGTTCACCGCAACGACTTTCGCGGTCAGCGGAGCGTAGATGTCGGACACGCTCTTGGTCGACTCGACCTCCGCGATGCCCTCACCGGCCTTCACGTCGGTGTCGATCACCGGCAGCTGCACGAAAACCACGTCCCCGAGCTGAGCCTGGGCGAAATCGGTGATTCCCACCCGCACACGGGTCGGACCGACCCGATCCACCCATTCGTGCTCCGCCGTGTAGCGCAGATTGTCGGGTGTTTCCGTCACAGGCCTTGTCCTTTCACCGGATGCTCCGAAGCCGTCGGAGTCACCTTAGCCGGTCCCGGTGGCACTGCCCGCGCCACGGCAACCGCCTTACCCAGGTACAGCAGCCCGGTCCAGACGTACACGACCACGCCCCACACCATCAGTGCCCAGCCGAAGGCGTGTGCGAAACCTGCCAGGGGCCAGTCCATCCGGCCCGCCAGCAACCACGGCAGCGCCGACATCAGCGCGAAGGTGGCGGCCTTGCCCAGGTAGATGACCTGCGGCGGAGGCAGGCCGCGGCGGCGGTAGACGGGCAGCAGCGCGGTCAGGATCGCGTCGCGGGCGAGCAGGACCAGCACCAGCGGCCAGGGCAGGATCCCGCGCAGCATCAGCCCGAGCACGGTCGCCACCAGGTACAGCCGGTCCACCAGCGGGTCCAGCAGGGCGCCCAGCCGGGACGACTGATCCAGCAGCCGAGCCAGTTTGCCGTCCAGGAAGTCGGTCAGGCCGCTGACGATCAGCAGCGTGAACGCCCAGCCGTCGGCGTGCGGGCCGAGCAGCAGCCACAGCAGGAGCGGGACACCGAGCAGGCGGATGCCACTGAGGACGTTGGGCACGGTGAGGATGCGGTCCGCACCGGCGGCTTCGGTGGTCACACGCCCACCCATACTCCACTCGGCGGCGGAATGCCATTCGGGCACGCTACGGGTACCCGGTGCCGCCGCCGAGTACGTGCCGGTAGCCACCAATGCCAGAATGAAACCGATCCTGTTTCAGACTGAAGGGACGGCAATGGCCGGCTTCGACTACGACGTGGTAGTGATCGGATCCGGGTTCGGCGGCAGCGTGAGCGCGCTGCGGCTGACCGAGAAGGGCTACCGGGTCGCGGTGCTGGAATCCGGGCGGCGCTGGCCCGCCGAGTCGATTCCGAAGACGAACTGGAATCTGCGCAAGTCCATGTGGGCGCCACGACTGGGCATGACCGGCCCGCAGCGGATCAGCGTGCTGGGCAAGTGCGCGGTGGTGTCCGCGGCCGGCGTCGGCGGCGGCTCGCTGATCTACGGCAATACTCTCTACGAGCCGCTGCCGACGTTCTACACCGACGAACAGTGGGCGCACATCACCGACTGGCAGGCCGAGCTGAGCCCGTACTACGACCAGGCCAAGCGCATGCTGGGCGTGAACCCGAACCCGCGCATGACCGCCGCCGACGAGGTGATCCGCTCGATCGCCGACGACCTGGGCAAGGGCGACACCTTCCACCCGACCAACGTCGGGGTGTTCTTCAACGAGGACGCGCCCGGCGAGGAGGTCGACGACCCCTACTTCGGTGGCGCCGGGCCGCGCCGGGCGGGCTGCATCAACTGCGCGCGCTGCTTCACCGGCTGCCCGCACAACGCCAAGAACACCACCCCGAAGAACTACCTGTACCTGGCCGAGCAGGCCGGTGCGCACGTCTTCGAACTGCGCACGGTCACCAAGGTGCGCCCGATCGCCGGTGGCGGCTACGCCGTCGAGACGGTCCGCTCCGATCGCTCGATTCGCAAGGACCGCAAGACTTTCACCGCCGAGCAGGTGGTGCTCGCGGCGGCCGCGCTGGGCACCCAGAAGCTGCTGCACAAGATGCGCGACGAGCACGTGCTGACCAACCTGTCACCGCGCCTGGGCGAGCTGACCCGCAGCAACTCCGAGGCGATCCTCAACGTGACCAGCCGCGCCCGCGACGATTTCGCCGAGGGCGTCGCGATCACCTCCTCGATCCATCCCGAACCCGACACCCACATCGAGGTGTGCCACTACGGCAAGGGCCAGAACGCGATGACCGCGCTCGCGGTACCGATGGTCGACGGTGGCCCGCTGCGGTTCCTGCGCTTCCTGCTCGGAATCCTGTTGCACCCCGTAGTGTTCGCGCGCAGCCTCAACGCCCGGCACGCGTCGGAGAAGTCGGTGATCCTGCTCGTCATGCAGTCCCTGGACAACTCGCTGACCTCCTACCGGCGCTGGGGCATGCTGCGCACCAGACAGGGCACCGGCAGGCCGAACCCGACCTGGATCCCGTTGGCGCACGACATCGGCCGCCGCTTCGCGGCCAAGGTCGACGGCGACCCGCAGAACGTGATCATGGACGTGTTCAACATCCCGATGACCGCGCACTACATCGGCGGCTGCGTGATCGGCGAGACCGCCGACACCGGTGTGGTCGACCCGTATCAGCGTGTGTTCGGCCACCCGGGCCTGCACATCGCCGACGGTTCGGCGGTGACCGCGAACCTGGGTGTGAACCCGTCGCTCACCATCACCGCGCAGGCCGAACGCGCGATGGCGTTCTGGCCCAACTGCGGTGAGCCCGACACCCGGCCGCCACTGGGCAGCCGGTATCGGCGGATCCGGCCGGTCCCGCCGCAGGCGCCGACGGTCCCGGCCGCCGCGCCGGGCGCGCTGCGGCTGCCCATCGCATCCGTCGACTGACGGGCGCGCACGCCACCATTACCGCGCGGAACCGGTCCGGGCCCTTATGCTTTGGGCTACGGACCGTCCGATCGCGCCGGGGGGCACAGCAGCGTGCCCACGCGGGCCCGGGCAATGTTCACCGGTTTCGACGAGAGTGGAGGCACGGCATGCTCGTACGGGTGCAGAACCCCGCCGGCACCCAGGCCGAGCGAGTCCTCATCGACTGGCTGCGCACCTGGAAGGGTCCCGGCGATCCGCACGGCGTCACGACGGTGAACACCAGCCTCTTCTTCGAGGACCGGCTGCACCGCTTCGACGCGGTCGTGTGGACGCCGACCGGGTGCGTGATCATCGACGCCGTCACGCTCACCGAAGCCGTCGACGGCGAAATCGAGGTGCCCTACGACGGGCCGTGGCGGGTCGGCAACCGGCTGGTCACCCTCGAGGGCGGCAGCAGCCGCGGGCCGCTCGAGGCCTCCCGGGACCACACCTATGCGCTCCAGAGTTGGCTTGCCGCACACGGTCTCGGGCAGCGCGTGGTACAGGGCGTGGTGCTGGTGGTGCCGCAGCCGGGCACCTCGGTGCGGCTGCGGCCGCTGTGGAGCGATCCCGGCTTCGAGGTGATCGTCGGCAACGATCCGTATGCGCTGCACCAGTATCTGCAGGCGGTGGCCTCCCAGGGCCGCGCACAATGGACGATCAACGATGTGGCACTGGCCTTCCGGGGCCTGAGCATCCTGCCGTTGCTGCCCGGCCCGCAGGATCTGGTGGACGAGGGTTTCGGCGGTTCGATCGACGCCACCCTATGGTACGGCGGCCCCCAGCAGGCGCAGGCGGAGGCGTATCTCGAGCAGCTGGCCTATCTCGAGGCCGAGCGGCCCCGCCGACCGTTCGAGGTGGCCTCGCCGTGGTACGCGCCGTGGGAGCTGTATCCCCGCCGGGCCGGAGAGATCCAGCTGGGCAGCGGCATCATGCGGGTGCTGCTGTCGGCGGGCATGCTGGTGGCCGCCGCGTGGGTGCTGTGGTTCGTGATCTCGATCCTCATGGCCTCCTCGCACTGAACCCCGCGGGCGGGTTCGCCGCGAAACGGCCACGGACAGTTGCCCATTGGGCCGTCACCAGTCCCACCGCCGTCGCCGTCCCGCCCAGGATGTCGGTCGGGTAGTGGTAGCCCACGCCGACCATGCCGACCGCGACGGCCGCCAGCAGCACCACCGACAGCGTGGCCAGGATCGCGCGGACCCGCCGCGTCGCGGCCACCAGCACCAGTGCCGTCGCGACCGCGACGAACTGCACGGTGTGCCCGCTCGGGTAGGCGAGGTAGTCCTTCAGGTGCCGATGCCACATCGGCTTGAGCGCGGCCGTGTTCACCAGCACCGCCAATTCCGGTGCGACCACAAGGAATCCGGCACGCCAGCGGTCCGAGCGCAGGTACCACAGCGCGGCGGCCAGCAGGATGGGCAGCACTACCCAGGGATCGCTGGGGGTCACCAGTACCCGGTAGACGCCGTGGTGGCCGTCGAGGGCCGCGTGCAGCCGGTCATCGGCCGACCGGTCGAAGCCGGTGGGCCCGGCCGACGGAAACGACAGTGGCAGTGCGACGGTCACCAGCAGGCAGGTGAGGACGGTGGCCAGGACCGCGGCGGTGGAACGATTCACGATCGAAGACCATACGGCCCGGGCGCGTCACCGCGGCGCCCGCGGCGTGCCGGTCAGTACGCCCCGTCACCCCGGGTGACCGCGCCGATCGTCTTGGCCACCAACAGCAGATCGAGCACCATCGACCAGTTCTCCACGTAGTTCAGGTCCAGCCGCATGGCGTCCTCGGGTGAGAGGTCGGAGCGGCCGCTCACCTGCCACAGCCCGGTCACGCCCGGCTTCACCAGCAGCCGGCGGCGCATCGTGCCATCGTAGGAGTCGACTTCGCGCTGCACCTGCGGGCGCGGACCCACGACGCTCATCTCGCCGCGCAGCACGTTGAAGAACTGCGGCAGCTCGTCGAGGGAGAACTTGCGGATCACCCGGCCCACCGGGGTCACCCGCGGGTCGTCGCGCAGCTTGAAGAACACCGGGTTGCCGCCCTGCGCGTCGATCAGCGCGCTGATGTGGGCGTCGGCGTCGGCGTACATGCTGCGGAACTTGATCATGCGGAAAGGCTTGCCGCCCCGGCCGATTCGCTCCGACTGGTAGAACACCGGGCCGGGACTGGTCACCTTCACCGCGATCGCGATCGCCACCAGCACCGGGGCGATGAGGATCAGCGCCGTCAGGGCGAAGCACACGTCGAACACGCTCTTGCGCGCCGACTTCGCGCGGTCGTAGCGCGGCTTCTCCACGTGCAGCATGGGCATGTCCGCGATAACGGTGTGAGTGAGCCGGACGCTGGCGATGTCGGCGAGGCCGGAGGTCACGATGAGTTCGACGCCGAGCGGGTCGAGTTCCCAGGCCATGCGGCGCAGATCGCCGGGCCCGATATTGTCGGTGGCGGTGACGGCCACGGTGTCGGCGTCGCTGCGCCGCACCGCGGTGAGCACGTCGAGGTCGTCGCCCAGCACCGGGATCGCCCGGCCGTCGACGGTCACCTCGGGCCCGACTTCGATTCCGGGCGTGCACAGCCCGACCACCCGATAGCCGGCCTCGGGCGAGCGGCTGAAGGCGGCGGCCGTGGCGGCGGCCGCGGAACGGCTGCCGACCACCAGTACCCGGTGATCGAACTCCCCCGTGGCTCGGCGGGCCGAGACCCACTGCCGCCACAACCGGCGTTCCATCATGAGCCCGATCAGGCCGAGCGGCAGCGCGATGGCGAGGTAGCCGCGGGCGACGTCGACGCGCAGCAGCAGCGAGCCGATCGCCACCGCACCGAACAATTGCAGTGTCGCGCCGACCAGTCGCCGGTATTCCTCTGTGCCGCTGCCGATCACACGTTCAGCGCGGCTGCCCGACGCCGTCAGGCAGACCGCCCACGCCACGCCCAGCACCACCGAGACGACGGTGTAGCGGACCTCCAGCGGCGCGGTGAGGGCCAGCGGCGGGCCGACCGTATCGCCGAACCGCAGCACCTGGGCAGCTCCGACCGCCAGGGCGACGATCACGATGTCACTCACCTGCAGCCGCCGGACGTATGCCCGCCGCCACGTCCCACGCACCGGACGCCGGTCCGTGATGTCGGACACGGCCCGTTGCGCTCGAACCTCGAAACTCATGGATGTACACACCTCCCCCGAGAGACGACTCGGGTCCAGCCTCCTCTGACCAGACGCCCGAGGTCCTCACACGAAAGCAGCCGGATCATTCGGTGACAACCATTCGGGGTCGACGTACTTTCGCTGACCCGCTGCCGAATGTTACCCATGCCTCCAACCCACTGCTCGGCGAATGCTCCGCAACAGCAAGGTATCTCATGATTTGCCGCCGGTAAACCGACCGCCCGGAATGTGTCCCCGGAACCCCCTCCGGACCATATCGCCGCAGGTAGAAGAGTTTCCGGACGCATGGGACGAATTGCTGGAAAGATCATTTTCCGACAATCCTGACGATTGCCCACCGACCCGCTACCCTCGCCGTACACGAAACTTCATCTTCCGGCAACCGCCACGGGGCCATCCCGTGAGCGAAACATGTTGTAACGTAGCGGCGGTCGACAACGAAGAAGTGCGTGGGGCCCGCTCGGGTGCCGTCGACAGTCTTTCTGGGAAAGGTGGGGGTACTCCCTCGTGCGTTGCCGTCTGTGCGATTCCGATCGTCTGCTGAGCATTCTCGACCTCGGCGCCACCCCACCCTGCGAGAAGTTCCTGACGGCGACGGAACTCGACCTGCCCGAACCCACCTACCCCCTGCACCTGCGGCTGTGCGAAGAGTGCCTGCTGCTGCAGATCCCGGCGCTGATCACGCCCGAGGAGACGTTCACCGAGTACGCGTACTTCTCCTCCTACTCCGACAGCTGGGTCGCGCACGCCAAACTGTTCGTCGACGAGGCGATCACCCGGCTCGGCCTGAACTCCGACACCCTCATGGTCGAGATCGCGAGCAACGACGGCTATCTGCTGCAGCACGCCGTCACCGCCGGAGTCCGCTGCCTGGGCATCGAGCCGTCGGTCAACGTCGGCGCCGCCGCCCGGGACAAGGGCGTACCCACGCTCACCGCCTTCCTCGACGAGGAACTCGCCGCGACCGTGCGCGCCGAACACGGCCCGGCCCGGCTGGTGGTGGCCAACAACGTGTACGCCCACATCCCCGACCTGCTCGGCTTCACCCGCTCGCTGCGGGCGCTGCTGGCCGACGACGGCTGGCTCTCGATCGAGGTGCACCACGCGCTGGATCTGGTGCGGCACGGCCAGTTCGACACCATCTACCACGAGCACTTCCAGTACTACACAGTACATTCCGCGCAGCGCGCGCTGGCCACCGCCGGACTGACCCTGGTCGACGTCGAACTACTCGAGACGCACGGCGGCTCGCTGCGGCTGTGGGCGCGTCCCGACGGCGCCGGCGAGGTCGGCCCCCGCGTCGCCGAGGTCCTGACCCTCGAAGCCGAGGCCGGTCTCGACACCCCCGCCGGCTACGCCGAACTGCGCACCCGCGCCGAGAAGGTCCGCCACGAACTGCTCCGCTTCCTGCTCGACTGCCGGGCCGAGGGCCGCACGGTGGTCGGCTACGGCGCCCCGGGCAAGGGCAACACCCTGCTCAACTACTGCGGCATCCGGCCTGATCTGCTGGCCTACACCGTCGATCGCAATCCGTACAAGCACGGGCGCTACACCCCCGGCACCCGGATCCCGATCCACGCCCCCGAGCGCATCGACGCCGACCGGCCCGACGTGGTGCTGGTACTGCCGTGGAATCTCGAGACCGAGATCACCGCGCAGCTGCGGCACATCGCCGGCTGGGGTGGCGCCCTGGTCTACCCGCTGCCCGACCTGCACTATGCGGACCTCACCGGCGAGCCGGCACCGGCCGACGCCCCGGCCTGAGATCCCGTACTGCCCCGAACCCGAATGATGAGGCGAAACCGATGAAGGTGGTCCTGTTCTGCGGCGGATACGGCATGCGCATGCGCGGCAGCGCCGACGATCCGATCCCCAAGCCGATGCAGATGGTCGGGCCGCGTCCCTTGCTGTGGCACGTCATGCGGTACTACGCGCACTACGGCCACAAGGATTTCATCCTGTGCCTCGGCTACGGCGCCGCCCACATCAAGAACTTCTTCCTCACCTATCAGGAGTCGGTCTCCAACGACTTCGTGATCCGTGACGGCAAGGTCGAGATGCTGAGCACCGACATCAGCGACTGGACCATCACCTTCGTCGACACCGGACTCGAGTCGCCGATCGGGGAACGCCTGCGCCGGGTGCGCCCGCACCTCGAGGGCGAGGAGTACTTCCTGGCCAACTACGCCGACGTGCTGACCGACGCGCCGCTGGACGAGATGATCGACAAGTGTGTGGCCGCCGGTGCCGCTGCCTCCATGATGATCGTGCCGCCGCAGTCGTCGTTCCACTGTGTGGACGTGGACGATTCGGGGAGGGTCGGCACGATCACCCCGGTCGCCAAGCTGCCGATCTGGGAGAACGGCGGCTATTTCGTGCTGACCCCGGAGGTCCTGGATCTGCTGCCCCCGGGCGGCGACCTGGTCGAGGACGCCTGCGGTGCCCTGGCCCGGACCGGCCGGCTGATCGGCTACCAGCACCTGGGCTTCTGGAAGCCCGCCGACACCTTCAAGGAACGCGCCGAGCTCGACGCCGCGTACGCCTCCGGTGACCGACCGTGGATGGTGTGGGAGGGCGACGAGTGCTGACCCTGGCACCGGCCGGGGGCGAGATCCGCGAAATCGCGCTGCTCGCAGCGCATTGCGACGATATCGCGATCGGCGCCGGCGGCACGCTGCTGAGCCTGGCCGCCGCGTACCCGGGCCTGCGCGTGCGGGCGCTGGTGCTCTCCGGCGGCGGTACCGCGCGCGCCGACGAGGAAGGCAAGGCGCTCGAATCATTCTGTCCCGGTGCGGATCTCGAGCTCACGGTGCTCGAGCTGCCGGACGGCCGGACCCCGGCGCACTGGGCGGCGGTCAAGGCCGCGCTCGGCGAACTGCGCCGCGGCTGCGAACCCGACCTGGTCTTCGCGCCGCAACCCGGTGACGCGCACCAGGATCACCGGCTGCTGGCCGAACTGGTCCCCACCGAGTTCCGCGACCACATGGTGCTCGGGTACGAGATCCTCAAGTGGGAGACCGACACTCCCCGCCCGACCCTGTTCTGTCCGCTGTCGCCGGCGATCGCCGCGCGCAAGGTGGAACTGCTCTTCGCGGCCTACCCGTCGCAGCACGACCGGGACTGGTTCGACGAGGAAGCCTTCCTGGGCCTCGCCCGCGTGCGCGGTGTCCAGTGCAAGTCCCGCTACGCAGAGGCCTTCGTGATCGCCAAGGCCGCAATGACTTTCGGAGGTGTATGACCATGCGCGTGCTCGTCACCGGGCATCAGGGTTATCTCGGCACGGTCATGGTGCCGTTGCTCACCGCGGCCGGCCACGAGGTCACCGGCCTCGACATCGGCTACTACGCCGACTGCGTCCTCGGGGAGCTGCCCGCCGCCGAACCGCCCGCGCTCGACGTCGATCTGCGCACCGTGACCGCCGACCAGCTGGCCGGCTTCGACGCCGTCATCCACCTGGCCGCGCTTTCGAACGACCCGCTGGGCGCCCTCGCCCCGCAGATCACCTACGACATCAACTACCACGCCTCGGTCCGGCTGGCCGAACTCGCCAAACAGGCAGGCGTGCAACGGTTCCTGTACGCCTCGACCTGCTCGGTGTACGGCGCCGCGGGCGAGGGGCTGGTCGGCGAGGACGCGCCGATGAACCCGCTGACCCCCTACGCGGAGAGCAAGGTGCGCGTCGAGGGCGACCTCGCCGCCATGGCCGACGCGAGCTTCACCCCGGTGTTCCTGCGCAACGCGACCGCGTTCGGCTTCTCCCCCCGGCTGCGGGCCGACATCGTGCTCAACAATCTGGTCGGCCACGCGGTGCTGACCGGTCAGGTGAAGGTGCTCTCCGACGGCACCCCGTGGCGTCCGCTGGTGCACGCCCTCGACATCGCCGAGGCGTTCGCCGTCTGCCTGACCGCGCCCGCCGAGGTGGTCTCGGCGCGCGCCTACAACATCGGCGACGAGGCCAACAACCTCACGGTGGCCGATATCGCCGCCGACGTGGTCGCCACCGTCCCCGGGTCGGCGCTGCTCATCACCGGCGAGACCGGGGCCGACCCGCGCTCGTACCGAGTCGACTTCTCAAGGGCCCGAACCGAACTCGGCTTCCAGGCGAAGTGGACGGTGGCCGCCGGCGCCGCCGAGCTGTTCCGGGAGTACACCGCGCGCGGCCTCACCACCGAGGACTTCACCGACCGCTTCACCCGCCTGGCCCGGCTGAAGGCGCTCACCGCGGACGGCGCGCTGGACGGCGAGCTGCGCCGCGTCCCGGTCGGTGCCTGACCGGGAATTCGGACCGGCCCGCCGGCACCGCCGCGGTGCGGGTTCGGGCCGGTTCTGCTCTGCTGGCTCGATCCGTCCCGGCGGGCCCGGCTCAGCGGCGACTCCAGTTGCGGGCCAATCAGATTCGGACTCAGCCGACCCCGAGCGCCGCGCACAACTGCGCCCAGCTCCCGGCCGCCCGGTCCCGGCCCGACATGATCGTCACCGGCTGCGGCCACACGATCCCCAGCTCCGGATCGTCGTGTGCCACAGCGAGATCCTCGGCGGGATCGTGCGGCCGGTCGATCCGGTAGCACACGTCGGCGACCTCGCTGAGCGCCTGGAAGCCGTGCAGGAACCCCGGTGGCACGTACAGGTGCCGGAAGTCCTCGTCGTCGAGCCGGAACGCCTGCTGCTTGCCGAACGTGGGCGAATCCGGGCGGATGTCGACGAGCACGTCGTGCACCGCACCGTGCGCGCACCGCACCAGCTTCGCCTCACCGCGCCCGCCGCGGCCGTGCATGCCCCGCACCACGCCGCGCACCGACCGCGACTGCGAGTCCTGCAGGAAGCTCGCCGCCCGGCCCGGTTCGCCCACGTAGCTGTCGAACTCGGCCGCGTCGAACGTCCTGGTGAACAGGCCGCGCTCGTCCCGGAACGGTTCGGGTGTCAGCACCAGCACATCGGCCAATTCGGCCGCCTCGATACGCACCGGTCCATGCTGTCACGCCGGGCCGCCACCGTCGCACCCACGGGAGATTTCCGATGACCGAGCCGGCCCGCGGCTGCCGCGCCTGCGGTGGCACCGACCTGACTCGCATCCTCGACCTCGGCGCCATGCCCGCGGCCGATCACTTTCCGGCCGAAGACGATCCGGTGACCGACCAGGCGCACGACCTGGCCATGGATCTGTGCGGCGGCTGCGGTCTCGCCCAGCTGGCCGACGACGACACCGTCGCCGACGAACCCCGCGGCGTCGAACCCCGCGCGCTGCGCGACCAGGCCGCCGACGCCGTGGCCCGGGTCGCCGCGGCCGGGTGGCTGCCGGGCGGTACCGTCCGCGAGTTCGGCAGCCCGCACGGCGGCACCTGGATCCCGCTGTTGACCGAGCGCGGCTACCGCGAGACCGCCGACGCGGCCGCGGACGTGGTTCTGGACAGCTTCGGCATGATGCACGAACCGGATCAGGCGGCGGCCGTGGCCGCCCGCGCGGCCGCCACCCGCCCCGGCGGGGTGTTGCTGCTGCAGTTCCACTCGCTGCGTACGATCGTCGCGCAGGGTCAGTGGAATGCGTTGCGGCACGGGCACTTCGCGTACTACACGCTGCCGGTGCTGCGCCGGATGCTGGCCGGCGCCGGGATGCGGGTCGTACGGGCCTGGGAATTCGACCTCTACGGCGGCACGGTCCTGGTGGCCGCGGTCCACTCCACCGCACCGGCCCGGCCTGACAGCGACCTGGATCGTCTACTGGCACTGGAGAACCCGTTCACCACGGTGGCGGGCACCGCCACGCTCCAGCAGGAGGCCGATCGGCAGGTCCGGGAACTGCGCGCCGGGCTGGCCGAGGCGGCCGCGCGCGGGCAGCGCAGCTACGCCTACGGCGCCGCTTCCCGGGCCGTGGCGCTGTTCGCCCGCGCCGGGCTGGATCGGGAATTGCTGGCGGGGGTTGCCGACGCGTCGCCGGGCAAGCACGGACGACGCATGCCGGGCACCGATATTCCGATCATCACACCCGAGCAATTGGTCGCCGCGAACCCCGATCGCGTGCTCCTCACCGTGCCCGACCTGCTCGACGAGGTGCGGTCCGCCTATCCGGCTCTGAATGGCAAGTGGGCGGCCGAATTTCGGTTTCCGGAGCGGTAGCGCGAAGACCTCCCGAGCATTACTCTGCTACTCGGGCCGTTGGTAGGTCTCGTATCGACGCGGGGGGAAAGTCAACGAATCATAACGTCGTGATAACCCGCGGCTGCCTTTGTTCGACAACGCTTCACCCGAGTACGACGCACCAATCTGATGAGGGAAACAGGTGAATAGATGAGCAACACTCCAACGCGCGGGTTTTCTCGCGCGACGGTGGCGACTGCCCTTGCCTCGATCGCACTCTCGGTTGCCGCCGGTACCGCGGCCGCCGATGTCGACGCCACGGCGAACATCGTCGACCAGCACAGCCGCACCGTCAACGCGATCGAGTCCGACACGCAGATCAACTTCGTGCCACCGCTGGACGGTAGCCCGCTCACCCGGGAGTGGTTCCACAGCGGCACCGCGTCCTACCACATCGACGGCCCGGACGCCGACAACTGGCACGGCCACATCACGATGGGCTACGAGGTCGGCTACCTGGCGACGTTGGACGGCAAGCTGCGCTTCTCCTACAGCACCCCGGGTCTGAACATCGGTCCGACCTGGGGCACCGGCGAGTTCGGCCCCACGTTCACCGACCTGATCCCGCAGGCCGGGATCGACATCAGCGTGGGCTTCGGTCCGGGCATCCAGACCATCGAGGCCACCGGCGGCGACGTGAGCGGCGCCGACGGCTTCCTGCGGATGCAGGGCTTCCACGGCACCGTCACCGGCGTCCTGGGCCCCACCCACATCCGGCCCTTCGTGCGGATCGTGAGCGCCGAGGGCGACACGGTCGTCACCTACGGCCAGCCCTGGACCATCTGAGTTCCGAACGCGGACTACAGGTCCGTGCGGCCGCCCACCAGGGCGGTCGCACGGACCCGAACTCGTTCCGCGGCCTGCCCGGCCAGCCGGGCGTCGCCGCGCAGCACATCGGCCCGGCCGACCAGCTCGGGATACTCCCGGCCCATCCGGTGGTGGAAGCGGGCCATCTCGGTGAGCTTCGACACCGTCGAGGTGCTGCTGCACAGGTTGAACGACGAATTCCGCCAGGCCGCAAGGTCTTCGGGGATTCCGAAGAAGTAGCCGCCGGGCACGCAGACGCGCGCGAACAGGTCCACGTCCATCGGGAACACCAGATCGCCGCGGAAGCCGCCGACCCGGTCGAAGTCCGAGCGCCGGAACATGGCCGCCGCGGTGGGACCGAAATCGGCGGGCCCGCGCCGCACGATCGTGCGCAACAGCACGTCGGCCGGCCACTGCCCGACCAGCCCGGGCAGGCCCAGGCCGGACTCCTCGATCTCGTCCCGCTCGTCGATGACCTGGAACTTGGTGGCGGAGATCGCGATCCGGCTGTCGGCCATGACCCGCAGCTGCTGTACCAGCGCGCCCGGCAGCAGGATGTCGTCCGCGCACACGATCTTGATCAGGTCACCGGTGGACAACTCCACCACGCGGTTCCAGTTCGCGCCGATCGGCAGCACCCGGTCGTTGCGCGCCACCCGGACCCGCGGATCGTCGAACGAGGCCGCGATCTCGCCGGTGCCGTCGGTGCTGGCGTTGTCCAGGATCATCAGCTCGAAGTCCATGTCCTGCGCCAGAATCGAGCGCACGGTCGTCTCCAGTGTGCGCGCCGCGTTGTAGGCGGGCACACAAATCGACAACGTCATGCCGGACCCGGTCATCGCTTCCTCTCCATAGTCTGGGACACGGTCATTCACCGTGCCGTGCGCCGACTCCGGCCGAGTCGCCGTCCACGAGCCCGAAGACCCGGTCGAATCCCGCCCGCGACGCCTCGATCTGGCGAAGCGCGGCCGCCTGCAACGGTTCTCGCAGATCGTCGGCGCCGGCCCACAGTTCGACCACCGCGGCGGTCAGGCTGTCGCGCAGGTTCGGATCGTCGAGGTGCACGATCCGCAGACCGGGCGCGTCGGGTGTGCCGAACATCTCGGCCAAGCCGTAGAACTTGTCGTCGTAGTACTCCGAGGCCGTGATGCCGATCGCCGGAACACCTTGCGACAGCGCGAAAACCGCCAGGTGATAGGCGCTGGTCACGATGACCCGGCAACCGCCGACCTGGCGGGCGACATCGGCGGCGGTGCCCGCCCGGGCGACCGGGCGGCGGGTGCGCCGGGCCCCGGCCAGCAGCGGCAGGGTGCAGCGCCGGTCCTCGGAGTCGTATTCGGAGATGATCAGCGGAGTCAGCGCCGCACCCGCGACCGCGGCCTGCTCCCGCACCACCGCGCCGAGCACTTCCCGCGCGCCGTCGCTCACCGGCGCGTAATCGGCCACCCGCAGGCAGATCCCGAGATCGGTGCCCGGTCCCGGCCGGCGCACGTCGTAGGCGGCCTCGATCGCGTCGTCCCCGGTGACCAGGACGTTCGCGGCATCGACACCGGCCGCGTCGAGCAGGGCCGGGCCGCGGCGGCCCTCGCGCAAGCCGATGAACCCGACCCCCGGCAGCACCGCCGCCGCGCGCGCGACGAGATCGGGCGAGGTCAGCGGCCCGAATCCCTGTCCGGTCATGGCGGTCGCGATCCCGCGGCGGCCCGCGAATTCCAGCAGACTCAGGGCCCGATGTGCTTGGTAGCGGTCGACATCGGTCATGTAACCGCCGCCCTGGGCGACCACCAGCGACGCGGTGGCGGCGGCGGCCGGGACCGCCGGCTGCGCGGGTTCGCCGGATTCCGTGGCGGGCGGACGCAATCGGTTCCGCACGGCCCGCAACCGGGTCTTCGGGCCGTCGGTCCAGGCGCGCCACAGCAGGGCCGCGCGATCGGCGACCGGATGCCCGCCCGGCACGGCCGGCCAGTCACCACCGGTCGCGGCACCGATCGGCTCGGCCTCGGGCAACAGCGCCCGCAAAACCCGCGGCTGGTCGGTGAGTACGCCGATGCGGGCATGCGGCCAGCGCGCCCGCAACCGGGCCACGGTGACCGAGAGCATGGCGATATCGCCGCGATTGCGCAGCCAGTACTCGCCGTTCTCGACCAGAATTCGCATGCCCGAACCCGAATTCGTCACCACGCCCCCGTCCAGTCCGATCCGGCGGGTGCGCTCGTCACCGGGTTCTCGGAATGCAGATCCGTCACGGCGAATCTATCGCACGCTCGAACCCGTTCGCTACACCCGGAATTCGTCACAAGCTCCGATAGCATCCGCCCAGCTTCCGAACAGGGCTTTCCCGAATTGCCCGATGTTGTCCGACCCCGCTCCGGGCGGTCGCCTAGACTGATACGGGCAAGGGCTTCCGGCCTCGGTGTGCGGAACGGAAATTTGACAGACCTGGGGAAGTCGACGGTGGTGGGGACGTTGCGGGTGCACATGACCGGGTCCGAATGGTTTTCCGCTGTCCCCGGCGGCCTCAATCGCTATTTCACCGATCTCTACCTCGCGCTGGCCGGCTGCTCCGGGCTCGAGGTGACCGCGTCGGCGTTCGGTGAACCGGCCGGCGCCGGCGGGTCGTGGGGTCCCGCGAGCGGATCCACGCTGCGGCGGGTGCGCACCACATTGCTCGACCGTCGCGAACTCACGCCCGGCACGGTGCTCGACCGCCATTTCTGCCTCTACGGCCCGATCGCCGCGGGCGCGCGCGGAAAGCTGCCGCTGGTGGTGCACTTCCACGGACCGTGGGCGGCCGAGAGCGCGCAGGCGGGCGAGAGTTCCCGCGCGGTACGCGCGAAATACCTGGTGGAACGCCTGCGTTACGCGCGAGCCGACCGATTCGTGGTGCTGTCCACGCACTTCCGCGACCTGCTCGCGGGCGACTACGGCATCGACCCGGCGCGGATCACGGTCATCCCGCCCGGCGTCGACCTGAGCGAGTTCCCCGACTCCGCGCCCCCGCCGCAGGACACGCCCCGCACCGTGCTGTGCGTGCGCCGGCTGGAACGCCGGATGGGTATCGACGTGCTGCTGGACGCGTGGCCACGGGTGATCGCCGCGCACCCCGGCACCCGGCTCACGATCGTCGGCACCGGCACCGCCGAGGCCGAACTGCGCACGCAGGCGGCCGCGCTCGACTCGGTCGAATTCACCGGCCGGGTCGACGACGCCACCCTCACCGAGCTCTACGGCCGGGCCACTCTGACCGTCGTTCCGACCCGGTCCTTGGAGGGATTCGGCCTGGTCGCGCTCGCGTCGCTGGCCGCCGGCCGGGCGCCCGTCGTCACCGACTGCGGTGGCCTGCCGGATTCGGTCCGCGGCCTGGACACCTCGCTCGTGGTCCCCGCCGGGGACCGGGACGCGCTGGCCGAGCGACTGATCGCCGCCCTCGACGGCAAAGTGCCCAGCGCCGAACGCTGCCGGGAGCACGCCGCCTCCTTCTCGTGGGACGCCGCGGCCCGGCGGCACCTCGAGCTGTACCGGGAGCTGGCCGGATGAGCACCGACCGGACCGGGACTGAATCCTCGCGCCCCACCCCGGACGGCCTGCGTGGTCACGCTGCGCTACCGCCTCCGGCCGCTGACCGGGGTGGGGCGGTGGTCTTCGTCCTGCACACCGCGGCGCCCTCGGGTGCGGAACTGGCGACACTGCGCCTGGCGACCGCGCTGCGCGCGCATCACGACGTCGCCGTCGTGTACACCGAGGACGGCCCGATGGTCGCCCGCACCCGTGATCGTGGTCTCGAGACGCGGCTGCTCCGCAACGATTTCGACAGCCGCGCGATGACCATTGCGAAGGCCGGTGTGCGCAGTCTGGTGCTGGGCGCCCTCACCCTGCTGCGGGTGGGCTGGGCGCTGGGCGCCACCGCGCGGGAGCTGGAGGCATCGGTGCTGGTCGCACAGAGTACGAAAACCCTGCTGATGGGCGCGGTCGCGGCCCGCCGCGCCCGGATCCCGCTGCTGTGGCAGGTGCACGACCGGATCGCCCCCGACTATTTCGGCCGCCCGCTCACTTGGATCCTGCGGGCCCTGGGCCGGGTTCTGGCCGACGGCTATATCGCCAACAGCCGCGCCACCCTGGCCACGCTGCTCACCGCCGGGCGCCCGGCGGTGGTCGCCTACCCGGGTGTCGAACTCGAAACTGTTGCGTCCCAACGTGATCCACAGCGCGCCCCGGACGACACCGTGGTGGCGCTGGTCGGCCGGCTGGCGCCGTGGAAGGGCCAGGACCTGTTCCTGCGCGCCGTCGCGCGAACCCGGACCGCCCCGCGCCGGGTGATCCTGGCCGGCGGCAGCTTCTTCGACGAAGACGACTACCGCGCCGAACTCGAGCAGCTGGCCACCGAGCTGGCCCTGCCGGTCACCTTCACCGGCCACGTCGACGATCCGGCGGCCGTGATGCGCGACGCCGACATCCTCGTGCACTGCTCGACGCTGCCGGAACCGTTCGGCCAGGTCGTGGTCGAGGGCATGGCCGCAGGTTGCGCGGTGATCGCCGCCGCCCCCGGCGGCCCGGCCGAGATCGTCGAACCGGAGGTGAACGGCCTGCTGGTCCCCGCAGGCTCCCCCGGCCACCTCACCGCCGCCCTCGACACCCTGATCGCGGACCCCGCCCTGCGCACCCGCCTCGCCGCCGCCGCCCAGGTCCGCGCCGCCGACTTCGACACCACCGAATCCGCCCGCGTAGTAGCGGAATTCCTGCGAACCACCGACCTCGGCCCGATCTGGCGCCGCCGGCGAGGCCGACATGACTGACATCCTCCCCGGCCGCCCCGCCTCGGGCGACGACAGCCTGCCGCCCCCGCCTAACCTCGGTCCCGCCCACCCCGCACCGGGCCACCCCGTCCCGGGCCACCCGGCGCCGTCTGCCCCGGAACCCGGCACCGCCGCACGCACCCGCCAGGTACCCACCCCCGCGGACTCGGGTTACCCGGCACCCACCGCCCAGCCGCTCGGCTCCGGAACATCCGCCACCCGGCCGGCGGGCCGCGAAACGCCCGTCACCCGCACACCCGGCAACGGAACCCCCAGCAACCCGACGCCCGGCAACGGAACCCCCAGCAACCACACGCCCGGCTACCCGACGCCCGCAAATCCGACGCCCGGCTACGGAACATCCGTCAGCCGGACCCCCAGCTACGCGCCATCGGCCAACCAGACCCCCGGCAACGGGACACCTATCGGCCAAACACCCAGCCATGCAACACCTTCGAGCCACACCGGCCAAGGAACCCCCGCCGACCCGCGGCGCACCTACCCAGCATCCGCGAGCCGACCGCTCGGCCGCACGGCATCCGCCGACCCGACCCCGGGCTACGGAACGCCTGCCGACGGGACACCTGGCCGCGCGACGCCCACCGGCCACGCTCCCGGCCGCCCGACATTCACCGACCCGACCCCCGGCGACGGCCCATCCGCCAGTCGATCACCCAGCGCCGGAACATCTCTCGATCCGACCTCCGGTCATAGGGCACCCCTCGACCGAACATCCGGCGACGAAACACGCCTCGGCCGAACTCCCGGCCACACCGCACCCGTCAGCCAGACATCCGGCGAGGGAGCACCTCTCAACCAGAGTCCCGACTACAGGTCTCTCGTCAGCCGAACACCCAGCGACGGAACGCCTCTCAACCCTGGTCACCCGACACCGGTCAGCAATACGGCCGGTCACAGCACACCCGCCGACCTGCTGCGTGTCCACCCAGCAGCCGCGGGCCGACCGCTCGGCCGCATGGCATCCGCCGACCCGACCCCGGGCTCCGGCACACCTGCCGGCGGGACATCCGGCCGCGCTGTGCCCACCAGCCACACTCCCGGCCACGGGACATCCACCGACCCGACGCCCGGCGACGGCCCATCCGTCAGCCGAACACCCAGCGACGGAACACCTCTCAGTCAAACACCCGGCTACCCGGCACCGGTCAGCAATACGGCCGGTCACGGTACACCCGGCGGCGGGATACCCGGTTTCGGAACGGGCACCGGCGAGGCGCCCGAAACATCCGCGAGCCGGACACCGGTCTTCGGATCGCCCTCCGATCGGACAGACGGACGTGGAACTTCCCTCGGCCAACCCCCCGGCTACGCAACGCCTGTCGATCGGACCGGCCGCGACGACGAGGGGGCGGGCACCGACTCCGGCTACCTGACACCCGCGCGCCAGGTGTTCCGCGATGCGGCGCCCGGTCACCACGCGTCGCGCGAAGTGACGCCGTTCCCGCCGGGGTCCCGCGACGCCGCATCCGCGCACCAGGCGCCGCGCGAGCCCGTCCCCGCGCGCCCGCTCCCCCGCGACGCGGCGCTGACCCATCAGGCACCCCGCGACTCCGTTCCGGCGTACTCGGCACCGGTCTATTCCGCCACCCCGGCCCGCGCTCACCACGTGCCGACGTCCGGGTTGCCCCGGCCGCGGCCGCGGCGGATCCCCGGCACCCAGCGCGAGGTGCCCGTATTCCGCACGGCCGGACCGTATTTCACCACCTCGTCGGCCTTGGCGCCGGATCCGTACGTCACCGCGATCCTGCGGGTGCCCGGCGATCTGGACGCCTCCGGCGACTCGGACGCGCCGCGGAAACGCAAGGGCGGCAAGCTCGGTGTCCTGCGCGATATCGGCCTGGTGAGTTTCGGCAAGTACGGGCAGTACATCATCACGCTGGTCACCCAGCCGTTGATCGCGCGTCAGCTCGGACCGCACGGTGTCGGGCTGCTGGCGATCGCGATCTCCGCGTATTTCATCGGCTCACTGCTGGTCGATCTCGGGATCACCTCGTTCCTCGCGGCGAAGGTGGAGGGCGCGAGCCCGGCGGACGTCGGCGGGTTGCGCGGCACCTATCTGGCGATCCGTGCCTCCACGGTCGGGGTCATGGGGCTCGCGTTGCTGGCCGGTGAGCTGGCCGGGGTGAGCGGCAGCGTGCGAATGATCTTGATCGGCTTGTTCACCGGCGGCTTCTGGTCCATCTCGGAGGACTGGCTGCTGCTCGGCCAGGGCCGGTTCGGCGCCTCCACGCTCTATCAAGGCATCGGCCGCGTCGGCTATCTCGTGTTGCTGCTCACGGTGCTGCCGCGCTTTCCGACCGCGGCCGTGGCGATGGGCTGCATGTTCGCTTCGGCGATCATCACGGTCTCGCTCACCTGGTGGGACGCGCTGCGCACCTACGGTCTGCCCGGCCGGCCCGACCGATTGCGTGAGGTGCTCCGGATCGGCGCCCCCGTGGTCGCCTCCCGCGTGCTGGTCACCAGTTACGGGCAGGGTTCGGCCACCGTCTATTCCTCGGTCCTGGACGCGGTCTCGCTGGGTCTGTATTCGACCGGCGACCGTCTGGTCCGCGCCATCCAGTCCATGCTGGACCCGATCGGCTACGCCCTGCTGCCCCGGATGGCCCGCAACACCGAGCAGGAATCGTTCTGGCGGACCTCGATTCGCTTCCTGACCGCGGTGGTGACGATCGCGGTGCTGGCGGTGATCGCGGTCTGGATCTCGGCACCGCTGCTCATCCACGTCATGTTCGGCCCCCAGTTCGCCAGCGCCGTCCCGATGCTACGGCTGGAGGTGATCATCCTGCCCGCCACCGCGATCACGTCGTTCGCCACCACCGCGGTGCTGTCGGTGCGCCAGGACACGATCGGCGTGCTGGTCGGCGCGATCATCGGAACCTGTGTCGCGGCAACGGCTCTGGGCTTCACCGCGCTGGCCACCCATTCGGTGTGGACGCTGGTTTACGGAACGGTAGCGGCCGAATTGTCGGTCGCGATGTGGTACATCATCAGGATGCGCTGGCTCGTGCTGCGCGAGAAGGCCGTTCGAGGCCGGGCGGGCACGGACGTGCCCGGCTCCGGGGAAGGTGCGCAGTCGTGAAGATCCTCTACGTCGGTGACGACTGGGTGGGCAGCAACGCGCGTTCGCTGGCCGACGGCTTCCGCGAGGCCGGCCACGAGGTGGTCGTGGTCGACACGACCGCGGTCACCCTCCCCACCCGCTTCGGTGTGCCGTGGACCTATTCCAAGGTGGCCGGTGGCCGCGCGCCCTGGACCCTGCGGGCCGTGCACGACCGGATCGACCGTATCGCCGCCGATTTCACCCCCGACCTGCTGTTCGCCTTCAAATCGGTGCACCTGGACCAGGAGCGGCTGCTCACCGTCCCCGCGGCGATCCGGGTGCACTACAGCCCCGACGACGTCGCCAACCCGGAGAACATCACCCGCGACTACCTCGACTACGAGGAGTACTGGGACCTGATCGTCACCACCAAGCGGCACAACGTCCCCGAACTGCGGGAGCGCGGGGCCCGGGCGGTCACGTTCGTGGCCAGCGCCTACGACCCGGCCTGGCACCGGCCCATGGCCCGGCGCGGCGCGCAGCGGCACGCGGCCGGCTTCATCGGCGCCCGCCGCCCCGACCGGGTCGAGCTGATGACCGCGCTGGCGAACCGCTACGGCCCCAGCCTGGCCGTGTACGGCCCGGGCTGGCGCCGGGAACCGGATCTGTGGCGCGCCGACGCCACCCTGCGCGGCCCGGTG
Source organism: Nocardia stercoris (assembly GCF_003696265.1). Classification (GTDB taxonomy): domain Bacteria; phylum Actinomycetota; class Actinomycetes; order Mycobacteriales; family Mycobacteriaceae; genus Nocardia; species Nocardia stercoris. Next base: position 162,720 of record NZ_RFFH01000005.1, on the reverse strand, counting down.
TACGGCGAGCACTTCTCCACGGCCGTGGCCACGATGACCGCGAACCTGGTGCTGCTCAACTCCGCCAACCGCGACACCCACACCTGCCGCACCTTCGAGATCCCCGCCGCGGGCGGTCTGTTCGTGGGCGAACGCACCTCCGAGCACGCCGAGCTGCTGGCCGAGGGCACCGAGTGTTTCCTGTTCTCCGACCGTGCCGAACTGCTGGACATCATCGACCGCTGCGACCGGGAACCCGCGCTGGCCGCCAAGGTCGCCGAGGCCGGATACCAGCGCATCGTCACCGGTGGTCACCGCTACGTGGATCGTGCGCGGGAGATCATCGATGCGGTGCGGTAACACTCGTGCCCCCCACACGGACATATGCGTGAGGAGGGAAGCGAAGCAGTGATGGAATCCGCACAGCCGGTGGTATTTCTGATCGCCGCCGCACTGGCGACGATCGCGATTGCCGCGATGTGGCTGCCCGGACCGATCCGGGTGATGTTGATCGCCCAGGTGGCGCACTGGGCGCTGTCCTATCTGTTCCGCCCGGAGCTGCTGCTGATCGTGCAGCCGCAACCCGGATTCGGCGACAACATCCCCGACCCGCGGCTGTACGCGCTGGGTTACGACCCGGGGATCGCGGCGGTCCTGCAACCGATCGTGTTCGGACTGTGGTTCTACGCGGCCCTGGTCGTGGCGTTCGTGATCTGGACCCGGGTGACCGCGCGCCCCGACGCGCCCTCCCCCACCGCGTATTTCGCCGAGGACCCGGTCTTCATGCGGATGCTGTGGGTGCTGTACGGCGCGGGCATGCTGGCCCGGCTGACCGCGGTCGCGACCGGAAACACCAGCCGCGCGGGCGAAGTGGCCGCCCCGAACCCGATCATCAATCTGCTCACCGTGCTCGGCACGGTCGGCGCGCTGGGCTTGATCGTCTACGCCCGCCCGGTCCGCACTCGGACCACGCTGCTGTTGATCTCCGGCTTGATGTTCGGCGAACTGGTGTGGACCGCGCTGGTGCAGTCCAAGACTCCGATCATGGGCGCCGCCCTGGCGGTGGCCGTGCGCTGCGCCATGCTCGGCTGGACGCGGGCCACCGTGATCGCGGTGCTCGTGCTGACGGTGACGGCGGTCGCCGGATTCGGTCTGCTGCAAGGGCTCAAGTCCACCCCGGACATGAAGTCCGGCGCCGCGGTGGTCGACGCGCAGTACCCGCCGTCGGCCCGGCCGTTCCTGAGCATGTCCCGCCGCTTCGACGGATTGGAAGCGGCCACCGACGCCTACTACGCGGGCCCGAACTCGTGGCTCAGCCCGGCGCAGGTGGGCGAGCACCTGGTCGAGGTGCTGATCCCCACCCAGTTGCTGGGTGCGGAGAAGTTCCAGTCCGGCACCGCGTGGGCCAGCGAGGTCCGGGGCCGTTCGGTCGACATGGACGGCGTGGAAGTTTCACTGGCCGAAGGCAATATCAACGAGGGCTACGTCCTGGGCGGCTACACCGGGGTGATGCTGGATGTCACGCTCACCTTCGCGTTGGCCGTGTTGTGGTCGCGCAGCATGTACTCGCGCCGGCTGCCGCTGGCCGTGACCGCGCTGGCGTTGATCGAGGACCCGGTGCTGTTCGAGCGTGGCGCCATGGGCACCGCCGAAACGCTCGGCAAGTCGCTGCAGACACTGGTGCTGATCGCGATCTTCTACCTGGCGACGGAAGAAATTCTCCGGCGACAGCGGGCCGGCACGCCCGCTCTCCCGATCGCAGTCGAACGAACGGAAATGAGGGTCGGACAATGAGTCTGAGCGACATCGTGCGGTTGATCCGGCGACGATGGCCGATCGTGGCGGTGGCGCTGGTGCTGTGTGTGGTGGCTTCGTACGGGTACCTGAAGACGTTGCCGAAGACCTATACGGCGACGAGCACCTGCTACGTCAAGATGGCCACCGGCACCTCGGTCAACGACTCCTATCAGGGCGGGATGGCCGCCCAGCAGCGTGTCCGGTCCTACCTCGACATCGCGCAGAGCGAAACCGTCGCGCAGCGGGTGAAAGATCAACTCGGCCTGCACGATTCGGTGGACGGCGTGCGCGGCCGGATCTCGGCCGCCTCACCGCCGGCGTCGATGCTGATCTCGATCTCGGCCAAGGATTCCACCGCGTCGGGCGCCCGCACCCTGGCCGACGAGGCGGTGTCGCAGTTCCGGGCGCTGGTCGCGCAGCTGGAGTACATCCAGGTCGACGCCGCCCCGGCGGCCCGCGTGGACGTGATCGATCAGGCCGCGCTGCCCGCGGCGCCGAGTAGTCCCGCGCCCAAGCGGATCCTCATGCTGGGCATCCTCGCCGGGCTGTTCTTCGGTATGACCGGCGCTCTTGCGGTCGACCGGCTCGACCGGCGGCTGCGGACCGCCGAGGAGGTGGCCAAGCTGGTGCCGGCGCCGATCCTGGGTGTGGTCGACGAGGGTCGTCCGGGCGCCGAAGGCGAGCTGCGCCGGCTGCGGTCCCGGATCGACGACCGGCCGGACACCGACGTGGTCCTGCTGACCTCGCTGTCGCCGCGCACCCAGCCGGAGGTGGCGATCGGGTTGGCCCGCGCCTACGCCGACACCGGTGCGCACACGCTGCTGATCGACGCCGACACCACCGGCGGCGGCCCCACTCCGCTGGTCCCGGTGCGCGCTCGCGCGGGATTGTCCGAGCTGCTCCGGGAATCGGCGCCGTTGTCGGACGCGGTGGTGTCCTGGGGCGAGGCCGGGGTGTGGCTGCTGGGCCTGGGCACGGCCGACCGCCGCACGCCCGACCTGCTGGCCTCCCAGCGCTTCGCCGACCTGATGAAGAAGCTGCGCGGCGACTTCGACCACATCGTGATCGCGGCGGCCCCGGTCACCGTGGCCGCCGACGCGATCGCGCTGGCCGGCCGGGCCGACGCGACCCTGGGCCTGGTGGAGCTCGAGGTGGCCACCGGTCCCCAGATCAGCGGCGCGGTGGCCACCTTCGGTGCCGACGACCCGCGCCTGACCGGCGCCGTGGTGTTCTCCCGGCCAGCGTCCGGGTCCCGTAACCCGTTGCAGCGCTTGTGGAAACGCGGATGACCCGAGGCGAGCGCCCGCGCCCGGCGGAGTCCGTCGGGCGCCGGCGGATGCTGGCGGCCACACTCGGGGTCGCCGCGGCCGGTTCACTGGCGGCCTGCGGCACCGGCGGCGGCTCCGACACCCCGGCCGATGTCGAGTTCCGGTCACCGCACGTCACCGACGCGCCGTCGGCGCGCAACATCCGTGATTTCGGCGCGGTCGGTGACGGCAAGGCCGACGACACCGCTGCCCTGTTCTCGGCCGCGGCGGTCGCCGATCGCCCGCTGGTGCTCTACATTCCGGCCGGCCAGTACCGGATCACCCGCTGGCCCGAGCTGGCCGACTACGCGACCGTGCTCGGTGACGGCGCCGACGTGACGACGATCCACTACGAGGGCGACGGCACCCTGGTGTCGCTGCGCAAGCGGCAGCGAGTCCGGTTCAGCCGCTTGGGTTTCTACCTCACAGGCCCGAACGCGACCGCCGTGCAGCTCACCGAGTGTTTCCGCTGCAGCTTCGAATCGGTGCTGCTGCGCGGCAATCACGTGTCGGGCAACTTCCCGAAGTTCGTGCAGCAGCGCGGTGTGGTCCTCGACAGCAATACCGGCGGGACCGCGTTCATCGACTGTGACATCAACAATTTCGGCTACGGCATCGTCACGTCCTGCATCCAGAACTACGTCACATCCTCGAAGTTGACCAGCAACCGGATCGGGGTCCTCGGTACCGGTGGCGACGACAACGCCGGCTTGGCGCTGACCAATGTCGAGTTCGTCTCCGACAACGATCCGCGCACCACCGACCGGCACGTGCTGGTGGACGGGCCGGCCAACGACTGGTGGTTCACCAACGTCTGGTTCGAGGGTTCCGACACCGCCCTGTCGATCGGCTCCGACAAGGGCGGCCCGGCCCAGTTCGGCATGGTCAACTGCAAGATCGCCGCCCGGACGGTCTGTGTGGACCTCAAGTTCAGCCGGCAGCCGTACCTGGCCAATGTGCAGTTCGACGCGGACGGCGACAGCCAGCCGACCGAACTGCGGATCGACCCGGTGCGCTGCACGGAAGGCACTGCGGTGAACCTGATCTCGGGTTTCCGCGACGACATCGACCCGCGGGTGTTCCCCGAGAGCTGGCACGTCATCGCGCGTGGCCGCTCCGGTGCCCGGTTCGCGGGCACGGTGCAGTTGCGTGCGACCGCCGCCGATCCGGGCGACGTCCTGCAGGTGCTCGACCGCGATTCCGCGGTGCTGGCCGCGGTCCTGCCCGGCGGCAGCTGGCTGTCGGACCGGCCGGACAACGGCATGGTGTTGCGGGATCCGGACGGCGGCTACTGGCGCGTGGGTGTCACGTCGGACGGGACGCTGCACACCTCTTCCCTCGGCAGGCAACGGCCGATCGCATGAGCGAACTCCCCGTGGTGCCGCCACCCGAGTCCGCGCGGGTGCGTGCGGCCGAGGGCGGCCGCGCGCGGGGCGGTCTGCGGCGGCCCCGGCACCAGCTGGGGCCGATCCGGGTCGGTGCGAGCACAATGACACTGCGACCACCACGCCTGTCCGATTACCGGCAGTGGCGCGACCGCCGGATCGCCAATCGTGAGCTGATCGAGCCGTATTGGTACACCTCGGATCTGGACTGGCCGCAACGGCACACCGGTGCCGCCTGGGTGCGTGAGTTCCTGATCTCGTGGGCCGAGGCCAGGGCCGGCCACCGCCTCCCGCTGGTGATCGAGGTGGACGGCACGCTGGCCGGGCAGATCGAGTTCTGCCGCATCGATCCCGATTCCCGCACGGCCGAGATGAGCATCTGGACCGACGTGAGCGTCGCCCGGCGGGGCGTGGCCCTGACCTCGAGCGCGATGATGCTGGATTTCGGCTTCGCCGAATTGGGCCTGCACCGGGTGATCGCACCCATTTCGGTCTCCAATCATGCGATGGCGCAAGGAATCCCGGTTCTGGGCTTTCGACCCGAAGCGACGATGCGGCTGTACTTCGACGCGGGCGGGGCACCCGCCGATCACGTGTTGTGGGCCGTGACGCGCGACGAGCAGCCGCCGGGCGGTCAGCTGGCGCGGCTCATGGCCACTCGTTCGGTGACCGCTGCGCCGGCACCGGCCGATCCGGCATCGGCGCGGCCCGGCGCGGCAACTGCCGATCGGGGTCCCGGAGCGGCCGTGATCGCCTCGGTGGGCCTGCGGCTGCTGGTCTGGTACGCGCTGCAGCGGATCCGGCGCCGCATGAGCGACAGCGCGGTCCGGCTTACGGTCGCCGGCCATCCGGATGTGGTGTTGCGCACCAGGGTTCCAGCGGATCTCACCGCCTGGCGGACCGCCCGGCTGCGCAACCGCGACCGGATCGAGGTGGGCCGCACCCCGGGCGCCTGGCTGCGGCGGCACTCGGGTTCGGCCTGGCGCCGGGAACTGCGGACCGGCCGCGGCGGGCTGCGCTCGGCCGCCGGTCTGGTGCTCGTGCTCGAGGTCGCCGGGTCCTACGCCGGCGAGTTCCGGCTCTACGACCTCGAGATGTTCGACCGCAACGCGAAACTGTCCGGCTGGGCGGACCCGGGGCGGGCGAGCGCCGCGGTCCGGTCCGCCGCCCTGTGCGCGGTCCTGGACTACGGTTTCGATTCCCTCGGGTTGCGCCGCGTGGCCACCGAGATCCCCACTGCCGATACCGATTCCGCCGCGATCGTCGCGGCGGCGGGCTTCCTGGAGGAAGGCGTCATGCGCAACAGTTACGGCCCCACCGGCCTGCGCGCCGATCACACCCTGTGGGCGGCCTTGCGACCGGACGGTGCGGCCTGATGCGAAAGTACCTGCGCAGCAACGCCCTGCAGTCCCGACTGCACGACCTGGTTCCCGGTGGTTCGCACACCTACGCCCGGGGCGCCGACCAATATCCCGAGGACATGGCCCCGATCCTGGTGCGCGGCGCGGGATCCCGGGTCTGGGACGTCGACGGCAACGAGTACGTGGAGTACGGGATCGGCCTGCGGTCGGTGACCCTGGGGCACGGCTACCGCCCGGTGGTGGACGCGGCCGCCCGCGCCGCCGCGGACGGCGTGAGTTTCTCCCGCCCGACCGAGCTGGAACTGCTTGCGGCCCAGGACTTCCTGGCGCTGGTCCCGGGTGCCGACATGGTGAAGTTCGCCAAGAACGGCTCCGATGCCACCACCGCGGCGGTGCGCCTGGCCCGCGCGGTGACCGGCCGGGAGACGGTGGCGATCTGCGAGCAGCCGTTCTTCTCCGTCGACGACTGGTTCATCGGCACGACCGCCATGTCGGCCGGTATCCCGCCGGTGGCGACGACCCGGTTCCCGTACAACGATCTCCCGGCCCTGGAACGCGTGCTGAGCGAGCAGCCGACGGCCGCGGTGGTCCTGGAGGCCGCGACCGCGCTGGCCGAACCCGAACCCGGCTATCTGGCCGGGGTCCGCGCGCTGTGCGACCGCTTCGGCGCGCTACTGGTGTTCGACGAGATGATCACCGGGTTCCGCTGGTCTTCCGGTGGGGCGCAACAGGTCTACGGCGTGGTCCCGGATCTGTCCTGCTGGGGCAAGGCGATGGGCAACGGCTTCCCGGTCTCGGCGCTGGCCGGCAAGCGGGAGTTCATGGAACTCGGCGGCCTGCGTACCGAGCGGGAGCGGGTGTTCCTGCTGTCCACCACGCACGGCCCGGAGACGGCCGGCCTGGCCGCGTTCCGCGCCGTGGTGGCCGCCTACGCGACCACCGATCCGGTGGGGCGGATGGAACGCGCCGGTCAGCGCCTGGCCGACGGGGTGAACGCGGCGGCCGCCGAGCTGGGGATCGCCGACCGGCTCACCGTCACCGGCCGCCCGTCCTGCCTGATCTTCGTCACCCGTGACGCGGAAGGTGTTCCGTCGCAACCGTTCCGGACACTGTTCCTGCAGGAGCTGCTGGACCGGGGCGTGCTCGGCCAGTCGTTCGTCACCTCCGCGGCGCACACCGACGCCGATATCGACCACACCGTCGAGGCCGCCGCCGCGGCGGCCGCGGTCTACCGGCGTGCCCTCGAGCAGGGCAGCGTCGCGGGCCTGTTGCGCGGCCGTCCGGTCGCGCCGGCCATCCGCCGGCACAGCGCACCCCGCCACATCGCTCCCGCCACATCGGATTCAGGAGACCGCTGACCGTGTCCACACCCCGCGTCGCGATCGTCCACGAACGCTTCACCGAATACGGTGGCTCGGAGGCGGTGATCGCCGAATTCCTCCGGACCTGGCCCGGCGCACCGGTTTTCGCGCCGATCGCCACCGACGAGTGTGTGAGCGCGGTCCGAGCCGCCGCCGGTGCGCCCGACGCGGTGTTCCACCCGGCCGCGCTGAACCCGGCCTACCGCGCCTTGGGCGGGCGTTCGCACGCGCCGCTGCTGCCGCTGGTGCCGCCGGTGTTGCGGCGGCTGCCGCTGCGCGACTACGACGCGGTCGTGATCAGCCACCATTCGTTCGCCGTCTCGGCCGCGGCCGCCACCGGCGCCCCGGTGGTCGCCTACGTGCACAGCCCGGCCCGCTGGGCCTGGGACAAGGCGTTCCGGGCCCGGGAGGCGGGCGGGCGCGGCGGTGAGCTCGCGCTGGCGGCCCTGGGCGGCCTGGCGCGCCGCGCGGAGCTGCGTGCGGTGCCGCGCTTGACGCATGTGGTGGCGAATTCGGCGGCGGTGGCGGACCGGGTCCGCGACTGGTGGGGTCTGCCGGCCGCTGTGGTGCATCCGCCGGTGCGGATCGACCGCTTCGCACCGGATCCCGCGCTGTCGCGGGGTGAGTTCTTCTTGATGGCGGGCCGCCTGGTGCCCTACAAGCGGGCCGATCTGGCGATCCGGGCCGCGCAGCGGGCCGGGGTGCGGCTGGTCGTGCTGGGCGAAGGGCGGTTCCGGCCCGCGCTGGAGGCGATCGCCGGCCCGGAGACCACCTTCCTCGGCGCGGCCCCCGACGATGTGCTGCTCGACATGTACCGGCGCTGCCGCGCGCTGCTGATGCCGGGCGTGGAGGATTTCGGCATCGTGCCGGTGGAAGCGATGGCGTGTGGCACCCCGGTCCTGGCGGTGGGGAGCGGTGGCGCACTCGATACTGTGCTGCCCGGCCTGTCCGGCGCGCATGTCACACCCGGCGACGACGATGCCGTGGTGGCCGGATTGGCTACGGCCATGCGCGATTTCGACGACAGCGCCTACGACGCCGCCGCGATCCGGGAGCACGCGGTGTCGTTCGCGCCGGAGGCGTTCCGAGCCCGGATGGCCGATGTGGTGAACGATGTCGTCACCGGAGTTTCGCCGCGCTGATATCCGAAACTTCTTGTTACATATATAGGTCTGCCGCGCGGTGTGGTGACCATTCCCACAGGCTGAATTCGGGCATGCGTTTGCGTACCGTTCCGCTTGCACCGTAAAGTTACTCGCGAGTCGGGGCACGAGGACGTACCCACTCGATCCACTTTTCTTCATCGGGCCGGGCGCCACGGCTTTACGGCGCCCCCCGATATCTGCATTGTGCCCGCATTCATTGTCGCGTGCCGGTACCGCAGGGCGCACGACCCGTTCGTGCATTTCGATCACTTCGCGTGACAGCGCGTTTCGAATTCGCAGGGGAGCGACAATGGTTTCTTATGTGGTAACCGGTGGTACCGGATTCCTCGGGCGCCGGGTGGTGGCCGGCCTGCTCGCCGACGATCCGCACGCCGTCGTGCACGTCCTGGTCCGCGAGGCGTCGGTGGCCAAGCTCGACGAACTGGCCGCGACCTGGGGGGCGACGGACCGGGTGTTCGCCCTGGTCGGCGACCTCACCAGCCCGGACCTGGGCCTGGCCGACACCCCGCCCGCGGCCGACCATGTCGTCCACCTGGGCGCGGTCTACGACATGACCGCGTCCGAGGAGTCCGCGCGTGCGGCGAACGTGGACGGCACGACCGCGGTGATCGCGCTCGCCCGCACCCTGGGCGCGCGATTGCATCACGTGTCCTCGGTCGCGGTGGCCGGTGATTACACCGGACTCTGGTTCGAGCACGATTTCGACCTCGGCCAGAATCTGACTTCGCCTTATCACCGCACCAAATTCGAGGCCGAACGACTGGTCCGGGAATCGCCGGACCTGAGCTGGCGAATCTACCGCCCGGCGATCATCGTGGGCGACTCGCGCACCGGTGAGATGGACAAGATCGACGGCCCCTACTATTTCTTCCCGGCCATCGCCCGAATGGCGGCCCTGCCGTCGGAACTGCCGCTGCCACTGCCGAATCCGGGCACCACCAACATCGTCCCGGTCGACTGGGTGGCGGCCGCCATGGTGCGCCTGATCACCACCGCCGGCCTCGAGGGCCGCACCTTCCACCTGACCGATCCGCGACAGCAGCAGTTCACCGACGTCTATCGCGCGTTCGCCCGCGCCGCGGGCGCGCCCACCGGCATCGGCACCCTGCCCGGTTCCCGCGCGGCGCTGCGGCTGCTGGGCCGGGTGCCGGGCACCACCGCGGCCCGCGATCTGGTGTTGCGCGGCAACGGCATTCCCGCCGAGGTCGCCCCGCATCTCACCTTCAACGCCCGGTTCGTCTCCGACTCCACCCAGGTCTACCTGAGCGGGCTGGAGGTGCCGCCGCTGGAGTCCTACGCCGACAAGCTGTGGAACTACTGGCGCGAGCACCTCGACCCCGACCGTGCCCGACGCCACCGCGACGGTGACCCGCTGCGCGACCGGGTCGTGCTCATCACCGGCGCCTCGTCCGGGATCGGGCTGGCCACCGCGCACGCGGTCGCCGCGCGCGGCGCCACCGTGCTGATGGTGGCGCGCAATCCCGAGGACCTGAGCGCGGCCGCGGCCGAGGTGCGCGCCGACGGCGGTGCGGCGCAGGAGTATTCGTGCGACATCACCGACGAGAAGGCGGTCGAGCTGCTGGTGAAGCAGGTGCTCGCCGACCACGGACGGGTCGACTATGTGGTCAACAATGCCGGCCGCTCGATCCGGCGGTCGGTGCTGGCGTCCACCGACCGGATGCACGACTTCGAGCGCACCATGGCGGTCAACTACTTCGGCGCGGTCCGGCTGATCCTCGCGCTGCTGCCGGCCATGCGGGAGCGCCGCTTCGGTCACTTCGTGAACATCTCCTCGATCGCGGTGCAGACCAAGGTGCCGCGGTTCGCCGCCTATGTGGCCAGCAAGTCGGCGCTGGACACCTTCAGCGATGTGGCCGCGGTCGAGAACGCCGATGCGGGAATCACTTTCACCTCGGTGCGGATGCCGCTGGTGCGCACCCCGATGATCGCGCCGACCGAGGCCTACCGCTCGATCCCGGTCCACTCCCCCGAGCAGGCCGCGCAGCTGGTGGTCCGCGCCCTGGAGGACCGGCCGGCCCGCATCGACACCCCGATCGGCACCTTCGCCCAGTTCCTGGAGACGGTGCTGCCGTCGGTGCGGAAGACGGTGCTGCAGCAGGGATTCCGGCTGTCCGGCGATTCGGCGGCGGCCCGGGGCGAGCGGCCCGCCGCTGCGTCGGCGCCGCTGGAGCGGCCGGGTGCGCTGCAGCGCCTCGCTCCCCTGGTCCAGCCGCTGATGAGCCTGCCGGCCCCCGCCGCCCAGCTCACCAACGTCATCCCGGGCCTGTCCTGGTAGCCGGGTTTTCACCCTCCCGTTGCGCCGCCGCCCGCCGGACATGCCACAGTCGACGTCATGAACGTTCGTGCTCGCGTGTCCGGTGTGGTGGCGGCGCTGACGGCCGCGGTGCTACTGGCGGGCTGCGGTTCCCCGGGCCCCGCGGTGCCCGACCTCAGCGGGCCGCTGCCCGCCGGTCCCTTCCCCGCGATCAGCACCGGTGACCTGCCCGACGCCGCGCCGGGCGAGGTACATCTGTTCGGCCTCAACGACTTCCACGGCAATCTGGAACCGCCCACCGGCACCAACGGCCATATCGGCCCGTACGAGACCGGCGGCGCCGCCTACCTCGCGGCGCACCTGGCCCGGCTGCGGGCGAAGTATCCGGCCGGCGCCGTGCTGGCCGCGGGTGACGATGTGGGCGCCAGCCCGCTGACCTCCGCGCTGTTCCACGACGAGCCGACCGTGGACTTCCTGAACTCGATCGGGGTGGCGGCCTCCTCGGTCGGCAATCACGAATTCGACCACGGTGTCACCGAACTGGCGCGCCTGCAGCACGGTGGCTGCGCCGCCGACGGCTGCACGCCCGGCCCGCGGTTCACCGGCGCCGCGTTCCGCTATCTGGCCGCCAATGTGACCGACCCGGCCGGCAATCCACCACCCGGGACCACGCCGTGGACCATCGTCGACGTGGGCGGCCACAAGATCGGCGTGGTCGGCACCGTCACCCCGGACACCGCGTCCATTGTGCTGCCCGACGGCATCCGGGGTTACACCTTCGCGGACGAGACCGACGCGATCAATGCCGCCGTCCCGGCCATGAAACAGGCCGGCGCCGAGACCGTCGTCGCCCTGCTGCACGACGGCGGCGCGCAGAACACCCACGGCGGCCCGGTCGACCCCAACGGCTGCACCGACATCTCCCCCACCGTGACCGCGTTGGCCCACCGGGTCGATCCGGCGGTGAAAGTGCTGATCACCGGGCACACTCACCAGTGGTACAACTGCGCGATCGACGGGAAGGTGGTGACCCAGGCCGCCTCCTACGGCCGGATGATCACCGATATCGCGCTGCGGTTCCACGACGGCACGGTCGACGCGAAAGCCGTGAATCGCTTGGTGACCCACAACCTCGCGCCCGATCCGGCGACGGCGAAGACCGTCGCCTACTACGCCGGGCTCGCCGACCCGCGCGCGAAGCAGACCATCGGCACCGCGACCGCGCCGCTGCCCGTGGAGTCCTCGCCGGGCGGCGACTCCCCGCTCGGTGACGTCATCGCCGATTCGATGCTGGCCGCCATGGCGCCGCAGGGCGCGGTCGCGGCGTTCATGAATCCCGGTGGCGTGCGGGCGGAACTGTCCGACGGTCCGATCAGCTATGCCGCGGCCTACGCCGTGCAGCCGTTCGGGAACGAGGTGGTAGCGGTGACGCTGACCGGCCGTCAGATCCTGGCGCTGCTGGAACAGCAGTGGGACAACGTCAGCAAGCCGGCCGTGCTCGACATCGCCGGCCTGACCTACACCTACGACGACAGTGCACCGAAAGGCGCTCGGGTACTGCAGGATTCGGTGCGGATCGGTGACGCGCCGCTGAACCCGGCCGCCGAGTACAAGGTCGCCACCAACAGCTTCCTGCAGGCCGGCGGCGACGGTTTCGCGGTGTTCCGGGAGGCCACGGGCACCGCCGACATCGGTCCTGCCGACCTCGACGCCCTGGCGGCGTACCTGAAGTCGGCCGGCCCGATCGGCGCCCCACCACCGCGCGTACAGCGGCGCTGACAGCACCTCACAACTTCGACGCCGCCAGTCCGGCCGCGGACCGGATGTCGTTGCCGTAGTACAGGTGTGCGGCCGGGTCGAGCCCGCCCGCACACACCGGGTCGCCCGGTGCGCAGTAGTCCGCGGCCCGGTCCGAGTACGGCCCGGGGACGTTCCAGCCGAGTGCGGGCAGCGGGTCACCGAACAGCAGGATCAAGCTGATCCGGCCGGCGAGGTCCGGCAGCAGCAGCGCGGTCTGCACGACCACCGCCCCCTGGGAGTAGCCGGCGAGGATGAACTGCTGCTGCGGGCAGAGCGCCGACTGTTCGGCCAGGTGCGCGGCGAGGTCGGTTCGGCCGTCGCCCACCGAGTTCGGGTCGAGAAGGTTTGCGGGATACCGCACCTGGTAGGCATCGATGTCCATCGGGAGCGTGGCTTGCAGATCGCGGTAGAGCAGATCTCCCACGGCGGCGCCCAGATCGCCGGGTTCGGTGGTACCCCTGGCGTACACCAGTTGTACCGGCGCGCAATCCGGATCGGCATGTGCCGGTACGGCCGGGGCAGACGGGCCGGCCAGCAACAGTGCTGCCGCGACCATCCCCGCGATGCGCCACGTGACGGACAGAGTTCCCTTTCGGTAGCCCATTTCTCTCACCTTCTCACGTCGTTGTGAGTGGGCGAGGCGGCTCGCATCACAATTCTGTCAGTGACTATTGTCCTCGCCCATGCCTCCATGGTAAGAACGCCGGCCACGCACGGCCGTCGGGTGCGCCGGACGGATACGCAGTCGCCGCGCAACCGTCACCAGCGAATCTTCGGCCACGCCAGCATATTCCGGAGAAACTCGCTCGGTGCCCGGCCGACGCCGGAACTCCGTGCCGCCGCACGGCAGCGACCGTGCCCGCGCGCGACCAGGTCAGTCCCGGGGCAGCTCGACCCCGTCGGCGGCGGCCTTGGCGGTGACCTCGTCGGGAAACACGTTGCGGAACAGGTACAGATCCTGACCCAGCCGCCACCCGGGCGCCAACGCCACCGCGTACCGCTCGAAGTACCCGAGCTGCTTGCCCATCAGGATCAGCTGCTCGGGCCCGAACGCCCCACGCCGCTTACCGAATTCGACCAGGCGGGCCGCGACCTTACCCATATCGAGTTGCGCGAGTTTACCTTTGAGCACCGGTGCGAGCGCGGTGGCGAGCTGGCGGCCGACAGTGGCGTCGTCGCCGGCCTCGCTGTCGACCAGATCCAGTTCGCGTAGGGCCCGCGCCACCGGACGGAAGTCGCCGTCGATGGCGCTGGCGTGGAACAGGGCCCGCACGAAGTCGCGCCACGGGCCGTCCATGCGGCCCACGATCCCGAAGTCCAGCATGGCGATCCGGCCGTCCTCGAGCAGCCAGAGATTGCCGGCGTGGACGTCGCCGTGGAACAGCCCGTGCACCACCACGCTCTCCACCCATGCCTTCACCAGCCGGCGGATCAACAGCTCCGGATCCGGGTGCGCGGCACGGATATCGTCGAAGCGGTCCAACGGCATCCCGTACATGCGTTCCATGCACAGCACCCGCGGGCCGCTGTGGTCCCAGTACACCTCGGGGATCGCGACCGCGGTGTTGTCACCGAAGGCGCTCAGGTTCTCCCGGGCGCGGGTCTGGCTGTCGGCCTCGTTGCGGAAGTCGAGTTCGGCGATGGTGGCCTCGTACAGATCGCGGACCACGCCCTCGGTGTTGGCGACCCGGGCGTTCTCCGACCGCCGCCGCAGCCAGCCCGCGAGCCGGTAGGCCGCGCGCAGGTCGACGATCATCCGCCGGGCGATATCGGGCCGCTGCACCTTCACCACGGCGGCACGGCCGTCGGCCAGCACACACGCGTGCACCTGGGCCACCGACGCCGCCGACAGCGGCTCGTCGTCGAAAACGGCGAACAGCTCCTCGATCGGCCGGCCGAGGTCGGCGGCCACGATCTCGCGGGCCGCCACCGCGGGGAACGGGGGTACGTCGTCGAGGCAGCGCAGGCACGCGTCGGCCAGTTCGCGCGGGAACGCCGCCGGTGAGGAGGCGATCAGCTGGCCCAGTTTCACGAACATCGGGCCGAGGGTCTCGAACCCGTCGACCACGCCGGCGGCCATCGCGGTCCGCCGCCGGGACGGCCGCAGGCCGGTGCGCAGCACCCGCTTGGCGATCGACCCGCCCAGCACACTGCCGATCACCGCTGTCCGCCGCCATTCGGCGAAGCCGAACTTCTCCAGCTCGGGCCGATGCACGGCCTCCGGTGCCGCCGTGTCGAACTCTCGAGCTGTCACAGTGGACCCACCTCGCGTCCGCATCCTCGCTTGTCACCCGTCCTTGTCGCTGTGCGCCGTCCCGAGCGCGATCGTGACGAGCGTCGGCTCCGGGTGTCGGCTGCCGCACAGTGTACGTCGGACGCCGCGCGGGACCGGGCCTGGAGCCCGCCGGTGCCGCGAATCCACCCAGGCGATCGCGGCACGGTACGTCCGGCACGCCGGGAGATGTCCCGGAGACAGCACAACGCTCCGGGAACAGGCACAGTAGCGCGCCCGCGTCCGCAGCGCAGCCGAACGTGGCGGCCCGCATCCGCCCGGCGGCTGCCCGGACCGGGTATCAGCATTCGTCGGAGGCCGGAAGTCCTTGCAGCCGTTGGTCGATCCAGGTGACCATGCCGGGATAGCCGGTGTAGTTGGCGAGTTCGTGCTCACCGGGCACGCCCCGGTACACCGTGGGCACGCCCAGATCGCACTGCTGCCGGAAGTACGCCTTGGCACCTTCCACCGGAACCCAGAACTCCTGGTCCCCGTGGTAGATGTACAGCGGCACCGGCGATTTCATGCCTTCCATCCGGCTCAGGGTGTACATCGAGTCCGCCAGTTCGCTGTGGAGCGGGTCGGGGAAGTCGGCGGCCACGTCCATCGGCAGCATGAACACACCCGCCAGGCTGAACTCGCCCGAGCAGGTATCCTTCAGGGGCGAGCTGGCCGCCCAGGCCGCCGCTTTGTTCATGTGCTGCAACAACTCCGGGTGCTCGCGGGCGACCCCGAGCGCCGCGGCCAGGAAGACGCCGGAGGCCAGATTGGCGTTCATGCTCTGCGCGAGCAGGCCGAAGTCGGCGGGCACCCCGCCCAGCGCCGCACCCACCACCACGTCCGACAGTTCGGGTGCGTAGGAACCCATCAGCGCCACCGCGCCGTGCACGGCGATCGCGCCGCCGGAGTATCCGGTCATGGCGAACTTGCTGTCGCCGAACTCGCCGGGCAGGTTCGAGCGCACCGCGCGGATCGAGTCGAGGACGGCGTGACCGGCCACATAGGGTTCGGCGTAGGCCATCAGGGGGCCCTCGTGGTCGGGGATCAGCACCGCGTAGCCGCGGGAGAAGGCCAGCTGCTTGGACGGCGGCAGGAACGACTCCTCCAGCGGCGCCGACTTGGGGCCGTACCCGTGGGCCAGGTCGTAGCCGGGCGTGCAGTTCCGGCCCAGCGCGTCGATGGGCAGCGCGTCCACCACCACCGGGCGCGCGCCGGGGCCGGTCCACGCATCCGCCGGAACCAGCAGGGTGGCTGTCGCGAACGACGGATTGCCGTGGGCGTCGGTGGTGCGGAACTTCAACTGCTCGGCGCGCTGCAGCGGCCACAGCGACAGTAGGGTGGCGGTCGGCGTGACATCGCGCGTCTCGAGCACATCCCCCGGCGCGTAGTCGGCGAGGTCGGCGGGCCAGTTGTCGAACATCGGGTCGCCGACCGGGTCGGGCTGGACGGCCGCGGCGAGCCGGGCGAGATCGGTGGGCAGTCCGGCCGGTGTGGCGAGGGCGCCGGGCACCGGATTCAGCGGCGGCGCCGGCAGCGCGCGCTGAATCCACTGCTGCAGTTCGGGCAACGACAGTCCCGGCAGTCCCGGCCCCGGATCATCGGGCCCGGGCAAGGCGAAACCGGGCCCGGCCGGACCCTGCGCCTGCGCCGTCGGCGGAACGCTCAGAACGAGAAATGCGACAACCACCCCGATGATTCGCACGGCCCGAGGTTAACTCACCGGTAGGCGCATCCAGCGCACATACACGCGATCGAGACAGGCCCGGCAATTTCGGCGACGCAACCGTGACCAGGCGATCTTGCAGTTGCACGTGTATCGGTAAGCACGCGAACCGGTTCGGTTGCCCCGCGACAACTTTCGCGGTACATGTTCGAGTGTGATGGTGGACCGCGCTCAGACGTCGTCGCATCGGCAACGTTGGGCGCAGCTTCCGTCGGCGACCCGGGCGACGGTCGAGGCGCTGACCGGTCCGGTCACGCGCGCGGACTCGGTCGTCGCCGGATTCTCCAGTCACCTGGCCGAAGTCATCGACACTCCGTCGGGCCGGATCTTCGTCAAGGGCATCCCCACCGACGATCCGGAGGTGTGGTCGCAGCACCGCGAGGCCGAATTGAGCCGCTATGTATGGCCGATCGGGCCGCGGCTGCGCTGGCAGGTCGCGTCGGGCGGCTGGAATCTGCTCGGATTCGACCATCTGGAAGGCCATCTCGCGGATTACCGGTCACCGGCCGACCTGACCGCGACCGCCGCCGCCATGGCGGAGCTGGGCCGGCTGGCGTGCCCGCCGGAGGTCGAACTCAAGGATGCGGTCGCCCGATGGGGCCGCTATCTGCACGATCCGGCGGAGATCGCGCTACTGGCCGGCGATGCCCTGCTGCACACCGACTGGAACTACAGCAATGTCATCGTGACCCCGGACGGTTCCGCGCATCTGGTGGACTGGCCGTGGGCGACGCGCGGCCAGCCGTGGATCGATCCGTGCTGCTGGATCGTGTGGCTGATCTTCGCCGGACAGTCCCCGGCCGAGGCCGAACGGTGCGCGGCGCGGGTGCCGGCCTGGCACATGGCCGGTACCCGCCAGCTGTCGGTATTCGCCGCAGCCCTGGCCGCGGAGTGGCGAGCAACCGCGCAACGACGCCCGAATGTCTGGACCCACAGCCTCCGCGACGCCGCTGTGCGCTGGGCCACACATCGAACTCGGGCCTGAACAACGCTGTCGAACAACCGATTCCGCCGTTGCGCCACCGCGGCACCACCGCGGCGCACCACCGGCCAGACCTGCGGTGAGCAACCCGCCAGCACCCGAAATACGCACCGCGCGTAGACATTCGAAGTTGCAGATGTACTTGCATATGACCGGTACGCGCACCTAGACTTTGCTTTGTCAGGCAGTACAGGGGACTACCAGTAAGCCGCAGGGTGAACCGGAGGACAATTTCCGCCGTCGGTTGACTCGCGGCCTGGCGTCAGGGGCGCTCGAATGAATCAGCAATCGAACCTCGGCCGACTCGGAATTCTCGACCGGAGCCGGCGCGAGCGTGACTTCTTCTCGCGTGAAACAGCAACGCGATTCGTCATCGACGCGGTGGAATCCACCGGCGCGGCGACTCGCGAAGATTTCGATATCGACCGGATCGTCACCACCGCGCACGCGCAGGTGAACGATTGGGATTTCGACTCGATGCAGCCGGATGCTTTCTGGCGGATCGCCTCGAGTTGCATCAAGCAGTAACGGTCGCGGGCCGCCCGACGAGCCGGTAGCGGCTCGTCGGATTTCGAGTACCTCGAGCTATTTCCGAATTCGAAAGGGCCGCACACCTTCCGGTGTGCGGCCCTTTCGGTTTTCCGTTTTTCCGTAATCGGTCAGCCGACCGCGAGTTCGGCGACCCGCTTCTCCAACATCTTCCGCGACTGGTCCGGCGCTTCGGCCTGCACGCTGAGCCGGTCCATGACCTGCCGGTACAACTCCAGGTCCGCCTGCCGGTCGAGGTAGAGCGAACTGGTGAGCTGCTCCAGGTACACGATGTCGGGCAGTTCGGCCTCGCTGAAGCGCAGCATCGTGAACGAATTGCCCACGGACGCATGAACGCCGGCCGAGTAGGGCAGCACCTGAATGGTGATGTTCGCCCGCTGCGACATCTCGATCATGTGCTCGAGCTGGGCGCGCAGGACGGCGTTACCGCCGATAGGTCTGTGCAGCACCGCCTCGTCGATGACCGCCCACAGCGAGGCGCCGTTGCGCCGGGTCAGCACTTCCTGCCGCTTGCGCCGCAACTCGACTCGCCGCGTGGCCTCGACACTCTCGTTGCCCTGCATGACGACGGCACGCGCGTAGGCCTCGGTCTGCAGCAGACCCGGAACCAGCTGGCCCTCGTAGGTACGAATCGACTTGGCGACGTGTTCGAGACCCAGATAGTTCTCGAACCACTGCGGTAGCAGGTCGTTGTAGCGATGCCACCAGCCCGGCTGGTTGGCCTGGACGACCAGCTCCAGGAACGCTTCCCGTTCGGCGGGATCGACGACGCCGTACAGCGTCAGCAGATCCCGGACGTCACGCTCCTTGAAGCCGGTGCGGCCCAACTCCAACCGACTGATCTTCGCGTGAGAGCCGCGGATGTGTTCACCCGCGGCTTCGCGGGTGATCCCGCGTTCCTCCCGCAACTTGCGAAGCTGTCCTCCGACCATGATTCGCAATGCCGTCGGACCACGTTCCGCGACAAGCGATTCCACGCGACCGGGTACTGCGACCATGAGGCTCTACTCCGATGCTCGACGACCACCGGCAGTGAGGCCCTGCGTTGGTCTACCCCTGACCGCACCGCGCCGATTGCACAATCCTACCGCTCACAGCGCCAGATCGTCGAATTCTCCACTCTTGGCGCCGGAAAGGAAGGCGTCGATCTCCGGGCGGGTGTACACGAGCACGGCGCCCTCGGGGTCGCGCGAGTTGCGCACCGCGACCAGGCCGTTCGCCAGTTCGGCCAGTTCGACGCAGTTTCCGCTGGGGTTACTGAACGTGCTCTTGCGCCAGCCGACACCCGACAGGCGGGCGGCCGTGGTCTGAGTCATGTCCGTCATGTCCGTCTCCATGCTCTCGATCCGAATGATTCGAATGGCCCGCGAGACAGCAGGCCAGGCGCGTTCACCGTGTGCCGACGATTGCAGATGTGTGTTCAGATGTTCTTGCATTTGAACACTGCACGCAGACAGTAACACGCGTGTTGCCAGAGATCGAGACCTTGGCCCAAACGGGAAGGCTTGCGCACCAATGCCTTTGATCTTGGTCAACAGTGGGAAGTGAAACCGCCACAAGCCGGGCATCCGCCCGGTCGACCATGCAGATGTACTTGCATCTGCAACCGACGCGGCCGTAAACTCGCACACACGACCAACAAGGCCGTACAGGCGCCCCGGGCCACACCAGCCACGGCCGGCAGCCTCGCGGTTTCGGCGTCGCCACCGCGTTCCATTACTGCCGAGAGGCTTCCATGACCCAGTTGCTGCCGCAGTCCGGTACATGCGAAATCGCCGGTCATTCCGATAATTCCGCCGATTGCTCGGCCGAACCGCGCAATCTCACCTACCGCCGGGCCCGCGCCCTGCTCGGTGACCACGACCGCCACATCGGCTGCCGGGTCTGGATCGCGGCCGCCGCCTATCTGTCGTTCGACGTCGACGACGTATAACCGGCAGCGACCGCCGCGGTCCTAGGACCAGGCGTGCATCCCCCACCGGCGGTAAGCCGGTGCCGGACCCACCAATTCGTGCAGTCGCCGGTGCCGGTGCCGGAACAGATAGGCCACCGCCGAACGCAGCGCCTCGTCGAAGCCGGGAATCATGCGCAGCGGTAGCCGACTGCGGAACACCACCCGGTCCAAGATCTCCGTGCGCTCCCCCACCTGGCGCAGCGCCCGCTCGTGGCGCCAGCTCCGCAGGGCCAGCGTGACCGATTCCGCGCGCACCCGGCGGCCCGGCTCCACATGGGTCACCCGCAGGTCGTCACAGTCGATCGGCACCAGACCGAACAGCAGCAGCATGCTCGGCCCCAGCCGGTGCCCCGCCCGTAACTCCGCCGGCCCGATCCGATACACCGAGCGCGGCAACACTTTCCGGACATAAGGCCACATCTCACCGCTCACCCCGGCCGGCGACGCGATCGACCGCCACACCGTATCGATGGGCGCGTCCACCTCACTACGGATGTCGATGCGCTGCAACCGGCTCATCTGGCCGATGCTATCTCCGACATTGCGGACCTGTTCGGCAAAGCTCGCGATCGGGTGCGACGTAACCGTCACCGGTGCCGCACAATTGGCAGTGCAACGACATCGGCCAGAGGAAACCATGAACGCGCGCAAGATCTTTCTGGCAGTGGCACTGCTGCCGCTGCTGATCACCGGCTGCTCCAGCGGACATTCGGCCTCCACCTCGCAGTCTGTCGCCGAATCCGCCCCGCCCGGCCAGCCCGGCCGCGTGCCGGCCGGCCCGGGTCCGGCCGACACCTACACCGTGGCGGCCCAGCCCGCACCGGGAACCTGTCAGTACCGTAAGACCACTGACGGCCAGCCGCTGCCGGACCCGGCCTGCACCCCCGGCGCCACGAACCCGCGCGTCACCGCGCAGACATATAAGGACACGATCTGTAAAACCGGTTACACCCAGACCATCCGGCCGCCGAGCAATATCACCACGCCGGAGAAGAAGGCCAACGCCGCGTCCTACGGTTACACCGGCGATCTGCGCGACGCCGAATACGACCACCTGCTGTCCCTGGAACTCGGCGGCGACCCGAACGATCCGCGCAACCTGTGGGTCGAACCCCCGTCTCCCGGCCACACCCCCGGCGCCGGCCCGAACAACCCGAAGGACAGCGTCGAGAACAAGTTGCACGTCCTGATCTGCTCGGGCAAGGTCGCACTGACCGACGCCCAGAACGCCATCGCGTCGGACTGGACCACCGCGCTGACGGTGCTGGGTCACCCCAACGGAAACTGATCACACCCGGGCGGGTTGCGCCTGCGGTTTCCCGATTCGGACGATAACGTTTCGGACATGGCAACCGACGTCGAGCGGCCCCGACTCAGCTGGCGCCTGGTCGCGCGACCCACCCTGGTGGTGACTCTGCTGTCCGCGCTGCTGGCCGTGATGTATCTCGGCTACATCATGGACCCCGAGGATTCCCTGCACGATTTCCCGATCGCCGTGGTCGCCCAGGACGACGGTGACGTCCTGGGCGGCAAGCAGGTGAACGTCGGGCAGCAGATCGCGGACGGTATCCGCGCCCAGGTGCCGGCCGACAAGATCGATCTGCGGATGCTGGAGATCAGCGCCGCCGAGCGGCAGCTGCAGACCGGAAAGATCTACGGCGCCATCATCATTCCGCACGACTTCAGCAAGCGGCTCGGCATCCTGGGGGCGGCCGGTGTGGTCCCCGGCGACGTGGAACGCCCGGTGATCACCGTCGTAACCAATCCGCGCACCGGCACCTACGCGACAGCGCTCTTCCAGCGCATCGCGAACACAGCACTCGCCCAGGTGCAGACCACGGTCGGCAAGCAGCTGCTCGACCAGGTCGGCACCGCGCTGCAGCCGCCACCCGGCGGTGGTGCCGCACCACAGCTCACCGGTGCCGCGCGGTTGCAGCTGGCCGAGCCGATCAATGTGGTGGTGTCCGAATACCGTCCGCTGCCCACCCATACCGGCCAGGGACTGACGGCCTTCTTCTACACCCTGATGCTGCTGCTGGCCGGGTTCACCGGCGGCATGATGATCAACACCATGACCGACGGGGCATTGGGCTACTTCCCGATGGAGTACGGCCCGTGGTATCTGCTCCGGCGGCTGCACCCGATCTCCCGGCTGGGCATGCTGGTGTTCAAGTGGGCGATCACCGCGGTGATGGCCCCGGTCGTCTCCGGCCTCTATCTGGTGATCGCCGCGCTGATGCACATGCCGCTGGATCATCCACTCGGACTGTGGCTGTACTCCACCCTCGCCGTCTTCGCGATCGGCGTGACCGCGCTGTCCGTGCTGGCGGCGACCGGAACCGCGGGCCTGCTGATCAACCTGATCCTGTTCGTCGTTCTCGGGCTGCCGTCGTCGAGCGGCACCATCCCGATCGAGGCGGTGCCGCGGAACATCGCCTGGCTGGCCACGTTCGAGCCGATGCACCAGGTGTACCTGGCCGTCCGATCCATCCTGTACTTCAACGCGTCGGGTGAGGCCGGTCTCACCCGGGGCGTGTGGATGACCGTGCTGGGCCTGGCCATCGGCCTGATCCTCGGTCTCGCGGTGACCGTCTACTACGACCGGAAGGGATGGCGCCGGATCTACCAGCCGCCGGGCGAACACGAAGCCCTCTAGCAGATACGCCACGAAAGGATTGCGAGCCATGCCCGAAGCCACCCACTCGGTGATCGTCGAGCGCCCGGTCCACGACGTGTTCGAGTATTTCGCGAACCCCACCAACAGCGCCGCGTGGCGCCCGGGGGTGCAGGAGATCACCGGTCCCACCACACCCGCGGTCGGCGAGATCTACCGGCAGACGGTCACCGGCCCGGGTGGGCGCGGGGTGTCCGCCGATGTGGTCGTCACCGATCTGGTCCCGGATCGGCAGGTCGTATTGCAGGGTGTGTCCGGTCCGCTGCGGCCGCTGGTCGAGTACAGTTTCGCGCCGGCCGGCACCGGCACCATCGTCACTTTCAGCCTGTCGGCGCACCTGACCGGCCTGAAGAGACTGATCATGGGCCGGGCCGTGCAGAAGACGATGGACGCGGAGGTCCAGCGGCTCGAGCGGGCCAAGCAGCTGCTGGAGCAGTGAGCCGGTTCAGATTCGGGTGAGCTCGTACATCCGGAACACGCGGTTGCGGGCCAGCCGTTGTTCCATGCCGTAGCCGGACCAGTAGTCGGTGACGAACCGCCACATCCGATCTCGGTCCGCCCCGGTCAGCCGACGTACCCGCACCTTGAAAACGTCTCCGCCGACATTGATCTCGGCGTCGGCGACGGCGTTGAGGTTGGCCGACCACGAAGGATGTTCGGGCCGGCCCCAATTGGAGCCGACCAGCACGAAGGTGTCCGGACCGTGCGGCACGTACAGCAGGGAGACCGTCCGCAGCAGGCCGCTGCGCCGCCCCGGAACCGTGAGCTGCAGTGACGGCAGCCCGGCCAGATCGAGCAAACCCCGGCGGCCGCCGGTCAGCCGGCGCACCCACGGCTCGACCGCGGTGATCACGGGCCGCAGGCGCATCGTCAGCGGACGGGCGGCGACGAACCGGCCGAGCCGGGCCAAGGGTTGATGCTCCACGTGCACAACCGTAGCCGACGGCCACTCCGCCTGTACCTCGACCGGCCGATAGCTGTACTGTCGCCACATATTCCAACGATCGGCATGCTGCGACGCCGATCGCGGTAACACTGCCCACGAACGCGACGGCGACTCGGACGGAGACGGCTGAAAGTGGCAGGTACATTCGATTTGTCGCTCTTGTCGGGACCGTTGCCCGGCACCTTGACCCTGCTCGGCGCCGCCGGTGCCGCCTGGTTGCTGATCGGCCCGGCCCGCTGGTACTTCCGCTACGGGCTACCGATCGCGGCGGCCGTCGCGGCCCTGGCCACCGGGGCAGGGTACTGGGTGGTAGAGAAATCCTGGCGGCCGCTGCCCGAACCGCTCGATCCGGCGCTGTACCTGCTGGCCGGGGCGACGCTGCTGGCTCTGTTACTGGTGATCCCGCGGATCGTGGTCGCGCCGAGTGCCGCGGTCGCGGTGACCTCCGTGGTCGCGGCCAGCGCGGTCCTGGTGGCGGCCGGCGCCCGCGCCAATGTCATCTACGGTTCGTATCCGAGCCTGCGGGCGGCACTGGGGTTCACCGACGTCGCGCACGTGGACCTCGATCAGGTTGCGCCGCAACCGAAGACGATCACCGGCCGGCCGCTGCAGTCGGCCTGGCGCGACCCCGGGGGCCTGCCCGGCGGCGGCCGCATCCTCACCACCGCCATCGACCCGTTGATCTCCGGCTTCACGGCCCGGCCGGCCCAGATCTATCTGCCACCAGCGTATTTCGCGAATCCGCGCCCACTGCTGCCGGTCCTGATCCTGCTGGCCGGGGCGCCGGGGGCACCGCAGGACTGGATCGTCAGCGGACGCCTGGTCGAGACGATGGACGAATTCGCCCACGCCCACGAGGGTCTCGCGCCCGTCGTGGTGGTCGCCGACGGAACCGGTTCCCCGCTGGGCGATCCACTCTGCCTGGACTCGAAACTGGGCAACGCCGCGACCTATCTGTCCAGCGACGTGCCCGCCTGGATCCGCGCGCATCTGCAGATCGATCCGTATCCGGCGGCCTGGGCGATCGGCGGCGTGTCCTACGGCGGCACCTGCGCACTGCAGCTGGCCACCAACTATCCGCAGATGTTCCCCACCTTCGTCGACATCTCCGGCCAGGACGAGCCGTCCCTGGGCGACCGGCAGCGCACCGTGAACGCGGCCTTCGGCGGCGACACCGACGCGCTGCTCCGGGTCAATCCGCTGGATCTGTTGCGCACCAGGTCGTTTCCCGGGTCGGCGGGCGCGTTCGCGGTCGGCGCGGACGACGCCTTCCACCGCCCGCAGGTCGAGCGCGTGTATCACGCCGCGCAGCAGGCGGGCCTGGACGTCCGGCTGGCACTGCAACCCGGCGCGCACAGCGCCGCCGTCGCTGCCGCCGCGCTGCACGACGAACTGCCTTGGCTGGCAACCAGACTCGGGCTCACCACCGATTGAGCGAGTTCAGCGCAGCACCCGGTAGTCGGCGGGACGGAAGCGCGCCCGCGCCCGGTACTGCGGGCTGAGCAGCGGCCAGTTGGCGGTGATCCGGCCGGTCGCCGACCGGTACCAGGAGCTGCATCGGGTCCACACACTGTCGGCGAGCCGGCGCTGGATCTCTTCGTCGTAGGTACGTTCCACCTCTTCCTCGACGTCGAGGCAGCCGCCGGTCCGGGCCAGGTGCTCGACATAGTCGGCGAGGTAGCGGGCCTGAGCCTCCAGGAAGTAGATGATCGAACCGCCGCCGGTATTGGTGTTGGGCCCGTACATGAGGACCAGATTCGGGAAGTGCGGCACGGTCAGGCCGTAGTAGGCGTGCGCGCCGTCGCGCCACTCGTCGTGCAGGTCGCGGCCGCCGGCGCCGGTGACCGCGATCGGGGCCAGGAATTCGGTGGCCCGGAACCCGGTCCCCCAGATGATCACGTCGGCCTCGTGCTCGGCGCCGTCGGCGGTGCGCAGGCCGCGCGGGGTGATCTCGGTGATCCGGTCGGTCACCACCGACACGTCGGGCTGGGTGAGGGCCGGAAGATAGTCGTCGGAGAACAGGACGCGCTTGCACCCGACGGCGTAGTCGGGCCGGATCTTGTCGAACAACCCCGGCACGGATTTCGTCTGATTGAGCATGTGCCGTAGCGACACCGCCCGGATCCCCGTGGCCAGCGGCCGCGCGTACACCCACGCCACCGAGAGCCCCTCGACCAGGCCGAACCAGGTGGCCCGCTCGACCAGTTCGGTGATCGGCAGCTTCTCGAACAGCCGGTGGTGCAGCGGGGAGAACTCCCGGTCGGGCCGGGGCAGGATGTAGGGCGCGGTGCGCTGGAACACCGTCGTGTGCCCGGCCAGGCGCCGCACCTCGGGCACGAACTGGACCGCGCTCGCGCCAGTACCGACCACCGCGACCCGCTTGCCGGTGAGGTCGACGTCGTGATCCCACCGCGCCGAGTGAAAAGCGGGCCCCGCGAACGTGTCCCGGCCCGGGATATCCGGCAGCGCCGGTCGCGACAGCTGCCCCACCGCGGGTACCAGCACGTCGAACTCGGCGCGCTCGCCGCCGGCCAGCTCGACCGTCCAGCGCCCGGTGCCGTCGTCGAAGCGCGCGCCCGTGACCTCGGCCCCGAAGCGCACGTGCCGCAACACATCGTGGCGGGCCGCGACGTCGCGGATGTACTGCAGGATCGCGGGCTGCCGCGAGAATCGGTGCGGCCAGCGCGGATTCGGCTCGTAGGAGAAGGAGTAGAACGGGGACGGAACATCGCACGCGGCGCCGGGATAGGTGTTCTCGCGCCAGACTCCCCCGACGTCGCCGGCCTTCTCGAACACCACGATGTCGTCGAATCCGCGCCGTTTCAGCTCGATCACCGCGGCCAGACCACCGAAACCGCAGCCGATGACGGCCACCGAGACCGCTCGCACACCGACAGGAGCCATCGCACCCTCCTACGGTCAGGTGCCGTGCGGCACAGCTACGACGACCGGCTCCGGTTCGTCGTATTCATCCTGACACGACCGCGGCCGCGCCGCCGCGAGGGGCCGGGAGCGATACCGCGAGGCTCAATGCGATACGCGGGGCGGATGCGCCTTGGCCCAGTCGGCCCACTGGCCCAGGGCGGAGGTGAGCCGGATACCGGCCTCGGCCGCGATCCGCAGCGATTCGGTCTGCGGGTCGAGGTCGTCGTCGCGCGACATCACCATCGTGCGATAGCCCTCGGCGAGGGCGTGGTAGTAGGCGGCCTCCCGGTCGAGGTGTTCGATCAGTTCGGCGGGCTCGAGCAGCCAGAAGAAGACCGAGCGCAACAACGGCTCGAGCCGCAGCGTGTGGTCGACTTCGACATCGGCGAGCCAGTGCCGCACCTCTTTGGCGCCGGCGTCGGTGATCCGGTAGTCCTTGCGGCCCCGCGGGCCTTCGCCGTCGATTTCGATCAGGCCGTCGACCTGGAGTTTTCGTAGTTCACCGTAGATCTGCGGATGTCCGGCAGGCCAGACCGAACCGAGCAGTCGATCGAACCGGCGACTGAGATCCCAGCCGCTGGCCGGCTTCTCGGCGAGCAGTCCGAGCAGGGCGTGCCGTAATGACATGAATACCCACCTCCGTCTTGTTCGCGCAGGTAAAGACGTGTGCAAGCTAACATGTCAACTCGGACATTCGGCGGAAACGCGCTCTAATCGGGCTACGACCGGCCGGGTGGTCAGCTGGCTTCGGCGGGCCGGCGCGCGAGCTGGTCGCCGCCCCCGCCGGCCCGCAGCGGGCTGCTGTCGATGAAGCCCGCCGCGACCGCGATGTCGACGGCCAAACCCAGCAGCGCCCGTTCGGCGCCCGCGGTCAGATCGTCCAGATCGGTGTGTGCCGGGCCGCTGTACTCGGCGAGCACCCGGGTCGGGGTGAGCTGTGACAGCGGCATCGGACCGAACCGCCGGTGCAGGGCGGCCAGGTGGTCGGCGATCAGTTCGGCACCGCTCGGGCCCAGGGCGGACGCGGTGTCGGGGCGCTCGATCCAGAAATCCAGAACCTCGCCGACCGTCGGCTCCTGCCCATCCCTGCGCTCGTTTGCCATCGGTTGCCTGTTCTGTGTGCCGCGCGGCGGACGCACCGTCTACTGTCCTGAATTCTTGCAGCCGAGTAGCGAAAATGCAGGGTAGTGCCGGAAACATACCGATCGCATGTTTTGTTCGCGAACTTGCCTGCGGGTAACCCATTCAGGGGCCTCGACAGTACACCGGGCCGCGTGGTGCCACCGGCCTTCCGCCGCGGATAATTGGCGCGTGAAACGTACTCGCGTGGCCCTCGTACTCGGCGGCGGCGGTGCGCGCGGCTTCGCGCACATCGGAGTCATCGGCGAGCTGCTGCGGCGCGACGTCGACATCGTCGGTATCGGCGGCACGTCGATGGGCGCCCTGGTCGGCGGGCTCTACGCGGCGGGCGCACTACCGCAGTTCGAGACCTGGGCCGCCGCACTCACCCAGCGCGACGTACTGCGGCTGATCGATCCGTCGCTCACCGCGCCCGGAGGTATGGTCCGGGCCGAACGGCTGCTCGACTTCGTGCGCGAACTGCTCGGCACGACCCTGGTCGAACAGCTGCCGATCCCGTTCACCGCGGTCGCCACCGACCTGATCACCGGGCGGCCGGTGTGGTTGCAGCACGGCCGGCTAGACGACGCGATCCGCGCCTCGATCGCCATCCCCGGCGTGATCACCCCGCATACGGTCGGCGGGCGCCTGCTGGCCGACGGCGGCATCCTCGACCCGCTGCCGCTGGCGACGGTCAACCATGTCGACGCCGACATCGTGATCGGCGTGGACGTCGGCGCGGATTCCGCCGCCGATCGGGTTCGGTTGCGCGCCAACGCCGAATCGCGACCGGTGGAGGAACTGGTGGATCGGTTGCGGCGCAGCACGAATCAGCTGATGGACACCGAGTTCGTCCGGACCGTGCGGGACCGGTTCCGGCCGGTGGAGTCCGAACAGGCGGTCGAGATCCCCGGTGTGGCAACGCAATCCGAGCTGCGACTGAACCAGATCGAGGTGCTGAACCGCGCGCTGGAACTCATGCAGACCAGCCTCACCCGGCTGCGGATCTCCGCCGACCCGCCGGATCTGCTGATCGAGGTCCCGCGCGGCACCGCCCGCGCCCTCGACTTCCACCGGGCCGCGGAACTCATCGCGGGCGGCCGGGAACGCGCGATCGCCGCGCTGGACAGCTCGGGCTACCCGGACCTGGTCCAGCCGGTCTGATCGCTACAGCACGACGATCCGGTCCTCGACCACGGTGCCGCCCACCGACACCCAGCCGTCGGAACCCCACGTCGTCCGCAGGCGGGAGCCCTGCCCCTGCACCATGTCCAGATCGGCGCTCAGCTCGGCGGTGAGGGCGGCGGCGGCCGCGCCGTTCGCCTCGTCCTCGGCGAGGCCGTACGCCGGTGCGAACATCCGCGCCCGGACCGCACCGCGGGTCTCGTCGTCGAAGGCCCAGATCAGGTGCAGGCCGTCGGCGAAGTCGGCGGTGTCGACAGTGCCGATCTCGTCCGTGCTCCCGAACTGATGCAGGGTGATGTCGCGAACCCAGTCCGGGTGGACCCGCGCCCAGGTCTGCGCGTCCTCCACCGAGACCTCGGCCGGTCCGGCCGGCGAGACCAGCCGGCTCACCGGGGTCACCGGCGACGATCCCACGTTCAGCCACCAGGCCGCGCCGAGCACCGCGGCCGCGCTGAACGACAGGTCCGCCGTGGCGGTGTAGCTGCGCAGCTCGGCGGCCCGCGCGTCCGGATCGCCGACGATGGCGGTCTCGGCGCCGTCGACCCGCGCGGCGAGCGCGTGCGGGTCGATGTGCTCGACATAGCGGCGCCGGACCACGCCGACCGGCTTACCGAACCGGCCCGCCGCGTCGGCGAACACCCGCAGGACCTCGATCTGAGCGCTGTCACTCTCGACGCCGGCCATGACGGCACGATACCGCCGCGACGGTGAAACGCCTGATCCGGCGTGGTATCGATAGAGTGACGGCCGGAGCGATCGGCCGTCGCGCCGCCCCACGCGAAAGGCAGCTGCTTGTGACCCGAGTGACCACGCGCCGCCCGACCCTGCGGATCACCGCCGGCGGCCCCATCCGCCGCCCCGACACCCTCGCGGTGGAGGAACCGCTGGAGATCCGCCTCGACGGCGAGCCGCTGACCGTCACCATGCGTACCCCGGGCGACGATATCGACCTGGTGCACGGATTCCTGTTCAGCGAGAACCTCATCGAGGACGCGCAGGACATCGTGTCGGCCCGCTACTGCGCCGGCACCGGGCCCGACGGGCAGAACACCTACAACCTGCTCGACATCCGGCTGCGCACGGCGGTCCCGGTCCGGCCGCGCGCCTTCGTGACCAGCAGTTCGTGCGGGGTCTGCGGCAAGACCGCGCTCGACGAGGTCACGACCCGCACCCGCCACCCGCTGCGGGCCCCGGCCGCTCCGCTCGTCGACACCGACCTGCTGGCCCGGATGCCCCGCGAATTACGCTCCCGCCAAAAGGTTTTCGACACCACCGGTGGCCTGCACGCGGCCGGGCTGTTCTCCGCGACCGGCGAACTGCTGGCCGTGCGCGAGGACGTCGGCCGCCACAACGCCGTCGACAAGGTGATCGGCTGGGCATTGCAGCACCGGCGGCTACCGGCGCCCGACCTGATCCTGGTCGTGAGCAGCCGCGCCTCCTTCGAGCTGGTACAGAAGGCCGTGATGGCCGGTATCCCGCTGCTGGCGGTGGTGTCGGCACCCAGTTCCCTGGCCGTGGACCTGGCCGGCGAGGCCGGGATGACACTGGTCGGCTTCCTGCGCGGCGACACCATGAACATCTACACCGGCGCCGAACGCATTCGGCTGGCGGGCGCGCCCGACGAGGTGCCCGATTCCGGCTACGAGACGGTGGCGCACCGGTAACCGGTCCCAGGCGGGACCGGAGGTCACAGGGCCAGGCGGACCAGCTCGATCCGGCTGGTCACACCCAGTTTCGGGAAGGCCCGATACAGGTGGTGGCTCACCGTGCGCGGACTGATGAACAGCTGCGCGGCGATGTCACGGTTACTCGAACCCTGGGCCGCGAGCCGTACCACCTGGCGTTCCTGCGCGGTCAGCGAGCCGATGCCGTCGGCCGCGGTCGCCACGGTCGGAGTCGCCTCGCCGGCGGCACGGAGTTCGGCTCGTGCGCGCTCCGCCCACGGCCGGGCACCGGTATGGGTGAACCGGTCCAGCGCGGTGCGCAGGTAGACCCGGGCCTCGGTCGCTCTTCGATTGCGGCGCAACCATTCCGCGTACAGCAGTTCGGTGCGCGCGTATTCGAACGGCCGGCCGGAATCGGTGTGCAGATTCAACGCCGACCGGAAATGGGTTTCCGCCGCATCGTCCTCGGATACCAGTGCGAGACAACGTTGTTCGATCGCGCGGGCCCACGGCAGGTTCACGATCGCGGCCCAGCGGGTGAAGCGGTTCAGTGGCGTGCGGGCCCGATCGGGATCGCCGAACCGGATCGCGGCCTCCACCTGGTCGGGCGCGCTGTAGATGACGTCCATCTGGTGCCGGGCCGGACCGGCGGCGTTCGCCTCCAGCCGGTCCAGCATCGGTTCGTAGCGCCCGAGCCCGAGATCCAGCACGGCCAGTGCCCAGTGCGCCACCGTGGCACCGTTGATCGCGCCGTCCACCGCGAAGGCGGACAGCGCCTGCCCGGCCAGCTCGCGGCACGGTTCCTCGTCGCCGCAGTACGCCAGGGCCAGGGCGCGGGCCGCCCGCAAGTGCGCGACGTAGTAAGCCTGGCCGGTGTCCTCCTCGAGGCGCAGCCCCTCGTCGCACGCGGCGATCGCGTCCTGGAAGTGGTTCTCGAAGGTGTCGGCCAGGGCCCGGATCTGCAGGGTGGCCGGTAGGCCGCCGATCGTGCCCAGCGTCCGCTGCTGGGCCACCACCGCCACCGCGATCTCCCGGGCCGCCGCGAATTCGCCGTTCACCAGGGCGATTCCGGCGCCGTTGATCCGGTTCGGCAGCGGGGTCCGCGGATTGCGGGCCGCGTCGACCATGGCCCGGATGACCGGCTGCGCGAGATCGTGCCGCCCGTCGGCCAGCTGTTCCAGCGCCAGCCCGCCGCGGGCTCGGTTGCGCAGCTCGTCGTTCGGCCACGGTCCGGCGCGCAGCAGATCCGCGGACCGGCGCAGTAGCTCGAGGTCGCCGACGAACCAGGCCAGCCGGATCGAATCGACGAGGATCGCCAGGTTCAGTTCGGGGTCGAGCGTGGCGATCCGGCCGGACGCGGCGATCAGGATGCCGTGCGCCTGCCGCAGCGCGCTGTTGCCGGCGGCGACCTGCGCCCGTAGCCGGGCCAGGACCGCACCGGCCGCCGGGTCGTCGGTCAGCCGTTCCGCCTTGTCGATCAATGTGCCGGCGCGCGAACGTAATCCGGCCTGCAGGGCGGCGTCGGCCGCGGCGGTCCAGCGGGCGGCCCGCCGCGCCGGGTCCCGGGACAGCGTCCCGGCCCGTTCCAGGGCCGCGGCCGCGGCGGCGAAGCCGTGCCGGGCGCGGGCCCGTTCGGCGGTGTCCTCCAGCTCCGCGGCGATGGTCTCGTCCGGTCCGGGTGCGGCCTCGGCGCGGTGCCAGGCTCGGCGGTCGGCATCGTCCGCGGCGTCCAGGACGGCGGCCAAGGCACCGTGGGCCGTGCGGCGCGCACCGGAGGTTTCCCCGTGGTAGGCGGCGGCCCGGACCAGCGGATGCCGGAAGGTGAGGACCGGACCGGTGACCGTGACCAGATCGCTGCGCTCGATCTCGTCCAGCGCTGTGTCGTCGAGATCGAGGTACGCGCCGGCCCGTTCGGTGACGGCCAGATCGCCGGTCCCCTCCGCGGCCGCGATCACCAGCAGCCGCCGCGCGTCCGCGGACAGCCCGGCGATCCGACGGCCGTAGGCGTCCTGGATCCGGCGGGGCAGCGGCAGCGTGCCGAGCGCGGTGCTACCGGCAAGCGAGCCCGGAAGTTCTTGCAGCGCCAGCGGATTGCCGCCGGATTCGGCGAGCACCCGGCCGCGTTCGTGCCGGGTGAGCGCGGGCGCACTGCTGTCCAGCAGCTGGGCCGCGGCCTCGGGAGCCAGCCCGCCCACCGGATGCGTGGCGAGCCCGGCGGGCAGCGGGAACTCGTCGCGCTGGGCGAAGACCAGGACCACGCCCTCGGCGTCGAGTCGCCGGGCGGCGAACAGCAGCGCGTCCAGCGACGCCTGGTCCAGCCAGTGCGCGTCGTCGACCAGGCACAGCAGCGGACCGTCGGCGGCGTACTCGGCGAGCAGCGACAGTACGGCCAGCCCGGTGAGAAAACGGTCCTGCCCGGCCGCGGTACCGCAACCGAAGGCGGACCGCAGCGCTTCGGCCTGCGGTCCGGGCAGGCGGTCGATCAGGCCGGCGGCCGGGCGCAGCAGCCAGTGCAGGGCCGCGAACGCCAGCTCGGCCTCGGATTCGATTCCGGTGCACCGCAATACGGTTACCCCGGCGGCGTCGGCGGCGAATCCGTCCAGCAGCGCCGACTTCCCCACCCCCGGCGGGCCGTGCAATACCAGTGCGGCACTACGGCCCCGGCGGGCCCGGGTCAGCAGTTCCGCGAAGGTCTGCCGTTCCCGCTCCCGGCCGTAGAGCACCGCACCACCAGTCATCCACCCACACTTGCCGATCCGTTGCGGGCGCGCGCCGCAACCTCCGAATCACACACACCCGTGCCGAACACGGCAGAGCATAGTACCGGCCGCCGCCGGCTCCCACCCGTGGCGAGCCGAGGGCGGGCACCGACCGACCGGTGCCCGCCCTCGTCCGCGTGTGCGGCCCGAAGCTAGCTGTTGCAGTCGACCGTTTCACCCGGGAACTGCAGGGCCAGGTTGACGGTGCCGAGATCGGCGACGTTCAGCGGAATCGGGCCCACCGTGACGCCGGAGGCCGGCACCGGGATGACGATCCGCCGCACGCACGGCCCGGAGTGGTTGACCTTGGTCAGCAGCACGACCTGCGGCTGAGGCGAGGCGAACTTCACCACCTCGGTTATCGCCGAGAGATTGCCGCGGGGATCGATCGAGCCGGCACCCACGGACACCATCGCCGCATCGGCCTCCGCCAGCTGCATTCTGGTTTCCGGCTCGGTGGTCGGAACCCCGTTGTTCGTGATCACGCCCCTCACATTGATCGAGTACTGACCACCCAACCCCGGCAGCGCCGCCGCCGGCGTGACCGCGACCGCGGCCGGCCACAGCAGCAGCGCGGCCGATGCGACCAGCGCCACCCGTACCGTGCCTCGTCGCGAGCGAATCCTGCGGTGTCCGGTGGGAGTTGATCGATTCATGACGACTCCAATCCATGTTGTATCGGAGCTCGGGTCGTCCCGACACGTGACGGATCGCGCCGTATCGTGGAGAGTGCTCGCCCGCGCTCTCGATCGTCCATTGATGCTGGGCCGCCGCCGAATCTATCGAACTCGGACGAAAACGTGCAGGTACCACACCGCGAACCCGACTTTTCGCGCCGAGATTCGCGATGTGGGACGGGCCGTCCCGCTCCGGCCTTCGCCCTACCCGAGCCGACATGGCGGGCCGAGAGGCGAAACGGCCGCGCGCACTCCCGTTCATTGCGCTGCAACATGTTCCAGTTAGGGTGGCCGCGTGTTGCTTCGCCGTTCCCCGGCTCTGCCCGGGCCGGCGCGGGATCCCCGCGCCGACAAATATCCGATGCCGACCGTTCCCGAGGGCTGGTACGCCCTGCTCCGCAGCGCCCAGCTGAAACCCGGCAAGATCGTGAATCTGCACTACTTCGGCCGGGCGTTGATCGCGTACCGGGGCGCCGACGGCCGGGCCACCGTGCGCGACGCGCACTGTCCGCACTACGGTGCCCACCTCGGGGTCGGCGGCCGGATGGTGGACGGCCAGGTGGAGTGCCCGTTCCACGGCTGGCGCTTCGACGGTGACGGCGCGTGCGTCTCGGCGCCGTTCGCCGCGCGACCGCCCCGAGTCCGGCTGGGCGGCTTCCCGATCCGCGAGCACAGCGGCCTGATCTTCGTCTATTCCGGTGCGGGAGAACCGGAATGGGAGGTACCCGAGATCCCGGAGGCCACCGGCGCGGGCTATGCCCGGCCGATCGACGACGCCTTGCGGGCGCGTATCCACATCCAGGAGATGCGCGAGAACATCGTCGATGAGTCACACTTCCACTACATCCACGGCCAGAGCGAACCCCCGGTCCAGGATCTGCTGCCCGACGGCCCGTTCGCCGAGATCCACAGCCGCTTCCGCAAATCCGTACTCGGCTACGAGCTCGACAACAGCTTCGACGTCACCATGTACGGACCCGGCGTCATGGTCGTGCGCACCACCGGCGCGCTGATCACCATGACCGCGATCGCCCTCACCAACCCGGTCGACGACACCACCAGCGAACTGCGCATGCTCTATTTCGTGCGGCGCCCGGCCGGAATCCCTTTCGCCGCACCGGTTCTCAAGCTGGCATTCCGTCTGGTCGCCTTCGGCGAGGTGCGCGAGGAGCTCGCGATCTGGGACCACAAGATCCACCGCGACCGCCCGGTACTGCTGCCGCACGAGAAGGGCATCAAGGCACTGCGCCGCTGGTACGCCCAGTTCTATCCGCCGCAGGCGCCTGCGGCGGAGACGGTACACACACCGAATCGCGAACTAGATCCGCAACCAATCAGCTAATGATTGCGTCCCGGTCCACGTTCCAGGGCCGACGCGAACCCGGACCGAGCGCCCCAGCCATCGCAGATAACAGTTCAGGCACGTATTCGAGCGGACATCGCACAACCGCTCAGCTCCCGCGAGCCACGGTCGCAACCCGCCTCCCGCACGGCGTAGTCTCAGCCGAGTCGACCCGAACCGGCATACAGCTACACAGCCGCAATCAGGAACGGAGCTGACCCGATGGCACTGGACTACGCCGATCGCACCGACTTCGAGAACGCCGATCGCGGCTTCATCGCGACACTCACGCCGATGACCATCGAGAACGCGAACGGTGACATCGTCTTCGATACCTCCGGGTACGCGTTCCTCGACGGCGATTGCCCGGACACGGTGAACCCGAGCCTGTTCCGCCAAGCCCAGCTGAACGTGAAGAACGGCCTCTACAAAGTCGTCGAAGGCATCTACCAGATCCGGGGCTTCGACATCTCCAACATGACCATCGTCGAAGGCGACTCCGGGGTCATCGTCATCGATCCGCTCATCTCCGCCGAGTGCGCCGCCGCCGGCCTGGCACTGTATCGCGAGCATCGCGGTGACCGGCCGGTCACCGGGGTCATCTACACCCACTCGCACGCCGACCATTTCGGCGGCGTCGAGGGGGTGCTGCCCGACGGTCGCGGCGACGTACCCGTCCTGGCGCCGGCCGGATTCATGGCTGAGGCGGTGGCGGAGAACGTGTACGCGGGCACCGCGATGTCGCGCCGGGCGAGCTTCATGTACGCGATCCGGCTGAGCCCCGGCCCGGAGGGCCAGATGAGCACCGGGCTGGGTATCCAGGCCTCGACCGGCTCGTTCGGGCTGATCCCGCCGACGATCGACATCACCGAAACGGGTCAGCGGGAGACCGTCGACGGCGTCGAGATCGTGTTCCAGATGACACCGGGTACCGAGGCGCCGGCGGAGATGAACTTCTACTTCCCGCGCTTCCGCGCGCTGTGCATGGCCGAGAACGCGACCCACAACCTGCACAATCTGCTGACCTTGCGCGGCGCGCTGGTCCGCGACGCGCGAGTCTGGTCGCACTACATCGACGAGGCGATCGACATGTTCGCCGCCGACTCCGATGTCGCGTTCGCCTCCCATCACTGGCCCACCTGGACCGAGGAGAACATCGTCGCGTTCCTGTCCGAACAGCGTGACCTGTACATGTACCTGCACGATCAGACACTGCGCATGCTCAACCAGGGGTTGACCGGCGTGGAGATCGCCGAGCAGATCGAACTGCCGCCCGGGCTGGCCGACGCCTGGTCCGCGCGCGGTTACTACGGCTCGGTGTCGCACAACGTGAAAGCGATCTACCAGCGCTACCTGGGCTGGTTCGACGGCCACCCCAGTTCGCTGTGGCAGCACCCGCCGGAAGCGGCCGCGAAGCGCTACGTCGACGCGTTCGGCGGGGTCGAGGTGGTGGTCGGCAAGGCAGCGGAATTCGCCGCCACCGGTGATCTGCGGTTCGCGGCAGAGCTGCTCAAACACGCGGTGTTCGCCGACCCCGGCAATCGCACGGCCAAGTACGCGCTGGCCGATGTGTACACCCGGCTCGGGTTCGGTGCCGAGAACGCGACCTGGCGTGGCTTCTATCTGACCGGCGCCAAGGAACTTCGGGACGGGGTGCTGCAGACCCCGCTGAATCTGGGTGGCGGCATGGCAGCCGCGCTGTCCGTCGAACAACTCTTCGACACCGTGGCCATCCGGATCAACGGCCCGCGTGCCGCCGCGGACTCGTTCGTCATCGACTTCCGGTTCACCGAGCCGAAGACGACGATGCGCCTGACATTGTCGAACGGTGTCCTCATCCGCACCGTCGATCCGCGTCGCAAAGCCGTTCCCGACCTGACGTTGACGCTCACCAAGACTCAACTCATCGGCCTGCTCACGGGTCAGGGCCTCGACGGTATCGAGCACACCGGCGACCCGGGTGTACTGCAGCGCCTGATCGGCCTGCTCGATCAGCCCGACCCCAACTTCGCGATCGTCACACCCTGACGCCCAGTGGGCGCGAATTCGACACCGTAGCAACGGATTCGGCGGCTCGAACCCGAGCCGCAACGGCGGCCGGGCTCAGTCCCGGCCGTGCTGCGCGGCGTAGCGCAGGAACGGCCCGAGCGTCTCGTCGCGGAGGTTCGGGCCGCTCACGGTGACGTTCGCGTCGCTGGAGGCGATCACATCGGCGCAGCTCAGCGAGAAGCGCGGATGGCCGCCGATCACGGCCGCGAAGTCCGCTTCCGCGGCGCCGTAGACGACGTGGGTGATGCCCGCCCACACCACCGCCGCACTGCACATCGGGCACGGCTCTCCGCTGGCGTAGATGGTGGCCCCGGCCAGATCGTCGGCCCGGCCGGCCTCGATCGCGGCGGTGATGGCGGTCAGCTCGGCGTGCTCGGTCACCATGCCGGTCGCGGCGACCCGGTTCTGCCCCTCGGCGACCACCTCGCCCCCGGGCGCGACGATCACGGCCCCGAACGGGCGATTTCCGGCGGCTCCGGCCTCCTCGGCCAGTTCGATCGCCCGCCGCAGCAGATCGTCGTTGTTCATCGCTCACCCTTCGTCGACTTCGGACACCGGCAACCGATTCTCGGCTCCCGGCCTGAGCGCACAATCATCGCCTCCCACCGGCGGAATTTGCCCGCTCGCCACCGACATTGTGTGTTGGATCGGTCCGGGGCCGCCGCGAACCGCCGGACTCGCTCGACCGACCCCCGGATACGACGAATCCCGGTGCGCCTCTGCGGCACACCGGGATTCGCGGTTGTCGAACCACCCGTGGGGTGACGGCGCGGTGCCCGTCTCAGTGGGTGTGGGCGGGCGCGGAGCCCGAGAGGCTGGCCGAGCCGCTGGCCAGGCTGCTGATGCCCTGACCGATGCTCACCAGGGCGTTGACCATGTTCAGAACGGCGGAACCGGTGCTGATGATGTCCATGCGATATCTCCAAAAGCAGCTGTGCTCAACTTGCAACCGAAACGGTATGAGCAAACTTCTGGCGACACAATCATTGGGCGAAATATGGGAGTTAGATCACGCCGATCAGGGCCGGTCAAGATGATTTGGCTACCTAGCCGCTACCTGATGGCAACCCTACTGGCCCGGCGGCGGCGCGGCGACCGCCGGGCCCACGGTCATCGCGAGCAGCGTCAAGGCGTCGTGCGCGGCGCTGCCCGGCGGGGCCTGATAGAGCAGCACCCGGTGACCGTCGGCGTGTGTCACCACCTCGTTGGCGAGGGTGATCGCGCCGATCACCGGATGCCGGAACGCCGTCTCGCCGCCCCGCTTCACCCAGATCTCGTGCTGCCGCCACATCGCCGCGAATTCCGGTGCCGCAGCACATAATTCGTCGGCCAACGCCGCGACGCCGACGGGGTCGGCCGGCTCGACCGCATGCAGATGCGCGACACTGTTGCGCGCCACCCGATCCCACTCCGGAAACACCTCCCGCGCCGCCGGATGACAGAACGCGTACCGAATCATGTTCCGCCGCAGCGGTGGCCAGTCCGCCAGCCCGCAGAACAACGCCAGCCCTTCGGGATTCGCCGCCAGCACATCGTTGACCTGATTCAACACGAACGCCGGGCCCGGCCGCACCGCCTCCAGCAACAGCATCAGCCCCGCCGGCGGCGGCTCCCGCCGCGCCGCGCGCCGCCGCGGCGCCCGCCCCGCCGCCCGATCCGCCAACGCCAGCAGATGCTCGTATTCGTCGTCCCCCAGCCGCAACGCCCGCGCCAGCGCATCCAGCACCGCGGCGCTGGGCGCGGTCTCCCGCCCCTGCTCGATCCGCGTGTAGTAGTCGACACTCACCCCCGCCAGCGCTGCCAACTCTTCGCGCCGCAACCCCGGCGTCCGCCGCAACCCGGGCCCGGCCGGCAAGCCCACATCGGCGGGCCCGATCGCGCCGCGCCGGATCTTGAGGTAGTCGGCCATGGTGTGCACAGTCCGAGTCTGCCAGCACCGCCTGGCACCGGCGGCGCCGAGCGAGGCCGGGAAAGCCCCCTTACTCGGTTCTCTCCTCGAGTTTTCGTGACTCGGGTCACGATCGCGCGGAACTCGAGATACTCAGATACAGCTCTTGTATCTCCGTATCACTGCAGGGGCTGTCACCACGAGTTACGAGGACGTGAGTCGATGAACAACCTGAACAGACGTGACGCATTGAAGGCC
Source organism: Nocardia stercoris (assembly GCF_003696265.1). Lineage (GTDB taxonomy): Bacteria > Actinomycetota > Actinomycetes > Mycobacteriales > Mycobacteriaceae > Nocardia > Nocardia stercoris. The sequence goes on along the minus strand of NZ_RFFH01000005.1, from coordinate 123,323 downwards.
GGTGGGGTCCTGGCGGGGATCGGGGCGCTGTCCCTGTCGCTGTTCTCCGCCCCGCCCCGCGCGCAGGCCTGGAGCTGGCCGGCGAGCGGGTCGATCGCCGGCAGCGGCAACGGCGTCGACCCGATGACCGTGTGGGATCCGGCTGCCGACCAGGTGATGGCCGCCGTGCTCGACAGCGGGCAGGTGCCGGCGATCAACGCGAAGCTGGCGAACTGGACCACCAACAATCAGCCGACGCCGACCGGACTGCCCGCGGAGCTGACCGCCTTCATCGAGCAGGCGCGGCAGCTCCCGTCCTGGACCGATCAGTCGAAACTGGCTGCGGCAGACGACTTCAACGCCAAGCAAGGGCCGTTCATCGGGGTCGGGTACGGGTTCGCGAGCGGCATGCTGGCGACGGCCATCCCGCACGAGTCGCGCGCGGTGTACTACTCCAAGGGCGGTGCGAACATGGAGGACCGCATCGCCAAGACCGCGAAGCTCGGCTACGACCTGATGGCGCAGCAGCCGTTCGGGCCCAACGGCCACATGATCGTGACCTGCGTCAAGACGCGCATGGTGCACGCGGCGGTGCGGCATCTCCTGCCCACCTCGGCGCCCTGGCTCGCGGTGGCGACCGAGTCGCCGAAGATCCCGATCAGCCAGAACGACATCCTGGTCACCTGGCACAGCCTGCCCACGACGATCATGAGCAAGCTGAAGGCCTGGAAGGTCCCCATGACCGCCGCCCAGTCCGCCGGGTTCCTGCACGCGTGGCAGGTGACCGCGCACCTGCTCGGCGTGCAGGACCAGTACATTCCCGCGACCTGGGACAGCGCGAACGCGCAGTCCCAACAGGTGCTGACCCCGGCCCTCGGGCCCTCCAAGGAGGGGACCGCGATCGCGGACCAACTCCTCACGCTCGGGCCGGTACTCGCCGCCACCAGCTTCATCACCAAGCCGATGCTCGGCTCGTTCACCAAGTTCGTGCTCGGCTCGCAGGTCGCCAACTGGATCGGATTCCAGACCGACCCGTTCTGGGACGGTGCGTTCGCGACGTTCTGGGAACCGTTCGTCGGGCTCTACGAACTCGGCGAGATCGTCCCCGGGGTCAATGCCATCTTCTTCACCCTGACCGAATTCATCAAGGCCGCGGCACTGCTGTACCTGAACAACGGCGACCTCGTGCTCGACATCCCGGTCCCGACCACCAACAACCCGTCGATCACCGGCACACCGACCGCGACCGCCACCACGACGCCCTATCCGGCAGCAGCGGTGAAAACCACACCGCTCGTGACGAATACGCCCACAACAACAGGTAATCCGCCCCCGACGACCACTCCGCACAGCTAGCGCCGCCGACGGCCGGTCGGGGCCGGACGCTTCCCTCGTCCTCGCCACGACCGGCCACATCCCGAGATCGACAGCATGCCGGACATCGCGGCAAATCGGCCCGCACACGGCGGACGGACCGCAATTTCGCTGGACGGCAATATCATTCGATCGACGGCGGCGCCCGGAATCCGCCGAACCGACTCGGCTACCCGACCCTTCGCACCCGAAATGAGGCGAATCACGTTGCCCGCATCGGTGATCCACGACGCACGCTTCACTCCGCTCGATGCGGCCGGCACGGTGTCGCAGTGGAACGGCCGGACCTGGTGCGGACGTAGCGATCCCGCAGCCGGGACATGCGATCGGGTGGGTGTCCCCGTACGCTCGATGCGCGGCGGAACGGCAGGATCCCGCCCGTCCCGGAAGGTGTACCGATGTCGAAACGTCTCGTGCTCGTGGCGGCGGCGGTGACACTGTGGTGGATGACGGCGGCGACCGCGGTGGCAGCTGCCCCGGGATACCGGCCGGTGGCTACCCGGCGGCGCCACAGCCACTTTCATTTCCACCCGGGTTTCTGGCACTACGGTTACGGCCACGGTGTGAGCGGACTGGCGCTGGGCTTGTTGTGCCCGCTCGTGGTCGTGGTGACGGTGGTCGTGCTCGTCGTGCGAGCAATTCGCCGCCGGCGCTGACGATCCGAGACCCGATTCGCCGGGCGCGCTCGGTTCCGGCGAGGTGTGCCGCGGGAACAGCTCACCCGGCCGGCGGATCCCGGTGGACGGACAGATAGTCGGTCAGCTCGTCCGCCGCGGCCCGGCCGGCGCGGTTCGCGCCGATGGTGCTGGCCGACGGCCCGTAGCCGATCAGGTGGATGCGTGGGTCGGCGGCGACCTGGGTCGCCAGGCGGCCGGTCATGGTGATGCCACCGCCGGGTCCGCGCAGGCGCAGTGGGGCGAGATGGTCCAGTGCGCTGCGGAAACCGGTGGCCCACAACAGGACCTGCGCCGCCTGGAATCGGCCGTCGGACCAGCGCACCCCGTCGGGCTCGATCCGGGCGAACATCGGATTCCACTGCAGCGCACCACGTTCCCGTGCGGCTCGAACCCGGTCGTCCACCGGCAGCCCGGTCACCGACACTACCGATCGGGGCGGCAGCCCGCGCCGCACCCGGTCCTCGACCAGCGCGACCGCGCGGCGGCCCTCGTCGACGGTGAAAGGTCCTTCCCGCCACCGTGGTTCGGTCCGTGACACCCACGTCGTGGTCGTGATCTGGGAGATCTCGTCGAGCAGCTGCACCGCCGACACACCGGCACCGACGACGACCACATGCTTGCCCGCGAACTCCGCCGCGGTCCGGTAGTCGTGCACGTGTAACTGCCGGCCGGCGAACGTCTCCGCGCCCGGATAGTACGGAACGAACGGCTTGTCCCAGGTCCCGGTCGCATTGATCACGCCCCGAACCCGCACCGTCGCGTCCTCGAGCTCGGCGTGCAGCAACCCGTCGACCGCACCGGCCGGGCAAGTCGCCGCGGTCGCCCGATCACACACCGCCCGCACGGTCGCCGGCCGCCGAACCCGCAGCTCGAACCGCTTCTCGTACAACTCGTAATAGTGCGGCACCGCCGTAGCCGCAGGCGCGGCCTCCGACCCGGCCGGCAGCGTCTCCGCGAACGACATCCCCGGGAGATCATGAACCCGATTCACCGTACTCAACGTCAACGACTGCCACCGGAACTGCCACGCCCCACCCGCCGCCGCCGAGTGATCGACCACCAGAAATTCCCGCTCCGGCCGCAACCCCAACCGCCGCAGGTGATATGCGGCCGACAACCCGGCCTGCCCGGCACCGATCACCAGGATGTCGAAGTCCGCGTCACTCACCGGGGTCACGCTACCCCCGAACCCCACCACCCAGTTCCAGGCATCCGACCCCACGGCTCCCCCGCCCCGAAATGCCTCCCCGCTGACCGTGCACGCCGGTGCTGCGTCCGGGCACGCAGCCACCGAGTCCCCTTCGTCACACCGCTTCCCGGTGGATTCACACCATAATCAATTGTGTGAGTGTGGATTTGGCCGCAATCGGGGTTGCCACCGTCAGCGTCACCGGCACGCTCGGCGCGGCGGTCGTGACCCAGTTCGCCGTACTGCGCGGAAAGCGGATCGAGGGCGAGAACCAGCGGCTCGAGCACGACGACGAGCGCCGCGACGCAGCTCGCCGGGCCGCCGCGGACACCATGCGCTCCACCTACGCCGATCTGAACTCGGCGACCCGCGCCTACCGCACCGCCATTCGCGATCAGCTGGCGGGCTTCACCGACGAACCGGACGTCGAACGAGTGGAGCTCGCCCGCAAGGCATTCCACGACCTGTACGCCGCCGCCCAGATGATCATGTCCGAGCATGCATTGGAGGTCGCCGGCGAGGTCAACCTGTGCCTGGGTCTCGGCTACGGGGCCTGGCGCAACGCCCGCATTCCCGAACCCGAGCTGGATGCGTGGTTCGCCGGCCCGGGCTCGGAGGCGGCATGGCTGCTTCGCCACGCGCTACGAGTCGACCTGGGTGTCATCGAGCCCGACCCGAAGACCGCCGACCGCCTACGCACTCTCCGCGCGCAACGCATCGACCTGTTCGGGGACGACCCGGACAACCCGCGTCGCGGCTGACACACACCACCGGAGCGGCAAATGTCCCCGGATTGCCACCATCTCTCCCATTTGAGTGGCATTCGGTATGCATTTCGCCATGGCGAGGGACATTTCCCGGGCCCATAGCACGATTGCGAGCATGACAACCGACGCTGTACCGACTGGCGCGGTGATCATGTACTGCCCCAGCGCAAACCGGTCCTCAGCGCACCGCGCGGAGCGGTTGTCGACCGGCCAGTCGGTCCAGGGCGGCCGCGGTCGCGTCGTCGGCCGGCAGCAGGACGAGGATGTACTGGTCGTCGTCGGCGGACAGGTCCAGGCGCTCGTAGGCCAGGCGTAGTGCTCCGGCGTCCGGATGTTCCATGCGCACAACACCGTTCGAGTCGGGCAGGCCCGGCACGCTCTCCAGCCGCCGGGTGAACTCCACGCCACCGACGACGATCAGCTCGTCCACCAGAGCGGAGACCAGCGGGTCCGAGCGGAACGGGCCGCATTTCACCGTGGCAACGGCCTTGTCCGCCTTGCGTTCCCAGTCCGGGTAGGTGGCGCGGGCGCGCGGATCGGCGAACAACCATCGGGTGTAGTTGGCCGGCAACCCACCGTCGAGCTGACCGGTCGGCTCGGTCAGCCGGCGATACCCGTCGGTGCAGGCGAGTGCCTCCCCGAGCCGGTTGAACACGGCGGCGGCGGTCGGTTCCATCCCCTGCAGGATCTGCGACACCGCCGGCCGCACAACCCGATTCGGCTGCCAGCCGCCGAGACAGTTGAAGCTCGGATCGGCACTCTTGGCCAGGCGATACAGGTGCACCCGCTGACTCGGAGTCATCCGCAACGCGTCCGCGAGCGCACCCACCACCGCCGGCGACGGATTCCGATCCCGGCCCTGCTCCAACCGGATCAGATACTCGACACTCACCCCAGCCAGGGTGGCGAGTTCGGCACGGCGCAGCCCCGGTGTGCGCCGCCGCGTCCCGGCGGGCAGCCCGACATCCGCCGGCGTCACCGCCTCACGCGTCACCCGCAGGAACAGACCGAGCTCGTTGTCACCCATGGGTCGACGGTAACCGGACACAGCGGGCGGAGGGTATTCCCTGTCGCTACCACCCTCACGGGCCGACCGGATGTGCGGCCTCGCCGCCGAAGTCAGGCGCGGGCGGGTACGCCGAGGTCGGCGAGCAGGCCGCGCACACGCTGTTCGATCTCGTCCCGGATCGGCCGGACCGCTTCGATGCCCCGGCCGGCCGGGTCGTCGAGTTTCCAGTCCAGGTACTGCTTGCCCGGCACGTACGGGCAGGCGTCGCCGCAGCCCATGGTGATGACGACGTCGGAGGTTTGCACCGCGTCGACGGTGAGGATCTTCGGATGCTCGGCGGACAGGTCGATGCCGACCTCGCTCATCGCCCGCACCGCGGTCGGATTCACCCGGTCGGCCGGTGCGGACCCCGCGGAACGGACTTCGACGGCGTCGCCGGCGAGGTGGGTCAGGTAGGCGGCGGCCATCTGGGAGCGGCCGGCGTTGTGGACGCAGACGAACAGCACGCTGGGCTTGGCAGATGTCATCGGTGGGCGGAGTCTTTCGGGTGGTCCGGGTGGGAGATGTTCTCGGCCGGGGTCGGGGCCGGGTAGAGCACGCCGACGACGGCGAGTCCGAGTGCGGCGCCGACGATTTGGGCCGCGATGTAGCCGGGCACCGAGGCCGGGGCGATGCCGGCGAAGGTGTCGGAGAAGATGCGGCCGATCGTCACGGCGGGGTTGGCGAACGAGGTGGAACTGGTGAACCAGTAGGCGGCACCGATGTAGGCGGCGACCGCCGCCGCCGCCGACCGGGCGGCGCGACCGGTGCGGGCGAGGGCGAAGATGACGGCGATCAGCCCCGCGGTGGCGACGATTTCGCCGACCAGATGCCCGCCGGTGACCCGGTGGTGGGTCGAGATCTGCCAGGCGGGCAGGTCGAACATGACGTTCGCGAGCACCGCCCCGGCCACACCGCCACCTATCTGCGCAGCGAGATAGCCGGGTAGTTCGGCACCGGTCAACCCGGATCGCTGACACCGTCCGGCCCACCAATCCGCCACGGACACAACAGGATTGAAATGCGCACCCGACACCGGCCCCAGGACCAGGATCAGCACGCCCAGCCCGAACACGGTGGCGGTCGAGTTCTCCAGCAGTTGCAGCCCGACCTCGCCCGGCGACAGCTGCTGCGCCATGATCCCGGACCCGACCACCACGCACACCAGCAGCGCGGTCCCGAGGAACTCGGCGAGCAGCTTGCGCGTCACCGACCGGCCGCCTCAGGCAGCGTGATGTCCAGCAGCGCCGACAACTGCCGCAGCGCACCCGGTTCGACCCGGTAGTACACCCACGACCCGCGCCGCTCGCTCGACAGCAGACCGGCCTCCCGCAGCACCTTCAAGTGGTGGGAGATGGTCGGCTGCGACACATCGAATCCGGCCGACACGTCACATACGCAGGCCTCCTGCCCGGCATGACTGGCCACCACCGACAACAGTCGCAGTCGCACCGGATCCGACAGCGCCTTGAACACTGCCGCCAGATCGGTGGCGGCTCGCGGGGTCAGCGGTTCCCGAGCCAGCGGCGTGACCTCGCACGCGGGCGAGGTCACCTCCGTCAAGGGCAGCTCTCGATTCGACACGCATCGATATTGACCGATGTCGAATCAGGGAGCAAACGAACACCCGGTGAACCGCGCGCGGTCAGCCGCAGCAGGACCCCCCGGATGCCACCGCGGTCTCCTTGGCCGCGCTGCCGCAGCACGCCCCCTCGGCCGCGGCCTCCTGCGCGGTGCCGCAGCACACCCCGATCGCCTCCTCGTCGGACGGCAGCCGGCCGGATGCGGTGACCACGGTGCCGAACGTGTCGCTGTCGGCGAGCACGGTGTAGACCTCCCAGCGTTCGGCGTCGGGTGCGCTGACCCACACCTTGTCCTGGGTGGCGAAGCAACAGGTGGTCGCGATCTGTTCCTCGGTGAACATTCCCGCCTCCGAAAGCCGGGCGATCTCGGCGTGCACCTGCTCACTCGACTCGACCTCGACGCCGAGGTGGTTGAGACTGCCGCCGTGGCCGGGATTCTCGATCAACACCAGCTTCAACGGCGGTTCGGTGATGGCGAAGTTGGCATAGCCGGGCTTGCGCTTGGCCGGTTCGGCGCGGAACAGGGTCGAGTAGAACCGCACCGCCCGGTCGATGTTGTCGACATTGAGTGCCAGCTGGACGCGGGACATGACCGTACCTCCATTTGTTTGACATATATCGAAGAACTGACAGCCCCGAGTCTGCCGCACCTTTTCGACATATGTCAACACATTCGGTAGCATCGATGCCATGCCCAAGGCGCTGCCCGTGATCGACATGTCCGCCCCCGTCTGCTGCACCCCGGTCGCGGCGGCGCCGATCGACGAGGACACCGCGTTGCACGTGGCGCTGCGCCTCAAAGCGATCGCCGACCCCGCCCGCGTCCGCCTGCTGTCCCTTCTGCTGACCAGCCCCGCCGGCGAGGAGAACGGCGGCGACCTGGCCGCCGCCGTCGGACTCGGTGAATCGACCGTCAGCCACCACCTCACCCAGTTGCGGACCGCCGGCCTGATCGAGTCCGAACGCCGCGGCATGAACACCTACCACCGCGCCCGCCGCGACGCCCTGGCCGCGCTGTGCGTGGTCCTGGACCCCAACTGCTGCCGCTGACGAACCGGCTCGAGGGTGTCCCTCGTACTACCACCCTTACGGCGGGCTCCCTGCGCTGCGCCGAATTCGCGAAAGTCGTTCGTGCACGGCGGCACCGAGCCGCCGGGAGCGCGAAGGAGAGTCCGATGTCGAGTACTGGTATCCGTCTGGCCGTGGTCGTCGCGAGTGTGCGGGAGGGCCGGTTCGGGCCGGTGGTCGCGAACTGGTTCAGCGAGATCGCCCGGGGCGACGAGCGGTTCGAGGTCGATCTGATCGACCTGGCGGATTATCCGCTGCCGCATGAACTTCCGGCGGTGCCGCTGATGATGGAACCGGATCCGGCCCGCCCGGAGGGAACCGCCGAGCTGACCCGCCGGCTCGAGGCGGCCGACGCGATGGTGATCGTGACCCCGGACATCAACCGCAGCTACCCCGCCTCGATCAAGACCGCGATCGACTGGCACCTGCGGGAGTGGCGGCACAAGGCGATCGGGTTCGTGGGCTACAGCGGCGCCAGCGGCGGGCTGCTCGCCATCGAGCACCTGCGGCAGGTGTTCAACGAACTCGACGCCCACACGGTGCGCAGTTACGTCACCTTCCCGCGCTACTACCTGCTGTTCGACGAGAACGGCCGGCTGCGGGAACCCGAGGGCCCGGCGGACGCGGCGGCCGCGGTGCTCGACGAGCTGCACTGGTGGGGCACGGCGCTGATCAACCACCGGATGTCGGTGTCCGCGGCCTGATTTCACCGTCCGGCGGTGCCGAGGCAGGGTGGCCGTGTCGCACCCAGGAACAACGCGGCCTTCCTGCACACCCGCGAAAAGCCGACGCTGAGTGCATGACCGACACACTCATCATCGGCGGCTCCTCCGGCATGGGCCTCGCCCTCGCGCAGCTGCTCGTGGCCGACGGACAGCACGTCACCCTGGCCGGGCGTTCGGCGGACCGGCTCGACGCCGCGCGCCGCCTGCTCGCGACCGGACCCGGAACCGTGACCGTCCGGCAGGCCGACATCACCCGCGAATCCGATATCGCCGCGCTGTTCGAGCACGGCCCGATCGAACACGTCGCGGTGACCGCCGCCGACGCGACCGGCGTCTACGGCCCGGTCACCACCGTGCCCAGCGAGACGGCGCGCGGGATGCTGGCGGCGAAGGTCCTGGGCGCCTGGCTGATCGGCAAGTACGGCGCCGGGACGGTGACCGGGTCGATCACATTCACCTCGGGGTTCAACTCCTACCGGCCCAACGGGTCGAACACCATTGTCGCCGCGGCGAATTCGGCACTGGACGGCCTCGCGCGGGGGCTCGCGATCGAACTGGCGCCGGTGCGGGTGAACGTGGTCTCCCCCGGCTGGGTGGACACCCCGATCTGGGACGGGCTCCCCATGGACAAGGAGGCCGCGTTCGCCGAACTCGCCGCGCGCCTGCCGGTCCGCCGCGTCGGCCGGCCCGACGACATCGCGGACGCGTTCCTGGCCTGCATGCGCAACACGTTCATGACAGGCAGCGTGCTGCACGTCGACGGCGGTCACCGGTTCGTGTAGCGGAGCCGGTTTCACCGGGCGCCGAGCCGGTCCTCGATCGCCTTCACCGCCACGCCGGCGCCGTCCTCGGTGGCGATCCGGGCCGCCAGCCGAGCGGCGTTGGCGCGGTAGGAGTTCTCCGTGGTCAGGGTCCGCAACGCACCGAGCAGGCCGTCCGCCGAGAGCTTCCGCAGCGGGATCGTCGCCGGGCTCACCCCGAGCGCGCGCATGCGGCGCGCCCAGAAACCCTGGTCCGCTTGGCCGGGAACCGCCGCGAACGGCAGGCCCGCGCGCAGGCTCGCGGATGTCGTACCGGCGCCGGCGTGGTGGACGGCGGCGGCGAGCCGCGGGAAGAGCCAGTCGTAGGGCACGCTGCCGAGGGTCAGGACGTCGTCACCGGCGACGTCGAGTTGCAGCCAGCCCGCCTGCACCAGCGCCCGGCCGCCGAACCGGCGCAGCGTCTCGTTCACGATCGCCGAGAGTTCGTCCTGCCGCCCCCGGCCCTCGGTGGTGCTGCCGAATCCGACGAACACCGGCGGCGGTCCGGCCGCGAGGAAGTCCACCAGGTCGGCCGGTGGCTCCCAGTCGTCGGGCTGCGGCGGCCACCAGTACCCGGTGACCTCGAGCCCGGGCCGCCAGTCCGCCGGGCGCGGCGACACGCTCGGCGAATACCCGTGCAGCACCGGCCATTCCGCGGCCGTACGGCGGCGGCGCAGTTCGCGGGCGGACACCTTCGGCAGGCCCAGGTCCCGCCGGAAGCCGGCGACGGTCTCGCGATAGAGCGCGTCGAAGAACCAGGTCCCGAATTCGGCCGCGAACCGGTTGCCCGGGCGCCCGAAGTCGTTGTCGCCGAACAGTGCCGGCGGATGCTGCCGGGTCGCCGACAGCGGGAACGGCCGCAGGCCGATGGCCGGGATCCCCTTCGCCTCCGCCAACTGCAGACCGGCGTACTCGGTGATCGGGCTCAACAGCAGGGCGTCCATGGGCTCGTCGACCAGAGCCTCCAGCAGGCCGTTGCCCAGAAAGCGTTGCCCCACCGGCCACGTGAGCTTTTCCGGCGGCACCAGATCGGGATGTTCGCCCAGGTCGACGGCGAACGGGTCGGACAGGTCGACCTCGACATCGGCTCCCATCAGCCGGAATTCGAGCCCGGACTCGGTGACCAGTCCCCGGAACAGGCAGTGCGCGGCCACCACCACCTCGTGTCCCGCCTCGCGCAGCCGCAGTCCCACGTCCAACAGCGGCGCCACATCGCCGCGGGTGCCCATGGCCGCGATGACGAGCCTGCTCACCCGATCACCCCGGCCGGACCGTGCGAACGAACATCGTTGTGGCGCAATGCATTCATCGATCGACTATCGAACTCCGCGCTGCCGCCCGGCAACCGTTCGGATACCCCGGTAGGGGTGTCACCGCACGGCCGCGACCACCGGCCCGGTCACCGCCGGCCACCGCAACCACCGACAGGAGTCGTGACACCGACCGTCCGATCCGGTACAACCGTTCCGCGCCGATACCAGTCATCCGTCCGATACCGCCGAGCCGACCGCGACCGTAGCGTCGTGGTCCAGGGGCGGTACTCGGAAGGATGAACGATGCGAACAGAATTCGTGGATGTCGACGGCGGGCGGATCGCCTACGACGTGCAGGGCGAGGGACCGCTGGTGGTGCTCTCCCACGGGATGGGCGACCACCGCAACGCGTTCCGGCACCTGGCGCCACTGCTGGCGCGAGCCGGGTATCGGGTTGCGTCCGTGGACATCCGGGGGCACGGCGAGTCGAGCATGAACTGGACCTCGCACGACGGCAGCACCGCGATCAGCCGCACCGACGTCGGCGGCGACCTGGTCGCCGTCGTCCGGCACCTCGGCGGACCGGCGGTGATCGTCGGTCACTCGCTCTCCGGCGGCGCCGCGACGGTCGCCGCCGCGACCGCACCGGACCTGATCAGCGCCGTGGTGGAGATCGACCCGTTCACCAAGAAGCAGAGCCTCGCGTTCGGTGCCCTGTTCACGAACTCGCGGTACCGTCGCGGCCTGATCCGGCTGGCGACGACCGGCATGTTCAGCAGTCTCAGCGAATGGTTCAAGTACCTGGACATCGCCTATCCGCTGCGCCCCGCCGACCACGACGAGGCGATGGCGGCCCTGTCCGCGGTGCTGACCGAGCCCGGCCGCATGGCCGAATTCATGAAGACCACCAAGTCGACTCCCGCCGACGCCCACGAGCACCTGCCCGGCGTCAAGTGCCCGGCCCTGCTGGTCTTCGGCACGGCGGACCCCGACTGGGCCGACCCCCTCGCCGAAGCCGAAGCCATCGCGGCCCTCATGCAGCCCGGCCTGGCCACCATCGAACTCATCGACGGCTCCGGCCACTACCCGCACGCCGATTCCGCCGATCGGGTCGCGGCTGTGGTGATCCCGTTCCTGCGCAAGCACTTGCGCTGACCCACGGGGGTGCGGGCCGGTCCGGCACCGGCCCGCGCCCGCTACAGCGCGCCGAAGAACTCGCGGATGTCGGTGACCAGTTCGGTGGGCGCCTGCAGGGAGGCGAAGTGGCCGCCCACCGGGTATTCGGTCCAGCGGACAACGGTATTGGCCACCTCGGCGAGGCCGCGCACGGCCCGGTCGCCCAGGAAGTTCGCGACCGCGGTCGGCACGCCCGAGGGCGCCGGCTTGCTACCCCAGGACGCGCCGGACTCGCGGTAGAGGCGGGCGGCCGAGCCCGCGGTACCAGTCAGCCAGTAGGTGGTCACATCGGTGAGGATGCGGTCGCGGTCGACGGGCGCCCGGTCGGTGGCCGTCGGGTCCCAGTCGACGAACCATTCCAGATTCCACGCCAATTGCCCGGTGGGGGAATCGTTGAGGGCGTAGGCGATGGTCTGCGGGCGCAGGGCCATCTGGGTGGCGTAGCCGTTGTGGCCGAACCACCACATCTGGTTCGCGATCGCCTTGCGCTGGTCGTCCTCCGACAGGTCGCCGAGTTCGCGGCCCGAGCCGCTCACGGTCGCGGCGTCGGCGAGCGCGTTCACGTGCACGCCGATGACCCGGTCCGGTGCGACCCGGCCGAGCTCCGGCGAGATCAGGCTGCCGTAGTCGCCGCCCTGCGCGCCGTAACGGTGGTAGCCGAGCCGCCGCATGAGTTCCGCCCAGGCCCGGGCGATCCGGGGCACGTCCCAGCCGGTGTCGCGGGTCGGGCCGGAGAACCCGAATCCCGGGATCGACGGCGCGACGACGTGGAACGCGTCGCGCGGATCCCCGCCGTACGCCCGCGGATCGGTCAGCGGCCCGAGGATGTCGAGGAAATCGGCTGGCGTGCTGGGCCAGCCGTGGGTGACGATCAGCGGGGTCGCGTCCGGTTCGGGTGACCGCACATGCATGAAATGCACGTTCTGGCCGTCGATTTCGGTGGTGAACTGCGGGATCTTGTTCAGTTGCGCCTCGTGCTCGCGCCAGTCGTAGCCGGTGCGCCAGTACTCGGTCAGCTCGATCAGGTAGTCGCGATCGACACCGTAGGACCAGCCCACTCCCGGCAGCGCGTCGGGCCACCGGGTCCGGGCGAGCCGGTCGTTCAGGTCGTCGAGGTCGGCCTGCGGGATGTCGATGCGGAACGGAGTGATCGCCGAAGAAGTCATGCCCTGACCATCTCGTGCGTATAGGACACTTTCGGTCCTATATGTGCGCGATGATCGTGCCGTGCCCGAAACCACTTCCGCCCGCCTGCTGCGCCTGCTGTCCCTGTTGCAGACGCACCGGGACTGGACCGGAACCGAACTGGCCGAACGCCTCGACATCACCACCCGCACCGTGCGCCGCGACGTGGACCGGCTGCGGGAACTGGGGTATCCGGTGCACGCCGTGCGCGGACCGGTCGGCGGTTACCGGCTCGGCGCCGGCGCGGCACTGCCGCCGCTGCTGCTCGACGACGACGAGGCGGTGGCGGTCACGGTCGGCCTGCAGGCCACCGCGACCGGCGGCATCGCCGGCCTCGAGGAGACCTCGCTGCGCGCCCTCACCAAGGTGGAACAGGTGCTACCCGCGCGGCTCCGGCATCGGGTCGACGCGCTGCGCGGCGCTGTGGTGACGGTGCCGCCCCGAAGCGCGGCCGCCGTCGACCCCGGCACGCTGACCGCCGTGTCCGCGGCCGTCCGGGCCGCCGAGACCCTGCGCTTCGACTACCGGGGCCACACCGGCACCGAGTCCCGCCGCAGCGTCGAACCACACCGGATCGTGCACTGGCACGACAAGTGGTATCTCGTCGGCTGGGACACCGACCGGGCCGACTGGCGTACCTTCCGGGTCGACCGGATATCGCCGCGCACCCCCAACGGCCGCCGCTTCACCCACCGCCCCTCCCCCGACGGCGACGTCGTCGCCTACCTGCGCCGCACCATGGGTTTCGCCATGTGGCCCTACCGTTCGGTGCTGCGCGTCCACCTGCCCGCCGAGGACCTCGCCGGCCGCCTGCAAGGCATCGTCACCCCGATCGACGAGCACACCTGCCGCCTCGAAATGGGTTCGGACTCCTATCCGCTGGTGGCATTGACCGTGGCCGCGCTCGACGTCGACTTCGAGGTCGAGTCCCCGCCGGAACTGGCCGACGCCGTCCGCACCCTCGCGGCGCGGTTCACCCGCGCCACATAAGCCCATGTCACACGCTACTAACACGCCGTAGATCACCCGGCAACGCGGCGCGACCACACTCACGAGATGGGAGCGGATCTACATTACGTCCGGGTACACGGCTACCGCCGGGCCTACCGGATGGCCGGTTCCGGGCCGCCGCTGTTGTTGATCCACGGGATCGCGGACAGTTCGGTGACCTGGGAGCCGGTGTTCGACGAACTGGCCGAGCACTACACGGTCATCGCACCGGATCTGCTCGGACACGGCGAGTCCGCGAAACCGCGGGCCGACTACGCGGTCGCCGCGTACGCGTGCGGGATGCGCGACCTGCTCACCGTGCTGGGGATCGACCGGGTGACCCTGGTCGGACATTCGCTCGGCGGGGGTGTGGCGCTGCAGTTCGCCTACCAGTTCCCGGACCGGTGCGAGCGGTTGATCCTGGTGGCCAGCGCCGGGATGGGCCGCGGGGTGCATCCGGTGTTCCGGGCGGCGACCATGCCCGGCGCGGATCCGGCGATCTCGGTGCTGACCAGTCCGCCGGTCCGGGCGGCGGTGCACCTGCTGGCGCCGGTGCTGCGCCGCCTCGGCGGCATGGGTCTGGGCGAGGACCTCGACTACGTGCTGCGCCTGTACGGGAAGCTCGCGAATCCCACTGCGCGCCGGGCATTCCTACGCACCATCCGCGCGGCTGCCGATCCGTACGGGCAGGCGATCACCATGCTCGATCGCGGCTACCTCGCCGCTTCGATGCCCGCGATGATCATGTGGGGCACCGAGGACGCGATCATCCCCTATCGGCATGCCGAGACCGCGCATGCGCTGTTCCCGGGCAGCCAGCTCGAGGTGTTCGAGGGCGCGGGCCATTTCCCGCACCACGCCGACCCGGACCGGTTCACCAAGATCGTCCAGGCGTTCCTGCTCGACACCGAGCCGGCCGAGTACGACCGGGAGCACTGGCAGGCCCTGTTGCGTGCGGGCCGGCTGCACGCCCCGGAGGAGTCGAGCGGATCCTGACGGCCGGGCGAGCACTCGCCCACCCGGCTGCCGGTCCTACCCCGCCGGCAGCCTTCGATCGTGGCCGCGACCCACTTCGAACGATCTCCAGGATCGTGCAGCGAGCGCGATGTCGTTCAGCGATGGCAGGTGGGCCCCGGCCGCCTATATTGGGATCGGCGAGGCGTTGGCCCTTGCGGTTTTCGTTACGACACAGGGGTTCAATGAACGCGGGGTACTCGATACGGTGGGCGGCGGAGCACGGGTTGCCGCGGCTGGGGTTTCTCGCGCTGCGCGGCGTGGGTGACCCGTTCGCCCGACTGCTCAGCGGGGATGAAGGCTACGACGACCCTTACTCGCTGATCGATCAGCTGCGCGGCGCCGGCGGGGTGCAGCTCACGCCGTTCGGTTATGCCGCCTTCGACTACGAGCTGTGCCGGGAAATCCTGCGCGACAGACGATTCGGCGTGCGCGTGCCGATCGATCCGGCCGTGCCCCTCCTGTTGCGCCGCTACGCCGAGCGAGTTGTGTTGCCACCCAACCCGATCGAAGCGCCATCCATGTTCGCGCAGGACCCGCCGGAGCACGGACGCCTGCGCAAATCGGTCGCCTCCGCGTTCACCCCCCGCGCCGTCTCCCGCCTGGGCGATCAGGTCCGCGAAGTCATCGCGGAGCTGCTCGACGCGATGGCTGCGCGCGGATCCGCGGACCTGATCGCGGATTTCGCCGCGCAGGTGCCGATCGCTCTCATCGCGGAGATGATGGGCTTCCCGGCGGCCGATCGCCCGCTGTTCCAGCGTTGGGGGTACGCGGTCGCTCCGCTTCTGGATGTCGGAGTTTCCTGGCAGACCCACCGCCACGCGATGGCCGCGACCGCGGCGATGAAGGACTACCTCGCAGCTCACATCGAGAAGCTGCGCCGCGAACCCGGGGACGATATCTTCAGCCTCCTGGTCTCCACGAGCGACCAGACCGACGACGAATTGCTGTCCAGCGCCAGCCTGCTGCTGGGCGCGGGTTTCATCAACACCACGAACCTGATCGGTAATGCCGTCCCGCTCCTGTTGTCCCACGCCGGTCAACTCGACCTCCTTCGCCTCGAGCCCGAGCGCTGGCCACTTGCGATCGAGGAACTGCTGCGCTTCGACCCGCCGATCCAGATGACCGTCCGTCGCGTCCTGGAGCCGGTGGAATTCGACGGAGGCGTTCCCCTCGAGCCGGGAAAGTCGGTCCTCGTCTCCCTGGCCGGCGCCAACCGCGATCCCGTCAAATTCCCCGACCCGACCCGGTTCGACGTCACCCGCCCCAACGCCGGGGATCACCTCTCCTTCGGCACCGGCATACACGGTTGCCTCGGCGCGTACCTGGCGCGACTGGAGGCCCTGCATGCATTGCCTGCCCTCTTCGAACGCTTCCCGGATATCCGCCTCGACGGCGAGCCGACCCGCCGGCCGCTGTCCACTCTGCACGGGTATGCGCACATGCCCGCTCGGCTGAAGTCCCGCTGACACCGCGTTCGCACGATGTCCGCGACTCGAACCGATGATGGTAAGTTCGCTGTGGGAATCGAGTTGTCGCCCAGCGCCTTCCGCTGCGCGAGGTGGTGTCGGTAAGGCGGGTCGGTTTCGTATGACCTGCGCTGGAACAAGATTGAGGCAGTATGGGGTTCGCCCCGCGGCTCGGGAGTTTGGTCCTTGAATACTGAAGCAATTGTGCTGGATCCCACGGGTGCCGATGTTCAGGCCGAGAACGAGCGGATACGCCTGCGCGGGCCGGTCTCGGTGGTGGGATTGCCCGGTGGGGTACGGGCTTGGGCGGTCACCGATGCGGCGGTGCTGAAAGAACTGCTCGCCGATCCCCGAGTGTCCAAGGATCCACGGCAGCACTGGACGGCCTACAAGAACGGGGAGATCGATCACCGGTGGCCATTGCACCCGTGGGTCATAGCGGAGAACATGTTCACCGCTTACGGCCCCCAGCACCGCCGCCTCCGCAAACTCGTGGCCCCGGCATTCACAAATCGTCGTACCACCCTGATGCGTCCGGGGATCGAAGCCATCGTCGATGGACTGCTGAAACGGCTGGATGCCATTCCCGCGGGTGAAGTCGTCGACTTGCGGCCCACCTACGCGTACCCGGTGCCGATCCAGGTTATCGGTGAATTGCTCGGCGTACCAAAGCATTTGGATGCCAAAATCCACGCGTGCGTCGACGGGTTCTTCGACACTTCCTTCACGCCGGCGCAGGCGCAGGCCAATGTCCGCACCATGGTCTCACTCATGGGGCAATTGATCTTCTACCGCCGCGGCCACCCCGGCGACGACCTGACGAGTGCGCTGCTCTCGGCTGTCGACGAGGACTCCGACCGGCTGACGCAAAAAGAATTGATCGACACCTTGATTCTGGTGATCAATGCCGGTCACGAGACTACGGTCAATCTGCTCGACCAGGCGATCGTCGCCTTGCTGACCAACCCGGAACAGCGCGCCGAAGTACTCGCCGGCCGGGCGCCATGGTCGGAGGTGATCGAGGAAGCGCTGCGATACCAGCCGCCGATCACGCATCTGCCTCTGCGATACGCGGTCGACGATATCGAGATCGCCGGCGTTCGGATCGCCGCGGGCGAGGCGATCCTCGCCTCCTACGGGGCCGCGAGTCGGGACCCGAGGATTCACGGTGGCACCGCTGGGGATTTCGACGTGCACCGGGCAAACAAGGAGCACGTCGCCTTCGGATACGGTGCGCACCATTGTCTCGGTGCGCCATTGGCCCGGCTCGAGGCGGCGATCGCACTGCCGGCCTTGTTCGAGCGGTTTCCGAATATGCGATTGGCGGTGGACCCCGCCGAACTCCGGCCGCTGGGCAGCTTCGTTTCCAACGGCCATCGGTCGGTTCCCGTCCTGCTGTAACGCGGCAATCGCTCCGCCCGCAATGCGATTCACTGATTCGCCGCGAGGTCTCGCTGTGCCCACGGCGAATTATTGTGCGAGACTGCAACTATGGCTAATTCCGCTGGACCCGTTTCGAATGTCTCGGACACCGCCCATTGGGTGGCCGCGTATCGCGCGATCGAATCCGCCCGTACCGACGCGCTCTTTCACGACCCGCTCGCGGAGCGGCTCGCCGGCGAAACCGGCAAGGCCATCGTCGCGAATGAGCCACGGAACTCGCTGGCCGGCTGGAACCTGGTCACCAGAACCAGGGTCATCGACGATCTGATCATCGAAACCCTCACCGAAGGCTGCGATCTGGTCATCAATATGGCAGCGGGATTGGACGCGCGACCGTATCGACTCGATCTGCGCGCCGATCTCCGCTGGATCGAAGCCGACCTACCGGATTTGATCGCCGAGAAGAACCTTCTTCTGGAAAACGAGACCCCCCGCTGCGTGCTCACCCGCGCCGCAGTGGATCTCGCGGACCCGAAGGCGCGCGACCAATTCCTGGACCAGGCGCTCGAAGGCGCGAAGAAGGCACTCGTACTGACCGAAGGGCTGGTGTACTACCTGTCCGAAGACGAGGTCTCGGGATTGGCCGCGGCACTGGCGCGGCCCGAAATCAACTGGTGGATCATGGATGTGAACAACAAGCCGGTGGTCGATCGGTTCAACCGAGTCAACAAGAAGCTACTCGAGAATTCACCCTGGAAATTCGGGCCGCTCGAACCGCTGCGATTCTTCGCCGATGCGGGTTGGACCGCGGACGGGGTGGTCGGATTGTTCCGTACGGCGGCCCGATTCCGCCGCTTGCCCCCGCTCCTGTGGTCGCTCGCGGTGGCGCCCGTCGGCCCCCGGATGCCGATGGGCGCCAAGCGGATACCGTGGTGTGCGGCGGTTCGGCTCACGTATACCGGCGCATGATCGGATAGCTCGCGCCCGGCGCGGGATCTGCGGCCGGGAGGGCGAATCGCCCTCCCGGCCGAATCGTCATTCCAGCCCTTCCAGCCAATCGTCGACCGCCGCGGCGACCTGATCCGATCCGTCGTGCAGCATGGCGAAGTGGTTGGCATCCACCTGGACCACGCGATGGCTCTCGTCCCACGGCTGGGCTTGCCACGCATCGAAGTCCTCGGGGACGCCGGGAATCCGCTGTGCGCACTGGAGGAACAGGGTGGGCGCGGTGATCTTCCCGGGGGAAATACCGCGGAGGACCTGAATGTACTGGCCCATAGCGGTCAACCTGGCGGGGTCGAATCGATCGAAGGCCGCCTCGTTGGTCACCATGTTCTCGGCGACCGGCTTGAGGATCCACTCACTTCCGTCGCCCTCGGCTACCCGGTAGCTGTCCACCAGCACCACTCCCGCGGGCGCGGGACCGCCGAGAGCTTCCAGTTGTTCGGCGACGCTGTAGGCCAGGACCCCGCCGGAGGAGTACCCGAACAGGATGAACGGCTTACCCTCGGCGGCGTCGAGGATGGGCCGGACCAACGCCTTGGTGGCCGCGGCATAGTCGGTAGGCAGTGGCTGGCCCGCATGGGACCCGATAGGTGCGAGGCCGACCACGTCACGGGCTGTCCGCAGTTTGCTGGCCACTCTGGCGTACTGGCGCACACCGCCCGCCGCCATCGGCGGGGCGATGCAGATGATGCGCGGCGTGGCGGCGCCGTCGGTCAATCGGATGATCTCCGGCTCGACGTCCAGCTCGTCGTCGGCGGTGAACTGGTCACGCATCTGTGCCGTCAGGTGCAGGAGCAGGAAAGCGACCGAGAACTGCTCCCTCCCCACCGCGGTGCGGAACATTCCGTACAGCGAGTCGTCGGCAACACCCTCCTCACGATCTCGTTCGGCGGCCGTGCGGACAGCGGTCGCGAGGGCGCCCTCGCCTTCGGCCAACCTTTCGTCCAGTTGTTTCGCGAGAATCTGCGGCGTCGGATAGTCGAAGACGAGGGTGCCCGGCAGCTGCACGCCCGTAGCGTCGCGCAGGGCGTTGCGGAATTCGACCGCGGTGATCGAGTCGAATCCCATTTCGCCGAACACATTGTCGACCGCGATGAGATCGACATCCGCATAGCCGAGCGTCGCGGCCGCCTGCTTGCGCACGAACTCCACAAGCCGAGGAAGCCGCTCATCGGACGGCAGGCCGACCAGCTCCAGCAGCGCTGACGGCTGCTCGGGCTGTGCCGATATCGGTACCAGCCCGCGGACCAGGGCGGGTGCGTGGTCGGCTCGCGCGCGGAGCACGGCTCGGTCGACAGGCAACGCGGCCAGCTGGGCGACACCGGAGGCCACGGCGGCATCGAACAGCGCCAGTCCGTCGGATTCGGACAGCGCCGGAAAGCCCTGTCGCCGCATCCGTTCGAAATCTTCGTCCGACAGTTCCGTTCCCAGACCACTCGATCGTTCCCACAGGCCGTAATCGATCGACGTGGCCGTCCACCCGGCCGCCCGGCGGTAGGTGGCGAGGGCATCGAGGTACACGTTGGCCGCCGCGTAATTGGCCTGCCCGGCGGCCAGTACCAACCCCCCGGCGGAGGACACCAGAACGAACAGCGCCAGCGGCTGGTCACTGGTGAGTTCGTGCAGATGCCACGCGGCGTCGGCCTTGGGCGCGAACACGGCATCGATGCGACGGCTCGTCATCGATTCGATCAGGCCGTTGTCGGCGACGCCCGCCGCATGCACGACACCCGTGAGCGGGTGCTCGGACCCGATCCGGTCGAGCAGCGCTTTCAGCGCGTCTCGATCGGAGACGTCGCAGGCCGTGACGGTCACCTGCGCACCGAGTTCGGTCAACTGGGCGCGCAGCGCGTCGGCGCCGGGAGCTTGCGGCCCCCGCCGGGATGTCAGCACCAGCCGCCGCACACCGTATTCGGTGACCAGGTGCCGTGCGAACAGCGCACCCAGCCCACCGGTGCCGCCGGTGATCAGTACGGTGCCGGTGTCCAACGGCTCGACCGGCTCGCGGCTCGTCTCGGTGAGCTGATGCGGAACCAGCCGCGGCACCAGGAGATTCGCACCGCGCAGCGCGCCCTCGGGCTCGGTCGCCAGGGCCGCGGCGGCAGTGGCGACGGCGACCGGATCGTGGTCGGCCGAACCATCGAGGTCCAACAGTTGCAATCGGTGCGGATGTTCGGCCTGAGCCGCGCGCACCAAACCCCAGACCGGCGCCTGCGCCGGGCGTACCTGCTCGTACTCGCTGGTGCGTACCGCGGCGCTGGTCAGAATCACCAGACGGGACTCGGCGAATCGAGGGTCGCTCAACCACTGTTGAACGGTGGCCAGCACGCCGTGCACCGCCTCGCGGGCGGCGTGCGACGACGCGTCGTCGGTATCCGCGCAATGGAGCAAAACGAGCTCAGGGACAACAGCGTCGTCAGCTGCGTCGAGTTCCGCGACCAGCGTCGTGAGGTCCGGATAGCCGAGTACGTCCGCCGCACCCGGCGCGCCGAGCACCGCGGTACGCGCGGGGGCTACCGAACCGGTGGCGGCCGGCGTCGCGGCGATCCAATCCACCGTGAACAAGGCATCGGCCACCCGGTCGGCGCGCAGTCTGTCCGGGGACACCTGACGGGTGTCCAGCGAGTCGACCGACAACACCGGGCTGCCGGTGCTGTCGGCCAGCCACAGCGTGAAACGGTTGTCGTGCACCCGGATTCGGACCCGGGCGGCGCTGCATCCGGCCGTGTGCAGCGCGACGCCACGCCAGCTGAACGGCAGCGCCGGCGCGTCGAGGCCACCGGTGCGAATTCGATCCACGATGAGGGCATGCATGGCCGCGTCGAACAGTGCGGGGTGGAGGCCGTATCCCGCGGCGGCCGCCGGATCCGGCAGGGCCACCTCGGCGAACAGCTCGTGGCCGTCGGCGCCGTGCTCGCCGCGTCGCCACATGGCCCGCATGCCCTGGAAACAGGGGCCGTATCCGTAACCGGCATCCAGCATCTCGGTGTACGCGTCGGCGACGTCGATCGCCTCGGCGTCCGCCGGAGGCCAGGCGGCGAGATCGAAATCGGGCCGGCCGTCGTCGGCGGTGAGGTCGCCCTGCGCATGCAACGTCCATGTCACGGCATCCGGCTGGCGCGAGTGAATTGTGATGCGCCGTCGACCGGCATCGTTCGCCGCGCCGACCACCACCTGTACCGAGACTCCGTCGCGGGCGGGCAGTGTCAACGGCGCGTGCAGGATCAGCTCGTCCACTCTCGGGTGACCGAGCAATCCGCCCACATGGGTCGCCAATTCGACGAAGCCGGCGCCCGGCAACAGTGCCGTACCGAGCACGCTGTGCTCGGCCAGCCATCCGACCGAGTCCACCGACCATCGGCCGACGAAGCTCACCCCGTCCGAATCGGGCTGCGGGACAACCGCTCCCAGCAGGGGATGGGAGATCGGGTCCAATCCCGCGGCATCGGCGCCGATGGCTTCGGCGCCCAGCCACGTCGTCGACAGATACCGCTTCGCATCGAGCCAGAACCGCTCGCGTCGGAACGCGTAGGTGGGCAGGTCGATCGGTTGCGCACCGGGATGGAACGCGGACCAATCCACCTGGGCACCCGACACGTACAACGTCGCGACCGCGGTTGTCACCGTGGCAGTCGTGGCCTCGTCGCGGCGCGCCATCGCGACCGCGACGGTGCCTTCGGCGTCCACGGTGCCGGCCACCATCGGCGTGAGAACCGCGTCCGGTCCGATCTCGGCGAAGCGCACCACACCCGCGTCCGCCATGGTGTTCACCGCGTCGGCGAACCGCACCGTGGCGCGGACCTGACGCACCCAGTACGCCGGGTCCGACATCTCATCGGTTACCCGGGCGCCGGTCACGGTCGATACCAGCGGAACGGTCGGCCGGGCGAAGCTCAAACCCTCGACCACAGCGGCGAACTCCGCCGACATCGGTTCCATCAGTCCCGAATGGAACGCGTGCGACACCCGCAAACGGCTTGTCCGCCAGGACTTCTCGGCGAACACCTCGGCCAGCGCGTCGACCTCGGTCTCGATGCCGGAGACCACCACCGAGGTGGGGCTGTTCACCGCCGCAATCGAGACCCCGGCGGTCAGCAGCGGGGCCACCGCGGATTCCGGCGCTCCCACCGCGAGCATCGCTCCACCCGCGGGGAGCGCCTGCATCAACCGGCCGCGCGCGGCCACCAAGGCGCAGGCGTCCGACAGCGACAGCACTCCGGCGATATGCGCGGCGGCGACTTCGCCGATCGAGTGGCCCGCCACCACGTCGGGGCGCAGACCCCACGCCTCGAGCAGGCGATACAGTGCGACCTCGAAGGCGAACAGGCCTGCCTGCGCGAAGACCGTCTGGTTGATCAGGCCCTTCGCGGTCAGCGCCTCGCCGAGCGAAATCGGCTGGTCGAGAAGCGGATTCAGCTCGGTGACGACCTCGTCGAACGTCGCCGCGAAAACCGGGTGCGTACGCAGCCGCTCGGCCATACCGGCCCACTGCGCACCCTGACCCGAGAAGACGAACCCCGTCGAACCCGACACCGCGCGACCCGACACCACACCGGGTACGGAGTATCCGCGACCCAATGCCTCGGTACCCGACAGCAGTTCGTCGCGATCGGCACCGAGGACCACCGCTCGATGGCCGAGTGTGGCGCGGGTGGTGGCCAGGGAGTATCCGACATCGTGTGCCGCGACGGCGTTTTCGCGGACATACGACCCCAAGCGGACGGCCTGATCGCCGAGCGCACCGGAACCGGCGGCGGACAGCACCCAGGGCATGACCGCCCCGGCGGGCTCGGCCGGGGCCGCCACATCGGCGGGCTCGGCCGGGGTCGTCGCGGCGGGAGCCTGTTCGAGGATGACGTGTGCGTTGGTACCGCTGATGCCGAAGGACGACACGCCCGCGCGGCGTGGGCGATCGAGCAGCGGCCACGGCACCGGTTCGGTCAACAGCCGGACTTCGCCCGCGGACCAGTCGACCTTGGTCGACGGCCGGTCCACGTGCAGCGTGCGCGGCAGTGTTCCGTGCCGCATCGCCAGCACCATCTTGATCACGCCGCCCACGCCGGCGGCGGCCTGTGCGTGTCCGATGTTCGACTTCAGCGACCCGAGCCACAGCGGCCGTTCCGGCCCGCGATCACGGCCGTAGGTGCCGAGCAAGGCCTGCGCTTCGATCGGGTCACCCAAAGTCGTTCCGGTGCCGTGCCCCTCGACCACGTCGACGTCGGCGGCCGAGATGCCGGCATTGGTCAGCGCCTGCTCGATGACGCGCCGCTGCGCGGGGCCGTTGGGCGCGGTCAGCCCGTTGGAGGCGCCGTCGGAGTTCACCGCCGAACCGGCCACCACGGCGAGAATCCGGTGGCCGTTGCGTTGCGCGTCGGACAGGCGTTCCAGCACCAGCACACCGGCACCTTCCGCCCAGCCGACGCCGTCGGCGCTGTCGGAGAACGACTTACATCGGCCGTCGACGGCCAGTCCGCGTTGCCGGCTGAACTCCACCAACGTATCCGGGCCCGCCATCACGGTCACACCGCCCGCCAGGGCCAGCTCGCACTCGCCCGAGCGCAGTGCGGCGGCCGCCGAATGGATGGCCACCAGCGAGGACGAACACGCCGTGTCGACGGTGACCGACGGTCCCTGGAGTCCGAAGGTGTAGGAGACCCGGCCCGAGGCCAGCGATCCCGCGTTCGCGGCGGCCGGATAGTCGTGGTACATCATGCCGACCCAGACGCCGGTCGCGCTGCCGCGCAGGGTCGCCGGGTCGATTCCGGCGCGTTCGAATGCCTCCCAGGAGGTTTCGAGCAGCAGGAACTGCTGTGGATCCATGGTGGCCGCTTCGTTCGGGCTGATGCCGAAGAAGGTGGGATCGAAATCGCCGGCGGTGTGCAGGAATCCGCCCGAACGGGTGTGGGAACGGTTGGGCTGCTCGCCGGTCGGGTCGTAGATGCGCTCGATGTCCCAGCCGCGGTTGGTCGGGAGGTCGGTGACGGCGTCGACGCCGTCGGAGACCAGTCGCCACAGGTCTTCCGGTGACTCGACGCCGCCGGGGTATCGGCAGGCCATTCCCACGATCGCGATCGGCTCACGCAAGGCCGCGTCGAGCTGACGATTGCGCGCTCGCAACCGATCGGTTTCCTTCAGTGAGGCCCGCAGCGCAGCGGCGAGTTTTGCTGTGCCTTCAGGCGTTTCGGCGTTCGTCATATCGCTGTCAGTCCTCGGAGTTGTAAGCCAGATTGATCAAGTCGTCGATGTCGAGTTCGTCGATGGACTCGTCCGCGCTGTCCTCTGCGGTCTCGGCGCGGGCTGCTGCCTCGCCGGGGCGTCGCTGCCCGTGAGCGAGTCGCACGAGCGCCTCCAGTAGTCCGGCTTCGCGGAGCTGGGTCAGCGAAATCGTCTGGAGCGCACTGCGAATCTCGTCCTCCGACACACTTGCCGATGCGTCGGGACGGTGGTCACCGGCGAACTCTTCGGCCAGATGTTCGGCCAGCACCTCCGGTGACGGGTAGTCGAAGACCAGCGTCGCCGGCAAGGGCAGGCCGGTAGCGGTTTGGAGGGCGTTGCGGAATTCGACGGCGGTGATCGAATCGAAGCCCAGCTCGTTGAAGGCCCGGTCGGCCGCGACGGCCTTCGCGTTCCGATGCCCCAGCACCGCGGCCACCTGGTCACGAACCACATCGACGAGCACACCGAGGCGTTCGCCCTCGGGAATGCCGGCCAGCCGGGCGCGCAGTGCGGCCGGGGCGGCCGATACCGGGCGAGGGGGGACGAGCCCGGACAGCAGTGCCGTCGCGAACCCCGCGCCGCGGAGCCCGACCCGGTCGAGCCTGGCCAGAACAGGTGCCGCCGTGTCGATTTCGACGGCGGCGTCGAACAGCGCCAAGCCGTGCTCCGCCGAGAGCGGCAGCATCCCCGAACGGGCCATGCGGCGCCGGTCGACGTCACCGAGCTCGGCGCCCATGCCGCCGCCGCTCCACAGCCCCCACGCGAGAGACTGCCCGCGGCGTCCGGATGCCCGGCGGTGCGTCGCCACCGCGTCCAGGCAGGCATTGGCCGCGGCGTAGTTCCCCTGCCCCGGACTGCCGAGCGCTCCGGCCGCGGAGCTGAACAGCACGAACGCCTTCAGCGGCAGCTCGGCGGTCAGCTCGTGCAGGTGCAGGGCCGCATCGACCTTGGGCCGTAACACCGCATCCATCCGATCCGGGGTCAGCGAGGCGACGGCGCCATCGTCGAGCACACCGGCCGTGTGAAGCACACCGGTGAGCGGACGGTTCGCGGGGACCGCGGACAGTATCTCGGCGAGCGCGGCACGATCGGCGACGTCGCAGACGACGAAGTCGATTTCGGCACCACCAGCGCGCAGCTCGGCCGCCAGCTCGGCGGCGCCGGGCGCCGACTCGCCACGCCGGCTCAGCAGCAGCAGGTGCCGGACGCCGTGGGTGTTCACCAGGTGCCGGGCGAACAATCCGCCGAGGAAGCCGCTGGCGCCGGTGACGAGCACGGTCTCGTCCGGACCGAAAGCGACGCTCGGGGCCGGCGTGGTCGTCGCCGCGACCAGTCGCGCGCTGTGCACCCGCCCACCGCGCACGGCCACCTGCGGTTCTCCGGAGGCCAGTATCCCGCCCAACGGACCGGCGACGTCGGAATCGGTGTCCATCAGGACGATTCGCCCCGCGCTCTCCGCCTGGGCGGAGCGGACCAGCCCGGCCACCGCGGCACCGGCGAGGTTCGTAATATCCTGCCCGGCAACGGAAACCGCGCCGCTGGTCCGAATCACCAGCGCCGACCGACCGGATCGTGGATCGGCCATCCAGGTTCGAAGCACGTGCAGCACAGCGTGAGTCGCGGCGCGAACGGCGTCGGGATCATTGCCCGCCGGGGCATCCAGCACTACCGCGTCCGGAACCTCGTCACCGAGATCCGCCCACGACACGGAATGTATCTCGCTGTCGGACACCGACATCGGTATCCAATCGACCTGGTACAGCGCGTTGTCGACCGTGGACGCGAGCGCCGCGAGCTGCACGGTATCGATCGGCCGGGCGGCCAGTCGGCGCACCGTCGCCACCGGAGCGCCGGTCGGATCCGCGAGATCTACCCGCACCGTACGGTCGCCGACGCGGGTCGCGCGAACGCGCAAGACGTCGGCTCCCGGCGCGTGCACGGTGACCCCGGACCATTCGAACGGCAACGCCGGCCCGGGCGCGTCGGCGTGCCCGGCGTCGCCGATGAGCAGGGCATGCAGGGCCGAGTCGAGCAGCGCGGGATGGAGTCCGTATTCCGCGGCTTCCCGTGGGTCGGCCAGCGCGACCTCGGCGAACACTTCGTCGCCGCGCCGCCATGCCGCCCGCAAACCCTGGAAGGACGGCCCGTACTCGTACCCACCGGCGCGGAGGTCGTCATAGACCCCGCCGACCGGCAGCGGCTGCGCTCCGATCGGAGGCCACGCGGTGAGGTCGGCGGCCTCGGCCGCCGCACCGGCGGTGAGCGTGCCTTCGGCATGCAGCGTCCACGACGATGCGCGGTCGCTCTCGCCTTCGGGACAGGAGTAGATCCGTACCAGGCGATGACCTGTCTCGTCCTCGGCCCCCACGACACCGCGCACCGCGACCCCGCCCGCTTCCGGCAGCACCAGCGGCGCGTGCAGAACGAAGTTCGCCAGCGTCGAAAGGCTTACCTGGCTGCCGGCCCGCAGGGCGATTTCGACCAGACCGGCTCCGGGGAACAGCATGGTGCCGAGCACGCCGTGATCGGCCAGCCAGGGATGCGTCTGGACCGACAGGCGGCCGGTCAGGATCACACCGCCGGTGTCCGGTTGGGCGATCACCGTGGGAACCAGCGGGTGTCCGGTGGTGGCCAGGCCCATCGATCGAGCATCGCCCCTACCGGTGGATCCCTCGGGCATCCAATACCGGTGACGCTGGAAGGCGTAGGTGGGCAGGGGGATTCGCCGGGCTCCGGTGCCGTCGTACCACGCGGCCCAGTCGAGGTCGGCGCCGGAGACGAACAATCGGGCCGCTCCATCGGCCACCGACACGGCGTCGGCTTTGCCGCGGCGTGCCAGCGGCACCACCGTGGCCGGGTGCTCGCCGTCGAGGGTCTGCACGATCATCGGGGTCAACACCGCGTCGGGGCCGATCTCGGCGAACCTGGATACACCCGAATCCGCCATCGTGGCAACAGCATCCGCGAACCGCACCGTCTCCCGAACCTGACCGGCCCAGTACGACGGATCACACATCCCGTCGCCGACCCGCGCACCTGTCACCGTCGACACCAAGGCGATACTCGGTCGCCCGAACGTCACGTTTTCGATCGCCGTGATGAAATCGGCAACCATCGGTTCCATCAACGCCGAATGGAACGCGTGCGATACCCGCAGCCGATTCGTCCGCCAACCCTTCTGGGCGCACGCGCCGGCAACAGCCGCGACCGCGTCCGCGGCACCGGCGATCACCACCGACGACGGACCGTTCACCGCCGCCACCGACACCTCGCCCGAGAGCAACGGCAGCACATCGCTTTCGGCGGCACCGATCGCGACCATCGCCCCACCGGGGGGCAGGGCCTGCATCAACCGGCCTCGCGCGGCCACCAGCACACACGCGTCGGTCCGCGACAGCACTCCGGCCACATGTGCCGCGGCGACCTCACCGATAGAGTGACCGGCCACCACATCGGCACGCAGACCCCAGGATTCGAGCAGCCGGAACAACGCCACCTCGAACGCGAACAACCCCGCCTGCGCGAACACCGTCCGGTCGACGAGTTCCTCGGACGTCAACGCCTCCCCCAGCGAAACCGGCTGTGCCAGTAGTGGATCCAGCTCGTCCACGATGGCGTCGAAATGGTCCGCGAACACCGGGTGCGCCTTGCGCAACTCGGTCGCCATCCCGGCCCACTGCGCGCCCTGCCCCGAGAACACCACCGCCGTCGAGCCCGCCACCGCGTTACCCGACACCACACCGGGCGCGTCCGCGCCCGCGGCCACCGCGTGCACGCCCGCGGTCAGGTCCGCACGGTCCCCGGCCAGAACGACGGCCCGATGGGTGAACACGCTGCGCGTCGACGCCAGCGAGAAGCCGACATCGACCGGATCGAGCTCTGCCATCGGCGATGTCGGAACATCTACCTGCGCGGACAGCCGGGCCGCCTGCGCGGCCAGTGCCGCGCCAGTGCGCGCCGAAAGCACCCACGGCAGCAATCCACCCGCCGGAATCGCCCGTGCCGGGTGCTGTGTCGCCGTGGATTCGGGCATCGGAGCCTGTTCGACGATGACGTGCGCATTGGTACCGCTGATACCGAACGATGACACGCCCGCACGCCGCGCCCGACCGACCTCCGGCCACGGCACCGCCTCGGTCAGCAACCGCACGTGGCCCGCGGTCCAGTCGACCTTGGTGCTGGGAAGATCGGCATGCAGCGTCCGCGGGAGCACTCCGTGCCGCATCGCCATCACCATCTTGATCACACCGCCCACACCCGCCGCGGCCTGAGCGTGACCGATGTTCGACTTCAGCGACCCCAACCACAGCGGGCGGTCCGCAGCGCGCTCCTGGCCGTAGGTGGCAAGCAGCGCTTGGGCTTCGATCGGATCGCCCAGGGTCGTTCCGGTGCCGTGCGCCTCCACCGCGTCGACGTCGACGGGTGTCAGACCGGCATTGGCCAGGGCCTGGCGGATCACCCGCCGCTGCGACGGACCGTTCGGCGCGGCCAGGCCGTTCGACGCGCCGTCCTGGTTCACCGCCGAACCGGCGATGACCGCGAGGACTTCGTGCCCGTTGCGGCGAGCATCGGACAACCGCTCCAGCACCAGTACGCCGACACCTTCGGCCCAGCCCACCCCATCGGCGGTGTCGGAGAACGACTTACACCGACCGTCCGGCGACAACCCGCGCTGGCGGCCGAACTCGAGGAACATATCCGGCGTCCCCATGACCGCGGCACCACCTGCCAGGGCCAGGTCGCACTCGCCCGAGCGCAACGACTGCCCGGCGAGGTGCAGGGCCACCAGCGACGACGAACACGCCGTATCCACGGTGACCGACGGTCCCTCCAGGCCGAACACGTACGACACCCGGCCCGAGACCAAACTGCCCGCGGAGCCGCTGCCGGTGCCGGTGGCCCGGGCGTAGTCGTGATACATCAGACCGGTGAACACGCCGGTCGAGCTGCCGCGCAGCGCCGCCGGATCCACGCCGGCGCGCTCGAAGGCCTCCCAGGAGACCTCCAGCAGCAACCGCTGCTGGGGGTCCATCATCGTGGCCTCGTTCGGGCTGATCCCGAAGAAATCGGCATCGAATTCGGCTGCGGGGTACAGGAATCCACCGCTGCGCGTATAGGTCTTACCTGCCTTGCCGGGTTCGGGATCGTAGATACCCTCAAGGTCCCAGCCCCGATCCACCGGCATGTCCCCGGTGGCGTCCCCGCCCTCGACGACCAGTCGCCACAGGTCTTCCGGCGACGCGACCCCGCCCGGATAGCGGCAGGCCATAGCCACCACGGCGATCGGCTCGTCGTCGGCACGGACCCGGCGCACCGCGCGCTCCTCGACGGCGGCGGTGCCGGTGAGTTGCGCACCGATGAATTCGGCGACGGCCTGCGGGGTCGGGTAATCGAAGATCAGCGTGGCCGGAAGTCGCAGCCCGGTCGCGGTGTCGAGCCGGTTGCGGAACTCGATGGCGCTCAACGAGTCGAACCCGAGCTGCTGGAACGCCTGCTGCGGGGCGACGCCCGCATCGGAGGCGTGGCCGAGGATCCCGGCCGCCACGGTGCGGACGAAATCGACCAGCGCACTGTCGCGATCGGCTTCCGGGAGGCCGGCCAGCCGTCGCAGCAGTGCCTGACCCGCCGAGGTCGGCTCGCGCCGGCGCGGCGG
The DNA here is from genome assembly GCF_003696265.1 of Nocardia stercoris. Lineage (GTDB taxonomy): Bacteria > Actinomycetota > Actinomycetes > Mycobacteriales > Mycobacteriaceae > Nocardia > Nocardia stercoris. Next base: position 92,769 of record NZ_RFFH01000005.1, on the reverse strand, counting down.
TGCCGGGACGAGTCCGCGAACCAGGGGCGGGATCTGCTCGCCCCGGGTGCGCAGCACCGCCGGATCGATCCGCAGCGCCACCAGTTGCGGACTCCCGGCGGCCACCGCCGCGTCGAACAGGGCCAGACCTTCGGGCTCGGTCAGTGGCGGGAAGCCCTGCCTGCGCATCCGATCGAAATCGTCCTCGGACAGTTCCGCGCCGAGCCCGCTCGACCGCTCCCACATGCCGTAGTCGAGCGCGGTCGCGGGCAATCCCAGGGCGTGCCGGTGCGCGGCGAGGGCGTCCAGGAAGACGTTCGCCGCAGCGTAATTCGCCTGGCCCGCGGCCAGTACCAACCCACCTGCGGAGGACAGCAGCACGAACAACGACAGCGGTATGTCGCGCGTGAGTTCGTGCAGATGCCACGCGGCATCCGCCTTGGGACGGAACACGCTGTCGATGCGCTCCGCCGACATCGACTCGATCACACCGTTGTCGGCGATTCCCGCCGCGTGCACCACGCCCACCAGCGGATGCGCAGCGGAGACGCCCGCCAGCAGCGCCGTCAACGCCGGCCGATCCGACACGTCGCACGCCGCCACGGTGACCTCGGCGCCGAGCGCGGCCAGTTCGTCCCGCACCGCGGTGGCGCCGGGCGCGTCCAGGCCACGCCGGGACGTCAGAAGGAGATGGCGCACACCGCATTCGGTTACCAGGTGGCGGGCGAGCACCGCACCGAGTCCACCGGTGCCGCCGGTCACCAGTACGGTGCCGGACTCGATCGGCTCGGCCCTCGTGCCCGGTGCCCGCCGGGTCAACCGCGGCACGAGCACGGTCGAGCCGCGCACTGCGGCCTCCGGTTCGCCGGTCGTGGCGGCCAAGGTGTCGGCGGTGACCGAGCCGCCCGGCGCCACATCGAGGAGCTGGAATCGACCCGGGTGTTCGGCCTGCGCGGCGCGCAGCAGACCCCAGACCGGAGCTTGGTCCAGGGCGAGGAACTCGGAATCGTTCACTGCCACTGCGTGTTCGGTGAGCAGCACCAACCGCGAAGCAGCGAAGCGAGTTTCGGCCAGCCACCGCTGAACGGTGTCGAGCACACCACCCAGTACCCGCCGGGCCGCCGCTGTCGGTGAGCCGTCGTGGCGCGGGCATTCGAGCAGGACGACATCGGGCACGATCGGATCCGCGGCCTTGTCCAGCTCGGCGATCAGGGCGGCGAGGTCGTGGTAATGCCGGATCGAGCCGGTGTCGCCGCGGCCGGCACCGAGTATCGCGATGCGGTCCGGTTCGACACTGTCCGAGGACGGCGGCGCCGCAACCCATTCCACGGCGAACAAGGCGTCCGGCACCCGGCCCGTGCGCAGGCGTTCGACCGGCACCGGCCGAGATACCAAGGCGCCCACCGAAACAACGGGCCGACCCTGCTCATCGGCGATCTGGATGGCGAAGTCGTCGCCCGCGGGAACACTGCGGACCCGCACGGTGGCGGCACCGGACGAGTGCAGTACCACCCGGTTCCAGGCGAACGGCAACACCGCTTCCCCGGCCTTGCGGCCGTGCAGGATCCCGGCGTGCAAGGCCGCGTCGAACAGTGCGGGATGGATCCCGAAACCGTTGGCGTCCTGCGGATCCGGCAGCGCGACCTCGGCGAACAGTTCGTCACCGCGTCGCCAGGCCGCCCGCAGCCCCTGGAAGAACGGACCGTAGCCGTATCCGAGGGCGAGCAGATCGTCGTAGGCGCCGTCGACGTCCAGCGGCTGCGCGCCGACCGGAGGCCAGGTGGCCAGGTCGACCTCGGCGTGGTGCGGACCGGAAGTGTCCACGGCGAGAGCGCCCTCGGCGTGCAGCAGCCACGGCCCGTCGGCCGCCTGCCGGGAATGTACGCGCAGCCGCCGCCGGCCGGCGTCGTCCGCGCCGGCGACCACGACCTGCACCGCGACGCTGCCCGCGGCCGGCAGGGTCAGCGGGGTGTGCAGGACGAGTTCGTCGACGACCTCGCAGCCCAGCAGGCCGCCGACGTGGGCAGCCAGCTCGACGAATCCGGTGCCCGGCAGCAGCACCGTGCCGTACACGCTGTGGTCGGCCAGCCACTGCACCGCGTCCAGCGACCACCGGCCGGTGAAGCTCACCTGGCCCGAATCCGGATGCGACACAACAGCACCCAGCAGCGGGTGGTCCACCGTCTCGAGCCCGGCGTCGGCCACCCCGCCCAGTTCGGTACCCAGCCACGACTGCGCGAGCTGCTTGCGGGCATCGAGCCAGTACCGCTCGTACTGGAAGGCATAGGTGGGCAGGTCGATTCGCCGCGCGGAGCTACCGGCACAGAGCGCGGCCCAGTCGACCTCGGCACCGGACACGAACAATCCGGCCAGCCCGGTCAGCACGGTGGCGGCATCGGCCCGGTCTCGCCGCGCCAGCGCCACCCCACCCGGCGCGATCTGCGCGACCATCGGGGTCAGTGCCGCGTCGGGACCGATCTCGGCGAACCTCGACACACCCGAATCCGCCATGACGGCAACAGCATCGGCGAACCGCACCGTGCCGCGGACCTGACCGGCCCAGTACCGCGGATCGGTCATCTCGCCGGTGACCACCGCACCGGTCACGGTCGACACGAGCGGAATCACCGGCTCGGCAAACGTCAAACCCTCGATCGCCGAGGCGAATTCGGCCAGCATGGGCTCCATCAGCGCCGAATGGAAGGCGTGCGAGACGCGCAAACGATGTGTGCGCCAGCCACGTTCGACGCACGTCTCGATCACGGCGCCGACCTCGTCCTCGATTCCGGAGACCACCACCGACGACGGACCGTTCACCGCCGCGATCGAGACCCCCGCGGTCAGCAGGGGCGCCACCTCGGCCTGCGACGCACCGACGGCGACCATCGCGCCGCCGCCGGGCAGGTCCTGCATCAACCGGCCCCGGGCCGCCACCAGCACACAGGCGTCGGTCAGCGAGAGCACCCCCGCCACATGCGCGGCAGCCACCTCACCGATCGAATGGCCCGCGACCATATCGGGCCGCACGCCCCACGATTCGAGCAATCGGTAGAGCGCGACCTCGAAGGCGAACAACCCGGCCTGCGCGTACACCGTCCGGTCGACGAGGTCCGCGGCCGCCAACGCGGTACGCAACGAATCCGGCTGTCCCAGCAGCGGATCGACCTCGGCGACGATCGCATCGAAGTGCTCGGCGAACACCGGATACGCCCGGCGCAACTCGTCCGCCATCCCGGCCCACTGCGCACCCTGACCGGAGAACACCATCCCGGTCGAGCCCGCGACCACGCGCCCGGACACCACACCCGCGGACTGCGCGCCTGCGGCGAGCGCCCGGGTCCCCGACAGCAGCGCACTTCGGTTGTCCCCGAAGACAACCGCGCGATGCTCGAAGACGCCGCGTGTGGTGGCCAGCGAGAAGCCGACATCCGCCGGATCCAGCTCGCGCTCGACCACCGCCGCCACCAGCCGTCCGGCCTGGTCTGCGAGCGCCGCATCGCTACGCGCCGAGATCACCCACGGCACCACCGCTGCGACGGCATCGCCCGCGCCCGGGGCGCGAACAGGTTGCGCCGCCTGCTCGATGACGACGTGCGCGTTGGTGCCGCTGATGCCGAACGACGACACCCCCGCGCGGCGCGGCCGATCCACGTCCGGCCACGCCACCGGCTCGGTCAGCAATTCGACGTGCCCCGCGGACCAATCCACCTTGCTCGACGGCCGATCCACATGCAGCGTCCGCGGCAGTACCCCGTGCCGCATCGCCATCACCATCTTGATGACGCCACCCACACCCGCGGCGGCCTGCGCGTGCCCGATGTTCGATTTCAACGACCCCAGCCACAGCGGCCGGTCGGCGGCGCGCTCCCGACCGTAAGTGTCCAGCAGTGCTTGGGCCTCGATCGGATCACCCAGCGTCGTGCCGGTGCCGTGCGCCTCCACCGCGTCGACCTCGCTCGGCGCGATTCCCGCGTTCGCGAGCGCCTGCCGGATCACCCGCCGCTGGGAGGGACCGTTGGGCGCCGTCAAACCGTTCGACGCACCATCCTGATTCACCGCCGAACCGGCGATCACCGCGAGCACCTCGTGCCCGTTGCGCCGGGCGTCGGACAACCGTTCCAGCACCAGCACACCGGCGCCCTCGGACCACGCCACACCGTCGGCGGCGTCGGCGAACGACTTGCTCCGCCCGTCCGGGGCCAACCCCCGCTGGCGGCTGAATTCCACGAACACCTCCGGCGTGGCCATCACGGCCACACCGCCCGCCAGCGCCAGGTCGGACTCACCCGACCGCAGGGACTGCCCGGCCAGGTGCATGGCCACCAGCGACGACGAACACGCCGTGTCCACGGTGACCGACGGCCCTTCCAGCCCGAGGACATACGAAACTCGGCCGGAGGCAATGGATCCCGAATTCGCGTTGGCCGGGTAGTCGTGATACATCATGCCCGCGAATACTCCGGTGGCACTGCCCCGCAGCGTGGCCGGATCGATGCCGGCCCGTTCGAGGGCCTCCCACGAGGTCTCCAGCAGCAGGAACTGCTGCGGATCCATCGACGCCGCTTCATTGGGGCTGATCCCGAAGAACGCCGGATCGAATTCGCCTGCGGAGTGCAGGAATCCACCCGCACGGGTGTAGGTGGTGTTCGGCTTCTCGCCGGTGGGATCGTAGATCCGCTCGGTGTCCCACCCACGGTTGCCCGGGAACTCGGAGGTCGCGTCGACGCCGTCGAAGACCAGTCTCCACAGGTCCTCGGGCGAGGTGACGCCGCCCGGGTACCGGCACGCCATGCCGACGATCGCAATCGGTTCGTCGGCAACGACTTTCGCGGTGACCGCGGTGTCTTTCGCGGTGCCGGCCAACTCATCGGCCAGGTGCTCGGCGAGCGCTCGCGGTGTGGGGTAGTCGAAGATGACGGCGGCCGGAAGCGACAGTCCGGTGGCGGTTTTGAGGCGATTACGCAGTTCGACGGCGCTCAGGGAGTCGAAACCCAGGTCCCCGAACGTGTGCCCGGGCTCGATCGCGGACACACTGTCGTCGCCTCGCACGGCCGCGATCTGGGTGCGGACGGTGTCGAAGACCAGCTGCCGTTGCCGTTCGCGGTCCAGTCCCGAAAGTCGTTGCCGCAGACCGGAAACCGGCGACGACATGGCCGCGCGGTGGCGGGCCGCCGGGGCCAGTTCGCGCAGCACGGCGGGCAGCAACCCGGCTTCGGCTCGAGCGCGCAACGCGGCGGTGTCGACGGTCGCGATCACCGTGTGCGGCGCATTCCGGCGCAGTGCCGCGGCCCAGCCGCGCAGCGCCTGTTCGTCGGTGAGCGCGGTGAACCCGCCCCGGCTCATCCGCGCCACGTCGGACTCCTGCAGGTGCGCGGTCATGCCGCGCGACCGGGCCCACGGACCCCACGCCAGCGACCGACCGGCCAGCCCGCGTGCCCGGCGGTGGGCCACCAGCGCGTCGAGGAAGGTGTTCGCGGCCGCGTAGTTGCCCTGCCCGGGGCCACCGAGGGTGCCCGAGACCGACGAGAACACCACGAACGCAGCCAGATTCGCGTCCGTGGTTGCCTCGTGCAGGTACCAGGCGGCCTCGGCCTTGGGTGCCAGTACCGCGTTCATCCGCTGCGGGGTCAAGGACGCGATGGTCGCGTCGTCGAGCACACCCGCGGCATGGATGACACCGGTCAGGGGCCGCTCGATCGGGACTTCGGTGATCAGCTCGGCTACCGCCGCGGCGTCCGCGACGTCACAGGCGACGACCCGCACCTGGGCGCCCAGCCGTTCCAGGTCGGCGCACAGGGCTGCCGCGCCCTCGGCCCGCGGGCCGCTGCGGCTGGCCAGCAGCAACGACCGCACGCCGTGCTCGGTCACCACGTGCCGGGCCAGCACCGCGCCCAAACCACCGGTGCCACCGGTGATCAACACGGTCCCCGCGCCGAACGCGGCCGCGTCGTCGCTGCTGTCCGTGGGTTCGTCCGTGGGCCGGACCAGGCGAGCGGTGTGGGTGCTGCCGCCGCGCACGACCACCTGTGGCTCGCCCACCGCCAGCACGGTGGACGCGAGGTGTTCGTCGAGGCCGGTGTCGGTGTCCACCAGGATGATTCGGCCCGGTTCCTCGGCCTGTGCGGCACGTACCAAACCCCACACCGCCGCACCGGGGAGATCGGTGAGCTCCTCGCCGGTCAGGGCGACCGCGCCGCTGGTGGCGATCAGCAGTGTGCCGGCCGCGAACCGTTCCTGGGCCGACCATTCCTGCAATACCGCGAGTATGCGCGCGATTTCGTCCCGGGTGCCACTGACGACATCGGTTCCGCCGGTGTCGCGCCGGCCCGTACCGGCTTCGACGAGCACCACCGGAGGTATCGGCGCGGCGTCGTCCAGCTCGTCCCAGCGCCCCACCTCGATATCGATCGCGGGCTGCTCGGCCGTGGCAGGCGACCACACCAGTTCCAGGACCGGGTCGACCACGCCACCCGACGCGGTCGCGAGGAGCTGCGCGAGCGGCATCGGACGTGCCGTCACCGATCCCGACAGGACCGGTTGCCCGTATTCGTCGGCCACCCGCACCGACACCGACGATCCGGTCGGGGTCAGCCGCACCCGCAGCACGGCGGCCTCCGTGGCGTGCAGTTCCACCGTGTCCCAGGCGAACGGCAGCGCGACCTGCCCGGCCGTACCGGTGAACGGCGAATCCAGCTGTCCTGCATAACCTTCCGACGCACCGGCCAAGTACCCGGCGTGCAACGCGGCGTCCAGCAGCGCCGGATGGATTCCGAAACCTTCGACGTGCACCCCGGAGTCCGCCTCGGCGGCGATCTCGGCGAACACCTCCGCGCCGCGCCGCCACAGCGCCCGCACCCGCCGAAAGGCCGGACCGTACTCGTAGCCACGGGCGAACAGGCTCGAATACGCCGCTGCGACCTCGATTTCGGTCGCCGCGGCCGGCGGCCACGCCTCGGCCCGAGGTTCGGACGCACCGCCGGCGACGGTCAGCATGCCGCGCGCGTGCACTACCCACTCGTCGTCCTGGTCGTGTTCACCACGGGAGTAGACGGCCACCGGCCGCTGCCCCTGCTCGTGCCCGCCCACGACGACCTGGACCTGCGTGCCGCCCGCCGCGGGCAGCGGCAGCGGAGCCTGCAGGGTCAGCTCCTCGATCACCGGGCAGCCGACCTCGATTCCGGCCCGCAGGACCAGCTCCGCGAAACCGGTGCCCGGCAACAGTGCCACGCCGCCGATCACATGATCGGCGAGCCACGGCTGGGTCGCGAGCGACAGCCGCCCGGTCAACAGGACCGTGCCCGATTCCGGTGCCGACACCACAGCGCCCAGCAGCGGATGCTGGACCGCACCCAGACCCGCGGCTTCGACTCCGGCGTTACCGCCGACCGGGTCGATCCAATAGCGTCGACGCTGGAACGCATAGGTGGGCAACGGGACTCGCGCGACCGGGCGCCCCGCGAACAGCGCCGTCCACGTCACCTCGGTACCGACGGCATACGCGTGCGCGAGGCAGGTCACGAACTGCTCGACCTCGCCCCGCCCGCGGCGGGCTCCGGCGAGCACCGCCGCCTGTGATTCGACATCCTCCGGGAGGCACTGCCTGGTCATCGCGGTCAGTGCCGCATCGGGGCCGATCTCGAGGAACCGGCGGATGCCCGAAGCCACCAGGGTGTCCACGCCGTGCGCGAACCGGACGGCCTCCCGAACGTGGCGGACCCAGTAGGCGGGCTCGAGCATCTCGTCGCCGGCCATCCGGCCGGAAAGGTTCGATACCAGTGGAACCTTCGGTCGCTGGTAGGTCACTGACCCTGCGACGGCGGCGAATTCGGCCAGCATCGGATCCATCAGGTGGGAATGGAAAGCGTGCGACACCCGCAGCCGCGAGGTCTGCCGGCCGCGCTCCACGCACCGCTGCGCGAGCGCCGTCACCGCCGCTTCGTCGCCCGAGACGACCACGGCCACAGGCGAATTCACGGCGGCGATCGCCAATCGCCCCGCCTCGTTCGCGAGCAGCGCGCGGACCTCGTCCTCGCTCGCCGCTATCGCTAGCATCGCGCCCCCGGCGGGCAGCCGCCCCATGAGCCGGCCGCGGGCCGCGACCAGGCGGCACGCGTCGGGCAGCGACCACACACCGGCGAGGTAGGCGGCGGCCAGCTCGCCGATCGAATGCCCGAGCAGCGCATCCGGTGTCACTCCGAAGGATTCGAGGAGCCGGTACAGCGCGACTTCGTACGCGAACAGCGCGGGCTGGGTGAACTCGGTCCGATGCAGCGTCTCCGCATCGTCGGGACCGTCACCGGCCGCGCGGCCGGTGAACATCAGCTGCCGCAGGGAAACGCCGAGCAGCGGGTCGAACTGCGCGCAGAGCTCGTCCAGCGCGGCCGCGAACACCGGAAACGCTTCGTACAGTTCGCGACCCATGCCGGCGCGCTGGGCGCCCTGTCCGGTACACAGGAAGGCGGTCTGGCGCGTCACCGCCCGGCCTGTGACGCCGTCACCCGCCGATCCGTGCTCCGCGAGCTCGGTCAGTCCGGCGAGCATGGCGTCCCGATCGGCTGCCACCACAGCGGCCCGCCACTCCAACCGGGAGCGGCCCGTGACCAGCGAATAGCCGAGGTCACCGACCGTCAGGCCGGGACGTTCGCGCACCCAGTCCAGTAGTTTGGCCGCCTGCGCGCGCACTCCGTCCTCGGTCTTCGCGGACAGCGGCAACACGGCGATCTCGGACGTCACCGCCGCGACGCCCGCATCCGGTTCGTCCGCCCCAGCGGCCGTGGGCTCCACCGGAGCGGGCGCCTCTTCCAAGATCACGTGAACATTGGTGCCGCTGGCGCCGAAGGACGACACACCGGCGCGGCGCACCCGCTCACCCGCGGCCCACGGCTCGGCCGAGGTCAGCAGCCGCACGGATCCCGCGGACCAGTCCACATGCGGTGTCGGGGTGTCGACATGCAGTGTGGCGGGCAGGGTTTCGTGCCGCAGCGCCTGCACCATCTTGATCACGCCACCGACGCCGGCCGCGGCGGAGGTGTGCCCGATATTCGATTTGAGCGATCCGATCCGCAACGGTTCGCCGACGCGATCGCGACCGTAGGTGGCGATCAACGCTCGCGCCTCGATCGGATCGCCGAGCTGGGTGCCGGTGCCGTGCGCCTCGACCGCGTCGATATCGGCCGGGGTCAGACCGGCATCGGCGAGGGCCTGCGTGATCACCTTCTCCTGCGCGGGGCCGTTCGGCGCGGTCAGCCGGCTGCTGGTCCCGTCCTGGTTCACCGCGCTGCCGCGCACTACCGCGAGGATCGGATGGCCGTGGCGGCGCGCGTCGGAGAGACGCTCGACCACGAGGATGCCGAGACCGTCGGAGAATCCGGTCCCGTCGGCCGCCGCCCCGAACGCCCGGCATCGGCCGTCGGGGGACAGCGCGCGCTGCCTGGCGAAGCTGATGAGCTGAGCGGGATCCGACATCACGGTGACACCGCCGACCAGGGCGAGCGAAATTTCACCCCGGCGCAGGGCCTGCCCGGCAAGATGCAGGGCGACCAGCGACGACGAGCATGCGGTATCCACCGACAGCGCCGGACCCTTGAAACCGAGGCTGAACGACACCCGCCCGGACAAGATGCTGGCCGAAACACCCGGGTGGGCATTGCCTTCGGATTCCGCGCTGTGACCGGGCGCGCCCACGCGACGGCCGTAGTCGAAGTGGATCACGCCCGCGTAGACACCGGTATCGCTGTCGCGCAACGACACCGGATCGATGCCCGCGTCTTCCAAAGCCTCCCAGGACGCTTCGAGGAACAGCCGCTGCTGCGGATCCATCGCCTCCGCCGTGCGGGGGCCGAGACCGAAGAACCCCGCGTCGAAATCGGCTGCCGCATGCAGGAATCCGCCCTCGCGGGCGTAGACGGTCCCGGGCACGTCCGGGTCCGTGTCGAACAGCCGCTCGAGATCCCAGCCGCGGTCGGTGGGGAACGGGCCGATCGCGTCGGTTCCGGCGGCGACCAAGTCCCACAGCCGGTCCGGAGTGTCTGCCCCGCCCGGGTACCGGCAGCTCATGCCGATGATCGCGAGCGGCTCCCCGGCCTGTTCCTCCAGCTGCTGGATTCGCTTGTTGGCCGTGCGGAGATCCCCGGTGACCTTCCGCAGATACCGGCTGAGGCGTTCCTCGTTGCTGCTCGGATTGGTCATGCTGGGCCGAACTCCTCGTCGATCAGGTTGAACAGTTCATCGTCGGAATGGGCTTCGAGGTCGTCGTAGCCGCTGTCGGACCAGGCGTCACCCAGATGGGCGTGCAACCGGTCGGTGATGCCCCGCAGCGCCGCGCGGGTCTCCTCGGTGTCGCCGCTGTCGGCGATGATCCGCTCGACCATGGCCTCGAGCTGTGCGACGTCGGGCGGCACCGCCGCGGCCGACGGCGCGGGTGCCACCGTCGGCGCGGGTGTCTCCGCCAGGGCCTGCTCGAGCAGGTAGCCCGCCAGATCTGCCGCGGTGGGGTAGTCGAACACCAGGGTCGAGGGCAGCGACAGCCCCGTCAGCTTCGACAGCCGGTTGCGGAACTCCACGCCGCCGAGGGAATCGAAGCCCAGTTCGTCGAAGCCGCGATCGGGACCGATGTCGTCGAGCGACTCGTAACCCAGCACCGTGGCCGCGTGTTCGCGCACCAGGTCCAGCACGACTGCGCGCCGCTTCGCTTCCGGCACCCCGTGCAGCCGCTCCCCGAGCGAGGGCCCGTCACTCATCGTGGTGGCCGTCCGGCCCCCCGCGCGAACGAATCCGCGCAGCACCGCCGGAACCGACCCGGCGTGTGCTTCGACGCGCAGCTTGTCGGTGTCGAGATACAGCAGTGCCGGCACCGGCTCCGCCGTGGTCAGCGATTCGTCGAACAGCCGCAGGCCGTCTTCCTGGTCCAGCGGCGCCAGGCCCAGCCGGTCCAATCGGCTCGTTGCGGCGTGATCCAAGGTGCCGGTCATGCCGAAGTCCGGTCGCCACGGACCCCAGGCGAGCGCGAGCCCCGGCAGCCCGTCGGCCCGGCGGCGCAGCGCGAGGGCGTCCAGGAAGCCGTTGGCGGCAACGTAATTCGCCTGCCCGGCCGAACCGATCATGCCCGCGATCGAGGAGAACATGACGAACGCCGACAGGTTCAGCTGCCGGGTGAGCTCGTGCAGGTGCCACGCCGCCTCGGCCTTCGGAGTGAATACCTGGTCGATCCGGTCGGTCGTGAGGCTGTCGAAGGTGCCGTCCGCGAGCACACCGGCGGCGTGCACGACGCCGGTGAGCGGGTGCTCGTCCGGCAGGTCCGCCAGCAGTTCCGCCACGGCGTCGCGGTCGCTGACATCGCAGGCGGCGATGCGCACGTGCGCGCCGTATCCGGACAGTTCCGCCGCGAGTTCCGTCGCGCCGTCGGCACGTTCACCGCGCCGCGAGACCAGCAGCAGCCGATCGACACCGTGCGCGGTGACGAGGTGGCGGGCCAGCAGCGCACCCAATCCCCCGGTTCCGCCGGTGATCAGAACGGTTCCGGTGCCGAATGAGATCGGTTCACCCGCAGCGGATGTCACCGGCTCCAGCCGCGGTGCCAGGACGCTGTCGTCCCGCACCGCCACCTGTGGCTCGCCGGCCCCGATCGCGGCTCCGATCAGATCGGCCGAAAGTCGTTGCATGCCAACGGATTCGTCCACGTCGAGCAGCACGATTCGATCCGGATACTCGGCCTGAGCGCTGCGGATCATTCCCGAGACGGCGGCCGCCGCCGGATCCGGCCGGGAATCGGGCATTGTCGCCGCGCCTTCGGTCACGACAACCAACCGCGACCGTCCGAACCGTTCGTCGGTCAGCCAGCCCCGGACCAGATCCCATGCGGCGTGGACGCGAGCGCGCGCGGACGGCCGGGAAGCATCCGGCAGACCAGCGGCTTCGGTCCAGACCACGACGTCCGGAACGGTCGGGGTGGCGGCCAGTGCCGCCAGATCCGGATGCCGCTGCTCGATTCCGGTCACGACCGCCGCCCCGAGCACGGCCGCGGTCCCGATCGGCGCGTGTGCCTCTGGTATTTCGACCGGCGCCCAACGCAGCCCGTACCGGCCCGCGCCTCCTCCCGACAGCGTCGCGCGGAACTGGTCGACGTCGTAGGAACGCATGACGACCTCGTCGATGGACACCACCGGGTTGCCGGCTTGGTCCACGGCCACCACGGCGATCGCCTCGCTGGTACGCCGCACAGCCATCACCCGCATCGAGGTGACCGGCGCATTCGTGTGGAATTGCGTTGCACCCCAGCGGAACAGCAGTTTGCCCTCGGCCGGGTTGCTGTCGAGATCCGACCAGACCAAACTGACGAGCCCGGCGTGCATCACCATGTCGAACAGGCCCGGATGCAGCTGGAACCCGTCGCCGGGCACCTCCGGGTTCAGGGTGATCTCGGAGAACGCCGTGTCGTCGCGGTGCCAGGCGGCGCCGATTCCGCGGAACGAAGGACCGTATGCCAGCCCGGCGACCCGCGTCGCATGGCTCGGAATCCACTCGGTATCAACCGGTTCGGCGCCGACCGGCGGCCACGGCGTACTGCGCAGCGTCGCCATCAGGCCGAGGTCGATCGGCTGTCGCCCGCTCAGCATGCCACTGGCGTTTCGCGCCCACTCGCCGTCGGGCACGCGGTAGTGGAACGTGAAGGACCGGCGTCCCGCAGCATCCGGTTCCCGCACCAGCACTTGGAGTTCGACCTCCTCGTCCGCCGGCGGCAGAACAGGCCGTTCGAGGATGAGTTCGTCCACGACCTCGCAGCCGATGCGCCGACCGGCGACCAGCAGCATCTCCATCAGCGCGGCACTGGGGACGACCACCACACCGTAGGTGGTGTGGTCGGTGATCCACGGGTGCGTGCGCAGCGAGAATCGACCCGTGAACATCCACTCGTCCCGATCGGCCACCCGCACCACGTCGGTGAGCAGGGGGTGTTCGCGGGCGTCGGACCGCCGCTCCCCGAGGCCGGGTTCGAGCCAATAGCGCTGGCGTTGGAAGGCATAGGTGGGCAGGGTGATTCGTGGCGCCGGGCGGTCGCCGAACAACGGCGTCCAGTCGACGGTCACGCCCGCGGTGTGTGCCTGGGCGAGCATCGTCACGAATTGCTCGACCTCGTCGTGGTCCCGGCGAGCCGCCGCCGCGACCACCGCACGCGACTCGATCTCGGTGGGCAGGGTCTGCCGGGTCATCGCCGCCAGCACCGCGTCCGGCCCGATTTCGAGAAAGCGGCGCACGCCCGAGGCCACCAGCGTCTGGATACCGGGTGCGTAACGCACCGCGCCGCGCACCTGCGCCACCCAGTAATCCGGCTTCAGGATCTCGTCACCGGCGATCTCGCCGGAGACAGCGGATACCAAGGGAATCCGCGGGGGGCTGAAAGTGGCCGCGGCGGCGACGGTCTCGAACTCGCCCAGCATGGGCGCCATCAGGTGCGAATGGAAGGCGTGTGACACCCGCAGCCGGTTGGTCCTGCGGCCCCGCTCGGTGAACTGCCGGTCGAGGGCGTCGACGGCGTCGGCGTCACCGGAGACGACCACGGCGGCTGGTGCGTTCACCGCCGCGATCGAGATCCGATCACGGTATTCGGCGATCGCGGCGACGACCTCGTCCTCGGGTGCGGTGACCGCGAGCATCGCACCGCCCTCGGGCAATGCCTCCATCAGACGGCCGCGGGCCGCGACCAGCTCGCAGGCATCCTCCAGGGACCAGACGCCGGCCAGGTACGCCGCGGTCAGTTCCCCGATCGAATGGCCCACGAGAACATCGGGTGTCACGCCGAAGGACTCCAGCAGCCGGTACAGCGCCACCTCGAACGCGAACAACGCGGGCTGGGTGAACCGGGTGCGATCGAGAATCGCTGTTGCCGTGGCAATTTCACCGTTGTCGCGCAGCCGGCCGGTGAACATTACTTGCCGCAGCGAACATTCGAGCAGCGGATCGAACCGCGCGCACACCTCGTCGAGCGCGGCGGCGAATACCGGGAAGGCCGCGGCGAGTCCCGCACCCATCCCGACCCGCTGCGCGCCCTGGCCGGTGCACAGGAAGGCGGTTTTCCCGGCGCCCACGGTGCCGGAAACGACTCCGGCGGTCACGAATCCGGCAGCCAGTTGCGCCAGTCGGGCGAGCAGTTCGTCGCGATCGGCGCCCAGGACCGCCGCCCGCGCCTCGTGCTGGGCGCGGGTGGTGGCGAGCGCGTGCGCGACCTGTGCCGGATCGGTGTCGGGGTGGCCGAGCAGCCACCGCTGGAGCTTCGCCGCCTGCGCCCGAAGCGCGGTGTCGTTCTTGGCCGACACCAGCCAGGGCACCGTACCGAGCGGATGGCCTCCGGCTCGCGCCGCGATCACCGGCTGGGGGGACTCTTCGAGGATGGCGTGCGCGTTGGTGCCGCTGACACCGAACGACGACACGCCCGCGCGACGCGGCCGGTCACCGGCCGGCCACGGGTGCGGCTCGGTCAGCAGCGCGACGTCTGCGGCAGACCAGTCCACGTGCGGGCTCGGTTCGTCGACATGCAATGTCCTGGGCAGAGTTTCGTGCCGCAACGCCTGCACCATCTTGATCACGCCGCCCACACCCGCGGCGGCCACGGTGTGGCCGATATTCGACTTGAGCGAGCCGATCCACAGCGGGCGTTGCGCGCGGTCGCGCCCGTAGACCGCCATCAGCGCCTGCGCCTCGATCGGATCACCCAGCGTGGTGCCGGTGCCGTGCGCTTCGACCGCGTCGATGTCCGACGGCGACAGGCCGGCATTCGCCAGCGCCGCGGTGATCACGCGTTCCTGGGACGGGCCGTTCGGCGCGGTCAGGCCGTTGCTCGCCCCGTCGGAGTTGATCGCCGTGCCACGCACGAGGGCGAGAACGTGGTGCCCCAGGCGTTGCGCGTCGGAGAGCAGCTCGAGCACCAGCACCCCGGCGCCCTCGGAGAAGGCGACGCCGTCGGCCGCCGCGGAGAACGCCTTGCACCGGCCGTCCGGCGACAGTCCGCGCTGCCGTGCGAAATCGACGGACAGATACGGGCTGGCCGCGACCGTCACGCCACTGGCCAGCGCGAGGGAGGTCTCCCCGTTGCGCAGCGCCTGAGTGGCCAGGTGCAGCGAGACCAGCGAGGAGGAGCAGGCGGTGTCCACGGTGAGCGTCGGACCCTCCAACCCCAGCGCGTACGCCACCCGCCCCGACATCACGCTGCTGGTGGTGCCGGTGAGCCGATAGCCCTCCAGATCACCGCCCACCAGGTCGACGTAGCCGGATGCGCCCGCCCCGACGAACACCCCGGTATCGGTGCCCCGCAGCGAGTGTGGGTCGATACCGGCGTCTTCGAGTGCCTCCCAGGACGTTTCGAGCAGCAGGCGCTGCTGCGGGTCCATCGCGGACGCCTCCCGGGGACTGATCCCGAAGAATCCCGGATCGAAATCACCCGCGTTGTCGAGGAATCCGGCGCGCCGCGCGTAGACGGTCCCGGGCTTGTCCGGATCCGCGTCGAACAGCCGTTCCAGATCCCATCCCCGATCGGTCGGGAAATCGCCGGTCGCGTCGATCCCGGCGGCGACGAGATCCCATAACTCGTCAGGTGATTCGACGCCGCCGGGGAACCGGCACGCCATGCCGACGATGGCGATCGGTTCGTCGGCCCGCACGCGCCGGGTCGTCTTCGCGACCGGTGCGCCCGTCGCCGGCTCGACGCGGGACAGCAGCAGCTTCGCCACCGCCGCCGGGGTCGGATGATCGAATACCAGCGTCGACGGCAGTTGCAGCCCGGTGGCCTTCCCCAGCCGGTTGCGGAACTCCACGCCGCCGAGCGAATCGAAACCGATCTCGTCGAAACGCTGATCCGGCCGAATGTCGGCCGCGGAATCGTGACCGAGTACCGCCGCGGCTTCGGACAGGACGGTCTCCAGCACCACGTCGCCGCGCCGTGCCGCGGGCATTTCGGCCAGGCGGGCACCGAGCGTCCCGGCCGCACCGACGGCGGCCGGCGTGGCGGCACGCGCCCGGCGCGGGAGGAATCCGCGCAGGACCTCGGGCACTTCGGACTGGTCACCGGTGCGCAGTGCACCGGCATCGAACCGGATCGGCGACAGTCGCGCCGAGCCGTGTGCGACTGCTTCGTCGAACAGGCGGAGGCCGTCGGCGTCGGTGAGTGGACTCAGCCCCATCCGTTCCCAGCGCACCAGCGCACCACGATCCAGTCCGCCGGTCATACCGCTGGACTGGTTCCACGGACCCCACGCCAACGAGGTCGCCGCGAGACCGGCGTCGCTGCGGCGCTGGGCCAGGGCGTCCAGTGCGGCGTTGGCCGCGGCGTAGTTCGCTTGGCCCGAGGTGCCGAGGACGGCCGCGATCGAGGAGAACACGACGAATGCCCGGACGTCTCGGCCCCGGGTCAGTTCGTCCAAATGCCGAGCGCCGTCGACCTTCGGCGCGAATACGCGGTCGATGTGCGCGTCGGTCAGCGCGGAGACGGTTCCGTCCTCGAGCACGCCGGCGGTGTGCAGCACCGCGATCGGAGCCGCAGCGGAGCCGATGTCGTCGAGCAGGGCGCGTACCGCCTCGCGATCGGCGACATCGCACGCGACGACCCGGGCTCGCGCCCCCAGCCGGGCCAATTCCGCCACGAGGTCGGCGGCTCCCGCCGCACCCGGGCCACTACGTGAGGCCAGAACCAGTTCGCGCACACCGTATTCGGCAACCAGGTGCCGAGCGAACAGCCCACCGAGGCCGCCGGTGCCGCCGGTGATCAGTACCGTCGCTCCGTCGAAGGTCGTCGTGGTGGGTTCGACTGCCGCAGTAGGAGTCTCGGACGCACGCCGGAGCCTGGGAACCAGAACGCGTGTGCCACGCACCGCGACCTCCGGTGCACCCAGCGCCAGCGCGGCGGCGATCCGATCGAGATTCGCCACAGGTGCGGCGGGATCCTCGTCGAGCAGGACGATCCGATCGGGATGCTCCGACTGCGCGCTGCGCAGCAGCCCCCGAACCGCGGCCGACGACGGATCGAGGGTTTCCCCCGGCAGCCCGGCCCCACCCGCGGTCACCACTACCAGCCGGGTGTCGGCCAATCGTGGCTGTGCGAGCCACGAGCGCAGGAACGCCGCGGTCGAGTGCACCCGGGCGCGTATCGCCTGCGGTTCGTCGCAATCGTGTGCGGCCGAGGGCGAAACGGCACGCCATACCACTGCTCGAGGAAGGTCGGCGGCGGCGACGAGATCGGCGAACGATGCGTATCGCGTATCGAAACCCAGTGCCGCACCGGTTGGTTCCGCATCCGTGAGCAGCGCGAGGGTGGGCACGGACCCGGCGAGCGCCGTGCTCGGGTTCGGATCGTCCTCCCAGCGCACCTCGTAGAGCGCGGCCTCGTCGGCCGCGTGCGCACCGCGGAATTCCTTGACGTCGTAGGGCCGCATCACCACGGCGTCCACCGAGACAACGGGATTGCCCTCCGGGTCGACGGCCGCTACCGCCACCGCTTCCGGCCCCTGGGCGACCGCGATGACCCGGAGTGCGGATATCTCGGCGGGCCTGGCACCCGCGGTCGACGCATGATGGAACCGGGCCCCGGCCCAGCGGAAGAGCAGTTTGCCGGTGTTCGGATCGGGGTTGCCGTCACGCCAGATCAGCCGGGAGAACGCGGCGTGCATCACCATGTCGAGCAGCGCGGGATGCAGGGTGTGGCGCCCCGAATGCGTTGCGGCCGTGCCCAGGTCCGAGTTCAGGGCGATTTCGGAGAAGACGGCGTCGTCTCGCTCCCATATCTGCCGCACGCCGAGGAACGCCGGACCGTACTCGAGTCCCGCGTCCGCGGCGATCTGCGCGGGTAGACCGGCACTGTCGAGGTGTTGGGCCTCGGCGGGCGGCCACGATTGCGCCCGCAGTCGGGAGAGCACTTCCGGTTCGTGCCCGGCGGAGGTGACGAGCGAACCCGTCGCGTTGTGGATCCATTCGCCGGACGTCGTTGTGCGGAAATAGAATTCGAACGGGCGATGCCCGGTTGCATCGGGTGCCTGTACCAGTACCTGAAGCTCGATCTCATCGCTGTGACCGGGCACGATCGGCGCCTGGAGGGTGAGCTCTCCGACTGCCGCGCAGCCGATTCGGCCACCGGCGACCAGCAGGAACTCGATCAGTGTGGCGCTCGGCAGGACCACGACGCCATACGACAGGTGGTCGGCGATCCACGGATGCGTCGCCGTCGACAGCCGGCCGGTGAAGAGCCACTCGTCCGAACCGGCCAATCCGAGTACTCCGGTGAGGATCGGATGGTCCGACAGGTCCGCGGCCGCGCCGTGGTCGGGGTTCAGCCAGTAACGGCGACGTTGAAAAGCGTACGTGGGCAAGGCGACCGGAGCCGTGCCGTGCTCGGCGAAGGTCGAGCGCCAGTCGACGCGCGCGCCGGTGACCTGGATGTGGGCCAAGGCCGCGACGAACTGCCCGACCTCATCGGTCGACCGTCGTCCCAGGGCCACAGTCGCCGGGGCAGCCGCGAGATCGGTATCCGCGCCCAGGCATTCGCGGGTCATCGCGGTCAGTACCGCGTCGGGGCCGACTTCGACGAAGCGGCGTACCCCGTCGGCGCGCAGGGTGTCGATCGCGGGCGCGAAGCGAACGGTGGCGCGGACCTGCTGCACCCAGTACTCGGGATCGGTCACCGAATTGCCGGCCGGCTCTCCGGTGACGGTCGAGACGATCGGCAGGTTGGGCGTCCGGTAGTCGAGTTTCTCCGCGACCGAGCGGAACTTGTCGAGCATCGGCGCCATCCGCGCCGAATGGAAGGCATGGCTCACCCGTAGTCGATTGGTCCGGATGCCCGCCGCGGTGAGTTCGCGCTCCAGGCGCTCGATCGCCTCGGTATCGCCGGACAGGACCGTCGAGGTGGGACCGTTCGCCGCGGCCACCGAGACTCGTTCCGACACTGCCGCAACGAGTTCGGATGCGCGCGCCGTATCGATTGCCACGGCGAGCATCGCGCCGCCTTCGGGCAGTGCGCCCATCAGACGGCCGCGGGCCGCCACGAGCGCGCAGGCGTGCGGCAGCGACAGCACTCCGGCGACATGTGCCGCCGCCAGCTCGCCGATCGAGTGACCGACCAGCACATCCGGTGTGACACCGAAGGATTCCAGCAGCCGGAACAGTGCCACTTCGAAGGCGAACAGCGCGGGCTGAGTCCATTCGGTGCGGTCCAGCAAGCCCTCGGAGTCGGTGAACATCACCTCCCGCAGCGACCGTCCCAGTACCCGATCCAGCACTGCGCACACATCGTCCAGTGCGGCGGCGAAGGCGGGATATGCGCTGTAGAGATCAGCGCCCATCCCGACGCGTTGCGCACCCTGACCGGTGAACAAGAACGCGGTGGTTCCGAAATCGGCCTTCGCCGCAACCGTGTTCGGCCCGTTTGCGGCCAGGTCTGCCAAACCGTCGAGCACTTCGGCGCGGTTGCGCCCGGTGACCGCGCCGCGCCAATCGAGCAGTGCCCGCGAGCTCACCAGGGCACGCGCCACCTCGTGGACATCGACATCGGGGTGCTCGGTCAGCCACTGCCGCAACCGATCCGCTTGCGCCCGCAGCGCGACATCGGACTTGGCCGAAACCACGAGCGCGACGCTGTCGGCCGACACGCGGGGCGAGGTATCGGGTTCGGTCGCAGCCTCCACCGCGGCGGGGGCTTCCTCGAGAACGAGGTGCGCGTTGGTGCCACTGGCGCCGAAGGAGGATACGCCCGCTCGGCGCACCCGCTCCCCCTGTGGCCACGGGCGATTGTCCTGAAGTAGCCGGACGGTGCCGGCGGACCAATCCACGTGCGGCGTGGGTTCATCCACGTGCAGCGTTCGCGGCAGCACACCGTGGCGCATGGCCTGCACCATCTTGATCACGCCGCCGACACCCGCGGCGGCCGAGGTGTGACCGATATTGGATTTCAGCGAGCCCAGCCGCAACGGCTCACCCCGGCGACCCGCGCCGTATACGGCGATGATCGCCTCCGCCTCGATCGGATCGCCGAGCATCGTGCCTGTTCCGTGTGCCTCGACGGCATCGACGTCGGCGGGTTCCAGCCCGGCGTTGGCCAGTGCCTGGGCGATGACCCGCTCCTGTGACGGTCCGTTCGGGGCGGTGAGGCCGTTGCTCGCACCGTCCTGATTGACCGCGCTTCCTCGAATGACGGCCAGCACGTGGTGGCCCGCGCGCTGGGCGTCCGAGAGTCGTTCCAGCACCAGCATTCCGAGTCCCTCGGAGAAGCCGGTGCCATCGGCGGCGGCCGCGAACGCCTTGCACCGGGCGTCGCCGGCCAATGCCCGCTGCCGAGCGAAAGCGATCAGCAGCGACGGGTCCGACATGACGGTGACGCCACCGGCCAGAGCCACGTCCGTATCGCCCTGGCGCAGGGCCTGGCAGGCCAGATGGATCGCGACCAGTGAGGACGAACACGCGGTGTCGACCGCGATCGCCGGGCCGGTGAATCCGAAGGTGTAGGCGATGCGCCCGGCCAGGACACTGTTCGAAACACCCAGGTAGGCATGGCCTTCGGTCTCCGCGCCGATGGCGGGCGAACCGATTCGGGGGCCGTAGTGCTGGTGGATGACACCGGCGAATACACCGGTTCGGCTGCCACGCAGCGAGATCGGGTCGATACCGGCGTCCTCGAGGGCTTCCCAGGAAGCCTCCAGCATGAGCCGCTGCTGCGGATCCATCGCCGCCGCCTCGCGCGGGCCGATGCCGAAGAAGGCGGCATCGAAATCACCGATATCGTCGAGGAATCCCCCGTCGCGCGTATAGATGGTGCCCGCCGCGTCGGGGTTCGGGTCGAACAGCCGCGCGAGGTCCCAGCCACGATCGGTCGGATAGCCGCCGATGGCGTCGACGCCGTCCACGGTCAACTGCCACAGCTGCTCGGGAGAGCGCACGCCGCCCGGGTACCGGCACGCCATACCGACAATGGCGATCGGTTCCCGCATCCGATCGGTGAGCGTGCGCAGCCGCTGCTTGGTCTCGTACAACTCCTTCGCGGTCTTCTTGAGGTACCGGCGCAGTTCGTCGTCGTCAGCCATCAGTGAAACTCCTGGTTTCTATCAGCTCAGAGGCTGTCGATGAATTCGAAAAGCTCGTCGTCGTCGGCAGATTCGAGATCGTCGGCGTCACCGCCGGGATCGGTTCGATCGGCCGTTACGTCCTCGAGCTTGCGTAGTAGCGCGGACACCTTCTCGGCCAGGTCGGAACGTTGCGACGAGGTCAGTTCCGCGTCGGCGAAATGTCTGGTGAGCGAGTCGATTTCGGCGGCGAGGGCTCCCGCGGCCGCGTCGGCGGGCACCAACTCCCGACGGAGGAACTCGGCCAGGGCCGCCGGTGTCGGGTGATCGAACATCGCGGTGGCCGACAACTGAACTCCCGCAGCCGATTTCAACCTGTTGCGGAATTCCATCACCCCGAGCGAGTCGAACCCGATCGCGACGAACGGTTTGTCCGGCTCCATCGTCTCGGTACCGGTATGCCCGAGCACGGCCGCGGCGTGCACACCGATCACGCCGAGCAGGACACGCTTCTGCTCCTCGGCCGAACGACCGAGCAGGCGAGTGACCAGCTGTCCCGAATCGGCGGCGATCTCTGCCGTAGCCGGTTCGGTGACCGGCCCGCGCCGCGCCGCCGGCCTGGACAACGCTCGCATGATCGGGCGGACACCAGCCGTATCGCCCGCGCCGAGCGCGTCGCGGTCCAGGTGGACCGCCACGAAGGTCGGCCGACCGGCGGTCGTCGCCGCGTCGAACAGGTCCATGCCTTCGTCCGCATTCAGCGGGAGCAGGCCGTCTCGGCGCAGCCGCGCCAGATCGGCTTCGGTCAGATCGCCGGTCATACCGCTGCTCTGCTGCCATGGCCCCCATGCGATGGAGGTCGCGGGCAGCCCCTCGGCGTGCCGCTGGTGCGCCAGTGCGTCGAGGAAGGCATTGGCGGCGGCGTAGTTGGCCTGGCCCGCCGTACCGAGCACCCCCGCGACCGAGGAGTAGAGCACGAAGGCCGAGAGGTCCATGCCCGCGGTGGCCACATGGAGATTCCAGGCGGCGTCGACCTTGGGGCGCAGAACCCGTGTGATCTGCTCGTCGGTCATGGTGGCGAGCAGACCGTCGGCCAGCACACCTGCCGCGTGCACGACCGTGGTCAGCGGGTGCTGGGCGGGGATCGTGGCGAGCAGCCGGTCGAGCGCCGCCCGATCGGCCGCGTCGCACGCGACGACGTCCACGTGTGCGCCGAGTGCGGTGAGTTCGGCGACCGTTTCCGCCGCACCCGGCGCCTGCGCGCCGCGTCGACTCGCGAGCACGAACCTGCGCGCACCGTGGGCGGTGATCAGGTGGCGTGCGGCCACCACACCCAAACCGCCGGTGCCACCGGTGATCAGCACGGTTCCGTCGGTGCGCGGCGGGGTCGGGACGATCAGCACGTTCTTGCCGACACCCCGAGCCTGGCTGAGGTGGCGGAAGGCCGCGGGGGCACGCCGCAGATCCCATGCGGTGATCGGATACGGCTTGAGCTCGCCGCGGTCGAACAGTGCCACGAGGGCTGCCAGAACCTCCCGCAGCCGCTCGGGTCCTGCTTCCATCAGCATGAAACTGGCGTAACGCACACCGGGGTGCGTCGCGCCGACCTCGACCGGGTCGCGACGGTCGATCATCCCCATCTCGACGAATCGGCCGCCGCGAGGGAGTAGGCGCAGCGAGGCGTCCACGAATTCGCCCGCCAGCGAATCGAGCACGATGTCCACGCCTGCGCCGCCGGTGCGCTCCAGGAATTTCCGTTCGAATTCCAGGGTTCGGGAATCGGCGATCTCCGAATCGTCGAAACCCATGTCGCGCAGTACGTTCCACTTGGGTTTGCTAGCCGTAGCCAGCACGCGCAGCCCCAGGTGCCGGGCGAGTTGCACCGCCGCCATGCCGACGCCGCCGGTCGCCGCGTGCAGCAGCAGCGTCTCACCGGACCGGGCGTCGGCGAGGTCGACCAGACTGTAGTAGGCGGTCGCGTACACGATCGGAACGGCGGCGGCCTGTGCGAACGACCAGCCCCGTGGCATCGGTGCGAGCAGTCGCCGGTCCACCACCACAACCGAACCCATGCCGGGGGTGAAGCCGAAAACGTGATCACCGATGGCGAATTCGGTGACGTCGGCCGCGACCTCGACCACGACGCCCGCGCCCTCGCCGCCGATTCGGCCGAGTGGATCCGGATAGTTGCCCAACGCCATGAGCACATCTCGGAAGTTCAGGCCCACCGCTCGCATGCTCACCCTGACCTGGCCCGGCTCGAGAGCGGTTGTCGCGCCCGCGGCTTCGTCGAGTCCGAAGTTCTCCGTGGCCAGGGTTCCCGTGCCGCGGAGGGTCAGCGCCCAGGCCGCACCGTCGGGGGCGGTCAGGGCGCCGGAGTCGCGGGTGACTCGCGGGACGTACACCCCCGAACCCCGCACGGCCAGCTGGGATTCGCCGGCGACCGCCACGGCCGACTCCACGCCCGTGCGCAGGGCACCGCCGCCGCCGACGTCCACGAGTCTGATCCGATCCGGGTTCTCGCTCTGCGCGGTGCGGAGCAGGCCCCACACCGCAGCGCTCGCCGGATCGATCTGCTCGCCGGCCTCGGCCGCGACAGCCCGGCGGGTGACCACCACGACGGGATCGTCACCATCCAGCAGTTGCCGCACTCGCGCGGCGGCGGCGATGACCGTCTGTCGCACCGTTTCCGGCACGGATCCGGTCGCGGTCACCGGTTCGAACGCGGCGATCACATGCCTGCGCCCACCGATCGTGGCGATCTCGTGGTCCTCCCAGACGACATCCACTGTGCCGCCGTCCGGTTGCTGCCCGGCCACCCAATCGACGTGGTAACCGAGGCGGTCGCGCCCGGATTCGGTGAGCGCTCCCGGTGCGACGGCACGCAGGGTCAGCGCCCCGACCTCACCTACGGGGGTGCCCGCCTGGTCGGTGAAGGTCAAGGTGATGCGTTCGGCGCCGGAGTCGGAAACCCTCGCGTGCACCCGAAGTGCGTTCGATCCCGTGCTGCGCAGGTCGACGTACTCCCAGGAAAACGGCACGGCGATCGAACCGTTCGAGGGCGCGGGTATCAGCCCACCCAGCAGGATCGCGTGCAGCGCCGAATCCAGGAGGGCGGGGTGCATCCCGAACTCCCCGGCCTGGTCGCGCACCGAATCCGGTAGTGCGATCTCGGCGAACGCCGCACCGGGACGCACCCACAACGACCGCACACCGCGGAAGGCAGGTCCGTATCGGTAGCCGAGTGCCTCCAGTGCCGCGTAGCCGTCCTCGACGGCGATCGCTGTGGCGTCCGCGGGCGGCCAAGGGTACGAGCCACCCGGGTTCGACGGCGCGAACGCTTCGGCGGTGAGGGTCGCCGTGGCGTGGCGCACCCACGGCGATTCGCCGTCGGGTCCGGCGGTCTCGATTCGTGAATAGAACTGTGCCGTCACGCTGTTCGAGTCGTCCGGTGCACCCGCTACCAGGCGCAGCTGTACCCCCGCGTCCGCCGGGATCGGCAGCGGCGCCTCGATCACCAGTTCGGCCAGCCGCGGCCGCCCGGTGACCGCGCCGGCGTGCAGCGCGAGCTCCGCCAAGGCGGCGCCGGGCAACAGCACCGTGCCCGCGACCGCGTGGTCTTCGAGCCAGGGATGCGTGCTTCGCGACAGCCGGCCGGTGAACACGACCTGCTCCGAGCCCGGTAGCGCGACGATCGCGCCGAGCAGCGGATGCTCCGCGTTTTCCAGTCCCGAACGCCACACATCGTTTGCCGCAACGGGCCGGGCCCAATAGCGCCGGCGCTGGAATGCGTAGGTGGGCAGTGCGACACGGACAGCGGGCCGGTCGTCACCCTGTGACCAATCGACGGGAATACCGGCGGCATCCGCCCGAGCCAATGCGGTGACGAACGCGGTCGGCTCGTCCATCGACCGCCGCGAGGCCGCCACCACAACGGATCTCGGCTCCACTTCGGGGTGCCGCGCCATACAGGACGACGTCATGGCGGTGAGCACCGCGTCCGGGCCGACCTCGATGAACTTCCGCACCCCACTCTCGATCAGGGTGTCCACTCCCGGCGCGAAACGCACACAGCCACGCACCTGCGCCACCCAGTATTCCGGGTTGCGGACGGCGTCGCCCGCCTCGGTGCCGGTGACGTTCGAAACGATCGGCAGCAGCGGCTGTCGATAGCTCAATCCCTCGGCGACAGCGCGGAATTCGGCCAGCATCGGGTCCATCCGCGCCGAATGGAACGCGTGGCTGACCCGCAGCCGACTCGTCCGGACACCGCGCTGCTCGAACAGCCGGTCGACCTCGGCGACGGCGTCCGCATCGCCCGAGAGGACGACCGCGGCAGGACCGTTGACCGCCGCCACCGAGAGGCGATCGGCGTAGTCGGCCACCACCGCAACCGCGTCCTCCTCGGAGACGGCCACCGCGAGCATGGCGCCGCCTTCGGGCAGGGCACCCATCAACCGTCCGCGCGCCGCCACCAGTGCGCACGCATCCGACAGTGACCACACGCCCGCGACATACGCCGCGGCGAGCTCACCGATGGAATGCCCGGCAACCACGTCCGGTACGACGCCGAAGGACTCCAGCAGCCGGAACAGCGCCACTTCGAAGGCGAACAGCGCGGGCTGGGTGAATTCCGTTCGGTTCAGCCCGCTTTCGGGCGCATCGAACATCACCGCGCGCAGCGATCCGCCGAGACGGCCGTCGAATTCGGCGCACACTTCGTCGAGCGCACTCGCGAAGGCCGGGTAGTCGCGATACAGCCCGGCACCCATGCCGCGGCGCTGCGCACCCTGCCCGGTGAACAGGAACGCCACCAGCCCCGGTGTCGCCGTGCCCGCGATGGCGGTCGGGGTGGACTGCCCGTCGGCGAGGGCCGCCAATCCGGCGAGGAGTTCGTCACGGTCGCGACCGATGGCCCCGGCGCGCCGGTCCAGTCGCGCCCGGGTGCCGGTCAGGGCCGAGGCGACATCCCGCACGGCGAGGGCCGGGCGTTCGATCATCCACTGCCGCAACCGATCCGCCTGCTCACGCAGGGCCGCCTCGGACCGCCCCGAGATCATCAAGGCCGCGACGTTCGGATTCGCCGGGGCGAGGGCGGGTTCGGGCGCGGTCGCGGGCGCCTCCTCGAGGATGACGTGCGCGTTCGTCCCGCTGATGCCGAACGACGACACACCGGCGCGGCGCAGCCGGTCACCGCTGGGCCACGGCTCGGCCGCGGTGAGCACGCGCACGGATCCCGAGGACCAATCGACGTGCGGGGAAAGCTCTTCCGCGTGCAGAGTGCGCGGCAGCACGCCATGGTGCATGGCTTGAACCATCTTGATGATTCCGCCGACGCCCGCGGCCGCTTGCGCATGCCCGACATTGGATTTGAGCGAGCCGATCCGCAGCGGTTCCCGGTCACCGCGAGCTTGTCCATAGGTGGCGATCAGCGCTTGCGCCTCGATCGGGTCGCCCAGGGTGGTTCCGGTGCCGTGCGCCTCGACGGCGTCCACCTCGGCGGGTGTCAAGCCGGCGTCGGCCAGTGCCTCGGCGATCACCCGCTCTTGCGCCGGTCCGTTGGGCGCGGTCAGGCCGTTGCTGGCGCCGTCCTGGTTGACCGCGCTGCCACGGACGACCGCGAGCACGGTGTGGCCGAGCCGCTGTGCGTCCGAGAGCCGTTCGACGACCAGCACGGCCGCACCCTCCGACCACGCCACGCCGTCGGCGGCCGCGGAGAACGATTTGCAGCGCCCGTCCGAGGCGAGACCACGCTGCCGGGAGAAGTCGAGGAAGACCGTGGGCGTGGCCATGACCGTGGCCCCGCCGACCAGGGCCAGGGAACTTTCCCCCTGCCGCAGCGCGCGGCACGCCAGATGCAGCGCCACCAGCGAGGACGAGCACGCGGTGTCCACCGTCAGCGCGGGGCCTTCCAGCCCCAGCGCGTAGCCGATCCGCCCCGACACCACGCTGCCCAGCGATCCGGTGAGCGCGTAACCCTCGACCTCCGGACCCGCGTGGCGGGTCAGCGATTCGTAGTCCTGGTACATCACGCCCGAATAGACACCGGTGTCGCTGCCGCGCAACGAGAGCGGGTCGATTCCCGCGTGTTCGAGTGCCTCCCAGGACACTTCGAGCAGCAACCGCTGTTGCGGATCCATGGCGACGGCCTCGCGGGGACCGATGCCGAAGAAGCCCGCATCGAAATCGGCGGCGCCGGTGAGGAATCCGCCGCGACCCGAATAGGTGGTACCAGGGTTGTCCGGGTTCGGGTCGATCAGCCGGTCCAGCTCCCAGCCGCGGTCGGAGGGAAAGTCGCTGGTGGCGTCCGTTCCCGTGAACACCAGATCCCATAGTGCGTCGGGGGATTCGACACCACCCGGGTAGCGGCACGCCATGCCGATGATCGCGATCGGCTCATCGGTGTGCGCGGGGCTCGACGCCACCGGCTTCTCCACTCGTGTGGCCGTCGGCGCGACCCTCGACTGGACCAGCTTCGCCACCGCCGCGGGCGTCGGGTAATCGAAGATCAGCGTCGAGGGCAGCGAGAGACCGGTGGCCTTACCGAGCCGATTACGGAGATCCACTCCGCCCAGCGAATCGAAACCCAGTTCCCGGAACGGCTTCCCGGCATCGATCGAGGCACCGGAATCGTGTCCGAGTACCGCGGCGACCTGGGCGAGCACCGTCGCGAGGATCAGATCGGCACTACGGTCCGAACCTGCCTCGTCCAGCCGCGCGGCGAACGTCCCGGCCGCCGCATCGGAGGATTTCGCGACGCCGACGCGGCCTCCGTACCCGCGCAGTACCGCCGGAACTACGCGACCATCGGATTCGCGACGCGGTGCGGTGGCGTCGAAACGAAGCGGAACCAAGCGCGCCGCTGGATGCGCGAGTGCGGCACCGAACAGGCGCAAGCCCTCGGTGTGTTCGATCCGCCCGAGTCCGAGGCGATCCCATCGCGCGACGGCGACGTGATCCAGGCCGCCGGCCATACCGCCCGCCTCGCCCCACGGCCCCCACGCCAAGGACGTCGCGGCCAGTCCGGCAGCGCGTCGCCGCTCGGCCAGCGCGTCCAGGAAGCTGTTCGCCGCGGCATAGTTGCCCTGCCCCGCCGAACCGATCACCCCCGCGACCGAGGAGAACAGCACGAATGCGGAGAGGTCGACACCCTCGGTCGCTTCGTGCAGGTACCACGCGCCCGCCACCTTCGGTGCCAATACCCGGTCGACCTGCTCGCTCGTCAGGGAAGCGATGGTGCCGTCGTCGAGGACACCCGCGGCGTGTATCACCGCACTCAACTCCAGACCGCTCACCAGCTGTCGTACCGATTCACGGTCGGCGATGTCGCAGGCGATGATCCGAGCCCGGGCACCCAGGGCCGCCAATTCTTCGACCAAGGCCGCCGCACCGGGAGCGTCGGGGCCTCGGCGGGAGGTCAATACCAGGTGCCGGACACCGTATTCGGACACGAGCTGCCGGGCGAACAACACGCCCAATCCGCCTGTCCCGCCGGTGATCAGCACCGTTCCGGTTCCGAACGGGGTGGCGTCGACCTCGACGTCGGCGGCCACGGCGCGAACCAAGCGCGGTACGAGCACGTCGGAACCGCGCACCGCGACCTGCGGTTCATCGGTGCGCATGACTTCGGCGAGCGCTTCGGCGTCCAGCGGCGCCGCCGGGTCCTCGTCGACGAGGACGAAACGATCGGGATTCTCCGACTGCGCGGTACGCACCACACCCCATACCGCCGCCGCGACGAGATCCGGGGTTTCGTCGGCGACTCCTACTCCACCGCTGGTGACGACGACCAGCCGCGAATCCGACGGCTGTTCGTCTCGCAGCCACGAATTCAGCAGGGCGAGCGTCTCGTGCACGGCCCGCCGGGTCGTCGAAAAGATATCGGCGGGTTCGTCACTCGGGAACTCCGCACGGTGTACCACCGCGGTCGGAACCCGCTCACCGACGGTCGCGCCGCCGTCCAGGCGCTCCCAGCGCACCTGATAGAGATCGGCCGGGTTGCCGGACAGGCCTTCGAAGAATCCCTGCACGTCGTACGGACGCATGACGACGGCATCCACCGAGATGACCGGCCGCCCGACGGAATCGACAGCGGCGACCGAGATGGTCTCCGGCCCCGTCGCGACGGCGGCGACCCGAAGCGAGGTCGGCTGCGCCGATCGGTCGGCCATCGGCCGGTGCAATCGCGCACCGCCCCAGCGAAACAACAACTTTCCCGCGCCCGGTTCGTAATCCGTTTCGCGCCACAGCAATTCGGCGAGTCCGGCGTGCACCGCCATATCCAGCAGCGTGGGGTGCAGACCGAAAGCGCGGGCCGTGTCACCCGCCTCGGTGTGCAGGGAGATCTCGGAGAACACAGCGTGTCCCTGTCGCCATACGGCATGGACGCCGCCGAACGCCGGGCCGTATTCGAGCCCGGAGCCCTGTGTCATCCGGCTCGGAATCAGTGTCGCGTCGAGCGATTCCGCATCGAGCGGCCGAGCCTGGCCCAACAACCGCAATGCCTCCGGCTCGCCCGAATACCGTTGCGTGAGTGCGCCGGTCGCGTTCAGCACCCACGGCGCAGCCACGGACTTGCGGAAGTGGAATTCGAAAGGCCGACGCCCGGACTCGGGAGCCCGGACCGCGACCTGGAGCTCGATCTCATCGTCGTCGGCGGGCACGATCGGAACCTGCAACGTGAGCTCGTCGAGCACATCCCATTCGATCCGCGCGCCCGCGCTGAGCAGGAATTCCACCAGAACCGCGCTCGGGACGACCACGACGCCGTGTGCCGTATGGTCGGTGATCCACGGGTGTTCGCGCATGGACAGTCGACCGGTGAACAACCATTCATCGGTACCCGCGATACCGACGACGCCGGTCAGAATCGGGTGATCACCAGGCGTGCCCGCAGCGAGACTCGGCCGCAGCCAGAACCGTTGATGCTGGAACGCATAGGTCGGCAACGGGATTCGTCGCTCGACGGCGGGCAGCAGTGGCCGCCAGTCGACCGGGCCACCGGTGACATGGAGCTGCGCCAGGGCAGAGAGCAGCTGCGGTACTTGATCATTCGACCGTCGCGAGGTGGCCACGACCGAGGTCGACGACTCCATGGCCGGGTCGGTCGCCAGGTACCGGGTGATCGCCGCGCCGAGAACGGCGTCCGGTCCCACTTCGACGAATCGCCGCACTCCGCTCGTCAGCAGGGTAGCGATCGCGGGTGCGAAGCGGACGGTGTCCCGCACCTGCCGCACCCAATACTCGGGGGTGGCGATGATCTCGCCCGCGAAGTCTGCGGTGACGGTCGAAACGATGGGCACCCGGGGCGGGTTGTAAGTGAGGCTCTCCGCGATCGTGCGGAATTCCTCCAGCATCGGATCCATTCGCGCCGAATGGAAAGCATGGCTGACGCGTAGTCGGGTGGTCTGAATTCCCTCGGCGGCCAGCTCTCGTTCGACGGCGTGGATCGCGTCGGAGTCGCCGGAAAGCACTGTGGCGGCCGGGGCATTGACCGCTGCGAGCGCGAGGCGGCCGTCGAGTCCGGCGAGGACGGCGTTCGCCCGAGCCTCGTCGAGGGCGACGGCGAGCATCGCCCCGCCCTCGGGAAGTTCGCCCATCAACCGGGCCCGGGCCGCTACGAGTGCGCAGGCGTCTGGCAGCGACAGCACTCCGGCCACGTGAGCGGCCGACAGTTCGCCGATGGAGTGGCCCGCGAGGACGTCCGGTGCCGTTCCGAACGATTCCAGCAGCCGGTACAGCGCGACTTCGAAGGCGAACAGCGCGGGTTGCGTCCATTCGGTGCGATCGAGCACGCCGGTGGCATCGTTGAACATCACTTCGCGCAGTGTTCTTCCCGCCCCGGGGCCCTTCGCCCCCTGTCCGAGAAGCGGATCGAGGTGTGCGCACACCTCGTCCAGTGCGGTCGCGAAGGCCGGGAAGGCGCTGTAGAGGCCGGCGCCCATGCCGATTCGCTGGGCGCCTTGTCCGGTGAACAGAAACGCGGTCCGGCCCGCGACGAGGCTTCCGGTGACGATGTCGGTTCCGGTATCGGCACCGTTGCCCGCATCGGCGACGGCGCGCAGCCGTTCGAGCAGCTCGTTCCGGTCGCGTCCGAGCACCACCACGCGCGAATCGAAGTGTGCCCGGGTCGAAGCCAGCGCACCGGCAGCCTCGGCGATATCCAGCTGCGGACGTTGCGACAACCACATGCGCAAGCGGGCGGCCTGCGCGCGCAGCGCCGCCTCGCTCTTACCCGAGAGGACCAGCGGCACCGCGCTCTTGCCCGAAAGATCCGAGCCGCTGCGCGGAGTGTCCGATGTCGCCGCGTCGGCGGGCGCTTCCTCGAGGATCACATGTGCGTTCGTTCCGCTGATCCCGAACGAGGAAACGCCCGCCCGACGCGGCCGATCCCCGCGCTCCCACGGTTCGGCCTCGGCCAGGAGCCGGACCGCGCCCGCACTCCAATCCACATGCGGGGAAGGCGTTTCCACATGCAGTGTGCGCGGCAGTCGTCCGTGCCGCATCGATTGGACCGTCTTGATCACACCGGCGACGCCGGCGGCGGCGACGGTATGGCCGATATTCGATTTGAGCGAACCGATTCGCAGAGGTTCCCGGTCGCCGCGAGCCTGTCCGTAGACGGCGATCAACGCCTGCGCCTCGATCGGATCGCCCAGTCTCGTACCGGTGCCGTGCGCCTCGACGGCGTCCACATCGGCCGCCGATATCCCGGCGTCGGCGAGAGCCTGTTCGATCACGCGTTGCTGCGACGGACCATTGGGTGCGGTGAGCCCGTTGCTCGCACCGTCCTGGTTGACCGCGCTGCCACGCACTACCGCCAGCACGTGGTGTCCGAGTCGGCGAGCATCGGAGAGTCGCTCCAGAACGAGCACCCCCGATCCCTCGGACCAGCCCACACCGTCGGCAGCGGCAGAGAAAGCCTTGCAGCGGCCGTCGCGCGACAGCCCGCGCTGCCGAGCGAAGTCGACATACAGGTCGGGAGTCGCGGCGATGGTCACGCCTCCGGCGAGAACCAGAGAGCTCTCGCCCCTTCGCAATGCCTGGCACGCCGAGTGCAGCGCCACCAGCGAGGAGGAGCACGCGGTGTCCACCGTCACCGCCGGCCCCTCCAGGCCGAGGACGTAGGCGAGCCGCCCCGAGATGACGCTGTGCGAGGTGCCGGTCAGCCGGAATCCCTCCAGCTCGCCGGTGACGAGACCGGAATACCCTGACGCGCAGGCTCCTACGAAGACGCCGGTATCGCTGCCGCGCAGCGTGGTCGGGTCGATTCCGGCGTCTTCGAGGGCTTCCCACGCCGTTTCCAGGAACACCCGCTGCTGCGGGTCCATCGCCAGCGCCTCGCGCGGGCTGATCCCGAAGAAGCCGGGATCGAAATCACCTGCGCCGCTCAGGAAGCCCCCTCGGCGGGTGTAGACGGTACCCGCCTTGCCGGCATCGGCATCGTAGAGGCGATCGAGGTCCCAGCCGCGGTCGGCCGGGAAATCTCCGATCGCGTCGCGTCCCGCCGCGACCAGGTCCCACAGCTCCTCGGCAGAGGAGATACCGCCCGGGAACCGCGCACCCATGCCGACGATCGCGATCGGCTCGTCCGACGAGGTTCGCCGCGCGACCCGGCCGCGCTTTTCACCGGCCGCGGTGGCACGTGAGCTCAGCAGGTCGGCCACCGACGTGGCGGTGGGGTGATCGAATATGAGCGAGGCCGGCAACTCCACACCCGTCGCCCGGGTCAGGCGTTTTTGCAGTTCCACGCCACTGAGCGAATCGAAGCCGAGATCGGTGAACGGCAGGTCGCCGCGCACCGACTCGGCCGATTCGTACCCCAGGACGGCGGCGGCGTGCTCGCGGACCACGGCGAGAACCGCGGCGCGGTGCTGATATTCGGGCATCGCTCGCAGCTGGTGCGCCAGGGCCGTCGGGGCGGGCGCTGCCGGCGGCGACTCGACGGACTCGGGATCCGCGGTGTTCTCCCGGCGACGAAACGCGTACGGCGGCAGCTCTACCCGGACACCGGTCGTCCGGGCCGTCGAGTCCGCCGGCAGTTCGGTGCGGTCCGAACCGCCGCCGTGCTCGGCGAGCGCTCCCAGCTCGACCAGCAACTGCTCGGAGCTCGACACGACAAAGGTTGCCCGCCAGGGCATCTGGGCGCGGAACGTGAGCAGTGAGTACGCCACGTCGGCAAGGGCGAATTCCGGATGGCGCACCAACCAGTCACGGAGCCGACTCGCTTGCGCGCGGAGGCCGACCTCATCGCGCGCGGAGAGCACGATCGGCACCTCGTCGGCGTCGTCGGGCTCGAAGGTCGTCGCGATGTCCGCGACCGGAGCCTCGTCGAGGATCAGGTGAACGTTCGAACCACCCATACCGAACGCGGAGACGCCTGCCCGCCGAATGGTGGTCGCAACCCACTGTTCGGGTTCGCTGACCACACGCAAGCACAGTTCGTCCAGTGGAATCGCCGGATTGGGCCGCTCGAAGTTCAGGCTGGGCACGAGTTCGCGGTGCCGCAGGCACAGCGCGGTCTTGATGAGGCCGATGATCCCGGCAGCGCCCTCCAGATGGCCGACATTCGTCTTGACCGACCCCACCGCCAGCGGCGAACCCGGCTCGCGCTCGGCGCCATAGGTCGCGCCGAGCGCGGCAGCCTCGACCGGATCGCCCGCCGGCGTTCCCGTGCCGTGCAACTCGACGTACTGCACGGAATCGGCGGGCGCATCGGCCGCCTCGAGCGCGGAGCGAATCGCGGCGACCTGCGCTTCGCGACTCGGCGCACTCAACACCCGTCGCTCATTGCCGGTATTGACCGCGCTACCACGGATTACGGCGTGAATCCGGTCGCCGTCGTCGATCGCTCGAGCCAGCGGCTTCAGCACGATCACGCCACCGCCTTCGCCGCGCACGAATCCGTCCGCGCGCGAGTCGAAGGTGTAGCACCGCCCCAGTGCCGAGTGCGCACCGAAGTGTTCGATCCGTTCACCACTGGTCGGTGAGAGGATCAGATTGACGCCACCGGCCAGCGCGATATCGGTTTCGCCCGCCCGCAGGCTCTCGCACGCCAGGTGCACCGCGACGAGTGCGGAAGCCTGAGCGCTGTCGACCAGGAGGCTGGGGCCGGTGAACCCGAAATAGTTGGACACCCGGTTGGCGATGATTCCACGCGTCGCGCCCCACAGAGAGTGGCGCGTGACGCCGGGCCCTTCGGCGGCCGTGACGAGTTCCGCGAAGTCACCGCCGGTACAACCGAGAAATACCCCGCCCCGGCGCGATTCGCGTGCCGCATCGGCCAGCCCCGCATCTTCCAGGGCCTCCCAGCTCAGCTCCAACGCGAGCAATTGCTGTGGATCGATCGATCGGGCCTCATGGGGGGCGATGCCGAAGAACTCCGCGTCGAAATCGCTCACGGAATCGAGGAAACTCGCGCGTTCGCTGAGGTTCGCGCGTGCCGCCGGGGCGGCGCCGACGGTCTCGCGTCCCTCGCCGAGCAGCCGCCAAAAAGCATCGAGATCAGCAACTCCCGGCAGCCGGCACGCCATTCCTACGACAGCGACGGGGAAATCTGATCGGGTCACCACTCGAGAACCTTCCTCACGACGAGCACGCACCTGCGCGTCTCGGCACCGCGCGTATATGAAATGTCCACTACACCAGGAGTTTCAGTGATCGTTCGAAGTGCCGGACCGGGCCGGGATGCTCGGCTCGCCGATGCCGAAGTAGTCGGAGACGCGATTGGCGAGCTGTTGCGGGTCGATCGCCCGCGCCGATCCGGTCACCTCTGAACACCCTTCCGCATGACACACACGAACCCCGAGACGCCGGCTGTCGAATTCTCGACAGCCGTGACAACCGACCAATTTCTGGTACTTCCCCGAATCGATCTGCGGCCGACCACCATTCGCCGCAACCACGCCGCTCGACGGATCGCAGCAGCGGATTTCGTACCGATGCAATGAATTGCGCCGCGATCGAAGCTCCACACGATGAGCTCGCATGTGCCGGAGCAATTCCGGGGAACCGAGCCCGGAGGCGCGGTGCGCACCGGTGCCGACCGGACTCGGACCGCGTCGCCGGGGGCGGCGCTACGTGGGCATACCGCGAGTTACAGGCATGCGCACGCGGTCTTTCGAGTTGGAAGGTTCATCGTACCGAACAGTAGCTTCGGCGATCTCAGGCTGTCAATCGACCTAATTTCCCAACACTGGGAATAGTCGGCGGCATCACATTCGCGCAACGTTCAACTGCCGCACAGCCGAATTCGGTCATCTCCGGGACCGATTACCGCACTCCCGGCAACCACTCACCGACCCACCCGCCCAGCCAGGAACTCACGCAGTCGCTCGACCGCCGGGGTCGGCCGATGACGGCCGGACACCAGCCCGATCGTCCGATCGTGCGTGCCGGTCACCGGGACCCCGACCAACCCCGGATGCGGAAGTTCCGGCGCGGGCAACAGGGCTACGCCGAGCCCCTGCGCGACCAGCGCCCGCAGTGTGTCGAATTCGGTGATCTCGAAAACCACCCTCGGTACGAAACCCGCGTCCGCACACCAGGAATCCAGCTGCCGCCGCAGATGGTAGGCCGGAGGATTGGCCACGAACGGCTCGCCGGCCAACTCCGCGAGATCGACCCGATCACGGCCCGCCAGCCGATGTTCGGCCGCCACGTACAACTGGATCCGCTGCCGCCCCAGCACGATCGCGGGCAGATCCGCCGGTGCCGGGATCATCACCGCCAGGTCGAGGCGGCCGTCGCGGATCTGCTCGGCCAGCGCCTCGCCGTGCGCCTGCACCAGATGCAGGCGGATCCGCGGTGCGGCGGAATGGAATTCGGCGAGCACCGACGGAATACTCACCGGGCCCAGGGTCAGCGGGAAGCCGAACCGGACCAGGCCGGCCTCGGGATCGGCTTGGCTGCGCACCACGTTCACCGCGTCGTCCAGCGCGCGGATCAGGCCCGTGGTGCGCGCGTGCAGTTCGCGACCGGCCGCGGTGAGCGCCACCCGCCGCCCGGCCGGCTGGAACAGCTCTACCCCCAGTGCCTGCTCCAGGGCCCGTAGCCGCCGGCTCAGCGACGACTGCGGGACACCGAGATACTCCGCCGCCCGCGTGATGTGCCCCATAGCGGCGGCCGCGTCGAAGGCCGCCAGCAGCGGCGCCACGGCCGTGACCTCGGACGTCGAGTATTCATCCATATTCGGATGATAATCCCGCCGATCGAGCATTGGACGGATCGGTTCGGGCGGCGGCATCCTGAACCGACATCCCGACGAGGAGGTCACCGTGTCGCACAGCCGAACGAAAACCGCTGTCCACCACGAGGAATTCGATGTCGTCCTGATCGGCGGCGGCATCATGTCGGCCACGCTGGGCGCACTGCTGGCCACGATCCAGCCCGACTGGTCGATCACCCTGTTCGAGCGGCTGGACACGCTCGGCGCGGAAAGCTCGGCGGCCTGGAACAACGCCGGCACCGGGCACTCCGGGTACTGCGAACTCAACTACATGCCCGATCCGCGCGACGCGACGCGGGCCGCGGAGATCGCCCGGCAGTTCCGGCTGTCACGCCAGTTCTGGTCGGCGCTCACCGCGGCCGGCGACCTGCCCGACCCGGGCCGTTTCGTGCACGGCGTCCCGCACCTGGACGTCGTGTTCGGCGACCGGGACGTCGCCGCGTTGCGCACCCGGCACGCGACACTGCGGGCGCTGCCGCTGTTCTCGGCGATGGAGTACACCGAGGACCCGGCGGTCATCGCCGAGTGGGCGCCGCTGCTGATGGCGGGCCGCGCACCCGGTACCCCGATGGCGGCCACCCGCTATCCGGCGGGGACCGACGTCGACTTCGGCGCCCTGACCCGTGATCTGGTGGCGAGCATGGCACCGACCGGGGCCCGGATCCGGTTGCGGCACGAGGTGATCGGGCTGCGGCGGCTGCCCGGCGGCCGCTGGTCGGTGCGGGTGCGCGACCTCGAACAGCGCGCCACCCGCACGGTGTCGGCCCGGTTCGTCTTCGTCGGCGCGGGTGGCTACGCGCTGAAACTGTTGCAGCGCGCCGGAATTCCCGAGGTGCGCGGGCACGGCGTGTTCCCGCTGGGCGCGGAGTTCCTGCGCTGCGACAACCCGGAGGTGGTGGCCCGGCATCGGGCGAAGGTGTACGGCCAAGCCGATATCGGCGCCCCGCCCATGTCGGTGCCACACCTGGATCTGCGGGTGGTCGACGGGCAGGAGTCGCTGCTGTTCGGCCCGTACGCCACCTTCAGCACGCGGCTGCTGAAACGGGGGCGCCTGATCGACCTGTTCACCACGCTGCGACCACACAACCTGCCGGTCCTGCTGGCCGCCGGGCTGCACAATCTCGACCTGGTCGGCTACCTGTTCGGCCAGCTGATCGCCACTCGCCGCCGCAAATTCGAGGCACTGCGCCGTTTCTTCCCCGACGCCGACCCCGCCGACTGGTACCCGATCGCGGCCGGCCAGCGCGCCCAGCTCGTGCGGCCCCACCCCCACCGCATCGGTGAACTCGTCTTCGGCACCGAGCTGATGACCTCCGCTGACGGCAGCATCGCCGGCCTACTCGGCGCCTCCCCCGGCGCCTCGACCGCGACCGCGATCATGATCGACCTGCTCGCCCGCTGCTTCCCCCGCGACTACCCCCGCTGGGAACCGATACTGCACCACCTCCTCCCCGGCCTGACCGACGGATTCGCCCTCGATCACACGGCCGTCGACACCGAACTGGCCCGCACCGGCACCGCCCTCGGACTGTCGTCGGCCGCGAACCCAGCGCGCCTCTGATATTCCCGCCGGGAGCGCGCGCCAGACTGCGCGCTCCCGGCGTGCGCTCGCGGACCGGGCCGATATTGTTGCGCGGCAATGGCCGTCGGGCACGCCCACTCGGCGCCGGCTTCGACCAGATCGTCGGCGGCTATACCCGGATCATCGATCGCCTGCACGCGGCCGGTCTGCGCGCGCATCTCGCCACCCTGCTGCCCGCGTCGAATGCCATCGCGGACGGCATCACCGCCCCGTTCGCCGAGCCGATCCGGCAGCGGATCAATGCCTGGGTCCGCGCTCAGCAGCTGAGCCACTCGGTGATCGATTTCGATGCGGCACTGCGTGATCCGGCGAATCCGTCGATTCTGGCCGCGCGCTACGCCGGGCCCGACCAGCTGCATCCGAATTCGGCGGGCCATCAGCGGATGGCGGAGGCGATCGATCCGTCCGCCTTCGCCGCCGGGCACTGCTGACCGGATGCACCCGGCCGATCGTGTCGGGGTACGGAACTCCGATGCCGCGGGTTAGGTTGGGCCCCACCAGCCGCAGCGGCCGCATGCGAGCGGCCCGGACAGCGAGGATCGTTCATGGCCCAACCGCCCAGCTACCCGGCCCCGCCTCAGTACCCGGTGCCGCAGCAGCCGCCGGCGCGCGTGAAACCCTCCGGCTGGTGGATCCTGGCCGGGGTCCTGGTGATCCTCGCCGGTCTGGCGGGTGCCGCCACCGCGGGGGTCATCGGATTCACGCACATGTCGCACACCATCGACGGATTCCAGCGTGTCCCGGTGCCGGGTCACGGTGACCTGCACCTGTCCGCCGGCCACGACTACACGGTGTACCTGGAATACCCCGGGGCCGGTTCCCGGCAGGTGCCCGAGCCGGTGCGCGCCCAATTGAGCGACCCCACCGGGCACATCGTGCACATGGGCGACTACGGCTCCGAGGAGACCTACTCGCTCGGTGCTCACGAGGGCCGCGCGGAGTTCACCTTCCACGCCGCCACGGACGGAACGTATCTCATGCGGACCGATGGTGATCCGGAGGCGACGCTGGCCGTCGGTGGCGGCATCGGCTCGTCGATCGTCACCTCGATCCTGGTCGCGGTGGCCGTCGCCGTTCTGGGTTTGCTGGCCGGGCTGGCGATCATCCTGACCACGGTCGTGCGCCGCGGCCGGGCCCGCCGCCGGCCCATGGGCTACGGGCCGGCCGCGCCGCCGGGTTACCCGGCGCCCTGAGCAATCGCGCTCAGTCGCGCGGGTGCAGTACGACGACGGGGATCTCGCGTTCGGTCCACGCCTGATAGGTGTCGAAGTCGGCGTAGATGCCGACCAGCAACGGCCACAGCCGGGCTCGTTCCCGTGCGTCGGCGGTGACCGCGCGCACGGCCCGCCGTTCCCGGCCGATCTGGATGTGCACGTCCGGGTTCGCCCGCAGATTGTGGTACCACTGCGGATGTTTGGGCAGCCCGCCCTGGGACGCGACGATCACGATGTCGGCGCCGTCGCGCAGGTAGAGCAGTGGCGTCGTGTACTGGTTGCCGGATTTGCTGCCGCGGTGTTCGAGCAGCAGCGTCGGGACCGGCTTGCGGAAGCCGGCGCCGATCCGCCACTTGCCACCGATCCGCCCGCCGGTGCGCCGGTACAGCCAAACATGTGCGCGGCCGGCGTATTTGAAGATCTTCGGCAGCACCGGCGCGTCGAGCTGCTTGGGCCGGGGTGGCGGGGTGACGGTCATGGCGTTCCTCACTGCGACGGTCCCGGGTGCGGGGTGCTCCCGATTCGCTCGGCGAGCATACATCTACGCCCCAGTGTATGGTCAAGAGCAGCAGTGTCGAGCCGGAAAGGGGCAAGCGTGCGCACCCATGGCTGGTCGGGGTCGGTCCCCGCCGACGACGCCGAAGCCGTCGACCGCATCGTGGCCGCCGCGCGCCGGGCCATCGACCGATCCGGAACCGAGTTCAGCGTCGCCGAGGTCGCGCGCGATCTCGGCGTCACCCGCCAGACGGTGTACCGGTATTTCCCCAGCGTCGAGGCCCTGCTCACCGCGACCGCCGTCGCCCAGACCGGGCATTTCCTCGACGTGCTGGCCGAGCATCTGCGCGAGATCCGCGACCCGGCCACCGCCGTCGTGGAAGGTATCGCCTACACCCTCGAACGGCTGCCGCACGAGAAGTACCTGAACCTACTGCTCACGCCCGGACGGGCCAGTGCCTTCTCCGCGGGTGTCACCTCCGACACCGCGCTCGCCTTCGGCCGCACCATGCTGCACCGGTACGCCGTCGACTGGGCGGCCGCCGGTATCGACCCCGACGAACTGACCGAGCACATGCTGCGGATCGTCCAGTCCTTCGTGATCGACCCGGGCCGCCCACCGCGCCGGGGCGAGGATCTGCGCGCCTACCTGCGGACGTGGGTCGCGCCGGCGCTCCTCGCACCGGGACACGCCGGTCGAAATTCGGTTTCACCCCGACCGTTGCGGCGGCAGGATGACCGCCATGACCGAGATCGTGCTGATCCAGGGTGATATCACCGAACAGGCCGTCGATGCCGTGGTGAACGCGGCGAATTCGTCGCTGCTCGGCGGCGGGGGCGTCGACGGCGCCATCCATCGCAAGGGCGGCCCGGCGATCCTGTCGGCCTGCCGCGACCTGCGCGCCGGGCACTACGGGAAGGGGCTCGCTACCGGGCAAGCCGTCGCCACGACCGCCGGAAATCTTCCCGCCCGCTGGGTGATCCACACGGTCGGGCCGGTCTGGTCCGCGACCGACGACCGGTCGGCACTGCTGGCCTCCTGCTATCGCGAATCACTGCGCGTGGCAGACGAATTGGGTGCGCAAACGGTGGCGTTCCCGGCGGTCTCCACCGGCATCTACGGCTGGCCGATGGACGACGGCGCCCGCATCGCGGTCGAGACGGTCCGGGCCACCGACACCGCGGTGCGCGAAGTCCGGTTCGTTCTGTTCGGTCCACAGGCCTACGCGGCGTTCGCCGCCGCACTCTGACCCGGTAGCGCGGGCGTCAGCTGGTCAGGATCCGGTCGCCAGGCGCTGCGCCCGCGCGACCGCGTCCTGCTGGATGCTCTCGAACCGCTCCCCCATCCGGTCCGACAGCGCCTGCGCGGCCGACAGCGGCCGGACCATGACCATGAGGTCGTCGATCAGACCCTGCTCGTCGACGTGCAGGAAGTCGCATCCGGTGATCTTCTTCCCGTCCACGACGGCCTCGAAGACGAGCGCGTGGTCGTGGCCGCTCGCGTCGGCGATCTCGCGGACGTAGCGGAAGTCCTCGAACTCCTCGATCACCGCGCTCAGGATGGCGGCGGTGATCGCCCTGCCGGGATACGGCTTGAAGGCGACCGGGCTGGTGAACACGACATTGTCGGCCAGCAACGCCTCGACGGCACCGAGGTCACGGGCCTCCACGGCCGCCCGGAAGGGATGCATGTTCTGGACCTTTCGTCGACGATCAGTGCATGCTATACCCCGGCCCGCGACGGGCAGAGGCGATGCGCCACAAGGAATTCCGGCAATTCCGGCCGGTTCGGCCGGGTTCGCGCCACCTCGGCGGACGCCCAGCCGTGTGGTGACCCGGACTCACTGTTTGTCGAACAACCGGACGTCGTGTGCGACGGCGGTGACCTGGAGTCCGTCGGGACCGGGCTGGATCGCGGTCAGCCGCGTACCCAGTGGGAGCTGCTGCAGCGGAACGGCGAAGGTGAGGGTCCGCCGCAGCCAGGCCAGCGAGATGGTCGGCCCGCCCGCGGCGGCCCGGGCCGAGACCGGGGTGACCTCGATCCCCTGATCACTCGGGGCGACGGTGACGACAACCGTGGCGGGCACCTGGAATCCCTCCACCGGGAACGTTCCGGCGACGTGCAACCCGTCCGGACCGGACGACACGGACTCCACGCCGGCGGGCGCGAAGCTCTTGACGGTGTCGTAGGGAACCAGGGCCGTCGCGGTGGCGGTCCGCGCCACGATGTTCGAGGTGCGATGCTGCAGCATGTCGCCGAGCGGGGCGGAGATGTCGCTCAGCTTCACGTTCAGATCGTGGACGGTGATCTGCTTGCCACTCCAGTCCCCGACGGTGATGTCGACGTCGTGATAGGTGCCGTCGACCGCCTGGGTGAGGAACGGGAACCCCCCGACCGCGACTCCCGGCTGCCGCGGGAGGTTGTACTGCGCCGCGGTCTCGCGACCGATCTCGTTCTGCGCGAGCACGACCCCGGCCCGGTCACCGACGATCAGCGCGATCGCCGCCACCACGGTCAGTATCAGAATTACGCGCATGCGCTCACCCGCTCGGCCATTCCTCCATCATGCTGGCGCCGGCCGGCGAGCGCCGCTGCCGACCCACCACCAGTGGAATTACGGTGACCACGATCACCTTCGGTGCGCGGCCGGTTCGCCGAATCGGACACATCCGGTCCCCGATCGGGGGGATCATCGTTATCCGGCGTCCCGCTCACACCGCCGCCGCACACCGTGGAGAAGGAAGGTCCGCGACCACGGCAGCGCGGCAGCATAGTTGGACGGAAGTCTATAAGCACCCGCAAACGCAGGTCGGAGGGACAGAAGGGGCCATAGTATGGCGACTCCGGCCCAACAAACCGACCGTCTGGAGTTTTTAGTTCGTGAACGATCCGATGAACCGGCTGACACCTGAAGACGACCTGCAGCTCAAAACCCATTCGATCCTGCCGAACTTGATGACACCCCAGGGTGTGTGGGTCTTCGACGAACCGCTGCCGAAGGAGACCTGGATCCGGGTCAACGAGCACTTGGCCGCGGGCTTCGGGTCACGCCGGGTCCGTAGAACCAGGATTCCGTTCGCGCGGGACTGGTGGGACACCCCGCTGCGCACGCACCCCGTCGACTTCGACGACCGGCCGGTGCCCGAGAACGGCTACCTGGACTGGATCTGGGAGAAGGGCGAGGTCGACCTGGACCCCTACGAGGGTTCCGTCTACCGCCTGTCGGTGTCACCGACCGCCGCGGGCGGCCAGATCATCAGCTATGTGGTGTCGCACGTGGTCCTCGACGGGCTGGGCGGCATCCTCGCGGTCGGCGACACCGTCGCCCGCATGGACAGCGACGCGCCGCCCTCCCGGACCGAGAGCGCGGGCCGGCTCGTCGGCACCACCCCGGCCCAACGCCGCCGCCGGGCCCATCTGGCCGACGCCCGCGGACAGCTGAAGGAGGCGGGCCGCGGCATGCGGCAGGCGTGGGGCGCCCGCAAGGTGAAGCTCCGGCCGCGCAACCCGCGCCCGGAGCTGCCACGACTCCCGCTCGGAAACCGCTGGATCCCCTCGGTGACCATGGCCGAGATCTCGATGGCGGAATGGAATCGGGTGGCCGCCGAGCGCGGCGGCACGGTCAACGCCCTCTACATCGGGGTGCTGGTCGGACTGTACGGCCGCATCGGCCGCGTCAGCGACGGTGACGAGGTGTGTGTGGTCGTTCCGCACTCCACCCGGGTCGACATGGAGGATCCGCGCGGAAATGCCTTGAGCAGCAAGGCGATCTGGGTTACCTACCGGGAGGGCACGAAGACCGACCTCGGCGAGATCCGCCGGGCGCTCAAGGCATCGCTCAGCGAGTCCGACGTCGAGAACAAGCCCGCCGCGGCGTATCTGGGCGCGATCACCCAGATGGCGCCGCAGTTCCTGGTGCCGATCGCCGCCAAGTCGACCAAGTCCCCCGAGTTGTTGTGCTCCAACCTCGGCAACCTGCCCCAGGTCGTGGCCGGGATCCAGGGCAAGCGCGCCAAGGTGGCCTTCGGCCTGCGCATGGCGGCCACCGACCCGGACAACTACCGCCGCTGGGAGGCGGGCCTGATGTGCCTGTGCGGGAACGACGGCGAGACCATGATCATGCAGATCGCCGGCCTCGACCCCGACCGGTTCCCGACGCGGGAGT
Organism: Nocardia stercoris; assembly: GCF_003696265.1. Classification (GTDB taxonomy): domain Bacteria; phylum Actinomycetota; class Actinomycetes; order Mycobacteriales; family Mycobacteriaceae; genus Nocardia; species Nocardia stercoris. The sequence continues at coordinate 49,072 of NZ_RFFH01000005.1, read as the reverse complement.
CGCTCGAGAAGCTGGTCGTGGAGGAGTTCAACGAGTGGGGACTGCACCCGACCTTCTGGGGTTGAGCCGCGCCGGTCAGGGCACGAGCACGATCTTGCCGCGGGTGTGTCGGCGTTCGAGTTCGGTGTAGGCCTGGCGGACCCGCGCCAACGGGTAGATGTTCGCGATCGGGACCTCGAGTTCTCCCGCGGCGATCAGGGCGGCCAGCTCGGCGAGCACCTCCGCACCGGGCCTGGCGTCGGCACCCGGTTCGGTCCTGACTCCGTATTTCGCGGCGGCGGCGAAATCGGCGATGGTGTCGATCCGTTCGACCGCGACACCGAGGGCGAGGGCCAGTTCGACGTACCCGCCGCCGTGGGCGTCGATGAAGGCATCGACGCCGTCCGGTGCGGCGGCCTCGATCCGGTCGGCGACACCGTCTCCGTAGGCGACCGGGATCACGCCGTGGCGGCGCAACCATTCGTGGTTAGGTCGGCTCGCCAGGCCGATGACCGTGGCTCCGGCGCGGCGCGCGAGCTGCACGGCGAGCGAGCCGACGCCGCCGGCGGCCGCGGCGACCACGACCGTCTCGCTGCGGCCGGGGTGCACGGAATGCACTGCGCCCCAGGCCGTCACGCCCGCGACGTAGAGGCCGCCCGCCACCTCCCAGGGGACCTGCTTCGGTTTGGGTGTGAGGTTGCCGGCTTCGACCAGAACCGATTCGGCCTGGGCGGAACGCTTTTCGGAGAACCCGAGTACCTCGTCGCCCACCCGGAATCGGCTTGCGCCGGGCCCGATCTCGGCGACGACCCCGGCGAGATCGCTGCCCTGCCCGGACGGGAAGGTCGAGGGAAAGATCTCGGCCATCGCGCCGGTGCGGATGGCGGCCTCACCGGGGTTGATGCCCGCGGCCCGCACCTGCACGAGGACCTGTCCGGCTCCGGGCACCGGGCGGGGGACCTCGTCGACCCGCAACACGTCGATTCCGCCGAACTCGTTGTATCTGACTGCCTTCGTCGTTCGGGCCGCTCCCGTCACCACGGGACCGCTCCGGCGTCGTCGAAGAAGCCGCCGGTCGGCCCGTCGCCGGGCAGCGTCGCGAGGCGAATCGCGATGGCCGCGCCCTGCTCTGGTGTGCGGTCGCCGCGGAAGCCGTTGAGGTCGGTGGCGGTGAACCCGGGGCAGCCGGAGTTGATCAGGATGCCGGTGCCGCTCAGTTCCTTGACGTATTGGATCGTCAGGGCGTTGAGGAAGGTCTTCGAGGCCAAGTAGGCGGCCGGCACCGGGCCCAGATCGACGCCGGGTGTGGTCTGCAGGGCGAGCGAGCCGACGCTGCTGGACATGTTGACGATTCGCGGTGCGGCCGAGGCACGCAGCATCGGCAGCATCGCGTTGGTGACCCGGACGACCCCGATCACGTTGGTTTCCACGACGATTCGCACGGTCGCGGGATCGAGCGCGGTAGGGGTCTGGGGCAGATCACCGGTGATCGCGGCATTGTTCACCAGGACGTCGAGGCCGCCGGCCTGTTCGGCGATCGATTCGGCTGCGGCAGCGACGCTTTCGTCGTCGGTCACGTCGAGTGGTACACCGAACGCGTCGGTGCCGGCCGCGCGCAGCTTCGCCACCGCGGCGTCGCGGCGGTGCGAATCCCGCGCGCCCACACCGATGCGCCAGCCGAGGGCGCCCAGGCCCGCGGCGATCTCGTATCCGATTCCCTTGTTCGCGCCGGTCACCAGCGCGATCGTCTGTTCACTCACACCACCGATCCTGCGGCTGGGCGAGGTGCGGCGTCCAAGACCAGCCGAGTGGGCGGCGATACCGCGCGGATATCGCTCATGTTCAGCGCCGGATACGATGAGCCGGTGGAGACGCGGGAGATGCGATACTTCGTCGCCGTCGCCGAGGAGTTGCACTTCGGGCGCGCGGCACAGCGGCTCTCGATGGCGCAACCGCCACTGTCGCGCGCCATCCAGCGGCTGGAGCGGCGGCTCGGGGTCGTCCTGCTGCACCGCACCACTCGCGGTACCGCACTGACCGAGGCCGGGTCGGTGCTGCTGCGGGAGGCCCGCAACGCGCTCGACGCGGTCGAGGCCGCCGAGCGCCGCACCCGCCGCGCCGGCGCGGACCGGCCCGGTGTGGTGTTGGCTACCAAGGCGGGAGCCTCGAGGGAACTGGTGTCGAAACTGCTGGATGCCTACGCCGCGGAACCGGGCGCGCCGGCCGTCGAGGTGATGCTGTGCGGGCCCGGGGAGCCGGAAAGCCTGCTGCGCAACGGACGTGCCGATGTGGCCCTGCTGCACCGGCCTTACGACACGACAGCCGGATTCGACACCGAGGATCTGCATACCGAACCGCAGGTCGTGGTGCTGCCCGCGGGTCACCCGCTGGCTGCTCGGGCGCAGGTGTCGCTGGCCGAGGTGAACGACCGGGCGGATCTGCCGCTGCCGCGCTGGCCCGGACAGGACGGCAGCTATCCGGACGGGCCCGGCCCGCAGGTGCGCGACATGACCCAACTGCTCCAACTGATTTCGCTGGGGCTCGCCTGCGCGGTCGTGCCGGAGTCGCTGCGCAGCCAGCTTCGCGACGATCATGCCGTCGTGCCCGTGCCGGACGCGCCGGCGGTCACGACTGTCATCGCCTGGCCCCCGCACAGCAGATCCAAGGCGGTCGCCGACCTGGTGCGTACCGCGACGCGGCTCTGACCGACACCGCTTTTCCACCAGCCGCGCCGACTCGGCCGGCGTGCACCGATCGCTCATTCGAGGCCGATTCGACAGTACGCCGTGGGAATTCACACTTCGGCGCCTGCGTCATCGACATGAGAATGAGCGACCGGTCGGTCAATGATAAGCCGCCCTTTCGGAAATAGTCCTGCCGGAAGTTTATCTGGACAATCGCCCAAATTACGCCGCGATCCGATTGCTCTTTAGTCCGTTCTGCCGCTCGATTACTTATCCAGACAATTGTCCAGAGACTTGCCCGGCAACGAGCAGCGCCGCGTTCGGCGACGCGTACAGCATGCCGATTCCACCAAGGCGGAGAGTTGAGAAAGTGGAACCCGTGTCACTTTCAGAGGTGGAATTCATTTCAATTTTCCGGCTGTCCGAACACAGAAGAAGGGGCCGTCGCATCGTTGCGACGGCCCCTTCACGGATCGGCGAGCCTGTGGTTCACACCGATTGCTGAGAGTGCGCTGACGGACCGCAACGCACATCTCACCGAGCAAGCTCAGGACAGCGAACCCCGCGTCATAGTCGGGTAGGTCTGGATGGTGGTCGGGATCGTCGTCGTGGTCGGCGGCACGGTCGTGGTCGGCACCGTCGTGGTGGACGTGGTGCAGCTCCCGGTCAGCATGGGACCGGCGGCGGCCGGGGCCGATCCGCCACTGAGCGAGCCGAACAACGGGCCGAGGAACGGCAGCGAACCGGCACTGCCCGTCCCGCCACCGGAGCTGGTCGTGGTGGTCGGCGGCACGACGGTCGTGGTCGGAGCCGTCGTGGTGGTCGGCGGGACCGTGGTGGTGGTCGGCGGAGCCGTGGTGGTGGTCGTGCAGCTCGGGGGGGTGGTCGTGGTGGTCGGCGTGGAGTCGTAGGGGCCGATGACGACCGGCGCCGACGGGTTGGTGGTGTCCTTCACGGCATACGTGGCCGACACGGACGCGAAGCCGGTGTTACCCGGGCACAGGCCGCCGCCGCTAACCGCGACCGGAACCGTGCCGTTGACCACCGAGACCTTCGACGGGTTGTTCACCGAATCGGTCCCGTTGGTCCAGATACCCGGCAGGGTGACCGCCCCGGCCGGCGCCGCGTTACCGGTGCACGAGACCAGCCCGCTGATCGACGCGTACACGCCGTTCTGCGGAATCGTCAGATATCCGTTGATGGGCGAGCCGTACTGCCCGGTGATCGCCCAGTTGCCGCTGACCTGCACCGTGAGGTTCTCCAGCGGCGCGTTGATCGAACAGTTCGAGACCGTGGGTGTGCCCAGCGGCACGGTGATCGCACCGTCGCTGACGTTCGACGGGGACGCCGGGATCTTCCCGCTCACCGAGGAGATCGTGCAGGTGCCCTGGAACGAACCGACGTTCACTACCAGGTTGCCGACCAGGGTGCCGGTGACCGAATCACCGGCCGGCGTCACCTGGGTTCCGGCCGACGCAGGTGTCGCGCACACCGCGGCAACCGCGAGACCGGCGGTCGTCGCAAGTCCGGCCGTGGCCGCGATCGTCTTGGAGAATTTATTGCTGGGGCGCATTTCGTTTGCCTTTCGAAGCCACCGGTCGACACCCGCGGTATCGACCGGCTGCAAAGATAAAGTGCGCCTCCGCCGAATCGCAATCGCCATCCATTCGGCACCCGCTGAGCGGAACCGGATCGTCGAAATCCACACCGCGAACCTGACCGTCCAGTAGTGTGGAACACCGATGTGTCGGATCGTCGGAGAATGATCGGACATTCGACCGCACCACTATTTCCCGTCCGGCCCCAGAGCCGCCGGACGGTGCATCACGAGAGGCACAATTATGAGCAAGACCAAGGCGGGCTTCGGCATCACCGCGTTCGGCGCGATGGCCGCCGCGGCGACCCTGGTGGCACCGTCGGCGAACGCGCAGATTCTGAGCATTTCGTTCTCCAACCCCAACCCGATCGTCGGTTGCAGTTACAACGTCTTCGCGAACGTGGACCTCGTCGGCACCGCATTCCCGGTCACGTTCTCCGACAACGGCGTTCAGTTCGCCTACGTCAACCCCTCCGCGGGCTTCCAGCAGGCGTTCGCGGGCTGGGCCCCACAGACCGCGGGCGAGCACGTGATCACGGCCGCCGCCTCGACCAACGTGGTGACCACGAAGATCACCGTGAACAACCCGCCGCTGCTGCAGCAGCTGACCGGCACGGTGAGCTCCAACTGCCCGCCGGTGAGCATCCCGCTCTGATCCGGGTCCCGCGCACGACGCAGCACCGCAGCCTGGAGATACGTTGCGGTGCTGCGCATCTCAATCGCAGGACCGCCGGTCCGATGTGGTGCGCCCGGGAGGATTCGAACCTCCAGTCTCTCGCTTCGTAGGCGAGCGCTCTATCCGTTGAGCTACAGGCACTGGGCCCGCGCGCGGTGTCGACGATGACACCACCTCGGCGCCGAGGCAGAAGAAAGGCCGCGACGGAGATGCTCCGCGCGGCCCACATATCGGCTCCGAACCAGGTCAGAACCGATATCGAGCTGCCGCCACGGAGGCCCGCCACAGTCGGTACCGGCGTCGATTGCGGATCGTCGCGACCATGTGCTGCCTCCTTACTTGTTGTGCGGCTTGATGATTCGACGGTAGCACCGGGAGTTGCCGAGCGAAACCGATTATCCGGCAGGCCAGTTCACCAGTGCCACCGAGCCGCGCCGACACCGCGTCGCTTCGGGTCACGGAAGCCGGTTCGCGCGTCACCTACCATGCAGTGGAGAGCAGACCTGGAGGTACGCGATGTTGTCGGCCGTATTGGCGCAGCCGGAGAAGTTCCACACCGCGGTGTCGGTCGGGCAGCAGGTCGGCGAACACGTCGGCATCTTCGCCTTCGCGGTCTCGGGAGCCCTGCTGGCGGTGCAGAAGAAGTTCGACATCATCGGAATCGCGGTCCTGGCCACCGTGACCGCCGTCGGCGGCGGGATCATCCGGGACCTCGTCATCGGCCGGACCCCGCCGATCGCGTTCACCCGGCTGTCCTACGCGGTGGTGGCGCTGGCCGGCGCGCTGCTCATCTTCTGCTGGCATCCCCCGCTGCGGCTGACCCGCTGGCCGCTGTACACCACCGACGCCTTCGGCCTGGGCATCTTCTGCGTCACCGGCACCGAGACCGCTCACCGCTCCGGCCTCGGCGGCCCTTCCGCGGCGATCGTCGGCGTGGTCGCCGCGGTCGGCGGCGGTGTGCTGCGCGACCTGCTCGCCGGCGAGATCCCCCTGCTGCTGCGCCGCGACTCCGAGCTCTACGCGATTCCCGCCCTGGTCGGCTGCACGGCCACCGCGCTGCTGATCCACTACGGTCACCTCGACGACTTCACCGGCGCGATCGCCGCCCTCGCCGTCTTCGCCCTGCGCGTCCTCGCGCTGCGCTACCACTGGCACGCACCCCAAGCCCGCCCGCACCGCCGCCGCTGACCGCCTGCAGCCCAACGCATTTCCCCCGACTCGCCCCGAAGGAGATCCCGTGCTCGCCGTCGTACAGCTCATGGCCGCCCTCGCCGGCCTCGTCCACGTCTATATCTTCGTCCTGGAGTCGATCCGCTTCACCGACCCGAAGGTCCACCGCCGCCTCTTCCGGGTAGCCGAATCCGACCTTTCCGCCGTCCGCAACTGGGCTTACAACCAGGGTTTCTACAACCTGTTCCTCGCCATCGGCGCCATCGCCGGGGCGGGCCTGGTCCGCTCCTACCCCGCGACCGGATGGGCGCTGATCGTCCTGGCCTGCGGCTCGATGCTGGCCGCCGCCGTAGTCCTGATCACCACCGACCGCGCCATGCTCCGCTCGGCCATCGTCCAAGGCATGTTCCCGGCCCTCACCCTGCTGGCAGGTCTGACCCAGCTGTAGCGGCAAGGATCGCCACCGCAGGCGCCGGACCGTCCGAGGGCGACCTCACCGATCTGATCCTCGTCGATCCGGCAGGTGAAGGTCGCCTCGAACGGGTCTTTCGGTGTCCTTGCCGTTCGGGCCGTCGGCGGCGCCGAATTCGAAGGTGGTCGTCACCCGCTGCGTCACCGCCGCCGTGACGGTGAGTCGGGCCCGCCGATCAGAATCAGGTTGCAGCGTCGCTGCTCCACCGAAAGGCGGTGTCCGGCACCGAGATTGACATTGCGCACGCCGATACTGTGCAGCGGGTTCTTCGGGCGCACACAGGCCTCGATCTCGAAAGATGATGGGCGCCAACGAAAGTGGCGACCGGCTGGCGCCGTGTGGATGAGGTACATTCTGCTGAACCCGATCCGAGACCGCCTGCGGGCAGTCGATCGATGGAATCAGTCCGTCCAGCTGAAAGCTCAACTCCGCGTATGGAACCCAACGAACCGCCGTCGCCGGAGCAACCTGCCGTGCGGATGCCCCCCGCCTATCCGGAACTGTCGGCGGCGCAGACACGAGTCGTAGAGCAGACGATCCGGTGCGTCGACGAGATCTGTCGGCGCCATCCTCAGTTGGGTTCGGCGGTCATCCGCCTGCTGCGGACCGACTACAAGAACTCCAGCATCCATCGACTGCTGCCGGTGCCGATCCTCGGAGCGCTCACCGGAGAAACGGATCCGGCGCTGCCGCTGTGCGTCCTCTCCCGGCTGTGGTGGACCGGCGCCGATATCTTCGATGACCTCAACGACGGCCATTTCGACCCGACCCGGGTGGGACTGTCCCCAGGCCAGGCCACTATCGCGGCGGTGGCGTGCATGGGCCTGCTGCCGTCGGCCCTCGTCGCGCAGCAGGTGACGCAACCGACCGCGGTGCGCAACGCATGGATCGAACAGATCGCGGACGCCAATCTCGACGCCGCGGACAGCCAGCTGGCCGACATATCCTCCGCCGTCGACGCCGGCTCCGTGACCGACGTGCTGCGGAACTACGCCGGCAGATCGGGTTCGGCCTGCGCCCGCGACGTCGCGATGACAGCGGAGCTGGCCGGCGTCACCGCAGCCGAGGTTCCGTTGTGGCGAGAGTTCGGCCGCCGGTTCGGCGTGCTGCGCCAACTCGCGAACGACCGCAAGTCCCTGCTGCGGGATGTGCGCGACGACGAAGACCTCGCCAACGGCACCCGGACGCTGCTGCTGGCCCACGCGCTGGAGGGTTCGACGGCACAGGGGCGCGACGAGATCCACCGCGTGAGCGACCGAGCACGAACCGATCTCGCGGCCCGCGCCGTGTTGCGGGATGTCCTCACCCATCCCGACACCACCGAGCGATATGACGCACACGTCGTCGAGATCGGCCGGCAGCTGAAGTCGACGCTCGTCGATCTGGCCGCGCCGTCGCGACACCGTGCGGCCGTCGAGTGGATGATCGACGAGTCTGTCGTCACCGCAGTGTGTAGCGTGCGGATTCCGACCTAGCCGCAGTTCGAACGACCGCCCTGCCGACGGTGATTCGGCGCGAACACAGAAATCCCCGAACCCACAACAGCGGGTTCGGGGATTTCTCACACAGGTCGGATCGTTCGCGCCTGAGCGGACACCTGTGCCGAACTACCGAGAACGGCAGAGGTTCGGTGCCGGCACCTCGTCAGGCATCGATCGTGGTCTTCGGCCCGGTGAACCACTTCTTGACCGACAGATGCCAGGCGGCCCACAACAGGGCCAAGGCGCCGAGCACGACGATCGGGGTGTAGTTCACGAACTTCCAGGCGAAGTCCGGCGACCAGGGTGCGCCCGCCTCCGCGGTCGGGAACATGGCGATCACCGAGGTGACGAGGATTTCGACCACCGCCAACGGCGCCATCCACTTGTATTTCGCGCCCAGGTTCCATTTACCGGCCGGGAACGTGTCGCCGGCCTTCCAGCGCAGGAAGATCGGGATCGCGAAGGACAGGTAGAGGCCGACCACGCCGATGGACACGACAGCGTAGAAGGCGACCGGGGTCGGCGAGCCGTTGATATCCACCTTGACCAGTGCCGGCAGCGTCAGGATGACGCTGGTCACCGCAGTGGCGAGGACCGTCGCCACCGGCACGTGCCTGCCGTTCAGCTTGGACAGGGTGCCGGCGGCGGGAATCGCCCGGTCCCGGCTGAACGCGTACATCATGCGCGAGGTCGAGGTCATGCTGGCGAAGACGCAGAAGAACTGCCCGACAGTGGAGATGATCAACACCGCGCCGGTCCAGTTGGGGCTCAGGGACTGCCCCAGCAGCGCCGGGATCGCACCGTTGGCCTTGGTCAGCCCGTCCTCGTCCTGTACGGCGAACAGGAACGCCAGCAGCAGGATCCAGCCGCCGATACCCGAGTACAGGATGGATTGCCAGATGCCCTTGGCCGCCGCCTGCGAGGCCGATTTGGTCTCCTCGGACAGGTGGGCGGAGGCGTCATAGCCGGTGATCGTGTACTGGGTGAGAATCACCGAGATCGGCAGCACGAACAGCAGGAAGCCGGCACCGCTGGTGGAACCGCCGAAGAATCCGGTGTTGTTCACGGTGTGGGTCAACACCGCACCGAGGCTCGCGTGGTGGTCGGGCAGGGCGAACAGGATCACCACGACCGCCGCCGCGCCGACCACGTGCCACCACACCGAAATGTTGTTGAGGATGGCCAGCAGGTGCGAGGAGAAGATGTTCACAGTCGCGGCCAACGCCAGGATGACGATGAACTCGATGAAGACCCGAGTCAGGCTGTAGCCGGCGGCCCAGCTCTGGCTGAAGGTGCCCACCACGGTGTCGAAGAACGACGCGCACCCGTAGGCGACCGATGCGGTGACCGCGAGCAGGCCGATCATGTTCAGCCAGCCGGTGTAATACCCGGCTCGCGGCCCGCCGAGTTTACTGGCCCACCAGTAGATCCCACCGGAGGTCGGGAACGCCGATACCAATTCCGACATACAGAACCCGATCACCAGGATCAGGATGGAGACCAACGGCCAACCCCACGCGATGGCTGCGGGACCGCCGTTGTTCCAGCCCAGCCCGAAACTGGTGAAACAGCCCGACAGGATCGAGATCATCGAGAACGAGATCGCGAAATTGGAGAATCCTGACCAGGACCGGGTCAATTCCTGTTTGTATCCGAGTGCGGCCAGCACCGATTCATCGGAGTCTTCCTCCGAAATTCTCGCCTCGGCATCGATACTCACCACGAGCCTCCACTTCCGTAAATCCGGCGGTCCGGGAAGTCTCCGGTCCGCGACGGATCGAGCATCGAGCCGCCGTGTTTCGGAATGTGACCTCAGTCGTTAGGTCGGCGTAAGAGCGTGTTTCGACTCGGAAAACCGTAGTGAGAAAAGTTCGGCTGTGCGCCACTCGGCCGCCGAACAGTGCACGGTCATGCCGAATGCTGTGCGTTCTGTCGGAGCGTCATAGTTCGGACCATGGAACCTCGAGCCATAGTGAGGTCCGTCCGGCTTGGAGCTGGAGGTGGAAGTCGGGGCCCTCATGGGTCCGATCCTCTTCGGGATCGGTGAGTTGGCTGATGGTGCAGATGTAGTCGCCGTTGGGGAGCTCGAGACCGGATCCGTAGATATCCCTGTCGTCGCCCACGGTGGAGTCCGCGAACTGGGCGGCCATGGTGACGGTGTCCAGATTGACGACGACCAGCTCACCACGCGTCACGGTGATGGGCCCGGCGATTTGCCTGATGATCGGCAGCCCCGGATCCACCGGCGAATCCGACAGGTCGATCCGCCACTGCTCCTCGCCGCCGGTCCCCCACAGCAGCATCGTCCGCTGCCGCATCTGTGATTCGACGCGCTCGAACAGCCCCTCCAAGGTCCAGTCCGCACCGACGAACGACGTGTACGCGTGTGGGTCGACAAGACCGAGAAATCCCGAGTCGTCGGTCATTTCGTCGATCCGATGCTGAAACTGCGCCATACGTTCGATCCTCCCGGGATTGATCGCCGAACCTTACCGACACCACCGCGCCGCGCACGTCACGACCGTTCGGTCAGTGTCGCGATGACGGGGTACTTGGTGTTCAGTGTCAGCGAGGAGATGGGAGTCAGGTCCGGCTTCTCGACGGTCCACTCGAAGCGCCGCGCTATGGTCGACAACGCCAGCTGCATTTCCATCAGCGCGAACGCGTTACCGATGCATATGTGACCGCCCGCTCCGAAGGGCAGCAGCAGGTTACGGTCGCGGGCGGCCACGGCGTCGGGGGCGAATCGGTCCGGGTCGAAAGTGTCCGGCCGGTCCCAGAATTCGGGGTGCCGGTGCGCGTGGTAGTAGCTGTAGATCACCGAGGTTCCGGCCGGGATATGGAAGCCGCCGATCTCGTCGTCCGCCACGGCGCGGCGCTGCCCCATCCACGCCGGCGGCTTGAGCCGCAGCACCTCGTCCAGCACCTGCTTGGTGTAGGACAGCGCGGACAGGTCGGTCATCTCGGCGTGCCCGCCGGGCAGTGCGCCGTCCACGCTCTCGTGCAGTCGCTTGCGCTCGTCGGGATTCACGCTCAGCAGCAGCATGGCCGACGTCAGGGCGGACGCGCTGGTCTCGTGACCGGCGAAGAGCATGGTGACGACCTCGTCGCGCAACTCCTTGTCGGTGAAACGCTCGCTGGTGTCCTCGTCCTCGGTGTTCATGAGCATGGACAGCAGGCCGCCGGTCTCCTTTTCGCGCAGTTCCTGGATGACCGCGTAGACGACGGCGTCCATCTCGGCGATCGCCCGCCAGAAGCGACGATGGCTGGGGGTGGGAACCTTCAAGGGCACGAACGGCATTCGCACGAACCGGCCCAGTTCCACATTCGCGTTCTCCGCCGACCGGGCGAAGTCGGCCACATAGGCGCCGTGCGGATCCAGGCCGAACAGCGCGCGCACCACGATGCGCAGAGTCAGGTGGCTCAACTGCTGACCCAGGTCGACCGGCTGCCCGGTGCGGGCGTACTCGCTCCATTCCGTGCACATTCGGTCGATCTCGGCCACCATGATCGCGCTCAGGTCGGCGATCTGCTTGTGGTGGAACGCCGGCTGGACCAGGCGCCGGTTGCGCCGCCAGCGATCGTGGTCGGCGATCGTCGCCAGCCCGCGGCCCGCGAACGGCTCCATCACGTCGTACATCTGGGTTTCCCGCGTGAAGTTCCGCATACGTTCCTGCAGGATGTACTTGATGTAGTGCGGATGGGTCACCCCGAGCATGTTCCCGTTAACCAGCTGGAAGCGAAAGACGCTGCCGTGCTTGGCCATCGAGTCGGACAGGAACGAGATCGGGTCACCGACGAATTGTTTGGTGTTGCGGACACGACCCTTGATCAGCGGGGAAAGCTCTTGGGCTACAACAGAACTGGACATAACCGTTGATTAAAGCGGGCATTGCCCGGATTTCCCGACCATGGGGATCGCCCACCAGACCCCGCTGACCCCGGCGTCATCGAGCGAGCCGGCCAACAGTTGTGGAACCCTTGACGTTCCCGGGCCTGGCCGTGGAGCCCGGACACCCTCGACGATTTGTGGCTTGTCGCAACATAATTCAGGCTTGCGTCAGGGACGGCGACGGTTAGATTGTGTGGGTGCGAGCCGTGGATCAGGTCCTGCTGCCGAAGTATGTGCTCGACCATACCGGCTTGGCAGCCGCGGCGCGGCGGCGGGTGGCGCGGGAGGCGGGTCTCGAGGACTGGATGCTGTCGAGCGGGGATGCCATGGTGTCCAGTGATTGTCAGCTCCGGTTGTGGGAACTGGCCGAACACGAGCTGGACGATTCCGATGTGGCGCTGCGTGCCGCGGCGGCCTACGCACCCGGCAAGCTCGGACTGCACGACTATCTGCTGACCACGGCTCCGACACTGCAGGAGGGCTTGGCCGCCTGCAAGCCGTTCCTGAACACGATCACCACCAACTACGATTTCGATCTCGCGGCCTCGGACGACAGCGAGGTGACCGTCGCCATCCAACTGTTCAGCGGTGAGGGCCGAGCACGGGAACTGGCCATGCAATTCGCCGTGGTGGCCAACGTAGTCCGGGCCCGCCGCCTCACCGGTCGGCGGGTCGCCCCGGTGCGGGTCGGTTTCCGGCAGCAAGCTCCCGGCCGGACGGACCGGTTGGTCGAACTGCTCGGCACCACCCGGGTCGACTTCGGAATGCCGACCGATCACATCACCTTTCGCCTCGGCGACCTCGACAGCCGCCTGACGACCGCCGATCCCGTTCTCGCCCGAATCGTACGGCGGTATGCCGAAACGATTCCCGCGCCGTCACCGGTCGTCACCACCTGGACCGACCGGATGCACGGCATCCTGCTGAGCATGCTCGGCGAGGAGCCCGTCACGATAAATGTCGTCGCTCGGCGAATGGCGACCAGCGGGCGCAGTCTGCAACGCCGGCTCGCCGAGGAGGGCACGACCTGGACCGCGGAACTCGATCGCGCGCGACGCGCCCGCTGGGACCGTGTCGAGCGGTCACATCCGAAGGTCACCGGCGAAACCGCGAGAGAAATGGGCTATGCGGACGTCAGGGCGCTGCGTCGAGCTCATAGGCGGTGGTCCCACATGCGCTGAGCGCCGCGCAGGTCATGGCGCGGGATAGCGGGTATTCGGCACGTTCCGTCCTTACGCGTGGTCACCGGCGGCTGGATGATGAACCGGTCCACTCCCATCAAAATCTCGGAGTATCCCGTGTCCTCAGCAACGATCGTGGCAGCTCCCGGAGGGAAGCCTTTACTTGGGCATGCCCTGCAATTCCGCAACGACCCGTTGGCATTGTTCGAATTCCTTCGGGACCAAGGCGATATCGTCTCGGTCACGTTGGGCCCGCTGCGCGCCTACGTGCTGAGTTCCCCGGACCTGATCCGGGAAGTTCTTGTCGCGAAGGCACGGTCGTTCGACAAAGGGGCCCAGATCCAGGGCGCACGGGACCTGTTCGGCAACGGTCTGGTGGCGTCCGAGGGTGAGGAACATCGGCGGCAGCGACTGTTGATGCAGCCCGCGTTTCGGCGCGAACGCATCGCGAACTATGCCGTCGTCATGCGCGAAGAGATCGTCTCTCACCTCGACACCTGGCAGGACGGACGGGTTGTCGACGTCCGCGTCGAGATGACCGCACTGGCGCTGGCGGTGGCGTCGAAGACGCTGATCTCCTCGGAGATCGGCGAAAAGCTCTCCACCGAGGTGAAGTACAGCATGCCCCGGCTGCTGGATCTACTCTTCCGACGCATGACCAACCCGGTGCCGGTGCTGAAACGGCTGCCGTTGCCCAGCAACCGGGAGTACAAGGCCATTCTGGAGCGATTCCACGGATTGGTGGACGTGGTCATCTCCGAGCGCAGGCGCGACACTGCTGCCCGGAACGACTTGCTGAGCATGCTGTTGGAGGCGCGCGGAGAGGACGGAGAACCGCTGTCCGATCAGGAAATCCACGATCAGATGGTGGCGATCATCATCGCCGGATCGGAAACCACGGGGGCGATGCTGTCGTGGGCGTTCCACACGTTCGGCGAGAATCCCGAGATCGAGGCGCGCGTGCACGCGGAGGTCGACGAGGTGCTGGGCGGCCGCCCCGCGGAATACGCCGATGTTCCCCAGCTGGCCTACACCGCCCAGGTGGTCAGCGAGACACTGCGGCTGTACCCGCCGGGGTGGATCCTGACCCGCCGCGCCACTGCGGACACAGAGATCGGCGAGTACCGCATCCCGGCCGGGACCGACCTTCTGATGAGTCCGTATGCCGTGCAAAGGGATTCGCGCCTATTCCCGAACGCGACCACCTTCGACCCTGACCGCTGGTCGCCGGAACGGGTGACCGAGATTCCCCGGCACGCGATGCTGCAGTTCAGCGCCGGACCCCGCAAATGCATCGGCGATGTATTCGCCGTGGTCGAGGGAACTCTCGCGCTGGCCACCATCGCCGGCAGCTGGCGCCTCCGTCCGCAACCGGGCACCCGGATGGAAAAGGTCGCCGCCAGCACTTACACCACCCGAAACCAGCTGATGATCACAGAGAAACGGGGCAGCTGACCGCACCCCATCCGACGGTTCGAGCGACGCATGGGTGGACCGGTCACTCGGCTACCGGTTCGCAGGTGTCGCTCCACCTGTCGTGCTTACCTCAACTCCCGGTCACCCGAGCGAGAGACGACCCCCCGACCTCCGCGCTCGTTATCCATCACAGTGACGAGGTCGTGGCGGTCACGAGCGAAACAGCCGTACGAGTTGGCGTTTGGGGACCTTGGCTCGCAGCTCGTGCAGCGCCGTCGGGCCGGGCGCCGCGTTACCGATGACGGACCAGCTCCGCCGTGTCCCGAGGACCGCGTCGATTCCGATGCGCATGTCCTTGACGGCGGCCCGCTTCGCCTTAGGGACGTTGTCCATGGTCGCCATCAGGGCGAGCAGGTCAGCCGCGAGGTTGAGCGTCCACACCTCAGCTGCTGTGTACACCTCGAGGGTGCCGCCGGCGCCGTCCACCGCGAGCCCGGCCAGCTCGACGCGTGCTCGCGCGGCCATCACGGCCTGGGTGAGTACGTCGGCCGCCCCGGTCAGGCCGCGCGCTTCGATTCCGCGCCGCACCGCGGGCTCGTCGACCAGGGCGGCGTAGCTCCGCAGCATGGCGCCGATCAACCCACGCTCGTGCGTGTAGGGCCCGGCGTCGACCCGCACCAGCGAATGGCAGTAGGAACACAGCCCCTGGGGAGTGAGCGTAAGCGGCGCACCACAGTTGGGGCATTGAACAGATTCCGGCTTCATGGTCCGTTCCTCACCGCACGCGGTCGGTGAACCGTCCGGATTGCGGACCCAACCAGCTCCGGTGATGTTACCCGAGCCGAGGGGCCGGGACACTCCGCCGGCGTCCGGTGGGCACTCGGCCCGCGCGATGCGTGAGCGGTGGAAGGCATTCCGCCACAACGCCACCCAGCCGCCGCGGCTCAGCTATCCAGAGTCATCGGGGGACAGATGAGGCCGAACCCGCACTTCTGTCCGTTCCGGATTCAGGTGGCGAGGTTCGGGGCCCTGAGGTGGATTCCCCGCAGACCTCGGCTACGCGTCTGCGCCCTCGAATTTTCCGGGACGGAAAACTGCAGTGGCGCCGTGACCTGCCGCGATCCGGCGGGCTCGCCCGGAATCACACACAGCCGAGCCGCGCGATGCAAATCTTGGCCGCACCCAACGAGAGATCGATGACGGTGCCGTTGGAGGTCGGCCTGCTGCTCTTCGGCTGCCTCGGCGACCCGTGCTCACCGCTGGCGCCGACCGTGTCCGCCGACCTCGGACTGCCGGCGAGCCAGAGCTACTGACCCGACCTGGCGTCACTCGGAGGCCGGCCCTCCGTCACGCGGCTACCCACGAGCCGCGCGACGGAGCCCGAAATACATTGGGCAACATAAATCGAAGCCCTGACCCCCAGACAGGGGAGCAACCGACGCCGAGATCGGCCGATTCCTGGCATTTCAGGCAAGCACCCTGACGAGCTCGGTCGCAAGCGAAGCTGCCGAAAGAGGGTTCTGGGCGGTGAATACATTGCGATCCGCTTCGATATGCACAGACCACGGAGGCCCGGATCGATAATCGATCCCGAGGTTCGCCAGCCGGTCCGCGAGCAACCACTTTGCCATTTCGGCATGCCCAGCTTGCCGCTCCTCAGCATTGCTGAACGCAGTCACCCGATATCCGGCGAAGGGCGAAGTACCGTCGGCTCGGCCAGTCGCGAGTAGTGCGGCCGGAGCATGGCACGACATTCCCAGCGGCGTCCCTGTCGATAGCGTCGCAGTAAGGATCTCGGCCGAGATCGGGTCCGTGGCGAGATCTTCCATGCAGCCGTGTCCGCCCGGAATGTAGATCGCCTCGAAGTCGTTCACCCGGACCTCATCGAGGGGCACCGGCTCCCAGAGCTCCGTAGCCGCCTCGAGGGACGCACGTACATGGGCGGACCCGCCTGGACCGGCCATCGGCCCGGGCGTCAGACTGAGCCGATCAACGGCCGGGAGCACACTACCCGGCGTGGCGACCGCAATCCGATGTCCAGCCCTGCATTCGCCGAAGTCAGCGCGGCCCAATCGTCGACGCCGCCGGTGCGGCGCAGGGCGGTCACCTGTTCGTTGACGGCTCCCGGCGACGTGAAGTGCAAGGTCCTACGACCGAGCATCTGTTCTTCCGTTCCCGTCAAGCGGTGGGTGAGATCCGCCGGGGTGGGCGCTCGGGGTGAAACCCGGCAGCGACGAACACAGCTCCGACACCGTTCGCCCGCAAGCCTGCACAGTGCCGTCGGGGCGGACGAGCACGGCGGCGGCGCGCCCGCCGCGCAGCCAGCGGTGCAGCGCGGTACCCGGCACGGCACGCAACACCACGCCGCCGCGCTGTTCGACCGTCGCCGCCTCCGTCGGCGACGGCCCGGCCGTCGTGATGACGGCATAGCGCCCCGCGATGATGTCGTCGACCCGACGCCCGTCGGCCATCTGTTCGTTCGGGACCAGCCTTCCGGCCAGACCGCGCCGCAACCGCGGTGCGGCCACCAGCGCGGAGCGGTGCAGCGGCGGTGACTCTCCGCTGATGATCGTCCGGGTCAGCCCGGGCAGCCGGTGCAGTCGCGGAGCGAGCAGGCCGCGCAGTCGATCGCCCAGTTCGCCGCCCTCGGTCATGGTCAAGCCGGTGAGCTTGGCCAGCCGGATCATCATGTGCGCGTGCGGTTTCCGCTCGGTTTGGTAGGTGTCGAGCATCGATTCCGGCAGCTCGCCGCGCAGTACCCCGGCCAGTTTCCAGCTGAGGTTGGCGGCATCGCGCATGCCCGCGCCCATGCCCTGACCGATGAACGGCGGAGTGAGGTGGGCGGCGTCACCGAGCAGGAACACCCGCCCGGCACGCCACCGGTCGGCCAGTTGCGCGCGGAAGGTGTACTCCGCCACCCGGACCAACTCCAAGCCCTCGCGGTCGACGTCGGCCAGCCAGGGGCCCAGCAGCGGCCACAGTCGGGCGAGATCACGGAAGTCATCGGCGGATTCGCCGGGGCGCAAACGGAATTCCCACCGATGGCGGGTCGTGCCGATGCGCATGTAGGTCGCGGCTCGACGCGGGTCGCACACCTGATGCACGCCGCCCCAGTGTCCCAGGTCGGCGGTGGTCGCGAGGTCGACGACCAGCCAGCGCTGCTCGAATCGCAGGTCGCGCATGCGCGCGCCGATGGTGGTGCGCACCAGGCTGTTCGCGCCGTCGCACCCCAGCACGTAGCGGGCGCGCACCGACTCGGACCCGCCGGTGGCGCGGTCGTCGAAATCGACTCGGACACAGTCTTTCTCCACGGCTATTCCGGTGACTTCGACACCGCCGCGCAGCGAGACCGCCGGATGCAGCGCCAGATCGGCGCGCAACAGCGCTTCCAGCTCCGGCTGGTCGAACAGGTTGGCCTCGGGAAAACCGTTGCGGCCCCCGGCCGGATCGCGGTCGAATTGCGCCAGCACTCGATGCCGCGAATCCACCAGGCGCAACCCCAGGGCGGGCCGGCTGATCGCGTCGAATCCCGCGCCGATACCCAGACGTTCCACGATCCGCCGGATCTCACCGTCGAGATGGACCGCGCGCGGTTGCGGATAGACACCCTCCCACCGCTCGAGCACCATCGAGGGGATCCCGTACTGGGCGAGCAGCGTGGCCGCGGTGAGCCCCGACGGGCCCGCCCCGACGATCACCACCCGAACTGTCGGCGACGTCATCGGGGCCCACCGGTCAATGTGGCCACGTAGGCCGCGGCGACCAGAGCTGTTCCGGCCGCGGGCACGATTCCGGCTGTACCGTCGCCGTTTCGGAGATGGCCGGCGACCGCACCGGTCATCAACACCACCAGCCCGACCCCGGCCGCCCGGCCTATCACGGGTCGGACCGGTCCCAGCAGCACTCCACCGGCCGCGAGGAGTTCGACCGCGCCGATGCCGCGATAAGCGGTGGTGGAGTACCCGAGGTGCGCCGCACGCTCACGCATCGACGCGACCTTGGCCGTCCCGAGGGACAGGAATTCGGCGGCCAGCACGCCACCGAGCACCCTCGCCACGGTTTTCATTGCCGCACGTCGATTCTCGCGTCGATCGCATAGCGGCCCAGGATCGCCTCGACTGCGGGTCGGTCGGCGTCGGGGTTCAGCACGACGGTGGCGACGATCGTGCCGTCCTCGACCGCGGCGGCGATACCGGCCACACCGGTGGTCTCGGCGAACGCGTCGAGCAGTTCGCGGCGGGTGGCATCGGCGCGCAGGCCCAGCTTGTAAGGCTTTCCGACATCGGTGACGGGTAGCGCGTCGAGGATGGTGACCGTCTTGGGAGCGGCGGCGCGCTCGTGCACCCGCTCGGCGGCCCACGCCACCAGTTCGTCCTCGGTGACCTCGGCGCCCGCGGTGAGCGCGACGTAGGCGACCGGGACCTCACCGGCGTGGACGTCCGGGCGGCCCACCGCGCCGGCCGCGCTCACCCGCGGGTGGCTCAGCAGGGCGTCCTCGATGCTCGCGGGATCGATGTTGTGGCCGCCGCGGATGATGAGATCCTTTGCGCGACCGTGCAGATGGATGAATCCCTCCTCGTCGATATGGGCGAGGTCGCCGGTGCTCAGCCAGCCGTCGACCACGGTGCCCAGTCCGTCGAGGCGGTGACCGTGTTCGTCGCGGCCGGTCACGTATCCGGCGAAAACCGTTGGGCCACTGATGACCAGGACCCCGGTCTCCCCGGCGGGCAGTGCCTCCCACACCCCGTCTTCAGCCGTGCGGACGACCGCGACCTGCTGATAGGGCATGCGTTGCCCGACCGCGCCGGGCCGGGGAACATCCGGGAAGCTGCGCGCGGTGGCGCACGTCGCCTCGGTGAGACCGTATCCCTCCACCAACGTGACCCCGGTGTGCAGCTGGAAGTTCTCGCGCACCGCGAGCGGCAGCGGGGACGCGCCGACCATCGCGTAACGCAAGCTGGTGATGTCGGTGTCGATCGGACACTGCGCCAGCACCGCGTAGACCGTCGGCACGGCGCTGATCGCGGCAATTCGGTAGTGCGCCAGGATATTCCAGAACTCCGCGTAGAGCGTCATGTCCCGGTATCCCAGCGGACCGGCCCATACCACCGGCTGTCCGCGGAACAGCGGGGCGAGCAGGGTGACGACCAGTGCGTTGACGTGGAACAGCGGCAGCGCGGCGAAGACCACCGATTCCTCGTCGAGCAGCGAGTTGGCGGCGATCATCCACGCATTGGACACCTCACCGGAATGACGGTGCGCCGCCAGCTTCGGCACACCCGTCGTACCGCCGGTGTGGAACAGCGCCGCCAGATCCGATGCCTTCGGCGGTTCTCCGTGAAAACTGATCGAATCCTGTTCGGCGGCAAGGGTATCGAGGTAACCGATGCGGAGGCCGTCGATACCGGGCAGGGTCGGCGGCGGCTCCGGGGCCGCCGTCGGACGCAACACCAGCAGGGCATCCAGCAGACCGCGCGCCGCGAGTTCGCGTGCGGCGGCCCAGGTGTCAGGCTCGAGTTCCGGACCGGCGGCGATCAACACCCGCGCTCCCGAGCGGCGCAGCAGCTCCGCGACGTGCTCGTGTGACAGGCCGCCGTTGATCGGTGCGGCGATGCCCGCCAGCTGTGCGGCGAGAGTGGCCGGGATCAGTTCCGCGCAGTTGGGCGCGATCAGCGCGACCGCGTCGGCGCGGCGCACACCCAGCTCGTGCAGCAGGTTCGCGTACTTGTGCACGTCGACGAGCAGCTCGGAGTAGTTGCGCTGCAACGGCTCTCGCCATCGCGCCGCATCCGGCAGCACGGTGACCGCGGTGCGCTCCGGCCACCGCGCCGCCGCGCGGACCAGCAGGGCGTAGGTCGATTCGGGCAGACCGCGCGCCTCGAGCGGTACCGCTTCGATGGCCGCCAGGTCCTCCGGGCTGGTGTACCGGGGCCAGAGCGAGTCCTCGGTCGAGGTCTCGAGGGTCGTCGTGTTGTCGGTCATCGGGCGTACCTCACGACCGTGCGCTGGCGGCCCAGGTCGAGGGCGCCGTCGTCGGTGCCGATCGCGGCCTCGACCACGTCCCCGTCCTGCAGGTACTTCGGATTCTTGGCCTGCCCCTGGAAGAACAGCTTCCACTTGACCTTCGGCGGCAGCAGCGAGCCGAGCAACGCTACGGCCTTGGGCGGGGCACTGAGCGCGGTGCCGATCGGGGTTCCGGTGAGCAGCAGATCCCCGGCGTCCATGCGCTGGAATCGGGTCAGGGTACGCAGCGTCTCGACCGGCCGGTAGATCATGTCCGCGACCGTCATGTCCTGCCGCACTTGGCCGTTGACCCACAACCGCAACCGCAGGTCCCCGAACCGCTTCAGCTCGTCGGCGTCGAGCAGCACCAGCGCCGGGCCGACCGGCGTGAAGGTGGGATACGACTTCGCCTCGTAGAACTGGGTTTTCGGCAGCTGGACATCGCGGGCGGACACATCGTTGGTGACGACCAGGCCCGCGATGTAGTCGGCCAGGTTCTCCGCCGTCACCTCCGACCCGACCGGCATCTCACGGCCGAATACGAGGCCGATCTCCACTTCGTAGTCGAGCAGTTTCACGTGCGCGGGCCGGATGACGTCGTCGTGGGGTCCGCTGATCGATCCGGACGCCTTGCGGAAGAACGTCAGCGGCACGGTTTCGGGGTCCATGCCCGAGTCCTTCACGTGCGAGGCGAAATTCGTCATCTGCGCCACCACCCGGCACGGCGCCGTCACCGGGGAAATCAACGAAAGGCTTTCCACTGCCACGGTTTCCGCGCCGGATGCCGCTGCGGTGATCGCCGCACGATCGGCGAGCAGTTCCCGCGTGGTCGTCGCGGTGGTATCGATGCGGGCGGCACCGGCGGGGGTCTGCACCCACCAGGCGTCGGCGGTGCGGAGGATGGATGTGCTCATGAGTTGGCTACTTTCAACAGGCCGCGCAGGCGGCGGAGATCGAATTCGTTGTCCTCGCGCAGCGCCTCGACGATCGAGCGCAGTTCGCGCAGCGATTCGGCTCCGGGCTTGATGCCGAGGAAGTCCTTGGTTATGGGCGGGCCCCACTGCGCCAGACCGGACGCGGTCATCGGCGCCCAGCCCGGTTCGAGGGTGGAGTCGAACATGTCGCCGTCACTGAAGTGCTCCACCATGAACCCGTCGGGATCGCGCCAGTAGTCGAAGATCTGGCTGCCCTGAATATGGCGGCCGATCCCCCACGATCGGTGATAACCCTGCTCGCGCAGATACTCTCCACCGGCCGCGAGCGCGTCCAGGTCGGCGACCTGATACGCCGAGTGCACATACCGGTTCGAGGGGCCGAGCGTGAGCGCGAGGGTGTGATGATCGGCCGGCACCGAACCCTGGTCGCAGCGAATGAAACTCATGACCGGACCGCGCTGTCGCTGGCCCGGGTAATAAAGGAAGTCGCTGACGATCAGGCCCAGATTCCGCAGATACCAGTCGAGGGTTTCGCGGTATTTCGTCGATTGGATCACCACGTGCCCGAGCCTGCGCACGCGTGCCGGTGCGCGCAGCGGCCGCTGCGGGGCATTCACCCGCGCCACCTCGTGCCCGAAGTTGAACGTGTGGGGCCGCTGCGTCGGCAAAGCCTCCAGTTCGTGCGTCTCGGCGACCACCCGCACCCGCAGGCGGCTCGGATCCACGAGGTCGACGGTCAGCCCGCCCAGCGACTCCGGCAACGGCACGGCTCGCGCACCGGTCGCGGCGGCCAACCGCAGCAGATCGGCGGAATCGACCGCACGAAAGGCCGGGCCGACGAAGCGCGAGCGAGCCCCACGTCGAACGAGCACGCACGGCGAGCCTGGGTCAGTCCCGCGCAACTGCAGCTCGTCGGCGGTCCGCGCGGCGGTCGCGAAACCGAAGGCGTGGGCGAAGGTTTCCGCCCGATCCAGATCGGGCTTCTCGAACTCGAGCCACGCGAGGTCCAGCACTTTGATCACGGGGTCGCTCGCCCGGCCCGGATGCTCGCCCGCATGCGCCCCGTGCTCGCTGTGCAGATCGCTGTGTACATCGTGATGGCCGGTCATCTACCACTCCCTTCCAAGTACTGAAGATATCGTCACTTAAGAGTGGGTCGTCAGTCAAGACTTCTCTGACGATTACGTCAATATTGATTCGAGCGGCTACGATGTTGAGTCTGTACGGCAGGAGAGGTGCATCGATGACCGCAAGCAACGGGTCCGAACCCAACCGCCTGGAACGCCGCAAGGCCCGCACTCGCGCCGCGTTGGTCGGCGCGGCGCAATCGCTGCTGGCCGAGGGCAAGATCGCCGTACCGATCCTCGAGATCACCCAGGCCGCCGACGTCGGCATGGGTTCGTTCTACAACCACTTCCAGAGCCGCGAGGAGCTGTTCCAGGCCGCGGTCGAGGAGGCGCTCGACCGCCACGGCGCACTGCTCGATCAACTGTGCAAGGACATCGAGGATCCGGCTCAGGTCTTCGCGCAGAGCTTCCGCCTCACCGGCCGCCTGCACCGTCTGCACCCCACCCTCAGCAAAGTGCTGCTCAGTGACGGGTTCCGCATGGCGAGTTCGGACCGAGGACTCGCGCCCCGCGCGCGACGCGACATCGAGGCCGCAGCCGAAGCCGGGCGCTTCGATATTCGCGACCCGGAACTGTCGATGACCATCGTCACGGGTGCCGCCCTGTGCCTGGGGCAACTGCTGCACGACCACCCCGAACGCGACGACGCCGAGGCCGCCGACCAGGTGGCCGAGGACCTCCTGCGCCTGTTCGGCCTCTCCCCCGAAGAAGCCCGGGAAATCTGCCGACGCCCGCTACCCCCTCTCGACCTGCCGCGCGCCGGCTCGACCCCCTAGCCGGTCCCGCCTTCGGCCGAAGGAACGTATTCCCAAGTCACCGTTTACAGTTCGCCATGCGCTCGTTGTTCACGGTTGTTCGCCGAGAGCGTCGCGCATGACGTCGACTGCGGTGGTCACGTCCAGGGCGGGATCGAGCTTCGCGGCGGCGCGCACCGCGGCCAGGGCCAGCTCGAGCATGCAGTCGACCATCGATTCCACCTCGAACGGCTCGCCGTTGCGTAGCCAGTAGACGGTGGCCTGGTCGAGCGCGCAGCTTGGACGACGACGCGGAGCTGACCCATCGATTCGAAGGCACCGACATCCCCGCCGAACACCTCCCCACAGCACGGGCGGCCATCGGCTCCTGCCCGATGGCCGCCCTACGGGAACAGTCGAATTCGGACTAGCGCTGCGTCTGGATTGCGCAATCACATGGCACGGCCTGGACCTGTGTCGTCACCGACGGCAAGCCACAGCTGCCCGGTGCGCGCGAACATGTGGCCGGTGAGGTGAACGTTCGGCGGCTTGATGTAGAGCACGGCCGCTTGCCCCCTGGTCGCCAGGAACTCGACAGTGATCGCTGGGCCGGCCGCTCGGCCGAGCGCGATGAACGCCGAC
Organism: Nocardia stercoris; assembly: GCF_003696265.1. Lineage (GTDB taxonomy): Bacteria > Actinomycetota > Actinomycetes > Mycobacteriales > Mycobacteriaceae > Nocardia > Nocardia stercoris. The sequence continues at coordinate 25,083 of NZ_RFFH01000005.1, read as the reverse complement.
CTGCTGTAGGAGCGCAGCACGCTGATATAGGCGTCGTGCAGGATCGGAAGGACCGCGAACGGCGAGGAGAAGATCAGCACGATCAGGACCATGGGCAACAAGGTCAGCACGGGTACCACCGCCAACGCGATCGCCGGTGGCCGTATCACGTCGAGAACGAGGAATCTCCTACCGACACGGGTGGCTTCGGCGATGGCTCGGCAGGCGAGGCCGGGCGGGAGATGATGCAGGGTCATCGCCAGCACGACCAGGTCGTAGCTGCGATCGGGTGCGTCGATCGCGGTCGCGTCGACGACGCGAGCGATGGCGCGGGGATGGGCGCCCAAGGGACCTGCCTCGATCGCGGCAACCGATTTCGGATCCAGGTCGGTCACTGTCACCGTCGCGGTGGCGTGCAGATCCAGCACCCGTGCCGCCAGCCCGCCGTGGCCCGCACCCAATTCGAGCACCCGCGGATTCCGCAGGCCATCGAGCTGCCCGACCACCAGATGCGCGTTGCGGTCGTAGTCGTTGAACAGCGTGCTGACTCGATCGAGAAATGCGACGACCCTCTGTCTGCGCTGCGCGTCGTCTCTGTCGAGGTATTCGAGCCGCCCGGTCTGCAGACGCCGGTCGAGCCAGGACGCGTCCGGACCACCACGCGGCATCGTGTCGATCATCTCGATATCGGGTGAGTACTGAGCCATAGTCCTGCCTCTTGCCCAATGTCGGCCGGCCCTCCGACGAGGAGGTCTTGCGGTGGCCAGGGACTTCGGACCCTTGGAGGTCACCGACACCGGACGTGCGCCTCACAGCCTGGTCATCGCCTCCGGGCACCGACGCCCGGATCCCCGAACGCGACTCGGACGATCACCGGTACGACCAGCAGGGTGTCGAGCCGACGCCGCGTGCAGGCGGGACATGGGACCGAAACAGGATCCCTCCTGCAACCTACTCCCTCGGGCGTTGTCGAACACCAGTTCGGCGAGCGACTGTCGACAGTGCGAACGGGCCCGTCCGCGGACGGGCCCGTTCGCAGTGTCGATAGATCACGCGGCCTCGGATGCCAGTTCCAGGGCCGGCTTCGGGGAGCGCATGACCGCCGCGGTGACGGCGGCGCCCACCAGGGCGATGGTTGCCGCGCCGGCGAAGGCCGCGGAGAAACCGTGGGTCAGTTCCGGCGGGTTACCGAGTTCGTCGGCACCGGAGGCGCCGGCTACAGCGGTCATCGCGGCCAGGCCGACCGCCGAGCCGACCTGGTAGCTGACGTTGACGATGCCCGACGCCAGACCGCCTTCCTCGGGACGGGCCGCGCCGATCGCGGTGCCCAGGGAAGGGATGAAGGCCAGCGCCATACCGCCGGCGGCGACCAGCGACGCGGGCAGCACATCGACCCAGAAGTTGCCGGTGGCACGGACCAGCGACATGATCGCGAGCCCGACGCCCAGCACGGCCAGGCCGGTGACGATCATCGACTTGGCGCCGAAGCGCTGCATCGCCTTCGGGGCCAGCACCACCATGCCGAGCATGATCAGGGTGGTCATCGGCAGCAGCGCGGCGCCGGAGGGGAAGGCGCTGTAGCCGAGCACCTGCTGCAGGTACAGGTTCAGGAAGAACCACATGGGTACCCACGCGGCACCGAGCAGCAGCTGAGCGATGTTGGCGGCGGCCAGGTTCGGCGCGGTGAAGATGCCCAGGCGCATCAGCGGTTCCCGGCGGCGGGACTGGATGACCACGAAGCCGGCCAGCAATACGACGGCCGCGGCCAGTGCGCCCACGGTCGAGCCGGCGGTCCAGCCGACCTCGGGGGCACGGACGATGCCGTAGACCCCGGCACCCAGTCCGGCGGTGACGGTGATCGCGCCGAAGATGTCGACGGAGCCGGAACGTGTGGGGGCACTGGGCATCAGAGCCGGCACGGCGAGCATCGCGAGTACCGCGATCGGGATGTTGATGTAGAAGACCCAAGGCCAGCTGGCATATTCGGTGATCACACCACCGAGGAAGACGCCGGCGGTGCCACCGGCCGGTGCCGCCGCGCCGTAGACGGCCAGTGCTTTGCCCAGTTCCTGTGGCACGGCGCCGAACAGCATCATCAGCAGGGTCAGGGCAGAGGGCGCGATCAGTGCCGCGCCGGCGCCCTGCACCGCGCGCCCGGCGAGCTCGACGCCGACGGTACCCGCGGCCCCGGCGATCACCGAGCCGATCAGCAGCACCAGCCAGCCGGCCCCGAACACCCGGCGCGCGCCGAGCAGGTCCGACAGTCGACCGCCGAGCAGCAGCAGCCCACCGAAGGCGATCACGTAGGCGTTGAACACCCAGCTCAGGTTCCCCTGCGAGAACCCCAGCGAGGTCTGCAATTTCGGCAATGCGACCCCGATGATCGAGGTGTCCATGATGACCATGAACTGGGCGGCCGCAATGACCGCGAGTGCCAGCCACTTTCGAGAGGCCGGCTGTGTGGGGGTGGACATTTCGCGTCCGTCCTTCCAGAAGTCCGATGCAAAATACCGTACCCCCCTAGGGTATGCAGCTGTCAAGGTTCTCACCGCTGAAGGTTCGAGTGGCGCGCCGACCAGCGCAGTTCGCCGCGTCCCCCAAACGCTGCCGAACAACAATCCCCGCGGCACCGCGGCTGTTTCGAGGAGTGAGCCGCGCATACGCAGCTCACTCCTGTGATCAGTTGCAGCCGCAGATGTGCTGCAGAACAGCCCGCAATGCGGTCTGCCACTCGTCTTCGATCGCCACAAGGTTGCCGTGGTGGACGAATTCGTTGACGTCGGTGTCGGTGTCGTGCAGGAAATCGCCGAGCGGTTTGGTCCAGCCCTGCCAGTCATACGGGACACCGAGCAGATCGGCGGGCTGCTCGGGCAGCGCAGTGGCGGCACCGCCGGCCGCGATCGGCGCGTGCGGAAGAAAGACGTCCGGCTTCACGACATCGAGCGGCAACGGCAGTCGCAGCACCTGGCGCGACATCAGTTCGTGGACGAGTAAGCCCAGCGAGTCAGGACACGCACCGTGGAGAACCGACACTCAACCGGCGCGAAATGCGTTGTCCCAGTGATTCAAGCGCAGCTACGCGCCCGCACGGCTGCGGCGAGACGCCGGGCCAGATCGTTGACTTCGTCACGGAGCCCGGACAACTGCTCCGGTGGCAGCCCGACATCGCTGGTCACGCTCTCGATCATGCATTCGGACTGATCCTGCAACGCCCAGCTCACCGCGCTGGGCCGCAGGACGACCGCACGCTTGTCGCCGGCCGGGTCGCTCTCGACCAGACCGGCCGCGACCAGGCGTTTGACCAGCGGCGACACTGTGCCGTAGTTGAGGCTCAGCCGGGCACACAATTGCTTCATGCTCGATCCCGGCTGCTCCCACAGGGCCAGCATGACCAGGTACTGCGGATAGGTGAGTCCCATCTCGTCCAGGAACGGTCGGTATGCCGCCGCGACCAGACGTGACGCCGCGTACAGCGCGAAACACAGTTGATTGTCCAGCGCCAGCGAGATCCCCGCGGCGGGCTCGTGATCCGCCGCGGAGGTGTGTGTTGTCGTCGAGCTGTTCATGACTCCCATCCCGCGAGCAGCCGCATCACCGCCTCGGACGCTGATCGGTCGGCGACGGTGATGCGTACTCCCGCACCATCGTAAGATTTCACCACGATTCCGGATCGGTGCAGGGCCGTTGTCAGCCGCACCGTCTCCTCGTCGCCGCACTGGATGAACAGGAAGTTCGCTGAGCTGGCCGGCACCGCGAACCCCTGTGCGCGCAACGCCGTGCCCAGATGGTCACGTTCGCGGGTGATCAGCTCGATCCGCTGAGCCAGTTCGGATTCGGCCGCGTACGAGGCGGTGACGGCCACGTCGGCGAGCGAGTTGATCCCGAACGGCAACTGCCAGCGCCCGATCCGCGCGGCCAGCGCCGGTGCGGCGATACCGTAACCGATCCGCAGCGCGGCGAGCCCGTAGGCCTTCGAGAACGTGCGCAGCACAACGACATTGGGGTGCCGCCGCAGCACGTCGTGCACGTCGGGACGGTCCGCGGCACCGGCGAACTCGACATACGCCTCGTCGAGGACGACGATCACTCGATCCGGGACCGCGCCGAGCAACCGATCCAGTTCGGCGCGCGCGATACAGGTGCCGGTCGGGTTGTGCGGTGTGCACAACACTACGACCCGGGTCCGGGCATCGATCGCGGCCGCCATGGCAGGCAGATCCTGATATCCGTTCGCGGTCAACGGCACCCGCACCGACTCACCGCCCACGGTCGCGGTCATCAGCGGATAGCCGTCGAACGTCGGCGTCGCGGTCACCACCCGCTCACCGGGGGCGACGAATTCCTGCAGGATGTACATCACGACCCCCGTGGCGCCGGGGCCGACCACGATCTGGTCGGCCCCGAAGCCGGTGTGCCGCGCGATCGACCGGTGCAGCCGATCGGGCAGGAACTCGGGGTAGCGGTTCGCGTGGGGCAGCGCGGCGGCCAGCGCGTCCCGCACCGACTGCAGGGGCTGGAAGGGGTTCTCGTTCAACCCGAGTGCGTGCACCGTGCCCACGGCGGCCGGGCTCATGCGGCCGCCGGGCCCTGCCAGTCGACGGCTGCCGCCGCGGCGAAGTCACCGGCGTGCGCGAACCCGGCGAACAGCACCAGGTCTCCGGCCGCGACCCCACCGGTACGCACGACCCGATCGAAGGTGACCGGGATGCCGGCGCCGAACAGGTTGCCGCAGTCGTCGAAGGTGTCCGGGTGTCGCTCGGGCGGAAGCTGCAGTGCGTCACGCCAATTCCGCAGGAACAACCGGTTCGGCTGGTTGGTGACCAGCAGGTCGACGTCCTTGGTGTCGGTCCCGATGTTGCGGCACACACTGTAGGCGACCTCGGGCACCATCTGGTTCCCGCGGGTCAGCACCTTCGCGATCTTCGATTCGGTGAAACCGACATGCATTTCACCCGCGCCCGCCTCCCAGTACTTGCGCGGCGGTTCGGCGATCCCGGTCATCTGCCCGGCGTAGGCCGGATAGTGCCGGGCCACGATATCCAGGATCGGCGAATGACCGGACTTGGTGAGCAGCCCGACACCCGCGCCGTCGCCGGGAACCGCGGCCTGCGGCTTGGTGCGAACGGTGGGCTGGGTGAAGATCTGGCCGGCCGCGTTCTGCACCGTGCAGATGAGCGCCGCGCGGGCATCGGTGGTTTCGAGGATCTGGCGGGCGAGTTTCATCGCGTAGACGAATGCCGCGCAGCCGCCGTTGTGCAGGTCGATGAGCCATTCGGGGTTGATCCCGAGCCGGTGGGCGATTTCGCCGCCGTTGCCGACCACCGCGATATCGGGCAGCTGGGTGTGGGCGATCAGGACGTCGACCTCGTCGAGCAGCCCGCGGCCGCGCCGCTGCAGCATCGGCGCGATCGCCCGCTCGACCATGTCGGCGGGTGTCTCGCCCACGGCGATGTGGTGGCGATAGGCGGGCGCCTTGAACATGACGTGATCGGCGAGTTCGTCGGACTCGGCGAATTGCGCGAAATACTCGGCCGGCACCCGGTTCTCGGGCAGGTATCCGGCGATGTCGTCGAGACTGACCAGGGGCTTTCTCATCGTCAGCGCATCCAATCGGGCTTGATCGGCAGTCCGTTCGCGTGCCGGTATTCGGCGATCGCCTTCAGGTTTCGCAGTTCCAGCAGGTGACCGGCGTAGAAGAGGTCCCAGAAGTCGCCCACCCAGACCGGGCGGCCCGCCGGAGCGGTCTCCGGGTGCCCGTTCTCGTCGTAGAAGGGGTGGCGGCAGTTGGTCCAGATGACCACCGAGCCGGGCTTGCCGAACACCACCTGGGCGTCGATCACCCGCATCAGGTAGATCATCCACAGGTGTTCGCTCTGGTCCCAGGCACAGTGGTAGTCGACGGTGCGGGCTCCGGCGTTGACGACGGTGCGGGTGTAGATCCTGGTGTGGTCGCCGATCTTGTCGTCGGACACCCACAGCCCGTCGTCGCTGTTGCCCGGACCCGACGGGGGGCCGGGCTCGGCGACGCGCTCGAAATTACGCATGCTGTAGGTCCATTCACCCAGGCTGCGGGTGTCGGACAGATAGTCGAACAGCTCGGCCGGCGGCACGTCGATGTGCTCTTGAACGGTGATGTAGTCGCCGTACACCTCGGCGTGCGGATACACCGCGCGGGTCATGTCCAGTACCAGCGGCATTCCTGCCTTGACGCTGAGCTTCTCCACCCGGTACACGCCGGGCAGGTCGAGTTCGGGTGGATCGGAGACGGTCATGCGGAGAACTCCTCGAGAAACGGTGCGAACGGCGGGATCTCGTCGGGATCGCAATCGATGCAGACGAATACGGGACCGGGGATCGCCGCGGTCTCGTCCAGGGCTCGCTCGAGTTCCGCGAGGGTGCTCGCGGATCGAGCGGTAATGCCCGGCAGCAACGCGTCGATCGCCGCGGCCGGGTCGGAGGGTGCGAATCGGTTGAACGTGTAATCGCCGGAGTAGTAGAGCTGTTCGCGGGTCACACACATCGCGTGCGCGTTGTTGTTGAACACGACGAACGTCACCGGCGCCTGATATTCCGCGGCGGTGTGCACCTCGAATCCGTGCATGAGGAAGGACCCGTCGCCGGCGAGGACGTAGGTGCGCCGGCCACGCCCGAGCGCGCTGCCGATCCCCGCGCCGAATGCGTAGCCCATGCCACCCATGCCCAGAGCGACGACGAACAGGCCGTCCTCGGGCACCGGCAGGTGATGGATGACCGCCGCACCGGTGTTGCCGGCGTCGGCGAACACGCCGTCGCCCGGCGCCAGTCGCGCGGCGATCGCCGAAACTGCCTGGCGGTAGCGGATTCCCGCGCCGGTTGCGCTGGGTGGTTCGAGGCTGCCGGCGTCGATCCGGCGCGCGCGCGAGGCCCGCGGTGGTGCGGCCGCCGTGAGTCGTGCCAGGTTCTTCCGCAGCTCACCGCTCACACTCGCCGCGGCCGCGACGAACGGCGCGTCGATGCCGAGGTGGAGGACCGTCGTCTGCGCCAGCGCGGATTCCAGCCCGCCCCGCTCGGTCGTCGGCAACGGTGTTCCGACCACGAGGCACAGGGCGGCGTCCGCGATCAGTGCGGCGATCCCGGGGTGTCCCATGATTCCGGCGACTCCGGCGTACAACGGGTGGGCATTCGGGAACACGTCTTTGGCGTCCGGCGCTACGACCACCGCCGCATCCAATGCGACGGCGAGCGCGGACAATTCGGCTCGCGCGTCGGCCCGGGCGATCTCCGCGCCGGCGATGATCACGACCGTCCCGGCCGCGGACTCCACGACGAGGTGCTCAGCACGCGCATGGTCGGCCCGCGAGTGGTCGGCGGGCTTCGGATTCGCTGACCGTATTCCGTTCGCGTCGTGACCATCCGGTTCGCTCGGACGCCGGTCGCTCCCTGTTCGCGGCGCCCGGGCCTCGGTCTGCTGAATGTCCTTGGGTAGCAGCAGAACCGCGGGTCCCCCCTCGGCCACGGCCGCCAGGGCGTCCGCCAGCAGTTCGGGAAATCCGGCCGGGTCGTCGACCCGCGCACAGAAGCGCGAGACCTGACCGAACAGCATCTGTGCGTCGATGGTGCCCGCACGGCCGCTGGTGTCCTGGAAAGCGCCCCGACCTTCCAGCGCGGTCGGCGGCTGCCCGACCAGCGCGAGGACCGGTACCCGCGACGCGAACGACTCCCCCAGCGCCGCAACGAGATTCAGCGCTCCACCGCCCGAGGTCGCCAGCACGACACCGTATCGGCCGGTGGTGCGTGCGTACCCGTCGGCCATCGTGGCCGCCCCGAACTCGTGCTTGGCCAACACCAGGCGCGGGCGCGGGCCCAGCCGGTGCAGCGAATCGAAGACGTCCTCGATGTTCGCTCCCCCGACGCCGAAGACGTGATCGATCCCGTCGGCCGCCAGCCGAGCAACCAGATGATCCGCAACGGACGCCACATCGAACCCCTCTCAATTACATCGTGCGCGATGTATCGTGGGCGATGCTACTGCGGAAGTGGGCCAGATGCACATGACGGTGGCGCGGTTCACGTTTGCGACACGCGACCGAAACCCTTTGCGCCCGAACGGTTTCGACTGTCGTTCAGCCGATAGTGGCCGACAGATCCGGCAACATCTTGCCGATCTCCGATTCCCAGTTACGCCAGTTGTGTACGCCCTGGGCAGGCCAGTCGTAGGTGATGTTGTCGTAGCCGAGCGACCGCAGGCGCAGTTCGAACATTCGGGAGTTCGCCAGCGTCACGACCTCGATGGGGGTGCCTTGAACGATCTCCATGGGGTCGGAACCGTCACCGGGTCCGGGAAGGCCACTGGCTGCCGAGACCCACAGCCGGGTGTGGTTGGCCGCATCCCCGGCCCGGAAAGGTTGGACCAGAAAGCCAAGCAGCGTAGTGCGTCGCCACAGCCTCGGCGGGCACAGACCGGGAAGATCACGCGCCACGATGACAGTCGACGAAGGCGCCCACCCCCTGTTCGTGTACTACGAGCCGGTCGGCGGCGGCATGACGGTCAAGCGATGGAACCCGGGCAAGAACTGGCTCGATGTCGCCCACGAAAAATTCGCACGGACCGGGATACTCACCTGCCGGACGTGCCGGCGTGATCTTCGGCCGAACGCGCCGGAGCGGTTGTCCGCGTTCGACATCCCCGGCCAGGACCACTCCGGCATGCGGTTGTACTGCGGACCGTGCTGCAACGACGGCAAGGACGAGATGCACGCTGACCGCCGCGGCGTGTGGGATGAGTCGGGCGGCCGTCGTCTCGTCGAATCCGACAGCGGTATAAGCGTTCTCGGATTCGAGAGTCTTCGACTGCCGGTCTCATCCCGTCATCGGTCCTCACGTTCGGAGGGTCTGTGTACTGTTTGACGCTTCTTCTGAACGTCGCCGAGGAAATCCGCGACCTTCTGGCCGGCCGCGTCGAGTGCGCCTTGCGTCTTGTGTTTCGCCGCGCCTTCGGTGACGTCGCCGACGATATCGGTCAGACCTTTCGGCTCAGTGGTCGAGATCTCGAGCCGGTTCACCGCCTCGGCGAAACGCAGATAGGTGTCGACACTGGCGACCACCACGCGGGCGTCGATGGTCACCAGTTCGATACCGACCAGCGACACGCGGGCGAACGCGTCGATAACCAGTCCTTTGTCGAGGATGGTGTCTACGACATCAGCCAGGCTGGAAGAGTTCGGCCGCGCCAGTGTGCCGCTTCCGCCTCCTCCTGAGGGTTGGATAGTCATCTGGTTGCTCCTTGACTTACACGCGAGCGGCGGGCTACCGGGGTCTTGCGGCGGGTGGTCGTCGGGCGGGAAGGCGGCTCTGGTTCGTCCGCCTCGTTGTCCTCGCCTTCCTCGTCCTCCTCGTCGACCTCGCCTTCGTCGGTGTCGCTGATTTCTGCGTCGCGGGACGCTTCATCGTCGCCACGATCGTCTTCGGTGTCGGCTCGTTCCCTGCGGCGAGCGGTCTCGTCGTCTTCCACGACCTCGTTATCGTGGATCTCGCCGTGCCAACCCACGATGTCGTCGCTGTGCAATAGTGCCTCCGTCATGACATACCGCTGGAAGTGCTTGAGTTCCAGCCGGCATCGGCGACCCGCGGCGCGCCAGATATTGGCGGTCTTCTCGAACACTCCCTGCGGGTGGTACACGAGCACCACGAGAATGCGGGTGAGATCCGGGGTGAGCTCGTGGAAGCTGACGGCACCGTCGATGTAGCCTTTGGCGCCTTTGGAGCGCCACACGATCCGCTCGAACGGCACCTGCTCCACGATCGTGGACTCCCAGGTGCGTCTGGACCAGAACACTTTGCCCGTCCAGCTGAGCTTCTCGTCGGACACCTGCTCGACCTGCTCGAGCTTCTTCGTGAATTTCGGAAAGTCCGCGAACTGAGTCCACTGGTCGTAGGCCAGATCGATCGGCACGCCCACATCGATGTGCTCGACAATATTGGTCAGTTTCAGCTTCGTCGTGCCGCCTTTGCCCTTACCACCGGTCAGCGACTCCTTGACAGACTCGAACGTCTCCCGAACCGTGTGCCCGAGCTTGCTCGTCCCGGCGCTCATCGCCGCTTGCAGCGGCGACGCGCCGCCAGCCAGCTTTTCCACGCCGGTGACGGCCGCCAGCAGGTTGCCGCCGTTACCGTCTGCGTAGTCGTTGAGCCGGTCCACAGTTCCGGACACCCGGTTCGCCAGCCCGGCTGCCGCGCGTTGGGCCACAGTTCCCGCGAGGTTCTGCACCGATTGCTGCAGCAGACCCGTCGGGGCAGATGTGGCGGTTTTCCGTGCCGTCTCCCCAGCATGGCTCACGGCGTCGGCGACCTGGCCGATGGTGTGTGCGGTCGCTTTGCGATGCCCGTCGGTCTTCGGCATCGACCTCACCTCCTCACGCGTCGTACCGGCGCTTTGCTGCCGGCATCGGCATCGGCGCCGGCTCGGACCGAGGAGGACGACTTACGGTCCGTGGACCCGGAGTGGAGCTGTGGGCGTGGAGAGCTCGTTGTCCTGCTGCTTGTTTCACACTCGTCGTCGCCTCTCTCGGCGACGAGTGTCGAACCCGGTTCCAGCCGGGCACTGAGCGCATCGATACGGTTGCTCGCGGCAGTCACCGCAGCCGAGCGGACCGCTCCCAGCAACTCACCGCGCACCGTGTCGGTGAGCTGCGTCAGCTCCGGCGACGATTTGAGCAACGACGTCCCGCGCTCGAGCAGTTCCGTGGTCATCCCCGTGTTCCGCCTCGCCATCGCCGCACCTGCCAGCGACAACGCGAAACGCATCTTTCGCCTGCGCCCCAGCATGTAACCGACGCCCACCCCCGCCACAATTCTTGCCCCGCCTTTCATGATCTACTCCCTTGCTTGCTCGACTGCCGCAGCACCGAAATGGCCCCAGATCGTTCGAGGTCGAGCAACGACACCCTGATGAGTGGATAGGCCGTCATGCGAACGGCCATATCCAGCAAATACCCAGCAACCACACACCGAACCTGGCGTCAGGCGACCAGTCATACGGCGTGGTCCTTCTCGCTCCGCGCTGAGATGCGCATCTCGTTAGAGGCGATGGCGACCATGATCGCGGTCCACACCGCCCGCGCCGATCCGGCCTGCGTGGTGCAGCAACGAGTTACGTGAACCCGCATGATTGCCGGTGACCCGGATACACCTTCTGACCTCGGGTATACCGGATCACCGGTGTGCAACTCGCAGGGCACTTCCGGCGGGCGTCCCGCATTCTTCCCGCGAGGCAGCAGCGGCTCCGGCTACAGCACCCCGCTCACGCCGCGGGACTGCCCTGACCGAGGTTCCCTACGGCGCACTGTCCAAATCGATCCGGATGGTCAGCAAGTCGGTGCCGATGAGCCGGACCAGCAGGCTGTTCGGCTTCGGCAGCCGCCGCACCCGTTCATGGGCGTCGTCACCGTCGAGAACGGTGGCGGTGCCCGGATACCATTGGCCCTTGATCTGAAGTCGCACCCGTGGGTTCACTTCGAGGTTACGAACGTACTGGGACTTGCGCCCGAACTCGCTCACGAACATGAACGTCGCGCCATCGAGCTGCCCACCGATGGGCGTGGGCCGGGGCAGGCCCGACTTGCGTCCGACCGTCTCCAGCACGGCTTCATTGGGAAGGTACGGGGCCAGCCGCCGGCCCACAGGATTCACCACGTACCGCTGCAGGAGCACGGTGATGCGTCGCCGCAGATCCGCGGCTGGGGACGGCGCTGCACTCATTCGTCGATCCTGCCTCGAGCTGTGCAGCCGAAGCGGGATTCTTTCGGCGCGTCAGGACACCAGGTTCGCTCCCTTTCGGGCGCAACGCTCCGCCACGACCGCCGTCGAGGACGTGGTGTGGCGAAGCGGGTCCGATGTCGACGTCGATCGCCAGTACCTGAGGTGGGTTCCTGGGCGCGCGCTCCGAGGTCGCGGCAGTAGACGGGCGGCCGTCGTCGCAATGGTTACAGCGTTCGGATCCAGAGAGGCGGCCGGTGGTGGGTCTGGTCACGCGGGTAGGCCAGCGAACGCGAGCATTTCAGCACGAACAGGAGGACAATAAACTGCAGGAAGGTCGTCATGCGAGCGATACAGGGTCTGCTCAAAGTGGTGTTGGGGATCGTGACAGCCGTGCTCGGCACGGTAGTCGGGTTGCTCGCGACTCTGGTGTGGATTCTCGGCGCGGTGTTGTGCGCGACGATCCTTCTGATCCCGCTGGGACTTCCTGTCATCAAGCTCGGCAGCCGCCTGTTCGGTGCTGCTGGACAGCTGATGCATATCCCCTGACGCACCTCACCGACGTGAATCGCCTTCCGCGCCATGTCCGCAAGGGCGGCGGTCCCGTCGTCCTCGCCGCGCGTCGCCGGCTCGGCCCGCTGGACCTTGCCGAGTGGCCGATGCGCCTCGCGGCACGCGAGCGCAATCCCGTTTCGTGATCGATGCCTACTCGCTCGCCCGGCGGGCCAAACCGTGGGGTAACGAGCATGGGAACAACCACTCATTCCGAGGTAGGTCGGGCAACTCACTGAATGCTGCGGCAGTGTTCGGAAAACGAACACCCCGACCATGAGGTCAGACCGGCTGGCGGGCGTCGCGACGGCGTAGTTCGTGGATGAGTACGGCGGAGCTGTGGTCATCGAGGACGGATTCACCAGCCGCTACTCGCCGGATGGCGTCGGACAGCCCGAACAAAGCGGGGTCCTTGACCAGAAACCCACGAGCGCCGGCTCGGACAGCGTCGATGACGAGGTGGGGACCGCAATCCGTCGTGAGGATCAGAACAGGCGGCGCCGGATCGCCTGCGGCGGTGCGGCACAGGGACAATCCGTCGCCGTCGGGCAGATCGGGATCGATCACGATGATGTCGGGGCGAAGGCGTTCGGCGGCAGACACGGCGTCGCGCAGCGTGGCGACCTCTGCGACCACCGTGATCGTGGTATCAGCTTCGAGGAAGTCGGTCACCGCGGCGCGAGTGCGTGGATGATCGTCGACCAACAGCACTCGCACTGGGAGAGAAGGCGCCGGAAGACGCCTCTGGTGCTGGGCCGACTGGTTCATTCTTCGAGTGTGCGCTGGCGGTGAGGGCGGTGGGAGCAGGAGTTGTTCCCCGGTGCGGGTGACTTTGTTCCCCGAGGCCCGGGGTCGTTCGGTGTGGCCGATCCGCACTGGTAGGCGGGTTTTTGCGGTGGGATGATCGTCGTGTGGGATCTCCTGCTGAGCCGTCGGCCGAGCCGGGCCCGCCCGAGACGACACCCTCCGAGCCGGTGGCGTCGCCGGAACCGATGAATAGGTCCGCTCGCCCGCGGACCGGTAGTTTCCGGTTCTGGTTCGCCACCCGCCGCTGGGAATGGTCACCCGAGGTGTACCGGATGCACGGCTACACCCCCGGCGAAGTCGAGCCGACCACCGACCTGCTCCTGAAGCACAAGCACCCCGGTGACCGCGACCAGGTCGCCGAGATCATCGCCCGCTCCCTCACCGAGGGAGAACCGTTCTCGAGCCGCCACCGGTTCATCGACACCCACGGTGCCGAACATCAGGTGCTGGTGGTCGCCGATCGCATCCACGACGCCGACGGCCGCGCGGTCGGCACCGCCGGCTACTACGTCGACCTGTCGGGCACCCTCACCGACGTCGGCCAGGAGGCCCTCGACGAGCAGCTTCCCGAGCTGCTCGAGTCGCGGGCGGTCATCGAACAGGCCAAGGGCGTGCTGATGCGCGTCTACCGCATCGACGCCGACCAGGCGTTCAAACTGTTGGTGTGGCGGTCCCAGGAGAACAACACCCGCCTCCGGGACCTCGCCCAACAGCTGATCGCCGAGCTGCCCGAAATCCCGGCCGCGCCGGAGGCGACCGTGGCGAGGTTCGACCACATCCTGCTGACCCTGCACGAACGCATCCCGCACTGACGCTACCGACACCCGACAGGGCCCCACGAGAACTCTCAGCTGTCCAGTTCGTCGGTGTCAGCGTTGCTGCTCACAGCCGTTCTTACCTCTGCCCGCTGCATTCGAAGCACCATGCGAGAGGAGTTCTGTTGTGACCAGCTCGAACGATCCCATGGCGACGGTGCGTCAATACGTCGACGCATTCAACCGCGGCGACGCGGAGGCGATGATCGCGGCCTGTGCTGACCCGATGCAGATTCTGGACGGGATGTCGCCGCATGTGTGGCAGGGAATTCGTCAGATGCGGGGTGACCTGATGAGCTTTGATGCCGTCCGGAAGCGCGACCAGCACGGTGAATCGGCTGGTCCGTTCCACGAGAGTCGCGATCGCGGACGGTCGGGACCCCATCACCAGATCACCCTCCCAGTGGCCGGCGACCTGCCGGCCCTCGACTTCGATCGGCCGTTCGCTGATCGGCACCAGGTCGCTGATGACCTGGCGCCCGTCCGAGCGGTGCGCTCATTTCGGATGTCTCATCAGCCGGCCGGTACGGAGTTTGCGTGACAGGTTCCGCTCGATCGCCTTTCGCCCAGGATCGAACAAGGTCAGATAGATCGCCTCGTGTGAAACCTGCATCGATCGGTCCCCAGGGAACTGGTGGCGCAGCCAGCCGGCGATCTGTTCGGGTGACCAACAGGCAGCCGGCTTCTCCACGACAAGGACTCTCAACAGCGGATTCCGTGCCAGATTGGCGTGTTTCGGACGTCGCGCGCGCTGGTAGGCCCGCTGATCGGCCATCGCCGCGCGATAAGCCGTTCGTCCGCCGCTGCGCGCTGTTTCGCGTGCGATGGTCGACGGCGAACGCCTCAGGGACGCGGCTATCTCGCGGGCGGACCGGCCCGTTGCCAGGCCGCGAGAGATCTCTTCTCGCTCGGCGATCGTCAGGCACTGGATGCGTCGCCGTGACGGCGGCCTGCGGATCCCACCGGTCTGCGCAAGGAACCGCCGGACGTGTTGGCAGGGGCATCCCGAGAGATCGAGCTATCGCACTGAACGATTCACCGGCCCGCCACCTGCGCGACGCGTCTCCAGCGGCGTTCGATGACCGCGGCCGCGCCGGGCGTCAACGTGATCAGCTCGTCGGCGGCGGCATCGGCACGTCGAGCTGTTCGTCGTGCGCGCGGCGATCGGGACGGTGAGGATTGCGCAGGTGTCGCCGGGCCGAAACCCCATGAACCTCTACACTTCCGGCGGCCTCTGACTTCCGGCGTCCGACGGGCCGGCAGATCGGAAGCGCTGTCTGTCAGCTCACAATCCGGACGCTCGGACACAGGATCGACGTCTGGCGTGGCATAGTCGAGAGTTGAGAACGGGCTTCTTGCAAAGAATTTGCCTGGCTCACCTACAGAAAAGAAGTTGTAACAGCATGGCTCAAGGCACTGTGAAGTGGTTCAACGGCGAAAAAGGCTTCGGCTTCATCGCCCAAGACGGAGGCGGCCCGGACGTCTTCGTGCATTACTCGGCCGTCAGCGGCTCGGGTTACAAATCCCTCGAAGAGGGGCAGCGTGTCGAGTTCGGTGTAGAGCAGGGCCAGAAGGGTCCGCAGGCACAGGACGTCCGCGCCATCTGATTCTGCGTGACCAGGAAGCTCCGCACCATAGAGGTGCGGAGCTTCTTTCGTTGACCTACCTTGCCAACACGCCACCGCCGCTAGGGGCCGCGATTGTCGTCGATGATGTGCTGCAGCTCGCTGTTGATGCGTTGCGCTTCGGCGAGTTGGTCTTCGAGGATGACGATCCGGCAGGCAGACTCGAGCGGGTTACCGTCGTCGACCAGTTGCCGCACCCGTGCTGCGATCCGCAACTGATAGCGGGAGTAACGACGGTGCCCGCCCTCGGAGCGTTGCGGCGTAAGCAGTTTCGCTGCGTCCAGGGTGCGCAGGAAGGCTTGGGTGACTCCGACGATTTCCGCAGCCCGACCCATGCTGTAGGCCGGGTAGTCGTCATCGTCGAGCCGGTCGGCGGGAGTGCTGTCGACAGGGCGCGCGTGTGGATCTTCCACTAAACCTCTCGTCGGGTTCATGCCCTCAGGCCCCGGCGCATACAGCGCGCCGGGGCCTGAGGTCGTTTTTCGAAGGGGATTTCTCAAACTGGACTACCGGCCGAGGAGGCCGGTGACTGACACCGCGTCCGCTTGTGTAGACAGGGACGCAAATTACGTGCGTATGTACTCGTGGACCACCTCCTGGGTCGTAGGTTGCGCAACCCCGCACCCAATTGCCGGCACGGTCCCGCTTCGAAAGTCGTCGTACTACTTTCGGCGCTTCTTTCGCGGTGTTCTTCGTCCCCTCCTGCGGTACTGCCCAAAAGCGAATCCTTCATCCGCAGGAGGGGACGGCGAAACCAACTTCTTCCGGGCAGTTCATCTCTGCCACGGCCACTCGACTTCTTGCTCTCTCAACGAGAGAGACAGTACAACTCCTGACATCGATTGTCTACATCCATGGGTGCAGATTTCGTCAGCGGCGTTCGCGTTGCCGATGCAGTCCCGGCGCTCGGATCCCGATCCCGCACGCTGGGCAGTCACCGAGATCGCATCCACCGCGTGTTCAATTCCCTGACCTGTGGCGGCGCAGTAGAGCGGCGATGACGGCGTCGAACAGGTCGGCGGGCCTGGTCGCAGGACAACCTGGCTAGGCCGGTGTCGGGGCGCCGGGTAGTGGTCGGCGAGATATTTGCCAGGGCTGGGCTGCCGGTTTCGTGCTTCTTTCCGGCCGGGTGGCTCGCCGCTGGCCGGGCCATGGGCACCCTTCTGCGGCTGCCCGGGGGCACGCGACTGTGGGCATCGATGCGGTCGCGACGGCGAACGTGCTTGGTCGGGTCGACCTCAGAAGACGTGTCGGATGAACCATGACCCGCCCGCCAGGGCTAGCAGGCGGGGCCGCCTGCACGCCGACGATGTCACGGGCGGCGCGCCATTGTGACGGGGTCGCCCGCCTCGCGGTCGTTCAGGCCGATGACGAGTCGCAGCATCAGGTGCTCGCCGTCGTCGACCGCAAGGTCACTTCGGCCGGGATTCGCCGGGTTGGTCCTCGGCTCTGCGTACGCCGCCGCTGTGACTGCCGACTTCTACACCTTCGTCGGAGGCTTCGGTTTCCGAGGCCTGCGATGCGGGTTGCTCGTCGGCTGGGGAGGTGGTGGCACCCCCCGGAGTGTCCTCGGGGCGAGGCGCTTTGAAGTTCGGGTCGCTCACCGGGTGTCCAGCGCCTCCGGTGTTGGCGCCGGACCCTTCGCCCGCGCTGCTGGTCGTATTTCCTTCGGCGCTTGTTCGACGGCCTTCATAGGGCGGTATCGCCGGTTCCGCGTCTCCCGGAGGGAGGGTCCCGCTCCCGCCGATGTTTTCTTGCGTCGGGTTATGGTCGCGTGTCGAGGTAACTTCTTCCTCATCGAATGTGCCGGCGGGGCGATCCGCCGATCCGCCGTCCGGCGTATCCGACCCGGTGTCTCGCGAGCCCTGGGCTCCTCGTGCCGATTGGGGCTCTTCAGATAAATGGTTGCTACACATACCTCCACCGCCTCCTCTCGCAGATCGTTGAATTGACTGCTCTTTATTTCAAGGGTGATGCCCGAGTGAACTGCAGTCCAAGCCATCGCGACGACGATGTGGCGACCACATTGGGCCAGCTGAACGTGAGCGACGGACGGGCATTCACTCAGCGCTTCCTCATAAGCGGCTCCATGGATAATGCTTGACCGCGGCGGCCGTATCATTCTTGCGAGCCATTTCGACGGTCGCGAACACAGTCGCCTGGTCGGACTTGGGTACTCACCGACTATCCCGATCTTCGGACACTGACCGTTGAAGCTCAGGAGTCGTCGTATCGTTTGCCGGCTGGATTGCCGGTCGTGACGACCGTGCGGTCGGCGTTCCGGCCTCGCATCCACCGGCGGCCGACGACGACGGCGGCGATGGCGACGGGCAGGATCAACAACAGCAGAAGTTCCATGGCGGCGACATACCCTTCCTGACTATGTCTGCACGCGGAGCGCCGCAGACGGTTCGGAATTCACCCGCGCAGAAGCAGGGGCGGGAACGACGTCGACCGGCCGGATCCGAGCTGGTCCAGGGTGCGTTCCGTACCGCAGAGCGTGGACTGCCCAGCAGAGCGATGCCGCCAGGCGCCAACAGGTCAGGCAGCATTTCCCACAGTGGATCGAGGATGTTGCGGCCCTCTGGAATCCCAGGCTCGACCAGGCCCCGGCAGGACCCCGGCCGCCGCCCCGGCACGTACGGCAGGTTGGCCAGGATCAGATCGAACTGTCTTACTGGCGTAGCAGCAAAGTCGCCACAGCGCACGTCGATCCACAGACCACGAAGGCTCGCGTTGAGCCGCGCGGTGACCGTGGCACACAGCCTGCGGTCACCAGCGCGGGCACTGATCCACCGGATCACTCACCATCAGCCGCACCCGGGGAGCCGCTGTCGGTGTGGCTGGGCGGAACAGCCCGACGACATCCTGGCCACGGCCTTCTCCGAGTCGACGGAGTCGAGTCTGATCTGGGACGGCCGAGTCATTCAGCGACCGACCAGCTGACCGCCGAACTCACGGTCTCCCCAGCCCGGCCGGCCTCGCCGGACGACTGTCGCGTCCGCGCGGTCATCCGGTGACGACCCGCAATGTCTCCGCCGTCGGGTCCGAGGCGTCGGGGACATTCATCCCGGCAGCGATACCCGAACGCAGGTACTCCACGACTCCGCGGTCGATCAGCTCACCGGGCACGATCACCGGGATGCCCGGCGGATAGGGGGTGACCTGTTCCGCGGCGATCCGCCCCGGCGCCTCGCCGATCGGTACTCGCTCGCACGGTCCGAAGAACGCATCCCGCGGCAGCAGGACCGAGGTGAGTTGCAGTTCGCGAGGATGCGGCAGGTACATCTTCGGCGCCTGAGCATCCACAGCTTCCACCCGCCACGCGGTGAGCGCATCGATCAGCGCGCCGACCGTGGTGTCGTCGTCCGCGATCGACAGCGTGGCCAGAACGCGCCGGTGATCGTTGTGCCCGAGGTCGATTCGACGGTTCTCCCGCAGCCAGTCGACGACCTGATACCCGGAGGCTCCGGTCGCGGACACATAGAGCAGAACCTGCAGCCGGTCGAGATCGTGCGATGCCTCGGCCCCGAGCAGCTCGTCGTCCATGACCGAGATCCCGGGTATGCGGCCGAGTTCGTCACGGGCATGCTTGGCGAGTTGCAGTGCGCTACCCAGCAATTCATGACCACTCTCCACCATCTGGCGGCGCCAGCCGTCGATTGCCGCGTACAGCAACACATTCGGGCTGGTCGTCACGAGCAGGTCCGCGCACAGCTTCAACCGGGCGCGGTCGATCAGGTCGCCCTGGACGTGGAACACCGAGCCCTGTTCGAAACCCGCGCCCATCTTGTGGACACTGACCAGGCACATGTCGGCTCCGGCGTCCATCGCCCACGTCGGCAGCTCGGGATGGAACGGAAGATGCGCCCCCCACGCCTTGGCGGTGCCCGGGCGGGCTGAACCCGTAGCGGCCGAGGCGCCGGTAGTCCGCCAATGCCTCCAATATTGGTGCTCGAGTCTGTTCCACGCGAAGCGCATACCCGCTCGGTTGTGCCGTACACCGCCGGCACAGGCGCGGCGTCTGCGCGGCACCGGTCCCCGGCAGAGGTCGTTAAGCGCAGCGGTCCGACGTTCACCGATTCGCGCAGGTAATGCAGCTGACCGGTGTGGGTTGCAGTCCTGTTCCGGCTGACTACGTCTGGACCTGAATCGGCACGGACGGTTTCGAATTCACCCCCGCGGACGCGGCGACGGGAACGATCTCTGCCGACCGCACCGCACGGATGACGACCAACTCCTCATGGGTCGCGTCGGTTGCGATCAGGCCGCGAGCAGCGAGCCAGGCCGAGCGTATAGGGGGCACCGCCCACCCATCCGCGCAACTTCGGTATCGCTGGTGCAGTTCGGCACCCGCTCACCTGGTATTGAGCTGTTGCTCATGACCAGGCGCGGCCCGGACCACGGCGACCATGGGCTACTCGCCCGACGGAAGGCCGTCGGGGATCACCGGCATGAATGTGCGTTCACCACCACTGATCTCTCTCACGGGACGATCACCGGGGTTCCGGGCACGACGATGCGGACGGCGATCTCTGGCGCGAGCCGCGCGACCGCGTCGGCGTAATGCCGTGGATCCTGGTCGGTTTCGGTGATCATCCGGTCGCCGAGCCGTCCGCTGTGAAACGCGTAGTGATGCGGAATGGCGAGCGTGGGCCGCAGGACGGCGGTCAGTTCCGCGGCCTGCCTCGCGTTCATGACCATCTGCGTCAGGTTCATCGGGCGCACGCACAGGCCGTTGGTCGGCAGGATCGTCAGGTCGATGTGCCCGAATCGTTCTGGTATGGCGTCCATTTCGGGTACCCGCAGGCTGTCTGCGCCGAAGAAGACTGTGCGCTCACCGGATTGGAGAACAAAAGTGACCTCGTGGACGCCGTGCTCGCCCGGCGTCGCGGTCACGGTCAGATCGCCGACTGTGGTGGACTGCCACGCCTCCACGGTGCGGACATTCCGGAATCCTTTGGCCCGCGCGAGGGCCGCGACGGTGCCGGGCCCGATGACCGGGGTATCGAGATCGAAGCCTGCCGCGACAAGGGCGTCGAGATCGCAGTGGTCGTAGTGCTCGTGGCTGATCACCAGGGCGTCGACGTGACCCAGCGTCTCGATCCCCGCCGCGGTGGGCTCACCGGGGTAGTAGGTGGCGGTCTGGGTGAACCACGGGTCGGTGAGAACACGGACCGCGCCGAACTCGAGCAGTTGGCAGGCGTGCCGGATACGGGTGACGGTGAGGGGAGTGCTCATGCCGCCGCCCTCCCCAGATCGAGCATTGCGCCGAGCAGCTCTTCGGGCGATTCGACCTGTGGCATATGGCCGGTGCGTGGCAGCAGCGTGAACGTCGCCATCGGGATCGCGGCGGCGTAGGCGCGACCGTAGTCGGGGCCGACGATGCCGTCGCTCTCACCCCACAACACGTGGACGGGCAGGTGCAGATCACCCAGCCGCCGCCGCAGAGTGGGGTCGGACATGGAAGGACCCGTATAACCGATCAGGGCCTCGAGGTCCGGACTCGGCCCAGCACCCCCGGTGTTCGGCGGCAACGGCGCCTTGCTCGGATCGTGGAAGGAGTGCGCCCGGATTTCGGCCGGCGCCAGCCCAGTGATGTCGGTCATCGGGAGGCCCTCGACCTCGATGCCGATCCCGTCGATGATGACCGCCCCGCTGACCCGCGGGCTGCCTTGCAAGGCGATCTCGGCGGCCAGCCAGCCTCCGAAGGAGTTGCCGACCACGGTCACATCGGTGAGGTCGAGGTGGTCGAGCAGCGCGATATAGGTCCGCGCCAATTCGGTTACGCCGGCGAGTGTCTCGGCGCGCGGGGTGCCCGCGAAGCCCGGATGTGTCGGCAGCAGGACACGCGCGTGGGTGCGCTCGGCGAGCAGGTCGGCGAAGTCGGCCATGGTCGCGGGCCCGCCACCGCCGTGCAGGAGCAGGAAGGGTTGGGTGCGGTCGCGATCGGCGACCGTCAGCCGCACCGGGCCAACGGAATCGCTGTGCAGAGTAATGGTTTCGGTACGAGCGGGCCGAAGGACCCCGACCGGGGAGAGAGTGCTCATCGTGCCTTCTTTCTCACGAGTGTCGAGATGAGCTATATAAGCAACCTTAGAACAGGAACCTTATATAAGCAACAGGAGATTTCCCGGTAGCATCATCGCTATGCCACGCCGTCCCGCAGATATCGCCCTAGCCGTGAAGCGTCTTCAGTACCGCCACCACCGCAGGGCCAGTCAGGCTCTCGCGCCGCTGGGCATCTCACTCGTCCAGTGGGACACCCTGCGGCACCTGCATCGGAAGCCCGACGCCTCGCTGCACGACCTCGCCGTCCTGACCTTCCAAACGGATCAATCCTTCGGCTCCCTGGCCGCACGGATGGTCGACCGTGGTCTGATCGAACGAGTTCCCGGGCCGGGTCGCGCGGTCAAGCACCGGCTGACCGAGAAGGGCGCGCGGCTACGCGCCGAGGGGCAGGACATCATGGACGAGCTCGCCGCAGCCTCATTGGCGGCCCTCTCGGCGGACCAGCTCGATCAACTGGGTGAACTACTGGACCTCGCACTGGGCCCCGATCCCACGGCGTGATCCGGGCCGAGAGGCCGGAAACGACGATCCTGGCGGGTCGTTGGGTGCAGGCCCCCAACACGTTTCGCCTTGGAGATACTTGTCCCGATTCTGCTGTCCGCTGGCCTCGGCCCGCAGCGACCGGCGCCACGAACATCGGCGCGAGCGTCCAGAGCAGGGTCGCGATGCCCGGGCCACGACAGCGTCTGCTGACGACACCACTCAGCGGCTGCGGTCCAGGCCGCTGAATCCCCGCTCGGGCCGGATCGGGCGCATCCGCAACTCCGCTGTCAGAACACCTTCGCCGGGCTCGTGACCGGATCCTGAGTGCGTCCCTGCACGACAGCGAGCCGGGTGAGCAGGGTCTGCGCGAAAGTAGCTTGCAGCGCGGCGCTACCCCGCTGGACGGCGTACACAGTGAGTAGCGCGAGTGCACCGACGATCGTGTTGAAGAGTGTCCGGTTGTGGGCGGTGTCCGCGCCCATGATCGTCTCTGTGACGATGTCGTGGCTGTCGCCGTAGGGAATGAACTTGCCCCAGAACCAGTACGTCAATCCACCCAGCGCCATTGCCCACCACACGATCGGCAGCACGAAGGTGATGATCGCGATCGGTAGGTTGACCACCGCGTACAACAGATCCAACCAGCTCTGCCCCTGGCCGATCGGTGCGGTGATCCGACGGAACCAACCCGCTCCTTCCGGGGCCGCGGCGTATCGAGGCCGCGGTGCCGCCCTGCCCGTCAACTGCAGAAGACGTAGGCGCTCGAGATCGGCGAAACCGCGCGCGAGCAGCAACGTCAGCGCGAGTAGCGGAATCCCGACGAAGATCACCGCAGTGCCGATGCTCGCCGCGAAAAGGGATACAAGGAGGCTGAAACTGACCAATGCGAGGGGCAATCCCAAGAACGTGTATGCAAAGTCGAGGCCCAAGCGCCTGATGATCGTCACGCAGGAAACGCTAGGGCCATACCCTGCAATCGCTCATCCAACCCGGGTAGGGGGTCGGTCTGCTCCCAGGGAGGGAGGCGACCACCGATACGCGCTGCGTGACCGCACGAACCCGCAGGCAATAGCACGCGTTTGGGGTCCGAGGGATGAGATCGCTTGTGCGAGAGTGGGATCTGCGTTCCGGCTCGGCGCGCTACCTCGGGGATCGAAAGGCCGGTGATCTCGAGCAGCTCCCGGGCCCGGTCGATCCGCTGATCCAGCAGCCACTGCAATGGGCTGCAACCGGTTTCGGCGCGGAAGATCGGAGGCCTGGACCGGCCGACGCCGCCATTCGACTTCGTCCCCCAGCCGCACCCGGCGAACGTGCACGTGGAATCGGCCCCGACGGGACGCACACCGAGCGTGATGCTCGACAGCGGTGAGATCGACGCCCTCGTCTCGTCCAACGTTCTGCAGTGCGTGCTGGACGAATCGCCCCACGTGGCCCGGCTGTTCCGCGACCACGAAGCCGTCGAACGCGAATACTACCGCCGCACAGCAATTTCCCGATTATCACACCGTCGTGCTACCCCGGTCACTGGTCGCCGCACGTCCCGACCTCGCTCGAACCGTCTACGATGCACACCTGGCCGCCAAGGACGCCGGTCTGGATCGATATCGCCACGGCCGCAAGCTGTACCAGGTCCGCACGATGCTCCCCTGGACCAACGCACTGGTCGAACGTTCGGCTCTGACGCAGCACGGCTCGCCGTGACGGCAGCCGCCACTACTGCCGTCTCGCCGGCACAGACGTCGCCCGCCTGTTTGCGCTGGTGCAAACTGTCGCCGAAGCCCATCTCGCCGACGTGGCCGTCGCAGCCGCCGCCGTCCTCGGCTCGCCGCAAGACGCCATCACCAGAGAAGAGCTCCTGCGCCGTCAGGACACGGGCGAGATCACCCTGATCGCGCGTGCTGATCCGTACACGGTGGGTGCAGGTCCGCACCGACAGGGTCTCCAATAGTGGGAGGTACCGAGTCGAGGGTCTCAGTATCCTGACGCGTGTTCCATTCTTCGAGGAAGGCGCGGTCATCATGCGCAGATTGCGACAGCTTGCCTATCTGGGAATCACCGCCCTTGCTGCACTTGCCGGATCTCTCACGGTGGCCACACCGGCTGAAGCGGCAACTCCGGCCTCTGTCTGTGGCAGCGGATTTTACGAGATCGACCACGCCGACCTGAACAGCGGCGGAACATTGGTCGGCACCGTCTACCTGATGTACAACAACGGGACGGACTGTGTGGTCACGTGGCGAAGCAATCCGAACGCCACCAAAATCGATATGGTCGCGTATGTACAGATACCCAATACTCCGGGCCAGCAGGACGACAATTGGTACACCACCTACGCCGGACCGGTCAAAGTCTATGCGCCTCATACCTGCATCCAATGGGGAGGCAGCATGTGGAGCTCGGGTGGCGGCATCAATGCCGGTTACAATTCTCCCGTCGGACACTGCACATAGATCCAGCATGATCGACAAGAAGTTCACCCGCACCTGACCTGACCCCATGATTTCGGTCCGGGGAGTGTGAGAGCCTTGCGGCCCACGAAGTGGGCGGG
The DNA here is from genome assembly GCF_003696265.1 of Nocardia stercoris. GTDB lineage: Bacteria > Actinomycetota > Actinomycetes > Mycobacteriales > Mycobacteriaceae > Nocardia > Nocardia stercoris. The sequence continues at coordinate 469 of NZ_RFFH01000005.1, read as the reverse complement.
AAGGCTCGATGACCATGGCGACACGCAAAAGGCACACCCCGGAACAGGTCGTGCGGAAACTGGGCGAGGCTGATCGGCTGCTGAGCGAGGGCAAAGACGTCGCCGACGTGTGCCGGGCCCTCCAAATCACCGAAGCCACCTACTACCGGTGGCGCAACCAGTTCGGCGGCCTCAAAGCCGACGATGCCAAACGGTTGAAGGACCTCGAACGCGAAAACTCGACCCTGAAAAGGCTTCTCGCTGAAGCGGAGCTGGAGAAGGCAGCGTTGAAGGAGATCGCCAAGGACGCTCCTATAGATGTCAAGCCGCCATCGCCCGGTAGTCGGTGCGTAAGGCGCGGAACACTTCTCGTGCAAGATAGCGTTTGAGACAGCGCAGGATTTCGGGGGTGGTCTTGCCGTCATGTTTGCGCCGTGCGGCGTAGGCCTTGGTGGCGTCGTGGTATCGCAGGCGGACAATGACGGCGGTG
>NZ_RFFH01000047.1 GCF_003696265.1 Nocardia stercoris | reverse complement strand
CGGCGGTGCGGGCGGCGTCCTTGTCCGGCCCGTCCGCCAGACCGACCACCGGCGTACCGTCGGCATCGAGCCACGCGCCCGCGAAGGAATCCGGGAAAGTCCCGCGGATCGAGTCGGCGAACCGCACCAAATTCTGGCCGGTCTCCGCCCGATCGAGGTACTGGTCCGGGCTCAGACCGAGGTCGCGCTGGATCGCGGCCACCAGGTCCGCAGGCAACGCGGACGCCGGCGCGGCAGGCGCCGGAGCGGGGGGCTGCGCGAGCGTGAGGGCCACGCTGGGCACGGTCAGGAGCAGGGCCGCAGTGCCGATCATCGCGGCACGGCGAGCGTTTGTACTACGCATGAGAGGATCTTTCGGATCGGGGTATTCGGGCATGGCCAAGGCGTCTGGGCCGGGGTGGGAGCGGTTTATTCGGGCTCGGACGCGCACGCATGTTGGAGGTGATTTCCTTCGAGTTATGTCGAACTACGTTCGACTGTGATCCAGGCCGCTCATGTCGGGAAAGGATAGAATTCCACGGCGCGCAAGAGAAATCGTAGTTTTTGGATAGTCCACAAATAATTGCTGTAGTTCGAGCGCGAGCCTGGCCCTACTGAACGCAATATGATCCGACACGAAGCGGCCCCGGAATCAGCGGTCGCGGGGTTGTTTTCACCGCGGTGCTGCACCGCCACGCAATTGCGTGAGCGGCCGGCAAGGGAGCGGGGTTCGCACCGGGCTGTCGGACCAGAACTTCCCGGCGGCCGGGGCCGGCCGGCCCGGGGTTCGGCGGACTGGCCGGTGGACAGCAGCTTCTTCGGTTCCGCGACATCGACTTCCGGCGAACGGCCGGCCACGAATCGAACTATCGTCTCCTTCGGTTCGGTGCTATCGGTCAGTGAGTCGTGTTCACACCGAAGAAGTTAGCGGAGAGTGGATTCGAAGGGAAATCTCAGTCTCCGAGTTCTCCACAACTATGAATTGTTATTGATCGCAGTAGTGTTCGGCCGATTCTCGGCGCGGTGGGCGGTGTCGTCGCGCGCAATCGGCCCGATTACTCGTTCTCCGCGGCTACCCTGGCGCAGCATCCTGGTTCGACTAATGCTCTACTCGATTTCTGCGTGTCTGAGCGAGTTGGACAGCATCGCCCCTGCCAGGCTCTGCGGGTGGCAGATCAGCTTCTACTGGCCGCACCACGTTTCGCGGCCTCAGTGCGTGGCGACAACTGCCGGTACCGGTGTCTCGATGATGTCGCCTCCGAAGGTGAGTCGGTCGACGATCGCGCGGCGCCGGTGAGCGTCTTCGTCCAGCCGAAGAGGCTCTCGTTGGACGCAGCCGGAGCCGGTCTCGTACAACGCTACCGTCGCAGCACGCTGCTGCTCGGACAACGAACTTGACACACGCATGAGACTGCTCCCCGGAGATCGGAACTGATTTTCTCAGTCCAACTTCCGGGGAGCAGTTCATATGCGGCGCCACCCCATCAACTCACCCCGAGGCACACCTAGTTGTACTGACCTGAGAGGTTGGGAACGCGGCTGGCTGGCGGGTGTCCGCCGAGTGCGGTGTGGCCGCGGTGGTGATTGTAGGTGTGCAGCCAGTCGGTGAACGCAGCACGGCGTTCGGCCTCTGACCG
>NZ_RFFH01000046.1 GCF_003696265.1 Nocardia stercoris | reverse complement strand
GTGCGTGTGTTCTTTGAGAACTCAACAGTGTGTCGATGAATGTCAGTGCCAATAATTTATTGGTTCCGATACCTTTCACCCCCGTGAGGGTGTCGGACATTTAGTCAGCAAATACTTTTGCTGGCGTTTTGTTTTGCCAAGGTTTTCGGACTCTGGTTAATTCTTCTGATTACACCCTTCGGGGTGTGGTTGAGAGTCTTCAACGGAGAGTTTGATCCTGGCTCAGGACGAACGCTGGCGGCGTGCTTAACACATGCAAGTCGAGCGGTAAGGCCCTTCGGGGTACACGAGCGGCGAACGGGTGAGTAACACGTGGGTGATCTGCCTCGCACTCTGGGATAAGCCTGGGAAACTGGGTCTAATACCGGATATGAGCCGGGAATGCATGTTCCTGGTTGGAAAGGTTTACTGGTGCGAGATGGGCCCGCGGCCTATCAGCTTGTTGGTGGGGTAACGGCCCACCAAGGCGACGACGGGTAGCCGGCCTGAGAGGGCGAACGGCCACACTGGGACTGAGACACGGCCCAGACTCCTACGGGAGGCAGCAGTGGGGAATATTGCACAATGGGCGAAAGCCTGATGCAGCGACGCCGCGTGAGGGATGACGGCCTTCGGGTTGTAAACCTCTTTCGACAGGGACGAAGCGAAAGTGACGGTACCTGTATAAGAAGCACCGGCCAACTACGTGCCAGCAGCCGCGGTAATACGTAGGGTGCGAGCGTTGTCCGGAATTACTGGGCGTAAAGAGCTTGTAGGCGGTTCGTCGCGTCGATCGTGAAAACTTGCAGCTCAACTGCGAGCTTGCGGTCGATACGGGCGGACTAGAGTACTTCAGGGGAGACTGGAATTCCTGGTGTAGCGGTGAAATGCGCAGATATCAGGAGGAACACCGGTGGCGAAGGCGGGTCTCTGGGAAGTAACTGACGCTGAGAAGCGAAAGCGTGGGTAGCGAACAGGATTAGATACCCTGGTAGTCCACGCCGTAAACGGTGGGTACTAGGTGTGGGTTTCCTTCCACGGGATCCGTGCCGTAGCTAACGCATTAAGTACCCCGCCTGGGGAGTACGGCCGCAAGGCTAAAACTCAAAGGAATTGACGGGGGCCCGCACAAGCGGCGGAGCATGTGGATTAATTCGATGCAACGCGAAGAACCTTACCTGGGTTTGACATACACCGGAAAGCCATAGAGATATGGCCCCCCTTGTGGTCGGTGTACAGGTGGTGCATGGCTGTCGTCAGCTCGTGTCGTGAGATGTTGGGTTAAGTCCCGCAACGAGCGCAACCCTTATCTTATGTTGCCAGCGCGTAATGGCGGGGACTCGTGAGAGACTGCCGGGGTCAACTCGGAGGAAGGTGGGGACGACGTCAAGTCATCATGCCCCTTATGTCCAGGGCTTCACACATGCTACAATGGCCGGTACAGAGGGCTGCGATACCGTGAGGTGGAGCGAATCCCTTAAAGCCGGTCTCAGTTCGGATCGGGGTCTGCAACTCGACCCCGTGAAGTTGGAGTCGCTAGTAATCGCAGATCAGCAACGCTGCGGTGAATACGTTCCCGGGCCTTGTACACACCGCCCGTCACGTCATGAAAGTCGGTAACACCCGAAGCCGGTGGCCTAACCCTTGTGGAGGGAGCCGTCGAAGGTGGGATTGGCGATTGGGACGAAGTCGTAACAAGGTAGCCGTACCGGAAGGTGCGGCTGGATCACCTCCTTTCTAAGGAGCACTTCTAC
>NZ_RFFH01000045.1 GCF_003696265.1 Nocardia stercoris | reverse complement strand
CTCCGGCCGTGACGGCGTCGCCGGATCCACCACCACCCAGCAGGTCACCGTCGCAAACGGCACCACCACCACGACAACCACGCCCAAGCCCACCACCACCACGCCCAAGCCGCCGGCCCCCGACGCCATCATGGGTGGCCAGGGCTACCTCTCCGGCGAGACCGCCAGCGACCCCTGCTCGTTCGGTTTCAATGCCACCGACGGTGACGGCAACGCGGTGGCCATCACCGCCGGGCACTGCGACCACAACCGCGGAAACGACACCCGGGTATACGAGGGAGGGACGTATGTCGGCGCCTTCGGTAAGGAGGCCACCGACGGCCTCGACTACGGGTTGATCAATATCGACGGCGCCGTCGCCCACCGTTTCCAGAACAACTACGTTGATACCTACGGCGGGGACCCGTTGCGGATCACCGGCACCGCAGACCCGGTGGTCGGGGCGCCGGTGTGCAAGTCCGGCGAGATCACCGGTTTCACCTGCGGCAAAATCACCGCCGTCGACGTGCCCATCAACACCGGTCCTCGCGGTGCCACGGTGCCCAACTCCTTCGAGGCGACCGTATGCGCGATCCCGGGCGACAGCGGTGGACCCTACATGACCGGCACAAAGGCGCTGGGCCTCGCGGCCGGCGGCGCCTGGGAGTGCGACAACTCCACGAAGTCGTACGCGCAGCCGATCAACTCGATCCTCGCGGACAACCCCGGCCTGAAGATCAACACCAAATAGATCCCGTCTCGACGTGACCCGATGAGGGTGGCACCGCAACAGCGGCGCCACCCTCATCGGGCGTTCAGGTCATGCGGCCGGTCTCGCTCGGCCGGATGTATGACTGCGTCCCACCACGATTCGAGCCGACTCGGATCCGGCCACACCACCAGCACGTCGTCACCGGAACCCACCGTGTTCGGAAAAAGACGGCCACCGTCTGTCGAACGCGGTCAGCCCGCTAGGTGCCGGCGAGCGTTGCCACGCGCCGGTGTTCGATGGTCCTCGGCGCAAGCGCGACCGGATCCCCCGGACTCATCGGACGTCCCTCGACGGAGATATCAGATAACACCGTATTACCTGACACTCGGGGATCGCGGATCCCGGAACGCCCAGGAGGGCGGCTCCGGCAGCGCCACCCCTTTCCGCGTGTTATCTGACAACCGAAGGGGATTCGGGTACCGATGGGCACCGAACGGACGCTGAGCATCGTCACCACGAGCACCGCGGTGTCGACCGCGGCCGCGCTCGAGGAGTTCCTCCGCTGGCTGGCCGGGCACCGCGGACGCTCGGGCCGAGTCACCTCCCCGGAGACCGTGCGGTCCTACCTGTCGGCGCTGCCGGTCGCCTTCGCCGGCATCACCGACGTGGCCGCACTTGACACCGACGCCGGCCGGGCCCGGCTGCAGGCGAATATCAGAACCGCGTTGGGGGAGTAGGGCGCCAGCGACATTCAACGCCAATCGCGCCGCAGTCGCCTCGGCGCTGGCCTACTTCGGCGAACAGGAGTGGATCGCCGACCCCAGCGCGGTGATGGCCGGGCTGCGACGTGAGTATCAGCCCAAACCTGATGCGACCCGGGTCCGCTCGCGCGAGGCGATCGACCGGCTGATCGGCGACAAGCGGAACTCGCTGGAGGACAAGACGTTGTGGTCGATGTTGTACGCGACGGCCGCGCGCGCCGAGGAGGTGCTGCGCCTGGACGTCGGTGACCTCGACCGCGTGAATCGGCGGGCCCGATGTATCCGCAAGGGCGGCAAGGCCGACGAGCTGCTGTACGACATCGGTACCGCCCGCCTGCTCGGGCAGCTGCTCGCCGGCCGCCGTACCGGCCCGATCTTCCTGTCCACCAGGGTCGCCCCCGACGACGGCACCATCGCCGCCGCCCATGTCGATCCGGTCAGCCGCCGCCAGCGGATGACCTATCGGACCGCCGAACGGCACCTCGGTGCCGCGACCGACGGCTGGGATCCCCACGACCTGAGGCACTCCCGGCTCACACACGCCGGGGAGGACGGCGCGACCGAGGCCGACCTGATGAACCTGTCCGGCCATGAGGAACGCCGCACCCTGCAGCGCTACCTCAGCCCCAGCAAAGAAGGCACCCACTCTCAGCTCGACGCCATCGACGCCCGCCGCGGAGACCGAACTCCTGGGCTGACGACATCGCCTACCGGCTCGCCCGTGCGGCCGGTTCGGTGACCCAGCAGGCTAGGCCGCCCGGTTCGATTCCTGCCAGGGAACCGAACCTGCGACACGAAGGCCCCGCTCACGGCTGCCCGCCAAGCTGAGCGATCACTGCGTGAGCCCCACGCTGGGGCGCACGATCGGCTACGCGCCCCGTATTCACAGGCGCCTTGCGCGCCCAGCGACCCGGGCGCCCGCAGGGGGCTGCTGCGCCACCCGGCCGCGATTGCACGGGTTCGCTCTCACGCCAGGAGATTCGCCGGCGGTCCCGCGGCGGCAAACCCATGGACGAAGGCGGCCAGGCGAATTCGAATCGAGTGTGACCGTCGGTGCCCGCGCCGGTGCGGGCCGCCTGCGGCGGCCCATATCTTCACCTATGCATCGCCGGAAACACGAACCGCCACCGTGACACACTTACTACATTCAGAATCGCAGATCAGTGCAGCCACACAGAGAACCTTGGTGCCGGAAGATCTGAGAGTGCTGTGATCGTGGCCAGGAGCGGGATCAACACGGACCGACCCTGATTCCGACCGTACCGTCCGGCGTCGGCACCACAGCACGATGGAAATTGAATCCAAACCGTGGGGTAAACGCGGGGTTGGCTGAATAAAAACAGGTCAGGCCCGGCAGTATACCGGGCCTGACCTGCATCAATGGGTGGAGCTAAGGGGACTCGAACCCCTGACCCCCACA
>NZ_RFFH01000044.1 GCF_003696265.1 Nocardia stercoris | reverse complement strand
TGGGTGTGTTGTTTGAGAACTGCACAGTGGACGCGAGCATCTTTGTTAGTAAGTGTTTAAGAGCGTTCGGTGGATGCCTTGGCACCAGGAGCCGATGAAGGACGTAGGAGGCTGCGATAAGCCTCGGGGAGCTGTCAACCGAGCTGAGATCCGAGGATTTCCGAATGGGGAAACCCAGCACGAGTGATGTCGTGTTACCCGCGCCTGAATATATAGGGCGTGTGGAGGGAACGTGGGGAAGTGAAACATCTCAGTACCCACAGGAAGAGAAAACAACAGTGATTCCGTGAGTAGTGGCGAGCGAAAGCGGAAGAGGCTAAACCGGTCATGTGTGATAGACGGCAGTCGTTGCATGGTCGGGGTCGTGGGACATACCTTCTCAATTCTGCCGAGTTGAGCGAGAGTCAGAAACCGTTGTGTTAGTCGAAGTGGCCTGGGACGGCCTGTCGTAGAGGGTGAGAATCCCGTAGACGAAAACTCAACGGCTCTCGTGGTGTGCTCCCGAGTAGCAGCGGGCCCGTGAAATCTGCTGTGAATCTGTCGGGACCACCCGATAAGCCTGAATACTACCTGGTGACCGATAGCGGACTAGTACCGTGAGGGAAAGGTGAAAAGTACCCCGGGAGGGGAGTGAAATAGTACCTGAAACCGTGCGCTTACAATCCGTCAGAGCCTTCGGGTGATGGCGTGCCTTTTGAAGAATGAGCCTGCGAGTCATCGGTGTGTGGCGAGGTTAACCCGTGTGGGGTAGCCGTAGCGAAAGCGAGTCCGAATAGGGCGGTCGAGTCGCACACTATGGACCCGAAGCGGAGTGATCTACCCATGGCCAGGGTGAAGCGACGGTAAGACGTCGTGGAGGCCCGAACCCACTTAGGTTGAAAACTGAGGGGATGAGCTGTGGGTAGGGGTGAAAGGCCAATCAAACTCCGTGATAGCTGGTTCTCCCCGAAATGCATTTAGGTGCAGCGTCGCATGTTTCTCGCCGGAGGTAGAGCTACTGGATGGCCTAGGGGGCCCACAAGCTTACCGAAGTCAGCCAAACTCCGAATGCCGGTGAGTGAGAGTGCGGCAGTGAGACTGCGGGGGATAAGCTTCGTAGTCGAGAGGGAAACAGCCCAGATCGCCGGCTAAGGCCCCTAAGCGTGTACTAAGTGGAAAAGGATGTGGGGTCGCTTAGACAACCAGGAGGTTGGCTTAGAAGCAGCCACCCTTGAAAGAGTGCGTAATAGCTCACTGGTCAAGTGATCCTGCGCCGATAATGTAGCGGGGCTCAAGTACACCGCCGAAGCCGCGGCATTCACACATTATTCTGCTTTCGAGCCAGGAGTGTGGATGGGTAGGGGAGCGTCCTGCAGCCAGGGAAGCGCCGGAGTGATCCAGGTGTGGAGGCTGTGGGAGTGAGAATGCAGGCATGAGTAGCGAAAGACGAGTGAGAAACTCGTCCGCCGGATGACCAAGGGTTCCTGGGTCAAGTTAATCTGCCCAGGGTTAGTCGGGACCTAAGGCGAGGCCGACAGGCGTAGTCGATGGACAACGGGTTGATATTCCCGTACCCGTGTATCCGCGCCCAATGGCGAATCAGTTGTGCTAAGTGTCCAAAAGCGGATGGACCTCCTTCGGGAGGCCGGATGTGGCTGCACACGACCCTGGCTGTAGTAGTCAAGCGATGGGGTGACGCAGGAAGGTAGCTGGGCCAGGTGGTGGATTACCTGGTGTAAGCCTGTAGGGCGAGACATAGGCAAATCCGTGTCTCATTGAGCCTGAGAGGTGATGCGTAGTCGTTGAGACGAATTCAGTGATCCTATGCTGCCGAGAAAAGCCTCTAGTGAGTTGGTACACGGCCCGTACCCCAAACCGACACAGGTGGTCAGGTAGAGAATACCGAGGCGATCGAGATAACTATGGTGAAGGAACTCGGCAAAATACCTCCGTAACTTCGGGAGAAGGAGGGCCATTTCTGGTGATCACCCTTGCGGTGGGAGCTGGCGATGGTCGCAGAGACCAGTGAGAAGCGACTGTTTACTAAAAACACAGGTCCGTGCGAAGTCGTAAGACGATGTATACGGACTGACGCCTGCCCGGTGCCGGAAGGTTAAGAGGACCGGTTAGCGCTTCGGCGCGAAGCTGAGAATTTAAGCCCCGGTAAACGGCGGTGGTAACTATAACCATCCTAAGGTAGCGAAATTCCTTGTCGGGTAAGTTCCGACCTGCACGAATGGCGTAACGACTTCTCAGCTGTCTCCACCATAGACTCGGCGAAATTGCATTACGAGTAAAGATGCTCGTTACGCGCGGCAGGACGAAAAGACCCCGGGACCTTTACTATAGCTTGGTATTGGTGTTCGGTACGGTTTGTGTAGGATAGGTGGGAGACTGTGAAGCGGGCACGCCAGTGTTCGTGGAGTCATCGTTGAAATACCACTCTGATCGTATTGGACTTCTAACCTCGGACCGTGATCCGGTTCAGGGACAGTGCCTGGTGGGTAGTTTAACTGGGGCGGTTGCCTCCCAAAATGTAACGGAGGCGCCCAAAGGTTCCCTCAGCCTGGTTGGCAATCAGGTGTTGAGTGTAAGTGCACAAGGGAGCTTGACTGTGAGACAGACATGTCGAGCAGGGACGAAAGTCGGGACTAGTGATCCGGCACCGGCAAGTGGAAGCGGTGTCGCTCAACGGATAAAAGGTACCCCGGGGATAACAGGCTGATCTTCCCCAAGAGTCCATATCGACGGGATGGTTTGGCACCTCGATGTCGGCTCGTCGCATCCTGGGGCTGGAGTAGGTCCCAAGGGTTGGGCTGTTCGCCCATTAAAGCGGCACGCGAGCTGGGTTTAGAACGTCGTGAGACAGTTCGGTCTCTATCCGCCGCGCGCGTCAGAAACTTGAGGAAGGCTGTCCCTAGTACGAGAGGACCGGGACGGACGAACCTCTGGTGTGCCAGTTGTACTGCCAAGTGCATGGCTGGTTGGCCACGTTCGGAAGGGATAACCGCTGAAAGCATCTAAGCGGGAAGCCTGTTCCAAGATGAGGTTTCTTTCCACCTTGAGTGGGTAAGGCCCCCAACAGATCATTGGGTTGATAGGCCGGAACTGGAAGCCCTGTAAGGGGTGGAGGTGACCGGTACTAATAGGCCGAGGGCTTATTAACGAAGGTGCTACGCGTCCACTGTGCGGTTCTGGAGCAACACACG
>NZ_RFFH01000043.1 GCF_003696265.1 Nocardia stercoris | reverse complement strand
GTACTCATCGAGCCGTTCGAGAGCCAGGCGCACGGCCTTCTCGCGGACCTCGGGCGGGTAACGCTTCGACATGATGGAGACCATCTTCCTCAAAAGTAGGAAGCGGTCCCAAATCCGTGACGGTTCAGTCCGTTGTCGTAGCCGCCACCGACAGAACTTCGACAAATTACGGTATTCCGTTGTCGGCCGGCCTGTTCACGAATGCCCCCGGCTCAGCGGGAACCCTGGGCATTCACTGTCATCCCGGACTACCAGTTATTTTGCGGCTGTCCATGTTCGGTGGTTCCGCTAGGGCACCCCCAGCGGTGCCACCCATCGCTCACGTCGAGACAGAACCTAGTTGCCGGCGCTCAGGCTGACGAGAAACGACGGGACTGCACTGCCGGTGCCGGTCGAGGTTCCGGCGGCGGCGACGGTGACCGTGCCGGTCGTCGTCGCCGTACCGGTACCGGAGTAGTTCGCGGTGATCGAGTGGCTACCGGCCACCGTCGGGGTCCACGACAAGGTGGCGGTGCCCGAGGCGTTCACCGTGCCCGTGCCCAGGACGGTAGTTCCGTCCGAGAACGACACCGTGCCACCGGCGTTCGCCGGACTCACCGTGGCGGTCAGCGTGGTGGCCTGACCGACGGTGGCGCCGGTGACGGGGGCGAGGGTGACCGTCGTGTGCGTGGCCGCAGTGACGGTGATGGACGGGCCTTGGTTGGCGTAGTCGAACCGGCCGAGCGAGGAGAGGTACACGATGCCGTCGGTCATGGCCGTGCCGGGCGTGCAGCTGGCGCCGACCTTGTACTTGGCGCTGAACGTGACCGGCGAGCTGCTGGCGACCATCTGGTAGTCGGTGGCGGTGAAGTCACCGGCGATGTAGTCGGGAAACTTGGTGTCGAGGTAGGGCTCGACCGGGTTGGAGCCGCTGTCGTCGGTCATCGTGGCCGAGTTGGTGACGTAGGTCAGGCAGGCCGGGTGCATGTCCCGGAACCAATCGATCGTCTCGTCGGTCGAATCGGTGCGCTTGATCTGGGTGCTCACGGTGATGGTCTCGCCGACGGTGGGGGTCGCGTCGCTGATGGTGCGGGTGTAGGTGGTGGCTCCCTTTGTCCAGGTGACGGTTGCCGGTGCCGCGCCGGCGGTGCCCGCGGCGAGGGCGGTCAGCGCTCCGATGGCGAGGGTGGTGGCGACGCCCGCGGTGGTGCGAGCAATTACTCGATGAGTCATGACAGTGTCCTGTTTCGCTGAAAGTACTGAGCGGTCAGCTCACATACGGTGGTCCGGCCGCAGTGGCCGAGAGGTGAGACGCCGAGTGAAGTCCCACGACACTGGAACGAGCCAGGTCGAGGGACAGTCGATTTCACGTCGGCGCGATATCGCGGGCATGTATGCCCGGTCGAGAGGGGCGGACCGGCACACGTCGGGCCGTATCCAGCCGGCCAGGGCTGGCGCGAGACGGGGACACGCCCCCCTCAGCCGGATCAGGCGATCAGGCCCGACAGGCCGGCGAGCAGCATCTTCTGGAGCTGACCGAGCAGTGCCTGCACGATGAATTGTTCCGCGGAACCCAAAATTTTCTCCTACTGTTCATCGCCATCGGCGCACCTCTTATCGAGCATGAGATTGCGATGCGAAGCACGTCAGGCGTGAGCAACATCGCTCCCGGGAGAGACGATAAACCGAGGAGAGTATGAACAGAAACCATTCTTAGTGGTGCTTCGACAACAAAGAGTTGTTTTATCGCGGTTGTGGACGTGGAGCCGACAATCAAAAAACTCCTCGCACCAGGCAATGGGCAATGGGCAAGCGGTGGGCGGCCCGCCCCTACTGTTCCCGTGTTGAGGACCCGGGCCGTCGCACCCGCCTGCCTGAAAACTGCGCGGAACAGCATTCGATCCAGCCACGTATCGGGCCGTCGACGCGGCCTGGCTACGGCGGGCCGATAACGCGACTCACGCCGACCAACCGGCGCACGATCACCGCGCACGTCAGCCGAAGGCCCAAACTTCCACTACGACAACGGGATCGAAATGCCGAGAAACAGACTTTCTACCCGCACCAGGATCCCGATCAGCCCGAGAAATCTCGCCGCGGCGAGCCGATCAACAAGCGCACAGCCAAGAACGGGACCGAAGGATAGTACCGCAAGAAAGTGCGACCGGAAATCATTATTCACGGTTTGTCTACAAGAATTTGTTGTCGAACCCGAGATTCGGTCCCGACCACACTGTGACAAGACTCACTTGTCGATACGTCGGAACCTGTTGTTTCACAAACCCATCGGCGCATATTTACCATCCACTTCCGGATCACTCGTCAGAGCAAGGGAATTTCATGGCATATCGAGCAATCGCTCGCGGTGCAGTCGCCTGCGCGGCCGCCACATCCGCTGTCGGGGCGCTGGCTGCGGTCCTCTGCGCCGGCCCGGCCACCGCCGCGCCCGGGACGATCAACTGGACCGACGGCTCGTCGCAGTTCACCCGCACGATCAGCAATACATCACCCAAGGAGGGTGATGTCATCACCGTGTCGACCCAATTCGCGCGCAACAGCATCGTGGACGAATACATCTACAGCATCAAGGACGAGCATCCGGCCTGCCTGACCTACGTCGCCGGTTCGGCGAAGATGAACAACGGCACGACCGACTACCCGTACGAGGACCCAGAGGTGGTGCCCAACGACGGTGGCAGTGGCTATGTGGGCGTCTCGTTCAGCATCACCAACTGGCCGGTGATGAATCGCCCGCTCGCCCATCAGTCCCCGGTGTTCTCCGTGCAGTACAAGGTCGGGCACGATTGCACCCCGGGTACCGCGCTGACCACCGGCATGGAATACAGCGGGTCGCTGGGTTCCGGCCACTACTCCACCCAGGGCCCGTCGATCACGGTCAGCCAGAGCACCACGACCACCACGACCACCACTCCGCCACCGGTCACCGGGCCCGGCACCGGCACAGGCAGCGCTTTCGCCGGCCTGGGCAGCCTGAGCGCGGCCAAGTAGCGGCTGCGGAACGGCTACTCGCCCCGGTGACTCTCCAGGTCACCGGGGCGATCTCTTGCCGTCGACAGGTAGGACAGGACGCTCGGGCGTGGATCGCATCCTCGGTCGAGTCCGCAGCTCCGCGCCGCCGTGTCCGGCAGCAGACCGGCGGCGGGGATATCACGGCTGCCCGCCAAGCTGAGCGATCACTGCGTGAGCCCTACGCTGGGGCGCACGATCGGCTACGCGCCCCGTATTCACAGGCGCCTTGCGCGCCCAGCGACCCGGGCGCCCGCAGGGGACTGCTGCGCTACCCAGCCGCGATTGCACGGGTTCGCTCTCACGCCAGGAGATTCGCCGGCGGTCCCGCGGCGGCAAACCCATGGACGAAGGCGGCCAGGCGAATTCGAAT
>NZ_RFFH01000042.1 GCF_003696265.1 Nocardia stercoris | reverse complement strand
CCAAAGAGTGGCAAGGAAAAACGCTGGTCATCTTCGATCCGGATTTGAGTAGACGGGTGTTCTTGGTCTACAACCGAAGTGAACCCTAGTGTGGGGGTCAGGGGTTCGAGTCCCCTTAGCTCCACCCGTCAATGCAGGTCGGGCCCGGTTTGATACCGGGTCTGACCTGTCTTATTCCGCCAGCCCTGCGCTTACCCCACGTTTTCAATTCAATTTGCGCCGTGCAGCTGAATGCCGGACGGTGTATGCGTTACTCCATGTCGTTCCGGCGCGCCGCTGTCCAACACCACCAGTGTCAGTTCCGCGGAAACGGCCCATTCCCACCGGAGAGGTGGTGCAGCCGGGCGGTAGCGTCGGGGGACGGGTCCACTGAGCGCCGCGGCGATGATGCGGCTCGCAGCTGCGAGGTCGAACGGCGCCAGATCGGGGCGGGGCAGTAGCGCTGGGTACGGTGTCGGGATGCCGCGCGAAACGTTGACCAGGGAGCAGGTAGTTACGGCTGCGGTGGAGGTGCTCGATGCCCAGGGCGTGGCCGGGCTGAACATCCGCCGGCTCGGCGCCCAGCTGGGGGTGGCGGCGACGGCCATGTACTACTACGTCAAGAACAAGGACGAACTCGTCACGCTCGCCGCGGATCTGGTGTGGCACGAGATCGAGTTGCCCGATGCCGCGACTACCGACTGGCGTTCGGCGGCAACGATGTTGGCCCATCAAGTCCACGAGATGATCGACCGGCACTTCTGGTTACTGGCGGCCATGAGCACGCATATGATCTACGGACCCGGCAAAGCGCGATTCGACGAATGTGGCCTCGAGGTGTTCGAAGGCGCGGGGTTTGCCGGTCGTGACGCGGACCGGGCCGCGGCGACCGTGCTGATGTACGTGATCGGTGCGGCGCAGGGCTCGGCCGCCCAACGTGCGTGGGAGGCACGGTTGCGGCGCGACGGCGACGGCGCAGATGCGCGCCACGACGACGCGCTCGCCTTCGTCACCGCGACCGCTGCACAGTTCCCTCGGCTGCGAGCCCGCCTGGACTCGCCCGATCCGGTCGAAACCCACACCGACAGTACCGATTTCGAATTCGGACTGCGTACCGTGCTCGATGGACTGCAAGCCCGGCTGGCCGCCGGTCAGGAGAAATAACCGGCCGCTGCGGGCATCGTGAGCGCGCCGATCACGGCCAGTGAGCCAACGGTCGCGAGCAGCCATCGCAGCACCGTCGCCGGCCGGTACCAGGCCGGCAACGCATCGGCCGCGGCGCGCAGCACGGAACGAATGTCCAGGCCCTGCACTCGCGGATCGTCGAGCTTCGCGAACGCCGACACCGTCACCGGAACAGCGAACACCTGGATCGTGGTCACGTAACCGACGCCGAGCAGCACCAGCGGCTGTACCGCAAACGTCGATACCCGCCCGATCTCACTACCGGAGAGGTTGAGTGCGGCGAGCACAACGAGAACGGCAGCGATCGCGTAGCCCACGGCGAACCCCCACCGGCCTTCTTCGAGCCGGATCCCATGCTCGCCGAGGACCCGCGGGTCCGCACCCTGCCGCACCGCCTCCGCGTTTACCGCCCGCTGAGCACGCGGCCCGGCGGTGCGGTACGCGACGAGCATGATTACGAACATTCCGGCCAGCAGCAACTGCAACAGGCCGGCAAGCGCCACAACGATAGGCACGGCATCTCCTCACAAGGTTTGAACTAAGCTAAAATTCAACGTAGCAGCTATTTGAGCTTTGCTCAACAAACGATCGAGTCGGGTAGGGTCGAAGCTATGGAGTCCAGTTACCTTTCGGCAGAACAACTCTCATCCGCCCTGCGGGCCGGCACGGTGACCTCGGTGGAACTGACCGATGAGGCGATCGCGCGAATCGAGCGGGACGACACGATGATCAACGCGATCTGCGTGCCGGACTTCGACCGCGCGCGGGCCGCCGCCCGCCGGGCCGACCAGGCCCGCGCTCGCGGTGCGGACCTGCCGTTGCTCGGAATTCCGGTCACGGTCAAGGAGTCCTACGACATCGCCGGACTGCCGACGACCTGGGGGATGCCGCAGTACGCGAACTACCTGCCCGCCGAGGACGCGGTGGCGGTGGCGCGGGTGAAGGCCGCCGGCGCGGTCGTTCTCGGCAAGACCAACGTGCCGCTCATGCTGCGGGACTGGCAGAGCTACAACGAGCTCTACGGCACCACCGCCAATCCGTGGGACCCCACTCGCACGGCCGGGGGCTCGTCCGGCGGCTCGGCGGCGGCGCTGGCAGCGGGATTCGGTGCCCTGTCGCTGGGCTCCGATCTGGCGGGCTCACTGCGCAACCCCGCCCACTGCTGCGGAATCTACGCGCACAAGCCGACATTCGGGTTGGTGGCGACCCGCGGGATGGTGCCACCTCCCGCACCGGCGCTCCCGATCGACGGCGAGATGGCGGTCTGCGGTCCGATGGCCCGCACCGCCCGCGATCTCACCACGCTGCTGGAGGTCATGGCCGGACCGGACCCATCGACCCACGGCCTCGCCTACGCGATGCGCCTGCCACCGGCTCGCCACCGCCGACTCGCCGACTTCCGAGTCCTGGTACTCGACGAACATCCGTTCCTCCCCACCGGTTCCGCGGTGCGGGCCGCCGTGCACCGGGTGGGCGGCGCGCTCGCCGATGCGGGGGCCCGCGTCGAACAGCACAGCCCGCTGCTGCCCGATCCGGTTGACGCCGCGATCCTCTACGCGCAGCTGCTAACTTCCCATGCCGCCGCACGCATTCCACTCGAGGTGTACGAGCGGCTGCGCACCTCCGCCGCCGAACTCGGCGCGGACGATCGCGGTCTCGACGCGGCACGGCTGCGCGGCACGGTCATGAGTCACCGCGAGTGGCTCGAAACAGACATCCGCCGCGAACAGCACCGCCACAGCTGGCGACGGTTCTTCGCCGAATTCGACGCCGTGGTGTGCCCGATCGCGCCGACCCCCGCGTTCCCACACGACCACAACCCCGACCGTCGAGCACGCCGGATCGACATCGACGGCCTCGAACACCCCTACCTCGACCACTCCCTCTGGCCCGGACTGGCCACCATGCCCGGACTCCCCGCCACCGCTATCCCTGCCGGCCACTCCCTCGAAGGACTGCCGGTCGGCGTCCAGCTCATCGGCCCGATGTTCGAAGATCGCACTCCACTGCGGCTCGCCGAGCTGCTCGAACAGGCGATTGGCGGCTTCCGGCCGGCAGCCGAATCCGCCGATCGCAGTAGGTGATCACGGCGCGGAACCGGACCGCGCTGCCTGGCCACGCGTTCGTAGGCGTCGGCGGCGTTTATCAGCGGATGGGGCTCGACCATCGGTGTCACCACGCCGGTGGCGACGAAATCGAGTGCCTGGGTGAGGTATTCGAAACCGCCGTGGCTCGCGCCGATGATTGTGGTCCACGCCGACAACCGTGACCAGGCGGAGTTGCGGACCTGGCACCGGGCACCGCAGGTCGTTCACTACTCGTGGTAGCCGCCGTTGACCACTGGGACGTTGCGATGGGACAGGGCGACCTGCGAGCCTGCCGATCCGTCTGGAACGAGCGGACCGCATCGAGCTGAGAGCCAACGTGGGATCTGTGAACCCCGTGCACCGCGCATCACGCACGGCTGGCGTCGTGTGCCGGGTCGAGACGGTGTGGATACAGACTCGAGCTGGCCCCACGGTTACCCCACGCTTTCGTCGCCGATGCGGTGCCGGCGTCGGGCGACCGAGCGAGGTCTGCTCGCGGGCCATCGTCTGTCATTACGCCATTCTCCCTGCTCGAGCACCAGGGACTGTCTCGGTCGTCAGGGTCGCCGCTCGGCCGCCGATCTACTTGACGTCCTGACCGCCCGGCAATGAGGTTGAGTGTCCGATGTGGTGCTCTTCCGGGGTCGCCCGGTGGGGAAGCTGTACAGTCGGTCTCGACGGGGGCTTCCTTGTCGAACACGGTACTTCCGTTGTCGCCGAACATGATTCGTGGGTTTGTGAGCGATTGATCCGGCCACGTCCGGTGTCGTCGCGGAGATGGTCATCGGTGTCGGTGCCGAATGTAGCGACAGCGCCAGACCGAGGAGTCTCATGACTCTCGTTGTGGGGGTCAGGGGTTCGAGTCCCCTTAGCTCCACCCATTGATGCAGGTCAGGCCCGGTATACTGCCGGGCCTGACCTGTTTTTATTCAGCCAACCCCGCGTTTACCCCACGGTTTGGATTCAATT
>NZ_RFFH01000041.1 GCF_003696265.1 Nocardia stercoris | reverse complement strand
CGGGGGTGTTGTCGCTGGCGGATGCGGCGGTGTTGGTGGCGGCGCGGGGCCGGTTGATGTCGGCGCTGCCTGCCGGTGGTGCGATGGTCGCGGTCGCCGCGGCGGAGGACGTTGTGCGGGCGGCGCTCGGTGACCCCGGCTCCGACGTCGCGGTCGCGGCAGTGAACGGGCCACAGGCAGTGGTGATCTCGGGCGCGAGTGATCCGGTGACGAGCGCCGCCGAGCAGCTGCGGTCGGCGGGTCATCGGGTGTCGCCGTTGCGGGTGTCGCACGCGTTCCATTCGTCGTCGATGGATCCGATGCTCGCGGAGTTCGGCGAGATCGTCGCCGGGTTGTCGTTCGCCGAGCCGAGGATTCCGTTGGTGTCCAATCTGACCGGTGAACTCGCCGGTGCCGAGGTGTCGACGCCGGAGTACTGGGTACGGCACGTGCGCGAGACGGTCCGGTTCTCCGACGGTGTGCGATCGTTGCACGCCACGGGTGCAACCACATTCGTGGTTGCGGGACCGGACGGTGGGCTGAGCGCGCTGATTTCGCAGAGCCTGGCGGAAACCGCTACCGCGCGTGTGGTTCCGGTGCTGCGGAAGCCACGTGTCGCCGAGAGCACGCCGTCGGCACCTGATGCGCCGTCGACCGGGGAGGTACCGGCCACCGAGGTGCGGACACTGCTGCTGGCCGCCGCGGCCTTGTGCGCAGACGGTATCGATGTGCGGTGGGCCGAGCTGTGGGCCGGTCGCACGCCCCGGCGAATCGACCTGCCCACCTACGCGTTCCAGCGCCGCCGGCACTGGGCCGAGACGCACCCGGAAGCCCGGGACACCAGCGAGCTCGGGGTGGAGTCCGTCGATCATCCGCTCCTGGGCGCGATGGTGGTCACGGCGGATTCGGGGCAGCTGGTCGTCACGGGCCGGTTGTCGGTGCGGTCGCAGCCGTGGCTGGCCGACCATGTCATCGACGAGACGATCCTGCTCCCGGGAACCGCGTTCGTGGAGCTGGCGCTGCGGGCCGGTGATCTGGCCGGATGTGTCGCGCTGCAAGAACTCACCTTGGTGACGCCGCTGGTGCTGCCGGCGACGGGCGCGGTCCGGATCCAGATCCTCGTCGGCCCGGCCGACGACACCCCGAATCGCGCGGTGTCGATCTTCTCCCAAGGCGCACAGCAGGATTCGGAGTGGGAGTGGCACGCCCAGGGCGTGCTGAGCACCCAGGCGCGCAGTGCCGGCGTAGCAACGACGGACTGGCCACCGGCCGACGCCGTGGCCGTTCCGCTCGAGGGACTGTACGACCGGCTGGCCGGCCGTGGCTACGGGTACGGCCCGGCCTTCCAGGGGCTGCGGGCCGTGTGGCGGCACGGTGCCGAACTGTTCGCGGAGGTCACCCTCCCGGCCGGTGCCGGGGAGAGCGACCGGTTCGGCATCCACCCCGCGCTGCTGGACGCGGTGCTGCACGCCTCGATCGCCGACTCGACGTCCGGCGCCCCGGCACTGCCGTTCGCCTGGGAGAACGTGAGCCGGTACGCGTCCGGTGCGTCGACGGTGCGGGCGCGGATCACCTTCGGCGCCGCCGCCGAGACTTTCGCTGTCGACGTGACCGACCCGGAGGGTAACCCGGTCCTGTCGATCGGCTCCCTGACCACCCGGCAGTTGCGGCCCGGTGCCGCGCTACCCCGGGCCGCGGCCCGGCTCCACGCGCTGACCTGGACCCCGCTACGCGAGTCCGCCCGCGACACCGCGCTCGACTACCTCGACTGGGCTGCCGTCCCCGAATCCGGGCCGATGCCGGCGGTGGTCGTGCTGGACTGCCGCGACCGCGGCGAC
This sequence comes from Nocardia stercoris, assembly GCF_003696265.1. Classification (GTDB taxonomy): domain Bacteria; phylum Actinomycetota; class Actinomycetes; order Mycobacteriales; family Mycobacteriaceae; genus Nocardia; species Nocardia stercoris. The sequence goes on along the minus strand of NZ_RFFH01000041.1, from coordinate 3,238 downwards.
GAGCCGGACGTCCCGGCCGCGGTGCGCGCGCTCACGCAGCGGGTTCTCGCTGTACTGCAACAGTTCTCGGCCCAGGAGCGGTTCGCGTCCACCTGGCTGGTGGTGCTGACCGCGGGTGCCGTCGCCGTGAACGGCGCACCGGTCACCGATCCGGCGGGCGCGGCGGCCTGGGGTCTCGTGCGTTCCGCCCAGGCCGAGGAGCCGGGCCGGATCATGCTGCTGGACACCGGAATCGACGCGGGCGAGATCCCCGCCGCGATCCTGGGCACCGGCGAGCCGCAGCTGGTGTTACGCGACGGCCGACTGTACGGTGCGCGCCTGACCAAGCTCCCCGCTCCCGGGGGAGACGACACCGTGTGGCCGCGGATCGCGGCGGGCACGGTGGTGATCACCGGCGGCACCGGCGGTCTCGGCGCGCTGTTGGCCCGGCATCTGGTGCGCGAGCGCGGCATCCGATCGCTGGTGCTGGCCAGCCGCAGCGGCCCGGCCGCCGCGGGAGCGCAGGAGCTGACCGACGAACTGACCGCCCTCGGCGCGCGGGTGCGGGTCGTCGCCTGTGACGTGTCGACCCGGGAGGGCGTCGCGGAGCTCATGAAGCTGGCTCCGGCCGCGCCGAAGCGCAAGGTCTTCCGCCGCAAGCCGCCCGAGTTCCCGTTGTCCGGTGTGGTGCACGCCGCCGGCGTGCTCGACGACGGTGTGATCGCCGCGCTGACCCCGGACCGCCTGGACACGGTACTGGCCGCGAAGGCGGACGCGGCGTGGTACCTGCACGAGGCCACTCGTGACCTGGACCTGCCGCTGTTCGCGCTGTTCTCCTCCGTCGCGGGCACTCTGGGCACGCCCGGCCAGGGGAACTACGCCGCGGCCAACGTCCTGCTCGACGCCCTGGCCGGGCAGCGGCGCGCCGCGGGCCTGGCCGGAACGGCTATCGCGTGGGGATTGTGGGCCTCCTCGACCGGGCTCACCGGTCACCTGGACGCCACCGAGACCGCCCGCATCGGCCGCTTCGGTGTGCTGGGCCTGTCCGACGACCAGGGTCTGGCGATGTTCGACGCCGCGGTCGAGGCGGATCGGGCGGAGGTCGTCGCGGCGTCGTTCGATCTCGCCGGACTGGCCGGGCAGGCGCGGGCCGGGGTGGTGGCCCCGCTGCTGCGGGACCTGGTGCCGGTGGCCCCACGCCCGACTGTCACCACCGCCGACAGCACAGCGGTGACGGGCCTGCGCGGGCGGCTGGCCGGGATGACCTCCGGTGAGCAGCTGACGTTGCTGCTGGACCTGGTGCGCACCGAGTTCGCGGCGGTGCTGGGCCACGACAATGCCGCAGCGGTGGCCGCGGACCGGAATTTCCAAGAGCTCGGCTTCGATTCGCTGACCGCGGTCGAGGCGCGGAACCGGTTGCGGATCGCGACCGAGGTTTCGGTGCCGGCCACAGTGATCTTCGACTACCCGACGCCGCAGTCGGTCGCGATGTTCCTGCTGGAGCAGCTCGGCGGTGCGGCGGCGACCGCCACCGCGCCCGCTCCGGTGCGGACCGCCGTCGACGAGCCGATCGCGATCGTGGGTATGAGCTGCCGGTACCCCGGCGGCGTCTCCTCCCCACAGGACCTGTGGGACTTGGTGTTCCACGGCCGGGACGGGATCGGCGAGTTCCCGCCCGACCGCGGCTGGGACGTGGACGGCCTGTTCGACCCGGACCCGGCGGCCGTCGGGAAGAGCTACGTCCGGACGGGCGGCTTCCTCTACGAAGCCGGCATGTTCGACGCGGGCTTCTTCGGGATCAGCCCGCGCGAGGCGCTGACGATGGACCCGCAGCAGCGCCTGGTGCTGGAGACGTCGTGGGAGGCGCTCGAAGACGCCGGCATCGACCCGAAGTCGTTGCGGGGCAGCGATACCGGTGTGTTCGTCGGCGCCATGTACCACGACTATCCACACAACGCCGGCAACGGTGCCATCGTGTCCGGGCGCGTCTCGTACACGTTGGGTCTGGAAGGGCCGGCGGTCTCCGTGGACACCGCGTGTTCGTCGAGTCTGGTCGCACTGCACCAAGCGGTGGCCTCGTTGCGGTCCGGTGAGACGGGGATGGCGCTGGTCGGTGGTGTCGCCGTGATGGCGACGCCCGACATCTTCGTCGAGTTCTCCCGGCAGCGGGGCCTGGCCCCCGACGGACGCAGCAAGTCGTTCGCCGACGCCGCCGACGGCACCGCGTGGGCCGAAGGTGTCGGCATGCTGGTGGTGGAGCGGTTGTCGGACGCGCGGCGCCGCGGTCACCGCGTGCTGGCTCTCGTGCGCGGCACCGCGGTCAATCAGGACGGTGCCTCGAACGGTTTGACCGCGCCGAACGGGCCTGCGCAGCAACGGGTTATTCGTCAGGCGCTGGCCAACGCCGGACTGTCGACCACCGATGTCGACGCGGTGGAGGCACACGGAACCGGGACCACGCTGGGTGACCCGATCGAGGCGCAGGCCTTGCTGGCGACCTACGGCCAGGGTCGGCCCGAAGGCCGGCCGCTGTGGCTGGGTTCGCTGAAGTCGAACACCGGTCACACCCAGGCGGCGGCCGGTGTGGGTGGTGTGATCAAGATGGTGCAGGCGATGCGGCACGGTGTGTTGCCGAAGACCTTGCACGTGGATCAGCCGTCGACGCATGTGGATTGGTCCGCGGGTTCGGTGGAGTTGCTGACCGAGCAGCGACCGTGGGATCGCACCGATCGGCCGCGCCGGGCCGGTGTGTCGTCCTTCGGTATCTCCGGGACCAATGCGCACGCCATCCTCGAAGAGGCCCCGGCCGCCGCGGAGTCGGCGCCGCGCCCCGGCGCGCCGGTCACCTCGGGCATCGCCGGCTCGACGGTGTCGTGGGTCGTTTCGGCGCGTTCACCGGAGGCGTTGGCGGAGCAGGCTTCCCGGCTCGGCGCGGCCCTCGCGGTGCAACCGGACCTGGATGTCGCGGATGTGGCCCGGTCACTGGTATCGAGCCGCACGCGGTTCGAGCACCGTGCGGTGGTCGTCGGTGCGGGCCGGGACGAGTTGCTGTCGGGGCTGACCGCCGTCGCCGCCGGGATCGAGAGCCGCTTCGTGCGAACCGGCACCGCACGCGCGTCGGGCCGGACTGTTCTGGTGTTCCCGGGTCAGGGGGCGCAGTGGGTCGGGATGGGTGTCGAGTTGCTCGACACCGCACCGGTTTTCGCGGCGAAGATCGCCGAGTGCGATGCGGCCTTCGGGGAGCTGGTGGATTGGTCCC
>NZ_RFFH01000040.1 GCF_003696265.1 Nocardia stercoris | reverse complement strand
CGTAGTCGTCACGGTGTTCGACGACCAGCCGGACAGCTTTGGCCTTGGTCGCTTCGTCGTACTTCGCAGGCATGGTCTGCCCATCCTTCCCAAGAAAGATGGTGGGCACCAAACCCGGGGCGGTTCACTCGGGAGATCGCAACGGATATGGTGCGCCCATCCGGCTCCGAATAGTCCAGCGGCACCCTCACATTCGCGCAAGCCGCGCCGGCTCGATCCAAGAGATCGCTGTCGCACGAACCCCACTCCAACTGCTGATGGGTGAAACGGTCCAGCGCGGCGGCAGCAGACGGCTCTGTCGGCGTTGTACCGGCGATACCGATTCCCGCTACGGACCCGATCAGAATTGCCGTGGCAGCGAGCGCCAGAACACTGCTGCGCCTGTCGGCAAACACCGCATCCGGTCGTCGGAACCTCTTTGTCATAAGGATGCTTCCCTTGTCGCCACCACGATCTCAGAAATCAGGAACCGCTGGGCACCGGAGCTGGGCGGCGTCGGTTGCTGTTGTCGACCGTGGCGCTCAGGTAGTCGATGCCGGTGACGGAGCTGGGCACGTAACTGCCCGGCTCGCGTTCCATCGTCGGCGTGCTCCAGGTGCCGTCAGGGTTCCTCGACGGGGCCCCCAGTCTCATCGGGCCTTGCTCCCAGCGACCGTTGCACCCGACCTGCATCTCTTCGGCGGAGTGGCTGTTCACCCACACCGACATCTCATACGCAGACCCGGGACTCGAGCACTCCACCCGGATCTGCACGCGATAGATATCGTCGGTGTCGTTGCGGCAGATGTGGTCACGACAGACCACTCCCTCGGTCAGGTCCGTGGCGAACGCCGCGGGGGCCGGCGTGCCGACCGCAGCGGTGATCAGCGCCACCGCTCCCAAGCCGAGCGGCATCCCTCGAGCCATGTGTGAATCTCCGATCCCGTCTTGATCCGACCCGGTTACATGTTGTCTCCCAGTGACTCTCGAGCACATCGGGACAAACCCGTAGTTCCTACCCTGATCATGAAGACAAATCCCCTCACCCATGCATCAAGTCGAGCGTCGGCGCCGGCATCTCCAGCGGGCTCAGGCCTGGGACTCGGGCAGGCCCGCGTCGTTTGTTCCAGTACGGTCCAGTCGGGTGGGAGATTGTTGCGGTCCGGCACCGCAAGAACGCGCTACCGGCTCCGACCCAATGGTGAACGGCGCCCAGGGGCGCTGTCCGACCATCAAAGGGAGACAACATGAAGTTCCTGTTGATCATGTACAGCAACCCGCAGATCTGGGATGCGCTGACGGAGGAGGAGCGCAACGAGGTGATGAGTGGCCACGGTGTGTTCATGGAGACAGTCACGAAGTCCGGCGAGATGATCAGCACCACCGCGCTGGCCGACCCGTCGCAGAGCGCCGTAGTCAGGGTCCGAGGCGGCGTTCCGGCGGTAACGGACGGACCCTACCTCGAAGCCAAGGAGTACCTCGGCGGCTACTACCTGGTGGAATGCGACAGCTGGGAACGTGCCCTGGAGCTGGCCGCTCTCATCCCGGACGCCGGCGTCGAGGGCCTCGGCATCGAGGTGCGGCCGGTGGTCTTCACCGGCGGGGCCGACAGCTGAGCGCGCGGTGAAGTTCCAGCTGAATCTCTATCTGAGCGCTGCGGCCCTCCCGGGCGGTGGGTTCGACAATGAACAGTTCCTGGCCGCCGCTGGGCGGGCTGGGGAACTGATCAGCGGTCACGTGTTCGCCGATCCGTCCCTGAGCGCCGTCGTCCGGATTCGAGACGGCGCGGTGACGGTGACCGACGGTCCATATCTGCAGACTGCAGATCAGATCGCCGGTCAGTACTTGGTCGACTGCGAAAGCCGTGAGCACGCCATGGAACTGGCCGCCTTGATATCGAGCGGTCGGATCGGCGGTGTCGAGGTGCGTCCGTTGATGGACTCGGCCGGGATGGAGATGTGAGCACGCCGGAACGGCTCGGGGACCTGCTGCGCGAACTGGCGCCGCAGGTCCTCGGCGTGCTCCTGCGTCGCTACGGCGGGTTCGAGGAGTGCGAGGACGCGGTCCAGGAGGCGTTGCTCGCCGCGGCGACACAGTGGCCCGCCGAAGGCATCCCGGAAAATCCGCGCTCCTGGCTGATCACAGTCGCCGCCCGTCGCCTGGTCGACCAGGTACGCAGCGAGCAGGCACGCCGCCGCCGGGAAGTCACCGCATCGGTGCGGGAGACGCCGGATACCGACCTCGCTCCGCCGCCCGGTGACGAAAGCCCGGGCGACCGGGACGACACGCTCGCCCTACTGTTCCTGTGCTGCCATCCGGCGCTGACGCCCGCCTCTCAGGTTGCACTCACTCTCCGCGCAGTCGGCGGGCTCACCACCGCCGAGGTAGCGCGGGCCTTCCTCGTGCCCGAGGCCACCATGGCGCCGAGGATCAGCCGTGCCAAACAGCGGATAAGGGCCGCCGGAGCGTCGTTTGCTGTGCCGAACGCCCAGGAGTGGGCCGAACGGCTCGACGCCGTCCTGCACGTTCTCTACCTGATTTTCAACGAGGGCTATACCGCCAGTTCCGGACCCGATCTGCACCGCGGCGAACTCACCTCTGAGGCGATCCGTCTCACCCGCATGCTGTACCGGTCCTTGCCCGATGACGGTGAAGTCGCCGGGCTGCTGGCGCTGATGCTGCTGACCGATGCCCGCCGGTCGGCCCGCACCTGCCCGGACGGTGCGCTCATACCGTTGGCCGAGCAGGACCGGAGTCGGTGGGACGCCACCATGATCGAAGAGGGCAGCACACTGCTCACTAACGCCATGGCCGCCTCGCCGCTCGGCCCCTACCAGCTCCAGGCGGCGATCGCCGCGCTGCACGTCCAAGCGCCGCGCGCCGAGGACACCGACTGGGACCAGATCTGCATCCTGTACGAAATTCTCCGCCGGATCGCGCCGAACCCCATGGTCACGCTCAATTACGCCGTCGCGGTCGCGATGACCCGCGGCCCCGAGACCGGACTGGAACTGCTGGAAACACTGGACAGCGACTCCCGGATCGCCCGCCACCACCGGCTCCACGCTGTTCGCGCCCATCTCCAGGAGCTGGCGGGCGAGTATTCCGCCGCCCTAGCGAATTACCGTCTGGCGGCCCGCCTCACCACGAGCCTCCCCGAACAGCGCTATCTGTGGAACAGAGCAGACAAGCTGGATCGATGACTGCGCAGGAGTGGATTTCCGTGGTCGCTGCTGAAAGCGTTCTTTCACCTGGGGCAGCCGCACCGGCTCACTGAAATTGGTCGCCAGAGTGGCTCGGGCAGTGCGAGTTTCAGTCGCCAGCATCGCGGCCGGCTCCCGCAGGTAGCGGTGATGCTCGGTTAAGGCGACCAGCCGGTGTGGCCGATCGCGTGCGGAAGTCGGCTGACCGATCCGAGCGGTCCGCACGCCGACGACGACTTCCGTGCTCCCGGACGGATGGCAACACCGACTCGCCAAGATTCAGAACGCGAGTATGGCCGCGCTGTCGGGGCGAAACATTCTTCAACCGACAGCGCGGCCGTGCTCATCGAATGCCTATTCGGCTGGTTGCGAAAGGGAATGACGCATCAGCTGAAGAACTCCGTCAGCAACGGTTCGAGTCGTGCGGGCTTGCCGAGGATGTCGTGCTCTTCACCGGACAGCACTTCCCGGCGTGCTGCGGGGATCGCGGCGGCGAGCGCCTGGGCCGCGGTCTGGATCCACGGCCAGGTCTGGTCGCCGTTGACGACCAGTGCCGGGATGTCGATCGTGGCGTATCGGTCTGTTTGCAGTCGCAGCCGGGATCCGCAGACGGCGACGTCGTAGGGGAGGCTGTGCGCCTGCGCCCGCAGGAATTCCCATACCGGGGAGTTGCGCATCCCGGCGACGATCGGTGCCGGTACCCCGACCTGCTCGGTCAGGAACAGTTCGGCGGCGGCGTCGAGGTCGCCGGCCTCGATGCGGGCGACCAGCCGGTGGAACACGTCGGCAGGCGGCTCCGGGCGATTGCCGTCGACGACCGCAGGCATCTCGTACACCGCTACTCTCTCTATGGGCAGCCCGCGCAACACGCCCTCCAGGGCCAGAGCGGCACCGGACGAATGACCGAACACGCCCGCTGTGCCTCCCACATGTTCGATTACCGTTGCCAGATCGTCTATTTCGCGTCCGATGGCGTAGTCGCCACTGAGGTCGGCACTACCCCCACGGCCACGCCGGTCGTAGGTGACGGCGGTCAGACGCGGGGCGAGGGTCGAGGCGAGCGCGGCGACTGTAGAGCGATCGTTGAATGCGCCGCCGATCAGAATCACCGGCGCGCCGTACCCCGTCGTTTCGACGGCGATCGCGCTGCCGTCGGAGGAGGTGAGACTGCTCAGAGTCGAGTTGATCATGGAATCGTTGCCTTTCGGTCGGTCGGAGGTCATCCGGCGGTGGGGAATCGGAAGCTCAGGTGGGTGATGGCGGGTGAATCGACGACCCGGAACCGGTCCAGTTCCACCATGCTGTCGGGCAGTTGGTCGAATAGCCGGGTGCCCTGCCCGAGCAGGACCGGTGCGATGTGCACGTGCATTTCGTTCACCAGTCGCTGAGCGATCGCCTGTTGCACGATCGCGGCTCCGCCGCTGATGTGCACATGCCGATCACCGCATGCGGCCTTCGCACGCTCGATCGCCGCCTGCAGGCCGTCGGTGACGAAATGAAAGGTAGTGCCGCCCTTGCGAACCAGTGGCTCGCGCTCGCGATGGGTCACTACGAACACCGGTGCGCGGAACGGCGGGGACTCGCCCCACGGCTCCTCGCCCGAGTCGAGCATCCGCCGGCCCATAACATAGGCGCCTGCCTGCTCGAACATCTCCGCCAGCAGCGCGTCGTCGGCATCCTGCAGACCGCCGCCGATACCCGCGCGTTCGCGCCACGCGAGATGCTGGACGACCCAATCGGTGATCCGGAAGAACCCCTTGTCCAGGTAGGGTGGCTGCTGGGCGGCGAGCCCACAGATGAAGCCGTCCAGCGAAATCGTCATATCGGTGCGCACGTTCGGCACAGCGCCTCCTCGATGTGTTTGGTGTCTTTCGCATACCAGTCGAATCCGGTTGGCGAACTCTTGACATCGAGATCGACCCAGCATCGAAATGTGACCCGTATTACTATCGCGACCCAGGTTCTGATGAAGGGGCCCGGGATTCGGTCCGCCGGGTGTGAGGGCCAGTTATCGGTGGATGCAGGTTGCAGCGTATTCGGCCGGGGTCGCATAGCCCAGCGCGGAATGTCTTCGGCGGTGGTTGTATCCGTCCTTCCAGTCGCTGATCACGACGCGGGCGTGGGTGAGGGACCAGAAGCTGTTGATGTTGAGGCATTCGTCGCGCAGGCGTGTGGTTGACCGTCCAGCCCTCGCCGTGGGCGTCGTGGTAGGCGCGGCGGAAACCTTGCCGCGGATGGGTTCTCGCCCAGTCTCGCAACCACTCACGCAGTGCCGCGTCCGGATCCGCGGTAGTTTCGCCGGGCTGGACACGGCGTTGGGTACTTCGGTGCTGCCCGGCGACCCGGCAGGCGAACCGCTCGCTCACTTCGAGCACGCGCATCAGGTGCGCCACGGCCGCCCGCCGGCGTTCCGGGTCTAGAAGTTTCCAGTCATGATCATCACGACGGGCCGCCACCGGCCTAGCGGACCTGACCCGGAAGTTTCCTGACCGACCTTCGAGTTGTGTCTTTCGAAGGACCCGTCGATCCGCTGGCGCCGATGGCGGCCCGCCGACCGCGCAGAACCCGAGGTCCTGCCGCGGAGGG
>NZ_RFFH01000004.1 GCF_003696265.1 Nocardia stercoris | reverse complement strand
GCCGCGGGGGTGGCCGGCGCCGCGGGTGCGGGCGGGGCCGCGGTGCTGTTCGGCGCCTGTGGCACAGCGGCATTCGGCGGCGGCGCCGGTACCGCGGCGGCGCCACCGTTGTCCGGCACCGCGTGATCCTGACCGGAGTCCGGCGGCGCCGGCGGCGCACCGGGCCCGGTAGTGACCCCCGGCTGCGCGGGCGGCGGGTTCACCCCCGGCTGCGCGGGTCCGCCGCCGGTCGACACTCCCGGCTGCACGGGGCCGTCGGCCAAGATCACCTCGCCGTCGTCGTCACCGCCCTGGTCCTCCTCGGCGGGTGCCGCGACGATGCGCGCGGCGCGGCCGGTCCACGGTGTCACCGAGGACGATTCGGTTCGGGGCGTACTCATCCCGCACCCGCCAGCACTCGCTTGATCCGGACGTCCGGTCCGGTGGGCAGCCGCCACACCGCTGTCGTGCCGGTGTCCGGATCGGTGCCGACCAGTTCGATCGCGTCCACCGCGACTCCGGCCCGGGTCGGCACGTAACCGCGGTAGTCCCAGAACACCAGATCACCGGGCGACATCGCGGCAGGATCCACACGCTGTCCACACAAGCTTTGCGCCGCAACGGTATTCGGCAGCACTAAGACCGAATTCGTTGCGGTGCCGGGACATTCCGACCCACCTGCCTGGGCGGCCGAGTTCAGCGCTGGGTCGGGCACTGCCACACCGGGCAGCACGCCGTCGGGCAGCATCCCGCCGGACGGCACGCTCGCCGCCTGCACCAGGCACTGCCCCGTCACCGCGCTGCCGGATGCCTGGTACACAACGGTTCTCGGCAGCACCGCCGGATCCCCCGCCACCGTTCCCGGCGCGGCCGGCCGGCCGACCTGGGCCAGCGCGAGCTGCCGCGCGCACTCGCCGATCGCGCCGGCGGCGGCCGAGCGCAGCGGCGGCTGCTGGTACGGCGCCGTCCGCATGGCCTGCAGGCAGGCCCGCTGCCAATCCGAGACGCCGGTGTCCTGTGGCCCGAGCGTGAGATCGGCGAACGGGTTGGTGGTCGGCGTCTCGGCCGTGGGCTGCGGGGCCGCTGCCACCCCCGGCACCCCTGGCACACCCGGCGCGCCGAATGTCATCGGGGCGGTGATCGACTCCGGCTCCGACGTCACCGTCACCCCCGCCTCCGGCCCGACCGCGCTCTCACACTGATAGTGCAGATCCGACGACACCGACGACGTCCAGCTCCCGAACGCGAGCACCACGACCGCCAAAACCGTTCCGAGACTGCCGATCAGGCCCAGCCCCACCAGCAGCCAGGTCGGCAGCACGGCCAGGACGATCAATCGCTTGATCATCGGCCGGCCTCACGTCCGGCTGCGCATGCGTTGCGCCACGCCCGACAGGTTGTCGCCGTAGTCGGCGGGCTTGGGGGTGCCGGCCGGCGGCGACATCCGTTTCCACGGCGACGGCTTCTTCCCGGTCGACCAGCTCTCGGTCTGCTGCGCTTTGTAGGCGACGTCGCGCACCCGGTCGAGGGCGGCACCGCTCTGCACGTTCTCCAGCAGGCCCTCGGTGGCCTCGTAGAACTCGCGTGCGTGCTCGGTGCCGATCCAGGAGTACATCCGCGACGCTTCGTGCTCGCCGATGTCGAGACTGCGCAGAGTCGCCATATGGACGGCGGTCGCGTAGTCGTTGCTGTCCGTCGCCACCGTCGGCGCCCACACCCCGCTCGCGTCCGAGATCAGGTTGCTCTTGTCGCCGTGCATGACATTCATCAACGCCTGCAAGCGTTCTCGCGACTGTGAGGTCTCGTCCATGCGCATGTACGCGTCGAGGTACTCGCGCTGGGGCCCGCCGGCGGCACCGTGGTCGAGCGTGACTCCGCGCTCGTGCGCCCGGCGATAGCGGAACGCGGCCCCCTGCAGGGTGGCCAGGTCGGCGGCGGCCTTGTCTTCGTCGCCGTCGAGCGATCCCGGCTTCGTCAGTCGCGACACCGTGGTCTGGACCCGGTTCACGGCGGCCAGCGCGAAGCCCAGCCGCTTGTCGTCGCTGGTGTAGTCGTCGGCGTTGTCGGCCACCACACCCCACGAATCGACCGCGTCCGCACGCAGTTTCGCGTCCAGGAACCCGGCTTCCATCAGGCCGTTGTTCCAGTCGCTGCGGCTGGCGCCCTCGTCGACCATGGCCTGGATGGCGGCCGCCGCACCTCGCGCGGTGCCGATGCCGCCGACCTTTCTCGCGGCGTCGCGGGCCGCCTCGCCGTAGACCCGGCGGTGCAGGTACGACTGCGCGTACCAGCCGGTCGGGCCACCGAAACCGTCCTGGCCCCACATCGTCCACTGGGCGAGCAGCGACCGTTTCTCCTTGGCCGCGTTGGGATTCAGCGGACTGCGGATCCCGCCCGCGAGCCACGCGGTGGCCGGCGAGGAGTTCAGGGTGCTGATCGCGCCGACCGTGCCGAGGAAACCCAGCCCGTGGCGCGCGGCGGACGCGTGCCCCATGCCCAGCGCGTACCCGCCGGAACCGCCGGAACCGGAAACCGCTCGCGCACCGCCGTTCTGGATGGCGAGCGCGAACCGGTTGGCGATCCACTCGTTGCCGTGCTCGAGGCTCTTCGACAGTTTCCGCGACTGCCCGATCGCGATGATCTCCACGATCGCGCCGATCACGAAGACCGCCATCACCTGCCCGCGGGCCTGCTCGAACAGATCGCCCAGGAACAGCACGTAGATGCCGAGAAAGGTGATCTCGGCGGTCATCCGCGCGGCGGAGAAGAACGCGTGCACCACGCACCGGATCAGGAAGTTCTGCGTGGGTCCGTAGATGTATCCGCCTGCGGCGAAACCGAAGATGGCGGCGATGCCGTAGTAGATCGAGTCCAGCGCCGACCGGACGATCCGGATCGCCAGCACCGCGCCGAACGCCAGCAGCAGAGTTCCCGCCACCAGCAACAGAATTCCGGCCCCGAGCTGGCCCGCGCTGGGATTGTTCGCCACCGCGAACGCCGCGGAGTCACCGCAGTTGTGGACCGCGGCCCGCACCCCGTCGTCGTCGCCGGCGGCCTCGGCGGCCGTCCACGCGGCCTTGCAGGCGGGCTGGTCGTCGATCACGTGCCCGAAGTTCCACACCTGCAGCGGACGGCGGGCGAAGTTGTCGGCCAGCTGGGCCTGCATCGACGCCACCAGCCGGTCGGGTTGCGGATTGCTGTCGCCGTTGAGGCCGGCCGAGATCGAGATGCCCAGATCGCGGCCCTGGGCCAGCCAGCCGTCGGAGGACAGCACGTCACCCAGCGGATCGGACAGGAACACGCCGCCCAGCACCACGACACCGAACATGGTGGCGACCTGGACCGCCGCCTTGGCGTGGTATCCGCGCAGCCAGAACCAGGCCACGAAGAAGGCGCCGATCGTGACGGCCGTGGTCAGCACGATCGGGACGGTGAGCTGCCCGGTCAGCGACTGGGCCACGCCGTGCAGGGGCGCCGCGAACAGGTCCATCCAGCGGAATCCGAGCACGTAGCCGATCAGCCACACCCCGGTCGTGACGATGACCAGCCAGCCGGCGAACTCCAGGTTCAGCACCAGCGCCTTGCCGCCGGTCAGCGGGTGCAGCACACTGCCGTTGTTCGTGGCGAAGACATAGCTGGACAGGGTCAGACCGGACGAGTCCCGGATGTCCATCCAGCTCAGGCCCGAGTTGACCGACGAGCCGCTGCCACCGGCCGAGGCGGTCGCCACCGCGCCCACCAGACCGGGGAACACCACGAACACGAAGAGCAGTCCGGTCACCCACACCGTCGCGCGCCGCCGCCGCGACGCACGAATCCAGCTGCGGCAGCGCAGCACCACGACCGCCGGACGCCAGCGCACCAGATCCCAGTGCCACGCACCGGATTCCAGTGGCGAGAGCCGAACTTCGCTGTGCGCCGACGGTGTCGGCGCCGGGTCCGCGGTTTCCCGCGGTGCGTCGAGCACGGGCGCGGTCACGACCGGACCTGCCGCTGAGCCACCACCGCGCGGCCGGTACTGCCCGGCGTGGAGCCGATCGCCGCCGCCCGGTCGGCGCGGGCCGGGCCGAGCACCTTGCCGCGGCCGATCCGGTTCAGCGCGTCCCGCATGAACATCTCGCCGCGCCGCTCCTCGGGCACCTGTCGTCCGGCCCCGACCGGCGGCGAGGTGTCCTCGCGCAGAATCTGCAGCAGGAACGGCGCTTCCGTGAGATCGACACCGAGCCACTCGAGGCTGTTGCGAGCCAGGGTCTCGTCCCGCTGCCGGAACACGAACCGGTTCGGGATCAGGTTGTGTGCCGCGCCCTGGAAGTCGGTGGCCGGGTCGTGCGACGCCAAACCGATGGCGGCCAAGTGCTTTCGGCCGTCGCGACTGAAGTCGGAGGTGACCGCGGCGCCCACCTGGGTCTGGGTGAAGTGGTGCGCCTCGTCCCCGACCAGCAGACCGAACCGGCCGTTGTCGGCCAGGAACGCCTCGCGCGCGGCCACACCCACCAGCTCGTACAGCGCGGTGCCCAGCCGCTTGGTGAGCGGCAGCCGGCTGTACAGGTGCGGGGTGGTGAGTTCCTCAGCGGTCGGCAGCGCCAGCTGATGGGTGCGGACCACGGTCGCGGCGGCGTCCAGCCGCAGCGTGGGCAGCCGGGGGTCGAACAGCACCGGCATCCGGTCGGCGACCGTGCCCAGCCGGGCCGCGAGGTCGGCGCAGTCGGCGCCGACCGCCGGATCGTCGCGCAGCTTCCGGACCACGGTGATCAGGTCCAGCATGCTCGTGATCCCGTACTCGGCGACACCGCGCGGCGAGAGCAGGGCACTCGCCGCCGCACCGGCGCCCGAGGTCGGCGACAGATCCAGCAGCGGCAGAATCGAATCCAGCGCCCGCTCACCCGCGATCCGCGGGTCGAACATGCGCAGCGGGTCCAGCGACACGATCGGGTTCGCCAGGTCGATCACCACCGCGTCGTCGATGGCGGACGCGAAATGCTCCCACTCCCCGACCTGACTGCGGTCGATGGCGAGGAACTGGCCGCCCATGTCGTGCACGAGGGCCGCGATCAGTTTCAGGAAATACGACTTGCCCGAACCGAGTTCGCCGGTCACCGCGAACGAGGCGGACAGGTCGTGCAGCGCCGCCTCCATGATGCCGAAGTGGATCGGCTCGAAATGACCCGACATCAGGTTCACCCCGATCACCGGCCCGCTGTCGTCGCCGATCTGGCTGGTGGTGAACGGCACGAAACCCGACCACATGTCCGACGGCACGATATGCGCGAAATCGTCGTAGGCGCGGCGCGGGGCGGAACCCGGAATGAGCATCGACCACAGGTCGACCTGCGCGCCCAGCGGTGCGGTGAGCTCGATCTGGAACCGCTTGTAGCGCCGCTTGAGCGTGTTCACCGCGTCCATGGTCTGCTCGCGGGACGCGCCGCCGACCGCGATCACCGTGGTGAACGAGACCTCCGACTCGCCGCCGTTGACCTCGAAGTGCTGGTTGTACTCGCCGAGCATCTGCGCCTTGGACAGCAGCGTGTTCTGCGCGAACGACACCTCCTGGTCGCGCTGGTCCATCTGCTCGCCCAGCCGGCGCAGGTTGGTCTCGTTGCTCTTGAGCACCGCGTCCGCGGACCGGGTGGACACCCGGATCCCCCAGTCCACGGTCACGTCCGGCAAACCGTCTATGACAGTGAGGAATTCGCTGCCGCCCGGGAAGGTCATGCCGGCGTAGGGGAATGAATGCGGGGTCAGCATGGACTGATACGAGGGCCGGAACTCGAAATCCGGCTGCACGACCTTGATCACGGGCACGAAGGACGGCCGAAGCCGGCGGCCTTGGTCGGCCTGCGCCCCCTCGTCCAGTGCGGCGGAACGGAATACGGCCGCGGTCGCGTCGTCCAGCGCGCCCACCCGGGTCGGGGCGACCGGGTCGCCGGCCGCGCCGCGCGACAGATAGTGCTCCCACAGCCACTGGAACAGCGCGGCCGGTACCGGCACCGGATCGAAGTCGCCACCGATACGGGACAGGATCTCCGCGGCCGTCTGCTCGAAACCCTCGAGTTCGGCGCGCGAGAGTGCCGCGGCGTCGGTGGTCGTGGTGCCGCCGCGCCACAGCCGCGCGATCGCCGACATCGTGGGGTTCGTGGAGCCGACCGGGATGGACAGCAGGAAGATCCGGGTCTGCGGGGCGATCGCACAGACCCGTTCGTAGGCGGCGACCACCTCGGCGGCGTAGTCGTCGCAGGTGTCGAGATCGACGCCCTCCACCATCTTGCTGAGCACGTCGATCGTGTTGTGCCGGGCCTGGATTCCCAGCAGCAGCGAGCCGTCGGGCAGGTTGGAGATCAGCGAGTGATGGGCCATCTTGACGTCGTGCTTGTCGCTGGCCTTGCGGAGTCCGTAGCCCAGCGGGTCGACGAAATAGGTGGCGGTGACCAATCCCGCGTGGGTGAATTGCAGATTCCCGCGAATTGCCGCGGTGGGCTGCAGATCTCGGTCGAATGCCATCAGTGCGCACCTCCGGCGGCCCGTAACGCGCCGCCGATCCGATCCAGTACTCCCAGTGGCGCCGCCGCGGGCGCCGTGATGTCACCGCTGTCGGGCAGCAGGACCACCACCGTTTCCTCGACGAACCAGGTCCGGTTGCCGGATTCGACGCCGACCGGCATCCCCGACGCCGAGACCGGCTTGCGGCTCACCAGCAGCCGGCCGACCCACCACACCCGCGACGACAGCCGCACCCCGGTGTAGGGCACCAGACCGAGCGCGAACACCACCAGCGCGGTGACCAGCACCCCGCCGATGAAGGTGACCGCCGGATTGGCCGGCAGCGTCATCGCACCGACCGAGGTGATCGTGAGCAGCACCGCGGTGGCCGCGACCTGCGGCAGGGTGTAGGGGCCGAACGGCAGCTTCTGCCCGTTCTGCGCCTTGCCGATCATGGTGGGCACCCGCTTGACCGGGGTGAACACCTTGATCACCTCACTCATCGGCAGACCGCTTGATAGGCGCACCCGGAGGTGCTGCCGACTACCTGCCCGGAGTCCGAGGTGGCGTCACTGACGATGGTCGGCAGGATCCAGAAGACCACCGCGGCCACGATCGCCGACCCGGCGACGGCCAGCACCTTGCCGGGCGACAGCTTGCTCTTGGCCGCCTCGGAGATCAGGATCGCCATGCTGGCGATGGTGAGGATCGCCAGGCCGATGTACCGGAACGCGTACATCACGTTGGTGAGGATGTTGTAGAGGCTCGTACCCATGGGGTGTCCCTTCTCGGGGTCAGTGCTGAGTGGGCGCCGGGATCTGGGCCGCAGCGGCCGTCGTCGTCGAGGTGACCGGGGCGGTGGTGGTCGCCACGGCGTTCCGGGAGTTCTGGCCCGTGACCACGGTCATCGGATACCGCAGTGCCGGAACGGATTCGATCGCGCGCACCTGCCAGCTGCCGGCGGCGCGCACCATCGCCAAGGGATAGGCCAGGGTCGGCACGCCACCGGCGTCGCCCTTCACGTTGACCGAGACCAGCACTCGGGCACTGTCCCCGCTGGCACCGCAGTGGCTGTCGTCCGCGCCGACCGTCACCGAGTCGACCGTCGTGAACGGCGCGGGCCGCAGTGCCGTGATACCGGAATCCGGTGTGGTGTAGCGGGCGATGTCGGCCGAGCCGGTCAGCAGGGCCTGCATGAAGCCGGTGGCGACCTGTGCCAGCGGTGTATCGGTCTGGCAGGTCGCGGAATAGGCCAGCAACAGGTCGGAACCGCGTTCGGGCGGCGGTACCTGGGCGGGCGGGGCCAGGGCGCGCGGCCGGCCGCCGACCACGTCGATACCGACCCGGTAGTACTGGCGCAGGTCGGCGGCAATGGGCGCGGCGGTGGTGGTCGTACCGGCGCCGGGAGGGGCCGCGGTGCTCGTGCCGGCCGCGCTGGAGGCGGGGATCATGGTGCCGCTCTTGGCGATCCGCACCGATACGGTTACCGCCCAGACCTCGACCGCGGAGTTGCCGTCGGTCCGGGTCGCGAAGACGACCTGCGGGTCCGACACCTGCCGGGGAGAGCTGGGCAGCGTGAGTTGCTGTGCGCCGCCGACGAAGTCGGCGATCCGTTCCTGTTGGCCGCTGGTGGCGCCCAGGTAGGAGGTTACGAAGGTCTCGGCGAAAGAGCCCACCAATTGGGCATTTCCGACGATGCCGAGCGTCGAGTTCTCCGACGGCCCGGGCGGCGGCCCGGAGAAGAAATCGGCGACGGCGTGACCGCCGCCGAGAATCGCCAGTACGGCCAGCACCCCGACGAGAATGTTGTCCCGACGGCGCCGGGCAACCATCCGGCGAAGTAATTCCTCGCCCGAATTCCCTGACCCGCCGGCAACTGTCCGCACACTCGAAATGGTAGAGATCCCGGGCGATTTCATGATTCCCGCGAGTTCCCAGCGGTGAGAAAAACCAGACCGGCTCAGCGGTCGGCGACGCGCAGGAACTGGGCGATGGCCAAGGGCCGGTTCGAGAACCCCGGATACGGGTAGATCACCATCGCGGTCGGGCTGTGCCCGCCGCTGTCGTTGAGGGTGCGGACCGTGACCCCGGCGGTGTCGACGGTGCGCAAACTGTCGGCGAGCTCGGTCAGACGCCCGCGATCGTCGGCGTGGAACACGTCGGCGGGCCGATTGAGGTGGTCCCAGCGAATCCACGGCGCCGGATCGGTCAGCCAGTGCGCGATATTGGCGTGCTCGAGTTGCACGATCGCCAAGTGAGTTCCGGCCCGCCGGTGCGCCTCGCGCAGGCCCACCCACTCCAGTCCCGGCCACTGCGCCGGCATCTCGGCCGGGGTCACGTCCTCGATCAGGCACCAGGCGCCGCGGCTGCCGTCGGCGCCGTGCCGACCGCGAATGGACACCCGCCAGCGACCGGGCCCATCGGTCACGGTGGCGTCGAAGCTGATCCGATCCTCGGGGTGCGGGTCGTAGAGCAGGTCGAGCACCTCGGCGTGCCGGTCGAAGGCCGAGATGCGGTGGAACAGTTCGGCGATCGACATCCGCGGCGAGTAGTCGGTCACGGCGATGCCGGGCAGCCGGGTGCTGCCGACCGGGACCGACATGGTCTGCGAGGCCAGATCCCACACGGCCCCGACCGCGGCGGGCGGGTCCGGCGGCCCACCGGCCGCCGGACCCAGCCACAACTGCACGGCGTGCACGTCGGCGGTGGGCCCGAAGACGGGCCGCGCCACGATGCGGTGCGGGCCCGAACGGGTTCCGATGATCCGGTCG
The DNA here is from genome assembly GCF_003696265.1 of Nocardia stercoris. Classification (GTDB taxonomy): domain Bacteria; phylum Actinomycetota; class Actinomycetes; order Mycobacteriales; family Mycobacteriaceae; genus Nocardia; species Nocardia stercoris. The sequence continues at coordinate 604,118 of NZ_RFFH01000004.1, read as the reverse complement.
ATGCTTTCGGCACGCTGGTGCACCGACGACAGCAGTTCGGCGATGGTCGCCGTACTCGTCCCGTCGTACAGCGCCGGCGTCTTCGCCAGCTGACGCTGCAGTACCCGCTGCCAGCCGGCGAAGTCCCGGGCCGCCACGCCGACCGAGACCACCGACATGGTCTGCGGCGCAAGCGTTTCGAAGGTCAGCCAGGGTAGATCCGGCTCCGGGCTCACTGTCACCGGTTCACCTGCATACCGTCACCCACCCGATCTACGTGCCGTCGAACAACGGCTCATCCGGTTGCCCGCATAGCCAGCAGACCGGCACCCGCCAGGACAGACATCTGCCCCAGGGGCGACGGCACCACACGCAGGCCGGTGAGACTGCCCAGCCGGGCGTGCGCCGCGACCGCATCGCCGAGCGGCCGCCACAGTGCGGGACCGGCCTCGGACAGCGGGCCGCCGAGCACCACCAGATCGACGTCCAGCAGGGCGGCGGCCGACGAGATCGCCAGGCCGAGAGCCGTTCCGGCCCGCCGGGCCGCTGCCACCGCAGGCTCGTCACCCGCCGCCGCGGCGGCCGCCAGCTCGATCACCGACTGCCCGCCCCAGCCCTGTTGCCGCGCCCAGCGCACGACCGACCGGCCACCAGCCACCGCCTCCAGACAGCCGCGGCCGCCGCAGTCGCACGGCTCGTCGAATCCCGGAACCAGCAGGTGCCCGATATTGCCGGCGTTGCCGGTGCGGCCGACCATCGCGAAACCGCCGGCGGTGGCACCGCCGGCGATCCGATCCCCCAGCGTCAGCACCAGGGAGTCCATCACCTCGGCCGTGGCCCCGAAGGCCCGTTCCGCGAGCGCGGCGCACACTCCGTCGAGCGCGAGCAGCACCGTGGCGCGCGGGAACAAGCCCTTGGTGGCCGACACGATCTCGAAACCGGTACGCCACCTGGCGATATCGGGCGGGGCAACAACTCCCGCACCCATGTCGATGGGCCCGGCGCAGCCGATGCCCACCGTGGTCACATCGCGACCACCGGCGACCTCCAGCAACAGTTTCCGGCAGTCGTCCCACGGGTCCCGGGCGAGGATCGGGACCCGCCGAATGTCGGAATCGTCGTCGTTGTCTTCGTCGGGCCGTCCGGCGGCGAAGCCGGACGGGCTGATCTCCAGTGCCAGTGCAGTCATGGAAGTCCTACTACCACACCGCTGTTCACGTAAGGATTCATGTTCACGGTCAGAACCCGTCCGTGCCCGTCGGCGCCAGTGGCCTGCCCAGGACGAAATGGCGGCGCGGCGCGGCGGCGACCGGCGCGGCGCAGACCTGCCGCTCGCCGGTGCGGATGATCCGGATGGGCCGCTTGTGGTCGATCGGGGCGACGCGGACCCGGTCGAGGTCCTCGACCACCCGCCCCGCGGCGTCGTAGGCGATCCCCGCCCAGATCATGGCGCGTGGCGCGTCGCTGTCGGCGATGAGTTGCCGTGCCAGCTCGGCACATCCGACCAGCAGCGGACAGGCGGCGCAGGTGGCCACCGCGGTACGCCACGATTCGGGCGTGCCGACGTCGAGATCCCAGTCGTGCGGGGCGTCCGCGCACGGCGGACGCACAGATTTCGCCGAACCCGTTGCGCCGGTTGCGGACTCGGTGGAAGTACTGCCGATGGCAGAAATGCGGGTGATATTCATGGCCGTCTCCGGAAGTGCCAGGACACGCGACTGCCGCGCGCCCACTGTTTCGGGCGGTCGTCAGGGCTGCTCCACAGACCCTGGTAGGCAGCCGATTTCGGCTGCTGAACCGAGCGTAAACCGTCACTCTTCCCAGAGCAAGCACCTTGCCGCTATGTAACGTACCGTTGACCGCGGAGGCATCCTTGATGCATCGTTGTATAACGGCACGTTAAACAACGTGCTGCCCTGGCTTCATCTCATGGAGGACGGTGACGGTGAAAGTGGCGGACGAGTACACGATCGACGAACTGGCCCGCGCCGCAGGCTCCACCGTGCGCAGTGTTCGCGTGTACCACGAACGCGGATTGCTGCCGCCGCCCGACGTGCGCGGGCGCACCGGGTATTACGGCACCGATCACATCGACCGGCTGCAGACGATCCAGCGCCTGCTCAGCCGGGGCATGAAACTCAACGGCATTCGCGAACTGCTCGACGCCTGGGACCGCGGCGACGGGCTGGCCCAGCTGCTGGGCGTCGCCGCCCCGCCCGCCGAGCCGGCCACCGCGCCCGACCCGAATCCGCGCTGCGGCGATCTGGCCGCCCGCCTGGTCGAGCTCGGCGCGGGCGAGGCCGAGGCCCACGCGGTGATCGACGAACTGCGCACCGAGTGCGACGCGCTGGCCCGCCACCACGCGGCCGCGCTGTTCCGCCACCCGGCGCCCGCAGGCGCCGACGTCGATCTGACCCGCGTGATCGCGACCCGCGCGGTCGCCGAACTGGTCGACCGGGCGCTGGCCGAATACGGCGGCACCGCGACCACCGGCACCGAGCGCTGAGCGCTCGGCCCGCACTGCTCCCCCACGACGGTCTCGACCCGGCGACGTAACTCGTCCGGGTTCCGGGGCGGGCATGCACACCTCGTTTCTCGCGTCGACGGTCGATCGGGCGGTCACGGCGAACTCCGTCGGGTCCGAACCCGGTGGAGATGGCCGAAACCCGAGCATCCCGCGCACCGTGTCCGGGCGGGAAGGACCGAACGCGACACAAAGGCGCACGAACACGACAGAACCGCTGGTAACAGGTACTTGCCCGGCGGCGACGCACCCGTGGCACCCGCGCTGACCTGGACGATTGTCCGAATCACGGTTGTGTCACTTCCGCGAAACGGGCTACATTCCGCCGATGAAGCACTAACGTTTCAGACCACTCGGCGACGAGGCCCCCGCGAGAGAGAAGTAGCTCCAGTCATGACCACCCTGCGCAGCGCCTCGATCGGTCCTGCACCGGGCATCCTCGACGCCGCCCCGGCGACGGACGCGGTCACCGCCGCGGTCGCCCCCACCTCACCCCGGCACCACCGCGTCGCCGGCGCCACCCCTGCCGCACCGCACGCCCGCCCGATCTCGACGACCAGGGCACGGTGATCGGCTCCCGCGAAGTCCAGGCGACCCCATCCGATCGCCGAAGATGTCCGATTCGCAAGTAGCACAACAGATCCGGCTGCCGTCTCCGTTCCGGCCGCCGGACCGTTCCACCCAGTAGGAGATCCACCCCCATGCACCTCACCAAGCGTTCCGCCCTCGGCGTCACAGCTCTGGGCGCCATCGCCGCGGGCGCCGCGTCCATCGCCGCCGCCCCCGCCGCCAACGCCTTCGTGCTCAGCACCAGCCTGAGCGCCGGCCCGTACTGCACCGGCCACACCTACCAGGTCAAGGTGAACGTCGACCTGACCTCCGATCTGCTCCCGGTGCTGTTCAAGGACAACGGGGTTCAGCTCGCGAGCCAGGTCCCCGGTGTGTTCGCCACCTCGACCACGTTCAACTGGACCCCGACCACCACCGGATCGCACACCCTGGTGGTCAACCAGGACCTGATCAACACCACCGTCGCGACCGTGACCGTCGGTTCCTGCACCACCACCACGGTGCCGCCGACCACCACGACCACGGTCCCCCCGACCACCACCACGGTCCCGCCCACCACGACCACGGTGCCCCCGACGACCACGACCACCGTGCCGCCGACCACCACCACGACGGTGCCGCCGACGACCACGACCACGGTCCCGCCGACCACCACCACGGATCCGACCACCACGACCACCGTGCCGCCGACCACGACCACGACCACGACGGTTCCGGTCACCACCACGGTTCCGGTCACCACCACCACGGTCACCACTCCGCCGTCCGGCGGCGGCCTGGGCTCGTCCAACGGCGACATCCTCTCCGGTCTGATGAGCGCACTCAGCGCCGGCCACTGATCCGGCCCGACATCGCGAAAGTAGAACCAGCACAATGAAACTCACCAAGCGTTCCGCGCTCGGCGTCACCGTACTGGGCGCCGTCGCCGCGGGTGCCGCGTCCATCGTCACCGCTCCCGCCGCCAACGCCTTCGTGCTCAGCACGAACCTGGCCGCCGGCCCGTACTGCGTCGGCCACACCTACGCGCTCAAGGTCAACGTCGATCTGACCTCCGACCTGCTGCCGGTCAAGTTCACCGACAACGGCGGCAACGCGGTGTCGCAGGTCCCCGGCTTCTTCGCCACGTCCACCACGTTCAACTGGACGCCGGCCACGGTCGGCAACCACACGCTGGTCGTGAACCAGGACCTGATCAACACCACCGTCGGCACCGTCACGGTCGGCTCCTGCACCACCACCACGGTGCCCCCGACCACCACGACCACCGTGCCGCCGACCACCACCACAACGGCGCCGGTCACCACCACCTCGGGCGCCACCACGACCACCGGCACCCCGTCGGACACCGGTTCGGCGAGCGGCATTCTGGGCGGCATCCTCAGCGGCCTGTCCTCGGCGCTGCCCAGCGGATCGGCGCTCGGATGAGGCTCGCGGCCCGAACCGGTCTCGGCCTGACCACATTCGGCGTGCTGGGCGCGGTGGCGGCGCTCACCGCGCCGAGCGCGAGCGCGGTGGTGCTCGGTATCGCGGTGATGCCGAGCAGCTCGAAGAGCTGTGTGAACACCCCGTTCACGGTGCAGGTCGACGTCGACCCGATCACCAGCCTGATCCCGGTCACGCTGAGCGTCGACGGCACCCAGGTCGACCAGAAGACCCCGGGGATCCTGGCGACCTCGGTGACCTTCACCTGGACCCCGGCCACCGCGGGCACCCACACGCTGGTGGGCGCGCAGCTGCTGACCAGCAAGCAGACCACGGTCACGGTCGACCCGTGTACGCCGGTGACCCCGCCCGGCGGTACCGGCTCGGCCACGAGCCTGATCCCGTCCGGATCCGCGTTCTAGTCGGCACGAATTCGACCACGCCGGTGTGGCACCCCGTTGTGTTCCGCGGGGTGCCACACCCGTTTCCGGCCCCGCCGGACAGCCGCGAGATACTCGTGCCGCGACGCACAGGAGGCCGGACCAGATGACCAGCAGTACAGCCGGATCCGCACCGGCCCGGCAGGACCGCCGGGAGGCCATCTGCGATGCCGCGGTGGAACTCGCCGCGGCGGGCGGTAATCGGGCGGTGACCCATCACGGGGTCGACGACCGGCTCGGGATCGCCCGCGGCTCCACCTCGTACTACTACCGCACTCGCCGGGATCTGTTGCAGGCCACGGTGACTCGCCTCGCGGCCCGGTCCCGTGCGGCGCTGGACTCCGCACCGGTGCCGCCGTCGGCCGCGGCGTCCGCGCCGTTGGATGCCGCCGCCGACTTCATCTCCGCCTATCTGGACGAACTGCTCGGCCCCCGCCGCAGCGACGCGCTGGCCCGGTACGCGCTGGCGGCCGACAGCGCCGTGGACGAGACCGTGCGCCCCGCGCTGGCCGGCTGCCTGTTCTCGGTGCCTGCCGCGACCGAGCTGCTGGCCGGGCTGGGTGCCGGCGATCCCGCTCAGGCGGCGCAGGATCTGATCAGTCTGCTGGAGGGCCTGCTCTTCGATCGCCTGCACGGCAATCGCAGCACCCTCGGACTCCGGGCAGGCACCGCCGCCGGTATCGCCGATCTGCGGCCGGTGGTGCATCGCTGGCTCACCACCGCGGTATATCGGGACGCCTGAAAACACGCTCTCAGCATTGAATTCCGGCCATCTCCGGTAATGGCGAACCGCTGGTCGTCCGTTACGGCCGTGCGACACACCTGGTCATTTGCCCAAAACTGCCGCACCACGGTTCACAGCCACTGTTCAACCGATCCGATATTACCGTTTACCACCTATTCGGAATTCGGTCGATACCCCGGACACATTCGGTCACTACGAATAGCCCAGCTGCGGTGCGGAGACGTCGCACCGTGCGATGAGGAGGATTCGTGTCCCGCAAGAACATGCGCTTGGCCGCCGCCGCCGGTGCCGTCGCCGTCGCCGCGACCGCGACCGGTATCGCCGGCGCCGACCCCGGCAACAACAACGGCCAGAAGAACGACAGCGACCACGTACTGCTGATCTCGGTGGACGGCCTGCACCAGTCCGACCTGGCCTGGTACGTCGCCAACAACCCGAAGTCGACGCTGGCCGACCTGGCCGGCAACGGCGCGCAGTACACCCACGCGCACACCACCAACCCGTCGGACTCGTTCCCCGGCATGATCGCGCAGTTCACCGGCGCCACCGCCGGCCGGACCGGCGTCTACTACGACGACACCTGGAACCACAACGTCTTCCCGGCCGGCACCACCGACTGCAGCGGCACCGCACCCGGCGGTGAGGTCTCGATGACCGAGTCCATGGACATCGACCAGAACGCCCTCGACGCGGGCCAGGGCCTGGCCGGCCTGCCCGGCAGCATCCTCCAGATGACCGGCAAGCCCGCCGCGGTACTGAACCCGGCCGCCATGCCGGTCGACCCGGCCACCTGCAAGCCGATCTACCCGAGCCAGGAACTGGCCGTGAACTCGGTCTTCGACGTCCTGCACCAGGCCGGCCGGCTGACCGCGTGGTCCGACAAGCACGCCGCCTACTCGATCCTCGAGGGCCGCAACGGCGACGCGATCGACGACCTGTTCACCCCGGAGATCAACTCCCTCTCGCCCAAGGGTGACGGCTCGGACTGGACCAAGGACGAGAAGTACACCCAGCAGTACGACGGTTACAAGGTCCAGGCCGTACTGAACGAGATCGACGGCAAGGACCACAGCGGCACCAAGCAGGTCGGTGAGCCCGCCGTCTTCGGCATGAACTTCCAGTCGGTGTCGGTCGCGCAGAAGCTGCCCACCTCCGACAGCATGACCGGCGGCTACCAGGCCGACGGCGTGACCCCCGGCCCGCTGCTGAAGGGCGCGTTGGACTCCGTCGACGCCCAGCTGGGCAAGCTGGTCGCCGAGCTGAAGGCCAAGGGCGAGGACAAGAACACCACCATCATCGTGTCGGCCAAGCACGGCCAGTCGCCCACCAAGCCGAGCGACCTGACCCGCATCGACGACGGCCCGATCATCGACGGCCTGAACAAGGCCTGGGCCGCCGCCCACCCCGAGGCCACCGCGCCGCTGGTCGCGTTCAGCGTGGACGACGACGCCATGCTGCTGTGGTTCAACGACCGTTCGCAGGCCGCCGCCGACTTCGCCAAGCAGTGGCTGCTGGCGAACAACGGCACCGGTAACGACATCGCCGGCGCCGCCAAGCCGTACACCAAGTCGGGTCTGACCGAGATCCACGCCGGCGCCGACGCCGCCGCGTACTTCGGTGCGCCGGCCGACGACGGCAAGCACCCCGACCTGGTCGGTGTCGCGCAGGTCGGCACCGTGTTCACCGGCGGCCACGGCAAGATCGCCGAGCACGGTGGCGCCAACCCGGCCGACCGCGACGTCGCGCTGGTCATCGCCGGCCCCGGCGCCAAGAAGGGTGTCTTCAACGACGACGTCCAGACCACCCAGATCGCGCCGACCATCCTGAAGCTGCTGGACGAGAACCCCCAGAAGCTGGACGCCGCCAAGGGCAACGGCGTGAACGTGCTGCCGAACCTGGCGAAGTGATCCCGCGGGCCCACCGGCCCGCCGCACGACCCGGAGGGGCGCTCCGAATCCGGAGCGCCCCTTCGGCATTCGCGATACCGGTCGGAACGCCGACGGCCCGCCGATCGGATCGATCGACGGGCCGTCGGTGTGGACCGAGCGGTCAGTAGGCGCTCAGACCGGTGGCCGGGGTGGTCCCGGTCACAGCCGGCGGCGTCGTGGTGACCGGCGCGGGCGTGGTGGTGACCCCGGTGCTGCCGCTGCCGGCGGCGATCTTCAGGAACGTGTCGGCGAGCAGAGTACTGAGAAAGTCGGCGCTGGAACCCATGAGAACTCCCTGGATAACGATGTTCTGTGTCGGATTCAGTCAATCGGCTCCGCGGCCGACGGTCCAATAGTCGTGGACCCGGCAATGCGACCACGAACACCTCGGGAATTCAGCGACCTGCGCTTATTCCGAAAAGGACGCCGGGTAGCCCGAATCATGGTAACGCCCTTGTCGCTATCATTTCCGTTCGCGATTTCCGGCAGGCGGAAACGGAACTTCTTCAGCATACCGAAAAGGCCACGCAGGGAAATTCGAACCCCACACAACCTGAATTCCGGTTACGAGGTGTTGAATTCCTGTCTACTACCGCGACCGGCTCAGGCCGCGCACTTCGCGTTCGGCGGCGCGGGCGGCGCGGTGTTCACCCCGGCCGCCACATCGACCAGGTAGTCGTGGTCGCTGCCCAGCGGCTCACTGCCGAGCAGCAACCGCTGGACCACACAACCGGATTCGAAGAACACCGGATTGATGCCGTGGTCGCCGGGCACCACGTTGCCCGCCAGATCACGGCCGCTGACCACGGTGTACATCGACACCGGATGCCCCGACAGCGTGAGCGAGGCGCGCATCTCCAGCGACTGGGTGTAGGGCACGATCGGATCGGCGGTGCCGTGCAACAGGATCGCGCGCCGCACGTCCATGCGATCGGTCATGAGCACCGGTGACCGGTCCAGATACGACCGCAGACAGGTGAGCGGGGTGCAGTTTCCCGCGTCCCGTTCGATCTCCGGCCGCAATCTCGGTCCGCCGAGCCCGGATTCGAGCCAGGCGGTGACGTCGCCGGCGTGCCCGAAGGTGTCGACCCAGTAGTCGTAGGTGCCGGGCGGGGCGTACGCGGCGGCCAGCCCGCTGGTCACACCGCCCTGACTCCAGCCCCACAGCACGGTCGGCCCGATGCCGGGATGCTCGCCGCGATACCACTGGGTGGCCGCGACGGTGTCGCGCCAGCCCGCCCACACGTTCCACTCCCCGGTCCTCCAGGTTCCGGTGTCGGACCGCTGATCCATGGTGACCAGGGCGGCACCGGTCTGCCGGACGATCGAGGTGAGGTACTCGGGGAAGTCGCTCGCGCTGCCGTCGTGACCGTGCACGGCGACGATGAGCCCCCGCACGTCACCCTCGGGCTCGTACACCCGGCCGGTGGCGGTCTCGCCGTCCACGGTCAACGTCACCGGGCGCACCACCACGCCGTCGGGCGGTGCGCTCGAAACCGCCGGTGCCGCAACCACTGTCGCCGCGAGCACGCTCGCGACCGCACCGACCACCCGTAAACGCCACCGGCCACCCATGTCGCGCATCCTCGCACGCACGGGCAGCCGGTGGCGGTCGACCGGCCGCAGCGGTACCCGTCAGACGGACGCCTTCTCCTTCTTGCCCTTCGACTTCTTCCCCTCGACGAGCGGATGTTCGGCCTCGAGCACCAGGCCGTCGCTGTCGGCGTCGACATGCACGGTGTCGCCCGGGCTCAGCGCGCCGTCGAGCAGCTGCCGCGACAGCTTGTTGTCCAGCTCCCGCTGCACGGTCCGGCGCAGCGGCCGGGCCCCGAACTCGGGCTGGTAGCCATGGTCGGCCAGCCAGTCCATCGCGGAGTCGGTGACGTCGAAACCGATGTCCTGGGCCCGCAATTGGCGTCGGGTCGCGTCGAGCACCAGATCCACGATGGATCGCAGCTCCTGCTTGTCCAGCTTGTGGAACACGATGGTCTCGTCGATCCGGTTGAGGAACTCCGGCCGGAAGTGCGCGCGCAGCCGTTCCATCAGCTTCGGGGTCAGCTCCTCGACGGTCTCGCCGGCCGGCGCCGCCATGATCAGATCGGAGCCGATATTGCTGGTGAGGATCACGATGGTGTTCTTGAAGTCGACGGTGCGGCCCTTGGCGTCGGTGACCCGGCCGTCGTCGAGCAGTTGCAGCAGGACGTTGAACACGTCCGGGTGCGCCTTCTCGATCTCGTCGAACAGGATCACCGAATACGGTTGCCGCCGAACCTTGTCCGTGAGCTGCGCCGCGTCGTCGTAGCCGATGTATCCGGGCGGCGCACCGACCAGTCGCGAGACGGTGTGCTTTTCCTGGAATTCGCTCATGTCGAACCGGATCAGCCGGTCCTCGTCGCCGAACACGGCCTCCGCCAACGCTTTCGCGAGTTCGGTCTTGCCGACGCCGGTCGGGCCGAGGAACAGGAACGAGCCGATCGGCCGGCTGGGGTCCTTCATCCCGGCACGCGCCCGGCGCACCGCCTCGGCCACCGCGACGATGGCGTCCTCCTGGCCGATGACCCGCTTGTGCAGTACCTCTTCGAGTTTCAGCAGCCGCTGCTTCTCCTCCTGGGTGAGGTCGGCGACCGGGATGCCGGTGCGGCGCGACACCACCTCGGCCACATCGGTGACCGTTACGTGGGGCACCTGCTCGGCCTTCTCCTGCTCGGTGTCGCGTTCGGCCGCGGCGATCTCGGCCTTCATGGCGTTGGCCTTCTGGTAGTCCTCGGCGGCGACGGCCGCGTCCTTCTCCCGGCGCAGCCGGGCCAGCCGCTCCTCGGCCTCGCGGGTTCCCGAATCCGGTGTGCGGGTGCGCAATCGGACCCGAGCGCCGGCCTGGTCGACCAGGTCGATCGCCTTGTCCGGCATGAAGCGGTCGGTGATGTAGCGGTCCGACAGCTCGGCCGCGGCGACGAGCGCGTCGTCGTCGTAGCGGATCTGGTGGTGTTCCTCGTAGACGTCGGTCAGGCCGCGCAGGATCTCGATGGTGTCGGCCACCGACGGCTCCGACACCAGCACCGGCTGGAACCGGCGCTCGAGGGCGGCGTCCTTCTCGATGTAGCGGCGGTACTCGTCCATGGTGGTGGCGCCGATGGCGTGCAGTTCACCGCGGGCGAGCGCCGGTTTGAGCAGGTTGCCGGCGTCCATCGAGCCCTCCCCGCCGCTGCCGGCGCCGATGATGGTGTGCAGTTCGTCGATGAACAGCACCAGTTCGTCGGAGTGTGCGCGCACCTCGTCGAGGATCTTGGTCAGCCGTTCCTCGAACTCGCCGCGATACTTGCTGCCCGCCACCAGCGAACCCACGTCCAGGGCGATGACCCGGCGGTCGGCCAGTGTGGACGGCACGTCGCCGTTGACGATGCGCTGGGCCAGCCCCTCCACGATGGCGGTCTTGCCGACACCCGGGTCGCCGACCAGCACCGGGTTGTTCTTGCGGCGGCGGGACAGGATCTCGACGGTCTGCTCGATCTCCTCGGCCCGTCCGACCACCGGGTCGACCTTGCCGGCCCGCGCCTCGGCGGTGAGGTCGCGCCCGTACTCGTCCAGGGTCGGGGTGTCGGACTGTTGTTTGGCCTGGCCACCGGCGGTCGCGGGCATCTGCGCGCCGGCGAGTGCGTGCGCGACCGCGGGATTCGGGCTGGACGCGATGCCGACCAGGATGTGTTCGGGTCCGATGTAGCTGCTGCCGGCCTCGGCGGCGCTGCGCTGCGCGGTCCGCAACGCGGTCTTGGTGGCCGGGCTCATTTCGATGGCGTGCGCGGCCTGGTGTTTGTGGTCGCCGTGGGCCGCCTCGTGCATCTGTTCGGCGACCTCGTCGGGGTCGCGGCCGATCTCGCTGATGATGGACCGGGACGGCTCGATCTCGGCCGCGGCGTACAGCAGATGTTCGGGCGTGATCTCCGGACTGCCCCAGTCGTGGGCGGCCTCGCGCGCGGTCGCCACCAGCTGCCGCGCGTTGTCACTGAGTAATCGGCCGAGGTCGGTCCGCTGGACCGGCGGCCGCGAACTCATGCCGGAACCGAAGAACCGTTCCAGGATGTCGTCGAAGGAACTGCCGATCGAACCGGGCCACTCGGTCATCCGGACACCTCATCTGATCAGCGCCGGTACTGCCGGCGCGCCGACGAAACCTCTCGCGACGCTACTCCCGAATCCGGACGAACCGACCGGGTGGTTCGTGTGCTGTATCCGGATTGTCACCTTGACCCCCGCGCCGCCACCCTCCCTTGTCGACGAGCCCACGCTTCGGTCAGAATGGTTGTTCTGCACGCATTGTCCGACTTGGCGTAGGACGCTCGGAGGGGACGGTCATGTCGTCGGTTCCACCGTTTCCACCCGAGCCGGGTGACGGGTCTCAGCCGTATCCACCGCAGCAGCCCTATCCTGGGCAGTCGCCGTACGGCGGGCCGCCGCAGTACCCCGGTCAGCAGCAGTATCCGACCGGGCAACAGCCGCAATATCGGGACGCACAGCAGTATCCGACCGGGCAACAGCCGTACGTCACCGGGCAGCAGCCGTACGTCACCGGGCAACAGCCCTATGCCACCGGGCAGCAGCCCTATGCCACCGGGCAGCAGTACCAGGTCCCGCCGAGCTATCCGCCGGCGCGGCCGCCGGCCTTCTCCCAGCCGGGCTACCCGCGGCCTCCGCGCAACAACGCCGTCTGGCTCACCGCCGTGATCGGCGCCGTGGTGGTGGCCGCGGCGGCGATCGGTGTCCTGGTCGTGGTGACCGGCCATCGTTCGACGGGCGCTGCCGCGCAGACCACCACCGCGAGTGCCGCCGGCACCTCGACCACGAGCGCCGCCGGCGCGCCGAGCGACACCACCGACTTCGACCGGTTCGCCGTCGAATCCCTCAATATCGGTGACTGTTTCACCATCGACGGCAGCGGCACGGTGAAGACCGCCGCGTGCACCGCCGAGCACACCGACCAGATCTTCGCCATCCTCACCTCGCGGGCCGACACCGCCGACGGTGTGGTCGGCGACGCCAAGAGCCAGTGCAACGACGCGGTGAACCAGAGCCGGGTCGACATGGAAGCGGTCCCGGGCGACGCCAATGTCGCCTACTTCTTCCCGCGGGCCGGCGCTTTCGCCAGCGGTGACCGCCGCATCGAGTGCGTCGTCGAGGCACCGACCGGCGTCACCTACAACAGCTCCTACGTGCGCTGAGCCGCCCGGCCCGCGTCGATCCACCGCCCCCCCGGAGTCCAACTGACTCCGCAGTAAGATATGGTTGGGAAGATCGACAAGGGCCGTCCCCGGCCCACCCCCGAAGGGAGTTCCGGCCGTGGACGATCAGCTCCGGTCCCTGACCGCCGAACTCGGCGGCACCCCGCCGCCGGCGTTCGCCACCCTGCCGCCGGAAGCGGTCGCCCTGCTGGCCGCCCGAGTGCGGGCCGCCCGCTCCCGTCAGTCCGAACTGCTGGACCAGGCATTCGACCAGACACTGTCGGCGATGCCGCTGCCGCTGCGCGGCGTGGTGAAGAAAGTGCTGTTCTCGTGAGTGAAACCCGTTACGTCACACGCGAACTCGACCGCCTGAGCAAGATCCTCGGGGTCGGGGCCGCCGAACTCGCCGACCTCGCCACCCTGCCGCACGCCGACCTACGCGCCTTCCGGGTGCAGCTGGTCGCCCACCTGCGCGCCGCCGAGCAGCACCGCTTCCAGCGACTGGCCAAGCTGGCGTCCAAGCTCCCGGCGAAGCTGGTCGCGCAGCTGACCGAGCGGCTGGTGCCGCCGTCGCTGGCCGCCCGCGTGGTCGAGGCGGTCGACCCGGCGTTCGCCGTCGCCATGGCCGACAAGCTGCCGGTCGGCTACATCAGCGCCATCGCGCGCAACTCCGACCCCAGCGCCCTCGGCCCGATCCTGCGGGCCATGCCCGCGCGCGTGGTCAAGGACGTCACCCTGGACCTGCTCGGCCGCGACGCCCTGGCCACGGCGGGCGAATTCGCACCGCACCTGCCGCCGCAGGCCGTCACCCAGCTCGCCGACGCTCTCGACGGCGCGGCACTGTTGCGCTTGGCGCTCGAGATCGATCCGCCGAAGGCCACGAGCACGCTCATCGCCCGGCTCAACGATCCGGTGCTGGACAAGGTGACCCGGTCCGTCGCGTCGGGCGGACAGTGGGAGGCGGTCTCGGATCTGTCGGCGCAGATCGACGACACCCAGCTGCGGCGAATGGCGGCCCGGGTGGCGGCCGCACCGGCGCCGGTCCGCGACGCGTATGCGGCGGCCGTGGCCGACGGGCGGTTGACCGGGCCGTTGGCCGCGATCGTGGGTCTCCCCGCAGCGGGATGACGGAGGCACGGAAGATATTCGGGCACAGCGATATTCGGTAACCGTCACCAGTTCATGACGTTTCGGAAGATCCGCTCGTACCCGGCGACCATCCGATCCACTCCGAACGTCTCGGCGACATGCGCCCGGCAAGCCGATGGATCGTAGGTGAGCACCTCTCGGATCGCTTCCGGGATCTCGTCCGCGCTGTGCACGATCCGGCCGGTCACGCCGTCGATCACCAGCTCGGGCAGCGCGCCCTTGTCCGAGACGACCACCGGCGTGCCGCAGGCCATGGCTTCGATGACGGTCAGCCCGAACGGCTCCTCCCATTCGGGGTCCTCGATGCCGGCCGGAAACACGGCACAGCCGGCCCGGGCCAGCAGCTCCTGCTTGGCGGCGGTGCCGAGCGTGTCGAGAACCCGATCTTGCGGCCCGACAAGGGGATACACCTCGTCTGTGCGATACCGGATCTCACCGGGCTCGGTACATTTTCCGGCCAGTATCGCCGGCAGGCCCGCAGCGTGCGCGGCGCGAAGGACGGTCGCCGGCCCCTTCCCGGCGCTGTACCGGCCGAGCCATGCCACATACCGCTCCTTCTCGGTCCGGAACGGCCAGTCCTCGACCCGCAATCCGTTGTAGACCCGGCCGGCCCAGTCGAGATCCGGATTCAGTGCCCGCTGGCGGTCACTGATGGCCACCAGGTGCAAGTCGGCTCCGAGATCCCGGTAGTAGTTGCTGCGGTGCGGGTCGACCAAGTTGTGCACGGTCACGAACGTCGGTATCCCCAGCTCTCGGGCGAAGAAGCGCGCATTGAGCGGTCCGGACATGGTGTGGTCGTGGACCAGGTCGAATCTTCGACCGGCTGCGACCAGCCGTTCGACCGCCCGCCGTACCTTTGCGGCGTGCTGCAGCTCGGGGTCGGCCTCGCCGAGTCGTGACCACTGCGTTTCCGCCCACAGGGATCGGAATTCGGCTCGGGTGCCATCCCGACCGGCACCCAGCATGAGTACCTCGTGCCCGTCGCCGACGAACCCGTTCGCCAAGCCCTCTGCCACCGATTCGATCCCGCCGTAGTCGATCGCCGGGACATCGTAGTAAGGCGGAACGACCTGAAGCATGCGTTTGCTGCGCTGCGGCGGCGGCCCCGGTTTCACCGTTCCCGGGCCGAGACCCAGTGGTCGTCGAACCTTGCCGTCCGGAGACGGCAGATCGTCGATCCGGCGGGCTGCGGGGTCGGGGAATCGGCCGCCAGGAGTCCGGGCGAAAAAGACAGCAGGATCGCGGGCCATGCGCTCCATTCGACGGTCACGAATGAACTCTCGCGGATCGAGGCCGTCCAGCAAGGTCCGACCGGGCTCGAGGCCCGCGAGGGGAAGTGGGTCGGTTCGCGGCGCGGACAGCACCGCACTGTTCGGGGCAGGCTCCCGAAGAGCGGGTGCGCCCGGTGCGGGGTCGGGGGGCGACGGTTCGGCGGGCGCGGGACTCGCTTCCTCGGGCACGCTGGGATACCGCTTGGCGAGCCGGTAGGTCAGTAGCGCGTTGGCCACCAGGACCCCGAGCGCCGGTCCGGCGATATCGTCACGTCCCAGGCCGAGCAACAGTCCGCCGGCCGTACTCCCGGCCATGGCACCGCCCGAGGCCAACAGCGCGGAGATCGCCCCGACCCGCCCGCGGACCGTAGTGGGTACCGCCTGGGTGACCTCGAAGTTCTGGCGCACGTTCAACGCGAAGTTCGCGGCGCCCTGGACGGCGAAGGTCGACGCCAACACCACCGGGTCGGAGGTGAACAGCAGCTCCGCGGCCAACGCTGCCCACAGACTCATCGACAGCGGATACACGCGACGTAGATCGAGCCGGTCCAGCCACCGCTTCTGCGTCACCCATGCGGTAGCCGAGCCGATGCCGTTGGCGCTGAGCAACATTCCCTGCTCGACCCCGGACAGGCCGGCGTGGGTGACGACATCGATCAGCCCGAGCCGGACCAACGCACTCCCGACCGACCAGGGCAGAATGCCGAGTGTGGCCCGGAATAGGTAGGGGTCCGCGCGCAGCGCGGCCAGCGCCTCCCGGTACGGAGTGGCAGCCTGCCCGCCTCGCGGTGCCGCCGTCGCCGGCGACCGGCCCAGCAGACGCCAGTAGGCCAGGTAGCTGGCACCGTTCATCAGATACGGAGTCGCATCGAGCAGGTTACCCAGCATCGGAGCCAGCGAGCCGCCTACCAGGCCGGGAATCATATTCGCGCCCACGAGCAGACTGTTCGCCTGTTTCTCCTCGCCCGGTGCCGTCACCGACCGCAGATACTGTCCGCCGCTCGACGCCAGGATCCGATCGACGACCGCCTGCCCCAATTGCGCGCCGATCAGATAGCCCATCGCGCCCGGCGCGTTGGCGGCGATCAAGCCGCCGACCGTCCCGGACAACACGACCCCGCCCGCGGAACTCGCCAGCATCACGCGATAGGGATCGAACCGGTCGGTGAGCCACCCGGCGGCGGGCACGGTGGCCAGTTCGATCAGTTTCCCACCCGCGATCGCCCAGGCCATCGCCTGCGGCGAGCCGGTGTCGTGGAACAACAGGAGCGGATCCCAGGTCGACTGCATCTGGCCGAACCCGGTGGATACGGCTATGGAGGTCGCGATGCGGCGGACGTGAGCGGATTCCGGTGAGCGGGACCCGGTCTGTGGTGGTGGCTCAGTCGGCGTGGGTGCCGTCGGGCTCTTGCGGGAGCCACGGGCCCACCATGGTTTACGGGTGGACTGCGCCGGAGGTGCCTGTGGTGCGACAGGTTCGGATGGCGAGGGCGGCGCCGGCACGACCGCCCATCCGGCCGTGGTCTCTCCGTTCGGACCGATTACCTTCGGCACCACCGTGATTCGCGGCGGCACGGGAATATCGCCGGGCACCGGGCCGCTCTGTGGCAGCCTCGCTGGGTCGGGCGACGGCAAGAGACCGGGGGCCGGCACGGCAGCGGGACCCGGCGCGCCGGTCCGCGGCCGGCTCGGTTTCGCGCCCCGTCGCCGCCAACGGCCCGGTAGGCCACCGGCTTCGGCCCGCACCATGCCACCGGGCGATTCGATGACGGGTGGGCTCGGGGCCGTCTCGGTGACCGGCAGCCCCGCAGTGACCGACGCCGGACCGGCATCCGGCGGCCGGCCGGCCACTGCGGTATCGAGCGACGGCGAGTCGGTGCCGGCCACCACTCGCGCACGCACAAGCTCCTGGCCACCTGCGGCATCGGGCGGCGACGAATCAAGCGCCGGCTCTTGGTGCGCCGGAAATCGATAGTCCGGCAACCGCATCGGATCAGCGGGAAGGTGCGTCGCCGGTGCCGCCGGAGGCCGGGTAGTGACCGGCAAGTCCGTGACGTCCGAGCCTGAGGCTCGTTCGGAATCGGATCCGGTTGCCGTCCAGGGGTTCTCGGCGGACGGCACGGACGGCCGCCAGCGGATCGGCAGATCCCGTGCCGGCGGATTCGTCGCCGGCAGATGATCGACCACGCGCCGACCCGGGGCTGTCGGCACCGGGTCCGCGGCCGGCCCGGGCAGCACGATTTGATCCCCGCCCGGCTGCACGACCCGAGCCCCGTCACGCGGCCACCCGACGTTCGGCCCGGTGCCCCGCACCACCTGCGCGGGAGCGGGCGGCCGGATCGTATCCGGTTGGGGCGGTGTGAATTCCGGTGGCAGCTGGGGAGCGGTGGGTACCGAATCACCGACGGTGCTGGTCCGAACCGGCACATCGGGACCCGCCGCCAGTCCATGGACCGGGGCCGGAGTGCTGCCGGTTGCGCCTGCGCCACCCGCCCACAGCGCCACGGCAGCGGGGACCGCAAGACCGACGATGCCAGCGCGAGTCCCCGTGTCGCTGCTACCCGACGGTGGCTCGGGATTCGTTGGCACATCGACGGTTTCGGGCACGACCGATCCGGTCGAGCCCGAAACCGGCTCCGGGAGTTCGGCTCCGGAGGCAGGCGGCCGGCCGGGAGCGAGCTCCGGCTCCGCGGCCGGTCGCGCACCGAGCAGGCCGGCAGTGTCACGCTCGGCGAGACCGGTTGGAGCGGACCAGGTTCGAATGCCCAGCCCACGCAGTGCCGCCCACGCCTGGTGGTCCGCCGAGCGGCCGAGCGAGGTGACCCCGGTCTGCCAGGTGGCACTGTCGATCGTGTGCCAGTGCGGCGCTTGTGACCGCAATTGCCCTGCTACCGAATCGACTTCGAAGCTGCACCGTTCACCGACCGTCGCCGAGGATCGGACCAGACCCTCGGCCAGTGCGACCATGGTCTCGCTCAGCTCCCCGGCCGGTCCCGGCACGACTCAGCCCACGGGATCCAGTGCCGCCCGGACCGCATCCGAACGGCCCCCGCGCGACTCGCCGATCACCTCGCCACCTCCCGGCCTCCTGGCGTCCGCTGCTGCCATGCCCCATTGTGCAACCCGCCACACCTGCCGACTTCCCAGCCGTGGCCGCACTGCTCTCTTCCCCCCGATCGACAGCGCGATCCCCCGTCGGGCAGGATGGATGGGCACATTCCAGCGGGAGGAGCGTAGTCACATGCTGCGGTTGATCATCGGCATGGCGGCCGGGTACGTACTCGGCACCAAGGCCGGCCGGGCCCGGTACGAGCAGATCAGCAAGACCACCCGCGCCATCGCCGGCAGCCCGGTCACCCGCAAGCTGGTCCAGGCCGGCCGGCAGAAACTCTCCGACTCGCTGAACACCCGGCCCCAGCTGGAACCGATGAAGCCCATCGACGAGCGCACCACGGTCTTCATCCCGCACGACCAGCTGCGCCGCTGAGCGCGGCGCCAGAGCTCCGGCTCGGCCTAGTTCCCCATGGCATCGCCACCATGTCCAACGGAATACCGACGCTCGAGTAACCCCCGCCACCACCATCGGTCCGCCACCTCAGACCATGAGCAAGGCTCGACCAGCCCACGCTGCGGGATCGGCGAGACTCAGTTCCCCATGGCGAGGGCCAGCAGGCTCTTGCGGTACTGCTCCAACGCGACCAGGTCGCCGAACAGTGCCATGTACGCGTCGGTCTCCTCGGTCGAGGACACCCGCTGCAACCGCGACTTCAGTTCCGCGATCTGTCGGCCTACCCAGGCCTCCTGGGTGCGGGCCAGCACCGCGGAGATATAGGCGGCCATCGCGTCCACCGACTTGACCGGCAGCGATTCGGTCGCCAGTTCGGAGACCAGCGCGCGCAACGTCAGATCGTCGGCCTCGTCGGAGACCCGGCTCACCCATTCCGCCCCGCCCAGTCCGGCGGCCGTGCCACCGGCGGCGGCGATCAGCCCGCGCACCGCGACATAGGCCGGATGGGTGAACGCCTCCGGCTCCAGCGAGTCGAACACCGGACCCGCCAGCGCCGGGTACTGCAGGGCCGCGGCCAGCGCCTGCCGCTGCGGCAGCAGCACCGGATCGTTCGGGGCCGGCCGGGCCGCCGGCTGGTCGGCGGCCGGCTCCGCCTGTGCCCGCCCGGCCGGTGCGGATGCCCCGCCGGTCCGGTTGCGCCGCGCCTCCTCGTCGACCCGGCGGATCACCGTCTGCACGTCGAGCCAGCCCGTGCGCTCGGCCAGCTTCACCGCGTACCGTTTGCGCGAACCGTGGTCCTTGAGCTGCGCCACGATCGGCACCGCCCAGCGCAACACCGCGGTCTGCCCCTCCGGCGACAGCTCCCCCGACCGCTTGTCGGTGAACTTCTCGATCTCCCGGTCGATGAAGAAGTCGAACAGCGGCGACCGGCGTGCCACCAGATCCCGCAGTGCCCCATCACCTTTGGCCTGCCGCAGCTCGCACGGGTCCTGCCCGTCCGGCGTCACCACGATGAAGGTCTGCCCGGCCACCTTGTTGTCGCCGGCGAACGCCTTCAGCGCCGCGGCCTGCCCGGCCTCGTCACCGTCGAAGGTGAAGATGATCTCGCCGCGCCAGAAGTTGTCGTCGGACAGCAGCCGCCGCAGGATGCCCAGGTGTTCGTCACCGAAGGCCGTACCGCACGCTGCCACAGCGGTTTTCACGCCCGCCAGATGCATGGCCATCACGTCGGTGTAGCCCTCGACGACCACGGCCTGATGGCTCTTCGCGATCTCCCGCTTGGCCAGGTCCAACCCGAACAGCACGCCGGACTTCTTGTACAGCGCGGTCTCGGAGGTGTTGATGTACTTGGCCGTCATCTGGTCGTCGTCGAACAACCGGCGCGCACCGAACCCGATGACCTCACCGGACAGGTTCCGGATCGGCCACAGCAGCCGGCGATGGAACCGGTCGATCGGACCGTGCCGGCCCGGCTTGGACAGGCCCGCGGCCTCGAGTTCCTTGACGTCGAAACCCTTGCGCAGCAAGTGTTTCGTGAGGGTGTCCCAGCCGCCGGGCGCGAAGCCGCAGCCGAACTGCTTGGCGGCGTTGGCATCGAAGTTGCGGTCGGTCAGATATTTCTGCGCCACCGTCACCTCGCCACCGGAGCCGGCCAGCTGCGCGGTGTAGAACTCGTGCGCGGCCGCGTTGGCCGCGACCAGCCGGGCCCGCGTGCCGCGGTCGCGCTGCACCGAGGTGCCGCCACCCTCGTAGTTGATCTGGTAGCCGATCCGATCGGCCAGCTGCTCGACGGCTTCCACGAAACCGATGTGATCGATCTTCTGCAGGAAGCCGAAGACGTCACCGCTCTCGCCGCAGCCGAAACAGTGGAAATGACCGTGATTGGGCCGCACGTGGAACGACGGCGACTTCTCGTCGTGGAAGGGGCACAACCCCTTCATGGAGTCGACCCCGGCCCGCTTGAGCGACACGTACTCACCGACGACGTCCTCGATGCGCACGCGCTCGCGAATCGCCGCGATATCGCGATCAGGGAGTCGTCCAGCCATAGCTTCCGAGCCTACCGGTTGCCCGGCAGCGACCGAGCCACGCGATCGATGCGGCTGGCGACATGGCGAATCGCCGCGATATCGCGATCAGGGAGTCGTCCAGCCATAGCTTCCGAGCCTACCGGTTGCCCGGCAGCGACCGCGCCACGCGTTCGAACCGGCTCTCGGTATACGACGCGATCTGGTCCACCACCACCCGCACCCGTTCGGTGTCGTCGGCCGCGGCGTGCCACCACGGCTGCAGCACCGGGTCCAGCCCGAACGGCGCGGTGGCCAGCAGGTGCTGCGCCACAGCCAGAATCCGTTCCCGCTGGTCGGCCTGCCGCCGCCGGTGCTCGGGATCGGAGAGCACATAGTGCAGCGCGACGGTTTTGAGGAACGCGACCTCCGCCTGCACCAGCTGCGGCACCTCGAGATCCGCGGCGTAGCGCGACAACCGAAGATCACCCCACACCGCGCGGGTGGCCTCCACGGCGGCCGTGGCGAATCGGCCGACCAGGTCGCTGGTCAGCCGCTTCAAGGCCACCGACGCGCGCAAGGTGCCGTCGTAGCGCGCGGCGGCGGCCACCACGGGCAGCCGCGACAGCCGGCGCACCGCGTCGATCAGGTCGTCGGTCGACAGCCCCGGGTGCTGGCTGTGCCCGAGTTCGGCGAGCGCGCGCTGCTCGGCGGGATCGCCCAGCGCCAGCAGGTCGATCCGCCCGGCGATCACCCCGTCCTCGACGTCGTGCACCGAGTACGCGACATCGTCGGACCAGTCCATCACCTGTGATTCCAGGCACTGTCGCCGTTCGGGCGCCGCCTTGCGCACCCAGTCGAGCCGGTCCAGATCGGCGTCGTAGGCACCGAACTTGCTGTTCGGCCCGGTGCGCCCCCACGGATATTTCACGCAGGCGTCGAGGGCGGCGCGGGTCAGGTTGAGGCCGAAGCTCTGTTCGCTCGCCTCGTCGAACACCTTGGGCTCCAGCCGGGTCAGAATGCGCAGGTTCTGCGCGTTCCCCTCGAACCCGCCGTGCGCGTCGGCAAAGATGTCCAGCGCCCGTTCCCCGTTGTGCCCGTAGGGCGGATGCCCGATGTCGTGCGCCAGCCCGGCCAGATCCACCAGGTCCGGATCGCAGCCGAGGCCCTCGGCGATGCTGCGCCCGATCTGCGCCACCTCGAGCGAATGCGTCAAACGGGTTCGGGGCGTGTCACCTTCGCGCGGACCCATGACCTGGGTCTTGTCCGCCAGGCGGCGCAGCGCGGCCGAGTGCAGCACCCGGGCGCGGTCACGCGCGAAGTCGCTGCGTCGCATCGGGCTCGCCGACCAGCTGGAACCGGCGGTGGCGGCGGTCTCGGTGACCATGCGTTCCCGGTCGTCTCCGGTGTACGGCTCATCGCTGCGGGATGCGCCGTGCGCGCCGGCACATGATTCACTCACTTCGTTCGCTCATCGGCGCTCGTCACCGGGCCCCGTCCTTTCCCGCACACCCGCGGGTGCGCCTCATTGTTCGGCGGTGTACTTGAAGTCGGCGGAATAGTGGGTGATCCGATACCACAGCAGCGCACCGGTTTCCCGCGCGATGCCGTGCGCCTGCGACTCGCGGGTGTAGACCGCCGGTCCGGTGCGTGTCGGCGCGGTCCAGGCTTGCAGCCCCTGATCGCGGGCCATGGTGCGGGTGCGCAGCGAATGCCACGGGTCGCTGGCCATCACCACCGAGGACAGCCCGCGCGCGTGCATGGCCGTGGCGACCGCCTCGATGCTCTGCAAGGTGTTCGAGCCGGTTTCCACCGCCAGCACGTGATCGGCCGGAACTCCGTTGGCGCTCAAGTAGTTCCGGCCCGCCGCGGCCTCGGTGTAGGCGTCGCCGACCCGTTTGCCGCCGACTGTGATGATCAGTGGCGCAACCCCTTTGCCGTACAGCGCGGCGGCCTGGTCCAGGCGGGCCTGGAAGACCGACGACGGGACACCGTTGTACTGGGCCGCGCCCAGCACCAGGATCGCGTCGGCGTGCCGCTCGTCGTCGATGCGGGCCACCTGCCACACCCGCACCGCGGTCCCGGCCACCAGTACCAGCGCGATGAGCAGGGTACCGGCCACGATCCGGCCCGCCCAGCGCAGCACGCCGCCGACCGTGGACCGGGACGGTACGAGCGGCCGGCCGAGCGGGACGGTGGATGCGGAGGCCGAAGACATGTCCCCGAGTCTGCCAGCGCCGGATCACGTGTCGATTGCGACGGTCACCAGCCGCGCTCGCGCCACGCCGGGATCGCGGCCCGTTCCGCGCCCAGGGTGGTGTCGTCACCGTGACCGGGGTAGACGGTGGCGCTGTCCGGGTAGCGGTCGAACAGCTTCGTCTCGACGTCGTCGATCAAGGTCGCGAAGTCGGCCGGCGACCCGGTCTTGCCGACGCCGCCGGGGAACAGCGAGTCGCCGGTGAACAGGTGCACGCCGCCGCTCGCATCGGTCAGCTCGAGCGCGATCGACCCCGGCGTGTGCCCGCGCAGATGGATGACCTGCAACGTCAGCTCGCCCACCACGACCGTGTCGTCGTCGGAGAGCAGCCGGTGCGGCCGCACCGGCAGACCGTCGGCGTCGAGCGGGTGCGCGGCGGTGGGCGCACCGGTGGCGGCGACCGCTTCGAGTGCCTGCCAGTGGTCGGCGTGACGGTGTGTGGTGACCACGTCGACCACCTCGCCCGGCGCCTGCGCGGCGATCAGCTCGAGAATGCGGTCCGCCTCGTTGGCGGCGTCGATCAACACCGCGGCGCCGGTCGCGGTGTCCTGCACCAGATAACAGTTGTTGTCCATCGGGCCGACGGACATCTTGACGATGCGGGCCCCCGGCAGCTCCCGGAGCTGCGGATTCGATCCCGGCGAGACATGGCCGGTATACGGCGTGTCGAGGGTGATCATGCGCCGATCCTAGCCCGGGGCACCGACACCGGCCGGGCCACCCGAGCCGGGCCCTCGCGGCTCACAGCCAGCCGAGACGTTCGGCGGTGCGCACGGCCTCCACTCGGGTGCTCGACCCGGTCTTGCCGATCGCCGCGGACAGGTGGTTGCGCACTGTGCCCTCCGACAGATGCAGTCGCGCGGCGATCACCTTGGCGGTGGAACCGTCGGCCGCCGCGGCCAGCACCTCGGCCTCCCGCGCGGTCAGCGGTGACGTTCCGGCGGTGAGCGTCTCGGTGGCCAGTGCCGGGTCCACCACGCGCAAACCCATGTGCACCCGCCGCACCGCGTCGGCCAATTCCCGTGCGGGCGTGTCCTTCACGACGAAGCCGCCGGCGCCCGCGTCGATCGCCCGGCGCAGATATCCCGGCCGCCCGAACGTGGTCACCATGAGGATCCGCACCCGCGGGAACCGTTCGTGCAACTGCGCCGCTACCGAGATCCCGTCCAGCCCCGGCATTTCCACGTCGAGCAGCGCCACGTCCGGTGTGGTCCGCTCCACTGCCGCGAGCACCTCGTCCCCCCGCCCCACCTCGGCCACCACCTCGAGGTCCGCCTCCAGGTTCAGCAGTGCGGCCAGCGCGCCGCGAACCAGCGCCTGGTCGTCGGCAAGCAGCAACCTGATCATGCCCTCAGTCTGACACGGACGAGACCTGACTCGTCCTTGATAAAGTCACCTTGGTTGGCTATAGATATCTCTAGTCAGAGATCCAAGGGAGATTCCTGTGAGTGAAACCTTTCTCGTAGCGGTCGCACCGTCGCCGGACAGCCGGCGCAGCCGCGCGATCACAGCCGTTCTGTGCACGGCGGCCTTCATGGCCATGCTCGACGTCTTCGTCGTCAACGTGGCCTTCACCGATATCGGCCGGAGCTTCGCGCACGCGCCGCTGTCGAACCTGAGCTGGGTGCTGAACGGGTACACCATCATCTATGCGGCGCTGCTGATTCCGGCCGGTCGCCTGGCCGACCTGCACGGTCGAAAGGCCGGATTCCTGGTGGGCCTTGCGGTTTTCACGCTGGCCAGTGCCGCCTGCGCTCTGGCGCCGGGCCTCTGGTGGCTGGTCGGCTTCCGGGCACTGCAGGCGGTCGGCGCGGCCGCCTTGACTCCTGCCAGCCTGGGCCTGCTGCTGACCGCGCTGCCGATGGAACGCAGAGCGGGAGGCGTGAAGGTGTGGGCGACAGCGACTTCCTTCGCGGGCGCGGTCGGCCCGGTCGTCGGGGGCGCGCTGGTCCAGCTGTCGTGGCAGTGGGTGTTCCTGATCAATCTGCCGATCGGAATCGTCGCCTTCGTGGCCGCGCTACGTCTGGTCCCCGACTCGCGTGACGAATCGATCACTCGCACACCGGATCTGCTGGGCGCGGCGGTACTCGCCGTAGCTGTCGGCGCGCTCGCGCTGGGCGTGGTCAAGGGCGCCGACTGGTCGTGGAGCTCGGCCGCGTCACTCAGCGCGTTCGCTGTCGCGATCCTCGGTGCGGTCGTGTTCGTCGTGCGGATCTTCGGTCATCCGGCGCCGGTGGTGAATCCGCGGCTGCTGCGGGTACCGACCTTCGCCTGGGCCAACGTCACCGCGCTGCTGTTCTGCACGGCGTTCGGTGCGGTATTCCCGAGCGTCGTGCTGTGGCTGGAGAACTTCGCCGGATTCGGCACGCTCACCACGGGTGTGGCCATCGCGCCCGGCCCGCTGATGGTGCCGGTCTTCGCGATCGTGGGCCAGCGGCTGGGCCGGGTGCTGCCGGTCGGCGTGCTCGTCGGCCTGGGCAATCTGGTGTTCGCGGCCGGTGCCGCGATGCTGGCCTTCAGCGCCCGCACCCACGTCGACTTCGCGTGGCAGGTGCTCCCGGGCTGGCTGGTCATCGGCGCCGGCATCGGCCTGGCCCTGCCCAGCCTGATCGCCACCGCCACTGCGGACCTTCCTGCGGCGCAGGCAGCCACCGGCAGCGCCGTGGTCAACACCAGCCGCCAGCTCGGCTACGTGGTCGGCGTGGCGATCCTGGTAGCCGTGCTCGGGGCGATCGACGTCGCACCCGAACAGGCACGCACCGCGTTCCAGCACGGCTGGTGGTTCATCACTCTGACCGCGGTGCTGGCCGCCGCCACCTCCCTCGGCATCCGGCCGCACGCCCGCAGCGCCGCGACGAACTCGAAACAAGAAGGCAGAGTGTGACTCCGGAACCGCGCACCGAGCAGCAGACCCGGGAAACGGCGAGCCGGCTTCAGCCCAGGTCCGAGCGCACGGCGGCGAACCAGGCCTGGGTGTCGACCAGGCCCTTCTCGTTGTCCTTGCGGCCGCCCGCGAAGCCGTACAGGTCGGCGGCGAAGCGGCTCAGTACGGTGTGCTCGGTCTCCTGCAGTTCGGCGAGGACGTCGGCGTCGTCGAGCAGGTAGGCGACCACGGCGGCCCGGCCGGCCGGCCACTCCGCGCGCGGGCCCGACCAGCCTTGATCGCGCACGGCCCGGGCCTGGGCGAGCAGTTCGGCGCGCAGGGCGGCGCGGTCCTCGTCGCTGGGACGACGCGGTTTACCCCAGCTGATCCGTTGCGTCTCGGCCATGCCGTCCGACCTTACCGCTGGTCGCGCATGGCGACCGCGAGCCGCAGGCCACCGCCGGCCGGCGTCGACAGCGTCAACGACCCACCGGCGGCCCGGACCCGCGCCTGCAAGCCGGTGAGGCCGCTGCCGCTGGCGGCGGTGGTGGGCAGGCCCACACCGTCGTCGGTGATGACGATCGAATTCGGGCCGATCTCGACGGTGCAGGTGCGGGCCCGGCTGTGCCGCACCACATTCGTCACCGCCTCGCGCAGTACCCAGCCGAACAGTTCGTCGTGTTCGGTGGCCACGACGGCCGGCGGCAGCTCGGTGGCGATGTCGGCGGCACCCAGCGCGGACCGCGCATTGGCCAGCTCCCGGGTCAGCGACATCTCGCGCAGTCCGCCGACCGTGTCCCGTACCCCGGCCAGCGCCTCACGCGCCAGCCGCTCCACATCGGCCATCTCGGCGCGTGCCCGCTCCGGGTCGATGTCCAGGAGTCGTTGCGCCAGTTCGGTTTTCACGGTGATCACGGTGAGCGAGTGGCCGAGGATGTCGTGCACGTCGCGGGCCACCCGGTTGCGTTCGTCGACGATCGCGAGCTCGGCGCGCTGCTGCCGCAACAACACCCGCTGCCGTTGCACCCGCAGCCCCATCGCCCGGCCGATCCAGATGCCGATCGGCACCGTGGTCAAAAAGAGCGGCGCGCCTCCGAGCGACCAGCCAGGTACCACGGTCGACACGATCACCAGCACGAGGACGACGGCGATCACGATCAGCGCCGACTCGTCCAGCGGCATCACGAACACGGCCGTCGCGGCGAGATAGATGACCGCCGGCAGCGCACTGGGCCCGAGCAGCACCATGACCGCGACCACCACCACGGCCATTCCCGCCAGCAGCGACCAGGCCACCGGGTTGCGGGCCGGCGGCTCCAGATGGTCCTCCACGTCCGGACGGCGGAACCGCGCGAACGCCACGGTGATCAGCAGCCCGTAGCCCACCACCGCCACCGCACCCGCGATACCGCGCAGCAAATGCCCCTTCGACAGGACATCGCTGACCGGCCCGATCAGGTACAGCAGCCACATGGCGGCGAACATGCCGCCCATCCAGTTGCGGCGAACCAAGCCCTGCGGTGTCTGGCCGGCGGCCGCCGCCCGGTCGAGCAGACCGGACACCGACTCGGTGGCCGTGGCGAAACGTGCGGTCACACCCATCTCGGAACTCCTTCCACCGGTCCGGACGGTACCGGATGCCGGCGTCGGACCGATGCGGCGACGCTCACCCCTCGTGAGCGCCGCCGCGGTCGCGGATCAGCGGGCGGTGGAGCGGGATCAGCGGGCGGTGGAGCGCCGGAACCGGTACGCCGCGCCGACCGCGAACAGCGCCGCCCACACGACGAAGTTCAGCAGCGCCGCGGCGACCGACCCGGCCGAGGCGTCGGCGAACGGTATCCGCGCGAGCGTGGCGATTCCGTTGGTGGGGAACGCCTTCGAGACGGTCTCGAACCAGCCGTGCAACGGCGCGAACAGCCCGCCACCGAACGCCAGGGCCGCGAGCACGGGGCCGAGGATCTGCATGACGTTCTCCGACGGCAGCAGATAGCCCATGAACAGGCCGAAGGCGGCGAACACCAGCGAGCCCAGCCACGCGATGACGAAGCAGCTCACCCAAGCGGTCAGCGGCAGGTGCGAGCCGGCTACCGCTCCGACGGCGAAAACGGCTGTCACCGAGATCAATCCGAGCGTCATCGCGACCGCGACCTTGGTGGCGACGTAGGCCAGCGGGCTCAGCGGCGTCAGGCGCAACTGCCGGCTCCAGCCGTGCGCTCGTTCGACCGCCACCATGGCTCCGCCGCTGGTGCTGGCCAGCATCGCGCCGTAGACCGCCATCGACACCATGACGTAGGCGGTGACGTTCCCGGAACCGAATTGCTGTGACTTGTAATCGGATTGCAGGCCGAAGATGGCGAAGAACAGCGGCGGCATGATCAGCGTGAACATCAGGGTGCGCTTGTTGCGCAGCATCCGGCGCAGTTCCAGCCGCAGGAAGGTGAGGCTGAAGCCGGCCAGCGGATGGACCGCGGCCGGGGTGGGGGTCAGGGTGTCCATGTCAGTTGTCTCCCGTCAGGGCGAGGAACGCGTCCTCGAGGTTGTGCCCGGTGATCTCCAGATCGACGGCCGGGGTCCGGGTCAGCAGGTAACGCGCGACGGTGTCGGAGTTCTTTGCCTGCACCAGGATTCGGTCACCACGCTGCTCCACGCTGTCGACGCCGGGCAGGGCCGCCAGCGCGGCCTGGTCGGCGCCGGGCAGCGTGGCGCTGACGGTGCGTCCCGAGGCCAGGTTCTTGATCGCAGCGGCACTGCCGTCGGCGACCACGGACCCGTTGCGCAACAACACGATCCGGTCGGCGTACGCGTCGGCCTCGTCGAGGTAGTGGGTGGCGAACAACACCGTGCGCCCGTGCCGGGCGTCGGAGCGAATCGCGGTCCAGAAGTCCCGCCGCCCTTCGACATCCATGCCGGTGGTGGGTTCGTCGAGCACCAGTAGCCGCGGCTCGGGCAGCAGCGCGAGCGCGAACCGCAACCGCTGCTGCTGTCCGCCGGAGCACTTGCCGACCAGCCGGTCACCGATGTCGGCGATCCCGGCCCGTTCCAGCACCTCCACGACCGGGCGCGGATTGCGGTGCAGCGCAGCCACCATCCGCACGGTCTCGGCGACGGTCGCGTCCGGCAGCAGCCCGCCGGACTGCAGCACGGCCGACACCGTCCCGGCGGCGATCGCCTCGGCGGGGCTGCGCCCGAACACCCGCACCTGCCCGGTGTCGGGCCGCTGCAACCCGAGCAGCAGGTCGATCGAGGTGGACTTGCCGGCTCCGTTGGGGCCCAGGAAGGCGACCACCTCGCCCGGCCCGACGGTGAGCTCGAGGCCGTCGACCGCGCGGACGGTCCCGGAGCCGCTGGTGAAGGTCTTGGTGATCCCGGCCATTTCGATGGCCGGTGCGGTGGCGACCCGGTCCACCGCACCGATCCGTGTGGAAGTCATGGATCAACTGTGGCTCGCGGCGGGGGCCCGGACCTGGGGCGAGCGTCACGACCTGGCCGTGACATCTGTCATGGAATGCGGCGCACGATTCAGGCGCTCGCGGCACGCAAGGTGGTCGCGCCCAGGCGATCCGCGCGTGCGACGATCAGTGTCTGCAACGCCCGGGCGGCGGCCGGTCCGACCGGGGTCACCACCGCCAGGATCTGGCCGGAACCGTCCGGGGCGGCCAGCATGTCGTAGGCCACAGGAATGTCACCGACGTCCCGGTGGCGGATCACCTTGGTGCCGAAGTTGCGTTCGCGAACCGTGTGGTCGTCCCACCAGGCCGCGAATTCCGGGCTCTCGCTGCGTAGTTCGGCGATCAGCCGGGCGAGTTCGGCGTCGTCCGGGTAGCGGGTGGCGGTCAACCGCAGGTACCCCACCGTCTCCCGGGCGATCTGTTCCCAATTGAGCTGCACCGCACGCACATCCGGTGCCAGAAAGATCAACCGTGCGGAGTTGCTCGCGGCACCGGTGCCGAAGTCCGCACCGAACAGCGCCGCCGCCGCGTCGTTGCGGGCCAGGATCTCGTACCGGTGATCCATCAAATAGCCCGGCCACGGCAGACTGTCGAGAATCAGCCGCAGCGAGGACCGCACCGGCCCGGGCGTGCGCGCCACCGGCGGCGCCTCCCCGCGCGCCAGCAGATGCAGGTGGGTCCGTTCGTCCGGCGCCAACCGCAGCGCGTCCGCGATCCCGTCCAGCACCGCCGACCCCGGCGTCCCCGCCCGCCCCTGTTCCAACCGGATCAGCCAGTCGACACTCACCGCCGCCAGCTGCGCCACCTCCTGCCGCCGCAAGCCCGGAGTCCGCCGCCGCCCGGTATCCGGCAACCCCACCGCGGCCGGGGAGAGCCGCTCCCGCGCGGCCCGCAGGAACGCTCCCAGCTCGCCGCTTCGCGCCGCAGTACTCATCCGACGATCATGACGCGGCTTCGGGCAGGCGGCGAATTATCGTGGTACGCGGCATACCAGGGTGCGCAGGCTCTCCCTACCGGCCGGCGCACCGGCGAACGTGGTGACCACATCGAAATCGCGTCGAAGGAGCCGATCATGAGCGTCGTAGCACGAACCCTGGCGAGCGTCGCCCTGCCCGCAGCCGTCCTGCTGGCGACCGCTTGCGGCAGCAACAGCTCGCCCACCTCGCCGTCCACCCCGGCGACCACCCCCGGTACCGCGGTCCGGTCCGAAGTACCACCCGGTACACCGACATTCGCGGTCGCCAGCCCGGATCTGGCCGACGGTCAAGCCTTCCCGGCCGCTGGCTACGCGAACGTCTTCGGCTGCAGCGGCGCCAACCACGCCCCCACCGTCACCTGGTCGGGCGCGCCGGCGACCGCGAAGAGCTTCGCGCTGACCATGTTCGATCCCGACGCACCCACCGGCTCCGGCTTCTGGCACTGGATGATCTGGGACATCCCCGCCACCGCCACCTCGGCCACCGACCCGGTACCGGCCGGCGCGGTCGCCGGCACCAACAACGCCGGCACCACCGGCTATGTGGGCCCGTGCCCGCCCACCGGCGACCCGGCCCACCACTACAAGATCAGCGTCCTGGCCCTGGACGTCCCCACCCTGGGCCTACCCGCCGCCACCCCGCCCGCGGCCGCCACCTTCGCCATGCACAACCACGTCGTCGGCGAAGGCCACCTGACCGCGACTGCCCAACGCTGACAATGGTAGATTGTATCTATGTAGATACAATCTACATAGATACAGTCTACACAAAACAGGCCCTCGGACCGCGGATCGGAGCTGCCATGTCTGATTTCGTCGGACGAAAGACCGAGCTCACAATGCTCGAGTCCCGACTCGAACGGATCGAGTCGTCGGGAAGCGGCATCGCGGTAGCTGTCCGCGGGCGCCGTCAGGTCGGCAAGTCGAGACTGGTCCAGGAGTTCTGCGATCGCGCTGCGGTTCCGTACGTCTACAGCACCGCGACCAAGGGCGCGTCACCGACCGAATCGATCGGCTGGCTACTGCGGGATATCCGCGAGTCCACGCTGCCTGGCGCGTCGGAGAACACGGTCGTTCAGGCCGCGAGCTGGCTCGATGCGTTGCGCGTACTGAATACGGCACTGCCGCAGACTCCGAGCATCGTCGTGCTCGACGAGGTGCCGTGGCTGGCCGAACAGGACGGAACCTTCGACGGCGCATTGCAGGCGGCGTGGGATCGACTGCTGTCGCGCAAACCGGTCCTGCTCCTGCTGCTGGGCAGCGACCTGCACATGATGGAACGGCTGACCTCCTACGACCGTCCGTTCTTCGGCCGCGCCGACAACCTGGTTCTCGGCCCGCTGAATCCGGCGGACATCGCATCGGCAACGGGCCTCGCGGCGGCCGAAGCCCTCGATGCCCATCTCATCACCGGCGGCCTGCCCGGCATCCTCCGCAGCTGGCCGCGCGGCCGCGAACCACTCGAATTCCTGCGCGACCAGTGCTCCGACCCCGCGGCACCGGTGTTCAGCATTCCGGAGTCGACCCTGCTCGCGGAATTCCCCGGTCCCGACCAATCACGGCGCGTGCTGGAAGCAGTCGGCGGCGGCGACCGAACGCACGCCACCATCGCCGCCGCGGCAGGCGGTCGCGAGGGTCCGCTCGCGTCGGGCAGCCTGTCCCCGTTGCTTCGTCGTCTCACCACCGAGAAGCGCATCCTGGCTCTCGACGAGCCGCTGTCCACCCGCCCCGGCAGGCCGGCGCTCTATCACGTTGCCGACAGCAACCTTCGACTTCACTTGTCGATCACTCGTGCGGCACAGGACTTCGCTCGCCGCGGGCGGCCGGACATGGCATTCCGGCTGGTGGAACGTCGCTGGTCGGGATGGCGTGGTCGGGCGATCGAGCCGCTGGTCCGAGAGGCACTCGAATTGTCCGCCCTCAGCGGCCGATTGCCGTGGGGCGAGGTGGAGCGGGTCGGCGGTTGGTGGAATCGCCAGTTCAACCCCGAAATCGACCTGGTCGGTGCCGACCGTGGTCCGGTGGCGAACCAGGTGTTCTTCGCCGGCTCGGTCAAGTGGCTGGGCACCGCATTCGATGATCACGATCTGACGGAACTGCAGCGGGCGGCCGTACAGATCCCCGGATTCGATCCCGGGACAACAGGTTTGGTAGCGGTCAGCAGGAGCGGAGTCACCGACTCGGTGGCCGCGGCCGGAATCGGATTGATCTGGGGCGCAACCGATATCGTCGGCGCGTGGCAAACCTGACTGCCGCGCGGACGACCATCCGAACAGGCGGGACAGCTCCGGGGAGCGGTCCACGGTGCACCGCGCCGCAAGCTGGGAGCCGATGACGGCCCACTGCCATGGACGTGCTGCACCGCCGACCGGTTACTCGACGACGACACTCCCAGCACCCGCGTCCAGATACTGCGCCAGCACCGGCCCGATCGACCGCAGCGCGTCCGGAGTCGTCAGATGGTTGTGGTCGAAGTCGACCCGGTACTGGGTGACCGCACCGCCGATGTACGGCCCCCACCCGGCGGCCAGATCGTCGTCGGAGGTGTCGTTGGAACGGATCATCAGCAGTGGCCCGTCGAACAGTTCGGGCTGGTGCCGCGTCGACGCACCGGCCAGGTTGCGGAAGTCGCGGTAGAGGTGCTCGAGGTCGGATGCGCCCAGGGCGCCGAACAGGCCGCCGCCCTGGGCGAGCAGTTCCGCCGCTCGCTCGTAGCCGACATCCTCGCCCTCGGGCACCTCGACCCCACCGAACTCGGCCAGCAGATCCGCCGCCGTGGGCATGTCGGACTCGTCAACGTCGACGGCGCCGCCGCCGGCCCGGCTGTCCAGCATCACCAGCGCGGGCACCGCTTCGCCCTGCCGGCGCAGTTCCACCGCGACCGCCTGCGCGATCGGGCCACCGGCCGAATAGCCCAGCAGCACATAGGGTCCGTGCGGGCGGACCCGCCGGATCTCCGCCGCGTACCGCACCGCCAGTTCGGTCACGGTGCGACCGGGTGAACCGCCGTCCGCGATGCCCGGCGACTGCAGGCCGTACACCGGGTGCCCGGGCAGATACTGCCCGAAACCCGTATAGCACCAAGCCAATCCGATGGCGGGATGGACGCAGAACACCGGTGTGCGGTCGCCGTCGGTCCGCAGCGGCAGCAGCACCCGCAGCGCCGGGTCGAGCCCGGGCTGGTCGCGCAGTTCGCTCAGCCGGGCGGCCAGTGCGGCGGGGGTGGGATCGGAGAACATCCAGTGCACCGGCAGCGCCATACCGGTTGCCGCCTTGACCGTCGAGACCAGCCGGATCGCGACCATCGAGGTCCCGCCCAGGTCGAAGAAGTTGTCGTCGGCGCCGACGCGCCCGATGCCGAGGACGGACTCGAAAGCGGCGGCCACCGCCCGTTCCAGATCCGTGGTCGGCGCCCGGTATGCCTGCTGGGCAACGGGTTCGGGCACCGGCAGGGCGGCACGGTCCAGCTTGCCGTTGGCGGTGCGCGGCAGGGCCGGCAGCTCGATGATCGCGCCCGGCACCATGTAGGCCGGAAGGCGTTGCGCCAGATCCTGTTTCACCGCGCCGACGGCGAGCTCACCGGCAGCGGCGACGACGTAGGCCACCAGGCGGGCGCCGTGCCCGTCGTCGCGCACGACCGCCACCGCGTGCGCGATCGCCGGGTCGGCCAGTAGCGCGGCCTCGATGTCACCCAGCTCGATCCGCAGCCCGCGCAGCTTCACCTGGTGGTCGGTGCGGCCCACGTATTCGATCCGGCCGTCGCGCAGCCGGGCGAGGTCGCCGGTCCGGTACATCCGCTGCCCCGGCGCACCGTACGGGTCGGCCACGAAACTGCCCGTGGTGGTCGCCGGGCGCCGGAAGTATCCGCGCGCCAAGCCGATTCCGGACAGGTACAGCTCGCCGACCATCCCCTCGGGCACCAGCCGCATCCGGGCGTCGAGGATCCGGGCCCGCATACCCGGCGCCGCGGTGCCGATCGTGATCGGATCCCCGGTCCGCAGCGGTTCGGAACCCGCTGCCCACACGGTGGATTCGGTCGGGCCGTAGTCGTTGAAGTACCGCCGCCCGGGCGTGTCCCAGGCCGCGACCAGATCGGGCGGGCAGGGCTCGCCACCGGTCACCACCACCTCGACCGCGTCCAGCCGGCCGACCTCGAGTGTGGCCAAGACCGAAGGCGTGCAAGCGATATGGGTGACCCGCTCGCGGACCATCAGCTCGGTCAGGTCCTCCCCCGCGACCACATCCGCGGGCGCCACCACCAGGCACGCACCCGCGCCGACGGCCATCAGCATTTCCAACACCGACGCGTCGAAGCTGGGCGAGGCCACGTGCAGGACCCGCGACCGCGCGGTGATCGGATCCCGCTCCCGTTGCGCGACAGCGAGATTGGCCAGGCCGGCGTGGGTGACCACGACGCCCTTCGGCTCTCCGGTGGATCCGGAGGTGAACAGGACGTAGGCCGGGTTGTCCACCCGCGCGACGCGCCCCGGATCGGCGCTCCCCCCGAGGTGCCCGGGGGCCAGGGCCGGGAGCACCCCGGGCGCCCCATCGGGTGCCGCGGCATCGATCTCGATCCACCGCACGGTGTCCGGGAACCGTTCCCGCACCGCGGTAGTGGTCAGGCCGAGGCCCGCACCCGACACCGCCAGAATCCGCTCGATCCGCTCGGCCGGATAACCCGGATCGACCGGCACGAAGGCCGCACCGGAACGGGTGACCGCCCAGACTGCCAAGACTGATTCCAGCGACCGTGGGATGGCAACTGCCACCAGTGTTTCCGGACCGGCGCCGGCACGGACCAGCGACTGCGCCAGCCGGCTCGAACGTTCGTCGAGTTCCCGGTAGGTCAGCCGATCCGAACCACAGACGATCGCGGTGCCGTCCGGATTCGACGCGACGGCCGTGGCCAGCACGTCGGCCAACAGCACCGGCGGCGCGGCGGGGAGCGTGTTGCGGGTCAGCAGCTCGGCCCGCTCGGCGGCGTCGAGAATCTCGATGTCCCCCACCGGCATCGAGTCGTCGGCCACCACCGCGGCCAGCAGCCGCCGCAGCCGTCGGCCCAGGGTGCGTACGGTCGGTTCGTCGAACAGATCGGTGGCGTAGCCGATCCGCACCGACCAGCCGCCGTCCTCCACCTGCACCGTCAGGTGCAAGTCGAATCGGCTGGTGGTCTGGCTGAACTGCAGCGCCTCCACGGTCACCCCGGGCAGCGTGACCTGGACCGGAGCCAGATTCTGGAAGATCAGCATCACCTGGACCAGCGGATGGCGGGCCACCGACCGGGTCGGCGCCAGCACCTCGACCAGTCGCTCGAAGGGCAGGTCGGCGTTGGCGAATGCGTCGAGGTCGGTGCGGCGTACCCGGCGCAGCAGTGACCGGAAGCTCTCGTCGGCGCGAATCCCGGTGCGCAGCACCAGGGTATTGACGAACATGCCCACCACGTCGTCGAGATCGGGGTGTCCGCGGCCGGCCACCGGCGTGCCGAGCGCGATATCGGATCCGCCGCCGGTGCGGGCCAGTAGCACGGCCAGCGCCGCGTGCAGCACCATGAACGGCGTCGCCTGCTGGTGATGCGCCAGATCGCCGACACGCGTGACGATCTCGGGTTCGATGCGGATGGTGACATCGGCGGCATCGTGGGTGGCGCGGGCGGGACGCGGCCGGTCCACCGGCAGTTCGAGGTGGTCGGGCAGGTCGGCCAGGGTGTGCTTCCAGTACCGAAGTTGCTCCGCGAGCAGCGAATCCGCCTCACCGTCCGGACCCAGCCGGGCGTGCTGCCAGACCGCGTAATCGGCGTACTGCACGGGCAGCGGCGGGAACACGGGCTGCTGACCGGCGCGACGCGCGGCGTAGGCGACGGCCACGTCACGGGCCAGCGGGCCCATCGAGAACCCGTCGGTCCCGATGTGGTGCGTCGCCGAGGCGAGCACGTGTTCGCCGGTGGGCAGCCGGAACAGCCGCACCCGCACCGGTACCTCGGTGGTGACATCGAATCCGGTGCAGACCACCTCGGTCACGGCGGCCTCCAGCTCTTCCGCGGTGACCGGCACGGGCTCCAGCGCGGGCAGCACCTCGGCCGGGTCCAGCACCTCCTGGCAACCTACTCCGTCGTGTTCGGGGTAGCGGGTGCGCAGCGTCTCGTGCCGGGCGACGACATCGCCGAGCGCGGCCCGCAGTGCGGCGACGTCGAGGTCGCCGCGCAGCCACATCACGGCGGGCAGGTTGTAGGCGGGCGACTGCGGCTCGTACCGGTTGACGAACCACATCCGTTGCTGCGCAGGCGACATCGGTACCGGATCGGGCCGGGGTCCGGGCCGCAGCTCCGGGCCGCTACCGCGCCCGGCGAGGCGGTCCAGCGCGGCCGCCAGGTCGGCGACCACCGGGGTCTCGAACAGCATCCGCACCGGTACCTCGGTGTCCAGTGCCGAGCCCAGCCGCGCCGCCACTCGCGTCGCGGACAGCGAATCGCCACCGAGAGCGAAGAATTCGTCGGGCGCTCCGATCCGATCGCGGTGCAGGACCTCCCCGAACACGGCGGCGACCACCGCGGCCGTGCCGTTGGGCGGCACGTAATCGGCCACGCCCAGTTCGGGTTCCGGCAGGGCACGCACATCGACCTTGCCGTTGGCGGTCCGCGGCAGCGCCGGCACCAGCTGGATCACGCCCGGAATCAGGTACCGCGGCAGGTGTTCGGCCGCCCAGGCCTGCAGCTGCGCCGGACCGGTACCGTCGACCGACACCACGTAGGAGCACAGCGCGACCGCGCCGCCGACGGTGCGCGGCACCGTCACCGCCGCCGCCACCCCGGGGTGGGCGGTGAGCACCGCGTCGATCTCCTCGGGTTCCACCCGCACACCGCGGACCTTGACCTGAGAGTCGCTGCGGCCCAGGTATTCCAGCGCCGGGGCGGCGTCCGGGCCGACCCGCCAGCGAACCAGGTCGCCGGTGCGGTACAGCCGCTGTCCGGGCGTGAACGGGTCGGCGACGAAGCGCTGCGCCGACAGTCCGGCCCGGCCCGCGTATCCGCGCGCCACCCCGGGCCCGCCCACGTACAGCTCGCCGGTCGCGCCGGATCGCACCGGTCGCAGCCAGCGATCCAGCACGGCCAGCCGTACGCCCCGGCCTGGTGTGCCCAGCGGCAGCGGCGAACCGGGAGAAGGAGGTTCGCCGAAGGTGACCGCCACGGTCGTCTCGGCCGGTCCGTAGGAGTTGATCAGTGCCCGATCCGCGGCGACGCGCTGGACCAGCGCCGGCGGGCAGGCCTCGCCGCCGACACACGCCGACTCCAGTCCGGCCAGCGCGCGATCGTCGAGGGTGCCCAGCACCGACGGCGTCGAGATCAGGTGTGTCGCACCGTGTCCGGTGAGGATCGCGCCGAGTTCGGCGCCTGCGTTCACGCCCTGGGGCGCGATCACCAGGGTGCCGCCCGCCACCAGGGTGCCCAGCCACACCAG
Source organism: Nocardia stercoris (assembly GCF_003696265.1). GTDB lineage: Bacteria > Actinomycetota > Actinomycetes > Mycobacteriales > Mycobacteriaceae > Nocardia > Nocardia stercoris. The sequence continues at coordinate 566,364 of NZ_RFFH01000004.1, read as the reverse complement.
GATCCCGGCATCGAAGGCGGGGTTCTGGCAGTGCACCACGCGCGCGCCGGGCCGCAGTCCCAGCCGGTCGGCGGTATCGGCCGCCAGATTCGCCAGGCCGCCGTGGGTGACGACCACACCCTTCGGGGTGCCCGTGGAACCGGAGGTGAACACCACATAGGCGGCGTGCTCGGGACGCAGCGGCCGGATCCGGTCGGCATCGGTGACCGGTGCGGCCGAACCGGTTTCGAACAGTTCGTCGACGTCCAGCCAGGACAGGCTGTCGGGCAGGCCGTTTCGTACGGTCGCGAGTGTGACGCCCAGCCGGGCACCGCTTTCCGTGGCGACGGCGGCGATCCGGGCGGCGGGCGCGGTGATGTCGACCGGCACGAACGCCGCGCCGGATTTGGCGACCGCGGTCGCGGCCACGAACCACTCCGCCGAGCGGGGCAGCGCCACCACGACGGTCGTGTCCGGACCGGCGCCCCGCTCGATCAGCTTGTGGGCCAACCGGTTCGAGCGCCGATCCAGCTCGGCGTAGGTGAGCTCCGTGTCCCCGTCGAGCAGCGCGGCCGCCGTGCTGTCGGAGTGCTCGGTGAGCAGTTCCGCCAGCGACCGCACGGGTTCGGCGGCCGGACCGGCCCAGCGCGCGTCGCCGGGCGCGGGATCGGCGGCCAGCAGTCGCGCGGTCCGGCAGGCGGGATCGGTCACCATGCCGGTCAGCACCGTGACCAGCCGGCGCACCACCCGCTCGGCGGTCTCGGCATCGACCTGCGGCGCGGCGTGGGACACCACCAATCGCGGCCCGGCGTAGCCGGCCAGGGCCAGCGGATAGTGGGTTCCGTTGCGCCACAACGCTTTCGCGACCGTCATGCCGCCCCGGCCGAGGGCGGCGGTGAGTGCCTCGGCGTCGGTCGGCGCGGACTCGTACACCGTGGTGGTGTCGAACAGCGGCCCGAACCCGGTGACAGCCTGGATCTCGTCCAGCCCGACGGAGTGGAAGTCGCTCAGCGCGGACTGTTCCTGTTGCACCCGGGCCAGCAGGTCGGACACCGGCTCGCCCGCGTCCAGCCGGATCCGCACCGGGATCGTGTTGATCAGCATGCCGACCATGCGCTCGGCGCCGGGCAGATCCGCCGGCCGGCCCGAGACAGTGCCACCGAACACGACATCCGCGGAACCGGTCAGGTCCGCCAGCACCAGCGCCCACGCCACCTGCACGATCGTGTTCAGGGTCAGCTCGTAGTCGGCCGCGAATACCGGCAACTGCTGGGAGATCGCCTGCGGCAGCGGCACTTCCAGCTCCCGAGTGCCCGCGGTGACCGCACCGCGCGCGGCCCCGGGCACCGCCAGGGTGGGACCGGCCAGACCACGCAGCGCCTCGGCCCAGGCCGCCCGGCCCGCGTCACCGTCGACGGCGCTCTGCCGGTGCAGGAAGGCGCGGAAGGACACGGGAGCGGGCAGCGAGTCCCAGTCCCGGGATCCGTAGAGCGCGATCAGTTCGGCGAACAGCAGCGGCATCGACCAGCCGTCCAGGATCAGGTGGTGGTTGGTGATGACCAGCCGGAACCTGTTGTCGCCGCGCACGATACACAGGAAGCGGATCAGCGGCGGTGCGTCCACGGCGAACGGTGCCCGCAGTTCGGCGGCGGCGAGCCGGTCCAGTTCCTCGTCCGGGTGTTCGCCGGTGCGGTGCACGGTCCGCCACGGGACCGCGACGTCCTCGACCACCAGCTGTACCACCGATTCCCCGCTGGCCACGAAGGCGGTGCGCAGCACGTCGTGCCGCGCGACCAGAGCGGAGGCGGCGGCCGCGAGCCGAGCCGGATCGAGCTCACCTTCCAGGTCGAGTACCGCTTGCACCACATAGTGATCGGGCGCGCCCGCGGTGAGCCGGCTCTGGAACCACAGCCCGCGCTGCAGCGGGGTCACCGGCCGGACGTCCTCGATCTTGCCGAAATGTTCGGTCCAGTCGGCGAATTCGTCCGGCGGCAACTCGACCAGTGGCCCTTCCGGCAGTGCCGCAACGGGTTCCGGTGTGGTGGCGATCGCGGCGAGCCGCGCCGGCGTGCGCTGCTCGAAGACGTCGCGGGCGGAGAAGGCGTAACCGACCGCGCGGGCCTTGGCGACCAGGGCGATGGCGCCCACCGAATCGCCGCCCAGCGCGAAGAAGGATGTGTCGACACCGATCTCGGTCAGCCCGAGGACCTGGGCGAAGACCCCGCACAGCACGCGTTCGGCGACGGTGTCGGCCGGCCGGTCCCGCCGCCCGGTCTCGGGTTCGGGCAGGGCCGTGCGGTCGATCTTGCCGTTCACGGTGAGCGGCAGCGCGGACAGCACCGTCACCGTCGCGGGGACGGCGGCCGGCGGCAGCTGCCGGGCGAGGTGGTCGAGCAGCGCGGCCTCGGTGACGGTGACGGTGGCGACCGGCACCACATAGGCGGCGAGCACCGAGCCCGCGGCCGCCTGCCGCACGACCGTCACCGCGATCTCGACGCCGGGGTGCTGGGCGAGCACAGCGTCGACCTCACCCAGTTCGACCCGCACACCGTGCAGTTTGACCTGGAAGTCGCTGCGGCCCACGTATTCCAGACCCCAGCCGGGGGCCGCCACCTGGCCGGTCCGGCCGTCCGGCGTCCAGCGCACCACGTCGCCGGTGCGGTACATCCGGCTTCCCGGCGGACCGTAGGGCGAGGCGACGAATCGCTCGGCGGTAGCGCCGGGGCGGCCCGCGTAACCGCGCGCCAGGCCGGCCCCGAGGATGTACAGCTCGCCGGCCGAGCTCGCGGTGACCGGGGACAGCAGCCGGTCCAGCACGACCAGGCCCATACCCGGCACCGGGTCACCGAGGTGCGCCGGCCGGCCCGGCACCAGCGCACCGGTGAAGGTGGCCGCGACGGTGGCCTCGCTGGGTCCGTAGGAGTTGAGCAGGGTGCGGCCGATGCCGAAGCGCGACACCAGATCCGGGGGGCAGGTGTCACCGCCGGTGGACACCGAGCGCACGCCCGCCAGCGCGGCGGGTCCGAGGGTGGCCAGTACGGCGGGTGTCGAACACAGATGTGTCACACCGTGTTCCTTGATCTGCGCGGCGAGCGCCCGACCGACCACCGGATCGCCTTGTGCCACGACCAATGTCGCGCCGTGCCCGAACGCGGACAGCCACTCCAGCACCGCCGCGTCGAAACTCGGGTTCAGGCATTGCAATACGCGGGAGCCGACGCTGGGCCGATAGGCCGTGCCGACCGCGTCGGTCAGGGCGGCCAGGCCGCGGTGGGTCACCGCGACGCCCTTGGGCACACCCGTCGACCCGGAGGTGAACACGATGTAGGCCACGTGATCCGGTGCCGTCGGGTCGGCGCGCCAGTCGGTGCGGTCCTCCGGGTTCGCCTCGCCCGGAACGGCTCTCGCCTCGGCTGTCACCGAACCGTCGCCGCCGGGGCGTGGCTGCCCCTCGCCGGTGATCCCCAGCCAGCGCACCACCGGCGGCAGCACTCCGGTCAGTCCGGCATCGGTGACACCGAGCACCGACGCGCTGGTGGCCGCGATCCGGGTGAGCCGCTCGGCCGGGGTACCGGTGCCGACCGGCACGTGGGCGGCACCGGTCTTGGCGACCGCCCACAGCGCGACCATGGCGGCGGTCGAGCGCGGAAGTGCCACCAGAACAGCGGTTTCCGGCCCGGCACCGGCTGCGGCCAGGGTGTGCGCCAGCCGCTGCGACCGCTCGTCGAGCTCCCGGTAGGTCAGGCGCAGGTCGCCCTCGACGACGGCGATCGCGTCGTCACCGGCGAGCGCGCGGCCCGCCGCGAGCAGATCCGGCAGCAGCCGCGGCGCCGGGGCTCGCGGGCCGTGGATCGGGCCGGCGATCGAATCCTCGTCCGGCAGCCGGTGTTCGAGGTCGGACACCGGTGTCTCGGGGGTCGCACGCAGCATCGACTCCAGCAGCACCAGGAACCGGGCATGGTGGCGGCTGAGCGAATCCTGGTCGTACAGGCGCGGATTGGCCGCGAAGTCGAGGTGGATCGGCGCGCTCGCCCCGTGCTGGTAGAAGTTCACGAACAGGTCCTCGATCGGGCCCGAGGTGACCACGTGCAGCCGGGATTCGATTCCGGTCAGCTCGATCTCGTCGCCGAAGGTCATGATGTTGAGCACCGGCCCGACGATCCCGCGCCCGAATTCCGGTTCGGTGCCGGCATGGTCGGGCTGCGGTCCCGTCATGTCCTCGTAGCGGAAACGCTGGTGCCGCAACGCACCCGACGCCGCCTGCCGCACCGCGCCGAGCAGGTCCGCCAGCGTCGCGCCGGCGGGCACCCGGATGCGCAGCGGGACGATATTGGCCATCATCCCGCCCGAGCGCCGCAGTACCGCGGTGGTCCGGCCGGAAACGGCCAGGTTGAGGACCACCTCCGGCTGTGCGGTGAGCCGGGCGTAGTACAGCGCGACCGCGGCCATCACGACCGACGCCGAACCGGTGCCGTACAGCCGGCCGGCGGCGTCCAGAGCGTCGGTGGTCGCCGGATCGAGTTCGTAGCGTTCCTCCCGGGCCAGCGCCACCGCGGGCGCGTCGGCGGCGACCAGGCTGCAGCGTTGCGGCATGCCGGCGGTGTGCTCGCGCCAGTACTGTTCGTCGGCGGTGTAGCGGCCCGACGCCCGGTAGGCCAGTTCGGCGTCGTACAGCTCGCGCAGCGGCGCCGCGGCCGAGGGCGGTGCCGCCGGGCCACCCAGTTCCGCGTTGTACAGCTGGACGATCCGGCGCACCATGGTCATCGCGCCGAACCCGTCGATCAGGATGTGGTGCAGCCGGGAGTACCAGAGGTGCCGGTCGGTCCCCAGCCGGATGATCGTCGAGACGCCGGGCGCGCCGACCGCGAGATCCATGGGGGCGGCGACGTCGGCCCGCATCCATTCCTGGGCCGCGGCGAACGGGTCGGGCCGGTCGCTCAGGTCGAGGTACCCCACCTCCGGTTCGATCGCCGGGTCGATGTCCTGCACCGGCCCGCCGGCGGTCTCCCGCAGTCGCAGGATCCCGCAACCGAACTCCACGCCCGCCTGCCGGGCCGCCCGGATCAACGCCGCGACCTCGAGCGGGCCGCGCATCTCGATGTACTGGGCTTCGGTCAGCGGGACCGCCGGGTCGAGCTGCTGGGCGTACCAGAATCCGAGCTGGGCCGGCGAGAGCGGGAAGGTCTGCACCGCGGACGGTGTGGCAAGGGTTGGGTTCATGATCGACCACCGGGGACGGGCGCGCCGGCGGGTTCCGGCTGCGCGATATAGGCCGGAACCTCGTGCTCCGGCTGTGCTGTGAGGCGCCCGACCACCGCGGCGCGCACGTGCGCCGGCAGTTGCGGCGCGAACTTGCGGACGTAGGCGTTCATCCATTCCGGGCGCTCCAGCAGGAACGGGAAGTCCGTCGACATCATCGACCGCACCACCAGCATCGGCACCGGCGAGTTCAACGGCCGAAATTCCTTGTTCCACAATCCGGATTGCGCACAGCCGGGATAGAACTGACCGAGCATCGTGCCTTGATCGACAAAACTGCTCTTGAATTCCTCGTGCAAGTCGTCGACCATCCGATAGTCGGTCACTTGAGGGAACAAGGTGACCATCGCGCACAGCACGGATTTGGCGGAAGCGTGTCCTTGCGTCAGCGTCGGATATATATCCAATGCGTCGTACATCGTTTCACGCAGCTGTCGAATATCAGGCCTGTGGCCGGAAATACAACACACCCACATGAGGCCGCGATCCAGGGCCGGGCGCACGTACGGGCACACCGAACCGTCCCGCCCGAGGTCGGGGTTGGGGCGCGTCAGGAAGGACTCGGCCCAGGTGCGAAGCGATTCCGTCGCCGCACCGTGGCCCGGGGGGGTCTCGTCGGCACCGGCGAAGGGAATCCACCGCGCACCGGAACGAAGGCCGACCACTGCTCCACTCATCTTTCACCTCGCAGGGGCACCGCTGTCGATGGCAGACGGTCCTTTGCGATGCCTTGCCTCAATATTGTGCGTCGCGCAAGAATCGTTTCACGAGTGGTGAAAACCCTAGTTTTCCGGTCAACCGTTTTCAGGCCCGAGACGGTACAGACGGTATTTCCGGGGTATCGGTTCGGCCGTGCGGCCTATTCCGCACGCAAGATTGTTTCGCGTCGAGGGCGCCGACGAACGAGGGCCCCGGCGCGCGATCGCGCCGGGGCCCTCGCCGGAAAATTCAGTCGATCAGCAGCCGATCAACCGCTGCGCCAGATAGCCCGCGACCTGATCGAGCGCCACCCGCTCCTGCGCCATGGTGTCGCGCTCGCGGATCGTGACCGCCTGGTCCTCGAGCGTGTCGAAGTCGACGGTGACACAGAACGGGGTACCGATCTCGTCTTGGCGGCGGTAGCGCTTGCCGATGTTCTGCGTCTCGTCGTACTCGACGTTCCACGCCTGGCGCAGTTCGGCGGCCAGCTTGCCGGCCACCGGCGACAGGTCGGCGTTGCGCGACAGCGGCAGCACCGCGGCCTTGACCGGCGCGAGGCGGCGGTCCAGGCGCAGCACCGTGCGGGTGTCGACCCCGCCCTTGGTGTTGGGCGCCTCGTCCTCGGCGTAGGCGTCGCACAGGAACGCCATCAGCGAACGGGTCAGGCCCGCGGCCGGCTCGATCACGTACGGGGTGTACTTCTCGCCGGTGACCGGGTCCTTGTAGGCCAGCTCGACACCCGAGTGCTCGGAGTGGGTCTTGAGGTCGAAGTCGGTGCGGTTGGCGATGCCTTCCAGCTCACCCCATTCGCTGCCCTGGAAGCCGAAGCGGTACTCGATGTCGACGGTGCGCGTCGAGTAGTGCGACAGCTTCTCCTTCGGGTGCTCGTAGAGCCGCAGGTTCTCCGGGTCGATGCCGAGGTCGGTGTACCAGGCGAGTCGGGTGTCGATCCAGTACTGGTGCCACTGCTCGTCCTCGCCCGGCTTGACGAAGAACTCCATCTCCATCTGCTCGAACTCGCGGGTGCGGAAGATGAAGTTGCCGGGGGTGATCTCGTTGCGGAAGCTCTTGCCCATCTGGCCGATGCCGAACGGCGGCTTCTTGCGCGTGGTGTCGGAGACGTTCTTGTAGTTGATGAAGATGCCCTGCGCGGTCTCCGGGCGCAGGTAGTGCAGACCCTCTTCGGACTCGATCGGGCCGAGGTAGGTCTTGAGCATCATGTTGAAGTCGCGCGGCTCGGTCCAGCGGCCGACGGTGCCACAGTCGGGGCACGCGATCGAGGTCATCGGCACCGAGTCGGGGTCGTCGAGGTTGTGCTTCTCGGCGTAGGCCTCCTGCAGGTGGTCCTGCCGGTGGCGCTTGTGACAGTTGAGGCATTCGACCAGCGGGTCGTTGAACACCGCGACGTGACCCGAGGCGACCCACACCTGGCGGGGCAGGATGATCGAGGAGTCCAGGCCGACCACGTCGTCGCGGCTGGTGACGTTGGCCCGCCACCACTGCCGCTTGATGTTCTCCTTGAGTTCCACACCCAGCGGGCCGTAGTCCCACGCCGACTTGGTGCCTCCGTAGATCTCACCGCACGGATAGACCAGGCCGCGACGCTTGGCGAGATTGGCGACAGTGTCGACCTTCGACTTGGGTGCCACGGCTGACGTTCTCCTCTGGCTGTGGATCGGCTGTTCCGTCCAGCCTATCGAGGCCGGGCGGCACGGGTCGAAGCAGTATCCGCGCGCGGCGCGACACACGCGCGCCACGGTTGACATGCGCACCTGTGCATACCACAATTGGCATCGGTTTCCAATTAGGAGTTGGTTCATGACCGCCGACAGTGGTGCGCCCCGGGCGCGCAGCCGCACCGCCTTCGAGGCACCCACCGCGATCCCGCACGACCCGTACCCCTACCGGGCGCCGGCCGCACCGGCCGTCCCCACCCGGACCGTGCTGGAGTCCGCCGGTGAGCTGCTGCGGGCACTGGCCGCGCCGGTCCGGATCGCGATCGTGCTGCAGTTGCAGGAGTCACCGCGCTGCGTGCACGAGCTCGTCGACACGCTGGGCGTGACCCAGCCGCTGGTGAGCCAGCATTTGCGGATCCTCAAGTCCGCGGGCGTGGTCCGCGGGGTTCGCACCGGACGCGAGGTGATCTACGAGCTGGTGGACGACCATCTGGCGCGTATCGTGGTCGACGCCGTCGCACACGCCGGTGAATGACCGGGCAGGAAGGGTGACCGTGCCGGAGCGCACAACGGAGAAGACCGTCGGGGTTCGCAGTACTCGTCAACGCAGCGCGATCACCGCACTGCTGGGGGACATCGACGAGTTCCGTTCGGCGCAGGATCTGCACGACGAACTGCGCCGGCGCGGCGAGGGCATCGGCCTGACCACCGTCTACCGCACCCTCCAGTCACTGGCCGACGCCGGCCTGGTGGACGTCCTGCGCACCGACACCGGCGAATCGGTGTACCGCCAGTGTTCGACCGGCCACCACCATCACCTGGTCTGCCGGCACTGTGGGCGCACGGTCGAGGTCGAGGGCCCGACCGTCGAGGCGTGGGCCGAATCGGTCGCCGCCGAGAACGGGTTCACCGACATCAGCCACACCCTGGAAGTGTTCGGCACCTGCGCGTCCTGCCCCGCGCGCCGCTGACCGCTACGGGATCAGGCCCTTGCGGGCTTGACCGGCGCCGGAGAGCACCAGCAGCAGCATCGTGGTGAGTGCCTCGTCGTCGAGACCACCGGCCGGGAAGGTGTAGCGCAGCACGATGTCGGCCAGCTGCTTGGCGCGAGCGATGACGGTGATCGTGCCGAACTGCAGTCCGGCGTTGCGGTCGGCGACCTTCTTGTGCAGCTGTGGTTTCAGGGGACGGTCCCAGGCCAGCACCCCGGTGAAGGTGAGGACGTCCAGGCCCGGGACCAGGGTCACCGCACGCAGCGAGCACAGCGTGCCGTCGTATTCGAAGCCCAGCGCCTCGTCCTCGGTCCGGACCGGGATGCCGTAGCGGGCCAGGCAGTCGGCCACGCGGGCCTGCAGCACCGCGCCGGCGCGGGCCTCGTCCGCGGCGCTGTCTTCCGCCGGCGCGGAACCGCTTTCGCTCACGGCGGTCTCGGACTCGGGATCCGTGGGCACGGCGTCGCTCATTTCACGCCGCCGAAGCGGCGGTCACGCTTGGCGTACTCGAGGCAGGCGGCCCACAGGTCGCGCCGGTCGAAGTCCGGGAAAAGCGTTGCCTGATAGACGAATTCAGCGTATGCGGACTGCCAGATCAGGAAGTTCGAACTGCGCAGCTCGCCGGACGGGCGCAGGAACAGGTCCACGTCCGGCATATCCGGCTCGTCGAGGAACTGGGCGAAGGTGGACTCGGTGATCTTCTCCGGGTCGAGTTTGCCGGCCGCCGCCAGACGCGCGATTTCCCGTGCGGCGTCGGCGATCTCGGCCCGGCCGCCGTAGTTGACGCACATGGTCAGCGTCATCACGGTGTTGTCCTGCGTGAGTTCCTGCGCGACCTCGAGTTCCTTGATCACGCTGCGCCACAGGCGCGGTCGCCGTCCGGCCCAGCGCACCCGCACACCCATCTCGTGCATCTCGTCGCGACGCCGGCGGATCACGTCCCGGTTGAAGCCCATGAGGAACTTGACCTCGTCCGGGCTGCGCCGCCAGTTCTCCGTGGAGAACGCGTACGCCGACAGCCACTTGACCCCGATCTCGATACACCCCTCGACGGCGTCCATCAGCACGGCTTCACCGCGCTCGTGCCCGGCGGTCCGCGGCAGCCCGCGCTCCTGCGCCCAGCGCCCGTTCCCGTCCATCACCAGCGCCACGTGCTTGGGCACGAACTCGGCCGGGATCGCGGGCGGCGTGGCACCCGAGGGATGCGGCGACGGCGGCCGAACAGCGCGGGCGGCGGACTGAGCACGATTACCGATCACGGCTACCATCCTGCCGCACGCAGTCGAACGCGCCGCGCCGACCTCGACGCACCGGCTGCCGGAACTGCGGTCGACGGCCGGGGCGTGTCGACCAGGCCCGCCGGTCGCGCGCTCGAAGCGCGTCGTCGCGGAACGCGCCCGGACTCCTGCGGGCTGCCGCCGATTTCGGGGCGGCCGCGACCCGGGGGTGAGCTAACCGATCTCGGCGGGGAGCTGGGTCGAGCCGTGCGGGCTCGACCGTTCGATCAGGGGCAGGGTGCGGAGCTGGCGTTCCAAGTGCCACTGCAGGTGGGCGGCGGTGAGGCCGCTGGCCTGGCGGCGGATCGGCTCGGGAACAGCGTGGATGCCGGTCCAGTCGCCGGCTTGCAGGGCCGCCATCAGGTCCAGGACGCCCGGGGACGGGGTGGCCGAACCCGGCGGGCGGCAGTGGACGCAGACAGCGCCGCCGGCGGCGACGTGGAAGGCGCGGTGCGGGCCGGGGGTGGCGCAGCGGGCACAGTCGGTGAGCGCGGGAGCCCAACCGGCGAATGCCATGGCGCGCAACAGGAATGCGTCGAGGATCAGCTGCGGCGGGCGGCGGCCCTGGGCGATCGCGCGTAACGCGCCGGCGGTGAGCGTGTGCAGCCGGGGCGCAGGGGCGCGCTCCTCACCGGCGAGGCGTTCGGCGGTCTCCAGCACGGCGCAGGCGATGGTGTAGCGCGGATAGTCGGCGACGATGTCGGCGGCGAACGCCTCGACCGTGTCGACCTGGGTGACGATGTCGAGGTTGCGGCCGGGATGCAGCTGGACGTCGATGTAGGCGAAGGGCTCGAGCCGCGCCCCGAACTTCGAGCGGGTGCGCCGGACCCCCTTGGCGACCGCCCGGACCAGCCCGTGCTGCCTGGTCAGCAGCGTGACGATGCGATCGGCCTCGCCCAGCTTGTGCTGGCGCAGCACGATCGCCTGGTCCCGGTACAGAAGCACGAGGCCATCCTTTCACGTCCCTCCGACGACAAGCACCGGCCTCAGCGCACAATGTCGCGCTCGAACACGCAATTTCTGCCCGGTCGAGCCGATGATTGAGCACTCAGGCCGGTCGCAACGGCGGATGGCACGCATCGGAGCTGGTCACGGCGGCGGTGAGCAAGCCAGCGGTGCCCGTCGCGGCGGCGAGCAGCCAACGCCAGTGCCGAATCCGGCAGCCGGAAGCGGAGGTCCGCGGCGGAGGCAGATGGTCGGCGCAGCAAGAGTTGCAGTCAATTACTAGACCGGTCGTCATAGTTCGTCTACCGTTGCTGCCATGGCACCCCGATCCGAGACCCGGCAGCGCTTCCTCGACGCGGCGGCGGACCTGTTCCAGCGCCAGGGCTACCACGCAACCGGGCTCAATCAGCTGGTCAGCGCGGGTGGCGCACCGAAAGGCTCGTTCTACTTCCACTTCCCCGGCGGTAAGGAACAGCTGGCCACCGAGGCGGTGTCCCAGTCCGGCGAGCAGATGCGGGTCATGCTCACCACCCTGCTGGACACCGGCGGCTTCCCGGCGGTGATCGACGCGCTCGTCGAGGTGCTCGAGCAATCCGGCTACGAACGCGGCTGCCCGCTGGCCAATATCGCGCTGGACGGCAGCGACGCGCTGCGCGGAGCCGTCGCGGACCAGCTGGGTTCCTGGCGTTCGGCCATCACCGGCTATCTCACCGCATATGAGGTCGAACCCGCTCGCGCCGAACAGCTTTCGACGATGGCGCTGGCCTCGATCGAGGGCGCGCTGCTGCTGGCCAAGACCTGGCGCGACGCCGCGCCGCTGCGCTCGGTCGGCGCCTACCTCATCGAAACCCTGAGCAAGGAGATCCCCTGATGCGCGTCCACCATCTCAACGGCGGCACCATGCGCCCGGTCGGCGGCGGCCTGCTCGACGGCGGTCCGGGGCTACTGCGCCGCGCCGAACTGGTCTGCCACTGCCTGCTGATCGAGCACGACACCGGGCTGATCCTGGTGGAGACCGGCATCGGCGAGCGCGGCGCTCGCACACCGGCGCAGTGGCTGGGCCCGCAGTTCGCGGTGCTGACCAACCCGGTCCGCGACGTCGAGCAGACCGTCGGCCGCCAGATCGAGGCGCTGGGTTTCGACCGGTCCGACGTGCGCGACATCGTGCTCACCCACCTGGATCTCGACCATGCGGGCGGTCTGGTGGACTTCCCGAACGCCCGGGTGCACGTGCACGCCACCGAACTCGACGCGGCACGCAACGCCTCCGGCCTGGTCGCGCAGCAACGTTATGTCACAGCACAATTCGCGCACGGCCCGGATTGGCGCACCTACTCCGAGACCGGGGAGAGCTGGTTCGGTTTCGACGCGGTCCGTGACCTCGAGGGACTTCCGCCGTCTATCCTGCTGATCCCGCTGGCCGGTCACACCCGCGGCCACACCGGCGTGGCGATCGAGACCGGTGACGGCTGGCTGCTGCACGCCGGCGACGCGTACATGAACGCGGGCGAGGTCGACCTCGACCGCCCCCGCACACCCCCGCTGACCCGTTTCTTCGAGAATGTCATGCAGGCCCTGCCCGCCGAGCGTCGAGCGAATCTCCAACGCCTGCAACAGCTTCGGCGCGATCACAGCGACGCCGTGACGATCTTCTGCGCCCACGACGGCTCCGAACTGCAAGCCATGCGCGACCGCGAACCGGCCCCCGGCCCGCAGGGCTCGTAGGGCACGGGCTCTCGAAATGCGCGCGGCAGGCCCGGCACCCCGGCAAACACTCCGGATACCACCCGGCGGGCCCCAGAGCCAGGTTCAGCGCGGCCGGTCCGCGCGGCCGCCCGGCGCATCGAATACCGGCCCGCCGGGTCCATCGAACGGCGCGGGCTCAGGTTCAGTAGGCCACCGGCCCCGACGTCCGCGCGGCGGGCTGATGCCCCGGCAGCTGCCCGGGGTGCTGCCCCGCGGGCCCCTGCGAGGGGAAAGGCCGGCCGCCCACCGCGTTCGGGCCGCGGCGGCGGGCGGCGTCCAGCGGTACCGGCCAGGCGCGGGCCGCCTCGGCGAAAAGTGCTACGGCGGTGCGGATCTGGTTCGGATCCGAGCGCAGCAGGGCGGTCGTCCAGCCGGGTTTGCCGGCGAGCCGGCCGTTGTCCACTTCGACCAGCAACCGATCGGCGTCCTGCTGTTGCAGCACGACGGCGGGGTGGCCGAGCGGCACGTCGATCAGGGCTTGGCGGTTGCCGAAGATCAACAGCCGGCGCTGGGTGAGCGTCAGGACGCCGCCCGCGATGTGCTCCCAGCCCGAGGACGTGTAGTGCAGCGGCGCGCGCGTATTGCGCCGCGCCAGCGAACCACCGGCCGCGGCGGAGACCACGACCCCTTCGGCTGTGAGAGCCGAACGCAATTGCGGCGGTATGTCGTTCGACGCGAATACCCGGGACATCCACTTCACCCGACGCATCGTAAGCGGAACCGTCGCCGTCGTGAACCCGCAACAGAAAGCGCGACCTGCGAAGACACCGAACGGTGACATCACAATTTGAAAACGCCGATGTTTCACCCAACAAATCTGGACACGCGACCAACTAATGTCGAGGAGCAGCACCGCGAGAGGGAGATCACAATGACCACGGCGTCGACCCGCGACCTGGGCCTGGCCGAACTCGCCGGCGCGATCCGATCCGGCACGACCACCTCCGCCCTCGCGACCGCGTCCGCACTGGACCGGATCGAGGCCGCGCAACCCACCCTGAACGCCTTCCGGGTCGTCCGCCGCACACAGGCGCTGGACGAGGCCGCCGAAGCCGATCGCCGACTCGCGGCCGGGGTCGAGCTTCCGCTGCTCGGCGTGCCCGTCGCGATCAAGGACGACACCGATATCGCCGGTGCGCCAACGGCTTTCGGTTGCGGCGGCGACTTCCCCGCCGCACGCGAGGATGCCGAGGTGGTCCGCCGGCTGCGGGCCGCCGGCGCGATCGTCGTCGGCAAGACCAATACCTGCGAGATCGGCCAGTACCCGTTCACCGACGGCGCCGCCTTCGGCTACACCCGCAATCCCTGGCACCGCGACCACACCCCCGGCGGCTCCTCGGGCGGGTCCGCCGCGGCCGTCGCCGCCGGATTGGTCCCGGCCGCAATCGGTTCCGACGGCGCCGGCTCGGTGCGCATCCCGGCGAGCTGGACCAATCTGGTCGGCATCAAGCCGCAGCGCGGACGCATCTCGACCTGGCCGCCGCCGGAGTCGTTCTACGGCCTGACCGTCAACGGCACCCTGGCCCGCACGGTCGCCGACGCCGCGCTGCTCTTGGACGTGGCGGCCGGACCGCACCCCGGCGACCTGCACACTCCCCCGCCGGTGACCCTGTCCGACCATGTCGGCCGCGACCCGGGCAGGCTGCGCATCGCGGTGGCCCTGAACATTCCGTTCACCGCCGTGCCGGCGAAACTGGACCCGAGGGTCGAGGCGCGGGTCCGCTCGATCGCCACCGTCCTGACCGAGCTGGGTCACGCCGTCACAGTGACGCCCGTGCCCTACGGCCTGGCCACCGGCGCCAGCTTCCTGCCCCGCTCCCTGGCCGGTGTGCGAAAAGCCCTGGCCGCCATGCCCGGTGCCGTCGTCGACCCCCGCACCCGCGCCAATGCCCGGATCGGCAGCCTGCTCGGCGGCCCGGTCCTCTCGGTGGCCCGCAGCCTGGAAGCGTTGCTGCACAAGCGAATCGGCGCCTTCCTGCAGGATTTCGACGTGATCCTGGCCCCGACCACTGCCCGCCCGCCGGAACGGGTGCACGCCATGGACGGCCTGAGCCACGCCGCCACCGACGCCCTGATCACCGCGGCCTGCCCCTACACCTTCGCGTGGAACGTGCTGGGCTGGCCGTCGATCAACGTCCCCGCCGGATTCACCGACACCGGCCTGCCGGTGGGCGCCCAGCTGATGGGCGCCGCGAACACCGAACCGCGGCTGGTCGCGCTCGCCGCGCAACTGGAGTCCGAACTGCACTGGGAGCGGCTGCGCCCGCTCCCGTGGTGGGAACAGTAGCTCCGATCAGGTTCTGAGCAGCCCCGCCACCAGCTGCAACAGTGACTGCTGGGTCTGCGCCTGCGCGGCCACCGGGTCGTCGGCGTGCGCGACGATCAGCGAGGCCTCGGCGATCGCGCTGAGCAGCAACTGCGCCAGCACGGGGACGGGCGCGTCGGCGATCAGGCCGGCAGCCCGCGCACGCTCCAACTGTGTGGTCAACAACCCCAGGCCGTGGCGGGCCTCGAGTTCGCGCCACGCCTGCCAGCCCAGGACGGTGGGGGCGTCGACGAGGACGATGCGCACCATCTCCGGGCGGCGGCAGATGTCCAGGAAGGCGGCCAGCCCCGCCGTCATCGCGCCGAGGACATCGTCGGGACCGACCGTGGCGACAGCGGCCTCGATCTCGGCGGTGACCTCGGCCTCGATCTGTTCGAGCACCTCCAGGAACAGGCCGCGCTTGTCGCCGTAGTGGTGGTGCAGCGCCCCCCGGGTGACGCCGGCCTGGGCCACCAGCGACTCGGCCGAGGTCCCAGCGAAGCCGTGCTCGACGAACAGCCGCCGACCGGCCTGCTCGAGCGCGGCTCGCGTGGTACGCGAGCGATCCTCCTGACTACGACGTGGCATGCATGCGAGTGAACTCCAAGATCTTCGCGGTGAGCAACTCGGGCTGGTCCTCGGGCAGGAAGGTGTACGAGTCGTCGACGAACTCGAGACTCGCCCGCGGCAGGTCGCGAACCAGCCGCTCCGCGAGCCGGATCGGGAACAGCTTCTCCTCGCGCGCCCAGACCACCAGCACCGGAATGTCGACGGATCCGAAGCGGGTCGCGGCCTCCAGGGTCACTCGCCGCCGTGCGGCTCGCAGGAACCGGCGCAGGTCCCGGCGGATGGCGGCGGACCGCCGGCTCGGCAGCAGGTAGGAGTCGGTGATATGAGGCGGCACAGGGTATTTGGCGACCCAGCCGAGCACCATCGGCAGCCGGTGCAGCGCGCGGAGTCGCAGGGCCTCGGTCATCGGCCGCAGCGATCCCGGAATTCGGGCCAGGGCGGACAGCATGGTGAACGGTTGCGGCAGGAAGGCCTCGTAACAGTCGACCGAGGCCAGCACGACGCGCCCGATCCGTTGCGGCCTGCGGGTCAGCAATACCTGTGTGATGGCACCGCCGGTGTCGTTGGCGACCACGGTGACATCGTCGAGGTCGAGCTCTGCGAGGAAGTCGGCGACCAGGTCGGCCACACCGGCGGGCGTCAGGTCCGCTTCGGGCACCGGAATCGAGTGCGCGCCCAGAGGCCAGTCCGGCGTGAGGCAGCGGTACCCGGCCGCCGCCATCGCGGGAACGACCTTGCGCCAGACGTCGGCATTGACGAGCAGCCCGTGCACGAAGACGACCGTGGCCCCGTCGCCGGTCTCGTGGTAGCGGATCCGGCCGCCGGGCAGGGTGATGTCGCGAGTAGGACCGAGTTCTGCACTGGTTCCCATGGTTCCTCCTGAGTGGCGCGGTCATCCCAGTTTTACATACATACCGAATGTATGTCTATGGGAGACGTGGAACCACCCGCGTCGAGCAGGCGATTCCGCGACGTCAGAACCCGAGCTTGCGCAGCTGCTTCGGGTCGCGCTGCCAATCCTTGGCGACCTTCACGTGCAGGTGCAGGTAGATCCGGTTGCCCAGGATGCGCTCGATCTGGTGCCGAGCATTGGTGCCGACCTCTTTCAGCCGCCCACCGCTCTTACCGATGACGATGGCCTTCTGGCTCGGACGCTCGACGTAGAGGATGGCGTGGACATCGAGCATGTCCTCGTTCTCCTCGCGTTCGAGCACCTCCTCGATCACCACCGCCAGCGAGTGCGGCAGCTCGTCGCGAACGCCCTCGAGCGCGGCCTCACGGATCAGCTCGGCCATGAGCGTCTCCTCGGGCTCGTCGGTCAGCTCTCCGTCGGGGTAGAAGGCCGGGCCCTCGGGCATCTTCGACGCGATCACGTCGACCAGCACTTCCACCTGCTCACCGGCGACCGCCGAGACCGGAACCACCTCGGCCTCGGGACCGAGCAGCGTGGAGACCGCCATCAACTGGTGGGCGATGGCGTCCCGGCCGACCTTGTCGATCTTGGTGACCACGCCGATCAGGGTCGTCTTGGGCGCCATCTGCCGGATCTGCTCGACGATCCAGCGGTCACCGGGACCGATCTTCTCGTCGGCCGGAATGCAGATCGCGATGACGTCGACCTCGGAGTAGGTGTCGCGCACCAGATCGTTGAGGCGCTGCCCCAGCAGGGTGCGCGGCCGGTGCAGACCGGGGGTGTCGACCAGGATCAGCTGGCAGTGCTCCCGGTGCACGATGCCGCGGATGGTGTGGCGGGTGGTCTGCGGCCGCGAGGACGTGATCGCGATCTTCTGGCCCACCATGGCATTGGTGAGCGTCGACTTGCCGGTGTTCGGCCGGCCGACGAAACAGACGAATCCCGAACGGAATTCGGTCATCGAGCGGCCTCGCTGCGAACGGCGTCGAACACGTTGCCGCTGCGGTCGGCGAACACCAGCTTGGCGCCCGCGCTCACCTCGCGCACGGCGCTCACGCCGGCGTCGCGGAAGGAGCCCTCGACCACCACGGCCGCCTCGAATCCCTCTGCGCCACTGGAGATCGCGGCCGCGACGGCGGCCTGCAGGGCGGTCAGCTGCAGCGAGGGCAGATCGACCGGGCCGGCGGCGTAGGTGCGGCCGTCGGTGTCGCGGACGGCGGCACCGCTGGTGCCACCGGTGCGGCCCATCGCGCCCCGGGCCAGCACGACCAGCTTGGTGTCCTCGGCGTCCAGTTCAGTCATCGTTGTCTCCCTCGTCCTCCAGGAGCTCTGGGTCGAGTTCCTGTCCGGTGTAGTTCTCCGTCTTGTCGCCCGCGTCCTTGGCTCGCCGCACCACCACCGTGTGCACCCGGACCCGGCCGCGCGCATCGGCCCCGCCCTCGCCCCGCAGTTGCAGGCCGTGCACGACCGCCTTCGACCCCGGCAGCGGCACCCGGCCCAGGGCGTGGGCCAGCAGGCCGCCGACGGTGTCGACGTCCTCGTCCTCGATGTCGAGCCCGAACAGCTCCCCGAGATCCTCCACCTCGAGCCGCGCGGAGACCCGGAACTTGCCGTTCCCCAGATCCTCGACCGGTGCGGTCTCGTCGGTGTCGTATTCGTCGGCGATCTCGCCGACGATCTCCTCGAGGACGTCCTCGATGGTGACCAGGCCGGCGATGCCGCCGTATTCGTCGACCAGCAACGCCATGTGGTTGCGGTGCCGCTGCATCTCGTCCAGCAGGTGATCCAGTGGTTTGGAGTCGGGCACGAACACCGCCGGGCGCATCACCTCGCGCACCTGCACCTTCTTACCCCGATCCGCGTAGGGCACAAGGTCTTTCAGGTAGACGACGCCCAGGATGTCGTCGACGTTCTCCCCGATCACCGGAATTCGCGAATGCCCGGACCGAACCGCAAGCGACATGGCCTGATTCGCGGTCTTGTCGTCCTCGATCCACACCATCTCGGTCCGCGGCACCATCACCGCGCGGGCGGGAGTGTCGCCGAGTTCGAAGACCGACTGGATCATCCGGCGCTCCTCGGAGTCGACCACACCGGATTTCTGTGCCATGTCGACGATTTCGCGCAACTCGATCTCGGAAGCGAAGGGGCCGTTGCGAAATCCCTTACCGGGCGTGATGGCATTACCGATCAGGATCAGCAGCCGGCTCAGCGGGCTGAGCAGCGTGCCGATCACCTGCAGCGGCAACGCCGCCAGCAGGGCGATCGAATACGCGTGCTGGCGGCCCAGCGTGCGCGGCCCGACACCGATGACCAGATAGTCGATCAGCACCATGGCGACCGCGGTCACCGCCAGCGCCCAGCCCGAGCCGAGCGGCCCGTTCAGCGCCGCCGCCAGCAGCACCGTGGCCGAGATCTCGCAGACCAGCCGCAGCAGCACGACCAGATTGATGTAGGTGGGCCGGTCGGCCGTCACCCGCAGCAGCCGGCGGGCACCGGCCCGGTCGGCCCGCACCAGATCCTCCACGCGCGCAGGCGAAATCGTCATCAGGGCGGCATCGGTGGCGGCCAGCATCCCGCCGATCGGAACCAGCGCGCACGCCAGGACGAACAGGACCGGAGAACTCACGCCAGGCCCAGCGGGTCACCTGCGGAAGGGTCGAAACCGGTCTTGCCCAGCAGGCTGCGGTCCCGTTCGGCGGCGGCGGCGCGGCGCTCGGCCTCGAGCTGGCTCTCGTACCAGGCCGCGAGGAGCTGGTTCTGCAGCGCGAACATCTCCTTCTCCTCCTCCGGCTCGGCGTGGTCGTAGCCGAGCAGGTGCAGCACACCGTGCACCGTCAGCAACGCCAGCTCGTAGGCCAGGGGATGGCCCGCCTTCTCCGCCTGACCGGCGGCGAACTCGGGGCAGAGCACGATGTCACCGAGCATGGACGGGCCCGGTTCGGCGCCGTCGGGGCGACCGCCGGGCTCCAGCTCGTCCATCGGGAAGGACATGACGTCGGTGGGGCCGGGTAGGTCCATCCACCGCATGTGCAGATCGGCCATGGTGTCGAGATCCACCAGCACCATCGACAGCTCGGCAGCGGGGTGCACGTCCATCTTGCCGATGGCGAAGCGCGCGACGCTGACCAGCTCTTCCTCGGATACGTCGATACCCGACTCGTTGGCGATCTCGATACTCACTGCCTAATCCTATACGGGTCGCGCCCCCGATCCGGCACCGGTCAGACACGTTGAGCACGTGGTTTACCGCACGGTTTACCGCGCCCGGGTGTCCGGCCGCCGGAATTCAGCCGGCGACTCGGACGATCAGCTTGCCGAGGTTGCGGCCGGTCAGCAACCCCTGGAAGGCGGGGACCGCCTGGTCGAGGCCATCGACGATGTCCTCCAGATAGGTGATGCGGCCGTCGGCGACCATGGGCTGGATCTCGGTGAGGAACTCGCCGGTCTGGGTCGGCGCGAACTCGCCCTGGATGAACCCGCGCACGGTCAGGCTCTGCTTGAGGATCATGCCCATCAGCAGGCCGAGCCGGTCCGGGCCGGGCGGCAGTTCGGTCTGGTTGTAGCCGGCGATCAAGCCGCACACCGGAATTCGGGCGAACGAGTTCAATCGCGGTAGCACCGCGTCGAATACCGCGCCGCCGACGTTCTCGAAGTAGACATCGATCCCGTCGGGGGTGGCCGCCGCGAGCTGTTCGGCGAAATCGGGTGCGCGGTGGTCGATTCCGGCGTCGAAGCCGAAGGTGTCGGTCAGCAGGGCCACCTTGCGCGGGCCACCGGCGATCCCGACCGCGCGGGCGCCGGACAGTTTCGCCAGCTGCCCGACCATCGAGCCCACCGGCCCGGTCGCCGCGGCCACTACGACGGTCTCCCCCGGCCGCGGCCTGCCGATATTGCGCATGCCCGCGTACGCGGTGAAGCCCGGCATGCCCAGCACGCCGAGCGCGGTGGTGACGGGCACCACGGACGGATCGAGCCGCCGCAGGTAGGACACCGATTCCACCGAATGGGTCTGCCAGCCGCCGTAGCCGAGCACGATATCCCCGGCCGACAGCGCCGGATCGGCGGATTCGAGCACCCGGCCGACGGTGGCGCCGACCATCACCCCGCCGACCGGCACCGGCGCCGCATATGATTTCGCGTCGCTCATCCGCCCGCGCATGTACGGGTCCAGCGAGAGGTACAGGGTCTCCAGCAGCACCTGGCCGGGTACCGGATCCTTCAACTCGACGGTCTCGGTCCGGAAGTTCACCGGCTCCGGCATCCCCACCGGCCGCGACGCCAGCACGATACGAGTGGACTGCACCATCGAACCTCCTCGGTCGGCGAACCTGCGGAACGACTGCTCCCGAGTCTGCCACAGGACCGTCCGGGCCCCCGTCGTCGGACCGATGCCGCCGTCGAAGGCCCAGCTGGTCGGCCGGTACGGCGAAACGCCTTCGAGTCGTGTTCACCCGCGCCCCCGGAACCTACCCGTGGACTACGCCCCCGGTGGCGAGCGTGGCGCGCACCGGGTCCAAGTGTTCGTTGAGCGAACGGCAACGCGGGCGCCCGTACCGTGTCCGCAACGACGGGGAGGGCGCGCGTGAACAGCTATCGGCGGTGTGCGGCAACAATTTTGGCGATCGTGGCACTGTGTTCGGCGGGGTGCGGGCGCGACACGGTCGGGTCGCCCGTCCCGCCGCCGGGTGATCCGACGGACGCGCAACTGGATATCGGGACCGGACTCTCGCCCGCTGAGCTGGATCAGATCACCGGGCTGACCTGGAACACCTCCGTCCAGGTGACGTATGCGCCCGATCCCGACGACGCGTTCGCCGACACCGGGCGGGGCGACCCGCAGTTCGTTCCGCAGCGTCCGTGCGGGTTCGCGACAGGGGCGGGACGCGATCACGACAGTTGGCTGTACGGCACCGGTGCGGCGTCGTATCGGAAGCGGCTGCTGGTGGTCGGTCCGAGCGTGAAGGGCGCGGACACCGCGGCCACGCAAGTGGCGGCGGTGTATCCCGACCAGGATGCGGCGGCCGCGGTGGTCGACCGCATCGAGGCCGCGGTGCGCGGCTGCGCCGCGGCGACGGTCACCGTGCCTGCCGCCGATCAATTCCGTTGGCAATGCTCCGATTTCGCCGCCCCACCGCGTGATCGGTACGGCCGGGCGAACAACGGCTGTGTCGCGGAGGTGCGCCGGGTCGGCAGCACGGTGGTCGAGGCGCGGGCGGCGCTGCCGGACCGCGACGAGAAGTACGTCGCGGAAATGGCGCGACGGCTGGTCGGCAAGGTCGGGTCCGCACCGCCGCGCGCGGTCGCGGCGAAGGCCGACGCCATTGTCCTGACCGGCTCAGACGTATCGGACCTGACCGGACACCGGATCGACCCGCAGATGATCTTCACCGCCGCGCCGCAGGACGGCGCGGGAGCCGACTGCAGCCGCGGCGCCGCACTGAGCCAGAAGGCGACCTACGGCACCGGCTGGCAGGCCTTCCGGGCCGGCGGGTTCTTCGCCAGCCCGCACAGCGCGTTTCACCAGGTGGTCGCGGTGTACGGGGACGAGCAGTCCGCGCAGGCGGCCTACGACCGGCTCGCGGCGGCCGTAAAGCAATGCGCCGCAACCGGGAAGAGCGTCACGGTGGCGACCGACGCTCCAGCACGACTCGAGTGGCACGGACCCGTATACGATCCGGGCTCGGCGCCGGCGGACTCCTGGGAACTGCGCCGCGTCGGCGCCACCGTATTGCAGGTCAAAACCGAATTGTTCGGACCGGAGCTCGCACCGCAGGCGATGCAGTTGCTGGCCGACCGAGCCGAGTGATCCGGTCGCTACGAATCACCCTTTGCGGCAACGACTCCCGCCGCGGGCAGCGCCGGCAGCGGCATGCCGTACAACCAGTCCGCCCACAGGTCCCGCAGCGGCGCCTCGCTGTAATGCCCGGCCAGATCGGTGAATTCGTCCGTCGTCACCGACGCGTGGCGGAACCGGGTGGTCCAGGCGCGCAGCAGGTCGAAGAAGGACGGATCGCCGAGGCGCAGGCGCAGGGTGTGCAGGGTGAGGGCGCCGCGCTTGTAGACGCGGTCGTCGAACATCTTCTCCGGCCCCGGGTCGCCGATGACGATGTCCTGGGGCAGCACCGACAGCATGCGGTGGGCGGTGCGGGCCAGGTGGTCGGCGCTGGGGCCGCCGGAGGCTTCCGACCAGATCCATTCGGCGTAGCAGGCGAAGCCCTCGTGCAGCCAGATGTCGCGCCACTTCGCGATGGTGACGCTGTTGCCGAACCACTGGTGCGCCAGCTCGTGCGCGATCAGGCGTTCGTGGCCGCGCTTGCCGTCGCAGTGGTTGGCACCGAAGACCGAGATGCCTTGGGCCTCGATCGGAATCTCGAGTTCGTCGTCGGTGACCACGACGGTGTACCCCTCGAAGGGGTACGGGCCGAACGCCTCGGTGAACACCGCCAGCATCTGCGGCTGCCGGGCGAAGTCGTGGTCGAAGGCGGCCCGGAGTCGTTGCGGCAGAACGGCTTGCATGGGCAGCGTCGCGCGGGGCGCCTCGATGCGGTGCTTGCCGTAGTGGCCGATCTGGACGGTGGCCAGGTAGCTCGCCATCGGCTCCGGCATCTCGTACACCCAGGTGGTCTGCGCGGCCTTCACCTGCTTGCGCATCAGGGTGCCGTTGGCCAGCGCGTAGTACGGGCTGTCGGTGGTGATCGAAATGCGGTAGCTGGCTTTGGAACTCGGGTGGTCGTCGCAGGGGAACCAGGAGGCGGCGCCGTTGGGCTGGCTGGCCACCAGCGCGCCCTCGGCGAGCTCCTCCCAGCCGACCTCACCCCACACTCCCCGGGTGGGCGTCGGAGTTCCGTTGTACTGCACCACCATTCGCAACACCCCGCCCGCCGGCACCTTGTCCCGCGGCGTGATCGTCAGCTTGCCCCGCTGATGGGTGTACTTGGCCGCCTTGGCGCCGTTGACGAACACCTTCGACACCGTCAGCGCCTGAGACAGGTCCAGCGCGAACCGATCCCGGGTCCCCGTCGTGACCGCGACGATCTCGGCGCGCCCGGCGAGCCGGTTGCTCGACACCTTGTACTCGAGCTCCAGCTCGTACCGCGACACCCGGTAACCCCGGTTCCCGTTCTGCGGCAGGTAGTCGTCGATCGGGTCCTCGTAGAACTTGCCCGGCATCACGTCCCCGATCCGGGCTGCCCCGATCCCGCGTGGCCCGGCCAGGGCGCGATCGGATTGCCCCACCATCGCGTGGAGCCCGGAACCCGGTCGCCGCGCATCACCAGCGAGGCGGGACCGATGGTGGCGCCGGCCCCGACCACCGCGGCCGGCAGTGCGACACAGTGCGGTCCGAGCGTGGCACCCGCTTCCAGCACCACCGTGTCGATGGCCATGATCCGATCGTGGAACAGATGGGTCTGCACCACGCAGCCACGCTCCACGGTCGCGCCGTCGCCGAGAGTCACCAGGTCCGCCTCCGGAAGCCAATAGGACTCGCACCATACCCCGCGGCCGATGGTGGCGCCGAGTCCCCGCAACCAGACGTTCAGGACAGGCGTCCCGGTGGCCGCACGCGCGAACCAGGGCGCGGCCACATGCTCGACGAACGTGTCGGCGACCTCGTTCCGCCACACGAACGAACTCCACAACGGATGGTCCCCGGCCCGGATCCGGCCGACCAGAATCCATTTCGCCACAACCGAACTCGCGCCCGCGACCGCCCCGGCGGCCATCAGCACCACGCCGCTGAGCAGCGCCGCCGGCAGGTGGCCCAGTGTGCGCGCGAGCCAGGCCAGTGCGAACAGCACCCCGAGCCCGATCGCGAAGGTCACCAGCACCGGGACCAGCCGGCAGGTCTCGACGACGGCCCGCGCGATTCGCAGCCGCAGCGGCGGGCGGAAGGTGCGCTCGAGGTCGCCGCCGCCCGCGGCCCGCCGCAACCGCACCGGCGGGCTGCCCAGCCACGACGAACCCGCCTTCGCCTTCGACGGCGCCGCCGACAGCACCGCGACCAGCCCGTTCTTCGGGACCCGGCGGCCCGGCGCGGTCATGCCCGAGTTACCGAGGAAGGCTCGCTTACCGACCTTGGATTCACCGATCCGCATCCAGCCGCCGCCGAGCTCGTACCCGGCGATCATGGTGTTGTCAGCCAGGAACGCGCCGTCGGCGACGGTGGTGAACTTGGGCAGCATCAGCACGGTGGAAGCCTCCACCTGCTTGCCGACCTTGGCGCCCAGCAGCCGCAGCCAGATCGGCGTCAGCAGGCCGGCGTACATGGGGAACAGGAAGGTCCGCGCGGAATCCAGCAGGCGTTCGGTCGCCCACGCCTGCCAGCCGACCCGGCTGCGCACCGGGTGATGTCCCGTGGTCAACCCGATGCTCAGTGCCCGCACCGCGACGATGGTGACGGCCGCGTACACCCCGAGGCTCACCAGCGACGCGACCGGCAGGATCACGAACGCGCGGCCGAGCCCGGCGCCGAGGGTGGCGGTGTCGCGGATCCACCAGGCGACGCAGGCGCCGCCCGCGGCCAGGCCCAGGACCGGCACCGCGGCCAGCAGCATCGAGCTGATCCCGAAGATCGCGATCCAGTGCCGGGCGCGCGGCGGCGACTGGTCGGGCCAGCGGTGGCGCGCCTTGCCGACCTTGACCGCGGGCGAGCCCGCCCATTCCTGCTCGGCCTTCACCTTGCCCGCGACCGCCGAACCGGGCGCGATCTCGGCATTGCGGCCGATCTTGGTGCCGGGCAACAGGATCGACCGCGCACCTACGACCGCGCCGGGCCCGATCTCGATCGGCCCGAGGTGCACCCGGTCGCCGTCGATCCAGTACCCGGACAGGTCCACCTCGGGCTCCACACTGCATCCGTCGCCGAGCTCGAGCATGCCGGTGACCGGCGGCAGTGTGTGCAGGTCGACGCCGCGGCCGATGCGGGCGCCGAGCGCTCGCGCGAACGGCACCATCCACGGTGCGCCGGACAGGTTCTCGGCACCGCTGGCCTCCGACAGCCGCACCGCCGCCCACAATCGCAGGTGTACGGCCCCGCCCCGCGGGTAGGTCCCGGGCCGCACGCCGCCGAGCAGCAGCCGGGAGCCGATGACGCACAACGCCATCCGGCCCGGCGGCGAAATGAACAGCACGAACGCGACCAGCACCCACCACCACGACAGGTGCGGCAGCCACGGCAACCTCCCCGACCGAGCCGCGATATTGCCGACGACGGCCAGCCAGGTGAACCATTGCAGGCCGGTCATGGTGGTCAGCGGCACGGTCGCCAGGATCTGGACCAGCTGCGCCCGGCGCGCCACCGGGCGCACCGCGCGCTCGGTGACCGCCGCGGCGGGTGTGCTGAGGTCGAGGAAGTCGGCCAGCGCGCCGAGCCGCGGCTGGTCGTAGAGGTCGGCGACGGCGATGCGCGGGTACCGTTCCCGCAGCGCGGCCACCAATTGCGCTGCGGCCAAGGATGTTCCGCCGAGATCGAAGAAATCGGCACCGGGGTCGGTCACTTCGGCACCCAGGATCGAATCCCACAGTCCGGCAACCCATTGCGCGGTCGGGGACAGTCCGGGATCGGCGTCGACAGCCTTGGGCAGCGGCCAGGGCAGGGCGTCGCGGTCCACCTTCCCGGAGGTCCGGGTCGGCAGCCGCTCCACCGCCACCAGACGTGGCACCAGCGGCTTGGGCAGCTGCTCCGCCAAGCGGGCCCGGGCCGCCGACAGATCACTGCCGGGCTCGGGACCGGTGAGGTAGCCGACCAGAATCTTGTTGCCCGCCTTGGTGGTTCGGATCGCCGCCGCCGCGCCGGTCACCCCGGGCAGGTGCTGTAGCGCGGTGTCGATCTCGCCCAGTTCGATCCGGCGCCCACCGATCTTGATCTGATCGTCGGCGCGGCCCAGGAACACCAGGCCGGCCGCGTCGTTGCGGACCAGATCCCCACTGCGATAAGCGCGTTCCCAGCCCACGGACTCCAGCGGGGCGTACTTCTCCGCGTCCTTGGCCGGGTCCAGATAGCGGGCCAGACCGACCCCGCCGATCACCAATTCCCCGGATTCGCCCTCCCCCACCGGATTTCCGGCCGGGTCGACCACCACCAGGTCCCAGCCGTCCAGCGGCAGGCCGATCCGGACCGGGAAGGAACCGTCCAGCAGCGCGGCACAGGCGACCACCGTGGCCTCGGTGGGGCCGTAGGTGTTCCACACCTCGCGACCCACCTGCCGGTCACCGGCCAGCCGCTCGGCCAGTTCCGGCGGCACCGCCTCACCGCCGAAGATCAACAGCCGCACCGCTTCCAGCGCCTCCACCGGCCAGGTCGCGGCGAGCGTCGGCACGGTGGACACGACGGTGATCTCGCGCCGGATCAGCCAGGGACCCAGGTCGGCGCCGGTGCGGACCAGGGCACGCGGCGCGGGCACCAGGCAGGCGCCGTGCCGCCAGGCCAGCCACATCTCCTCGCACGAGGCGTCGAAGGCGACCGACAGCCCGGCCAGCACCCGGTCACCCGGCCGGATCGGATCGTCGGCCAGGAACAGCCGGGACTCGGCGTCGACGAATGCGGCCGCGTTGCGGTGGGTCACCGCGACACCCTTCGGGGTGCCGGTGGAACCGGAGGTGAAGATGATCCACGCGTCGTCGGCGGGTGTGGGCAGGCGCGGCTCGTCCGGCGCGGCCGGCTCGGCCCGCTCGACCGGCTCGATCCCGGCCGCCGTGACCACCGCGGTGACCCGCGCCTCACCGAAGACCAGCCGAGCCCGCTCGTCGGGATCGTCGGCGTCCACCGGGACGTAGGCGGCGCCCGCGTGCAGCACCGCGAGGATCGTCACATAGAGCGCGCACGATCCCGACGGCATGCGGACACCCACCCGGTCGCCGGGCCGCACCCCGGCGGCGGCCAGCGCCCGCACGCCGGCGTCGATCTCGTCGCGGAGCTCGGCGTAGGAGAGGACGATCTCGCCGTCGTCGACGGCCGGCGCGTCCGGATGGGCCGCGGTGGTCGCCGCCAGAATGTCGGGCAACGTGCGGGCGGACGGTGCGAACTCGGCGCGCCACATCGGAGCGTCGAGCACCGTGTCACCGGCCTGCGCTTGCGGAGACATGTCCGGCCCACCTCTCGATTGCCCACCGACCCTTCGTCAGAGGTTGTTTCACAGCAGGGTTAACGCCCGGCGAACCCCGCGGATTCGACCGTTAACCGTACCCGCCGAACAACCGCGCCCCCGCCGCCCACGGCCGTGATGTTCACCATGACCTTCGCGCCGCGCGGTCACCGGTACCGACCCGGGCACCGCCGGCACGACCGCAGGGGCCGCCGGGCGGTGCCCCGAAGACACTCGTGTACCGGCGGATCAGTCCTCGCCGGTGATCAACTTGTGTGTGACACCGGCGAGGATCGCGCCGACCAGCGGCGCGACGAGGAACACCCACACCTGCGCCAGGGCGTGCCCGCCACCGAACCAGGCGACACCGAGCGAGCGGGCCGGGTTCACCGAGGTGCCGTCGATCGGGATCGAGACCAAGTGGATGAGCGTCAGGGCGAGACCGATGGTCACACCGGCCGTCGCCGGGGTGGCGCGCGGCGAGGTCACGCCCAGGATCACGTACAGGAACATGGCGGTGAGCAGGATCTCGGCGATGATCACTGCCCACAGCGAGTAGTTGTCCCCGCCCCAGCCGTTGGTGGCCATGTGCCCCTTGGCGACGAAGCCGCTCTGCCCCTTGGCGATGATCAGGATCGCCAAGCCGCCCAACGTCGCGCCGACGACCTGCGCCGCGACATAGCCCGGGACGTTCTGCCAGCCGAACCGGCGGGCCGTCGCGAGCCCGACCGTCACGGCCGGATTGAAGTGCGCGCCCGAAATGTGGCCCAGGGCATACGCACCCGTCAGCACGGTCAGACCGAAGGCGAGCGAGACCGCCACCCGCTCGGCGCCACCGAAGAACACGACCGCGCCGCAGCCGCCGAGGACCAGCCAGAACGTGCCCAGGGTCTCGGCTCCCAGACGTGCGGCCGTGGATGGGAACTTGGTCGGAGCATCGGTCTGCGAATCGGACATGCTTCCTCCTGGTCGTCTATCCAGTGATAACCAGAATGTATAAGTTGTCCGGACCCGAGGGCCGCAGCGAATCGCCGGGGCGGAACCCGCACCGCAATCTAGAAGTACAGCTCGGACTCCGGCACCTTCGGTGTCTCCGCGGTGATTCCCCACAGCAGGCCGAAGAAGCGGTTGAGCTCCGGATGCAGGATCACCTTTCCGCTGGTCATGACCGCCACCGAGAGCGCGCGCTCGGGATCGGCCCACGCGGCGATGCTGGTGAAGCCGTGATGCCCGAAGGCGAGCCGGGTGTCGGGACCGAACAGGTTCACCAGGCGGCCGCCGAGCATGTGGCCGTAGCCGAAGCCGGCGTTCACCCCGAGCATCAGGTCGGGTTCGATGCGGGACTGCGGAACCAGCGCGGCCGCAACGGTTTCCGGGCGCATGATCCGGACGCCGTCGAGTTCGCCACCGCGCCGGAAGATCTCGTAGAACCGGGACAGCTCGTGCGCGGTGGTGACCAGGTTCGCGGCCGGCGCCAGGATACCGAGGTGGGCGGGACCGTTACCGGCCTCCACCGCGTCGGCCAGCGAGACACCGATGATCCGTTCGACCATGGTCGTCATGGGTGGCACGTTCAGGCCGGTCAGATAGTTGCGGGCCAGGGCGGGGATCTCGTCCGGGGTCGCACCGTAGTTCGTGGCGGTGAACCCGAGCGGGTCCAGGATCTCCTCGATCAGCACCGTGCGCAGATCCTTGCCGGTCACCCGGTGCACGACCTCGCCGAGGATGAACCCGCCCGAAAGCGCGTGGTAGGCCTGATATTTGCCCGGGGTGGTGGCCGGGCGCACCGCACACAGGTTGCGTACCAACAGGTCCCGGTCCCCCACCGCGGCGGGTTCCAGAGCATGCCGTGGCAGCCAGGCGACCCCGGCCCGGTGCGACAGCACCTGGCCGATGGTGATGGATTCCTTACCGAGACAACCGTATTCGGGAATGTAGCGGGCCACCGGCGCGTCCAGCTCGACCAGGCCACGCTCGACCAGCAGATGCACCACGAACGCCATCACGCCCTTGGACGCCGAATACGCGGCGAACCGGGTATCGGTCGTGACCGGCACGACCGGCGTCCCGGGAGCCTCGCCGGGCCCGTTCCCGCGCGCGTGCCCGAGCGCCCGATCGAACACGACCGCGCCCCGGCGGCGGATGCACACCTGGATCGCCGGATGCACACCGCTGCGATACAACCAGCGCATCCGGCGCCAGATCCGCTGCGGATAGTCGGCCGGCAGCCCGACGTCGGTGGCATCCACCTCGGCGCCGATCGAGGCGACCGAGTCGAGATCGCGCGGGATCGGCACCCGGCGAATTGGATCGGGAAGCATGGCGAGACCCGAGAACACCGGGGCGAACGTGGACACGAATCGCGGCTCAGCCACGCCCGGAGGCGCGATCCGCCGCCCGCCGCTGCGCCCGGTTACCGGTGTAGTGCGCCTGCACCACCGGCCGGGTCTCCGCCTCGTAGCGCCCGTAGGCGTCGACGATGTCGGCCACCAGCCGGTGCCGCACCACGTCACTGGAGGTGAGCTGCGCGAAGTGGATGTCCTCCACACCGGACAGGATCTCGCTGACCACCCGCAGCCCCGACTGAGTGCCGCCGGGCAGGTCGACCTGGGTGACGTCACCGGTGACGACGATCTTCGAGCCGAAGCCGAGCCGGGTCAGGAACATCTTCATCTGCTCGGGCGTGGTGTTCTGCGCCTCGTCCAGGATGATGAACGAGTCGTTGAGCGACCGGCCGCGCATGTAGGCCAGCGGCGCCACCTCGATGACACCCGAGGCCATGAGCTTCGGGATCGCCTCCGGGTCCATCATGTCGTGCAGCGAGTCGTACAGCGGGCGCAGATACGGGTCGATCTTCTCGTTCAGCGTGCCCGGCAGGAAGCCCAGCCGCTCGCCCGCCTCGACCGCCGGCCGGGTCAGGATGATGCGGTTGACCTGCTTGGTCTGCAGCGCCTGCACGGCCTTGGCCACGGCCAGGTACGTCTTACCGGTACCGGCCGGGCCGATGCCGAACACGATGGTGTTCTTGTCGATGGCGTCGACGTAGTGCTTCTGGTTGAGCGTCTTCGGGCGGATGGTCTTGCCCCGGCGGGACAGGATGTCCAGGCTCAGCACCTCGGCCGGCGAATCCGACGAACCCTCGGTGAGCATGCGCACGGTGTGCCGGACGGCCTCCGCCGTGACCACGCGGTTGCGCGCGGTGAGCGCCACCAGCTGCTCGACCACCCGCTCGGCGAGCGCCACCTCGGCCGCCAGGCCGGTCAGGGTGACGGCATTGCCGCGAACGTGGATGTCGGCGTCGAGCAGGCGCTCGAGTTCACGGAGGTTCTCGTCCGCCGAACCGAGAAAGCCGAACACGGATTCGGGTGCGAGTTCGATGTTGGAACGGACGGTCCGCGCGGCCGGTCCCGCGCCGTTGCCGATCCCTGACGTAGAGGTCTGATCGCCGAATTCATCGTGGGTTCGCAATAGGTGCCTGAGCCTGCTTTCCGTTCTCGAACGTCTGTGTGCACAAAGTTTAGCTCGCGGGCTCGGCCACGCCCAGTGAATAAGGGGCTACCACCAGGTCACGGACCGGATTCCGGCCACCCGTCCGCACGGTCCGGCGGACCTATTTGACGCAGGGGATGTCGCCGCCGTCCATGCTCGACAGGTCGGTCGGTTCGGGGGCATTCACCCCGGTGGCGGTGGCCGAGACCGGCGCCGGCGGCTCGGTACTGGTGGCGGCCGAACCGCCGCTGGTCGTGGTGGCGGCGTACGTGGTGTCGGGGATCGAGGCGGCCAGCTCGGCGATCGGACCGGAGGACGCGCCGTCGGTACCGACGATGAGCTGGATGGTGTCGGGGTCCAGCGCGGCCGACTTGGTCGCGGTCAGGCCCAGGGTCTCGGCCAGCGAGGTGGCGGCCGCGTCGGCGCCGGAACCGTAGCTCAGGGTGGTGACGCTGCGGATGGTGCCGGTGCCGACCGTGCCCTGCGTGAATCCCTTTCCGGTGAGCGCCTGTTCGAGGCGGGCGGCGAGCCCGGTCTGCCCGGACCCGTTGATCACGTTGACCACGACCCCGGCAGCGGAGAAGACCGTGGTCGGCGCGACCGCGGTGGTCGGCACCGAACCGCCCGAGAGCAGGCTCTTGGCGATCGCGTGGATCTGGCTCAGGTCGACCAGGTTGATGTCCTCACCGAGATCGTCGGTGCCGAAGTCCTTGACCGGCAAGGTGTAGAGGGTGATCCCGCCCGACATCAGCTGCGAGGCGCGCTGCGCGAAGGCCACCAGGTCGAGTGTGCTGTCGACGGCGATGTTCTGTTTGGCCACGTCGAGCAGGCTGTGCAGAGTGGACGGGCTCGCGACGGCGCCGGTGTTGCTCAGCTTGCGGGCCAGCGACACGATGAACGCCTGCTGGCGCCGGGTGCGATCGAGGTCGGTGAAGTTCAGCGACGGGTCGGGGTCGCGGCGCTGCCGGACGAACGCCATGGCCTGCGCGGCGTCGATCTCTTGACGGCCCTTCTTGAAGTCGGCGCCGGAGAAATCGTCCTGGGTCCGCTCGTTCAGGCACACCGTGAGCGGCTGGACCGCCTGCGCGATCTGGAAGAACGCCACCAGCGTGACCTCGACGAAGTGGTCGATCGGCACGTTGCCACCGAGGAAGGTGCGCACGGTCGCGATCTCGGCCTTGCGGCCGGCGTCGCGCGACTTCTGTTCGATGGTGACCGGATCGGTGACCGTCTTCGCGTTCTCCAGCTTCACCTTGGCCCGCTCGTAGGCATAGCCGTAGGCCTGCTTGATCTTGCCCTTGCAGGGCGCGACGTCACAGGCCGAGGGGTCCAGCGCGACGTAGTCGTCGCGCGGGATGGAGATCGCGGTCGATTTGGATCCGTCACCCGGGATGTGCAGCAGGATGAGCACATTCGAGTTGTAACCGCCGACGCTGTCGTCGCCGGCGTGCAGCGCGTCGTATATGTCCTGCGGGAGCGGATTGCCCTTCTCGTCCAGGCGGCTGTCGAGCCCCATGACGAGGATGTTCTGGTCGGCGTTCGCGGATTTGGGGCCGTCGTCGAGTGCCTGCGAGGTGGTGACTCCCGCCAGCACGTCGTGATACCCCTTGTACGCCGCGCCCGTGCCGACCAGAACCGTCACGGCCAGCAGGGCCATCAACGTCCGGCCCGCTGTCAGCAGCGTGCGGCGAGGGCCGCTCGGACCACCCGATACCGGCCGGGCCGCGGTCGGCCACCCACCCGCGGTGGCGCCGGGCACGGTCTGCGCCTGCTGCGGGCGCAATGGCATGGTGGCCGGATCCGGGTCCCCCGGCTCGGAGCGTCCGCTGTCCCCTGCGTACGTCATGTGACCGAATATAGGCACCCGGCGACGCCGATCCGAGAATTGACCGGCGCGCCTCCCGTGCGATCCGCTCCCGGCCGAGCCCGCCGAAAGCGCTGGTAGGCGCCCGAAAAATCACGTTCTCCGCGGGCCGGCACGGATTCGTCAGGGGGCCTACAGCCGCACACCGTGGCCCGCCGGCGCGGCCGCAAACCGGCCGCACCGGCGAATGTCGTTGCCGGACGCTACTTCACGCAGGGGACGCCGTTGGCGTTGCCGTCCATGCTCGACAGGTCCGTCGGCGCGGGGGCGTTGGCGCCCGTGGCGGTCGCGTTCACCGGGGGCGGCGGCGGAGCGGTCGTGGTGGCGGCACTGGACGAACTCGAATCCGGGGCGGGCCCGGCCAGATCCGCGATCGGACCCGAGGTCGCGTCCTCCGTGCCGACGATCAGCTGGATCGTGTTGTCCTCGCGGGCGGCGGACGCTTTGGCGGTGAGACCCAGCTGGGTCGCCAGCGCCGTGGCCGCCTGTTCCGCGCCGGCCCCGTAGGTCAGCGAACTCGTGGCGCGCGCCTCGTCGGACGTGGGCTTCCCCGGCGTGAAACCCTTACCGGCCAAGGCGGTCTCGAGCCGGGCCGCCAGGCCCTGCTCACCGGAACCGTTGATCACGTTCACCGTCACACCGGCCGCGGCGGGAACCGAGGTCGGCGCCGCGGTGGTGGTCGGCGACGGCGGACCGCTGCCCGCCATGATGTCCTTCACGATGCCGTGGATCTGGTTCATGTCGACGATGTTGATCGACTCCAGGTCGCCGTTGACGTTCGGCGCGTCACCGAAGTCCTGCACCGGCAGCGTGTACATGGTGATGCCGCCCGACACCAGCGTGGAGGCGTGCTGCACGAACTGCAGCATGTCCAGCTTGTCGTCGATGGCGATGTTCTGTTTGGCGACGTCGAGCAGGTTGCGCAGGGTGCTCGGGCTGCTGACCGCGCCGCTCTGCGCGAGCTTGTGGGCGAGCGCCACAATGAACGCCTGCTGGCGCCGGGTGCGGTCCAGGTCGGTGAAGTTCAGCGATTCGTCGGGGTCGCGGCGCTGCCGGACAAACGCCATGGCCTGCGAGGCGTCGATGTCCTGCACGCCCTTCTGGAAGTCGGCGCCGGAGAAGTCGTCCTGGGTGCGCTCGTTGAGGCAGACGGTGATCGGCTGCACGGCCTGGGCGATCTGGAAGAACGCGACCAGCGTGACCTCGACGAAATGGTCGATCGGAACGTTGTTGCCGAGGAAGGACTTGATCGTCGCGATCTCCGCCTTGCGTCCCTCTTCGCGGGCCGCCTGTTCCAGAGCCTGCGGATCGGAGATCGTCTTGGCCAGCCGGTCCTTGGCGCCGACGTAGGCCCAGCCGTAGGCCGTCTTGATCTTGTCCTTGCACGGCGAGGTGCCACCGACACAGGACGCCGGGGCCAGGGTCACGTAGTCGTCGCGCGGGATGGAGATGGCCGTGGCCTTCGATCCGTCGCCCGGAATGTGCAGCAGGATCAGCACATTGGAGTTGTAACCGCCGACACTGTCGTCACCGGCGTGCAGCGCGTCGTACATCTCCTGCGGGAGCGGATTGCCCTTCTCGTCCAGGCGGCTGTCCAGCCCCATGATGAGAATGTTCTGCGCCGCGCCCGTCGACTTCGGGCCGTCACCGAGGGCGTTGGACTTGGTGACCCCGGACACCGCCTGCCGGTAGCCCTCCCAGGCGGCCCCGGTACCGACCAGCACGGTCACCGCCGACAACGCGACCAGGGACCGGCCGACCGCCCACAGCGTCCGCTTCTCCTGCTGCTGCCGCGCCGCCCGCCGCCCGGTCGCGCGCCCGCCCCGGTGCGGAGGTAACCGAGTCGTGACCGGATCCGGATCTACCGGACGGCCCTGACGGCTGTCCCCTGCGTACTTCATAACAATTCAATATAGGCACAGCCGTCGGTCGAGGCGAGTCGGTATCCGCCCCACACCGTCTACCAGCGGTGGGTCCCGGCGTGGACCGGACCGCGGTCCCAGCGCGGCAAGCGTTCTCGCCGGGGTGTGAGTATGGCCACCACGAGTGCGCTCCGGGCGGCCGTTTCACCAGCGGGGCGTGAGCGCTCCCAGCGCGCCGAGCGCCACAGCGGCGGCCGTCGAGGTCCGCAGCACGGTCGGACCCAGCAGGACGATGTCCGCGCCCGCGTCCCGCAGCGCGTCCAGCTCGGCATCGGCCAGGCCGCCCTCGGGGCCGACGATCAGCACGATGCGGTCGGCCCGAGCGAACGGCAGCTCGGTGAACCGGGACGTACCCGACTCGTGCAAGGCCGCCACGATCCCGTTGTCCGCCTTGACCGTTCGCACCAGATCGAGCAGGTCGGCGGTGCGGTGCAGGCCGGTGACCTCCGGGATCCAGGCCCGCCGGGACTGCCGCGCCGCACCGCGGGCCGCGGCACGCCACTTCTCGACGCCCTTGCCCGCCTTGGCTTCCCAGTTCGACACGCAACGCGACGCCTGCCAGGGCACGATCACGTCGGCGCCGGCCTCGGTCATCAGCTCGACGGCAAGCTCGGAACGATCGGACTTGGGCAGCGCCTGCACCACCGTGACCGCCGGCGCCGGAGCCGTTGCCGGCTGCCGGTCCAGCACCCGGAGCTCCAACCGGTCCTTCTGCGCGGCAACCACTTCCGACGGCGCCAGCAGACCGGCGCCGTCGGACAACGTGATCAGCTCACCGACGCGGGTGCGCCGGACCGTCGCGGCGTGCCGGCCCTCCGGGCCGTCGAGCACCGCGATCTGCCCCGGCTCCGGAATATGGTCGCAATAGAAGACGGTGGCGGCCAACGGATCTCAGCGCCCGCTGAACGACGCGCGGAGCCGGGCGAACAGGCCGCTGTTGTGCTCCGACGACGCGGTCAGCACCTCGGTGCGCTCGCCGTTGCGAGTGGCCTTGTACTGCCGCAACATTCCGGTCTGCTTGGAGTCCAGCTTGGTCGGCACCACGATGTCGAGGTGCGCGATCAGGTCGCCGCGGGCGTTGCTGCGCAGCTTCGGCATGCCGTGTCCGCGCAGTACCGACACCTCGCCCGGCTGGGTGCCGGCCGGGATGGTCAGCTCGGTGGGGCCGTCCAGGATGGTGTCGACGACCACGGTCGTGCCCAGCGCCGCGTCCACCATCGGGACCCGGATGGTGCAGTGCAGGTCGTCGGCGTCGCGGACGAAGGTGTCGTGCGGCTGCTCGACGATCTCGACGTACAGGTCGCCGGCCGGGCCGCCACCGGGGCCGACCTCGCCCTGGGCGGCCAGCCGCACCCGCATGCCGTTGGCCACACCGGCCGGGATGGGCGCCGCGATCTCGCGCCGGGCGCGCACCCGGCCGTCGCCACCGCACTTACGGCAGGGGTCGGGAATGACCTCACCGGCACCGCGGCAGGTCGGGCAGGGCCGCGAGGTCATGACCTGGCCCAGGAACGAGCGCTGCACCGACTGCACCTCACCGGCACCACCACAGGTGTCGCAGCGGACCGGCTTGGAGTCACCGTTGGTGCCGGCGCCCTGGCACAGGTCGCACAGCACGGCGGTGTCGACCGTCAGGTGCTTGGTGACGCCGACCGCGCATTCGGCCAGCGACAGCCGGGTGCGCAGCAGCGAGTCCGCGCCGGCCTGGACGCGGCCGCGCGGCTTGCGCGGGTTGGCGGCATTGCCCATGCCGCCGAAGAAGGCTTCGAAGACGTCGCCGAGACCGCCGAAGCCGGCCCCCGAGAAGCCGCCCCCGCCACCGGATTCCATCGGGTCGCCGCCGAGGTCCACGATGCGCCGCTTCTCCGGGTCGGTGAGAACCTCGTAGGCGGTGGACACCTCGCGGAAACGCTCCTGGGCCTGCGGATCCGGGTTGACGTCGGGATGCAGTTCCCGGGCGAGCTTCCGGTAGGCGCGCTTGAGTTCCTGGTCGGTCGCCGAGCGGCCGACGCCGAGAATTCCGTAGTAGTCCCGTGCCACTTCTGTCTCTAGTCCTGTTCCGAATCGAATTTGGTGCCGAAAGCTGCCGCCGCTGCGGCAGGCTCATCGTTCAGCGAGCACTTCACCGATGTATCGCGCGACCGCGGCGACCGACGCGATGGTTCCGGGGTAGTCCATCCGTGTCGGCCCCAGTACTCCCATACCGCCGAGGACGGCACCCGGCACACCGTACCCGGTCGAGACGACGGAGGTTCCGCGCATCTGCTCGACCCGGGTCTCCTCACCGATCTGCACGGTGACCGTCCCCGGATGCTGCGCGGCGGCCAGCAGTTTCAGTACCACGACCTGCTCTTCGAGCGCCTCGAGTACCTGCCGCAGCGAGCCCGGGAAGCCGAAGTCGCCGACATTGCGGGTGAGGTTGGCGGTGCCGCCCAGGACCAGCCGGTCCTCGGGGTGCTCGACCAGGGTTTCGACCAGCACGGTCGACACCCGGACCAGCACGTCACGCAGCGGGCCCTGCACCGTTTCGGGCAGGCTGGACACCGCCGCGGACGCGGCGGACAGCCGCTTGCCGTCCATGGCCTTGCCGAGCATGCCGCGCAGCGCGCTCACGTCGTCGTCGTCCACGACCGCGCCGAGGTCGACCAGGCGCTGATCGACCCGGCCGGTGTCGGTGATCACGACCAGCAGCAGCCGGGCGGGGTTGAGCGCCACCACTTCCAGGTGGCGCACGGTGGACGCGGACACGGTCGGGTACTGCACCATGGCGACCTGGCGGGTGAGCTGGGCGAGCAGCCGCACACCGCGTCGCAGCACGTCGTCGAGGTCGACCCCGCTCTCCAGGAACTGCATGATCGCCTTGCGTTCGGCCGGCGACAGCGGCTTGACCTCGGCGATGTTGTCGACGAATTCCCGGTAGCCCTTGTCGGTCGGGATGCGGCCGGACGAGGTGTGGGGCTGGGCGATATAGCCCTCGGCCTCGAGCACGGCCATGTCGTTGCGAACGGTGGCGCTGGAGACGCCGAGATTGTGCCGCTCGACCAGTGATTTCGAGCCGATCGGCTCCTTGGTGGCAATGTAGTCGGCCACGATGGCGCGCAGGACCTCGAGCCGTCGCTCTTCGGTAGTCGACATCGGCCCACCTCCTCGTGATCGCGCTCGGCCCACCGCGCGGAGAAACGGGCCATTCTTGGATCCATTCTAGGTGAGTGTGGTCGGCTCAGGGTTTCCCAGTCCCGCCAGGTGCGACAGCGATCGCCGCGCACTCGGGCGATCGGCCGCGACAGACCCGGCAATTCGGTACCGCGCGTACCGGGAACCAGGCGACACCCACCGGATCACGTGATACACGACACACATTCACGCACAGCGGACTCCCGGCGGCTCGGGCGTGGCGCCGCTCAGTCCAGCAGCGTGCGGACCACACCGTCGGCCAACAACCGGCCCCGATCGGTGAGCACCAGACGGTCCGCGTCGATCGCCGCCAGCCCGTCGGCGATCACCCGATCGGCCGCACGCCGGCCGGCCGGGGTCAGTTCGGCGAGCGGCAGGCCGGTGCGCAGGCGCACGGTCAGCATCACCCGTTCGGTGTAGGCCTCGTCGGCGGTCAGCGCCTCCCAGCCGGCCGCGGGCAGGCCGCCGCCGGCCACCCGATCCGCGTAGCGCGCCGGATGTTTCACGTTCCACCAGCGCACGCCGCCGACGTGCGAATGCGCACCGGGCCCGGCGCCGAGCCAGTCACCGCGATCCCAATAGCCCAGGTTGTGCCGGCAGCGCGCGGAATCGGTTGCGGCCCAGTTCGACACCTCGTACCAGCCCAGGCCCGCGGCGGTCAGGCGGGTGTCGATGCGGTGGTAGCGGTCGGCCAGCACGTCCTCGTCGGGTGCGGGCAGTTCCCCGCGGCGCACCTTGCGGGCCAGGGCCGTGCCGTCCTCCACGATCAGCGAGTAGGCCGACACATGGTCGACTCCGGCGGCGAGCACCGCGTCGAGGCTGGCATCCAGATCGGCGTCGGTCTCCCCCGGCGTGCCGTAGATCAGATCGAGGTTCAGGTGCTCGAATCCGGCGGCGCGGGCCTCCACGGCCGCGGCCACGGCCCGGCCGGGAGTGTGGGTGCGGTCGAGCACCTTCAGCACGTGTTCGGCCGCGGACTGCATGCCGAGCGAGATCCGGGTGTAGCCGGCGTCGAGCAGCCGGGCGAAGAACTCGGGCGAGGTCGACTCCGGATTCGATTCGGTGGTCACCTCGGCGCCCGGCGCGAGCGGGAACGTGTCGCGAATCGCGTCGAGGACCTGGGCCAACCCGTCACCGCCGAGCAGCGAGGGCGTGCCGCCGCCGACGAACACCGTGTCGACCGCCGGTTGCGCGGTCGGCAGCGCGGCGAACGCGGCCGCCGCCGTGGCCAGCTCACCTTTCAGGGCCGTCAACCAGGACTGCGGCGAGGCCGAGGTGCCCAGCTCGCCGGCCGTATAGGTGTTGAAGTCGCAGTAGCCGCAGCGCGTGGCGCAGAACGGCACGTGCACGTAGATCCCGAACGGCCCGCCGCCGAAGTCGCGCAGCACCGGCCGATCGGCGTCGGGTGCGGCGGAACTCGGGGAGACGATCGCGGTCATCCTTCCAGTCTGACCTGTCGCGCGGACCGAGCGCGGGCGGGTCCGGGGCAAGGAAGCCGATTGCTATGACTCATCTCACACACCGGGTCGTCCGTCCAGGTAATTTCCCCCACAGTTCCGGAAAATATCCGAGACCGGGTCGGTATGCCCGTTCTGACATGGCACAATAAGCAGCATGAGCGCATCCGGAGTCCGATTGGTGGCACGCCGCCACGTCGACTTCAAGCGCGTCTGCAGCGCCTGCTGTCTGCCAGGAATCGTCCGGTAGTTCGGTCTGTCCTGGTCCCGCGTCGCCGGAGCGACGCCGACTTCAACGATCCCACCGCTACCGATTTGGCTGGAGATCAGTACCTCCTGCCCGGAACGGTTCGAACATAAAACAGTGCAGGAGCAACCCTCTCATGACGTCGAGCACCGACGCCGACTCCAGTCGTGAATCCGTCGCCGCGGCCCGCGAACAGGCGGCGCGCGAGCGCCGCGCCCGGCCGCGCGCCGAGGTGACCGGTCCGCGCGAGCGCACCGGCAAGCCGGTCCGCAAGCGGTCCGAGGGCCAGTGGGCACTCGGCTACCGCGAGCCGCTGAACCCGAACGAGCAGAGCAAGAAGGACGACAACCCGCTCAACGTCCGGGCCCGGATCGAGAACATCTACTCGAAGGGCGGCTTCGACTCGATCGACAAGGCCGACCTGCGCGGCCGATTCCGCTGGTGGGGCCTCTACACCCAGCGGGAACAGGGCTACGACGGCACGTTCACCGGCGACGAGAACATCGACCTGCTCGAGGCCAAGTACTTCATGATGCGGGTGCGCTGCGACGCCGGCGCGCTCAACGTCGCGCAGCTGCGCACCATCGCCGGCATCTCCACCGAGTTCGGCCGCGACACCGCCGACCTGTCCGACCGCGAGAACGTCCAGTACCACTGGATCGAGGTCGAGAACGTCCCGGAGATCTGGCGCCGCCTCGAAGAGGTCGGGCTCAAGACCACCGAGGCCTGCGGTGACTGCCCGCGTGTGATCCTCGGCTCCCCGCTGGCCGGCGAGTCGCTCGACGAGGTCATCGACCCGACGCCCGCGATCGACGAGATCGTGAAGCGCTACATCGGCGACAAGCGCTACTCGAACCTGCCGCGCAAGTTCAAGACCGCCATCTCCGGTCAGCAGGACGTGGTGCACGAGATCAACGACGTCGCCTTCATCGGCGTCGTGCACCCCGAACACGGTCCGGGACTCGACCTTTGGGTCGGCGGCGGGCTGTCCACCAACCCGATGCTGGCCCAGCGCCTGGGCGCGTTCGTCCCGCTGGACGAGGTGCCGGATGTGTGGGAGGGCGTCGTCGCGCTGTTCCGCGACTACGGCTACCGCCGCCTGCGCAGCAAGGCGCGGCTGAAGTTCCTGGTCAAGGACTGGGGTGTGGCGAAGTTCCGCGAGGTGCTCGAGACCGAGTACCTGAAGCGGAAGCTGATCGACGGCCCCGCCCCCGAACAGCCGCAGCGACCCATCGACCACGTCGGGGTGCAGCGACTGCGCAACGGGCTCAACGCCGTCGGCTTCTCCCCCATCGCCGGCCGGGTGTCGGGCACCATCCTGACCCAGGTCGCGGACGCGGTGGCGGCGGTCGGCTCCGACCGGATCCGGTTCACCCCGTACCAGAAGCTGATCGTGCTCGACGTCCCCGACGACAAGGTCGAGGAGCTGATCGACACGCTGCGCCCGCTGGGCCTGCACGCCCGCGCCTCGGCGTGGCGGCGGAATCTGCTGGCCTGCAGCGGAATCGAGTTCTGCAAGCTGTCGTTCACCGAAACCCGCAAGCGCTCCCAGGTGCTCGTGCCGGAGCTCGAGGAGCGCTTGGCCGACATCAACGCGCAGCTCGACGTGCCGATCACCGTCAACATCAACGGCTGCCCGAACTCCTGCGGCCGGTCCCAGATCGCCGACATCGGGTTCAAGGGCCAGCTGGTGGACGACGGTGAGGGGAATCAGATCGAGGGCTTCCAGGTTCACCTGGGTGGCAGCCTCGGCCTGGACAGCGCGTTCGGCCGGAAACTGCGCCAGCACAAGGTGAACAGCACCGAGCTGGGCGACTACATCGAGCGTGTGGTGCGCAACTTCGCCAAGAACCGCAACGAGGGTGAGCGTTTCGCGCAGTGGGCGGTCCGCGCCGACGAGGCAGACCTCAGGTAACCGGGAGAGATCAAGCATGGCAACCACTTTGGAAAAGCTGTCCGAGGACGAGCTCCGGCGGATCGCGACCGACGGCGCCGCACAGCTGGGCCCCGACGCCACCGCGCTCGAGCTGCTGCAGTGGACCGAGGACACCTTCGGCTCCGGCTACATCGTCGCCTCCAACATGCAGGACGCGGTGCTGGTGCAGCTGGCCGCGCAGGTCCACCCCGGCGTGGACGTGCTGTTCCTGGACACCGGCTACCACTTCGCCGAGACCATCGGCACCCGCGACGCCGTCGAGATGGTCTACGGCGTCAACATCGTCAACGCGACCCCCGAGCACACGGTCGCCGAGCAGGACCAGCTGCTCGGCAAGGACCTGTTCGCCCGCGACGCCAACCAGTGCTGCGCCCTGCGGAAGGTCGCGCCGCTGAAGAAATCGCTGGCCGGCTACAACGCCTGGGTGACCGGCATCCGCCGCGTGGAGGCGCCGACCCGCGCCAACGCGCCCCTGATTTCCTTCGACGAGGCGTTCGGCCTGGTGAAGATCAACCCGATCGCGCCCTGGTCCGACGACGAGATGGCGGCCTACATCGAGGCCAACGGCATCCTCGTGAATCCCCTTGTGGAAGAGGGATATCCGTCCATCGGTTGCGCTCCGTGCACGCGGAAGCCGGAACCGGGATCCGATCCGCGAAGCGGCCGCTGGGCCGGCCTCGCCAAGACCGA
Source organism: Nocardia stercoris (assembly GCF_003696265.1). Lineage (GTDB taxonomy): Bacteria > Actinomycetota > Actinomycetes > Mycobacteriales > Mycobacteriaceae > Nocardia > Nocardia stercoris. The sequence goes on along the minus strand of NZ_RFFH01000004.1, from coordinate 524,137 downwards.
ATGCGGGTTGCACCAGTCATGACATCTCTCGAAACGGAATTCGACACCCTCTCGGCCCTCGAGAGCGAGTCCATCCACATCTTCCGTGAGGTCGCGGGCGAGTTCGAGCGGCCGGTGATCCTGTTCTCCGGCGGCAAGGACTCGACGGTGCTGCTGCACCTGGCGCTCAAGGCCTTCTGGCCGGCGCCGCTGCCGTTCGCGCTGCTGCACGTCGACACCGGGCACAACCTGCCCGAGGTGCTGGCCTTCCGCGATCACGTGGTCGCGAAGTACGGCCTGCGCCTGCACGTCGCCTCGGTCGAGGAGTACCTGGCCGACGGCCGGCTGCAGGAGCGCCCGGACGGTATCCGCAACCCGCTGCAGACCGTGCCGCTGCTGGACGCCATCGCCGAGCACCGCTTCGACGCGGTCTTCGGTGGTGCCCGCCGCGACGAGGAACGTGCCCGCGCCAAGGAGCGGATCTTCTCGCTGCGGGACGCGTTCGGCCGCTGGGACCCGAAGCGGCAGCGGCCCGAGCTGTGGAACCTGTACAACGGCAAGCACGCGCCGGGTGAGCACGTGCGGGTGTTCCCGCTGTCCAACTGGACCGAGCTGGACATCTGGCGCTACATCGCCCGCGAGGACGTGGAACTGGCGAGCATCTACTACGCCCACCAGCGCCCGGTCTACCAGCGCGACGGCATGTGGATGACCCCGGGCGTCTGGGGCGGCCCCGCCGACAACGAGGTGCTGGAGACCAAGTCGGTGCGCTACCGCACCGTCGGCGACGGATCCACTACCGGCGCAGTGCTTTCCGAGGCCGCGACCAACGAGGACATCCTCGCCGAAGTCGCCGCGTCCCGCCTCACCGAACGTGGCGCGACTCGCGGTGACGACCGTGTGTCGGAGGCCGCCATGGAAGACCGCAAGCGAGAGGGTTACTTCTGATGTCCGACCTACTACGCCTGGCTACGGCCGGTAGCGTCGACGACGGTAAGTCCACCCTCGTCGGCCGCCTGCTCTACGACACGAAATCCGTTCTGGCGGACCAGATCGACGCGGTGACCCGCGCCTCGGTCGACCGCGGTCTGGCCACGCCGGACCTGTCGCTGCTGGTCGACGGCCTGCGCGCCGAGCGCGAGCAGGGCATCACCATCGACGTGGCGTACCGCTACTTCGCCACGCCCAACCGGACTTTCGTGCTGGCCGACACCCCCGGCCACGTGCAGTACACCCGCAACACGGTGTCCGGCGCGTCGACCGCGAACCTGGTGATCCTGCTGGTCGACGCCCGCAAGGGTGTCATCGAGCAGACCCGCCGGCATGCCGCGGTGATGGCGCTGCTGGGCGTGCCGAAGCTGGTGCTCGCCGTGAACAAGATCGACCTGGTCGACGACCCGGCCTCGGTCTTCGCGACTATCGTCGCCGAATTCTCCACGCTCACCGCGAAACTCGGCTGGGCGCCGGAGGATGTCGTGGAGATCCCGGTCTCCGCGCTGCACGGCGACAATGTCGCGTCGCGCTCGGCGAACACGCCGTACTACGACGGCCCGTCGCTGATCGAGTATCTGGAGTCGGTGCCGGTCGACGCCGAGCGCGGCCGCGAGGTCGGGCTGCGCTTCCCGGTGCAGTACGTGATCCGCCCGCGCACCGCCGATTACCCCGACTACCGCGGTTACGCCGGTCAGGTCGCGGCCGGCACGGTGACCAAGGGCGACGAGGTCGTGGTGCTGCCCTCGGGCACCCGCACCACGGTCGAGAAGATCGACACCCCGGACGGGGAGCTGGTGTCCGCGCAGCCCGGCCGCAGCGTGACCCTGCTGCTCACCGACGACGTCGACATCTCGCGCGGCGACACCATCGTCGCGGCCGCCGACGCCCCGGAACCGATCGACGCCTTCGACGCCACGGTCTGCTGGCTGGGTGACAAGCCGCTGCGCCCCGGCGCCCGGCTGCTGCTCAAGCACGGCACCAAGACCACCCAGGCCATCGTGGGTGCCCTGGTCGAGCGCTTCGACGAGCAGCACATGGCCTCGGATCCGAGCCCGGAGTCGCTGTCGCTCAACGACATCGGCCGCATCTCGATCCGGGTCGCCGACCCGATCGTGGCCGACGACTACAGCGTGAACCGCCACACCGGCAGCTTCCTGCTGATCGACCCGGCCGGCGGCAACACGCTGGCCGCGGGCCTGGTGGGCGACGCCCTCACCGCGGTCGAGGTCGGCACCGCCGCCTGACATTTCGGCCCTGACCGGGGACGGATGCGAAAGCATCCGTCCCCGTTGCCGTTTCCGGGGTAGATCCTGGCATTCCACACTGCGCGTTGACATCTCGATGCGACGAGGGTATCTCTTTGATCAGAGGGCAGTCCAATCATAGACGACTTTTAAGTCTATGAGTCATAGAATATCTATTCCGATCGAAGGGGCGTGTCGTGTCGAGTGCAGTAAGATTCCCAGACGGTTACTCTGGGGGTGTGTCTGGCCCCTATGACCGCCCCACCGACCTGCCGGGGTCCATGACCTGGGAGGAACTGGAGCAGCTCCCCGAGGAGATCGCCGACCGGATCGAGCTGTGGGACGGCCGAGTAATGTGGATGGCCAGCGCCTCGGCCGGTCACGACACGTGCCTCCGGCGGATGGCGAACAGTCTCGAACATGCGACACGGCTGCTGAAATCGCCACAGCCCGAGGAATGCTGGCGCGTGATCACCGACCACGCCGTCCACCTCGACAAGAACAACCTGTCGGACTTCCTCAAGCCGGACTTCCATGTGTACCGGTGTAAGTCGCTAGCCGAAAAGATATGGGCCGAAGACGTTCTGATGGTCGGCGAGGTATTGTCACCCTGTAATACGCCGAAGCTCCAGGACGCCAAGTTGCAGCGCTACGCCGAGGCGGGAATTCCCTGGTACTGGGAAGTCGAACTCGACGACGACCGCCAGGCCATCACCTCGATCGTCGCCCACGTCCACTGCCGCGCGGCCGAGATGCGCACGGGCGTACAGGCATTGCATCCCGACAGGTACTTCGAAGTCGCACGGTGGACGCCCGCCGACGAGGTCGGCGTAGACATCGATCATCCATTCCCGATCCGCATCCCCTGGACCGACCTCGAACTCTGACACGGGACCGACTGTGAACTGCCCCGTCGAACGCGAGCGCCATACCGGCCTGCCGGAATTCATGACCTGGGCAGAACTGGAGCTACTCCCACAAGAGATCGGCCGCGAAATCGAGCTGTGGGAAGGGAAGGTCGTCTGGAACCCACGCGGTCAGCGCGCACATTCGCGCTTCATTCGCCGTGCGACCAATGCCATCGAGCGATGCGCGGACGAGACGACAATGCTCAACCCATCTATCGCAGGCTGGCTTGTGTGCCACCGGGTAGACGTGTTCCCAGATCTCGAGCAGATGTCCGATTTCCTGACTCCCGACATCGTGGTCACCCGGCGCATGCCGCTCACTGAATACGTTCGGGCCGCAGACACTCTCCTCGTCGGAGAGGTCCGGTTCCGATCGAACCCGTGCTACATCGAAGCCAAGAAGGCCCGCTACGCGCATGCCGGTATCCACTGGTACTGGGAGATCGTCATCGCACCGAGCGGCGAATCGATCACCGCGGTAAAGGCATACGAGCGAACAACCCTGACCTACAAGCTCGTCGGCGAATGGACCTCCGCCGACGAGCACGGCATCGCCGTCGACCAACCGTTCCCCATCCACATCCCGTGGACCGAGCTCGAATTCTGACCGGCGTAGGTTCAGCCGACTGCGGTCCCCGGCATTCGATCGGACCGTGCCGGGCGCAGGGCCAGCAGCGCTACGACTCCGGTGACGCAGCCGACCGTGATCGCCAGGGCGACCAGGGCCGGGTAGGCGCGGAACGGTTCGGTGAATTGCGCTGTGCGGCTTTGGGGGTGCAGGGGGTGGGTGATGGAGGGCAGGTAGAGGGTGCCCAGGGCGAGGACCGCGGCGGCGTTGTCGACCGGGCGGAGGGTGAACAGGTAGTAGCCGACCAGAAATGCGATCGGGAGGTGGAGCAGGCCGTTGCGCGGGAGGTCGGCACCGGCCATGATCGGCAGGATCGCGGCGAACACCAGCAGGGCGAGGATTGCGAATCGCGGTGACGGGTAACGGATTGCGGCCCACAGTCCGAACGCGGTCGCGGCGAACAGCAGCAGGACGCCCCACTCCGACAGGGACCGGTACCCCACCGAATCGCAGACCGAGATCAGCGCCACCACGAGCAGGATCGCCACCCCGTCCCGGCCGGGCAGCAACAGCGCCGACAGCAGGGCGGCGCCGACCGTCAGGACGACCGCGGTCACGACGATGGTGTTCAGGTGGCGGTCGTTCGGCACGTGCGCGTGCTCGTCGACCCAGCTGCTCAGGATCAGCATCGCCGCGGACAGGATCGCGGCCGAGATGAGAGTCGACCCGCGCGGCGACTGCGGATATTCGATCAACAGTGGCCGCGGGTCCCGGCGATGGCGCAGCAGGCACAGGATCGACAGGATCGCCGCCGGGCCGACGAGCAGCAGGGACGGCATGTCCGCATCGTGGTCGGTGGTACCGGCCATCAGGTCGACGATCTGGTTCAAATCACCGAAGATCCAGAACCCGACCGCGCCGAGTCCGTACCCGACGGCCACGATCCCCCGGTCGAGCACGGCCACGCCCAACGCACCCAGCGCGACACCGCCGAGCACGGCCTCGACCGCGTTGTAGGTGACGTAGGTGCCGGATTCGGGCCGGACCAGGTAGTCGGCGACGACGTGATCGAGCAACAGTCCGGTTGTGGCGACCGCGACGGTGGTCCACGCGGCCCGCCTCCCCGCCATCGCGGACAGCGACGCGGCAGTCAGTACCGCGACCACCACCCCGATCGACGGCGCCTCGGTCACCGAGTTCATCCGGGCCCCGTAGCCGGCATAGACGTCGGGACCCGCCCAGCGGAAGTCGGTCGGCACGAAGACGGCGGTTCCGGCCGCGGCGGCGATGAAGAAACAGGCGAAAGCCTCCAGCACGCGATTGCGGCGGGATCCGGCGGCGCGCCGCCACCGACCGGCGGCAGCCGGTGCTACGGAGACCGACGGGACACCGGCACCCTGCGTCACGCAGTCATCGTATGGCCTGTGACCTGCGATGGAACCGATCGGCGCGGGTGAATGATCCGGCTGTGCGGGACAGCTCGCGGCGTCCGTGAGAATGCGCGGCGGGGCTTACCGCACGCGGCGGGGCTTACCGCACGCGGCGGGGCTTACCGCACGCGGCGGGGCTTACCGCACGCGGTGGAGCTTCCGGCGCACGGGAGCTTACGGCGCGCGGGGGCTTACGGCGTGAACCAGCGCTCCAGCACCTGAGCCACTCCGTCGGCGCTCACCTCGGCCGTGACCTCGTCCGCGGCCGCCTTGACCTCCGGTACGGCATTACCCATGGCCACCGAGCGAGCCGCCCACTCGATCATGTCGACATCGTTGTAGCCGTCCCCGATGGCGAGGGTGGCCTCCCGCGGCACGCCGAGTTGCCGGCGCAGCCGTTCCAGGGCCGCACTCTTGCTCACGCCCGGCTTGGTCGCGACCAGCCAGGGTTCGTTGTCGCCCTGGATCCAGCCGGCGTCGGGCAGGTCGACCTCGGCCATCCGGGCGATCATCTGGTCCAGGTCACCGGCCGGCCACCAACCACTCAGGCGCGCAGTCGGTTCCGCGACCAGTTGCTCGTCGGTGACCAGGTGGAATTCGCCGCCGCGGATGCTGCCCGGGAAGAAGTCGGTCGCCCACACCCCGACCCCGACCTTCTCCACCGCGAGCACCATCTCCGGGAACAGCGAACGCAGCACTACCGCAGCGGCTTTCGGATCGAAGGTGTGGACGTCGAGCGGCGCCCAGGTCGCGAGGTCGGCGCGCACCGCGCCGTTCGAGCAGATCACGTGCCCCGCGGACAAGCCCAGCTCACCGACCACCTGCCGCGTCGCCACCAGGGTGCGGCCGGTGGCGATCACGACGTGCGCGCCGGACGCGGCCGCGGCCAGGACCGCCGCCCGCACGCGCGGCGACACCGATGCCCCGGTCTCCAGCAGGGTGCCGTCGACATCGAGCGCGATGAGCTGCGGTGCGCCAACGGTGATCGCCACGCGGCCATTGTTCATGCCGGCTATCCGATCACGATCATCGTCCGGCCGCTACCGTTCGGTAGCCGGGCAATCGGTTCGCGACCCGCCATTACCGGCGAATCCGGCTGCGGCACAGCGCTATCGGGGCACCAGCACGGTGACGAGTTCGTCCACCACGGAGTCCGCCAGCGGCCGGTCGGTGGCGAGCATCCGGTACCAAGCGACCCCGAACACGATGTCGGCCACGGTATCCGGTGCGATCAGCGGCGGCAGGTCGCCGCGGGCGCGGGCCCGGTCGACGATCACCGCGAGCGCGTCCCGCCGGCGCTGCAGGAAATCGGCCCGAAAGCGGGCGCCGAAGTCGGCGTCCACCTGCGCCTGCGCCATGAGCGCGCGCAGCGCCGCCACGACAGTCTCGTTGCGCCCCAACGCAATGCTGGCCCGCAAGAAGGCGCGCAGGTCGGCCGCATAGCTGCCGTGGTCGTCGACGGGGACGTAGAGCTCCGCCTTGGTGGCCAGGGCGTCGAGCAGGACGTCCGCCTTCGACGGCCACCAGCGGTAGACGGTCTGCTTGCCGGTTCCGGAGCGGGCGGCGATGCCCTCGACGGTCAGGCCGGCATAGCCGAGTTCGGCGGTGAGTTCGAAGGCCGCGGTCAGGATCGCGAGCCGGGACTCCTCGCTGCGTTTGCGGCCGGGCCGCGGGGGTTGGCTGTCCACGGCTTCGATGCTACCTTGAATTCGAACCGAGACGTACCGGTTCGAATTAGCGGAAGGAACTCGTCATGAGCAACCCCACTGCCCTCGTCGTCGGCGGCACTTCCGGCATCGGCCTGGCCACCGCCCGGCAGCTGCGGGCCCGGGGCGCGACCGTCCACATCGCCGGGCGCGACAAGCAGCGACTCGACGCGGTCGCGACCACCGATCCCGACTTGATCGGCCACTGTGCCGACGGCGGCGACCGGGCCGCGATGACGGCCCTGGCCACCGAACTCGGCGGCATCGACTGGCTGGTGGTGACGCTGGCCGGCAGCGACGGCGCGGGCCCCATCGCCGACCTGGACCTGACCATGCTGCGCAACGCGTTCGAGGCCAAGTTCTGGGGCCACCTCACCACCGTCCAGGCGGTTCTGCCCCACCTGAGCCCCACCGGTTCGATCACCCTGCTGGGCGCGGTCACCGCCCGAGCCGGCATGCCCGGCACGGCCGGCATCGCAGCCGTGAACGGCGCCGTCGAGGCCCTGGTGCGCCCGCTCGCCGCCGAACTGGCACCGATCCGGGTCAACGCGATCTCCCCCGGCTTCGTCGACACCCCGTGGTGGAGCGGACTCCCGGCCGAGATCAAGCAGCCGTACTTCGAGCAAGCGGCACAGGCACTTCCGGCCCGCCGGATCGCCACCGCCGAAGACGTGGCCGAGGTAGTGGCACTCGCGGCCACCAACCCCAACATCACCGGCACGATCATCGAAGCCGACGGCGGGGCGCGCCTGGTCTCGATGCCCTGAGAACCGACGATCGCCCGCAGACGCGAGAACCACCGAATCCCCACTCCCAGTGGCGTATTCGCGATGCTCACCCGGGTTCGTCGATCACGTCCGAACTCACCGCGCTGTCCGGTCGTCGTAGTGCCGGCGCCGGCGATGTCGGCGTCCTTGCCGACGTATCCGGCACGCTCGACCAGAAGTTCGGTGGTGGCGATCAAGGTCCGAGCCGATACCCGGTTCAGGGTGGCCAAGCGCGGCGATCATCGGGTTCCTGACCGAACGCCGATCCGGTATCACCGGTGAAACCGCTGGCAGGCCGCGCCAACCCGGGCCGATGGCAAAAGGTGTGTACCGAATTCGGCTGGGTGGCAAACACGTGAGCACCGCGACCCGCGCGACCTGACCTGGGCCACCGCGGGCCAGCTGACCAGCGTTGCAGTACTGGCCGGCAAGGGTGCGGCAAACCCTGAAGCACAGCAGCTTCCGTTGCCGCCCGGCTTCACTTCGGCGGACGGGGAGTCCGGGGGTGCGGATAGGGTGCGGTCGCGTCTGTTTCGCGACCGCACCCATCCACCGGCCGAATTCGCTCCGCAGTCGAATCCGGCTGGGGTTCCGGGGTTCTCGGGGCTACTTGTGGAAGCCGCCGGTCAGGCCGCCCATGGGGGAACCGCCCATGCCGCCGCCGGTGCCGAGGCCGCCCATCGGGTGCGAGGCGGGTGGGGCGCCACCGCCGGACAGGCCGCCGCCGTGCATGCCACCGGTGTTCATCCCACCCCCGGTCATGCCACCGGTGTTCATGCCACCGCCGGTCGCGCCGCCGTGGGTCGTTCCGCCGCCGGGGGACGTGCCACCCGTGGTACCGCCGCCGGATGTCGAACCGCCGGTGGATGTTCCGCCGCCGTTGGACGTGCCACCCGTGGTACCGCCGCCGGTGGACGTGCCGCCGGTAGAAGACGTTGTGCCGGTGGAGGTGTTACCCGAGCCACCCGTGGTGCCGGTCGAGGTGCCACCAGAATTCGTCGTGCCACCGGTCGTACCGCCGCTGCCCCCGGTGCCGCCCGTCGATCCGCCGCTCCCCTCGGAGTCCCCGGTCGATCCGCCACTACCGCCGGTGGAACCCGCGGTGTCACTCGTCGATCCCCCGCTACCGCTGGTGGAACCTCCGCCTGTGCCCGTTGATCCCCCGGTGCCGCCGGTGGATCCGCCGCTGTCCGTCGATCCACCGGTACCGCCACCGGTCGAACCGCCTTGTGTCCCACCCGATGCCGCACCGCCCGTACTCCCCCCGGCACCTCCGGACGCGCCGGTCCCGTCCGAGCCACCGGTCGACGAGGCACCACCGGTGGCACCGCCGCCGGATGTCGAACCGCCGGTGGATGTTCCGCCGCCGGTCGAACCACCACCCGCCGATGCGCCACTGCCCGGCGCCGTGCCGCCACCCGTCGAAGCGCCACCGTTCGCCGTACCCCCGTCGGGCCCGGGCTCCGAGATCGGCACCGCCACCGGCGTTCCCGAGTTTCCGTTGCCGCCGGTCGACGGCTCGCCGGGCAGGCCCGGAACGTGACCGCCGGGCAGGCTCACCGTCGGGATCGGGCCGATGAACGGCGTGCTCCCGCCGGCCCCCGGAGTACCCCCGATCCGCGAACCTGATTGGAACGGCAGCGGATTGACGAAGTTCGCCGGATCGGCGTATGTGGTCGTACGGGCGAGCTGCGGCGGGTCGCAGTGCGTGCCGGGCCCGTGCGCGGCCACCGAGTGCTCGATGTCCGCCGATACGGCTTCCGAGACCGCCTGTGCGACACCGGTGAACGTCCGCCACGGGCCCGCCAGTGCGTCCAGGCGGACCTGCGTGCTGGGCAGGCCCGGCACCGTGCGGGTGCCGTCGAGCAGCAGCAGGTCACTGACGCTGTGGTGCCCCTGGCCGGGGCCGGCGAGAACCGGAGCGAATTCGATTGCGGGACCGTCGGTTCCGATCGGCCCACCACCGATCATGCTGACCGCCGACACGGCCAGTGCCGAGGCGACCGCCGCACCGGAGACGACGGCCGCGCCGCGCGCGTAGCGGCCGAAGTTGCTGCCGAAGTCGGCCATTCGCGCCGCCGCCAGCGCCGCTCCCACGGCCGCGGTGTGGCCGGGATCCGACGACATCACGACCGGACGGCCCAGTTCGGCGAGCACGTCGGCGACTTCCGGCGGCCGGGTGGCCGCGCCCACCAGCAGCACCCGGTCGATATCGGACAGCTCCAGCCCGGCGCCGGCGACACACCGCCGCACCACCTTCAACGAATTGCGGATGTGCCAGCTGCGCAGGCGCGTGGTCTGCTGCGCCGGAACGATTTTGGAGACCTGCCCGGCCGTACCGGGCGCGAGGGCGCGAGCGTAGCGCGCCAGTACCGCACCCAGCGGCCGACCACCGAACTCGTGCGATCGCACGGCCGAGCCGAGCAGCCCGCGCTTGCCGCTGCACTCCTCGGTCCGGACCACCGCCACGTCGAGGCTGGTGGCACCGAGGTCGTAGACCAGGGTCAACCCGTTTCCGGTCAGCTCGAATTCCTCGTCGAGCCATTCGACCGCCGCGACGGGTTCGGGCATGAGCAGCACATCGGCCGAACCCGACCAGTCGAGTGCGTGCCGCAGCGCGGATACCTGACGTTCGGTGTAGCAGGCCGGATAGGTGGCGACCGGCCCGTCGGCCGGTTCGTCAGCGGCCAGCGTGCAACCGATCACCGCGGCTATCAGATCGGCCGGGGTCCAAATGCGCCCGCCTAGGACAACCGGTTCCGGATCCGTGGTGAGATCGGCAAAATCGGTGACAATCGGGGCGAAACGGGAAATTCCACCCAATTTCGCGCCGCGTCCGTCGAATGTGACCGCAGTGCGCCGAGTGCGCACGGCGGGTAGTCCACCTTCTCCGGAGACTCCGGCCCACACGGTATTCACAGCGCCGATACTCATACCGAAACAAAGACTCATTGCCATCCCGTCAACGCACCGAGACCACGGCCCCAGGTTGGCGTACGAGGTGGTCGCGGTCGTTTACCAAACAGCGAACACAGGTTAGCCGCCATACCGCGATCTCGAATGGCGAATCCGGAGAAAAACTTTCAACCCAGCAATTGCCGTGCCATTTCCGCAGGTTAATCGGTGACCAGGTCGAATAAAAGGAAAAAGGCATGCATTAATTCAGATAGCACATCGATACCCCGGCTACCGCCCAGTAATTACCGACCGAATACCGACCGGTTCGTGGTACATGAAAGAACTATCCGCAGCATGAATCGGATTCGGGCGCTATCGAACACCACGCGACGGCCGCCCACCCCACACCATTCGGCCAATAGGGACAATAACGACGAACGGCGGCGGTCCAGTGGACCACCGCCGTTCGGCATTCGCGGTACTACTACGCGAGCAGCTTCAACCGCCACTTCGACTTCGGCACCGTGGCACCACTGCGCAGCGCTTCCGGCTGCCGCCGTGTGACCAATCGGTCGAAATCGGCGGCATCCCGCGCGGGTGTTTGCAACCGGCCCGCATTGAAATCGTCGACCAGCTGACGCACCGTCTGCTGCGCACACGACTTGTTCGTGCCGATGAACCCGGTCGGCCCGCGCTTGATCCAGCCGGTGACATAGGCGCCCTGCACGACCGACCCGTCGACCTCGTCCAGGATCCGGCCCTCGACGTTCGGGATGACGCCGGCCTGCTCGTCGAACGGCACGCCCGGCACCGCGACGCCGCGGTAACCGACCGAGGTCAGCACCAGGCCCGCGTCCAGCACCTCGGTCTCGCCGGTCGGGATCGCGCGCAGGACGCCGTCCGAACCGGCCTCCAAGGTGTTGCGCGCCAGTTCGATCCCGGTCACGTGGTCGTTACCCAGGATCGCGGTCGGCGAGGACAGGTAGCGGAACACGATCCGCTTGCGACCCAGTACCGGGCGGTCGGCGACCGCGCGCAGCAGGCGCAACTTGTGCTCCACCTTCTGCGGCATGCTCGAATCGGGCTCGGGCACATCGCCTTCCACGGCGATGTCCAGGTCGGAGCCGAGCAGGCCGATGAATTCCGGCACGGTGAACGCGGATTCGGCCGGGCCGCGGCGGCCGACGACGACCACCTCGCGAACCTGGCTACGCCGCAACGCCTCCAGCGCCTCGGCGGACACGTCGGTACCGGCCAGCTCCTCCGGGTCCATGGTCAGGATCCGGGCGACGTCCAGCGCCACGTTGCCGTTGCCGACGATGACCACGCGCGGCTGGGACAGGTCGAAGGACCGGCCGGCCTGATCGGGGTGCCCGTTGTACCAGGCGACGAACTCGGTGGCCGAGATGCTGCCGTCCAGGCCCTCGCCCGCAACCCCGAGCTTGCGGTCGCTGGAGGCACCCACCGCGTAGATCACCGCGTTGAAGTGGGCCAGCAGCTCATCGTGCGAAACATGCTCGCCGACAGCCACATTGAGGTAGGTACCGAACCCGGGCTGCGCCGCGATGACGTCGAACAGGTCGCTGACCTTACGCGTCTTGGTGTGGTCGGGCGCGACACCGTGCCGGGCCAGACCGTAGGGCACCGGCAGCTTGTCGAACATGGTGACGGTGACGCCCGGCTGGGTCAGCAGCTCGTCGGCGGCGTACATCGCCGACGGGCCGGAACCCACGACGGCCACGCGCAGCGGCCCACCGACCACCTCGGCCGGCGGAATCGGACGCGCCAGCGTCGGGCGCGGCCGCTCCTGCCGGTAGAAGTCGGCGTTGATCTCGATGAACGGCAACTGCTGCTCGGTCAGCCGCTTGGACGACACGATCGCGTCGACCGGACACGCGGTCGCGCACGCACCACAGTCGACACAGGCCTGCGGGTCCACGTACAGCATCTCGGCGGTACGGAAATCGGGCTCGTCGGGCGTGGGGTGGATGCAGTTGACCGGGCAGGCGTACACGCACGAAGCATCGCTGCAGCAGGACTGTGTGACGACGTACGGCACTGTACGCGTACCTCACTCTCAGGGGACTGGCTGGACTGACGGGGTAGGTCAGGCGACCTTGTTGTGGAGCGCGGAACGAATCGGCTCCGAGCGGTACCGGCTGGACGGGCCGTCGATGCCCAGCAGCTTCCAGATCGCCTTCGAGACCGGGTTCATCAGGCGCAGCTCCTTGGCCAAGGCCCGCACGTCGACGAAGTAGTCGGCGAAGACCTGCTTGGCCTCCTTGGAGCCGTAGAACAGCTCCTTGCGCACCGAGTCCGGAATGCCGAACTCGTCGAAGAACTTCCGCGGCGGGGTCGCGATGGACCGGCCCAGGATGAACATGATGATCGGCATCATCAGCGACAGGCCGAACTGGTTCAGCTTGCCGGTCGCGGGCACGTGGTGCTTGAGGTACTCGTGCGCGAAGGAGATGTGGCGGGCTTCCTCGGCCACGTGGATGGACATGACGCCGCGCATGATCGGGTGGATCTCCTCACCCGAGCGCAGGATGTCCTTCTGGATGTGGTCGATCGGCTCTTCGCCGGCCAGCACGGCCATGAAGAAGAAGTTGGGGAAGGCGTTGGCGACCGGCAGGGCCACGAACCGGATCAGCTTGGTGAGCGGGCCCATGCCGGGCACGTCGTCGCCGATGCGGTTGACCATCTCCTGGAACATCTGGGTGTGGTTGATCTCCTCACCCATCTCGTGGCTGCAGTACCGGAATTCCTTGTCGCCGTTGGCGACCTTGAACGCGGTGTAGTTGACCATGCCGACGATGAGGATCGACTCGAACTGCAGGCCGACCTTGGCGATGTTGGACTGGCGGTACTTGCCGATGGCGATCTTCTGCGCGTCGGTCAGCGCCCGGTACCACGGGTGGCGGCCCAGCGGGTCGGCCGACTCGGGCAGGATCCAGCGCTCGGGCTTGGTGTCGGCATCGAAGTCGGGGTTGTCCCAATCGATGTCCTCGAACGGGTCGAAGTGCTTGTTCACCGAGCCTTCGGACAGGAGCATCAGCTTGCCCGCGTACTGCATAGCCTCTTCGACAATCGGGTCCAGATCGGACTCCGGAGCGACAGACGTCATCGTCGGTCCCATCCCTTCCGTTGAGTAACTGTGTTTCATGGTTACACCAACGCGGGGTTACGTCAATAGGCGCGCGGGGCAGTGTTCGCGGCGCGTCTGGTTACCCGCCGGTACGCCCAGGAAAGGCCGGTCGGAGCGCCGATCGTCACCCTCGACGGTGATTATGACGGGCGTCACAATTCACCGAGGACCCGTCGTCCCACCTGGGCATCCGTCGACCGAAGCCCGCGCCACGAGGGCTCGCACAGCGAATCGTGCGCAGCCGACGGCCGAACCGGCCCGGCCGCGCCGGAACACCGCCGGCAAACCACCCGCTCGAGACGGGGTCACCCTATCCGCGGTGCCCCGGCGACACGCCGAATCCGGGCAATATCCGCCCGGTCACGCCGTCGGCAGTTCCGGAATCCGGGTCGCCCGCGCGTACACGGTCTCCCCCTCGTTCAGCTTCAGCGCTTCCGCGTCACCGCGGGTCACCTGCGCGGTGAACAGATCACCGGTCGCGGCGTTGCGCAACTCCAGCCGCACCTCGAAACCGAGCCGCACGACCCGCTCGACGGTCGCCCGGGTGACACCCGCCGACTCCGCGGTGCCCTCGTCGGCCGCCAGCGTCATCGCCGGGTCCCGGCCGATCCGGATGTCGTGCGGGCGCACCAGATGCCCGTTCAGCTTCGCCACCGAACCCAGGAACGACATGACGAAGTCGTTCGCCGGCCGGTCGTAGACGTCCTCGGGCGTGCCGTACTGCTCGATCCGGCCCCGGTTCATGACCGCGATCTTGTCGGCGACGTCGAGCGCCTCCTCCTGATCGTGGGTGACCAGCACGGTCGTCACGTGCACCTCGTCGTGCAGCCGGCGCAACCAGGTGCGCAGATCGTGGCGCACCTTCGCGTCCAGCGCGCCGAACGGCTCGTCCAGCAACAGCACCTGCGGGTCCACCGCCAGCGCGCGGGCCAGCGCCATGCGCTGCCGCTGCCCACCGGACAGCTGCGCCGGATACCGGTGCTGGAAACCGTCCAGACCCACGATGCCCAGCAGCTCGTCGACCCGCTTGCTGATCTCGTTCTTGGGCCGCTTGCGGATCGTCAGCCCGAACGCCACGTTGTCGCGGACCGTCATGTGCTTGAACGCGGCATAGTGCTGGAACACGAAGCCGATATCGCGCTTCTGCGGCGGGACACCGGTCACGTCCCGGCCGGAGATGGTGACGACGCCCGAGTCCAGGGTCTCCAGCCCGGCGATCGAACGCAGCAGCGTCGACTTGCCCGAACCCGACGGCCCGAGCAGCGCGGTCAGCTCACCCGGCCGGATCTCCAGGCTGACGTTGTCCAGCGCCGCGAAGGTGCCGTAACGCTTGTTCGCGTCGGTCACAGTGATCATTTGGCAGAACCCCGCTTGCGGTCGAGGACGGTCATCAGCAGAAGAGTGAGCAGCCCGAGGGCCATCAGCAGGGTCGCCGCACAATAGGCGCCGAAGGTGTTGTGGTCGTTGGTGTATCGACCGTGCACGAGCAGGGTCAGCGTCTGCGAGATGCCCGGCAGACCCGAGGACACCATGATCACCGCACCGAACTCGCCGAGCGCGCGAGCCACGGTGAGCACCACGCCGTAGGTCAGGCCCCAGCGGATCGAGGGCAGCGTGATCCGCCAGAACGTCTGCCAACTCGACGCACCGAGGGTCGCGGCGGCCTGCTCCTGATCGTCACCGATCTCGTGCAGCACCGGCACCACCTCGCTGACCACGAACGGCAGCGTCACGAAGATGGTGGCCAGCACCATGCCCGGCAAACCGAAGATCACCTTGAACCCGAGGTTCTCGACGCCACCGAACCAGCCGTGCGCGCCCCACAGCAGGATCAGCGCCACACCGACCACCACCGGCGACACCGCGAACGGCAGATCCACCACGCCCTGCAGCAGGGTCCGGCCCGGGAACCGGCCGCGCGCCAGCGCGAGCGCGGTGACCACACCGAACACCACGTTGATCGGCACCACGATCGCGATGATCAGCAGCGAGAGGTCGAGCGCCGAGATCGCGGCCGGCGTCGTGATCGAGTTCACGAACGCGCCGATCCCGTGCTCGAAACTGCGCCACATGATGATCACCAGCGGTGCGACCAGCAGCAGCACCAGATAGCCCAGCGCGATCAAGCGCAGCGAGATCCGAGTGGGTGCGGAGAGCTTCATCGCGCCGCAGTCTCCTTCCGGGCGGTCCGATCCGAGATCAGGCGCAACACCACCAGCGTGGCGAACGAGATCAGCAGCAGCACAACCGAAACCGCGGCCGCGTTCACCGGCCGGTCGACCTCGATCTGCTGCTGGATGTACTGCGAGGCCATCTGCGTCTTGTGCGGGATGTTGCCGCCGATCAACACGACCGAGCCGTACTCACCGATCGCGCGGGCGAACGCCAGGCCGCCACCGGAGATGACGGCCGGCGCGAGGGTCGGGAACACGATCCGCCGGAAGACGGTGAAGTTGTCCGCGCCCAGCGACGCGGCCGCCTGCTCGACCTCCTTGTCGGCCTCCATCAGCACCGGCTGCACCGACCGCACCACGAACGGCAGCGTGACGAAGGCCAGCGCCACCACCACACCGGGCTGCGTGGCATTCAGGTGCACGCCGATCGGACTCTGCGGGCCGTACAGCGCCAGCAGCACGATGCTGGCCACGATGGTGGGCAGCGCGAACGGCAGATCGATCAGCGAGTTCACGATGCTCTTGCCCGGGAACTCGTCACGGACCAGCACCCAGGCGATCAAGGTACCCATCACGATGTTGAGCAGGGCCACGACCACCGACACCAGCAGCGTCACGCGCAGCGTGTCCACGGCGGCGGGCGCGGAGACCGCGTTCCAGAATCCGGACCAGCCGTTGTCGAACGAGTGGTAGGTCAGCGCGGCCAGCGGCAGCAGCACGATCAGGCTGAGCCACAGCACAGCCGTCGCGACGCCCACCGGGCCGACCGAGCCGCTGAACCGCAGCCAGGCCGGCGTACGCGCGACGGAACCCCGGTCGGCGGGCACGGCTGCCGAGTGGCCGTCGGCGGGCGGGGCAATCGCATCCTGTTCGGCGGGCACGGCTACCGCATCCCCGTCGGTGGCCACGGCGGTCGAATCACCGGCGACGGGGCCCACCTGGGCCCCGTCGTCGGATCTGCTGTCAGTCACGGTATCGAGTATCGCGTGTGTGCGCCGTCACTTCTTACTTGGTCGCGGCGTCGTACAGCTGAGCGATACTGCCGGAGCCGGGGGTGAACAGGTCCTTGTCGACCTTCTTCCAGCCGCCGAGGTCCGCGATGGTCCACTGCTGCTGCGGCGCCGGGAAGTCCTTGGTGAAGTCGGCGGCCGTCTTCGGGTCGACGGGACGGAAACCGGCCTGCGCGAAGGCTTTCTGGCCGGCCGGGGTGTAGAGGAAGTCGCGGAAGGCGGTCGCCTTGCCGGGGTTCTTGGCGTTCTTGGTCACCGCGACCGGGTTCTCGATCTTGAAGGTGGTCGGCGGCAGGAAGTGCTCGATCGCGTCGCCCTTGCGCTCGGAGAACAGAGCCTCGTTCTCGTAGCTGATCAGCACGTCACCGGTGCCCTGCAGGAAGGTGTCGGTGGCCTCGCGGCCCGACTTCGGCTGCACGGTGATGTGGTCCTTGGTGATCAGCTTGCTCAGGTAGTCCAGACCCGCCTGCGGGTTCTTGCCACCGTCGCTCTTGGCCGCGTAGGGCGCGAGCAGGTTCCACTTCGCCGAACCGGAGCTGAACGGGTTCGGGGTCACCACCTGGACGCCCGGCTTGAGCAGGTCGTCCCAGTCGTGGATGCCCTTCGGGTTACCCTTGCGGACCGCGATGACCACCTCGGAGGAGAACGGAATTCCCTTGGTGGCGTCCGCATTCCAGCCCGCGTCGACCAGACCGGCGTCCACCAGGCGGGTGACGTCGGACTCCAGCGAGAAGCTCACCACGTCGGCGTCGGCGCCGTCCTTCACCTTGCGAGACTGGTCACCGGACGGCCCGTAGGACGCCTGCACCTGCACGCCCTTGCCGGCGTCGGTCTGGTTGAACGCGGGAACGACCACGTCATACCCGGCCTTGGCCACCGAGTAGCCGACCAGCGTGATGGTGCCGCCGCTACCGTCCGCCACCGAGCTGCCCGAGCCTGCGGTGGAATCGCTGGCGCCACCACCGCAGGCGGTCAGGGTCACAGCCGCGACGGCGGTGAGGGCGACCGCGAGGGTACGGCGACGGGAAGCGATCCGGGAACTGCGAAACATGGGAAGAACCCTTCGTGACGACCACCGAACGGCCGACGACGGCCGAGCGGTGGGAGGAGCTGTGGTTGCCAGCGGTAGAGAACTGTCCGGATGAGCGACAGTGGGCGCGACTACGGCACGAAGGCCGCCGGAGGCGAGGACATCTCTGCGAAGGGTGCGCGCCGACCTACCGGTAGAACGCGCAGAAATGCCCGAAACACTCAGCGACAGTAGACATCGGCGACATCGAGGCAGCCGACCGCAATCAATGCCAGCTTGAAGCTGACCGGCGGGATGGCACTCGAAGACACGAGGCAGACTGTAACAAGGTGTGATATTTCCCGCGAATCAACGGACAATCACACGGCAGAAACAACCAGATATCCGGGGGTAACCAATGACGGACGACGGCAAACGTTCCGACAACAACGCAGGTCCATCCATCGACGACACCGCACCGCCGGACCGAGTGCGGGTCGCCTTCCCGGGCATCAGCACCCGGGCCTGGGAACATCCCGCCGATCGCACCGCCCTGGTGGCCCTGCGCTCGTTCGCCGGTTTCGACACCGTGCTGCGCACCCTGTCGGGTCTGCTGCGCGAACGCCAGCACCGGCTGCTGTATCTGGCAACCGCTGTGCGCGTGGACGAACGGCAGTTCCGGACCCTGCATCAGCTGCGCGAGGATTGTGTCAGGGTCCTGGACACCTCGATCACGCCCGAGATGTTCGTGCTGCAGGACCCGGAGGTCAACGCCTTCACCATCGGCATGGATGTGCCGTTCATCGTGCTCACCACCGGCCTGGTCGACCTCCTCGACGTCGAGGAGCTGCGCTTCGTGATCGGCCACGAGCTCGGGCACGCGCTGTCCGGGCACGCGGTCTACCGGACCATGCTGATGCATCTGCTGCGGCTCGCCGACGGGCTGGGCTGGATGCCGATCGGCGGCTGGGCGTTGCGGGCGATCATCGCCGCCCTCATGGAGTGGAGCCGCAAATCGGAGCTGTCCGGCGATCGGGCCGGGCTGCTGTGCGGGCAGGACGTCGACGCCTCGGTGCGGGTGCACATGAAGCTGGCCGGCGGCGCGATGGTCCGCGAGATGAACCATGCCGCGTTCCTGGCCCAGGCCGACGACTACGACCGCACCGGCGACCTGCGCGACGGCGTGCTCAAGCTACTGAACCTGGAACTGCAGTCCCACCCGTTCTCGGTGCTGCGCGCGGCCGAGCTGCGGCGCTGGATCGCGTCCGGCGAGTACGGGCGCATCCTCGACGGCCAGTACCCGCGCCGCGACGCCGACCATCGAGTGCAGCTCACCGACGAGATCAAGGAGGCCGCGCGGGCCTATCGGGAATCGTTCGACCAGTCGGAGGATCCCCTCGTCCGGACGGTGCGCAACCTCGGGCGCGATATGGCGGCCGCGGCGAGCACCGTCGGACAGGAAGTGGGCGACACCGTCTCCAAGATCGGAAAACGGTTCGGGCTGTAGGGATCTAGTCTTCGTCGACTTCGGGCGGGCTGTCGAGGAGTTCGAGGATCCACTCCTCGACAGCGATCTCCTCGCCGTCCTCGTCGGTGTCGATCCGGATCCGGTTCTGCAGCCGAACCCCCAGGCCGAGCGTCTGCGCCGCCCGCACCATCTCGACGGCCTCCTCCGGGCCACACAGATGGGTGGAGATCACACGGGGCTCGTCGTCCTCGGCGAGCAGGGACAGGTCGACGACTTCGGGTTCGGTGGACATGCGGAGCAGCGTACTGGGAGCAGCGCCCGACCGGGCGGGAAGCAACCGAGCCGGGCCGAAAGCCGTCAGCGGGTGAAGAACCAGGCGACGACGACCAGCACCAGCAGGGCCACCAGCGCCAGCTGAACGCGAGAACGAGGCATCAGGCGGCTTCCTTCCGCACTGTCGCTGCCGCGGCCGCTTCGGCCGGCGCGGCGACGGCGGCGCGGTCCCGGCCCAGCAGGTGCAGGACCGAGCGCAGCACGAAGTCGAGCCCCATCGCGAGGCCGATGCTGACCGGGATCATGCCGAACAGCACCACCGCGAACTGCGGAACGAACGGCAGACCCGCGACCCAGAGTTCGAAACCGTCCCACCAATCGGCAAAGCTGTGCACGCCCTCAGCCTACTGCCGCGCACGCGCTGGGAAGGCAGCGAGTCCGGCTCGGGGGCTCACCAGCGGTTCTGGACTCGCTCTGACCGGCGGGCCATGATGTGGATATGGCCGACGCCACCCACACCGCCCCCGGTTCGGCTTCGCCGGTCGCGCCGCGGACCCGCAGTGACATGCTCGACGCCCAACTGGCGGGCGGCTACCTGCCGGGGCCGTTGCTCGACCCGATGGAGCACAAGTCCGCGTTTCCGCCGATCGACGACTACGCCTTCCTGTCCGACTGCGAGAACAACTGCCTGATCGCCCGCAACGGGGCCGTGGAGTGGCTGTGCCTGCCGCGACCCGACTCCCCCAGCGTGTTCGGCGCGATCCTCGATCGCAGCGCGGGCCATTTCCGGCTCGGCCCGTACGGGGTGAACGTGCCCGCGGCCCGTCGCTACCTGCCGGGCGGCATGATCGTCGAGACCACCTGGCAGACCGGCACGGGCTGGCTGGTGGTGCGCGACGCCCTGGTGCTGGGTCCCTGGCACAACACCGACAAGCGCAGTGCCACCCACCGGCGCACCCCGGTCGACTGGGATGCCGAGCACATGCTGTTGCGCACGGTGAAGTGCGTGAACGGGGTCGTCGAGCTGGACATGAGCTGCGAGCCGTCCTTCGACTACCACCGCGCGCGCTCGCGCTGGGAGTACACCGGCGAGGTCTACGAGCAGGCCTCCTGTCACTGCAACGCCGACGTCGATGTCGAGAACAGCGTGCAGGCCGAGACCCGGCTCACCATCACCACCAATCTGCGCCTGGGCCTGGAGGGCCGCGGCGCCTACGCCCGCACCCGCATGACCGAGGGTGACGAGGTGTTCGTGGCGCTGTCGTGGAGTACGCTGCCGCCGCCGCGGACCTTCGCCGAAGCGGCGCAGAAGATGTGGGCCACCACCGAGTATTGGCGGCGCTGGATCACGTTGGGCCAGTTCCCCGATCACCCGTGGCGCGGTTTCCTGCAGCGCAGCGTGCTCACGCTCAAGGGCCTGACCTACGCCCCGACCGGCGCCCTGCTCGCCGCGCCCACCACGTCGCTGCCGGAAACCCCACGCGGGGAACGGAACTGGGACTACCGCTACAGCTGGATCCGTGACTCCAACCTGGCGCTGTGGGGCCTGTACACCCTGGGCTACAACCGCGAGGCCGACGACTACTTCAACTTCCTCTACGACGTCGCCTCCGACGGCAACGGCGGCACCCAGGACCTGCAGGTGCTCTACGGTATCGGCGGCGAACGCGAACTCACCGAGTACGAACTGCCGGACCTCACCGGTTACGACGGCGCCCGCCCGGTCCGGATCGGCAACGACGCCGCCCACCAGGAGCAGCACGACATCTGGGGTTCGGTGCTGGATTCGGTGTACCTGCACGTGAAGTCGCGGGGCGAGGTCCCGGAGGCGCTGTGGCCGATGCTGGAACGGCAGGTGCACGACGCCATCGAGCACTGGCGCGACCCCGACCGCGGCATCTGGGAGATCCGCGGCGAGCCACAGCATTTCACGCATTCCAAGGTGATGTGCTGGGTGGCGCTGGACCGCGGCGCGAAACTGGCCGCGCTGCACGGCGAGGAGGACTACGCCCGCAAGTGGGCCGAGATCGCCGACGAGATCCGTGAGGACGTCCTCGAACACGGCGTCGACGAGAACGGCATCTTCACCCAGGCCTACGGCAACGACAACCTGGACGCCTCGCTACTGATGTTGCCGCTGGTGCGGTTCCTGCCGCCCGACGACATCCGGATCCGCCGCACGGTGCTCGCGATCGCCGAGCACCTGACCGATCACGGCCTGGTGCTGCGCTACCGCACCGAGACCACCGACGACGGATTGTCCGGCAAGGAAGGCACTTTCACGATCTGCTCGTTCTGGCTGGTGTCGGCGCTGGTGGAGATCGGGGAACTGCACATGGCCCGGCGGCTGTGCGAGCGGCTGCTCGGCTTCGCCAGTCCGCTGGAGCTGTACGCCGAGGAGATCGACGCCCGGTCCGGCCGGCACCTGGGCAACTTCCCGCAGGCCTTCACCCACCTGGCCCTGATCAACGCGCTCATGCACCTGATCCGGGCCGAAATGGCCGTCGGCGCAGGCGATTTCCAGCCCGCCTACCGGCACAGCTGAGCCGGAGCGGCCTAGCCGCCGAGCCCGGCCCGCAGCGCGGCGAGCCGGCCCAGGGACGCGTCGATCTCGGAGAGCCGGTGCGACCGGGTTTCCGGGTGATAGCTCACGGCCGCCGCCTCGGCCGCCGTCTGGGACTCGTCCAGGGTCCGCATCGCGCCGGCCGCCACGTCGGTGAAATGGTCTCGCAGCAGGCGCTGCGCGGCCCGCAGCCGGGTCCGGGACTCCTTGCCCACCTGGAACACCACATCGTCCATGAGGCGGGTCACGGCCAGCTTGGCCTCGATCTGCCGGCGGTCGCGGCGGTGTTTGCGGTCCTCCCACAGTGCGTTGCCGCCCAGCACGACCGCCGCCGCACCCGAATACCAGTTCACCAGCGGCATTTTCAGCATGCTGGTCAGCAGGCCGACCATCAGCAGTCCGGCATAGGACCCGCGCATGACGGTCAGCGAAAGGTGCGGCACGGTTCCCCGGCCGGCGGTCAGCGGTTCGAGCGCGGTCACCGACGCGAGTACCTCGTCGGCCTCGCCGAGCCGCAGCGACGGCAGCGCCACCGCGTCCCCGGGTCCGACGAACTTGCCCGCCAGCCGTTCCGCGAGTTCGACCGCCTGATAGTGGGCGATGAGGAAGCTCTCCTCCACGGCGGCACGGATCCGGGCATCGAGGTCGGTACCGAATTCGGCCCAGCCGCGGAACGGGTTCCGGTCCGCGAGTTCGGCCTCCGCCTCCCGTAGCAGCACCCGAAGTCGTTGCCGCAGATCATGTTCCGCCTCGGCCATCAGCTCGGCGCAGCCGTCGGACAGCGCCAGCTGCCAGTTGGCCGCGCGCAGCCGCAGCTCCTCGACTTCGGCGCGCACGGCCCGCAGCCGGTCGGCGGCCTCGTCGGCGCGCTGCGGATCCCGCAGGATGTCGGCCTCGGCGCGCAACGCCTGGGTCAGCTGGTCACAGACCGCCCGGGCATCGCTGCGAGTGACGTCCGCGGCAACCGCGTCGGCCCGAGCCAGCACGTAGTCGCGTAGATGCTCGATCAGTTGCGGCACACCGGATTCCACCGCGCCGTCGCGCCCGCGGCCCGCCTGCCAGTGCATCTTCGCCGACACCGGAGCGACCGCGAAGCCGAGGTCGGCCGCGTCCAGCAACTCCCGGTTGCGCTGTTGCACCCGGGCCCAGTGCGGGAAGCGGTCGATCTTGTTCAGGACACAGATCACCGTCGGACAGGCCTGCCGGATCCGCTTCAGCAGGGCCAGCTGGGACGGTGAGTACTCGACCGCGGCCTCGGACACGTACAGCACCGCGTCCGCGGCGGCGATCAGTGGCCAGGTGCCGGGCGCGTCCGCGCCACCGGGGGCGTCCATCAGCACGACGCCCTCGGCCAACAGCGCACTGGGCTCGGTGAATTCGGCCCGCACCACGCCCTCGGCGGCCAGCGCCGGGCCGGGGTTCAGCGGGTCGACCGGTTGTCGTTCGGTGCGGCCGTTGACATGACGGATCAGGGTCGCGGTCGGTTGCGGACCGTACGCGGCGATCACCGGCACGCTCACCGGGCTGTCGGTGGCGCTGACCGCGGACCCGACCAGACCGTTGACGAGGGTACTCATCCCGTGCTTGGGCGCGCCGACCACCACCAGCCGGATCCGGGGGTCGACGGTCCGCGACCGCGCCATGTCGAGCCGGGCGGACAGATCGGCTCGGCCGGCGGAGCGGGACAGGCCGGCGAGTTCGTCGAGGACGGCGAGTTCCGGGGCCAGCCGGTCCGTGTGCTTGACCGGCACGGATTCGACTGCGGCTGAACGGGTCACAGCGCCGGGTGCAGGTCGGCGACGAAGTGGTGCTCCGGATCCGGCAGCACCGATGCGTCGGGTAACAAGCCACCGGGATCCGCCGCCAAGCCGGCGTGGCCCCAATCCCCGCTGTCGGCTGCCCATGCGGTGCTGTGGAACTGACCGGTGTCGGCGAACGCGTGGTACCGGTCACCGGCCGTCCCGTAGTCGGCGATCGGCTTGGCCGGCACGGCGGTGGTGGGTACGACGGTGTGCGGCACCGTTGTGGGCGGCGGCTGGCTCGTGATCGGCGGTGCGGCGGTCGCGGTGGGCGCCTGCGCATCCGAGGGAACCGGCACGGTGGTCGGCGCGGTGGCGGTGTCGGACGGCAGTGCCACCTCGGACGGGGTCGCCGGTGTGGCGGTCTGCGGCACGGTCGTGGGAACCACGGCCGTGGCCGGAACCGGCACGGTGGTCGCTACGCCCGACGGTGTCGGCACCGAGGTCGGGCCGTGTGCGCCGCCAGGGTCGTTCAGCCCGGGCAGGCGCCCCAGGTCACCGGGGAAGGGCGGCTTGACCGGCGTGGTGAGCGCACCGGGCGGCATGGTCACCGTGGCGCCCGGTGCCGGCGAATCATGGTGCGACGGACCGTGATTCGGCGGCGCCGGACGGTCGAGGCCGAGCAGCGCCGGAACCGCCGCGGGCACCACGGTCAACGGTGACCCGCCACCGTGCGTCGAGAGCACATCGGCGATCGGGTGCGCGGCGGCCTCGGGCTGCACCACCGTCTGCAGCGGGGTGTTGGTCACCGGGCCCGGCGCGGCCGGTGGCGTGGGCAACTGCACCTGCGGCACAGCGGGTTTGCCTCCCATCAGCGCGAAAACGCTGTTCGGGTCCGCGGATCCGGAAGTGCCGGCGGTGGTCGCCGGGTTGGGGGTGGCCAGGCTCTGCCGGTAGGCGTCCAGCTCCGATCCGACATTGCCGGCCCCGGCGTTCATCTGCGTGGCGGTCTGCACCCAGACGCCGTCGAGCCCGGCGTGGGCGTCGACGGACATCGAGGAGCTGAAGTACACGCCCGCCCCACCATGGTGCGGGCCGTCGTGGCGGGCATCGTCGGCGTGGGCGCGCCGATCGTGGTGCGCACCGACCGCGGGGTCGCTACCGGGCGGTGGGGGCGAATCGGCCAGGGCCACACCGGCACCGGGCTCGCTCGATCCGGCAGGAACGGTGCCGGAGTCACCGCCGATCTGCCGCCCGATTCCGGCGCCCGGACCCCAGTTGTCCCCGGCCTGACCCGGCGCCCCATCGTGGTTGCCGGACGACGAGTTCCGCTGGTCACTGCCGTCCCCGGACCACGGGTTGTGGTGACCGTCGTCCGGGTCCGAACGGTGTGGGCGGTCGTCGTCGTTCCCGAGGGAGTCGCCGAGTCCACTGTCCGGCGGCGAGACCGGCTGGGCGATCGGTGTGGCGTGCTCCGGAACCTGCTGTTCCGCACCGGAATTGCGCGCATCGGCGAGGTCGGGAAGCAGATACTCCGAATGCGGTGTCACCACCGGAAGTTCGGTGGTGACGGGGTCGAACTGACCGTCCATCGGCGGCCCCGGGGGCACGTACGCGGCCACGCTGCCCGGGTCGGGCGCGTGCGGCGGGGTGTGCATCGGTGGCACGCGGACATCGTTCGCCGACAGGTCGGGGTAGGTGACCACCGGGGCCGGAGCGTCGGACTCCGGGTCTCGGACCGCCCACCCGGCGAACCTGCTGTCGTGGGATTCGGTCGCGACGGCCGGCGCGCCGTTGGCCGCGACCAACGTCCCGCCGGTCACGTAGGCGCCGGCGCGGGCAACCCGGGCTACACCGGTGGCGATTTGATAGGCGATGTCATTGCCGGCCGGCGGGTCGACGGCATCGGCCGCGGACAGGTCACGTGACATTCGAGCTCCAACTCCCAGAGTTCAGCCTTGAGTTCCGAACTGGTCCAGCCGATCCGACATCCGGCTTACAGCGTATTTCCGGAACGACGAGGTGTCACATCGGGGTCGGCCGGGACCCGATCAGGCACGATCCCGTTCGAACCGCAGTCTGCCCCACAATCGGCCGCGGCAGGACCGAATCCACCGAACTACTTCTTGCCCTTGTCCGACGAGGAATCGGTGGACAGCGCGGCCACGAAGGCTTCCTGCGGAACATCGACGCGGCCGATGGTCTTCATCCGCTTCTTGCCTTCCTTCTGCTTCTCGAGCAGCTTGCGCTTACGGGAGATGTCACCGCCGTAGCACTTCGCGAGCACGTCCTTGCGGATGGCCCGGATGTTCTCGCGCGCAATGATTCTCGACCCGATCGCGGCCTGGATCGGCACCTCGAACTGCTGGCGCGGGATCAGCTCGCGCAGCTTGGTGGTCATCTTGTTGCCGTAGGCCTGGGCGGCGTCCTTGTGCACGATGGCCGAGAACGCGTCGACCGCCTCACCCTGCAACAGGATGTCCACCTTGACCAGATCGGCCTGCTGCTCGCCCGCCTCCTCGTAATCGAGGGACGCGTAACCGCGGGTCCGCGACTTCAGCGAGTCGAAGAAGTCGAAGATGATCTCCGCCATCGGCAGCGTGTAGCGCATCTCGACGCGGGTCTCGGACAGGTAGTCCATGCCGAGCAGTTCGCCGCGGCGCGACTGGCACAGTTCCATGATGGTGCCGACGAATTCGCTGGGCGCGATCACCGTGCACTTGGTGATCGGCTCCCAGGTCTCCTTGAGCTTGCCGGCCGGCCAGAACGACGGGTTGGTGACCAGCTGCTCGGAGTTGTCCTCGGTCACGACGCGGTAGATGACGTTGGGCGCGGTGGAGATCAGGTCCAGGCCGAATTCGCGTTGCAGCCGTTCGCGGGTGATCTCCATGTGCAGCAATCCGAGGAAGCCGCAACGGAATCCGAAGCCCAGTGCCACCGAGGTCTCCGGCACATAGGTAAGCGCGGCGTCGTTGAGCTGCAACTTGTCGAGCGCGTCGCGCAGGTCCGGATAGTCGGAACCGTCCACCGGGTACAGGCCGGAGTAGACCATCGGGCGCGGTTCCTGGTAGCCGGCCAGCGGCTCGGCGGCGCCGTCGCGCGCGGAGGTGACGGTGTCACCGACCTTCGACTGGCGGACGTCCTTCACACCGGTGATCAGGTAGCCGACCTCGCCGACCCCGAGGCCCGCGGTGGGCTTGGGTTCGGGCGAGACGATGCCGATCTCCAGCAGTTCGTGCTGGGCGCCGGTGGACATCATCTTGATCTTCTGGCGCGGGGTCAGCTTGCCGTCGACCACACGCACATAGGTGACGACGCCGCGATAGGTGTCGTAGACGGAGTCGAAGATCAGTGCGCGGGCCGGAGCCTCGGCGTCGCCGACCGGGGCGGGCACGGCGTCGATGACCTTGTCGAGCAGGGCGGGCACCCCGACACCGGTCTTACCCGAGACCCGCAGCACGTCCTCGGGCTCGCAGCCCACGATGTGCGCGATCTCCTCGGCGTAGCGGTCCGGGTCGGCGGCCGGCAGGTCGATCTTGTTCAGGACCGGAATGATCTCCAGATCCCGTTCCATGGCCATGTACAGGTTGGCCAGCGTCTGCGCCTCGATGCCCTGCGCGGCGTCGACCAGCAGAATCGCGCCCTCACACGCTTCGAGCGCCCGCGACACCTCGTAGGTGAAGTCGACGTGGCCGGGCGTGTCGATCATGTGCAGCACGTACTCTTCGCCGTTCACCTGCCACGGCAACCGCACGTTCTGCGCCTTGATGGTGATCCCGCGCTCGCGCTCGATATCCATCCGGTCCAGGTACTGCGCGCGCATCGCCCGCTCCTCGACCACCCCGGTCAACTGCAGCATCCGGTCGGCCAGGGTCGATTTCCCGTGGTCGATGTGCGCGATGATGCAGAAGTTCCGGATCCGGGACGGATCCGTGAACGTCGTGTCGGCGAAGCTGGGCACGGCACTCCTGGTCGTGGTCGTTTCGGGCGGAGTTCATGATCCCACGGGACCGGGCGGCCGCTGCCCGCAGGGCGGAACTGCGGCCCTCCCGGTCACCGGCTCAGCGGAGATGTCACCCGGGGCCTCAGCGGGAAAACTAGAACATGTTGCGGTTCATGCCGCATGATCGTCTGCAGCGAGGTGAGCCACGGAAGGCAGCACCGCACCTCGGACAAGCGAACAGAGGCCGCAGATGACCACCCCAGCACCGCGTGTGCAGTTGCCCGACGATTTCTTCCGCCGCGCCTACGAGATCTACCCGAGTCTGCGGGAAGCCGGCGGGGTCCACGAGGTGACCTTCCCCGGTGGTGGCACCGCGATCCTGGTCACCGACTACAAACTGGCCCGTCAGGCCCTGGGCGAGGACAGCCTGCGCAAGAACCCCGCCGCGACCGACAGCCCGGAGGTCAAGGAGTTCGCCGAGCTCACCTTGCCGGCGATGGCGTTGGACGAGCGGCTGCCGTGGTCGGACCCGCCCGAGCACGCCCGGCTGCGAGCGCTGGTGGCCGACGCGTTCACTCCCCGGACCGTGGCCGCACTCGCACCGCGGGTGCACGAGATCGCCGAGCAGCTGCTCTCCGGCATCGACGCCGACGACGAACCGGTCGACCTGCTCGGCGCGTACGCGACTCCGCTGCCGGTGCAGGTGATCTGCGAAATCCTCGGCGTCCCAGCCGAAGACCACCAGCAATTCGGTGACTGGGTGCACACGATGTTGCTCTCCCAGAACCCCGGTCGGGAACGGGCCCGCGCGGGCCGGAACTTCGCCATGTACCTCATGGAACAGGTGCGTCGCCGCAGACAGCAGCCGGACCTGGCGTCCTGGACACCGGACGACCCGCTGCCCGGTGACTTGCTGGGCACGTTGACAATTCGCTGTGACGCGGCGGTCGCCGCGGACCCCGCGACCGCCGGGCTGCCCGCGGAGCAGCGGATCGCCGCAGCCGATCAGGCGATCGCCACCAACACCACCGTCCTCCTGGCCGCCGGATACGAAACCACCCGCGGACTGATCGCCAACAGCGTCATGCTGCTCACACCCGAGATCCGGGACGAACTCGCCGCCCACCCGGAGCGCATCGACACCTATGTCGAGGAGGTGTTGCGCATCCTGAGCCCCGGCCCGTTCGCCACCCTGCGCTACACCACGGCGCCGTTGTCGTTGGGGCAGGTGGAGATACCGCCGGGACGGGTGGTCATCGTAGGACTCGGCGCGGCCAACACCGATCCGGCCGTCTTCGACGACCCGCTGCGCGTGCGCCTGGACCACCGCAACGGCCCGGCCCATCTCGCGTTCGGCCTCGGCATGCACTACTGCATCGGCGCGCGGCTGGCTCGACTCGAAGGACAGGTGGCGTTGCGGGCGCTGCTGGCCCGCTTCCCCGCGGTGTCGCTGGCCGCCGCCCGCACCGACGTCCCGACGACCGAGTCGATCCTCACCGCGGCCCCGCTGCGGCTGCCGGTCCGGCTCACCTCCGCTCGGGTGTGACCGCGGGCGGGTCGGGCTATTCTTCGGCGGCGATGTACACAGCGTTACCTTCGGGCGGCCGCCGCGATCACCCGGCCCTGCCCGCACAGCAGACCACCGAGGCTTCGGCCCGACGAGACTCGGCGGCCGGTCGGCCGCGGCTGACGGCCGGCCAGGCCGCGGTCCGGGATCGGCTGGTGAAGGCCCGGCTCGACGCCCGGCCCCGGCTCAGCCAGCAGGATCTCGCCGAACTCACCGGCTTGTCGATCGCGACGGTCAAGGCATACGAGTCCGGTGCCCGGAAGGTGACCCATCGCACCTTGAAGGTGGTCGCGACCGCGCTCGGCCTACCCGATCTGCACAGTCTGGAAGAGATTCTCGTCCAAGGCATCCAACTCCAGCACGCCATCCCCGGCCCCCGCATCGACCCCGATCCGCGCGACAAGACCTGGGTGCACAGCATGCCGTTCCCGGCCGCGCTGATCACTCCCGGTCTGCTGTGGGTGCTGGAGGCCAATACCGCCTACGAACGACTGCACCCCGGCATCCACGCGGGTAGCTCGTTCCTGGAATGGCTGATGCTCGACCCGCGCTCGAAGCACGTTCTCGGCGAAGAATGGTGGCCGGAAACGCATCTCGGGGTCTGGACCGCCACCCAACTGCGCCGCCACTTCCGCGGCCAGGCCGATCTGCGGGCGTTCGACCGGCTCTCCCGGGCCCCGGAATTTCAGCTCATGTCGACGCAGCCGGCCGCACGGTTCTATGCCAGCCGTTCGCAGCTGCACCTGCGCGATCACACCGGTCAGCGGTACTACTACGTCAACGTGCACCGCGACGCCGATCCGTTGCCGCGCTCCGGCGCCGCGCAGCCACCGGTGCTCTTTCATTCCCTGATTCCCGTCGAGCCCTGCTGACGCCGTCGCCCGGGGCGTGAACGTTCGGCCGCACAAGTACTACAGGTTGTAGACGTTTTTCTCCCGGTCGCCGCGAAAGCCGCTGGTCGCGGTCACGAACCCGCGCGGATTCGCCCCGGTTCGATTGACAACCAGCATCCGGAATCGAAGACTCCGTGCACGGCCGAGAAAGTGCGGACGCATGTGCCGTTCACGTCGTCGCAGGTGCGCATTACTCGGTCCAGCAGTTCGGTCCCCGATGAGGAGGGGAGGGGATCGCACTGCGTACTTCGATCTGCACGGACTCGGACTATCCGGCCACCCGTCCCTAGAATTTGCTGATCAGTGGCGGACGGGAGTGGATCGGAGGTGCCGACCGATGCTCGGATCGGACAGGACGGGCTGGCGGACGGTGGCGGCCTGGTGGCACGACCACCTGGACTATCGGTGGCTGGTCCGGACACTCGAGGCCCGTGGCGCGCTGATCGTCGTGAAGGGGGTCGCCGCCGTCGGCGGGGCGATACTCGCGGTGATCACGGCCCTGAGCTTGCAGTCCGCTGCCGGGCCAGCTCGGGGCCCGAGCCTGGTGACCGTCTGCCTCATCGCCTTCGCGGTCGCGTGGGCGGCGTATTGGTGGCTGGCGCCGTGGCCGAGCGAACGGACCTCGCTGACCTTGATGGGCTGCGCCGACGTGGTGATCACGGTCGGTTCCCTGTTGGAGAGCAACCGGATGTTCGGCGCGTTCGGGCTGATGCAGCTGGTGATTCCGGGCGGCTACCTGGCGATCTTCCACGGACCGCGGATCCTCGCGCTCCACGGCCTGTGGTCGGTGCTGTCGATCGCGACCGCGGCGTGGATCATGATCGACGCCGGCGACACCGACGGCCCGGTGGGCGTCTCGATCGTGCTGACCATGGCGTCGGTCATGCTGCTGGTGCTGCCCGCGCTGCACTTCTGCTACTGGGTACTCCGGCAGGACGCGCTGACCGATCCGCTGACCGGCCTGCTCAACCGCCGCGGCCTGGACTACTACGTCTCGTCCTGGTTCGAACCCGGCGCCCACGAATCGATCGCCCTCATGACCATCGACCTCGACCGGTTCAAACAGGTCAACGACACCTTCGGCCACCGCGCCGGCGACCAGGTCCTCGCCCGAACCGCCGCCTGCCTGCTCCAGGAACGCCCCGCCGCCGCAGTCGTAACCCGAAGCGGCGGTGAGGAATTCGTCGTTCTGGTCCCGTTGGCCGCCGTCGCCGCGGTGAGCGAGGCGCAGCGGCTGTGCCAAGCGATCGAGACCGCTGTGCAACCGGTCACCGCCAGCATCGGTGTCGCCGTCGTCGAGGGCGGTACCGGCCGCGACGCCGAGGAGTTGCTGCGCAGCTCGGATTCGGCGATGTACCGGGCCAAGCAATTGGGGGGCAACACCGTGGTACTCGCCTCCTAGGGGACAACGGACCGTTCCCGCCGCATACTGGAGGTGCAGGGCGCTGCTCGACTCCTGAACGAATTCGCCGGCCCCGAGGGAGGTTGCTCGATGCAAGCCCATGTCGGAGATCGAATCGTGGTGCACGGCCGGACGGTGGGCCTCGCCGACCGATCCGGCGACATCGTCGAAGTACGCGGGAACGACGGTGAGCCGCCCTATGTGGTGCGGTTCTCCGACGGACACGA
Source organism: Nocardia stercoris (assembly GCF_003696265.1). Taxonomy (GTDB): domain Bacteria; phylum Actinomycetota; class Actinomycetes; order Mycobacteriales; family Mycobacteriaceae; genus Nocardia; species Nocardia stercoris. The sequence continues at coordinate 492,228 of NZ_RFFH01000004.1, read as the reverse complement.
AGGCCTGATCTATCCCGGGCCCGACTGCGAGGTCGTGCCGCAGGGCGCGTGATCGCCCGGCTCCCGAGGATGCCGCCCACCTCGCCGAAGACCGCTCATCCCCCCATCCCGCGGATCACACCTAGAATTCGCTGACCAGTAGCGGATCGGTAGTGAAGCGGAGGTGCCGATCGATGATCGGATCGCAGACGACGGGCCGGCAGACGATCGCGGCCTGGTGGAACGAGCACCTGGACTATCGGTGGCTGATCCGGACCCTCGACCACCACGGCGCACTCCGAGTCATGAAGGGAGTCGTGGCGGTCGGCGGGGCCGTGATCGCGCTGATCACCGCATTGGCTCTCGTGTCCACCGCCGGACCGACCGGCGTGTGGAACCTGGTCACGGTGTTCACCATCACCTTCGGAGTCGCGTGGGCCGCGTACTGGGCACTCGCGCCCTGGCCGGGTGAGCGGGCCTCCCTGATCCTGATGGCGTGCGCGGACGTGGCGATCACTGTCGGCTGCTTGGCCGAGAGCAACCGGCTGTTCAGCGCGCTCGGATTGATGCAACTGGTGATCCCCGGCGGCTACTTGCTCGCCACCTGACCCGATCGCACGACCGCGGCGTGTGGCTGATGGTCGAGCCCGGCGCGGTCAGGACGCCAGGCTGATGGTGTGGCCGGTGTGGTCCGCCTTGGCCTGCAGGTAGCGGACGTTGTTCTCGTTCGCGTGCACACCCGTCGGCACCGTGTTCCGCACCGTCACGCCGAGTTCGGTCAGCTGCCGGACCTTGTCCGGATTGTTGGTCAGCAGATCCAGTTCCGCGATCCCGAGCGCCGTCAGCATCTCGGCGGCCGCGGTGTAGTCGCGGTCGTCCTCCGGGAAGCCGAGCGCGGTGTTCGCCTGATAGGTGTCGAACCCCAAGTCCTGCAACGCATATGCGTCGAGCTTGTTGTAGAGGCCGATCCCCCGTCCCTCCTGCCGCAGGTAGAGCAGCACACCACCGGTGTCGCTGATCCGCTCGACAGCTTCCCGCAACTGCGGTCCGCAATCGCAACGGGCCGAACCGAATACGTCGCCGGTGAGGCATTCCGAATGCAACCGGACCAGCGGGACGTCGTCCGTCCGGCCCAGCACGAGTGCGAGATGCTCCAGCCCGTCGGACAGTCCGGCGAACGTCACCACCTGCGCTGTAACCGAGAATCCGTCGTCGAAGGTGATCGGGATCTGCACCCGGGTGCGCACCGAAGGTCCGATTCTGGTGGGAAGGGACACTGTTCGCTCCTGCCTACTGCTCGCCTCGAGCGTCGGCCGGGTAGCGGCACCCGACCGGACGCGGGTCGCTCGGATGCCGACGAGCGTTCCGATCATGGTCAGCCCGAGATCGGCGGGAGTTATTCCGCGCGGTCTGTGAGGTTCACCCCCAGCGGAAAGTGTTGCGGCCGACCGCGATGTCACATATGCGGGTCGGTGATCTCGCGCAGGCGGGCCATGACGCGCCGGGTGCCGAAACGGTTAACGCGGCACCGGATCCGCGCTATCACTGGTGGACATCCACACCTCCCGGGAGGACATCATGAAACCAGTCGGCCGGATCCTGGCGACCGCAGTCTGCGCGGTGGCCGCCATGGTCACCCTCGGCGCCTGCCAGAACGACGACACCCCGATCCCGGTCGGGTCACCGACGCCGACCGCGACCGGATCGGTCGCCGCGTCCGGCCCGGAATCGGGCAAGGTGCCGCCCCAGGCACCCGCGGACGTGCACGCGAGCACCACGGCCGACGGGCTCTACATCGAGGTGTCCGCACCCGAGTCGACCACCGTCCACCCCGGCACTCCGGTGAGATTCGATGTGGTGGTGCAGAATTCGACCTCCGGCGACTTCACCGGCGTCGGTGTCGTGGTGTCGCTGGGGCACTGTGGCTGTAATCCTGGTCCGATGAAGACGATGCCCGCGGGCAGCATGCAGCTGGAGGCCGCCGACGGCTCCTGGCAGCCGGCCCCGTACGTCACTCAGGGCGGCGGCACCGATTTCCTGGGCCGCACCCTGGTCCCCGCGTTCAGCCTGAGCGCCGGACAGTCGGTGACCTATCACCTGAAGCTGGAGGTCGACCCGGCGCCGAATCTCGTCGCGGGTTCGACCCGGTTCGAGGCGACCCGGACCGACCCCAGCGCGCACGCCCCCACCCCGGTCAGCAGCACCCCGACGGCGTCGATCGAACTGAACATCCGGCCGTAGCAGCGACTTTCGGCGCATCAGCGTCGGCGATCGGCGGCGGACGCGAGCAACGGGAGTGCGAAGCGACAGAATTCCTCGGCCGCATCGATGTTCGCCGCGGACGCGCCGAGCGCGGATCGCAGGACCGCGGGTACGCGCTGACCGGGCCAGGTGTGGCCCATGCCCTCGACCGCCCATGCCTCGACCCGGGTTCCGCCGACCCCGCCGGCGACCGTCCGCCGGTTCCGAGCCAGGTCGTCCGGACCCGGTCCGGACGGATATTCCGTAACAACGGCTTCATCCCCGCACCGGTCGATGTCGGCCCAGTGCCGGGCCGAGTCGGCGAGCGACAGTGTGCGGCCCCGTAATTCGCCGTCGGGGCCGCGGCGCCGGGAATACCCGCCCTCGATCGGCACCACCGGATCGGCCGTGCCGTGGATCAGCAGTGCCGATACCGCGTGGGTCGGCTGCGCCCCGGCCAGCGCGGCCGGCAGGCCACCAGCGATCGCCAGGAACGCGACCACCAGGTCCGACGCCTCGAGTGCCGTCCGGTGCGCCATGAAGGCGCCGTTGGAGATGCCGGCCACCAGGATGCCGTCGCGCCGGGTGCCGAAACGACCGGCGCACTCCTCGGCGACCGCGCGCAGGAAGGCGACGTCATCGATTCCTTTCTCCTCGCTCACGGTGACACCGCGCCCGTCGGCCCAGCGGCCGGTGACCGCGTCCGGATAGGCCACGGCGACCCCGTGCCGGTCGGCGAAGGCCTCGAACCCGCTCCGGCGCCGGCTGCTCGCCTCGGCGAACCGCTGGATCGGCGCGAGGACCGGCGAGCGACTGCCGTGCAGCACCAGCATCAGCGGCATCTCGGGCCGCTGATCGGTGGGCAGTCGGAGGGAGCAGGTCCGCCGGAGGCCGTCGACCCGCAGTTCCACGTTCGTCACGATCCACCACCAATACGTACAGGTAACCTGCGCAGTTCACCTGCACTCTAGCAGGCAGCCGAAAAGCCAACGGGCCCTGCGGAATCGCAGTGGGCATCACCTCCGCCGCCGGTGCGGGCGGCCGCCGCGACACACCGGCTGTGATCGCAGGCCCGAGCGGGGTATGCAGGAGATATGGGTGGTGTTCCGACGAACAGGAGGCCCACCATGACCACATCCACCACATATCTGCCCCCGGTCGAGCATCCCCGCGGCTTGCTGCGCAAGCTCGCCTACCTCGTCAGCCGCCGGGTGCTCGGCAAGGTCGCCGGCCCGCTGGCCGTGTTCGGCGCCCGCATGCCGCTGTCGTTCTTCTCCTTCTACGGCAAGGTGTCGCGACTGGACCGCAAGCTCGTGCTGCCGCGCGGTACCGCGCTTCTGGTCCGCTCGCGCGTCGCGAACTTGAACGTCTGCGAATTCTGCATGGACACCAACCAGTGGTTCGTCACCCGCAAGATCGGCGGCGAGACCGCGGCGAAGGCGAAGGCGCTCGCCGACTACCGGACCGACCCGAGGTTCTCCCCCGCCGAACGCGCCGCCCTGGACTACGCCACCGAACTGACCGTCGACAAGTCCGTCTCCCCGGCCACCATCGACGCCGTCCGTCGGCAGTTCAGTGAGCGCGAGGTCTGCGAACTGGCCTGGCTGGTCGCCAGCGAGCACCTCTACAACCTGACGAATGTCGGCCTGAACATCGGCTCGGACGGCATGTGCGAGCTACGGCCACAATAGATCTCGGGCCCTATTGTTCGGCGTAGTGGCTCCCTCCGGCCCAGTCGACGGTCACGACGTCCTCGCCACCGACGACCCAGGCGTCATGACCGGAGGGCGCGGATCCGCGAAGTCGGCCAGCTCGGTGCCGGCCCGCGCCTCGTCGTAGTCGCGCCGATCGACTGTGTCGCCGGGCAATCTGCCGCTCTACCTGGCGATTCAGCCGGCGATGACGTGGTGGGCCGGCATCGCCGCAGCGAGCAGGACGGTGCGGCGACCGACGGTGAACGCCGACCCCGAACGGGTATCCCGCAGGCATGGGTAAGCACCCGCAGCGGACCCCGTTCTACGGGGTCCTGATGCTGATCACGTTCATGATCGCCGGGCTGTTCGTCCGGGATCTGCCGTGGCAGTGGCTGCGCGTCGCCACCTATATCGCACTGGTCGCGTTCGCCGTCGTCGGGTGGGTGATGACCTTCCGCGACCTGTCCTGACCGGATCGGCTAGGTGTCGAACAGCTGGATGTGAACGTAGCGGGTCGTCTGATCCCGCTCGTCGACAGTGATATCGCGTGACACGTGCTTGCCGTCGGGCCGCTGATAGCGATCTCCCGTCTCCAGCAGCGACGGCGAGGTCGCCAGCGGCGGACCGGCAATGATTTCCACCGTCACGTGGTAGGTCCTGGTGAGCGGCGGCGTGATCCCCGACCCGGTCAGCAGCGCGTTCACACCCGCGGAGTCGGTCGACAGCGCGATCCGATAGCTCGTGTCGATTCCGCGGTCTGTCCGAGCGTCGAGGACCTTCGCGTCCGGCGGAATCACCAACCCGCCGAATTCGGATGCCTCCTTGACGATATCGGCCACGCTCGAGGCCGGAGTACCGTCCACCATGCGCCCACCGCTTCCGCTGTCGGTACAACCCGATGAGCCGGCCACCACCATCAGACCGGCGACCACGCCGACCGCCCGACGCCGACCGGCTCCTATGATCCGTGATCTCATCGTGTGGGGTCACTCCTGTCACCGTCTCGGCCACCGGGCGGACCCGGCAGGTTTACCGGCCCGGTCGCCGGCACCGCCCCGTTGCAACTGCGTATCGCGCTGGAGCCGTCCAGATCGAATTCCGTGCGAGCCCGGCGGTTCGCGGCGCGCGGATTTCGGCGCCGGCCGCCGGGACATGCGCGAAAGATACTGTGCCACAAGCTCGACGGCCGCCGCGGATCCGCTGCCGGGCGTCCCGGACCCTCAGTTCCCGCTCGCCGCCAACGGCGATCGCGCGAGTTCGACCGGGGTGTTCTGGGCGGCGGCGAGCCACCAGTCACCGTCGCGCTCGACCAGGGTGTACATGGCGATCTCAGAGAAACCGGCCGGGTCGGCGGATCGGCGCCGGATCTGGGTGATCACCACGCCCGGTGCGGGGCTGAGTGCGGCGACCACCTCGAAGTGGGAGGCGGGCGCGACCTTGGTGGTCATCAGCCGGTGGTGGATCGCGTTCAAGGTCGGGTAGCCGGTGACGGTGGCACCGAACGGGCTGCCCCAGAGGATGTCGGCGGCGAACCGGCGGTCGTAGCCGTCGGCGTCGCTCGCCAGCCCGGCCTGTTCGAGTTCGGCGGCCAGGTCGGCAGCGACGCGATCCGCGATCTGCTGCCCGGCGGGGTCGGCCAGTGTGGGTCGGATGTTCATGTCTACCTCCGTATTTCATCGACCTCACGACCGTAGAACCCGAAGTAAGGTTGAGGTCAAATCCTCCGGTCGGTATCCGCTCGGGGAACACCGCGAAGGCGTGATCGGCCCGGTCGTCGGGTTCCGCCGCGATGGATCGCACCGCCGTGCCGTCCGCGGTGTTCTAGTCGATGAGACCCGCGTCGCGGGCGAGTGCCGCCGCCTCGGTGCGGCTCGACGCCCCGAGCTTGGTGATGATCCGCGAGACGTGCACTCCGGCGGTATTGCCGCTGATGAACAGCTCCGCCCCGATCGCGCGATTGCTCAGGCCGCGGGCGATCAGGCGCAACACCTCGAGTTCCCGGGTGGTGAGGCCGAAACTGCGCGGCGGCGCCGGCGGCGCCGTGGTCGCGGCGGCGAGCCCGGCGCGGCGCACTGTGTCCGCCATCGCGCTGACCAGTCCGTCCGCGCCCAGCGCGGCGGCGCGAGCGGTCGCGGCCGCAAGAATCTCCCGCGCTCCCGAGCGGTCGCCGGCCGCGAGCGACGCACGCGCGCAGGCGAACTCGGCGACAGCCCGGTCGAAGGGCCGGCCGAGCTCGGCCCAGGCCGCGATCGCCGTCCGCCAGTCCGCCGGATCACCGGAAACCGTTGCGGCCCAGGTCGATCGATAGGCGGAGTCGGGCGCGGTGGTGACGGGCAGCGCGGCGGCGAGCGCCCGATGGTCGAGGCCCGCCCGGGCGCCGGTCACCAGCAGCGCCCACACCTCGTGGTGATGCCGCGCGCCGTCCCGCAGCGCACGCTCCACGATCTCGCGTGCGGCGCCCAGGTCGGCTGCGTTCAGTGCCAGATCCGCTCGCAGACCGGCAGATTCGAGCACGTACTGACCCGCCCAGGCCGAATCCCGCAGCAGCGGTTCCACTGTCGCCGCGGAGACGGCCCCCGCAGCCGAATCCCCCTGTGCCGCCATGATCCGGCCGTGGCACAGCAGCAGTACGGCCCGGCTCAGCGGCGGGATCGGGTCGGCCAGGGTGTCGTCGATCAGGGTGAGCGCCTCGGGCCAGCGGCCCAGGGCCTCCAGCGCCTGCACCCATTTGACGATCAGGATCGGGCCCTTCTCGACGAACCGGAAGGTATCGCAGGCCGCGCGCAACCCCTGTCCGATCACTTCGATCGCGGTGCCGTACGCGCCGGTCGCCACCAGGAACGCGGACTCCCAGACCACCACGGCCAGAAGGGTTTCCGCGTCGGGCGCCAGCTTGCGAGCGGTTTCGAAATGCCCGCTCGCGAGTTCGGGCCGGTCGGCGGCGGCCAGCCCGAGAAAGGCGTGGGCGCGGGCGAGGACCGCAGCCACCTCCGGATCCGCGGCGGAGTCGAATCCGGCCGCGATCTCCAGTGCCGCTTCGGCATCGGCCGCCGCACCCGCCGGCTCGCCGGTGAACAGGTGTACCGAGGCCGACTCCAGCAGGACCTTCGCCCGCAGCACCGTCGGTGCGGCGCCCAGCACTTCGAGCGCCTCCTGCAGATCCGCCCGGCCACCGCCCGCCTGGTTGCGCAGGCGAGCACGCACCGTCAGCAGCCGGCCGCGGTCCTGCGCGGAACCGGCTTGTGCGGCGACGATCCCGAGCGCCTCCTCGACCGCCGCCAGCCCGGGCTCGACGGCACCCTGATGCGCGCACACGTCGGCGAACAGTTCCAGCAACGCCGCCCGGTCCACCGGCCGTTGCTCCGGCCCGACCCGATCCCACAGGTCCAGCATCCGGCGCAGGTGATGCAGTTGAGCCGCGCGGGATCCGGTCGCGGCGGCATCCGCGGCCGCCTGCCACCCGCTGGCGAGCGCCCCCGCGATATCGCCCGCGCATTCGCTGTGCCGAGCCAGCTCCGCCGAATACCGTTCCGGTGGAACAAGACTTGCCGATTCCGGCCCGGCGGCGGCCCGCAGGACCGCTGCGAGGCCCGCGTGCAGCCGGGTCCGGCGTGCGGGCAGCAGGCTGTCGTAGACGGCCTCTCGGATCAACGCGTGCCGGAATTCGTACCCGCTGCCGTGGATCTGCAGCAACCGCGCCCCGATCAGCTCGCCGACCGCGGCGTCCAGGGTGTCGTCGTCGAGAGAAGCTGCGGCGGAGAGCAATTCGTGCTCCACCGGCGATCCGGCCACCGCCGCCACCTGCAGCACCCGCTGGGTGGTCGCCGACAGCCCCGGCAGCCCGGCCAGCAGCAGCTCCCCCAGCGCAGCCGGCGCGTCCGCCGCCGAGCGGCTCAACGCCTCGACGAACAGCGGATTGCCCCCGCTGCGCTCGAAAACCCTTCCGGCGAAACCGGGTTCGGGCTCCCGTCCGAGCAGCGCCGCGAGCTGGCGGCCCACGTCGTGCCGGGTCAGGGCGCGCGGTTCGACCGCGACCACACTCGGCAGTCGCGACAGCTCGGTGAGCAGACTGTGCAGCCGGCCCGGCCCGGGCGGCCGATACGTGCCGACGAGCAGTACATCGGCACGGTCCAGATTCGCGATCAGGAAGCTGAGCAGATCGAGGCTGGCGTCGTCGGCCCAGTGCAGGTCCTCGAGGACCAGCACCAGCGGCCCCTGCTGGGCGAGCGCGTCCAGCAGGATCAGCACCTCGCCGAACAGGCGGGTGCGGTCCGGCTCACCGGCCGGGACGTCGGTGGCCAGCTCCGGTACCCACCGGGCCAGTTCCGGCACCGGTCCGGCCAGCAGCATCCGCAGCCCGTCGGCGCCGATCGAGCGGACGAGCGCCCGCGCCACCGCCAGGAACGGCCCGAAGGCGACCCCAGCGCTGCCGAACTCCGGGCAGCGCCCGGTCAGCACCCGCACCCCGGCCGGCAACCGGCTCCCGAACTCGCCGACCAGCCGCGACTTCCCCAGACCCGCCTCGCCCGCCACCAGTACCGCGGCGACCTGCGGATCCCGGTACGCCGCTGTCAATTGTTCGAGGTCCGCGGCCCGCCCGACGAAAGTGCTCGAAACCTGCTGAACCATGCGCGTCACCCTATCGAGACGCCGTCACTGGGAACACGAGTGAACCCGGGCACACCGTGAAGGTCCCCGCCGCGCACCCGCACCCGGCGTAGGCTGGACATTCGTGACATGTGAGCCGGTCGGGTCGGCGTAGCCGGCGTGGGGAACGCGGGGTTTCGGACCGCCGAGATCAGGGCCGTGCACGTCGTCGAGCACGGTCCCCCCGACGGCCGCCCGGTACTCCTGCTGCACGGCTGGCCGCAGAACTGGCGGGCCTGGACCGCGATCATGGAACTCGGTGCGGCCGACGGGAATCGGATGATCGCCCTGGATCTGCCGGGGATCGGCGGGTCGGCCGGCGCGCGCACCGACGGCAGTACGGTCGCCATGGCCGAGACCGTCCACGCGGTGGCCGCGGACTTGGAACTCGAGCGGTACACGCTGGTCGGGCACGATATCGGCGGCATGGTCGGCTACTCCCTGCTGCGCGCCTACCCCGAGATCGCCCGGGCCGTGGTCATGGACACCGTGATCCCCGGGATCGCGCCGTGGGACCGGGCGCTCGCCGATCCGCGCCTGTGGCACTTCGGTTTCCACGCGGTACCCGGTCTGCCCGAGACCCTGGTCGCCGGTCACCAGCGCCGCTACTTCGACCACATCTTCGCCACCGCGGCCGCGCGTCCCGACGCCGTCACCGAATCGGCACGCGACAGCTACGCGGCCGCCTACGGCAGCGACGGCGCGCTGGCGGCCGGATTCGACTGGTATCGGGCATTTCCCGCGGATGCCGCGGCGAACACGATGCTCACCGCCACGATCGCTACCCCGCTGCTGTACCTGCGCGGCGACCAGGAGGGCGGCGAGATCCAGACCTACGCCCGCGGCTTCGCCGACTTCGGGATCGAGAACGTCAGCGCCGCAACGGTTGCGGGCAGCGGACATTTCACCCCCGAGGAGAATCCGCGCGCGGTGTGGCAGCTGATCACCCAGTGGCCGGGGTGAGCGACCCGCGCACGGCGCGTTCGCGTCCTCCGGAGAAGGCCCTGACCACCGCGATCGCTGTCCGGTTGCGGCAGTGGGGATTCGGCGTACTCGCCGGTAGGATCGAGCCGCGGGCCGGTGTGGCGCGGCCTCGACGTGAGATGTGATCACCCCTCGTCCCCGTTATAGTCCCCGGTATGGCCACTACGTGGAGCTCGTTCGGCAGGCAGATCACGACGATCGCCACCGGGCAGGGGGCTGAGCTCGTCCGGCAGTCCACGCCGGGGATCGTGCGGCGGATGCGCCGGTCGGCGGTGGTCGAGTTCGCGTTCGGGCGTCGTCCCGTGCCCCGGGTCGCCGTCCGGCCGACCGCCTCGGTCGCGATGCCGACCACGCAGCGGGCCCGCCAGGTCGTGTACTGCCCGCACCTCGACGGCCGGGCCGATCCGGGCGAAATCGTCTGGACCTGGCTGCCGTTCGACCACGACCCGCGCGAGGGCAGCGATCAGCCGGTGCTGATCGTGGGCCGGGAACGCAGCACGCTGCTGGGCCTGGCGGTCTCCCCCGACCCGCGCTGGGCGCACGACCCGGACTGGGTCGGGATCGGCCGCGGTTCCTGGGACGGCCGGCCGCACTGGGTGCGGATGGACCGCGTCCACGACGTGCCCGAGGAGAGCATCCGCCGCGAGGGCGCCATCCTGGAGCGCCGCTCGTTCGACGCGGTCGCGCATCGGCTCTGCGGCGAATACCGCTGGTACTGAGGCCGATTCGGCTCAGGCCGTGTTTATGGCGCCTGGACCGGGCGGGCTACGTGGTTACACTCCGCTGCCGCCTCCGCCCGCTGACCGGCTCAGGCGAGGCGGGTGACCTCCACCAGGACCTCCAGCGCGGTGGTGCCGTCACCGGAGAAGATGCCCTTCAGCGGAGGTACGTCCGCGTAGTCGCGGCCGACACCGACCGAGACGTGCTGTTCGGTGACGGCGATGTTGTTCGTCGGGTCGTAACCCCACCAGCCACCGGTCCACGCCTCGATCCAGGCGTGCGACTGGCCGGCCACGGTCTGATCGATCGGCGCCAGCGGCATCGGGTGCAGATAGCCCGAGACGTAGCGGCTGGGAATTCCCATGCTGCGCAACAACACCAGCGTCAGGTGCGCGTAGTCCTGGCATACGCCGCGTCGCTCGGCGAAGGCCTGCGGGGCGGAGGTGTGCACCGAGGTGGACCCCAGCGCGTAGTCCATCTCCCGGTGCACCCACTCTGCGGCGCGCACAACGGCTTTCGCCGGTGGCACACCGCGGGCCAGCTGCCGGGCCACCGTCGCGAGCCGGCGGTCCCGCGGCACGTAGCCGGTGGGCGTCAGCAGCTCGTCGTACCGGTCGACGACCGCGTCCGAACGCAATTCGTCGAACGACAGCTCCTCCGAGGGCCCGGCGAACGGCTCGGTCTCGACCACCGACGAACCGGTGACTTCCAGTTCGGTGTGCGGGGCGTGCAGATCGAACGAGGTGACCGCGGTACCCCAGTAGTCGACGTACCTATAGGAGCGGGTGGACGGCACGGTCTCCACCCGGTTCATGATCACGTTCTGTCGGCCGTCGGCGCGCGGCGTGAGCCGCGCCTCGTTGAACGACCCGACCACGGGCACGTCGTATCCGTAACCGGTGGTGTGCACCACCCGTAGACGCCAGCTCATTGCAACTCCTCCACGACACTGTCCCGCTGATCCTGGCTGGAACGCAGGTCCGTCCAGGCCACGAACGGGGCGGCATGGAAGTACTGCCGCGACACCGCCTCACTGACCTGGCGGCAGGTCTGCTGCAGAAACAACAGGCGAGCTTGCAGATCCTCCAGCAGGAGTCCGGGCGCGAGAAATTCGAGCTCGCTGCGCGCCCGGCCCAGCAACCGGGCGGCCTCGTGCTGGACGCCGAACCGGCTGTTGGGCCGCTGATCCAGTTCCCGCAGACAGTGTTCGGCCTCGAGCAGCGAATGGAACACCGAACGCGGGAAGTGGCGGTCCAGCAGGATGAACTCCACCACCAGATTGGCGTCCAGCGCCCCGCGCCGGGTGCGCAGATAGGTGTCGTGCGCGCCGGCCGACCGCAGCACGGTCACCCAGGCCGGCGACGAGGAGCGGTCCCCGGCGCGCGAAAGCAGCAGTCGCACAGTCATATCCACCCGCTCGATGGACCGGCCGAGCAGCAGGAACCGGAACCCGTCGTCGCGGGAGAGCGTGGAGTCCGACAGGCCGGCGAACATGGCCGCGCGCCCGGTGATGTAGTGGAAGAACTCGTGCGGGCCGAGCGCGCGTGAGTTGCGTTCGGCGACGGCCAGGCCGTTGTAGGTGGCGTTCAGGCACTCCCACATGTCGCTGGAGACGACTTCGCGCGCGCCACGGGCGTTCTCGCGCGCCTTCACGATCGAGTCCACGATGGAACCGCCCTGGGAGTGACTGAACGCCACCACGTCGGTCACCGACCAGACATCGAGTTCACCCTCGGGCGGATCGATTCCCAAGACCCGCAACAACACTCGCGAGGTGCGATCCGGGTCGACGGTGGCGTCCTCCAGCAGCTGATGCACGGCGATATCGAGGATGCGGGCGGTGTCGTCGGCGCGCTCGACGTAGCGGCCGATCCAATAGAGGGATTCGGCATTGCGAGCCAACATGATTCACCCCTGCTGCTGTTGTTGCTGCTGCTGCGCGGCCTGCGCTGCGGTCGGTTCCCGGCCCTGCTCCCGCATGTCGACGCCCGGCGGCTCGGAAACCACCTCGGCCCCTTCGAGTTCGCGCTTCTCGTCCGACGTGCGCGGTGCCAGCACCCAGGTGTCCTTACTGCCACCACCCTGACTGGAATTGACCACCAGCGAACCGTCCGGCAGCGCGACCCGGGTGAGACCACCGGGCAGCACCCAGATCTCGTCGCCGTCGTTGACCGCGAACGGCCGCAGATCCACGTGCCGGGGCCGCAGTTCGCCGCCGATCTTGGTCGGCACGGTGGACAGCTGCACCACCGGCTGCGCGATCCAGCCGCGCGGATCGGACTTGATCTTGCGGCGGATCGCGTCCAGCTCACGCGAGGTGGCATCGGGCCCGATCACGATGCCGTACCCGCCGGAACCCTCCACCGGCTTGATCACCAACTCGGCCAACCGATCCAGCACCTGCTCGCGCTCCTCGGGCAGCCAGCAGCGCATGGTGTCGACATTGCCCAGGATCGGCTTCTCCCCCAGGTAGTACTCGATGATCGTCGGCACATAGCAGTAGGTGAGCTTGTCGTCACCGACACCGTTTCCGAATGCGTTGGCGATCACCACATTTCCGGCCCGGGCAGCATTGAGCACCCCCGCCACCCCGAGGACCGAATCGTGCCGGAACTGCATCGGATCGAGGAACACGTCGTCGATGCGGCGATAGATGACGTCGACCTGCACCTCGCCGGCCGTGGTGCGCATGTACACCACGTTGTCGCGGCAGAACAGGTCCCGGCCCTCCACCAGCTCCACACCCATCTGCCGGGCCAGCAGCGAATGCTCGAAATACGCCGAGTTGAACACGCCGGGCGTGAGCACCACCACGGTCGGATCGACCTCGTTGGGCGCGGCCGCGGCCCGCAACGCCCGCAACAGATGACTCGGATAGTCGCCCACCGCGCGCACCCGGTGCGAGAAGAACAGGTCCGGGAACACCCGCGCCATGGTGGAGCGGTTCTCCATCACATACGACACCCCCGACGGCGACCGCAGGTTGTCCTCCAGCACCCGGAACTCGCCGCGCTCGTCCCGGATCAGATCGATACCCGCGACGTGGATCCGCACCCCGTTCGGCGGGACCACACCCGCCGCCTCGCGATGAAAATGCTCACAGGAGGTGATCAGCCGCTTCGGAATCACCCGGTCGCGCAGAATGTGCTGCTCACCGTAGACGTCGGCCAGGAACATCTCCAGCGCGGTGACCCGCTGCCGGATGCCCCGCTCCAGCTTCGCCCACTCCGCCGCCGTGATCACGCGCGGAATCAGATCGAGCGGGAACGGACGTTCCTGACCAGACAGCGAGAACGTGATGCCTTGATCGATGAACGCGCGGTCGAGCGCTTCGGCCCGCCGCTCCAGATCGGTCGCGGCGATCGGCGCGAGCGCCGCGAACAGTCCGCGATACGCCGGCCGAGGCCGGCCGTGACCGTCGAACATCTCGTCGAACGCGCGGTGGTAACGGCCGGGGCGGTAACCGTCGAAGACCCCCGTATCCGGCGCCCGCCGCGCTGACGCGGCAGCGGCACCGGCACGTGTCGCAATTGTCGGGGACATGCAAGAATCGTCCATCAACCGGCGTTTATGCCGTGTGTGCGACAGGTAAATTTCTCGCATCATGACCGGCTCGGACCGTCCGATTTCGTTCCCTGGGCGCCCGGCTGGTACTCTCGATCGTCGGCGCAGCGTTACCCCGTGTCGGTGGCGCGCCCACACGACTTAGCCCTTGGGAGAGCACCCGCTCTCGAGGCAAACCAACTGACGACAGAAACCAGAGGAATCGGCGTGGCCAACATCAAGTCCCAGGTGAAGCGGATCCGCACCAACGAGGAGGCGCGGCTGCGCAACCAGTCGGTGAAGTCCTCGCTGCGCACGGCCATCCGCAAGTTCCGCGAGGCCGCCGCCGCCGGCGACACCGCCACCGCGCAGGACCTGCTGAAGGCCGCCAGCCGCAGCCTGGACAAGGCTGCCTCGAAGGGCGTCATCCACGCCAACCAGGCCGCCAACAAGAAGTCGGCGCTCGCCCTGGCGCTGAACAAGATCTGAGTCGAGGGCTCGCAGTCCGCGAGTCCCCCAGCCGTCGTGGCGAGAGGGCCTGCTGAGCAGGCGACCACGGCGGCTTTTTGTCGTGTCCGCGACCTTTGAACCGGCATCGCTCCCGCTTCCCATCCCCCGCACCGGCGACCACGAATACCCCACGAAAACCGTTTCGCCACATGGGAAGTGGGGATTGTCGTCATGGTCATGGAAGTCATGGTCGCGGTGGGGGGAGCGCTGGTCGCGCTGCTCGCGTTTCTGCTCGGTGACCGATTGCGCCCCGCCGGCTGGCGGCAGAGCAGCGACGAATCGTCCGGCACACTGGTCTTCGACCTCATCAAAACGTTCTTCGCCGCCATCGTCGCCTTCGTGGTGGTGATCTGCTGGCAGCAGTACGACAACGCGCGCGGCCGCACGGTCGCCGAGGCCAACGCGCTGATCGAGACCTACTGGGCGGCGCATTCGATGCCCGGGCCCGAGCGGGAGCAGATCCAGCAGCAGGTGCACGACTACACGACGTCGGTCGTCACCCAGGAATGGCCGGTCATGGACCGCGACCAGCGGCTGGACCCACAAACACAAGCCACGTTCGACCGCCTGCGGGACACCGTCCAGCAGCTGCGACCCGCCGATCCCTACGAATCGACGCTGCGCGCGAACGCGCTGTCCGGCCTGGACAAGGTCGCCGACGCGCGGCACTATCGGGCCAACTCCGCCGCCCACGGCATCCCCGGATTCCTCTACGTCGCGCTCTACATCGCCGCCGCGCTACTGCTGCTCAGTCCGGTCCTGTCCGGCGTGCGAGTGAGCAGGCGCAGCGTGGTGATGATCGCGCTGCTGGGAGTCGTGATCGGGTCGGTACTGCTGCAGATCCACAATCTCGACCATCCCTTCGCCGGCGGCGACGTAGTGCCGGCCGACACCTTCCGCCTGGCCCTCGAACAGTTCCAGCCCACCACCGGACCGGTCCAGCATGCCTCGTAACCGGGCACTGACCGTCCTATTCGCGGCAGGTCTGGCCGTACTGATCGCGACCACGGCCGGACTCGCGGGCCCGGTCACGGCCGAACCGGTGTTGCCGCTGCCGGGGTTGCCACTACTGCCGGTCATCGGACCGGCGGAAATGCCGACGCTACCGGTTGTCGGTCCCGCGGAGGTACCAACGCAACCGCCCGCCGGACCGGCGGGAATGCCGACGCTACCGGTTGTCGGACCGGCAGAAATGCCAGCCGCCGGACCCGCAGGAATGCCCGCGCTGCCGACCGTCGGGCCCGCAGGAATGCCGACGCTACCGATCAGTGGATCGGCGGGCATGCCGCTGCCACCACAGGAGTTGATCGACGGCGTGCGCACCGGCGGCATGCCGGGTGGCAACAGCACGGACGTCAGTAGCCGCCTCGGTCCGGAATACGGCAGCGCGGACATAGACAGCCACCGCGGTCTCGAAAACGACAGCGGCGACGTGAGTACCCGCCCCGGGTTGGGCACAGGCAGCACCGACGCCAGCACCCGCCTCGGGTTGGGCACCGGCAGCACCGACGGCAGCACCCACCTCGGGTTGGGCACCGGCAGCACCGACGCCAGCACCCACCTCGGGTTGGGCACCGGCAGCACCGACGCCAGCACCCACCTCGGACTGGGCACAGGCAGCACCGACGCCAGCACCCACCTCGGACTGGGCACAGGCAGCACCGACGCCAGTAGCCGCCTCGGGTTGGGCACCGGCAGCACCGACGCCAGCACCCACCTCGGACTGGGCACCGGCAGCACCGACGCCAGTAGCCGCCTCGGATTGGGCACCGGCAGTGTGGAATCGGGCAGTGGCATACCGAATACGGGTGGCTCGATCGGATTGGGTTCCGGCAGTACAGGTTCGGCTGAGCAACCCGTCGGCCACGCCGCACCTGGGCCGGTCGTGGTCACTCCGGCTGTCGGTACTCCGGCCGGTCCTGCGCAGGCCGCAACCCCGGCCGCGGGCGACATTGCCCCGAGTGGGAGCTCCGATGCCGGTAGTGCGGCAGCGTGTTCGGCGAGCGCGCTCGGCGGCGGGCTCGCCTCGGCGGGATCGGTGGGAAGTTCCGGCAGCTTCGGCAGCGGTCCGGCGTTGATCGGTAGTTTCGGCAGCGGTCCCGCGTTGATCGGCGGATCCGGAACGGGCAGCGGTTCGGCTCTGGGCAGCATCATCGCCGGTGGCGCCTCCGGGATCGCCCTCGGCTGTCTGGCCCTGCTGCCGCATCCACCGGCCCCACTGCCCGGCTTACCGCTGCTGCTGTCGCCACCCCCGCTGCCAGCCGTGGTGCCGATCCCGGCGGCGGGCCGGGTCGCCCCGGCGCCGCAGCGGGTGCCCGAGCCACCGATGATCACACCGCCAGCGGTGGTACCCCCTGTACAGGAGACCCTGGCCGAGCCCGCCGCCGATTCGGTGGCCTTCGATGTGCTGGAACTGGTGACGGTACTGGTCGTCGCGGTCTTCGCCGCGCACGGCGGCACCGCGGTGGTCACGCGCCGCGCGCGCCGCTGAATCCCACAGCGGCCCATAGCAATCGCGCGGCACGCAACTAGGTGACAACAACAGGATCGGCCAAGGGCGTTCAGGCAAGGCCTGACCTGATCGATCCCGCACACACAGAGCGTGAATGGTTGGGCCGCAACGAGATCGGTTGGCGCAGTCCGGTGCGCAGGTGCAATGCGGGCCGCGCGAGACGAGGACCGTGGCGAAGTCGAACCCGCCCGCGCGCAGGGCGAACGAATCGGCCGTGGTGGGGGCGGTGAGGCGCGGTCCAAGACGAGGGCCGTCACTCGGTCGAACCCGCCCGCGCTGGGCGAACGAATCGGCCGCAGCGGGGGCGGTTAGGCGCGGTCCAAGACGAGGGCCGTGACTCAGTCGATCCCGCCCACACACAGAGCGCCGAATGGTTGGGCCGCAACGAGATCGGTTGGCGCAGTCGGTGCTGGTGTGCAATGCGGCCGCGCGCAGGACGAGGGCTGTGGCGCAGTCGATCCCGCCCGTGCGCAGGGCGGACGAATCGGCCGCAGCGGGGCGGTTAGGCGCGGTCCTGGACGAGGGCCGTCACTCGGTCGAACCCGCCCACACACCGAGCGCCGAATGGTTTGGCCCAACGAGATCGGTTGGCGCAGTCGGTGCTGGTGTGCAATGCGGCCGCGCGCAGGACGAGGGCTGTGGCGCAGTCGATCCCGCCCGTGCGCAGGGCGGACGAATCGGCCGCAGCGGGGGCGGTTAAGCGCGGTCCAGGACGAGGGCTGTGGTGTTGTCGGTTCCGCCGGCGCGCAGGGCGCCGTCGGTCAGGGACGCTGCGGCGGCGCCGGGGGTTTCGGCGGCGGCCAGAACGTCTCGGATAGCGGCCATGGTCAGGGGTTTGTGGGCGCCGTCGGAGGCGAGCAGGAAGCGGCCGCTGCTGGTGCCGGTCGTGGCGTGGCCGATCTCCTCGGGTGTGACCGTGCGGACGGAGGTGGTGACCAGGTGGCCCATGCGGGCGGTCGGGCGGATGCCACGGGAACTGAGCGCTTCGGCCACGGTGTGGTCGGTGGTGATCTGGTGCAGGACGCGACCGTTCCACCGGTAGGCGCGGCAATCGCCCACCCATGCGATATCGCACGGTATGTCGGGGTATTCGGGTGCGGGCAGGACCGCGACCACCAGGACGCAGTCGGCCTTCGCCTGCGGGAACTGCCGCGTCAGCTCCTGCTGCGCGGCCAGGATCCCGGCCACCGCGCCGCAGGCGGCGGACGCGTGCGCGGCGGTGGCGGCGGCCGTGCGGGCGGCGCGGACCGCGAGCAGATGGTCACCGATCCCGTCCGCGACGACGAAAGCCGAACGGCCACGCGCGATATCGGTGTACGCACCGACCGCGTCGGCGTTCAGCGACCGTGAGCCACGATGGCTGACGGACTCGGCTTGGATGCCGATGAGCTGGGCCAGCTCACGGTGGGTCAGAGCAGTCGTCACCTCGGTGTGCACAGCCTCGCCTCCTCGGACATCGGTACGCCGGCCGGGTGCGAGTCGGGTGCTCCAGCGCAATGTGCCGAGCCCGTGCCCCCGCACATAACTAGTCAACTCGCAGGTACCCAGGACCGTGCCCGAATTCACTTGTGCTTTTCCTGTGAATCCGGCGGCGGGGTGTAACGCTACGCCCCGCGCAGGTCCAAGATCCGACCCAACGCCCGTTCCAGGGCGTAGTTGCTGTCGGCCGCGCCGCCCTTGACGTCGGCGTTCAAGGTGGCCACGACCTGCAGGGCGGCACCGATCGAACCGGAGTTCCAGGCCCGGACCTGCCCCTGCGCCTTCTTCACCTTCCACGGCGGCATGCCGAGCTGCGGCGCCAGCGAGAAGGGGTCGGCCCGCCCGGCCGAGCCCACCCGCGCGATGGTGTGGACCGAATCGGCCAGGGCGTCGGCCAGCAGCACGGCCGGCACGCCCCGGTCGATCGCCCAGCGCAGGGCCTCCATGGCTTCGGCCCGGTCGCCGCCGACCGCGAGGTCGGCCACGTCGAAACCGGTGACCTCCGCCTTACCGGAGTAGTACCGGCGCACCGCGGCCACATCCAAGCGGCCACCGGTATCGGCGGCCAGCTGCGAGCAGGCCGCGGACAGCTCGCGCAGATCCGACCCCACCGACTCCAGCACCGCCTGCACCACATCGGCCGACACCCGGATGCCCGCTGTGCGGAATTCGTTGCGCACGAACTCGGTTCGCTCCGATGCCTTCGACACCCGAGCGCAGGCGTGGGTGACCGCACCCAGCTTCTGCAGCGCCGGGGCCAGTGCCTTGGCCCGGCCGCCGCCCGAGTGCAGGATCACCATCACCACGCCCTCGGTCGGATTCGCCGCGGCGTCGGTGATCAGCGCGACCGCGTCCTTACCCGCCTCGGCGGCCGACTCCAGCACGATCACCCGCTCCTCGGCGAACAGCGACGGGCTCAAAAGCTCGGCCAGTTCGGCGGTCCCCGCGTCACCGGCACGCAGCCGGTCGACCGGTAGCGCCGCCGGATCGGGTACCGATGCCCGTACGTCGGCGACGACCGCGGCGACAGCGCGCTCGATCAGCAGCTCTTCCTCGCCGAGCACGAGATGCAGGGGGGCGGGCCGTTCGGTCACGGCGTCGATCCTACGGATGGGCACCGACAGACTTCCCGCGGCTCGTCGACTCGGGCGCGGGCTACGGCCGTCGGGCCGGCGCACCTCGTCCGGCCCGGCCCGCTCATCCATCGGGATCCGCCGGCGTGCGGTGGTCTCCCGGCGGCCGGGCGGACAGTGCGACCAGCACCGCGACCACCGCGGCGGTAGCCGCGCCGCCCCACACACCGCTGGGCACCGACAGTGAAATGCCCAGTGCGGCACCACGACCCGATACCTCGAGGAGCCACCACAGCGGCGGACCGGTGAGTCGCAGCAGCAGGACCGCGCCCGGTAGCCACAGGCACGACAGCAGCGCGCCCAGCGTTCCCAGCACGGTGATCGGGGCGACGACCGGCTCGACCAGGACGTTCGCCAGCACGGCGAGCAGGCCGACGTGGCCGGTGAGTGCGGCGATGACCGGGCTGCTGAGCAGGAACGCCGCCAGGGCGACCGACACCGCCTCGGCTGGGCGGTGCGGCCAGCCGTGTGCCACGAGCCACTGGGACCAGCCCGGAGCGAGGAGGATCAGGCCGGCCGTCGCCAGCACCGAGAGCGCGAAGCCCGCGTCCAGGGCGAGTCCCGGCGAGAAGGCGAGCAGTCCGACCACTGCGGTGCACAGGGCCGGCAAGGCCTGGCGACGGCGGCCGGTGACGACCGCTGTCAGCGTGACGGCACCCATCACCGCCGCCCGCAGGACCGTGGGCGAGGGCCGGGCCAGGATCACGAATCCGGTCAGCGCCAGGGCGGCGAGCAGCGCACCGACCCGCGGGCCCAACGACACCCGGCGAACGGACACCAGCACGCTGGCCAGCACGATCGTCACGTTGGTTCCCGATACAGCCACCAGATGCGACAGATCGGTCTTCGTGAAGTTCTCCCGGACATCGTCGGGCAAGCGCGCGGTGTCGCCGTCCACGAGCCCCGGCAGCAGGCCCGCGGCCCGTTCCGGCAGTGCCCGTTGCGCGGCGGCGACGAACCGGGTGCGCACTGCCGTCGCGGGCACCTGCCACCAGGGTGGTGGCCCGACCGCGGTGGGCGGGCCCTGCGCTCGCAGGACGGCCACGGTCAGGTCGTGGCGCCACGGGCGCTGCACTCGCGCCCGGAAGGTCACCTGCTGGCCCGGGACCAGCGCGGACCACCCCGGTCCGGGCGCGAGCACGATCACCGAGCCGCCGGCCCGGACCGGCACCGGACCGTGCCGGTATTCCAGCAGGCCCGCCCGCACCATCCACTGCCGCGGGCCGAAAGCCTGCTCCGGCAACTGCTTCGGGTCTTCGCTGGGCACCACGACCGCGGTCACGTAGGTTCCGCCTGCCATGTGGCGCAGCGGATGGGTTTCGGCGCGGTACTCCTGCCAGGCCGCGGCAGCCGCGAACCCCGCCCCGGTCAACAAGACCGCGAGCAGCACCAGGAGCAGCACCGCACCCGGCTGCTTCCGATCGCGAAACAGCATGGGCGACAAGGCAATCGCGGCAGCTGTCAGGACACCGGCGAGGATCAGGCCGATCCGCCAGCCGAATCCGATCGCCACCAGTGCCGCTGCCCAGCAGCTCAATGCCACCGGCAGCAAACGGATGTCGAGCACCGACGGCACCTCGACCAGTTGCCGGTCGGCCGGCGCGGGGCCGCTCACAGCGTCACCAGCGCACGCAGGCGGGCCAGTCGCGACGGCCCGATACCTGCGACCTCGCCCAGCTGATCCACGGCGGTGAAGCGGCCGTGTTCGGTGCGCCAGGCCAGGATCGCGCGGGCGGTGGACGCTCCGACGCCGGGCAGGGTGTCGAGGTCGGCCTCGGTGGCGGAGTTGAGGTTCACCCGTCCGGTCGCGGTGCCGGGAGCCCGGGTACCTGCCGTCGCACCACCCGACTGGACGGCGCTGACCGGATGCAATCCGGGTCCGGTCGAGCCGACGACGATCTGGTCGCCGTCGGAGAGCTTCTGGGCCAGATTGAGACTCGTCAGATCGGCCCCGTCGGCGGCACCTACCCGGGAGAGCGCGTCAGCCACCCGCGACCCCGACGGAATATGTAGCAGCCCAGGGTGTTCCACCAGCCCGACCACACTGACGACCAGATCCTCCACGCGCGCGGGCGGATCCGGCGTCCGGCTGTCCGCACCCACCGCCGGACCGCTCGCCACCGAGGTCAGCGCGGCCCCGGGAACGATCGACGGCAATGCCGGAACCGCCGCCACAACCGGCTTCTCGCGCTGTGCCGCCGCACCCGCGACCACCACTGCCGCCACCCCCACCAGCGCCAGCACCACGACCCCCCGCCGCCCCGGATCCAGCCGCACACCCCGGAACCGCTCCGGAACCAGCCGCCCGTGCCAGAACGACACACTGCCCACCGGCTCACTCAGCCACGGCGGCACCGGCAGCGGCACACCCCCACCCGAATCCTGCTCCCGCTCACCACCTTCGGACCCCACCGGCCCCACCGCAGCGAAGCTTTCCGTATCCAGTTCCCACCGACCCACAGCGGTGCCGCCACCGAACTCGGCACGCACCCGCTCGACCGCGCCGACTCTTTCCGGCAGACCCGCGGTGCCGAACTTGCCACCACGCTCATCGAGCCCACGCTCTCGGTGCCGCACATCTGCGGCCAGGCCACCGAACTCGGCTTGTCCACTATCGAACGCCCCGGCGAACCCACGACCTCCCCTTGCCACCGGACTCACCGTGCCCGACTCGCCACCACGCTCATCGAGCCCACGCTCTCGGTGCCGCACATCTGCGGCCAGATCACTGAGCTCGGCCTTTCCACTATCGAACGCCCCGGCGAACCCACGACCTGCCCTTGCCGGCGGACCCACCTTGCCGGACTCGCCACCACCCCCTCCGGTCACACGCTCACGGTGCCACCCGACTGCGGTCGGACTACCGAGCTCAGCTCTTCCGTGATCGACCCCGCCGACACTTACCGGCGAGCCCGCCATGTCGGACTCCCCACCGGGCATACGCCCCCGGTGCCGCCCGGCCGAGCCGCGACCCGACTCGGCGCGCCCGCCGTCGAACGCACCGAACGCCACACCGTCGCCCGTTCCCCGCAGGCCCGCTTCGCGAGACTCGCCACCGCGCTCGCGGTGCCGGCCTCTGCGCTCTCCCGCTATCTCACTGCTGTTCTCGCCGAAGGGATTACCGCCGAATCTTCCGAGCAGCCCACTCGATGCCGCGCGCGGATCGGCGCCGGCCTCCGCCGGCACACCACTGCGGGACTCTCGGTGCCGGCCACCCCTGTGCTCCATGCGCGGCCCACCTCCGCGGTCCCCCAGCGGTCCACCGCCGAGTGCCCCGAGCCGCTCCCGCACTCTGCCGTCATCTCGCGCCATGGCCTCACGGTAGGCAGCGCGGCACGGGTCACAGGGCGGACGACCAGGGCAAACAGTAGGTCTGTGGAATTCCTTCGGGCTGTGGACAACTCACCGGACACCGACGCGCGGGGCGGGCCGATCGGCTCAGGTCAGGAGCCCAGCGGGGTGGTCAGCCGCAGCCGCCGGGTACTACGACGACACCGACCGAACCGAGTCCGAGGTGGACGCCCAGGGTCGGGCCGAATTCGGCGGTGACCAGTTCGCGGATGTCGGGGACCAGGTCGGTGAGCTGGGCCGCGAGGGTTTCGGCGGCCTCGGGGGCACCCAGGTGCTGCACGCCGATGGCCGCGCCGTCGTCACCGGCCGCGTCGACGGCCGCCGCGACGAGTTTCGCGAAGGCCTTGGATCGGGTGCGGGCCTTCTCGCGTAGTTCGAGGCGGCCGTCCACCAGCTGCAGCACCGGCTTGGTGACCAGTTCGGAGCCGAAAAAGGCTGCGGCCGAGCTCAATCGGCCACCGCGGCGCAGTTGTTCGGTGCGGTTGACCACCAGCAGGGTGCGGGCGCGCATGGCCGTCGAGACGGCGGTGTCGTAGACCATGTCCAGCGTGGCGCCGGTGGCCGCGCGGCGGGCGGCGGCCAGCACCGTCATGCCGTGCCCGAGCCCGGCGCTGAGCGAATCCACCAGGCGCACAGTGCGCGCGGCGTCCATATCGCGGATCGCCTGCCGGCCCGCTTCCCAGGTCGACGACAGCTGCCGCGAGATGTGCACCGCGACGACACCGTCACCACCGGACCGGGTGAGCGCGCGTTCGTAGGCCGTCCGCAGATCGCCCGGCGAGGCCGCGGCGGTACTCACCGCGGATGCGGCGTAATCGATCTCGCCGGTGTCCAGCCCCTCACGCAGGGACCGGTCGTCGACCAGGACATGCAGCGGCACGACCTCGATACCGCGCTCCTCGTACACCGCCGCGGGAAGATTCGGCGACGAATCCGTCACCACGACCACCGCCATGGGTCAGCGCACCCTCCCGGCGCGGGTGCCGGTCTCCACGTCGGTCAGCACTTTGCGCATGGCCTGCGCCACGGCGAGGTGACCGTCCCAGCCCCAGTGGATCCCGTCGGGATTGGCATCGTCGGAATCGATGTTGTCGCGCACCGCGGCACCCAGATCGACCAGCGGCACACCGGATTTCGCCGACCACTCGCGCAGCGCGCGCACCGCCGGCTCGCGCCCGGTGTGTACCTCGCCGTAGGACTCGCTGCGGTGCACCGAGGGCAGCACCGCGATCACCGGCAGCTCGGGCCGCAACTGTGCCAGCGCATCCCGCATCTGTTCCAGGTAGTCGACACTGACCTTGGGCGGCAGGGCGACCGGGCCACCCAGCCGCGACAGCCGCGGCTGCAACCACTGGTAACCGGTGCGGACCGTGCGGCGCAGGGCCGGCGGTCGCAGATAGCGGATCAGCTCGCGCAGCGGTGTCGGCAGCGGCGACGGCAGGGAATCCATTCCGCCGGTGGCGATCACGACCGCCGCCGCGCGCGGCACGGCGGCCCAGACGCGCGGGTCGCCGATCAGCGCCCAGTAGGCGTCGCGGCAGGTCCAGCCGATCCGCGCGACCAGCTCGACCTCCCAGCCCACCTCCGCGGCGACCAGGTTCGGCCAGATCCGCGGGTCGTCCGCGGGCAGACCACCTTTCGGCCCGAAATAGGACAGCGAGTCGGCGATCACCAGCAGCACCGGCCGGGGCTCGGCGGCCGCGGGACCGTCCAGCAGCGCGTCCGGCACCTGGCGCACCTGCCCGTCCGACGCAGCACGCAGCTGCTCGTCGGACACCTGGCGTTCGCCGGACTGCTCGGATCGATCAGAGGACATCGGGTGCCACCTTCGCCGCCGCGTTCCACACGTCCATCCGCCATTTCGGCTCGTCGATGCTCGGCCCGTGGCTCGACAACTGCACCCAGCTGGTGTTGGCCAGTCCGCCGAGGATCGGCCAGTTCGCCGGCGGCAGTTCCAGCAGCGCCGCGGTCAGTGCCGCGATGAGTCCGCCGTGCGCGACCAGCACGAGGGTGCGGTCGGGCCAGTCCGCGCGCTCGGCGAGTAGTTCACGCACCACCGGCAGCGCCCGCGCGCCGACCTCGAGTTTGCTCTCGCCGCCGGGCGGGGTGAAGGTGGGGTCGAGCCGCCAGGCCTTGCGGGCGCCCGGGTAGCGGACGTCCACCTCACGGTGGTCGAGCCCTTCCCAGTCGCCGAGCGAGGTCTCGCGCAGCCGGGCGTCCGCGGTCACCGGCAGGCCGGTGGCGTCGGCGAGGGCGCTCGCGGTGTCGTAGGCGCGCCGCAGATCCGAGGAGACGATGGCGATCGGGTCGGACGGTCCCAGCTCGCGAGCCGCGTCCTTCGCTTGCCGCCGGCCCAGTTCACTGAGCTCGGTGTCGTACTGGCCCTGCATCCGGTCGGCGGCGTTCCACTCGGTCTGCCCGTGCCGCAACAGGATCAGCGTGCGCACGCCGGCATACTTACTCACTCGGCGACTCCACCCGCCGCACGGTTGCTCGCGCCGGTCAGACCCTCGACGGCGATCTGCGGGCAGTCCTTCCACAGCCGCTCGAGCGCGTAGAACTCGCGCTCGTCGCTGTGCTGTACGTGCACTACCAGATCGACGTAGTCCAGCAGCACCCAGCGGCCCTCACGGGTGCCCTCGCGGCGTACCGGCTTGGCCCCGGCCTCGCGCAGCTTCTCCTCGACATTGTCGACGATGGCGTTGACCTGGCGCTCGTTTGGCGCGGACGCGATCACGAAGCAGTCGGTGATCACCAGCTGCTCGGACACGTCGATCACCACCACGTCCGTCGCCAGTTTGTCGTCGGCCGCCAGCGCGGCCACCTTCGCCAAGCGCGCCGCTTCGTCGGATGCCGTCACCGGTCCACCTTCCCGTTCCCCGGCACGTAGAGGTGCCGCTTCGATATGTACTGCACCACCCCGTCCGGCACCAGATACCAGACCGGCCGGCCCTCGGCGGCTCGGCGGCGGCACTCGCTCGACGAGATCGCCAGGGCGGGGATCTCGATGACGGTCAGCGCATCCGCGGGGCTGTCCCGCAGATGCTCCTCGAGATGGTCGACGTCGAGTTCGTACCCGGGACGGGTCACCCCCACGAATTTCGCCAGCTCGAACAGCTCGGACCAATCCTGCCATGTGAGGATGTTGGACAGCGCGTCCGCTCCGGTGATGAAGTAGAGCTCGGCATCAGGGTACTGGTTCTGCAGGTCGCGCAGGGTGTCGACGGTGTAGGTGACCTTGTCGCGGTCGATGTCGGCCCGGCTCACCGAGAATCGCGGGTTGGACGCGGTCGCGATCACGGTCATGAGGTAGCGGTCCTCGGCCGGGGAGACGGTCTTGCCCGCCTTCTGCCACGGCTGACCGGTCGGGACGAAGATCACTTCGTCGAGGTCGAACCGGTTGGCGACCTCGCTGGCGGCAACCAGGTGTCCGTGGTGGACCGGGTCGAAGGTCCCGCCCATCACGCCGAGCTTGCGCCGCGCTGTTTCTTGCACGGCTGCCGAGTCTACTGGCCGTGTCCCGGTGGGCCCGGGTGTGGACGGCGCTGATCGGCCGCGACTCGAAGGCGTCGTTCCTGAGAAAATGAACGCCATTTACTAATAGATGTTCACAACCGGGTGCCGAAGTGCTTGGATCGATGTCACACCTGCTCGAAGAGGAGACATCGTGTCCGCACCATCCATCCCCGCCGGCTTCGACTTCACCGACCCGGACCTGCTCGCCCAGCGCCTGCCCGTCGAGGAGTTCGCCGAACTCCGCCGCACCGCCACCCCGTTCTGGGTGCCGCAGGCCGACGGCCTCACCGGTTTCGACGACGGCGGCTACTGGGCCGTCTCCCAGATGGCGGACATCAAGGAGATCTCCAAGCGCCCGGAGCTCTTCTCCTCCGAGGAGAACACCGCCGTCATCCGCTTCTACGGTGACATCACCCGCGACGAGATCGAGGTGCAGCGCTTCCTGCTGCTGAACACCGACCCGCCGCGGCACAGCAAGCTCCGCAAGATCATCTCCAAGGGCTTCACCCCGCGCGCGGTCGAGTCGCTGCGCGCCGCGCTGCGCGAGCGCGCCGAACGAATCGTCCACGAGGCCAAGAAGACCGGTGGCGGCAACTTCGTCGAGCAGGTCGCCTGCGAACTGCCGCTGCAGGCCATCGCCGAACTCATCGGCATCCCGCAGGAGGACCGCGGCAAGATCTTCGACTGGTCGAACCAGATGATCGGGTACGACGACCCGGAATTCAACGGCGACCACAAGATGGCCACCGCCGAGGTCATGGGCTACTCGTGGAACCTCGCCGAGCAGCGCCGCGCCTGCCCGATGGACGACATCGCCTCCACCCTGCTCAACGCCGACATCGAGGGCGACTCGCTGAACTCCGAAGAGTTCGCGTGGTTCGTGATCCTGCTGGCCGTCGCCGGCAACGAGACCACCCGCAACGCCACCACCCACGGCATGAAGGCGTTCGTCGACAACCCGGAACAGTGGGAGATCTACAAGGAGCAGCGCCCGCGCACCGCACCCGACGAGATCGTCCGCTGGGCCACCCCGGTCGTCGCGTTCCAACGCACCGCCACCCAGGACCTCGAGCTCAGCGGCGCGCAGATCAAGCAGGGTCAGCGCATCGGCCTGTTCTACTCGGCGGCCAACTTCGACGAGAACTACTTCGAGGAGCCGTACAAGTTCAACGTGCTGCGCGAGAACAACCCGCACGTCGGCTTCGGCGGCACCGGCACCCACTACTGTGTGGGCGCGAATCTGGCTCGCCTGCAGCTGGATCTGATCTTCAACGCCATCGCCGACGTGATGCCGAACATCCGGCAGATCTCCGAGCCGGTGCGGCTGCGCTCCAGCTGGCTCAACGGCATCAAGAGCTGGCAGGTCGCCTACGAGTGAGACGGGGTACGCGTTCACAAGGACGCGACCCCCTTCGGCGGTTACGGTAACCGGATGGGCCCGCTGCCCGCACCTATCGGTGCGGGCAGCGGGCCCGACGGTCGCAGACACGAGACCGCTAGTAGGTGAGAGGAACACGGATGAACGAGACCCGCCGGCGTGGCCGGACGCCCGCGGTCACCGACCGCGACATCCGTCGCGTCGCACGCACCCTGCTGGTCGAGCAGGGGCCCGATGCCATCACCCTGCGGGCCATCGCCCGGGACCTGGGGGTCACCGCGCCCGCGCTGTACCGGCACTACGAATCCCGCGACGACCTGGTGGAAGCGGTCCGCCGAGACATCTGCGCGGACCTCACCGTCGAACTGGCGGCAGCCGGCGCGGGTCTTCCCGACGACGCGGCGACCCAGTTCTTCGCGGTGTTCCGCGCCTTCCGGCAGTGGGCCCTGGCGCACGCCCGCGAATTCACTCTCGTGTTCGCGTCCCCGCTGGGCGCCGGCGCGACCAGCGCCATGCAGCAGTTCGGTGAGCCGGTGGGCCGGATCTTCCTGGGCGCGGCCGGCCGGCTGCTCACCGACTACGACGTGGTCACCCCGCCCACCGAGCACATTCCGCCGGAGCTGCGCGACGACCTGACCCGGTTCCAGGCGGATCTGGTGCGCGCCGCCGCGGATTCGGGGCAGAAGTTCCCGGCCGAGAAACTGGATCTCGGCGTCGCCTACGTGATGATCCAGTCCTGGGCGCGGCTGTACGGCCATGTGACGCTCGAGGTGTTCGGGAACTATCCGCTGCCGGTGTCGCACCCGGACCTGTTGTTCGACGCCACGCTGGCCGACATCGGCCGCATCATCGGGCTGGCGCAGTGAACTAGAAGGTCTCCAGTGTGGTGCGCATCTCCGGCTTCAGCACCGGGTGGAGGTTCTGCCACGGCACGGTGATCACGATCTGACCGGCCGCATGCGAGGCGATCTCGCCGAACAGGATCTGCATGCCGTCGGCGGTGGCGTTCCAGTGCGCGTAGTTCTTCTCCACCGGCGCGATGCTGTCCGGGCTGTAGCTGTTGTGCGCGTTGGTCTGTGGCACCAGGATCGCCGCCTGCTGCGAGAGCACCCGCAGGCCCTGCTGTTCGTCGGTGAAGATGTCGGCCAGGGTCAGCGCGCGCCCGGTGTCGATATCGGTGACGTGGGTGTCCTGGTCGGTGAACGGGTGCGCGGCGCCACCGGAGTACACCGACACCGCGAGCACGCCGCTGAGGACGTGGGTGCCGATGACCACCCGGCTGCCGACCTGGCCGGAGGCGGGGTTGTCGGCCACGGTACTCACCGCGACTCCGGGCGCCCCGGGGGCGTGCAGGTCGCCCGGCTTCGCCATCGCCGCGAACTTGTCGCCGAGAGCCGCCATGGCGGTGTCGAACTCGGTCCGGGCCGCCGCTGCGCCGCCGCCGACCTGTGGGACGTCGAGCGTGTAGTTCGGCCCCTCGAGGTGCTTGCTGGTGACGGTGAACGAGCTGCCGGCCGGCGCCCCGGCGGAAGGCGTTGCCACCGGGACGGTTCCGTCGTCGGGCTCGCAGGCGGTCAGCAGTACCGCGCTCGCGGCCAGTGCCGCCGCGGTCGCAACGATCCGGATACGCATGGGTTCCCCCTGTTTCGATGTGGTTCGGGTCATCGGGGATTCATCGTGCTCGGGCCGCCGGTTGTGAACAGCCGGGCGGTGCGAGCATCCGCGGACAGGTCCGCGTGCAGTTCGCGGTATTCGGCGCCGTCGGCGACCAGCCCCGCGCCGGCCTCGAATTGTCCTGCGGCATCGGTGTATCGGCCGAGCGCGCGCAGTGACCAGCCGTATTGTTCGTGCAGCAGCGCGATCTCGGGCGGCCGGTAGGGCAGGTCCCGTGCGGGCAGCACGGTGGCGAACAGGTCGGCGGCGGCCGCGTGCTGGCCCTGCCGGTGCAGTATCCGGGCGGCGAGCGCTCGATGATGAGCGGCGTCGGGCGGCGAGATGGCTTCCCAGCGCAGCGCGGCCGCGAGTGCCGCGTCGGCGAGTTCGCGGTCCGGGCCTCCCCGGGCGGCGACCGCGGTGACCACCAGCGAGGACAGCCGCGCCAGATCGGTGGCGGGTAGCCCGGCGCCGCGGCTCAGCGCTTGGCGGAGCAACAGTTCGGCTCGCGCCGGGTCGGTACGCAACACCGCGACGGCCTGTTCCACGATCCCGGCCACGCCGGTATGGCCGCCGGGATCGGCGCGCGCGTTGTGATGCATGCGCCGACCTTTGCCGACAGCGCCAACGAACCGCTTAACGACGCCTTGCACTACGAGCGGATCGAGATCACCGGTGGCGGTACTTCGTTCGGGGCACGACACCACCGGCGAACCGGAACCGGTTCGGCCGTAGGTGTTCCCCGTGAGTGGTCACACCGGCAGCAGCCGGCCGACCAGTTCGGTGAGCTGCCGGGCGGTCCGGCACTCGTGCATCTCGACGATATCGGCGTACTTCATGGCCGCCGAATCACCTGTGCCCCAGAGCTTCTCCGCCTCGGGGTTGAGCCAGTGCGTGTGCTTGGCCGCGGCGGACAGCTCGCGCAACGCACCCAGCGACGGGTCGCGATAGTTGGTCCGGCCGTCGCCCAGGATCAGCAGTGCGGTCTTGTCGGTGATCGCGTCCGGGAAGTCGCGGGCGAAGTCGGCCAGGGCCCGGCCGTAGTCCGAATGCCCTTCCACGGACATGACGTTCGTCTCGGTGAAGATGCGTTTGGTCACCTGGTCCAGCGGTGTGGCGGGCGTGAACAGGTGAGTGACCTCGTCGACCCGGTCCACGAACGCGAAGATCCGGACCCGCGAGAACTGTTCCCGCAGCGTGCTCACCAGCAGCATGGTGAAACCGGAGAAACCTGCCACCGAACCCGAGATATCGCACAGCAGAACCAGATCCGGGCGCCCCGGGCGGGGCTTGCGGGCGGCCAGCTTGATCGGCACGCCGCCGGTCGACATGGATTTGCGCAACGTCTTGCGCAGGTCGATCTCGCCGCGCCGGGCCCTTCGGCGGCGGGCGGACAGCCGGGCGGCCAGCACCCGGGCCAGCCGCTGGCTGCCGCGGCGCAGGTCCGCCAGCTCCTTGTCGGAGATCCGCAGGAAGTCGGCGTCCTCGGCCTGACGGTTGACACCGTAGGTGGCGACCCGGTCGCGGCCGACGCGTTCGGCGACGCGGCGGCGGGTCTCGTCGGCGACGGCGTCGCGGAACTGCTGCACCCGATTGCGCGCGGTCTGGCGGGCGACCGCCACGTCGAATTCCGAACTGTCCTGTCCGGCGGTCAATCCCGCGATGATCTTGCTGATCAGCAGTTCGGGCTGGACGGCCTGCAGGGTCTGATAGGCCGAGAACGAGGGCCCGCCGGCCGCGTTGTACTGCCCGAGCTGTTCGACCGCCTGCGCCGCGAGTTCGCGCATCCGCTCCTGCTGGACGCCGTCCGGGTCGGCGATCGCCTCGGCCAGTTCCCGGCGCACCGCGATCATGTCGGGCGTGCCGTCCTCCTTGCGGGGCACCTCGGCGCCGACCGCGCCCTGCCGCTCACCCTGCGCGGCCGGGAACCACAGGTCGAACAGGCCGTCGAAGGTGGGGCGCTGGGTACTGCTGCGAATCAGCGAGCAGGCCAAGGCTTCCCGCACCGTCTCGCGGTCGGTCAGTTCGATGACCGCCAACGCCCTTCCGGCGTCGACGGTTTCGGCCGGGCCGACCGGAATTCCGCGGTCCCGCAAGGCTTCCACGAAACCCACCAGATGCCCGGCCATGCCGTGCGGCGGCACCGGATCGGGCTGCGGCGGGGCGCCGGGACCGGGGACCGGCTTGCGCGGCACCCGGAACGTGCGGCTCGAGCGCGGCACGGCCACGGCTCAGGCCAGCTTCAGTTCGGCCAGGGCCCGCTGGTGGTCGGCCTGATGCTTGAGCACGACACCGAGCGTCGCGCGCACCGTGGTGTCGTCGAGGTCGCGGGCGCCCAGTGCCAGCAGGGTGCGGCCCCAGTCGATGGTCTCCGAGACCGACGGCAGCTTCTTGAGCTGCATGCCACGCAACACGTTCACCACGCGCACCAGCTGTTCCACGACCGCGGGCTTGAGCTCCGGCACCCGGCTGGCCAGGATCTTGCGTTCCAGCTCCTCGTCCGGGAAGTCTAGGTGCAGGTAGAGGCAGCGGCGTTTGAGCGCCTCGGACAGCTCGCGGGCCGCGTTCGAGGTCAGCACCGTGAACGGCAGGCGAGTCGCGGTGATGGTGCCCAGTTCCGGCACGGTGACCGCGAAGTCGCTGAGCACCTCCAGCATCAGGCCTTCGATCTCGACATCGGCCTTGTCCGCCTCGTCGATGAGCAGCACGGTCGGCTCGCTGCGCCGGATGGCGGTCAGCAGCGGCCGGGCCAGCAGGAACTCTTCGGAGAACACATCGGCCTTGGTCTCCGACCAGCCGTTGTCGCTGGACGCCTGGATACGCAGGATCTGCTTGGCGTGGTTCCACTCGTAGAGCGCCCGCGCCTCGTCGATGCCCTCGTAGCACTGCAACCGCACCAGTCCCGCGCCCGCGACCGTGGCCACCGCCCGTGCCAGTTCGGTCTTACCGACACCGGCCGGTCCCTCGATCAACAGCGGCTTCCCGAGTCGGTCGGCCAGGAACACCGAGGTCGCGGTCGCCTTGTCGGCCAGATACCCGGTCTCCGCCAGCCGCGTGATCACCTCGTCCACCGACGCGAAGATCGGCTGATGCGCCTGCCCGACCACGTGGCCTCCTATGCACCGTAAAAACCATTCCTACTCGACGGTACAGGTTCGATGCCCCGCGAACACAGTGGTGTTTCCCGCACCTGGGCGGTCGGCCGGATCAGTCGCACCACGAAGCGAGGGCCGCCGCGAGTTCGGGCGCGTCGACCCGACCCTGCGCGACGTCGAGCATCACAGTTTCCTGCTCGTCCGGCAGCGCCGCCAGCCGACGGCCGTGCAACTCCAACATCAGCGCCGCGGCCTGGAGCGCGGTCCGCTTGTTGCCGTCCACGAACGGATGATTGCGGGCCAGGCTGTGCAGCAGCGCGGCCGCCTTCTCCCACACTGTCGGATACGGCTCGACCTCGAACACGTCGAGCCGCGGCCGTTCTCCGGCCGACGCCAGCAACCCGACGTCCCGAACGGCCGGGTCACCACCGTTCACCACGGAGGCGGTGATCAGCAGTTCGGGCAGACCCAAGTATTCGATGCGCGTGCTCACGCCAGCCGGTCCATCAGATCGGCGTGCCGTTCCATATTGGCCTCGACCATGGCCCGAATCGAGTCGGCCCGGTCCAGATACCGCTTGATCGCATCCTGCGCCAGATCCTGCTTGCTGCGCCCTTCGCGTTCGGCCGCCGCGGCAAGCCGCCGGTCGTCCTCGTCGTCCAGCCGCAGTGTCATCGCCATGGATCGATGGTATCGAGGCGACACCACTGATTTTGCGCCTCGATCGTCCCGGCGAGCGGATCATCTGTCGCAGATCCTCTGCACAGCAGCGGTTTCGGCATTCCCGGTGCACACTGTGCACTGTGACCGAACCGTTCGCCTACCGCGTCGACGACGTCTTCGTGCTGACCGGACGGGGAGTCGTGGTGACCGGCACCGTGATTCGCGGCGTCATCGCGGCCGGCGATCGGGTCCGCAATACGCGGACCGGGCGGCGATTGCAGTGCACGGGAATCGAATTCGTGTGCCGCAGATGGGGGCCGCCGCGCGATCCGGCTGCGGTGCCGCTGGTGTTCGGCGGGGCGGATCGAGAACACTTCCGGCCCGGCGATCTGCTCACCGGGCCGGACGATACGGATTGACCTAGGCCGGGCGGATCTGGCCGTCGCCCCAGACGATCCACTTCGTGGAGGTCAGTTCCGGCAAGCCCATCGGGCCGCGAGCGTGGAGCTTCTGGGTGGAGATGCCGATCTCGGCGCCGAAGCCGAACTGCTCGCCGTCGGTGAAAGCCGTCGAGGCGTTGACCATTACGGCGGCGGCGTCCACGCGGGAGGTGAACTCGCGGGCGGCCTTCAGGTCGGCAGTGACGATGGCCTCGGTGTGACCGGTGCCCCACTCGTTGATGTGGTCGACGGCGGCGTCGAGGTCGTCGACGACCTTCAGGGCGATGTCCAGCGAGAGGTATTCGTCGGCCCAGTCCTCGCGGGTCGCCGGGACCAGGCCCGGGAGGTCGCCGTGGATGGTGACGCCGGCGCTCTCCAGGGCGGACAGCAGGCGCGGGACGGCGGTGTCGGCGACGGCGCGGTCGATCAGCACGGTCTCGGCGGTGTTGCACACGCTCGGGCGGCGGGTCTTGGCGTTGAGCAGGATGGACTCGGCCATGTCCAGGTCGGCGGCGGCGTGCACGTAGACGTGGCAATTGCCGGTGCCGGTCTCGATGGTGGGCACCAGCGCGTCGCGCACGACCGCGTTGATCAGGCCGGCGCCGCCGCGCGGAATGACCACGTCGACCAGACCGCGGGCCTGGATCAGGTGGGTGACGCTGGACCGGTCGGCGCTGGGCAGCAGCTGCACCGCATCCTGCGGAAGCCCTTGTGCGGCAAGCGCTTCCCGGAGCACTTCGACCAGCGTCGCATTCGAGTTCGCGGCCGAGGACGAGCCGCGCAGCAGGGCCGCGTTACCCGACTTCAACGCCAGGCCGAACGCGTCGACCGTCACGTTCGGGCGCGCCTCGTACACCATGCCGACCACGCCGAGCGGCACCCGGACCTGCCGGATCTCCAGCCCGTTCGGCAACGTCGAACCACGGATCACATCGCCCACCGGGTCCGGCAATCCCGCCACCTGACGCAGCCCCGACGCGATCCCGTCCACCCGAGCCGAGGTGAGCCGCAACCGGTCCAGCAGCGACTCCTCGGTGCCGGCGGCCGCGGCGGCCTCGATATCGCGGGCGTTGGCGGCCAGTACCCGGTCGGCGGCGGCCAGCAGCGCGTCGGCGGCGGCGTGCAGGGCGGCGTTCTTGGCCTCGGTGGTGAGCTGGGCGAGCGTGCGCGACGCCACCCGGGCCCGTCGCGCCGCGTCGTGCACCTGGGTGCGGACGTCGTCGATACCGGCCTCGGCAGGAGCAGTCATACCGTCCAGCCTACTGACCGGGGAATCCCGGACCCGCGCCGGTCACATGCCGACAGCGCTGCCCGCGCACCCCGGCCGCCGGTCGCATGCCGACAGGCAACATGCCCCGGATCCGGATCCGTGGTTCCATCGGGCCATGGCAGCAGAGACGCATATCGTGACCGCCTCCCGGGAAATCGCGGCCGCAGCCGACCGCATCTTCGAGCTCATCGCCGACCCGGCGCTGCAGCCCGCCTGGGACGGCAACGAGAACCTGGCCGAGGCCGCCCCGGGGCAGCGGGTACACGCCGTCGGCGACATCTTCCGGATGACTCTCACGCTGGGCACCGACCGCGACAACCACGTCGTCGAGTTCCAGGAGGGCCGCCGCATCGCGTGGAAGCCCTCCGAGCCGGGCCTCCCCCAGCCCGGCCACCTGTGGCGCTGGGAACTCGAACCGCTGGCCGACGACCGCACCCGCGTCACCCACACCTACGACTGGTCCGCCTTGACCGACGAGAAGCGCCTGGTGCGCGCTCGGGCCACAACGTCCGACTCCCTGCGCGCTTCGCTGGACAACCTCGCCCGGGTCGCCGAGCAGGCCTGATATCACCGGGCGCGGAGCCGCCGGTTGCGCAGCCGGACAACAGATGACGGCTACAGCCCGACCGGTGCTCGACGGCCGGCAGGTCCTCGATCCGAGCTTCGGGCACACGGGCCGCACCGGGGACTACCGTGGCCGGATGACCCGAATCGTGGTGGTGGGCAGCGTCAATATGGATCTGGTGACGACGGTCGACCGGCGGCCCGCGCCCGGGGAGACCGTGCGCGGCAGTGCGTTCACCACCGTTCCCGGCGGCAAGGGCGCCAATCAGGCGGTCGCGGCGCAGCGCGCGGGGGCGAACGTCGAATTCGTCGGCGCGGTGGGTGACGACGAATTCGGTGCGGCGCTGCGGGCGGTGCTGGCGGATGCGGGGGTCAGCACCTCCGGCCTGCGCACCGTCGCCGGGCCCAGCGGCACCGCGTCGATCGTGGTCGACGGTAGCGGTGAGAACACGATCATCGTGGTCGGTGGCGCGAACGCGGCCGTCACCGAACTGACCGCTACCGACCTGGATCTCGTCGCGACTGCAGACATCCTGTTGTGCCAGTTGGAGATTCCGGTGCCGACCGTGCTCGCCGCGGCGCGCCACGCCCGCGCCCACGGCACAGTGGTCGTCCTCAACCCCTCCCCGGTGGCCGAACTGCCTGCCGAGTTGTGGGCGGCGGTGGACGTGGCGGTGGTCAACGAAGGTGAAGCAGCACAATTGGATTCGGCGCTCGCGTCGGTGCCGTACGTAGTGACGACGCTGGGCGGACGCGGTGCGGCACTGCGCGGCCCGCACACCTCGCTCACCCGACCCGGCCTCCCGGTTGCCGTGCTCGACACCACCGGCGCTGGTGACGCCTTCACCGGCGCCCTGGCGGCCCGATGGCCGCACGGCCCCCAGTCCGCCCTCGAATGGGCCTGTACCGCAGGCGCATTGGCAACCACGAAGCTGGGCGCCATCCCCGCACTCCCGGACTCGGCTGCCATCGCCGCCGCCCTGCCCCGGTGATCGCTACACGCCTTCCAGCCGCGCCGGCCGCAGAGCCGATCTCGCCGACGCACCGCCGAACCGAGCTCCGTGCCCGCCCCACGGCCGCAGGCCCGTACTCGGCCCGCGAGCCGATCTCGTCACCACACCGCCGAGGTCCTTCACCCGTTCCCACCACCGCGCCAGGCCCGCGGTGACGACCCGTGCGTGCGCCGGAACACCCGGGTGAAGTACCCCGGATCGTCGATCCCGACGCGCCGCCCCACCACCGCGACCGGCAGATCGGTGTCGGCCAGCAACCGCCGGGCTTCCGCCATCCGCCGCTCGGTGATCCACTCCCCGACCGTGCGGCCGGTGCGCCGACGGACCACCGTCGTCAGGTGGCCCGGCGTCACCCCGACGGCGGCGGCCACATCGCGCAGCGAGAGCGGTTCGGCGAGCCGCGCGTCGATCACCTCGAACACCTCGGCCAGCAGCGGTTCTCCGTTGCGGCGCAGTTCACCGCCGACGTCGGCGGCCAGCCGCGCCAGCTCGATCAGCAGCAGGGTCAGATGGGCGGCGACCGCCGACCGGTAGCCCTCGCGCCGCTGCGCGAGTTCGGACTCGATCCCGGTGATTCCGGCGGTCCACCGCGCGCGGCGTTCCGGCGGAACCTCGAGGCGCAGCAAACCACCGGAATCCCCGTGCAGGAACGGGAACAGCAGGGGATGTGCGCGCCAGGCCGGCCACGGCGAGCGCCCCGCCGCGTCCACCGCGGCCGGATCGAAGAACACGCCCGCGCCCCTGGCCACGTGGATGGCGTTGTCCACGTCGATGACCGCGCCGGCCGCGACCACGTACACCACGCCGAGGTCGTCGTCGTACCAGAGGACCGGAAAATCGTGGATGTGCGGGCCGAATTCCGGGACCACGCCGGGCGCGAAGCGCAGGACGGCGGCCGGTGGGGTCACCGCGTCCATCCGGTAGTCGAAGACCGGTACGCCGTCGCGCCGCCGCACCTCCCGGGCCGCCTTCATATCACCGAAGATAGTCCCGATACCACGAACTTTCGACCCACTTCCCGAGCCGATGCCAGGTCATCGTGGATGTCATGACCAAACATCATCCCAATGTCGACGCACCGGCCACCCCCGACTACATCCCGGCGGCCGGGGTGGACTTCATGCTCCCGGCCTACGACCTCATGACCCGGCTCTTCGGGATCGACACCGCCCACGGCACCCTGCTGAGCCAGGCCGCGACCAGCAAGCCCGCCGATCTGCTCGAAATCGGCTGCGGCACCGGCAGTCTGACCGTGCGCGCCAAACGAGAGTTCCCGCAGGCCCAGGTGGTCGGCTTCGATCCCGATCCCCGCGCGCTGCAACGCGCCCGCCGCAAGGCCGGCGGGCTCACCGGCATCCGCTTCGACTCCGGGTACGCACAGCAACTGCCCTATCCGGACCAGAGCTTCGACGTGGTGCTGTCGGCGTTCATGCTGCATCACCTCAGCGCCGAGGCGCGGTCGGCGACGGCCACCGAGGTTCTGCGAGTCCTGCGCCCCGGCGGCACGCTGAACCTGGTCGACTTCGGCGGCGCGATGGTCCCGCAGGACGGCCTGATGGCCCGGGTGCTGTTGCGCAACGGGCACGTCGCGCCGAACCTCGGCGACGGTATCCCACGGCTACTGCAGGCCGCCGGCTTCGACTGTGCCGAGGTGGCCACGCAACGAACCCATCGCGCCGGCCGGTGCACCTTCTACCGTGCGGTCCGACCCGCCTGACCTGGTGAAACGATCCGCCGATCACATCGGTCACCTGTCCGGCGCGCGTTCGACGGGCAGGTGGCTCATTGTGACCGAAGACACAAACCGGACAACCAGACCAATGTGTCTCACAGGTCTCCTACACTCCGTTCCGAAGTTAGACGGAGGAATGCATGACGGTCACCGGGCTACGAGCCGCGGAGAGCTCTACCACCGCGACACGTCCGGACGGCCGCGGTGCGGCAGGCCCGGTATCGATGATCGAGCGGATGACGCTCATCCTGGACGCCTTCGACGCGGCCACCCCCACCCTCAGCCTGCTCGACATCACCACCCGCACCGGCCTGCCCCGCTCGACCGTGCACCGCATCCTGGACCAGATGATCCGGCTGCGCTGGCTCGCGCACACCGTGGGCGGATACCGGCTCGGCTTGCGGGCACTGGAACTGGGCGGAGTCGCCGCCGGCCACAACGAGATTCGCGACGCCGCCGCGCCGCTGCTGCACGATCTGGCCCAGCGGACCGGACTGGTCGCGCACCTGGCCGTCCTCGACGGCCGCGAAGTGGTGTACCTCGACAAGACCGCGGGCCGCACGGCGCCGCCGGTCCCCACCCGGCTCGGCGGCCGGCTGCCCGCGCACGCCACCGCCGTCGGCAAGGCCATGCTGGCCGGACTGGAACCCCCGATCGCCGAGGCCGCGCTGCGCGCCCGGCTCCCGCGCCTGACCAACCGGACGCTGTGGGAACCCGACACCCTGCAGCGCGAGTTCACCCAGATCCGGCTGCGCCAGGGCATCGCGGTCGACCGCGAGGAGTCCATGCCGGGCATCGCCTGCGTGGCGGCTCCGGTCCGCAACCGCGGTCTGGCGCCGGCCGCACTGTCACTGACCGGCCGCGCGGATGCCATGAGTTTCGACCGCCTAGCCCGCTTCGTCCTCGACGCGGCCCGCGAGATCACCCGCACCCTCGCCCCCGCGACCCGAGTCACCGGCACCGGGCACTGAGTCCCCTACGCGGGCAACAGCTTCGGCCGACATGCGGACGGGGTGGCACCGCAGCGCGATACCACCCCGTCGAACCGGGACTAGGCGTCCTCGAGTACCTCGGCGAAAGCGATGACAACTCCGCCGGTGGCGTGTTCGCGGGTGGCGCCCACCAGTGGACCGGCTGCCGCCGCGGCGGCACTGGCCGCCGCGTAGTCGGCGAAGTACAGGTCCAGCAGGCGGTAGGCCGGAGTCGGGCTGCCGTCCTCCTTCGGCCAGACCTTCGACGCCTGCAGGCGGGTCAGGCCGGGGAGCTCGCGCGCCAGCTTCAGCTGCTCGGGGTAGGCCGCTTCGAACGCGGCCGGGTCGGTGGGGTTGGAATAGACAAAGCTGATCTTGGTCGGCTTGCCTTGCGCCGTCATGGATAACCTCTCGTCGATCTCGGGTGATGCGGCGAGCACATGCTCGCCTGCCGCCGACGCTATTGCGCGGAATACGCTGAAACCATGACCGCTCCGCCGGGAAATATTGCCGATCGTCCAGTGGTACAAGATGATTCATGTACCGACCACCGACCCGACGACCTGCTCTCGGAGTTGCTCCGGACCGTGCGCCTCGGCGGTGAGCGAGTCGTCGCCTACCGCCCGGCTCCCGCCTTCTCGATCGACTTCGCCGAGTTCGGCAGCGTGCACATGGTCGAGGAGGGCGAGCTCGAGCTCCGGATCGACGGGTATCCCCGCATCGAACGCGTCGGGCCCGGCGATGTCGTCCTGCTGCCCCGCGGCGACGCCCACCGCATCAGCGACCCGGCCGCGCTCGGCGAAACCGGTCCGGCGCGCTGGCTCAGCGGCACCTTCACCATCGGCGATCCACAAGCCAGTCAACTGCTCAGCAGCCTGCCGCCCGTGATCATCCTCGGTACGGGCCGCGCCCCGGCGCCCGAGGGACTCGAGATCGCCCGCCGCATGGTGACGATCGAAATGCAGTCGCCGACACAGGGATCGGCGGTCATGATCGCCCGCATCCTCGATCTGATCTTCATCCAGATCCTGCGCGCCTGGGCCGCCCGCCCCGACGCCGAACCCAACTGGCTGGCCGGCGCCTTCGACCCACAGATCGGCCTGTCCCTGAGCGCGATCCACCGCGACCCCAGCCACGACTGGACGGTCGAAGAGCTGGCCCAGGCCTCCCACCTGTCGCGGTCGACCTTCGCGGCGC
The DNA here is from genome assembly GCF_003696265.1 of Nocardia stercoris. Classification (GTDB taxonomy): domain Bacteria; phylum Actinomycetota; class Actinomycetes; order Mycobacteriales; family Mycobacteriaceae; genus Nocardia; species Nocardia stercoris. Next base: position 451,943 of record NZ_RFFH01000004.1, on the reverse strand, counting down.
GCTTCACCGCACGCGTCGGTACACCGCCGGCCACCTATCTCGCGCAGGTGCGCCTGGACGCCGCTACCGACCTGCTCCGCGATACCTCCCTGTCGGTCGCGCGCATCGCGGACCGGGTCGGCTATGCCTCGGAGGCCGCCTTCAGCCGCGCGTTCCGCAACCGCTTCGGCACCCCACCGGCCCGCTGGCGCCGCCGGACCGCCGCGCGGTAATCGCGTCAGGCAACGGGCTCGGTGACCACCGCGTAGCGATCGGGTCGATGCGACCGGCGGTACTCGCTGGGCGCGACCCCGACCTCACGACCGAAGTGGGCCCGCAGATTCGCGGCCGTGCCCAGACCGCAGCGCTCCGCGACCTGATCCATCGGCAGATCGGTGACCTCGAGCAGTTCGCGCGCCCGGATGATGCGCTGAGTCAGCAACCAGCGCAACGGAGTACACCCCAGTTCGGCATGGAAGCGGCGCACCAGGGTGCGTTCGCTCAGCCCGGCGTGGCGGGCGAGATCGCCCACGGTGAGCGGACTCCCGAGCCGCCGCAGCGCCCACTGCAGCACCGCCGCCAGACCGTCCTCGGCGGCGCGGGCCGGGATCGGCGCGGCCACGTACTGGGCCTGCCCGCCGGCCCGGTGCGGCGGCACCACCATATTGCGCGCGACCGCGCCCGCGACCTGCGCGCCGAGGTCCTTGCGGATCAGGTGGATACACAGGTCCATGCCGGCCATAGTGCCCGCGCTGGTGAGGATCCGGCCGTCGTCGATGTACAGCACCGACGGATCGATCCGCAGGCGCGGATACCGCTCGGCCAGGATCGGCACGTACTTCCAATGGGTGGTGATCGGCCGGTCGTCGAGCAGTCCGGCGGCGGCCAGGATGAACGCGCCCGAGCACAGTGACGCGATCCGCGCGCCCGCCGCGTACGCGGCGCGTACCGCGTCCACCAGTTCGCCGGGCGGATCGCGGCGGACGTCGGGTGTGGAGGGCACGATCACGGTGTCGGCGCTGACCAGGTCGTCGTAGTCGTGGTCGGTGAGCGCGATGAACGGATCCCGCAGCGTCGCATGGCGACTGCCGCGCGGACCGCACAATCGCAGGTCGTACCAAGGAGTCTCGCCCGCGCCCGGCGGCGGGGCGCTGAAGACCTCGTACGGAATCGAGACCTCGAAGACGGGCTGGCCCGGCGTCACCGCGACCGCCACTGTGCCCGGATGCCGAACAACCATGTCTGAATCCTAGCGCACAGTGGCAATTCTGACACTCGTGCCCGAACAACAGCGGCAGGATAGTTACGACCATGAGTATTTCGGTCGCCCCCCCGGTCCCGATCACCACCCGATCCGCCCGCCGCTGGGCCGTACTCGGCGTCGCCGGAACCGCCCAGTTCCTGGCCATCCTCGATCTCTTCGCGGTGATCGTGGCCTTCCCCACCATGAGCAGCGCCTTCGGTGGCGCGTCGACCGGCGCGGTGTCCTGGGTGTTGAACGCCTACACCATCGTCATGGCGGCCCTGCTCGTCCCGGCCGGGCGGCTGGCCGACGACACCGGGCGCAAACGCGGATTCCTCACCGGCATAGCACTTTTCGGTCTCGCTTCGGCAGCTTGCGCGGCCGCGCCCACCCTGGCGGTGCTGATCGCGGCGCGGGTGGTCCAGGCCGCGGCGGCGGCGCTGCTGGTTCCCACCGGACTCGGCCTGGTACTGCCCGCGTTCGAACCCCGCGAACACCCCACCGTCATGGGCATCTGGACCGCGGTGGCCGCCGCCGGCGGCGCGAGCGGGCCGCTGCTCGGCGGCCTGCTGCTGCAGCTCGGCTGGCGCTGGATCTTCCTGCTCAACGTGCCGTTCACGGTCGCGGCGGTCGGGATCGGGGTGTGGATCCTGCCCGAGGTGCGGCAGCGGGCCGGGCGGTCGCTGGATCCGATCGGCGCCGTGCTGATCCTGACCGCGACGGCCTCGCTCACCACCGTCTTCGTTCAGGGCGGACGCTGGGGATACACCTCGCCCGCGATCGGCGGCTGCGTCGCCCTCGCGGTAGCGGCCACCGCCCTGCTGGTCCGCCACACCCACCGCCACCCCGATCCGGTGATCAGCCCGATCGTGTTGCGGCACCGCATGTTCCGGATCGCCACGCTCGGCGTGTCCGCCTACTACCTGGCGTTCGCGGCCATGGTGCTCAGCGGCACCCTGTACCTGTCCCAGCAGTGGCACTGGTCGTCGCTGGCCGCCAGCCTGGGCACCCTGCCGGAACCGTTGAGCTGCCTGCTGCTCTCGCCGCTGTCGGGCCGGATCGTGGGCCGGATCGGCGCACCGGCGGCGGCCGCGCTCGGCGGTGCGACGCTGGCCGCGGGCGCCCTGTGGTGGATCGCGACCGCCGGCGTGCACTCGTACGCGGTGATGTTCGCGCCCGGCGCGGTGGCCGCCGGAGTCAGCACCGCGCTGTTGCAGCCGCCGCTGTTCGGCGCCTCGGCTCTGCTTCCGGCCGGGCAACTCTCGCTCGGCTCCGGTGTGCTCATGATGGCGCGGCAGACGAGCTCCGCGCTCGGGGTGGCGGTACTGACCGCGATCCTGGCGCTGCGACCCGTACCCGGACTGACCGAATTCCGGTACAGCTGGCTGTATCTGGTGGTCGCGGGCCTGCTGGCGATGCTGGCCGGGGCACGATTCCGGCCTGCCGCGCCCACCGCCGCCGGGCACCCGCCCGCCGGGGTCCGCGCGGCCCGCCCCGACGCGGATGTTTGAATAGCGCGCAGCTCACAGTTTTCCATCGGTCGCCGCCCGCGTGCTCGCGCGGGCGGTGGCGGCTCGCTCGTCCAGGCAGTGTCCCGACAGTGTGAAGACAGGAGTGAAGCACCCGATGAAGCGTGCGTATCTGCTCGTGATCGCCAGCCTCGCCGTGGCCACCGCCGGCTGTGGCACACCGGGGAAGTCCGAACCACCGCTGGTGAAGATCGGCGTCGCCTACGACCAGCCGGGGCTGTCGGTGATGGGATCCGACGGGACACCGCACGGATTCGACGCCGACACAGCGCAATACATCGCCGGCGAGCTCGGCGTGCCGGCCGGGCGCATCCAATGGAAGGAAGCACTGCCGGCCCAGCGGGAATCCATGTTGTCCTCCGGCGCAGTGGATTTCGTGGTCTCCTCCTATTCGATCACCGCCGACCACGAACAGCACGTCACCTTCGGCGGGCCGTACCTGGTGACCGGCCAGGACCTGCTGGTGCAGGCCGCCGACACCATGATCGACCGGCCGGAAACACTCGACGGGCACACCGTGTGCACCGCCACCGGGTCCAGCGACGCCGAAACGATCAAGCGAGACTTCGCCTCCGGCGCCAAGTTCACCACCGGTGCCACCCTCACCACCTGTGTCGACGACCTGCTGGCCGGGCACGTGGACGCCGTCAGCGCCGACGGCGCCGTGCTGGCCGGGTACGCGGCCGCCCACCGGGGCCAATTGCGGGTCGTCGGACGCCCGTTCACCCGCGAACGGTACGGCGTCGGCGTCAAGAAGGGCGCCACGGAACTGGCCGCCGCGATCACCGGCACCATCCAGGCCATGATCGCCGACGGCAGCTGGCAGCGGTCGGTGACCGTGAATCTGCCCGGCTACCAGACGCTTCCACCGCCGCCGGTGTTCCTGGCCGCGGCGGCCCCGAAACCACCGGCCGATCCCGACGCCCTCGACCCCGAGCTGACCGCGGCCGTGGACGGGATCGCCACCGCGTTCAACACCCGCGACTGGGCGGGCCTGGACCAGCTGGTCTGCGCCGACGCGCAGGACGCCGTCGAGAAGGTGATCTCCCAGTACACGCCGGAATACGACCAGACCTACGGGCCCGAGGTCGCCGGCGCGAGCTTCGCGCTGGCGGTGCGTGCGGTGAGCCAGTCCGGCCCCACCTCGGCCACTTTCCAGGCCCACGAGACGTTCACCGGCGTCCCGGAGAAGTACCGGCAGTACTTCTCCGATATCGACTACACCGGGACCATGGCCCGCGGCGGCGACAACACGTGGAAATTGTGTGGTCTGGCAGCGGATTTCGATCAGGCCACGTCCTGACGGGCGAATATTGGCGTGCGACGGCCACCATCGGTTCCCTACCGTAGGGGTCTTCTTACGGAAAGGACCGACTGATGTTTCCCGTCGAGCTGCGCGGTACCCGGGCGCAGACGCTGATGTGGGCCGACGAGCACGCGATCGAACCCGCTGCGCTGCAGCAGTTGCGCAATATCGCGAATCTCGAATGGGTGCACGGCGTCCGCGTGATGCCGGACGTGCACCTCGGGAAGGGTGCGACCGTCGGTTCGGTGATCGCCATGCGGGACGCGGTCGCGCCGGCCGCGGTCGGGGTCGACATCGGCTGCGGTATGGAGGCGGTGCGGACCTCCCTGCGCGCGAACGACCTGCCCGACAGCCTGGCCGGGCTGCGCTCGCGGATCGAGGCCGCGGTACCGGTCGGCTTCGGCGCGCACCGCGTACCGGTGGACGTCACCCGGTTGGACGCGCAGGTGCACGGGCAGCGCGCGGCCGGGACCACGCTGCGGGCGGGGTGGGCACGGTTCTGGCGGGCGTTCGGTGACTTGGATCCGGCAGTGCAGTCGCGGGAGTCCAAGGCGCACAAGCAGATGGGCACGCTGGGCGGAGGCAACCACTTCTGCGAGATCTGCCTGGACACCGAGGGCCGGGTGTGGATCCTGCTGCACTCCGGGAGCCGGAACATCGGCAAGGAGCTGGCCGAACGGCACATGTCGGTGGCGCGGGCCCTGCCGCACAACCAGGACCTCCCGGACCGAGATCTGGCCGTATTCCTTTCCGGCACACCGGAAATGGACAACTATCGGCGTGATCTGGCGTGGGCGCAGGAGTATGCCGCGCGCAACCGGGCCGTGATGCTGGCCCTGGTCTGCGGTGCCGTCACCGATGAGTTCGCGGGCACCACAGTCGCATTCGACGCGCCGATCTCCTGTCACCACAACTACGTGGCCGAGGAGATCATCGACGGGGTGCCCATGCTGGTGACCCGGAAGGGCGCGGTGCGGGCGGGGGCCGGAGATCTGGCATTGATCCCCGGCTCGATGGGCACACGCTCGTATGTGGTGCGCGGCAAGGGAAATCCTGACTCCTTCCAGTCCGCGTCGCACGGCGCCGGCCGGCGAATGTCGCGCAGCGCGGCCAAGCGGCAGTTCACCGTCGCGGATCTGATCGCACAGACCGAGGGCGTGGAGTCCCGCAAGGACGCCGGGGTGATCGACGAGATCCCCGCCGCCTACAAGGACATCGACGAGGTCATCGCAGCGCAGGGCAACCTGGTCGACGTGGTCGCCACGCTGCGGCAGGTGCTGTGCGTGAAGGGCTGACGACCCGTGCCGGCCCGGTGGGCACCCAGCCCCCGGGCCGGCACGAAACCGCTGATCGTGGGCGCGTTCAGTCGCCGCTGAACCGGAGGTATCCGAACCGGAGACGAACGCATGCGTCCAGTTCGACCGTTACGGATGCTCCGGAAGCGCGCGGGTAGGTCACCGGCGTCTCAGGGCGCCGGCCAGACCGGCACCGAGCACCATGAATCCCGAGATCAGGGCGAAACCGTAAGCGACCCAGGCCTGTAGGTCCAGTACCAGGCTGTCACTGGGCAGGGGGAGCTCACCGATCAGCCGGGACGTGTCGGCCGGGAAGATCAGCTGCGCTACTCCGGGGATCACGCCCCACACCAGTCCGCCGACGATCGCGACCGCCGGGGAGAAAGCCGCGAGCACGACCACGGCCAGCAGCAGGACGGATCCGATCAGGAGTTCGAGGGTCCGGGTGCCGCGGCCGGCGGCTTCGCCGAACAGCACGCCGAATCGGAGGTCGCCGCTGCCCGCGGCGGCGAACCCGACGCCGGCCGGGGTCAGGATCAGGCCGGTCAGGGTGCCCAGGACCGTCGGGCCGGCGATCCTGCGGCTCTGGAACTGCGAACCCGGCGGACTCCAGCCCGCCGGTGACTCGAACTTGTTCGGCATCGCCCCTGCCTCCCTGCTACCCGTACCCGCGAGATCCAATCATCGCCGCCGCCCGGCCGGTTGTCCCGCGAAGATCGCGGATCGGCCGGTCGGCGCGCTGTTTCGGGGTCCGCCGGGCGTGGCGGGGTCGGCACCCGGGCCGAATGTGTCGGTGGGATCGGGCACCATGGTCGCCATGACCACCGACGACCTGCGCGAAACCGCCGAAAGCCTGCTGCGGGAGCTGGCCGGTCCGGCCGCCCGGCTGCGGGAGGACCAGTGGACCGCCATCGAGGCGCTCGTGGTGCACCGGCGCCGAGCGCTGGTGGTGCAGCGCACCGGTTGGGGTAAGTCGGCGGTGTACTTCATCGCCGCGAAGCTGCTGCGCGCGCAGGGGCGCGGGCCGACGGTGATCGTGTCGCCACTACTGGCGTTGATGCGCAACCAGGTGACGGCGGCCGAGCGGGCCGGGGTCGTCGCGGCCACCATCAACTCCGGCAACGTCACCGAGTGGGACGAGATCCACGGCCGGGTCGCCGCCGGCGGGGTGGACGTCCTGCTGGTCAGCCCGGAACGGTTGAACAATCCCGACTTCCGTGATTCGGTGTTGCCCGCGCTGGCCGCCGACGCCGGGCTGGTGGTGATCGACGAGGCCCACTGTGTCTCGGACTGGGGTCACGACTTCCGCCCCGACTACCGGCGCATCCGCACCCTGATCGCCGAATTGGGCAGCGACGTACCGGTTCTGGCAACCACGGCCACCGCGAACGACCGGGTGGTCGCCGACGTCGCCGGGCAGATCGGCGGAATCCCGGTGTCCGGCAACGATTCCGGCTCGACACTCGTGCTGCGCGGTGGCCTGGACCGGGAGTCGCTGCACCTGTCGGTGGTGCCGCTCACCGATCCGGTCGCGCGCACGGCGTGGCTGAGCAAGCGGCTGCACGAACTCCCCGGCTCCGGCATCGTGTACACCCTCACCGTGGCCGGCGCGCACGACCTGGCCGAGGTACTGAGCGACGACGGGCACAAGGTCGCGGCCTATACCGGCCGCACCGACCCGGCCGAACGCGAGTCGCTGGAGGCCGCGCTGCTGGCCGACGACGTGAAGGCGCTGATCGCGACCTCCGCGCTCGGCATGGGGTTCGACAAGCCGAATCTCGGCTTCGTCGTGCACCTGGGCGCGCCGTCCTCCCCGATCGCCTACTACCAGCAGGTCGGGCGTGCGGGCCGCGGCACCGACCGCGCCGAGGCCATCCTGCTGCCGGGGCCGGAGGACCGCAAGATCTGGAGCTACTTCGCCTCGGTCGCGTTCCCGCGCGAGCCGGTGGTGCGCTCGGTGCTGGCGGCACTGGATCCCGAGCGGCCACGATCCACGATCGCCCTCGAGCCGATGGTGGAACTGAACCGTTCCCGCCTGGAGATGGTGCTCAAGGTCCTCGATGTCGACGGGGCTGTCCGCCGGGTCCGCGGCGGCTGGCTGGCCACCGGCGAACCCTGGCACTACGACACCGAGCGCTACGAGCGTCTGGCCGTCGCCCGCCGCACCGAGGAACAGGCGATGATCGACTACGAGTCGACCACCGAATGCCGCATGACATTCCTGCGCCGCCAACTCGACGATCCGGGCCTGGACGGGTCGACCTGCGGCCGCTGCGACAACTGCACCGGACGGTCCGCGGACCGCACCGTCGACCCGGCTCAGCTGGCCGCCGTGCGCGCCCGCCTCGACCGCCCCGGACTGGACCTCGCGCCGCGCAAACAGTGGCCGACCGGACTGGCCACACTCGGAGTTCCGTTGTCCGGCAAGGTGACCGACGGCCCCGAGCCCGGCCGGGTGCTGGGGCGGCTCTGCGATCTCGGCTGGGGTGCGCGGCTGCGGGCGGTGCTGGACGGCCCGGACGGGCCGGTATCGGACCAGGTCTTCGACGGGTGCGTATCGGTACTGCGGGAATGGAAGTGGGACCGGCGGCCGGTGGCGGTGATGGCCGTCGACTCGGGCGACCACCCGGCGCTCACCGCCGACCTGGCCGCGCGGCTGGCGGCGGTGGGCCGCCTGCAGAACCGCGGCGTCCTGGCGCTGCGGCCCGGCCACCCGCCGATCCGCGCCGCCAACTCGGCGCATCGGGTCGCGGCGCTGTACAACGCGTTCGACGCCCCCGATCTCACCGATCTGGACGGCCCGGTCCTGCTGGTCGACGCCCTCACCGACACCGGCTGGACCTTGACGCTGGCCGCGCGGACTCTGCGGGAGGCGGGCGCCCCGGCGGTGCTTCCGTTCGCGCTCGCCACGCCGACCTGAGCGGCACCGACCGCTCGGACCCGGCCCGCGAGTCCGGGCGGTCGGTGTGGCTGCGCGGCCTCAGCGGTGGATCACCTGGCCGAGCCGCGGCAGCACTGTGCGCTTCCATGTGCGTTCCATGGCGTTGCGCGCCATCTGCTGCCGACGGTCCGCGATGTCGAAACCGGTCTGCGTCAACAACAGTCGCGTGCCGTGGCCTTGGCTCCGCAGCACCCAGTCGAGTGTCCACCGCACCGCCGGATCGGCCATCGAGTACGTCCAGCTGAACGTCAGCTGCTCGTAGCGCTGGACCTCGAGGACTTCGCAGGTGATGTTCCCGGCCGTCGCCTCCGGCAGGACGAGATGGAAGCGGGTTCCGGCGGTGGCGGCGAACCCGATCGGCCGAAGTAGCCACCGCGCCAACAACTCCGGGTCGGTCAGTGCGCGCCACACGACCTCCGGCGGTTGCGGCAGGAAGGTTCCGAGTTCGATCGCGGCGGGATTCAGCTGCGGATCAGCGATCATCGGCGGGCCACCCCGAACCCGGACAGATCCGGATCACGGCACTCAATTGCCCTGTCCTTCCTTGAATTTCGCCTCCAGTTCGGCGGCGAGCTGCGGCTTCTCGGCCTCCATCTTCTGCACGTAGGTGACCGCGTCCGCGACCGTGCGCAGCCCGGCGAGGTCCTCGTCCGGCACCTTCATCTCGTAGCGGTCCTCGAGCTGCACGGCGATCTCCACCAGCGACAGCGAGTCGATGTCCAGATCCTCGATGAAGGACTTCTCGATCGACACCTCGGCGGCGTCGATCCCGGTCACCTCCTCGACGATCTGCGCGATGCCGGCGACGATTTCCTCCTGCGTGGTGGCCACGAATCACTCTCCTCGTATCAGGGGCACCCGTGTGGTGCGTCGGTACGCTAAAAGCTCCAGTGGGGTGGAGGTGCAACAAACTGTGACGGACGACACATGCAGCGGCGAGCTGGTGAGTATCGGCGAACTGTCGGCCCGCACCGGGCTGACCGTCCGCACGATCCGGTTCTACTGCGACGAAGGACTTCTGGAGGCCCGGCGCAGCCCCGGCGGGCACCGGATGTTCGACGCCGGCCGCGCGGTGGACCGGCTGGCCCTGATCCGGCGGCTCCGCGCCCTCGGCCTCGGCCTCGATTCGATCACCGAGGTGCTGCACGGGCAACTGTCGCTGGCCGAAGCCGTGGCCGTCGAAAGTGCCCGGCTGGACGTCGAATTCAGGTCGCTGGCCTGGCGGCGGGCATCGCTGCGTGCGGTCGGGACCGCCGCCCCGGTCCACCGGGCCGAACGACTGGCGTTGCTCGCCGCCGCGCAGGACGGTGGCGCCGTGTACGACGGCATCGTCCAGTTCTGGCGCCGAGTCCTCGCGCCGGTCGCTCGGCACCGCATCGCCGAATGGGTGTGCGGGAACGTCCCGGAGCCCCCGCACGACCCGACCGCCGAACAGGTCGTCGCCTTCGCCGAACTGGCCACACTGGTCGCCGACCCCGCCATGACGAGCACTGCGCGACAGCATTATTGGCGGCACCAGCCGGAAACGATCACCCACCGCCAACGACTGTTCGACGAGGTGGGCGAGCTGGTCATGGACGTGGTGCCGCTGATCACCGCGGGCGTGGCCGCGCACACCGGCACCGAACTCGACCGTTTCGTCCGGGCGCATGCCACCGCGCGCGGCGAGTCCGACTCCCCCGGCTTCCGGCGGCAGTTGTGGATCGCCGCCCGTGATCCCGGTCGCCGGGTCGACCGCTACTGGGCGCTCACCGACCAGCTCAACCGGTCGCAGCTGACCGTGGAGGCGGTCCATCGGTGGTTGCTCGACTCCCTGTCGCTGCACGAGTCCGGCGCCGCCCCGGACCTGGACTGTGCACATCCCGACAATGTCGGCACCTGCCGCTAACCTCGATCGGGTGGCGGGCAAATCCACCTCGCCCGCGGTCGAACTGACCGTCGGCGAGCACACCGTACGCATCTCGAACCCGGACCGGGTGTACTTCCCGGAGCTCGGGGCGACGAAACTCGACCTGGCGCAGTACTACCTGAGCGTCGGCGACGGCATCGTGAACGCGCTGCGCGACCGGCCGTGCATGATGCACCGCTTCCCGAAGGGACTGCCGGGCGGGAAGGTGCACCAGAAGCGGCTCCCGCGCGGCGCGCCGGACTGGGTGCCCACCGTGAACGTCTACTTCCCGCGCTACGGGCGCACCGCCGACGAGCTGTGCGTCGAGAAGCTCGCCGACGTGATCTGGGCCGTGCAGATGTCGACCGTCGAGTTCCATCCCTGGAATTCGCGGCGGTTCGACATCGAGCGACCCGACGAGTGGCGGATCGATCTCGACCCGATGCCCGACTGTCCCTGGCCGCGCGTGCAGCGGGTGGCCGGTGTCGTACACGAGGTGCTCGACGAGCTCGGCGCGGTCGGCTGGCCGAAGACGTCCGGCGGCAAGGGATTACACGTCTACGTCCGGATCGCGCCGGAATACGGTTTCGCGGAGCTGCGCCGCGCGGCGCTGGCCTTCGCCCGGGAGGTGGAGCGCCGGGCGCCCGCGGATGTCACCACCGCCTGGTGGCGGCGCGACCGTGACCCCGCCGCGCTGTTTGTCGACTACAACCAGAACGCGCGCGACCACACCATCGCGGCCGCGTACTCGGTCCGCGGCATCGAGGCGGCGACGGTCTCCACCCCGGTGCGCTGGGATGAGATCGATGACATCCATCCGCGCGATTTCACCATCGAAACCGTCCCCGGCCGGTACGCCGCCCTCGGCGACCTGCAGGCCGGCATCGACGCCGCGGTCTTCGACATCGCCCCGCTGCTCGAATGGGCCGACCGCGACGATGTTCCGGTCGATCTGGATCTGCCGGAAGACCCGGACTAGCGGGTACCACACCGAGGTCGAGCAGCGGCTCGTCGCCTGCCCCCGATCAGGCCGGGGCTCAGGCGACTTCCAGGGCCAGATCGGTCCAGTGCCCGGCCAATCGGGCCAACCGGAACCATGCGGTGTGCACGCGCTCGTCGGCGACGTCCTCGGCGCTGTGCAGCATCCAGACCGCCCGCACCTGCGCGGCGGCCATCGTGTCGACGGCGGCGCCGAGCGATCTCGGGGCCGCGCGGCGCAGGTTGGCGCCCACCCATTCGTCGATGCGGTGGATGTGGTCGAGCCGGTGGCGGTCGATCTCGGTGGGATCGGAATGCAGCCGTTGCCAGTGCAGATCGGCGAGTCCGCGCGCGCCCCGGGTCACCGGATGGTCGCCGGGACGATCGCCCAGCCGGCCGCAGAACGCGGCCAGCAGCTCGTGCCAGTCCGGCAGCTTCGGGCGGACACCGTCGAATCGGGCCGGGTCGGTTCCGGTGGTCCGCCACGAGTCGCCGGCGTCCGATTGCGGTACGAACATGAGTACCTCCACGACGACGATCGAGTGCACCCGGAGTCGCCACGGTGCGCCGGATCGCGAGCCCGGGGCGGCAAGGGCAGACCGCACCGGATCCGGCGTGCCGCATTCTGCGAAAGGGGGCGCGGAGGCGACACCGGGTGCAAGCTCCAGCATGCACGGTTCGTGAGTCCCGCCCACTGCCCTTTCCATGGCCTTGTGGTGACCTTCGGTGCGAATTCCGGTTACGCTGGCCGACATCGGCGAGAACGGTGAAGGGTGATTGTCGGCGTGAGTTGGTCTTTCACACCGGACGAATTCGCCCACGTCTGGCGCGGCCACGAGCTGGATCGGCACCCGTTTCCGCTGCGTATCCGCGAAAGTCCGCGCACGGCCGAGGATGCCGCGGCACTGCGCCGCACGCTCGCGGCCCGGCTGCCGGCCGGTGCCGACCCGGATCTCAGTGCCTGCCTGCGCATTCTGGCGCGGCCGGCGAGCCGGATCGTGACGGTCGGCGGCGGCCACACCCCGGGCAGTGAGATCCGCGCGCTGGGCGCCGTGGTCCACGATCACGCGGTGCTGGCCGTGCAGGAGCCGAATACCGTTGGGCGAGTGGATATTTCGATCGGGCACACCAACCGGCTGGGCGCCCGGATCGTGGCGCTGCTGCCGGACACCCCGGCCGGCGCGGAACCGGCGCACTCGGCACCGGCCGGCGCCGTCCGCGACGACGCGCCCTCGAACAGTCCCACCGCACCGCGGATCCGCCGGCTGCTGTTGCGGCCGCATACCGCCGAGGGGCATGTGCGGGTCGAAACCGGGCTCGACACCGAAGATCCGGAGCCGCCCGCCCACTACGCGTGGATCGATGTCGAGGGCGACGGGCGCTACCTGATCCGGGCCGGGCGCGACGTCCACGTGGCGCCGACCACCGCCCAACAGCTGGCAAGGCACCTGACCACTCGGCTGGGCCGCTGACACCTTCGGGACGCGATACGCTGTGGCACAGCCGACAATCGCGGGGGGCACGTATGACGACCGACAGCAGCCGGGCCGATATCGCCCGCTTCCTGCAGGCCGCCCGCAGCGGTTCGGTGTCCATCGACCCGGATGCCGCCCGCCGCTGCGCCGACCTGTACACCCGGCAGGCCGAGGAACTACGCGACCTGCAGCAACGCCTCGAAGCCGTGTCCCGACCGCAGCCGCACGGGCTCGGCGGATTCTTCTCGGCCACTCAGCTCGCCACCGGCTTCGCCCGCAAGGCTCGCGACGCCGCCGCCCTGCTGGACTCCTTCATCAGCGCCTCCCATCTGATGCAGGAGGGCTACCTGCGCTGCGCCGGACTGCTGGAAGAGGCCGACGCGGCGCACGCGGCCGCGTTGCGCGCCCAGACCGCGGAGCTGGCCCGATGAGCCGGGCCGAGTTCGTGGAGCCGCGGCGATGAACACGACCTCGCGGCCGGGCCGATGAGCGCGGTCGACCAGCCGGGCGGCACCGGGGGGACCGATCCCGAATACATCAGTGCCATGGAGCATTTCGAGTCCATGACGCATCCGCAGATCTATGCGGGTACCCAGGAGATCGACGCCGGCCTGGTCGCCGAGACCGCCGCGACCTGGCTGGCGGTCGCGACCGCGGTCGACGCGACGCTCACCGCGACCCGCAACAGCGCCGAGCTGATCGTCAACGGGGCCGGCTGGACCGGCGCCGCCGCGGACGCGGCCCACACGAGTTCCCGCAGTCTGGCGGCCGCGGTCGACGAACTCGCCACGGTCTGTTTCGACGTCGCCGGCCGCCTGGGGGCGCTGGCCGCCGCCGCGGAAGCGGTGAAGGTCGCGGTCCCGCCGCCGGGCGATTCCGGTCCGATCGGCACCATCGCCCGGCTGCTCGAGGTCGCCCACGTCCTCGACGCCCAGCAGGCCCAGGAAGCGCTGCGCGAAGAAGCCCTGCTGGCCATGAATCTCATCTACCGGCCGACCTACAGCACCGCGGGATCCGGCGTACCGGCCCTACCCGCACGCCCCGCTGCTCCTGGAACACCCGGTGCCGCAACAACTTCCGCGCCCGCGAAGACGGCCCTGCCACCGAACACCGCGGCGCCCTCCCCCGGCGCGCCCGCACCGGGCGACACCACACCGCCCCCGGCGCCGACGCCGCCCCCGGCAGCCACCACACCTGCCCCCGTGCCAACCGACCCGACACCGGGTTCCACCACGACCACCACCACGCTTCCACCCACGACCACCGCGCCGGCGCCGGACACCTCCGCCGCGCCCACACCGTCAACCGTTCCACCGCAAGACAACTCAGCGACACCGACGACACTGCCACCGCACTCGGCAACACCGCCCGACACCAGCACTACGCAGCCCTCGGCACCACCCGACGCGCCCACACCGTCAACCGTTCCGCCACAAGACAACTCGACGGCACCGACCACACTGCCACCACACTCGGCAACACCGCCCGATACCGGCACCGCACCGCCCCCGACGGCGTCCACGCCGGTGGCACCCGATACCGGTGCCACCCACAGTCCCGCCACCACCGGCATCTCGCCCGGCACACCCTCGCTACCGGATCCCGGGATGACCCATCCCCCCGCGGACGCGCCACCGCCGCCGGCGAACAACACCACGGTTCCACCGGCCGCCCCGGCGCCCGACACCGGCGTGACTCATCCCCCGGCCACGTCGACCGCGCCTCCACCGCCGACGGATACCGCTGTGGCACAACCCCCGGCACCGTCCGTCGTGCCTCCCCCGCCCATCCCGGCGCCGCCTCCCGGTCCCGTCCCGTCGGATCCCGGGCTCACCGATCCTGGTGGCCAGCCGGGTATCACCGGACCCATCCCCGGCGACGACGGCAGTACGAACCAGCCCGGCGTCCTGCCGGGACCGTGAGGGCAGGTCGACACTGTCGCCCGGCGCCGTCCGGCTGCGGTGCGATCAGCCCGGGGTGACCAGTCCGGATTCGTACGCCAGCACCACCGCCTGCGCCCGATCCCGCAGATTCAGTTTGGTGAACACCTTCGACACATGCGTCTTCACGGTTTGTTCTGCGACGAACAGACTTTCGGCGATCTCGGCGTTGGACATGCCGCGCGCCACCAGTTCCAGCACTTCACGCTCCCGCGGTGTCAGCACCTCGAGCCGCGGGGCGGGCGCGCGCCGGGTCCGGCGCCGGGTCACGTCGGCGATGAGCCGGCGGGTCACGGTCGGCGCGAGCAGCGCGTCACCGGCGGCGACCACCCGGACCGCGCGCACCAGCTCCTCCGCGGGCGCGTCCTTGAGCAGGAATCCGCTCGCGCCGGCGCCCAGTGCCTCGTAGACGTAATCGTCGATATCGAAGGTGGTGAGCATGAGCACCCGCACCGGGGGTTCGAGCCCGGCCGACAGAATCGCGCGGGCGGCGTCCAGCCCGTTCATCTCCGGCATGCGCACATCCATCAGCACGACGTCCGGACGCAGTCGTTTAGCTTCGGCCACAGCGGCTTTCCCGTCCGCGGCGTCGCCGACGACACTGATGTCCGGCTGCGCGCCCAGCAGCGCCCCGAACCCCTGGCGCACCATCGCCTGATCGTCGGCGATCAGAACGGTTATCGACACGATCGCACCTCACCCACGTCCCCGAGTCTGCCATGCCGCCTCGGGATCAGGCGGGGGCGAGGGGAAGCCGGGCCAGGACGTGGAAGCCGCCGTCGGGGCGGGGCGTGGCGGTGAGGACACCGCCGACCGCGGCGGCCCGGGCTTGCATGCCGGTGATGCCGGTGCCGGCGGTGCTCGGCTGGTCACTCGGGCGGGCGGCGGTGGAACGGTCGTTGGCGATGGACACGGTGAGATCCGGGCCGACGGCGATCCGGACCTCCACGGGCGCACCGGGTGCGTGGCGGGCGGCATTGGCCAGCGATTCCTGCACGATCCGGTAGAGGGCCAAGCCGGTGGTTTCCGGGACGGCATCGAGGGCACCGTCGACGGACCGGATCAGGGGAACGCCGGCCCGCTGGGCCGCGTCAAGGAGGCCGGGTACATCGGCGGCGCGGGGTTGCGGAGCGTGCTCGGGGAGCTCGCCGTCGCTGCGCAGCACGCCCAACAGGCCGCGGACTTCGTTGAGCGCGGCCCGCGCACCGCTCCCGATGGATTCGAACTCGGCGCGCGCGTCGGCGGACAGGCCGTCGATGCGGTAGGGCGCAGTCTGAGCCTGGACCACCACCATCGACATGTGGTGGGCGACCACATCGTGCAGGTCGCGGGCGATGCGGGCCTTCTCCTCCAGGATCGCGCGGCGGGCCCGTTCCAGCTCGGTTTCCTCCTCGGACCGTTGCAGCGCCCGCCGCGACAGCGCGACCCACCGGACGAGCAGACCGAACGCCACCAGACCGGTGACGGCCAGCGGCCAGCCGAAGCCCGATTCGGCGAAACTGTCCCCGGTCCTGGCCATGGTGGTGGCCATCAGCAGCGCGGTGGTCACCCAGACCACGGCCACCGTCCGCACGGGCGCGAACACGGTGACCGCGAGCACCAGCGCGAACAGAGCCACGATGTGCACCACCTGGAACGGCAACGTGTTCCCCGGCTGGTTCGGCACCGCGAGCGCGATCAGCAGCGCCGATCCGGCCGAAACCGCCCAACCCAGCTGCGGATTCACCCGCACCAGCAGGATCGGGAAGGCCGCGAATCCGGCGATGAACGGCGCTGCCGCCGGCGGCACCTTGTGTGTGAGGTGCAGCGTGGGCCACGCCACCGCGAGGAGGATCAGCGCCAGCAGGACCGTGAATCCGTCCACTATCTGCCGCGAACGCGCCGTACGTCGCTGACCAGTCATCTGTCCGACCATGCCCTCGACGGTAGAGTCTGCGCCCCGCCCGGCGACTCGTACCCCGGAGTGATCTTGCACCCCCTACCCGGGTACGGCCTCCGCACGCTCCTCCCCCGTCCCGCCCACGGCGGAACCCTCCTGTAGGCCGACGTCCCGGTCGAGGCCGGATTCCTAGCGTCACGACCATGAGAGCGCAAGCCACCGCGGACACCGCACACATCGACACCTATCGACGCGCCGGCCGGTCACCCGGGCGCCGGGTCGGGCGGTTCGGTGCGACTGTCGCCGCCCTGACCGTGACCTGCGCGGCGGGGCTGGTCTTCGCTCCCGGCGTGGACGCCGCGACCAGCGGACCACCCACGGCCGAGAATGCGGCCGCGCGCGCCGCGATCCTGGAATCGATTTCCGCCCAACCGGATCCGAGTGTCGTTCCCGAGGACTTCGTGCGGGAGTTCGGGTATCGGCCGATGCTCGAGCAGGGGATTCTGGTCGACCCCGACGGCGGCTGCTCCTCCCCCTTCCCGCTGCCCCGCGAGTTCGATCTCGCTTGCGACGCACACGATCTCGGCTACGACCTGTTGCGGTACGCGACCGCGCACGGGCAGCCCCTCGGTCCTTGGGCCCGGCAGGCCGCCGACGCCGCCTTGGCGCGGCGCATGCACGCCGCCTGCGAAGCCCGAGCCGGCCTGCTCTCTCGCGCGCGCTGCCAGGTGATGGCGGGTGCGGCGGCCACCGCCGTGGACCTGAACTCCGCCCGTCAGGGCTACGGGAACCCGGGGTACGAGCCCTTCTTCCAATCCGTCGACGGTCTCCCCTCACCCGCCGCCATGCTGCTCGCGGGTGGCGGCGTGGTCGCCGGACTGGGCATGGCCACAACGGTTCTCGTCCGGCGCCGCCGCGCCCGTCGTGCCTGGATCGCACCGAGCGGAGGCCGGGGCGGCGGCGTCACATCGAACAGTGACCAGCGCGGCAGCGGCGCAACACACCACGACCAGCGCGGCGGCGTCACATTGCACGGCCACCAGCGCGTCGGCGTCACATCACACGGCCACCAGCGTGGCGGCGCCACATCGCACGGCCACCAACGCGGCGGCGCCACATCGCACGGCCACCAACGCGCCGGCGACCCAACGCACGGCGACCCAACGCACGGCCACCACGGTGGCTTCGGCGACTCGGTAGTGACGCTGTGACCGGGACCGATCGGATCACAGCATCAGCCGGACTCGGCGCTCGATCTCGAAGGCTGTTGCGGTGGAAGCGGTTCGACGTGCCACGCGTAGGGACGAGCGTGGCAGTGGCGGGCGGGACCGCGATCTCGCTGTCCCCCGGTTTGCTGCCGCGCACCCCGTCGGCGCAGGCGATCCTTACCGCGGTCGTAGTATCGATCGGGCTGGCCGTAGCCGCGCTCATCCGAATGGTGTTGCGGTGGACCAGATTCGGAGTGATCCGCCTGCCGTACACGCGGGAGTCGGCCGTAGTCGTCGCGATCCTCACCGTCGGGGCCGCGATGGCCGGTGCCCAGCACTGGCAGAACACTCTGCGCACGGCAATGGGTGTCAGCGGAGTCGAACCCTGGTACTGGATGCAGTGGGTAGCCTGGACGGTGTCACTCGTCGCCGTGGCGGTGGCCTGCGCCCGCGGGATACGTTGGGCAGTCCGGCGATTGGGGCGGGTACGCACCGTGGCTGCCGCGGTGGTGTCGACCGTCGCCGCCCAGCTGGTGATCGCACCGGCGGTGGTCCACTGGCGCCAGGCGGCGTACGCGACCGCCGACTCGTACGTGGATCCGGTTCTGGTGCAGCCTGATTCGCCGACCCGCTCGGGCAGCCCGGTAT
Organism: Nocardia stercoris; assembly: GCF_003696265.1. GTDB lineage: Bacteria > Actinomycetota > Actinomycetes > Mycobacteriales > Mycobacteriaceae > Nocardia > Nocardia stercoris. The sequence goes on along the minus strand of NZ_RFFH01000004.1, from coordinate 433,634 downwards.
CGATGGCGAGCTGGCCGTCGCTGGGTGCGCACGGGCGCCGCTTCGTCGCCGGCACCCCGGCGTCGAGCGTGCGAGTCTACGTGGGTCTGGAATCCGCACCGGATCCGAATTCCCGGGTGGCACTGGCGATTCGGGAGCTGGAGCGGACCGGTGGCTTGGCGCGGCACAATCTGGTGGTGACGATCCCGACCGGCTCGGGCTGGATCGACGGCGACGCCGCCGCCGGCATCGACGATCGCTTCGGCGGCGATGTGGCACTGGTCGGCGTGCAGTACTCGGATGCCCCGAGCTGGGTCACCTTCCTGTTCGGCCGCGGTGCCGCCGAGGAAGCGGCCCGTGCGCTGTTCCGGGCCGTCGAACAGCGGATATCCACGCTGCCCGATCCGCCGAAACTCTACGTGTACGGCCAGAGCCTGGGCGCGCTCGGCGGTAGTGCGATCTTCGCCGGCGACAGCGATCAGGATCGTCGAGTCTGTGGCGCGCTGTGGGCGGGCCCGCCCGCCGGCCGGGTCCGTCACGGCCGGGCGGCGGTGCTGGCCAACGTCTCCGACCCCGTCGTGTGGTGGTCGCCGTCATTGCTGTGGCACGCACCGAATCTCGCCGGCACCCGCCCGGACGCGCCGGCGCCGCACTGGCTTCCGGTGCTCAGCTTCCTGCAGACCACCACGGATCTGCTGGGCGCGCTGAACGCTCCGCCCGGGCACGGTCACCGCTACGGCACCGACCAGGGCAGCGCGCTGCCGGGCTGTTAGGCCACCGGGACGACAGCGTCGCAGCGATACGAAATACCCTGCGGGGTGGCGATTCTCAGACCTTCACCAGGTCGTCCGCGTGCACCACCGGCCGCTGCATCCCGTCCGGCAGATGCACCGTCGACTTCCCGATCATGGATTCCAGTTCCACACTGTCGTATTCGACGACCCCACGCGCCACCAATCGCCCGTCCGGCGCACACAGGTCGACGACGTCGCCGCCGAAGAAGGTGCCGGTCACCCGGGTGATTCCGGCGGCCAGCAGCGAACGGCGGCGGTGGGCGACGGCGCGTACCGCACCCTCGTCCAGCACCACCGAACCGCGGCTGTCGGCGGCGTAGCGGACCCAGAACTTGCGGGCCGACAGGCGTTCCGGGGCGGCGGCGAAGGCGGTGCCCACGCCGGCGTCGGTCAGAGCGGCGGCCGCGTCGTCGGCGGCGGCGAGCAGGACCGGGACTCCGCCGTCGGCGGCCAGGCGGGCCGCCGACAGTTTGGAGGCCATGCCGCCGGTACCGAGGGCGCCGCCGCTGCCGGCGATCACACCGTCCAGGTCGGCGCTGCTCCGCACTTCGGGAATGAACTTCGCGGCGCCCTTGCGCGGGTCACCGTCGTAGAGGCCGTCGACATCGGAGAGCAGGACGAGGGCGTCCGCTCCGACCAGGTGGGCGACCAGTGCGGCCAGGCGGTCGTTGTCGCCGAACCTGATCTCCTCGGTGGCGACGGTATCGTTCTCGTTCACCACCGCGACCGCGTGCAAAGAGCGCAGCCGGTCCAGGGTCCGTTGCGCGTTGCGGTGATGCTCACGGCGGCCGAAGTCCCCGGCCGACAACAACACCTGGCCGACGACGCGGCCGTAACGGGCGAACGAGGTGCCCCAGGCGTGGGCCAGCGCCAGCTGACCGACACTGGCAGCCGCCTGCTTGGTCGCCAGATCCTTTGGCCGGCGCGACAATCCGAGCGGTGCCAGACCGGCACCGATCGCGCCGGAGGACACCACCACCAGATCCGAGCCGGCCCGCATGCGCGCCTCGACGGCGTCGGCGAGCGCGTCCAGGCGCTCGCCCTGGATCCCGCCCTCCATGCTGGTCAGCGCCGACGAGCCGATCTTGACCACCACACGGCGCGCCGATCGGACGGCAGCCCGCGCCACGCTCAGCTCCCCTACCGCATCACCCTGCGTCATGCCGCCTTCACTCCATGAAAACGATCGCGGCCTCGCGGCCGGAACTCGACTACTCGTCCTCGACCAGACCACGCCGCACGCGCGAGGCGTGCTTGCGTTCGGCAGCACCGATCCTATCGTTCTGCGACAGACGGGGATCGATGCCGCGACTGGTCAGCGTGGTCTCGACGCCGGCCGCGATCTGCGGCTCCCAGTCGAAGCAGTAGTCGCCGATGGTCACCGAGGCACCGGGCTCCGCACCGAGTTTCGCCAGCTCCTCCTCGATTCCCAAGCGGGCCAACCGGTCCGCGAGGTAACCGATGGCTTCCTCGTTGTCGAACTGGGTCTGGCGGACCCAGCGCTCGGGCCGCTCGCCGATCACGATGAAGCCACCCGGCTCCTCCGGGTCCGGCAGCACCTTGAAACCGCTGTCGCCCTTGACGACCGGGCGCAGCACCTGCCGGGCGGGCTCCGCCTTCGGGTGCTCCTCGCGGTACTTACGCACCAGGTCGGCGAGCGCGAACGTCAACGGGCGCAAGCCTTCCCGCGTGACTGCGGAGATCTTGAACACCGGCCAGCCGCGCGCCTCGAACTCGGGCGTCACCAGATCGGCCAGCTCGTCGGCGTCGGGGACGTCGGCCTTGTTGAGCACCACCACCCGGGGGCGGTCGGCCAGGTCACCGAGTCCGGCGTCCTTGAGGGCGGGCTGGTAGGCCGCCAGCTCGGCCTCGAGCGCGTCCACATCCGACACCGGGTCGCGGCCGGGTTCCAGTGTGGCGCAGTCGACTACGTGCGCGAGCACCGCGCAGCGCTCCAGGTGCCGCAGGAAGTCCAGGCCCAGACCGCGGCCCTCGCTGGCGCCCGGGATCAGGCCGGGCACGTCGGCGATCGTGAAAGTCGTTTCGCCGGAAGCGACGACACCGAGGTTCGGCACCAGGGTGGTGAACGGGTAGTCGGCGATCTTCGGCTTCGCCGCCGACAGCACCGACACCAGCGACGACTTACCGGCCGAGGGGAAGCCGACCAGGCCGACATCGGCCACCGACTTCAACTCCAGGACCAGGTCGCGTTCCTGGCCGTCCTCGCCGAGCAGCGCGAAACCGGGCGCCTTGCGCGCCCGCGACACCAGCGCCGCGTTACCGAGCCCGCCGCGGCCGCCCTGGGCCGCCACGAACCGGCTGCCCACTCCGACCAGGTCGGCCAGCATCTCACCGTCGGCATCCAGCACGACCGTGCCGTCCGGCACCTTCAGGACCAGTCCGTCGCCCTGCTTGCCGCTGCGGTTGCCGCCCTCGCCGGGCTTGCCGTTGCCGGCCTTGGCGTGCGGGTGGAAGTGAAAGTCCAGCAGCGTGTGCACATTCGGGTCGACCTCGAGCACGACGTCACCGCCGTTGCCGCCGTTGCCGCCGTCCGGTCCGCCGAGCGGCTTGAACTTCTCCCGGTGCACCGACGAACATCCGTGCCCACCTTTGCCCGCGCGGACATGCAGCACGACACGGTCGATGAATTTGGACATAAGGTGATCATCCTCCTTCAGCTGAGCCGGGCCGGGAGACGGGCCGGAACACGAAAACGGGCCAGGGGTTGTCCAACCCTGACCCGCTTCGAAACTACGGATTAAGTCCGGTGGCGCCGATCAGGCGTCGACGGTCTCCGCAACCACGATGTTGACGGTCTTGCGGCCGCGCTTGCTGCCGAACTCGACCGAACCCGCCGCCAGGGCGAACAGCGTGTCGTCGCCGCCACGGCCGACGTTGACGCCGGGGTGGAAGTGCGTGCCACGCTGACGGACCAGGATCTCGCCGGCCTTGACGGTCTGGCCGCCGAAGCGCTTCACACCGAGCCGCTGAGCGTTGGAATCGCGGCCGTTGCGGGAGCTGGATGCACCCTTCTTATGTGCCATATCGTTGAACTCCTCGTACGTCGGGGGAGAGCCCCCGGGCCGCTTACTTGATGCCGGTGACCTTCAGGACCGTCAGCTTCTGACGGTGGCCCTGGCGCTTGTGGTAGCCGGTCTTGTTCTTGAACTTGTGGATGCGGATCTTCGGGCCCTTGGTCTGCTCGACCACCTCGGCGGACACCGAAATCTTCGCCAGCTTGTCGGCGTCGGTGGTGAGGTTCGCACCGTCGACGATCATGACCGGCGCCAGGGACACCGCAGTGCCCGGCTCACCCTCGAGCTTCTCGACCTTCACCAGGTCACCGACCGCGACCTTGTACTGCTTTCCGCCGGTCTTGACGATCGCGTACGTTGCCATCGGTCGGCTGCCCTTCTCTCTACTCAGTGCTAGGCACTCTGCTCTCACGGCAGACACCCGGTTCGCACCGGTGATCGCCGCAGACTGGTCTTTGGGTATTCACTGCCGCCCCGGGCCTGGGCTCTCAACCGAACCTGGGCCCGCCTTACAGCACTAGTCACAACAGAGTGCCGTCGCATGGGGCAGCGACTGACCAAGACTACAGGACAGCGGAACCCCCTCCAAACCGGGTGAGGTGTCGCGTTCTTACAAGAGCGGCGACCCGCGTACCCGCTACGGTCACCGCATGCGAGCAACCGGGACCTTCAGCGTCAAATCCTTCGTACCCACCGAGGTCGTTCCCGATCCGGCCGTCACCACCGCCCTGCCGGTCGGGGTGGCACTCATGGAGAAGCTGTTCGAGGGCGAGATCAGCGGGCGCGCCGCCACCGTGTTCACCAGCGCCTTCGACCAGGAGAAGGGGGTCGGCACCTACCTTGCCATGGAATCGTTCGAGGGGACCGTGGCGGGGAAGGCGGGCGCCTTCAATTTCGTACATTCGGCGTCGACGAGCGGCACCGACCGAACCGATACCTTCTTCTCGATCGTGACCGGGAGCGGCACGGGCGCGCTGGCGGGAATCAGCGGCAGCGGAGACATCACCATCGACGCCGACGGGACCCACCGCATCGAGTTCGACTACACGCTGCCCTGAAACTCCGGGGTGCGTCCGCGACCGAGCCGCTGACGCACCTCGGCCAGTTCGACTGCCTGATCAGAATGAGTCACACCAGCTTTCAGCTGCACATTGGGCACTCGACCAGGTCTCGAGTGAGCCAGTTCGAGTCTTCGGATTGCACCGACGCACCGCCTACTCATCGGTAACCTCTCGTGACGCACATCACGCCGAACCCCTCCGGGTCATAACCGGCATTGGATGTGCACTGCGATGAGGACCGATTGAATGGGATCACCAATGCGCTACTCGCCCCTCCCCTCCCGCCTGGTTCGCCGACCCTGGGGTCGAGCTGTTCTCGCGATAGCCTGCGCCGTGACCGCGTCGGCGCTCGCCCTCGCCGCCAACCCCGCGACTGCCGGAACCGGCACCGGATACGTCGCGCTGGGCGACTCCTACACCGCGGGCTTCGGCGTGCAGCCGCCCGCCGCCGGCGCACCCGGGGATTGCTCGCAGTCGGCTGTCAACTATCCGCACCTGGTCGCCCAGGCGAAGGGCCTGACCCTGACCGACGTCAGCTGCAGCGGCGCCACCGTGCAGAACATGACGACTGCCCAATACCTGGATCAGCCACCACAATTCAACGCCCTCAGCTCCGGCACCTCGGTGGTGACCCTGGGGATCGGCGGCAACGACCACAATGTCTTCGTCGACGCGATCACGGCGTGCTACAGCGCGGACGCCGCCGCCGCGCCGATCGATCTCGGCTCGCCGTGCAAGGACATGTACGGGTCGACATTCTCCGACGCGATCACCTCGGACGCCCCGAACATCGCGGCGGCGATCAAGCAGATCCACAAGCTGTCGCCCAAGGCCAAGGTTTTCGTCATCGGCTACCTCGACGTCGTGCCGCAGAGCGGACATTGCTATCCGCAGGTACCGCTCACCACCGGTGATACGGCCTATGTCAATGGCATCGAGAAGGACCTCAACAGCATGCTGCAAGCCCAAGCGCAGGCGAACGGTGCCACGTTCGTCGACGCGTTCGGGCCGAGCATCGGTCACGACGCCTGCCAGGCATCGGGTGTTCGCTGGGTCGACCCCGGAACGGGCACGACCAGCCCCATCCACCCGAATGCGGCCGGCGAAACCGAGTACAGCACCTTGGTCCAGTCCGCATTCACCGCCGCGGGCATCTCCTGAGACGACAGTGGCCCCGCCGGTAAGGGCGGGGCCACTGTCGAGTCCGATCAGCGCGGTCGGCGCCGTGCGGTCAGTTCACCTGCTCCGGTGCTCCGGCCGCGCGACCCGACGACCGCCGCCGCGGCCGCTCCCGTGGCGGCACGGTGACCTGCTCGGCAGCGGTGAAGTCGATCACCGGAGCATCCGCGATATCCGAGCTGGAGAGCACGAACACAGCATTGGCGTTGTCGGCGCTCGGTGCGGTCACGGTCCGGGCCACCCGCCGGCGCGCGCGCCGCGCGGGCGCCGGGGCTTCGGCAGCCTCTGCGGCGACCACCACGGCAGGCTCGGCGACGGCCACGGCAGACTCGGCCGCGGGGGCCTCGACCGGCTCGGCCACCGCGGGCTCGACCACTTCGGCAACTGCGACCTCGTGCTCGGCGACCGCGACCTCGGCCACGACCGGCTCGGCGACAACGGATTCCGCGGCGGCCGCCACAGCCTCCGCGGCACCCTCGGCCTCGGCGTCCTCGTGATGCGCCGCCATCGCCAGCGCCACCGGGTGGGCCCGCTTGACCGCGGCGTCCTCCTCGAAGTGCTCCTCGTGCGCGGCGGGCGCCTCCTGGACGACGGCCGGCTTGTCGCGATCCTTGTCCTTGCGGCGGCGCCGGCCCTCCCGCCGGTTCGGCGTCTCCTCGACCGGCGCGGCCTCGACCGGGTAGTCGTGCACGAGGATGCCGCGACCGTGGCAGGTCTCGCAGGTGGTGGAGAAGGCCTCCACCAGACCGGTACCGAGCTTCTTGCGGGTCATCTGCACCAGACCCAGCGAGGTCACCTCGGAGACCTGGTGGCGGGTGCGGTCGCGGCCCAGCGCCTCGGTGAGGCGGCGCAGCACCAGATCCCGGTTCGACTCCAGCACCATGTCGATGAAGTCGACGACGATCATGCCGCCGATGTCGCGCAACCGCATCTGGCGCACGATCTCCTCGGCCGCCTCGAGGTTGTTGCGGGTGACCGTCTCCTCCAGGTTGGAGCCGCCGGCACCGGTGAACTTGCCGGTGTTGACGTCGATGACGGTCATGGCCTCGGTGCGGTCGATGACCAGGGTGCCGCCCGAGGGCAGCCACACCTTGCGGTCCAGCGCCTTGGCCAGCTGCTCGTCGATGCGCATCGAACCGAAGACGTCGACACCGTTGTTCTCGTAGCGCTCGACCCGAGAGAGCATGTCCGGAGCCACGGTTCGCACATAGTTCTCGACCGTGGTGTAGGAGCGCTCGCCCTCGATGACCAGCTTGGAGAAGTCCTCGTTGAACAGGTCGCGCACGACCTTGACCAGCAGGTCGGGCTCCTCGTACAGGGTCTTGGGGGCGCCGGTGTTCTTGGCCTGCTTCTCGATGGTCCGCCAGGTGGCCTGCAGCCGCTCGACGTCGCGGGCCAGCTCGGTCTCGCTGACGCCCTCGGACGCGGTGCGGATGATCACGCCGGCGTCCTGCGGCACGATGTCGCGCAGGATCTCCTTGAGCCGCTTGCGCTCGGTGTCGGGCAGCTTGCGGCTGATGCCGGTCGAGGTCCCGCCCGGGACGTAGACCAGGAAACGGCCGGCCAGGCTGATCTGGGTGGTCAGCCGGGCGCCCTTGTGCCCGACCGGGTCCTTGGAGACCTGGACCAGCACGGTGTCGCCGGGCTTGAGCGCCTGCTCGATCTTGCGTTCCTTGCCGCCGAGCCCGGCGGCCTCCCAGTTCACCTCACCGGCGTACAGCACGCCGTTGCGGCCGCGGCCGATGTCGACGAACGCCGCTTCCATGCTGGGCAGCACGTTCTGCACCTTGCCCAGGTACACGTTGCCGACCATCGAGGCCGAGCCGGTGCTGGTGACGAAGTGCTCGACGAGGATCTTGTCCTCGAGCACGCCGACCTGGGTGATCGCGGTGGCGGGCGCGTGGCCGTGCTCGTCGGGCGCGAACTGCTTCTCGCGCACGACCATCACGCGGTCGACCGCCTCGCGGCGGGCCAGGAACTCGGACTCGGTCAGGATCGGCGGGCGCCGGCGGCCGGCCTCCCGGCCGTCGCGACGACGCTGCCGCTTCGCCTCGAGCCGGGTGGAACCGCTGATGCCCTGCACCTCGTCGACCGAGGCGGCGGCGCGGCGCTTGGTGCGCGGCTCGCGCTCGTGCACGACCGTGTTCGGCGGGTCGTCGTCGGTGGCCGACTCGGTCTCGCCGTCCTCGCCCGCCTTGCGGCGGCGACGGCGACGGCGACGACGGCTCGACCCCTCGGGCAGGCCCGCGGCATCCTCGTCGTGTTCGTCGGCGGCCTCGGTGTCCTCGGCTTCGGCCGGTTCGGCCTCGTCCTCGGCGGTGTCCTCGATCGGCTCGTCGCCGTCGGTTTCGTGCTCGGCGGACTGCTCGCCCCGGCCGCGACCGCGACCGCGGCGGCCCCGGCGGCGGCGGCGCGAACGGCCGCTGTCGTCCTGGTCGTCGTGGGCGTCGTCGTCCCAGTCGGTGGTGTCGGGTTCCTCGGCGGCGGCCTCGACCGGTTCGGCGGCTGGCTCGGCCGGAGTCTCGGCCGGTTCCTCGGCACGCGGGCGGCGCTCGGCCCGGCGGCGGCGGCGCACCTCGTCGGCGGCCGCGGCGTCCGGCGGCAGGAACAGCGGCGCGGCCAGCACGACCGGCGCCTCGAAGGACACCGGCTCGGCGGCGGCCTGCTCCTGGCCCGCGAACGGGCTGGCGAACAGGGTCCGGCCCTGCGGCGCCTCGGCGGCCGCGGGCTGCGCGGCGACGGGCTGCTGAGCGGCAGGCGGCTGCTGAGCGGGCGCGGCGGCCTCGGGCTGCTCGGCGACAACCGGCTCAGCGACGGCCGCCTCCGTGCTGCCGGCAGGCCGCTCGGCGGCGGCAGGCTGGTCGACCGGCGCTGCGGCGGGCGTTTCGGCCGGGTCGACCAAGGCGTCCCGCACCGATTCGGCGACCGTACGGTCGAGGCTGGATTGGGGGCTGCGCGCTTCGGCACCGACCTCGGTCAGGTGGGCCAGGATTCGTTTGCTGGTGGTGCCCAGCAACTTCGCCAGCGCGTGCACCCGGATTCGGTCCGGCAACTGCGCTGCCTCCCCCGCTCCGGCCCCGGTCTGCGCCGGGGCTTCAGTTGTGCTCTGCGATGTGTCTTGCGGCTCTTGATCGGCCACGAAAGTCTCCTCGGACCCCCGGGCGCGTCCCTCCGAAGAGAGTGACGCGGCCGACGCGGGGGCACTGTCCGTTCGCCTCACGCCGGGGCGCAAGGTCTGTGGTCTCGCCCCGCGTGCCCGGTTGTCAACCTTTGGTGTTCGTCGTACGGGTCAACTGGTCACGCGGCGCCTGGCTATTGGCTGCAACACCGGGGTTCGAGCGCTCATCCAGCGGCCGCCGGACAGCGAGTCTCAGAACCGTCCGGGGCAGCGATGATCGGCGTCGAACCGCGATGCCATACGAATGAGCTCGGCATCCGGCCAATCCACAGCCGGTCCGCGCTCATCCATCGCCCATTATCCCACACTCTGTCGCGGGACCACGCCTCGCTTGCCGTGGCGGTCGCAATGGGCGGTGCGCCACGCTGGTGGCGCGCTGTCTGACGAAGGCCGTTCGCGGCCCGGCGGCGCCGGGTCACAGGGGGTGACGGCGAACCGCGCCGGGCCACGAAACGGCCGGTGGAGCAGGGGAACTACTGAGCGAACTCGGGGAACCAGAGGGCGATCTCACGCTTCGCGGACTCGGGCGAGTCGGAGCCGTGGACCAGGTTGAACTGCGTCTCCAGCGCGAAGTCGGCCCGGATGCTGCCCGGCAGGGCCTTCTCGACCGGGTCGGTGCCGCCGGCCAGCTGCCGGAACGCGGCGATCGCGCGCGGGCCCTCCAGCACGGCCGCGACGACCGGGCCCGAGGTGATGAACTCGATCAGCGACGGGTAGAACGCCTTGCCTTCGTGCTCGGCGTAGTGCGCACCGGCCAGCTCTTCGCTCACCGTCTCCATCTTCAGCGCGGCGATGGTCAGCCCCTTGCGCTCGACGCGCGAGAGGACCTCACCGATCAGGCCGCGGGCAACGCCGTCGGGCTTGACGAGAATCAACGTCTGCTCTGTCACGGCGTCAGCCTATCCGCTCGGGTGTCCGGACGCGGAGGCGGTAGCGGACCGTGATCACGCGGCGGCCGGATCGAGCGGGAACCGGTTCGGTTCAGGCGCGCTGACTGGGCAGCAGACCCTGATCCATCCGTTTCTTCACGTCCGCGCGCAGGATCAGGATGAATCCCCATACGGTCGCGAAGACGACCCCGATCACCGCGATCGAGACGTGGACGAAACCACCGGCCAGCACCGCGACCTGCAGGGCCAGATTGAACGGCACCGCCCACGGACGGCGCTGCATCCCGGCCCCGACGATCATCAGGACCGCGAGCCCGACCACATAGAGCACCGACCACCAGCTCAGGCCGCCGCCGACCGCGCTCACGACCGGCAGCGCGAGCAGGACCGTGATCGCTTCCAGCACGAGCGAACCGGCCATGACCCCGCGCAGCCCCTTCCAGGGGTCGGTGGCGGGCGGCGGTACGTCCGGGGGCGTTTCGTCGCTCATGCTGGATCCTTTCCGAACAGCGAGCGGGCACTGCCCGCGGTGACGACGGAACCGGTGATCACGATCCCGGCGCCGGACACGGACTCTCCGCCCCCGGCGTCCTCGGCGATCGCGATCGCGGTCTCCACCGCATCGGTCAGATTCGTGGCGGTCACGACTCGTTCGTCACCGAACCGCTGTACCGCCAGGTCGGCGAGATCGTCGACCGGCAGGGCGCGCGGTGAGCCGTTGGTGGTGACCACGATCTCGTCGAAGACCGGTTCCAGTGCGTCCAGGATGCCCGACGCGTCCTTGTCGGCGAGCACCGCGACCACCCCGACGAGTTTGCGGAAGTCGAACTCGCCGGTCAGGGTCGCGGCGAGCGCCTGGGCGCCGGCCGGATTGTGCGCGGCGTCGATGAAGATCGTCGGCGCGCTGCGCATCCGTTCCATCCGGCCGGGGCTGATCGCGGCCGCGAAACCGGCCCGCACCGCGTCCACGTCGAGCTGGCGTTCGGCGCCGGCGCCGAAGAACGCCTCGACGGCCGCGAGCGCGAGTGCCGCGTTCTGTGCCTGGTGTTCGCCGTGCAGCGGCAGGAAGATCTGGTCGTAGACGCCACCGAGGCCCTGGATCTCGAGCACCTGACCGCCGACGGCGACCTGGCGGCTCAACAGCCGGAACTCGTGACCCGCGCGGGCGACGGCGGAATCGGTCGCTACCGCGCGCCGCAGCAGCACGTCCATGGCCTCGGGTTGCTGTTCGGCGATGACGGCGACGGTGTCGCGGGGAACCAGCAGATCCTGCGGTGCCGCCTTGATGATCCCGGCCTTCTCCCCCGCGATCGAGGTCAGGTCCGGACCGAGATAGTCGGTGTGGTCCAGTCCGATCGGGGTGATCACGGCGACCTGCGCGTCGATCACGCTGGTCGCGTCCCAGGTGCCGCCCATCCCGGTCTCGACGACCGCCACGTCCACCGGCGCTTCGGCGAAGGCCGCGTAGGCCATGGCGGTGAGCACCTCGAACTTGCTCAGCCGCGGGCCGCCCGCGGCCTGGGACTGCTTGTCGACCAGTTCGATGTAGGGCAGCAGTTCGCGGTACAGCTCGACGTAGCGGGCGGGTTCGATCGGCACGTTGTCGATCGCGATCCGCTCGGTGGCCAGCTGCAGGTGTGGGCTGGTGATCCGGCCGGTCCGCCGGTGCAGGGCGGTGAGCAGGCTGTCGATCATGCGGGTGACCGATGTCTTGCCGTTGGTGCCGGCGATCTGGATGGCCGGGTAGCCCTGCTGGGGGGAGCCCAGCAGGTCCATCAGGGCGTTGATCCGGGTCAGTGAGGGCTCGAGCTGGGTCTCACCCCAGCGCTGGTCGAGTTCGGCCTCGACCAGCGCCATTTCGGCCAGGTCGACCGGCGAGGGACCGGCGTGCAGCCGCTGCGGTTCGGCCCACTGCCCTTCCTCGTCGGTCATCGCGACACCAGCTTGGTGATCTCGGCGAGGCGGGCGCCGATCCGCGCGACCTCGGCGGTGGCGACTTCCTGCCGACCGCGGATCTTGGCGACGACGGCGTCGGGGGCCTTGGCCAGGAACGCCTCGTTGCCGAGCTTGGCCTCGGTGCCGGCCAGTTCCTTCTCGGCGGCGGCGAGGTCCTTCTCCAGGCGGCGGCGTTCGGCGTCGAGGTCGACGGTGCCGGAGGTGTCGATCTCGACGGTGACGGTGGCCTGCGACAGCCGCACCTCGAGCGATGCGGTGGCCGCGAAGCCGTCCTCGGGTTCGGTGATGCGGGCCAGCCCGGCGAGCTCGGCGAGCTGCCCGGTCACGTCGGCGGCCTCGATGCCGGTCAGCTTGGCGGCGACCTTCTGCTTGTCGGTGAGGCCCTGGTCGCTGCGGAAGCGGCGGATCTCGGTGACCAGCTTCTGCAGGTCCGAGATCCGGCGTGCCGCAACGGGATCCGCGGCCACACCGGTGGCCTCCGGCCAGGGCGCGACGACCACCGACGGGCCCTGGGCGCCCTCGGTGAGCGCCAGCCACAGCGACTCGGTGACGAAGGGCATGGCCGGATGCAGCAGGCGCAGCAGGGAATCGAGCACATTGCCGAGCACGATGCGGGTGCTCGCGGCGCGCTCCTCGGACTCGGCGAACTGGACCTTGGCCAATTCCAGGTACCAGTCGCACAGTTCGTCCCAGGCGAAGTGGTAGATCGCCTCGCACGCCTTGCCGAACTCGTAGCGGTCGAACGCCGAATCCACTTCGGCGCGAACCTCTTCGAGCCGGTCCAGGATCCAGCGGTCGGTGTCGGTGAGCGTCTCGCGAGCCGGCAGCTCGCCCGGGGCGGCACCGTTCATGAGCGCGAACTTGCTGGCGTTGAACAACTTCGTGACGAAGCTGCGCGACGCGGTGACATGCGGGGTGCCCACCGACAGGTCACTGCCGGGCTGTGCGCCCCGGGCCAGAGTGAATCGGGTTGCGTCGGCACCGAATTCGTCGATCCACACCAGCGGGTCGACACCGATGCCCTTGGACTTGGAGTACTTGCGGCCGAACTCGTCGCGAATCAGACCGTGCAGGAACACATCCCGGAACGGCGGCTGCTTGCCGGCCTTGCCGGCGGTGAGCACCGGGTCGTCGGAGACGAACATGCCGAACATCATCATCCGCGCCACCCAGAAGAACAGGATGTCGTAGCCGGTGACGAGAACGCTGGTGGGATAGAACTTCCGCAGGTCGGCGGTGGCGTCGGGCCAGCCCATGGTGGAGAACGGCCACAGGCCCGAGGAGAACCAGGTGTCGAGCACGTCCGGGTCCTGCACCCAGCCCTCGGGCGCCTGCTCGTCCGGTCCGACACAGGCGATCTCGCCCTCGGGCCCGTACCAGATCGGGATGCGGTGGCCCCACCACAGCTGCCGCGAGATGCACCAGTCGTGCATGTCGTCGACCCAGTCGAACCAGCGCGGTTCCTGGCTCGCCGGGTAGATCTTCACGTCGCCGTCGCGCACCGCGTCACCGGCGGCCTTGGCCAGGCTCTCGACCTTCACCCACCACTGCATGGACAGCCGGGGTTCGATCGGCTCGCCGGAGCGCTCGGAGTGGCCGACGCTGTGCTGGTAGGGGAACTTGCGCCCCACCACGCGGCCCTCGCCTTCCAGCCGCTCCCGGATCTTGGTGCGGGCCTCGAAGCGGTCCATTCCGTCGAATTCGGTTCCGGTGTCGGCGATCTTGCCGGTCTTGTCCATGATCGTCGGCATCGGCAGGCCGTGGCGCAGGCCCAGCTCGAAGTCGTTGGGGTCGTGCGCGGGCGTGATCTTCACTGCGCCGGAACCGAATTCGGGGTCGACGTAGTCGTCGGCGACGATCGGGATCTGGCGGCCGGTGATCGGGTGGTAGACGGTGGTGCCGACCAGGGCGGCGTACCGCTCGTCGTCGGGGTGCACGGCGATCGCGGTGTCACCGAGCATGGTCTCCACTCGGGTGGTGGCGACGATGACGTGCGGCTCGTCATCGTTCAATGAGCCGTAGCGCAGCGAGACCAGCTCGCCGTCGACGTCCTTGTAGGTGACCTCGAGGTCGGAGATACCGGTCTGCAGCACCGGCGACCAGTTGACCAGGCGCTCGGCCCGGTAGATCAGGCCGGCGTCGTAGAGGCGCTTGAAGATGGTCTGCACGGCCCGCGACAGGCCCTCGTCCATGGTGAAGCGGTCGCGGCTCCAGTCGATGCCGTCGCCCAGGCGGCGCATCTGGCCCTGGATGGCGCCGCCGGACTCGCGCTTCCAGTCCCAGACCTTCTCGACGAACATTTCGCGGCCGAAGTCTTCCTTGGTCTTGCCGTCGACGGCCAGCTGCTTCTCCACCACGGACTGGGTGGCGATACCGGCGTGGTCCATACCGGGCAGCCAGAGCACCTCGTAGCCCTGCATGCGCTTGCGGCGGGTGAGCAGGTCCATGAGGGTGTGGTCGTAGGCGTGGCCCATGTGCAGATTGCCGGTGACGTTCGGCGGCGGCAGCACGATCGAGTACGGCGGCTTGTCGCTGTTCACGTCGGCGGTGAAGTAACCGGCGGCTACCCAGCCCTCGTACAGGTCGGCCTCTACCGCGCCGGGGTTCCAGCTCTTCGGGAGGGCGTCGGCACGATTGCTGGGGTTCTGCGATGCTGCGCTGGTCACGTAGGGATTCTAAGCGGGCCCGCGTCGGGGGCCGGAGGCGGTAGCGAAGCGTGACCGCGCGGGGGACGGAAACCGGTGATCGACGTCCCCCGGACATGCTCAGAGCGGGGCTTTCGGCGGATGAGGGACACCGAAAGCCCCGCTCATATGTTCAGATTACCGCCAAACGCAGAGATGGAAACCGATCCACAACCAATTCTCAGGTTGTACCGGAATCTATTGTGCCGGTGCGGGTTTGCCGCAGACCGGACCGAACGGCGACGGTGCGCAGCTCACGGCGGCGGATCAGGCCCGCGGGACGCGGATCTGCTGTGCGCCGGGCAACACCCGGATCGTCACCGGCAGTGTGCCGAAGTCCTCTCCGTCGGCGGTGACGGGCGCCTCGGCGGCCAGCGTGAGACCGGTCACCCGATGCCGCGACACCGCGGGATGCGCGATGAAGTGCCCGGAGGCGACGCGCGGGAGCAGCACCGCCATGGTCGGGCGCGAGATGCGGCCGACCACGGTGACGTCGAGCAACCCGTCGTCGGGTACCGCGTCGGGGCAGATCGGCATGCCTCCGCCGTAGGTGCTGGTGTTGCCGACCGCCACCATGACGGCGTCGGTCTCCAGCACGGTCCCGTCGGCGAATTCCATCCGATACGGCAGCACCATCCGGCCGAACAGTTCGAGCGCGGCGGCCGCGGTGTACCGCAACGAGCCGCGTGGGAACGTCATCCGGTTGGCGCGCAACGTGACTCGCGCGTCCAGGCCGGTGGCCGCGACCGTCGCGAACCGGCGGGCACTCCCCTCCCGTTCGACCATGCCGAGGTCGATCGTGCGGTTCTCACCGTCGAGCACCACGTCCGCGGCGGCGGCCGGATCGGCGCGCGGGATGTCGAAATAGCGCGCGAGATCGTTGCCGGTGCCGCTGGGCACCAAGCCGAGCGGGACGCCGGTATCGGCCAGCGCGTCCAGGGCCAGGTTGACCAGGCCGTCACCCCCGGCCACCACCACCACGTCCGGACGGTCGGCGCCGGTGACGGCCGCGCGGACCAGGCGCGCGGATTCGTCGGCGGAAGTCCCGCAGACCTCGGTGACGGTAACGCCACGGGCCGCGAACCGCTCGAAGGCCGCCGCCGCGGTCCGGGAGCCGAGGCCGACCCCGGACCGCGGGTTGGTCAGCAACAGCACCGAGCGCACAGCGGTCACGGGACGAGCTTTCCGGGGTTCAGGATGCCCGCCGGGTCCACCGCCTGCTTCACTGCCCGCAGCACCCGCACGCCCAGCTCGCCGACCTCGTCGGTCATCCACGGGCGATGGTCGGCGCCGACAGCGTGGTGGTGGGTGATGGTGCCGCCGGACGCCACGATCGCGTCGCCCGCGGCCCGCTTGGCCACCTGCCACTGCGCGATCGGATCGTCGAGCTGCTTGGCCACGACCGTGAAGTACAGCGAGGCACCGGCCGGATAGGTGTGGGAGATGTGGCACATGACCAGCGCCGGGGTGCCCTGACCGGTGAGGGCGTCGACCAGGGCGGTGGTCACCGCCGCCTTGAGGGTGCTCAGGTTCGACCAGCTGGTCGCGGTTTCCAGTGTCTCGCAGAGGATTCCGGTATCGAGCAGCGCGTCGCGCAGGTACGGCGCGGCGAACCGGCCGTGCTCCCAGTCGTCGGCGGGACCGGCACCCAGGTCGGTGCCGCCGGCCGCGGCGAGCAGGGCGGACGCCTCGGCGTGCCGGGCAGCAACGTGGGCCGCGGTGCCCTCGAAGGTGGTGACCGCGAGGCAGCCGCCGACGGGCCGGCCGCCGACGTCGTGCGAGCGGGCCAGGTTCATGCCGGTCTCGACCTCGTCGGACAGCCGCAGCACGGTGGGTGCCGCGCCCGCCTGCACGACGGTGCGCAGCGCGGCCGCGCCGGTGGCGAAGTCGGGGAACGACCAGGCTTGGCGCGCAACGGTTTCCGGGACCGGGTGCACCCGCAGGGTGACCGCGGTGACGACACCGAACACGCCCTCGGACCCGGCGAACAGCTCCCGCAGGTCGGGCCCGGCGGCGGAGGCCGGGCCGCGCCCCAGGTCGAGCGAGCCGGCCGGGGTCGCCACCCGCAGCCGCTGGATCATGTCGTCGAAGCGGCCGTAGCCGGCGGAGGCCTGTCCGGACGAGCGGGTCGCGGCGAAGCCGCCGATGGTGGCGAATTCGAAGCTCTGCGGGAAATGGCCCAGGGACAGACCGTGTTCGGCCAGCAACCGTTCGGCCTGCGGCCCGGTGACACCGGCGCCGAGGGTGGCCGTACCGCTCACCGGGTCGACCTCGGTGAGCGTGTCGAGGCGGCACAGATCCAGGGTGATCACGGCATCGAATCCGTCGCGGATCGGGTCGAGTCCGCCGACGACGCTGGTGCCACCACCGAAGGGCACCACCGCGATTCGGTGCGCGGAGCAGTAGGCGAGCACCGCGGCGACCTCGTCGTGATCGGCCGGGAACAGAACCGCGTCGGGCGCGGCCTGGACGCCGTCCGCGCGGCGGCGCAGCAGGTCGGGGGTGCTCTTGCCGCCGGCATGGCGCAGCCGGTCGCCGTGGGCAGTGGAGAGGTTGCCGACGCCGACGACGGCGGCCAGGGCCGCGGCGTGTTCGGACTTCAGCGCGGATTCCGACAGCGGCACGCCGCCCTCGTCGCGACGCGCCACCGGCTCCCCGGATACCCCGAAGACCTGCGTCAACAGGGTCCGGATCTTGTCCGGCAGCGGGGCATGCCCGGACGGGACACCCCAGGCGTCCCACACCATACCCGGACGCACCGACGTGTCGTTGGGCAAATCGGCAGTTTCCGGCGTGACCGGTTCTGTTGCTCGCTCCTCCATGCGTTACAGTGTGACATAGAATGTCAAGCAGTAACGGTCCCGCGCCGGGACCCGACGATCGAGGGTGGTGATCCGCGATGCCGACCGCATCCGCAGGCGAGCACACCGGACCGGGCGGCCGCGCGGCCCTGCCCGCCGCGTCCGCGACCGATGCGGCGATCCTCGACGCGGCGCGGGAATGCGTGGCCGAGTACGGCGTCCGCCGCACCAGCCTGACCGAGGTCGCCCGGCGCGCGGGCGTGAGCCGGCCGACGGTGTACCGCCGCTGGCCCGACACCGGCTCGCTCATCGCCGAACTGCTGGTCCGCGAGCTCGGCGAGATCATCGCCGCCACCGCGCCCGACACCGGCGACGCCCGCGCCAAGCTGGTGGCCGGCGTGGTCGGCGGCGCCGCGAGCATCCGGTCGAACTCGTTGTTCGCCAAGATCTTCCGCGCCGACACCGACCTCATGCTGACCTACGTCTTCGGCCGCCTGGGCCGCAACCAGCGCGCGCTGATCGACCTGTTCGCCGGTCAGATCCGGGCCGGCCAGGCCGACGGCAGCATCCGCGTCGGCGACCCCGACCAGCTCGCCGCGATGATCCTGCTGATCGCCCAATCCGCGGTGCAGTCCGGCGGCACCGTCGCCCATCTCCTCGACGACCGCAGCCTCGACACCGAACTCGGCCACGCCGTCGACAGCTACCTGCGGCCGTGACGAGCCCCTTGAACGACAACACCTCTCCCCCGGCGAACATCTTCGAACGGAGTACGGCCATGAACGGTGCGACGAACCACGCAGCTGCGGCGGCCAACGAAAACCCATCGCCGACAACAGATTCGGCTTCGAACGTCGCAGTCGGCGGAGCATGGACCGACAGTGCACCGGACTCTCTCGGCCACGAGGTAGTTCCGGCCTCCGCGCCCACCCAGGACGGGTCGGCGCCGAACCAGCCCACGGAGACCGTCAGCCGGGACGCTGGGTCGAATTCGCCTGCCGACCGCACTTCCACGGGTCACCTTCCGGCACAGGGTGATTCGTCGTTGAACGCGGCCCGGCGCGTGCGGGAGTTGCGTGCGCTGGGTGACGGCGGACCGATCGACGTGCTGGTGGTAGGTGGCGGAATCACCGGGGTCGGTATCGCTTTGGACGCGGCGGCGCGCGGCCTGCGGACCGTGCTGGTGGAGCGGCACGATCTGGCGTTCGGTACCAGTCGCTGGAGTTCGAAACTGGTGCATGGCGGGCTGCGGTATCTGGCCAGCGGCGGGGTCGGCATCGCGCACGAGAGCGCGGTGGAGCGGGGCGTGCTGTTGCAGACCACGGCACCGCACCTGACTCGGCCGGTGCCGCAACTGGTTCCGTTGCTCCCCGAGGTCGGGCGCAAGCAGCGGGCGCTGGTGCGGGCGGGGTTCGTGGCCGGAGATGTGTTGCGGCGCACCGCAGGAACCTCCGACGCCGCTCTTCCCCGCTCCCGCCGGGTCGCGGCCGCCGAGGCGCTGCGGCTGGCTCCGACCGTGCGGCGCAACGGACTGGGCGGCGGCCTGCTGGCCTGGGACGGCCAGCTGGTGGACGACGCCCGGCTCGTGGTCACCGTCGCCCGGACCGCGGCGGCCTACGGCGCCTCGATCTTGACCCGGGTCGAGGCCACCTCCCTCACCGACACTACGGCCCAGCTGCGTGACACGCTGACCGGTGAAACCCTCACGGTCGCAGCGCGTGCGGTGATCAACGCGACCGGGGTGTGGGCCGACGAGCTCGACCCGAGCATCGCGCTGCGCCCGAGCCGCGGCACCCACCTGGTGTTCGACGCGGCCGCGTTCGGCGGCCTCACCGCCGCGCTGACCGTGCCGATCCCCGGCAGCACCAGCCGTTTCGTGTTCGCCTTCCCCGCCGCGCACGGCCGCGTCTACCTCGGCCTCACCGACGAGGACGCCCCCGGCCCGGTGCCCGACGAGCCCCGCCCCACCGACGCCGAGATCGACTTCCTGCTCGACACCGTCAACACCGTGCTGCGGGAACCCCTGCGCCGCAGTGACATCCGCGGCTCCTTCGCCGGCCTGCGTCCGCTGCTGCGCACCGACACCGACAGCACCGCCGACATCTCCCGCGAACACGCGGTCCTGCGCAACCCCGGCGCCCCGATCACCGTCGTCGGCGGCAAACTCACCACCTACCGCCGCATGGCCGAGGACGCCGTCGACGCCGCCGTCGCCCGCGCCGGCCTGTCCGCCGCCCCCTGCTCTACCACCCGAATCCCCTTGGTGGGCGCGGTTTCCGGCGCCACCCGGGACCGAATCGAGGCATCCCCGCTGCTCATCGAGCGCTACGGCAGCCACGCCGCCGACGTCGCGGCCCTCGCCGCCGACCCCACTCTGGCGGAACCCGTCGCCCCCGGAATCGACGTGCTCCGAGCCGAATTCGCGTACTCGGTAGCCCACGAAGGCGCCCTGGACACCGCCGACCTCCTCGACCGCCGCACCCGCCTCGGCCTGGTCGCCGCAGACCGCGCCGCGGCGACTCCCGCCGCCGAGTCGGCTCTGGCCACCAGCTGAGTCAGCGACACCCGAACCCTCAGGGGCGCTGCTGCTTCCGGACCAGGAAGACCGCGAAGCGGACGTTCTCGGCCACTCGGCTCTGCCCACCCGCTGAGCCGAGTGCGCCCGAACCGTCGCCGGCGCTGCCTCGTCCGGGCCCCAGGGGGAACGCCGTCGCTGACTCGGCCCTGACCACAATCTGAGCCGAGTGCGCCCGAATCCTCAGGGGCGCTGCTTCTTCCGGGCCCAGTTGGACGGCGAGAATGCCCGCACACTGTCCACGATGTATTCCTTCGGCGTCTCGGTGGCGAGCCCGTCGTGGAAGAGGATGTAGAACGCGAACAGCAGGATCCGGTCGATGCGGGGATCGCGCACGGTCACTTGGGCGCGCTTGGCCAGACCCGCGGGTTTCAGCACATCGAAGCCGGGCCCGTCCGCACCACGGAACTCCATCCGCATGCGGCTGACGTCGTTGACCGCCTGCCCGATATCTCCGGCGACGAAGTCGACCAGGCTCGACTTCCGCAGGCCCGCTCCCACACTGCTGCCGACCTGCCCGCCGGTCATGTTCCCGATCCCGACGTGCTCGACCTGCCAGGTATCACCGATGCTGTGCCGTTTGATCGAATCCACAGAAACCGACCCGAACGGCTCGCGGGCGGCGTTGTAGGCGACCAGCTTCCCGAAGCGCCGCTTGGAGTGCACCACCATTCCCACCTGGGTGTCGAGCCCGGGCCCGGCGAGCACCGGCCAGATCGGATCGGCCCACGCGTTCTCGTCCCGCCGCACCCGCGCGATCGGCCGAGCCGAATTCGCCGCGAGCAGATCGAATACCGTGGCCCCGACCTGGTATTCCGGCACCATCGTGAACTCGGAAATCTCTTCGAACATGCCGATCCCCATCGAACCACCCACGGCAGCAACACGATCCGCGCCACCCATCGGCAGTCCGGGAGCCCCCCTTCAGTTTCGTCAGGACCGCCCCAGGCTACCCCTGCCGCCCAGCCCCGAACCCGGCCGCCACAATCGAAACCGAGCCGACGACGCCGAGCCTCGGGCCATCGTGTTCCCGTGCGCAGGTTGCAAGGCAACCCTCAGCGCACGACAAGGTCGGGCGGGTTGTCTATCGTCAGCACGTCGATCGGCCGCACGGCCACCACTCTTGGGGGGAAAGAACCATGTTCGATTGGTATATCGGGCTGCTCGCGTTCAGCGGGCTCGTCATGCTGGTCATGGCCGCGGTGAAGAGCGGGCAGAGCGAGGCGTCACGCTGGATCAACGGCATCCTCGGGGTCGTCTACCTCGGTTACGCCTGCTACCTGCAGTTCTTCTTCGACGGCGGTAGCTACCTGATCTTCTTCCAGGCGTTCATCGTGCCGGTGATGATGGTGGTCAACTTCGTCCGGTCGACGAATTGGACTGCGCTTACTACGAAGCCGACGCCGACACAGCAGGCGTGGCGGGCCTATCAGAAGGAGCAGGAGCGGCAGGAGCGCGCTCGGCGCTGACGCGCGGCGGCGGCCGTCCACTGGGACGGCCGCCGCAGAACAAGACTCAGCTGTTGTTGCCCGCGATGCTGAAGCGGACGCCGTTCGGGTCGACGACCGCGGCCAGCCGCCCGTACGGGGTGTTCTGCGGTTCGCTCTCGACCGAGCCGCCGAGGGCTACCACCGATTTCACCGCGGCGTCGACGTCGTCGGCGCCGAAGTACACGGTCCAGGAGCCGGTCGAGCCGGCGGGCAGGTCGGCGCTGTTGTCCATCACGCCGCCGAGCATCGGGGTGGTGCCGTGGATGGTGGTGTAGCGGAACTCGGGGGTGTCGGCGACGGTGAACGGCGCCCAGTCGAACACCTCGGTGTAGAACTCGAGTTCCTTGCGGTATTCGGGGGTGTGCAGTTCGAACCAGGACGGGCGGCCGGCGTGGTCGGTCCAGGTGCCGCCGGAGGCGATGCCGATCGCTTCGAACCCCTTGTGCACGGCCGCCTGCCAGACGCCGACGCCCGCACCGGCCGCATCACCCAGGACTGCCATCCGGCCCAGGTCACCGACGTCCATCGGGTCGACCACCACCTGGCCGCCGCGGGAGCGCGCCCGCTCGACCACGGTGTCGGCGTTACCGGCCAGGTACACCAGCCACTGCTGCGGCCCGGCGTTCTCGTCGGGCGCCCGCATCCCGCCGGCGACCGACTTGCCGTCCTTGAAGAACGTGATGTAGCCGCCGAAGTCCGGGTTCGCCTCCGCGGTCCAGCCGAACAGCTGACCGTAGAAGTCGATGGCGCGATCGGTGTCGCGGGTGAACAGCTCGACCCAGCAGGGGTCGCCGAACTTGAATTCGTAGGTCATGGTGTCTCCTCCGGTGGGTGAATCGCTCATCGATACCGACGGTGCCCGGCGCGGAAAGTCATCGGTTCTCGGCGCGCGGCCGGTGCCGATGTCGCTCACCACCACTGTTTCGCTCGCTCGGGTCGAGCCGGCGGATGCACCCGAACCGCACCGCCGCGCCCGGAATGGTGGACGATGGGCTGCATGCACCGCAATGCCCCGGTCTCCGATCCCGACGACACCGGCCTGACCGTCACCCCACCGGAGCGGCAGGCGGCCGGGTTGACGGCGGTCGGGGTGGCGCTGGCACGCTCGGTCGCCGAGATGGGTGTGGTCCGCACCGCCCGCACCTTGGCCCGGGTGAACCAGCGGCACGGTTTCGACTGCCCCGGGTGCGCGTGGCCCGAACCGACCGGGCACCGCCGCCCGGCCGAGTTCTGTGAGAACGGCGCCAAGGCGGTCGCGGAGGAGGCGACGCTGCGCACGGTCACCCCGGAGTTCTTCGCCGAGCACTCGATCGCCGACCTGGCCACCCGGTCCGGCTATTGGCTCGGCCAGCAGGGTCGGCTGACCCATCCGATGGTGGTGCGCCCCGGCGACACCCACTACTCCCCCATCTCGTGGCCGGACGCCTACCGTTTGATCGCGGAAACCCTACGCGGACTGGACGATCCGAACGAGGCGGTGTTCTACACCTCCGGCCGCACCGCCAACGAGACCGCCTTCCTGTACCAGCTTTTGGTCCGCAGCTACGGCACCAACAATCTGCCGGACTGCTCGAACATGTGCCACGAATCGTCGGGCACCGCGCTGACCGCGTCGATCGGGATCGGCAAGGGCTCGGTGACGATCGACGACTTCGCGGCGGCGGATCTGATCCTGGTCGCCGGCCAGAACCCGGGCACCAATCATCCGCGCATGCTGTCGGCCCTGGCGAACGCGAAGGCCCACGGCGCCACCGTGATCGCGATCAACCCGCTGCCCGAGACCGGGCTGATCGCCTTCCGGGACCCGCAGACCGTGCAGGGCCTCACCTCGGGGGTGCCGATCGCCGACGACTTCCTGCAGATCCGGCTCGGCGGCGACCTGGCCCTGTTCCAAGGTCTGGCCAAGCTGCTGTTCGAGGCCGAGGACCGCGCCCCCGGCACGGTGGTCGACCGGGCCTTCGTGGACGATCGCACCGCCGGTTTCACCGACTACGAGAAGCACATGCGTGCAGTCGATCTCGACGAGGTGCTGACCGCGACCGGACTGTCGCGCGCCGACTTGGACCGCACCGCGGCCCGGCTCGCGGCCTCGAAAGCGACCATCATCTGCTGGGCGATGGGCCTCACCCAGCAGCGGCACGGGGTGGCCACCATCGAGGAGGCCACCAATCTGCTGTTGCTGCGCGGCATGATCGGCCGGCCCGGTGCCGGGGTGTGCCCGGTCCGCGGCCACTCCAACGTGCAGGGCGACCGCACCATGGGCATCTTCGAGCGGATGCCGGAATCGTTCCTGGCCGCACTGGATTCCGAGTTCGGGATCCGCAGCCCGCGCGCGCACGGCTTCGACACGGTCGACGCGATCCGGGCGATGCGGGACGGCCGGGCGAAGGTGTTCGTCGCCATGGGCGGCAATTTCGCGTCGGCCACGCCCGACACCGCGGCCACCGAGGCCGCGCTGCGCGATTGCGAACTGACCGTGCAGGTGTCGACCAAACTCAACCGCAGTCACGTGGTGCACGGCCGGACCGCGCTGATCCTGCCGACCCTGGGCCGCACCGACCTCGACCTGTCCCCCTCGGGCACGAAACAGCAGGTGTCGGTGGAGGATTCGATGTCGATGGTGCACCTGTCGACCGGACGCCTGCGGCCGGTCTCCACCGAACTGCGCAGCGAGATCGCCATCGTGTGCGAGCTGGCGGAGGAACTGTTCGGTGCCGGGCACCCGGTGCCGTGGCCTGCGTTCCGCACCGACTACGACCGCATCCGGGACGCGATCGCCCGGGTCGTGCCGGGTTGCGCCGACTACAACGCGAAAATACGGCAGCCCAACGGTTTCCAGCTACCCCACCCGCCCCGCGACAGCCGCGAGTTCCGAACCGATACGGGGAAAGCCAATTTCGCGGTCAACCCGCTGACCTGGCTCCCGGTCCCCGACGGCCGGCTCATCCTGCAGACCCTGCGCAGTCACGACCAGTACAACACCACCATCTACGGCCTCGACGACCGTTACCGCGGCATCCACCACGGTCGCCGCGTCCTGCTGCTGCACCCCGACGACATCACCGGATTCGGCTTCCGCGAAGGCGATTCGGTGGACCTGATCTCGGAGTGGACCGACGGCACCGAACGCCGGGTGAGCGGCTTCCGCCTGGTCGGCTACTCGACCCCGCGCGGCAACGCCGCCGCCTACTACCCGGAGACCAACCCCTTGGTCCCCCTGGACCACGTCGCCGACCGCTCCAACACCCCGGTATCGAAAGCGGTGACCATCCGCCTCGAACCCCACGTCCACCGCGTCTGACCACCGTCCGGCCGTGGCGGGCCGACAATCGACAGCATGCCTGAATTGTTGTCGGCGACAGTCGATCTCGCCCACTTCACCACCTCTCAGCCCACGCTCACGACTACCGACGGCCTGGTGCTGCGGCCCTGGGCGGTATCCGACGCCCCCGAGGTGTATGCCGCCTTCCAGGACCCGGCGATCCAGCGCTGGCACGTGCGCACCGCCGAATCCGTCGCGCAGGTCGAGTCCTGGATCGAGCAGTGGCGCACGGCCTGGCAGCGCGGCGACGGCCAGTGGGCGGTGACCGCGGCGGGCGAACTCGCCGGCCGAATCGGCCTGCGGCACAGCGATCTCGGCGAAGGCGCCACCGAACTGGCGTACTGGACCGCGCCCGCCTGGCGCGGCCGCGCGATCGCGCCCCGGGCTGCGTCCTTCCTGACCGAGTGGGCCTTCACCGATCCGGGCTTCGAACGCGTCCAGCTCCGGCATTCGGTGCACAACGAGGCGAGCTGTCGGGTGGCGGCCAAGTGCGGTTTCGCCTTCGAGGGCACGCTGCGGGGCGCCGGGCGGCACGCCGACGGGCGCCACGATATGCACCTGCATGCGCGGCTGGCGGCCGACCGCACAGTTCGGTGACATGTCGCGCATTCGGGTGTCGCGGGCGAGATGATCGAACTACCGTTGCGGCAACCGTTTTCGATGGCGAGGTGGGGTACTGATGCGGATTTCGGTGGCTCGGTCGGGCGATGTGGTGAACGTGCGGATGCGGCTGGACGTCCATCGGCAGCGGTGGCTGGCGACCCGGATCTCGCTGGGGGCGCTGGCGGTGATCGGCCTGTTCACCGGGGCCTGGGCGGTGCTCGCCCCGGGCGCCTGGTTCCGCAGTTTCCCGGGTTTCGGCTTGAACTGGGTGGCGATGGACGGCGCGTACAACGAGCATCTGGCTGTCGATGCGGGCGCGTTCTTCCTCGGCCTGGGCGCGATCGCGGCGGCGGCGCTGTGGTACGCCGACAGCCTGCTGGCCCGGGTCGCGGGGCTGGGCTGGCTGGTGTTCGGGGTACCGCACCTGCTGTATCACGCCCTGCACTATCCGGCGGGGATGAACGCGGCGTCCTACTCGCTGTCGCTGTTCTCGGTGGTGCTGCTACCCGTACTGGGCGGTGTCGCCCTGTTCGCGGCGCCGCGCGAGCGGATCCAGGTCCGCGATCCCGCACCGATCAGTTTCCGGCTGCCGCCCCGTCGTAAGAGGTGAGCGTGACACCGACCCTTTCCAGCTGATAACAAGACGGGCACGCCGAGCGAAAAACTGTTATCGGGCAAAGGTTCGCCGTGGAACCAGGGCGATCGACGAAGATCACCGATTCGGGCGCGATCGGCTGCCGATCGTCACCGGTCCGATACGAGGTGCGCGCGGGACCGCCCAGTGATCATTCGGGGGCGAATCCCTCGCCGACGATCTCGGCCCGGGGCATGGCGGCGAGGGTCGTCAACGCTGTGAGGAAACCTCGGCGAACCGAGGGGTCGAGCCGGTCCAGCAGCGCGTCCTCGCGCGATCGGATGTCCGTCTGCGCGCGATCGCGCAGGCGGCGTCCGGCGGGGCTGAGTTCCAGCAGCCGGTGCCGGCGGTCGGCGGGATCCGGTCGGCGGTCGATCAGCCCCCGCTCCTGCAGGTCGTCGAGGACCGGGATGATCCGGGTCTTGTCCGCGCCGATCTCGGCCGCGAGCGCTTTCTGACCGCGGGCCGGTCCGCGCCCGAGCGCCTGCAAAACGATATAGCCCCACATCGTCAGGTCGTGGGCGGCCAGGATGGGCTGTTCGGCGGCCATCAGCGCCCGTCCGAGCGGCACGATCATCGCTGCCAGATCCGGGCGATCGGTACTCGTCATGCGCATACGATACTTGCCGACTATTAGTAAGCATCGACATACGATACTCATGTGCGTATCATAGGCGCATGCTCGATATCCGTGAACTGGACCGCCGCGCCGTCGAATACAGCGTCGAACTCGTCGCCCGCCTCACCCCGGCCGACCTGGATCTCCCCACCCCCTGCGCCGCGTGGAACCTGCGAGATCTGTTGGCGCACATGATCGCCCAGCACCACGGCTTCGCCGCCGCCGCGCACGGCCGCGGCGGCGACCCCGACGTCTGGCTGACCCACCCGCTCACCGACCCGATCACCGACTACGCCGCATCGGCCCGGGAAGTCCTCGCGGCCTTCGCCGCACCCGACGCCGCCGACCGCGACTTCGACCTGGCCGAACTCGGCTTCACCATCCCCGGCCGACTGGCGATCGGCTTCCACTTCATCGACTACGTCGTCCACGGCTGGGACGTGGCCGCGACCCTCGGCCTGCCCTTCCACCTGGACCCGGAACTGGCACGACCCGCCCTCGACCTCGCACTCGCCGTCCCCGGTGGCGACTACCGCCGCACCCCCGGCGCCTCCTTCGCCCCCGAACTACCCACCGACTCCGACGACACCCTGGACCGCATCCTCACCACCCTCGGCCGCGACCCGGAGCACCCCCTCGCCACCCGGGTACACCCCTGAACGCGCTCCGAAGCCCGAAACACACCCCAGAGCACGCGCGACCCTGCGGGTAGGGGTGGCGCACAAAGGATCACCCCCGTCGCGAAATCGCGACGGGGGTGAGAGAAAGGCTGTGGAGCTCCGTTAAGCGGACTTCTCGCGGCGTTCGGGCCGCGGCTGCGGCTTGCGCGGGACGATCGTCGGCAGCACGTTGTCGTTGACCGTGTCGGCGTTCACGACCACCTTGGCGACGTCGTCGCGGCTAGGGATGTCGTACATCACCGGCAGCAGGACCTCTTCCATGATGGCCCGCAGCCCACGGGCACCGGTGCCACGCAGGATCGCCTGGTCGGCGACGGCCTCGAGCGCGTCGGTGGTGAACTCCAGGTCCACCCCGTCCATCTCGAACAGCCGCACGTACTGCTTGACCAGCGCGTTCTTCGGCTCGGAGAGGATCTGGACCAGCGATTCCTTGTCCAGGTTGGTCACCGAGGCGACGACCGGAAGGCGGCCGATGAACTCGGGGATCAGACCGAACTTGATCAGGTCCTCCGGCATGACCTCGGCGAAGTGGTCGGCGGTGTCGATATCGGCCTTCGACCGCACCTCGGCGCCGAAACCGATGCCGCGCTTGCCGACTCGGTCCTGCACGATCCGCTCCAGACCCGCGAACGCACCCGCCACGATGAACAGCACGTTCGTGGTGTCGATCTGGATGAACTCCTGGTGCGGGTGCTTGCGGCCGCCCTGCGGCGGAACACTCGCCTGCGTGCCCTCGAGTATCTTCAGCAGCGCCTGCTGCACGCCCTCACCGGAGACGTCACGGGTGATGGACGGGTTCTCGGACTTGCGGGCGATCTTGTCGACCTCGTCGATGTAGATGATGCCCGTCTCGGCCCGGTTGACGTCGTAGTCGGCGGCCTGGATCAGCTTCAGCAGGATGTTCTCGACATCCTCACCGACATAACCGGCCTCGGTCAGCGCGGTGGCGTCGGCGATGGCGAACGGCACGTTCAGCATCTTCGCCAGCGTCTGCGCGAGATAGGTCTTGCCACAACCGGTCGGGCCCAGCATGAGGATGTTCGACTTGGCCAGCTCGACCGGCTCGCCCCGGCCGTCGCGCGCCTTGTCACCGGCCTGGATGCGCTTGTAGTGGTTGTAGACCGCGACCGCCAGCGTGCGCTTGGCGGAGTCCTGCCCGATCACGTACTGCTCGAGGAAATCGCGGATCTCGGCCGGCTTGGGCAACTCGTCGAGCTTGACCTCGCTCGACTCCGCCAGCTCTTCCTCGATGATCTCGTTGCACAGATCGATGCACTCGTCGCAGATGTACACCCCTGGTCCCGCAATGAGCTTCTTGACCTGCTTCTGGCTCTTCCCGCAGAACGAGCACTTGAGCAGATCGCCGCCGTCTCCGATGCGCGCCATCTCGTGGGTCCCTACTTCCTTGTCCGCGTGCAACCTTCTGTCTGGATTGCCGCCCGCAACGCCGTCTGACGGCTATTGCTGCCCTGGATCAACGCTACCCGCCGGAAGGACTGCGGGGAGTGTCTGGAACTGATCCGGAAGGCCCGGCAACACGAGCAAAGGTTCCTAGAGTGACCGTACCCGGTCCGCCCGGCCCGGGTCGACAACTTGGCGGGTTTCTCACCCTGCCGTGTCCGGTACACCCGGACCCCCGGACCGCCGCGCCCGGCCCCCGG
Source organism: Nocardia stercoris (assembly GCF_003696265.1). Lineage (GTDB taxonomy): Bacteria > Actinomycetota > Actinomycetes > Mycobacteriales > Mycobacteriaceae > Nocardia > Nocardia stercoris. The sequence goes on along the minus strand of NZ_RFFH01000004.1, from coordinate 404,493 downwards.
TCACGCCGTGACAGGCGTGCGGGAAGGCCGGGCGCCGGCCCGTTTCCTACTTCTTCTGGGCGCTCAGCTTGCGGTAGTCGAACACCTGGTCGACGATGCCGTAGTCCTTCGCCTCTTCGGCGGTCAGGTACCGGTCACGGTCGGTGTCGCGACGCACCTCGGCGGCGGGCCGGCCGGTGTGGCGGGCCAGCGTCTCCTCCATGACCGTGCGCATGCGCTCGATCTCCTTGGCCGCGATCTCCAGGTCGGAGACCTGACCGCGGATACCGCCGGAAGACGGCTGGTGGATCAGCACGCTGGCGTTGGGCAGGCAAGCCCGCTTGCCGGGCGCACCGGCCGCCAGCAGCACCGCCGCCGCGGACGCGGCCTGACCCAGGCAGACGGTGGCGACGTCGGCGCGCACGTACTGCATGGTGTCGTAGATGGCCATCAGCGAGGTGAACGAACCACCCGGGGAGTTGATGTACATCGTGATGTCGCGGTCGGGGTCCTGCGACTCCAGCACCAGCAGCTGCGCCATCACGTCGTTGGCGGACGCGTCGTCGACCTGCACGCCCAGGAAGATGATGCGCTCGTCGAACAGCTTGGTGTACGGGTCCCACTGCTTCACACCGGAACTGGTGTACTCGCTGAACTGCGGGAGGATGTAGCGCGAGGACGGCAGCCCGGCCGCGGCGCCACCGGCCAAATTACGAGGATCGATCAAGCCAGCCATTTTCTCTCCAAAGTCTGTGGTGGTATGCGGATTTCGGCTGCCTACGACCCGGTCGTCTGGGACTCGCGGGAGACGACGTGATCGACGAAGCCGTACTCCATGGCCTGCTGCGCGGTGAACCAGCGGTCGCGGTCGGAGTCGATGTTGATCTGCTCGACACTCTGGCCGGTGTGCAGCGACTGGAGCCGGTTCAGCTCCTCCTTGTTCTCCGCGAACAGAGCGGCCTGGATGGCGATGTCCGCGGCGGTACCACCGATACCGGCCGACGGCTGGTGCATCATGATCCGCGCGTGCGGCAGCGCGTAACGCTTACCCTTGGCGCCGGCGGTGAGCAGGAACTGGCCCATGGAGGCGGCCAGGCCCATGCCGTAGGTGGCGACATCACACGTGGCGAACTGCATGGTGTCGTAGATCGCCATACCGGCGGTCACCGAGCCACCAGGCGAGTTGATGTACAGCGAGATGTCGCGGGTCGGGTCCTCTGCGGACAACAGCAGGATCTGGGCGCAGAGCTTGTTGGCGATGTCGTCGTCGACCTCGGTGCCGAGGAAGATGATTCGCTCGCGCAGCAGACGCTCGAACACCGAGTCACTGAGGTTGAGACCCATCGTCGCGGATGTCATGACCGGCCCTGCCTGATTCGTTGTCACGGATACCTGCCCTCTCTCGAGTCTTACGCTGCTACAAACCCTAACGAAGCAGGGCGGCACCGAACTCCCGGTACCGCCCTTACTTCGCTCAGAGCGCAAACACTGAACGGTCGTGCGCTCGTTGTGCCTGGTTACTCCGCCGCGACCTCTTCGATCGTCTCGGCGGCGGCCTCGGCGACCTCGTCGGCCTCGTCTTCGGTTGCGCTGCCAAACATCTCGTCGGTGTCGACGGTGTTGCCGGCGGTGTCGGTCACGGTCGCCTGGCCGACCACACCGGCCAGCGCCTTGCCGCGGCGCACGTCGGAGAAGATCGCGCCGAGCTGACCGGCCTGCTGGATCTGCTGGATGAACTGCTCCGGCGCCATGCCGTAGCGCTGCGACTGGAACAGGATCCGCTCGGTCAGCTCGTCCTGGCCGACCTGGGTGCCCTCGGCCTCGGCGATGGCGTCCAGCAGCAGCTGGGTCTTCACCGACTTCTCGGCGGCCTCCTTGGTCTCGGCCTCGAACTCCTCGAGCGAGGAACCCTGCGCCTTCAGGGCGGCCTCGAACTTGCGCTCGTCGTGGTCGAAACCGTGCACGGCGTCGTGGGTGACCGAGTCGATCTCGGCGGCGACGACACCCTCGGGCAGCGGCACCTCGACGGCCTCCAGCAGCGCCTCGAGCACCTTGTCGCGGATCTCGCCGGCCTGCTGCACCTTCTTGGCCTGCTCGACGCGGCCGCGCAGGTCGGTCTTGAGCTCCTCGATGGTGTCGAATTCGCTTGCCAGCTGGGCGAACTCGTCGTCCGCCTCGGGCAGCTCGCGCTCCTTGACCGAGTTCAGGGTGACGGTCACGACCGCCTCCTCACCGGCGTGCTCGCCGGCCAGCAGGGTGGTGGTGAACTCGCCCGAGGCACCGGCCTCCAGACCGATGATCGCGTCGTCCAGGCCCTCGATCAGCTGGCCGGAACCGACCTCGTGCGACAGACCGGTGGTGGCCGCCTCGGCGACCTCCTTGCCGTCGACGGTGGCGGACAGGTCGATCGAGACGAAGTCACCGGACTGCGCCGGGCGCTCGACACCGGTCAGGGTGCCGAACCGGGCGCGCAGCGAGTCCAGCTGCTTCTCGATGTCCTCGTCGGCGACCTCGATCGGGTCGACCGTCACGGCGAGGGTGGAGAAGTCGGGCAGGGTGATCTCGGGACGCACGTCGACCTCGGCGGTGAAGGCGATCTCGTCGCCGTCCTCGATCTTGGTGATCTCGATCTCGGGGCGGCCGATGACCTTCACCTCGGTCTCGGTGACGGCCTGGCTGTAGCGCTGCGGCAGCACGTCGTTGACGACCTGCTCCAGCACCGCGCCCCGGCCCAGACGGGCCTCGAGCAGCTTGGCCGGGGCCTTGCCCGGGCGGAAGCCGGGGATGCGCACCTGCTGCGCGAGGGTCTTGTACGCCTTGTCGAAGTCCGGCTTCAGTTCCTCGAAGGGCACCTCGACGTTGATGCGGACCCGGGTCGGGCTCAGCTGCTCGACGGTGCTCTTCACGGACATGCTCCTTGTTCGTTGGTCTTGTTCGCTGGCGACATGCTTCACGACTTGCTCGACGTCGACCCCCCCGGTCGCATCCGGACAAGGGTAGTCCACGCCACCGACACCGTCGTCACCGGCCGCGCTGAGGCGCGGTCGGTGACGGGGACCGGTCGGATCTGGTTGCCGGTCCTAACCGACCTTGACGGCGTCGGTCACGAAGACCAGCGTCTCGTTGGGCTTGATGCCGTGGCCGCCCGCGCCGTAGCCGAGCTGCGGCGGGATGATCAGCAGCCGGCGAGTGCCCTGCTGGATTCCCTCCAGGCCCTGGTCCCAGCCCTTGATGACCTGGCCGCCACCGAGCGTGAGGGCGAAGGGCTCACCGCGGTCGAAGGAGCTGTCCAGCTTCTTGCCGTCGGACCAGGTCACCAGGGTGTAGTTCATCTGCAGCTTGTCGCCGGCCTTGGCCGCGGGCCCGGCACCGGTCACCAGGTCCTTGGTGATCAGCGTGGTCGGCGGGTCGCAGTCGGTCGGGATGGTGATGGTCGGCGCCTCACCGAACCCGCCGGTGGTCTTGATGTCTTCGGCGGTGCACGGACGCCCGTGGCTGGTGGGCGCCGGCGCCGCGGCCGTGGTCGTGTGCGCGGCGGTCGTCGTCGACGAGGTCGCGGACGCCGAAGTGCTGCTGTCGTCGTTGCACGCGGTGGTGCCGCCGAGCGCCGCTGCCACTACGGCCGCCGTACCGAGGATCCGGACCAGTTTCTGCATGCGCCGCACCCTATTGCACGCGCCCGCGCCCCGCACGACCGCCCTGTGACCCGAGCCACCCCGAGCCCCGAATTCGCGGTTGCCGTGATCGCCTCTTACACCGCAAGATCGAGCGGTGAACACCTGCGACAGACGTGAGCTGACCGGTCCCTTCGATGTGATCGGCGACGTCCACGGCTGCCGCAGCGAACTGGCGACGCTACTGGAACGGCTCGGCTATGTACTGGGCCGCGACGATCAGGGCCGGCCGGTCGGTGCCACCCATCCGGAGGGTCGCACGGTCGTCTTCGTCGGCGACCTCGTCGACCGGGGACCGGACACACCCGGGGTGCTGCGGCTGGCGATGGGCATGTGCGCCGACGGAGACGCGCTGTGCGTCACCGGCAACCACGAGAACAAGTTCGTCCGGGCACTGGCCGGACGCAATGTGACGATCGCGCACGGGCTGGCCGAATCGCTGTCCCAGCTGAGCGTGGAGGACCCCGAATTCCAGTCGGCCGCAACCGAATTCTGCGAGAACCTGGCCTCGCACCTGGTGCTCGACAGCGGCCGGCTGGTGGTCGCGCACGCCGGGCTGCGCGAGAATCTGCACGGCGTGGAATCGGTGCGGGCCCGGTCGTTCGCCATGTACGGGCAGACCACCGGGGAACTCGACGAGTACGGCCTGCCGGTCCGCTATCCCTGGTCGCACGACTATCGCGGCAAGGCCGTCGTGGTCTACGGCCACACCCCGGTCAGCGATCTGGTCTGGGTCAACAACACGCTGTGCCTGGACACCGGCGTGGTCTTCGGCGGCGAGCTGTCGGCGCTGCGCTACCCGGAACGGGAGACGGTCTCGGTGCCGGCGGAGAAGGTCTGGTGGGAGCCGACCAAGCCGTTGAGCCCGATGCCGGTGCCGCGCTGAGCCTTTCGGCGCTCAGTGCGCGCGCGGCAGGCGCACGGTGAACGTGGCGCCCTCGCCTTCCACGCTGTCCACCGTGACCTGGCCGCCGTGCGCGGTCACCATCGCCTGCACGATCGACAGGCCCAGCCCGCTGCCGCCGCTGGACCGGGCGCGGGAGGTGTCGGTGCGGAAGAACCGTTCGAACACCCGGGCCGCGGCCTCCGGCGGCAGGCCCGGGCCGCGGTCGATCACCTCGATGCGCACCTCGTCGCGATCCGGGGTCAACCGGACCGTGACCGGCGTGCCCGGCGGGGTGTGCGCGATCGCGTTGCCGAGCAGATTGCCCAGCACCTGACGCAGCCGTCCCGCGTCCCCGGGCACCTCGAAAGTGCCGGTGCCGCTGCCGATCTCCAGTGCCACCGGATGCAGATCCTTGCCTTCGCGCGCGGACAGTGCTCGCGCACTGTGCACGGCGTCGCCGGCCAGCGCCAGCAGATCCACCGGTTCGCGCGCCATCGGCCGCTGCGCGTCCAGGCGGGCCAGCATCAGCAGATCCTCGACCAGCAGCCCCATCCGGTCGGCCTCACCCTCGATCCGTTGCAGCACCACGGCCGGATCCTGGCTCGCACCCATCCGATACAGCTCGGCGAAGCCGCGGATCGAGGTCAGCGGGGTCCGCAGTTCGTGACTGGCGTCGGCGACGAACTGCCGCATCTTCTGTTCCGAGCGGCGCGCCGACTCCTCCGAGGCCGCGGTCGCGGCCATGCCCTGTTGCAGCCGGGCCAGCATCACGTTCAGCGACTGCGCGAGATGATCGACCTCGGTGTCGTTGTCGCGCACCGGAACCCGGCGGTTCATATCCCCGCCGGCGATCGCCATGGCGGTCTCCTCGACCTGCCGCAGCGGCCGCAGACTGCGCTGCACCACGAAATACCCGGCCACCGCCAGCAGCAACAACGCGGTGGCGCCGATGATCAGCTGGAACGCGACCAGCCGGGACACCGTCTGCTGGTTGTCGGTCAGCGGCAACCCGATCGTGGTGGACCCGTTCTCGTTCGAGATCGTGAGCACTCGCCAGTCGGTCTGCGTGGGGCCCGGCGCCCGCACCGTCGCCGGCCCGCCGCTGGGCAGCGTCGCCGGATCGGGTGCGTCGTAGCCGCCCGACACCGGCGGCTGGACCAGTACCTTGCCGTCGGGTGCCCGGCGCAGCTCGTAGAACCGGTGCGGCTGATCGGCATCCGACGGCGGCCGGCCCGCCCCGGGCATGTCGGCGGGCACCCACAGCGGCCCGTTCACCGTCTCGATCTGATGCATGGGCCGCGGCTTGGCCCAGCCACCGACGGAATCCTGGAGTTGCTCGTCGGTGCGGTCGAGCAGCGATCGCGACAGGGCCGAGGTCACAGCCGCACCGGACGCCGCGAGCACGACCGCGGCCAGGGTCACCATGGCGACCACGAGGCCGACCCGCAGCGGGATCGCCGACAGGCGCCGCCTCAGCGCCGAACGAATACGCACCGGACTTGTCTAGCCGGAAACTCTGGGGAAATGCTCGAGGTCGGCTGAGCGTTTCCGATCACGGCGCGATCAGCTCGGTGAGCCGGGCCAGGAACGGTCTCTGGCCCGTGCTGAGCTTGTCGTGCGCGGTGTCGGTGTCCCACCAGGCGGCGCGGTCGATCTCCGGGAACTCCTGGATCCGGCCCGATCGTGGCGGCCACTCCAGTTCGAACGTTCCCGGCACCACCGCGTCGGGGTCGAGGTCGGCTTCGATGGCCCATGCCGTCACCTGTTTGCGGCTGCGCCCGCTGCCGTATTCGACGGACCCGAGCGGCAGCCAGGTGCCGCCGGGCACCTCGATCCCGAGTTCTTCGGTGAACTCGCGGGCCGCGGCGGCCTCGATCGACTCCCCGTCCGGGTCGTACTCCCCCTTCGGAATCGACCAGGCGCCCAAGTCCTTTCGCGCCCACATCGGGCCACCCATGTGCCCGAGCAGTACCTGCAGGCCGGCGGACCGGCGGAACAGCAGCAACCCCGCGCTGAATCTCATCGCCATCCGGGGAAGTCTGCCGTAACCGCCGGTCCGGACGCTACGCGCCCGCGCCGTGCCGGCCGGCGCGGCGGCCGAAGAAGGAACCGGAACCGAGCTGGGTGCCGCTGGCGTAGCTCTTGCCGTCCTGCGCGAGGGTGGACGCGCAGGCGCCCGCCGCGTACAGGCCCGGAATCGGGGAACCGTTGTCGCGCAACACTTCACCGTTCGCCGAGACCCGCAGGCCACCCAGCGAGAAGCCGGCGTAGACCGCCTTGCCGAGGGTCAGGTCGAACGCGCCCCACGGGCCGGTGTCCTGCGGCTCCAGCCATTCCGCGCCCTTGTGGAAGTCGGGGTCCTCGCCCTTGGCGGCGTTCTCGTTGTAGCGGTCGAGGCTGGCCTGCAGCGCACCGGCCGGAATGCCCAGCGCCGCTTCCATTTCGGCGACCGTCTCCCAGCCGTCGATGAACGGGGTGAGCGGGAACTTGGGCCGCTCCATGTGCTCGGAGTCGACGATGAGATACGCGGCGGCACCTGGACGTTCGAGCACGAACGCCGATGTGCGCGAGTGGTAGGAGTCCTCGGCGACGAACCGCTGCCCGGACTTGTCGACGATGATGCCGGTCACCAGCTGTGCCGGCGGGTAGAACGGCGCGGTGAGGAAGGCCCGGTCCATGTTGCGGGTGGCGCCGCCGGCGGAGATGCCGAGCCGGATGCCGAGGCCGTCGTCGTAGGTGTTGCCGAGTACGAAGGAGTTCGCGGCCAGCTGCGGGGTGTTCTCGGCGACCATCTCGGAGTTCATCACGAAACCGCCGGTGGCCAGCACCACCGACTTGGCCCGGATCGCACCGGACTCGCCGAAGCAGCGCCAGCGCACGCCGACGATCCGGCCGTCGGAATCCGCGATCAGCTGGGTGATCCCGGTGTCGTAGCGGACGGTGACCCCGAGTTCCGCGGCCCGCTTCACCAGCAGGTCGACCACCATCTTCGCGCCCTGGGTGTCGCCGGGCACCGGCACCTTGTGGCCGCGCGGCGCGGGCACCGCCTGGTCGCGGAACGGCCACACCTTCTCGTTCCCGGAGAAGATCAGCCCTTCGGTTCCGGGCTGGATGACCGCCTTGTGCGGGTAGTAGCTGCGCTCGAACCGGAACCCGAGCCCCTCGAGCCAGTCGAAGTGTTCGACGCTGCCGGCGCAGTAGGCCTCGATCAGGTCCGGATCCGGGTCGGGCAGCACCGCGGTGAGGTATTTGGCCATCTCCTCGGCCGAGTCGTCGTGCCCGGTCGCCTGCTGCACGGCGGTGCCGCCGCCGAGGTAGAAGTGCCCGCCGGCCAGCGCGGACGTTCCACCGGAGGCGCCGGCACGTTCGAGCAGCAGGACGCGGGCGCCGGCGGCCGCGGCTTCGACAGCTGCGCACCCGCCGGCCACTCCGAAGCCGGCGACCAGCACGTCCACCTCGTCGGACCACTCGGTGACGGCGTCGGCCGCAACGACATCGGGAATATCGGTCGTCATATCGGCATCGTAGGCATCGGCGGGTGCCCCCGGAAGACTTTTCCAGAACACGTTCCAGTTTTGCTGCCGCGCGTCCCTCGGGTCAGGTGAAGCAGGGCGGCGGCAGGTACGGCCGCAGCGGGCAGTCCGGATAGAGGTTGGTGAGGTAGGCGTAGACGGCGTCCGCGACCCGGCGGCAGTTCCCCGCCGACGCCTTGTCGCCGATCTGGGTCGCGAGGTCGAGGCACATCGACCGGAGCGCGGACGAGGCGGTGAGCGCCCCGAGCGACGCGGTCGCGCCCGAGGCCGGGGTACCCAGGTAGCCGACGAGTCCGGCCTCGTTGACGACGTCAGCGGTGACGTTGCAGTACTGGGACAGGGTCTGAGTCACCGTGGGAACACCGCGCGCGATCGGCACGGCACCCCCGGTTCCGGTGGCGGCGCCCCGGCCGTCGATCGTGATGTCCAGGGGCGCGGCCAGCAGATCCGTCGCGTTGGCGTGGCGGTCGTCTCCGCATCGGCCGCTGACGGTGTAGGTCCCGTTGCCGAACGGGCCCAGCCGCTGCGATCCGTTGCCGTCCCCGTCGAGCGCGACCAGCCGGGCGGTGGTGCCGATCTGCACGCTGCAGGACCGCGGATGGTTCCGGTCGTCGCCCCGGCCCATGCCCCGCCCGCTGATCAGCACGTCCACGTACCCACCGGCCACGGTCGAGATCTGCACCCAGCCTTGATGTTCGGGCGCGACATGCGCCGGCACCGTGTCCGCCTGCCCGGGCGCGGCACTGAGCACAATTGCCGCCACGCCGGCACACACGCCGGCGACGAGGGACTGCACCTGGGACCCACCCTTCACGAGATCGACTGCGATCGGCGCCCGCTGAGCGCCCGGCCGCCGGTATCCGATCTTGAACAGCGTAGGGACACAGGCACTTCCGCACGTCCCGTTCGCCGGATTCGCCCACAAACTTTGGGGCACAAGGTGTTTCGAGAAAGCAACCGCGTTCACAACCGGCGGCAGAAGCACCGGCCGGGGGCGCGATCGACATGGTCGGGATGACAGGATTTGAACCTGCGACCCTCCGCTCCCAAAGCGGATGCGCTACCAAGCTGCGCCACATCCCGTGGTGGGCCGGCATGACCGGACCTGCGTCTTTGAGCGGGCGACGGGAATCGAACCCGCACCATCAGCTTGGAAGGCTGAGGTTCTACCATTGAACTACGCCCGCAGTGCATACGGCATTCCTGGGATCGCCACGATGCCGTCTGCGACACAGACTGTACCGAACGGCCCCACCGGAACGCCAATCCCCCCTCCCCCACGGCGGGCGATACCCCCGAGAAACGGGGCGGCCGCCCTGATTGTGGGATATCCGACATTGCGCTCCGGGGCATCGTGTACGTGCCGGAAAAATCGACCACTGGCCAGTGTGTGACCGCACGAGTCACGTAACTATGACAATTCCGGCGGCCTCTCGCTGCACTACTCGCTGACCTGGTGAGACACACCGAGTGCGACACGAAATTGGGTGTAACACTTCGGTCTCGTAGTCGATCACAGTACCGACAGCCATTCGCAGGGCCTGTAACCGATTGTGAAACCAGACGTTTCAGGACAGAGTGGCTTGCTAGGATCCTTTTTGCCGGACGGGGGTATCTGGAAAGGGGGCGGTGAGCATGACCTGGACAGGGTTCAGCCGACCGCGGAGCAGTGAGCACGATCCGGAGGGTGTAGTCGGCAACTCGGCCGGCACGGTCGGCGCGTTCGCGGGATGACCACCGTGACAGCCGAACTCGACACCAGCACGGTCACCGCTGTGGCGGCGACCGCACGGGACTGGGCGCGAGCACTGAGCGCCGAGTCCGGCTTGGCAGTGGGCCATGCCCAACTCGAAGCCATATTCAGCACAGTCGTCGGCGAGCTGATGGATCTGGCTCGCTTCGAACCGTTTCCGGTTCCGGCGGCCCGCGCGGTGGGGCGGCGCCTGGCCGAGTCGCCGTTCGACCGCACCCGCATGCTGGCCTCGGCCACGCGCGCGCTGCTCGGATTCGCTCCGGGCGAACCGGGTTCGCTGGTGGCCACCCGCTGGCCGTTCGTCGCCAGCCACGCCATCGACAGCTATGCCGAGGCATTGCAGCAGCGCGCCCTGGCCCAGCAGGAGCGGCACTTGACCGCCGCCGTCTCGGTGCGCGTGCAGGAAATCGCCGCGCTGCACCACCGACTGCGGCACGAGGCCACACATGATTCGCTCACCGATCTGGCGAATCGCTCACTGCTGCAGGAGCGTGTGCGGCTGATGGCGACCGACCGCTCCCGGGGTGTCGGCCTGTTGCTCATCGACCTCGACGACTTCAAGCAGATCAACGACCGCTTCGGGCACGCGATCGGTGACGAGGTCCTGGTCGAGATCGCGCGCCGGCTGCGCGTCACCTGCCCGGACGAGACGGTCGTATGTCGTTACGGCGGCGACGAATTCGTGCTCGCGCTGCCGGCACACCGCAATACGCTGAGCGAGCTGGCCATCCGGATCCTGGCCGCGCTACAGGACCCGGTGCGCTCCAGCTCCGGGCAGGTTCCGGTCTCGGCGAGCGTCGGTACGGCCTACTGCCCGCCCGAACGTGCCTGCGACTTCGCCGATCTGCTGCGCAGCGCCGACCGTGCCATGTACCGGGCCAAGACGGCCGGCAAACGCCGCTTCGCCCTGTCCGACCTGGACGAGGACGAGTCCGAGCCGGAGCATTTGGACGCACCGGTCGATCTGGCCGCGCGGCGCAACCTGGTCGCGGGCTAGCGACGCGGCCGCCGTTGCGGCAGTACCGCTTCGGCCGCGCAGGGCGCGTCGGCTGGGACCGGCCTCGGCTCGTCGCCGCAGTCGTATTGCCGGGTGCTTGTCGGCTGGGATCGGCTTCGCCCGGGTGGCGAGGTCGGCGTGGCGGGCCACCGGATCGCGGTCCGGTGATCGGTCAGCCGGGCTGGCAGGCCGGGCACCAGAACAGGTTCCGGTTGTCCAGCGTGGCATGCGCAACGGGGCTGCCGCAGACGCGGCAGGGTTCACCGGCACGCCGGTACACGTAGGTGCGGGGTTTGCCCGCGACGTAAGCCGGTGCGCCGTGGTCGTGTTCGGCGCGCACCACGTGCATCGCGCCACGCTCGACGCCGATCGCCATGAGTTCCACCAGATCCGCCCACAGCGCGTCCCATTCGGCGGCGGTGAGGTAGCGGCCCGGACGATACGGCGAGATCCCGTGCCGGAACAGCACTTCGGCGCGGTACACGTTGCCGACCCCGGCGATCACGGCCTGATCCATCAGCAGGGCGCCGATCGGACGGGTGGAACGCGCGATCCGCGCGCGGGCCCGATCGGGATCGGCGTCGGCGCGCAACGGGTCCGGGCCAAGGCGCGCGGTCAATGCCGCGACCTCCGGCGGGTGCAGCACCGCGCAGGCGGTCGGCCCCCGCAACTCGGTGCCGTACAACTGCTCGCCCTGCCCACGGCCGATCATCCGCATCCGCACCTGGCCGACCGGATCCCCCAGCGGCCCGGCCGATTCGGTGAACGTGCCGTACAGCCCCAGGTGCACATGGACGGCGAAGCCCGAATCGTAGTGGTGCAGCAGATGTTTACCCCAGGCCTCGGCCCGCACCAGCACGCGTCCCGACACCAGCGCGGCGCCGTCGGCGAAGCGTCCCTGTGGGCTCGAAACCTGAACCACCCCACCGCCGAACCGGCGCTGATGCAGGCCGGCGAGGCGGTGGAGCGTATGTCCTTCGGGCAACTCAGGCAGGCAGGGCCGGGGCGATACCGGTCTTCTCGTACTCGGACAGGATGTCGATGCGGCGCTGGTGGCGCTCCTCACCCGACCACGGGGTGGTGACGAAGGCGTCGACGATGGCCAGCGCCTCCTCGGGGGTGTGCATGCGGCCGCCGATGCCGATCAGCTGCGCGTTGTTGTGCTCGCGCGCCAGCTTCGCGGTCTCCACGCTCCACGCGAGCGCGCACCGGGCGCCCGGCACCTTGTTGGCGGCGATCTGCTCGCCGTTGCCGGAGCCACCGAAGACCAGTCCGAGGCTGCCCGGGTCGGCGACGGTCCGGCGGGCCGCCTCGATGCAGAAGGCGGGGTAGTCGTCGAGAGCGTCGTATTCCAGTGCACCGCAGTCGACGACCTCGTAGCCGGCGGTCTGCAGGTGGTCCTTGACAAGGTTCTTCAGTTCGAAGCCGGCATGGTCGGCACCCAGGTAAACGCGCATGCCTGGCATTCTGTCAGGCCGCCCGGCGGCTGCGCGGCCCGGGCCGACGGGCCGAATCCGGCTAGAGTCGGCCGCATGCAGTCCGATGATCAGGGGACGCCGTCGGGAGCATCCGACGGGCCGGCGCCCACGCCCGGTGCGACGTCCGGTGACTGGAACCCGGTGACCGGGATGGCGGGCTGGGACCCGCGGGTCGGGCCGCCGGGATGGGCACCGCAGCAACCGTATTCACCACCGCCCCCGGCCCCACCGATACAGCGGGCGCGCGGTCTGTCTCCCTGGGGTATGCCGGCCCGGCACAGCTGGGAGATCCCCATGCTGTGCGTGGTCGTCGCGGTGACGGTGATCTCCTATCTGGTCGCCCTGCTGCTCGTGCTGTCCGGCGGCATCAACCAGTACGCGCTGCTGTTGCTGGCCGCGCCGCTGCTGCTCTGGTACGGCCGTGGTCTCAACTACGCCCTGCAGCGGGTGAACGCGGTGAAGATGTCGCCGACCCAGTTCCCCGAGGGCTACCGGATGGTGCAGGAGGCCGCGGCCCGTTTCGGGATGGCGACCGTGCCCGACGCGTACGTCACGCTCGGCAACGGAATGATCAACGCGTTCGCATCCGGGCACGGCTTCCGGCGGTACGTCGTGGTCTACAGCGACCTGTTCGAGATCGGCGGTGCCGCACGGGATCCGGAGGCGCTGGCGTTCATCATCGGGCACGAGGTCGGGCACATCGCGGCCGGGCACGTCTCCTACTGGCGGCAGCTCGGCATGTTCCTGGTGCCGTTCCTGCCGATCCTGGGTTCGTCGCTGATCCGCACCCAGGAGTACACCGCCGACAACCACGGTTTCTGCAATCGCCCGCAGGGCGCGCCCGGGGCGATGCGGACGCTGGCGGGCGGCAAGTACCTCAACACGCTGGTCGGCTTCGACGAGATGGCCGACCGGGCGTCGCGCGAGCGCGGCCTGTTCGTGTGGGTGGCCAATGCGCTGTCCTCGCACCCGGTGCTGACCTGGCGAATGTGGGCACTGCGCGACCGCAGCCGGCACGGGAAGCTGTTTCTGTCGCCCACCGGCCCGGTACAGCGGCAACTGCCCGAGTACCCGGGACCCCAGCCCAGCTACGGATATTCCGCCCAGCCGGGCCCCCCGCAGGGCGGATATCCGCGGGCCGGGTATCCGCAATCCGGTTATCGCCAGCCCGGATATCCGCCGGGCGGTCATCCACAGCCGGGGTACCCACCCGAACCCGCGCGCTACGGCACACCACCACCCACCGAATACTGAGCGAGACGACGGCGGGCCCGGAGCGGATCGACTCCGCCCCGGGCCCGCCCGCGTTCGGCTCAGTCGAATTCCGGGCCCTCGGTACGGCTGCGCTTGAGTTCGAAGAAGTGCGGATACCCGGCCAGCACGACCGAGGCGTCCCACAGCTTCCCGGCCTGCTCGCCACGCGGGATCCGCGACAGGACCGGACCGAAGAACGCCACGTCGTTGATGACGATGGTCGGCGTCCCAACGTCCGGACCGACCTTGTCCATGCCGGCGTGGTGGCTGGCCCGCAGCGCCTCGTCGTGGTCACCGGTGTGGGCGGCCGCGGCCAGCGACTCGGGCAGGCCGGTCTCGGCGAGCGCCTCGGCGATGACGGTGTCCAGGGCCACTGCCTCGTCGGCGCCGGTGTACTCGGCCCGGCGGTTGTGGATCCGGGTGCCCATCGCGGTGTAGAGCGGGGCCAGCACCTTGTCGCCGTGGTCGGCGGCGGCGGCGATCGCCACCCGCACCGGTCCCCACGCCGTCTCCATCATCTTGGCGTACTGCTCGGGCAGGTCCTTGCCCTCGTTGAGCACGGCCAGGCTCATCACGTGGAAGTTGACCTCGATGTCCCGGACCTGTTCGACCTCGAGGATCCAGCGGGAGGTGATCCAGCACCACGGGCACAGCGGGTCGAACCAGAAGTCGACCTTGTCCTTGGTTCCGGAGTGCGCGGTTGTGTCGCTCACGTCGAATATTTCCTCTCGGGGAAGTCACCCGGCGACGCGGTCGTCGCCTGAACAGATCAACGACGGAGACTTGCGGATATTTCCCGGCGACCCAAGTAGCCTCGAAATGGTCATCATGGCGGTCCTCGGCAGGAGGTTCGGTTATGAGCACAGAACCCGGATTCGTCGTCGCAGGCGGTGGCCTGGCCGCCGCGAAGATCGCAGAAGCCTTGCGGGACAACGACTTCGCCGGACCGATCACGATCGTCGGCGCCGAGGAGCTACTTCCCTACGAACGGCCGCCGCTGTCGAAGGGCCACCTGCTCGGCAAGGAGGGCCTCACCGACTTCACGCCGCTGTCCGGCGACTGGTACCGCGAACACGACGTGACGCTGCGGCTGGGCACCGTCGTCGAGCGGATCGACCGGGCGGCGAAGTCGGTGGCGTTGAGCGACGGTTCGACCGTGTCGTACGCCAAGCTGGCGCTGGCCACCGGCGCCCGGCCGCGCACCCTGCCGATTCCCGGTGCCTACGCCGAGCGCGTGCACACCCTGCGCACCCTCGCCGACTCCGACACCCTGCGGGAGATCTTCGGGGTCGTGGAACGGCTGGTGATCGTCGGCGCGGGCTGGATCGGCCTGGAGGTCGCCGCCGCCGCCCGGATCGCCGGGGTGGGCGTGACCATGCTGGAGACCCAGCCGGTGCCATTGGAGTCGATCCTGGGCTTCCGGATGGGTGAGGTGTTCGCCGACCTGCATCGCGACCACGGCGTGGTGCTGCGCTGCGGCACCTCGGTGGCCGAGATCGTGACCGCCGACGATCTGGCGACCGGAGTCCAGCTGTCCGACGGGGAGGTGATCGCCGCGGACGCGGTGCTGGTGGCGGTCGGCGCGGCACCGAACGTGGAACTCGCCGCCGACGCGGGCCTGGCCGTGGGCAACGGGGTGCTGGTCGACGCGTCGCTGGCCACCGACGACCCGGACATCGTCGCGGTCGGCGATATCGCGGCTGCCGAACATCCGCTGCTCGGCGCCCGTATCCGGGTCGAGCACTGGGCGAATGCGCTGAACCAGCCCGCGGTGGCGGCACAGACCATGCTCGGCCGACCGGCCGTATACGACCGGCTGCCCTACTTCTTCACCGACCAGTACGACCTGGGCATGGAGTACACGGGCTATGTCGCGCCCGGCGCCGACGCCACCGTGGTGGTCCGCGGCGATGTCGGGGCGCGCGAGTTCGTGGCTTTCTGGCTGGATCCGCAGCGGCGGGTCCGGGCCGGCATGAACGTCAACGTCTGGGACGTCACCGACCGGATCAAGGAACTGATCACCACCGGTGAACC
Organism: Nocardia stercoris; assembly: GCF_003696265.1. GTDB lineage: Bacteria > Actinomycetota > Actinomycetes > Mycobacteriales > Mycobacteriaceae > Nocardia > Nocardia stercoris. The sequence goes on along the minus strand of NZ_RFFH01000004.1, from coordinate 388,905 downwards.
GGTCGACCCGGAACGGCTGGAGAACACGAATCTGCCGCTCTGACCCGAACCGTGCCGTTCCGCAGCTACGCCGTTAATGAGCGGTGGGATTTCGTGACGGTCCGGGCTACGGTGAGCAACCGTGATGCTGCTCACAGCGAAATCGCGCGAAGACAGGTCGAATTCGCTCGCCCGGCGCCGACTCGGTTACGCGGCGTCACACCGGCGCCCGTCGTCCACAGGAGTTCTGCGATGAAGTACATGCTGCTCAAGACCTACACCCCCGCCGCGTACTGCGACACCCCGATCACCGAGTGGTCTCCCGAAGAGTTCCGGGCCCACATCGAGTTCCAGCGCACGCTGGGCGCCCAGCTGGCCGGTTCGGGTGAACTCGTCGACGCGCAGGGTCTGGCCGATCCGTCGCAGGCCCGGATCGTCAGCTCGGACGGCCGGTCGGCGCCGGTGGTGACCGACGGCCCGTTCCCCGAGACCAAGGAGTTCCTGGCCGGCTACTGGATCGTGGATGTGGACAGCCTCGACCGCGCGCTGGAGATCGCGGCGACCGCCTCGGCGGCCCCAGGGCCGGGTGGCCGCCCGATCGGCGAGTACATCGAGGTCCGCCCGGTGATGAGCGCGCCCGCCACCGACGCATGAGCACGACCGCGATACCGACCGAAATCGACTGTCTGCTGCGGGAACTGGCGCCGCAGGTGGTCGGCATCCTGGCCCGGCGCAGCGGCGACTTCGACGCCGCCGAGGATGCCGTTCAGGAGGCCCTGCTGGCGGCCGCGCTGCAATGGCCGGAGTCGGGGCTGCCGGACAACCCGCGGGCCTGGCTGGTCCACGTCGCCCAGCGGCGGCTGACCGACGCGATCCGATCCGAAATCTCCCGGCGGGCAAGAGAATCCACCGTCGCCGATCCGGAGCCTGCCCCGCCGGCCGACGCCGAGACCGACAGTCACGACGACACGCTCGCCCTGTTCTTCCTCTGCTGCCACCCGGCGCTGCCGCCCGCGAGTGCGATCGCCCTGACCCTGCGTGCGGTCGGCGGCCTGACGACCGGCGATATCGCCCGCGCCTTTCTGGTCCCCGAATCGACCATGGCGCAACGTATTTCCCGGGCCAAGAAACAACTCAGCGGGTTCGACCGCCCGTTCGCGCCGCCGCCGGATTCCGTGGACGGCAATCAGCACGAGGCCACGGATTCAGCTGCCGCGCTTAACGATTCGACCCCCGACTGGGAAACCCGGCTGGCCCCGGTGCTGCGCGTGCTGTATCTGATGTTCACCGAGGGCCACACTTCCAGCGCCGGAACACAACTCGACCGGGCCGACCTGGCCGCCGAGGCGATCCGGCTGACCCGCCTGGTCCACCGGCTACTGCCCACAGATCCGGAGGTGACCGCGCTGCTGGCGATCATGCTGCTCACCGACGCGCGCCGCCCCGCGCGCACCGGGCCGAACGGCGAACTGATCCCGCTGGCCGAACAGGACCGCACCCGCTGGGACCGCCGGCGCATCCTCGAGGGTATCCGGCACGCCACCGGCGCGATCGGCCACGGCCTGACCGGTCCCTACCGGATCCAGGCCGCGATCGCCGCCGTGCACGCCCAGGCCCGGCAAGCCGAGGACACCGACTGGGAACGGATCCTCGCGCTCTACGACCGGCTGGCGGAGCTGACACCCAATCCGATGGTCACCTTGAACCAGGCGGTCGCGGCGGCGATGGTGCACGGTCCCGCCGCCGGCCTGGCCCGGACCGAGCCGCTGGAGGCCGCCCTGTCCGGCCACCACCGCTTGCACGCGGTCCGCGGCCACCTGCACGAGATGGCGGGTGACCGCGCCGCGGCCGTCGACTGCTACCTGGCCGCGGCCCGCGCCACCACCAGCACCCCGGAACACGATTACCTGACCCTGCGCGCGGCCCTGCTGCGCACCACGCCACCGGATGAGGAGACGCCGTGACCTACCCCACCGATCCCCGCGTGGACGACTACATCGACGCGCTTCCCGACTGGCAACAGGAGATCTGTCAGCAGGTCCGTGATCTCGTGCACGCCGCCGACCCCGAGGTCACCGAGACGATCAAACGCACCGTGCAGCCGTATTTCGTGCTGCAGGGCAATATCTGCGCGCTGCTGGCCACCCGCGACCACGTGAACGTGTTCCTCTACGACCCCACCGTGCCCGATCCGGCCGGCATCCTCACCGGCGGCCACGACAACAAGACCGGCCGCACGGTCGCGGTCTACCGAGACGCTCCCCTGAACGCCCCGGCCCTGACCGAGATGTTCCGCCACATCATCGCGAACAATCGCGCCGGCGGCTGGCGAAAGCTGAAGCAGCAGAGCTGATCAGGACCAGGCGGTGCCGGTGATCAATTCGTAGGCCTCGGCGTACTTGGCGCGGGTGGCGGCCACGATGTCGGCGGGGATCTCCGGGCCCGGGGGCTCCTTGTCCCAGCCGGTGGAGGTCGCCCAGTCGCGGACGAACTGCTTGTCGAAGGAGCGCTGTACGCGGCCGGGCTCGTATTCGGCGGCGGGCCAGTAGCGCGACGAGTCGGAGGTGAGCACCTCGTCGCCGAGGGTGAGAACGTCACCGTCCCAACCGAATTCGACCTTGGTGTCGGCGATGATCACGCCGCGGTCGGCGGCGTAGGCCGCGCCGCGGGTGTACAGGTCGAGGGTCAGCGCGCGCAGCCGCTCGGCGACCTCACGGCCCTCCTGGTTCACCACATCGTCGAAGGTGATCGCCTCGTCGTGGCCCTCCGACGCCTTGGTGGTCGGCGTGAAGATCGGCTCGGGCAGCTTGTCGCCCTCACGCAGGCCCGGCGGCAACGCGATCCCCGACACCGCGCCGGTCGCCTGGTACTCCTTGAGCCCCGAACCGGTCAGATAACCGCGGGCGATGCACTCGACCTGCACCATCTTCAGCGGCTTCACCCGGACCGCGCGGCCCGCGAACTCGGCTGGCACATCGGTGGTCGACACCAGATGGTTCGGCACATCGGCGAAATAGCCGAACCACCAGTTCGACAGCTGGGTGAGTAGCGCGCCCTTGTCCGGGATCGGCGTCGGCAGCACCACGTCGTACACCGAGACCCGATCGGAGGCGACCAGGATCAATGTGTCGCCGTCCTCGTAGAGGTCACGTACCTTGCCCGCGTGGATGTGCTTCAACTTCTCCTCCTGCGCCCGTAGCCGGTCCTGGCGGCAAGCCGTCGGCCACCACCTGGCAACCCTACCGTCCGCCGAGGACGCTCCCCGCCCCGCATCGTGCCCGACTTGCCCGGCAACGACGGCGGCGCCACCGCACCCCGTGGCATGCTGGGCAACGGCGGGTAGCCCCGCCGCGTCGAGCGGTTCGCGTCGCATGCTCCCTGGGCGCGAATCCCGGCAATGCTCTCCCGACCAGCGAAGGAGTTTCCTTTGTCCGCACCGAATCTCACCCGTGAGCAAGCGGTCGAACGCGCCGCGACCGTGGCGGTGGAGAACTACCACATCCAGCTCGATCTGACCGGTCAGCCGACCAGCCCGGGCGGCGAATCCGGTGCGACGTTCCACTCGCGGTCGACGGTCACGTTCACGGCGCAGCCGGGAGCGCAGACGTTCGTCGACATCGTGGCCGCGGGAGTACGGTCGGCAACCCTGAACGGCACCGCGCTGGACGTGAGCGAGTACGACGAGTCCAAGGGGCTCACGCTCACCGACCTGGCCGAACACAACGTGCTGGTGGTGGAGGCCGACTGCCGCTACTCCAACACCGGTGAGGGCCTGCACCGTTTCGTCGACCCGACCGACAACAAGGTCTACCTGTACTCGCAGTTCGAGACCGCAGACGCCAAGCAGATGTTCGCCTGCTTCGACCAGCCCGACCTCAAGGCCACCTACGACATCGTGGTGACCGCGCCGGCGGACTGGGAGGTCATCTCCAACGGCGCGACGGCCGCCACGCGCACGGTGGGCACCGTGGTCGAGCACACCTTCGCCACCACGCCACGGATGAGCACCTATCTGGTCGCGCTGATCGCCGGCCCGTACGCGAAGTGGACCGACACTTTCAGCGACGGGCACGGCGACATCCCGCTGGGCATCTACTGCCGCGCCTCGCTGGCCGAATTCATGGACAGCGAACGGCTTTTCACCGAGACCAAGCAGGGTTTCGGCTTCTACCACCGCAATTTCGGGGTGCCGTACGCGTTCGGCAAGTACGACCAGCTGTTCGTGCCGGAGTTCAACGCGGGCGCCATGGAGAACGCGGGCGCGGTCACCTTCCTCGAGGACTACGTGTTCCGGTCCAAGGTGACCCGGGCCTCCTACGAGCGGCGCTGCGAGACGGTGCTGCACGAGATGGCGCACATGTGGTTCGGTGACCTGGTCACCATGAAGTGGTGGGACGACCTGTGGCTGAACGAGTCGTTCGCGACCTTCGCCTCGGTGCTGTGCCAGGTCGACGCCACCGAATACACCAGCGCCTGGACCACTTTCGCGAACGTGGAGAAGTCCTGGGCGTACCGCCAGGACCAGTTGCCCTCCACCCACCCGATCGCCGCCGACATCCCGGACCTGGCCGCCGTCGAGGTGAACTTCGACGGGATCACCTACGCCAAGGGCGCTTCGGTACTCAAGCAGCTGGTCGCCTACGTCGGCCTGGAACCGTTCCTGGCCGGCCTGCGCGACTACTTCGCCACCCACGCCTACGGCAACGCCACCTTCGACGACCTGGTGGGCGCGCTCGAAAAGGCTTCCGGCCGTGACCTTTCCGGCTGGGGTGCGCAGTGGCTCAAGACCACCGGTCTCAACACGCTGCGCCCGGACTTCGAGGTGGACGCCGAGGGCAGGTTCACCCGGTTCGCGGTCGTACAGGAGGGCGCCGAGCCCGGTGCCGGCGAGTTCCGCGTGCACCGGCTCGCGATCGGCGTGTACTCCGACCAGGACGGAAAGCTGGTGCGCACCAAGCGTGTCGAGCTCGACCTGGAAGCTGCGCCGCGCACCGAGGTTCCGGAGCTGGTCGGCGTCGAGCGCGGTGCGCTGGTCCTGATCAACGACGACGACCTCACCTACTGCGCGGTCCGCCTGGACCCGCAGTCGCTGGCGACGGTGTCCGAGCGGATCGCCGACATCTCCGAATCGCTCCCCCGGACCCTGTGCTGGTCGGCGGCCTGGGAGATGACCCGCCAGGCCGAGATGAAGGCCCGCGACTTCGTGGCGCTGGTGCAGCGCGGCGTCGGCGCCGAGACCGAAATCGGTGTGGTGCAACGGCTTCTGATGCAGGCGAACACCGCGCTCGGCAGTTACGCCGACCCGGAGTGGGCGAAGAGCACCGGCTGGCCGGCCTTCGCCGACCGGCTCCTGGTACTGGCCCGCGAGGCCGCCGCCGGATCCGACCACCAGCTGGCGTTCGTCAACGCCCTGACCGCGGTGCCGCTGTCGGCCACCCACCTGGAGGTGCTGACCGCGCTGCTGGACGGCAACGTCGACAACACCGGGCTGCACGGCCTGACCGTCGACACCGACCTGCGCTGGCGAATCCTGCAGGCGCTGGCCGCGGCCGGCGAGATCGACGCCGAGAGCCCGGCCACCCCGCGCATCGACCGCGAGCTGGAGCGCGACCACACCGCCGCCGGCCGCCGCCAGGCCGCCACCGCCGCCACCATGCGCCCGCAGGCCGGGGTGAAGGAGAAGGCTTGGGCCACAGTGATGTCCGACGACACCGTCGCCAACATCACCACCCGCGCCATCGTGGCCGGCTTCGCGCCGGTCGGCCAGGACGAGCTGGTGGCGCCCTACGCCGAGCGGTACTTCGCCGAGATCCCCGCGGTCTGGGAACGCCGTTCCAGCGAGGTCGCCCAGACCGTCGTGGTCGGCCTCTACCCGCACTGGGCGATCACCGAGGAGGCGGTGGCCCTGGCCGACAAGTTCCTCGGCGAGGACCACCCGCCGGCCCTGCGCCGCCTGGTGATCGAGGGCAAGGCCGGAATCCAGCGTTCGCTGCGCGCCCGGGCCTTCGACGCGAGCTGACGAACCCGGTGGCCCGCATCGCAGTACGCGGTGCGGGCCACTATCCGGCCGTAATCCCGCTGCTCAGAGCGGATCTGCCGACAGCAGCATCGGGCGCGCATCCGCCCGCCATTGCGGCACCGTTAAGGCATGGCTGACGACAAGATCCCGAGTTTCTCCTGGCGGGCCCGCGAACAACTGCTGACCCGCCGCGTCCTGGTCCTGCAGGGCCCGCTGGACGACGACAACGGCACCCTGCTGATGACCCAGATGCTGACCCTGGCCGCCGAGGACGCCGAGGCGGGTATCGCGCTGTGGATCCACTCGCCCGGTGGTTCGGTGCCCGCGATGCTCGCCATCCGCGACGTGATGCGCCTGGTGCCCTGCGAGGTGTCCACGCTGGCACTCGGATTGGCATGCAGCGCAGGCCAATTCCTGCTGTCATCGGGCACGCCCGGGCGGCGGTTCGCCCTGCCGCACGCCCGCATCCTCATGCACCAGGGTTCCGCCGGGATCGGTGGCAGTGCGGTCGAGGTGGAGGTGCAGGCCGACGATCTGCGCTACACCGTCGACACCGTGATCGGCCTGATCGCCGCCGACACCGGCCAGCCGTTCGACCGGATCTACGAGGATTCGCTGCACGACCGCTGGTTCACCGCCGCGCAAGCCCGGGACTACGGGTTCATCGACGGCATCGTCGAATCGTTCGACGCCGTCGTCCCGCGCCGCCACAAGGCGGGAATCCGATGAGCAGCTACACGATTCCCAACGTCGTCACCCGCGATCCCCGCGGCGAACGCATCACCGACATCTACTCCCATCTGCTGAGCGAGCGGATCGTCTACCTGGGCACCCCGATCGACTCCGGGGTGGCCAACGCGCTCATCGCCCAACTGCTGCACCTGGAATCGGACAACCCCGACCGGGAGATCAACCTGTACATCAACTGCGAGGGCGGTGAACTGCCCGCGATGCTCGCGGTCTACGACACCATGCAGTTCGTCAAGGCGCCCGTGCACACCACCTGTGTCGGACAGGCGCTCGCGGTCGGCGCGGTGCTGCTGGCCGGTGGCGCGCCCGGCCATCGCGCCCTGCTACCGCACGCAAGGGTCGTCCTGCACCAGCCGGCGGCGCGCGGTCAGGGCACGATTCCCGACCTGATCCTGCAGGCCGAGGAACTGGTCCGGATGCGTTCCGACATCGAATCGATCCTGGCCCGGCACACCGGACAGACCGTCGAAACACTGCGCCACGACACCGATCGGGACCGGGTCTTCACCGCGCGGGCGGCGATCGACTACGGCCTGGCCGACGGCATCCTCGACGCTCGGATCTGAACGCCTCAGGCGGCCATCAGGGTCGGGGTGAACCGCTGGGTCAGCGTAGGTCGCGGCGCCACACGGTGAACAGCGTTGGAGCGCAACGGGATCGGGCGGCGTAGCGCAGCCTCGCGGCTCTGCAGTTCCTCGGCGACCTGCCCGGTCAGCTCGCCGAGGCTGGTCCCGAGCGCACCGGCCAGCGCGGCGATCATCTCGCTGGACGGTTCCTTGCGGCCCCGCTCGACCTCGGACAGGTACTGCGGGGACACCCCGGCTCGCCGGGCCGTCTCCACCAGCGTGTCGCCCTGGTCCAGGCGCAGCGTGCGCAGCCGCCGGCCCAGGACCTCCCGCCACAACGGCTCGGCCGGCTCCGGACGCGGGGAATCCGCGCGCCCGCCGGGAATCGACTGCAGTCTGCGATGCTCGGACATGATCCGAGCGTACGGGCGGCGGCCGTCCACCGGCCCGGTCTTTCTGCTCTCAGCAGACGAACTTCGCATGCCGCACGACCGATGCAATAGCCGAAGGGTCCCTTCACTCAACAGTGAAGGGACCCTTCGGTCATCCGTAACAACTGATTTCGTGCCGGCCGGGTAACTCACCGGGTACGCCCAGAATCGGTGTCTCGCCCAGCCCGCCGCCACGGGTCGACAAGCCCTGACGGCACCCAGCCGGCCGCAAAAAACGCGGGGACGGTCAGGCGGGGCGGCCGATGGCGGCGGCCATGACGCGGACCGCCGACACCAGGCCGTCGATCAGCTCGCCCTTGCGGATCGAGCTCAGCGCCGCTGTGACGCCCAGCTGGCACACCCGGTCGTTGACCCGGTCGGCGACCTCGCGCCCGGACCGAACCTCGACGGCCTGGTCGTTGGGCGAGACCGCGATCAGCACCGTGCGCTCGGGCTCGGGCAGGCTCGGGAACAACGCCTCGGCACCGGCACCCGAATTCGCGCCCAGGTCACCGATGTAGACGGTGAAGCGGACCTTGGTGCTGCGCGTCGCGTCGGTGAGTGTGTTGTCCATCAGCAGCCGCTCGGTGTCGGTGAACGGCGCCTCCTTGAACAGGTCACCGGCCTCGTGCACACCGGACACACGTCCGCTGGAGGTGACGACCCAGCCGTGCGGCAGGTCGGACTCGACCACTGCGGGCCAACTAGAACTTGCCACTTGCCCGGCCTCCGATCAGGTCCGACACCGCGTCGGCGGGTTCGATTGCGATGTGGGTCTCACGGTCGCCCACGACGTGGTGACCGTAAACGATCACCTCATCGGTCGCAGTCCACAGCACCGGGTCGGCGGTCCACTTCTCCCGAAGGGTGTAGTGGGCCGGCTTCTCACCGGGCAGCGGCTTGCCGAGGTACGACAAACCGGCGATCACCGCGTAGATCGCCGCAGGGATGCCGACGAAAATCAGCACTGTATCCAGAACGGTCACGCCGCTCACGGTAGACGATGCGGGCGCCGCCCTCGACGACGAGGGCCACCGAACCGACGTGTCGGACCGAAATCCGGGCGTGTCGGTGCGTTCACACCAGCCAGGCCGCCGCGTTGGCCGGCAGCCGGCCGCCCTCGATCGGAGCGCTGGCCAGCAGCAGTTCCCCGGGCGGCAACGGAATCGGCGCACCCGAGGTGTTGAGCGCGCACACCAGCCCACCCGATCGGCGGAAGGCCAGGCACCCCGGCGGGCTGCCGTACCAGTCCATTCCGGACCCCTGGAACTCCACCCGGCTGCCGCGCAGCGCGATCGCCATCCGATACAGCGACAACGTCGAGTCGAGGTGTTCGAGTTGTGCTTCGACGGTCAGTGCCGCCCACGACGCGGGGATCGGCAGCCACGGCCGGCCGGCGGTGAACCCGAACGGCGGGAGCTCGCCCTCCCACGGCATCGGCACCCGGCAGCCGTCGCGACCGCGTTCGGTGTGGCCGGACCGTTCCCAGGTCGGATCCTGCAGCACCGCCTCGGGCAGATCGTCGACATTGGGCAGGCCCAGCTCGGATCCGTTGTAGACGAACACCGCGCCGGGCAGCGCCAGCTCGACCAGCATCATCGCGCGGGCCCGGTCGACACCGGCCGCGCCGCCGCCGTAGCGGGTCACCTCGCGGGGCACATCGTGGTTGGACAGCGTCCAGGTCGGAGTACCGCCGACGGCCGCGACCGCCTGCATGGAATTGTCGATCGCCGCGCGGATACCGGTGGCCTCGAACGGTGTCTCGGCCAGGCGGAAGTTGAAGGCCAGGTGCAGTTCGTCGGGTCGCACGTACTCGCCGAACCGGAGGTTGTCGTCGACCCACACCTCCCCGATCGCTACCGCGTCCGGGTACTGGTCGATCACCTTGCGCAACCGCCGGTGGATATCGTGCACACCCGGATTGTTGAATCTCGGGTCGTGGTCGTCGTGCTTCAGCAACCGGCTCTCGACCCGGTCCATATCCGGCAGCCCGGCCGGCTTGGCCATCCCGTGCGCCACATCGATGCGGAAGCCGTCGATCCCGCGGTCGAGCCAGAACCGCATGGTGGTCTCGAAATCGGCCGCGACCTCGGGGTTCTCCCAGTTCAAGTCGGGTTGTTCGGGTGCGAAGATGTGCAGGTACCACTGGCCGGGGCGGCCGTCGGGCTCGACGATCCGGGTCCAGGCGGGCCCGCCGAAGATGCTCGGCCAGTTGTTGGGCGGCAGGGAACCGTCGGGTCCGCGGCCGTCACGGAAGAGGTAGCGGGCGCGTTCGGGACTGCCCGGGCCGGCGGCCACCGCCGCGGCGAACCAGGGATGCCGGTCGCTGGTGTGGTTGGGGACCAGATCCATCGTCACCCGGATGCCTCGGGCGTGCGCCTCGGCGACCAGCGCGTCCAGATCGGCCACACTGCCGAACAGCGGATCGATATCGCGGGGATCGCTCACGTCGTAGCCGCCGTCGGCCATCGGCGACCGCATCACCGGGCAGATCCACAGCGCGTCGATGCCCAGCAGCTCGAGATAACCCAGCCGCTCGCGCAGCCCGGTCAGATCGCCGACGCCGTCACCGTCACCGTCCGCGAACGAGCGCGGATACACCTGATAGAAGACGGCGGACTGCCACCACGCCGAGACCGGCATGCCGGTCGGAGTTGCTGTCACGGTGGCTATGCTGCCAAACAATGCGGCCGCGGGTGGCCGAAGGACCATGCGCGACCGTTTCGGGCGAACTTTCAGCGGCCAGCGTGATCGATGCCGCAAACGGCGGCATCCGGGCGGTTCGGTCCGCGGCGGTCAGACCGGGGAGTTCATCAGCGAATCGGCCGCCATCTCGAAGTAGGCGAGCATCTCCTGCCGATGGGTGTCGTCGAGGACGGCCGGTTCGATCTCGCCGACCGCGATCCGCATCGCCCGCAACCAGGCGTCCCGCTCGATCGGGCCGATCCGGAACGGATGATGCCGCATCCGCAGCCGCGGATGCCCACGTTCCTCGCCGTAGGTCCGCGGACCACCCCAGTACTGCTCCAGGAACATCCGCAGCCGGCGTTCGGCCGGTTCCAGGTCCGCCTCCGGGTACAGCGGGCGCAGGATCTCGTCGGCTGCCACCTCGCGATAGAACACCGACACGATGCGGCGGAAGGTCTCCGCGCCGCCGACCGCCGCGTAGAACGATGTCGTCGTCTGTTCTCCGGAACTCATCGACCCTCTCGATCTGCTCAACCGCTAGTACCGCGATCCATTCTGCCCGCGCCACCCGCTCCCGCGGGCCGGTGGGGCCGACCGGCGGGCCGGTCACATGTGACGTCGGTCTCGCAATCGGAATGTGAACGTTTCCCACCGGTCGCCTCCGGTAGGGCATTCTGGCTTCATCTGGACGGCTCCCCCGGCTTCACCGGGCGTTCAGACCGAGGCCGGACCATGGGCTGCGTAGCAGCCCGGCACTCCTTGCAGCACGAACACGTTGCGGACGGTTGCGAAACACCGAAAACAGCGTGCGCGGGCGGGTGTTCCGTGGTCAACTTGTGGCATATCCACCCGGATACCACACGAACCGAACACAACGAATTCGGGGTCGAGATGAAGCAGCGGCACACCGCCGGTTCACATGAGGCGCGGGCGCACCGACAACTCCAGCCCGCCGATGTCCACAGTCGTGGGTCGGGGGCTACTCCGCTGCAACTCGTATCCGATCATTCGCATACCGGCGCCCACGGGCACCGATCTCCAGAAAACCGAGCCGGCGACAGCCGGGCTCCGGAACCCCGTTCCCCCGAACAGGCCGCGGCCACCGCCTGGGTGAAGCGCCGGGTGCTGCTTCTCAACGCCACCTACGAGCCGCTCACCGCGCTGTCCGCCCGCCGCGCGATCGTCCTCCTCATCTGCGACAAGGCCGACCCGGTCCACCACAATCCGGAGGGACCGGTCGTCCGCTCGGCCGAAGCCGAGGTCTCGCTGCCCTCGGTGATCCGGCTGCGTAACTACGTCCGCGTCCCCTACCGCGCCCGGGTCCCCATGACCCGCGCCGCGCTCATGCACCGCGACCGGTACCGCTGCGGTTACTGCGGCGGCAAGGCCGAGACCATCGACCACGTGATACCCCGCAGTCGCGGCGGCGCCCACTCGTGGGAGAACTGCGTCGCGTCGTGCGCGCCCTGCAACCACAACAAGGCCGACAAGCTGCTCAGCGAGCTCGGCTGGACCCTCAAGCACCAGCTGGTGTCGCCGAAGGGGCCGCACTGGCGGCTGCTGTCGACCACCGCCGAGCTGGACCCGGTCTGGCTGCAGTACCTCGGTGAGGGCGCGGCCTGACACCTGCCGCGGAGTAGCCGCACATCCGCCGTCGACTCCGGCACCGCGAAGGTGCCGGAGTCGTTGCCGTTGATCAGACGGTGGCGTCGAGGCGTTCGAAGCGCGCGTCGCCGGGTGCGCCCAGCAGCCCGTCGTATTCGAAGCCGAGATAGGCCTTGCCCAGGTCGGTGGGCAGATCGCCCAGGTCGACGTCGTCCGGGTCGCTCGCGGCGGCCAGTTGGGCGCGCACCTCGGCGATCCGGCCGGCCAGTTCGGCCGGGAAGTCGCCGGTGAGGTCGAGTCCGGTGTCCGGGTCGTCGCGGACCGCCCACACGAGTTCGCCGTCGCGCCAGCCGAGCAGTTCCGCGTAGCCGGCGGTCTCGGCCACCGAGAAGGCGGCGACTTCGCAGCCCTTCGAGATGTCGGCGAGGTCCCAGGCGTCGCCGACGTGGGCCCGCGCGCTCTCCTCGACCACTAGGTACCAGCCACCGGCCAGCTCGGCCCCCGCGTAGCGCGGACTCGGAAAGTCGGTGCGCTCTCCGGACCGTCGCAGCCCGAGCCCACCGCACACCGCGTCCGCCGTCTTGTCCCGAACCGCAAACCAATTGAGGTCGAACCCCATGTTCCGTCCCTTCGTCTCGAACGCACGAAGACTATCCGGATAATCCGGTGATCCGGCGGATTCGACCGGTGTCGGTCTGCGGTTGTCGCGAGTTATCCGGTGAGCAGCGGTAATCCGGGACCGCGTCGGCGTGCCACCGAGCCGTACCGCGCGTCCAGGCGCAGCCAGGTGCGGGTGGCGCGCACCCGCACGACCTCGGCGGCGTCGATGCGCAGCGGCACCGCCCGCTCGCCCGCATGGGGGATGAAATCCATTGCGGTCAAAGCGAATACCACCCGCATCGGCACCTCGACGGTCTCCCCGTTCCCGGTCACCGTGAGCACCGTCTGCTCCAGCAGCCCGGCCGGCGGGCCGTGACCGCTGCCGTGTTCGTCGGCCAGTTCCGCACCGCGCCCGGCCAATTCGACCAGCGCGCGGGCCGGGACATCGTCGACATGGGTGAAGCCGGACATCGGCGGCAGGCCCGTCCGCCACGCGGAATCCATCGAATATCCGAGCGGAATCGGGCGGGCCGCACCGCCGGATACCGCGCCCAGCAGGGTGTCCGCGGCGACGGTCACGTCTGCCACGCTGAGTTCGGCGCCGATGGTTCGTGCCGCCAGCGCCTCGAATCCCGTTGCCACCCACAGGGTCACCTGATGCGGGCCGCGACGGCGCAGCCGGACGACGGCGGCCGGGTCGATCCGCAGCGCCCGGGTCAGGAAGGTCGACAGGTTCTCCCGCTCGGCGGGATCGGGCACCCGCAGCTCCAGCGCATCGGGCACTAGGCCGTCCACAACGCCAGATAGTCGCGCTCGGCCTGGGACAGCCGGCGCAGCCGCTGGGTGTCGATGTCGAACGCGGCCAGCTGGGTCGTGGCCACCACCGCGGGCGGTGAATCCGGTGCCGCGCCGGCACCGCGCACCTCGTACTCGACGGTGAAATCGACTGCGCGCAACTGCGTTATCCACATGGCGATATCGAGCGGCGTGTCCTCGTGCCGCAGCTGGCCCTTGTACTTCACGTGCAGGTCAGCGAGTACGCAGCCGCTGCGCAGGGCCTTGGTCGGGCAGTCGTCGGAGAACAGGAAGGGAATGCGCGCCTCCTCCAGCAGGGTCACCATCCGGGCATGGTTGATGTGCTGGAAGGCATCCATGTCCGACCATCGGACCTCGACCTTCGAGTGGTATCGCTTCGCCGACACAACGCTCGTCACACGCATCCTCCGCTCGGTTGCCGATCGCCTCCCGCCGGGCCGGCGGGAGGCGCAACGACTAACCAGTATGCCGGTTTCCCCGTAATGCCGGTTTCCTCGCCGGGCTAGCGCGGCACCTCCGACTGCGCGCCGACACCACTGACCATCGAACGCACCTGCCGCGCCGCGACGGACAAGGTCGCCAGATCGTGCACGCCGGAGGCGAACAGCTCCGACAGCGCGCCGCGCGCACGGCCCAGCCGGGACTGGTTCTTCGACTCCCAGTAGGCGATCTTCTCCTCCGCGGTCTCCTCCGGGTCGCCACCGGAGAGCACGTCGAGGGTGAGCGAGCGCAACGACGAGTACATGTCGTCGCGCAGTGCCAGCCGGGCCAGCGCGTGCCAGCGGTCGCCGCGTTCGAGGTGATCGACCGCCTGCAGCAGCCAGTCGATCTTGAGGTGGTCGTTGAGCGCGTAGTACAGCGCGCCGACCTCCGACCCGTCGCGGTCGGTGATGTCGGCGATGTCGATGACGTCCAACAGCGGGAACAGATTGAGCAGTCCGGATACTTCCGCGGCCAGATCGGCGGGCGCGCCCTGCGCGGCCAGCCGGGTGGTGGACGAATCCAGTGAGTCGAGATGGTGGCCGCGCAACCAGCTGGGCACCTCGGGCGCCAACTCGCGCACCTTGCCCGCGTACCGGTGGATCTCGGCACCCACCGCGACCGGCTGCGGCCGGTTGGTGAGCAGCCACCGGGAGGCCCGGTCGAGCGTGCGCTTGGTCTCGATCTCCAGCTCGTCCTTGACCACGACGGGGACCCGCGCGGCCCGGATCCGCCGCCAGATGGTGGGCAGATCGAAGATGGCCGTGGTGGCGGCGAAGGCCCGGGCCGCATCGGTGCTGGTGGCACCGACCTCCTCACCCAGCCGGTAGGCGTAGGTGATACCGCCGAGGTCGACCATCTCGTTGACCACCATGGTCGTCACGATCTCGCGACGCAGCCGGTGCCGCTTGATGGCCGCACCGAACCGGTCGCGCAGCGGTGTCGGGAAGTACTGGGGCAGCCGGCCCGCGAAGTGCGCCATATCGGGCAGATCGCTGTCGAGCAGATCCGACTTGAGCGAAAGCTTCACGTGCGCCATCAGATTCGACAGCTCCGGCGAGGTCAGGCCGCTGTGTTCGTCGAGCCGCGTGGCGATGTCGGCCTCCGTAGGCAACGCCTCGAGGTCTCGGTCCAGGCCGCGCCGCTTCTCCAGATCGGCGATGACCCGCGCGTGCACATTGAGCAGGTCGGCCGCCTCGGCGCGCGACATACCCATCAGGAAGTTCTGGGATACGTTGTCGGCCAGCACCATGTCCGACACCTCGTCGGTCATCGACGCCAGCAGCGCATTGCGTTGTGTTGCAGGCAGTTCGCCGGCTGAGACCACGCCGTCGAGCAGGACCTTGATATTGACCTCGTGGTCGGAGCAGTCCACGCCCGCCGAGTTGTCCAGCGCGTCGGTGTTGCATTTGCCGCCCGCGCGGCAGAACTCGATCCGGCCCAGTGCCGTGACCCCGAGGTTGCCGCCCTCGCCGATCACCGCGACCCGCAACTGGGCGGCATCGACCCGCACCGCGTCGTTGGACTTGTCGCCCACCTCCGCGTTGGTTTCGCTCGCGGCCTTGACGTAGGTGCCGATACCGCCGTTCCAGAGCAGTTGGACCGGCGCCAGCAGGATCGCCCGGATCATGTCCGGCGGCGACAGCGAGATCACCTCGTCGGCCAGGCCGAGCGCGCGCCGCAGCTGGGCGTTCACCGGGATCGCCTTGACCGAGCGGTCCCAGACCCCGCCGCCCTCGCTGATCAGCGAGGTGTCGTAGTCGGCCCAGGACGAGCGCGGGAGCGCGAACATCCGCTGCCGCTCGCGGAACGAGGTGGCCGCGTCCGGTTCGGGGTCGATGAAGATATGCCGGTGGTCGAACGCCGCCACCAGCCGGATGTGCTCGGAGAGCAGCATGCCGTTGCCGAACACGTCACCGGACATGTCGCCGACCCCGACGACGGTGAAATCTGTTGTCTGCGTGTCGATGTCCATCTCGGCGAAGTGCCGCTTCACGCTCTCCCAGGCGCCCTTGGCGGTGATGCCCATGGCCTTGTGGTCGTAGCCGGCCGAGCCGCCGGACGCGAACGCGTCGCCGAGCCAGAAGCCGTAGTCCTGCGCGACCCCGTTGGCGATATCGGAGAAGCTGGCGGTGCCCTTGTCCGCGGCGACCACCAGGTAGGGGTCGTCGCTGTCGCGGCGGACCACCCGCTGCGGCGGCACCACCGTGCTGTCGACCAGGTCGACGTTGTCGGTGAGATCCAGCAGGCCGGAGATGAAGGTCCGGTAGCAGGCGATCCCCTCGGTCTGCAGCGCCTGCCGGTCACCGGCCGGGTCACCGGTGGTCTGCGGCGGCCGTTTCACTACGAAGCCGCCCTTGGCACCCACCGGCACGATGACCGCGTTCTTCACCGCCTGCGCCTTCACCAGGCCCAGGATCTCGGTACGGAAGTCCTCCAGCCGATCCGACCAGCGCAGACCGCCACGCGCCACCGCACCGAAGCGCAGGTGCACACCCTCCACCCGCGGCGAGTACACGAAGATCTCGAAACGCGGCCGGGGCTTGGGCAATTCGACGATCTGCGCGGGGTCGACCTTGATCGACAGATAGTCGCGGGACCGGCCCTCGGCGTCGACCATGTAGTAGTTGGTGCGCAGCGACGCGCGCACCAGCCCGAGCACCGCCCGCAGGATGCGGTCGGCGTCGAGGCTGACCACCTCGTCGATGACGGCCCGCAGCGCGGCGGCCGGCTCGTCGGCACGTTCCTCGGCGGCGGTCTCCGGGTCGAACTGGGCCGCGAACAGGTCGACGAACAGCCGCGCCGCGACCGGGGAGGCGAGCAGCACGCGGGCGATATTGGCCTGGCTGTAGGGGAAGTCGGCCTGCTGCAGGTACTTCGAGTAGGCGCGCAGGATCGAGACCTGCCGCCAGTCGAGGCCGGCGCGCAGGACCAGCTCGTTGAGCCGGTCGGCCTCGGCGCGGCCGTGCCACAGCGCGTCGAACGTCGCCTTGAACCGGGTGCGCATGCCGCGCTCCCGCGCGTCGAGCGTGCTCATCCGGGTCGGCGAATCCACCAGTTCGGCGTCGAGATCCCGCTCCAGTGAGGTGCGCAGCAGGTCCGGCTGGGCCTGCAGGCCGAAGTCGTAGATCCAGCGCTGTGGGCCGTTCTCGAAGTCCAGCCGGTAGGGCCGTTCGTCGACCACCTCCACGCCGAGGCTCTGCAGCAGCGGAAGAACCTGACTCAGTGAGATTCCGGCGCCGACGTAGAGGCTGAACCGCCAGGCCCCGGGCGCCGCACCCGGGTGCCGGTAGAGGTACTGGTCGATGGCGCCGTCGGCGAGCCGCTCCAGCCGGACCATGTCGGCCAGGGCCCGCGCGGGGTCGAAGTCCTCCTTGTATGCGTCGGGCAGTGCGTCCGAATACCGTTGCACCACAGCCGGATCCAGGGCGGCTGACGTCGACACCACGTCGGCGAGGCGGTCGTCCCAGGTGCGGCTGGCCTCGCCGAGCAGCCCTTGGATCCGCATCCGGTTCTCTTCGCCGGTGTCGACGGGCTCACCCGATTCCGGCAGACGCACCGTGAAATACACGCTCGCCAGTTCGCTCTCCGACACTCGCGCGGAGTAGTCGATCGACTCGCCGCCGAGTTCGCGAACCAGGATCTCCTGCATCTGCAACCGGACCGCGGTGGTGTAGCGGTCGCGCGGCAGGTACACCATCGCGGACACGAAGCGGCCGTAGGTGTCCGCGCGCAGGAACAGCCGAACCTGGCGGCGCAGGCCGACATTGAGCACCGCGCTCGCGGTGCGGCGCAGCGTCTCGGCGTCCGAGGACAGCAGTTCGGTGCGCGGGAAGGACTGGATCACCTCCAACATGGCCTGGCCGGAGAACGAGTCGAGATCGAAACCGCTCTCCTCGATGACCGAGCGAACCACCCGCTCGACGCCCGGAATCTCGAGCACGTTCTCGTGCAGCGCCGCGACGGTGAAGACCCCGATGAACAGGTGCTCGCCGAGAACCGCACCGGTGCGGTCGAATTCGGCCACGCTGATGAAGTACGGGTACACCGCGCGGTGCACGGTGGCCCGGACCAGGCCCTGGGTGAGCATGAGCAGCTGCCGGTCGCCGCCGTCCTCGGGCACCCGGAAGTCGGTGCCCAGATCGGGCCGCAGCACGCCGAGGCTGGAATCGGGCACCATCTCCGATCCGCCGTCGGGCAACCGGCGGAACCGGGCATAACCGAGCATGGTGAAGTGCCCGTCGGCGAGCCAGCGCAGCAGATCGGCGCAGTCGACCAGGTCGACGGCCCGGAACGGCGGTACCCCGCTCTCGGCGGCCGCGTCGAGTTCGGCCGCGAGCCGCTGCTGGACCTCGCTCATCGCCTCGGTGTCGTCGATCACCTGCCGGACGTCGGCCAGCACGTCCGGCACCGCCTCTTCGATGGCGCGCAGCTGTTCGGCGCTGGTCGACGGGTGCAGCTGGATGTGCATCCACGATTCGCGCAGTCCGGCGCCCCCGTTGGCGTCGACCTCGTGCGGCACCATGGCCTCGAGGTGACCGTGCGCGTCCCGCGTGGCCTCGAAGATGGGGTGGATGGTGTCGCTGATACTGGCGCCGGTGCGGCTCAGTGCCGCGGTCACCGATTCGACCAGCAGCGGCATGTCGTCGGTGACGATCTGGACCGCCGCCCCCAGGCCCGACCCGTCGTCGGGGTGGTAGACCCGCACCCGCGCCTCGCCCGGCAATCGCCGCATACCCAGATCGACGTGGTGCCGGAACACGGGCACCAGGATCCCGGTGACCGCGCAGTCCGCATCGGCCGCATCGACGTGCCGGAAGTAGGCCTCCTCGAGCGTGGCGAGCGCTCGGCGCAGGTCTTCCGGCAGGGTGGCAATCCATGCCGCAGTGGATATCTCGGACGAGACCGTCATTTTTCTCGCCAACTCCCTCGGATCGTTTCCGCCTAAAAGTGACGCCGGGACGAGAGTAGCTGTGCGCCGGAGAGGCCGGGGTTGAATCCTGTTGAAGCCTCGATGACGCAGGGCTCACAGATATAGATCGGACCGCTCGGTCGTTATGTGACAGGCCGAGAAACAAAGCCCAGACCAGGAGGAATATCAAGAATTCAATGGCAGTGCCACACGTCGACGCACTACCCGCCAGTAGCGCCGAGAATCGCAGGACATTACGGTTGCCACGAAATTGCCAGCCTGTCGAAAAGGGTTGCCCCGGCGGGCCCGGCCACAGAGCCGGACCCGCCCGGCCGGCTCAGTCGCGGGTGAGCTTGCGGTGGGTGACCCGATGCGGACGCGCCGCCTCCAGACCCAGCCGCTCGATCTTGTTCGCTTCGTAGGCCTCGAAGTTGCCCTCGAACCAGAACCACTTGGCCTCGTTGGTGTCGTCACCCTCCCAGGCCAGGATGTGGGTGCAGGTGCGGTCCAGGAACCACCGGTCGTGGGAGATGACCACGGCGCAGCCGGGGAACTTCTCCAGCGCGTTCTCCAGCGAGCCCAGGGTCTCGACGTCGAGGTCGTTGGTCGGCTCGTCGAGCAGGATCAGGTTTCCACCCTGCTTGAGGGTCATGGCCAGGTTCAGCCGGTTGCGCTCACCACCGGAGAGCACGCCCGCCGGCTTCTGCTGGTCCGGGCCCTTGAAGCCGAACGCCGACACATAGGCCCGCGACGGCATCTCCTGGTTGCCGACGTGGATGAAGTCCAAGCCCTCGGAGACGACCTCCCAGACGTTCTTCTTCGGGTCGATGCCGGCGCGGTTCTGGTCGACATAGCTCAACTTGACCGTCTCGCCGACCTTGACGTTGCCGCTGTCAGGCGACTCGAGACCGACGATCGTCTTGAACAGCGTGGTCTTACCCACACCGTTCGGGCCGATCACGCCCACGATGCCGTTGCGCGGCAACGTGAACGAGAGATCCTTGATCAGCTGGCGGTCGCCGAAGCCCTTGTCCAGGTGCTCGACCTCGACCACGACGCTGCCCAGACGCGGGCCGGCCGGGATCTGGATCTCCTCGAAGTCCAGCTTCCGCATCTGCTCGGCCTCGGCCGCCATCTCCTCGTACCGGTCGAGGCGGGCCTTGTTCTTGGACTGCCGGGCCTTGGCACCCGAGCGCACCCAGGCAAGCTCCTCCTTGAGGCGCTTCTGCAGCTTCTGGTCCTTCTTGCCCTGTACCTCGAGGCGCTCGGCCTTCTTCTCCAGGTAGGTGGAGTAGTTGCCCTCGTAGGGGTAGGCGCGACCGCGGTCGAGCTCGAGGATCCACTCCGCGACATTGTCGAGGAAGTACCGGTCGTGGGTGACGGCCAGCACGGCGCCCGCGTACTGGGCCAGGTGCTGCTCGAGCCACAGCACCGACTCGGCGTCGAGGTGGTTGGTGGGCTCGTCGAGCAGCAGCAGGTCGGGCTTGCTCAGCAGCAGCTTGCACAGCGCGACGCGGCGGCGCTCACCACCGGAGAGGTTGGTGACCTCCGCGTCCGGCGGCGGGCAGCGCAGCGCGTCCATGGCCTGCTCGAGCTGGGAGTCGAGGTCCCAGGCGTCGGCGTGGTCGAGCTCCTCCTGCAGCTTGCCCATCTCGTCCATGAGCTCGTCGGAGTAGTCGGTGGCCATGAGCTCGGCGATCTCGTTGAAGCGTTGCAGCTTCACCATGATCTCGCCCATACCCTCCTCGACGTTGCCGCGGACGGTCTTCTCCTCGTTGAGCGGCGGCTCCTGCTGCAGGATGCCGACCGTCGCGCCGGGCGCGAGCCACGCGTCACCGTTGTTCGGCTGATCCAGTCCGGCCATGATCTTCATGACGCTCGACTTACCCGCGCCGTTCGGGCCGACGACACCGATCTTGGCGCCGGGCAGGAAGTTCAAGGTCACATCGTCGAGGACGACTTTGTCGCCGTGTGCCTTGCGAACTTTCCGCATCTGATAAATGAATTCAGCCATATAAGGAATCCTATCCGCGACGGGAACCGTCCTCACCCGCCGGTAGTGGGGGACGATGAGTGGGCCGATGGTTCGGTACTGGGCGCGACAACCCCTTGTCGACCGGGGCGCCGGAGCCGAATCAACCGGCGTCGAGCGTAGTCGCCGCCTCGGGGTCGACGGAATCGGCCCCGGTCGGCGCGGGGTCGGCGGGCTGCGCCGCAGACGCACCGCAGAAGGCCCGCAGCGGCGGCCGCCGCTGGACCTGCACGGTACATCGGCCGAGGTCGGGGCCCACGGCTGTGGCCTGCATCTCCAGATCGTGCCGGTGCACGCCGTCGCGCGTGCGGTACTCGTTGGTGCGTAACTGCCCGTAGGCGATGATCGGGTCGCCCTTGCCGAGGGCGCCGTCGATCCCGTCGACCAGGCGCCGCCAGCAGTTGACCGTGAGATACAGGGTGCCGCCGTCGGTCCATTCCCCGGATTCGCGGTCGAGGCGGCGAGCGGTACTCGCCATGCGGAAACTGAGCACCTGTTCGCCACTGGACAGCACGCGGCGGACGGGAACCGTGACGACATTGCCGATCACTGCGGTATTCGCTTCGTACATGACTCCACCCCTGGACTATCGGCCGGATCGGTGACAGTTCCAGAGTGGCCGTTCCGGAGTGCCCGCAACACCCCCGATCGCCGAATGTGGATAACTCGGGCGCATGTGAACAACGCGTGTTCCCAACGGGATCCGCCGTCGGACCCCGCCGGTGCTACAGCGTCGCGAGATCGGTGTTGGCCCCGCACAACACGATCACCGGACGCTCCCCCGGCGCCGGCAGATACGCACCGCTCTGGATCGCGGCCAGCGCGGTGGCTCCCGCCGCCTCCACCACGATCCGGAACTCGCGCCACAGATACTCCCGGGCGACCGCGATCGCGTCGTCGGTGACCAGCACCGATCCGACGTCGTAGCGCTTGGCCACGTTCCAGGCGATATCCCCGACTCGGGTGGCGCCCAACGCATCCGCGGCGATGCTGTTCACCCGCACGTCCACCGGCCGGCCCGCCGCCAGGGCGGCGTGCAGCGTCGGCGCGCCCTTGGGTTCCACACCGATCACCCGCCCCCGCGGCCCGAACGCGGCCGCGATCCCCGCCAACAGGCCGCCACCGCCGACCGCGACCAGCACCGGCGGTCGGCCGCGCACCTGACGCTCGATCTCCAGGCCCACCACACCCGCGCCGGCCACCACCGCGGCCAGATCGTAGGCATGCAACTGCAATGCGCCGCGCTCGGTGGCCAGCTCGTTCGCGTGACGATAGGCCTCGGCGTAACTCGTTCCGTGCCAGAGCACTTCGGCGCCGTAGGCCCACATCGCGGCCACCTTGGTGTGCGGCGCCGACTCCGGGACCACGACCGTACAGGCCCGGCCGCGCATCGCACAGGCCAGCGCCGCGGCGATCCCCGCGTTCCCACCCGAGGCGATCACCGCGGGCCGGCCGTCGTCGCCCGCCTCGAGCAGTGCGTTCAGACTGCCGCGCACCTTGAAAGTGCCACCCAGCTGCAGATATTCGAGTTTGAACGTCACCTTGACCGGGCCGCGCGGACCCGTCACCTCAGTATGGAACACCGGCGTCACCCGCACGGCGTCGCCGACCCGCAGCCGGGCCATCCGCACATCGGAGCGGAAGACGCGCGCGGGTTTACGGGGTAGCCGGATCGGATTGTCCGGCGAGTCAGGCGAATCGATCATCCGCGAGCCCCACGGTCCCGCTCGGCCAGTTCCGCGAACATGGCGTTGTGGGCCGCGAGCGCGGCATCGTCGTCTCGGTCGGCGGCCCGGTCCAGCCGGGTCGCGAGCCGCTCGTCGCTGCGCGACCACTGGATCAGCAGCGCCATCATCACCAGGACCAGCGGCACCTCACCACTGGCCCAGGCCAGGCCACCGCCCGTGCGCTGATCCTGGAGCAGATCGGTGTTCCAGTTCAGCCCCAGGGCGCGGTAGTACCAGTCGCCCATCACCGTGGTCATGCTCATCAACGCCACCCCGAAGAAGGCGTGGAACGGCAGCGAGCCGAACACCATGCCCACCTTCGTGAACGGCGAGACCTCACGCGGCTTCGGGTCGATGCCGATGACCACCCAGTAGAACAGGTAGCCCGACAGCAGGAAGTGCACGTTCATCGCCAGATGCGCGCCGTGCGAATTCACCGTCTGGTCGAAGATGCCGCCGAGATACAGGGCGTAGAACCCGATGATGAACAGACCGGTCGCCACGATCGGATAGGTGAGGAACCGCGACACCGGATTGTGCACGGCCGCCAGCACCCATTCCCGAGGGCCCGCCGGATTGTTGCGGCCGGCCGGCGGCAGCGCGCGCAGAGCCAGCAGAACCGGGCCACCGAGCGCGAACAGGATCGGCGCCAGCATAGACATCATCATGTGCTGAGCCATGTGCACACTGAACATGGCCGGCGCGTACCGCCCCACACCCGAACTGGTCGCGAACAGCAGCACCGCGCAGCCGGACAGCCAGGCGATGGTCCGCCCGACCGGCCACGCGTCACCGCGCCGCCGCAGCCGGACCACACCGGCCAGGTACAGCGCCGCCAGCACGAGTGCGAGCGTCCCGAAGATCAGATCGAACCGCCAGTCGAACAGGAAGCGGCCGAGCGTCGGGGGTGCGGGCAGATCGTAGCCGAGCTCGACCTCCGCCGGAGACGGGATGCGCGTGGACGGCGGCGGCGGAGTGCGGCCCAAGCCGACGGCGAGACCGACGGTGGCCGCGAAGATCAGGGCCTCCACCCCGGCGAACCGGACCAGAGCCGTCCGATCGGCGGGTTCGGCTTCCAGCGCGGGCAGCGCGCGACGACGCTGCACCAGCCCGAGCAGCCCGAGCAGCGTCAGCGCGGCGGCCTTCGCGAGCACCAGCCGGCCGTACGTCGTGGTGAACAGGTCGGACGGCGACATCCGCACCCAGGCATTGACGATGCCGCTGAGCGCGACGACCGCGAACGCGATCGCCGCCACCGCGGAGAATCGGCGCGCGGCCAGGCCGGTGTACTTGCCGCCGCGCAACGCGTAGGCCAGCACCGCGAACAGGCCGCCGACCCACACCGCCATGCCACCCAAATGCAGGATGAGGCTGTTGGTCGCCAGGTCGTGCGCACCGCCGGCCGACGAGTGCCCGGTCAGCGCGATCGGCAACATGCACAGCAGCGACCACGCGAACAGCGGCGGCGTCCATCCCCACCGCAGCGCCAGCCGGCACGCGATCGCCAACAGCAGCACCATGATCGCCGTGGTCCGCCACGCCCCCGCGACCTCCACCTTCGGCAGGGCACGCCAGATCTCTTCGGGGCGAAGGATGCTCCGCACCGGCTGACCGGTGGTGTCCGACAGCGTCAACGGCACCAGCAACAACGCCGCCCCCGCCCACACGAGCGCCGCCACCCCCGCCCGCCGCAACGCCCGGTACCCCCCGACCCCGAGCAACCCGTCGCTCTGCGCCGGAACCAGGAACGCCGCGAACAACAGCGACCCGACGGTCAGCGCCCCCGCGAGATCCGCGACCGCCCGCACCGCCGGCAACCCGTACGTGGTCAACGGCCCGGGATCCGGGATCCCGAGCAGCGTCAACGCCTGCGCCGCCGACAACCCCACCACCAGCGGCGCGACGATACCCGCCACCAGCAGCGCGAAACCGGTGACGACTCCGAACCGTCCCGCCGGCTCCCGTCGCTCGACCGGAGACACGGGGTCGACAGCGGTTTCCTGCGGTGACGACATACCCCCCAGAGTAGTTCTCGACCCCCCACCAACCAGTCCCACCCTCACTCCCCCACCCCCACTGTGACCCCCACTACACCCCCACCCAACCCACCCTCGACACACCAGACCCACCCGTCCCCGCCCGTTACAATGCTCCACATCCGCCTCCGTAGCTCAGTTGGATAGAGCAAGGGCCTTCTAATCCCTAGGTCGCAGGTTCGATTCCTGCCGGGGGCGCAAAAGGACATTTGACCAGTGCCGATGCCGAGCTCGAACTGGCGATTTGGTACCGCACAACGCTCGAACAGCTAGGGGCGCTCTGAGGGCGATGCCTTCGCCAACGGTCAGAAGATCGCCGCCGGCCGCCGGGCGCAGTTCGGTGATGCCGGCGTGCATGCAGTGGTCCGAGCTGGCCGCACCGTACACGCGGTCAGCCTCGGCCAATAGGTCGACGACGAGGAAGTCCCGGAGCCGGTGTGCCACACCGGCATCGCCGGCGGCACCCAGCGTCGCGGCCGGCACGTTGTAGCGGCCCACGAGCAGCACCGCCACACCAAGCGCCGTCACGAACAGAGGCCCCTGCCAAGTCAGCCCGACCGCCTCGCACAGCCACTACGGACGTCGAGGCGAATTGATGCGGTAGGAGTGAAGAGGTGAAACACTCCGGCCACTATTATCTCCACAGTAGTGAAATGCCGTGCTGGTCTCTCTGGTTCGACTTTGGCGCCGCCAGTACCAGGGGGATCGTGCGGCGAGCGTGCCTGCGAAGGCCTGACGCGGCCGCTGCCACGGCTCCCGCGAATGCGCTCGCGCCGCTCAGTAATGCTGCCGGGTCGAGGCCTGCGCTCGCGACCTGCCGACTGCCGAAATCCGGCCGATCATCTCCGAGAAACTGTTGGATCAGTCCGCTGATGCCGTCAACTGGATGATCTCCTTCGGTCATTCCACGCAAATCCGGCGCTTTTCCGCTGAGATACAACAGATCGGCAAGAACGAAAATCGCTGTAGCAACTGCGGAAGCCACTACCAGATACGAGAGTGCGCTGCTGCGGATTCGCACGTACATCACTACCGCAGCGACGGTCGCCGCCGCGGCGAGGGCGGCCAACACGGCCCAGGTGCCGCTTATGTCCGCCTCGTAATACCTGCCAGTCGACCAGTCGACGCGACGATCGCTGACGCCGTCGATCCTGCCGAAAGCGTCAGAACTCAACCTCCCGGTCGGCCCCGAGGCCGACAGCCAGGGCTGGAACAACAGGAAGATCGTGATCAAGCCCGAGGCCGCCGCAGCCAAGTGCCCCATGACAGCCGGAGCCGATGAATGAGCTTGCGCGACAAGAGCTGTGCGCCTGCCGTCTTGCGCGTCCCAGAGTTCGGGGTCGGCATTCTTGTTCGGTATGCGCAGAATTGTTGAATGAGTCATTTTTCCAGCTACAGTAGTCTGCGGTGCCGTATATCGGAAACCAAGTCGGAAGCACTATGAATTTCCAACGCGCGACACTGCGATTCCGAAGAAGATTTCGGAAGGCGAATGGTCATCACAATGGGCATCAGCGACCATCGACTTAATTAAGATTAATCCACTGTTAACACAGGCAGCAATGTGACCCCGGTTGCAGCGAGATCTCGACCACAGCAGAGTTCCGACATTTCGGACCATACTTCCGCGGTACCCAATGTGTCGGACCGACCTTGCCCGTTTCTGACGTGCCGATATCCCATTCAGGCATGTATGGGTTCGCGATAGCCCGGTTGAGTACACTGTGACGCGGTTTACATCCCAACGTAAGCGAAGGTGTACAGCTGCTGTCCCCACCAATGGGCAGCACGTGGAACGTGGTCTATTGTCTCGGGATTTCACCGTTTCGGGATGCGGGTGGCTGCGTCAGCGGGCAGGAATACCGACTACCTGAATACCGGCCCCTGCCAGTCAGGGACCCCGGCAGGGGTGCACCGACTTCTGTTGTTCGGTTGCCCTCCCCGGCCAGTGGGTCGCAGGTTCGATTCCTGCCGGGGGCACTCGACCTGCGACACATATTCGCAGGTCAGGGGCTCGCCGCTGTCACGGCGCACTGCCGAGAAATCGGAAACGCGCAGGTCACTCGTCGCAGGTTCGCGCCCTAGGGGGTTGCTGTCAGCTAACACCGCAGGTCGGCTGCCCGCGGAAAATCGCTCGAAACGCCCACACTTCCAGGCGCACACTCACCGTAGTACACGCCGTCTACAGCAGCACGTCGACTTCCCGGCGATCGACGTTCAGAGGGATCCGCCATCGTCGCTCGCGACAAAGCGAGGACTGGACCCCCAGAATTCGCCCCGCGCGCACACTGGTCTGACTGACATCGCGCTGGCTATGTCAACGGCAGGCCAATCCGGACCATCTGACGGCAAGTGAATTCTGACCACCTGGCCGCTGCGGTTGGTTGGTTTCAGTCTTCAGTTGTGCCGGCCGTGGGGACACGACCGAGGTCGCGGTCCTTGAGCCGGTAGCTGTCGCCCTTCAACGAGATGACCTCGGCGTGGTGGACCAGGCGGTCGATCATCGCCGCGGCGACCACGTCGTCGCCGAAGACCTCGCCCCACCGGCCGAAGACCTTGTTGCTGGTCACGATCAGCGAGGCGCGTTCGTAGCGAGACGAGACGAGCTGGAAGAACAGGTTCGCCGCCTCGTGCTCGAACGGTATGTAGCCGACCTCGTCCACGACCAGCAGCGGATAACGGCCGAGCTTTGTCAGCTCGCCCTGCAAGCGGCCCGCGTGATGGGCCTCGGCCAGGCGGGCGACCCATTCGGCCGCAGTCGCGAACGCGACCCGGTGCCCGGCCTGACACGCCCGGATCGCCAACCCGATCGCGAGGTGGGTTTTCCCGGTTCCGGGCGGCCCCAGGAACACGACATTCTCTTTGGCGGTGACGAAATCGAGGGTCCCCAGATGCGCGATGGTGTCGCGCTTCAACCCACGAGCATGACCGAAGTCGAACTCTTCCAACGATTTCCGGTAAGGGAACCGCGCGGCGCGGATGCGTCCCTCGCCGCCATGGGATTCGCGGGCAGACACTTCGCGTTGCAGGCAGGCGACGAGGAACTCCTCATGAGTCCAGTTCTCGGCGCGGGCGCGTTCAGCAAGCCGGTCGGCGGCCTCTCGCAGCGACGGAGCCTTCAACGCCCGGGCGAGGAAGCTCAGCTCCGCGGCGAAATCCCTTGCCGGCCCGATGTTGCGGCCGTGGCGGTGGCTCTGGTCCGGCCGCGCCGCAACACTTTCGCCGCCTCGACATGATCGGGATCGGAGATCGTCTGATGCCAGCCCCAGATCCGTTCATGATCGGCGACGATCCGGCCCTCGCAGTGGACCTTCACCCGGTCGAGGCCGGCGACGATCTCGATGCCGCGCCCGATCACCGATGGATGCACCGAGTAGTCGTTGGGGTCCAGACGAACGTAGTGGTCACGCGGTAATCGCGCCGACCGCCGCCACCCGGTTTCCGGCGCGACCGGCGGCAACGACAGCATCGCCTGCCGGTCGCGATCCGATCGGTCGGTGCGCACCCCAGCGCCCGCCGGGTCCGGGTGTTCACCATCGTCAGCCAGGCATCGAGCTGGGCGTTGAAATCGTGTGGGCCGGTGAAGGTCCGGCCCGGAAGGAACGACCGCTCGAGGTAGTCGCAGGCGCGTTCGATGATGCCTTTCGCTTCCGGATCCCGTGGCTTGCAGATCAGCACCTTCGCGCCCAAAGTGCCTCGGAACGCCTGACATTCAGCGGTGAGCTTGTTGCGGCCGCCGTGCCAGCTGCCGACAGCGCCTTCGCCGTCCCAGACCAAAACCCGGGGCACCGAACCTAGCCGGTGGATGTGAGTCCACCATCTGGTTCTGATCGCGAATCCTGGTGTTACCTGATCGCGAACCTCGGCACCACCCACAGGTCAGCGAAGCTCCCCGGTCGCGAAATTCGGCACCACCAGCAAGGCTGCGCGGCGAACCGGGGAATACGTCACGACCGATACCAGCCGCCGACCCGACGGCTGACCACCGACCGGCCGCGCAGCAGCACCGACGGCCGGGAAGGGATCGACCTGGCCGTCGGTACACCTGCGAATCAGAGTCAGAGGGAGAACGAGGCATCCACCACGGCCAACTCGGCACTGTTCTGGTCGAGCACCACCACGATGAGACCGTACTTGCCGCTCGGCGCGCCAGATCCGAGCGAGAGCGATCCTTGGCAGCCGATCGGGCCCGGACCGGTCGCCCCGAAGGCCTTCTCGTCCTGATCGATCTTGATCATGCCGAATTTCACTGTTGTCCGTATCGTCCCGCTGGTGATGGCCTTTCGAAGAGTGCCGGTCAGGGTCACAGTGAAGTCCTTGCCCTTGACCGGGGGATTCGGGTCGAGCGTGACGCTGCTGACAATCAGGTCGTCATTGTCGGTTCCCGCGTTGCTCCACGTCGCTTCGCCTGCGGTAGTCGTCATGGGTTCTCCGTTCCGGGTCGATGATCTTGATTGACACGACCATCGTATCTACCACCGGTACGCTAAGAATTCGCGAAACTACCTGCACTGCAATATAAAGGGACAATCTGCCGGTAACGGTCTTTCAAGGCAGCGGTCCCGCTGGGCTGGTGAAGTCGTGCTGGCGTCTCGATCGCCAAGCGCTGGTACCGACGCCGAGCCCATTCACGCTGACACGCCGCTGGTGGTGCCGAAATTCGAGACCGGAACCCGTTCTCCGGCAGCCCGATCGATCCTCGAATTCGCGATCGATCGACCCCATATTTCGCGATCGAAGCCAACCATCCGGCGAACAGGTCCTCGGCATGCCGCGACGGCACCAGGATCGCCATCAACCAGCGCGAATACCCCAGCACCATCGTCAGCACCGGCAACTGCTTCGGGCCACGGACCTGCCCGGACTCCACCGGCAGCTCGATCGGCGGGAACCAGAAATCGCACTGCGCGATCTCTCCGGCGACATAGGCGGTCCGTGACGCGGGGTCCGGTGGCAGATACGCCGGCCGCAGATCAGCGACCCTGCCCGATAGCGCTCGGATCGACCGGGTCCAGCCGATCCGTTCGGCGATCACCGTCGCCGGCATGGTCGGATACGCTCGCAACAACTCGCGGACCTGCGGTTCCACCGCGTCCACGATCGACCCTTTCGGCGCGCGCTGGTACTGCGGCGGCCCGTCCGAGGCCAGGGCCCGCTTCACGGTGTTGCGGGAAACACCCATCAGCCGGGCGATCGCCAGGATCGGTATGCCCTCTGACCGGTGCAAACGACGAATCTCAGCCCAATCCTCCACGGCAAGCATCCCTTCGTCCTCCCTGGCTCGGTTAGAACCAGGGTCACCGACCGGATGGTCAGTTTTCGGATGCCGCACAGTGGTCAGTTTTCACGTGCCGTCGACAGGCTACTGGTGGGCCACAGATCAGCCTGCCCGTCAGATCAGTTGAGCAGCGCCTCCATGGTCTCTCAGAGCCTCTTGTCATCGACGCTCCGCCGGACGACGAGCGTCACCGATGGCGAGGGCACGCCAATCGGATCGAGATGCCGAGGCGCAGACTCTCGGCTGGCGGACTTGCCAAGGAAGCGAATCCTGTCGGGTGGCTGGCTGACACGGCGATCGGGCTCACCAGGCATCGGCCAGCACCTGGCCTCGGCCAGAGTCGGCGGCTGCCACGCGAGCCTTGCGGGCTCACGTTCGAAGGGTCGCCGAGTGTTCGTTGTCGCCCGGGCGGTGGGATCGTCGCCGGGTCAGGGTTGGGTGGGTGTGGCCAGGATGTGGTCGGTGAAGGCGTTGATGGCGTCCCACATCTGGGGGTTCAGCTTGGTGTGGGCGCCGGTGCCGACCACAGCCTGGAAGTCGACGTGGTTGGCGGTGAGCTGCGCGAACAGCGCGGCGTGGAGTGGAGACGGCACGGTGATGTCATTGGTGTTGAGCAGCAACAGCATCGGCGTGTCGTAGCCGTCGACCGGGACGGTCATGTACTCGTTCATCGCGGCCTGAAATTGGGGGGTGTTCAGTGGCCGGGAGAACAAGTCGCCCATGCTGACACCGGCAGCCAATTTCATGATGTCGGCGATGCACAGGCTTTCCGAGTCGTCCAGGAGCTGTTTGCCGCGAGGGCTGAGGTAACTGTCGACATCGGCCTCGGGGTGGGTGGTACGCAGCCCGTCGATCATGCTGATGGTGAACCCGTTCACCGCAGCCCCCGCCGGACCCGGGATCGCGGGCACCCACGGGCCGACGAACGGTGAAACCTCCTCCACGTCCGATTCCGGATCGATGGCGATGACGCCACGGAAGTCCAGGTCGGGTGCGAGTGCCGCGTGATCGTGCGCGGCACCCAAGGCGGGCTGTCCACCGGCCGAGCCGCCGGTCACCGCCCAGGTGCGCGACAGTTCCGGGTTCGCGGCGCGCGCCGCGTGGACCATGTCGACGGTGGCGCTCACCCCGCTGCTGATCTCCAGGTAGGGGTGTGGTCCGGTGTCGAAGCGGCCCAGTCCGAGGAGGTCGGGGGCGACTACCGCGAAGCCCTTGCCCACGAAGTACTGGATCAGGTTGTCTTCGAACGGTCGGCTCAGCTTCGTGTCGTCGGTCTGTCCGCCGCAGCCCGGGCCGAGGCCGGCGGTGCCGTGGTCGTAGGCCATGATCGGCCAGCCGCCCGCGGGTGTGGGCCCGGACGGGACGAACAGCGCGCCACTGGCCTTCACCGGTTCACCGCTGGAGCGGGTGGTCCAGTAGTCGATGATCGTGCCGTTCGACAGGCCGCGGAAACCGTCCGGTAGTGCGGTGGTGGCGATCTCGGTGCCCGCCGGATCAGCCTGGGCGGGGCTGCCCGGAATGGCCAGCAACGCACCCGTCGCCGCCAGGGCCGCCGTGAAAACCCGTGTCCGCCAAGTGACCAACTGCATGAATCCTCCATCAGGTTCCGGCCCGTCCGCGTGCGCTCGGGCCAGCCATTGCACAGATGACCAGCAGTCCGCGACTTCCGGCGATCCTTCGGGAAGAATAACAGACTTACTAAACGTTAAGTAGGGATGCTTGTCCTGAGCGGGCGATTGGTTCGTCGCGCGCGGGTTCACAATCCAGCGAGCGCTGTCCGACAACTGCGGCGCCTACCGGTCACACCTGTGGCGAGATACCTGCGAGGCACTGTCGATCCGGCCAAAGTACAGGCGCCCGTATCGACCCCAGACGAACGGGAAGATCGAACGCTTCCACCACACAATGGCCGACGGGTGGACTTACGCCCGCTTCTCCCGCTCAGAGACAGAACGACGCGGCGCTGTTGAGTGGCTGCACCACTACAACCATCACCCGACCCCGCACGGCTTGCGCAAGCCAGCCACCCTTCACGCGGTTGATCAAGGTCCCGGTCAGTACATCTAGCGACCTACATACCGCTCCGCGCGATGCACCGTCGTTCGTCACACGGAGGTACCCCTATAGGATTGCGCGGACGCGACAACGGGAAAGGGGGACACGGTGGCCCGCACCTTCGGCGCCGACCAGGCCGGGCGCGAAACCCGCACTCGAATCCTGGACGCGGCGCTCGAGCTGTTTTCCGAACGCGGCTACGCGGGCACCTCGATCGCCGCCGTCGCGAAAGCAGTCGGCCTGTCGGCACCCGGTGTCCTGCACCATTTCCCGGACAAACGCACGCTGCTGTTGGCAGTGCTGGCCAATGAAGGCCGGCTCTTCACCGACGAACAGGGGCCCGCCTACGAAGACCTCACAGTCGCCGACGCAGTGAGACTTCTCGTGCTGACCGTCCAGGAGAATCAGGAGAGCCCGCGCAGCCGCGAGGTCATTCGCTTGGAACACCTGTGCGCGCTCGCGCCGGGCGACGGCGCCGAAATGGCCGCTGAATGGTCGCGCGCACGAATGGACCGGCTGCGTATCGCGATCCAGGCCATGGCCGAGCGCACGCGGCCCGGCGAAACCTCGGCCGCCGGAACCGACGACACCGCCGGTCTGGCCGATCTGATCATCGCCACCTTGGTCGGACTCGAACACCTGTGGCTGCTCGACGAGAATTTCGACATGGTCGCAGGCATGCGAACCTTCGCCGGCCTGCTGGCCAAGCAACTCGATCTCCCGAATCCCTGATCCGGTCCGCCGCTTGGGCCATCGCTGGACCTGCTCGTCACGGTGGTCGGGAGTGTAGCTCTACTCGAGCAGACCGTTAGCAGTCCAGGGCCACCCGGCGCCGGCAAGCCCGGTCTGTAGAACCGGTTCGGTCGCTCGGCGGTGAGTACGGCCCTGCGGGGACTGGCGCGGTTGCCGAGGCGCCGGACAGTAGCTGCAGATCGCCCTTTGCAGTGCATCTCGGGGCAGTTCGATCCAGCGGCGACGTCGACCACAGTGGCGTGACGCTCATGTCGCCCAGCGCAGCGCACACCTACTCCGCGACAGCCAGGGCCAACGCCGATACCGTGACCGCCCTGAGCGCACTCGCATTCCCGGGCCGCGCGAGTTCCGCGTCGATCCTGCCTGTACTCGGCACAAGAACCGACCCGACGTGGCACTGGTGATGAACGGCGAAAGCTAGCCTACGGAATGATAAGTAAGCTAGTGTCGCGCATCGCGAAGCAATCAACGCGAGTTACCGCTTTCGCAGTGCCCGCGGCGCTTCGCGTCGATCGCCCGTTGTCGCGGGCAAGTTGCCTACCGGTAGCCATCCAATACGCCTACCGGCTGGAGCAGGAGATGAGGAAGTACGTATGAACCTTCAGTCAGCGACTTTGACGGCCGCCGCGGCGGCCCTCGCGGCCGTCAGCGTCATCGGCGGCGCCACTACAGCCACCGCCGCTCCCGACGTCGCCGCCCCAGCGGTGAACTATCGCGCAGACCTGGTCGGTGACACCGTCGTCACCACACTGACGAACGGTGCCTTCGAGCTCTCGAGCGACCAGCAGTCGGTGGCTGTCCGTGATGTCGCAGGGCAGACCGTGGACACGCTGCCGCTGTCGTTCACCCTCGACGGTCAGCGCTTGTCGCTGCGTCAGCAGATCGCTGCCGACGGCCACACGCTTCGGCTGGTGCCCGACCTCGCCGGCCTGGACCGCGCCGCGCTGCGGCCGGTGGCTGCGGAGCCCGTCGCGTTGCCGCTGGAGAACCAGCTCGCCATGAACGATCTCATCAATCAGGTGAGCCTGGGTACGTCCATCGGGAGCCTGATCGGCACCGCCGTCGGCGCGGTTGCCGGGATCGGTGTCGGCTTCGGCGTGGCGGGGGCCTCCTGCCTGGTCCTCGGCCTCGGTTGCGTGGTGGCGGTACTGCCGATCGTCAGCATGGTCGCGGCCGCGGGCGGGCTCGCCGGGCTGATCCTGGTGGGCGGACCCGCCGCCGCCGCGGCGGCGTTCGACTACTGGACCACCCAGCAAGCCGCGCCCGGTACGAGCAAGTACGCGCCGTACGTCCAGGGCAACACGGACGCCGCTCAGACCGCACCCGCGAACTGACCGCCACGTCCAGCAGGGAGACCGGAATGAATTTCCGCACAACGGCTTTCGCGACGCTCACCATAGCCGGGGCGATGACCGTCGCCGCCGCGCCCGCCTACGCCGAGACGGACGCCCAGTACCAGGCCGGCATAGTCGGCGACTCGGTCGTCACAGTCCTCGACAATGCCACGTTCGCCCTCGCGCCCGACTCGCAAGCTGTCACGGCACGCGACAACAGCGGACGTGACATCTTCACGCTGCCATTGGCCTTCGAGCTCGACGGGGCGCGCCATCCGCTGATCCAGCGGATCAGCGACGACGGGCGGACCCTCGCCCTGACTCCCGACACCGGGCTGCGGCCCATCGCCTCTGCCATGACGAACCAGCACGCTCTCAGCGAATTCGTATCGACCATGAGCACCGGCATGCTTACCGGGACAGTCGCCGGATTCGTGATCGGCGCCCTCGTCGGCGCCGCTATCGGACTGGGATCGTGCATCGTGGTCGGCCCCGGATGCCTGGCCACCACCCCGGCCACCGTCATGGCCTTCGCGGGCGGCGGCATGCTCGCAGGCACTCTCGGCTTCGGCGGCGCGGCGTTGGCCAACGGGGCATGGAAATATCTCTCGACCGTGCAGACCGCACCCGATGGGCGCCCCGACACAGACCAGAACGGATCACAGGATCCGGTCGGCGACCGCATACCCAACGCCAACCTGCGGATACCGCCGATACCGCTCAAGCAGTTGATCACCGGCTCCGCCACCGGTTCCGGCCACCACTGACCCGGTGACGAGACGCTTACGCCGCGGCCCCGACCGTCGCGGCGTAAGCGCCACCGCCGCGGCGAAGCACGCTCCGGCCACCATCCCGGGCGGACCAGCCAATTCCCATCGAGATCCGGTTCACCCGACGAGCTTGTTTCGTACACGCTCGAGTTCCTCGGGTTCGAGCCCGTTCGCGAGCAGGTACGCAGCGACGGTGCCGTGGTCGTACCGGATGTGCGCGAGAATGTCCTGGATGTACGCCGCCGGTGAGGCGAGGATCGCTTCGAGCGCGGCTTCGGACCGCGCGCTTCCCGCGGTCAGCTCGGGGCCGAGTACCGCGGCGAGCTCGTCGATGAATCCGTCGCCGAGCAAAGCCGACGACTGCGCGTAGGTGCGCTCGATGTCGTCGTCGCGTACGCCGATCGCGGCGAGCAGCACCGCGATCAACACCCCGGTGCGGTCCTTGCCGAGCGTGCAATGCACCAGGCAGCACCGTCGGAGACCGCGACCTCCCGTACGCCGGCCGCGAGCGCCTCGCCTCGCTCGCGCACGATCTTGAGATAGATGTCGCGCAGCGATGTCGTTGCTGCGGCGGCGTCGACCGTGGCCTCACCATCCGGGTCGAGTGGGTCGTGCAGTGATAGTTGCACCACCTCGGCCGCGCCCACCTCGTCGGGTGCGCGCCGAACCTCTTCGCCCGAGCGCAGGTCGAGCACGGTCGTGATGTCCAGCGCGGAGAGCGCCGCGGGCCCCTCGTCGCCGAGCCTGTGCAGGCCAGCGCTACGGAATACCCTGCCGTTCTTCACGATTCGACCGTATACGGTGCGCAGCCCACCGACTCCGCGCGCGTTGCGGACGCCGGGCAGATCGATCCCCAGATGATCGCCGGCCGACATTGCGACAGGCACGGCGGGAACGACCCTGGTTCGGACCATGTCGGCGAACCAGGTGAAAG
Source organism: Nocardia stercoris (assembly GCF_003696265.1). Lineage (GTDB taxonomy): Bacteria > Actinomycetota > Actinomycetes > Mycobacteriales > Mycobacteriaceae > Nocardia > Nocardia stercoris. The sequence goes on along the minus strand of NZ_RFFH01000004.1, from coordinate 353,140 downwards.
AAGCAGCTCGGGGGATTTCCACCGACCATCATGATCACTGCCGACATCGATGAACTCCGCGTCTCGGGCGAGGACTTCGCCCGGGCGCTCCGCGCCCCGGGTGCCGAGATCGAGGTCACCACCGAGCCCGGCACCAGGCACGGTCACCTCAACCGTCCCGGTGAACCCGCCGCTCTCGCCTCCATCGAGCGATACGTCTCGCGCCTCCTCCCCATCACCCCTTGACCTACAACCACACGACGTTGCGCCTCGTGTCCCATAAGGCCTGGTCACGATCGTCCCGATGTAGTGGATACCGGGTTCGGCGAACTTCCATGGCGGCTGACCGCGTGTCGTCGGCTGTGGGCATGAGAACCTCCAGGATCGGACCTGACGCCGGGCCGGGCGGCTCCTTCGGACCGCCTCACGGAGGCCAAGCCGGCGGAGCCCGGTCGAGCACCCCGGCCGGAGTTAGGTGGGTGCTACCGTAATTGAGCTAGCCAACTATTAGCTACAGCTAAGGAGGGGTGGCCGTGCCGGATGCGAACGATTCGGTACCTGAGTACGCAGTCGGACTCGCCACCCCGCGCCGCCCACCGAAAGCACATCGCGGACCCCGGCACGCGCTCGTCGAGTCCTTCGCCGTCTTCTGTGGGGCCTACATCGCCGGGTTGGCACTGCTCACCCCGCTGGACCTGGGGACGCTCAGTGTCGGTCCGGCGCTGGAGACCACCATCGTGATCTTCAATCTGCCGGAGGCGATGATGGCCGCGGCAGCCCTGGCCGTCGGCGCGGCCTCCTTCGCGGCAGTCGCGGGAGCGCGTTTCGCGTGGAGCCTCTGCACAATCTGCGCCCTACTGTTACTGGTCGACTCAGCACTACCCGCAAGCCGTATGGGCGTCGGCACGCTGGAGTTGCGCAACTTCGTCGACTGCCTGGCCGCTGGTGCGATGTTGGGTGCTCTGGCCGCAGTGAGCCTGCACTTTCGAGGTCGCGCCCCGGCTTATCTGTCCGGTGTGCTGACCGGCATCGTCATCGGCGCCGGGGTCGAGATCCCGAAGGGCGAGGCGTCGACACTGGGCCGGCTCGCCGCCGGCGTCCCGCCGACATGGCTGCTGGCGTTCACCGCGATCATGCTCGGAGTGTGCCTGTACTGGCACCGCACCAAGGTCGCGAGGACAGCCTCCACCATGCTGCTCGGGTTCCCGATTGCCCCGATCCTCGCGATAACGGTCGTGCTGATCACGATCATCGAAGTATCGGACTGGCTGGACCGCCATCGAGCTGGACTGTCAGGGAACATCGCCGGTGTCATCTTGATCGTGTTGGCGGGGTGGGCCGCAGCATTGCTGCTGCCTGGGCGCGATGGGATTCTGACGCTGCAAGCGCTGGCGGTAGGCGCCACAGCGTTCACCGTGGTCACAGTCCCCCGCCCGGCCTGGATCGTGCCCTGTGTATTCGCCGCAGTCGCGCTCGGACTCACGCTGGGGAGTCGGTGGCCGGCGTCGCTACTATCGATCACGGCGTCCATAGCAGCCAGCCTGTTCGGCATCTTCGTCACCGACGCCACCGACGCAATGGTTCCCGTGATCGGTTGCCTGCTCTTGGCGCTGGTTGCCGGATACTGTTTCGGATCCACCGTTACTCGCAGTGTTGTCGGCACAGTACAGGCGATCGCGGCGTTGGTAGTGCCGTACTCGCTGGTGGCGCTGCGCGGGCGAGGCCTGAGTAGCCGCGGCCACATGGAACGGTTCTACCGCGACCCCCACCAAGGCGTCGGCCACACACCAGGCATTTTGGTTGCGGTGATCGCGGCACTGTGCGGGCTGGGCGTGGTCCTGGTCCGCTGGTTGAGGCCAACGAATCATCCGACCTAAGCACGGCGGCGACCTCGCTGACACCGGCCACCCGGTCGCCGAGCTACCGGAATTCGTCGAGCTGATCCGGGCCGGCGACGGCGACACGCTACAAGCTGGTGCAAAAGGCCGGCCGCCATATCGGCGACGTACTCGCTTCGGCGATCAACATCCTCAACCCGGCCCCGTCACCGCACACCTCGACGACGCATGAGGATCGATGCGCACGACCGGTGATGGACTCCATCGACTCCAGTACGAAATCGTCGCTGGCGGTCCGAGCGTTTGCACAACGCCGTCGCACGGGCCGTGCCGCCCCGAGAGCTCTACCTCAGCCGCTACACCGCCAGCGGCAGCCAACCCCGCCTCCCCGGCTGCCTCATGACCAGCCAGAGCCGCCCACTGATCCCGCCCAACCCGATCGACAGGATCAATCTCGTCTCGGACAGTCGAATCCCGCTTCGATCGTCAACGTCCCCCACGAAAATCGCTGGTCACCCTGTTCCCATCCTTATAGTGCCCCGCCGGGGGCGCTCAACCTGCGACGCAAAGCCGCAGGTCAGGGGCTTGCGCAAGTAGCAACACACATTCGGGAATCGGAAAACCGCAGGTCACCAGTCGCAGGTTCGTGCCCTCGGGGGTTGCTGTCAGCTAACACCGCAGGTCGGCGGGCCGGGTGAGAATCCGGAAACGCTCTGGAGTCCGGGCGCTCGCTCAGCGTAGCCCAACAGATTCAGGCAGCAGACCGAGTATCTGGCGATGTCAGGTGTCCGGCGGTCGTCGGCGAGCCAGGGACTGGAACCTGGAGATCCCTCGGCGCGCATACCGGCGGCATGACCGACACGGTCGACCAAGATCCCGGTGAACACGATTCGCACTAGCGGCGGATCGCGCACCACCCCGGCGTAATCCACGAATTTCGCACGGTCGGCGGTAAGGACGGCGAACGTCTCGCCGATCAACTGTCAATGCCGACCCAATCTTGGGTCGGCACCGACATCAACAAGAGCCAAGATGCTGTGCAGCAAGGTGAGTCGCCTTGGTGGCTGACCCCAAGGCCGCTGTGCGTCGAGATTGGAAACGCCGGACAGTTGGGTCCTCGCCGGCACGTCATCGGCCACGACTGCACCGGCGGCGACCACGGCGTCCCGCCCGATGCTGACCTCGGGCAGGATCATCGCTCCGGCACCGATCCACACGTTTCCGCCACATCTATTGGTGCACCGGTGAGGAATTGGCGCCGTTCCTCCGGGTCCACTGGCTGGCCCATGGTGATGAACGTAGCCTTCGGGCCGATCATCACGCCCCGGCCCAACCGGATACCGGCGTAGTCCAGGAAGGTACATCCCTGACCGTATCTTTGGTTGCCAACGGAATCGACCCCCGGCCGCTCGGGCGGAACGGGGTTCGATGCGCGTGTTCGTCGATGTGTCTTGCCGGTGCTGTGTGACGGTCAGCGCCGGCGACCTGTGGTGATCGACGGCAGGGCCGCGAGCATCCAGAGCATTCCGCCGAATCGCACCACCGGCAGTAGGTAGGCGCAGGCGGGGAGCGCGACGGTCAGCACGGATACCGCCGCGACCGGAACCAGGACGGCTGCGGTGTATATGAGGTAGCGAGCCATGGTCCCGGCCGATCTACCTGCCAGCGCGAGGCCGGCCGTCATCAATCCGAATCCGGCGGCATATGCGGGGCCGCCCGCCAGGAACGCGCCATGCGCCCAGGCGGTCACCGTGGCGTCGTCGAGGCCGGGCCGGGCCGAGATCACGGTGGCGAATGCGCTGATGGTCAAGGCGGCGGCCGCGAGCATCGCCCCGGTCACCGCCGTGGTGACGGCCGTGCCGGCGTGCGCTCCGCGGCGAAGGATGGCGGCGGCTGCCGCCAGCGCGGCGGCCGACGCGACAAGCAGCAGGCTTCCGACCAGGACCGTGGTGTGGTGGCCGTCGGTGTAGGCCCGGATCGTCGTTGCGGTCGCCCCGGGATGGGGCATCGACTTGTTGATGATCACGTAGCCGAGGGTGGTTGCGGCGAATGCGGAGACGGCGAGGCGAGCCGAGGTGCGCGGTCCGGTGGGGCGGGTGGTGGCCGTGATGGCGACGGTGAAGGTCATGGCGGTGTCCTTGGAGTGAGGTTCAGCAGGGGGTGGTCAGCAGTTCCATGTTGTGGCCGTCGGGGTCGGCGAAATAGACTCCGCGGCCGCCGTTGTCGGTGTTGGTGCGGCCGGGTAGGTAGTGGAACGGGTCCGCGTAGTACGGCACGCCTGCGGCTTGAATGCGAGCTAGCGCCGCGGTGAAGCGCGCCGCGTCGACGGTGAAGGCGTAGTGCTGGGGGCGGGGTTCGGCGGTGTCGGCGTAGTCGAGGGTCACGTCGTTATCGAGCCGGACCGGCAGGAACGGGCCGGTGCGCGGACCGACCTCGACGCCGAGGATATGGGCTAGAAAGGTCGCCGATGCGGCCTTGTCCGTGGCCCAGATGATGGTGTGGTCGAAGGCGATGCTCATCAGGGGCTGTCCTTGTCCGCGGGTGTGGGGCCGCTGGTGCGGGTCAATTGGTGATGCGCCCGCCGGCCACGTCGACGGTCAGTCCGGTCAGGTATGACGAGGCTTCCGAAGCCAGGAACAATGCGGCCTGAGCGACGTCGGTGGGAGTGCCCATGCGGCGCAGCGGGTGCATGTCGGCTACCTGCTGTTTGACCTGATCAGGCATCCGGGCTTCGACGGTCTCGGTCAGGATCGACGACGGCGCCAGGCAGTTGACCCGGACGCCGTGGGGGCCGACCTCGCCTGCCAGATGTCGGGCGAGCATCACCAGGCCCGCATTGGCCACCCCGTAGGCCAGATTCGCTTGGCCGGGCTGTCGTCCGGCCGAGGACGACATCAGCAGGATCGATCCGCGGGACCGATCGATCATCGACGGAAGGAATGCCTGCACGGTCAAGAAAGCTGAGGTCAGTTCGGAATCGAGGACCTCACGCCAACGCTGCTCGGTGAGCGAGGGTGTCGGTGCGGGGAATCCCTGACCACCGGCGAAGGCTCCGAGCACATCCACCTCGCCCAGCGCGGCGCTCACCTGGTCGCGCAACTGGGTGACTGCGGCCGCGTCGGTGAGGTCCGCGACGAACGCCTCGGCGGTGCCACCGCTGGCGGCGATCTCGGTAACCACCTGTTTCAGGGCTGTTGCGTCGCGCCCGACGACACCGACGCGCGCTCCCTCTGCTGCCAGCGCACGGGCGGTGGCAGCGCCGATACCGCGGGATCCGCCGGTCACGAGGGCGATCTTGCCGTTGAGGTCGGGGTAGCTGGTCATCATTCTCTCCAATACTTGCGTTGTGGATACTTGCCTTGCGGATCATCCGCAAGGCAAGTATCCACATACAATGTTCCACTTGTCAACCATCCACAAGGCAACTGTTTGGGCTACGCTTGGCCAGTGACCGAAGCCCCCAGTGACCGTGACCCCATCACCGTGATGGGGCTGTTGTTCGAGACCCATGAAGGCTTGATCGCCAAACTCGAACCCACCTGGCGCGACCACGGACTGTCCGGCCTGGAGATGAACGCCTTACAGCGGCTGAGCCGATCCCCCGGCCGCCGGCTGCGGATGGTCGATCTGGCCACCCAAACCGGGCTGTCCACCAGCGGTGTCACCCGACTCGTCGACCGGCTGCAACGCAACGGCCTGGTCGTGCGTGAAACCGACCCCGCAGACCGGCGCAACACCTATGCCACGCTCACCCAGGAGGGAGACGCCCGGCTCGGCCAGGCCCTGCCCGAATACCGTGCCGCCGTGCAGCACTGGTTCATCGAACAACTACCCCCCGATCAACTCGACAGCCTGCTCGCGGCCCTGCGCATCCTGCGCGACGCGCTGCGCCCCGAGGCCACAGCCATCACCTGAACACCCATGGTTATCGTGTGGACAATCATGGAAACCGGTAGCGCGGACGGAATCCCGGTCCTCGGCCCGGTGCTGAAGGCGCTCGTACTCTGGTCCGGCCGCTGGTGCTGCACCGGTTACCACGACCAACTTGACAGGCGATACCCCACCGCGACACCAGCTTCCGCCGGCAACAGGCCCTCGGCGATCTTGTCCCGGAACAGTCGCTCCACCGATCGCTGGTGCTCGGCATGAGCGGATGGCGGCTGACAGAAGCACCGAGATGGGGGACACAAGTCCCGCTGGATCGACAGAGCCGACGGGACTGCCCGGTCGGGTGTTCGCTTACTGCGGACTTGCCGCGACAGTCGTTTCCGCATGTCAGGGCGATCTTTGGCGTCGCAGGTTCGAACAGATCAGGTGCTCCGGGAGGAAATTCCCAGGTCGTACGTCGCAGGTTCGCGCCCCATAGGGGGCACTCACCCGACCGGGGTCGCTACACCCGCGACAGCCGTCTCAGCAGGTCAAAAGCGTTACGCATGTTCGACACGCGAGCCTCCACAGAGGACACCGATCGAGAAAACGCAAGTCAGACGCGTTCCCCTCCCAGCGCCCTGGGGGATACGCAGGGATGGAAACACAAGACCGCCCACCAGCGCATACTGGCCGTATGTCCGAGGCCAACCAGGAAGGCCAACCCGCCGGCGAACACGTTCGAAGCCGTCGGCGCAAGGCCGACGAGCCCACCGCAATCTTCGAAATACGCCTGGTCGAGGGCCGAGTACGTCAACGTCTCGCCGCCCAACAGGGCAGGGTGATTTACGAAATCCTGGAACGGTATGCAGCCCAACAACAATCAGTATCACCAGACGAGACCGAGACCCGACCTGTCGAGGACTGAGCGAGGGTCACGGCACCGACTTCGCCCGAGGGCACCCGAATCTCTTCTGCCCGACACCTTCGACAGGCTCCCGTCCGGAATGCCCCGATAGACACCGTCTTTCATTGCACCAGCCGGATAGCCTGAATGGTCACTTCACCTGAGCAACTCAAGCGAGCTGAGCGGTCCGGGCGACCCGAGCGCCGTCAGCGCGCAAGCGCGGCCACTTCCTCCTCCGCAGTGGTGCCCATCGCCGCGAGAACCGTCTCGGTATCCACGATGTACTCCGCAAACAGCGGACCGGTCACCTCGTGCGCGGCGTGCATCATCTCATCGGTGTAGGCGGCAGTGGCGTCGGTGACCAAGGTGATCAGATAACCCAGTTCCAGCGCCTGGCGTGCGGTGCTCTCGACGCATCCGGGTGCTGTCATGCCCGCCAGCACGATGCGTTCCACACCACGCATACGAAGCTGCAGGTCGAGATCGGTGTTGGCGAATCCGCCCATCCCCCAATGTTCATAAGCCACAACGTCGCCCGCCGTCGGCGCGAGCGGCGGATACCACTGGCCGCCGAAGCTGCCTTCGGCGAATAGATGTGCCTGCACGACCGCGCCGTGTGGCCGGCTGGCCCGCGTCCATCCGTCCCCGTCCCCGTCGCGCCACCGCCGGTGCGGCGCGTACACCACCGTGATCCCCGCCGCACGCGCCGCCCCGACCAACTGCTCGAGATGCTCTCGCGCACCGACCCGTTCGACGACCTCCCGCAGCTTCGGCCACGCCGCACCCCCCTCGGCGAGAAACTCGTTATAGGGATCCACCACAACCAGCGCGGTCGTCCTCGGGTCGTATTGCATCGGTCTCACGTCCTTTCGCTCGCATCTCCGTCGTGGATCCGGAACGCCACCATCGGATCCGCTATTCCCGCGGCATCGACTACAGGGGCCGAAAGGTGCGGCAGCAATCGCGGCAGGATGAACGAACCGCCCGAGACCAGATCGCGGCAGTGGGTCACTTCCGGCACCGGCGATCTCGCGACATCGACCTCGATCGGCGCCGGCACCGGGACTATAGGCGCGATAGCAACGGCGACTCGGTGCTTCACAACTTCGAGCGGAGCCCCGGCCGGTGAGTGGTCACTGAACCTGAAGCAACTCAGGACCTATAGAGGGATTGCAGGAGTGCCGCGCCGACCGGGTCACCGCCCAGAATCGAGCTGCGGGCCTGCTGATACGGGCAGTGGGCGGCCTCGAAAGCGGCTGCGGTGGCGGGTGTTCCGCGCGGTATCCAGGATCGCCGCAGCCTCCGGCTGACCGGGTTTGGTCGTGTCGATCCGCGTGATCGACCGCGGATTTGGTGATCGCGGCGAAGTTCGTTCGACGCCACGCTGCCACCGGCGGCGAGCAGGCAGACCCGACATTCGGCACGCAGCCTTGAACGATTGTTCGGAGAAGCTTCACTGAATCGAGCAGTCGAGGATTCGTCCGTCCACCGTTCCGATCAGGAGTCTGCCCGGTCCGGTGAGACTCACCTAGAGCACCACCACGGGGTGGCCACCGACCGCAAGGCCGGAAGACTCTTCTGCAATAAAGCTCCAACCCTGAGAACACTCGGGTTGGGACGATCGTCCTACAATCCGCGTGAAGATCGCGGTACGCAGCCTGATCGCAGGTCACACGAGGTACAAGTGGAGTTACGAGAAATCGAGGTCTTTCTGACGCTGGCCGAGGAACTACATTTCGGCCGTACCGCGGCACGTCTGTTTATTTCCCCGGCCCGAGTCAGTCAGGTCATCAAAGCACAGGAGCGGCTCGTCGGCGCCCTGCTGTTCGAACGGAACAGCCGCACAGTGCGATTGACGGCCATCGGACAGCAACTGTATGAGGATCTGCGGCCCCACTACGTGGGCCTGCACGACTCCTTCGAGCACGCACGCAGGGCGGCTCGCGGCGTCACAGGTCGGCTGCAGGTCGGGATGATGCCGCTCAACTTCTTCGGTCTGTGGCACTACTGGAAGACATTTCGTAAACGATACCCGCAGTGGGAGTTGCAGATTCGGCACGTGGACTTCACCAAGCCGTTCGCCCAGCTCCGCCGAGGTGACTTCGATGTGTTCGTCGCCTGGCTACCGGTCGAGGAACCGGACCTGACCGTGGGTCCGATGCTGCTCGATGATCCTCGGGTGCTGGCGGTCGCCGACGACCACCCCGTGGCCAACCGGTCCAGCATCGGTATCGAGATGCTCGCGGACTTCCCGCAACCACTGTCCCAACTCGAGCTGGACTACTGGGAGAACGGGTTCGTCCCACTCCAGACACCGCGTGGGCGAACCATCGAGCGCGTCGGCATGTACTCGAACGACGACGACCTCATCGACGCGATCGCGATGGGTGATATCTCGGTGGCCTTCCCCAGCCACGTCACCGAATTCTGGTCGATGCCGCGCATCCGGTACCTTCCCATCCCCGACCTGGCACCGCTACGGTTCGTCCTGGTGTGGCGCACGGAAACCGAGAACGACATGATCCGGGCGCTGGCCGAGGTGGTCCGCTCGGTCGGCACCTTGCGGATGCGGGAATAGCGGTGGGGCTGCGCGATATCGGGGTCTTCCTGACATTGGCCGAGGAACTGCATTTCGGCCGGACGGCGGAGCAGCTGTACATATCTCCGGCGCTGGCCCGACGCTGTTCACCGATCCCCAGCTGCTGGCTGTAGGGGAAGAACACGCTTTGGGCGAGACGTTGGATCTGCGGGGCTGAATCACGGGGCGGGACCGATGGCGGCGGGTCGGTATTCAGAGGAGATTCAGCGTGACGGCCACGGCGCCGAAGGCTCCCATGGTGGAGGTCACGCCGACGTGCATGCCCATCGAGATCCGGATGTCCTTGTTCCGCCAAGCGAACCAGAATCCGGGGAACATGAAGATCACCCGCGATGCGAACACCCACGGCGTCCAGAAGTGGTACAGCGAGAACAGAACCGCGCTCGCCGCTGGTGCCCAGCGGCCCAGGTGGGACAGGCGCGGCAGCAGGAAGCCGCGAAAGTAGAGCTCCTCGATGAGCGGGAGCGAAATTCCGGTCAGCGGCAGGCAGACCAGCATCGTGGTGACCATCGTGGTGTGCGAGTAGCCGTGGAGGAATGCGGTGAAACTGCCGGCCCCCTTGGTGAACGGCACCCAGGTGAAGAAGTGATGTAGGAAGAACCGGTTCACCAGTTCGGTCACGACGCTCAGAATCATCATCCACGCGATGAGCGGGACGACCATCGCCACGAGCTTCCCGCGCGGCACCGGACGGTCGGTGTAGTGCACCACCCCGTGCAGGGAGAAGCGCCCGTTGCGCTGGTAGCCCAACCCGAACAGGCCCAGCAGAACAGGAATCAGTACCAGACACAGCGCGATCGCCCACCCCAGCAGAGTCGGGTAGCGGATGGCCTCGACGATCGGCTCGGCGACGAGCAGGTAGGCGACGACCACCAGAGCGCCGGGGACTAGATGCAACAGGACGGACAGCGGAAGGGAATGACGGTCGCTCGATAGCCGCTCGGCTACCGCGTTCGGTCGGGCATGCGCAACGGCGTACATGAGATGGGCTCCTCGAGACTCGTGGTGGTTGGTCGGTCGATTGAGGCCGACGGCCGCGCCGCGGCTGCGGGATCTGTCATCGGGATGCCGGCAGCCGCGGCGTTCGGTACATCAGGTGGCGTCGAGGGCGGCGGTGATCTTGACAGTCATCTCCACCAGGGTCGGTCCGCTCTGGTTCTGCCGGGCGGCCTCGACCGCGACCAGGACCGTGGCGCGGAAGTTGTCCGCTTCCGCTTCGTCCTGTGCGGCAAGCAGTTCCATGGACGCGGTCAGGGCGGGCAGGACCTGGTCGGCGATGTCGGCGACCGATTTGCCGTCCAGGTTCACACCGGTGCGTTTCTCGGCGAGGACGCGGCCTACCTCGCCGGTCGCCGAGGCGAGGGCGATACTGCCGGTGGTGGCGATCTTGTGCGGGGAACCGCCGGCGGCGCCGGCCGCGGCGAGCAGGGAGATCGCACCGTAGGCGGCGGTGCGAACGGTGAGCTTGTCCTGGTCGTTCAGGGTGACGGCCATGATGGGGTTCTCCTTGAAATCGGTTGGGGTGCAGGTCGATTGACCCGACAATGAGAGGAACAGGAATCGGCCGAGCATGAGTCTCGGCTCAGACGAGCGCGGCCGCGGTTTCGCGGATCGCTTCGGCGACGGCGTGGAAGTCCTTGGCCAGGATCTTGGAGTGGTTGCTGGCGACCCGGGAGCTGACGATCAGGTTCGGGTTCGCGGCCAGACACGGTTCCAAGGATTTCCGTACGGCAGCCATCTCCTCCTCGGCCGCACCAAGATTCGCGCCGGTGGCGATGACGTAGCGGACGGGGGTGGCGAGGCGGTCCAGGACCGGGGCCAATTCCGCGCACAGCAGGTTGAGTTCGATGTTGACGTCGGCGTGCTGGTCGGGGGTCATCCGCGCGGCGAGCTGCAGGGGGCGCAGCAGCCACATCATCGGGCCCATCTTGGCGAACATGGCTCGGATGCGGTCGAGGTTCTCCTGGTCGGTGAAGCCCCAGGGCATGGCGCCGTCGGCGGAGACCACACCAGCGACGCGGTCAGGGTTACGGTCGGCCCAGTGCACGGCGACCAGGGCGCCGTAGGACCAGCCGACCAGGATCACCTTCTCGGTGATACCGCGAGCGGCCAGGACGGCGTCGATATCGCGGAGGCAGGCTTCGAACGAGTAGTCGTTGGATGTCTCGGACTTGCCGCGGGCGCGTTCGTCGAAGGTGATGTGGCGGAAACCGGGTCCGAGGTCGGCGACGACCTTCTTCCAGTTCTTGCGGGTGGCATAGGAGCCGTTGAGGTAGACGACCGGGCGGCCGGTGCCGCCGGTGTCGGTGACCGCGAGGGCGGTGTCCTCGACGGTGACCATGCCGGTCCAGGCCGCAGTGGTGGTGATGATGTTCATGGCTGATTGCTCCTCGGATGCAGTCGAAGTCGTTGTGTGAGCTGTTCTTCGGTGTTGCTCGCGGCCTCGGCCGGGGTGATGTGATTACTGTCGCGGACTGCGCTGCCATGGCGCTGACACGGACCTGACACGCCCGCTGACGGGTGTGTTCAGCGGTTCACGCTGGTCAACGCGGCAGGATTCGGTGCGGTGTTGCCGGGGCTCGGCTTCGCAGCAGCACGTTCGCGAGGATCGCCGCCGCGACGATTCCCACCGCACCGGCGCGGAAGCTGACGGACATGGCCGTGGTGAAAGCGTGCTGAGCTGTGTCCGCGAGGGAGACATCGCCGGTCCGGGCGGCCACACCGAGGGCTTCGCCGAGCGAATTCCGCGCCGTGCCGGGTGCGGACTCGGGCATGCCCGAGGTGAACCGGCTCGACAGGATGCTGCCCAGAATCGCCACGCCCAAGGCAGCGCCAGCCTGGGACAGGGTGCTGTTGAGAGCGGAACCCACACCCGCCTCTTCGGCCGGAACCACACCCATCAGCGCGGTGACCGCCGCCGGAAGCGCCAGCCCGGAACCCGCACCGAACACCAGCAACGCGATCGCGATTCGCGCGAAACTACTGTCGGCGTGCAGCACGGCAAGCACGGCCGAACCGGCCGCCATGACCGACAGCCCGGCCACCGTGAGTGTCCGGCTGCCCAGTCGGACACCGAGTTTCGCGCCGAGCGTGTTGGCCAGCAGCGATGCCACAGCCATCGGGACGAAGGCCAGCCCGGCAGCAGTCGGTGAGTAGCCTCGGACGGATTGCAGGTATTGGGTCAGGGCGAGCATCAAGCCGCCGTTGCCGATCTGCACCAGAGTGAGGGCGAGGCTGCCGCCGGTGAAGTCCCGGTCCCGGAACAGGTTAAGCGGAACCATCGGCTCCGATGTGGTGGTCTCCCAAGTCACGAAGCCCACCAGGGCAAGGACCGACACGGCCGCTGCCGCCACCGTCGCGACGCTGTGAATGCCGTTGCGGGGCAACTCGATGATCGTCCACACCAGCGCCGTCGTACCGGTCACTGACAGCAGGGCTCCCAGCGGATCGGGCCGCCGCCATGGTCCCGTCGACTCCGGCATCAGCACCAGCGCCGCCACCACAGCCAGGATAACGATCGGAATATTGATCAAAAATATTGCGCCCCAGGAGCAATGGGAGATCAACTCGCCACCCAGTAGCGGGCTGCCGACCAGGCCCAGCATGCTGACCGCGCCCCACACCGCCATCGCCGTGCGGCGTTCCTCGGCATCGAAGACGGTGATCAGAATCGACAACGTGGACGGCATGATCAGCGCACCACCGATACCCATGACCACACGGGCGATGATCAACTGCGCCGGAGTCTCGACCAGAGAGGCGCCCGCAGACGCGCAACCGAACAGCGTCAGCCCGACGATCATGACCCGACGGCGGCCGAACCGGTCCGACAAACTGCCCGCGGTGAGCAGCAGGCCCGCGAAGACCAACATGTAGGAGTCGAGGATCCACTGGATATCCTGCGCTCCGGCGTGCAGGTCGCGGGTGAGCGCCGGTACCGCGACCGACAGGGCCATATTGTCGACCACCAGCACCAGCGCGCTCAGGCACAGCACGATCAGGATCAACCAGCGGCGCGAGTCGGGACGGGTCTGCGCACCGGGCTCGCGCGCCACGGCCGATCCGGTCATCGCCGCGCCTCCGTCAGGGTCCGGGCGGTGATGTCGCCCCGGGCAGTGGTGGCGTGGATGGTCAAGCCAACGACCTCACCGGTGCCGGTCAGTGCGTTGTGGATTCGGCCCAACGTCGTGCCGGCATCCAACGTCGCGGTCACCCCGGCGGCGGCACCGACCGAGACCGAGCCCTCCTGGGTGCGCAGCACGAGCTGCCCGCGCCGGGCCTCGTCGATCCGGATGTCGCCGCGACCGGTGCTGATATGTGCGTTGCCGTCCAGGCGCCCGACCGCGACGTCGCCGGAGGCGGTGCTGACCCGCACCACCGTGGCCCGCTCGATCCCGATCACCCCGAGCGCACCGTCGAAGGTGACCTCGTCCAGCGCCCCGGCGGTGGCCAGCTCGGCGCTGGCGGCCGTCACCACGATCCGAGAACCGGCCGGCAGCTGAACAGTGATCTGGACCGAGCCGGACGGACCCGGAATCCGGGTCGTCGAAACGACTTGTATTCCGAGCACGTTATCGGCGAATCCGACCGTGGCCTGTCGTGCTGCCTGCCTGTCGCGGTCCTTCCCGGTATCCGCGGGCCGCACCTCGACGATGACGTCGGTACGTTCCCCGGCAAGAATCCGGATTTGCCCGGCGGGGATATCGAGGACGGCCGAGATCGGAGCGGCAGCCGGAAACTGCTGTGTGGCAGCGACATCTGTCGCCCTCCGGGGCTCGTTGTAATCTTCGGTGTTCATGCCGGAAAGCGTCTACGACACTCGGAACACCGACAACGGGCGATTCCTCAACGTTCGTTAAGCCCGGGTTGATGTCGCTGCTCAGCGGCTCCGAACTTCGCCATCGTCCGGCAACCTTCGGTGACCGCGTCGGCGACCGGATCGACAGCATCAGTCTCATGTCGGGCGACGGAATCCCGCTTCGATCGTCAACGTCCCCCACGAAAACCGCTGGTCGCCCCCGTTCCCATCCTTATAGTGCCCCGCCGGGGGCACTCGACCTGTGACAGCTGTTTCGCAGTTCAAGCGCGGTTGCTTGTGCTCGAGCGGCGAGCCCTCCTGAGGTCGCCGCTCGAGAAATCCCAGGTCAGACCGCTGCGCAAGGCACCCCGGGGGAATACATAAGGATGGGAACACAAGCCGCGAAGTAGGCGCTGGCCGTGGAACTGGCCCCATTCGGGTCAACGCGGTGTCGCCTGGATGGTGAACACCCCTGTGGTCTCGAACGGACTGCCCGACGACGCCGAAAGCGACCACTTTCGCCGAAGCCGTAGCAGCGCTACCGGTTCGCCACATCGCCACCGCCGAGGAGGTCGCCGAGGTCGTGGTCATGGCCGCCACCAGCCGCAACATCACCGGTACTGTCATCGGGGCCGACGGCGGCGCGCGACTGGTGACCATCGGCTGAGTCTCATCATCTGCCGACGAAACAGCAGCGCGACACCTCGAATCGAGGTGTCGCGCTGCTGTGTTCCGTTCAGGCGTCGCGTCGTTCGATCAGCACCGTGGCCAGCGCGAGCAGTACGGCCGTCCACAGCGTGAACACTCCGAATCCTTGCCAAGGGGTCAGCAGGTCACCGGGGGCCGGGACGACCTGCGCGATGGTGCGACCGGCCTCGGTGGGCAGGTAGGCGTGCACATGTTTGCCCAGGCTGCCGGGGAGCATTTGCGCCATCGGGGCCAACACCAGCACGAATCCGATCACGCCGGCGATCGCCGCCGCGGTGTGCCGGACGACCGCGCCGATCGCCATCGCGAACAGCCCGACCATGGCCAGGTAGAGACCACCGCCCACCACGGCCCGGAACACGCCCGGATCGCCGAGCGACACCGGCGCGATGTGCGCGAACAGGGCCTCGCCGATGAAGAACGAGCCGAACGACACCATCACACCGACCAGCAGCGTCAAAAGCCCGAAGACCACCGCCTTGGCAGCGAGCATCGACCGTCGCTGTGGGACGGCCAGCAGGCTGCCCACGATGGTGCCGGAAGAGTACTCGGTGGTGATCACCAGGGCGCCCAGTACGCACATCGTCAGCTGGCCGAGCAGTGAGCCGGACCCGAGGATCATGCCGGTCGGGTCGGCGAGGATCTTGGCCTGGTCCGCCCGATCGGTGTGATCCCAGTTCGCTGCGCCGAGGCCGACGAACAGTGCGGTGGAACCCCAGGTGACGGCGACGAGCAGGACCAACGACCACACGGTCGAGCGCACCGACCGGATCTTGGTCCATTCCGCGCGCATCAGCCGGCTGAACCCGGTGGGTGGGGAGGTTGCGGGTTCGCGGACCAGGGTGGCGGTCATGCTGCATCCTTTCGGGTCGCGGTAGCAAAGTATTCGGTTGACTCCCTGGTCAATTCCATGAAGGCATCCTCGAGTGACGCGCGTCGCGCGGTGACCTCGTAGAGAACTGCGCCG
This sequence comes from Nocardia stercoris, assembly GCF_003696265.1. Taxonomy (GTDB): domain Bacteria; phylum Actinomycetota; class Actinomycetes; order Mycobacteriales; family Mycobacteriaceae; genus Nocardia; species Nocardia stercoris. The sequence goes on along the minus strand of NZ_RFFH01000004.1, from coordinate 337,477 downwards.
GTGGCGGCGGCGAGTTCGCCGATGCGTTGGGCCGCCATGTTCGACACCACCAACCGATCGCGGCCGCCGGCGGTCGCGGTGGCGCCCTCCCGGACGATCGTCTCCCGCAAAGCGGCCGCGTCCGGGCTGTGGACGAGCACAGTGTGTTCGCTGTGGCGTTCGACGAATTCGGTCACCGAGCAGTCCGCGATCAGGCGGCCGCGCCCGATGATGACGAGATGCTCCGCGGTGACCGCCATCTCGTTCATCAGGTGACTGGACAGCAGCACGGTTCGGCCCTCGGCCGCGAGCTGCTGCAACAGTGTCCGGACCCAGACGATGCCTTCCGGGTCGAGTCCGTTGAGCGGCTCGTCCAGGATCAGCACCTGTGGGTCACCGAGCAGCGCGGCGGCGATGCCCAGCCGTTGTCCCATACCCAGCGAGAGGTTTCCGGCGCGAGTGCGCGCCACGTCCCGCAGTCCGACCAGGTCCAGCACTTCCGCGATCCGGGTGGCGGCGATGCCTTGGGTATGTGCCAGGGCGAGCAGGTGATTGTGGACGCTGCGGCCGGAATGCACCGCCTTCGCGTCGAGCAGGGCTCCCGCGACGCGCAGCGGCTGCCGCAGATCCCGGTAACGTCGGCCGGCGATGGTGGCGGTGCCGCCGTCGGGCCGGTCGAGGCCGAGCAGCAACCGCATGGTGGTGGACTTGCCCGCGCCGTTCGGGCCGAGGAACCCGGTGATCCGGCCGCTGGCCACGGTGAACGACAGATCGTCCACCGCGATCCGCGGGCCGTAGCGCTTGGTGAGGTTCTTCGCTTCGATCATCGGACGCTCACCGTGCCTGCCGCGGTCCGGACCAGGTCGGCGATCCGCTGCTCGGCGGCGGTGGTCAGGCTGGTCAGCGCGTAGGTGACCGGCCACATCGCGCCGTCGTCGAGGTGTGCGGAGTCGCTGAATCCCAGCGTCGCGTAACGAGATTTGAACTTCTCCGCGCTCTGGAAGAAGCAGACCACCTTGCCGTCGCGGGCGTAGGCGGGCATGCCGTACCAGGTCTTCGGGCTCAGCTGGGGCGCCTCGGCGGTGACGATGGCGTGAATGCGTTCGGCCAATACACGATCGGCGGGTGCCATCTGCGCGATCTTGGCCAGCACGTCAGCCGTTCCGTCGGCCTTCGCCGTCTTGCCATTTCGCCGGGCCGTCGTCTTCAGTTCCTGCGCATGCTCCTTCATGGCGGCGCGCTCCTCGGCCGAGAAGCTCACGGTGGCAGTGTTTTTCGTGGTCATGGTCTGTGTCCTTGCCGAGTCGAGGTTTTCAGCGGTCCTGCAGCACACCGAGCACGTTGCCGTCGGGGTCGACCACGGTGGCGACCCGGCGGCCCGCGCCGACATCGCGGATCGGTTCCGCCACAGTGGCTCCGGCGGCGGTCAGTTCGGCCAGCTTCGCCTCCAGGTCGGGGACCGCCCAGTAGGTGACAGGTGCGGTCATGCCCTGCGGCCCGCCGCCGGGGACCAGGCCGACATGCGTGTCGCCGACCTCGAAGCCGACGTAGTACGGGCTTTCCGCGGTCACCGGCACGCCCAGCAGGGCGGCGTAGACCGGCTTGGCGGCGGCCAGGTCGGTGACCGGGTGCAGCACGGTCTTGATGCCCAGGGTGGTCATGGAATCTCCTGTGATGTCGTGTTCTTGTGGTTTCCACGGTAGGAATCGCGGGGCCGCGGAACATCCGTGGTGACTACGGAATCCACTACGGATCGGCTACGCGGGTGGCGCTACCGGGAACCGGCGACAATGGGTGCGTGTCGAAGCAGATCGCCGCCGGAATCTCGGTCCGGGAGGCCGAGGTCCTCGCCCTGGTCGGGCAGCATCGCAGTAACGCCGAGATCGCGGCGCAGTTGTTCATCTCCGTTCGCACCGTGGAGACCCACGTGTCCTCGCTGCTGCGCAAGGCCGCGGTGCCCGATCGGCGTGCGCTCGCGGACCGAGCGGCCGAGCTCGGCGATCCCGAACCGGCCGCATCCCCGGTCGCAGCACTGCCCACAACCCTGACCTCCTTCGTGGGCCGGGTCGAGGAGCAGGCAGCACTGCGCGGCCTGGTCGTCGCCCATCGACAGGTGACCGCGCTGGGTCCCGGTGGCGTCGGCAAGACCCGGCTGGCGCTGGCCGTCGCCGCGGATCTGGCCGGCGAGTTCGCCGGTGGCGTCTGGTTCGTAGATCTGGTCCCGGTGACCGACCCGGCGATGATCTGCGCGGCGGTGGCCCAGGCCCTGGGCATCGGGGAGCAACTGGGCCGGGGCCTGGACGATTCGGTGACGGCGGCGCTCGCTGACCGGCGGCTCCTACTGGTTCTGGACAACTGCGAACATCTGCTGGACGGGGTGGCGCTGTTCCTGGAGCGACTGCTGGCCCGCTGTCCGGGCGTGACCGTGCTGGCCACGAGCCGGTCCAGGCTCATGGTGCCGTTCGAGCAGGTCTATTCGGTGCCGCCGCTGTCGCTGGACGAGAACGCGGATGCCGTAGCGCTGTTCCTGAATCGGGCGGCGGCACTGGGCTGGCCGGTGCCGACCGAACAGGCCGACCGAGTGGCCGAGATCTGTGCCCGGCTGGACGGTCTGGCGCTGCCTATCGAACTGGCCGCTGCCCGGCTGCCCACGCTGGGTCTGGACGGGCTGACCGCCAGCCTGGCCGATCCGTTGCGGCTGCTCGTGGGCGGACGCCGCGCCGACGAACGACACCGGTCGGTGCGGGCCACACTCGACTGGAGCCAAGCGCTGTTGCCCGAGCCGGATCGTCTGTTGCTGCGACGGACAGCGGTATTCGCCGGGCCCTTCACCGCCGCAGCCGCCGCCATCGTGACCGGCTATCCCCCGCTCGCGCCGGCAGACGTCGCGGACGGACTGGCGCGGCTCACCGAACACAGCCTGCTGTCCGTGGTTCCGACCGGAACCGGCATCCGATATCGCGTGCTGGCGACCGTTCGCCAGTACACCCGGGAGCAGCTCGACACTCTCGGCGAGCTCCCCGCGACACTCGCTCGGCACCTGGCGTGGAGCCGGTCGACCGCGACCGAGCTCACGGAGCACACCGGAACCGGTTCGTGGCGAACCGAATTCGATTTCGTGGCCGACGACCTTCGAGCGGCACTGAACTGGGCGGCAGCCGAGGCCGGACATCGAGCGCAGGCGTGCGACCTGGCGCTGGCGCTGGCGCGGATCACCTTCACGCGCAACCTGATCGGTGAATCGCAGCGGCGCTACGAGCAGGCCGCGATGCTCACCGACGACCCGGCGGTGGCGGCCGCGGCATTGCGAGAGGCCGCTGCCACGGCCGGTTGTCGGATCCACGGCGCCGAGATGTACCGGCTGTACCTGGCGGCTGCGGAGGTCGCGCGGAAAGTCGGCGATACCGCAGCTGCCGCAAGAGATCTCGCGACGGCAGTGAGTACCTGCTTCCGCATGTCCGATACCTTCGACCACCTGCCCGCGCCGCAGGTGACGGCCGAGCTGCTGGCCACGGCCCGAGACCTGGCCGGGGACGATCCGGCCGCCGCGGCCGCGGTCGCGGTCGCCGAATGCGGCATCCGTTCTGCGGAATCTGATGGCTCCCAGGCGATCTCGTTGGCCGCACGAGCGGTCGAACTGGCCGAGCGAACCGCTGATCCGCTGTCACGTAGCGCGGCGCTGGACGCCTTGGCCGCGGCTCAATGGTGGTGCGGTGACACGGCGGCGAGCGCGGTCACAACCCGTCGCCGGGTCGAACTGCTCACTGCGGCACCGGCGACCGCGGCTGGTGCGCTGGAGCGGGTCGGCGCGCTGTCCGAGGCCGCCGACAGCTGTCTCGCGAACGGGGATCTGGCCGGCGCTCGCACCTGGGCCGCACAGCTGCGTGACTTGCCACTGCTCGCCGAGCGCGGCGATCTGGCAACCTCACGGATTCTGGTGGTGGAGGCATTGTCCGGGGACGCGGACGCGGTTCGAGCCGGCAGCCGGCGGTTCGCCGACGCCTGGGAGCTGTCCGGGCGGCTCCCCGCGCCGCAGCTCGCGGTGTCCGCGGCGGCTGTTGCCCTGGTCCATGGTCTGCGCGGCGACGCTCCCGCGCAGGCCCGCTGGCAGGCGATCGCTACCGAGCTGTCCGGGCCCCCGGCAGTGTGGTGTGCGGTGTTCGATGCCGTGCTGCTGCTGCACGCCGGGGACGCGGACCGGGCCTGGGGCGAATTGGCCACGGCACCTGACGATCTGGACGAGCAAGTGCTGTGGATCTGGCGGCACTGGTACGTGGCGCTGCGCGCCGAGGCGGCGGTGCTGGCTCGCCGGCCGGAGGCAGCGGAGATTCTGGATGCAGCAAAGAATACTGTGGCGGGAAACCCGATCGCCTCCGCGATCACCGCACGCGCCACCGCCCTCCAGGATGGGGATCGACTCGCAGTGCTGGCCACCGCGACCGCGTTCGAGGCCGCGGGCTGCCCGGTTCAACAGGCCCGCAGTTCGATCCTGGGCGGTGACCCGGACGGCGCGGCACTCATGAAATCCCTCGGTTTCATGGCGAACCCATGAGCACACGACGATCACCCGGACCTGCCGACGACAACCGCCCCCGGATCCGACGTGCACGATAGTGCGTCGAGGACGGCCATGGTCGCAGGTAGAAGGGCCACCGCGACCTGATGTGATCAGACGTGAACAAGCGAACGTCAATCCAGCTGGGGACGGCCGAATCTCGCTTCGACCGTCAGCGTCCCCCATGAAAACCACTGGTCACCACCGTTCCCATCCTTATAGTGCCCCGCCGGGGGCGCTTCCGCTACAGGTCAGCGCCAGAAGTCGCCTGGACATTCGGGCCCGATCTGGACCGGACCCCAACAAGATCCCAACCAGAATGCTCGGCGACCGGGTGCGTAGTGAGCAGCGGGCACGGCGTTCCGACCGACTTGCGCAGACCGAAGTCCTGGAATGTCGACGAGCAAGCGAGCTGGCGTACCGCTGATTGTTGCCAACAGACAATCCGATTTCCAATTCCGTTGCAGGACAACATCTTTGGCAGCTCCTTGAGGTCTTCCGCGAAAGCGGGCACCGATCCAGCTCATCCGCAATCGGAATTCACAGCGGTTCGATGTCGGGAGGTAGTCGGTTTCGCCTCGCGGGCAGGCGATCTCCACCTATCCTGCATTCTGGTCAATCGTCCAATTAATGGGACCGGAGGGCACGGATGCGCTCGACCCGTAAGGTCGCGATGTTCACGGCAGCGCTGGCCGCCTCGACCGCGCTGGTCACCGCAGCGCCGGCCGCACACGCCGACACCCCCGCTCCGCAGATTACCCACAGCCTGCACGCGACACACGGCAACGACGCGCGCATCGTCGACGACCGTGGCCGAACGGTGCTGCTGCGCGGGGTGAACGTCAACGGACTGGGCGGCTACTACCAGGAGTGGCCGGACCTCCCACCGAATGTCGCGCTCACCGAAGACGATTACGCGGCGATCTCCGCGCGGGGACACAACGTCGTGCGCATGGTGCTGTCGTGGTCGCGGATCGAACCGCAGCGCGGCGTGTTCGATCCCGGATACCTGGATCTCATCGCGCAGAACGTGGAATGGGCGCGCAGGCACGACATCTACGTCATCCTCGACATGCATCAAGACGCCTGGGGTCCCGCGGTGAACACCCCGGACGGCACCTGGTGCCCGCCGTTCATGCAACCGAGCGTGGGATGGGACGGCGCGCCCGCGTGGGCCACGTCGCTCGCCGGGACCATGGGCACCTGCCGGATCGGCATGCGGGAGATATCTCTGTCCGTACAGTCCTCGTTCCAGCGGTTCTACGACAACGCCGACGGCATCCAGGACGAGCAGATCAAAGCATGGCAGTTCGTCGCGGCCCGATTCGCCGACAACCCCGCCATCGCCGGCTACGACCTGCTCAACGAACCCAACCCCGGCCTGCTCGTCGGCATCGACGACTACGTCCTGCTCGGCAACTACTACAAACGTGTCGTCCCGGCCCTGCGCGCCACCGAGACCGCCACCCGCGGCGGATTCCACCACATCGCCTTCTTCGAGCCGGGTGTGATCAGTAGCTTCCTCCCGCTGCCCGGCCCGCTCCCATCGTTCGTGGACAACGACAATGCCGTCTACTCCCCACACCTGTACAACGAATCCGGTGGCCTGGCCCCCGGAACGATCGAAGACGGATTCGATGCCGCGGCGACCGCGGCACGCAACTACGGAACGACGTTGCTGTCCGGTGAGTACTATCCCGAAAACCTCGACCAATGGCACCGCTATGCCGCACAAGAGGATTCACGCCGCATCGGCGGCACGATGTGGCATTGGAAGGGCGCCTGCGGTGACCCGCACGCCATCCAGGTCCGCCACACCCGCCCGGCCTGCGCCACCCAGGGACCGGCCGTCGCGGGATGGGGGACCACCACCGACCCGGACACGCTGGCCGTCATCTCCCGCCCCTACGCCCGCGCCACTCCCGGGACCTTGACGGCCCTCGGTCCCGACATCCCCTCCGGTGCACTGACTGTGGCCGGACAGACCACCGGAGGCGGTGCGACCGCCGATCTGTGGGTACCGCAACGCTGTTCCTCGGCGCAGGTGACCGGCCAGAACGTCGGCGTCGCATCCGTCACCCCGGTCCCGGGCGGCTATCGCGTCACCGTGCCGGTCCCGTCGGCCGGTGACTACCGGATCGCCGTCACCTGCGGATGATCCGCCTGCGGCCCCTGCCGAAGCTTCGGCAACCGGAGGGCTCGGCCTGAAGTTCAGGCGAGTGCGGCGGCGGTTTCGCGGACGGCTTCGGCGACGGCGTGGAAGTCCTTGGCCAGGATCTTCGAGTGGTTGCTGGTGACCCGAGAGCTGACGGTCAGGTTCGGGTTGGCGGCCAGACACGGCTCCAGGGAGGCACGGACGGCTGCCATTTCCTCTTCTGCCGCGCCGAGATTCGCGCCGGTGGCGATGACGTACCGGACCGGGGTGGTGAGGCGGTCCAGGACGGAGGCGAGGTTCGCGCACAGGACGTTCAACTCGATGTTGACATCGGCGTGCTGGTCGGCGGTCATCCGGGCGGCCAGCTGCAAGGGGCGCAGCAGCCACATCATCGGGCCCATCTTGGCGAACATGACGCGGATGCGGTCGAGGTTCTCCTGGTCGGTGAAGCCCCAGGGCATGGCGCCGTCGGCGGAGACGACGCCGGCGACGCGGTCGGGGTTGCGGTCGGCCCAGTGCACGGCGACCAGGGCGCCGTAGGACCAGCCGACCAGGATCGGCTTCTCGGTGATGCCGCGGGCGGCAAGGACGGCGTCGACGTCGCGGACGCAGGCTTCGAAGGAGTAGTCGGCGGAGGTCTGCGACTTGCCGCGGGCGCGCTCGTCGAAGGTGATGTGGCGGAAGCCGGGGCCGAGGTCGGCGATGACCTTCTTCCAGTTCTTGCGGGTGGCGTAGGAGCCGTTGAGGTAGACGACGGGGCGGCCGGTGCCGCCGGTGTCGGTGACCGCGAGGGCGGTGTCCTCGACGGTGACCATTCCGGTCCAGGCCGCGGTGGTGGTGATGTTCATGGCTGATTGCTCCTCGGATGCAGTCGAAGTCGTTGTGTGAGCTGGTCTTCGGTGTTGCTCGCGGCCTCGGCCGGGGTGATGTGATTACTGTCGCGGACTGCGCTGCCATGGCGCTGACACGGACCTGACGCACCCGCTGACAGATACGGACCGCGACGGCGTCCCGATGTACCGTGTTCCCTCCAGGCCGCGCTGCGGCCGCCGCGCGACCGCACTCGGTTCGACCGGACTCGGGCGTCGGGCAGCCTGGTGATCGACATCGTCACGATCCGACGCCGACACGGGCCCGGAGCGTGCGTTCGCTGAGCCTCTCCGGCGGCGTCGCCCTAACCGATGTGCGCGATATCCGACCACAGATCGCATCGGTGCTGTGCGAGGAACGAATCTCCCAGCACAGTGCGGTCATTGGCTAGTTCGAGGGTGGTGTCGGACGTGGACGGCCAGGGCGCGAGGGCTGGGGTCTCGGGATCACCGGTGTGCGCGAAACGTGCCCAGCTCTGCTGAATGCGTTGTGACAGCTGGTCGCCGCTGGGTGGCAGCGGGATGGCGAGCCCCATCAGTCCGGAGAAGACGTACGGGACCTCGGCACCGTGAAATGCGCCGGGCAGCAACGGATTCCCACTGAGGGGCGCGTCGTCGAACTGGTATTGCCACACTCTCGAACCGCCGCGGCGCGCGGCCTGCGTGATGAACGACGCGGGGCAGGCGAAGAACCCGTCCGTGATCACCTGAGTGATGGCCGCCACCGCGGAAGGGAAGCCGGACAACGGATATCCGGCCAGCACTCGCGCGCTGTCGTCGTGGAACAAGTCGTGGACCCAGAGCTCGTAGCCGGTCGCGTCAGGGACGATGCCGTGCGCGTAGTCGAGCAACGCCACGAAAGTCGCGCCCTCCCCGGCGTTGCTGCCCACGATCAGCGGGATCCCCCGAGCAGCTCCGTCGGCCAGCGCGGCCTCAGGACCGCTGGTCACCACGACACCGTCCGAAACCGGCCGCCAACTTACATCCATGGTGTTCAACATGGTTGTCGGAGAATCCAACAGGCGATCGACGGGCAGGGCCCGAAGGCATCGCAGCCGGGTATCGGGGTCGCCGCAGCCGAGCCCGGCGGCGTAGTCGGCCGACGTCCGGTACGCGGCGTCCTCGGTGGGCGGTGCGAGCGGGCTGCGTGCGCAGGAACCGCTTTCGATGATGGCCTTGCTGTAGAGACCGCGCGCCGTGGGCGAGGCGAGTTGGGTACACACGCTCATGCCGCCGGCGGATTCGCCGAACAGCGTGACATTGTCCGGATCGCCCCCGAACGCGGCCGCGTTGTCTCGGATCCAGCGCAACGCGGCCTGCTGATCGAGCGTGCCGTAGGTCCCGGTGGCCCCGCCGTCCTCGCCCGCGAGTTCGGGGAGTGCGAGAAAGCCGAAGGGGCCCACCCGATAGTTCGGGATGGCGACGACAACCTGTCCTTCGCGCACGAGCCTGGCGGGCGAATCGTATTGCGCATTGGACCCCAGGAGGAACGCACCCCCGAAGAGCCACACCATGACCGGCAGGGTGGCGCCGGCCGCGTGTTCGGGGACGTACATGTCGATGGTCAAGCAGTCTTCGCTCGAGGGTTGCAGCGCGGGGACACTGGGCAGTGGCGGTGATTGCGGACATTGGGGTCCGTGGGCGGTCGCCGGACGGACACCGTCCCAGCTGGACGCCGGCCGGGGTGGCGCGAACCTGCCGTCGCCCGCTGTCGACGCCGCGAACGGCACCCCGAGGTACTTCTCGATGCCGTCGGCACGCAAGCCCCGGAGCGATCCGGTGGCGACGGTCGCGATCGGATCGGCGAGGTCGCCGGGTGCCGCGCTTGCGGGCGCGAAGGCGGTAGCCGCCAGCACGACGAGGCCGGTCAGAATCGCCGGCCAGCACGGCCACACCATGCTCCGGCGGCGGCCACGGGCGAGGACAGACCACATGCGTGACTCCCACTGGCATCTACTTTTGAAACAAAAGCAATATATGGGACCACCCGCCCGGGAGTGGGGCGTTCAGGTGAGACTGCCGAATCTATTGCGCCGGTTACTCGCTCAACGCCGACAGCAGGCGCTGCAATGCCGGGAGCGCGTCCTGTATCGCACGCCGATCGGCGGCGGGAAGGTCGTCGAGGGCCTCACGCAGCACGGCCGCACTGGCACGGTCGTACCGCGCGAGCAGGCTTCGCGCATGCGTCGATGCCACAAGCAGCGCGCCTCGTCCGTCCGACGGCAAGGGGAGCCGCTCGACCAGATCGGCCGCCGCCATGGTCCGAACGAGATTGCTGATCGTGGACTGCGCCACCCGCAGTTCGGTGGCCGCCCCGCCGGGCGTGATGCCATCGGTCGCGACGAGCAGCCGCAGCAGTTCGATCTGCGCTTCCGGCAGGTCGGGCAAACCCGCCGCGGCGCGCGTGGACCGCATGACCGCCCGCCGTAACGGACCGAGCAGAGTGCTGAGCCGGGCTTCGACCGAGGTCGCCGGTTCGAGGTGACGGGCCGGAGAGTCCACCGCCCCATTCTGCCCCGGCGGCACCCGGCGACTCCGGGCGCAAGCCCGGGACCGTCCCGTCGATACTTCCTAGCCCTGATAGATCTCGACATAAGCGTTGGTGGCCACGGCGGCGACGCCGGGACCCACACCCGTGCAGCCGGTGGCAACGCGCTGGCCCGTCGGGGTGAAGGGATAGCTGAGTACCTGGTAGGAACCGATGTTGTACTGCGGGAAGAACGCACCGGCGTACAGGCCGAAACAGTCGACGTGCAGGACGTAGTTGCTGCCTCCGTCGGGTTGGCACGTCGCTGCCGCGCCGAGGAGGTCCCGCTCGACAACGCAATCCTGCGGCGCCGCCTGGGCAGCACCGGAACCGATGATCGCCACACAGGCCAGACCCGAAAGACCGGCGGTAGCGATGCGTGCGGCGGCAAGAATCGTCTTCGTCATGGAGATCCTCCTCAGGATGACCTTCGGCCAGGAGCGGCTGCATGTTACCGACAGAAGCCGATTCACCGTCGGTAGCAGCAAACACACGCGCTTCGGTACTCGTGGTCGCGAACCATGATCGCCTACCGTACCGGCCACATGATCGCCGCCGTCCGAGCCGACGCGACCAGCGGTCCACGACATATGATCACCGCGCATGCTCCTGCACAACGAGGTCCGACTGGTTCCTTCCAGCGACTGGAGTGCATCATGGCGAAAGCATCCGAATTTGCCGATATTTCGATCGGCACCGATCCGACCGTCTATTTCCGACATTCCCTTCGGCGCCCAGTACGGCGGGATCGACGGGAGCACATTGAACAACTGCATCGACCACGGCAACCCGCACGGCACGCGGAAACAGCATCTGTCGTCGATCGTGTCGCGGCAGACCTGGGTGGCCGCCCGGCGGACATCTTTCATGTGCGTGCAATGCCAGTGGCGCTACGACCAATTGAAGGGGCTGCCGGAAAAGGGCATCGTACCGATACCCCGTGGGTACGGGCCAGGGCGTGGAGTGTCCGAAATGCGGTGGGCTCGTTCTCGACCCGAGCTGGCCGGCCGGCGAAACCGGGAGCGGCCCCCGCCGGGAGAGAGTCGGCGGGGGCCGCAGCGGTTACCGGGCCGCGGAGCCGCTGGTGATCGAGGTGATGATCGCCCCGATGTTCAGGCTGTTGTTGGTGATGGTGGAGCCGGTGCCGTTGAGCCCGGTGGAGAACGAGCCGGTGGCGACCGGCGGGATGCAGGTGGTGACGGCTTCGACGACCGGCTGCGAGGTGGACGTCGGGGACAGCAGCGTGCCGCCCTGGGTCGCGACCAGCGAGTGGTTGCCGGTGCTGCTCGGGGTCCAGGCGAAGACCGCGGTCTGCGAGCCGCCGAGCAGGCCACCGGTCACGTTCTGGGTCGAGACCAGGTTGCCGTTGTCGAGCAGGCTGACCGGGCCGGTCGCGCCGAGCAGGCCGGTGCTGACGGTGACGGTGACCGAGTAGGACTGGTTCGCGCAGTAGTTCCCGCCGTTCGGCGTCTGCACGGTCACGCCGGTGACGTCGGCGTTGGCCGCCGGGGCTGCGAACGCCGCGATGGCCGCCATGGCGCCGAGGGTGGTGAGGGTGTAACCGGCACGCTTAGTAATGCTCATCCAGCTTGCTTCTTTCCGCGGAATGGACGCTCGGGGTCGAGCGGTGTGAAACATTATCGGGTCACAGCGGCACGGTGGCCCGTTTTGTGAATGTTTAATGCGCAAGCATCGAAGCCCGAGAACCCCACCGCGGATATCCGGCGCAATACCTCTGCGCGACAATATTTTTCAGTACCGAACTTCGGTAAATTACAACAATGTGCTGAACCTTCGGGTACCGAGCCGAACGTCCCGGCTTCCGGTGGTCAGCGCACCGTCACGAGCGGGTCCTCCGACACCTGGCTCGCGAAACCGTCCGGCCCGACCGGGATCTCGCCCGCGATCGTGACGCGGCGCACTCGCCGCGCCGTGTGGCCGTAGTCGTCGACGGCGTAGTGCGAGGTCGCTCGGTTGTCCCAGATCAGGACGTCGCCCGACCGCCAGCGATGCCGCAGCGTCAGTTCGGGCTGCTCGATGTGGCGGTACAGCAGATCCAGCAGTCCGTCGCTCTCGATGCGAGACAACCCGACCAGGTGCGAGGTGAAACCGCGGTTCACGAACAGCCCGCGCCGGCCGGTGCGCGGGTCGACCCGGACCACCGGGTGGATGACCGGCGCGACCCGGTCGGCAGCGGCCCGCAGGTCGGCGGCGTCGGCGCGCGACAGGCCGGTGTCGAAGGGCTCACCCCAGTAGGCCAGGGGCGCGATGCGGTGCACGGCCCGCAGCTGGTCGACCGCGGCGCGCAACGGTGCGGACAGGGCGTCGTAGGCGGAGTGCAGGTCGGCGAACAAGGTGTCGCCGCCGAATTCCGGCACGATGTCGGCGACCAGGATCGCGGCCGCGTGGGGACGCGCGATGAAGGTGACGTCGGTGTGCCACCGGGCATTTCGGCCACCGGATTCGCCGTCCAGGACGAGGATCTCCGGATGGCCCGGCAGCCCGGGGAGTACCGGGTGCGCGGGTGTGGGCTCACCCAGGACCCGCGCCAGGGCGACCTGCGCGCCCGGAGCAAGGTCCTGGTCGCGCACCGCGAGTACCCGATACGCCGCGAGCAGTGCCGGGATCTGCGCGGCGGCCGCGGAATCGGCGAGGTCGAGCCCGGTCAGCTCGGCACCGAACGTCCCGGTGAGCCGGGTCACCGACCAGGTTGCGGCGTGGGTCACGGTGGGCTCCTGAGTGTTTCGGCGGTTCGATCGGCCCGATCGCGCTTCGGATCGTAGGCACGAAGCGGTCCGCCGCGCGTCGGACTGCCGGAGCGCGCGGCATATTCGGGTTGCCACTGTCGCCCCGAGGCACATCGGTAGGCCATGTTTTCGATCACCGTGATCGGATCGCCGACCGTTTCCGCCGTCACGCGCACGCAGCGCATCGACAGCCGACATCGCCAACCGTGGCGAGCGTTCTCCTGCCGTTGGTAGCGTGGTATGAGCTCGTCCAAACACCTTGTGTGACAGCACTTTCCATCCAATCGCGCCCACAAGGCGCCAGAAAGGCCTGCCGATGTCGCCACAACCACCGGCCGGGACCTCCCCGGCAGCCGCCTGTCCGCTGCCGACCGGCACCGCCCGCCGCCTGGACATCGAACCGGAACTGGTCCGGCTGCGCGACGGCGAAGGGCTGGCTCGGGTTTCGATGCGCTACGGCGGTGACGCGTGGCTCTGCGCCCGGCACGACGACGTCAAGGCGTCACTGTCGGACGAGCGGTTCAGCCGTGCGGCCGCCGTCGATGCCGATGTGCCACGGTCGATTCCGTTGCCGCCTTCCGATCCCAATCTGGTCGTCATGGACGGTGCGGAGCACGCGCGGCTGCGGCGGCTGGCGGCGGGCGCGTTCACCCATCGGCGCATGGAGCAGCTGCGCCCGCGGGTGCAGGAGGTAGTCGACACCCTGCTGGACCGGATGATCGCGCAGGGGCCGCCCGCCGACCTGGTGCGGGATCTCGCTCTGCCGCTACCGATCACGATGATCTGCGAATTGCTCGGGGTGCCGTACGAGGACCGGGATCAGTTCGGCACCTGGACGGATACGGTGCTCGCGCTCTCGGCCTACTCCCCCGAGCAGATCTTCGCCGCGCGGGAGGAACTCAAGACCTACCTGACCGAGCTGGTGGCGCGCCGCCGCGCGCAGCCCGCCGACGACGTGCTCAGCACCCTGGTCGAAGCCCGCGACGAACACGACGAACTCACCGAGGACGAACTGGTCCAGTTCGGCGTGACGCTGCTGATCGCCGGCTACGAGACCACCGTCAACCAGATCGGCAACTTCACCTACACCCTGCTCACGCACCCGGATCAACTGGACCTGTTGCGCGCGGACCCGGCGCTGCTGCCGACCGCGATCGAGGAACTGCTGCGGTTCACGCCGATGGCCACCAGTCCGCTGCTCAGCCGGATCGCATTGGAGGACACCGAATTGGGCGGCACGCTGGTGGCGGCCGGCGACGCCGTGGTGGCGCACAATCCGGCCGCCAACCGCGACCCGGCCGTCTTCGACCGCCCCGACGAACTCGACCTCACCCGCCGCCACAACCCACACCTCGCCTTCGGCTACGGCCCACACCACTGCCTGGGCGCCCACCTGGCCCGCATCGAGCTACAGGTCGCCATCGGGACGCTGTTCCACCGGCTGCCCACCCTCCGGTTCGCCGTACCGGTCGACGACCTGCCGTTCCGCCGGGGCCGAATGTTCCGCGGCCTGGAGTCGCTGCCGGTCACCTGGTGAACTGCCGGCGGCTCAGGCGATCTCGGCACCGGACGGCATCAGCGTGGCCGTGGCGGCGGGCTCGATATAGACCATGCGCTGCTGCCACTCACCGTCGCAGACGTCCGCACGCCAGGACTTGTTCCAGCCGAACGGCATCTGATGGGTCGCGAAACCGTTCTCCCGCAATCGATTCGCGAGGGCATCGAGGGCCTGGGACGCCGTCGCCGCGGTCGGCCGCAGCTTCGGCCGGGCCAGATGCGAGAAGCCGTTGAGGACGATCTGGGTCGCCCCCGTTTTGCGGGCGATGCGCCGGATCGCTTTCGCCGCAGCGGTAGTCGCCCGCGGATCGCCCTCTTCGATCCCGACGAGCAGGAACACGCAGTCGGTGAACCGGTAGGTCTGCCCGCGCGAGCCCGGATCCAGTTCGGCCGCGCCCGGCCCCGGTGTGGTCAGCGAGTACTCGAACGTCCGGCAGCGCTGGCACAGGATATTCATGCCGATCCTCGGGGTGGCGTAGCAGCGGCGCGGACCGTAGTCCGGACCGGCCGCGACGCAATCTAGGCGCCGATCGGCCATCGACGCAACTGGAACTTCCCAGCACTGGATTGCGGCATCGCTGTGATCGGAGGCGCGCGCTGCCGAATTGCTCGCGAGTACCGCGTCGGTCGGCTCGATCGGCAAGGCGGTGGGGTATACCTCCGGGGCGGGCTTCTTCCGCCTTCGCCCGCGAATCCGGGACCGCGCCGCACGCCTGCGAGCCGACGCGGTCGTGGGACCGTCCCGCAGTTTCCCCTTCCCGTACGGAGAGGTTCGGATCATGCGTTTGTCCCGCACTGTCCTTGCTGCGCTGGTTTCCGTGCTGCCGGTCGCAGCCGCGCCGACGGCGGTCGCGGCACCCGGCGACGGCATCCTCGACCGCGAGATCTCGTTCACGGTCCACAATGTGAACGCCTCGGGCGTGCCGTGTGGAACCGACGGCGGCACCTACACCGTCCACGGTCATCTCACCGGTCCGGCGGACGCGCTCGCCGGGAGCACCGCCCCCAGTGTGTCGCTGTACATCCACGGTCTCGAAGTGGGCGAATGGTTCTGGCATTTCGACGCGGTACCCGCCTACAACCATGTGCGGGAGATGGCGGCCCGTGGCCACGTGTCGGTCTCCGTCGACCGGATCGGCTACGGCGCCGCCGACGGGGCGCCCGGCGATCTCAGCTGTGTGGGTGGGCAGGCGACGGTCGCCCACCAGATCGTGCAGGACCTGCGCTCGGGGAACTACGCGGCCGACGGTGGCGCGGTCGCGTTCGACCGGGTGGCGCTGCTGGGCCATTCGCTGGGCGGCGCGGTCGCCCAGGTCGAGGCCTATTCGTTCGGTGACGTCGATGCCGTCGGCGTGCTGGCCTATTCCGATCTGGCCCTGACTCCCGAACAGCTGGCCGGCAGCCTCACGTGGGGAGCCCACTGCCTGACCGGCGGGGAACCGTCGGCGGCCGGCGCACCCGGGTACTCCTACCTGACACCGAATGTCGAAGCGTTCCAACAGGATTTCCTCGCCCAGTCCCCGCCCGACGTGCTGGCCGCCGCCCTCCCGCTGCGGGCGATCAACCCGTGCGGCGACATGACCTCACTGGTCGAGGCGACCCTCATCGATCCGGCGCGCCTGGGCTCGATCCACGTGCCGGTGCTGGTCCTGACCGGCTCCCAGGACCGGGTCTTCGACGTGAATCGCGCTCGCTTCCAAGGCAATCTGTTCACCGGCACCTCGGATGTGACGACCGACGTCGTCGACGGTGCCACCCACGGACTGACCCTGGAGCCGACCGCCGCGCAGGTCCGCGACGATCTCGACGGCTGGCTCGATTCGCACGGATTCTGAGCGCCGCGATCGGCGAACTCCGGCGGAATCTACCCGCAATCATCGATTCAATCAATGATTGAATCGATGATTTAATCTGTGCTTTGCTTGCTCCGAAATGCCGACCGTCACAACTCACCCGAAGGTCCGACCATGAGCAAGCGAGTGTCCGGAAAAGTCGCCCTCGTCAGTGGAGGTGCGCGTGGCATGGGCGCGGCGCACGCCCGCGCCCTCGTCGCGCACGGAGCCGAGGTGGTCATCGGCGACCTCCTCGACGACGAGGGCAAAGCGCTGGCGACCGAACTGGGCGACCGGGCCCGATTCGTCCACCTCGACGTCACCGACCCCGAAGACTGGAAGCGGGCCGTCGACGTAGCGGTCGAGGAATTCGGCTCGCTGTCCGTGCTGGTGAACAACGCCGGCATCGTCAACGGCAACACCCTCGTCGACTTCGAACTCGCCGCCTGGCAGCAGATCGTCGACATCAACCTGACCGGCACGTTCCTCGGCATCCAAGCGGCGGCCCGGGTCATGATCGGGGCCGGCGCCGGCTCGATCGTCAACATCTCGTCGGTGGAGGGCTTCCGCGGCAGCCCCGGCCTGCACGGCTACACCGCCACCAAGTTCGCGGTGCGCGGCCTGACCAAATCGGCGGCACTCGAGTTGGCGCAGTACAACATTCGCGTCAACTCGGTACACCCCGGCATGGTCCGCACCCCCATGACCGAGGGCATCCCCGAAGACTTCCTGCAGATCCCGCTCGGCCGCGCCGCCGAGGCCGACGAGGTCGCGAACCTGATCGTGTACCTGGCCAGCGACGAATCGAGCTACACCACCGGCACCGAACACGTCATCGACGGCGGATTGATCGTGGGTGTGCCCCACAAGACGTTCTCCTGATCACGAGCTACCACCACCCCAGCACCGGTTGCAGCCGGCGGCCCAGCGGCTCGGCCAGCGAACGCGAGTAGCTGGCGCTGAGGTGGTGCTCATCGTGGTACACGAGGATGTTTCCCGCGGTGACCGGGCAGACATCCGGATCGCAGATCGCGTCGGTGAGATCGATCGGGAACACCGTGGGGAACCGGGACGCCGGCTCCTCCTGCGGGTCGATCGGGTCGAGGGCGTCGGTGCGGCGCATGCCGCAGCTGATCCGGTCCCCGCCGGCGGCGAGACAATCGGACGCCTTGTAGCGCACGCCACCGCGGCGCAGCCACGGGGTGTCGCGGATCGTGATCACGTTCAGGCCGCGATCGGCCAGCGCCGACCACACCTGCAGGTATTCCTCCGGCGTCTCGTCGCCGCCCGCGTCGCGGGGGCGGGTGCCGGTGGTGAACACCCAGTCGGGCCGGTCGGTGCCGAGCCGGTCGATCACGTCCCGCGACCAGTCCCGGCAGTCCGGATTGGATTCGCCCTTGTAGGAGACGGCGTCGGCCAGGGTCAGCGGGCACCCCATCTTGAGATACACCTGGATCCGGAAACCGTGCTCGGCGGCCAGGATCTGCAGGGCCGGCAGCCAGTGCTCGGCGTGCGAGCTGCCGACCACGGCGAGCGTGCGGGTGGCCTGCGGGTCACCGTAGGTGCAGGAGACGACCGGACGGGTGTCCCAGTCGGCGATGCAGCCGTCACCGGTCGGGGGCGGCAGATCCGCCGAGGCCTGCGACACCGTGGGCCGCAGCGGCGCGTCCGGCACCGGTACCCCCGCGTCGAGGGCTTCCGCGCCGGGATAGCGCACGGGATCCAGGATGCCGACCGGCTGCGGCGGATTCACCCACACCGCGGACACCTGCCAGGCGCCGGCCACCGACACCACCACCAGCGCCACCGCGGCCAGCGCGTACTCACCGGGCCGGCGGTGGCGCCGCGCTGCGCGAACGGTGCGATCGGCGGGGCGGCGCAGCGGTTCCTCGACCCAGCGGTGCGTGGCGACGGCCAGCAGCACCGACACCGCGATGACGGCGGTCCCGTCCACCAGCCCGGCGTGCGGCCGGGCCTGCTGGGCCAGATAGAAGATCAGGATCGGCCAGTGCCACAGATACAGCGGGTAGGCGATGTCGCCCAGCCGGCGCGCCCAGTGTCCGGCGAGCAGGCGGTTCGGCACCGGCCACGCCGCTTCGGGCAGGTTGCCGGCCGACACGATCAGCGCCGCGGCCGCGCACACCGGCAGCAGCGCCGCCGGGCCCGGAAAACGCGCGGCACCGTCGGGAATCACCCACCCGCACAACAACACCGACGCGATACCGGCAGTGGCGAGCACGATCCGGACCAGCCGGGCGGGCCGCAGATACGGGCCGGCCAACGCCAGGCCGGCCCCGGCCAGCAGCTCCCAGGCTCGCGCGCCCGAGTCGTAGTAGTTCCAGCCCTGCGCGGTCGTGTGGCCGTGCACGGCGTAGCCGAACGAAACCAGCGCCGCGCCCACCACGATCACCGGCAGCACGATCCGCCGCAGGTCCGGGTGCCCGGCCCGCCGCGCGACCCACGCGGTCACCGCCACCACGACCGCGGCCACCACATAGAACTGGCCCTGCACCGACATCGACCACAGGTGCTGCAGCGGGCTCACCGACGGGTCGGCGGCCAGATAGTCCGACCAGCTCAGGGCCAGCTGCCAGTTCTGCTGGAAGAACAGCGCGGCCAGCGTCTGCGCCGCGATCCCCGACCACTGGGTGTACGGGCGCAGCACGACCGTGGCGGCGACGATGGCCGCGAGCACCACCACCATCGACGGCAGCAGGCGCCGCGCCGTGCGCCGCAGCACCTGACCCAGGCCGACCGCGGCGGTGGCCTCGGCCCGGCGCACCAGCAGCCCGGTGAAGAAGTAGCCGGACAACACCAGGAACACGTCCACACCGCCGGACACCCGGCCGAACCAGACGTGGAACACCACCACGAGCGCGATCGCGACCCCGCGCAGACCGTCGAGGTCGGTGCGGCGTACCGCCCGCCTACCGGCCGCGGGAAGCGCGGGCCCGGGCAGCGACACGGGTCCACTCCGGATCCGGGAAGTCCTCACCGGTCGGCCGCCCGGCCGCTGCCGCACACACACCGCTGGTTAACCACAGGCCAAGAGCACACGAACAACTCTCCTATCACGTGGTGGTCGCCGAGTTCCACCTGCCGGTTCCGGCGGCCCGCTTTCACCCGGTCAGTGGCACTCCGGCTGGTGCAGCCGAACCGTTCGTCAACGGCCCGGGAGCGAAACCGGCAACCCGAACCACGGCAGCACCCCCTTGTCGAACCGCGTCATGGCACAGATTTTGTCGGCACGCAGGGTGAGCACGAAAAGCCCGGTCGCGGGCCGAGTTCCGGTCGGGTCGCGCAGATAGGCACCGAACGCGGGCTGGCCGTTGGCACGGGACGGAAGCAGATCGAACCGGCGTCCGGAGCCGAAGACGGCCGCACAGAACCGCAGTGCCGCCTCCCGGCCGTGGTACTCGAACGGCAGCGGCGGCATCGAGACGAAGACGTCGTCGGTCAGCAGCTCCAGCAGCGCGGCGAGATCGGCCGACTCGTAGGCCCGCACGAACCGGTCCACCACGCTGTTCTCCACGGCCGAGCCCGCGGCCGGCGGCAGGCCCGGCGCCCGGTGACGACCCAGGTTCGCCCGGGCCCGCTTCAATGCGCTGTGCACGGATTCGACTGTCGCATCGAGCATCTCGGCCACCTGCTGCGCCGGGAAGCCCAGCACGTCGCGCAGGACCAGCACGGCGACCTGCCGCGGCGGCAGCACCTGCAGGGCGGTGACGAAGGCCAGGGAGATGGACTCGGCCTGTTCGATCCGGGCCTCCGGGCCCGCCACCGTCGACCGGATATCCGGGTAGGGCTCCAGCCAGGGCACCTCACCGAGCCGGCTCGGTTCCGGGAAGTCGAGCCCCGCCATCGCCGTCTCCCGGGCCGCGCGCCGGCCGGTGGAGCGGCGGGCGTTCAGGCACCGATTGGTGGCGATCCGGTACAGCCAGGTCCGCAACGACGCGCGGCCGTCGAATCCGGCCAGGCCCTGCCAGGCGGCCAGCAACGTGTCCTGGAGCGCGTCCTCGGCGTCCTGCAGCGAGCCGAGCATCCGGTAGCAGTGCACCTGCAGCTCGTGGTGGTGCGGCCGGGTCAGTTCCCGGAACGCGTCACCGTCACCCGCGCGCGCCCGCGCCAGCACAGCGGTCTCGGCCATTAACGGCACCTCTTCCTGCATGTCGTAGCGGTTTCCCGGTATGGACACCGGCCGGCGGCCGAATCGGGCGCTCGGATCGCGCCCGATTTCACCGGGCACCGGTGTCTACCCGTTCGGCACACCTCAGCTACGACACAGGAGCACCGCATGGGCACCATCGTGATCTCGACCAACGTAACCCTCGACGGCGTCGTCCAGGACCCCGACGGCCAGGAAGGGTTCGCGCACGGCGGCTGGTTCGGCCGCTTCGGCGGCGCGGACCTCCCCGCCTGGGCCGCCCACGAAACCGAGGAGGCCATGGCAGCGGCCGCGCTCCTGCTGGGCCGGCGCAGCGACGCCTGGTTCGCCGCCCGGTGGTCGGAGCGGACCGACCCGTGGGCGAACCGGCTCAACAGCATGCCGAAATACGTCGTCTCCGCGACACTGGAGAAAGCCGCGTGGCAGAACTCGACCGTACTGAGCGGCGAAGTGGTGCAACAGGTTTCGAAGCTGAAGGCGGAAATCGACGGTGAGATCGTCGTATACGCGAGCTATCGGCTGACCCGCGCCCTCATCGAGCACGGGCTGGCCGATCAGCTGCGACTGGTCACCCTTCCGGTCGTGCTCGGCACCGGTGAGCGGCTGTTCCAGGACATCTCGGCCGCGCGACCGGCCCGGCTGATCGACGTGCGGACCATCGGCGAGGGCCTGGTGTTCTACGCCTACGACCTCACCGGGAACGCCGACCACTCCTGATCCGTTCCCGCACTGCCCGGTGCGGACCGTCCATCGGGCAGTGCCAGGATCGCCCCGAAAGCCCTTGCCGCGTAAGGTTCGTACCGCGCCGGCCCGAAAGGTCCTGCCGCTGCGGCGATCCCGTAAGACCCGCGGCGGCGGCGTACCGCGCCGATCAGGCGTGGCCGTACAGGAAAGTGTTGTACAGCGCGGTGGCCACCGCGAGATCACCCGCGGCAGAGGGATGGAACGGGGCGCCGGTGAAGTCGGCCCGCGGGTCGAGCACACCGTTGACCCACGGCTGCGGTGAGCACAGCCCGTGCCCGGCGGTCACCGCGCGGGTATCGAAGTACTCCAAGCCCAGCTGTTGCGCCGCATCGCGTTTCGCCTGATCGATGCGCTCGTAGTACTCGAGGACCGGCCCGGCGTGCCGCTGGGCGACCGGGAGGCCGAGCGGATCGACGCACAACGCTTCCGTTCCGGGCGCGGCCATCTCGGGATAGCCCATCAGCACGATGTGCGCGTTGGGCGCGTAGTACTTGATGTAGGCGACGACCTTGCTGATCTTCTCGGCGTAGGCGGCACCGGTCACACCGCTCATGTCCGGTGTGCGGCCCGCGGCGACGGCCTCGGCGTCGCAACCCTCGATCAGGTCGTATTCACAGCCCTGGAACGCGGCGGCCAGGCCACCCGGCACACCCCAGCTGTCGTTCATGCCGAGCTGGATGGCGACCAGCTGGGTCTGCGGGCCGAAAGCGTTCTCCGCGTCCGCATCCCGGGCTTCCTGCAGCAGGGTGTAGTGCTCGGTGCTCTCGATCATCGCGCCGGGGCAGGAGTGGTCCGACACCTGGTCGGTGCCGGCGAGACCCAGCAGGCCGCGCAGCTGCGACGGCCACGCGGACGCCCCGTGGTAGCAGCTCGACAGCTGGCCGGTCAGCGCCGCATCGACCGCGTCCCCGTGCGCTGCATACGAATCACCAAGTACCACAACTTTTTTGCCGGGCGCGCCCGGATCGGCGGCCTGCGCCAGCCCCGCGGTCCCGATCGAGGCGGTCACCGCCACGACCGCCGTGCACACCCGAGCTGTGATCGAACCGAGGCCTGCCATGCTGTGAGATCCCCCATCGGAATGCGATTATCCGCCCGCAGGATACACGCAGAACAAGGACAACCCGTATCTATCGGACGGCGATCGGATCGCATCCGGAAAGTCCGGTGAGCCGCGGCCCCGGCCGAGCACGTCTGGGCCGCGGGAAGAGTTGCAACACAGGAAATTTCCCGTCGCCGCGCGAAGGCGATGTCGTCACGAAACGGCACAGTTCCATCGGATATCCGCAGGTCGCGGTTTCCTGATGACATGAGCAGGAAATTACGCACCACCGCCGCGGTGACCGTACTGGCCACCGTCGCACTGTCTTTCGGGATCGGCTCCGCCCACGCCGATCCGGTGCCCGCACCGATCGCCTCCCCCGCCGACAACCAGGCGGCCCTGGGCACCCTCTCCACCCTGCTGGGCGCGGCGACCGGAGTCGGCGGATTCCTCGGGACGGCCAGCGGCGCGGCCGGCGGCGCGATCCTCGGCTGCCTCCTCGGACTGCCGGCCTCGGGCGTCGGCTGCCTGCCCGCGGCGACCGCCGGCGCCGGAATCGGCGGCGTCCTGGGCACGCTGTCGGCCGGCGGGCCTACCCTGATCATCGCGGGAATCCCGGTGATCGGCACGCTGCTGGCCCCGGACACCTCGCAACAGCCGCCGGCACCGCAGTAACCGGACGTCCCGGACCCGGAACATCCACCACCTGGTTGGATGGGGGTCGTGTCCAGTGTCCCCTACCGCTTCATCGAACCCCAGCGCATCGACGTGATGCTCCCGGCCTGGGTCGACCGGCTGCCCCCGCAGTACGACACCGTCGTCGGTTACACGGACCTGGGCAACGCCTTCCTGTTCAGCACCCGCACCGGCGAGTACGGCATTTTCGACCCGTACAGTCCCGGCGTCAAGAGCTACGGGGCGCACACCGATCTGGACACGTTCGTCGACCGCGTGCTGTTCGATCCCGGCGTCGTCACCTACGTGCTGCAACCAGGACACGTCGCCGAGATCCGGCGGCGGCTCGGACCGCTGCAGCCCGGCGAGGTCTACATCGCGACGCCGTACCCCTTCCTGGGTGGCTCGGAGACCCCCGACGCCTATCAGAAGGGCGGCGTCTGGTCCTTCTTCGACCTGGTGGCGCAGGCACACGACCCCGAGTAGCCGACTGCCCGATCGGGTTGTCCTGTGCGAGAATTCCGTTCGTGACGAACTCGGTGTCCGATCAGGTGACCGCGGCGCTCGAACCCTGGGCCGGTGATCTCGGCGCCGACCGCGACGCCTACACCCACCACGTCGTCCGGGTGCTGCTGCTGTGTGACGCGCTGTACGTCGCGGCGGACGCGGACGGGCCCGCGCCCAGTGCCCGGCCCGAACTGCTCGTCGCCGCCGTCTGCCACGATCTCGGCGTCTGGACGGCCGGTACCTTCGACTATCTGCCGCCGTCGGTGGAGCTGGCTCGCGCCCGGCTGGCCGCCGACGGTCGCGCCGCCGACACCGCGTTCGTCACCGAGGTCATCGAACAGCACCACAAGCTGCGGCCCGCGGGCTCCTCGTCCGATCCGGTCGAGATCTTCCGCCGCGCCGACGCGATCGACCTCACCCTGGGCTTACGCAGCTTCGGCCTGCCGCGAGCCGTCTACCGGGACCTGTTGCGCGCCTTCCCCTCTCGCGGCTTCCACCGCCGGATCGCCCGGCTCGCCGCGACCCGGGCGCTCACCCACCCGCTGTCGCCGGCACCGATGCTGAAGTGGTGACCAGCCGGGCGGGCGGCGCCGGCTCGAGCAGGGCGGTGGCCATGGCGCGGGCCTTCACCAGCGTCTCCTGATACTCCTCCACCGGATCCGACAGCAGCGTGATCGCGCCGCCGACCCCGAACGACACCCGGTCCCCGGTGACCACAACGGTCCGGATCACGATGCTCAGCTGCGCGGCGCCCGAGAGCGAGAACCAGCCCAGCGCACCGGAATACACGCCGCGGGCGGCACCCTCCAGCTCACCGATCAGGGCGGTGGTGCGCAATTTCGGTGCGCCGGTCATGGATCCGCCGGGGAAGGCGGCACGAGCGCAGTCGATGGCGCCGACCCCGGGTGCCAGCTCACCGCGAATGGTGCTGACCAATTGGTGTACCGGAGCATAGGTTTCGATCGTGAACAGCTCGGTGACCCGGACCGATCCGATCCGGCACACCCGGCCCAGGTCGTTGCGCAGCAGGTCCACGATCATGAGGTTCTCGGCGCGATCCTTCTCGCTGGCCGCCAGGTCCGCCCGCAGTCGGGCATCCGCGGCGGCGGTCCGCCCGCGCGGCCGGGTGCCCTTGATCGGGGACGACTCCACCACCCCGTCCGGGGTCACCCGCAGGAACGATTCCGGTGACGCCGACAGCACCGCGACCTCGCCGAAGGTCAGGTAGGCGGCGTAGGGCACCGGGCTGAGTTCCCGCAACCGCAGGTAGGTGGTCAGCGGATCGACCGAGCGGCGAGCGGTCGCGGTATTGGTCAGGCAGATCTCGTAGGACTCGCCGGCACGGATGTAGTCCTGGCAGCGCCGGATCAACGCCAGGTATTCGCCGCGGTCGTGCCGGAACTCGAAATGCTCCTCGATCCGCGCCGAATCCACGGGGCGCGTAAGCAATTCGGATCGGCCACCGGACATCGGGGTGGTGCCGGTCCGGGCGGCGAGTTCCGCGACGGCGTGGCGGGTGCGGGCGAACCACTCCTCGGCCCGTTCCGCGCTATACGCGGGATCGGTGTCGGAGACCAGCGCCAGCAGGTACACCGCACCGGCGGTCTCGTCCACCACCACCGCTCGGTCGGCGAAAATATATGCGGCGTCGGGTGTTTCGGCCGCGGCCGGGTTGGGCGAACCCGCCGACTGGGCCTTCATCTCGTAGCCGAGGTAGCCGACGTAGCCGAGCGCGAAGTCGAACGGTAGTTCCGGGCAGGGCGCGACCGCGCGCGCGGCCGTCTCGGCGCGCAGGAACTCGAAGAAGTCGGGCACCGGACGGTCGGTCACCACGCCCCCGCGACGATGCCGCAGGACAGCGGAATCGACGTCGTAGCTGAACCATTCGCCGGTGTCGGGATCGCAGCCGCCCATGATGCCGAAGCGGGCACCGTCGCGGCCGGGCAGGCTGGTGTCGAGCCAGAAGGCGGGGTTCCGGCCGGCGAACAGCAGCTCGAACAGCTCTTCGCTGGGCACCGCGGTGTCGAACGATTCGTAGGCCAGCTGGTAACCGGTCGGCGGCGCCGGCTCGGGCGCGATCTGGGAGGCGTTGCCGCCCTGGCTGATCCGTTCGGGGTTCGCGGCGAGCGCACAGAAGTTGGCGGCGATCCGCGCGCCGTACTCGGTCAGGATCGATTCGGGATGGAACTGCACACCCCACAGCGGACGTTCGGTGTGCCGCAGCCCCATGATCTCGCCGGCGTCGGTCCAGGCGATCGCGCGGAGCCGCGGCCCCAGTTCGGTGAGGATCAGCGAGTGGTAGCGGACCACCGAGAATTCTTGCGGCACACCGTCGAACAGCACGTCCGAGTCGTGGCGGACCACCGAGGTGCGGCCGTGCATGGGATGCTCGGCCCGCACCAGCGTGCCCCCGTAGGCGACGCCGATCCCCTGGTGCCCCAGGCACACTCCCAGCACCGGGCCGCCGAACCGTTCCAGCACGGTGGCGCAGATACCGAAATCCGCTGCCCGCGTGGGATTTCCCGGGCCGGGTGACAGCACGACACCGTCGAAGGAATCGAGGTCCACCGCGTCGATGTCGGCATCGTTGGGCACGACGACCACCGTCACACCGGCGACCTCGCTCATCATCTGCACCAGATTGAAGGTGAACGAGTCGTAGTTGTCGACGATCAAGATCCGAGTCACAGGCCAGCCCTCACAACATCCGCTCCCGCTGAGTCACGGCCGGACATCTTGTTGCCAGATGATTGCCAGCCGCTGAATCCCGCGCCGCACACCGGCGCCGATCCAGGGGAACAACGCAGGTTACCACTCGCCTGTCGCACCGATTGCGTGCAGGTCGCCGGAAGGTGACGGAGGCCACTGCCGCACCGCACGCACCGGACCGACCGTACGGATATGAGAAGGTACCGACGGCTCACCACGGAACCGGAGGAATTTGATGGCATTCGGCGACTACCAGAACGAAATCTATTTCGCCGGGCTGGCCGGCGTCCAGCCGCCCCTGCCGATGACCTTCACCGAGATCGAGGCCCGCGCCCAGCAGGCCCTGCCGCCGTCGATCTGGTCCTACGTCGCCGGTGGCGCCGGTGACGAACGCACCCAGCGGGCCAACGTCGAAGCCTTCGACAGCTGGGGCCTGATCCCGCGCATGTTCGTCGGCGCCAAGCAGCGCGATCTGAGCGCGAACCTGTTCGGGCTGAACCTGCCGTCGCCGGTGTTCATGGCGCCGGTCGGCGTGATCGGCCTGTGCGCCCAGGACGGGCACGGCGACCTGGCCACCGCCCGCGCGGCCGCCCGCACCGGCGTGCCGATGGTCGCCTCCACCCTCACCGTCGACCCGATGGAGGAGGTCGCCGCGGAGTTCGGTGACACCCCGGGCTTCTTCCAGCTCTACACCCCGACCGACCGCGACCTCGCCGCCAGCCTGGTACGACGCGCCGAGCAGGCCGGCTTCAAGGGCATCGTCGTCACCCTCGACACCTGGGTGACCGGCTGGCGCCCCCGCGACCTGAGCACCAGCAACTTCCCCCAGCTGCGCGGCCACTGCCTGGCTAACTACTTCACCGACCCGGTGTTCCGCGCCGGCCTGGCCCGCACCCCCGAAGAGGATCGGCAGGCCGCCATCCTGCGGTGGATCCAGCTCTTCGGCAACCCGCTGACCTGGGATGATCTGCCCTGGCTGCGCAGCCTGACCGAGCTGCCGCTGATCGTGAAGGGCATCGGCCACCCCGACGACGCCCGCCGCGCGAAGGACCTCGGCGTCGACGGCATCTACTGCTCCAACCACGGCGGCCGCCAGGCCAACGGCGGTCTCCCCGCGCTGGACATGCTGCCCGGTGTGGTCGAGGCCGCCGACGGCCTGCCGGTGCTGTTCGACTCCGGTGTCCGCACGGGCGCCGACATCGTCAAGGCGCTGGCCCTGGGCGCGACCGCGGTCGGCATCGGCCGGCCCTACACCTACGGGCTCGCCCTGGGCGGCGTCGACGGCATCGTGCACGTGCTGCGCGCGCTGCTCGCCGAGGCCGACCTGATCATGGCGGTGGACGGTTACCCGACGCTCGCCGATCTGACTCCCGAGTCGCTGCGCCGCGTCGGCTGATTTCCCCGCGAACGGGCGCAACACACCGGGCCGTGCGGAGCACCGTCCAGCACCCTTCCTCGTTGCTAGGGTTTTGCCACATTGGCTGACCGAGCGAGGCGGAGGGCGCCGTGGGAGCTGGATTTCGCGCCGTACTGATCGGACACAATGCGCTGGTCGTGGATTGTGCCCGACTGCTCGTCGAACGCGGACACGAGGTCGTCCGAGTGCTTTCCGGACAGCCCGAAGTCCGCCGCTCCGCCCGCGCCGCCGGCCTGCCCACCGCCGATTTCGGTGCCGACTGGATGGACCTGCTCGCCACCGACCGGTTCGACCACCTGTTCGGCGCGGCCGACCTGCGCATGCTGCCGCAGGCGGCGCTCGCCCTGGTTCCCGGTATCGCGGTCACCTTCCAGACCCACTCCGCGACCTGGGCGCTCCTCGACCGCGCCCGCACCCACAACGTGTGCTGGCACGTGCTGACCGCGCGGGCCGACGCCGGCGAGGTCCTGGCCGAGCGCACGATCGAGATCGCCGACACCGAGACCAGCCGCTCGCTGCGCGCGAAATGCCAACGGGCCGGGCTGGAGTCGTTCACCGATCTGGTCGGCGACCTGGAAGCGGGCCGGTTGCGCCCGATCCCGCGGGTACCGGCCGAGCACGGCCGCCGTGCCCGCTCCGACCGGCCGCCGCTCGCGCTCGCGCTGCGCTGGACAGAGACCGCCGAGGACCTCGATGCCCTGGTCCGCGCCACCCGGTTCGGTGCCGAGAACAACGAATTCGGTACCGCCAAACTGGTATTCGACGGCGCCTGGCTGGCGGTCACCGGCAGCGGGCTGGGCCCGCTGTCGACCGCCGCCCCCGGCACCGTGGTCGCGCTGTCCGACACCGGTCTGACGGTGGCCACCTGCACCCGCGACCTGGTGCTGACCGGCCTCACCACGCTCACCGGGGAACCCGTCACCCGGCACGAACTACGCGTCCGCACCGGCATGGTGCTGCCGACGCCGAGCCCGCGCGAGGCCGCGGTCGCCACCACTGCCTACCGGGAATCGGTGTCGCACGAACGGTATTGGGTGAAGCGGCTGTCCGAACTGCGCCCGCTGCGACTACCGGCCGCGGGCGGCCGCCCCGGCGACCGGGCGCCGGGCGCGCGCCGCCGGGTCCTGACCGCCGAACTCATGGACCGGCTGCCCGACGGCCCGCTCGGCCTGCTGGGCGCGCTGGTCGACTTCCTGTCCCGCGCCGGCGGATACCGGGACACCGATATCGGCGTCCGCTTCGCGGTACCCGACCCGATTCTGCGCCGCATATTCGCTTCGGTTGCGCCACTGCGTATCTCGACGATCAACGGCAGTTTCGACGAGGTCTGTGCCCGGGTCTGCGACCGGCTCAAGGCCGCCCAGGTACACGGGGTGCCGGCGCTGGACCTGCCCTGCCGCTACGCCGAGGTCCCGGAGTGGACGCTGCCCGTGGTGGTGGAGATCGTGCCGGACCTCTCGGTTCCGCCCCACCTCGACGACGGGGAGACCCTGCTGATGCGGGTCGGCGCGGCCGGCACCGTCTGCGACTGGACCTGGGACCAGGTCGCGGGCGCCGACCTGCTCGACCGCTTCGAGTCCTATCTGGCGGCCCTGAGTGCCGGACCGGACGCCGCCACCCGCCCCGACAGTGTGCTGCGCGGACCGACCGTCGAGCCCGGGCCGCCGGTCCCGGATCTGGTGTCCGCGTGGGCCGATCACGATCCCGCGGCCCCGGCGGTGGAGTACGGCAACCAGACGCTCACCTACGGCGAACTGGATTCCCGGGTCACCGCGCTCACCGCGCGGCTCGCCGCCCGGGGCGCCGGGCCGGGCGCGCCGATCGGTGTCTACCTACCCCGCTCACCCGATCTGGTGGTGGCGCTGCTGGCGGTATTGCGCAGCGGCGCAACGGTTGCCGCGCTCGACCCGCGCCTGTCCCCGGCACAGATCGGTGACATGGTCGATCGCGGCCGGGTCGGGCTGGTGGTGACCGACCGCTGCCTCGGCACCGGCCTGCGCACCCGCACCCGCACCGATCTGCTGTTGATCGACCACGACAGCGACGCGGTCAGCCCGCCCGGCTGGGCGGTACCGGGCGCCGTCGCCTCGCTCGCCGCCACCGCCGACGGCCGGCCCGGCCTGGTCTGCATCCGGCACGAGAGCCTGTCCAATCTGCTCGCCGCGCTCGCCGCGGTGCCGGGCTGCCGGCCCGGCGACCGGGTGCTGGCGGTGACGCCCATCGGCTTCCACATCGCCGCCGCGGAGATCTTCCTGCCGTTGACCACCGGCGCGACCGTGATCATCGCCGCCGACGCGGAACTCGACGCGCCGATCGAGCTGGCCCGCCTGATCGAGCGCACCCGCCCGACCCTGGTGCAGGCGGTACCCACCACGTGGCGGCGGCTGATCGCGTCCGGCTGGTGCGGCTACCGGCGGGCCCGGGTGTGCAGCGGCGGTGAGCCGCTGCCCGCCGATCTGGCCGAGGCGCTGGTGGACCGGGTCGCGGCGGTGTGGCATGTGTACGGGCACAGCGAGACCACGGTCTGGTCGACGATCGCGCGGATCGCGCGGGACCGGACGGTCACCATCGGTACCCCGCTGGCCAACACCGTCTGCCGGGTCCTCGACGAACGGTTGCGGACGGTTCCGGTGGGTGTCACCGGCGAGCTGTACATCGGGGGCCTCGGTGTCGCCGACGGTTATCACCGCGCCCGGGCGCGGACCGCGGCCCGGTTCGTCGCCGACCCGGGTGGTTGCGGTGAAAGACTGTTCCGCACCGGCGATCTGGCGCGCATGCTGCCCGACGGCCAGATCGAGCAGCTGGGCCGCGCCGACCAGCAGTTCACGCTGCACGGTTATCGCATCGAACCGGGCGAGATCGAGGCCCGGCTGCGCGCGCACCCCGCGGTGATCGATGCGGTGGTCGTGCCGGTCACCGCGCCCGGACCGCAGCTGGTGGCGTACCTGCAACCGGCGGCCGGGGCCACCACGCCGTCGCCGGACCAGCTGCGGGCGCACCTGCGCGTGGCGCTGCCCGAGTACCTGATTCCAGCGGTGTTCCGCTGGATCCACGCGCTGCCGTTGACGGCACACGGTGCGGTCGACCGGGCCGGCTTGAGCGCGCACCCCGGTGTCGCCGCTACCGCGTCCCCGATCGGCGCCGGCCGGTACCTCGGGCGCCGGACCGCGGGAGAGCGCGGTGCCTGCACGCTCGCCGCGCCACCGGGTGGCACCGCCGCGGCCGTGGGCGGCACACCGAGCACGGTCGCGAAAGCCGCGGGCGATGTCGTCACCGAGGCAGGCGGTGTCGCGCCGGCGGCGGGCGAAACCCTGGCTGCGGCAGGACCGGTCGCATCGGCGGCGGGCGCGGGTGCCGCAGCGGCGGGGTCCGCAGTCGGCAGCGGCGTCGTCGGGACCACCCCGAGCGCGGGCATTCCATTGGCCGGCGGGGTTCCGTCGACGGCGAGTGGGCTCGTGTCCTCGGCGGACGGGCCGCTCGAATCGTTCGACGGGATCGGTGCGGCGACCACCGGCCGCGGCCCGGAAGACGATCTCGGGGTGCCGGAGGATCCTGCCCGGGACGCGCTCCTCGACCTCGCCGTGCTGCCGCAGCTGGCGCGGACCCGGCCCCGCCAGGTCCTGCTGACCGGTGCGACGGGCTTCCTCGGCGCCTACCTGTTGCGCGAACTGCTCCGCACCACCGACGCCACCGTGCACTGCCTGGTCCGGGCGCAGGACCCGATCACCGCCGGTGAGCGGATCCGAGCGTCGTTGCAGCACTACCGAATCTGGGAGCCGAGCTTCGCCTGGCGGATCACGCCCGTACCCGGCGACCTCACCGCGCCTATGCTCGGACTCGACCGCGCCGGTTTCTACACGCTGGCCGGTACCGTCGACTCGATTTATCACGTCGGGGCGGCGGTCGATGCCGCGCTGCCCTATCACGCGGTGCGCGCCGCGAACGTGGACGGCACCCGGGAGTTGTTGCGGCTGGCCGCACACGGCTCGCCCACCCCCTTCCACTACATCTCCAGCGCGACGGTGTTCCCGGCCCCGAAGGACCGGATCGTCCCCGACGAGGACACCACCACCGGCCCGGTCGGCGCCCTGGCCACCGGGTACGCGCAATCGAAATGGGTTGCCGAGCAACTGGTTCTGCAGGCCGGACGGCACGGCCTGCCGGTCGCCGTGCTGCGGCCGCCGCGACTGTTCGGCGACCAGCACACCGGTGCCTGCCGCACCGACGACCTGCTGTGGCGGGTGGTACAGGGCTGCGTGCGCGCCGGCGCCGTACCGGGCGACGTGCGGGCCGGGTACGACGTCCTGCCGGTCGACTACGCAGCCACCGCGATCGTGGCCCTCACCGCCACCCCCGGCACCCACGAGGGCCCGGTCTATCACCTGACCGGCGCGGAACGGCTCCCCTTCGCCAGCGTCGCCGCCGCCCTCACCGACGTCGGCTACCGCCTCGAATCGCTGCCGCTACCGGTCTGGCTCGAGCGGATCCGCGCCGACCCGGCCAACCCGGCGGCCCCGATCGCCGAGGAGTTCCGCGACCGCATGACCGGCAGCGACCGCGTCCTCGACGACACCCGCACCCGCACCACCCTGTACCACAGCGGCCTCACCCCGCCACCGGTCACACCGCAACGCCTCGCCGCCTCCATCGCCTACCTGATCGCCAACGGCCGCCTCCCGGTCCCGCTCGCCGTCTGACCCCACCGGTAAGCGGTTGGCGTTCTGATCGAACGTCGAGCGAATCAGTCTGAGCTGGTCTAAATTTCACAATCGGGCCCTGTGTCCGATGGGGGACACAGGGCCCAT
Source organism: Nocardia stercoris (assembly GCF_003696265.1). Taxonomy (GTDB): domain Bacteria; phylum Actinomycetota; class Actinomycetes; order Mycobacteriales; family Mycobacteriaceae; genus Nocardia; species Nocardia stercoris. The sequence continues at coordinate 305,192 of NZ_RFFH01000004.1, read as the reverse complement.
CCCGGGCCGGCTGCCGCAGGCCGTTCCGCACCCGTTGTGACCTGCGGATTTCATGTTCTTCCGCGGATGCGCTAATGTTTCCTCTCGCCGCCGAACGACGGCGAATGCGGATGTAGCGCAGCTGGTAGCGCATCACCTTGCCAAGGTGAGGGTCGCGGGTTCGAATCCCGTCATCCGCTCCACCCCCCGGAATTCCGGGATTCACCTCGACGCCGATCGGTTCTTCCGGTCGGCGTTCGTCGTTTCCGGGGCGGCGACACGCACGGTCGGGGCGGGATGACCTCTATCCTGGCAACCAGGTGCTGGTGGGACGAGGAGCGGGCATGGCGCACAGGACCGCGATCATCGGGGTGGCGCGCGGGGCGGGGCTGGTCGCCCGGTACGGCGATGTGGTCGTGTATCTGCCGCGCGACAGCGAGTCCACCGACCGGATCCTCGGTGCGGCCGAGGCGGCGTCGGCCGCCGCCGATCCGGGTGCCACGCTCGTGTCCCGGCTGCTCGCGGCGGTGTTCGGCGGCAGTTCCGAGTCGGTCGTCTTCGGTGCCCTGGCCCCGACTCAGGGCGGCGTCCTGGTGCTGTTGCGCGGCGCGGTCGCCGCCACCGTCACCGGCGCGGCGGGCACCCGCCGCCTGTCCGGCACTCGGGCCATGACTTGGCTCGACGAGATCATTCGGGATCCGGTGCGGCACATCATGCTCAGCGACGACGCCACCGAAACCGTCACCGCCGTACCGCATTCCGACCTGCGCGCCGGCGTGGTCCCGGGCGGCGGCCTGATCCTGCAGAACCCGATCCGGACCGACCGAGATGCCCAGCGTGAGCCAGTGAAAAGCGAAGGCGCCGAGCCGGATCGGACCGCCCGCGCCCGGCCCGCCGCTCTCCGCGAGACCGCCGAGCGCCCACCGGCCCAGCCCACCGACCGCAGACCGTCCCCGACTGCCGGTGCGCAGCGCCCGGGCCCGCCATCCGCCGGACCGCGAGGTGACAGCCGGACCGGTGCCCGGCCCGCGGCGCCCAGTGGCTCGTCAGCGGCATCGGACACGCCGCCCGATCCGGACGAAACCCCGAATCCCCCGGACGAACTCGAGGCAGCAGCACCCGCGGAGGTCGGTGACACCACCAGGGTCGGCGCCCCGCACGGCACCCTAACGGGCGCCGACGGATCCAGCTACCCCCTGGACCGTCCGTACGTGATCGGCCGCGACCCGCTGACCGACGAGGCGGTCCGCCGGGCGCAAGCGTCCCCGATCGTCCTGGCGCACCGGCAGATCTCCCGGATCCACGCCCGGATCGCCGTCGAGCACGGCGTCGTGACCGTGCAGGACGCGGGCACACCGGGCGGCACGTTCATCGCCGCGCCGGGCGCCGAGGACTGGACCCGGCTGGGCGACGGCCCGGCGGAACTACCGCCGGAATGGAGTCTGCGGATCGCCGACCGCGTGCTCACCCATCTGCGCGACTGAGTTATGTTGCCGCAGTAGCCAACCCGGACCAGTCTCCCGCACGCAGGGCCGGCAGCAGCGCCGGCGCCACCACGGTCTCGGTCCGCACGGCCTGCAGTGCGGCAGCGTGGTCGGCGGGATGGTGCCCCAGCACCGTCGCACCGACCGCCCGCCCGCGTGAGATCACCAGCCGCCGGTAGGAGAATGCGGCACCGTGATCGACGACGATCTCCTCGTCACCCGGGCCCGGCTGCACGGTTCCGATCGAGAACAGTTCCAGCCCCACACCTTTGAGGATCGCCGCCGGATTCTCCACCGGCAGGGTCTCGTCGCCGCCGAGGGCGTTGACGGCCGCGATCCGCGCCTGATCGGCCGCGATCGGCCACAGTCCCAGCACCCGGCCGGCGTGCTCGGCGACATCACCGGCCGCGTAGACGCCCGGGATCGCGGTCGCCATCCGGTCGTCGACCAGGATGCCCTTGCCGACGGGGATCCCCGCCCGTCGCGCCAGATCGGCCCGCGGCCGGATTCCGATGGCGGCCAGGAAGATATCGGTCCCGAGGCGGCGGCCGTCGCGCAGCTCCACCGCCCGGACCGCGGGATCGCCCAGCACACTGCGGGTTTCGGCACCGATCAGGACCTCGATGCCGTGGGCACGGAAGTGCGCGTGCACCAGCTCGGAGGCGCGCGGGTCGAGTTGTTTGGACAGCAAGCGTTTTCCGCGTTCCAGGACGGTCACCGCGAGCCCCAGCTGCCGTAGCGCGTACGCCGCTTCCAGCCCGAGCAACCCACCGCCGGCCACCACTGCCCGCCCGCACCGGTGCTGTTGCACGTAGGCGCGCAGGGCCATCGCGTCGTGGGCTTCGCGCAGCACGAAGGTTCCGGGACAACCGAATCCGTCGACCTCGGGCCGGGTGCTGTCGGCGCCCGTGGCCACGATCAACCGGTCGTAGGGCAACACGTCGCCGGTGCCCAGGTGCACGCGGCGGCCGACCGGGTCGATACCGGTGGCCAGGGTGTTGAGCCAGGTGGTGACCTGATGTTCGTCGTACCAGGTCGCGGGCAGCAGCGACAGGCCCTGCATCGCCGACCGGCCGTAGACCAGGCGGGAGATGCCCATGCGGTTGTAGAAGTCGTGCGGTTCCCGCCCGACCAGATGGATCTCGCAGTCGGGGTGCCCGCGGCGCACGAAGTCCGCGGCGGTGACACCCGCGATTCCGTTGCCCAGCACCACGACACTGACGATCGACCGGTCGGCCCGGCCGCGGGCGGTGGTCACCTCGCGGCCCGGCTCGGGTGTGAGCCCGACGGTGACCGTGCCGCGTTCGATCCGCGCGCAGCACGCCATCCGGGTGTTGTCGGCGAACCCGAGCCGCTGCAGGGTGTTCTTCTCGTCCGCGCCGATCGCGGTCAGGCACGGCATACCCTCCAGCACCGCAACGGGATCCGCGCCGCAGACCCCCATCCGGCAGCCCGCCTCGACGGGCTGCCCGGCCTGTTCGGCGACGTCGAGCAGGCTCATCCCCACATCGGCCGCGACCCGGGATCCGCCGGGCTGGAACACCACCGACAGCCCGGGTTCGGCCGCGGGTGTGCTGCGCACACGCGGGAAGGGCAGTACCACCGGCGCGGTCCGGGTCCCGCTGGCGTGCGCGTGCTGCAGTTCCACGACCCGGGTCCGCGCCAACCACACCAGGGTGGCCAGCAGCACGAAAACGCTGATCGGCCACCGCAACCAGGGCGCGCCGACGCCGGTCACGGTGGCGAACGACTTGGCCAGGGTGACTCCGGCGAACCAGTAGAAGATGTTCAGCGCCATCGCGGCATACCCGGAGGTGAGCAGCGAGGCGCTGATCGCGGTCATCGCCTCCACCGCGAAGAACAGCCCGACCGCGGTGAGCATGATCAGCGCGAGCACCGCATAGCGTTGCGGCAGTGCGGTTCCCGTCTGCCCGGTCAGCGTGAAGAACCCGAGCACGAACCCGGGAAGCGCGGCCACGAACAGTTTTCGCGGCGCACTCCAGCCTCGATCGGTGTCGGTGAGGTCGAGCTGATACGCCGACCGCGGCCGGAAGTCGAAGCAGTTCTTGGCACATCCCACACAGGGCTGACAGTGGTTGTTGGCGACGGTGACGAACGGCGTCTGCCCGTAGGCGCGCTGCAGCGGGAACAGCGGGCACACCGTCGAGCACCAGCCGCTCTTGCCCTTGTAGACGAAGCCGCCGGTGAACGCGGCGGTGGCCACCCCGGCCAGCGCCACACCGGCGGCCGGCCCGACCCGGTCCAGCCCGGCCAGCCGGGCGCCCGCGATCCCGAAGAACAGTGTGATGGCCACGAGATACCCACGGCTGTACAGCCATTCGGGCGGATTCTTGGCCAGGGTGAATCCGAACAGTCGCGGCACCTGGTTGGTCGCCGCGAGCGGACAGATGTTGCGCCACAAGCCAGGTGCGATGAGGAACAGCCCGGGCAGCAGCGGGACGACGATGCCGAAGAACACGAACAGCCCACCGGCGGGCCGCACGAACAGCGCCACCACCACCGCGAGATAGGCCACGACACTGACGAGCCGGGCAATCTGCCACAGCCGCAAGGGAATTCGCGACGGCAGGTCAGTGAAGGACGGGAACAGGTTCCGGGTCCCGGTCGGGTCGATACCGAGGACCCGCTCCGCGGTCGTCAGCCATACCGGCCGAACCGGCGCGGGGCCCGGTGGCGGTGGCGCGGCGGCCGACGCCGGGGCGAGTGTGGTGCCACCCAGGTCGCCGTCGGGTTCCACCGTCGGAACATGCAGGATCACGATTTCGGTGCCCCCGAAACGCACCACGTCCCCCGCTGCCAGCGTCGCCCGCCCGGTCAGCGGCACACCGTTCACGGTGGTCCCGTTGCGGCTGCCCAGGTCCACCACCGACAGCGCGATCGGGCTGGGTACCAGCCGCAGATGCCGGCGCGACACCCGGTCGTCGGCCACCACCAGGCCGTCCCCGCCCCGGCCCACTTCGAGTGGCCGTTCCAGCACTATGCGCCGCGGTGCCATCCCGTGCCCGCGAACCTCGATCAACGGCAGCCCGCCCACGGCCTCTCCCCTCCACGGCCCGGTCCGGTGCCGGGAATCACTGTCGATTGTCCGGCAGTGAATCGCGCGCGGGACCGAGTTCGTATCGCGCGCAGGGAGTTCGTGGCGCGGTCATCGCCGGTTCAGCAGCTGCTGGGTGCGGGGATCCCGGCGAAGCGGTCGGCCAGGTAATCCAGAGCCTCTGTTTCGCGCAGCATGCTCTCCGAGACGTGTTCCGCCTCCGGGTCGCGGTCGATCAGGACGGTTCCGCCTGCGGCACACCAGTTCCGGGTGAGGGTGTCGTCCTGGCCGACGGGCACGACCTCGTCGGGAATCGCGTGATAGTCGTAGACCGGCGCGGCGGGTGCGGTGGCGCCCATGGTGCTCTGCGCGAGGACGGCGGCCACGTCCGGCGCGGTGAGCGGATCACCCGCTGCGGCGTCCCGCTTGACGCTCCGGAAAGCGAACTGGGCGATGAGATCCCGCGCGCACCGGTTGCGCGAGTTCTCCAGATCGGCGGTGCCCTGCGCGTTGAGCAGCTCCGGGATACCGGCTTCGGGGTACTCGTCGGAGACTCCGGACAGGGCCGCGAACACCAGGCCGGCGAACGGTCCGCCGTCCAGGTATTCGGCGGTGGCCTGCGGGTCGGCCGGCATGCCGCCGACCGCGACGCCGGCGAAGGTGATGTCGGGTGCGTAGCCGGGCTGCGCCTGTGCCGCCCAGCCGGCGGCACCGGCGCCACCGGAATAGCCTTCGAGCGCCCACGGATTGTCGGCGCCGATGTCGTCGATGCCGGCGTTGCGCACGGCGCGGATCCCGTCGAGTACCGCGTGCGCGGACTGCGCGCCGACCATGAACAGCGAACGCGGCCCTTCGAAGTCGGGCATGGCGACGGCCCAGTTCCGGTCGAGTACGTGCTGCACGAACCGGTGGCTGAGGAAGTCGTTGCCGGTGGCGGTCGCGACCGAGGGCGCGCATTGGGCGCCGGAGGAGTCCTCGGCCTGTTCCAGTGACACCACGGGCCGCGCGCCGGGCCCGGTCCAGGGCGAATCGGGGACCAGCAGGGTGGTCACGGTCATCTCCGGCCGGTCGCGCTCGTCGGCGGTGCGGTAGGAGATCTGCCAGACGTCGGCGCCGGGGTAGGCGGGCAGGTTCAGCTGCTGGGTCGCGACCACGGCACCGGGCCGTAGGTCCGCGATGTCGGCCGGTGCGGTGTGGAACTCGTCGAGTGGGACGGCGGGTGCGGCGGTGGCGGTGACGGCCGGGCCGGCGACCAGGACGGCGGCCAGGGCCGAGGCCGCGCCGATCCGGATGCGGGTGTTCGAGATTCGCAACGCTGTCTCCAGGTCTGGGCATGACAGGCGTCACGCAAGGTCTGATCGCAAGCTTGGCGGTCGTTTCGAGGGTTGTCAATAGAGGGCATGCGTACTCTATGTTTGCCGCACGCTAGGGTCGTAGCGTGACCGGTGCCAACAAGCCACGGCGGACCCAACGGGAGCGCAAGGAATCGACGATGGCCCGCATCGTCGACGCGACCATCGAGTCCATCACCGAAGTCGGCTACGGCCGCACCACGATTCGCGAGATCTGCCGCCGCGCCGAGGTATCGCAGGGCGCGCTGCTGCGCCACTTCCCGACCCGGCACGACGTCATCATCGCCGCGGCCGAGGAGGTCTCGCACCGGCACGCGCAAGGGTTCGCCGCCAAGCTGGCGGCGGTACCCGCGGGCGCCGATCCGATCGCCGCCGCCCTGGTCGCCGTGCGCGAGGGCACCCGCGGCCCGCTCAACACCGTCTGGCACGAACTGGTCGTCGCCGCCCGCACCACTCCCGAACTCGCCGACAAACTGCGCCCGCTCATGCGCCACGCCTACGAGCTCACCGGCGAGCTGGCGGCCACCGTACCCGGCTACGAGGCCCTCCCGCCGGAGGTCCGGCAGACGCTGGTCACCAGCGTGGTGCACCTGTTCAACGGCGAGGCGCTCAGCCGGGCGATCTATCCGATGCCCGAGATCGAAGAACAGCGCCTGCGGTTGCTGACCGGCATGCTCGGGGCGATCACCGGCAAGCCCGCGTCCTGAGCTTACCGGCTTCGCGCCGAACAGCCCTGTTGCGCAAGGTGATTCCGCGACGACCAACGGCGATCCGGCACACCTCGCGATCAGCGCGCCGCCGTGGCACTGCGCCGTCGCGACACCGCGTCCACCGATGCCGCCAACAGCAACACCAAGCCCGTCACGATCGACACCACCGCCGCCGGCTGCCGCAGCAGCCCTAGACCGTTGGACACCACCGCCAGCACCGCGCCCCCGATCACCGCGTCCGACACCCGCCCGCGCCCGCCGAACAACGACGTACCACCGATCACCGCGGCACCCACCGCGAACAACAGCGTGTTGAGCCCACCGGCCTGCGGATCCACCGACCCGACCTTCGAGGAGTAGATGATCGCGCCGACCGCCGCGGTGGCCGAGCAGATGATGAAAACGCTTGCCCGCAACCGGGTCACGTCGATCCCGGCCCGGCGCGCCGCCTCGGCGTTGCCGCCGATCGCGTACAGGTGCCGGCCGTACGCGGTCCGGTCCAGCACATAGGACCCGATCACCAGCAGCACCAGCACGATCGGCACCACATAGGGCACCCCCGCGATCCGGATCATCGGGCTCGGTGAACGATTCACCGTCAGCAACGCGGTCGCCACCCCGGCCAGGACCAGCACCGCACCGGCCCGGACCAGCACCAGCGCGGTCGGCGTGGTCACCAATCCCTGTGCCCGCCTGCGGAAGTGACCGCCCACGGTGAGCACCGCCCAGCCGCCGCCGGCCACCACGTACAGCACCCAGCTCCACAGCACCGGCAGGTTGCCGTTGGCCACCTGGTCGAGCACATGCGAGGAACTGATCCCGAGCACCCCGCCGTCGCCGATCAGCTGCAGGATCGCACCCTGCCAGGTGAGGAACAGCGCCAAAGTGACCACGAAGGACGGCATTCCGATCCGGGCGATGAGGAAGCCGGTGATGCAGCCGATCGCGGTGCCGACGCAGACCGCGAGCAGCATCTCGATCCACGGGTCCGCGTGGAACCCGATCAGCGTGATCGCCAGCCCCAGCAGCGAGACCGCGGTACCCGCCCACAGCCGCAGCAGCGCGGCCAGCACAGCCGCGAGCACCAGCAGGGCCACGAAGACGAAGAAGACCGTGTGCCCCATGCCCGACACCAGGTTTCCGTTGTCGACGTAGTGCATCGCGAGCACCGCCCCGGCCACCCCGGACGCGGTACCCGCCGACAGGTCGATCTCGCCGAGCAGCAGGACATACACGATGCCCATCGCGATGACGGTCTGGCCCGCCCCCTGCGCCAGCAGATTCGCGATGTTGTTCAGCGACAGGAACACATCCGACAGCGCCGAGAACAACACGACCAGCACCACCAGGCCCAACAGCGCCGGTAGCGAACCGATTTCGCCGGCACGCAGCCCGGCCACATAACCGCGGATCGCCTCGCCGACCGTCACCGGTGTCGTGTCGATCCCGAAATCCGCTATCGCCGAGGGTTCCCGGTCGTGTTCGCGAGCCTCCACAGCCGAAATCTCCGACATCATTTGCCCTTCCGTCGCCCGGCAGCGCTCGGCATCCGAATCACCTTCGGGCACCTGGCAATTACTGCGTGTCTCGCATCCGAGAACTGGTCACCCGTCGGGACGGCCACCACCCGCCACAGGTCGACGATCGGCACGCCGCCGTCTCGCGGACGGCGAAGCCCGTCGCTGTCCTCGGCGACCCGTCCGCGGGCAGTTCTGCTCACAACGCCGCCGTTTCCGGCCGAGCCAGGCCCAGTTCCCCCGACCGCCCGGTGGTGATCAGCTCCACCACCTGATTGCGGGTCACGTCCGCGGTACGTACCTCGGCCGCCGTGCGGCCCAGGTAGAGCACGGTGATCCGGTCCGCGACCTCGAAGATGTCGGCCAGGTTGTGGCTGATCAGCACCACCGCGAGCCCCTGTTCGGCGAGCCGCCGCACCAGGTCGAGCACCTGCCGGGTCTGCGCCACGCCGAGCGCCGCGGTCGGCTCGTCGAGCAGCACCAGCGCGCTGTTCCACAGCACCGCCTTGGCGATCGCCACGGTCTGCCGCTGCCCGCCCGACAGCGCCGACACGGGGGTGCGCACCGATTTCACGGTGCGCACCGAGAGCGCGGCCAGGGTGTCGCGGGCGGCCTGTTCCATCCCGGCTTCGTCGAGCAGCCACGGCTTCCCGCGTTCGCGTCCGAGGAACATGTTCTGCACGATGTCGAGGTTGTCGGCCAGCGCGAGGTCCTGGTAGACCACCTCGATGCCCAGTGCCGCAGCGTCTTTCGTGCCGCGCAAGCGGACCGGCTCACCTCGGACCGCGATGGTGCCGGAGTCGGCCGGGTGCACGCCGGCGATGCATTTCACCAGGGTGGACTTGCCGGCGCCGTTGTCGCCGACCAGCGCCGTGACCTCACCGGCCCGGCCGGTGAACTCCACGTCGTGCAGGACGTGCACGGCACCGAAGCTCTTGTTGAGCCCGGTGATCCGCAGCAGCGGCGCGCTCACGGTCAGGAGATCCCGAGCGGGCCGCAGGCCGCGGCGACATCCCCGGAGCAGAGGTCGGACGCCTTGACGTAGCCGCCGTCGACGACCTGCTTCACCTCCGCCTTGGTGACGGTTTTCGGTTCCAGCAGAATCGATTTCACGTCCCGGTTGCCCTTGGGGTCGTGGCTGGTGCCGGTGGCCGCGGCGTCGGCGGCGGCCTTGTCCCCCTTGGCCAGGGCGGCGGCGAGGTTCGCGGCGGCGGCCGCCTCCTCCTGGATCGGCTTGAACACCGTCATGTACTGGTCGCCACGCAGGATGGCCTTGAGACCGTCTGCGGTGGCGTCCTGGCCGGTGACCGGCACCTTTCCGTTCAGCCCGTTCTTCTTCAGCACGGTGATCACCGCGCCGGCCAGCCCGTCGTTGGCGGCGACGACCCCGTCGACCTTGCCGCCGTTGCCGGTGAGCAGCTGTTCGAAGACCTGGCCGCCCTTCTGGTTCTCCCAGCCGTCGATCGGCTGCGAGTGCACGAGTTTCAGCGCGCCGGAGTCGTAGAGCGGTTGCAACGCCTGATGCTGACCCTGCGTGAACAGGGTGGCGTTGTTGTCGGTGGGCGCGCCCTCGATCTCGATCACCTGGGCACCCGGTTTGTCGTGCAGCGCGGTGGCCAGCGCGGTGCCTTGCAGCGCACCGACTTTCACATTGTCGAAGGAGACGTAGTAGTCGGAGGAGCCGCCGAGGGAGAGCCGGTCGTAGTCGATGGTCGGGATACCGGCCGCGTGTGCCTTCCTGGCGACCGCGGCACCGACCTCGCTGTTGATGGCGGCGATGACGAGCACTTTGACCCGCTGCGCGATCATGCCGTCGGCGAGCGAGCTGAACTTCTGCACATCGCCCTGGGCGTTCTCGATGTCGGCGTCGAATCCCTGTGCGGCGAAGGCCTTCTGCAGCATCGGGCGGTCGAAGCCTTCCCAGCGGGCGGAGGTGGCGGTCTCGGGGAGGATCACCCCCACAGTGGGGCTGCCGCCGGCGTTGTTGGTGCTGCTGGAGTCGGATCCGCAGCCGGACACGGCGACCAGGGCGATCGAGACAGCCACGGCGCCCAGGAGTTTCGTCCTCATCATGGGTCCCGATTGTCCAACTGATTCGCTTCCGCTACTGCGAGTTCGACGATCTCGTCATCAACCCGAATCACACCGCGCCCCGCGGCCGATCCGCGATCACCCACCCCCGAATTCTTCCCGACACTGCGTCGGTATCATACCGACATAGTGTCAGCAAAGCGCCATCGGTGCAGGTAGAGGAGTTTCCATGTTTCTAGCCCGGCGCGAACTGTGGTTCGCGCGCTCCAGATTCGGGTTGATGGGCGGCGTCGTAGCCCTGATCGCCGTCCTGATCGTCATGCTGTGCGGACTCTCCTCCGGCCTGGTCCAGGACGGCGTCTCCGGCCTGAAGGCCATGCCGGTGGACGCCTTCGCCTTCGCCGCGGGCACCAAGACCGAATCCGCCTTCACCCGCAGCACAGTCGAACTGCGCCAAGTGGATTCGTGGCGGGCCCGGCCGGACGTCGCCGAGGCCGAACCCTTCGGCAACACCCTGGTCAACGCGCACACCGACCACGGCACACCGGTGGACCTGGCCCTGTTCGGGGTCCGGCCGGGCTCGTTCCTCGCCCCGCAGCCGGCCGACGGCACCGCCCTGGACGCGCCGGACGGCATCGTGGTGAGCAGCACCGCCGCCGGCCACGGCATCCGGCTCGGCGACACCGTCACCGTCGACCGGTTGGGGACCACCCTGCGCGTCGTCGGAATCACCGGGGACCAGCGCACCTTCGGCCACGTCGACGTGGCCTACGTCCCGCTCCCGCGCTGGCAGGAGATCCACGCCGGACTGGCGCCGGGCGAACGAGCCGAACCCGAGATCTACCAGCAGGCCTCGGCGATCGCCCTGCGCGGCCGTGGCGGAATCGACCTCGGCGCAGGCGATCTCGCGGCCGACACGTCCACGATGACGCGCGAGGCCTCGTTCGCCGCCTCCCCCGGCTATTCGGCCGAGATGTCGACCATGTCGCTGATCAAGGTGTTCCTGTACGCCATCTCGGCGCTCGTGGTCGGCGCGTTCTTCATGGTCTGGACGGTGCAGCGCGGTCACGAACTGGCGGTGCTGCGCGCGATGGGCATTCCCACCGGCTACCTGCTGCGCGACGCGGTGGCCCAAGCGGCCGCGATCCTGGTGGGCGCCACCGCACTCGGCGTCGCGGCCGCGGTCGGGGGCGCGCACTTCATCTCCGGCATGCCGTTCGCGCTCGAACCCGCCGCCGTCGCGACCGGTGCGGTGCTGCTGGTGGTGATGGGCCTGCTCGGTGCGGTCCTGACCACGCTCGGCATCACCCGCGTCGACCCACTCACCGCCCTGGGAGCCCACCGATGACCGCCACGACCCGCGAAACCACCGCCACCGGAATCGAACTGCGCGGAGTCTCACTGCGCTTCGGTTCCGGCGACGCCGCGGTGACCGCCCTCGACGACGTCTCGCTGACGGTTCGCCCCGGCGAGTTGACCGCGATCGTCGGTCCGTCCGGCTCCGGCAAATCGAGCCTGCTGGCCGTCGCGGGCGCCCTCACCGTCCCGGACACTGGCACGGTCGTGGTGAACGGCACCGATCCGGCGCGGCTGTCGCGGCGGGCGCGAGCCCGATTCCGCCTGGCGCACATCGGTTTCGTGTTCCAGACCGGGAATCTGCTGCCCGCGCTGACCGCGGTCGACCAGCTGCGGCTGGTCGGCCGGTTCACCCGCCGGCACCCGGACGGGCCACGCGACCCGCGCGAACTGCTCGCCGAGGTCGGCATGGACGCGAAGGCGGGCCGCCGGCCGCACGAACTGTCCGGCGGGGAGCGGCAGCGGGTGGGCATCGCCCGCGCCCTGGCGGGCCGCCCGTCGGTGCTGCTGGTCGACGAGCCCACCGCGGCGCTGGACCGGGCGCGCAGCCACGAGGTGATCGAACTGCTGGCGCGCGAGACCCGGTCCGCGCGGGTGGCCACCGTCATGGTGACCCACGATCACGAGATCCTGCGGCACTGCGACCGGGTGCTCACCATGGTGGATGGAAGACTGTCGGAGTAGTCCGAGTCTTCCAGGAGGGGTCCGTGCCGAGGATCAGCGCCGCAACGGTGGCCGAGCATCGCGCCGCGCAGCATCGCGCGCTGCTCGACGCCGCCCGCGACCTCCTCGCCGCGGACCCCACCCACCTGCCCAGCCTGGCCGAGGTCGGCGCGTTGGCCGGTCTGGCCCGGCCCAGCGTCTACCAGTACTTCCGCTCCCGCGACGAACTGCTCATCGCGGTGCTGGCCGATGCCTTCCCGCGCTGGTCGGACCGGGTCACCGCGGCCATGGACCGCGAGCCCGACCCGGTCGGCCGGGTCCTGGCCTACGTCACCGCCAACCTCGAGCTGGTCGCGGCGGGCGAGCACGCCATGGCCCGCACCCTCACCGCCGCCATCGAGTCGGATCAGTCCGCGCGCAGCCGCACCCTGCACGACCAGTTGCGGTTGCCGCTGGTGGCGGCGCTGACCGCGTGCGGCGCGCCCGATCCGGCCGCCACCGCGGAGCTGGTGGACGGAATCGTGCACGCCGCGACCCGCATGGTGGAGAACGGCGCTGATCCGGCGCGGGTGACCGAGCGCGCCGCGGAACTGGTGTCACCGTTCCTGCTCAGTTTGCCGGGTTCGGACAGCGGGTCCTGAGCACGGTCCCTTCTGCCGCGACGGAGTCTTGTGGCGGCCGCATACAGTCACCCGGGCGCTCGATCCGCCCGGAGGCAGCGAATCTTGTTGCGCGCCAGCATGTTCCGGCTGAGTGGCACGAGCAACCGCCGCGTGCTGCGGCGTCGGCGATCCGCCTCTTACGCCGCCGACGCGCCGATCCCCCGCGACTCGCGGGACACCGGCCCCCGAGTGGTGAGATAGCCCGCATGACCACTGCCGCTGATCTCGCCCTGGCCCGGCTCGCGGCCGGGGCGCTGTTCGTTCGAGACGAGTCGGTTCTGCTGGTGCACAAGACCTACGGCAACGGCTGGGACCTGCCCGGCGGGTACGTCGAGCCCGGGGAGTCGCCCGCCGCGGCGTGCCGACGCGAGGTGTTCGAGGAACTCGGCATCGCCGCGCTCCCGCACCGGCTGCTCGTCACCGACTGGGCGGTCGTCCCCGAAGAGGGCGACAAGGTGCTGTACGTCTTCGATTGCGGCCGGCTCGACGACACCGCCGCCATCGTGCTGCAGACCACCGAACTCGACGACTGGCGCTGGGTTCCGGTGGATGCCGTGCACGAGCTGACTATTCCCCGTCTGGCACAACGCATCCGGCGTGCCTACACCGCCTGGCAGGCGGGCCTGACGGTGTATCTGGAGCAGGGTGTGCCGGCGCCCGAACGCCGGCACACCGACGACTTCTAGAGCGTTCCGTCCTCGAGGTCACGGGCCAGGGCGCTCTGGTACGCCAGGTGCGAGGACACACCGTTCTGCACGGTGTAGTCGATCAGCGCCGCCGGCGCCACGAAGGTCAGGTGCTCGACCACATCGGTCACACCGTCCTGTTCGGCGAACGTCACGGTCTGGTGGGTGATGACGCCCGGCGCGTCCCAGGTGTCGCTGGTGTACCAGTGGCCGTCGGCGTGCACCCGCTGCTGCGCGACGGTCCGCCCCGGGATCAGCGCCGGACCGGCCGGAATGTCCTCGAGCGCAATGAATTCCGACACCTCGGCACCGTCCTCGAGGTAGTGCCGCCGCGGCAGCACCCCGTGCAGGAACGGATGCCGGCCGAAACCGTTGTAGACGTCGGAGTACGCCGGGAAGACCCGGTCCAGCGGCGCGCCGATGGTGATCGGCAGGTCGACGGTCACCGAGACCAGTTCCGGACCGGCCGCGTCCTCCTCGGCCTCGTAGGCCGCCCAGGACGCGTCCCACTCCGCGTCGATGCCGGTGCCACCGGCGATCGACGACGGATCGGCGCGGGCGAAACCCATTCCGCCCAAGACGATCCCGGTGGCCACGACGCAGGTCGCGAGACGTTTCGTTTCTCCGCTCACGACTCGCCGGCTGCCGGCCGGCGCGGGTCGTTCCTGCACCCCGTGTCCTCTCCAACCCCTCGACACCGTTGCCCTGACGGGACAACCGGGAAAATCGTACGCCTGACAGGTGATTCGCGACCTAGTACGTATGTAAACGTGATCTTGCAACGCCGCGGGCGAACACACAACCACAACACTTCGGTTGCGGTGCGGTACGGCAGGCTCCATTCCCTTGTGAACTGGATCACCCGATCGTACGGTGATTCGATTGTGCGCGGCGACCCGAAGATGTACCTCCGTTTAGCCGAGGCCGGGTTTCGCAGACAGTGGCGCTACCGAGTGGCGATGTATGCCGGAATGGTGACCAATATCGTCTTCGGCCTGGTGAGAGCCTCGGTGATGGTCGCCGCTGTGCGCGCCACCACCACCTTCGGCGGCTACAACGGCACCTCGATCGGCGCCTACGTCTGGTTGTCGCAGGGACTGCTCGGCGCGCTCGGCGTCATGGGCCCGCCGCTGGACATCGTGGACCGGATCAAGAACGGGGACGTCGCGGTCGACTTCCTGCGCCCGGTCGATCTCCAATTCTTCTACCTGAGTACGGATTTCGGCCGCGCCTGCTGCACGTTGCTGTTGCGCGGCATCCCCAGCGCCGCGGCCGGACTGGTCACCCTGCAGCTGGTGCTGCCGCACGGTCCGGCGCCGTACCTGCTGGGCACGGTGAGTGTCGCACTGGCCGTGACGATTTCGATCCTGTTGCTGTTCGCGGTCGGCCTGAGCGGATTCTGGCTGATCGAGACCCGCGGCATCCGGCTGCTGTACCAGATCGTGGCGACCTTCCTGGCGGGATTGTTCGTGCCGGTCCACCTGTTCCCGTCCTGGCTGCACACCGCCGCCATGCTCACCCCGTTCCCGTCGCTGCTGCAAGGCCCGATCGACATCCTGTCGGGGCGCGCGACCGGCGGTGTGGCCCTGGCGATTCTGGCCCAGCAGGTGGTGTGGGCGGTGCTGGCGCTCGCGCTGGGCCGGGTGCTGTTGCGGGCCGGCCGGCGCAAACTGGAGGTGCAGGGTGGGTGACGCGACGACCGCTCCCGCGACCTCCGGCGGACCCCTGCGCCCCTACCTGGCGGTACTGCGCTCCCGCGTCCGTTCCCAGCAGGCCTACCCGCTCTCCTTCGCCGCGGACCTGTTGTCCTCCTTGCTGATCGGGCTGGTGGAGTTCGCCGAGGTCTGGGTGATCTACGACAACGTGCCCGTGCTCGGCGGGCTGAATCTGCGCGGCATGCTGCTGCTGTTCGGACTCAGCAGCCTCGCCTTCGCGGTCGCCCAGATCATGGTGGGCCACACCGATACCCTGCCCACCTACATCCGGCTGGGCACCCTCGACGCCTTCCATCTGCGGCCGCAACCTCTCCTGCTGCAACTGATCACCAGCGATATCTCGCTGCGGCGGCTGGCCCGCGCGGCGGTGGCGCTGACCGTGCTAGTGATCGGGTTGTTCGCCAACCCGATCGCCTGGAGCCTGGCCACGGTGACCCTGCTGCTGGTGTCGATCGGATCCGGAATCGCCATCTTCGCTGGGCTTTTCGTCGTCGCGGCCGGGCTGCAGTTCTTCCTCGTCGACGGGTCGGAGCTGACGAACAGCTTCACCTACGGCGGGAATTTCGCCTCCCAGCAGCCGACTTCGGTATTCGGCAACCCGCTGAAACTGCTGTTCGGCTTCGCCGTACCGGTGGCATTCGTGGCCTATCTGCCGACCATCGCGCTCCTGGGCCGCCCCGGAACCGCCTGGTTACCGGCAAACCTGGCCTGGGCGTCGCCGGTGGCGGCATTGTGGGTGTGGGGACTCGCGCTGGGCTGTTGGCAGATCGGCGTGCGGCACTATCAGGGAGGTGGCGGATGAGACCGATCATCGAATTGCGGGATCTGACCAGGCAATTCGTTATTCATCGGAAGCAGGAGGGGCGTCGGCGGCAGATCCGGGAGGTACTCACGGCGGTCGACCGGATGAGCTTCCGGGTCGAAGCCGGTGCGGCCGTGGGCTATATCGGCGCCAACGGTGCCGGCAAATCGACCACCATCAAGATGCTCACCGGAATTCTCGTGCCCAGCGCCGGAACCGTGCGCACCTGCGGGCTGGAACCGGTACGGCAGCGCCGTGAACTGGCCGGCCGGGTCGGGGTGGTGTTCGGTCAGCGTTCGCAGCTGTGGTGGGATCTGCCGCTGCGGGAATCGTTCTCGATTCTGGCCGCGATCCACCGGCTCGACCCGGAGGCCGCGAGCAAGCGCAGCCATGAGCTGGTCGAGCAGCTGAACATGGCCGGTACCTTGGACATTCCGGTCCGGCAGCTGTCGCTGGGGCAGCGGATGCGGGCCGAAATCGCTGCCGCCCTGTTGCATTCGCCGCAACTGCTGATCTTGGACGAACCCACGATCGGCCTGGATGTGCTGTCCAAGCAGCGGTTACGCGAGTTCCTCAGCTACGAGCGGATCGAGCGCGGCACCACGCTGCTGCTCACCACGCACGACATGGGCGATATCGAGCGCCTCTGCGAACGGGTGCTGGTGGTGGACCGGGGGCGGCTGGCCTATGACGGCTCACTGGCCGGCTTGGCCGCGACCGTCGGCGTCCAGCGCGTACTGGTGGTTGAATTGGCCTCTCCCGCACCGGATCTGGTCGACCTGCCGGGCGCGCGGCTGGTGTCCAGCGAGGGCGGCGGGATCCGGCAGCGGCTGGCGTTCGACGCCGAGACGACCACCGCCGCGCAGCTGCTCACCGCGGTGTCGGCGCGGGTCGAGGTGCGGGACCTGGCGATCGAGGAACCCCACATCGAGGACGTGGTCCGGCGGATCTACCTGGCCGAATCCGACCTCGGCACAACGGATTCCGACCCGCCGCAGAGCGGCTAGTCGCGCGGCTGGTCGGGCACCGTGCCCTGCGCCGAGTACAGGCTGATCCCGCCTTCACCGTCCAGGAACGCGTTGACGAGCATGATCCGCCCGCGCACCTCCTCCGGGGCGGGCGCGGTCGTGGTCACCGAAACCTGCGGGACCGCGGCCCAGTTCACGACGTAGCGCTCGGGCGGTCCGTCGGCGCCGGAGACGTGCGCGAGCCGGAACACCGACACCGTCTTGCGCTCGATCAACTGCCGGACGACCTCGGCGATTCGCTCGGGATCTTCCAGCGCGAACAGGAAGCCGAAGGTCAGCTCCGGCGAGGATACGTAGGCGGCCACAAATCAGCAGGCTAGCGCACCGCGGCGGCTGTGGACAGGCAAAATGGCGACCGGTTTGCCGGAATATCGCCGCCTCGGCCGTCGTCTGACAGCAAGGTCACCGGCTCGTCAAGGTATATAACGATTTTCCACTGCAAGGCCGCAGTAGGCAGACGATGGTTGCGCCGGGGACGACCGCGCGCTTTGCTGAATATGTCCCTCCTTTCGGACGGTCTGCTCCCGCATCGTCGCGGAATTTCCTGGTTTCACGCTGTGAGCGTCGGGGGTCGTGCTGTCCGTGACCGGGGGGCTGCGCCGGCGCCGAGGGGAAGCCCGACAGAACCTCCTCGGCCCTGGCGTATCCACTTGGCCCGCGCGATACGAGGTGGGGAACGCGATGGGAGATCTGCCTTCGGCGACGGCCCTGCTGCAGGCATTCCGAGAGCCGACAGGAGTCCGCCTGGAGCACAGCGTGCTGGGCGCTGCCCGTGACCTGGTCGAATGCCATGAGCGAAGCTACGGCACCCTGGGGACGGGCGGCGCGATCGACGCCGAACGAGCCGCGCTGATCGACCGCATCGACACCTGGGTGGCGCACCACGTCCAGCATCGCGGTGGCGCGTCCCTGCACACCGAGACCCTCGGCGCGGTGATCGACCGGATGGCGGCCAAATGGGTGACCGCTCAGCACGCGCTGGGCCTCACCGGGCCGGCCGATCCTTCCGGCACGCTGCCGCCCGCGGCGGACGCGCATCTGCACTGGGTGCGACTGGCCGAATTGGCCGACGGGTACCGCGATCTCGTCACCGACATCCTCGAACACCGTCGGCGACTACCGGTTTTCTGAGAGGTCGATGCCGAACTCCTTGCACCACTGGACATTCGGTCGCACGGCGGCGGGTCCGGATCGGCTGTCGGCCCCTTGTGACAGCATGCCCGGTATGACCGAAGCAGCTAACGAACTCGCGCCCCTCCAGCTGTTGGAGACCAGCCCCGGCAAGTACAGCCTGATTCTCGGCGACACCGCGATGGTTCGCCGCGCCGCGGTCTTCGAGAGCCACGGCCACGAAGGTGGCGGCTACGACTGGGACAGCGTCGCGCGCACCGTGGTGCGGCTCGAGATTCCGGCGGTCGGCGACCGGATCGGATTCGATCCCGAGGCCGGGATGTTCTGCGCGTACGGAACGGACGAAGAGGCGTTGCGGACGCTCGGGGCGAGGCTGGCCGAGGTGTTCCACGATCCGCAGCGGTTGGCGCAGTCGATCGCCGCGGTCCGGGACGAGGACTGGGACTGACCGGCCACCGTTGTGCCACTTGCTATTTCGCCGGAACGAGAAACGCCCGGCCGAAATCGGCCGGGCGTTCGCGATCGTCGTCCTAGCGGCCGCTGTCCTGTTCTTCGATGGTGACATCGATGAAGGGCTGCACGGCGTCGGCCGCGGGGTGCGGCTGCGGTTCGTCGATGAGCACATCGGGATGCGCACGGCCCTCGTCGACCCGCGCGGCGGCGGCCCGGTCGCGCTGGGCGGCGCGCGCCGCCTCCCGCATCTCGATCACGTCGGTGGCGAATTCACCGATCTCCTTCGCCACGTCGGCCACCACATTGGTGATCAGGGTGGCGATGGCGCCGACGCGCTTGGCCCCGGTGGAGGTCAACTCCTGGACGAGGTCCTTGTTGCTCTCGAACTTACCGACCATCTGCTATACGCCCGCTTCACTCGGTTTCGGTTCCCGCATGATGATGATACGCGGCTGCGACGACTTCCCGACGAGCCGATCGGGCAGCGACAGCTTGAAGATCTTCGCCCAGACCGAGCCGATCTGCTTGCTGAACCGGCCCTTGTTGTAGGGCAGGCCGTACTTGTTGCAGAGCGCCTCGATCTCGGGCGCGATCTCCGGGTACCGGTTGGCCGGCAGGTCCGGGAACAGGTGGTGCTCGATCTGATGCGACAGGTTGCCCGACATGATGTGGAACAGCGGCCCGCCGGTGATGTTGGCCGAACCCAGCATCTGCCGCACGTACCACTCGCCGCGGGTCTCGTTCTCGGTCTCCTCTTCGGTGAACGTCTGCACACCGGACGGGAAGTGCCCACAGAAGATGATGCTGAACGTCCACAGGTTGCGCACCAGGTTGGCGGCGGCGTTGGCGGCCAACGTGTGGAAGAACAGCGGGCCGGTGAGCAGCGGGAACATCACATAGTCCTTGAGGACCTGCTTGCTCGCCTTGCGGATCTGCCCCTTGGCCAGCGGCTTGATCTCCGCCCAGGTGCGCTTGCCCTGCACGATGTTGTCGGCTTCGAGGTCGTGCAGCATCACACCCCACTCGAAGAACACCATGAGCAGGAACGCGTAAAGCGGGTTACCCAGGTAGTACGGGTTCCACTTCTGGTCCTCGTCGATCCGCAGGATGCCGTAACCGATGTCGCGGTCCATGCCGTGGATGTTGGTGTAGGTGTGGTGCATGTAGTTGTGCGAGTGCTTCCACTGGTCCGCCGGGCAGACGGTGTCCCACTCGAAGACCTTGGAGTTCAGGCCGGGCTCGCGCATCCAGTCGTACTGGCCGTGCATGACGTTGTGCCCGATCTCCATGTTGTCCAGGATCTTGGACACACCGAGCGCGGCGACGCCGGCCAGCCAGAACGGCGGCAGGAAGCCGAGATACAGCAGGCCGCGGCCCGCGATCTCGAAACCGCGCTGGGCCTTGATGATCTTGTAGATGTATTCCCGGTCGCGCTGGCCGAGATCGGCGACGACGCGGGCGCGGATCGCGTCGAGTTCGCGGCCGATCTCCTCGACCTGCTCCGGGCTCAGGACGAGCGGGCCGTCCTTGGTCTCACCGAGAATCGCCATGGTTCTTCCCCTTTCGAACACGTGCTGTATTGGATCGGCCTTCGCCGGACGGCTTCCGTGGTTACGACTTCGCTGCCGCCTCCAGCCGCTGACCGA
Organism: Nocardia stercoris; assembly: GCF_003696265.1. Taxonomy (GTDB): domain Bacteria; phylum Actinomycetota; class Actinomycetes; order Mycobacteriales; family Mycobacteriaceae; genus Nocardia; species Nocardia stercoris. Next base: position 284,922 of record NZ_RFFH01000004.1, on the reverse strand, counting down.
CGAAGGCGGGTAATCAGATGTCGATGTCCACGTCGCCGACAGCGGCGTTCACGCAGATCTGGATGGGCTGGTCGGGCTCGCTGTCGAGCTCGCCGGTGCGCAGGTTGCGGGTGCAGCCGGACTTGCGAACCGCGGTGCAGGAGAAGCAGATCCCCATCCGGCAGCCGAATTCCGGGGTGAGGCCGGCGGCCTCGGCCTGCTCCAGCAGCGAGGTGCCGGTGTTGTCGGTGGTGGTGCCGCTACCGGAGAAGGTCGTGGCGCCCGACACCTCGGACGGGTCGACCTCGACGGTCTGCACCGTGAATTCTTCGGTGTGCACCCGTTCACCGAGTCCCTCGGCGGTGAAGACGTCCCGCACCCCGTCCATGAGCGGCGCCGGGCCGCAGACGAAGGCGTGCGCGGTGGCGAACCACGGTGCGACCTGGGTCAGCGTCTCGTAGCCGAAGAACCCCGACGGGCCCTCGGTCACCGTGCCCGGAGCACCCTGCGCCGGACCGCCACCGCGGCCCGGCGCCGGATAGCGCACCTCGATCCGGAAGTTCGGGTGCCGCCGCGCGATCCCCTCCAGATCCGTGCGGTGAGTCACCTCCCCCGGGCTCATCGCGTAGTGCAGGAACACGACCTGACCAGCGAAGTTCTCATCCGACAGGGTGCGCAGCATGGACAGCACGGGCGTGATGCCGCTGCCGCCGCTGATCAGCAGCAGCCGGTCGGGGCGCTGCGCGGGCAGGTGGAAGACACCGGCGGCGGGCGCCAGATCCACGACCAGACCGGGCGCGGCGTGCTCGACCAGATAGCGCGAGACCAGGCCGTGCGGGTGCGCCTTGACGGTCAGCTCCAGCTCACGGCCGGTGGTGTGCTGCGAATGGGTCGGCGAGTAGCACCGGGTGTGCCGCACGCCGTCGACGACGACACCGATCTGCACGTACTGACCGGCCAGGTGGCCGCCCCAGGCGCGGTTGGCCCGCAGCCCGATGGTCACCGAGCCCTCGGCCGAGCGGTCCACCCGGATCACCTCGGCGCGCAGGTCACGCACGGTCAGGTTCGGCCGCACGAGTTCCAGGTACCGATCCAGCGGGTGCGGCGTGGTCAGCGTCTGAACCAGGTCGAGCAATCCCACCATTACGTTCTCCCAGCAAGTTCCCTCGTTCACCAGTTTCGGTGAACATCTGTACACTGACACCAGTGTGCCGGGTAGGTGCACCGGATTTCAACCTGCAACGGCTGTGACCGAGGCAACATCAAGAGGGTCGAGGCAATCGTGAACGCATGTATGCTCACCGAAGTGAGCGAGCAGCCGGAATCGCGTGTCGAGCGCAAGGAGCGCACCCGCCAAGCACTTCTCGAAGGCACGCTGGCGCTGGCCGCCGACCGCGGCTTCGGCGCACTGAGCCTGCGGGAGATCACCCGCAACGCGGGCATCGTGCCCACCGCCTTCTACCGCCACTTCAGCTCGCTGGACGAACTAGGCACCGCCCTGGTCGACGCCGGCATCCGGCAGCTGCGCCTGGCCCTGCGGCAGTTGCGCCGCACCCCGAACGCCGGCCTGACCGATTCCATCCGGGTCGTGTTCGACCAGGTCGACCAGCGGGAACAGCTCTTCGGCTTCCTGGTCCGCGAACGGTTCGGCGGCGCACCGGCGCTGCGCGGCGCCATCGCGATCGAACTCCAGCTGATCACCCGCGAACTCGTCGCCGACCTCTCCCGTATCCCCGCGTTGGACGACTGGTCGCCCGAGGACCTGGAACTGGCCGCCGACCTGCTGGTATCCACGGTCGCCGACGACGTCGCCGCGTACGTGGACGCGTCGCTACGCGACCGCCCGGCGATGGTCGAGCGCACCGGCCGGCAACTCCGGATGATCATGCTCGGCATGCAGAGCTGGCGACCGTCCAATCGGTACTGACCCGGCGATTTCCACTTCAGTGCACAACTGTTTCATTGCCCGGCCGGCGTAGCCGACGGCCCGGCAACGGCAGCACAATGAGCTACATTCGTTCGCATAGTTTTCGCCCGACCAACTGCTCTGCCGATCCGACGTCGAAAGAGGAGTATCCGCCGTGGCTCATTACATCGCGAATGTGCGCGACATAGAGTTCAATTTGTTCGAGGTGCTGAATCTTCGGACAGTTCTCGACTCCGGGGCTTTCGGCGACCTCGACTGCGATACCGCGCGATCCATGCTTTCCGAGGCTGCCAAATTGGCCGAGGGGCCACTGGCCGAAACTTTCGCGACTTCCGATCGCAATCCGCCGGAATTCATTGCGGCCGAACATCGCGTTACGGTGCCGCCCGCGCTGGCCTCGTCCGTGCAGGCGGTGAAGGACGCGCAGTGGTGGCAGGTCGGTGTAGCCGAAGGCATCGGCGGTATATCCGCGCCGGCAGTGCTCACCTGGGCGATCAATGAGATTCTGTACTCTGCCAATCCGTCGGCCGCATTCTTCTACAGTCTCGGCCCGGCACTGGCGAACGCCCTCTACGCGGTCGGCAACGACCAGCAGAAGCATTGGGCGGCAAAGAGCCTGGAGCGCGGCTGGTCCGGCACCATGGTGCTCACCGAGCCCGACGCCGGATCCGACGTCGGAGCCGGCATCACCAAGGCTGTGCAGCAAGCCGACGGCACCTGGCACATCGACGGAATCAAGCGATTCATTTCCGGTGGCGACGTCGGCGATACCGCCGAGAACATCTTCCATCTGGTTCTCGCCCGCCCCGAGGGTGCCCAGCCGGGTACCAAGGGATTGAGTCTGTTCTACGTTCCGAATCATCTGTTCGACCCGGTGACGCTCGAATTACGGGAACGGAACGGCGTTTTCGTCACCGGTGTCGAACACAAGATGGGATTGAAGGCCTCGCCCACCTGCGAGATCTCTTTCGGCCGGAACGGCGTCCCGGCGGTCGGCTACCTGGTCGGCGATGTCCACAACGGAATCGCCCAGATGTTCAAGGTCATCGAGCACGCCCGGATGGTCGTGGGGGTCAAATCCGCGGGCACCCTGTCCACCGGCTACCTCAACGCGCTCGCCTATGCGAAGACCCGGATCCAGGGCACCGATCCGACGCGAGTGGCCGACCCGAACGCACCGCGGGTGCCGATCATCGCGCACCCGGACGTGCGGCGGAGCCTGATGACACAGAAGGCGTACGCCGAGGGGCTGCGCGCGGTGTACCTGTACACCGCGGCGCACCAGGATCCGGAAGTCGCCCACCATGTTTCGGGCGCCGACGCCGATCTCGCCCACCACCTGCACGATCTGCTGCTGCCGATCGTCAAGGGTGTCGGTTCCGAACGCGCGTACCAGCTCCTGACCGAATCCCTGCAAACATTCGGCGGTTCCGGCGTCCTGCAGGACTACCCGATCGAACAGTACATTCGCGACGCGAAGATCGACTCGCTGTACGAGGGCACCACCGCCATCCAGGCGCTGGACTTCTTCTTCCGCAAGATCATTCGGAACAACGGCGTCGCGCTCACGCATCTGTCCGAACAGATCGCTCGCACCGTCGCCGACGGCGGCGACCGACTGAAAGCCGAGCGTGAGCTGCTCCGGACCGCCCTCGACGACGTCCAAGTGATGACTGTCAGCCTGACCGGCTTCCTGATCGCCGCCCAGCGGGAGCCGGAGGAGGCATACAAGGTCGGTCTCGGCTCGGTCCGCTATCTGCTCGCGATGGGCGATCTGCTGATCGGCTGGCGCCTGCTCGTCCAGGCGGAGATCGCCGCCGCCGCCCTCCGGACCGCCGAGCCGCAAGACCGGCCGTTCTACCAGGGGAAGGTGGCGGTCGCCTCGCACTTCGCCAAGAACGCCCTGCCGCTGCTGACGGCGACCCGTCGCATCATCGAGTCACTCGATGCCGACGTGATGGCAGTCGACGAGGCCGCATTCTGATTCGGAACCGCCGGCGGCGGAGGAGGATCGCGGTCAGGCCGTGCGGCGGTGATGCCGGTCGCGGTGCTCGCGGGCCGGGGCCTGCCGCTGTTCCTCGCTCATGGCCAGCAGCTGCGTCAGTTGCGCCTGCGCGGTTTCGCCGGCGGGAGTCAGCACCTGGAACCAGGCGCCCGCGATGCTCGGAACGGTCATGCTCGTCATGACCACCTCGAAGTCGCCGACGGCGAGATTGCGGATCGTGCGGAAGCGGCCGGGAGGTGCGCCGACGTCGTTGCGGGACCACATTTCGGCGAACAGCGGGCTGCGTTGTTGCAGGTCGGCGATGAACTCGTTCCAGGACGGGTCCTCGAGATGCTTCACGTAGGCGGCGCGCAGGTAGCCGACCATCCGGGCGAGGCGCTCGGCACAGTTCGGGTACGGGTTGCAGCAGTCGGGGGTGAGGAACACCGAGCGCAGGACGTTGCTGTCGGGTCCCGACATCGTGGGGAACAGCACCTCGTAGGCGAGATTGTGCGCGAGGACGTCGTAGCGGGCCGACATCAGGACCGCGGGCAACGGGTGTAGGTGGTCGAGAATGCCTTGCAGCTCACCGGGAATGGACTCTTCCTCGCCCCAACCGGTGCCGATGGTGGGGACGTCCGCGAGGCGGTAGAGGTGCGCCTTCTCCACGGGGTCCAGCGCCAGGGTGCGGGCGATCGCGTCCAGCACCTGCATGCTGGCGTTGATGTCGCGGCCCTGCTCGAGCCAGGTGTACCAGGTGACACCCACCCCGGCCAGCTGGGCGACCTCCTCGCGGCGCAGACCCGGTGTGCGACGGCGTGATCCGGTCGGCAGGCCCATCTCCTCGGGCGTGATCCGCGCCCGCCGCGACCGCAGGAACGCGCCCAGTTCCGCACGGCGCACCTTCCGCGACTCACTGGACCCGCTCGTCGAGCCCGCGTTCAGACCTTCCACCACCATGGATTCATCATGAAGCACAACGGTTCCGGCAGCCAGGTGGTGTCGATACCAGGATATCCAGGCTCCTGTTACCAGGATTGACGGTGCAGCAGGCTGATCTCCATGACCGAAACATTGAACCGGACACGGCCGGCGCCTCCGGAGACCGAATCATCGGTGTCCCGACGCAGTCTCGTCGTACTCGCGGTGATCCTGACCGGCCAGTTCATGTCCGTCATGGATTCCTCCATTGTCAACGTCGCCATTCCGGCGATGCGAAGCTCGCTGCACGCCAACGGCTCCGAGCTGCAGCTGATCGTCTCCGGCTATGTCATCGCGTACGCGGTGTTGCTGGTGACCGGCGCCCGGCTGGGCGACAAGTTCGGCCAGCGCACCATGTACGTGGCCGGGATCGCGGCCTTCACCCTCGCCTCCCTCGCCTGCGGGCTGGCCTGGAACCCGCTGTCGCTCATCATCTTCCGCTTCCTGCAGGGTGCGGCGGCGGCAGCGGGGGTGCCGCAGGTGATGACCATGATCCAGCGCACCTTCACCGGCCGCACGCGCGGTCTGGCGCTGTCCGCCTACGGCACCGTGATCTCGGGTGGCGTCATCGTCGGCCAGGTGGCCGGGGGCATCATCGTCGACGCGGATCTCGCCGGATCCAGCTGGCGCGGCGTCTTTCTGGTGAACGTGCCGATCGGCCTGGTGCTGGTGGCGGCCGCTCCCCGAGTGCTGCCGCGGATCGCCGCGGGTGCGGCCCGCGCCCTCGATCTGCCCGGTCTGACCGCACTGACCGGCGCGGTCCTGCTCATGGTGCTGCCGCTGGTCCTGGGCCACCAGCAGAACTGGCCGCTGTGGACCTGGCTGGCCCTGGCCGGATCGGCGGCCGCCTTCGCCGCCTTCGGGCTGATCGAGCGGATGGTCCACCACCGTGGTGGCGCACCGCTGTTCGCGGACGCCGTCCTGCGGACCCCCGGACTGCTGCTCACCGCCGCCACCCTGCTGCTGACCATGACGACCTTCGCCGGCTTCCAGTTCGTGCTGGCCATGCACATGCAGGGCCCACTGGGCTACTCGGCGTTGCGCGCCGGACTGCTGTACGTGCCCTGTGGGCTCACCTTCGGTGCGGCCAGCATGAACTGGCAGAAGTTGCCGGTCCGGATGCAGGCGGCGGCGCCGGCCGTCGGGTTGTTCGTCGCGGCGTTGTGCAGTCTCGCGATGGGTGTGCTGCTGTACCGCGGTGACGGGGTGGGGCTGCTGGTGCTCACGCTGTTCGGGCTGGTCGGGCTCGGCAACGGTTTCGCGTTCAGCCCGCTGATGACCCGCGCCACCAGCAGGGTGCCGATCACCCTGGCGGCCGACGCCAGCGGCATCCTGGTCACCGGCGCGCAGCTGGGTGTGGTGATCGGTGTCGCCGCGTTCGGCTCGGTGTACTTCAGCGTGGCCGGCGCCACCATGACCTCGTTGATCCACGCGGTGGGCGTGACGGTGATCGCGACCGGCGTGACGGCCCTGGCGGCCGCGGTGATGGCGGTCCGTGCCGCGCGCTGAGCGCCGCAGATGCGAAGGGCACCTCCCAATTTCGGGAGGTGCCCTTCTCGTATCCGAGATGGTGTGGATCACACCGCGACCGACCATACACCGGCCGGAGATAACTGGTAACTGATCTCTTCGAATTCATCGGTCGATGTTCCGCGCCGAGCGCCCTATGCACCTAGTTGCATAACGCCGCGACCGTCGATACCCTGAGCGCATGGCCCTCGAGCACGCGCTACTGGTATCGCTCACCGAGCGCGCCGGCTCGGGCTACGAGCTGGCGCGCCGCTTCGACAAATCGATCGGCTACTTCTGGAGCGCCACCCACCAGCAGATCTATCGCGTGCTCAAGCGCATGGAAGAGCAGGGCTGGGTCAGCAGCGAGGCCGTCGCCCAGGCCGGACGGCCGGACAAGAAGGTCTACACCGTCAGCGAGTCCGGGCGGGTCGAGCTCGCCCGCTGGATCGCCGAACCCGGCGAGGAAACCGGCATTCTGCGCACCGAACTCGGGGTCAAGGTGCGCGCCGCCGCCCACGGCGACCTCGACGCGGTCCTCGCCGAGGTCGCCCGGCACCGCGATCGGCACCTCGAACGCATCGACGTGTACCGCCGGATCGAGAAGAGGGACTTCCCCGCCCCGCACGACCTCACCGGCACCGCCCTGCACCAATACCTGGTGCTGCGCGGCGGAATCCACGTCGAGATCGCTTTCACCGAATGGTGCCAGGAAATTCTGGACACTCTCGGCCCCACGACCGCTCCGATGGATGCCCCAGCCCGGCATCCGCATTCCGCAACCGAAGGATGAGTCGCCGATGACCGCGAATTCCTCTGCCCCGCAACCGAACCCGTATCCGCACCTGTTCGAGCCACTCGACCTGGGGCACACCACCCTGCGCAACCGGGTCGTCATGGGTTCCATGCACACCGGACTCGAGGACCGGCCATGGCACATGAACCGCCTGGCCGCCTACTTCGCCGAACGGGCCCGCGGCGGCGTCGGCCTGATGATCACCGGCGGTTTCGCCCCCAACCGCACCGGCTGGCTGCTGCCCTTCGGCGCCAAACTGACCAGCAAGACCGAGGCCTACCGCCACCGCACCGTGACCAAGGCGGTGCACGAGGCCGGCGGCAAGATCGCGCTGCAGATCCTGCACGCGGGCCGCTACTCCTATTGGCCGCGTTCGGTTTCCGCGTCCGCGATCAAGTCGCCGATCAATCCGTTCAAGCCGCGGGCGCTGTCGTCCAAGGGCGTCGAGGACACCATCGACGACTACGCCCGCTGCGCGAAGCTGGCCAAGCTCGCCGGCTACGACGGCGTCGAGATCATGGGCGGTGAAGGCTATTTCATCAACCAGTTCATGACGCCGCGGGTCAACAAGCGCACGGACAAGTGGGGTGGCGACGCCGCGGGCCGCCGCCGCATCGCTACCGAGATCGTGCGCAAGGTGCGCGCCGCCGCTGGGCCGGACTTCATCATCGTATTCCGGCTGTCCATCGCCGATTTCGTCGAGGACGGCCAGACCTGGGACGAGATCGCCGCGGCCGCACGCGATCTCGAAGCCGCGGGCGTCGACATCTTCAACACCGACATCGGCTGGCACGAGGCGCGGGTGCCCACCATCGTCACCTCGGTGCCGCGCGCGGCGTTCGTGGAGTGGACCGCGCGCCTGAAAGCCGAAGTGTCGGTACCGGTCTGCGCGTCCAACCGGATCAACATGCCCGAGACCGCCGAGGAGATCCTGACTCGCGGCGACGCCGACCTGGTGTCGCTGGCCCGCCCGATGCTCGCCGACCCGGAATGGGCGATCAAGTCCGAGCAGGGCCGCACCGACGAGATCAACACCTGCATCGCCTGCAACCAGGCCTGCCTCGACCACGCGTTCTCCAACAAGCACGTGTCCTGCCTGCTGAACCCGCGGGCCGGCAACGAGACCCTGCTGACCCTGCTGCCCACCCGGCGCGGCAAGAAGATCGCCGTCGTGGGCGCCGGCCCGGCCGGCCTGTCCGCCGCGGTCAGCCTGGCCCAGCGCGGGCACACCGTCGACCTGTTCGAATCCGACGACAAGATCGGCGGCCAGTTCGATATCGCGCGGCGGATCCCCGGCAAGGAGGAGTTCTCCGAGACCATCCGCTACTACACCCGGCAGATCGAATTGTCCGGCGTGCGACTGCATCTCAACACGAGGGCGACCGCACAGCAGTTGATCGACGGCAAATACGACGAGGTGGTCCTCGCCACCGGCGTGCGGCCGCGTATCCCCGGCATCCCCGGGATCGACCACCCGAAGGTGCTGACCTACGCCGAACTCGTCCGCGACGGCAAGCCGGTCGGTAAGAAGGTCGCGGTGATCGGCGCGGGCGGCATCGGTTTCGACGTCACCGAATTCCTCACCGTCGAAGGACATCCCAGCCTGAAGCTCGACGAGTGGAAGGAGGAGTGGGGCGTCACCGACGACCTCACCGTCCGCGGCTTCCTCACCACGCCCAAGCCGGCCCCCGCCGCCCGCGACGTGGTGATGCTGCAGCGCAAGTCGAGCTCGATGGGCAAGGACCTGGGCAAGACCTCCGGCTGGGTGCACCGCGCCGCGGTGAAGGCCAAGGGCGTCGAACAGCTCAAGGGCGTGAACTACGAGCGCATCGACGACGCCGGCCTCCACATCAGCTACGGCGAACAGCGCGAGCGCCCGACCGTCATCGAATGCGACAACGTGATCCTCTGCGCCGGACAGGAATCCGTGCGCGAGCTGGAACAGCCGCTGAAGGACGCGGGCGTGAACGTGCACTTGATCGGTGGGGCGGACCTGGCGGCCGAGCTGGACGCGAAGCGCGCCATCGGCCAGGGGACGCGACTGGCGGCCGGTCTGTAGTCCGAGTCCGGGCCCGCGCACGAGTTCGTGTGCGGGCCGACCCGTCTGCGCTCGGACCGGGCACTCAGCGGCCCGCGGCCGCCCCTGCGCTACCACGAGCTCGCACCGAAAGGCGCCCCATGACCGCAACCCTGTCCCACCTCGGCCTCCCCGGCGACGAGACAGCCTGGGCCGCACTGGGTTTCACCATCGTCTCCGGCACGATCCGCATCGGCCAGGTCGTCTGCACGGTCGGCGAACACCCCAGCTGGGCCTTCGCCGACACCCACGCCGACCAGAGCATCCTCGCGGTCCCCGCACCGAGCACCTCGCCCGCCGACCTCCCCGCGGACGCGGGCGTCCACCCGAACGGCATCACCAAGATCGACCACGTGGTCTACGAGGTGGCCGACCTCGACGCCTCGGTCGAGGCCCTGACCGCCGTCCTCGGCACTCCCCCACGCAAACGCTTCCACCCCCGCGGCCCCGAAGGTCCGGAAATGGCCTTCTACCGCGCAGGCGAAGCCGTCATCGAGGTCGTAGCCTCCGGCAAACCACCCCACCTGCTCGGCCTCGCCTTCCGCAGCCCCGACCTCGACGCCACCGTAGCTGCAGTCCGCACCGCCGGCGCCCCGATCGGCGACCCGAAACCCTCTGTGCAGGGCGGCCGCATCGCCAGCATCTGGTCCGGCTACGTGAACTGGGGGCTCGCCGTCATGGAATCCGCCCCACGCTGAGGTCGCTCGGTGTAAGGGGCACCCACGAGACGATGTCATCGTTCACGGACATCCGTTCGATGTCATCGTTCACGGACAATCAGCTGGTCGGCAGCTGTTGCGAAGCGTCAGCCGACCCGAGCGCGGAGACGGGCGACCTACTTCTTCGTCGGCAGCATGTCGGTCACGCCGCCCACATCCGTGATCACCCAGTTGTTGTTCGGGTCCAGGTGGACCGTGTAGTTGACGGTGGACTGCTTGCCGTCGGGGTTCTGGGCGCTGGTGCTGGTGACGTTGAGGAAGACGTCGACGGTGTAGCCGTTGGCGCGGTCCACGACCTTGGCGGTGATGGGGGTGGCGCTGGTGGTGCCCTGGAGCGGGACCAGGAGTTGTTTCAGGGCGCCGGCGGTGGCGTCGAACTTCGCGCCGAGCTGAGGGGCCGTGCCGGACTTCAGCTTGCCCACCCAGGCGTCGAAGTCCTGGTAGTTGAAGTTGGAGGCGCCGACGGCGTAGTCGGTGGCCACCTGTTCGGCGTGGCGGTCAGCGGCGGCCTGGGCGTCGTGGTCGTGGTTGGTGCTGCGGGCCGACCACCACAGGAGGCCGAAGGTGACGGTCAGCGCGACCAGCGCCACGGCCGCGACGGCCTGCAGTAGGGTCGCGAGGCGGATCTGGACCGTGCCCGGCGCGGACCCGGCTGCCTGCGATCCGGCAGCGGCGGAAGTCTCCGTCCCGGACGCGGCGGGCCCGCCCGCCTGGGTCGCGGCGGCGCTGGGCGTGGTGTCGGCCGGCACGGCCGCGGGGGTGCCGCCCTGGGCGGCCGGCTCGCTCGTGTCGTTCGACATGCGAAATCCTCCTGGGAAAATCCCTACTTGCTATTTGACATTGATCTGCAGGTGCACGGCACCGTCGTCACCGACTCCGGCCAGGGCCTGACTGATCAGAGCGGACAGGTCGATCTGCGGAGCGGTGGTGGTCACCGACTCCACCAGCGGCGCGAGGGCCGGCGTCGAGGCGCGCAGCTGCGGTGCGAGCTCGCGCAATGCCGCGGTGAGTTCGTTCAGCAACGGTACCAACCCGGCGCCCTCGGTATACGCCGAGGTAGGACGCGCGGCGTTGACCTTGCCGACCCCGGCGGCCAGGTCGTTGAGCGCCTGGGTGAACCGGATGAACTCGGGTGCCGCGGCCGCGGTGGCGGGCCCGGCCCAGTCGATGTTCTGCGCGGTCGCTTGGAAGGCGTCGAACAGCTGCGCGATCTGGGTGTTGCGGCTGACGATCGCGGCGGTGAGCAGGTCGCTGGCCCGGGTCAGGTTCGGGATGGTGGATTCGGTGCCGGCCAGCGCGGTGTCGATCGTGTCGGCCAGCGCACCGACCACGGCCGGATCCAGTTGTTCGAGCGTGTGCGTGACGAGGCGTGCCACATCCGGAATCGACAGCGGCATACGGATATTCGAGGTCTCCACGCGCTGCCCGTCGTGCAGGAACGGCCCGTTCCCGGTCCGGGGCACGAACTCCACGAACGGCTCACCGAGCGTGGACAGGTGCTCGATGGTGACCGTGCTGTCGGTCGGCACATGCTTGTCGGCGGCGACCCGGAACCCGACCTCGACCCCGTCGGCGCCGTTGTGGATCGAAGTGACCCGCCCGACCTCGATCCCGCTCAGCAATACCGGCGAACCGGCACCCAGCCCACCGGAATTGGTGAGCACCATGGTGGCGTGGGTGTATTCGGCGAACGGCTGCGCCCGCACCACCCCGAAGGTCAGGTACGCGGCACCCAGCGCGGTGATGGTGGCGATACCGCCCAGCGACGCAATCGATCCCGCCCTCATCGCACGACCCCGATCATCCGCAGGGTCGCGATCATGCGGTCGGTCCGATCGGCGACCGGCACCGCGGCGTCCGTCCGTACCCCTGTGACGTTCACCTTCGGACCGCTCTGGACCCACGGAATGACTTTGTCGCGCAACAACTCCGAGAGCCGCGCCAAGGTCGCGGGGCGGCTGGTGTCGATCGTTCCACCGGTGACGAGCGGCACGAACGCCGCGGCGGCGGGTCCGGCGGCCCCCAGCAGCGGCGCCAGCCAGGCCAGCGAAGTGCCGACCGGACCGAGCTGACCGAAGATGTCGGTCACGCCCGACAGCGACCGCACGATCCCGGCGGTCTGTTCCACCGACTCGGGCCGGAAGATGTCGTCCAGATCGTCGGAAACCTTGTGCAGTTCATCAGGATTGGTGGCCAGACCGTCGAGCAGCGCGTCCAGTGCGTCCTCGTGCGCGGCGAGATCGACGGTGTCGCCGGCGATGGTGCGTGAGATCTGCGCCGTGCGCGCGGGATCCCGCGGCAGCGACGCGTCGATCTGCTGCACCATGTCCTGAAGCTGCTGGATCGCACCGGAATTGGTGAACATGGCCACCGCGGCCATGGTGTCCTCCAGCTGCTGCGGCGGCTTGGTCTGCGCCAGCGGGATGGTGCCGCCGTCGGCCAGCAGGCTGCCGTAGCCGGTGGTCGGCGTCAGCAGAGCGACGTGGGTGTCGCCGAGCACGGTGTTCTGCCGCAGCTCCGCGGTGGTGGCGACCGGCAGCTGCACCGCGGTCGAGATGTCGGCGTCGACGACCACGAATCCGCCGGCCCCGGTGTTCGCGGCGCTGCTGTCGTGCGCGCTGTCCACGACGTGCACGCCGGTCACCGTGCCCACCTGGGCACCGTTGGCCATGATCTTGGCGCGCGCCGGCAGGCTGAGCACGTTCGAGAACTGGATGTGCACGTGATACGACGGGCCCGACACCCCGGTCCCGGGCATGGGCACCGACGCCGGATCGAACGAGCAGCCCGCAACCGGCACCGCCGCCGCCACCGTCAGCGCGACCGCACCGGTCCACCGCCGCGACCGCCCGCCCGGGGCGAACTCGACGGTCACCGTCCCGTCGGTCAATCGAATCCTCATCGCGCCCCTGCCGTTCCGCTGATCAGCGTCGAACCGTCCACCGGCACACTGCCGTTCGCATTCCCCGCCAGAGCGAACCCAGCGCGCGCCAGCTCCGACGCCCCGCCGACATCCACCGCCCCGTCGGACAACCGAGCCCTCATCACGCGCCCGCCGCTGCGGACATCAGCACCGAAAGACCTACTAGCACAACGCTTCTGGGCCACACCCACCACGCGCACCCGCTCCGGCGCCCCGCCGAGGGTCACCGTTCCGCTGGACAACCGAGCCCTCATCGCGCCGCCCCGAACACCAGCGTCGAACCGTCCACCAGCACGCGCCCGCCGTCGGCCGCGCATCGACCCTGGGCGACCGCGTTCACCACCGCGCACACCTGGTCGGCGTTCTGCGCGGCGATCGCCACCTGCGGCGGGGTGTAGTCCAGGCCGTGTGCCTGGGTGGTGGCCATGGCTTGGGTGAGCACCGGAATCTGCGTCACGATCCGGCTCAGCGAGCCGACCTGGGAACCGAGCAGCTTCGACAGCGGCGCGGTCGAATTCAGCGCCCGCAGGATCGGATCACCGAACAGGGTGGTCAGGTCGTTGAGCATGGGCAGCACCTGGGCCAGGCCGTCCATAAGCTTCGCGCCCGGTACCAGCAGGTCGTCGGTGGCCTGCGACAGCGTCGGCGCCAGCCGGGTCAGCATCGACTGCAGGTCACCCCAGTGCGCCTGCACCCGCTGCGCCACCGAAGCGAACGCGTCGAAGATGCCGGCCAGATGCGCCACGTCGGCGTCGGGCGTGGACAGTGCCGAGCCGAGCTGCTGCACGATCCGGTTGATCTCCGGGCCGGTGCCGGTGGTGGCGTTGTTCAGCGCGCCGAGACCGTCGGCCAGCGCGTCGGTCGAATTCGGGTCCGGGCCTTGCAGTTCCGCGGACAGCTGGGCCAGCGCGTTCAACGTCTGGGTGAGACTCTTGGGTGTCACGGTTTTGGTCAGGCACTTCCCGGAATCCCATGGCGTGCGGTCGTTTCCGCTGGCCACCACGGCCAACTGCCGGGCCGACACCAGGCTGTTCGACAGTGTGGTGGCGCCCGCGTCGGCGAACACCGGATGGGTGGCGTCGACCGAGAAGTCCACGCGCACACCGCTTCCCTGGCTGCCGATCCCGGTGACCGTGCCGACCGGGATGCCCCGCATCGTCACCTGGTTGCCGACGTAGAGCCCGACGCTGTCGGGCATGATCGCGCAGTAGCTGCGGGTTTCCTTCATCGGGTCGAACGCGACGAAGTAACCGGCCACCACCACGGCTGCCAGCACCACGACGCCCGCGATCGACATGAACGCGCGCGAACCCAGCAATGTCCGCAGCATCAGCAATCCTTCCCCGGTACCGGCACACAGGTGTGGCCGAGCAGTGCGGCGGTATCGGTGCCGGCGGGCGCGGTCACCACCTGCCCCGACTGGTCGACGTGCACGGCGCCGCCGGTGTCGACCATCCCGGCGAACCGCTGCTGCAGGCTCTGCACCGAGTCCAGGACCGGGCCCAGCCGCTTGCCGAGGTCCTCGAGCGCCGGCATCGCGTCGATGAGCTGCTGCAATTTCGGCTTCAGCGTCGAGTCCCAGGCCGGCGCCAGCAGCGCGAGCCGGTCGATCACCGACTGCAGCAGGCCGACGCTCTCGGCCAGTTCGGCTTTCTTGTTCTGCAGCACCGTCTCGAGCAGGTTGACGTTGTCCATCAGCCGGCCCAGATCGGACTTGGCGCCGTCGTAGGCGGTGAGGTACTCGTCGGCCACCGACAGCGCGCTCGCCACCTGGGTGCGCTGGCGGTCCAGCGCGCCGACGTAGGTGCCGAGGGTGTCGAGTGTGGTGCGCAGCGCGTCGGGGGCTTGGTCGATCGAGGTGCTGAGCGCGGTCAGGTTGCGCCGCACGGTGTCTCCGTCGACCTCGCGCAGCGGCGTGATCGCGTCCTGGAAGGTCTGCATCAGCGTGTAGGGCAGGTGTACTCGGTCCTGCGGAATCGCCTTGCTGCCCAATGGTTCCCGCCCGGCGGGCGTGAGCGCCACGTAGTACCCGCCGACCACGGTGAGCATCCGCACGTCGAGAGTCGAAGCGTCACCGACGAATACGGACGAATCGACGGTGAAGTGCATGACGACCTTGTCGGGCAACAGATCCAGCGAGGTCACGGTGCCGACCGGGACGCCGGCCACGCGAATGTCGTCGCCCGCCTTCACCGTCTGCGCCTCGGCGAGGTCGGCGGTGTAGGTCTTCTTGCCCACCGGCACCGCGTACAGCGTCGCGGACCCGACGGCCACCGCGCCGACCAGCGCCACACCGGTCAGCCCGAGCCGCATCTCGCGGCGGCGCTTGCCCGTCTCGTCGAGGACCGGCGGATCGCCGGAGAGCCAGCGCCCCAACTTCATCGGTTGCATACGGTCACCTGCTGTCCCGCGAGCAGCACCTGCAGCAGCGGCGGCGTCGCAGCAATTCCACCGGCGCACTGCGGCTTCCAGCCACCAGCGGTGGCGGGGGCCGCGGCGTCGATCGAGGTCAGAACGGTCGGCAGCTTGCCCAGGACGTCCACCGCCTGCTGCGGATCGGGGAACAGAGCCTCGACCGCCGCGTTCACATCGGTGCCCGATCGCAAGCCCGCGTCCTGCAGCAGCGCGTCCAGCGGGCGCAGCACCGACGGTGCGGCCAGAGCGAATTGGGTGAGCCCGCCCATGCTCGATTCCAGGGATTGGAAGATGTCGGTGAGCCGGGCGAGCAGCGGCACCAGGTAGTGCACCCGGCCGCCGACCCGGTCGGCCAGGTCCGACGCGTTGCCGATGATCGTGCCGATCACCTGCTGCCGGTTGTCGACGTAGGAGGCGAGTTTCTCGATCGCGTCCAGGGCCGGGCCGATCCCGCTGCCGTCACCCTCGATGAGCGCGATCATGCTGGTACTGAACTGGTTGATCGCCTCCGGCGACAGGGTGGCGAGCACCGGCTGCAGCCCGTTGAACATGGCGGTCACGTCGAAGGACGGCACCGTGTGGTCGGTTCCGATGGTGGCGCCGTCGGCGATCCGGGTGCCGGTGTGCGGCTGCTGCTGCAGGTCGATGTAGCGCTGACCGGTGAGCGCCTGGTAGCGGATGGCGAGTTTCGAGTTGTCGAACACCGGGGTGTCGGTCTTGACGGTCAGCTGCACGCGGGCGAGCGGGCCGTCGAGCGCGATGTGCTTCACCTTGCCGACCTGCACACCGTAGAGCCGCACGTCGTCGCCCACCTTGAGCCCGTTGGCGTCGGTGAACAGGGCGTCGTGCCGCTCGGTCGGGCCGGATACCGGGCGCTGGATGGCGGTGATCACCACGACCAGGACGCCGATCAGGACGGCGGCGAACAGTGCCAGCCGCCATGCGGCCGCTCCCACCTTCATCGGTTTCCTCCCAGCATGGGGGCGAGGATCGGCATCCCGTGCACGTCGATCTCCGCGTTCAGCACCGGGCCGTTCGGGGTGTCGGGCATGGCCGCGCGCAGGCGGTCCAGCAGTTCGCTGAGCTGGGCGCCGGACTGTCCGGGTTGCGGGACCGTGGCGGCCACGGCGTCGAGGACCGGCGCCAGCGCGTCGGTGCTGCCACTCAGACCGTCGCCGGCGGTCCCGGCGGTGCGCGCCAGCCCGGGCAGCAGCTGCCCGGTCAGCATGGCCACCGCGGCGTCGTACTCAGCGCGATTCTCTTGCAGCGCAGGGCTTCTCAGGATC
Organism: Nocardia stercoris; assembly: GCF_003696265.1. Taxonomy (GTDB): domain Bacteria; phylum Actinomycetota; class Actinomycetes; order Mycobacteriales; family Mycobacteriaceae; genus Nocardia; species Nocardia stercoris. Next base: position 268,326 of record NZ_RFFH01000004.1, on the reverse strand, counting down.
AAGTCCAGTACGTGGATGGTGGCCGCGGCGAACTTGCCGCCGCCGTCGAAAGCTGTGCCGAGCCGGCCGGCCAGTTCGGAACTGGGCATGATCTGGTGGTCGGTCACGGTGCCCGCCACCGAGATCAGCGCCTGCAGCAGCGGGGTGAAGGCGTGCAGATCGCGGGCGGCCTGCGCGATCGAACTCACCATCTGCGGCGTGAGCACCGAATCGCCGGTCTGCGCCAGGCTGCGCAGCAGCCCGCTCATCGTCGCGTCGAACACACCGTTCGCGCGCGGCCCGGTGAGATCGACGACGCTGTTCTGCCGCAGCGGCGCACCGCCGGGACCGCGGCGCAACTCGATCTCGCCGATTCCGAACAGGTTCGAGGGCGCGTAGTCCACCTGCAGGCTCTCGTCGAGACCGCGCAGCTGGGCAGCGTCGAGCCGCAGCGTGATGCGCTGGGTGCCGGCCCGGTCGGGGGCGATCGCGGTGACCGTGCCGACCTGCACCCCGTCCTCGCGCACCGGAGTGCCTTCGAGGATGCCGTCCCCGATTTCGGTGGTGTGCAACGCGACCGTCAGCCCGGCCGAGTCGTGGCCGCGCAGATAGAGCGCGGCCGGTACCGCGACCGCCGCGGCGAGCGCGAGCGCGGCGGTCCCGGTCAGCAGCGACCGGCGGCGATCGACCGCCACTCCTGGCATTCCGTAATTCGGCATCGGCTACCCCGTGAAGGTGATCGTCGAGTTGAGGCCCCACATCGCGAGGGTCAGCACCATGTCGATGGCCACGATGGCGACCGAGGAGGCGCGGACCGCGCGACCGGAGGCGATGCCCACGCCCTCGGGCCCGCCGGTGGCGAAGAACCCGTAGTAGCAGTGGACGAGGATGACCACGGTGGCGAAGACCGCCACCTTGATCACCGCGGCGATCACGTCGAATCCGGACACGAACTGGAAGAAGTAGTGGTCGTAGACGCCGGCGGCCTGGCCGTCGACGAGCGTCACCAGGCCGCGGCAGGCGGCGTAGGACAGGATCAGCGCGATCAGGAAGGTCGGCACGATCGACACCGCGCCCGCGATCACGCGGGTGGTGACGACGAACGGCACCGACCGCAGGCCGAGCGCCTCGATGGCGTCGATCTCCTCCGAGATCCGCATCGAGCCGATCTCGGCGGTCATCCGGCAGCCGGCCTGGGCCGCGAAGCCGACCGCGCACACGATGGGCGCGAGCTCGCGGGTGGTGGCGTACGCGGACACGATGCCGGTCAGCGGACCCATGTCCAGCACGTTGAGCATGGTGTAGGACTCGACCGCGATGGACGCGCCGAGCACCAGGCCCAGCACCACCATCATGGGCACGGTCCCACCACCGACGATCAACGAGCCACGGCCCCAGGTCATGTCGGCGATCAACTTGAGGGTCTGGTCGCGGTAGCGGCGCAGCGTGAGCGGCAGCGACGACAGCACCTGCCAGACGAACGCCAGCACGAAACCGAGTCCTTCGACGCGGGCCCGGACGAAGTGGTCCAGCCGCCGCAGCCCGCGCAGGCCGTGTGGGGTGTAGGTGGTCATCACACCAGCCTGGTGGGGATGAACATCTCGGTGATCTGGGTGACGCCGAGGTTGACGATCGCGATGCACACCACCGACAGCACGACGGCCGCGTTGACCGCGTCGGCCACACCGCGCGGACCGCCCTTGGCTTCCAGCCCGCGCTGGCAGGCGATGACGACCACGAGGTAACCGAAGATCAGCGCCTTGATCACCGACACCCAGACGTCGGTGACTGTGGTGAAGGAACCGAAGGTGGCCCAGTAACTACCGGGTGTGACGTGCTGTCCGCCGACGGCCACGGCGTAACCGCTGACGATGCCGACGAACACGATGAGGATGTTGAGCAGTGGCGCCACGATCATCATGGCCGCGAGCCGCGGGATCACCAGGCGATGAATCGGGCTGATGCCCATGGTGTTCAACGCGTCGATCTCTTCGCGGATGGTGCGGGCGCCGAGGTCGGCGGCGATGGCCGAGGCGCCGGCGCCGCCGAGCAGGAAACCGGTGGCCAGCGGGGCGCCCTGTTTGATGACGCCGAGGCCGCCGGTGGCGCCGAGCAGCGAGTCGGCGCCGAGGTTGTGGATCAGGTTGCCGACCTGGACCGAGACGATGACACCGAACGGGACCGCGATCAGGATCGCGGGCAGCGCCGTGACGGTGACGAGCCGCCAGGACTGCAGGATCGCCTCGCGCCACTGGAATTCGCGGCGGGCGATGTCGGTGACCGCGCCGACGGTGGATTCGCGCGCGATGTCGACGGAGCGACCGAAGGTGCGCAGTGACGACGCGATGGTGTCGGAGAAATTCTTTCGCACGATCCGGAGATGTGATGGGCTCGAAGTAGCCCGAGTCACCTGCGCCACATGCGCCTCCGGTGTGCGGTGGACCGCTCGGATTTCACTGCCCTACTCTCGGTGATCGGCAACACTGCCAACACGAAGCTAACAGTTACGTAAGGTCACATCAAAGTCGGTGCAGGTGTGACCCGCACCGCCCGGAGAGCCGGTCCCAACCCATCGTGACCTCGACCACAACTGCGCACAGGCAGCATCGCGACCACACTGAACGGGCCCGGCGAAGTCCACTCGGAGTGATCTCCGATCCCGGGTCGAACGAAGTGAAACATTTCAGTTTCTATTCAGCAAACCTCGGCCGAAGTTGCCCACCCGGATGATTCGCGGTCCGATCCGGACATCGCGGAAGGACCGGTAGGCTGCCCGGGTGAGCTTGCCTGTCCCCACCTCCGAGAACCGCGCCGTCGTGACCGGAGCCTCCTCCGGCATCGGAACCGCCCTCGCCACCGAGTTGGCCTCTCGCGGCTACTCGTTGATCCTCGTCGCCCGCCGCGGCGACCTGCTCGCCGAACACGCGCAGCGCCTCACCGAGCGTTACGGCGTCACGGTCGAAGTGCGGGCCGTCGACCTGTCCGACCGCGACGCCCGCGCGCCCCTGGTCACCGAACTAGCAAGCCGCGACATCGCCATCCTGTGCAACAACGCCGGTGTCGCCACCTTCGGCGCCCTCTCGAAGCTGGACCCGGCCTACGAACGCGCCATCGTCGAACTCAACGCGGTCGCCGTCCACGACCTGACCCTCGCGGTCCTACCCGGCATGCTCGACCGCCACGCCGGCGGCATCCTCATCACCGGCTCGGCCGCCGGAAACATGGCCATCCCCAACAACGCCACCTACGTGGCCACCAAGGCCTTCACCAACGGTCTCTCGGAATCGCTGCGCGGCGAACTCAAAGGCACCGGCGTCCACGTGACCCTGCTGGCCCCCGGCCCGGTCCGCACCGACAACCCCGACCAGGACGACGTCAGCGCCAAGATCCCCGGCTTCATCTGGGTCACCGCCGCCGACGCCGCCCGCCAATCCATCGACGCGCTGTCCCGCAACAAGATGCGCGTCGTCCCGGGCCTGATCAGCAAGGGCATGAGCGTCGCGGGGACGTACACCCCCCGCCGCATCACCGCACCACTGGTGGGCAGCTTCTACAAGAAGATGGGAAGCTGAACCACCTGGGTTCTACTTTCGACTAGACCGCCATTTCGCCTACTCCGTAGACAGACGGCGGTCTATCGAGCTACCCTCTGGGCGTGCCCTCCATCGACCATGAGGTACCTCTCGAATTACTGCGCAGCCGACCGGAATTGGCCGCGAAGCTCGCGCGCGAGCACTTCGGGCTGGCGATTCCGGCCTCGATGACCTGGCGGCTGGGCCCGGAGACGGTCCCGGCCCTGCCCTGCGAGTTACGTTTGGACCTCGCGGCGGTCGGCGAGACCGCCGACCGTCCCGAGCGCGTGATCCTCCACGAAGTCCAGAACAGCGGAAAAGGTGAGGATCTCCAGCGGATCAGCCTCAGCTGGCCGCTGTACCTCGTCTATTCCCGTCACCGATTCCGCTGTCCGGTGGTACTTCTCGTCTTCTGTCCCACGGAACTCGTTGCCGAGCGGGTTGCCGCCACCATCGAGACCGGACATCCCGGCTTCGACCTGCGGCCGCTCACCTATTGGCCCGGCGCCGTCAAGATCACCGAGGAGCCCGATCGGGCGAAAGAATGGCCTGAAATGGTGATTTTGGCCCTCACCACGGAACGCGCCGGGCCGGACTGGATGACCGCCGAGGTGATCCACGCCGCATTCGAAACGCTCGGACACCGGCAACACGACAAGCGAGCGATCTACTACGACTACATCTCCCGCCGAATTTCCCCCGAATTGCTGAAGGACCTGGAGCAACTCATGGCCCTCTCCAACGAAACCTACAAGTGGGAATCCGAATTCGCACTCAGACACCAAGCCATTGGTGAAGCACGTGGCGAAGCACGTGCGGTGCTACAGATGGGGGTGCGGAGAATCCTCGCGCTGCGCGGGATCCCCATCGAGGAAACCGTCAGCGAAAAGCTCACCCAGTGCACCGATCCCGCGATTCTGGAGGCTCTACTGACCCGAGCGCTCGACATCGACACTGCGGATCAGCTGTTCAACTAGCGGAATTCGGCCGGGCCGTTCGGTTTCCGTCCCAGCCCGGCCGAAATTCGCAGTCGTGCAGCGATATCAGCGCTTCCGCGTCCCGAAGATGCTCCTGCTGATCTCGCGGCCGGCGGCGGTCGCGGCGGAGCGGAGGAAGTTCTTCACGGCGGGGTTGTCCATGATGCGTTCGGCGGCGGTCTTGTCGTCGGGGCCGGAGCGTTTGGGCTGGGGTGGGGCTTCCGGTTCTGCTTGGGACGCTTGGACTTTCGCCGCCAGGATCTCATAGGCGGACTCGCGGTCCACAGTGGCGCCGTACTTGGCGAACAGCGGGCTGCGTTCGGCGCGGGCGTGCACGGCGTCGTCGCCGATGGCGCCCATGAACGAGCGCGGGGCACGCAGGCGGGTCCAGGCGACGGGGGTCGGGGCGCCGGTCTCGGACAGGACGGTCACGATCGCCTCACCGATACCCAGGGAGGTGAGTGCCTGTGCGAGGTCGTAGGTTTCGGTCTTCGGGTAGGTCTTCACCGTCTTGGTCAACGCCTGCTGGTCCTCGGGGGTGAACGCGCGCAGGGCGTGCTGGATCCGCGCACCCAGTTGGGACAGCACGGGATTGGGGATGTCGGTGGGCATCTGCGTGGAGAAGATGACGCCGACACCCTTCGAGCGGATCAGCTTCACGGTCTGAACTACCTGGTCCAGGAAGGCTTTCGAGGCCCCGGCGAACAGCAGATGGGCCTCGTCGAAGATGAACACCAGCTTCGGCTTGTCGGGGTCACCGATCTCGGGCAGTGTCTGGAACAGCTCGGCCAGCACCCACATCAGGAACGTCGAGAACAGCGCCGGCCGCGCCGCCTGCGCGCCCAGTTCCACCAGGGTGATCACGCCCTGACCGCCCCTCACCCGCAGCAGGTCGGCGCTGTCGAGTTCCGGTTCACCGAAGAAGGTGTCGCCGCCCTCGGCCTCCAGATTGACCAGGGCCCGCAGGATCACACCGGCCGTGGCCGCCGAGACACCGCCGATCCCGGCCAGATCGGCCTTCCCGTCGGGACTGGTCAGGTGGGTGATCACCGCGCGCAGATCCTTCAGATCCAGTAGTGCCAGGCCGTGCTCGTCGGCCCAGTGGAAGATCAGCCCGAGCGTCGATTCCTGAGTCGCGTTGAGCCCCAGCACCTTCGACAGCAGCACCGGACCGAACGAGGTGATCGTGGCGCGCACCGGGACCCCGATCCCGCCGGTGCCCAGCGACACGAACTCGACCGGGAAACCCGCAGGCGCCCAACCGGTGTCGCCCAGTTCGGCGGACCGCGCGATCAGCTTGTCACTGCGCTCCCCCGGCTGCGCCAGCCCCGACAGGTCGCCCTTCATATCGGCCATGACCACCGGCACACCGGCCGACGACAGCTGCTCGGCGATCCCCTGCAGGGTCTTGGTCTTCCCGGTGCCGGTCGCCCCGGCCACGAGACCGTGCCGGTTGAGCGTCCGCAGCGGGATCCGCGTCAGCGCGCCGGGGATCACCGCGCCGTCGACCATCACCCCACCGAGTTCGAGTGCCGGCCCCTCGAAGACGTACCCGGCCGCGATCTTCTCCCCGGCCGCAGCCGCGTCGCCACCCGCGGACTTCCCCGGCTTCGCGGCGCCTTGGCCGGAAGCTCTCGCCGCCTCTTCGGCGGCTTCACGTTCGGCGGCGTCGGCCGCTGCCTCGGCCTCGGCGGCGGCCTTCGCCGCGGCTTCGGCCGCCCGCCGGGCCGCGGCTGCCTTCTCCTGCGGGGTGGTCATCGCCGCTCCTTCGTCCGCACTCTGTTCGCTGACAACGCTGAGCATCCGAAAGCTGGGGATGGGAAAACCCTAATGCCCGTACCGGCCGGGACCTGGGCACGACACTTCCGGCCGGCATCGGCGGCCCGGACGGGGCGGTGACCGGCCCCGGTGCGAAGCGCGCGAGCGGACCGCGCACGACGCGTAGTCGGGCGCTCGACCGGCTAAGGTGGCGCGGGTGTCCGACAAACTAGTGGTCTGGATGGATTGCGAGATGACCGGCCTCCGCCTGGACAGCGACAAGCTGATCGAGGTGGCCGCGCTCGTGACCGACAGCGACCTGAACATCCTCGGTGACGGCGTCGACATCGTGATCCACGCCGATGACGCCGCCCTCGCCGCCATGCCGCCGGTCGTCGCGGAGATGCACGCCCGCTCGGGTTTGACCGACGAGGTGCGCAGATCCACCGTCACGGTGGAGGAGGCGCAGCAGCAGATCCTGGCCTACATCCGCGAGTACGCGCCGACTCCGCGCACCGTCCCGCTGGCCGGCAACTCGATCGCCACCGACCGTGGCTTCCTGGCTCGGGACATGCCGGAACTGGACGCTCACCTGCACTACCGCATGATCGATGTGAGTTCGATCAAAGAGTTGTGCCGCCGCTGGTACCCGCGCATCTACTTCGGCCAGCCGGAGAAGGGTCTGAGCCACCGCGCCTTGGCCGACATCCAGGAATCCATCCGTGAGCTGCAGTACTACCGCCGCACCGCCTTCGTCGCGCCGCCCGGCCCGTCGACCTCGGAGATCGCGGCCGTCGCCGCCGAACTCGGTGCGCCCGCACCTGCCGCCAACCACAGCGATTAGGTTCTGACGGAACCACGCGCTAATATCGTTCGCGCCGGTCCAACCGGTGATGGTGGCTGTAGTTCAGCTGGTAGAGCACCAGATTGTGATTCTGGATGTCGCGGGTTCAAGTCCCGTCAGCCACCCCTACAGAGCCTGGTCGGGACATCGTCCCGACCAGGCTCTTTTTCTTTCCTCCGCACGTCGGCGGCGGGCGATCGAGCTAGGGTGGCTGCTGTGAGCCGCACCGACGCGCCGATGGACGAGGGACTGGCGCCGTGGGGGTCGCGGCTGTTGGGTACCGCAGACGAGGACAGCAAGACCCGCCGGATTCGCGTGCAGTCGCTGCTGTCGCTGTCGCTGATCGGGGCGAATCTGCTCGCCGTGGCGATGACCGTCGTGCTGGCGTGTTTCGTGTTGCCGGGCCCGCCGATGTTCACCCGCCGCCTGTTGCTGCTGAACGTGGTCCTGGTCCCGGTCTGGTCGACCTCGATCATCATCGTGGGGACGGTCTGGTCGACGGTCGTGGGCCTGCGGGCGCTGGGCTGGGCACAGAAACTGGATCACGTGCCCGACGAGCGTCAGCGGCGGGCCGCCGCGCGCGCACCGCGCACGCTGACGCTCGAGGCGGCGGTGCTGTGGATCGTCACGCTGATCGTGCTCACCACCGCCTACGGCGCGATCGAGCCGCTGCTGATCCCCAAGATCGCGCTGGCGATCCTCGGTTCGTCGATCATGGTGTGCGCCAACACCTATCTGGTGGTCGAGTTCGGGTTGCGCCCGATCACCGCGCGCATCCTGGAGGTCGAGCCGCAGCGGGCCCGCCACGGGGTAGGAGTATTCGGCCGCACCATGCTGACCTGGACGGTCGGGGTGATCCCGGTCGCCGTCGCCATGGCGGTGGCGGTGTGGGCGCTGGCCGACCCGACGGTGAGCAAGGCCCGCTTGGCGGTGTGCATGCTGAGCCTGGGCGGTTCGACGCTCGGGTTCGGCATGTTGCTGATGGCTCAGCTCACCGAGTCGACCGTGGCCCCGATCCGCGGTGTGCGGCAGGCGTTGCGGCGGGTGGAGAACGGCGACCTGCAAACCGCGGTCACCGTCTACGACGGCACCGAACTGGGCGAGTTGCAGAGCGGTTTCAACACGATGGTCGCGGGTCTGCGGGAGCGGGCGCTGATCGAGGACCTGTTCGGCAAGCACGTGGGCCGCGATGTGGCGCTGGCCGCGATCTCGTCGGGTTCGGAACTGGGCGGCACCGAAACCGACGCGGCCGCATTGTTCATCGACATCATCGGCTCCACCACGATGACCGCGACCCGGCCCGCCGCCGAGATCGTGGCGCTGCTCAACCGGTTCTTCGGCATCGTCGTGGACGAGGTGGAGCGGCACGGCGGCCTGTTGAACAAGTTCGAGGGTGACGCGGCGCTGGCCGTTTTCGGGACTCCGGCGCCGCTGCCCGATCAGGCGGCGGCGGCGCTGTCGTGTGGGCGGGCCATCCAGCGCCGGCTCAGCGCTGCGCCGGATCTGCAGGCGGGGATCGGGGTGGCGGCCGGCCGGGTGGTCGCGGGCAACGTGGGCACGCACAACCGCTACGAGTTCACGGTGATCGGGGATGCGGTCAACGAGGCCGCGCGGCTGTGTGAACTGTCCAAGTCGTACGACGAATTGCTGCTCACCTCGGCGACCACGCTGGCGGCCGCGGGGGCGGAGGAGGCCGCGAATTGGCGCCTGGGCGAGACGGTGACGCTGCGCGGGCGGGTCAGTCCTACACAGCTGGCCTTCCCACAGTCGTAGCGCGGCAACGCGTTCCGGCGTCAGACCGGTGTGCCGGTGGACACCTCGAGTAGCTGCATCAGCATCGTCCGTATCCGGGGCCAGCCGGGGTGGGCGTCGGCGAGGCCGGGCACCGAGGTCAGCACGACGGTGCCGCGCATCGTCGAGGTGGCTACGTCGACGAAGTCGGCGAACCCGGGAGCTTGCGCGCAGGTCGGCAGGAATTGCGCCGCGACGGACCGGATCGATTCCATCCCGATCCGAGTGAGGGACGAAACCCGTTGCGCTAGTTCAGCATCCGTTCGGGCCGCGTTGTAGAGCTCCAGCACGGCGGGGCAGATCGGCAGCGTGTGCAGCTCCCACAACCGGTCGAGCAATTCCAGGGCCCGGTCTCGTTCGGATTCGGCGCGGACCGGTGTCGCCATCGCCCGGGTCGTGAGCTGCTCGATCAGGCGTTCCATGGCGGCGGTCACCAGCGCGCTCTTGGTCGGGAAGTAATGCTGCTGCGCACCCTGACTCACGCCGGCGGACTGCGCGACCCCGCGCGTGGTCAGCGCGCCGTATCCGACCTCCGACAGGGCGCGAATGGTGGCTTCGAGCAGTGCGTCGATCGTCGCCGCGCGCCGTTCCGCCTGGGTCCTGGATCGACACTTCATGCCGGGATCCTACCCAGGTCGGATTTACCAGTCATCCGACTTGTAAGTCGTATGACTGGCAATTAGGGTAGGCGCCGACGATTCGCAGACGCTCGGCGCGACCCAAGTGAGGCAGTACCGATGACCGACACCACCACTGCACGGACCCTGACCGATCCGGTCGCTCTCCCCTGCGGGCAGCACCTGCCCAACCGGCTGATGAAGTCGGCGCTCAGCGAGGCCCTGGGCGACCGGCAGGGCCGGCCGACCCCGCAGCTCGAGCGCCTCTACCGGACCTGGGCGGCGGGCGGCTTCGGACTGGTCGTCACCGGCAACGTGATGATCGACGGGCGGCAGCTGGGCGAGGCCGGCAACGTCGTCATCGAGGACGACCGGCACCTCGATGCCCTGCGCCGCGTGACCGCGCCCTTCGACGACACCGGCACCAAACTCTGGATGCAGATCAATCACCCTGGGCGGCAAGCGAACCCGTTCGGCCGACGGCGCCCGGTGGCACCGAGCGCGATCGCGCCGGGCATTCCCGTCGCCACCCGGCCCCGCGAGCTGACCGGCGCCGAGATCCACGAGATCATCGAGCGATTCGCCACCACCGCGGCCGTCGCCGAGGCCGCCGGCTTCCACGGCGTCCAGATCCACGGTGCCCACGGATATCTGATCAGCCAGTTCCTGTCCCCCTTGGCGAACCAGCGCGACGACGAATGGGGTGGTGACGCCGAACGGCGCCGGCGCTTCGTCCTCGAGGTGGTGCAGGCGATCCGCGGGCGGGTCAGCCCCGGCTTCGCCGTCGGAATCAAGTTGAACTCAGCGGATTTCCAGCGCGGTGGGTTCACCGAGGACGAATCCCGGGACGTGGTGCGGATGCTCGCCGCCGAGAACCTCGACCTGATCGAGATCAGCGGCGGCTCTTACGAATCGCCCGCGATGATGGGCGCGGCGAAGGCGTCGACGGTGGCGCGGGAGGCGTACTTCCTCGACTACGCGCGCACCGTCGCCGATCTGGCCGGCGCGGTTCCGGTGGCGGTCACCGGCGGCTTCCGCAGCTTCACCGGAATGAGCGAAGCTGTCGCGTCGGGCGGCTGCGACGTCGTCGGACTCGGCCGCCCGACCGCCCTGGTCCCCGACGCGGCGGACGCCCTACTCAGCGGCCGCCTGCCGCGCCTGGAGACGAAGACGATCACCGTGCCTTTCGCCGACGCGAACCCCCGGCTGCGCCCGCTGCAGAGCATGATCGACTTGCAGTGGTACACCGACCAATTGCATCGAATCGGCGCCGGTGACGCACCCGACCCGAACCGCGCCTGGTGGCAGACCGCGCTGAGTACCGTGCGCCGCAACGGATCCGACAGCCTGCGGCCCAAGCGCGGCTGACCACGACGCCGGTGTGCCGAGGGACGATCCGAGGGCACCTCCGGCTCCACCCGCTTGCCGCCCCGCACACGCAGAGCGACAAGCGGATCCGGTCAGTTCGCCGGCGTGTACCCGAACGGCAGCAGCACGCTCTTCTGCTCGCAGTAGGCCTCGATCCCCTCCGGCCCGTTCTCCCGGCCGACACCGGAGTTCTTGTACCCGCCGAACGGCGAGCCGGCGTCGAAGGCATACATGTTGACGGCGTAGGTACCGGTGCGGATCCGGGCGGCGATCGCCATGGCCCGATCGAAGTCGGTGGTCCAGACACTGCCCGCGAGACCGTAATCGGAGTCATTGGCGATGCGGACCGCGTCGTCCTCGGTGTCGAACGGGATGACACACAGGACGGGACCGAAGATCTCCTCCTGCGCGATGGTCATCGAGTTGTCGACATCGGCGAAGACGGTCGGCTCGACGAACCAGCCGCCGTCGAGTCCGGCGGGCCGGCCACCACCGGCCACGAGCCGCGCGCCCTCGGCGACACCCTTGGCGATGTAGCCCTCGACCCGTTCGAGCTGCCGCTGCGAGATGAGCGGCCCGACCGTGGCGGCGGGATTGTCCGGCCCACCCACCACGGTGGCCTTCGCGGCGGCGGCGACCAGCTCGACCACCTCGTCGTAGCGGGAGCGGGGGGCGAGGATGCGGGTCTGGCCCACGCAGGCCTGGCCCGAGTTCATCAGACCCGAGAACAGCAGCATCGGCATGATCGACGGCAGGTCTGCGTCCTCCAGGATGATCGCGGCCGATTTGCCGCCGAGTTCGAGGGTGCAGGCCTTGAGCCGGTCGGCGGCTAGCCGGCCGATCTCGCGCCCGACGGCTGAGCTGCCGGTGAAGCTGTATTTGTCGGGCCGCGGGTCGGCGGTCAGCGCCCGCCCGGTCTCGGCGCCGCCGGGGACCACCGACAGCACGCCCTCGGGCAGCCCGGCGTCGGCGAACACCTCGGCCAGCGCGTTGACCGACAGCGGGGTCTCGGCCGCGGGCTTGAGCACGACCGTGCAGCCCGCCAGCAGGGCGGGCCCGAGCTTGTTGACCGCGAGGAACAGCGGAACGTTCCAGGCCAGGACCGCGCCGACGACACCGATCGGTTCGCGGGTGACGAGGGTCTGCCCGTAGTTGCCGTCGCGGATCTCACGCCAGGTGAACTTGTCGGCGGCGCCCTCGTAGTAGCGCAGGGTGGTCATCGACGCCCCGAAGTGCATCATGTCGATGATGCTCGCCGGCTGACCGAGTTCGAGCGAGAGCAGAGTGCGGAAGGCGTCGGCCCGCTGTTCCATCAGGTCGGCGGCTTTGCCGATGATCGCCGCCCGCTCGGCGGGAGTCATTGTGGGCCAGGGCCCTTCGTCGAACGCTGTGCGCGCGGCGGCGCAGGCGGCGGCGACGTCCTCGGGCTGCGCCAGCGGCACGCTGCCGACGAGTTCGCCGGTCGCCGGGGAACGGACGTCGATGATCTCGGTACCGGCGGGCTCCACCCAGCGGCCGCCGATGAAGAGGCGGTCGTAGACGGTCCGTGGGGTGGTCGTGGTGTCGGTCATGCTCGCGCTGTCCTTCGTCGTCGAAAAGTTGGACACACGGTCCAAACATTATTTCCCGACTGGGCGCGCGGCAAGCGGCCGTCGACAAACGCTCAGGGCCGGAAGATCAGGTGGGCGGCGAGGTCGATGTGACCGGCGAGGGAGTCGCGGTCGCCGTTCGGGACTGTGGCACGTACGGGTGCGGAACGTACTCGTGGTGGCGATCGCGTGGCGCGAGAGCGACACAGGCCACGAGGATCAGGCCCACGGCGATCACGACGGTCAGCGCCGCAGCGACCAGTTGCAGGCGCCGAATACCACCACGGAACAGGGCGAACAGGATCGCGGCGGCGACCAGAACCACCACGAGGACCGCGATCACCTGTGGCCCGTGGCCGGAGCTGTCGCCGCCCGCCGGGGCAACATCGGCCAGCACATTCGTCATGATCACTCTCTCTCCGACCCCAGGATCAGCAACAGCACCACCGGAAATTCCAGGTACACGTGATAGGTGGCCACACACGAGTAGAGGGACTTGCCCGCGGCGTAGTCCGCCGCGAACAGTGCGCCGACCGCCGTAGCCGCAGCGAAACCGACTGCCCAGCCACGGATTCCACGCAGGTCCGGTAGCCGGGCCTCGAAGGCAGCGGTCGCGGCCGGGCCGTAGCGCGGCATGAACCACACCCACACCACGTAGTGCATGGTCTGCAGGAACGCGAAGACGGCGAGGAATCGCGCGGCCACGGTCGTGCCGAGCCACATCGGCGGGGTGTATCCGGTGGTCAGTGCGACCGGGCCGACCGTCGACATGTGGTCGAACAGTCCGGTGAGCAGCAGCGCCGGAATAACCAGGACCCACAGGAATTGGGCCGACAGGAAGGTGGCGCGGCCGCGCGGCAGCTCGCGCGACCATTCGATCAGGAACAGCAGTGGCACCAGGTTGTGCACATGCGTCAACACCACGAAGTGGTAGGCGGGGAACAACAGCGAGCTCGCCGCCGCACCGATCAGCACCGTACCCACCGCGACCAGCAGCAGGGGTCGCCGGCGTAACGCGTGCACCGCCGCCACCCCGAGAACGCCGTAGCCGAGCAGGATTTCGGCCTCCTGCGACCACAGCCCGCGCCGAAAAGCCCGGCACAGCACGATCCCGGTGATCGGTATCAGCAGCAGCCGCAGAAAACGCCCGTTCAGCACGTGCGCGAAGCGGCCTGTGACATAACGCAATTCGAGGGCGTTGTGCAGGATGCCGAAGCAGGCCAGCCCGATCAGGGTGAGTGCGGCCGGAACCCGCAGCGCCGCGGTCAGAGCCGCGGCGGCGGCGAGTACGAAAACGGCGGCGAGCGCGGTCGGCCGGAGCGGCTGTGCCACCGGGCCCGGTGCTGCGATCGTCGGCGCGGCCACGGTCCTCCCCTACCATCTCCCCGTGCGATACCCGTGGGCATTGGCTCTCACCCTGCTCGTCGAGGTGCCAATCTATACCGCGATGCTGGTGACGGCGAAGGCTTTCCGGCCCGCCCGCGCGGCCGCCACGGGCACCGCGGTGAACTTGGTCTCCCATCCCCTGCTGTGGTCGATCATCAGCCGTGCCGCCCCGAACGCGTTCTGGGCGACCTTGATTGTCGCCGAGATCGGTGTCTGTCTGCTCGAAGCGGCGCTGGTCTACGCCGTCCGCCGCCGTCGGCCCGGTGAACTCCTGCTCATCTCGGTGACGGCCAACGCGGCGTCCCTGCTGGCCGGCTTCTTGGTGTGAGCGGTCCGGCGAGCTCGGGACGCCCCGGAAGTGCCGCGTGATACTCTCCCCCGGTTAGTTGCATAGATTCGCAATCAGGCATACCAGCCAGGAGAACCATGCCTATCACCACCCTGAACGGGATTCGGCTCAACTATGAGGTAACCGGGACCGGACCGTTGGTCCTGATGATCATGGGCAGCGGCAGCCCCGGTCGGGTATGGAAGAACTACCAGGTGCCCGCGCTGGTGAAGGCCGGATTTCGGGTCGCCACCTACGACAGCCGCGGCATCGCGCCCAGCGACGAGTGCGCCGACGGAATCCGGATGACCGACCTGGTCGGTGACGCCGCGGCCCTGATCGAACTCCTCGGCGCCCCCGCGCACGTAGTCGGGCACTCGATGGGCGCCCGGGTGACCCTCGAACTCGCCCTCGCGCGACCGGAATTGGTGGATCGCACGGTCACCATGGGCGCCGTGGCCCGCTCGCACCCGCTGTCCGCGCTGCTCAACGCGGGCGAACAGGCGTTGTACGACAAGGATGTCCAGCTGCCGCCGCAGTACGCCGCCGCGATCAAGGCGATGCTGAACCTGTCGCCCGCCAGTGTCGCCGACCCGGCCAAGGCCCAGGAGTGGCTCGACATCTTCGAATTCACCTCCGGCGCCAAGACGGCACCGGGCGTGCGGGCCCAGCTGGGCATGGACCGTTCCGAGGACCGCCGCACCGCCTACACCCGGATCACCAAGCCCAGCTTGGTGATCGGGTTCGCCGACGATCGCATGACCCCGGCCGCCATGGGTCGTGAAGTGGCCCAGGCGATTCCCGGCGCCCGCTACACCGAGCTGGAGCAGTGCGGCCACTTCGGCTATCTGGAGCAGCCCGAAGCCGTCAACCAGGCGATCGTCGGCTTCCTCACCGGCGCAGCCTGATTCAACATGGGGTCCGCGATGAACGAACTACCCCCGTGCCCGCGGTGCGAGAGCGCTTACACCTATGAGCTGGGCGCGCTGCTGGTCTGCCCGGAGTGTGCCCATGAGTGGTCCGCGGGCACCGAATCAGCCGACACCGCACCGGTGATCAAGGACGCGGTCGGCAACGTCCTCGCCGACGGCGACACCGTCACCGTGATCAAGGACCTGAAGGTCAAGGGCTCGAGCACCGGCATCAAGGTGGGCACCAAGGTGCGCAATATCCGCCTCGTCCAGGGCGTCGGCGACCACGACATCGACTGCAAGGTGGACGGCATCGGCCCGATGCAGCTCAAGTCGAGCGTGGTCAAGAAGGCGTAGTGCGGGTGGGGGCCAGCCGCGCCGGCCCCCACCCGCGGCCCGCTAGCCGGACAGGCTGAACAGCGGCAGAGTGCTTCCGGTCGGGATGCCCGACTGGGTGGCCAGGAGCCCGAGCTGGTTGCACAGGTTGTACGGACCGTTCTCCACCGATCCGAGCACGGGCCCGGTGGTGTCGACCGGCGGCGGGAACGGGCTGTCGGTGAAACCGCCGGAGCCGGAGTACGGCGGGGTCGGGCAGACGGCGAACTTCCAGGTCGCGGTGTTCGAGCCCTGGGTCGCGGTCACGGTGTACACGCCGCTGCTGGTCGGCGTCCACGTGGCCGTGTAGTCGGCGTAGGCGGGGGAATAGCCGGGCTGGGCCGGGGCGACCAGCTGCGGTGCCCCGCTGGCCACCGCCGTGCCGTTGACCGTGATCGTCACCACCGACGTCGTGTCGGGGGTCCGCACATCGAAGGAACAGGCCTTGTGCTGGTAGCAGCCGCTGTAACTGAGCTGGTACTGAACCGGCGCCACATCCGCCGACGCCGTCGCCGCGTCGATCCCCGGCAGCACTGCCGCGGAGATTCCGGCAACCGCCGCAACGGCCCTGGTCATATTGTTTTTCATCTACATCCTCTGACACTGCGTGCGACGCACCCACCGCGCCGCGGCTCACACGGTATCCGCCCGTCGTACCGGCCCGAACCGAAAACGAACAATCCCGTTCATAGCTCGCCGGGCGACTCCGTCACGCCCCGAGCAGGGAACCCAGCCGGCGATGCCGGTGCCGGAAAAGTGCCGCGACGATGCCCCGCAGCACCGCGCCCGCACCCGGCACCAGAGCCAACGGCGGGCGCGGCGCGAAGGTCAGCGTGTCGGTCACCTCGGTGCGGTCGCCGACAGGGCGCAGCGCGCGCTCGTGGATCCACGGGCGCATCGACAGCATGGCCGACTCCTCCCGAAACCTGCGGCCTTCGTCGATCTCGGCGATCGTGATGTCGTCGTAGTCGATGGGCAGCACACCGAACAGCAGGAGAACGCTGCGCCCGATGTGCATTCCGGGCGTGACATCCGCGATCGTCGCGCCCCGGAACGGCCGCGGGACGGTCATCCGCAGATAAGGCCACAGTTCGGCATTGAAGCCCGCCGGGGTGGTGACGGCCGCCCAGACTGCTGCGACCGGCGCATCGACCAGGCTCGTCCGCACTACTCGTTCGAATGTCATTGCACTGCCCCCACTTTCGCCAAACTGCCGTTAAGGTTAGCCTAACCAATTGATCCGGCCCGCGGGCGTGTTTCGCAGCCCACTCCCGGCACCGACAGCGCAGGGCGCCGAAGGGAACCGGCCCCGCGCGTTATTGGTTAAGATTGAAATCATCAATCCACCGACATGCGGGGTGATCATGCCGAGCGACGAGACGGTCGACGAGGGCGTGGCCTGGCGGGCGTACATCGAGGCGAGCCTGCGGCTCGAAACGGTGCTCGACGAAACTCTGCGCGCGAGCACCGGACTCACCCTGATCGACTACCACATGCTGCTCCTGCTGCGGGAGGCGCCGAGTCACCGGCTGCGCATGAGCGAGCTCGCCGATCGCATGGTCTTCTCCCGCAGCCGGGTCACCTACCAGGTGAATTCCATGGCCAAGCGCGGCCTGGTGGTGCGCGAGCCGGCACCGGACGACGGCCGCGGCGCGGTGGCGGTGCTCACTGCGACCGGCCTGGAGTCCTTCCTGAACGCGGTCCCGCACCACTCGGCCACGATTCGAGCCCTGTTCCTCGACGACCTCGACCCCGCCGAGCTGGCGGTCCTCGGGCGCGTGTTCACCCGCCTGCGCGCCCGGCTGCAGGGCACACCGGCAGCGCCGAAGGGCGGGGAATACTCCGGAGCACCCCTCTGTTCTGGTGATTGAAATCTTCACTACATGCCAGGAGGCGCACCGTGCAGTTCGGAATCTTCACCGTCGGAGACGTGACCACCGACCCCACGACCGGAGTCGCCCCCACCGAGAGCGAGCGGATCCACGCGATGACGCAGCTCGCGCTGAAGGCCGAAGAGGTCGGCCTCGACGTCTTCGCGACCGGCGAGCACCACAATCCGCCGTTCGTCCCCTCCTCTCCCACCACCATGCTGGGCTGGGTCGCCGCGCGCACCGAGCGCCTGCTGCTGTCCACCGCGACCACGCTGATCACCACCAACGACCCGGTGAAGATCGCCGAGGACTACGCGATGCTGCAGCACCTCTCGGGCGGCCGCGTCGACCTGATGATGGGCCGCGGCAACACCGGCCCGGTCTATCCGTGGTTCGGCAAGGACATTCGCGAGGGCGTGAACCTGGCGATCGAGAACTACCACCTGCTGCGCAAGCTGTGGCGCGAGCCGGTCGTGAACTGGCAGGGCAAGTTCCGCACGCCACTGAGCGGGTACACCTCCACCCCGGCGCCGCTGGACGGCACACCGCCGTTCGTGTGGCACGGTTCGATCCGCACCCCCGAGATCGCTGAACAGGCCGCCTATTACGGCGACGGCTTCTTCCACAACAACATCTTCTGGAACAAGGAGCACACCGAGCAGATGGTCCGGCTCTACCGGCAGCGGTACGAGTACTACGGCCACGGCGCCGCCGAACAGGCGATCGTCGGCCTCGGCGGGCAGGTGTTCATGGCGGAAACCGAAGCGGCCGCGAAGAAGTACTTCCGCCCCTACTTCGACAACGCCCCCGTCTACGGGCACGGCCCGTCGCTGGAGGACTTCACGGAGATGACCCCGCTCACCGTCGGCACTCCCGAGCAGGTCCTCGAGAAGACGCTCGGATTCGCCGACTACGCCGGTGATTACCAGCGCCAGCTGTTCCTCGTCGACCACGCCGGCCTGCCGCTGGAGGCCGCGCTGGAGCAGGTCGAGATCCTCGGCCGTGAGGTGGTTCCGGTGCTGCGCAAGGAATTCGAGCTGCGCCGCCCCGCCGGCGTGCCCAGCGACCCGCCCACCCACGCGAGCCTGGTCGCCGCCGGCCCCGAGTCCCCGTTCCACCTGGTCGAGCCCGCCCGCGAGCGGCTCACCGCGAATGCCGAAGGGTAAGAACATGAATCGAACCGTCGTCGTGCTCACCGCCGGGGTGTCCCAGCCGTCGTCCACGCGGATGCTCGCCGACCAGCTCGGCACCGCGCTGTCGGCGGCGGTGGGCGCGCGCGGTGAGCAGATCGAGCTGCAGTTCATCGAATTGCGGGAGCTGGCAGCCGATCTCGCCACCACGGTCACCACCGGCGTCGCGACCCCCGCCATCACGGCAGCTCGGGAACAGGTCACTCGGGCCGCCGGAATCATCGCTGTCACACCGGTTTTCGCCGCGAGCTACAGCGGCCTGTTCAAGATGTTCGTCGATATCCTGGATCCCGAATCGATCAACGGCATGCCGGTACTGATCGCCGCCACCGCCGGGACCGAACGGCACGCCCTGGTCCTCGACCACGCCCTGCGCCCGCTGTTCACCTACTTGCGGGCCGTGGTCGTGCCGACCGGAGTCTTCGCCGCCACTTCGGATTTCGGCTCCACCGGGCTGTCCGAGCGCATCACCCGCGCGGCCGCCGAACTGGCCACCCAAGTGGTGTCGGTACCGACCGCGGTTGCCGGCTTCGTGCCGGACCCGTCGATCCGGCCGCGCCGCTCGGGCAACCAGCTCGACGCCGTCACACCGTTCAGCCGGCTGCTGGCCGGGCACACCGGGGACGCGCAGCCCGCCCACACCAACGGGCACGTCGTCGGCTGAGCACGGCGGTGGCCGCTTCAGGCCACCGCCCGCCCGGGCTAGACCAGCTCGGGAACCCGCAGGTGCGCCAGGGCCAGCTCGAATTCGCCCACATCGAGGATCTCCACCCCGGTCCGCCGGGTGCTCTCGTCACGGATCGCCTCGGCCTGCTCCCGGCTGCGGTCCAGCGCGGCCGCGCTGTCGAAGGTTTCGGTCACCACACCGCGGCCCGTCGCCCGGTTCACCAGCATGCTGGCACTGCAGAAACCGTCGAGCTGCTCGAGCTGCGGCAGGCCACCGACCCGGAAGCCCTCGATCGCCTCGTCGAACCGGCCCGTGGCGGTCTGCCCCCAGATCACGCGCGAGTAGGCGCCCGGTCCGGTCCGGTGGTCGCGGTGCAGCAGCGCGATCTCCCATTCGTGGACCTGGGCGCGGCCCCGAAACATGGCCATGGCCCGGAAGGAACTGATCGGGCCCTCGCTGTCGCGCATCGCCTGCTCGGTCTGCCAGGCGCTGGTGGCGATGCACCGACCGGACTGCATGTCGACCAGCAGCGACATGCCGATACATCCGGGCATGCCCTGCACCGCGGGCAACACCGTGTCACGGACGGCGGTGATCCCTTCGTCGATCGCGGACAATTGCGCCTGCACTGTCGTGGAACGTGCGAACACGTCTAACTCCCTCCGCCAACGGGGGCAGCGCCCCGGCGGCGCCACCGATGGATCCGGCCCGTCGACACCACCGACACGTTGCCAGTGGGTAGCCAGACCACCTGCCACTGATCTACAGCAGCCCATATCCGAATTGCCATAGGCTCGCGACAGTTGTTATCGGGTCGGCACCTACCCGGCCCGCCGGTCACGAACGGGCTGTTACTGACCGCCCGCGTTACCCGCCTTCCAGTCCGCCCACGGGACGTTCCAGTCCCCGAGACCGTCGATCCCGGACAGGGTGTCGCCGACGGTGTTCGACACGATCGCGATGTCACCGCGCTTGGCGTTGTCGTACACCCACTCGGCGTCCTCCGGGCTCAGGTTCAGACAGCCGTGGCTGGTGTCGGTGGAACCCTGCGCCCACACCGACCAGGGCGCGGAATGCATGAAGATGCCGCTGTAGGACATGCGGGTGGCCCAGTCCACCGGCGTGCGGTATCCGCCGGGGCTGCCCGAGGGCAGTCCGAAAGTGGTGGAGTCCATGATGATCTGCTGGTGGCGGTCACTGAGGATGTAGATGCCGTTGGTGGTCGGCGAGGACTCCTTGCCCATCGACGTCGGCATGGTCCGGATGACCTGCCCGTTTCGCTCGACGGTCACCAGCTTGGTGTTGTCGTCGGCGTGGAACACCGTCGCGTCACCGACGGTGAACGTCGCGTCCAGGTCCGAGTCGGGCAGCAGGCCGCCACCGAGGTTGTGGCCGTAGAGGTCGGCGTGCACCGTCACCTTCGTGCCCTGCGCCCAGAAATGCTCCGGACGCCAACGGACTTCCCGGTTGTTCACCCAGTAGAAGGCGCCCTCGACCGGCGGCACGGTTGTGACGGAAATCGCCTTCTGGACCGCGTAGCGGTTCGGCACGTCCTCGTCGAAGGCGACCGCCACAGGCTGACCGATACCGACGACTTCCCCGTCGTCGGGCGTCAGATAGGGGTGGGTCTTGTGCTCGGGGGCGATAGTGGTGAAACTCACGGTCTTGAAGACCTGCTTCCCCAGCCCCACACCCGCGGTCTGCAGCCGATAAACGGCCCCGAAGGCGAGCTTGTCGTTGGCGTGCCACGACGTCCCGTCCGGTGCGAGGGTGCCCGCCACCGCACCGTTCGGGCCGGTCAGCGTCACGGCAGTCAGCTTCCCCTGCTCGATCCGGACCGGCAGCAACGTGTCGACGCCGACATCGACCGCGCCGTTCTCGGCCGGCAGATCCAGTTTCGGCGTCAATATCTCCGCCACCGACTGCGCGCCGGAATGACCGGCGGAATCATTCGACCGAGACCCCCCACATCCTGCGGTCACCACCGCGACCAGCAGCAACGCCACCGTCGGCCCGGCCAGCCGAGTCAATCCGCGAATCTTCATGCCCATCCCCTGTCCCCAGGCGAATCCGGCGGTGGAGTTCAGCCCGTCGGAACGATCGACAAACAGCCCGCCGATCATGCCAGCCCCAACCCGGACAGAACCGACAACCACGCCGCACCGAAACCACCTCGTTACCCACGATGACCAGGCGATTTCGTCAACTGTCCGACTCCCTGTTATTGTTTCCAGGCACCGCAGAGCGGGGCACAACGAAACAAGCGCCATTAGCTCAATTGGCAGAGCAGCTGACTCTTAATCAGCGGGTTCGGGGTTCGAGTCCCTGATGGCGCACAGTTAACCCCCTCTTCGGAGGGGTTTTCTTTGTCTACCTGCGGAAGCAGGTGGGCGGGGTTCCTGCTGGTTTCCTCCTAGCGCCCCTTTGATTTTCGTCGTTTCCCGGGAATTTCAGGTGCATAACCACGTGCCGGATCAGGGTCGGCCGGTGCCGCGCGGACCGGCTCGGGAGCCGGTTTGGGCGCCAGGGAGGACAGGGCTTTCGCGTTCGCCCGGGGCACGATCCGGGCCGGGGCCTTGGCGTAGTACTTGACGTTCTTCTCGCTGGTGTGGCCGAGTTGCTCGGCGGTCGCTTTGGAGCCGAGCTCGGCCATCACCGTGCCGGCACCGGTCTTGCGGGTAGTACCGAGGGTGACCCACTCGAACTCGGTGCCGCGAGCGTTGTTCCACGCGCGACGCACATTGTTCAGGTATCGCAACGTACCTTCCCGCGACGGGAACACCAGGTTCAATGGGTTCGGTGTCTTGCGGGCCAGGTGCTCGTCCTGCAGGCGCCGGAATACGGGTAGGGCCCATTCCGGGATCGGCATGCACCGGATCCCGTCCTCGCCGGTTTTCGTGTGCGGCTGGCGGGTGATGGACTGCCCGCGAACCTGTTTGGCGATGCCGGTCACCCACGCGTACGGGGCGGGATCGCCGTTCTCGTCGACGGCATCGAGGTCGATGCCACCGGAAACTCCGTCCTCGCGGCCGGGCTCGTCCCAGACCAGGCCGAGAATCTCACCGGGCCGGCAGGTGAGTGCGAGGCCGACTTCGAACAGGTCGGGAATCGTCTTGTCCCGATCGGACATCCGCCCCGCCGGTGTGCCAGGGATGGGCTCGCCGGCCACCCAACGCTGGAGCTGGGCACGCAGGCGTGACAGCTCGTCTGCGGTGAGACCGCGTGGAGCTGCAGGCTTGTCGCGGATTTCCTCGATGGCTTCGGCCGGGTTGGTGTCGATGAGTCCCCATTGCTTGGGGATCGCCATGATCTCGATCAGCAGCAGTCGATGCCGCTGCGCTTTCACCCGAAATCCCAGATCCAGGATCGCATCCACATGCGCGATGAGCCTCGGCGCAGTCATCTCACGAATCGAAAAGTCCGCGAGATCCTCGATCTTGATGACGTCCTTCGGCGCCCGCGGATCCTTCGAATGGAAGACTTCGCTGAAATAGATTTCCAGGGACCCTTGGTCGCGGTTCCGCGGGTTCTTCTTCAGCTGCCGGGTGTGCCAAGCGTCAATGACCACACGAAATTTCGAGTCGGTGGTGTAGTCGTTGACCTCGGACCGCCGAACAGACTTGCGTTTCTCGGCATTCTCGAAGTAGGCGTCCCGCGCAGCGGTCCGAGTCGCTCCTGTGCCCTGCATTGGCTCGGTCTTGCCGTTGAGCCGCATGTAGCCTCGCGCCACGATGCTCTTACCGTTGCGGCTCGCATGGTAGGTAGGGTTGGTCGGTACGCCCTCGCGCATCGGAGGGCGTCCGCGCTTGGCCAAGAGTCATTCTCCTCACGTTTGGTGTCATAGCCATCGGAACAATCGGTTCCACGAACCGCGCCAACGAATGAACATTGATCAGGTTTTCGTATTCGGATCCTTCCCACCCACATTTGTTGAGATACGATCCACACCCGCCAGTGGCGCCTCTCCCAGTGGGCCCACATACCGTGGGGGCCAATAGACTAGACGGGCACCTGCTTCGTGCTTTTCACTTGAACACAGAAGCCTCCGTCCATATTAGGCTTCGACACCGCTCTTGGTGGTTCACAGGTGAGGTCAATCGCCGGCCGACCTATGTGATCCGATCGCCATTCACGGAGATATCCGAGCGGTCAAACGAGTCCGATAGGAGCGAATTGTGGCCGACCGACTGCCCACCCGAAAGTGTGTATCGAGCAGATTCAGCTGTCAGCGCAACCTTGAAAGCAGAAGCTTCATCGCGAGTGACGATATATCGGCGATAGCCCGATTCTGCCAATGCATGAACAACCCACCACAGTCCGCGGCAGTGGACGGTCGTCACGTAAACCAGATTCGCCGGCTTGACCCTTGCGGTCCACTCACTCGCATCCAGGAGACCATCGGTGATAACTCAATTCGTCGTGCGGAAGTTTGGTGCCAAGGCAACGATATTCGCCTTAGATGAGGATTCGCACCACCGCCAACGCATTTCCGAACTTACCGTCGTGACCACACTGAGTGGACCTCATGCCGATCTAGCACAATGGGTAGCCGGCTGCATGAACCAATACCTGACCAGCGCCGATTTACGCGCACTAGGACCGGAAGTGCCATTCCAGGTACTGATGTCCCGAATTCCTGGCCCAGTATGGCAGGCCATCAAGACCTTCCTTCTCCATATCGACCCCATCCAGCCCGGACAATACGATGAGCTAAGTCATACCGCCGCGCGAGACATCGGCGGCTACTACATCAAATGCACTGACGACCTCCCGAGGTTAATGCAGTCCGCCGCCGACCTCGACCTTGGCATCCGCATTGCGAACGCACAGATCGACAAAAAGACCGGGTGGAGTGTGAGGATTCGCAACACCGCGGGTACATACCGCAACGACTTCTCGAACTGGTCTGGCGAGCGCAGTACGTGGCCGCTACCTTCCGGCTGCTCGCTACTAACGGCCCACCAGGTGATCGAGGATCCTGAGGAAGCGATCGATATCGCTCACGACGAATCGATGAACGGACGCCGCGTGCGTATTCATCGTGCCCTGCCGCATTTCGTCCACTTCATGGAAGACGACGACGGTCACCAGATCGAAACCGACCCTGACTTCTACTGGATCGTGGATGTCTTCGATGAGCCGATTCCACAGCGATTCACCGAGACCGGAAAAATTCGGGAGCTCTAGGCCGAATCAGCGGCCTCCGGTCACGAGACACCGCGGCACCCAAGAAGGACACCCGGATCGGTAGACTCCCGCCGGTCCGCCATCCGACCCGGCAGGACGCCAACTGCGCACACGACAACACCCCACGCAAAACCTTAAAACGGGAAAACGGCGATTCCCCGGCAATCGTGATCCGATCATCGCGACTGCCGACTAACGCGCCCCTCGACCGCACCTCCCTATCTGAGCACGACGTCGTCTACCTGACGCTATTTCGGCCCTTGTCTCCTAAGCAGGGCGAGCACGCTGCGGAACGTCAGTTGGCTTCTCAGCGCAATCGGGCCGAGACCTTGACCTCGTCAACGTTCAGTTGTGACTGCCCTCGGCCTCAGGCTCCTCAGACGAATAGTAGGATCTGCTCGTATGGCTCTGGCTCTTGCTCCAGTCCAGGAGCATCAGCTAGATCCGGGTCCAGGTCGCGAGATCCGTCGTCTGCCGTCTCGATGTACTCGACCCGGTCGTCTTCCGCGGCGGGGTCGTCGTCAGTGATTGTCGGTAGGACATATTCCTGGGCCAAGCCGGCCAGATGCAATGGAAGCGGCAAGGACAGCGCATCCAAGTAGTCCGGCGCTTGACGCAACTGATGGACAGCCAGCGCGATCGCCTCCGGCTTGTCACTGTGGTCATCACTATCTCCGGCGCGGTGACATCCGAGGATGGCGATCTCTACCAGAGATGGGTTCCACGCAGGCTTGTCTGCGTCGATCGTCAAATTGCCGGCGTTTTTGCCTCGTGTGAGTTCCCTCGGTGCGAGACGGTCGGCACTGACAGCCGAAGCCTTGAACTGGCTGGCTTTCTCGGTGGTGCTGTAAAAGATGCGCTGTTCGGTTCCGGACCTGCCGGACTGTGTCCATAGGCCGGCGGGCAGTCCGTTGATGCCATCCGGTTCACCGGCTACACCCCACCATTGAGGTGTTTCGCGCCCCGCCGATCCACGTATCCGGACCAGACGTAGGTTGTGATGCAATCCGGAAGCTGGGGCGTGACCCGTCTTGATCAGATCCATCACAACCTTGCTGTCTTGCAGCCACGGCCAGTGTTGCCGACTGTTCTGAGAGTGAGTGATCAAGATGGTTGGCTGGCTTCGTAACGAGTAGATCATGCGTTGCAGAAAGCTGGCAGCTTCTTGCCTTTGCTGTTCCATGTTTTTTCGCCAGGCGGCCCGGGTGATCCTCTTTTTGGCTGGCTCAGTGCTCGGATCGGCTGCGGTGGATTCAACATCGGCCGCCGTGCCGGGTTCGCGGTCGATGTTAGAGATTTCAGCCTTTCGGACCAGTCCGAGAAGGAACCGCGGGTATGGGATCCACTCTTTGGCGTCGTCGTCCCAGCCTTCGATCTGCGCTCGGCCATTTCCGTGTGGCATCGGGGTCACACGCACTGCGACAGGCATGTGCAGAGGCAGACGAGTGGGGCCGTCCTTGCGGCGTTTGACCATCCAGACCGCCGCGTACCGGAGGTTCTCGGGGAGGTCGCCATGGAGGGTGTGTTCTGGCAGGACACGTACTCCGAGTTGCCGTAGTCCGTCCAGCCAGCTGGAGCGAACGCGGTGGTCTACGTTCTTTGCATTCTTGATGCCTTTGGCATTCGAGGGGACGGCTACGAACTGGGTGAGGACACCGGCGTCGGCGCAACCGAGCCGGACGGCGAATTTCGGATCGGTGTTCGCAGGTACGAATGTGCTCCGGTGGGCGATTTCGACCAGGGCGAGTGTAGGTGTTGCGCTACGAGCGCCATCATCGGTCAGGTACCTGACCAGCTCATGGCGTCGTGTGTTGATCGCATCGCCGAGGGCTGTTGTCCCGGAACAATTCCGCTTGTTGATATGAAGCTTGTCAGCAAGACCTCCAGATAGTGGAATACAGCGCAGAACGACCGTCAGTTCCGGGGTGTGCCACTGGCGCACCACGGCGTTTCCGGGCGCGGCGCCGTCATAGTCGGTACAGGTACCGTGACGTTGGCCCAGCTCCGGTAGGAGTGCTTCGCCGTCACCGTCCAGGCCGAGGATGTCGCTCAGGGCGGTGATCGCGGCCTCACGTACCGTCGAGGTCTGCCATAGAAGCCTGAATTCGACGACCGCAGGTCCATCCATCGGAGAGTGGTGGTCGCCGGCGTTGATCCGGGCGGCTGCACCGAGAGCACTGCGGCGCTCGTACGCCGCGCGTTCTTCCTCGGTTTTCTTAGCGGCTCCTTCGACAGCAGCACGAGCATTGGCGGGTTTGCTCGTGCCGGCGGTGCTGCGGGCCAACGGCTGCGCGCGGACGAGTTCCGCAGGCAGCGCTTGCTCGGCCCACTCGATGATTTGTGATCGCTGGTGAGACATCAGCCCTGGGCCGATCTCGTGTGCGCCCATGTGGTTGCTGTGGACGATGGCCGCACGGACACCCGGGCCGTCTCCGAGCCACGCTTCCGGCGCTCTGAGCAGCGCCTCGGGGTCTGGAAATGCTTGGCGTAGTGCCAGATTGCGCAGGATTCCGGCGGGGCCGTTCTCTGCCCAGTCGACAGCGCTGCGGCGTTGGTCGTAGGCCAATTTGGCCACAGCGTACCTCTCACTCGCGGGAGCGCCGGGCAGCCATGGGATCGTGGGTCTGAGGTAGACGGTGGTGGCGCGGCGGTAGGGAAGGTAGACCCTCCCGGTGTCTGTGCGGGGATGTGTTGCCCATCGCCGGACGCCGGTGTGTATGTGCAGCCGTGGCGTCGGGTCCAAGGGGACTGTGTGCAGGGTGATGTTGATGGTGATCGAGAACCACCATGTCCTGCCTTTGATCTGGTGGCTGTGTGGCTGAGACATCAGTTCCGCACCCTTTTGGCGCGCCCCGCGCGGAATAGCGCGGAATCTCAACACACCTGTCCCGAAGTCGTATGGCTCCAGTGCCATGATGCGCCGCGCCAAGGCATCGGTCGCCAGCTGGAACTGACGGGCGGCCGGCGCTGCCGTGCCACCGGTTGTCAGGGGGCAACCGAGCAGATCCACGGTATCGTCCTGCCAGAGCAGAGGCGAGGCGTCAAGTTCGGTGAGGGTCTTCGCCCACAGGTCGCGATAGCCGGGAGTGCCGACCGCCGATGCCGGTCCGAGTGTGCGAAGCCAAGCCGACAGGAGCCTGTTCATCGTCGGTCCGGGTAGCGGATCGGGCAGCCCCGCAGGAGAATACAGCCAGAAGTCCTTTTCCGAGACTGCCGTATCCTTCGGCCGTGCGCACACGACTAGATCCGGGGCGAGACTTTGTAGCACTCCGTCCAGGCGATATGTGGGCACAGTACGGTATAGGTCATCTCCCTGGTGCCGGCCGTAGTTGCATAGTCCGAGCAGACTTTCCCGGGCCTGTTCAGGAAACTGTAGTGCCCGGTACTCGATCGTCCACGGGGCCGAGTGCGGCGCAAGGTGGTATGCGGCTCGCGTGACGGTCTTGTATGTGAAGCCCACAGTCAGGGTTCCCTTTCCAGCTTCATGTCGTGATCGATGGCTAGATCTGTGTCTACGAAGGACGAATCCGCATGTCGCGCAGTGCGTTGTACATGGGCTCGTAGAGCGTCCGCACGAGTGCAGGATCGGAAGGCTCAGTGAATTCGCCCAGGTCGGTGGCCGGATCGAAGTACGGCGCGAGAACGTCATGCAGCTGAGCTAGGAGCCCGTAGTCCTGGGTCTTGCGGCGTGGGCGCGCCTGTCGCTGTGGTCCGACGAGGCTGGTTGCCGAATCGGCCGGCACTGTCGGAGCCTGGGCATCAGCGAGGGCCGGGGAGAAGGCGGCATCGACGAAGACGACGCGAGCGGGTACGCCGCCACGGACGAGCCTGCCGATCACCTGCCAGATGCTCACCAACTGGTCCCATGCGAACGCCTTCTTCTCTTCGGGGCCCAGATGCGAGTAAACGTAGCGTCTGGTCAGCAGGCGTCGCCACTCTGTCCGGGCGATGTGGCGGAAGGCAAGCCCAGCGCTGCTCAGGCTCTTATTCGATGCCACCACATCGGCGAACGTGCCGTACTTCTTGTGCTGTTTCTGGTTGCGGGTGAAGCGCGAGACCCAGTCGTTCATCGCGAAGACTGCGATGCTGAGGTCATCGGGGCGTGGGTGGGGGCGTACGAGAAACAGCACTGTGCCGAATGCGGCGACGCGCTCCTCGTTGGGGGTTCGGGCCGGGCTGAGGATGTTGTGCCCGCGTTCGATGGCCAGCAAGGGGGCGATCAGCACTTCGGCGTCGTCGTCATCGGCGAATGCCGCGAGTTCGCCGCGACGTACGGCCCCAGATGCATTGTTGGGCGAAGGCAGGTCGTCGCTGGTCGGTTCGTCGAGTTCGGCGTCGTCGCGGGTAAGTACCCGGACCCGGCCGTGCCAGCGCTGCATGTCGTTCATCAGGGTGAACGTTGTCGATGCCTCGGCATAGCTGCCGACCAGCAAGAGTGCGCGTCGGCGGCGGTGGTCATCGATCTGGGCGAGTTCCGCTTCCAGCGGGCTGGCTTTCCCGCCTCTACCGGGCCGGGCCAGCTTACTGACCAGTTGTTTGAGTATTTCCTGCCGCATCGATTGGTCTGTCCCCGACAGCGTGATGGGTCGGCTGCCCTCGTACACGAACTCGGTGCGGAACGTGGTCTTGCGGATAGCCTCGATTGCTTTGTCGCCGGGTTTGAGGACAGCCTGGACGGGTGCCAGGACGTGGGCTCGAGTCGAGGTGCCTGCCCAGCTGGTGCCCGACATGAGCAGTACATGCGGCCCACGACGACCGGAGTTGCGGTCTGCCCCGATATCGGGAAGTGCATACAGCAGTTCACGTCCCACTCCCGCGCACCGGAAGAAGCGCAGCGTGCCAGTGCAAAGCCCGTCCGCGCCACGGGTCTGTTCCGGGTCGTCAGGCAGGTACTGGAAACCCAGTACGTTGCCCATCGGTGCTTCGGGGACGATGGGCGCGTAGTCGAGCGGCGGGCGGCGGGAAAGTTCGTTGTCGGTGCTGTCGAGGTGCAGTGCTGCCTCCACTTGAGGCCACAGGAACGTGAGCCGGTTCAGCCGGTGGTGCAGCGCGGCCAACAAGAGGGTGAATTCCAGCCGCCCCGCGGTGCGGTCGTACCAGTCCGGGGTCCCGCGAAAATCGGCCGGCAAGAGTTCCTCGCCCTTGCGGGCCCTCGGCGCGGGCCAGGCGTCGGCC
The DNA here is from genome assembly GCF_003696265.1 of Nocardia stercoris. GTDB lineage: Bacteria > Actinomycetota > Actinomycetes > Mycobacteriales > Mycobacteriaceae > Nocardia > Nocardia stercoris. The sequence goes on along the minus strand of NZ_RFFH01000004.1, from coordinate 238,741 downwards.
TCCCCGAGACCTGGTGCCCCTCTCAGTAGTTCGATTACCAAGGTGTTGACACGTCGGCGGGTATTGTTTTCGTTCAAGGTGTGCAGCAGATCGTGGGTCACCTGGATGAGGTGGTCGGTCACCGTTGTGTAGGGTGCACGGTCGCCGAGCGGGTCGTCGCGGAAGGTGTCGAACACGGCGGTGACCTCGGCACGGCGCGACGCCCATGGCGTCTCGGCGGACAGCCCGACACCGTCGTGTCCATCGAAGGCGTCGTGATCGTTGTCGGTAGAGAACAGTTCGCCCTCGTCCGGAATGGTGTCGACGATCTGGCTGGTGAGGCGATTCGCGCTCGGGTACCACTCTTCCATCAGCTTTTCTTGAAGAGTCCATGCGCTGAAGTAGTCGATTTCTACCCAGTCCCGCAGGCTCTTGTCGCGGATGAGCATGGCGTAGAGGCGGTTTGTCGTGGAGGTCACGACGTCCAGTGCCGCAGCCCAGCGCTCGACGTCACGGTCCGACAGTGGGAGCCGGCCCTGGCGTGCCAATTCTTCGATTTTGTGGGTACCTAGTCGATCCAGCCACGACTCCGGACCACGCATCACCAGGGTCGCCGAGGGCGCGAATGCGTCGTCGAGGTGCATCTGAACTCGATCGGCTTCGTCGATGATCATGATGTCGCTGCGCACGCAGGCCAGCTCAAGGTGCCGCAGCCGTTCACTGTTGAGGTGTCGTGGTACGGCTGTCTGCACAAGACTCGCAGGGTTCGCTACCCAGATCAAAGCTTCGACGAGGTCTCGCGCAGCACTGTGCCTGGGGCAGGCGCTCCAGATCGGGCAACCGTGCCGGGTGCCGAGATCGTCCTCGTCGTCCGCGGAGGGCGAAGGCGATCGAGTCTCGCGATAGCGACCCGGAGGGCTGGAATCGTCGGCAGGAGTTGTGGGCTTGGAGGGTGCCGGATACAGCGCGGTGCAGGGTGCGTCGGCGTAGCGCAGTGGTTCGACCGGGTCCAGGCCACGTTGCGCATCCAGGACGCACACAGTGCTCAGGTCAGCAAAGCCCGGATCGTCGTGCATCAGCAGCGGAAAACCGGTGCGCGCCGCGATCCGGCGGTGCAGCCGCTGAACGTGACGTTCACGGGTGGTCGGTCCGAGCACCGGCGCGGCCGGCAAGTTGAGCGCACGGAACAGAGCTGTGAGGGTGAGCTGTTCGGCGACGTCACCGACCACCAAAGTTGTTCGAAGGCCTCGCAGAGCACCCCAGACCGCGATCAACGTCATCAGTGTGCTCTTGCCCGCACCAACCATCCCGACCAGGTGAACCAGCCGGTTCAGTGTCAGTGTCTTCGCTTCCTCGAATCGCAGACCGTCGGAGGTGCGGGTATCGAGCTGCAGGTCCTCGAATCGGACTGCCCAGTTGCCACGCCGCGGGAAGCCGGCGTCTTCTTCGGCTCTGTCCATCCAGGCCGCAGTCTCGGCGAGTTCGGCCAGCGGGATGTCGCACGCGTCATCACCACGGTTCTGGGTCAGGTCGTGGCCAGGCGCCGAGGGAAACACCAGTTCCTCGGGGATGGTGACCGAGGTTCGGCGACCGCGGTCCACGAAGCGATTGGACCCGGGGGATGCGATCCGGACGGGATCATGGTCGAACGCTGGCAAGGTTTCCAATGCGGCGTCGTAGTCGTCGAAACGGCCGGCGGCGACTAAAGGCTCCACCCGGCGAGCTGGCACGTCGTTCATCGCGATCCGGTAGCCGCGTAGTCGTTCGGGGAGGGTCTTGTACAGATCGAGGCTCTGCTGCCATACCCTGTTGCGGCGCAGTGTCCACAGCAAATGCCTGGCATTGGTGATCAGACGATGAGACTCGTCATCGGTGGCAATATCCGCGGCCGCAGCGAACGGATACCCGCCGAGCAACGGCCAGACGCTGTCGGCCGGATGCTCCGGATCGAGACGCTCTAGCAACCGCAGACCGAGCTCGACCTGGCACAGCAGAGACGGTTTGACATTCGAAATTTCCGTGGGCCACGGTCGCAGCGCTGTGACGACCGGCTCGTACCAGCTGTAGCGGTCACGCATTGCGTCCTCCGTCGACTGTGTCGGATCTCGTAGGGCTGATTCGCGCCTGCGGGCCTGTGACGCCACGTAACCGGGCGGAAGCAGCATCGATGAGCTGGATGTCGCTGAGCAACCGCAGTCCGCCAGCGGAAGGAGGACGGTTGCGCTCGTAAATGCCGAGATAGTCGCGACGTGCGTTGACTCGGTATTGCGGCACGACCCAGCACGCCTCGTCATACTGCGGCTCGGGCCGGACCGGACGCGATGCCCGGCCGAGCAGACCTGGGTGCGCCCAGTCCTTAACATCGATCGCCCACACATGGCCGTCGGGGAAGGTGATACGCACGTCGTAGGCGTCGAATCCGGGCCACATCTCGACCGACAGACGCAGGTCTTTCAGTTGTCGCTCCAGCTCGACTTCGGCGCGGCCCGGCCCGGTGACGAATTGGCGCAACGGGCGCACCAGGTGCACCAGTTCGCCGACATCCTCGACCGACAGTTCCCGCCCGCGTGGCGCTGGGCCCCGGCTGCGGCATTGATCTCGCTCGCACCACCAGCCACCGCCGACCACCGGGGTCAACAGCGTATGACAACGGAAACACGTCAGGTATCCACCGTTACGGAGATACCCAGCGGGAACGGGTTCGTAGATGTCGTCGAGCAGCGGCCGGACGGGCTCGAGATACAGGTCTGTGGCGAGGTCGAATTGGTCATCGCTGGTCAGTACTGGCTTCGTGACCAGTAGCCGACGGAAGGCCGTATAGCATTCCGGGGACGACGCTTCACGGCACAGATACATCGCTCTGCGTACGACTCTGCGGTCGTATTCGGCTGCGGCGCTGTCGCGTCCCTGGACCCACCACTCGTGGCACAACTGGCTCGGCGCCCCCGACTCGGGGTCGATCAGGTAATCATCCGGCCCGAACGCATCCGCAGGAAGATCCAGTGGCCAGTCTTCCAAGGGGCGGGTGCGGCACCAGGAGAGCAGATCGGGCACGCTCGTGGGCGGTTGTGCCTGTTGCAGCAGGCAGGCCAGCGCCGTGCCATTGACGGCACGCGCCACGTCCGCGTCATAGGGAAGTGTGAAGGACTGCAGCCCAGTCGCGTCGGCCAGTTTCACCACGGCGGTCGCAATGGTCCGCAACAGCGGTACGTCGGCGTGGTCGAGCCAGTCCTCACCGGGATTGGGCCGTCGCATCAAGTCCCCTCAGGTCGGATTTCCACAGCGGCCTGTACCGCTGCGGGCGCCGGGTTATCGGCGATGTAATCGCTTCCAGGCCGACACCAAGGCCGGGCTTCGCAGTCATGGCAGTCGCGTCCGGGCTCGGGATGGAACGAGTCGTCACGCAGGAGTGGGCCGGCCAGAGCGGCGATGACGCGGCGAGCCTCGTCGACCACATCTGCCCGAGTCGGATCGAGCTGTTCGAGGGTGCTGTCTCCGGGATACAAAAGTTCGAACTCGACGCGTGGACTGCGCGGCCCGGTTGCGGGTACTCCCGCGGCCAACAGCAGCACCGCCAGCGCCAGCTGCGGGTAGCTGCGCAGCAGTGATCGTCCCTCCCACAACCGTGCTGTGGCGGTCTTGGTTTCCCGCCACACCCAGCTACCGGAATCGGTGTAGAGCAGGTCCGGGGTCGCGATCACGACGACGTCAAGTTCGGGTATGTAACCGGTCACCTGGTGCTGCACGAGAACTCGTTCCTCCGGTGCCAGTCCGTCGATGGGGCACAAGGCTTTGTGCTGAGCAAGCATCGATGCACCGTCGTGAGCTGGCCGGCCAGCGAGGTGATGGGCGCCGGCAGACCAGTTACCTGGATCTGACGGCCCCGCGATCGTTCGGCATCCTCCTGAAGGTCGTTGGCGGTGTTGGTCGTTCAGCCAGGCGTCCACCGCTCGGCCGCGGGTAGCAGCTTCGTGCTCCACCTGCGACGACCCGAGGTGCAGTCGCCGCGTGAGGTGATAGCGTGCCGGGCACTGGTCGTACACGCGTAGATCCCAGGCGGACACGCTGCGCCGGGGACGCCTGTCGCCTGGTTGAGAACCCCAGAGGCTTGGAGTGCGGGGCAGGGCCGTACAGCTGTCCAGCGCCTTGCACCCGATACAGTCGGAACCCGGTACGGCACCGACCCCGGAGACCGCGCGCGCGAATGCCGGGGCAGCGTATTCGCGATAGCGCTGACCGATTTCCTGCTGGTCCCAGTCCAGCACGGGCTCGGCAGTCCCGTCCCCACATCCGAAAGCGAATATTCTCACGCGCTCCGGCAGTCGAGACGGATAGCCCGCAACTGCCTCGTACAGCTTGCCGTAGCTGGGCTTCCTGCAGGCCGTTCCCCTCGCAAGAACGTCTGCGATCGCGGCCTTTTCAGTGTCGGCACGGTCCGCACGTGCGGTCCGGATGGACGGAAGCCAAATCTCACGCACCCTGTGGTCATGAGAGATGTAGCGGCGCCCCCACGCGGTGCGTTCGTAACGGATGACACCGCGTGAGTCCGGTCCGGCCGTCGCCCTGTCGGTCAACGCCACCCACTCGAACGGCATGGGCTCGGTGCGGTCAGAGGGGTCGTCGCGCGCGGACTGCACGGCATCGCGCGCCTCCAGGTAGCGGAGCAGTGCCTGTGTCGTCCACTCCAGCAGTGCCGAATGTGCCGGTCGGCCGAATGTGCCGAATCTGCCGTTCGTGCGCGTCAATTCGGCGATTGCCCGATCCACCGGCCAGTGCCGGTGCTCGACCAGATCGAGGGCCTTCATCAACGGCCCGAGCGTAAACTCCTGCAATGCTGTAAAGCTACGGTCGGGCGGGGGGTCGGAATTCAGGAATGGCCGCAGGGCAACACTTTTGGCAGTCGGGCAGCCCCCGACCGTCTCCCGCACGGCTGTACTACTGGCCCGCACCAACCGGACATCGCCGGTGGTTCCGGGCGGCATTTGCCAGTCCGCCAACAGTCTCTCCCTGATGAATCGGGTTGATGCGCCGCGTCCCTCACCAGGCAGGCAGTCACTGCGCGTTGCCCGGCGCCACCAGACTGCCACACATTGTGAACTTAGTCCACAGACAATTTGCTGCTAGAGTTCTTCACAGTCGGAGCTCGGTCATGCTGCGCGGGTGCGCACGCCGGACTGCTATCCGGAAGTTTCCATCGCGGGCCGCTGGCCGAAGGGATTGGTTATGAACGCGCGGGCCATCGGACGCGGTGAGCTGGTCGGCAGCCGATTCAAGCTGGAAAGGCCGATCGGCAAGGGCGGCATGGCCCAAGTCTGGCGTGCCACAGATATCCAGGAGGAGCGCGCTGTAGCGGTCAAGTTTCTGAGATCGGCCGACGAGGTGCTCGTCCACGTCGATACGGTCTTCCAGGAAGGAGACCTCGAAACCCTGCGCAACCGGTTTCGGCGTGAAGCCGGCCTGCTCGCGACACTCAGCCACCCGGGCATCCCCGAGCTGTACGACCATGGCAGCCACTACGGAACCCCGTTCCTGGCGATGCGGTACATCGACGGCATCCCACTCAACGAATTCCTGCAGCGATACCGCCCGCTGCCTCTTGCTCCAGCGGCCGCAATCGCTGTGCAGATCGCATCCGCTCTCGAGTGCGCGCACCAGCGCCCGGTCGTTCACCGCGACCTCAAACCGCAGAATGTCATGATCTCCGTCACGGGAGTGGCAGTTCTGATCGATTTCGGGATCGCGCGACCACTCTGGCCGGATGTCACGCGATACACCGAGCACGGCTCCAGCCTGGGAAGTCCGGGATACCAGGCACCCGAGCAGATCCGCGGTGACGCGGTTGTGCCCAAGACCGATAGCTACGCCCTCGGCTGCGTGTGCTATGAGCTTTTCACCGCCCGCACTCCATTCCTTGAGCAGGACGGCGGCCTGCCGGGCCAGCACCTGGACAAGGACCCCGCGCCACTGTGGACCATCGCCGCACAGGTCCCGGACGAACTGAACGAATTGGTCATGGCCATGCTGGCCAAGTCCCCCGAACAACGACCGGACATGGCGCAAATCCAGCAGGTGCTCCGCCGCTACCTGCCCCTACCGGGATCCCAGCCGCCGCGGCCGAGACTAGATCCTGATCCGACACTGCCCTACCGCGCCCCGGCAGAAGGCACAGACTCCGAGCGCATCACGCCGCTGGCACCGGCCCTGCCGAAACCGGCGGCGCGGACATGGCTGCGCGCGCGGGACGTCGAGCAGGAGTGCGCGGCAGCCGAGCGGGAATTGGCAGCAGGCGAACCGGGCTCGGCAACCAACCGCCTGGTCGATATCGCAGCCGCCGCACGACGGGAGTGGGGACCGACCAGACTCCTTGTCCGGAGAGTGTGGCAGCTGGCAGCCGAAGGGCTGCGAGTCCTCGGCGACTGTGGCCGCGCCGTCACCTTCTACCAGCAGATGTCCGACGACCTCGAGCGTAACCGGGACCCCGCTGACCAGGCAGCCGCAATGATCTACAAGCTCCGCATCGCCGAGTGCCGCCTCCCGTTCGGGGACGGCAACTTCGCAATCGAGACACTCGCCGATATCGCCACCAGGATCCCGACCTTGCCCGCCAGCGCGGCACACGACGTTCGAGCTGTCTGGAGCGAACTGGAAACCAACCTCGACGAGCTGGGATACAAGTCACCCGTGCAGAAAATGCCGAGGCCTTCGCAAGAAGGCTGACTAGACATCTCGCAACGCAACCTCAGCCGACTCTGTCGTCTTCCAAGGGCGTTCTGGCCAGCCGTCCGCCGGCTAGGCCGTCGTTCAATTCTCGTACTAGGGTCTCCCCCGCCCGGCCAAGCTCTCCAAGCTCCCGCTCGAAACGCACAATCTGCCGAAAAATGTCGCCGTGTCGGCGTTGTTCGTCGAGCGGCATCTGCGGCACCTGAAGTTTGCGAACATCCACTCGCGCGGAACTCGACGCGTGCGTTCCGGCCTGGCGGCCATTGGCCGGCGCCCGCAGACAGCCGGCCAGGAACCAAGAATCCAGCGCCTCCGGGTCTGCGCGCAATGCATACAGTTGCGGCCCGAGCGCAGTGGCCGATCCGAGTTCCACCCATGCAGAGAATGCGCGAGTTACTCCCACCACGATCACATCGTCCGGCTGACTCACGGTGAGACCTGCCTCAATCGCCTCTTGCCGGGGAATCCATCCGCCGGGACGACCACTCGACATCACATCCGGCACGGTCATGACCGGTACGTCATCAGCGCCGGGGAAGCCGGTGCGCACCGAGGTTTCGGCAGGCAAGTGGCCGGTGTACAGGTCCAACACTCCGGCGCGCACCAGCTCTCCCACTGTTGTGGTCCCGCGGTGCGTTCCTGGCCCTGGCACTCGATCGACTACCGACAAAGCGTCGTATGCACGGTGCAAGTCGGCGAGCCTCGCCGAGAACTGCTGCCTGATGTCACCCAGCGCCTGGGAATCAGCCGGCAATCCGACCGGAACATGGCGGGCCGGGGTCAGATCGACCTCCTCATCCAGCAGATCGATCGAGGACATCACGACACTGCGGGTACACGCTTCCGACTCGTCTATGGGAGGACCCGGAACATCGTCCCGCGGTCCCAAGAGTGCCTTTACCTCACTGCTCAGCGTGGTCCAGTCGATTCCCCGCCCAGGTATCGCAGCGCCCGCAGCATCGATCAGGCAGATCGACTGATTCGCCGCCGTGCGGCTGGCGTGACCGGCTCCAAGTACCCACAAATGCAAAGCCACACTGTGCGGCGCGGCAGAGCCGGGAGGCAAGGCAACGACGGCACGCAGGGCGCCGGCGCGCAGCAGCGCCCGGCGAATACTACGGCCTGCTTTCCTGGCCGCAGCGCTGGGCGGTAGCACCAGAACTGCGGCGCCTCCCGGATGCAGCCGGGACAACGCGTGCTGTACCCAGGCCAATTCCGGTTCAGTCCGCGGTGGGAGTCCGTAGCTCCAGCGAGGGTCCGTGGCCAGCTCCTCGTGTCCCCAGTCGCGTTCGTTGAACGGGGGGTTGCACAGCACCATATGGGCACGAAGCTCTGCTTGCGGATCCGCCCGCAGTGAATCCCCGGTCCGAACGTCGACGGCCAGCTGCTGCGGCTCGACCTCGTCCGAAACGCCCAAGGAAAGGCGGGCCACGGCAAGGGCCGCCAGCACTGGATCTTTCTCCACACCCGCCAGCGTGAGCAGGTCCTGGCCACCGGCCAACACCTCCACGGCAGCGCTCAGAAGGCCGCCGGTGCCGCAGGCCGGGTCGAGCACAGTCCGCGACGTGCTGTCGTCACACATGCACAGACGTTGCGCAACCTCGGCCATCAACATAGCCAACTCACGGGGCGTAGAACTGACTTGCCGGACATGAGTGTCCAGCCAGCGACCGAGCAGAAAATCGAAGGTCTCCCGGACCCCCACCCGTGCAGTCGCGCCGGTTGTCTGGTCGACCAGTTGCTGCGCAGCGCGAGGCAGATCGAACTTCGGCTCCGACAGTAAAGTCGCACCGCGCGGGTCGTGGCTTAGCGCGGTCTTTGCGATGGCCAAACCGGTTTCGCTGCGATCCCCCAATGCATCGAACTGAGGCCACAAACGCTCCCGTCCGCCACCTTCGTGCAATTTCCCCTGACCACGCAGCCACTCCTCGATCTCGGTCAGTGAGAATTGTGGGCTGACATCCGTTCCACCGATCGGAGCCGGAAACGAGTCGTGCCGTCGCCGCCAGTTACTGACCGCAGCACGTCCCACACCGGCCAGCCTGGCAATCTCCGCCAAGGTCACCGGTACCGCCTCGCTCTGGTGCATCCAATCTCCGCATCAGTCAGTCGGGTAACGGTCCCCAGCGCTTCACGCAGCCAAAAAGACCGCCATGTCGAGAGGTCACCCCAGGACACTACTCCACCCATTGACTGAGTTCACAGATACTCTGCCTTTGTGGCCCGGTCCTCGTCGCACCGACCCACGCACTACGGCGGCGAGCCGTCGGGATCGACAGCCGGCGGGTGCACCATGTGCGCGTTGGGGTAGATGTCGTTTGAGCCGGTGTGCGGCCCAGTGGCAGTAGGAAGCGTCGTTGTCGACGATTCCGGCACAGGCGTTGGTGACCGCTGGGCTGCCCTCGCTGCCGCGATCGGAGTCGACGAGTTCATTCGTCCGTTGCCTGCGCACCGTTGCGTTGACTGAATGTTGGCGGCGAAGCGCAGGCGGTCCTTCTGCGCCCACCAGCGCAGCGCCGTCAAAAAGGCCGCGAGGTGCTCGGCGTCCAGCCCGATGTCACTGCGCGCTGTGGCCATAGACGCAACCGGGACGGTCCGTGTCGGTAGCACCAACGCAGTCGAAGGCTCACCTGCTGAGTCGCGGCACGACTGGTTTGCGGGGTCCGGCTCATGATCTGTATCGAATGACATCGCTCTTTTCCAGATTTCATCGAATTCGTGGTCGGTATCATGGCGTTCCGGAGTCCAGCCAAGGCCGGGCTGCTGCTACGGATCGGTCCAGAGTCGTTCGGCTGGTAGCCGGGGCGCAGTCAGACCGTTGGGTACCGAACCCACTGAGACGGTGTCTCCGGGACGATAGGTCATCCATTCGCGTGAAAACCGTTGTGCAGCAGTCATACAGGCCAGAAATATCAGCGGTGGCCTGTGCAAGCTCGGCACCGTCACTTGGATCAGTACGTCGGGGTCCTGAGGCTTCGGCGACCGCTCCAACCGGGCTGCATCACTCATGTCCCGTTGGTCTCTGGAAGCCGCCTCAGCCAGCGGACACATACAGAATTTGACCCGCCGCCAAAGGTTCGAGCAGGTCTGCCACCCCTCAGGAGCATATTCCAGCTGACCCGTAGCGCGTCCGGATGCTGGAACAGCTGGTGGGTCGCGCGTCTCGCTGTACGGGCGTTCGTCCTTCCAAAGCGTGCACGGACGGATGGACGCCCTGCCCCGTCAGCGATGCTCGGCCAGCGCACGGGCGATCAAGTCTCGAGCCTTCGAGCCGAATACGGCTGTGGTGGAGAGCAGTTCGAATGTTCGCGCCGCCAGTGCGACGTCGTCTGCAGAGGTGGTCACGACCTCACCCGATACGGTTTCGGTGTCGACCGCGATGTCATCGCGAATCGAGAAGGCCGGGGTCGGGGCCAAGAATTCGGCTGTCATCGGCACGACTCCGATCTCGACGTGGGGGCGGGACTCAAGAATCGTCAGCAGGTGCGACAGCTGCCCGGCCATCAGCGTGTGGTTGCCGACCACCCGCCGCAATGCTCCCTCACCGATGAGGATCCGGAACCGGTGTCCTTCCCTGTCGAGAATTTCCTGGCGCTGCATGCGAGCTTGCACGACGGCATTGAGATCTTCTGGTACACCGAGGATTCCGATGCAGCGATCCAGGACCGAACGTGCGTAGGCTTCGGTTTGCAGCAGACCGTTCACCAGTTCCGGGTTCCACTCCCGCAGCAGTTCTGCGCGGTCCTCCAGGACGATCAGAGAGCGCTGCAGCGGCGCCAGGCCTGTTGCGCATGTGGTGTACCAAGACGAGTAACTCATCGGATCCTCTTCCCTGCTTGATGAAGCGCACTCCGCCTGGCCGAGCGACCCGGTCGTGGAGCGCCGAATGATGTGCGTCCTCGACACTGCGGCACGCAGGGCTGTCGATTCCAGACCGACAAGAGACGAAAGCAGAGGGTAAGAACCGATTTCCCTTCCGCCCGACCGCGATCAGGGCGAAGCCGAAGTAGGGTCGACATCGAACGGCCGCCCGTGAGATCGATACGACGGACCTAGCTGGAAACCCTTGCGGATCAGCTCTGCGACCGCGCCACGCCGCACACATTGCAAGCCAAGGGGGATTCCTGATGGGTCATGACATCACATTGACCGACCTCGCCCACCACGTGTTGAACGCTGCCGAAGCTGTCGATCGCAGGTGGGTCGTCGGTATCGCTGGGCCGCCGGCCGCTGGAAAGTCCACTCTCTCCGAGGCGCTGGCAGACGCCATCAACGCGCTGAAGCCGGGGACTGCCCAGATAGCCCCGATGGACGGCTTTCACCGCACAAATGCCGAGCTGCGGTCCCTCGGCGCGCTGCATCGCAAGGGCGAGCCCGACACCTTCGCGGTTGCGGAGTTCGTCTCGCGTCTTCGGCGGCTACACGAGTCGACGCCCGGAACGATCGTCAGCTGGCCGGCATACGATCGCGCGCTGCACGATCCGGTCCCCGACAAACTCCAGTTCGATGTCCATCGGATCGCGGTCGTCGAGGGCAACTACCTCCTCCTCGACGACGAAGACTGGCGACCCGTACGTACATTGCTGGACGAAGCGTGGTTCCTGTCAGCCGACGAATCGGTGATCGAACAGCGCCTGATCGATCGCCACCTCCGCGGCGGCAAGCCTCTGGCAGAGGCCCAGCAGAAGGTCGCCTCCAGCGACCTTCCCAACGCGCGCCTCGTTGCCGCCACCAGCGGTCATGCAGATCTGATCCTCCAGCAATACGGCGACCACTACCGGGCCGCTGTGTCCGGGTGAATCCGTTGGGCCCACGATCGAGTACCGAACGAGCGCGTCGACTCGGTGGCCACTGTCGCGGCCTCAGACAGTGACTCGACGAAATCGCCGTTGGCGCTGAAGAACCGGCAGAAGGCTCCATGCAGGATGTCGCCCGCGCCCAGCGTATCGAGGGCGTCGACCTGGTCGACTTCGATCTTCCCGTGACCGCTCGTCCCGCTGTAGAGGATCGGATCCGCACCTCCGGTGACGGCGGCACAGGAAACGCCTTGCGATGTCAGGTAGTCCAGCAGTTCCGTTGCACCATCTCTGGCCCGGCTTCCCGGCGGATCGAACGCGGCTGAACAGATTGCGATGTCGACCAAAGGCAAAAGATCGGCATGCGCGGGCTTCCAACGGCCGGCATCGAGCACTACCGGCACACCTGAACGCTGTGCCAACCTGGCCGCTGACACAGCGAGCTCTGGATGGTGCGCATCCACCAGAACCACGCTCGCGTTGTCGATCAGGGCCGAGAACTGCGGCAGGAATGGTGCGGCGATCCGAGCGGCATCGAGACCCACGATTGTTCGCGTATTATTTTCTGCTGCAACGACGATCGACGAAACCGGAGGCTGGTCCCGCCGCCCCGGTGTGGCGTCGACGACCTCCACGCCGTGCGACCGCAGATCACGCAGCACGATGTCGGCCAGGGTGTGGTTGCCCAGTGCGGTCAGCAGCATCGTGTCCCTGCCCCGGCCGAGCAGCGCATGAGCCACTGCGGCGTTCGCTGCCGGTCCACCCGCTCCGATAAAGCTTTCGGCCGCTTGAGTTTTGGAGTCCTCAGCGGGATAGCTATCGACGAGGTTGGAAACATCCAGCGTGGCCAGTCCGACGAAGAGCGCCGTCACTCGAGCCCGTCCTTTCGGTCGTCGATGTAGAGATGTTCCAGCACTGTTGTCTGGTCACTGAAGGTCCGGCAACTGATCACGGCCACGAACTGATTGTCGCCGACACGCTGCTGCAGCATGCGCCAGTGCGTAGCGAGTAGCCACGCCGCGCCGGATGTGCCTCTCGGCCCCAACCCGGCACACAGAAACCACCAGCGATGTGGATACAACTGCGGGGATGGCCGCAGTCGAACGATGAGCCCGACATTGCGTTGGTAGCTCGACGAGAACACCCGCCCGTCGGCGAGTTGGACGTACTCGAGGAATTCGTTGCCGCGGGTCGCGTTCTCCACGGAGAACATCGGATTCGGCAGCTCGAGAACCATGTGGGTCACATCGTTGGATGACAGACCGAAGCTGATCAACGGGCGGTCGGGATCCGCAACAGCCTCATGATCGGGCACGATCACGGTGTCGATCCGCGTATCGCGCTGCAGCAGCTGGTGCACGTAGAGGAGTGCCCGGAAGTCGTTGTCCGCCAACGCCACCGGCACGTCGATGCGATGTGCAACCGGAAACACGGAGTTGACTTTGCCGAACACATGCTGTCTCGGGATTCCGACGGCTTCGATCGCGACTACAGCCTCTGGACTCAGCTCGAAGGTCGGGTAGACCAAAGCTGCACCGGCGGTGGTCATATCGATGCCCAGGAAGCCGTGTAGATCGTCGCAACCTGCGAGTCCAGACAGATTGGACGGCGCCTGGACTGTTGTATCCACCACCACGGCAGAGGAGATCCGAGATAGCTCGGCAGATGCCATCTCGGCCGACGACGCGCTCGAGGTCGAATCCCCCTGCCCGGAGGCTATTTCAGCCGCGAACCGAGCGGCTGCCTCCGGCGGTGCCGCATCGAGAACGCTCTGCAGGAGTCGCTTGCTGGATGCTCGCATCCCGCCGGTCTTTCCGTCGAGCCACTCACGCATCGTGCTGGCCGCAACCGGGAGCTCACGAGCCAATTCGGGTGGGCTGAGCCGCAAGGCGCGACCGAGCGCCTCGATCTCACGGGCGGTCCAGTCGATGTCGACCACTCGCCGCTCCCCTCGCAATCGGTCGGAATCCTCCGAAAAATACCCGCTTTCAACGACTTTCGCCCGCATATCTACCTGGAATCGCACTGTCCTCAGACCGACACTAGGTGTGTGTCGCTTGAGCGACACGAGGCACCGTATGCACCGCAACTGGATGGCCACCGCAGTCACAGTGGTTGCCGCATTCGATGCCGATGCCACGCCGGTTGGGCGACCCCGACCCAACTGGAAGTCGTGCAGTCCCAGCATGTGCCAGACACGCCTCGCCCTGTGTCGAACACCTGGCCTGTGCCCGTGACCGTAGCCCTCCGCTAGCCCGGTTCGCCGGCGGATGCGAATGGAAAGAGCTCAGCATGAACGAAGCAGTATCCACTACAGCATATTTCGCAGACTTCCTCGGCCCCGGCGGCCTGGATCGCGCCAGCGCGCGTGAACTGCTGGGGCGAGTCGTCGATATCGGGCTGGCCTTCAAGTACCGACGACGCTTCATGTCTACCCGCGACAACGACGCTTTGGACGCCATCGCCACGGAGCCGCTGCCCGAGACTGCATGCGATCTGCCTGTGCTGTTGACTGACCTCGAATCCCGGTACCTGCCCACGATGCCGAACTTCGCGTCGCCGATGTTCGCCGGGTTCCCGGACGCCGGCAACAATCTCGCCGCCGTGGCCGGTGCCATCCTCGGCGAGCTGATCGACGTCAACCTCATCAACGCGGACTTCTGTTCACGCGGAGCGACGGAGATGGAGATCGCCCTCATCCGCTGGCTACGCGAACTGGCCGGATTCGAGGTCGCCGCAGCCCCTCCGACGACAGCACTGGAAGTCGGCGGCATCCCCACCACGGGTGGCACCAGCGCAAACTTCGCCGCCGTACTCATGGCGCGCGAGCGGGCCTACCCCGGCAGCCGCGCCGACGGTCTGCCAGCAGGGGTACAACCGGTGATCGTTCTGCCTGACGGCATCGGTCACTACACAATCGCGGCGGCGGCAGCATGGGCCGGACTGGGCAATACCGCCACCGTCCTCCACCCGGTACGCGACTTCCGTTACGACTTGGACGAATTGGACCGCCATCTCAGGGCCGCGCGCGCAGCGAACGAGCACGTGATCATGGCGGTCTGCTACGCCGGCGACAGCCGCACGATGACCATCGAGAACCTGACTGGCTTCGCCGAAGTGGTCCGCAGTCACTATCCCGATGCGTGGCTGCACTGCGACGGTTGCCACGGGACGAGCTTGTTGTTCTCGAGTCGACTCAGGCAGCGGCTGGACGGGCTATCGGTCTACGACTCGGTAATGCTGGACCCGCACAAGGTCTTGAGCGTGCCGTACACCAGTTCGTTTCTGCTGCTGCGAACGCCCGGCGACGCTGCTCTGCTCGCGACCGAGTCCGAGCTGATCCTGCGGCACGCACGGTCATTCGGCCAGATCACGCCCGCGACCGGCAGCCGTTCCTTCCAGAGCTTGCGCACCTGGATGCTGATCAAGGCACTCGGTGTCGACGGCGTCGGGCGGATGATCGAATCCCGCATCGGCACCGCGCACCGTTTCGCTCAACTGGTCGACGAGCACCGCGACTTCGTGCGGCTCAACGACGTCAGCATCAACTCGGTGGCCTTCACCGTGATCCCACCCGGCACGACACTGCCGTTCGATATCGAGACCGCCCAGCAGTCCGCCGCCCTCACGACCGTCGCCTACGAGCGGATGCTCGCCGACGGCGCCATCTACCTGCACAGCTTCGAGCTGCCCGACTCTGAGAACCGACTCGGCCTCGGCCGCGGCTACCGACACCCAGTGCTGCGGTTCATGTCCGGCAACAGCTTGATCAACGACGACGACCTCACGAACCTGCTCGACACTGCGGCCGACTACTTCATCGAGCGGAGAGCCGAATGAACGACAACCAGCGAGCATCGACCGAAGCGCTGCGCGCGATGCGGCAAGCCGCCCTAGATGTCCTGCCGGCGAACAGCCCCCGCGCCGTCGTGCTCTACGGCTCGTACGGTCGAATGCGGCAGAAAGCTCCGTCAGATATGGATGTGCTGTTCATCGGCGAACGCAGTGCTGCGGCAGTGCGCCAGCTGACCGACGCGATCATCGGCTACAGCCGTGACCACGGCTTGGCGCTCGATGAGGAGGTGCCGTACACCAACAAGGTGCTCGTGGACTGGGACGAACTCGAGCAGGCCAGCACCTGCACGGTGTTCTCCGGGAGCCCGCGGCTGATCCCCGTGCGCCGCCACCCCGACTTCCTCGGGTCGAAGTACATGCGGGCCAGACTGTTCGTCACCGGCGTGCTCGCTCAGCGCACGCTCACCTGGAGCGAGGACGTCATTCGCCTCGAGGGGCTGCGCGCTCGCGCCCAGGCGGGACTGGTCCTCGCCGCGGTCGAAGATCTGCGAGCATTCGAGGTCGACCTCGAGCCGGACACGGTCATCGAATACCTTCTGGGACAAGGGATATCCAGCGACAACTGGCTAGGCTTCGAACCTGATCCGGCCACTGTGCGACACGTCCAGTCGTTCGTCGAACGCACTCTCCCTGCCCAGCTGCTGTCGACCACACCAGAGGCCGGCGATGGTGAGTAGGATCGCCCGAGTCGGCGCGGTTCGTGCGCCAGAATCATCATCTTCCGAGCCGAGGGGAACCGTCGCGATGACCAGGCATCTCATCACCAGCGCCCTGCCCTACATCAATGGGGTCAAACACTTGGGCAATCTGGTGGGATCGATGCTGCCCGCAGACGTCTACGCTCGCTACCTGCGGGCCCGCGGTCACGAAGTGCTGTTCGTCTGCGCCACTGACGAACACGGCACGCCCGCCGAATTGGCCGCTGCCGCAGCAGGATTGACTGTGGCAGAGTTCTGCGCACAAGCGCACGCCACACAGAAGGCGATCTACGACGGGTTCGGGCTGTCGTTCGATGTCTTCGGCCGGACGTCCTCGCACCAAAATATCGAGATCACACAGCATTTCGCTCGCAAGCTCTTCGAGAACGGCTTTGTCGAGGAACGTCCGGTTCGGCAGGTATATTCGGCTACCGACGGCCGGTTCCTGCCCGACCGCTACGTCACCGGCACCTGCCCGCACTGTGGCTATGAGCGCGCCCGCGGCGACCAGTGCGAGAACTGCACCAGGCTGCTCGACCCGACCGACCTCGTCAACCCCCGATCGGCGATCAGCGGCTCCACCGATCTCGAAGTCCGCGAGACGAGTCATCTGTTCCTGCTGCAGTCCAAACTGCAACCGGAGGTGGAGGACTGGATCGATCGGGTCAGCGGCCAATGGCCTCACCTCGCGACGTCGATCGCGCGGAAGTGGCTCGCCGAGGGCCTACGGGATCGGGCGATCACTCGCGATCTCGACTGGGGCGTACCAGTACCGGCCGATACCTGGCCTGACCTCGCCGCGGCCGGCAAGGTCTTCTACGTCTGGTTCGATGCACCGATCGGATACCTCGCCGCCACGAAGGAATGGTCGGATGCCGATCCGGCCCGCCCGGACTGGAAGTCCTGGTGGTACGACACCACAGATGTGCGCTACACCGAATTCATGGGCAAGGACAACGTCCCATTCCACACGGTGATGTTCCCCGCGACCGAGCTGGGTGTGCGGGAACCGTGGAAGATGGTCGACTACATCAAGTCGTTCAGCTGGCTGAACTACTACGGCGGGAAGTTCTCCACCTCCGAGCATCGCGGAATCTTCACCGACGACGCCCTGGAGCTGCTGCCGGCCGACTACTGGCGGTACTTCATGATCGCCAACGCTCCGGAATCCGACGACGTCAGCTTCAGCTGGGAGCTGTTCGCATCTCAGACGAACAAGGACCTCGCCGACGTCCTCGGCAACTTCGTCAATCGTGTCCTGACGTTCTGCGCCAAGAGATTCGGCGAACAGCTTCCGGCGGGCTCCGCGCCCGGTGCCGCGGAACACGAACTCGGCAAACGGCTCTCGCAGTTGCTTGCCGACTACGAACGCCATCTCGACGAGATCGAATTGCGCAAGGCGACAGCCACGTTGCGTACAATGTGGAGCCTCGCGAACGAGTACATCAACGACAAGGCACCCTGGACTCAGATCAAGACCGAGCCCGATGCCGCGGCCCTCACGCTCCGCACTGCAGCCAATCTGATCTTCCTGTTCGGGGTCATCTCCGAACCGGTTATCCCTACGACGGCGGCAACCCTCCGAAGCCTGTGGCATGAGCAGGAACCCCACATTGCTGGCTTGGGGTGGCCTGAGGGCCACGATGTCGAAGCGTTGTCCTGGTTGCAGCCGGGAACCGGATTCACCGTTCCCCCGGTACTGTTCGCCAAGATCACCGACGACGAAGTGTCCTCTTGGAGGAGTCGGTTCGGCGCAGACGACCGGCAGGTGCAGCTGTGAATCACCGGACTCGTGCTGCCCTGCGATGACAGGCGAGGAGGCCAAACCAACTGAACAGCGCCAACTGGGTCGACGAAACCAGGCGTCATGCGTCCATGCTGGGGCAGCCTGTCGACAGCTTCGAACAATGAGACGACCATTTGCCCCATGCTTGTCCATCGCCACCGAGATCGCTCAGTGGTGTCCGGTTTCCTGCTTCCACCGATCACGTTTGGCTGCTCGCACGAACACGACGAATCGCCCGGGACGATCGCCAATATCCTCACCGCGATGATCGCGGACACCCGCGTGTCGTTGGTGCAGGCGAGGCTTGATAAGCTGGCCATCGTCAACGGCCACGGCGGCAATTTCGTCCTGTCGAATACCACGATGCAATCCAATATTGGCGGCTACCGGGCGCCTTACCAAATAGTCCGCGGCAATCTCGCGACCTCCCCCAACGCTGCCGCACAGGCATTCATAAAATATTCGCACCCGGTTTAATCGGGCAGGTGCCCCCGGCGCAGGAGTGCCCGACCGACTGCCAGGGTAGAGTGGATGCCGGCTATCGACATCGGAATTCCCTCATCGTCGCGACGTTCGACAATGGATACGAAAGTATTGTTCACCCGCCCCTCGATGACGGCTCCGTACACGAGAAAAGGTTTGAGTTCTTCAGGCTGTGGCGGGATTTCTATCAGAGTAAAGTCGCCATCGGAGCCGGCGATCACCTCGACTCGAAGATCATCCGGTGGCGGATAGATTCGGTTCTGAAGCACTTGGACGTAGCGGCGGCGGATCGCCGGATCAGGCGGTGTCGGTGTAGCAGCATTGATCAGATCTTGGCCAGCATATTTCTTGGTGGCGAACCCGACAATCACCAAACCGCCGTCCCGTGCATTGGCGAACTGAGAGACCGCTCGTGCAAGTTTAATCTGTCCAGCTTCACTCCTTAGGTCGTAATGCTCCCGCTTCACCTCAAGCCAATCACCCTCAGGCTGGCCAACGAGAGCACCCGCGAACCCACTACGCAACAAGTCGATGACATTGCTCTGCATCAGCTGGCCAGCTGTCGCGTTCAGGAGAGCAACGACTTCCAGGCCATCGTGAGCGATCAACCCCACATTCTTACCTCGAATGCTAACACCAAGTCTCAGCTTTACGTTCCACCATCGTCCATCGTCACTGCTGTCCTGCTCCTCACTGATCAGCGACATCCGCTTTCGATCGAGTAGCGGCGCGACACGCTGCGTTATACGTAGCGTCTCACCGTCTTCGGGGGACTCGTCGAAGTTCACATCGAGATCCATAACCAGCCGGTTGTCGACGAGCGTGAACGAGACCGGCGAATATGGAAGATATTCGAGGTCGAAGTCCTGATCTCCTTCAACCACGACATGAATATTCGGCGCCTCATAGTCATCGACAGTCACGTACCGCCGCAGAGCGGCCTGCAGGTCAGCAGCTGGCACTGCGGTCAGGTCAGCGATATGAGCCACGGCATCGCTGTAGTCATCTGATTCTCGTTCGATACCGTCGAACGTCCAATATCGCCCGTCATCAAGAACTGCAACACTCCCACGTTTCAGCATGACCTTCTTCGGGATGATGCTGATCCTACTCCTAGCAAACATGTCTTGTATCAGATTCCCAATTCGTGCGGATTGCGCAATACTCCGCAGGAATACTTCGCTCTGGTCAGCGCCACGTAAAGCACGCAGTGTTCCGGCTCAAGTTCGCGGAGCCCGTCGTCGAGCATGCGTTCCTGTCCTACGCTCAGCACCACTCCGACATGATTCCATTCGCGACCCTTGGCCTGGTGAACAGTCAGTCCAGGGACAAGGACGTGGCGCTTGAGCCGCACACGAAGGTGTTCCAGTTCGCCTTCACGAATGCTGTCATTTTTTGCTTTGCGAGGCCGCCTCCGTCCGTATTCGCCAGCACGTGCCCGGAGTCCCTCAAGAACTGTGCCCGCGGGCACGTCTGCGACGAGGTCAGCCAGGGCCGGACGGAGTACCGTGTCGCGGAAACCCGCCAGGGCTTCGTCGGTCAGACCGAGGCGTGTCAATGCATTTTGCCGGCCGAACGCTGATAGTCCCAGCTTTGATCCAATCACGATATCGAGCAAGAGGCAGAGGATCGCATCGATCTCGCTGGTGAAAAGTGACCGGAACGCCAGCGGCAGGATATTATCGCCGACATTCCATAGCTCCATCCAGTGACGCGCCAGCGCGATGTCGATGGTATCGCTCGCAATCGAAGGCAGCTTGACTGACTTGCCAGCTCGGAGTCTGTCGGTAAGCTCTTGCATCTGTGTGGTCTTGAAGCGGAACGACTCCGACTGGTGAAACCTCCTGAATTCGTGCCTGTCCAGGAGGTTGCTTTTCACCTTCTGTGGGGTGGCGCCACGCCAGTCGTACAGCACCTGCCAGGGGTCTCCGACGACTGTGACCCCGATGCCCAGCGTGGCTGACCGAGAAGCTACGCGGAGGTCGAGCTCGTCGGCGTCGTACACCTCGTCGACAACAACATGACGATAGTTTTTCACCATCCAGTCGTCGATAGCGTCCTGAACTCCGTTCAGCTTCATCGCAGCCTGCAGAATCTGCCTCACGTCGTCGTGGCTCACGCAGCCCGCTTCCAGGACTGGCCGATGGTCACCAGCGCGACCGAGCCCGTAAGTCGGCTTCTTCACGCGGACACTGTCGCTGAATACAGTGCCGTCGAGCTTGCAACTCGCAATCCGAAGCCAACCGTTGACCTCGATCAACTGGTATCCGGATTTGCTGGAGTAGTCATCGATGACCTCCATGTCATGATGGCCGTTCGGCCACCGCAGAAGTCCGCAGCGCAGAAGATACTTCATTGTCCGGACGTGGAAGTCGTCGATAGTAGTCACTAAGTTCGGGAACGCGAATGCCTGGCGGCCCCACCGGGCCGCGATCCGGCTACGAAGTTCCCCGACTGCGGTTCTATTGAAGCTCATCCCAATTACACCGCGCCGCCCGTCGGGGTCCTTGTGGTGAAGATAGCCGAACCGCTCTGCTGCCACGGTCGTCTTGCCCGATCCTGGCGCGGACACGATGTTGACAAGCCGATCGTCCGCAGCCGCTGCGACCACCTGCTGGCTAGTGAGGTTTATCCCCATCAGGGCACCGTGTCGATCGCGTCGATCGTGTTGCCATCTACGGCGAGCAGGTCACGCTGTCCACCATCCTCGGCCGTCTCAACCGAGCCCGCCGCCGAGTCGGTCACATCGTCCGCCATCAGAGATGCTGCGGCAATCGCGACATGGTCATTCCACAGCCAGGTGAACAGCTCGACCAGCTGCGCCGGCACGACCGTGGTCCCCAGATTGTCCTCGACCTGAGCAGCCAACTCAAACGCGAACTCACCCTTCATCGGCTTGTTCTTCTTCTCCCTGAAGAAGGCGTCAATATTCGTGGCTGTCGGCACATCACCAAGACTCTTGTTGCACAATTCGAGGGCTTTCGCGACGAGCATCTCGTTGCCCGTGACGAGCGTTGGCTCCAGTGTGGGCGCCGACCAGAACACGCCGACATGGGTCGAGCCTGCGAAATGAGCGTGCCATGGGGGCGGACTCGGCGCTGGCAGCGGGTCGCCGCGCTCGTCGGTATCGGACAGCAGTGCAACCTGCCGGGTCAACTCATAGCCTGGCTCTGCCAGCAAGCGAACCGGCCACTCTCCGACGCGGTGGCCGACGTAGACGACCGCGAGCGCATCGATAAAAGCGCGCTTACTGTTGTCGCTCGCAGCCCATGCCCGCCCGAAGGATCGCAACAATGCTGCCTCAGTGACGCCTTCAACCAGCACCACCCGTTCGGCGAACAGCGCGCCCGACCGGCTCGCGTCCAGATGCAGCTCCGTCATTCGGCGTACTTTGCGCCCCATCGCCGGATCCCAGGGGATATTCGCGACCATTCGCGAGACAACTTCACCACTTGAGTCGCGACGCACGATGACCAGATCGTCGGGCTTGCACGCCGAAACCATCTCACCTGCATGGGTCGAGACAATGATCTGAAGGTCGGGACGCGCGACTGTGCTCGCTCGGAGGTATCGGATGAGGCCGTGCTGAAGCTGTGGGTGCAGGTGTGCCTCAGGCTCCTCGATGAGCACCGTCGCATGAAACAAATTGGGCCAGAACGAATCCTGCTGCTCCTCCGCCAACTGGTCGGTCGCCGCTATGCGTTCCCGCGCCGCGACAACCTCCTCTTCCTCGGTCAGTGACCGCTCCAGCACACGCCGTTGCTCCGAGAGTTCCTGCCCGACTTCCGAATCCCGCCCACCTGTCGGAAGTCCGGGCGCAGGTTGCGGCGGACCGACCGCCGCCTTCGACGGATCCGGGATGCCAGCGAGCGTTACCGCGATGTGAAGCAGGTTCACATACCCCAGGCTCGCACCCTCAAGTCGGCGAGCGTCGCCCGCGTTCGCGGTCGTTGCCAGCAGCAGCTCCAGGACCCGTGCCAGATACGCATCATCGACGCGCTGAGTGCCGAGGAACGCGAAGTGCTCCTGGACACCGCCTGTCACGTCCTTCAAGTTCTCCGCAATTCGCCCCTGGACATCGACGAGCAACTGCTGGGTTGTCAGGCTCGCCAATAGATGTTCTGCCTGCGCACGAACTTCAGCCAGCGATCCACCTGTCGGGTTGCGCTTCTGTTCGGCCCGCATGAGCTCCAACAGCACCCCGGTCTCCCGCCGCGACAGTTGGTCGACCGGGTTCCTCAACGCGGGCAGATAGACGAGCCGTACCTGCTCGTGACCGTCGACTGTGGAATCGATACCGACAGCACGCATCCGGCCCAGCGACCGCTCCAACGTCCGCCGCCACATCGGGGCACCTAAGCCCTCCGCCCGCCGCGCCTGGCCTAGCGCACCCTCCAAGGCCGGGTCGATTTCCATTGCGTACTCGACATCGATCCGTCGTGGCGCTGGGCCAAGAACCGACGCATCTGGCGGCTGAAGTTGCGGGAACCGCTCAACATGCGCCCAGTAGATTGCGTCGTTGATCGTGGTCTTCCCGACCCCGTTCGACCCCACCAACAGGCTGAACCGGCCCGGGAACTCCACGGACACAGGCGACGTCGCAGCCGCCCGGAAACCCTCTACACGAACCTTCCGCAGATGCACGACAACCCCTCGCAATGCCGAATCGCGCCAATATCGACAAGCCGCCCCGACACAGCCCCTGCGGCAGGCTACCTCGCCATGATCGGAACATCCGCGCTCGGGTACAAAACCCGGCGTCGGTCCGGGCTCGATGACGGCTACTCCCCGAGCGTGCCTCTCTCTCTGAGATTTTCAGAAGTTGGGCATCTGATCTGACCAGCGGTACCCAGTGCGGGCTGAACGCGGCTACCCCTCGATTGCGAGCGGCGCCAGCTTCGTCGTCGGTACTCTGGTGCCTGTTGCCGCCGGCTCTCTCGGCTGGGCCACCATCTTCTTATGTGGTCGGCATCATCTACCTGATCACTGGCGTCGCCTGCCGATCACGGGCGCAGGAACCGGGGGGCCGCTGATGTCAGAACTGGACGACTTCGAGCACACCGACAGCTGGAATATCGCCATTCCAACCGACGACGACTCCATCACGAGACGTCGGCGCGCACTGGCCCCGATTCAGATCCTTACCGACTTGGAAAGGACCAAATCCAGCCTCGACGGCGACTTCTGGGCGAACTACGACCTGTTCCGGATCGCGCTCGCCGTGATCGATCAGGTTGCGCTGGCGATGGGGCTGTCGTCTGGGAGGACGTGGGACGAGACACTCGTCTACGCAACCGAGCAGGCCGGCAGGCAGGTACCGGACGCCGACCCTCGCGAATGGGCGAAGGTCGCTGAGCGCGTGGTCGTTTCGCTCGTCACCATCGATGTGGAGGTGGTTCGGCATCTGGTGCACACGGCCGACGGCCCGACCTGGCGGCAACAGCGATTCCGGCTGCTGTATCTGCACCCGGACAGCACAGACGGGCTCGAGCATCTGCGCGCGTCCGAGCAAGCCATCAATATCTTCGTGGACGCCCTTGATCTCGACATCGAGGCTGCGCAGATCGCGAACGAAGCCCAGATGGCGGCGCTGATCGAACGTGGAGCGGTGGCGTCGGCAGTCCAGATTGCACGCGTTGCACGCTATCGGTCGATCGAGTACCAGGAGCGGATCAGGCGCGTTGTCGCCGACACCCTCATCGATCCGGACACCCACGATTGGCTCGGCGATGTGCCCGCCTATCTCAACGCGGCGCTCGACCACGTCAGGGGCCGCCTCGACGCCGAGACGACGCTGCTCGAAACCGTGGACGAACGGCGCTCCGCGATCACCGATCGGACACAGCTCGACGCAGTGAACCGACTCCTCGAAATCCTGCGTGAATGCCGTTACCGGCACAGCGAATTGCATCGCCATCTGATCGGAGCGCGTGGCGCACTGAGGCAGGCCTTGGACGACCGCTTCGCGCGTCCACCCCGCCGCACCCACCGCACCGATCTCGGAGCCGACCTACTGGTGCCTCTGTTGGCCGGACCGACACAACGCGCCGCTCGCGCGGCGGACCGCCTGTTGGCAGCTGCGGGTGGACTACACGTTCGATGGTGGCCGTCACTGACAACCATGACCGATGAACTGTGCACACCTCCGCGGACTCCTGAACTCGGTGCGGAATACGAACCACCCGAGATCGATTCGGTCGACACCCCGGAATGGTGGGACGCTTACGAAGATGTCGCCGAAGCGCTGCTCGCTGGCCTGTCCGAGCCCGTCCGACTGTCACAACTTCTGGCAAGGATCGAACACACTGCGGAAACTGATGCCACCGAACTGGACACCGACGAGGGCCAGACCCTAGATCCGAGCATTCTGGCAGCGACCGTCGTCCACACGGCTCATCATGCTTGGGCACCGCACTTGGCCGGCAGATCGGCAGGAGACCGGCTTGTGGTCGCCGTCGCGACAGGAAAGACGTTGGATTCCAACATGATTCGGTCGGAGGATCTACTCTTGATTCCGGCCGAGTTGAGCGCAGACATCGCAGTTCCCACATCGAAGGCTCAGGTTCCCAACCGGATCGATGATAGGCAGGAGGGACCCGAGTGAAATCCTCGAGTGCGCATGAGGATATCGGTCGCTTCCTGGCTTGGGCGGCCCGCCCGAAGGAGACACCGGCTCGCAACGAGGAACTGCATCGTCTGGTTCGGAGATACTACGAAGAGCCGGACTTCGCTTCCGCCGTCGATGAGGTCTTCGCCGGCGCGGGACTTGATCTCGATGTCGACGACCGAGACGGCATCATTGCGACCGCACGCAATCACTCACCATTGCGATTGACCGTCACCGATGTGTCGAAGCGTGCACCTCAACACCATCGCGCGGTGCTCGGCGCAGTGATCCTGGCGGTGGCGCGAACTGCCTATCCGGATTCGAGCATGCTGGACGACCCTGACAGGATCGCCGTGTTCACCACACAGTCGGTCGTCGACACCCTGGACCGGGTGGCCGAGTCCCTCGCGGAGAACAGCACGGACGACAGCGATATCGACGACGATCTGGTCGAGGCATGGCGGCGATGGATCGACCTGTCACCCGCTCGACCGAATGCCCGGCGCCGCTCGACCGGGGACCGCGCCGGCCTCGTCGCCAAGGTCTGCAAGATCCTTGCCGAAGCAGGCTTTCTTGCCGCCAAGGGCGATACCGACGGTGGCGTGTGGGCCGCTCGACCTCGGTTTCGTTACGCGGTCGGCACACTATGCGACGACTCCGACCTCTTCCGCCTGGTGAACGGTCTGGCCGACCGCTCTGCAGATGCTCACGAGGCGACCCTGGCATGACCGAATCTTTGTTCGATGCAAACCAGCTGCCCGCCCAGGAACTTCCGACACCACCACTGCGGCTGCGTCGGGTCCGTCTACACGGAGTTGGACCTGATGGTGCCCGGTTCGATCCCCTCGATCTGGACTTCAGCACCGGATCCGGCGCGGCCGCACGAGTTCTGCTGTCTCTCACCAACACTGGCGGCAAATCGACGCTGATCACCCTGATATGCAGCCTGATCGTGCCCGCTGCACGGGCACAAGTCGGCGGGAAGATCCTCGGCGACTACGTGCTGACCGGCGATACGTCGCACGTCGTATGCGAATGGGAAGACTCCGTCACCGGGCACCGCACGGTAACCGGCACCATGATGGAGTGGAAGGACGGTCGCCGCCAGCCGCCACACAAGATGCGCTCGACCTCCAACATGCATCGCGCTTGGTATCTGTTCCGCACTGGGCCCGGCCTGCCGGGAATCGACGATCTGCCGTTCATCTCCGAGGGACGGCGCATGACGTATCGGCACTTCAGGTCCGCAGTCGACAACCTGATCGACGGACATCCCGATACGCACGGAATGCTCGTTGACACGCAACAGGATTGGACCTCCGCGCTGGAACGGCACACCAACATCGACCCAGTCCTCTTCGGGTACCAGATGCGTATGAACGATTCGGAGACCGGCGCGGAACAGCTGCTGCAGTCGTTCGACTCGCCGGACAATGTGGTGCGATTCTTCGTCGCGGCCTTGAACGATCAGCGTGATCTGGAGATCTTCACCGAGAAGCTCGGCACCTATGCAGTTTTAGCCGCACAACGATCGTCCCTAGCCGACCGATCCTGCTTCGGCGATGCAGTCCTGCCGTTGACCGAGCAGTTAGCCCAGCTGGCCGAAACTCGACAGATGGCGGAAGGCCTTCTGCTACAGACGATCACGCTCGGTGGCGAACATGTGACTTCACTGCTGAACCGCATCGCCCAGGACCACCGGGTACTTGCCGAAATTGATGCCGCTGTCATCGCCACGGGTCGCACGTTCGCTGATGCCCGCCGCGACTACAACAGAGTCAGCGATATCCGTCAACAGTTGGTCCTCGAGCAGGCACGTGCCCGAGTTACGTCCACAGAACAGAAGGTCGAGGACGCTAAGGGAATAGCAGCCGAGGCGGACAGTAGGGCAAAGGCATGGCGGGCGGTCGGCGATGTCCTGGCGCTGCGCATCGCACGTGAAGCGGCCGAGGCTGCTCGGCAAGCCTACGACAAGGCCGATGCGGATCTGGGACCGCTGCGCACAGATGTCACCAAAGCAGCTGCCGAGCTGGCGGGCCGGCTCGACGCGCTGATCGCGGAATCCACAGTGGGAGCTGATAACGCCGATGATCGAGCTCAAGCCGCGGACGAGCTGAAGAAGCAGTCGGAGCGGAAAGAGACCGATGCCCGCATCGAACTCTCCAAACTCACCGACGAGCGCTCACGTGCCCGAACGACCATCGACACTGCCCGCCAGAGCAGTAGCACCGCTGGTGCCGCAGGCTGGCTGCATGAGCACGAGAGCCCAGGCGAATGCCTAAGCCGATGGCAGGATAGTTGGGCAACAGCGAATCGCGCCGCCGAGGCCGCCGCCCAACAGGAGCAAGCGGCTGAGCAACGATTCGACGAACTCGGTGACGCCATCGTGAGTATCGGACAGAGCCTGATCGCCCTTCGCGCACAAGAACAATCGGCGACAGCGAGAGCCGACGCCATCGGCACCGACCTCGCCGCGGTTGGTGCCGACCCCACCATCGTGGAGCTGGGCGGCGCCGAAGCGGACGACAGCGAGACACTAACCCGGGTCGCCGGTCTCGCGGCCGATGCCGCACACACTGCTGATGCGCGCGCTACCGAACACGGTTCGACCGCGGAGGCCGCGTATCGCCAACTCAGCATGCTGGATCTGACGGGTACGGCACCGACCGGACAGGATGTCCTGGACGTACTCGGCGTGCTCACCAACGCCGGGATCGGATCCGTCACGGGGTTGCAATGGATCGAAACCAATATCGTCGATGCCGACGCACGCGAGCCGTTCATCGCCGCCAACCTGGAACTTGCGAGCGGGGTCGTGATCTCCGATCGGAACAGATTCGACGACGGGGTGCGACTGTTGCTGGACAGCGAGCTGCACACCAGGACTCCGGTGACCGTCACCACTCCGCCGACCACCGCGACGACCGCGCCGCAACTGATTCCGTTCCGCCACATCGTCATCCCCCATCGAGCGACCTGGGACCGACGCTGGGCCGCCGAGATGCGACAGGAGCTTGAAGCCGCGGCGCGACAGCACGACGAGCAAGCGCAGCGGGCGGCCGCGAGCTCGCGACGATACCGTGCGAGTGAGGCCCAGTGTCGTGAGTTCGTGCGGCGCTGGGGTTCAGTCACGCGAGAGGACTTGGATGGAGCCGCGCGACGAGCGGCGGACGCACGGCGCGCAGCCGAAGCTGAAGTGGCGGGTCTTACCGCCGACCAGGGCCGGCTGCGGACACTTGCGGCAACTGCGAGAGCCGAACAGCGCAAGCTGATCACCGACGCCGGCATAGCGGGCGAACACGCCAAGGCCGCCAAAGACTTGGTTACGCAATGGGAGGACGCCGAACAAGCTGAGGCCGCGATAGTTGGCATCGACTCAAGGTTCGGCCGCGCGAAGTCTATGCGCGACGAAGCCGCCGCTTGCAAGGAGCAGGCGGCGGAGTCTTACAAATCGGCGGTCCAGCAGGCCGCCAACCTCCGCAGCGACTGCGAAGCCTACCGCCGGGAGCGAGCCGAACTCGGAGTCGACGAGTCCGGCATCGACCCCGGAGGTAACCCTGCGATCCTTCGGACCCGCTGGGAGACTCTGCGCGACGAGCTTGCCAAGGCCGAGCACGGCATGGTCGAGGCGGCCAGACTCGAGGACGCCAACAGGGCCGTCAGTCGCGCGTCGAGCCAGACCCAACGCCACGGCACCGACACTGTTCGCCAAGCAGAGATTCTCTCGGACACAATAGAAGCCAGCACCACCACAACGCTCACCGACGCACAGCTACGTGCCCAAGCGGAGTTCGACCACGTGCACCTGGCCCATCTGGGAGCGAGATCGGCCTATGAGAAAGCATGCGCTGACCTCGCCGATGCGGAGCCTCCGTCACCGGACCACCAGAACTACATCGACCTCACGTCGACCGAATGGTCGCCAACCTGTTCGGACGATATTGCCGAGCTGCTCGAGCGGCTCGAGGGCCACAACCTCGAGATGCGCACCCGCCGCGACGCGGCCGAAACCGCGCATGAAGAAGCCAAGCGATTGCATGCTGAGGTAAAGACAGACCTCGACTCATTCACCCTCACCACCGAAATGTGGGCCGCCGAACGTATTCCGACAGTTGCGGTATTCCACGGGACGTCCGACACGGCTCGCGAGGAGATGCGCGCGCACGTCAAGAACTATCAGGATAGGGATCGTGCCGCGCGCGAAGCGCGCGATGCGATCCACACCGCGGTTACCAAAGTTCGTGCAACAGCTGCCGATCCACGATTTGCCGCCCTGGAGACGCCCGACATCATCCGAATCCGGTCCTTGCCGGAAGCTGACCTCGTCGCCGAGGCACAGGTGCTGGCCCGCCGAATTCGGACCGTGACCGATTCTGCGCGCGCGGATCTGGAACAGCTCGATGTGCACAGGAATATCCTGTGCGACGATCTACTGGCACTATGCCGTACTCAGCGGCGGATGCTGCGTGAGGTCTCCCAATCATCGCGACTCCCCGCCGGCCTCGGGGACCTCTCGGACAATCCCGCGATAAAAATACGATTCGAGGAGGCACCCGCCGTCGAGGCGATGGCACGCTTAGCCGACCGAGTCGACACCTGGTCGACCGAACTGGCCGATAATCCGAAGCGGGCCAAATCCGCCGACGTGCGGGCACGCTGGCTCGCAGACGCTGTCCGCGACACCGTAGTCAGCCGATCCCGAGCGGGGGCATGGTCGATCGAGATCCTCAAACCGCGCATCGACGGACACGTCGCATACTGCCCGCCGGACCGGATCCCTCACGAGTTCTCCGGCGGTCAAGTGCTCACCCTCGCCGTCCTGGTCTACTGCGCCTTGTCCCGTGTGCGCTCCGCGCACCGGCAGGGCGGAGCACGACCTGCCGGAACCCTGTTGCTGGACAACCCGTTCGGCGCGGCATCGGCCGAACCGCTGATCGAGATGCAACACCGGCTTGCCGCTCACACCGGAGTCCAACTCGTCTGCGCGACCGGCCTCCACGATCCTGCCGTCGAGGCCGCGTTCACCGGCGCGGGGTCGGTGATCGTCAAACTGCGCAACGACGGCGATCTGCGGCGCAATCTGTCGTTCCTGAGGCTGCGGGAAACGATCGTCGACGGAATCGATGTCGTGGAATCGATTGTGCGAGAGCGTGACCCACGCTCCAACCAGAACTGGTTGGACGCCATCACTTACGAGATCCGTTGATGAGTGTTCGAGCATCTGAGGTCGCGGCGCTACGAGCCGCACTCCTTGCCCGGGGCTCTGTCCGTGTCGAGAACGACGCGTTATGGCGACTGTGGTGTGCCGCCGCCCCGCGGCTCGTTGGCAGCCCCCAGCAAACCGACGATCTGCAGGAGTGCCTGCGAATCTTGGCCGACGACAAGACTATCGAGTTGCCGGCCCGGTCATCGAGACGACCGTGGCCCAGCCACATCACCGTCCCAGCTTGTCGCGCGGCTCCGAAGTCTAAACCGTGGGTGACACACGCCTGGCGTGCGGAACTGGGCTGGGCCGCCTCACTACGCACCTTGTCAGATGAACTCTTCTCCGACCTCGTCGCGATCAACACCTGGCTGGGCCACCATGCGAATCATTCGATTCCGGTCGTCCCGGTTCGCTATCGATCCGCCGAAATCCTCGGCAAAGAAAAGAGACTCGACGATCTCACCCGCACCACACTATTCGATTCGGGCCGGCTTACCCTGGATCTACTGGCCTGCACCCGCTACCCACCGCCCCTGCCTGCAGCAGTCACAGGACATGGCCCCGACGTCCTTATCGTCGAAAACAGCGACACCTACTGGGTTCTCAACGAACTCCTGAGCAGTGCCACGAACCATCCGATCGGCGCCATCGCTTGGGGCAGCGGACGTACGTTTCCGGCCCAAGTCGACTCATTGCGCGTTGACGTCGGCGGTCGTGGACCCGTCACCGGGACTGCATGGTACTGGGGTGATTTCGACCCTCACGGGATCGCGATCGCCGAATCCGCGACCCTCGCATCAACCGCTGTCCCGGTCAGACCTGTCACAGCCCTGTGGTCGGCGATGGCCGACCGCCCCATCCAAGACCGCGGCACCGTCGATTGGTCCAACGTGTATGGCGATCGCCTCCTCGGACCCGAATTGTGGTCACAGCTAGCCCACATCCGCTCAGCTCACGGTCGGGTTGCACAAGAAGCCGTCCCAGTCTCTGCTCTCGCCCGATGGATAGACAGACTGCGGTGACAATCGCAGGACTTCGTATACCAACCACAGCCTGCGAATTCGGCAGGTAGGCTTCAGGCATGGAGACTCCGGCGGGTCCCGAACTGTCCGACCTTGAGCAGGCTGTGGCGATCGTCCGAGGTCGGTCGAGTTCTCTGCTTGGAGACGACCTGGCGGCGATCGATTCGAATTCGTCCACGGTGCAAGCTGTAGCTCGCGCAGTCTGGGTTCTGCGTCGACACCGAGCAAACAGTGAAGACGCCCCGACCGGTGAAGAGCTTCTCGCAGTGCATGATCAGCTGTACGAGTCTGCGCGGTACCGGAACAACGGCCACTTGGAGGCTCTTGCCGCCGCTCTGGTCGGGCATGGCCTGGTACCTGACTCCGGCGCTTACGGCGGGGAATGGTGGCTCTGGTGGCCGAAGAAGAGCCGCGGTCCATGCGTGATGTGTGGCGAGGTTCGGTCACTGACCCGGTACGCCGAGAGATTCGGCAACCCATATCGCTACCTCTGTGCCCGATGCCGCAAACAGGAGATTGCCGACAATTCCGCATGGCTCGACCAAGTCACCGGAGTCGTACGCGAGGAGGGTGAATCAGCCGAGTCCCTTCGCCGTCGCCGGTTCGAAGCGATCATCCAGAGCGAAATCGCCGCAGCCGAGTCCGGTCCGCGTAAAGACGTTCGCCCGACTGACACCGAATGGGATGGGTACGTTGATCGCCTTGTCGACCTTCTGAGTCCACTTGGCTGGTCCGGATGGGATATCCCCGATTCCTACGACTCCGACTGGGATGCAGAATTCGGTCCAGTATTGTTCGCTGACCTGAACCGCACAGACGCATGGTTTACGGTGGAGTACCGGCCTCTGGACTGCGCCATGACCTGGGCGCCATACGAAGACGTATGCGGCGAACATCCTCAATCCATCTCGGTCTTGGATGAGGCGATCGAGGTCGCCGCTCCACTCCACGGGGATGACGCAGTGAAAGAGATCGAACGGCAAGCGGGACAGCTCGGCCTGCTGGATGCAACCAGAGTCCGAATTGCAGAAGGCGCCGCTGTTGATGCCGTGGTTGAATTCCGCGCAAGCCAGCTACGGAATCTGTTGGTACCCGCCATGGCGTACCGGCAAATGGATGCACAAGCCCTCATGGAATCTATTGCCGCAGACCCACATCTGCGCCGCCACTTCGACCATATCGTCGGGTTGCTCGGCTGCGATGTGTTCCCAGACGCCATCCCAGATATCGCGGCCATTGGGATCGCCATGTGGTGCTGGCGGAATGGAACCGCCGTCGAGGAGCACCACCTCCCCGGCGATGTCCTGATGGCCCGAGTCAATATTGCTGTTACCCAGGCGATCCTGCCCCACATCGATCCATTCGAGGGCATCGACTGGAAGGCGATCCAGCATGACCTTACTGGTTCGGGACTCCAACTGCCGGACGGACAGCCGGTTCTCAAGCTGTTCGGTACTGGCTGGACGGCAGTGAAATCATCTGTGCAGGAGCAGCTTGAAGAATGGGGCCGGGTTGACATGGACATTCTCGGCCCCGACACCACGCTGCGCTTGATGACAATCGCTGGGTCGACCAGCTTCACCAGCAGCTGGTGGGGTCAAGGGCGCTGGCGTTCAATCTGCACACGCATCGTCGAAGATGCAGTTGCCGGTGGGCTGGCCCTGCCTCAGCCATTCAACTTCCAAGGAGCACCTGCGCTCATCGAAGCTCTCCAACAACCACACCTCCAGTCGGATGACGTCCTGAGGTGGTTCATTGACATGCCCGACGGCAATGCCGGCGGACCGCTCGGGTTGCGGTACCACCATGTGACGCAGCCGATCGTCCACACATACGACCCGTGGTGGGCTGAGTCCGACATTGAGGAGTAGAGCCTCGGATGGGTACAACGCGGCAGGCTGCGCCTAACTGAGGCGCATCGCAGTGGGCAAGCGTCAAGCAAACATTGGCCCGCCCCTAGCACCGAGTCTCTGGGTTCGGCATTGAGGCAGAGTCTGCGGATCACCAGCTACGAGCTGGGACGATGTGCCGATCTTGACAAGCGCCACCCCATGCAGCGGGTCGCACCACGCATGACGCGACGCGGTGCCACCCGCCGACCTCCGGTGGCCCGCTCCTGAACTCTTCTCCACGCGCACATAAGAAATCGGATCGGTAGGAATCGTAGCCTCCGATGGGGCATTATATCTCCTGTGACGGAGGGGAATTCGGACTTGGCGATCCGGACCGATGCCGGCCCGGACGAGTTGCTGGCGCTGCTGGACTGGTTCGTCCACGATGACGTACTACGCGGCAGAGTGCATCCGCTGGTCGGCACCGCCGACGCAGGTCAGATGAGCAACGGCATATACGAAGCCTTGGGTGTGGCTCTTGGCAGTGGCGGAATCGCATCCGCGCTGTCGATATCGCTGCGTACGTGGCTGACCCACCGCCACTCCGACCTGAAACTCACACTCACCCGCAGCGATGGCGCCCACCTGGAAATCGACGCCGCCCGCGTCGATTCCGTTCAGGTGATGCGGGAACTGCGGGATCTGCTCGAGCTGCCAGCCGACCAGTCGTGACCGGCGCCGGACAATCCCGCGCAGTATTGATCGGCACGAGCCGCTACGACCACCTCACACCGGTCCCCGCGGCCGCGGCGAACCTCGCAGGCTTGGCCACGCTTCTTAGTGGCACCGGCGGCGGTTTCACCAGCGAGCAATGCGAGATAGTGCTGAACCCGACCCTCACGCGCCTCGGCAGCGCGGTCGGCCGTGCAGCTCGGGCAGCCACCGAGGTGCTACTGATGTACTACACCGGGCACGGGCTTCTGGACCGCCGCGGACGCCTCCATCTCACTGTCCCGGGTAGCAACCCGGACGACATCCGCTGGACCACAACCCCGTTCGAGGTCTTGCGGGAGGAAGTCCTCGATAGTCCGGCCCGCGTACGAATTCTCATCCTGGACTGCTGTTTCGCCGGCCGCGCATTCGAAGCCCTCGCCGACGTACCTGGCCTGATCGCCGGGCAAACCGACCTCCGAGGCACCTATACGATCACCTCATCCTCTGCCAATGAGCCATCCTTCGCGCCAGCGGGAAACCGCCACACCGCATTCACCGGTGCACTATTAGACGCCGCCACAGCGGCACCTGGGGGCACACTCGACACGCTGTACGAGGAAACCGACCGGCGTTTGCATTGCGACGGCCATCCCCGCCCTCAACGGCGCAACATCAACATCGCCGGACAGATCCGCCTATTCGGGCAAGCAGAGTCGGAGCATGCACTCCGCGCTTACGCACACCTCGGCGAGGTGGTCTCCATGTATAAGCTCGGTTTTCTCCTTGGGGAGCAGGGTGAACTCGACACGGCAGAGTGGTGGTACCACAAGGCAGCTGCTGCAAGCGCCGGTGATGACTCGGCAGCAAACCAACCCGAAACGCTCACCCGCGGTCCACAAGAGAAAACCATCAGCGACAACTCCGACAAGCATCAGGATCGAGCCCGGGACGACTGGAAAGACACACTGACGCAAGGTGCAGCTGCAAGTGTGGCCCTCGCCAGCGACTCCACAGGGATTCCGGTGGCAACCAGCCCGCCGAAACCGTCGGACCCCTTCCACCTCGCTCAGATCAGTGACAGATCCTTTTACGCACCACGTCTGCTCACCGACATCGGATGGCCGCGCCAAGCGCCCGATCCGGGTGCACTACTCAGGCGCCACAACGGAGCGTTGACAGTGACCATGCAACCCGGGGTCACCCGGGATGCCGACAACAACGCGATCGTCGCGAGGCTTCCACACGGGCTGATGGCACGTCAGCTGGTGATCTGGATGTGCAGTGAGGCAATCCGGACTGGGGAGGCGGAACTATACCCGACCGACCCTGAAAAGGGATTCTTCGCCACCACGGGCGTAGACGCCACCAGCGGACCAGATGGAACCATTGCTCAACTTCTCGAACAGATCGAGCGGATCTTCGGAACCCGCCTTACGGTCGCCGACAAGAACAATCGGTCCGCGCACGAACGCATGCTCAATGTGCTGTCACACATAGACATTAAGCATGGCAGCGGTGCCACGCCTGTACTAGACGCGGTGCCGGACATGAGAATCCAGTTGTCAGTAGATTACCTCGACGAAATCGTCTATGACCCAACGCCAATCGACTGGCGTGTGATGACGCACCCATGGGAAACCCTACTGACCATCGATGTGTACTTGTGGCTTGCAGCATGCTCCCGCACAATACACCGCGAAACCCGGGTGCCCTGGAATGCGCTGTGGGAACAATTCGAACACGCTTCGGGTAAGGCGTCACGTGCGGAACTACGGAAGTTTAAGGATGAATTTCGTGATGCCACAGACCACGTCAACTCCCTAGAACTGCCTCTCGCGATAGAAGTATCTGAACCCGGAGCCATTCTATCACCACTGGGCGCCCCAGCAGTGCCGCACAAGCCTGGAGACGAGGATCGCCACCGCGCATTACCATTCCGATGGGACCCACAGATCAGTGATATCTCAAATCATTACACGGAAAAGGGCTTGAGCCCCGAGACCGCCGTAGAAGACACTTCGGGTAGCGCGGCTGAAGCCAGCATTTCCGAACTACTGGCTGAGCGCTTCAGGAAAGAATGGGAGCCTGACACCGAATTGTTGACGGCCGCTGGCGATCGCCCGAATTTTTCAACAGCATCCAGAGCCTTACTGAGGGCAGACGAGCTCGGGATTATTAGCAAATACGGGGTACGCGCACCGCTGGAATTCATGTCCGCCACGTACGTGAGGATTCCCCACCCGAGCGAGTGGTCACCAGATTGCATTCCAGTACATCTTGAGCGTCGCAACCTTGATCCAATTGTTCAAATAGAGTGGTCCGCTGGTCAATCATTTATCGACATGTGCACATCCCTCGCCGCCCGCCTTCGTACGACACCATTCTGGGAAGGCGAAGGGCGATACGCACCCGACCAGACATTCTCTCACTTGTCAAGCCTACTCCTCACCGGATTGAAGGCAATCCGCAACGGACAGAACGATTCTGTGAATAGAATTTTCCAAATCATCGACAATGACTGGACTGTAACAGAATCCGCCATACTCGGCAATCGCAACCTCTACGAGATACCCCTGGCCAGATTTCAGGAGGATGATTGGTTCCGTCACGTTACAGCAAAGCCGTGGGTGAATCGGTCGAACTTTATCGAAGCATTCAACACAGCCGAGATGTTGATACATAGAGGGATATTTGCCGGAACCCTTCCTGCAGGCTGGTCGCAGACGTCGCTACAGCAATTCTAAAGGCTGTACGCCGGCCGCTACGAGCAAAAGCACTTGAGAACTGCCCTCAAGCGATCCCGAGTAACCTAGATTGCGGTGCTGACGATCAGCGCCGGCCCAGGACCTCGCGGATGGGCTGCGCTTGCCCAGTACCGAGCCTGGCACAGAAAGCGCGGCTGGCGGCAGTTGGGGGCTGGTTTGCAGAGCCATCGTCGTTGCATAGTGTTTGCCATTGATAGCGGTGGAGGTGTGGCACCTAAAGCGAAGCCGGATAACTTCGGTCAGCGTGGTAACGATCTGCCACAGCCACAGTTGAACCAGACCACCCAGTCCGAATTGGGAAATAGTCGGCCACCCAAGGGGACGAAACGCCTCCAGTCCAGGATAGGTAAGGCTTTCCAAGTGTTTTTCCAAGTGCGCCAACAGGTTTCACAAGCGAGAAACCGCCTTTGACCAGCTTCTCGGTCATCAATCAGCGACTACCAGCGGGTTCGGGGTTCGAGTCCCTGATGGCGCACTTGAATACCAGGTCAGACTGGGTATCCCAGTCTGACGGGCCCGGAGTTTGGGCCGATCGCCAAAATACACCAAAAATTCCCGACCGAAACTTGTGGTCACCTGGTTCTATCCGAACCCTTTTGCAGCGCATCCGACGAATCGGATGCCTGTTCAGTCGTCCCTTCACCTCGCACATGCGCCAGTACATCGGGCCAGCGCGCAACCGCTTCAGCATGTCGACCGCGAACCCGGGCAAGGCGACGATCCGGTGCCCTGCAACGATTTTCGCCCACTCCTGCCGGAACAGTTCAGCCGGACCACGGTCACGGAGACGGTGAGAGTCGCCGGTTCCGACTGCAGTCCGACTGATCCCAGGATGCCGCCAGAGCCTCCCCTGGCCGCACGCCCCTGCCAAGAATCAGGTCTGCAACGTCCACGACGACCCGATCCCGCATCGGCCAATGGGTGTACGCGCGGGTTCCCGGAATCTCGTTGACTGCCAACCATTCCCGAAGTTGTTCTCGCAGGCCGTCGAGGCGCTACCGATCGATGATCTGCGGCTTGATCTTTCGCCGGCGCAGGCGGGAGGTGTCACGGACCGGATTCTCGGTGTGGGCGCCGTGACTGCCAGGCCCATGATGCCGGTCAGGATCACCTTGTGCAGGCGAGCCATCGGCTTCACCCCTGCGGCGGCAACGGCCTGGATGTGTTGATCCAGACGGCAGCCCGCCACCGTGTTGGTGTCGATCGGCGCGCGGCAAGGACCAGCAGGACCGGTCCGGGAACCCCATGGTGTGGCTCCTCTCACAGATCCAGGTATATACGGCACCGCATAACAGCGCCTAGTGTTTGTTATACGGGACCGTATAACAACCTCGGGCGTGCCGCCATCGACTATCAAAGGGTGTTCGACATGATCAAATGGGCAGGCTGGCTGATCACCGTCTTCGGAGCCGCACACACACTGCTCGCGCTGACGCTGGAGCGGGCGGCACGTCATGCCGGGACCTGGTTCAGCGGCGGACTGTGGAGCGACGATCTCTCCGCGATGAGCCCGGAGAACAGCGCATTCTGGTTGTCGGTGGCCAGCTTCGGGGTGCCACTCGTCCTCGTCGGCGTCACGGTGCTGTGGATGGAACGCCACGGCATCACCCCGCCGGAGTTCCTCGCCTGGGCACTGGGCATCTGGAGCCTGCTCATAGCCACGGCCCTCATCCGCACCCCGTGGCCGATCATCGTCATCGCGTGCGGTCTACTGCTGGCCGGAATCCGCCGCGCCGCGTCGCAATCTGGCTCAGAGACGGCAAACGGAGAATTCCAATGATCAGGTGGGCCGGTTGGCTGATCACGCTGTGCGGCGTCGGACACACGATGGGCGCCTTGACACAAACCATCCCCCACTACGGCCAGGACTGGCTCACCTGGGCATTGTGGGAAAAGCAGAACAGCGACCTCGTCGCGATGAGCCACACCACCGCCGCGTTCTGGTACACAGCGTTCAGTTTCGGCCCGCCACTCATCGTGATCGGCCTGGCGGTGTTGTGGATGACCCGACACGGCATCACCCCACCATCGTTCATCGCATGGAGCGTTGCGTCCTGGACCCTGATCACCGCCGTTCTCTCCGGGCCCTCACCCTTGCTTCTCCTCCTGCTCGCGGCCGTCCTGCTGCTGATCGGCGCCCGCCGCGCCGCCCGCGACGACGACACCGTGGCCGAGGCAGCCCTGACATAGCCGGGCCGGCGTGCCCACCAGCGCAAACCGCGTGCTGTCGACGGGCCCCAGGGACCAGGCAACGCACTGGCCATCACAGAAGATCCCACCACCACGAAAGGAGCGGCAAAAATGCCGTACCTCACGATCAACGACGCCCAGCTCTACTTCGAGGATGAGGGCACCGGGCAGACCCTATTGTTCCTGCACGGCTGGGGTACCAGCGGGCGGATCTGGGGCGCGCAACAAGCCGAATTGGTCCACGACTTCCGTGTGGTCACCCTCGACTGGCGTGGATGCGGCCGGTCGGATCGGCCGACAGTCGGCAATACGATGAAAGGCGTAATCGCCGACCTGGTGGCTTTCATTCGAGCGCTCGAGCTCAGCCAGCCCATCGTTATCGGCGTTTCGATGGGCGCCACCTTCGCCACCGAACTGGCGATGGATCACCCAGAATTGCTCGGCGGCGTCGTCGCCGTGGACGGTCCGGCATACTGGCCCGCGCAGGGTATGCCGCTACCGAAAATCATTCACGAAATGCTCTACAACCGTGTGTCTTTCGCCGCTGAGTGGGTGCCGAACTGGTTCGCCCCGAACACAAGCCCCGCGCTGATCGACTGGACCGTGCGCCAGATCCTCGACGCGGGAGTGTACATCGACGAGCAGTTCCACGTATTCGCCGAGTACGACCCTCGCCCACGGCTACCGGAGCTGCGCACGCCGATCCATTATCTGCACGGCGAATTGGACGCGGAGATCCCAGTCGAGGTCGCACAGGCATGCGCTGCCCACACCCCGGGTGCCGGGGTCACCGTGATCCAGGGTGCGGGACACATGCCCCAGCAGGAGAAGCCCGCCGAGTTCAACGCCGCGTTGCGGAACGCGTTGGCGGGCTTCGCTTCCGACTCCCTCACTGACTGAACCGCACTACAGATCAGGACTATTCGTCATGCACACCACGACCGTTCGGCTCAGCGGGGGGCCCGCCACCCTGGCTTACGACCGCACCGGCACTGGCCCCGCCGTGATTCTGGTACACGGCACGGCCGCCGGTCGTGCCCAATGGACTGGATTGACCGCCGAACTCGCCGACCGGTATACGGTTGTCGCGCTGGACTATTCGGGTTCCGGCGACACCGTTGACCACGGCGGGCCGCTCACCCTCGCCGATCTGGCAGCGGAGGTACGAGCCGTCGCTGACCATGCGGGGCTCGACCGGTTCCACCTGGTCGGCCACTCACTTGGCGCGGTGATCGCCGCATACGTGGCCGCCACCGCACCTGAGCGCGCACTCTCGCTTCTGATGCATGCCGGTTGGGTGCGCACCGACACTCGCATGGACGCGGAGTTCCGGTACTGGATCAGCCTGCTGCACAACGATGCTCGATACAACACGAACTCTTTCGCGCAAATGCTGCCGCTGATGGCCTTCGGTCCGCTCTACTGGAAGCAAGTCGAGGCCGAGGAGAACATCGCAGTCGTGAACCAACTCACGAGTGTGATCGCGCCTGGTGCCGACCGACAAACAGAGGTCGACCGCAGTGTGGATCTCACAGACATGCTCGGACGGATCACCGCACCGACGCTCGTATTGGCCAGCGCTCATGACCGCCTCGTCCCGGCCGAACAGCAACAACAGCTGATTGCCTCCATCACCAATGCTCAGTACGCCGAAGTCGACGCGGGACACGGCGCACCAGGCGAGGACCCGGACGGCTTCCACGCCAAAATCATCGGGTTCCTGGACTCACGGACTCCTCACTGTGAACTTGCCACTGAGCAAGCTGAACCGTGACGGATTCGGGCCGCTTCTTTCTTTGAGGTGGGTGGTCTGCACGGTCCTGCACATGACAGGTGCGGTTGGATCGGTTCAACGCTCTGGCTGCGACCGTCGTGACTGTGTTGGCGGTTTGCGCTTCCAGGAGACAACGCCGAAAACACCACTTGTGTCTGTGCCACGTCAGTCTTCCGATCAAGGCGGCCTTTCCCGCTTCCGATCTCGCTGCTAGTCGACGAACCTCCTACTGTCCCCCGATACCCGAGGCGGAGATTTACCCACCAATGTACGAGCGCCTGTACAGCGTGTTGCTGAAGATAATGTTCCTGCTGCCGCCGGAACGCATCCACCACCTGGCCTTCGCCGCCATGTGGTTCGCGACCCGCTTCGCCCCGGGCCGCGCGCTGGCCAGCAGGCTTCTGGTGGCCGACGATCCGATCCTGCGGACCCACGTCTTCGGTGTGGACTTCCCCGCACCCCTTGGCCTGGCCGCCGGATTCGACAAGAACGCCGCCGGCGTCGACGCATGGGGTCCGCTCGGTTTCGGCTACGCCGAGATCGGCACCGTCACCGCCCAGGCCCAACCCGGCAATCCGGCCCCGCGGCTGTTCCGCCTGCCCGCGGACCGGGCGCTCATCAACCGCATGGGCTTCAACAACTTCGGCGCAGCCGCGGCCGCCGAACACCTGGCCCACCGACGTCCCGGCGGCATCCCCATTGGCGCCAATATCGGGAAGACCAAGATTGTGGAACCCGAGGACGCCGCAGGCGATTACGTTACCTCCGCCGAACTGCTGGGCCCGCTGGCCGACTTCATGGTCGTCAATGTCAGCTCCCCCAACACTCCCGGCCTGCGTGACCTGCAGGCGGTGGCCTCGCTGCGCCCGATCCTGCAGGCGGTCCTCGATACCGTTTCGGTCCCCGTTCTGGTCAAGATTGCCCCCGACCTCACCGACGAGGAGATCGACGCTGTCGCCGACCTCGCCGTCGAACTCGGGCTGGCCGGCATCGTCGCCACCAACACGACCATCCGCCGCGACAGCCTTGCTACCCCTGCCGCAGACGTGGAACCGATCGGCGCGGGCGGCCTGTCGGGCGCGCCCCTCGCCAACCGCTCTCTCGAAGTCCTGCGCCGCCTCTACACCCGGGTGGGCGACGAGGTCATCCTCATCTCCGTCGGCGGCATCGAAACCGCCGATCAGGCCTGGGAACGCATCCTTGCCGGCGCCTCCCTCCTGCAGGGCTACACCGGCTTCATTGCCGGCGGCCCGCTGTGGGCCAAACACATCCACTGCGGCCTCGCCGCCAGACTCCGCGCCCATGGTTACACCAATCTCTCCGAAGCCGTCGGCGCCGCACACAGAACGCGCGCCTGACAACCGGCCCCGGACACTCAGCCGAGACGGAACACCCGAAGCCGGTGGAGTTGAGAACGTCCATGGACGATGTCATTTCGGGCTGCTCGGGGCCCCGGGCGGGTGAGTTCGTGTATTCAGTCGTCGATTGCGACCGATTCGTCGGACCATTCGGACCTGATCCGAGCACCCGCGGGGCGGAATGACAAGTCCGAGGCTGCGTGTGTGCGCCTCGTCGGCGAGTCCACGCGCCATTCATCGGGCGCGACGCGCGATTGAACTCGCACATGGTGTGCTTCCTCACTACCACTCCGATCTATACGGGAGCGTATAGATCGATTAGATTCAATCTATACGCCACCGTATAGATCGGAGCAGCCATGAGACTTCCTCGAACCGCCCACACCGACCGCCCATGGCGCATCCATGACATCGCCGACGACTTCACCGTCGAAGATGTGTGGGCGTTGCCCACCCCCGGCGGGCCCGACGACTTCGCGTGGTTGGTGCGCCAGTTCGCCGACGGCGTCAGCGGCGGTGTCAATGGTGACGGCTTCGTCTCGCGGGCGCTGTTCACCGTCCGATGGCGGCTCGGCGCGTTGCTCGGCTGGGACCGGCCCGACACCGGTACCGGCGCCCGAGTGCCGTCGCTTTATGACCGCTTACCGGCCGATCTACTCGAGGGACCCCGCGGCCCCGACCTCGGCAAGTCGCCGTTCCGGTCCCTCTACCAGACCGAGAACGAGTGGGCAGCCGAGATGTGCAACGCGACTGTCCATGCGGTGATGCACCTCGGTTGGGTCCCGGACGGAAGCAGCTATCGAGGCCAGATGGCGGTGCTGGTGAAGCCCAACGGGCTCCTTGGCGCCATCTACATGGCCGGCATCAAGCCGTTCCGCTACGTCGGGGTGTACGGGGCGCTGATGCGCTCCATCGGACGTCAATGGCAGGAGAATGCCATTGCGCGACAGTGAGCAGCGATCCGAGGAGGTCGGCAAGCACTTGGGGTAGAAGTCGATGCATGCGCTATCGGCCTGAGCATAGGAATGAGGTCAGCCGGGACCGGTTGCCGGCGGGTCGACGAGTGGCGCTCGTTTTTTACGACGGCACCTCACCGAGCCGGATCGGCAGTACCGAGACCTGCGACGCGACTGCGTGCCTCATCTGCTAATCCATCCACGGATTCCTACCGCGACGGGAACGAGGACGATGATGAACCCGGATACGGGTTCGAACGCCAGCCCGAAACCGGTTAGCACCGCGATCGCAGCAAGTATCGGTGCCGTGACGTAGCCGCGGGCCCGCTCCACCTCGATGACGCTGACACCGAGGGTGATCGCGGCGACGCCGAACGCGGTGAACCAGAACGAAAGCTCAGCGTCTTGGTCTTTTGTCACCCAGATGACAGTGCCCAGCGCTGCGTGGACCGCCCCGATGAGGGTGAGCATGGTGCCGACAGCGGGGAATCGAGTTCTTGAATTCACGCTCTTCCACTCTTCTTGCGATGGCATGACTTCGCCCGACGAATCCATGCGGCGAATGCGCTGCGCAAAATCGACTCTCGGACCTTTGGGCGTAAGGAACCTTCCCAAAGCACCATGTTGTCCACAGGGCTCTATCGGGCAAGCTGGCAAGTGCCCAGGGCGTTCGCGGTCAGGCAGGTAGGTAGGTAGACGGTCGCCGCGAGGTCACTATTGTCCACCTCGACGCAGGTCGGCGTCGCCGTACAGCTATCACCCTCTCGTTCGATGGAGGCCTAAATCGATTGCAGGACAATCCATCTCCGCAAGGCGAGCAGTCAGGGCCGACGAGTGTCGGAATATGTGGGCAGGTCGAGGAAGCCTTAGGGCAGTTTCTATACGGTTACGTATAGAACGACCTTAGCCGATTCCGTACGCCCTCGTACAGTTGCTGCCGAGGTGAGGAAGCACACCATGACTCGACCTTGCACGTCGCGTCGAACAGACACCGACGACGCGAATGCAGTTGCGGCACCGCCTTTCACACCCACGTGGCAGTGAAGACGGGCTCAGGCCAGATCACTTCGTCGGCGCGGGCAACCGCCGAGACTTCAGATCTCGGCACACCCCTTGGCGGCCAAGGTGTTTCGCGGCGTTGATCCAGATTCTCCTGATCCGGCCGAGTCACGATTCAGGACACCAGAGGGAGCCGGCCTACGGCGTTGTCCGGAAACGACTGCTTGATCAGATGCAGCCCGCATCGGTGTGGTCGTCCAAAACGACAGCACGGTCACTTCGATGGGTGCGTCACGGACCGACGCAGTCGGCGCTGCAGGATCGGTAGCGCCCCCGCCGACCAGGGTTGCCGGGTTCATAGAACGTCTTCGTCGTCCCAGCCTGGAGATGACGGTGGTGTGGACCGAAGGGGCCGAGGGATCGGGGTCGACATACGGGCCCGAGTCGGGGATCCGCCGACTCGTCGACCGGACGACGACGATTACGACGCCATCGCCATGGGCGGAAAGGCGTGGATCCGCGTGGGTCTACAGTGAGAAGTTATACGCATGCGTATAACTTGGAATCATCTGCCGCGCCTCAGACTTTCGCAGAATGGAGTTCAACCGCCATGACCGACAAGGAATTGGAAGTCCCACGCTGGACCGAGCTCGCCGCATGGGCCACAGTCGGATGCACGATCCCCTCGTGCA
This sequence comes from Nocardia stercoris, assembly GCF_003696265.1. Taxonomy (GTDB): domain Bacteria; phylum Actinomycetota; class Actinomycetes; order Mycobacteriales; family Mycobacteriaceae; genus Nocardia; species Nocardia stercoris. The sequence continues at coordinate 194,309 of NZ_RFFH01000004.1, read as the reverse complement.
TATGGAGAGTCACGGCCGGATTCGGGGTCGATGTCGGCTTCACCGGCGAACTGGGAAGGCTCTACCACGGACCGACCTTCGTGACCTACGTGTGGATTTTGACCCTGGTGTCGCAGAGCGCGGCCTTACTCACCCTCGGCCTGGTCCGACCCTGGGGCGAGTGGGTGCCGGCGTGGATCCCGGTCTTGGGCAGTCGTCGTATCCATCCACTGGTCGCCATCGTTCCCGCCGCGTTAGGAGGACTGGCCGTGACGACGTTGTCCGCCGCGGTCGCTCTGTCGCCACGCAGCCCGCTGACGGACCCCGACTTTCCGCACGGCACGGCGGGTGTCGTCATGGGTTTGTGTTATGCACCGTTGCTGGCCTGGGGGCCTCTGGTCATCGCAGTCACCGCCGCCTACGCTCGCAGGCGCTACGCCAGGCCATGAGGTTCACGGTCCGAGTGACCGGTCGGTCGCCAGTCATTGAATCCTTACGGCCACAGATCATGGCGAAATTCGTCCGACTGTATGTCCATCTGGCGCACCCGCACGGTCGGGCCGCTCACCCGTCGCACGATTCAGGATCAGGTCTCCCGCACGCGCGATGACCTCTTCCCGAGTACGGCCGGGATGATCGGCGGCGAGGAAATGGCTGCCGATAGCTGCGCAGAATGCGAGCAGGCTCCGAGCCTCGACCTCGTCAGGATCTGAGCAGATTGTGCCGATCGCATCGCGGAGCAGGTCCATGCGCCGGTTGTCGACTCGGCGCAGACGTTCGGCGACGGCGCCGTCGCGGCGGGCCCAGTCGCGGATGGCCAGGTCGATGGGGAGCAACCGATCGCCGGAGAAGGTGAGATGACCAGCCAGCCGGGCCTTGTCGAGAACGCTGCCCTCACCCCGGGTGACCTCCTCGACCACATTGTCCACCGCTTCGCGCTCCCAGGTGTCGAGCATTGCCGTCAGCAGCGCCTCACGGTCGGCGAAGTAGCCGTAGAACCCGCCCTTGGTAACTCCGAGAGCCTTGGCGAGCGTCTCGATTCGCACGGCATCGACGCCCCCGGTGGCCAATGCCGCCAGCCCCGCGTCGATCCATGTCTCGCGTGGTGTGCGCAGCGCACCCATGCCGTGAACCACCTCCCTCGCAACGTTCTACGGACCGTATAACCGATCCAGCCTTTAATTATACGTTTCCGCATAACTGACGGAGGGCGATGCCATGCCCAACCGACTTCCCCGCACCCGCGCATATCGAAAAGCCATGGCGGATCCATGAAATCGCTGCCGAACGGTCTTGCGCCAGGGGTCTGCCTGGCAGGCACCTCCGAACAACCTGTACGAACTCCACGGTGAATCAGCGCTCGGAGCTGGCGAACAACCGGACACAAGGTGGCACACCTCCGCTGAGTCCCGACCCTCGACGGATGCGAGCCGCGAATGATGGTCCTGGTCAAACCGAACGGACTCTTCGGCCGGTTGGAACGATGGGCTTCGTCGAAAGATCGTCGAATCGTCAGCCCGTGTGCGCGGGGTCCGATGGAGCATCCGATAGGGTACCGGCGCCTTCACCGAGCGCATCACGCACGATCCGGTCGACGGCGGCGGCGGCGTCGGCCAGGTCGGCGCCGGCCTTGCGCGCGCATCGCCGCACGGCCGCATGAGGCAACTCGACGATCAGCAGAGCCAACCGTTCGCGATCGGCCCGACTGTGGTAGCCCAGCCGATCGCCGAGTTCGCGTACCGCATCGTCGATTCGAGCCTGCTGCGTCGCGGCCACATCTCGGGATTCGGCACTCCACTGCGCGAACCCGAAGGCTTCCCGGCCCGCGAGCAATACCGCGGCCTCGGTCGGGTGCCGTCGCGACCAGTCGGTCACGTGATGCGCGGCCCCCATCGCGGCTCGCTGCGGAGGGTCGATACGCAAGGCCTCGAGGAAGCCGCTCTGGAATCGATCCACGGTACGCAGCCACAGTCCTGCCAGTAGCGTCGCCCGGTCGGGAAAGCGGTAGTAGACCGAGCCGCTCGGCGCGCCCACGGCAGCCGCGACCGCGCTCATCGTGACCGCGGCGGCGCCATGGGACGCGGCCAGGTCGGCAGCGGCGTCAAGCAGTGAGTCGCGGGTGTGCGTTGGTTTCCTTGACACGAGCTAGAGATTACTCTCTAATTGCAATTAGAGAGTAATCGCCAAATGAAGGGTCCTGATCATGGTGAGAAATATCCACAGTCGGGTGATCGCAGCCGATGCGCAGGCGGTGGGCCAGCTGCTCGACACGCTGGCCACCGACGACGACCGGCTGTGGCCGATCCAGCAGTGGCCCGCGATGCGGTTCGATCGACCGTTGGGCGTCGGTGCCATCGGTGGCCACGGGCCGATCCGCTACACCTGCGTGAAGTACGTGCCCGGGCGCGAAGTGCAGTTCCGGTTCCATCGTCCGGCCGGTTTCGACGGGACACACGGATTCATCGTGGAAGAGCTGGACGCCACACACACCCGGCTGACGCACGAGTTGATCATGCGAACCCACGGAAGAGATCGCTTCACCTGGCCCCTCGCCTGGCGCTGGCTGCATGACGCGGCGCTGGAAGACTCACTCGACTGCGCCGAGACCACACTGGTTCCGGGGGCGACGCCGACGAGCCACCACAGCCGCTACGTTCGCTTCCTGCGCGCAAGGATCCACAGCGATCAGGTCCGCAAGAACAAGGTCCATCGGTAGTCCCGCCGGACGATTCGACGCGACTTCACGCCGTGGCTGACCACCAGCGACCTTGCGGGTGCGCTGAGCGACGCCACGGCGGGTCGCGGACCGGGAAACCGTGCGCCCCAACCCCACCAACGAATCCGCAGCCGCCCGATGACGACCACCGCACCCGCCTTCGAACGGCCAATGGCGCGCGCCTGCGCGCGATCGCCAAAGTGATTGACGCCACCCGCCGCCAGGCAGTCTGTGAATGCCGGATCTTCGCGATCCCCGCCGATGGCGATCCGATGCTGTGCGCGACAGCCGATGGGACGGTTCGAGCGGTCGAGCGCGCTGAAGGTTGACTCGACGGGATCACAGGCGGCGGTGTCGGCGCGGCGGCACAAGCCGCTGGCCAGCCACGATCCGGTCAAGATCGTGGCTGGACCTGGCTGTGGCGGTCGCAGCCGGTGCCGACTGCGCCTCGGACCGATCAGGCTGGGCCGACGGCCCGGCGAAACATCGAGGCTAACGCTACTGACAATGACGTTGGGCTGCCGTCAATCCCGCGGCGGTAGCCCGATGAGTGTGCAATAGGCGTCGGCGATAGACGCCGGGTCGAGCGAGCCACCCTGGTGATACCAGCGATAGCTTTCGCTGACCATATTGAGAATCGCGAAGGTGATCACCGACGACGGCGCGTCAGGAAGCTGCCCGAGCGCCTGCACCTTTTCGACGACACTCCGGACGGTGGCGACGAATTCGCGCTCGTCGCGTTGCACTTGTTCGGCTACCGCCGGCTCCAGCCAGCGCTGCTCGCTGCGGTAGACGGCGAAGGTGAGATGGTTCGCGATCACCGCATAGGTGAATCGGGTGATGATCGCCCGCAGCTGGGTGACCGGGTCGCGGGCCGCCGCCAAGCCGTCGTGCAGCGCGGCCGTCATGTCCCGATCGACCTGTAACGCGATCTCGCGCAACAGGTCTGCCTTCGATCCGACGTAGTGATAGATGGATGGCTGGCTGAGGTCGAGTTGGGCCGCGATTTCCCTGGTGGTGCCTTTGCTGTACCCGCGGGAGGAGAAGACAGCGGCGGCGCCGTCGAGAATTCGCCGCCGTTTGTCCTCCCAGGCCGACTCCCCCTCGACCGGCGTCGACGCAGCCACACGTGGGCCTCCCACCATATAGTTCCTCCGAAATCGAACAAGTCAGCTTAGCCCGCAGCAGGATCCAGGAAGTGCGCTGGACGCCCGACCGGCGTCAGGCCACATCACATGTCTGCCGCCATCTTCCGCAGGGCGACACGATCGATCTTGTTCGCGGCGGTTTTCGGCAATTGCCCGACCACCCGAACGTCTCGGGGCTGTTTGTAATGCGCCAGATTCGCCGTGCAGTAGTCGGCCAGCTCTGCTCGGTCGAGAACCACGCCGGCGTCGACGACGACGAACGAGACCGGACGTTCGCCACGCCGCTCGTCGGCTACACCCACGGTGGCGGCATCGAGGATTCCCGGAAAATGGCACAGGGTCTCATCGATCTCGCGCGGGTAGACGTTGAAGCCGCCGACGATGAGCATGTCCTTCATACGATCGACGATGAACAAGAAGCCGTCCTCGTCGAGATAACCGATATCCCCGGTATTGAGCCAACCGTCGGCGAAAGCCCCGTCGTTGTGCGCCGGATCGTGATAGCCGATCGTCATGTGCGGTGCGCGGACCTGTATCTCACCGGCTTCCCGAGCATTCGCGAGCCGGTGTGGATTGTCCGGATCGACGACCCGGACCTCGACCCCAGCGGCAGGCAACCCGACCGAACCCGGCCGTGGGGACATGTCCGAGCGATTGCAGGTGATCGGCGCGAGTTCGGTCATGCCGTACGCCTCGCGGATCACCACGCCGGTTCGGTGCAGCCAGCGATCGTGCAGCGCCGCGGAGAACCGCGATCCGCCGCCCGGGCACACCCGCACGGTCGACAGGTTCGCGCGATTGGCGTGCTCGCTCGACAGCAGACCGGCGTAGATCTCGGCCGGACCGCCGCCGAACACGGTGACCCGGTGGTCGCGGATGGCGGTAGCCACCGCATCGGGCTTGAATCCCTGGCAGATCACCACCGTGGCGTGGCCGTAAACGGGATTGAGGATGCCCATCAGCAACCCCCAGATATGAAACGAGGGCGCCACATTCAGCCACACCTCGGCACCGGGACGAGTCGGCCAGCACCCCTCCATGCCGAGGACGGTAAGCATCAGGGTGCGGTGGGTGTGATCGACGCCTTTGGGCACTCCGGTGGTGCCTCCGGTGAACATCATGGTCGCCAGCCGATCCGGTGGGGGCAGCTGGTCGTCGGTGATGGTGAGTGTCTCGTCGCCGCACCATGTTTCGAGGTCCAGCTCGCGGGTGCCGACCACGACGAGTTCGAGACCGAGCGACTCCGCCGCGGCGAAGACCTGATCGGCGGCGCCGGCCGCGGTGAGCACCACACTCGCCCCGGACCGTTCGAGCAGCAGGCGCAGTTCCCGGCCGGTGAAGCCGGGGTTCATCAGGGCCACCTGCGCACCCGCCAGCCAGGCGGCGAAGATCGCGGCCGACAGCTCGGGGCCGTTCGGCATGACGACCGCGACCGGATGTCCGGCCACGACCGACTCGGAAAGGCGGCGTGCCAGACCCACCGCCGAACGGCCCAGTTCGGCGAAGGTCAGGGTCCGGTTACCGCAGACGATCGCGGTTCGATCGGGCGCATCGGTCATTGCCCGGCGCAGGGATTCGACCACGCTGGCGGACGGCTCGCGTTCCGGTCGGGCCGTCGTATCCTCGGTAGTCACAGCGGCCACCACAACCTCCAGTAAATCTTGCTGAGTTCTTTCAGGGTGATCAATCGGGAATGTTCGCGACGGGCTGCGTGAGCTCAGGCATCGCGTCCGCTCTCACGCCTGCCAGTGCCGCGTCATATTCGGCGCCGAGCGCGGCCACGACCTCGGCGACGGACTCCGGACCGAGGACTGCGCCGACGCCTTCCCCGGCCGACCACACGTCCCGCCAGGCCTTGGAATCGGCGATCGCGCCGGAGAAGTCGATCCCGGTCGGGCCGCCGGCCATCGCCCGGTGCCGGTTCAGGCTCTCGGCGAGCCAGTTCGCGGCAACCCCGGTCACGCGGTCAGAGGTGATGATGTCCGCGATCGTCGCGTCGATCACCATCCGGCGGTGTCCCTCGGCCGCGCGGCTCTCCGTGGTCGCGAGCAGCCGGGTGCCGATGGTGACCAGGTCGGCGCCGAGGACGCGCATGGCGAGAATGCCCGCGCCGGAAGACACCGCGCCGCCGGCGATCAGCGGTCCGTCCCAGAATTCGCGGATCGCGGCGATCAGCGAAAAGGGGCTGTATTTTCCGGTGTGTCCCCCGGCCCCCGAGCAGACGGCGGCCAGACCGTCAGCGCCTGCGGCAATGGCGCGCCGGGCCTGTTCGGGCGTGCTGATATCGGCGAAAACCAATCCGCCCCAGCGATGTACGGCGTCGAGGGCACGCTGCGGAGTACCGAGCGCGGTGATCACCAGAGCCGGCGCGGCCTCGTGCAGCAAGGCCAGTTCGGCCTCGAGCCGGTCATAGGTGCGGTGCACGATGAGATTGACACCCCACGCTCCCCCACCGGCTCCGGCGGCGATGCCCTCGAGCATGCCGCCCAGATCATCGATGGTGCGCGCGTTCGCGGCGGGAAATGTACCGATGATTCCGGAACACGCTGCGGCGGTGACCATCTCGGTGCCCGACACCAGAAACATCGGGGCCGCCATCACCGGGATCCGCAGCGACGCGACGAGGTCGGCGAATTGTCGATTGCCGGATTCCATGTTCCTCTTCCGATTTGTCATTGCATTGCACCGATTTCCGGTCGATCAGCCGCTTGCAGCGCCGCGCGGGCACGACGTACGAGGTGCGGCGCGTCGAGGGCCAGTACGGCCGTCGGCCGCCCGCCGCGTGTCCAGGTCACCGCCCGTCCGGAGCGGGTATCCGAGCGGATCTCGGCCGGATCCGCCCGGCCGTGGCGGCCGATGTAGTGCAGGCTGTGGCCGAGCTGGTGGGACCAGAAGTAGGGCAGCGGATCATAGGTTTCGTTGGCGCCGAGGATGTTCCGGGCTGCGATCTGTGCGGAGTCGGCCGCGTGGTGCCAGTGTTCGAGATGCATCGCGCGTCCGTAGCGGGCCGAGGGCCAGGCGATCGCGTCGCCCGCCGCGTAGACACCGGGTAGGTCGGTGCGCAGGTGCTCGTCCGTGGTGATGAACCCTGCCGGATCCAGGCCGATCGGTGAACCGTGCAGCCACGCCGTCGCCGGTGCTCCGCCGATCGCGGCGATCACCAGATCGGCGGCGCGACGACTGGAATCGCTGAGTAGCACTCCGTCGTGTGTGGTTTCGAGAACCTGGACCCCGGTCGTCAGCCGGATGCCGCAGTCGTCGTACCACCCTCGGATCTCGTCGTGCACCGAATCGGGCACGGCGGCGAGGGCCGGGCCGAGGTCGGGGCCGATGACCGAGACCCGGCAGCCGGCAGCTGCGGCGGCCGTGGCGACCTCGGCCCCGATCAAGCCCGCGCCGACGATCAGCACCCTGCGGCCCGTGGTGAGTTCGGTACGCAGACCAACGGCGTCCTCGAGACTCCGCAGGACGTTGGCCGCCGGCGCGCCATGCCCGCTCGGCAGTCGGCGCGCCCGCAGTCCGGGTGCGAGCAGAGCGGCCTCGAACGGGAATCGTCCCGCTGTGGTGAGGATTTCGTGCGGCCGGATGCCGACTGCGGCAGTTGCGGTGTGCAGTTCGATCCCGAGATCGGCGAGGTGGGGGCTGAGGGTGGGCTGGATCGGCTCTCCCGCCAACAGGTCCTTCGACAGTGGCGGACGATCGTAGGGGTCGGTCGACTCCTGAGTGATCACCGTGAGCCGACCGTGGAAGCCGCATGAGCGCAATGTCACTGCCACGGTGTGCCCGGCCAGACCGCCGCCCACCACGACCACGCTGTCGGGCCGCGTCACGGTGTGGCCTCGCCGGTCGAGCGTGCGGCCCGCCGGCCGCGCACTTCCAATCCGCCGTCGCTGGGAAAGACCGCGCCGGTGACGAATCCGGTGTCTGCCGCGCAGGCCAGCGCGACGTAGAGACCGGTATGGTGTTCGGGCTCGCTGACGAATCCGAGCGGAATCGTCTTTGCGATGCTGTCGAGCATCCCGGTCTCCTCGCGCAGGTGACGGTCTCCGCCGAGACCGGTCACGCCGGTCAGTCCAGTGCGCGTTGCCCCGGGTGCGATGCCATTGACTCGCACGTCGGGCGCGAATTCGTAGGCGAGTTGCCGGACCAGCCCGACCACCGCGTGCTTGGACGCCACATACAGTGCGCCGCCGCCACCGGCATAGGTTCCGCTCGAGGAACTGGTGAGGATGATCGAGCCCCGGCGGTGACGCAGTGCGGAGCTCGCCGCCCGGACGCCGAGCAGATAGCCGAGCACGTTGGTGGTGAAGAGTTCGTGGAAATTTCCGGGCAGCTGTGCGAGTTCCAGGTCGTCGAGCTTCGCGCCGTAGTCGTACACACCGACATTGCCGACATAGACATCCAGCCGCCCGAACATGTCGAGCGCGCATCTGGTGGCCGTGACGTGTGTCGCGGGATCGCGGACATCGCCGACGACGGCGGCAACCGGCTCGGGGTAGGCGTCCTCGATCGCTTTCGCTAGCTCTTTGTCCCGTTCCAGCACAACCACTTTCGCGCCCTCGCGCACATACCGTTCGACCACGGCGCGCCCGATGCCGTCACCGCCACCGGTAACGAGGGCGACCTGCCCTTCCAGTCGACCCATCAGAAATGTCCCATCAGAAGAAGGTGTTGATGTTCTTGGCGGGTAGCGTCGCGTGGCTCAGCACCACCTTGCGCGCCGCGATGCGCAGCTGCCCGTCTACCCGTCGCAACCGGTCGACCCGCCTGCCGTAGAGCACGGCCGAGTCGGTGCTGCCCTGACCGCGGTAGTTCACGAAGACCGAACGCACGGACAGTTCCCCAGGGGTATCGCATGATTCGACTTCGATATTGGAAATGACATGCAGATGCCGGGTCGCCGGGTCCTCGGCCCATGCCGTCGGCGCAGTGAACCGGTCCACCCGGTGCCGCAGATCGGCGACGGTGTCATCGAAGTACGCCATGCGGTGCGGTGCGTAGATGCCCGAGCAATCGTGGCGGCCACGGTTCTCGATGCCCGGCACCCAGTAGGTCGCATCCTCGGTGAACAATGCCAGCCATTCGGGATAGCGTTCCTCGTCGAGTAGTCGCGCTTCCCGCGCGGCGAAGGCCATTACTTCGAAATAGAGGTCGGTGTCCACGGTTTCGATCGATTGCGGGTCAGCGGTCGGTGTCATCGTGCGGCCCTTTGTCCAGGAGTTCGGCCCAGTCGGTCGAGCTCATCATCTTCGACCACTGGTGGTAGAACGCTCGTTGATTGGCGTCGTTGATCTGCCCGCGGTAGACGTTGCCGGGCAGTTCCGGGTGATCGACTCGGCTTGCCAGGCCGAGCCCGTAGTGCAGGGGCTGCTGCCGGGTCACGAATCCGCGATTGCTGTGCGTCGAGCCTTCCCAGTTCTCGCCGTCGTCCATCTCGAAGACACCGGACGGCGAGAAGGTCAGCATCGCGCCCTTACGCCAGGCGTCCTTGACCTCTTGCGGCGCATTGCAATTCACCAGTACCCAGGTGCGCAGCTCGGTCTTGTGCGGACCGAGCGGCTGCCACGTGCGGAAGGTGTTCTGGCCGGGCAGGAATGAAAAGTTGGGGAAGACATTGGCCGAGCTGACCGAGCCCACCATCTTCGCCCGGGTCGCTCCGAGCCGCGCCTCGAACGCGCCGCGCTGCTCGCGCAGGTAATTCATGATGCGTTTGTCCCCGAGCGTGGCCGCGTTGCCGACGCCGTCGAGGTTGAATTCCCAGCAGTGGCCGTTGGTATTGACGTGGTAGCTCTCGTTGGCCTCGTCACCGAGCGTCGCCACCGGCCCGCCGAGCATCGCCTCGGCACCCGACGCATGCGTCCATCCGGCGTGCAACGCGTCGCCGGCGAAATTCTCCGCGGCAATCTTCCAATTGCAGCCCAGGATCGAGGAGATGCAGCCGCCTGCGAATTCTGTTCCGCCCGGGTCATTGTCGAGCATGACGTCCAGGTAGAAGGTGAAATCCCCGAGAAACTCGGTGAGCGCCGGCGCGCTCGGGTCGAAGGTCGCGAACAGCAGGCCCTTGTAACCCTCGACCTGGGCCACCGGGGTCAAGCCCAGTCGGGAGCGATCGAAGCCGGGTTCGCGGTCGTAGGAACCGGACTCGTGCATGCCGCGCAGTGACCCGTCCAGCCCGAACGACCAGCCGTGATAATTGCAGACGAATCCGCGCGCGACCCCGACCTCCGCCGAACATACGCGGTTGCCCCGGTGCGGACAGCTGTTCAGGAATGCCCCCACCCGACCGTCGCGGTTGCGGACGACGATCACCTCGTCCTCACCGATGCGGGTCGTGAGGAACGAACCGGTGTGCGGGAGCTGGCTTTCGTGGGCGATGAACACCCAAGCGCGGGCGAAGATGCGCTCGAGCTCCAGCTGGTAGATCTCCTGCGACCAGAAGATGTCGCGCGGCAGCCGGCCTTCGCTCAACAGTTGCGGACCGACCATCGTCGAGACCGATTTGCTCATGGTTTGTCACTTCCATTGCTATTGGTTCCGCGCACATAGATCTGGCCGTCCTCGACCGACACCTCGAAGGTCTCGAGCGCCTGGGTGGCCGGAAAACACAGCGCGCGACCGGTGCGGACATCGAATTCGGCCCAGTGCACCGGGCAGACGATCGTGTGGCCTTCCAGTTCGCCCTCCGACAGTGAGGCGGTGGCGTGGGTGCAGGTATCGGCGGTCGCGTAGATCTCGCCGTCGACGCGGTAGATCAGCAGTGGCGGCCATCCCTGCGGCGTCACGCGCACCATCTCCCGGCCGTCGAGCAGACCGACCGGCCCGACATTGCATGGCGCCGAAGTTCCGGTGGTCATGAGGAGAGCCCTTCTGCGGCCCGGCTCGGGATGAGTTCGGCGAAGCCGAGACCGGTAATCCATTCCGGCACAGCTTCATAGGCGATGACATCGCCGGTGCACGAGCCGAGTGCGGCCATGGCGGCGATGAAGTTGCGGATCTCGAGGCCGCCGTTGCCGCCGTGCTCGAGTATGTAGTCATCGGTGAGCGAGACGAGCGCCGCCACATCTCCGGCGGTCACGAGATCCAGCACCATGCGGTCGAATTGCTCGTTCACCCGGCCCATGTCGCCGGTGCCGACCCAGTGGCTGATGCCACCGCTGCCGATGACGACCACCCGCTCGTTGCCGTCCCAGCTCTCCACGGCCTCCTTCAGGTTCTGCCCGATCTGCTCGGCCCGCCGCAACGGCAGCATGGGTTCGACGCCACAGGCCAGATAGATCGGAATCACCGGAAGTTCCGCATCGAGGCCGATGCGGAAGTACGGGATCGCGACCGAATGATCGACGGTCAGCGAATCGGCCACCGCCCAATCGATTCCGGTGCGGTGCCCGTGGCTCACCAGATGCCGTGCCAACGCGGTGTTGTCGGGAAACTGCCGCCTGCGCATGCCGGGCAGACGCTCCAGCGGACCGTCTACATCGCCGCTGCCGATCAGCGCCTGCGGCAGGCAGCCGGGTCCGAACAGCAGATAATGGTCGGTGCCGATGATGATCAGCGTGGTGGCGGCGAGATCGGCCACCCGCCTTGCCACCTCGGCGTACGCCTCGGTGATCCGCTCCTGGACCGCTTCTGGCGGCGCCTGCGGATCGGTGAGGACCATCGGGTCGTGCGGCACCAGGAATCCGCCCACCAGCTCAGCCATTCTTGGGTTCCTTCCGAATCGAGAGGCTATGGCCGCCTTGGAGTTCGGCCAGATAACCGGGCAGGCTGCGATCGCCGAAGGTCATCCACAGGCCCCACAGCAACATGGGGTTCGCACCGCGATCCCGCAGCGCCGGTAGGTCGATGCCGCCGACGGCAGCGCGCTCGTCCGCGTCGAGCCGGTATCGGTCGAGGAATCCGGGCGTATCCGAGACGAAGCCCTCGCGCGCCTGTTTGCCGGCGACGATGTCGTAGAGCGCTTTGTCCACTCCCGATCGGCTCATCGCAGCCTGCCCAGGAAATCGCTTACCTCGCAGAGGAATTCGCTGCGCCGCTCCAACTGCACCCAGTGGCCACACCGCGAGAACACCTTCAGGTCGGCGTTCGGGATGTGGTGTGCGGCCCGCCATGCCAGCTCGACCGGGATCACACTGTCTTCCCTGCCGTGCAGGATCAGCGTCGGCTGGTTGATGGCGCGAAGCGACTCCTCCGGTACGCCCTTGACGGGTGTGCCCGCCAGACCCGGTTCGGGAATGAGTCGCCGGTAGGCGTCCTGCGCACCGGGACGGGCACTGGCCTCGTACCGCTCCCGAACCATGTCCTCGGTGACCAGGGCGGGGTCGTACGCGAATATCTCCAGGATTCGCCGCATTTCGGCCTCGTGTGGTTCGTAATGCCAGCCCGACCGCAGCCCCTCGGTCATCTCGAAGGTGCCCACCGGGGTGCCGAGCAGGACGAGCCCGTCGACCCGCCCCGGATGCTTGAGTGTCGCGGCGAGGGCAAGCCCACCGCCGAAACTGTTGCCCAGCAAGGTCACCGAAGGTAGCTCCAGCGCGTCGAGCAACTCGATGAGCTGCCGCACCCAGAGCTTGATCCCGTACACGGTGCCCGCGGGCCCGATCGAACCCCCGAATCCCGCGATATCGGGTGCGATCACCAGGAAATCTCGGGCGAGCTCCGGGATCAGGCTGGACCAGTTCGCGGCCGCCGAGACTCCAGGACCGGAACCGTGCAACAGCACGACCGGCCGGCCCGACCCCGCCGTCAGGACTTTGGTCGGAATTCCTCCGGCCTCGACGACATGCGTTCGCGTGACATCACGGTCGGCAACGCTTCGCGGCATGGGCACGACCCCTTCCAAACGTTCGATTGATCAATTGATTGATTGATTGATCGAACGATAGGACCGTCCGCCACCGGTAGTCAAGAGGCGGAAGGGTCAACGAGGGTTCAACCGCGGCCGCCGGGCGAGGGCGGATGCCACACCGGTCGCGGCGGCGCGCACCGGATCGACATGTTCAGCGGGTCGAAAGCGCGAGGTGGAGCCGGTAACCGAGATTGCGGCAAGAGGTTGGCCGGCCGAGCCGAGGATGGGAGCGGCAATACAGGCGACCCCGGCCGAGGATTCCTCGTATTCGAAGGCGACTCCCGCTTCGAGCACGCGATCCAGTTGAGCGCGCAGCAGGCCCGGTCCGACGATCGTGCGCGCGGTGCGCCGAATCAGGCGGCCCGACAGAATGCGGTCGACGGTCGCCGCATCACAGTGCGCGAGCAGAACTCGCCCAATTGCCGTGCAGTACAAAGGCATTCGACCACCCACCCGGGACGGTGCGGATACCTGGCGATGACCGCCGATCTTGCTGACGTAGACGACCTCGTCGCCGTCGAGCACACCGAGGTGGACCGTCTCGCGGGTGCGGGCATACAGGTCCTGCATGAAGGGAACAGCGACCTCCGAGAGCGCGCGCTCGACGGACGCCCGGAGACCCAGCTCGAACAATCCCCGCCCCAGGCTGTAGCCCGCCGAAGACAGGCTGAGCAAGCGCGCGGCGACCAAGTCCTGGCACATCCGATGCACGGTGGCCTTCGGTAGCCCGGTGCGCCGGACCAGCTCCGACAGGCCGACCGCATGGTCCTCGACCTCGAACGCGTCCAGGATCAGCACGATCCGTCCCAGTACCGAGCGCGGATCCAGGCTGGAAGTCATGGGATGCCTCATTTCCTGCGACCGGTCCACTCACCGGACCGGATTTACTGCGCGGGCCGCGAGGGCCGAGGTGGACTGATCGCCGCCCTCACAGTACGACAGAAGGGAGATTGTCATGTCATGTGTCGACGAGGCGACCGTCGCCCGCGCGGCGTCGCGCCTGGCAGAGGCCGCAGCCACCCGCCGCCCGTGTCGACCGTTACGCGATCTGATCGACGCGGACGACGTGCGCACCGCCTATCGAATACAAACGCACTTCAACGCCGTCCGGATCGCCCGGGGCGCTACGGTGGTCGGCCGCAAGATCGGTGCGACATCCGAAGCGGTTCAGCGGCAACTCGGCGTGGGCCAACCCGATTTCGGAGTCCTGTTCTCCGACATGGCCTTCGAACATCGCTGCGAGATTCCGATCACACAACTGTTGCAGCCCCGCGCGGAGGCCGAGATCGCTTTCCTCCTCGCCGCGGACCTGGCCGACGGGCCGCTCGACGATACCCAATGCCGCCGGGCCGTCGGCACGGCGGTCGCCGCGCTGGAGATCGTCGACAGCCGAATCGCCGACTGGGACATCTCGTTTGCTGACACCGTCGCCGACAACGCGTCCAGCGGTGTGTTCATCCTCGGCGAGGAGCACCGCACCCTCGACGAGCTGGAGCCGGCCGAGGTCACCATGCGCATGGAGATCGACGGCGAGGTGGTGTCGACCGGCACCGGGGCCGCCTGCCTGGGCGACCCCCTGCACGCATTGTCCTGGCTGGCGCGGACGGCGCGCGACTTCGGCGATCCGCTGCGGGCCGGGCAGGTGATCCTGTCGGGTGCGCTGGGGCCGATGCGGCCCGTCCGACCGGGCGTGGTCGTCGATGTGTACATCCACGGACTCGGCCACGTGTCGGCGTCCTTCTCATGAAAGGTAATCCGTTGAGCGACAGTAATGTTCGCGCCAAGGTCGCAATAATCGGGTCCGGGAACATCGGCACCGACCTGATGGTCAAGCTCCTGCGGCGCTCCCGGTCCCTCGAACCAGCCGTCATGGTCGGCATCGATCCACACTCCGACGGTCTCCGACGTGCGGCGGCCCTCGGGGTTCCGACGACACACGAAGGGGTCGAGGGCCTGCTGCGCATGCCATGCTTCGACGACATCGACATCGTCTTCGACGCGACGTCGGCGAAGGCGCACGAACACAACCACGCCCGGCTCGCACCGCTGGGCAAACGCATGATCGATCTGACTCCCGCCGCGATCGGTCCCTTCGTCGTGCCCGCGGTCAACCTGTGCGATCACCTCGACGCCCCGAACGTGAACATGGTGACCTGCGGTGGCCAGGCCACCATTCCGATCGTCGCCGCCGTCTCGCGGGTGGCGCACGTGGCGTACGCCGAGATCGTCGCCTCCATCGCATCCCGGTCGGCGGGCCCCGGCACGCGGGCCAACATCGACGAGTTCACCGAAACCACCTCACACGCAATCGAAGTGGTAGGCGGCGCCGAGCGCGGCAAGGCGGTGATCATTCTCAATCCGGCGGAGCCGCCGCTGATCATGCGCGACACGGTCTACTGCCTGGTCGAGGCCACCGACCCCAGCAGCCACGAGCAGATCCGGGCATCGATCGCGAACATGGTCACCGACGTCGCGGCCTACGTACCCGGCTACCGCCTCAAACAGGAGGTCCAGATCGACGCGATTCCCTCCGACCAGCCGGTGCACACCCTGCTGGCCGACCGCGCAGACCGGATGCCCACCCACCGGGTCTCGGTGTTCCTGGAGATCGAGGGCGCCGCAGACTATCTGCCCGCCTACGCCGGGAACCTCGACATCATGACCTCGGCGGCCATCCAGGTCGCGGAGCGAATCACACAGTCGCAGAAGGAGAATGCCCGATGAGCCCGACCAGCCTCTACATACAGGACGTCACTCTGCGCGACGGCATGCACGCGGTTCGCCATCGGATCGCACCCGAGGACGTCGGCACGATCGTGGCAGCTCTCGACGCCGCCGGCGTGGACGCCATCGAGGTCGCCCACGGTGATGGTCTCTCGGGCGGATCGGTCAACTACGGTCCCGGCTCGCACAGCGACTGGACGTGGCTCGAAGCGGCCGCCGCCAATATCCGGCGGGCTCGCCTGACCACGCTGCTGCTCCCCGGAGTCGGCACAGTCGACGATCTGCGCCACGCCTACGATCTCGGCGTCCGATCAGTGCGCATCGCCACCCATTGCACCGAGGCCGACGTTGCCGCCCAGCACATTTCGATAGCTCGCGCAATGGGCATGGACGTCGCGGGCTTCCTGATGATGAGCCACATGGCGTCGGCCCCGGATCTGGCCGCACAGGCCAAACTGATGGAAAGCTATGGCGCACATTGTGTCTACGTCACCGATTCCGGTGGTCGGCTCACCATGGACGATGTGGGCGCACGCATTCGGGCATACCGCGACATTCTCGACCACGGGACCGAAATAGGCATTCATGCCCACGAGAATCTCTCGCTGTCGGTAGCCAACTCCGTCACCGCCGTCGAGCACGGCGCCATCCGCGTCGACGCCTCGCTCGCCGGACATGGCGCAGGTGCCGGGAACACTCCGATCGAGGCATTCATCGCGGTCGCGAACCTGCTGGAATGGCAGCACGGCTGCGACGTCTTCGCCCTGCAAGATGCGGCCGACGATCTCGTTCGCCCGCTTCAGGATCGGCCGGTCCGCGTCGACCGGGAGACACTGACTCTCGGCTATGCGGGCGTGTATTCCAGCTTCCTGCGGCACGCCGAGGCCGCCGCCGAGCGATACGACGTCGACGCGCGCACCCTGCTCATGGAGGCCGGGCGACGTGGACTGGTCGGCGGTCAAGAGGACATGCTCGTGGACATCGCCCTGACCATCGCCGGCGCACGGCGCCCGGCCTGACGTCGGGCCGGTCGGCGGTGCACAGCAGCCGGAGCAGGATCGCGATCACCGCGATGTGGCAGGTGAGGATGCCCGCCGTTGGTCGCGGCGGCCGGATCTACATCACCGCGCCGGCGACCGACCGACCGACCGGCCCAAAGCCTTAGGGCGCAATCAAATTCGATGCACCCGGAACGCCAGCAGCGTGCTGTCTGCCACACCTCCAGCATCTATACGGAGGCGTATATCCGGGCTTAAGCTTCGGGTTGAACGGTCCCGTATAACGCCCTGGAGGGTCGACATGGAGCAGCAACGCGAGAATCGAATGATCAAATGGGCAGGCGTTATCCTCACGTTCATCGGTGCCGGACACCTCACTGTCGGGCTACTGCTGAGTTCGGCGTCCTTCGGGGACTGGCTGTCGTTGCAACTGTGGGGCCACTGGTGGGAGGACACCACGTCGGCCAACGCTTTCTGGGCAAACCCAGCCGGTTTCGGCCTGCCCCTCACACTCGTCGGTTTGCTCGTGGTGTGGATGAATCGAAGAGGCGTCGTTCCACCGGAATTCCTCGCCTGGACGGTTCTCACCTGGGGCACCGTGTGCGCGGTGATCGTCGAGCCGACCCCGGCGCCGCTGGTGGTAGCCGCCGCCATTCTGCTCCTGCGCGGCATACGCAGCACAGCCTTCGAAAATCGCTCACCGTTTCACGTCCCCACTGCGTGATCGGGCCAGGCGACGTAGGAGTCGTCGGCTTCGTAGCCGGCCAGGATCCCCCGCGCCGGTCAGTGCCGCGATCGCCGATGGGTACGAAGAGATCCATGCTCGGCTTGTAGCGGAGTTCGGTGGTCCCGCCGCCGTCGCCCTATGGCACCGAACAGGCGAGCTGCCAAGGCTGCCAAGCGGTCCCCAACACTGGCGCCGACATCACCGCCCACTACCTCGACCGGACAAGTGAAGCCCCCGATTCCACGACCGCGCTTGTCCACAGCGAAGACACCGGTGGAAGGATGGTCCCGCCCCAAAACTATCCCCAAGAATTCCGGATGACGGTAGGTGGTCCCGCGCGACCGAACCGCCGGTAGCACCAGGTCGTCGACCACCAATAACTCGATCCCGGAACCACCCACCATCACCTGAACATGAGCGCCACCAGCACATCGACAGAAACTCTCTACCAGCGGGTTCGGGGTTCGAGTCCCTGATGGCGCACAATAAGGAAAAGACCATCCAGGTGGATCGCCAGGGTGGTCTTTTTGCGTTACGGCAGCGAGCGTTTCGGCATCACCTGCCGATCAGATTCGACCGGCGGGTATCGAAGGCGAATGCAGCGAGGTTGTAGCGCCGCGGCATCCGGCGAACCGCGCTGGTACCCGGCAGCTGTCGCCGCGAATTCCAGCGCGCGGCGGGTGTTCTGGGTCGTCGGTGCGTCCCACCGCAGCCGGCTGTCACACGTCGGCCGGGACCGGCGGTCGGCGGTGCGCCCACGGTCGGGCCGCCTCGAGCTGGGCCGACAGTGACAGCAGCTGGGCCTCACCCGCCGGGCGGCCGGCGAGGGTGACACCTACCGGGAAGCCGTCTTCGGTCCAGTGCAGCGGCAGCGACGCGGCCGGCTGGCCGGTGACGTTGAACAAGCCCGCGTATGGGCTGACCTCGCCCTGCCTGGCCAGCTCGACCAGCCGGTCGTCGGGAGCGGTGAACCAGTCCGGTGACGGCGGCAGTTGGGCCAGGGTGGGGGTGAGGATGGCGTCGTAGGGCGCGAACGCCGTCAGTGCCCGGCGGCCGCCCAACTGCAGCGTCGCCAGGGCCGCGAACAACCGTTCACCGGTGACCTGGCGGCCGAACTCGCGCCACCAGCGGCTGATCGGACGCAGCAGCTCCTCCCGCTCCGGCGGCACCTGGTGGTGCAGTTGCTGGATCGACCACACCACCGCGAATGCCTCGGCGACCGCCGGTTCGGCCGGGTTCTCGATCTCGATCACGTCGTGCCCGAGGCCGACCAGCAGGTCGATCGCCTCGCGGTAGGCGCGGGCGGCCTCCGGTCCGGCGCCGGTGGCGTACGCGCCGATCCGCAGCCGGCCCGGCTCGGCGTCGGCCGCGGCGAGGTAGGTCTGCCCCGGCGGCAACTGCTGCGCCCGGTACGGGTCACCGGTCTGCGGGATCGCCAGCACGTCCAGGAAGGCTGCGGCGTCGCGGACCGTACGGGCCAGCGGCCCATGGCAGCTCAGGCCGGTGACGTCGATCCCGTTGGGGCCGTTACTGACTCGGCCCCGCGACGCCTTCAGTCCGAACAGCCCGCACGCCGACGACGGGATCCGGATCGAACCGCCGCCGTCGGTTCCGTGCGCGACCGGCACCAGCCCGGTCGCCACCGCCACCGCCGCGCCACCGGACGAGCCGCCCGCGGTGCGGGTGCGGTCCCACGGGCTGCGCACCGACCCGGTCAGATCGTTGTCGGTGTACAGGCCGGCCGCGAACTCCGGCAGATTCGTCTTGCCCAGGCTGATCAGGCCACCGCGCCGCAGCAAAGCCGTTCCCGCAGATTCGATCTCGGGCCGGTGGTCCCGGAACGCGGCCGACCCGAACGTCGTCGGCGTGCCCGGCACGCCCAGCTGATCCTTGATCGCGGTGGGCACCCCGGCCAGCGGTGAGGCCTGCTCGAACTCCGAACCGGCGAAGGCGCGTGCCGCCGCCCGCGCCTGCTCGACGGTCACCGTCAGGAACGCGTGCGACTCCGGATTCAGCCGAGCAATCCGCGCGAGGTGATGCTCGACCAGCTCCACCACCCCGACCTCACCGGACCGCACGGCCGCACCCTGCTCCAGCGCGCTCAACTCATGCAACTCCGCCATCACAACCACACCGATCCCGAGGAACCTCGCTCCGAGCCATCGAACCGCCCCATGCTGCACCGCTCCTGGTCGGGCGCCCAGGTATTCGCCGACCGTGATCGCAACCCCGACGCCAGGTCGAATTCGCGGGCAGCGAAGGCCGCCGTCCCCGTGTCGCCGATTCGACGCTCACACGCTGACCCGTACCACGCTCAGACGCCGATCCCAGCCGAGTCCCTGATGGCGCACAGTCCTTGTGCCACAGCGCGAATCCACTTGGACGACCGAACCGAACCCCGGTAGCCTCTGGCCAGAGGTTGCAATTCGGCCATATCGGGCCAGGGGGATGTGGTAGGGGTGGACATCGTCGACAGCGGGCCCTTGCGGTCCGAGATCGCCGCGTTCTATTCCGGTTTCGGGCAGGCCGATGTGTTGCGGGCGGCGGTGCGCGACTCGTTGCTGATCGTGCCGATCACCTCCGACGACCGAGTGTGGACCTCCACCGTGCGCGGGGTGCGCTGGATGACGGCGTTCACCACTCTCGCCGAGTACGCCGCGTTCGAGAACGCACGCGGAGTCGACGCGGACGCGGTGTACCGCCATCACACCGTGCGTGGGCGCTGGCTGGTCGACTACGCCGAACAGCGCCCGGATCCGACCGGTGTTCTGGTCGATATCGCGGGTGCGCGGCCGATGGCGTTCCCGCCGCGGGTCGACGAGGCGGAGGGCCCGGCCGGTGTCTGATCAATTGAACGTCGACCCTGAAACCTTGAAGCAGGCAGCCGAGGGAATCACCGGCATCATCAAAGACCTTCAGGACATCGGCACCAAGGACACCGCCGCCTCGGGACGGGGATTCTCGCAGATCGCGTTGTCACAGCAGGACACCGGGAAACTCGCTGTCCAACAAGCCTTCTCCGATTTCGCGGACCGCTGGTCGTGGGGTGTTCGGACCTTGGTTCAGTCCGCCAACTCCCTCGCGAAGTCCGCCGGGGTGGCGGCGGGCCGCTACCAGCAGCAGCAGGACACGGTGTCGAACGCGTTGAAGGAACTGGTCGCCGACGCGACCGGCAACCCGCACCTGACGACCCAGCAGATCGACGCCCAGTCCTGGCAGGACATTCTGACCAATCCGATCAACCAGCTTGCCCACCCGGACTATTCGTCGACCTCGTTCGACCAGGCGTGGCAGCAGATGAAGCTCGACGAACAGAAGATGAACGTCGCCGCCAACAGCAATGTGCTCGGACTGCCCAGCGGCTGGCATACCGGGGTGATGGACCAGGCCGCCCAGATCCAGGCGAACGCGGCGAAGAAGTAACCGGACACGGTTTCGGCAGTGCGACAAGGCTTTCGGGGGATGGATAGCTGATGGGGTGGATGGACGACCTCGAGTCGTGGACGGACAAGGCCGTCCACGGTGTCGAGAGTGCAGGGGCGAAAGCCACCGGCGCGCTGGCCGATGCCGCGTCGTGGATCGGTGATTCGGGTGACGCGGCAGCCCTGAACTGGTTGTCGCGCAACCTCGCCGACGCCGCCGGTGACGAGATCCCGGAAAAGCAACTCGGTGAGACGAAGGATCCCAAGGAACTCGTCCACGGCGACGCGACCGCGATCGGCAAGGCCGTCGGCGAGCTGCGCAAGATGCAGACCTCCACCGACGAGGCCGGCACCGCGCTGAAGAAGATCGACACCGCCGACTGGACCGGCGAAGCGGCGGATTCCTTCCACACCGAGTTCGGTAAACACCCGGCGCTGTGGGGAACGGCGTCGGACGCGATGAAGAAGGCCGCGGACGCGCTCGATGCATGGGGTCACGAGGTCACCGCGGCGCAGAAGAAAGCCGGCCTGGCCGTCGACCTCTGGGACCAGGCCGACAAGGACAAGAAGACCAAGACCGACTGGTGGAACTCGCAGTCCCAGGCGTACAAGGACAAGCATTCGCTGGCATCGATCGACTCCTGGTCGACGACCTACCAGGATGCCCGCGACATGCTGGGCGGCGCCCGCGCCGACCGGGACAATGCCGCGAACACCGCAGTGACCGCGCTGCGCGAGGCGATGAACGAAGCACCCGAGGTGCCGTCGTTCACCGATCGCATGAAAGCCGATCTCTCGGATGCCTCCGATGTCTGGCAGGACTTCCAGCTCGACTTCGATTCCGGACTGCTGTCCTCGGTCGGTGGGCTGGTCCAGTTCGTCCGCCAGATCGACCCGACCGACCCCTACAACCTCACCCATCCGGCGCAATACGTCACCGGGCTGACCGACCTGTACGCCGGAATGGTCGTGGCCGGTTCGGATCCCGGCGCCGTCGTGTCGTCGATGTGGAACGACGCGACCAACGATCCGGGCCACGCGCTGGGCAACCTGACCGGTCAGGTCGTGATCGGCCTCGCGACCGGCGGCGGGACCGCGGCGGAGACCGTAACCGCCGAAGTTGCCGACACCGCAACCGAACTCAGCACCAACGCGGCACGGGTCGCGGCGGAGGACGCTTCCACCGCGGCCGATCAGGCGGCAGTGAACGCCACCCGCGACGTAGCGGCGGCGGCACCGAAACCGGAGATACCCGAGGCCCAGCCGGACCTCGGCTCGAGCCCGGCAGCCGACACTCATCCCACCTCCGCAGCTCCTGGCACCGAAGCGCCGACAGGTGCTCCCTCACCCAGCGGGGAGGCTCCCCCGGCCGAAAATGTGCCGGGCGATACACATTCCGGGAGTACCGACACCGGTGCACCGAACAACGCACCGGCACAGCCTGATTCACCGGCACCCGGCGGGGAGACACCCGCACCGAACCCGGATCACTCCGCAGGCACGGATCCGGGTGCGTCGACAGACATGCCCGCACATACTGATTCGCCTGCCCCAGGGTCGGACGCTCCGCCGCCGAATGCGGATCGTCCGGTGAGTTCGGATCCGGGTGGACCGACCGAGGCTCCCGCACAGCCTGATTCACCGGCACCAGCTTCGGACAGTCCCGCACCGAACGGCGAGCAACCACAGGTGCCGGACGGAAGCCGTCCCACCGAGCCGTCCCTCCCCGCAGACACCATGCCGGGTTCCGAGCACCCGGCCCCAGCCTCGACCACCGAACCGGTTGCGCCCCACGACTCGCCGCATCCGACGGACGGATCGCCGTCGCCTGAACACCCCGCGACCGGAGACAACCCGAGTGCCGGCGAGCCGGCCAAAGACCCTGCCCACGAGCCGTCGACGCCGGAAACCCGGAACGCAGTCGACCAGGACGCCAATTCGGTTGCCCGCGACAACAATCACGAGACCGACCGATCCGACGACCAGACCCCGACCTGCAAGGACCCGGTCGACATCGCGACCGGCGAGTTCCTCCTACCCGAAACCGATATCGACCTGCCCGGTGTACTGCCGCTACGGCTGGGCCGCCGGCACCGCTCGAGCTACCGGTTCGGCCGCTGGTTCGGCCGCTCCTGGTCCTGCACGCTCGACCAGCGCATCGTCGTCGAACACGAGGGCGTGACCTTCCTCGGCGAGGACGGCATCATGCTCGCCTACCCCCACGCCGCGGTCGGCGAGGCGGTCGTCCCGGTCACCGGCAACAAGCACATCACTCTCACCCGCACCGAGACCGGCGGCTACCGGATCCACGACGAGCACCGGGAACTGGTGTGGCACTTCGCCCCCGAGCCGGGTTTGGACTCCTTGGATTCCCGTCTCGGCAATTACGCCGTCTCAGCGATCACCGACCGCCATCGCAACCGAATCCGCTTCCACTACAACAGCAACGGCGAACCCATCGAGGTCAGCCACTCCGGTGGCTACCGCGTCCTGGTCGACGCCGACAACGGACGCGTCACCCGCCTCGCCATCGTCGACCGCGGCACGCCGGTCATGGTGCGTGAATTCACCTACACCGCAGGCGAACTCACCAGCGTCACCAACGGAGTGGGAGCCCTCACCCGCTTCACCTACGACGAACACCACCGCATGACCTCCTGGACCGACTCCAACGGCAACCAGATGGTCAACACCTACAACGAAGCCGGCCAGGTCATCCGCCAACGCGGCATCGGCGGCGTTCTCGACGCCGACTACGACTACCTCCGATTCGCCGACGGCACAGGCTCTCTCACCACCGTCACCAGCACCGACGGCGGCGTCGACACCTACGGCTTCGACGAAGACCTCCGCCTGCGCGACCACGTCAACCCGGTCGGGGCGCGAACACATACAGACTACAACAGTGAACGCCGGCCGCTGCGAGTGATCGCGCCGGACGGGGCAGTCACCAGCTACACCTACACCGGCGATGGGGACGTAGCGCAGATCACTCGGCCCGACGGGGCAACGATCCGCGTGGAGTACGGCACACGCGGAAGGCCGACGAAGATCGTAGATGCCGACGGAAGCATCAGACAGCAGGAGTGGACGAAAAACGGCGACCTCGCTGCGGTCGTAACGGCGGACGGTGCGCGTACCGAATTCGCTTATCACCCAACTGGTGCCCTTGCCGCTACTACAGATGCGATCGGCGGCCGTACCACCGTCGAAGCCGACGGCGCAGGTCTGCCAGTAACGATCGTAGACAACGCGGGTGCGGGAACCTACGTCGAGCGCGACGGTTTTGGTCGTCCGATCACCGTTGCCGACGCTCTCCAGCAGGTCACCCGCTACGAGTGGTCTCCTTCCGGGAAGTTGCTGCGCCGCACCGACCCCGACGGCAACAGCGAAACCTGGACCTACGATGGGGAGGGCAACCAGCTCACCCATACAAACCGCTCCGGCGGCACAATCAGTCTCAGGTACGGCGCATTCGACCAGTTACTATCGCGCACAGATTTGGACGGGTCCGTCACCCGTTACTTGTGGGACCGCGAACGACGGTTGACCGGTGTAGTCAACCCGCTGGGACAACGCTGGACCTACGAGTACGACCGCGCGGGGCAATTGAAGGCCGAGACCAACTATTCCGGCGCCACCATCGCCTACCACCACGACTCGGCAGGCCGTGTTGCGGCGACCACCGCCGCGTCCGGCATCACCAAACAGCACACTTACGACATACTCGGCCGTCTGACCGACATCACAGCCACCACAGGCGAATACAAGAAATTCACCTACGACCGGGTGGGCCGAATCCTCACCGCAATCTGTGGTGTCGACAGCGAACCGATCCACACCCTCATCAACAGCTATACCTCCGCCGGCCTGCTCGAGACTCAGCAACTCGACGATCAGCAGCCGATGCGCCACGAGTACGACAGCCTCGGACGCCGCATCCGCCGGATTACGCCATCCGGAGGTGTATCAGGCTGGACATACGACAGTATTCACCGCATCCGCGCACTCGACGCCCATGGCCACCGCATCAATTTCAACTACGACCGTCTCGGCCGCACGACTGGCTGGCGCATCGGCGAACTCGACATCCATAAGACGTTCGACCCTGCCGGCCGGGTGGCATCCCAAACAGTCACTGCCTTCCCCGCCAGTTCTCTGGACCTCAACTTCGGCGACGCACCACGGCCGGCACCCTCGACCGTCCGTCACGATGAATACGCCTACCGCCCAGACGGTTACCTCACAACACACACTCTCCGATTGCCTGAGAAAGAGCCCGAGGAGCGTCGATACGAAATCGACTCTCTTGGCCGTGTGGCTACCATCCACAACAACAGCGCCCTGACCGAGGCCTATGTATACGACCCGCTGTCCAACATCACCCGATCGCTTCCCGAACCACCTGACGCCAGTTCCACGCAGGTCCCTATGTCCTCTGCCGATGATCCAGACAACGACGGCAAGCGTGAATACCACAACAACCTGCTCATTCGATCTGGCCGAAACCGCTACTACTACGACTCCGGCGGCCGTCTGATCCGCCGGGTTACAAAGCGCCTGTCACGAAAGCCAGCGATATGGCATTTCCGCTACAACGCATTCGATCAGCTCATCGATGTATGGACGCCGGATGAACGATGGTGGCGATATACCTATGATGCACTCGGCCGCCGAGTGTCGAAGCAGCATCTCAACCGCGACGGCATTTCAGTCCAGCGATTCGAATACATATGGGACAACACGCGACTAGTTGAGGAACACGGGGACAGCTCATCGACCGAATGGGCCCATCTACCACACACCCATATCCCAATTACCGAACGTCGAAGCACAAATGGGACCAGTACCGGATGCGCGATTGCCGCAGGACTGAGCGGCGCGCCTAATGCGCTTATCGACATCAACACAATGACCGTCATGGGAACATCGCGCGCCGATCTGTGGGGCGATACCACATGGCAGGGGACAATGGGTTCAGCAATTAGGCTTCCTGGTCAGTTCTACGATTCCGAATCCGGCTTGCACTACAATCTTCACAGATTCTACGATCCTGGCAGCGGACGTTACTTGACCCAAGATCCGCTTGGCCTTTCTCCATCTTCGAATCCGTCAACGTATCCACGAAACCCTCTGCGATGGTGTGATCCACTTGGACTTGTACCGAACGAGTGCACCCCGACCGTCAATGGCGGAAGCTGGGACCCGAACGAGTCTCCATATCTGTACCGGGGAGTTCCGTACGGAGATCAGGGCAGCATGTTCCCGCACTGGCAACGCGCGTACGAAAACGCCCAGAACGGGATTGCAGAGCCCGTAGGTGGCGAGATCACCGATGCAGGTCTACATGCAGGCGGCAGAACCGACAGCATCTTCACGTCGTGGACAACCGATTACGACACCGCACTAGCGTTCAGCCAGGATGGCGCCGGCCCCGGAATCGTTCTGCGGATACCAAATGCCGACGGTATAGGCTACGCGCGCGTTCCGGGTGTATCGTACGCATATCAAGAATATGAAGTTACCATCGAGGGCACCGTCAAGGGTGCCGAAACGAGCTACTTGGGAGGACCGTGGACAGAAACGAAATAGAGCGTATGATTTTGGACGCCAAAAATCGAGGGGTGATAGATAAGGGCGCAGCCGATTCACCCGAGGACGTCGCACGCTTCGAAATCGGCGTTGTGCCGCGCGTGAAACTTCTAGGGATTTATACGAAACGATTGAACCGAACCGGTAACGACGAAGAGTTGAAGGCATTCACTCTGTCCCTGGTGCACCTTCTGGAAAATTATCCCCACGATGATATATCGTGGCTGGAAATTATCGATACCTCTGGTAGATCTCGTAACTTCCTAGCAGACAGCACTACCGGAAATATTCTGTTTCACATGAAAATTCTCGACAGGCCCGCTCAGCCGTGACATGCGCGCCGGAACCACAGTGTTATAGCTGGGCCAGCTCAAGGCGATGGACAGATTGAATAGAAATTGAGGGGTGGGTTCGGGGTCAAGTTGCCGATTACGATTTCGTGGACGGCTTCGGATGGGTCCCGCTTGCATATCGGCGAGCATGCGAGAGAGAGTCTTTTTCTGCGCTCGCAGACCTCGAGGAGACTATCACCCTGATGTCGATCGTCTACCGGGTCACCGGAGGCCCTGTCGGGCTGTATCCCGAGACTCTGGATCCGGAAACGACCAGGTCGTTTCTGGCGGTTCCATGACGGCCGCTGGGGGAGGTGTGCTCGAGGCACTGACCGCGCAAGTGCTTGCGCACGATTGCGCGTACGTCATCGTGCGGTGCGTGGCCGGCGCTGTTCGCTGCGGCGACCTGATAACCTTCGGCCGAACCCTCCAGGGAGTGGAATCGCCGGATTTGAATATTCGAGTAGCAGCTATTTACATGTATGGGCGCCCGATGGACTTCATAACTCCACCGATCAGTGCACGTGTCAAGCTCATCGGACCAGATGCCGGGGCAGTGGCCGATTTCATCCGGCTGAACACCGCATCGAGGCGAGGCACACCCATGGTAGTGGGCTAGATGCACCCGGCCTGTCACAAGTACTGATTGTCAACAGTCCACAAATTCTGGTTTCTCTTCCCCCGCACCGAATTCTAGGATTCATCGACGTGAACCGGACGGCTCACGATCGAATGCACTCAGAGAAATACAAGGGAATTCGTATGGGACGCACAATGAACATTCTGTCGTGAGTGCTGCGGCTGCGATCGGGGTCTGTTCGCTGCCGGGGCCGCGGATGCGCAGCCCGTCTCGCTGACCTGGAACGACAACCAGTCGCAGTTCTCCCGCACCATCAGTAACGGCACGCCCGCGGTGGGTGACACGATTACCGTCAGCACCACGTTCTCTCGCGTGCAGTCCCCCGCGGTGACGTACAACTGGTTCAAGGACTTTCACCCCACCTGCCTCACCTATGTTCCCGGGTCGGCCAAGCTGACCGACGCGGCCGGTGCTCACCAGGTCGAGCCGTACATCGAGATCGCCCCCGGCTACATCGCGGCCGACTTCTACACCCTCGGGCTGAAGGTGGTCTCCGATGTCGGCCCTACCAGTGTCGCGCCGGTCTTCAGCGCGCAGTACAAGGTCGGCTCCTGCACGCCCGGCACGCCCATGACCACCGGTATCGCATACGCCCAGGCCCAGTGGGGTACTGCCGACGACTCCACCGAGGGCCCGTCGATCACGGTCGGCGGGACGACCGGTGGCGGAACCGGTGGTGGCACCGGGAGCAGCGGCCTGACCGGGCTGCTCGGCGGCCTCGGCTCGAGCGCGTAGCGGCCGATACAGACAGCGACGGCCCGCGATCTCCTGGCAGGAGATGGCGGGCCGCCATGCGCTCGACTGAATCGATTCACCTCCATCGGGAAGCTTTGTAAGCTTGATCGCGTAGGTTGCGGCAGAAGGGCACCGAGAGTGGCGGATCGGCTGGCTGTCGACCTCGACGATGTGATGCGGATCGCCAGGGAACACGTGGCGCTGGCCGACACTGTTTCGGAGTCCTTGCGGCAACTGAAGGCCGGGCTCGCGCTGCGGGGCGAGCCGTGGGGTCGCGATCGGCCCGGCCAGACCTTCGCGAAGTCCTATCTCCCGGCTCTCGCCCAACTGGTCGACGGGCTGCAGACCGTGACCGCCGGGATCCGCGCCCAGGGCGAGAACCTGGCCGGGGCCGCACAGGCTTTGGTCGACCAGGACGTCTCGGGAGCAGCGACGATCGAGAACAGTCCACCCTCGACCACCGACTCACCGTCCCTCTCCGGCGCGGCCGAGCCCGACACAACCACTCCTACTGCCGCACAATCACTCTCAGCTGAACCGGTCGCGGCGCAATCGCCGCACCCGAGTACAGCCGGCTCGCTCACTCCCACGGTCGCGGGAGCCGACGCCCAGCCGCAGTCCAGTGCCGCCGTGCCGAAAACCACATCGCCACAACCACAACCGGCACCGCAAGTCGCGCGACCACCATCCGGAAACCCACCCAGCCAGCCGCCGGACCGGCCGCCCCAACCCCTGGATCGCACCCGGGCACCCACACCGTCGCCGTGGGAGACCCCGAGCCGGGGCGTGCCGACACCGCGCACCACACCTCCGGCGCCGGCAGCCGCGGTAACCGAGCCGATGAATCTCCCGGCATCACCGACCCCGCCGCAGGGTGCGACCGTTCACCCGTCACCCTGGTCCGCACCGCGCGGTGCGACCGCCCCCGGGCCGGGGCAGCCGCGTCCGGGCGGCCCGGCCGAAGAGCCGGAATCGTCGCCACGCGGTCCGCACGGAAAAGGGAAGCGCGACAAGCCTGGACAGAGCTCGAAGAAGCCAGGCAAGAGTTCCGCGGCGCGGATCCGGTCGCTGAGCGAGCGACATGGGGTCGCACTTTCCGGGTTCGAGGCGCCGGATGTCGATGACGCCGTCCGCACCGAGTTCGCGGCCGCTCTCGAGGATGTGCTGCCTCTTTATCCGGCGATCGATCTGCGTGCGGCGACGATCGCCGAGTTGCCGGATGGCCGGATATCCGCCTCGATGTGGAATTGGGAGCCGGGTCGGGCCGGTCCGCACCCGTATACAGCGCGGATCATGTTGGCCGCGAACGCTGCTCGCGATCCGCGGCGGTTGGCCGAGCGCGTCCGCGCGGCCGTCGCAGACCACGAGCTGGTCGCGGGATCGGAACAGCGGCCGGTGTACTGGGCAATCGTCAGCGAACTGGGACACGCACTCGATGTCGCGGGAGGTTTCCGGGCCCGGCAGGCCGCGCAACGCGCGCTGCTGACCGACTTCCTGCCCACCGTCAGCACCGCGGACGGCCGGCGCACGACCCTCGACTCCTATCGAGATTGGCGCAGAAGCGGTTTGAGTGGCCGCGCCTTCGACGGTCGGCGCCTGCACCCGGGCAACGCTCTCGCCGACGCATTCACCCAGGTACACCTGCACGGCGACAACGCCTCCGCGCCCGCCCGGGTGCTGTACCGCCTCCTGGTCGGCGCGGCCGATCCGGAGCAACGCCTACCTCTGGTGCTTTCCCGGCATACCCCGGGAAGACCTATATCGCGCTGACTGCCCGCAGCACGTTCGCCGCGGCTGCTTCGAACTGTCGCACACCACCGCTGGTCCTGGCGATGAGCATCGCACCCTCCAGACAGCTGATGATCAACTGTGCGGCCTCACGCAGTGAGCCGTCGGCTCGCACGGTCCCTTCCCGACGTCCTTGCGCCAGAACGCTTTCCAGCCATTGCTCGTTGCGAGCGAAGAACCGCACGACCGCGTCGCGCACCGGCTCCGGCAGCGTGGCGTATTCGGCGGCCAACATCCCGCACAGGCACATCCGCCCCTCACTGAGCACCCCCACATACAACTGGACATACCTGTCCAGCCTGCTATGGGCGGGCTCGTCGTCGAATGCCGCCAGGGCGCCGAAGAAGCGGGCAGCGTAACGCTCGATCAGCGCCTGACCGAGCGCTCCTTTGCCGGGATAGTGATAGTGCAGGGCGGCCTTGGAGATTCCCAGCTCAGGAGCGATGTCGGCATAGCTGAAACCATTGAAACCCCGGGTCTGGGCCAGTCGCTCCGCGACGTCCAGAATCCGCGCCGCGGTACGGCGGGTGTCATTCTCCCTGGGCACATCTCCTCCATGGTGGGAACCCCATCCTATCCGCAACCTCTGCCTATAATTTCATTCACCTGCCACTTACCTATTGGTAAGTAAGTGGGATGTTCCGGCTGCTGCGGCATCTCGATAAGGATGGGAACCGGTGAGTTCAGGTGCGGAGCGCTCGCCGCACGTGCTGGGCGCGGCCTTCGGTGACGCGCTGGCCGCGGCGCTCGCGGGCCGCGATCTGGTGCTGGACAACGGCTTCGGACCTGATACCGAGCGGGCCCTGATCGACGTGGCGTTCGCCCGTGACCACGCTGATGGGGAGCTGGCCGCCTCGGCTCGCACTGTTTTCGTGGCGGAGACTGCGGCGCGGATGGTGTCGCCACAATCGCCCGACGACGCGGCAATGCTGGTGTTGAGCCGGATGGCGCACTGTTCCCTGCTGGAGTGGGATGCCGCCCGCACCGTGCCGCTGGACATCGAACAGGTTCGCTTCCACCGCGATTGCCGTCGGGGATGGTTGGCGCGCTTGACCGCGGCGGACACCCGATACGTCGACCTGATCGTCGAAACACTGCGGTGGGCGGCGATGAAACCGACACCGGTCCCACAGCCGCCCGCGAGGGTCGAATCCGGCGTACTGGCAGCCATTTTCGAGCACGACATCGTTCCGGAGACCTTTCTCGCCGCGGGGCCGCGCGGCGAACCCAGCGCCCTGGTGTTGTGCCGTTCGGCGGCACGACACCAGGACACGGTGCGCATCGCTGCCGAACGCCGTTGTGTCGTAGTCGATCCCGACCTGTACACGGCCTACCATCCACGCGCCGCCGTGGCCGTCGACGCCGATGTGCTCGGTGATGTCGTGCTCTGGATGGTGATGGCCATCCGCCACGCGGTGGAGCGTCGCCTCGATGTGGTGGTCCGCACCGCGGCGGACGAACCGCGGCAGACCTCCGACGTGACCGCTCTGTTCGACGATTCGGGCTACCGGATCACCATCGGCCGAACCCCGCCCGCAGCGGACATGTGATGACGCTGAAGTTACCTCCCGACATCCCGCGGTGGGCAGTAGCCGCCGGGGCGGGACAACAGTTCCCCGAGATGGACGAAGACCTCATGCACGAGGTCAAGGCCGTGTTGGAAGACACGGTGCGAGACCTCGACAGCACCATGCAGGCCTTCGATGACCTGATGCGGCAGTTGGCGGCTGCCGGAGAGAGCGAGCTCCTCGGCGCGGTCCAGTCGGCCGGAGCGCAGATCACGTCGATCGGGCGCGAAATATGCTCGGGCCTGGACGCTTTGGCGAAAGAAGTCGAAGCGGCGACCAGTGACGCGGTATTCAGCAAGGTCGAGGTCATCGTCGCGTTGTCGCAGCTGGTGGCGCAAGCCGCGGCAGCGGTGATGTTCCCGGCCACCGCGGGTGCCGAGGACCTGGCACTGTTCGGTGCGACGCGGGCCAAGGTCCGCGGGATCATCGAGACGCTGGTGTCGCGCTTGGGCGGGCGCGGGCTGCGGTTGGCGGCGCTGGCGGGTGCGGTGCAAGGCACCCTCCCGGCCCTGGTGGCGCAATTGGCCGCCTATCACAGCGTCGATGTCGGAAAACTGGTGCCGAACGCCGTTGCGGGCGGTGTGGGTGGTGTAACCGGGTTCGGGGTCGGCCATGCCCTGAGCCCGGTCGTGAGCCGCCTCGACCAGCGGCTCGCCGAGCACCTGGACTCGACGCTGCTGCTCCGGATCGCCCGTGCCGGTGAGACATTGGCGACCGGCGGTGTGGCCGGCGCGGCCGGAGCGGCGGCCGGGGCGGCGGCGGCGAGTCCGCTCTCACACGAGAAACTGACCTGGGGCCAGTTGATCGGCGCCGCCGGCGGTGGACTGGCCGGGGCGATGATCGGCGGCGCGGTACACGCGGCGAATGGACACGCGCCCGGTGGAACGACGTCGATCGATCCGGCCGATTCGTCCGCAGCCCTCGACCGTCTCGGCCACCGGCCGTCGCGGCCGGACGGCGTCGCACCGACGGGGTCCGCGATGTCACAGCAGCTGGACGGCGTCGCACCGTTGGTGAAGGCGACAGCGCGGCTGCAGTTCTCGGAGGTGACGCCGGGGCCGCAACGCGTTACCTCCACCGGCCGGGTGGAGCAGCCGTCGCGGGTTCCGCTGCAATCGCTGCGGTCGGATTCCGACGGTGCGCCCGTGCCGTCGGCGCGATCGCGATCGATGTGGGCGTCGGCCAGTGCGGCATCGAAGTCCGCGCCGGTCGGCGTCGCGGACCGGTCGGCGACGCCACCGCGAGTGACGGCGAAGGCCGGGCAGATCGCGACCGCCCCGGAAGTCCTCGTGCCGCCGAAACCCACGCGGGTCACCGCGCCGCTGCGACCCGGCGGCCGTGCATCGGCACCCTGGGGAGAACCGAACACCGGATCGCACGATCCTGCACCGAGAACATCTGTGCCGAAAGGTGTTTCGTCGTCCGCCGGTGAACACGCCGATACCGCGGCGCAAACGAGCGTCGACGGGCCCGGGAAGTCCGCGACCGGCGGTGGTCCGCATCCGGAGCAGAGTACGGCGCACGAGCCCGGCGTGATGTCGCGGGAATCCGGCCAGGAGATCCCGGCAGACGCCGCGGCGGCGGGTCTCGTCGACGACGGTGCGGGTTCGCCGCCGGCGGGCCACCGGTCCGAGACAGCCGAGGTGCTGGCGGATTTCCACGCCCGTTCCGGCGAGCATGTTCCCCAGGAGTTGCGGTTGTGCAACCTTCCCGACGAGGTCTTGCACGCCGGACTGTTCTCCCTCGCTGATCCGGATCTGGATCCGGTTGTCGCCGAACGGGAATCGCAGGTGGCGATGATGGAGATCATCCGGCGGCGCACAGTGACCGACGAACTGCCGGGCGGCAAAGTGATGTACGCGGAGCAGGTGGAGGCCGCGCGACAGTTGGAGCACCGGCCGGTCGAGATGAAGCCCGGTGCGGGTAAGACGCTGACGTTCCTGGCGTATGCGACCCGGCAGGCGTTGCGGCACGGTTCGTATCTGCAGGTGACCACCGAAGACGGACTGGCCTTCCGGGAATACACCGAGTACAAGCGAGTATTGGCCGGGTTCGGGATCGATGTGTTTCTCGCCGACCAGAACACCGGGTTCGGGCCGGTGGTGGCAGGGCGCCCGGCGATCGTGGTGGCCACCGGTGAGACGACCGGGCATCTATGCAACGCCGGTCATGAACCGCCGCGTCATGTGGGGCTCGACGAACTCGACGCGATCATCGACCGCGGCGAGAAGACGTTCATCCGCTCCGAAGGCGTGCAGGAGGCCGCACCGGACCAGGTCCGGGACGAGGTGCTGGGTGTGCACGACTTCCTCGCCGAAGCGCTCGGCACGGGCGCTCTCTCGCACGAGCATTTCGGTCT
Organism: Nocardia stercoris; assembly: GCF_003696265.1. Taxonomy (GTDB): domain Bacteria; phylum Actinomycetota; class Actinomycetes; order Mycobacteriales; family Mycobacteriaceae; genus Nocardia; species Nocardia stercoris. The sequence goes on along the minus strand of NZ_RFFH01000004.1, from coordinate 160,736 downwards.
GACGCGGTTCGCGGAGGAGATCGACATCGATCGGCCCGACGGGACCGTCGAGGTCGGGGTCCAGTATTGGTACGACGGTCAGGCCAAGCTGACACCGCAGGGCATCGAGGTGGTGCGGCAGCTCCCCGGCGGGCGACAATGGTTGCGGGACATGGGTTTGTCGCGGTTGGAGATGGCCGCCGCAGCCGAATTCACCTGTCGCAGCGAGGTTCACTACACCATGAGCCCGCAGGGCAAGATCGTGATCATCGACCAGGGCGAGCACGGCCTGCAAGACAATCCGAAGACCACGAGCGAATCACGGTGGAGCGCGGAGCCGGGCAAGGCGAGCCTCGCCCAGGCGATCGAGGCCAAGGAGATCCGGGCTGCCGAAGCCGCCCGGATCACCGCCGATCAGCACCGGATCGTGGTGCGCGCCGACCCGGATACGGCGAAAAGTATTACCGCACAGGAGATCTACGGCACGAACCGCTTCTTCGACCATGTCACGGGCGGGTCCGGCACATTGACCGACCTCGGCGAGGTCCTGACCACGGTGTACGGTCTGCCCGCGCCGTTCGAAAGCCCCCGCTCCCAAGAACATCGACTGGTCGAGGGCGAGCCCGAGGTCGTGGCGAACACCCGCGTCAAGCTGAACACCATCGCCGACTACGCCGTCGCGATGCGCGACGCCGGGCAGGGGCGTGCGCAGGCGATCCTCTGCCACCGCAACGACTTGGTCCGACAACAGTATCGGGCGTTGGTGCGGGCCGGAATACCCGAGGAAGCCATCGAGGCGGTCGACGCACGGCGGATGGCCGCCTGGGGCGAGCACCGGGAGGCCGAGCTGCAGAAGATCGTCGAAGCCGCCGGGCAACAAGGCAAGATTCTCGTCATCAACCGCCAAGGGCAACGCGGCGTCGACATCCCGGTATCCGACGCGGCACTCGCCCGAGGCGGGCTGCACGTGTGGATGACCGAGGTGCCCGAACAGTCCTACATCTGGGAACAGGGCAAGAACCGCACCGCCCGCAACGGCCAGAACGGCACGGCGCAGGCGTTGATGTCGCCGCAGGACGCGCTGCTCCGCAAGGCCATGCACCTGGACGGTGTTCGCTCCGCGGTGATCCAGTTCGAACAGGCCGCCGCCGCCCACCACACCGAACCCACCCCCGCCACCCACGACGCGGTGCTGGACGCGAGCCACCGAATCCGCTCGCTCGTACCCGAACTGCAGCGACAGGCGCATCAGCGTGCCACTGAGGAATTCATCCGGCGGTACCGGCCGCACGATCCGGCCGCCGAGACCGCGGCCGGGCTGTCGTCGCCGCGGCAATCCCCGCCTGTCGCCGTTCCGGCGCGGTCGGCCGCGCAGGCCGCCGCGAACGAGGCGGCGCGATCCCCGGCCCAGCCCACCGCGTCCCGGTCGACCGTCGCCGTCCTGCCGCCGGCTCGGTCCCTGCTCCGGGATCCGATGACGACCGATCACTCGTACAGTCCAGCGGCCGCCACGGTCGGCGCCGCACCCGCCGCCACACCGTCGACCACCGAAACCCCGCTGATCCGCCACGACGGTTCGACCGATGATGGAGCCGAAAACCACAGCGCCGCAACAGTACCCGGCATCGATATCGGCAGTCCGGCAGTCGCCCATCCCGACACACAACCGCACCGCCCCCATGCCGACACAGTCCGGCTGATGCGACAGGCGGAGCAGGACCGACAGCACGCCACCGGACTCGGCGCGGCCCTGCGCCCCGACCTGTGGATCGACGCATCGAGCCACACCGGCACCACAGGCGCTCCCCACCACACCGACGACGGAAACCGATACCGCCCCGCCGCCCGGACCGGACTCGGGCGCACCACCTCGTACACCGTCACCACGGTGATCCCCGCCGAACCAGACACCGGGGAAGTCGACCCGCTCGGTGCCCTCGTCCCGAACACCGGTGCCGCACCGCAAGTCCCACCGATCAGCACCCGAGACGAGATATCACCGTCCGAATCGTCCCGTTCCAACAACCCGTGGCTGACCCGGACGCCGTGGTCGCCGCGCCGCCGGATACCGCCCAGGAAGAGCCCCGACCGTTCCCGCCGGAATCGGGATGTGCCCGCGGAGTTCGCCGATACCACCAGCCCCGCCCCCACGCCGTGGGGCACGCTGCCGCCCACACGCGTCACGGCCGGCGGCCGGTTCGACCGCCCGCCTCGCATCGAACCGGAACCCCTTGGCGCACCGGACGACCCACCGCCGAGCGGACGAAATGCGCCACCGGCGACCGGGAAAGATCCTGACGCCCGCAAGCTGAAGCCCACCCGAACCCCGGACCGCGACGGCGCCGGCCCCTTCTGGGCTCCCAGCCCGCTCAGCGAACCCGAACGGGGGCCGATCTTCCGAAATCGCCCCCAACCCGACGAAGCGCCCCTGTGGGGGCGGTCCCGCGACCCGTGGTCGCTGCACCGCAATCCCCCCGGCAACCACGACGACTACCACGACGCCGAGCGCGGCAGCTTCCCACCGGCCGACCGCGATCAGCACCCGGATCCGGCCGATCACACCTCCACGTCCTCGGTCGCCGAGACGCCCGACTCCGTCCTGCCCCGGATCGTCGAGGTCCACCCGGCGGCACGCGCCAACGGGCTGCGCTTGGGCGCGTCGCTGCGACTGACGGCCGCCCGTGGGCCGGCGGCGGTGGCCGCCGCATGGCAGACCTTCGTCGAGGCGGAACACGCGTGGGACATCGTCCTGAGCGATCCCGACGCCGCCGATCTGGCCGGTGTGCCGGGCGTGTGGCGTAACCGCGCCAATATGCACCGGCTCGCGGCCCAACTGCGGGAGTTGCGGCTGCTCCGCACGGCCGACGCGTTGCACCTCGCGGACCAGTTCCGGCTGGACCAGCTCGAACAGGTGGCGGCCGTGCTCACCGCGGCGTCCACCCGCATGCCCGGGCTGCCGGTGTGGCTGTTGTCGATCGAGCCCGTCGTGATCTCCATCGGATCGATCGACCTGACCGACCGGGTCACCATCCGCATGCTGACCGACGAACTCGATCCCGCCGGTATCGCGAATGCCATCGCCTTCCAGATGGGACGCGAATACGGCAGTCACCCCGGCCTCAGCACGGCCGTCGTGTTCGGCCTGCCGTCACTGGACCCGCAGCTCGACGGCGACCGAACGGCCATGCTGGCGCGAGGTATCCGCGCGAGCAGGCGGCACTACGCGGCCGCCGATCACGGTCGCGACGCCGAAGTCGTCGTGTATCGAAGGGCAGGCATGGTTCCGGGCGAGCCGGGCCGGATCGGCGACCCGATCATCGACCCGATCGCGAACTTTCTCGAACCGGACGGCATCACCGTCGCTCAATTCGACTGGCTCGTTTCCGCGCCGAGTGGCCACCTACCCGACGCGCCGTTGCTCGTCGTGCTCGAGACGCAGCGGGCGGAGCAGATCGGAGCGGCGCACACCGAGCTGGTCCATGCCCTGGAGGGACCGACCGGCCGCTGCGCCGAGTACGTGTTGGCACACTTCGGCGGTCGATCACCCGAACCCGGAGAGACGATCACCGCAGGCCGGTTCGCCGAGCTCGCGGGCGGGGACTGGCACCGCAACGGATTCACCCCCGACCCGCTCGACCGACCCGACGGCCGGTCCGCGCTGGACAAGGTCGCGGCACACCTGCGCGAGCTCGGCGCCGGCGCGAAAGCCGCAGTGGCTCTGGAGTACCACGACGCCCGAGGCCCGCGCCTGACCCATGTCGAGCTGTGGAGCTGCGGCGTAGACGGCGAGATCCGATGCAGCGACCGGATTTCCGCGCAACCCGTCGACGCCCAGCCCGTGTCCCCGGACACGCTCGAAATCGTCGACGAGTACCGGCCGGGTCTGGACCCGCTCGATGTGCCACACGTTTTCGCCATCTTCAAGCATCCCGACGGCACGTCGGAAACCGAGCTGACCGCCGCCCACCCGGCGGTGCCCGAAACCGATTGTCCCGCAACCCCACTGCGCGGTCCTCGCGTTCCCGCCGGCGGCAGCGGCCGGCCCACGCCGATGGACCCGGCCGACCCCCGGGCCGGTCACCCGATGTCGGACAAGGACGAGATCGGGCAGTGGCACCGGATGTTGGGGCCCGGCGCTCAGTCCGTGCTCGCCGGCGACGGGGTGTTCCTCCGGGATCGAAGCGGCGAACCCGCCCATCCGACGTCGTCGTACATCGACAGCCTGTGGGCGTCGTGCGCGTGGTTGTCGGCCCGCGTCGGGCCCGCGGGCGCGGGCATCGATCACCCCGAAGAGGCACTGGCGGAACCTGTTTGGCGGGCGGAACTGCAGCGGTGGCGGGAGTTGGCGTACGCCGATCGCGCGCAGATCGAGGAATCGTTGGCGGTAGGCGACGACCTACCGGACGGCGAGTATCAGCCCATTCTCGGCGAAGTCGCGACGCGCCTGGCCCACCTCGACGAGTTGGAGCGGCTGCTGCCCAGGATCTACCTGGCACAGGCACGACATACCGACCCGGACGGCGCGATCGCGCGCGCGGCCATTGCCGCCGCGGTCGGCGAACGCGCCGTCCACCACGTGACCGGCCACGTCGCGGTCGTCGAAACCCGCCGCGGGAGAAGGGAAGTGTGGGTCGCCGGACCGCCCAGCTACCTGATGATGCGCCTGGAAGAGGCCGCGCGCCTGCCGGACTCACCCGTTTCGGTGGCAGACGCGTTGTCCGACAAGAAAACTCGGATGCGGTACCTCGGGATCGAGGACGGGCAGGTCGAAGAACTGCCGAGCAAGCAGGTCGAGCGGTCATACCGCGCCGACTACGAGGCGGCACTCGCGCAGTGGACCGTCCGGGGATGTCTGGGCGCGGGCTTTAGCCTCGACTCGATCGGCGACTGGATGGCGCAACTGGCCCGGCACGAGTCCGGAGGGACCGCGCCCACGACCACTCTGGGATACATGGAGGTACCCGACACCGACGCTATCCGCCGCATCGTCGCCGACCTCTGGGAGCGCAAGCAGCTGCCGGTCCGCGACTGGTCCCAGCCGCCGCCCGTCGCCGCGGACTGGGCGGCACAACCCGGTCACCGCACGGCGACCCTTCGGCTGCCGGGGCCGACCGACATCTTCTTCCGCATCGAAGAGTTGCCGGGCGGCAGCCGGGTGCGGCTCGCCCCACCGCTCGGCCGTGACGACGTCGCCGACGAGATCGCGCGGGTGTTCGGCGGGGTCGAGGCCGACGACGTGCGCCTGCTGACCCACCACCTCCGGCGCACGATCCCGCGACGCGACGGACTCGATCGGAGCGCCGACGCCGATGTGCCCGCGCTCGATCGGAGCGCTCCCGTTCGTCACTCGAATCCGCCACGACCCCAATCGGATTCACCTCTCACGGGTCGCCTTGTCACGGCCGGTGATCCCACCGCGGCGCAGCCGGCCGCAGGGTTCGCCCGTGAATACCCCGACCGCGCCGCCCTGCACGCTCACCTGGCGGTGTTAGACCATGGGCGCGTTCGGGTCAGCGAGCGATACGCCGACGGCCGCACCGTGAAGTACGTGCTCGAGCGCGACTACGCGGGCCGGCTGCAGGTCGCGCGGAACGACGATCAGCGTGCGGCGCAGTCGACCAGGACCCCCGACGGCGTGATCGCCGTCCACGCGACGTGGTTCGACCGAGCCGACGCGCCGCTCGACCCGACACCCGCCTACCACGACCGCCTGCTGCGGGATCTCCGAGCCGAACTCGACGATGTCCGCGACCGATTCGGCGACATCGCCGCCATCCAGGACCTGCCGGACCCCGAACTCGGTCCCGGGGAATGGCGCACCGCGTACGAGATGTACCAGGACCCACCGGACGCCTCCACACGGGATCGGCGCCGAGCCCTACGCGAGCTGGGCGAGCACGCAGACCGGTATTTCGCGGTCCACCGGCGTCACGCCGACGCCACAGCGAACCCGGCCACCGCCCTGACCGACGAGATGACCGGCGCCGACCACGGCACCCTCCTCACCGACCACGTCGCCCGGATCGACCGCGGCGACGGCGTCGAGGAACTCGTGGTCGCCGCCACCGCGGGCATGCACGCTCGATGGCTCGGCGAACTCGCCCGCCTGGACCCCCGCTACACCGACATCCTGTACCGCGACGACATCCGCATCCGCTACCTCGAGATCAACGCCGGAGAACTGCCGCGCGAACTCGACCCGGTCGAGGTCGAGGACGCCGCGCGCCGCATCGTGCGCACCGCGGTCGAAACGCGACTGCTCGGGCACTACCTGAGCGAGCGCGCCATCCGGCCACCCCGCGGCCGGGCGAGGAGAATCCGGAAGCGGTCACCCGGTGACCCCGCCGATTCGATGCCGGATATCGACACATGGTCGGGGGGGCTGCCGATGGATCTCCCCGGTGGGGTGTCCCAGGCATGGGCCAGAAGACGCGCGGGCGAGTCCCCGCAGACGGTCGCCGACCGTGTCACCCTCGAGGTCCTGCTCGGTGAACTACCCGCGCCGGGATGGTCGCGTGACGCCGAGGTACCCCCGACCTGGCATCGCCCGGACGAACGCGTGGAGATACCGGTGCGCGTCGGCTCGCTGGAGACGATCACTGCCCGGCTGGTACGCACCAGAGCAGGGTGGGTGATGGCCCGCCCGACGGACTACGACCACGCGGCCGGGCTGCTGGCCTTGCACCTCGGCGACAGCATCGGCGCGACACCCAGGAAACGCCCCGCCCAGATGGGCAGGCTCATCGAGAAAATCCTGGCCGACCCGAACGAGCCGATCGTCCGGCATCGGCACGACGGCGGCCCCTCGACGCTCGCCGCGAAGGAGACCGGCGGCAGACGAGTAATCACGGTCCGGATACCGGATACCGACCCGCTGACGAGTCGCGTCACTCGACTGATGTCGGCCGGCAGGGGCGTCGACGCCGAACTCATCGACGCAGTCGTCGACCGGATTCGGCCGATCGCCGGCCCTCGGACCCCACCGGACGAACTCGACCGGCTCATTCGCGAGCAGGTGAACCAGTTCCACGGTTACGCGGTCCTTCGCCGTGTGGTGTGCGGCGCGCTCGAGCACGATGGTGTCGATCTCGCTCGGGGCAACGGACGTGTGCTGGCCACGGCGCCCCTGCACGAGTTCCGGCGTGCCCTCGAGGATCCCGCCAACGCCGACTGCCGTCGATATCTCGACAACCTCGCGCGACCGTCCGGCAAGTCCGACACCCCGGCCCGACGTCGAGCCAGGCTCGCCAAAGCTATGAATGTGGAAGCGGAACAACTAGATCCGCTACGCGACATCCTCATCGGCCGTCTCGCCGCCGCCATCGCCCCCGGCGCCCCCGACACCGTCCCGAAGTCCCCTTCCGGCACCGAAACCGCCGCACCGGCGGCCCGTCCGGCGGAGACCCGCGTCCCCCGGGACTGGGGCTCGCCGACGGTCCGGCAGGCCACCGACGCGGCGCGCCGGCGCGACATGCGGCAGTTGCCGCATCGCGAGCGGCGATGCGTGCGGCTCACCGAGGCAGGCTGGACCGACCGCGAAATCGCCGCCGCGATGCGCATCACACCCACGAGAGTCCGGTCACTGCGGCACGAAGCGAGCGTCCGGATGACCGCGTGGCTTTCTGCACGCGCCGCCGGATACCTGACCGCCGACCGGGCCCCCGCGCCCGCCCTGGTCGTCGACGACAACCTGGAACATCGGCGCCCACTGGTCGAGGCCGCTGTCGAACGGCTCGACGGCGCCCTTCGGACGTCGGCCGCGGCGCACTGGCTGCGCGGACTCTCGATCGAGGAGACAGCGGCAGAGTTGGGCATCAGCCCGCAGACCGTCCGGGGAAACCTCAACCGAGCCGCCATCGTCATGACCGCCTGGCTGCCCGCCACCCATCTGCCCAGTGCCGCCCTCAGCCCGCTCGAAGCCGTGTGGCAGCAGTTGGACGACGGCCGGCGGGAACAGGTACGGGAAGCACTGTCGGTACTGACCCCGAAGATACGGCCCGTTGCCGAACTGTACTTCGGACTGGGCCGGTCGACGGTGGAGACGACCACCCCGGAGATCGTCCGGGTCTTGCGGGCCGACGAGCCGAAAGTCACGCGAACGGTGGTCGATGCCCGCCTGCAACAGGCGGCCGCCAAACTGGCGGAGGTACTGAACGCGACGGACTCCGGGGAGCCGGCAGCCGGCTCGGGCGGATCGACCGCGATCCCCAACGCCGAGCGCAAACACGTTGTCACCGTACGGCTGCCGCAGACCGACCCGGAATCGTCCCCGCGGCTGACCCGCGCGCACGACGATCGCTTACTGCTGGAGACCACCGGGGTCACCGACCCGGTCGCGGCGTGGGCGCAGATCGAACCCCAGTGGGACGGCATGGCGGCCGAGTACGCGACTGTCGCGGCCGTGCACACTCGATGGCTCGCGGGCAGTCCCGAATTCCTCCGCTACCACGAGCTGAGGGCGCACGGCGTAGAGCCGTTCGCCGCGTTGCTGCGCGTCCCCGACGGGCAGGTGGCCCGCTGGCTGGCACACCGGATGGGTTTCCGCGCGGTAGACGTGTCCGAGCAGCGCGGCCTGGTCGAGCTGCGGTTCACCCGAGAGCCGCACGACCCCGACCGGCCGCGGTGGTCGGACCGCGCGCCGATCCCGATCGAGGACTGGCCGCTGGCGCATGCCGTCGACGACCAGGCGAACGGACCGGATGCCCTGCCCGATTTCGTCTGGCGGCAGTATGTCGATACCTGGGGGGAATACTGTTATCTGGCAAGGGATTCCACCGGCGTGCACGGTGCGATCATCGCGTCGGTAGACCGCGACGCGAGGAAGGCGACAATCCTGCGCCACGTCGTGTTGCCGACGGATCGGGGCCTGGGATACGGCACGCAACTGCTCCGCACCTTGTCGGCGGCATTGTCCGGAGCCGGCATCACCGAGGTCGACATTCTGCTGCCCACCGATGCCGGGTCGTCGACCGGCGACACCGTCCGCTGGTACGAGTCACAGGGGTTCGCGGTCGGCGAGACACTGCCCGATCACGCCGGTCCCGGAGCGCACCGGACACGGCTGGCCCTGCATTTTCCGCACGCGCACAACGAACCCGACGACGCGTGGCCCGAGCGCAGCGCTGCGCTCGACCCGGTCCCGATGGGCGGTCTCGCCGTTCGGGAGATGGCCCCGGACCGGATCGCCGAACTGCACGAGGTCGACAAGCAAGCGTTCGGACCGGACCTGGCCTATCCCTACGCGATTCTGCGTCAGCTGATCGACGCACACGGTATCCACACCTTCGTCGTGGAGAACGAGCAGGGACACATGGTCGCCTACAGTATGGTCGCCGTGCGGTCCGATCCGAGGCAGGCGAATTTGTCCACGGCGGACGGCCGTCGGAACATGGCCGACATCATCGGGGTGGGGTCGATCAAGCCGGGTTCGGCGCGGCAAGCTGTCGAATCCGCCGTCCGCTGGGCACACCAGCAGCGTCTTCGTACCGTTCAATTGAAGGTCGATCCGCGAAACGGCCGGGCGGGGATCCTCTACGAGAAGGTCGGTTTCGAGGTGATCGAGGACGATCCCCACTACTACGGGCCGGGGGCACGCAGACTCGCCCTGGAATTCCGGCCCGAGCTCGCTCCGGCGCATCTCCGGCCCGAGGCCGTCGACGGCGCGCAGCCGGGCCTCGCGCGGTGGGGTGATTTCTTCCGAACTCAGCAGCTGCTGACCGGCATTCACGACGTACACGCGCACAGCGCCGCGGTGGCCGCGGAATTTCGCGCGGTGGTCGAGCAATTGCCGCACCGAGCCGAATCGGACCCCGCGCGGCTCGTGCAGCAGCTGGACTCCGGTGACATCCGGGCGAGCGACTCACAGATCGCCACCGTGCGCAGCCACTACCTGCTGACCGCGCTGCTGACGGAGCTGGAGACGAATGCACAACGGATGCTCCGCGCCATCGTCGAATCGCAGTACTGGCACAGCATCGCCGACGAGTGCCGGATCGGGATCATCGACGCCGAAGCCCGGAACTGGATGCGTGCCGGCGCGAGCGGCAACGATGCAGTAGGCGGCCTGTGGACCGGTCTGGAATCCGATCCGCTGGCCCGGCACGCGATGGACGTCTTGGCCGCCGAACGAAAAAAGCTACTCGAAGGCATCGCGATTCGCCGACAGCGGGCACTCGCGCAAGACATCGGGCACGCAGCCGAGATCGACGAGCGATTCCGTCACCTCGAACGTGATCTGCTCACCGAGCTCGACGCCCGCGCGGTACAGACCCGAAAGTCCATTCGCCGGTGGCGAACCAAAGAACTCGCCGAGCTGCGCGAGCGCCGACGCGCAGCGGAGGCCACCGCTCGGCGCCTGGACCGCACTGTCACCCGGCTCGAGGATGCACTGCAGGTGGCGCTGGCGGCGCAGCAACTCCCGCCGCCTTACCATCCGCTCAACCGTGCAGAGCCCAGCGCGGCCGCGATGGCGTTGCTCACGGCACGCCTGCTCGCCGCCGAGGGCGCGACCGTGGATCTGCTGCCGTCACTCACCGCTACCGCGGCACGCGACGACCTGGTCCGCCGCGCCGGCGGTACGGTCTCGCAATTCCCCACGACGTCGGCGTTACTGAGACATCTGGCGGATCAGCCGCCCGGCACTGTCGCCGTGCTGCTGTCCGGCCGGACCCACCGGATCCATACCGACGTGGTTGCGCCGTTCGTGCTGACCACCGCGCACGGCATCGTGTTCGCGGTCTGGAAGGGCATCGTCGACCCCTACCGGCCTCTCGGCGCCGATGAACCCGCTACGGCCGTGGTGTATCCCGCCCCCACCGCAGACGACTACCTGGGTTCGCTGGACGGGCCGGTCGGGTCACAGCTGCCAGCCGACCGCTACTTCCTCACCCATCACGCCACCGCCGGCCCGGACGGCGCGCAATCGCCCACCGTCGACGTGGAACACCTTCGGCGGGCGGCGTCGGCGGCCCTGCATCGGACGACTGTCGCGGCGGATCGAGCGCGGCAGCTGTTGGGCCTGCAACCCGGCACACCGATCCGGACGGCGGTACAACACGCTCGCGCGAGGCACGACAGCTCCGACCCACGGCACGCGACACTGCTCGCCGATCTCGAACGGTGTTCTGCCGCAACCGAAGCCGTCAGGAACGCGGACGCGACCGCGCGCCGGCTGTTGCGGGCCCGGCTGCTCGGTGCCGTGGCCGAGATTCGCCGGGGCGCCGCCGACACCGTCGACGAGGCCGAGCAGTGGCGACGGCGGCGCGACGCGGCCGCCACCACGGAGGCGGAATGCACGGCGGAGCTGGAAACCCTACTGTCGCATGCCATATCGACCGGCGACGAGACCACCGCGTTCCCGGACGATCCCGCCCGTGCTGTCATGCGGATCTTGGCGGATCTGTACGGTGCGGATCGTTTCTCCGTACCGGCCCGCGACCCGCACGACGCCCCCATGACCGCCGCCGAACTGCTCGGCGACGCCGCCACCGACGTCCGACCGCTCCCGAGCCCGGACCACGTGCGGTATCTGTCGACTCGGCTGGGCCCAGGGTCGTCGGTGATCGTGTTCGACGCGGACGAACGACCCGATGTGCTGGTCAACTACGACGACACCGTGCTGAGAATCGACTCGGAGACCGGAAAGACACAACCGTTCGGTGACAGGTCCTTTCCCAGCACCGCGCGCGGCCTGTTCCTCGATCCGGCCGGCAGATCGACGGTGCCGCACGGTATCGAACGCATGGCCGGGACGATCAGTCCCGAATCCCCCGACACCGTGCTCGCGTACGCCGAATTGCCGCATCTGATGCGGGATTTCGGCCTCGACTACGACCGGCATCTGGCGGATGTGCGCCGGATCGTCGCCGAACATCCCGAATTCGACGGCATCCCCCTGCCCGCTCTGGTCGCCGTCCGCGCCTACACGGGCCGACTCGACCGCGCCGTCAACGATGCGCTGCGCGCGCGCGATCCCGATCGCACGGCACGGCTCCGCCCGCTACTCGACGCCATGGTCAGTGGTCTCCGCCACCTGGAACCGTACGGCCGGCCCGACCAGCCCCGCCGAACCGTTCGCGGCATCCGAATCGAGGACCCTGCCGAGCTGCGCGCACTGCTGCGCCGATACCGGAAGGGCCGGCTCGGTCGGACACCGGTCCACATCGATCCGGCCGCGGTGAGCACTTCTGTGCGGCAGCCGTTCCCGGGGAACGTCAGGTTCGAGATCTTGTCCGAGGGTGGCGGACGCCGACTCGGTGCCTTGTCCGCGTACGAGCACGAGGACGAGGTTCTGTTCCCGCCGGGCTGCCGCTTCGAGGTCCTCGACGCGCCTCACCTGCGCGACGGTATCTGGGTCATCGGTCTGCGGCAGTTGGCGAACCCCGGGACCACCGCACCGGGCGGCCCGTAGGTGGGCGCAGGCGAAGTGCCCTTCCAGCGCGGAGCGGAAGGGCACTTCGTTGCCGTGGGTCAGGCGCCGAAGTCGCTGCGGTGGTCGGTGACCCAGTCCGCGAGGGTGCGCCCCGGCTTGCCGGTGACAACCGTGGCGGGGCGCGGGCGGTCGGGGGTCGACACGGTGTCACTCCAGTAGTCGAGGAGCATCTTCATGATCGGGGCGGGGATGAATTGCGCCATCTCGGTGCGGAATTCGTCGGCGGTGATCTCTTCCCAGGGGATGTCGCGCCCCAGGCCGGTGCTCAGGGTGGCGATCTGGTCGGCGCGGGTGAGGGCTTCCGGACCGGTGATCGGGATGATCTCGCCGATGTGGTTGTCGGACAACAGGGTTTCGGCTGCGGCTTCGGCGACGTCGTATTCGTGGACCGGTGCCTGGGCGGAGGTCGGGTAGGGGACCCGCAGGGTGGCGCCGGAGGTGATCGGCCAGCGCCATTCCAGGAGGTTGTTGGCGAAAGTGCCGGGGCGCAGGATGGTCCAGGCGTCGGTGCAGGTGGTGACGGCAGCTTCGACCGCGCTGTGGTGCAGTTGGCTGGCCGAACCGTGGTCGCGCGGGAACTCCAGTGCGGCCGCCAGCGAGGACAGGACCGTGCAGCGGTGTACGCCCGCGGCGACCGCCGCGTCCATGAAGACGTCGATACCGCGGGCGGGGAAGACGAATGCCCGGTCGACACCGTCGAACACCTCGGCGCCGAGGGTCGCGGCGTCGGCGAGGTCACCGGCGACGACCTCCACCCCGGCGGGCAGGTTCGTGTCGGCGGGCTTGCGGGTCAGGGCGCGGACCGATGCGCCGCGCTCGAGGAGGGTGGCGACCAGGTGGCGGCCTACCGCGCCGGTGGCGCCCGTGACGAGGATGGTCGGCTGGTCGGTGCGAATCTCTGTGCTGCTCATGACATGAACAGTTCCGGTAAAGCACCGGGGGCCACATCACGAGAATCCGTTACTTCCCCGCCCGGAAGGACCGAGCTGTCGTTACCTCAGCGCAGGTCGTGGGCCGCGTCGGCCAGGAAGGTGCGGGACGCGGAAGGCGTCGCGGCCTGGATGCTCAGCCGGTCCATGACGTGGCGGTAGGTCTCCAGGTCCTCGGGTCTGTCCAGGTACAGCGCGCTCGAAATCTGTTCCAGGTACACGACATCGGGGAGTTCGTCCTCGGCGAAGCGGAGGAGGGTGAACGAGCCGGACATCGGGACGTGGCCGCCGGCGGCGTACGGGACCACCTGGATGGTGATGTTGGGGCGGTGCGACATGGCCAGCAGGTGTTCGAGCTGGGCGCGCATGACGTCGCGTCCGCCGACCGGGCGACGCAGGGCGGATTCGTCCACGATCGCCCACAGGGTGGGGCCGCCGGGGACCGACAGGATCTCCTGGCGCTTGCGGCGCAACTCCACCCGGCGCGCCACGTCCAGTTTGTCCAGGGCCATGCCGACGATCGCCCGCGCGTAGTCGTCGGTCTGCAGCAGGCCCGGAATCAGTTGTCCCTCAAAGGTTCTGATCGACTGTGCGGCTCCCTCGAGCCCGAGATAGTTCTCGAACCAGGATGGGAGCAGATCGCTGTATCCGTGCCACCAGGCCTGCTGGTTGGCCATGCGCACGAGCTCCAGGAACGATGCGCGTTGCTCGGCATCGTCGACCCCGTACAGGGTCAGCAGATCGCTGACGTCGCGTTCCCGGTAGCCGGTCCGCCCGAGCTCGAGCCGGCTGATCTTGGCGTAGGAACCGCGGATGTGCTCCCCCGCGTCCTTCGCCGTGATCCCCTTGGCCTCACGTAGCTTTCGTAGCTGACCGCCGACCATGATCCGCAACGCCGTCGGGCCACGCTGGGCTGAAGCCGAGGTGGCGATGTCTTTCCACTCCGGTACTGACGTCATCGGACTTCCCCGTTGTCATGTTGGCTATCCGATGATGCTAGCTGGGGCGGGTACCGCCGGGAAAGGCCGCGTGCCGAGTGGACGTGTAATCGGCCTGCACCTTGAAATACCGACCGGTAGGACCATATGCGGCGTAGAACACGAATCCACGGGACCCAGTGTCCGCGTAGGGCGCTCCGGCGACGAAGCGGTCCAGCACCGGGTCGACTCCGGCCGGAAAACCGATGGCGTCGGTGCGCACCGGAAAACAGATGCGCCGCATGCCCGGTGCGTCCCAGGAGAACGTGCGATACACATTGAACGTGCGCGCCAGCAGCGCGAGTTCCGTGTCCGCGGCGGACGCGAAGTTCAGCTCGCGCAGAATGGTGGCGATATCGGCCGGCCCGAGGTGGCCCGGGGCGAATACCCGCGAATACCAGTTCATGGTGTGGCTGACGAAATCCACTGCCATCATGCCGATATCGCCGCCGTAGCGCGCCAGATGCACCGCGTGCGCGTGGGCGGCGGCGGGCAGGTCCGGGAACTCCAGCATCCGCTGCACGGTGAGCAGTTCGGGAAAGACCAGCCACACCTTCTGCACTCCGCTCGCTACCGCGAGGTCGACGCCCCAGCGCACGGGCACGGCGGCGGAGATCGCGGCGAGCAGGCGTTCCATCGGATGCCCGGTGAAGGTCAGCAGCCCCGCGGCGCGCAGGCGGCCCACCGGATCGGCGTCCGGGCTCGAATTCATCAGCCGGACACTCACTTCGCGTTGCCCCACCGGGTGGGTGGTGGTCCGCACCCCGATCCAGGAACCGGTCCACAGGTCGGCCAGGGCCGCCAGCACGGGGTCCACGACCGCGGGCTCGTAGCTCGCCTCGGACAGGCGCGCGAATTCCCGCAGATCCCGCCGCAGCCGGTCGAGGGTCGAATCCTCGGATGTGCTCATGGTTCCTCCGGCGTGCGGCGATCTGATTGCGGGACGGTCAGTTTCCGACGGTGGAATTCAGCCAGTCGACGACCGCCGCCTGATAGTCGGTGGTATTGCGCGCCAGATTCACGGCATGGCCGCTGCCCGGCAGCACGAACGTGCGCAACCGCGCCTCCGGCGCGAAGAACGGCGCCTCCTCGGCTTGCAGTGTGGCCGAGTTCGCGCACGTGGCGTAATCGATTCCGCAGAGCATGCGGTCCCGGCCCCCGACCACGATGAACACCGGGGCGGTGATGAAATTCGACATGCCGGGCAGCGTCGACAGCATCCCGTCCGGATATTCGGTCAGCGAGAAGACCTCTTTGTTCTGCTCGTCCATGGCGAGTACCGCCGGGTCGACGTCGCCGGGGTCGAAGAAATCGTGCATCCGGGTGCCGGGCCGCGAGGTCAGATAGCCCGGATCCAAGCCGCGTCCGGCGAATTCGGGGTCGTCGGCGGAGGAATGGTAGGTGGCGATCACGCTCAGCGTCTCGGGGACGTTCACCGCGTGCGAATAACCCGTCAGCAGAATGCCGTCCACATCGTGGAAGCTGGTGGCCTCCATGACCGACGTGCCGGAGGTCAGGGAGTGGCCGACGGTGACGACCTTGTCGAACGGCGCCGAGCCGTCGAGACCCTGCCGGGCGGCCTGGACGATGTCATGCAGGTCCTGGGCTGTGCCGGTGGCCGTCAGGGTCAGGCTCTCCGGATGGGTGCTGTCGCCGTTACCGAGCCGGTCGACCACGAGGGTGGCGTAGCCGGCGGCGTTCATCGCCCGGCGGAAATTGTAGGTCTGCGGCTCGTAGCCGAAATCCCAGTAGCTGCCGTTGAAATTGGAGCCCGACATCAACACCATCACGGTGCGGGACCCGCCCGGCGGCAGGCACAGGGTCGCGGCCAGCCGGCCCTGCGGTACCGCGATCGGAAACGAACTGCAGGACACCGTATCCGGCCCGCTGTCGGCGGTCGATACACCGGATGCGAAGCAGCCCGACACAGTTACGGCGAAGACGACTCGTGCCCACCTCGAGACTCGCACGCGAAGCGCTCCCTCTGACGAGATGCGGAAGACGAGGCCCGACGGCCCGGCCTTATGCGGTTGTATCGGCGCACGATATCGGCCGCCGCGACGCCGTGCAAGGGGCCGGACCGAATTCCCCGCGTGTCGACCGGCGTGGATTCGGTTTCGCCCCAGTGGATTCCATCATCACACGGGGCGGCGGCGCGGATGCGCCACTACGATGCCGACATGGCCGATCGAGCTGTCCATTTCGTCGGAAGTTTCCCGGCGGACAGTACTGACGACGCGATGCACGCGATGATGCGCGGCGCGGGCTCGCGGCTGCGCACGCTGCCCACCGGCGAGATCCGGCGGCACGAGACCTATCTCCAGCCGATCATCGACGGGCTGGTCGATCAGGGGGCACTACGGGTGCGACGGGAGCGGCCGGACCGGACCGTTCACCGGCTGCGGCCCGGGTTCGACAGCGGCGCAATGACTCTCGGGTACGCGTGCGAGGCGCGGGAGGCGCTGCCCAGCTACACCGGGCTACGCGGCGCGTCCGGTCCGGCACTGCAGATCGGCATGCCGACCGACCTCACCCTGGGATTCGTGGCACTGGGCCTGCCCGGCGTGCTCGCCCACCGGCAGGTGTTCACCGACGCCACCGCCGCCGAGATGGCCGCCGTGCACGAGGTGACCGGCGGCGACGTCGTCCTGCAACTGGAGGCACCCGCCGAACTGGTGCTGCTGGCCGCAGCGCAGCCCTTGCACCGCGTGGTGGACGCGGCGCTCGGCCTGAGCCGCGGGATCTGCGCGCTGGCCGCCCGGGCGCCCGAAGGCGCCCGCCTCGGTGTGCACCTGTGTCTCGGTGGCCGCCGCAACAAGGCCCGGACCACCCTGCGCGACACTCGACCGCTGGTGCATCTCGCCAATGCCGTTGCCCGGCAATGGCCTTCGGGGCGCACCCTGGAGTACATCCACGGCCCGCTCGCGGCCGGCGACCTACCGCCGTCGAGTCGGCCCGAGTTCTACGCTCCCCTAGCGGATTTGGAGCTGGGTGCGACCGCCTTCGTGGCGGGTTTCGTGCACGAGAAACCCACCGAGGCCGAACTCGTGCACACGCTGCACCTGATCGAGGGCGCGCTCGGCCGGCCGGTCGACGCCGTGGCCAGCGCCTGCGGTCTCGGCCGCCACACCCGCGAGGTGGCCGAGACCCTCGTCGCCCGGGCCGACGCGCTCGCGGCCGCAGACTGAGCCGAATTCGCCTGGTCCGCTATGACTTTCGGCAGATGCCGCCGAGCACCACCATGCGGGTGTCGGGCAGATCGTCGCCGAGCCAGTGCTGGACCGGGACGACGCCGGGGTCGAGCAGGTCGAAACCCTTGAAGATCGTGGCCACATCGGCGCGCGAGCGGAAGACGAATTGCGCTGTGCTGCCGACGGTATCGGTCACCGTCTGCTGCACCCAGGTTTCGTCGCTCTCGGTGGCGCCGTGGGTGAACGCCACATAGCTGCCCGGCGCCATCACCTCGTGGAAACGGGTCATGACCTCGCCCGGACGTTCGTCCTCCAGCACGAAGTGCAACACACCGACCAGCAGGATCGCGATCGGCTCGGACAGATCGATCCCCGCCTCGGCCGGCAGTCGCTCGATGATGTCATCGGGGTCGCGGAAATCGCCCAACATCGGTGTGACACCGGGCAGATCGCTGAACATGGCGTTGGTGTGCGCGAACACGACCGGGTCGTAGTCGATGGAGGCCAGCCGCGCCGCGGGATCGATCGCCGTGATCGTCTCGTACACGCTCGGCGAGGTCGGAATCCCCGATCCGATATCCACGAACTGCCGAATTCCCGCCTCGGCGGCCATCTTCGCCGAACCGGTCAGGAACGCACGACTGAATGTGGCCAGGGTCCGGTTGTCGGGCGCGATGGACAGCATCCGCTGCGCCACGATCCGGTCGGCCTCGTAATTGTCCTTGCCGCCCAACAGATAGTTGTAGATTCGGGCCGCGTTCGGTTTTGTCGGATCGACGCCCTCGGGCGCCGGCCGGTCGCTTGACACCAGACCTCCTCGATCCCCCGCAGCGTAGCAGCCGGCACGCCGGCGGGGGAACGGTCGGCAGGCGGCTCGTTCAGGGCGTTGTCAGTTCCCGGCCACCCGGGCCGCAAGTGCTTGTGCCACAGCCTTGTTGCCGCCGTCGCGGGGATGCAGTTCCTCGATCGTGCCGATCGGGGTCGCGTCACCCACCCACGGATCGGCCGAGCAACCGTCGTGGCCTGCGGTGATGGCCCGCACGTCCATGAATTCGACGCCGAGCTGCTGGGCCGCGTCGCGCTGGGCGCTGTCGAGGCGGTCCAGGTAGTGCGCGATCGCGTCGTTTCGCTTGGGAAATGTCAAGCCCGGCAACATGTCCGACTGGGTGCACAGGTTCGTGCTGCCTGGCGCGAACTCCTCCGGATACCCGAGCAGCACGATCCGGGCATTCGGCGCGTAGTAGCGGACGTAGTCGACGACCTTGCCGATCCGGCCCGCGTAGCCGGCGCCGTCGAGGGTGCCGGTGTCGGTCAGCCACGACTGGTCGTTGTTCATGCAGTTCTTGGTGCTGCCCCAGGTGCCGTAGCAGGCGGCGTCGTGCACGTAGTCCAGGAACGGGTTGGTGCCGTCGCGCCACGACTCCGCGATGCCGACCTGCACCGCCACCAGCTGGGTGTCGGGCCCGAACGCGCCGTCGGCGGCCGCGAGCTTGGACTGGACGATCATGTTGTAGCCGGCGCCGGTGTCGATGGTCGCGCCGGAGCAGGACTCGTCCACGAAGTCGTCGGTGCCGGCGACACCGGTCAGGGCGCCGAGCTGGTTCGGCCACGAGTCGGCACCGCGGTGGCAGACGTTGGGATCGTCCCAGTGCTGGTAGGGCGGGTTCGCGGCGAACGAGTCACCCAGGACGACGATCTTCTTGCCGGGCGCCGTCGCGGTGTCGTCGGCGTGCGCGGCGGTCTGCGCGGTGAACTGGGATGCGGTAGCGAGCACCGCCAAAGCTGCCCACCGGGCCGACCTGGTCGAGAACATTGTGCCAATCTCCAACTTCGTATCCCGTCCTGGACGGGTGATCTTGACCGGCATCCTAGGGCGCGGCCGGGGTGGAGACGGCCGGTTCCCGGCAATCAGCGCGCCGAAGCCAGGTGCACAAATCGGAAAGTTCTCTGACCTGGCCGTTCGCCGGGAGGGACCGATTCGTTATCGACAATCGATCGCCTCCCGGTGGAACGGCGTACGGTCGCGGTCATGAGCCACTACACGAAGAAAGCGGAAGAATACGCGGAGTCGGCAGCCAAACTTCTCGACGAGACCACGCGGCAGGCAGCGCCGCCGCCCGAGCGCTGGGACCAGATTCGCGCCGTACAGGCGCAGGCCCAGATCTACGCGACCCTGGGCCTGCGCGACCAGCTGCACGATCTGCAAGCCAAGTGACCGTCGCCTGACCGCCGGTGCCGCCGAGCCGCGGCGCCGACCCGATCGGCCGGTTCGCCGCGGCCGGTCGGGCGGGCAGGCATTCGCACAGTACGAGGGTCAGTCCGAGCCCCGACCCTCCTCGGAGAGAAACAGTTTCAGCTCCGCCAGCACCATGTTCCAGGTCTTCTCCGATTCCGCCACGTCGGCCTCGCTCCGATTGTTGCCCTGCCGGATGGTGACCTCGGTGCCACCCGATTCGAGGGTGAGCGTCCACGTGACGGTGTGATAGTTCTCCGGCACGTCCGGCAACCCGGTCAGGGGGCTGTAGTGCGTGACGGCGAGCTGGACCGGTGGGTCGACTTCCAGCACCCGGCCACGGTCCTCGTACCGATGCCCCTGCCATTCACCGGACCAGGTGATGGGCCCACCGACCTGCCAATCGGTGACGACGCGGGTGCCGAAGAAATACTGCGCGATCTGCTCCGGATCGGTGAGCGCCGCCCACACGCGCGTGGGACTGCTCGCAACGGTCGTACTGGCAACAGCGTCGGGGAAGCCGGGCATCCGGAACCGCCTTTCGTCATCGGAGTGACACCCACGCTATGCCGTTGAGCAGCCCACCTCTTGGAGAAACACGACACCTGGAAGCCCGGGCCGGCTATCGCGACGAGACTCAGCTCAGAATGCGTGTGTGAGCTGCGGCAAGAGTACGTCGCAGTAATCGACGATGTCTTGGCTCCATTCCTGGGCTGTAGCCCGACGTATCACTGTAGTTCCGCGACGGGACCTGGATCAGAGGCCGCTGAGGTTGAGCAGCTTGGTCGGGGTGGGGCCGAAGATCCAGCTCTGTTGGGTGGTGTGCATGGCGGATGCGTGGGCCAGCAGCCAGGACTTGACCGTGGCGGGCGGGGTGGGGCCGAACTTCGACAGGTAGAGCGCGGCGGCGCCGGCCACCAGGGGTGCGGCGAAGGAGGTGCCGTTGACCAGTTCGTCGCCGCCGCCGACCATATCGGCCGGGACCTGAACGCCCGGGGCGAACATGTCCAGGCAGGGGCCGAAGGTCGAGTCCCAATGGATGGTGGAACCGTCGTCGGCTCGGACCGCCTCCTGGTACGCCTCGTCGTTGTTCACGTCACTGGCTCCGACGACCACGGCACCGGCCGCGTTCGCCGGGGGCCAGGAGCAGGCGTTGTCGGTCATCAGCACCGACTGGTTGTTGCCCGACGATACCGCCACGAAAACGCCTGCGGCCCATAGACCGTTCACGGCGTTCTTGATGTCGTCCTGCGTCCCGTACCAATTCGACGAGATGACCGCGACCGCCTTGTTCTGCAGGTTGTGCGCCGCGACGTCGCTCTCGACGAAGTCGATGCCCGCGATCATCCTTCCGGCATCGGGACATTCGCAGGCTTCGACCTTCACGTCCTTGATGGTGGCCTGCTTCGCCACACCCCATTTCGTGCCCGCGGCCAGCGATGCCATCGCGTTGCCGTGGCCGTCGATCGTCTTGCCGTCCGCTTCCACGGTGGTGCCGGGCGGAGTGGTGGGGTCACCGGAATAGTCCCAGGCAAGCGAGGGCCGGCCACCGAAATCCGGGTTGCCGAAGTCGATTCCGCCGTCGAGGACGTAGATGGTCACGCCCGCCCCGGTCGAGGTCACCGACCCGATGTTGATGTTCGTCAAGGCCCAGCCAGGAGCCGGAAGGGTGGTCGCGGCGCCGGATCCCGTGCCGAGCACCACCGTGGTGGCGGCGATCGCGAGAATGCCGATCGCGCGCATCGATCTCTTCATCGAGCGGGTATTTCCTTTCGAACACAGCGAACAGCGGTGCCCCGCAAGGCAACCGACAGCCGACCATATTCGATGAACCCGCCTAGCCGGCCGAGGTTCGGGACAGTTCGGCTAGGCCCTGTTTCAGACCGGCGGCGATGCGGTCGATGTCCGGGACCGTGTCGGGGCAGGCGATGATGCCGAAGTCGAGGTGGCCGTCGTAGGACATGACCGTGATGTTCATGCCGCCCGACAGCGGGGTCAGGACCGAGACCGGGTAGCTGCCCAGTGCTCGAATTCCGTTGAGGTAGAGCGGGATCTGCGGCCCGGGAACGTTCGACACCAGCAGGTTGACCAGCGGCAGGCTCGAGGCGGCGGCGCGCAGCAGGCCACGGGTCGGCAGGCCGTGCAGCAGCGGGGTCAGCAGTGCCCCGGCCTGGTGCAGGATGTCCGGTGGCAGCGAACGGAAGTGGGCCTTGGCCGTCACCATGTTCTCGTGCATCAGCTTCAGGCGGTGCCGCGGATCGGCCTCGTCGGTGGGCAGCGTGCTCAGCATGACCGAGAACCGGTTTCCCGCCGTCCCGAACTCCTCCGGCGTGCGCACCGATACCGGGATCGCGGCGAGCAGCGGCCGGTCGGCGGCGATCCCGCGGTCGAGCATCCACTGCCGGACGGCCGTGGCACACAGGGTCATCACGACGTCGTTGACCGTCCCGCCGACAGTATTCTTGACCGCCTTGACCTGGTCCAGCGGCAACGAGACGAAGGCGAAACTGCGTGCCGCCGTATTCGGTTCGTTGAACGGCACATCCGGGTGCCGCTGCCGCAGATCGTCGACCGAACGCAGCAGCGCGGGTACCGCGCTCAGGAGCGAGCGGATCCCGGCGCCCGGGCGCTCGACCACGTTCGTCAGGCTGCGTGCGAGCATCGTCGCGAGGCCGGGGGCTCGATCCTGGGGCACGGCACCCGCCGGTGGCAGCGTGGGCGTACCCGTCGCGTCGGCGTCGAGCACGGCACCCATGATCTCGGCGCCGGACACACCGTCGATCACCGCGTGGTGCACCTTCATGTACACGGCCTGTCGCCCGCCGGAAAGCCCGGACAGCAGCCGGCATTCCCACATCGGCCGGCTCCGATCCAGCGGCGCCTCGTGCTGTCTAGCCACGTAGTCGGCGACCTGCCGGTCGTCGGCACCGTCGGGCAGGCGCACGTCGCGGATGTGGTAGCTCAGATCGACGGTGCCGCAGGTCTCCCAATACGGCTGGTCGAGGCCGAGCGGTACCGTGCGCAGCCGACGGCACAGCGCCGGAATCCGGTGCAGGCGGCGGGCGAACAACCGGCGCAGCGACACCACGTCCAGCGGGCGTTCCGCGGCCGCGGAGTCGAGCAGCACCAGCGCGCCGACATGTAATGGGGTGGTGTCGGTTTCGACGTCGAGCATCTGGCGGTCGAGCGGGCTGAGCTGCCGCGGCGGGGCTTCGGTGCGCGTCGCGGGAACCCACATGTCCACCGTGGAATCGTCTGGGGCCGAAAGCATCTGGCCCGGAGTCAGCAGCCGGACACCGAGCTGCCGGTCGTAGGTTGTCGTCGAGCTCATGATCCCTCCCGGGATGGGTCTCGGTATCGGAACCCGCGCCCGAACGAGCGCAGCCGAAGCCGCGCCCGCCGGTCGTGGCGTACCTGGGTGTGCGATTTCCGTGCATCGCGGCACGGGCGCGGAGATTCGATCGACGCCGAACCCGACGCTGCAGGTCCAGGGCGTCGACGTGGGTACGAGTGTAGTGCCGATCAGGACGAACGTCAGCACAATCCGCCCACGCGGCCGCGGTCGGCGGCCCTCATCCGAGATGCCAGAGCACCGCGGTCAGTAGCCAGAACAGCACCGTCCAGCACGCCATCACCGCGGCGATCAGCAGCGCCCCGCGCACGCCGGACGACTCGGCCGACGGTTGCAACCAGCGGCCGAGCAAGGGGTTCACGTAGAGCGGCATCGTCACGTAGGTCATGACGAAGCTGGACAACAGATTTCCGATCAACATCCCCAGCCACAGCGGGAACCGTTCGGGCGTCATGGCCAGGGTGAGCAGTACGACCGTCGGATACAGGCCGACCCACACCGCGATCGAGGTTCGGACCCGCGACGGCGGCTGCTCTCGGGTTCCGTTCTCGTCGAACACGAACCAGCTGCCGAACGAGTCGTCGATCGTGCGCAGCCGGAAGTCGCTGAACCGCTTCCCCTGGTCGAGCAGCCGCTGCCGCTGCGCCGAGGTCAGCCAGCGGTCCAGGTCGGCGGCCGTTTCGTAGCGGTAGAGCACGGTCCACTCGTCCTGGACCCCGGCGACCGGGCGGAAGATCTCCGAGCCCCGGAAGCCGGGAAAGCTGCTCTCCGCCGAGCGGAGCCGCTCCTGCCAGTCCAGGAACTCCGCGACCTGCTCCGGTGGCACCCGGTGGGTCACCACGGTGGTGACCAGGGTGTCGGGCGGCGCGGCGTCACCGGTCACGATCTGCTGGGTGGGCAGGCCCTCGAGGTAGCGCCGGCCCACGGCGAGACTATCCTGCCGGGTGGCGCTGTTGATCCAGGCGCGCAGGTTCGGGATCGAGTCGAAGCGGTAGATCGTCGACCACTGCGCCCGGCCGGGCGTCGGCGGATCGACGTGCGCGGCAATGAATCCCGGATACCGCGCGGCGGCGCTGTTCAGCTCGTGCTGCCAGGACAGGAATGCGGCTTCACAGCCGGGCCGCACCTGCTCGCCGATGATGACGGTGGCGGCGTGGTCGGCCGGGGCGCCGGACGGCATCGGGGGCTCCTCAGCCGGTCGGGGTCAGCCGGATCGAGTTCAGGGCCGCGAAGATCCGGTCCGGTGTGAGCGGCAGCTCGCGGAAGCGGACACCGGTCGCGTCGTACACCGCGTTGGCCAGTGCCGGTGCGACCGGGTTGATACAGGATTCGCCGATTCCCTTGGCGCGCACGGGGCCTGCCGAATCGGTCGAGTGCACCAGGAGCACCTCGGTGCGCGGCGCGTCGGCGTAGGCCGGGATGCGATAGGTGCGCAGCGCCGGATTGGTCACGACACCGTCCCGCATCAGATGGTGTTCGGTCAGCACGAACCCCAGCCCTTGGACCACACCGCCCTCGATCTGGCCGCGTACCTGCTGCGGATTGACGACGACCCCGGCATCGGCGGCGTGCACGCTGTAGAGGATCCGGATCTCGCCGGTCACGCGATGCACCGCGACCCGGAAACCGTGCGCGTTGCAGGACAGGCTGCGCGGCGACCCGTAGGCCTTGCGCGACTCGGTCAGCCGGGTGCCCCGAAGTCGTACCGCCGCAGCCAGTTCGGTCAGCGGGATCCGGGTGCCGCCGCAGTGGACGACGTCGTCGGCGAGGGCACATTCCGCCGGGCTCACCCCGGTGTACGCGGCGGCGAAGCGCAGGATCCGGTCGCGCAGCGCGGCGGCGCTGCGCTCGACCGCGTTGCCGCTGACGAACAGTCCCGCACTGGCGAACGCCCCGGTATCGAACCGGGTGCGGTCGGTATCGGCCTGCACCAACCTGATCCGCGCGGGGGTGGTGCCGAGTTCGTGTGCGGCGATCTGGACGTGCGCGGTCGAGGTGCCCTCACCGAATTCGACTGTGCCCACGGCGATCTCGTAGACGCCGTCGTCGCCGAGGGTGGCCAGACCGACCGAGATGTGTTCGGTCGGTGGCGCGGTCTCGTGGATCGACGCGGCCGTGCCGTGGCCGATCAGCCAATCCTCGCCCAGCGCATACTCGTTCGGATGTGCGCGCAGCGCGGCGTCCACCCGGTCGATGCACGCGCCCAGCCCGTCCTCGGTGAACGACACGTCGTCGGCCTCGTCCGCGTACGCCAGCAGCGCGTCGCCGGGCCGGACGATATTGCGGCGCCGCACTTCCGCCGGATCCATGCCCAGCGCGACCGCCAGTTCGCAGATCGCCGACTCCATGGCGAAGACCGGCTGCGTCATGCCGTACCCGCGCATCCCGCCGGCGGGCAGGGTGTTGGTGTAGACCACATAGCCGTCGAATTTCTTGTTGGGACAACGATATGCCGCGATCGCGGAACCGCCGGCGAACAGCGTCTCCCCACCGTGGTTGCCGTAGGCGCCGGTGTCGGACACCGTGCGGACCTGCACGGCGGTGAGTGTCCCGTCGGCGCGCGCACCCAGCTTCACCGTGATCTTCATCGGATGCCGGGTGGGTGCGACGGTGAACTCCTCCTCGCGGGTGTACTCCCAGCAGGTCGGGCGGCCGGTATCCAAGGTCGCCAACGCCACCAGGTCCTCGCTGAGCACCTCCTGCTTGCCGCCGAACGCACCGCCGACCCGTTCGCAGTACACCCGGATCCGATCGGGTCGCAGGCCGAACAGGTGCGCCAGCTTGCCTCGACAGACCCACGGCGACTGCGAGCTGGTCCGCACGTGCAGCCGGCCCTCGGCCAGCCACGCGATCGAACCGTGCGTCTCCAGATGCGCGTGCTGCACCCGGGGCGAGTGGTAGGTGCCCTCGTGCACGACCTCGGCGTCGGCGAATCCCTGTGCGATGTCGCCGATTTCGCCGTGCACCTCGACGAGGATGTTGTGCACCGGGTCGGGTGCGAACGGGTCACCGGATCCGTGCAGCTGCGGCGCGTCGAGTTCCATCGCCTGTTCGGGATCGAAAACCGCCGGCAGCACCTCGTATTCGACGACGACCCGACGGCAGCCCTCCTCCGCGGCGGCGACCGTGTCGGCGAGCACCGCGACCACCCGCTGGCCGGCGAACCGCACCACGTTGTCGAGGATGTAGGTGTCGTCGGGGTCGACGAGATGGTCGGTGTGCACCGCGGTGGTGAACAGCTTGCGCGGCACGTCTTCCCACGTGTACACCCGATGCACGCCGGGAACGGCCAGCGCCGCGGACTTGTCGATCGACACGATGCGCGCGTGGGCGTGCGGCGCGTGCAGCACCTTGATGTGCAGCAGGTCCGGCAGCGCGACGTCCATGGTGTACTCGGCCTGCCCGGTCACCACCGCGGTCCCGGCGGGCGCGCCGACGCTGGTGCCGATCGCACGGCCCGGTGTCGCCTCCTCGACCGCCGCCCGGCCCGCGACCGCATCCTCGATCGCCCGATATCCGGTGCAGCGGCACAGGTTTCCCTGCAACGCACGCGGCAGGTCCTCCCGCTGCCCGTCGGTCAGCGCGGCGCAGGTCATGATCATGCCCGGGGTGCAGAATCCGCACTGGAAGCCCGGTGCGTCGCGAAACTGCCGCTGCATCGGATGCAGGTCCTCCGGCGAGCCGAGCCCCTCGATGGTGGTGATCTCGTGGCCGTCGGCGCGGAACGCCGGCGTGACGCAACTGTGCACCGGGCGGCCGTCGAGCCAGACCGAACACGCACCGCAGTCGCCGGCATCGCAGCCCTTCTTGACCCCGAACCAGCCGAGGTCGCGCAGGAAGGTCCGCAGGCACTGACCGGGGCGCGGCTCCTGGGAGAAGGTCTTGCCGTTGACGGTGTAGGTCATCGGGTGCCTCCGAGTTCGAGCCGGATCTCCTCCGCGTAGTGCTCGGCCAGATGCCGGCGGTGTGCCGGGGTGCCGTTGGCGTCGGCGAACCAGAGTTCGGCCGGTATCCCGTCGATCCGGGCGCGCAGGGTTTCGGCGTCGGGCACTCGGTCGAAGGCCAGCACGATCGGGCGCGTGGTCGCCGCGGTGATCGTCAGGACCAGATCGTGCGTGCCGGGTGTCCGGGTCGCGACCAGGAAGATGGTGGAGCGGCCCAGCCGGGTCAGGGTGAACCGGCGGTGGGTGACGTGCTTGCGTAGCGCGTAGGCGGGAATGTGCACGCTGCGCAGGATCTCCCCCGGCCGCAGCGCGTTCGCGTGATCGCCGAGCACAAACTCGCGCGCGGTGACGGTCCGCTCGCTGCCGTCCACGGACCAGAGCCGGTAGGTGGCGTCGAGGGCGACGGTCATGGTGATCATCGGCCCGGCGGGCAACGACAGGCAGATATTGCCGCCGACCGTCGCGGCGTGCCAGATCTTGAACGAGGCCAGCAGTGCCTCGCAGCAGGTGCGCAACAGGCCGCTGCCCGGCGGGATACCGGGTGGCACGAAGTCGTACAGCTCCTGGATCGTGCAGGTGGCGCCGATCTCGAGTCCGTGCTCGCCGGGCACGAGGGCGGGCCAGCCGAGTCCGGTGAGGTCGATCAGCCGACGGACGGTGGGCTGCGGCTCGGAGAACAACCAGGTTCCGCCGGCGAGCCAGGTGTCGCCGATCTGCCAGTCCGCGCCGGGCCGGGCGGGCGGCCGGCGGATCACGTCGACGACGGTGTTCAGATCCATCCGAGCCTCCGCGGACTCGTCACCGGATGCTGCGCGGCAGATCGCCGCAATTCGACAGAGCGGCAACGACAGGCACGTCACCGCGGCAATGAATCAGGATTGCATTCGCCGCGAGTTATTGTCAACCGCTATGAATTGCTGCGATTGATGCCCATCCGGGGCCGGATCGAGGTGGCCGCACTCCGGCGCGGCAACGGCGGCAGTAGTAGAGTTCACGCTGGCCTGGGAACTGGCCGGGAGGGCTCTGAGCAGCGCGGACGCTCTCTTCGATAGCACCCGACAAGGTGGGGAACAGTGAAAGCACTGCTCGTATTCGGCGGCAGCCGAGGTGACGTACAACCGGGCGTCCTGGTCGCCAAGGAGTTGATGCGTCGCGGGCACGAGGTTCAACTCGCGGTTCCGCCGAACTTCGTCGAATTCGCCGCCGAGAACGGTGTGACCGCCGCCGGCTGCGGAATGGACACCCGGGTCTCGCTGCACTCGGACACCGAAATCGGCAATGTCGGTCCGATCGCGCGGCTGCGGTCATTGCGCGAACAATCCCATCACGGCTTCGACACCATGGCCGCCGATCTGCTGGCACTCGACTCGGACGCGGATCTGGTCGTCGGCGGACTCGTCGACGAGGAGGTGGCGCGGGGTGTCGCCGCCCGGATCGGCGCCCCCGCGTTCGCGGTACTGCACTTCTATCCGGTCCGGCCCAGCCGCACAGTTGCCGTGCTGCCCAACGACTTCGGGACCCGAATTCCCGGCGCGCTGAACAAGGCGGCCTGGAAGCTGGGCCTGGGTGTGCGAGCGCTGGACATCAAGGGACAGGTCGACCGGCTGGAGGCAGGGCGGCCCGCACCGGCCGAACTCGCCATCCAGGTCTACGACGACAAACTGTTTCCGGGGCTGCGCCAGGAATGGGGCGGCCGCAATCCCTTCGTCGGATTCGTGACCCCGCCGGCCGGATATCGGGTCGCCGACGAGGACACCGAACTCACCCGCTGGCTCGATGCCGGTTCCGCCCCGGTCTATGTGGGTTTCGGCTCGATGCCGATCCCGGATCTGGGTGCCACCGTCGACCAGATCCAGACCGCGTGCCGCCGCTTCGGCCGCCGGATGCTGTTCGTCGGCGGCTGGAACGAGGTCGAGGACACCTGTTCCGGCGATGTGGCCATGGTGCGCAGCGTCGATCACGCGACGGTGCTCCCCCGCTGCGCGGCCGTCGTACATCACGGCGGCGCCGGTACCACCGCCGCGGCATTGCGGGCCGGGGTTCCCTCGGTCGTGTGCTCGTTCCTGGGCGACCAGAAGTACTGGGGTCATTGCCTGCGGGAATTGAAGATCGGTGCGGTGATGAGCTTTTCGCGGCTGTCCGCGGCCACCATGACCGCGGCGCTCGAAGAAGTGCTCGCGCCGGAATGCGCGGAGCGGGCCGCACGGTTCGCGGTCGATTTCGAAGACGACGGTGCGCCGAAGACCGTCGATCTGCTGGAGCGATTCGTCGCCGAAAACGTACCGGCACGCAAGGTTTCGGGTTAGCGGAGCACCCCGGACCGGCAGCGTCCGGTGCGGGGCGATCGAATTCGGTTCCGCCCCAGGGCCGTCAGTACGGCCCGGCCGCGTGATAGCCGACGGGCGCCGGTGTGGCGGAAGCAAGATCCAGCTGGTTCAACAGGTTCTGCACGAAAACGTACGGGTTCATCATTTCTCCTTATTCCTCGGTTCGGGAATCGGTGGTTCGTGGCGGCTCGAGCATCGGCACGAGATACTGCACGGCGAGGGCGGTCAGTTGCGCGTCGTCGTCGATGTCGACGATCCGGCTGGGGATCGCCAGGAACGAGGCGGAGATGCGAACCATCAACTCGGCCACCAGGTCCGCGTCGATCTCCGCCGAGACGGTGCCGGCGCGCTGTTCGCGCCGTAGCTGACCGGCGACGAATTCCCGCACGCTGGCGACGGATCGGCCGTGGTCGCCGATCATGGTGCCGGCGAGCATATCCGGTTCCGCGGCGAGCAGTCCGCCGATGATGGGGTTGTTCCGAATCGCGCGCAGCGAGCTGACGAAGCCGACCACCACCCGGTCCGCCGCGGTGTGCGCGTCCCGGATATCGATCAGGAACTGGTCGAAATAGCGCCGGAATTCGCGCAGCACAACCTGTTCCACCAGGGCGTCCTTGGTGGCGAACCGCCGGTAGACCGTGATGCGGGAGACGCCCGCCCGTTTGGCGACGTCGTCGATGGTGGAGCGGCGGACGCCCAGAAGGGCGAACTGCTCGCACGCGGCGTCCAGCACCCGGGTGCGGATGTCGTCGTCCGGGCCGGTCCCGTCGACCGCCGCGGCGTAGGCGCGCACGAGCAGTGACGTGGTGTCCGGCGCCTGTTCGGGAAGCGTTGGCTCGAGCCCCATGTGGTTCCTTTCCGGCGGTCCGACGTCGCGTGGACCGGCGCCTCGAGCGTAGTGAATCTCGCCGACCGGTTGTGATGGCGATCTCAGTGTGCTGTCATTGAAGATACACGGATACGAATGATGTATCTCTGTATCACTCGATGAAGAGGATGTTGGCATGGATGCACACCGGCTCAGCAGGCGTGACGCGTTGCGCGCGGGCGGCGGATTGTTGGGCGCCGTCAGCGCGGTCACCCTCGGAGCGCGAACGGCGCGCGCGGAACCCTGGTCGTGGTCGCCGACCGGATCCATCCTGGGCAGCGGCGGCGGCGCCGACCCGCTGACCCTGTTCGACCCCGACGCCGACCAGGTGCTGGCCGACGTCATGGACAATGCCGATGTGCCGCAGGTCAATCGGCTGCTCGCGACCTGGACGCGCAACGGGCAGCCGCTCCCCGACGGACTGCCGAAGAACCTCGCCGACTTCATCGAGGGCGCGCGGCAACTCCCGTCGTGGGCCGACCCGGACAAGATGGCGGCCGGCTTCGAGTTCAACAAGAAGCGCGGCCTGTACCTGGGCGTGCTCTACGCCTTCGCCAGCGGCATGATGTCCACGGTCATCCCGCACGAGGCCCGCGCGGTCTACTACTCGCGCGGCGGCTCGCACATGAAGGACCGAATCGCCAAGACCGCCAAATTCGGCTACGACATCGGCACCGTCAACGCCTTCGCCCCCGACGGCGAAATGATCGTGACCTGCGTGAAGACCCGGATCATCCACGCCGCCGTCCGGCATCTGCTGCCGCAGTCGCCGTACTGGCCCGAGGCGATCACCCCGATCAGCCAGGACGACCTCATGATCACCTGGCACAGCCTGGCCACCACGATCATGCGGAACTTCCGGGCCTGGAAGGTGCCGATCGCCCCCGGCGAATCCGAGGGCTACCTGCACACCTGGCAGCTGTCGGGCCATCTGCTCGGCATCCGCGAGGAATACCTGCCCGCCACCTGGGACCAAGCGGAGGCACAGGCCCAGCAGGTCCTCGACCCGGTGCTGGCGCCGACCGCCGAGGGTCACTACCTGGCCGACCAATTGCTCGATCTCGGCGCCGATCTGGACCTGACCCTGATCAGCCGGGGCATTCTCGGCGCGTTCACCCGGTTCATCATGGGCGACAAGATCGCGGACTGGCTGGCCATCCCGCGCGAGCCGGTGTGGAGTCCGCTGCTCGAGGTCGCCTGGGGGCCCTTCGTCGCGGTCCGGGAGGGCATCCTCGGCGTGGTCCCGCCCGTGGACGCCCCCTACTGGATGTTCGACGAGTTCCTGCGTCAGTTCGCCATGTGGTACCTGGCCGAACTGCGCATGCCGGTCAGCATCGAAATCCCGCAGACCAACCGATAATCCGCGCGAACCGGCTCCCCGCGCTGTACCGCGGAGAGCCGGACGCCCGCCGCGGACCGAATGCCGGTGCCCAGAAATCGCAGGCCTGGGCACCGGCGTCTCGGGCCGGTACGGATAGCCTGCTCAGGCGGCGACGGAAAGGGCGAATGCGATGTTCGTGAAGGTGTGTGGACTGACGACCACCGAGCAGATCGATTGGGCGGTCGAGCTCGGATACTCCGCGATCGGGGTGGTCGCCACACCGAAGAGCAAGCGGTACCGCACACCGGAGCAGGCACGGGCGCTCGCGGACTATGCCCGGGATCGGATCACCAGTTTCGTGGTGGCCTTCGACCGGTCCGAGGTGGCCGAGGTGTCGGACGCGTTCGACGTCGTCCAGCTCTACACCTGGGCCGACCTCCCCAACCTCGCCTTCTGCTCGGCGCAACCGCCCGCACCCGGTCAGCCCAGCGAATACTTCTTCTACGACGCC
Source organism: Nocardia stercoris (assembly GCF_003696265.1). Classification (GTDB taxonomy): domain Bacteria; phylum Actinomycetota; class Actinomycetes; order Mycobacteriales; family Mycobacteriaceae; genus Nocardia; species Nocardia stercoris. Next base: position 128,674 of record NZ_RFFH01000004.1, on the reverse strand, counting down.
AGCACCGGCTCGGGGATCTTCGAGGAGTTCCCGGACTGGGTGCGCGCCCAGCCCGGCAAGATCGTGCTGGCCGGCGGGCTCGACGATCGCAATGTGGGCGCGGTGATCGAACGCCACCACCCGTACGGGGTCGACGTGTCCAGTTCGGTAGAGCTGTCCCCGGGCGTCAAGAGCCGCGCGGCGATGGAGCGCTTCAAGCGGGCCACCGAACTCGGCGGCTGAGCTCTACCCGGCCGCCGGGACGACCGTGATCAAACCACCGTCGACCAGCAGGTCCTGTCCGTCGATATAGGCGGCCTCGTCGGACGCGAGGAACGCCACCGCCGCCGCCACGTCCACGGCGGTGCCGATCCGGCCCGCGGCGGTACTGCCACCGGCGGCGGTTTGCGCCTCCGGCGGGAGTTCCGCCCGGAAGGCCGGCGTGTCGGTGTAACCGGGGCTGATCGAGTTGACCCGGATGCCGCGCGGAGCGAGTTCGGCGGCCAGCGACCGTGTCAGACCGTGCACGGCGGCCTTCGACGCCGTATACAACGCGGCGCCGGACACACCCCGGTACGGCGCGAACGACGCGTTGAGCACGATCGACGCCCGATCCGGCAGCAGCGGCAGGGTTTTCTGCACGGTGAAGAACACGGACTTCAGGTTGTTGCCGACGACCCGGTCGAACTCGGCCTCGGTCACCTCGTCGACGGACTGGAACGCGCCGACACCCGCATTCGCGAAAACCACGTCCAGGCGCCCGAATCGATCACGCACCGTGCTCACCAGGTCGTCCAGATCGGCGAGATTCGCCGCGTCACCGCGGATTCCGAGCGCCCGGTCGCCGAGCTCGGTGACGGCGGCGGCGAGCCGATCCTCGTCCCGGCCGGTGACGATCACGTGTGCGCCTTCGGCGAGCATGCGGTGCGCGGTGGCCAAACCCATGCCGCGCACACCGCCGGTGACGAGGACGATCTTGCCGGCGAATCGAGAACTGAACTGCGTCATGGCATCAGCCTCGCGGCCCGGCAGCCGGCTATCCAGTGCCGGCTTATCGTAGGTCCGGCACCACCAGGCAGGTCAGGCCGAGCGCGCTCGCCCCAGCCGGCTCAGCCGCACGGCCGTGTCCGTGCCGGCCTGCGGGTTGTACAGCACCACATGCAGATTCGGTGCGTCGGTCACGGTCAGGGTCATCGCGTCGAAGAACAGTTCCCCCAGCTCCGGATGACGCAGTGCGTTGACGGCCGGCACCGGCACCCCCACGTCGTGCCGCTCCCACAGGGCCGCGAATTCCGTGCTGCGCGCGGCGAGATCCCGGATCACCCGCTGGAATTCGGGGTCGTCCGGTGCGTGCGCGGCGTCCGCCCGGTACGCCGCCACCACCGCGGGGGCTGCGGCCGCCCACACCGGTGCCAGGGCGCGATACCGGGGATTGGTGAAGAAGGTGACCAGGCAGTTCTGTGGAGTGCCGTCGAATCCGAACAGCTCCCGGGCAGTGTCGTTGTATGCCAGTACGTTCCAATACCGGTCGCGCAGCACCGCCGGTCCGGGCGCCCACCCGTCGAGCAATTGCCGCAGTGCGGCGGTCACCGTACCCGCGGCACCGGCGCTCGGCACCGGCGGATTCAGCCCGGCCAGCAGATACAGATGCGCCCGCTCCGGTTCGTCGAGCAACAGGGCCGCCGCCACCGAGTCCAGCACCTCGGCCGAGACCGTGATGTCCCGCCCTTGCTCCAGCCACGTGTACCAGGACACGCCCACTCCGGCGCGCAGCGCCACTTCCTCGCGCCGCAGCCCCGGCGTCCGGCGCCGTCCGACTACCGGCAGACCGACATCGGCCGGCCCGAGTCGGGCACGGCGACTGCGCAGAAAGTCCCGGAGCAACTCGTGTCGACGCTGTGCGGTGGTGCCGGCCATGAGCCACGCTAACACCGGCCCGGTCGCCGGTCGGTCGCTGGAACACCCACCGTCCCCGGGGAAATACCCGTACCGCAGCCGATACAGCAATGTGGCCGCCGTGATCGTGCGGCACCAACCCCTACGCGGTCGACGTGTCCAGTTCCGTGGAGCTCTCGCCCGGCGAGCGGCGATGCAACGGTTCAAACAGGCCACCGAACTCGGGGTCCAGCAGCCGATCGGCAGTTACACTAAAACTGGACGTCAGTCCAGTTCAGTCGGACGTGGCCAGAACCCCCGTCGCCAGACCCTCGGAGGAGCACCCGTGCCTGCCCGGAATCGGCTGTCGTCGTTGACAACCCCCACGCCGCGACCCCGGCAGCGGACCACCGCACCCGGCACCCGCTGGGCGGCGGTACTGGCACTGATCATCGGAATCGCCTGCGGGACAGCGGAACCGGCGACGGCCGACCCGGCTCCGGTCGCACCGCCGATGGGATGGAACTCGTGGAACTCCGGTATCGCGCTGAACGAGAAGTCGGTCGAGGCCACCATCGACGCGATGGTCGCCTCCGGCATGCGGGACGCGGGCTACCGGTACGTGAATCTGGACGCGGGCTGGGCCGCGCCCGAGCGCGACGCCGCGGGCAATATCCAGGCCGATCCGACCTCGTTCCCGCACGGCATGGCGGCGATCGCCGCCTACGCCCACGACCACGGCCTGCTGCTGGGCCTGTATTCCAGTCCGTACAACCAGATCTGCGGCCAGACACCGGACAACGCGAGCCTGGGACACGAGGAGGCCGACGCCCGCACCTTCGCCACCTGGGGCATCGACTATCTCAAATACGACTGGTGCGGCCCGGACACCGACCACGACACCCAGGTCCCGGTGTTCACCGCCATGCGAGACGCGTTGCGGCACAGCGGCCGAGACATCTTCTACAGCATCAACCCGGACAGTTCGCCCGATCCGGATCTGACCACCGTGTACGACTGGTCCGGCATTGCGGACATGTCGCGGATCGACAACGACCTGGTTCCGATCTGGCACAACCCTCTTCCGACCGACGGCGTGCCGGCCGGGTTGTTCACCATGCTCGGTGTGACCGAGCTGTTCGACGCCGCCACCAGGGCGCCGCGCCACAGCGGACCCGGCTTCGTCGACGACCCGGACATGCTGGTCGTCGGGATACAAATGGCCGAATACCTCGGTTCCCACATGAATTCGATCGAGACGACGCCCCCGGTCGAACAGCTGCCTCCCGCCCAGCGCGCTGCGATCGGCCAGCTGTTCACGCTGCCGCCGGACGTGCTGACCGCGCTGAACCAGCCCGTGGTGAGCCTCACCGAAACCGAACAGCGCACCCACTTCTCGCTGTGGGCGATGCTGGCCGCACCGCTGATCGCCGGCAACGACATCACCACCATGTCCGAGCAGACCCGCGAACTCCTGACCAACCGTGAGGTCATCGCCGTCGACCAGGACCCGCTGATGGCGCAGGGCGCCGCGCTGCCCGGCGACAACCGGGTCGTGGTCAAACCACTGGCCGACGGTTCAGCGGCGGTCGCGCTGGTGAACTGGTCCGACACACCTGCCACGATCGAAACCACCGCCACGGCAGTGGGACTCCCGGCCGCCCGGGACTACACCGTCCGCGACCTCTGGGACCGGACCACCACCGACTCGACCGGTCCGCTCACCGCCTCCGCCGTGCCACCACACGGCGTCGTGCTGCTCCGGGTGACTCCCGGCCGCTAGCCCGGTCCGCAGGGTCGCCGGGCGGTCGCTGGAACACGCAGCACCCTTAGGCGATACCCGTACCTTGGCCGAATTACGCTCTGCGGGAGGCGAATTCAGCCGTTCCGGCTGCATTCGGCGCATCGCGGGCTATCGTGGTGCAGGTCCGCGCGACCTCACAAGGGGTGTCGGACATGTGTGAGCAAAGTTTCGAATGCGTCGCGATCGACGGGGAATGCACCTTTGTTCCGGTGCAGGTCGATCGTGCTGCGCCTCGGCACCACCGGAGTATCGTTGATGAGATCCGTATTGTTCCGCCGCCCCGACCGCGCCGCACCGCCCCCGCTGGACCTGGGCCGGCGCCTGCGGGAGTGCGACGAATTCTTCGCGCTGCCCGAACTGGCCGGCGCACCACCGGACCGGCGCCGCCGGGCCCGGGACGAGTTGCGCCGCACCGGCACCTACACCCACACCTCCGACGAGATCCTGATCGGTGCCCAGCTGGCCTGGCGCAACCACGCCCGCTGCGTCGGGCGCAAGTTCTGGAAAGCCTTGGCGCTGATCGATGCCCGGCACCTGACCTCGGCACCCGAACTGGCCGAGGCGTGCTGGCAACACCTTTCGGCCGCGACCAACGGCGGCGCCATCCGCTGCCTGCTCACCGTCGGACCACCTCGTGACGCCGACGGGCGCGAATTCCGCATCCTCAGTAGCCAATTGATCCGTTACGCGGGCTACCGTCGCCCGGACGGCACCGTCCTGGGCGATCCGGGCAACACCCGCGCCACCGACCTCGCCCAGCGCCTGGGCTGGCGCGGCGCGGGCACACCCTTCGACGTGCTGCCGCTGCTGATCCGCACACCCGAGGGCGCGGTGCACTGGTTCGAGGTGCCGCCCGAACTGGTCCGCGAGGTGGACATCGAACACCCCGAGTTCGGCTGGTTCCCCGAACTCGAGCTGAAATGGCATGCGCTACCGGCTGTTTCGAACATGGACCTGGAGATCGGCGGCGTCACCTACCCGTTCGCCCCGTTCAACGGCTGGTACATGGGCGCGGAGATCGGCGCGCGCAACCTCAGCGACACCGACCGCTACGACATGCTGCCCGCCATCGCCGACCGCATGGACCTGGACCGTTCCGCCGACCGCACCATGTGGCGCGACCAGGCGCTCGTCGAACTGAATCGCGCTGTGCTGTACAGCTTTCAGCGCTCGGGCGTGCGAATCGTGGACCACCACACCGCCGCCCGCCAGTTCTGCGAGCACGTCGAGCGCGAGGCCGCCGCCGGGCGCCGCTGCCCCACCGACTGGACCTGGGTCAACCCGCCCCTGTCCTCGGGGCTGACCCCCACCTTCCACCGCTACTTCGATCCACCGGACCCGGAACTGCGCCCGGCCTTCGCACACCGCGCCGAATCCTGAACCGAACGCGAGCGGGCCACCCGGCGACGACACCGGGTGGCCCGCTGCGTGCGCAGGACTACCGCTTCAGATCGAAGCGGTCGTTCTCCATGACCTTCACCCAGGCCGCGACGAAGTCCCGAGCGAACTTCTCGCTCGCGTCGTCGGCACCGTAAACCTCGGCCAGGGCCCGCAATTCGGAGTTGGAACCGAAGACCAGGTCGGCCCGGCTCCCGGTCCACACCACGGCACCGGCGGTGTTGCGGCCCTCGAAGGTGTCGTTGTCCTCCGAGGTCGGCTTCCAGGTGATGCCCATGTCGAGCAGGTTCACGAAGAAGTCGTTGCTGAGCACGCCCGGCCGGTCGGTGAATACCCCGAGCGGGGAGTTGCCGACATTGGCACCCAGCACGCGCAGACCGCCGACCAGCACGGTCATCTCCGGCGCGCTGAGGTTCAGCGTGCTCGCCTTGTCCAGCAGGTGGTACTCGGCGGGCACCGTCTGCCCCTTGGCCACCCAGTTGCGGAAACCGTCGGCCCGAGGCTCCAGCACCGAGAACGACTCGACGTCGGTCTGCTCCTGGGTGGCGTCGGCCCGGCCCGGCGTGAACGGCACCTCGAGGTCGAAACCGGCCTGCTTCGCGGCCAGCTCGACACCGACACCACCGGCCAGCACGATAAGGTCGGCCAGCGACACCGTCTTCGGACCGCGGTCGAACTCCTCCTTCACGGCCTCCAGCGCCCGCAGCACGACGACCAGCGCATCGGGTTCGTTTGCCGCCCAATCCAGTTGCGGCTGCAGCCGGATCCGCGCACCGTTGGCGCCACCGCGCTTGTCGGTGCCGCGGAACGAGGACGCGGATGCCCACGCGGTCTTCACCAGCTGCGAAACCGTCAGTCCCGCATCGGCGATCGCCTGCTTCAAGGTGGCGATGTCGGTCGCGTCGATCAGCGGGCCCTCCACCGTCGGCAGTGGGTCCTGCCAGATCAGTTGCTCGGCGGGCACTTCCGGGCCCCGATAGCGCGCGATCGGACCCATGTCGCGGTGCGTCAGCTTGAACCAGGCGCGGGAGAACGCGTCGGCGAACTCGTCGGGGTGGGCGAGGAACCGGCGCGCGATCGGCTCGTAGATCGGGTCGAACCGCAGCGACAGGTCGGTGGTCAACATGACCGGCGGGTGCGTCTTCGACGGATCGTGGGCGTCGACAACGAGATTCGCCGCCGCCGGGTCCGTCGGCCGCCACTGCCAGGCACCGGCCGGGCTCTTGAACTTCTCCCACTCGTAGGCGAACAGCGTCTCGAGGAAACTGTTGTCCCACTTGGTCGGAGTGGGGGTCCAGGTGCCCTCCAGACCACTGGTGATGGCGTCGCCGCCCTTACCGGTTCCGAAGGCGCTCTTCCAGCCCAGACCCATCTGCTCCAGGGGCGCCGCCTCCGGCTCGCGGCCCACCAGGTCGGGGTTGCCGGCGCCGTGGGTCTTGCCGAAGGTGTGGCCACCGGCGATCAGCGCGAGGGTCTCCTCGTCGTTCATCGCCATCCGCGCGAAGGTCTCGCGGATGTCGATCGCGGCGGCCAGCGGGTCGGGGTTGCCGTTCGGGCCCTCGGGGTTGACGTAGATCAGGCCCATCTGGACCGCGCCCAGCGGCTTCTCCAGCTGCCGGGTTCCGGTGTAGCGCTCGTCGCCCAGCCAGGTCGACTCCGGACCCCAGTAGATGTCGTCGGGCGAGTAGACGTCGGGCCGGCCACCGCCGAAACCGAAGGTCTGCAAGCCCATCGTCTCCAGGGCCACGTTGCCGGCCAGGATGATCAGGTCGGCCCAGGACAGGTTGCGACCGTACTTCTTCTTCACCGGCCACAGCAGGCGGCGGGCCTTGTCCAGGCTGGCGTTGTCGGGCCAGCTGTTCAACGGGGCGAAACGCTGCTGGCCGGTGCCGCCACCGCCGCGACCGTCCTCGACCCGGTAGGTGCCGGCCGAGTGCCAGGCCATCCGGATCATCAGTGGACCGTAGTTGCCGAAATCGGCCGGCCACCAGTCCTGCGAGGTGGTCAGGATCTCGGCGATGTCGGCCTTGACCGCGGGCAGGTCCAGGCTTTCGAACGCGGCACCGTAGTCGAAGTCCGCGCCCATCGGGTCGGCGCTCGCGGGGTGCTGGGACAGGATGCGCAGGTTGAGCTGGTCGGGCCACCAGGGACGGTTGCTGCCCCGCTGGGTGGAATGCATGAGCTGCCCGGTAACCGGGCAAGCGGTTGCTTCGTTGTTGTCGGTCAAGTGAATCCCTCCAGGACGGGTGGATCGAATCGGTCAGGACCCGGAGCCGGCTAGACAGGCCCGGCAGGTGCCCCAGTAGACGACCTCGGCCTCGTCGATGACGAACCCGAGATCGTCGGATGCGGTCAGGCAGGGTGTGTCCCCGATGGCGCAGTCGACGTCGGCGATGACGCCGCACGACCGGCACACCAGGTGGTGATGGTTGTCCCCGACCCGTGTTTCGTAGCGGGCCACCGAGCCCGCGGGTTGGATCCGCCGCAGCAGCCCCGCAGCGGTGAGTGCCCGTAATACGTCGTAGACGGCTTGATGGGAGACCGAATCCAGCGTCTCGCGCACCAGAGTGATGAGCGAATCGGTGTCGGAGTGCGGGTTGTGGTGCACAGCCGCCAGCACCGCGAGCCGCGGTGCCGTGACGCGCAGCGAAGCTCCGCGCAGCATGTGCTCGAACTCCGACGTCGTGGACACGGCCCCAGTATCGTCCCAAACCTTGAAGCATTCAAGTATTGATTTCCGCCCGCCGGTCGGCAGCGCGCGGATCCGTAACACCCACACGCCCAACACATATGGACCCCACGGACTCCACGGATCCGAAGCCATTCGGAACTATGCGGATTGGAACTGTCCGGCATGTCGGATACGCTGATCAACCGAAGTCAGCGAGTTCGGACTTCACAGTCCGAAGGTTCTATTTTGCAATGCTCGCTGAGGCTGTCTACAGACAATCCCCAGTCTCGGCGAATGCGGCACGAGATCCGGCGGACGCTCCGAACAGATCCAGCGGCCGCGTGATCGGCCGGCGCAGGCGTGAGGCAGACGAAGCAGTGACAGCAACAGGCGAGAGCGCCCGATCCGGGCGCCACTACGCGGGACGGACACCGGAAGAACGCGCGGGCAGGCGGCGGGAACGCCTGCTGGCCGCCGCACTGGAGTTGTACGGCACCCAGGGTTACCGAGGCACCTCCATCGAGCAGCTGTGCGCCGGCGCCAGCATCTCGACCCGCAGTTTCTACGAGGAGATGGGCAGCCAGGAGAACCTGCTCATCGCCCTGGCGGACTCCATCGCCACCGAGGCCGCGGTCGCGCTGGCCGCGTTGCGCGTCGATCCGGCACTACCGCTGGCCACCCGCATCGCCCTCGCGTTCCGCGCCTACTTCGAGGTGACCTGCCGCGACAAGAAGACCGCCCGGGTCTGCTTCGTCGAGGTGATCGGGGTCAGCCCGGCCGTCGAGCAGTGGCGGGCGCGCTGGCGGGCCCGCATGGGCGAAGTGCTGCTGAGCAACACCCAGCCCGCGATCGACAGCGGTGAGGTCGTGGCGGGCGACTACCGGCTGTTCATCGTGGCCGTGCTGGGCGCGGTGAACTCGCTGGCGCAGGAACTCGCCATGGCGGACAACCCACCCACGATCGACGAGATCTGCACGGAGCTGGCCGCCTTCATCAGCGCCCGGATCGCGGCAGCCTGACCGACCCGGATCCGCGGCAGTCCGGTGTGCGGGAACTTCGGCGGCCCGGCTGGACGGCGGTGACCGATGGGATGATGCATACATGTCCGGTACGCCCTCGCCCGCCCAGGATCTGCCGCTGCTGCTGTTGAGCGCGGCCGCGGAGGTCACCGATGTGGTCCACGCGGGCGTCACGGCCGCCGGTTTCACCGACCTGCGGCCCGTGCACGGCTTCGCCTTCGCCCGGATGGCACCGGCGGGGGCGACGGTCGGCGAGATCGCCGAACATCTCAGCGTCACCAAACAGGCCGCGAGCCAGCTGGTGGAGGAACTGGTGGTCAAGGGCTACGCCGAGCGCAACCCGCACCCGGACGACGCGCGCGCCCGGCTGATCACCCTCACCGACCGCGGCTGGGCGGTGACCCGGGCCGCCGACGCGGCCGCCGCGGCGTACGCCGACCGCTGGGCCGCCGCGCTCGGGGTGCCGGCCGTCGCCGCGCTGCGCGGGATGCTGGGCCAGGTCGTGCGTCCCGGCCGCGTCCGGCCCTCGGCGTGGTGAGACCGTGACCGACTACGCCCACACCGACCACGCCGCTCAGGGCCGCGCCGACAAGGCGCGGCGGCTGGCCGCCTACGTGTGGCAGCGCGGCATCACCGGCGCCGAACTGCTGGCACTGGCGCCGGCCGTGCGCCGCAAGCTGGCCCGCGCGGCCGATACCAATCCGCCGAGCACCGACGAGACCTGGATCGCCACGGCCGCGCTGCTCGACGAGAAGGACGCGTGGGCCGTGCGCCACCCCGGGCATCCCGCGGCGGTGCGGGAGCACACCGACGAGAAGATCCTGTGGGTCAAGCCCGCGGTGAAGCCCTGGACGACGGGACCCGGCGCGCAGTCCTGAACCCGGCATGCCCGATCGATCCCGTTGCTTCCCAATCGAATCGGCTGTATGTCCGGATGCGGTGCGCGGGCGGCCGCCGGATCGCCGTGTCGCCGTGGACCACTCGGCGCCGAGCCGTACACTCGGCGGTTCGGCACACTTCCCGACCTGCGTGAACCGGTGTGCCGCAACCGAATCCAATACTGACATTAGGGACGAAATGAACCTGCGCAGGCTCGTCGTGATCGTCGGTTCCGGACTTCTGACTCCGCTCCCGCTCGCCGCGGCGGCGGGTGCCCAGCCCGCGTACACCCCCGTCGCACAGGCACTCTCGACCGGTTCGGCCGGCACCGGCTCCTCCGTGATCGACGATCTGGTCGGCTCGGTCGGCTCGGCCGGCCTGGAGCAGACCGGCTCGGCGCGCGGCACCTACGCCACATGCGACGACGCCCGCGCGGCCGGCGTGGCGCCGCTGTTCCGGGGCGAGCCCGGATACTCCCCGCACCTCGACCCCGACGGCACCGGAATGGCCTGCCCCACCGTCTGACCCGGTCGGCGGCCGAACGACGAACACCCGGCGCGGATCCGCACCGGGTGTACGAGTCGCGGACGGTCAGCGACGGAAGATCTTCACCAGCACCAGCAGGACGACCAGGACGCCGCCACCGATCAGCGTGTACTTCACCGGCGGCTCGTTCAGCTTGGCCACCACGGCCTGCTTCGTGTTGTCGGCCAGACGATGCGGATCGGCGCGCATGGCGATCTCGTCGAGCGTCCCGGCGAGCCGGTTGCGCGCTTCCTGGATCTCGCGCTCGATCCGCTCGGTGTCATCCTTGGCCACGTCGTCTCCTGTATTCGTCCGATTGGCGCTGCACTTACCGCGAATCTTACTTGCCCGGCCCGGACGGCCTCGGTGGTCACTACGGTGGCGGCCCGGCACTGTCCGCCGCGTCGGTTACGGTGCTGACATGACCGAGAACCACCGACTCGTCCCAGGTGACACCGCTCCCGCCTTCACCCTGCCCGACGCCGACGGCAAAGAAGTCTCGCTGTCGGACTACCGGGGCCGCAAGGTGATCGTGTACTTCTACCCGGCCGCCAGCACCCCCGGCTGCACCAAGCAGGCCTGCGACTTCCGCGACAATCTGGCCGAGCTGAACGGCGCCGGCATCGACGTCGTCGGCATCTCCCCCGACAAGCCCGCGAAACTCGCGAAATTCCGTGACGCCGAAGCACTCACGTTCCCGCTGCTGTCCGACCCGGACCGCGCCACACTGATCGCCTGGGGCGCTTTCGGCGAGAAGACCATGTACGGCAAGACCGTCACCGGCGTCATCCGCTCCACGTTCCTGGTCGACGAGCAGGGCCGGATCGAGGTGGCGCAGTACAACGTCCGCGCCACCGGCCACGTGGCCAAACTGCGCCGCGACCTGTCGGTCTGACCGGCCGGCGCGCGAGCGAGCCCGGGACCACCTCGGTCCCGGGCTCGGCGGGTTCGCGGATCAGGCGTTCGGGGTGAGCGCCCACTGCACCATCTGCGGCCAGTGGTTCTCCCACCAGGCGCCGAAGTCGGCAGCGGCGGCCGGGCTGTTGCTCGTGTGGTTCGAGGTGCGCGGGTCGGAGTTCGTGGTCACGTGACCGGTGGCCGAGCTCGACGGTGAACCGTCGCTCGGCGAATCGCCGGGGGTGGTGTCCGGGCCGGCATCGGTCGTCTGCAGGTTCGGCGTGACCGCCTGGGGGGTGTCGGCGTCCTCGGTCGTGCCCTGGGTACCGCCGCCCGCGTCCCAGGACGAGCCATCCGGGCCGGTGGAAGTGTCCGTCGCCGAGATATCGCCGGGAACGCTCTCGGGGGGAACCGGAACATATTCCGGCACACTGAGATCCGACTGGGCAGCCACCGCGGACGGGCGCTGCACCGGCGCACCGGCCTGCGGCGCCTCGGGCAGCTTGTGGTCGTCGGCCGTACCGTGCGCGTCCACCTGGACCGGGGACGTCGGGGCCGCCGCGCCCTGACCCAGCTCGTAGGCGGCGGTGATCCCCAGACCACCGGCCAGCACACCGGCCGCGGCGAGCAGGACCACGCCGCGGCGGGAACCACGGGCCGGCTCGCCCGCTTCGGACTCCACCTCCGGCAGGGCGACCAGCGCCGCGCCGACCGCCGGGCCGACTTCGGCCAACGCACACGGGATGACAGGAGCCGCGAACCCCGACTCCAGGGCCGCGGTGACGGCGGCCGTGGCGGTGCCGACGACCACCACCGCGTCGGGACGCGCCTCGGCCACATCGAACTGGTCCCACGCGGTGGCGATCGCCAGGCCGATCGTCTCGTCGTTGACCACAGAGGCGGTGGCGGTGATCGCCGCGACCACCCGGTCGCGTTCCGGCCCGATCAACGAGAACGCCTGCAGCCCGGGACCGACCTCGCAGACCACCACGTAATCGAATTCGTGCATCCAGCTCGACGCCGCGGCGAGCGCGAGATGCGCCGAGCGCACCGACACCAGCGACGCGTCGTGCCACGTGCCCGCCGCCAGACCGGTGACCACCGCACGCCGCTCGGCCGCGTCCCGATAGGCCACTGCCACACCGGAAATGTCGCACTCGTCCTCGATGGCGCCGGCCAGATCGCTGAGCACGGATTCGATCGCCGCCGTGAGATCGCCGCGCTCATCACCGATTTCGGCGGTGCGCCGGTCGCGCACCCGGTCCGGCAGGCGGTCGCCGCCTTCGGCCAGCGCGACACCGTGCACGGTGTCGCGATCAACGGAGACTCCGAGCGAAACCACAGATCGTGCTGCCACAGAACACGCCTTCCGATTCATCCTGCAAAGCCAGCGCTGGGAATGCGTCCAGTCCGACGCGGGATACACGTACTCGATATGTGTTCGGCGCCACATCGGCTTTGGATGGGTCCGCCACGAGTTCGATTCGGTTGCAGGTACTCGGCATGTGTGCGGCGCCACACCATCGCCGCGAGCGCACTATCACCGGCGAACCCGGCGTGACCGAGGCGGTCCGCGTGTCTTCCGCGTGTTGCCGGACTAACCTTGACAACCGTGGTGGATGCGCGCAGGGCTGACGGGTCGAAGGGACCGGATCCGGCGTTGGCCTTGCAGGAGGACCCGCAAGAGCTGATGCCGCGACGGCGACCCACCCAGGAACGCAGCAAACGCAAGTTCGACGCCCTGTTGCAGGCGTCGCGAGAGCTGCTGGTGGAAGTCGGTTTCGAGTCGTTCACCTGTGAGGAAGTGGCCGCCCGCGCCGAGGTGCCGATCGGCACGCTCTACCAGTTCTTCGCCAACAAGTACGTGATCGTGTGCGAACTGAACCGCCAGGACCTGGTCGCGGTCTCCCACGAGCTGTCCGACTTCAAGGGCGCGATCCCGTCGATGGACTGGCTGCGCCACGCCAACCAGCTCGTCGACAACATGGCCAACCTGTGGCTGACCGACCCGGCCCGCCGCGCGGTCTGGCTCGCGATGCAGTCGACCCCCGCCACCCGGTCCACGGGCGCACTGCACGAGAAGGAATTCGCCGAAGTCGTCGCGCACATGCTGCGGCCGCTCATGCCGCGCACACCGCCGGACCGCCGGTCCATGATGGCGCGGGTGCTGGTGCACGTCGTCTACTCGATGCTGAACTTCTCGGTCCAGGACGGGCTCAGCCACGAGGCCGCCGTCGGTGAGCTCAAGCGACTGATGGTCGCGTATCTCATGGTGGCGGAGAAGGAATCTCGGATGAGCTGAGCCCGTGGCGGCTCAGCCGATCAGATCCGCGAGTTCGCCCGGATCCTCCAGCACCACCATCGCGGCCGCGGTGTCGCCGTCGTGGGTCAGCGACAGGTGCACCCGCACCCGGGGCAGGAATTCCGCTGCCAGCCCGTGCAATTTGATGCTGGGCCGCCCCCAGGCGTCGTTCACCACTTCGATCAGCGGATACGGATTGTCCCCGATCTGCGGCGAGCGAGCGAACCGCGACGACGCCCACGCCTTGAGCACCGCCTCCTTCGCCGCCCACCGGGCCGCGAAACTGCGCGCCGGGTCGGTGACCTTGCTCTGGCAGTAGCGGCGCTCGCCGGCGGTGAAGCTCTCCCGCAGCATCGTCGTGCCGGCCCGCTGCAGCTGCTCGGTGAACTCGGAGATCGTCACCAGGTCCAGGCCGATACCGAGAATTGTCACGTCGTACTCCTCACCGCAGGGGAACCGCCGGAGGATCGCCCCGGCGTAGATGCGCAGTAGAGCGCGAATGTCCGCAACCTACCAGTTGTCTCGGCCGCCATCACACACACGCCGCTGTCGTGTCTCATGTGCCGGGCGACCGTCGTGCGTTCGAACCGGTCCGCGAAAGCCGGTCACCCCCACCATGTCTCACACGATGGGGGTGACCGGGCGGGCAGCCGGACCACGGCAGCGGCCGGATCGGATGGGGTTCCGAAACACCCGATCCGGCCGCATTACCCGGTCCCGCTGCCCGGTCGGCCGCCGGGCGCGTCCGGCAGCCGACCGAGAAAAGCGGCGACGCTGCCGCTTCCTGGACGGAGTAGGTGCCTTCCTAGACGGAGTAGGTGCCGTCGTCGGCGAGGCGAGCCCGCTCCGACAGCAGCACCTCGGCCTCCAGACCGCGGATCTTCTTCGCCGGCGTGCCCTCGGCGCCCAGGCGACGGTCGGCCGGCCGCTCGTACAGCGGCGCACCACCGCACAGCGCCTCGGTGAACCGCTGCCGGCCCGCGAGCTGCCGCTCCTGCGCCCGGGCCTGGTACTCCTCGCGCTGCTGCGGGTCGAGCGCCTGCAGGAACGCCTGCGGGTGCACCAGCGCCACCAGACCGGAGACGTGACCGAAGCCGAGCGAGGTGACCAGACCGGCCTTGAGTGCGAAACGGTCACCGAAGCGCAGGGTTTCGCGCGCCCACACCAGGTGCGGGTACTCGGCCATCTTCTCGTCGACACAGTCCAGGCTGCGGTTCGGCGGCACCACGCCCTGTTCCAGCACCTGGCACAGGCCGATCATCTGGAAGGCGGCCGCGCCACCCTTCGCGTGACCGGTCAGCGCCTTCTGCGAGACCACGAACAGCGGGGCACCCTCGGAGCGGCCCAGCGCGGTCGCGAGCCGCTCGTGCAGCTCGGACTCGTTGGGGTCGTTGGCCGCGGTCGAGGTGTCGTGCTTGGACAGCACCGCGATGTCGTCCGGCTCCACACCGAGCGCGCGCAGCGAGCTCGCCAGGCGCGAGTGCGCACCGCCGCGACCGGCGGCCAGGGCACCCAGGCCGGGGGCCGGGATCGAGGTGTGCACACCGTCGGCGAAGGACTGCGCGTACGCCACCACACCGAGGACCGGCAGACCCAGGCGCGCCGCCACGTCACCGCGGGCGAGCAGAATCGTTCCGCCACCCTGGGATTCGACGAAGCCGCCGCGCCGGCGGTCGTTGGCCCGGGAGAAGTAGCGGTCGCTGATTCCCTTGGCGGACATGGCCGCCGAGTCCGCGGTCGCCGACATGTCGCCGAAGCCCACGATGCCCTCGATGCCCAGGTCGTCGAACCCACCGGCCACCACGACCTCGGCCTTGCCGAGCCGGATCTTGTCCACGCCCTCCTCGACGGAGACCGCGGCGGTGGCGCAGGCCGCGACCGGGTGCACCATGGCGCCGTAGCTGCCGACATAGGACTGCACCACGTGCGCGAGGGCCACGTTCGGCAGCGCCTCCTGCAGGATGTCGTTCGGCCGTGCCTCACCGAGCAGGTTGTCGATGTACAGCGACCGCATGGACGACATGCCACCCATACCGGTGCCCTGGGTGTTGGCCACCAGCGACGGGTGCACCCAGCTCATCAGCTCGGCGGGGGTGAAGCCCGAGGACAGGAAGGCGTCCACGGTGCACACGATGTTCCACAGCGCCACCCGGTCGATGGAGGACGCCATGTCGGCGGAGATACCGAACTTGGTCGGGTCCCAGCCCTGCGGGATCTGGCCACCGACGGTCCGGGACAGCTTCGCGCGCCGCGGCACGCGAATCTCGGTGCCCGCCTGGCGGATCACCTGCCAGTCGCCGCTGCCCTCGACCGGGGTGACCACGGTGTGCTCGGGGTCGGCGGCCTGGAAAGCGCGCGCCTCGGCCTCGTTGGTCACCACGAAGGTCAGGTCCTTGTCCAGGAAGACCGAGGTGAGCAGCGGGGAGCTGTTGTCCAGCATGGCGCCGTCGTCGCCGTAGCGGCGCACGCCGCAGCGCTCGACCACGGTGTCGTGGTACTTGTCGGCCAGCTCGGATTCCTCGACGTAATCACCGGTTTCGGTGTCGTACCAGCCCGGCTTGGGGTCGTTCTCCCAGGCCACCAGGCCGGTGGTCCAGGCCAGCTCGAGCACGCCGGCCGCGGAGAGGCGGTCGTCGACCTCCATCTCGAAGCGGGTACGCGCCGAACCGTACGGGCCGAGCTCGCCGGCACCGACGATGACCACGAGGTCCGCGGGATCGGCTGTGACCGTGCCCCATTCGGGTACCGGCAGCGCCGAGCTCAGCATCGGGGGCGCCGGAAGGGCCGCCACCATCGGGACCGTGGACTCGACCGCCTCGGATTCGGTTGCGGCCGAATCGGATTCCATGCCCTCCTTGGCCAGCGCGGCCAGGTCGAGCTTCGCGGTGGCCAGTCCACCGGTCAGGTCCAGTTGCTGCGGGTCGGTGGCCGCCGCCGAACGCGCCTGCGGGGTGCAGGACTTCAGCAGTTCGTCCGCCATCTCCTGGGTGGACCAGGTGCGCACCCCGGCCGCCTCGACCGCGTCGACCAGCGGGTCGTTGTGCCCCATCAGTCCGGTGCCGCGCACCCAGCCGATCAGGGCGTGCACCAACGTGACTCGCTGCGCCCACGACTTCTCGGCCCGCCACTTGGCGACGATCGCGTCCAGCGCGGCCTTGGACTCGCCGTAGGCGCCGTCACCACCGAACAGGCCGCGGTTCGGCGAACCCGGAAGCACAACGTGCAGAGTCGAGTCGACGTCGTGGTCGGCGCCCAGCTGCGACAGGCCGCCGATCAGCCGCTCGACCGACCACAGCAGGACCCGCATCTCCAGCTCGGCCCGGGCCCCGGCGTCGGCCAGGTCGCCCGCCACTCGCGGCGCCGCGAACGGCAGCAGCATGGTCGGGGTCTGCGCCGGCTTCACGAGAACCTTCGCGCCACCGGCATTGTCGGTCTGCTCGTTGCCGACCCAGTCGATCAGGGCGTCGATGTCGGTGTAGGAAGCCATGTTCGCGGGCACCACCCACAGCGCGGCGCCGTGGCGGGCGTGTGTGCGGTACAGCTGCTTGTAGAACGCGAGGCGGGTGTCGTCCAGGCTGGAGGTGGTCACGATGACCGTGGCACCGCCGGCGAGCAGGCGGCCCGCCGCCGCGGCGGCGATGGAACCCTTACTGGCACCGGTGATCACGGCGGTCTCACGGGACCATTGACCGGGCGTGGTGTCGAGCGCGGCCTCGGCGATCTTGCCGTAGGCGGCGGCCAGGACCGAGCGGGCCTCGCCCATGGCCCGCTTGCGCCACCAGTTTGCCTGCGCCGCAACCGATTCTCCGGCGCCGGAGAATCCGGCGGCGTCGAAGTCGGTCAGCTCGGCGTCGGTGCCCAGCCACATGCGGACCAGGTCCTCCCGCGCGGTGGCCCAGCGGTCGTCGATCAGCACCGGCTTGCGCGGGTCGAAGGCCGGAGCCACCAGACGCGGCCAGTCGCTGCCCAATTCGGCCGAGACCAGGTCCACCAGGGTGTCGGTGGTGGCCTCCGGCGCGGACGCCTGCTCGGTGAGTCCCAGCTGCTCGAGCACCACCCGGGCGGCCGTGGCCAGCACGCCGTCGCGGCCGGTGATCTGCTCGGTGAACTCGCCCAGCGCGGCCGCGTCCACGGTCCCGCCCGCGCCGCCACCGGCGGCCGGCAGCGACACGCTGATCCCGCGCTGCGCGGCGACCGACTGCACGGCCGCGTCGATGGCGGCATCCACCGCGGCACCGTCGCTGAGCGCGCCGGACACCAGGCCACCCAGGTCACCACCGCGGACGCTGGCGCCCTCACGGGTGCCCAGCGACAGTTCGGCGGTCACGTGGTGCACCCAGCCCGGACCCAATTCCCATGTCTTGCTGACTCGTTCGCCGATCGCCGCCGGCCGCTTGCCCGAGGGACCGAACACCTTGCGCAGGTGGTCGCCGATCGCGTCGGACAGCACCGAACCGAACGGCTTGTAGGTGCGGGCCAGGCGCTCGACGGTGGCCGACAGCGCGCTCATGTCGGCGTCGGCGGCACCGTCGATGGCGCCCAGCGACAGCTCGGAACCGAGGTCCACCAACAGCTGGTTGCGACGCGAAGACACACCGTCACACAGGCTTTCGATGGTGTCGACCGGGCCGATCTGCTCCAGGCGCAGCTTGGTCCACAGCGCGATCAGCACCCGCGTGGCGTCGGCCGCACCGAAGGTGAGGTCGGCCGGGCGCGGGCCGGACGCGGCGGCCGGGGCGGCGGCCACCGGCGCGGCGGTCGCGGGGGCGGCAGCAGCCGGAACAGACTCGGCCGCAACCTCTTCCACGTCGTCCACCGGCTCCGGGTCGACGTCGGTGGCGAAGACGGCGGCCCGCTCGCGCTCGATGTTGAGCACCTCGACCCGGGCGCTGCCGAACTCCGGCTGCTTGAGGGTGTTGGAGGCCAGGTTGGCGACGGTCGGCGTTGCGGCCAAACCGATCTCGACGAAGCGCTCCATGCCCAGACCGCCGTGCTCCACCTCGGTGAACAGCAGGTCCTGGGTCTCGATCCAGCGCACCGGGCTGGCGAACTGCCAGGCCAGCAGCTCGATCAGCAGCACGCGGCACAGCTCGCCCGGCCGGGAGGACCAGCCCTCCCAGTCGGCCAGCACGGCGGCCAGCGGCTCGGACGGTACGTAACCGGCGACCTCGGCGACGAACTCGCGGTCCAGCGAGAACGGCCGCGGCACCAGGTTCGGAATGTAGCGCCCGGCAAGGATTTCCGGGTGCAGGTCGGTGGGCAGCAGGTCTTCCAGCTTGGTCCGGAACTCCGGCACACCGTCGCGCAGCACGGTCGAGTGGAACGGCACGTCGATGCCGGGGACCAGGATGAAGGCGCGCTTGCCACCGTATTCGGCGACCCGCTTCTCGATCTCGGCCTCCAGCGCCTCGAGGCCCGCGACCGTACCGGCGATGGCGTACTGGCTGCCACGCAGGTTCAGGTTCACCACCTCGAGGAATTCGCCGGTGGCCGTGGAGATCTCGGCCATGAAGGCCTCGACGTCGCTGTCCGCCAGCCCGAACTGCGACGGGCGGATGGCGGCCATCCGGTAGTTGCTGATGCCGTTGGCGTCACGCGGGACCAGCTCGTGCATGGCCGACCCGCGCTGGAACACGACCTCCAGCACCGCTTCCAGCGGCAGCACACCGGCGACCGCGGCCAGGGCGTTGTACTCACCGACCGAGTGACCGGCCAGCATGGCGCCCTCGACGAAGGCACCGGCCTCGCGCAGCTCGGCGACCTGAGCGCACCCGAGGACCGCCATGGCGACCTGGGTGAACTGGGTCAGATGCAGCACGCCGTGCGGGTGCCGGAACTCCACGCCCCGCGCCTTGAGATAGGTCGGGTTGTCGCGCACCACAGCGAGAATGGAGAAACCGAGCGCCTCGCGGGTGTGCTTGTCGGCCCGGTCCCACACCTCCTTGGCGGCCTTCGACCGGGTGCGCGCGTCCAGTCCCATCCCCTTGGTCTGGATGCCCTGGCCCGGGAAGGCGTAGACGGTGCGCGGCGCGGCCAGCCGGCCGGTCGCGACCATCACCAGCTCGCCGCCGACCCGGCACGAGACCTCGACGATCTCGCAACCCCGGTCCACCGCGATGCGCTCGACGCGGACGTCGATGCGCGCACCGGGCCGCACCATGCCCAGGAACCGGGTGGTCCAGGCGGTGAGCGTCCGCGCGGGCAGCGGCGATTCGGGGTCGATCGCGGACACCGCGTGCTGTGCGGCGGCGGACAGCCACATGCCGTGCACGATCGGGCTGCCCAGGCCGGCCAGCTTGGCGGCGTTGTCGCTGGTGTGGATCGGGTTGTGGTCACCGGACACCTCGGCGAACGCGCCCATGGCGTGCGGCGCGGTGAGGGTCAGCTGACGCCGGCGACGGCGCGGGGTATCGGTGGCCTCGGGGGCGGAACCGCCGGCGATCGGCGGGTCGGTGAGCTCACCGGCACCGGTGCGGCCGCGAATCGCGAAGCGCTCCACCAGGTTCGCCACCACGGGCGTCTCCAGGCCGCCGTGCTCGAGCATGGCTCCGATGCTGACCCGCACCTCGACGACGCGGCCCAGGTCGGTGTCGACGACCTCGCCGGACTCGGCGCGCACCGCGAGGATCGCGAGGTCGTCGGGCAGGTCGGCGAGCAGTTCGATGCGGTGGTCGAGGTGGACTAGGTCCAGCATGCCCTCGATCACGGCCTGGTTGCCGGCGGTCCGGGTGGCGCCGAGGACGGCGAACACGGCGGGCCAGCAGGCACCGACCAGCACGTCGGGCACGGTCCGGCCCAGGGTGCTGAGGGTGGCGGGCAGTCCGGCGCCGGTGACGCCGGCGTGGTCGGCGATCCGGTCCGGGGTCCAGGCGACGTTCACGTGGGCGACCTTGGCGCCGTCGACAACTCGCACCTCGGGCACGTCCTGGCCGGCGGCGACACCGAGCAGCGCCGACATCGCGGCAGCCGCGTCGTCCTCGGTGACCAGTGGCGCGCCACCGTCGAGGACGGAGTCGGGCACGGTGATCCGGATCGCGACAGTGTTGCGCGCGGACAGCGGGACGCTGAGTTCGACGGCGGCGTGACCGGCGGCGGTGGCGGGGACCGGCGTCAGGGTCGCGCCGGTGGCCGGGTGGCGGGCACCCTCGTCGTCGACGACCCACTCGCCGGGCGCGCCGAGGCGGTGTACCGGGTTGAGCGTGGTGCGGCCGGACCACTGGACGTCGGGGGCGCCGAGCACCAGGTCGATCGGACCCGCGGTCAGCGGGGTGCGGCGGCGGCCCAGGGCGGCGCCGGGTTCCACACCGGCCGCGAGCAGGGCTGTGGCGGTGGCCTTCTCGAAGCGGTCGAGCAGTTCACCGACCGGCTCGTCGGCGCGGGTGATACCGGCGACGGCGACCGTGCCGGGGATGACGCAGACCTGGTCGGCCGAGTAGCGCGGGTCGTGGGCCTGCCACAGCGAGTCCGAGCGCCACCAGCGCCGCACGTCGGCGTCGACGACGGGTACGAAGTTGACCGGCTTGCCCGGGGTCTTGCACAGGGCGACGAAGAACGGGACGTCGGCGGGGTGCAGGACGGTCGCGCCGACGGCCGGGTAGGTCTCCTTGAGCCGGCACAGCGCGCGGACCGGCTGCTCGAATTCGGCGTCGTCGGCGAACAGGCTCTCGAATTCGCCGCGGTCGACCGGGTTCAGGCGGGCCTCGGTGCGGCGCATCATCTGCGCGAAGCGGTCCCGCCAGGTGATGTCGAGCCAGGTGGACCGGTTCATGTCGGCGACGATGTCACCGAAGTCGCTGCCGCAGTCGAAGTCGGTGGCGCGGTCCAGGCCGACGGCCAGTTCGACGTAGCGCTCAAGCCACTCGGTGTAGGTCATGGTGGCGACGTCGCCGAAGTACGGCTTGGCGGTGCGGTCCAGGGCCGCGATGATCTCCTCGCGCCGGGCGGCGACGGCGTCGGCGTCGCCGGCGACCTCGTCGAGCAGGCGGCCGGTGCGCGAGGCGGAGTTGTCGATCTCGTGGATGTCGGCGCCGAGTTGGCTACGGCCGGAAGCCATTCCGCCGCTGGCATGGCCGGCGGCGACCCAGTCGGGGGTGCCGGGGGTCTCGACCAGCAGGCGCTTGACGTCGGGCGCGGTGGTGGCCTCCAGGGTGGCCATGGCCGCGGTGCCGACCAGCACACCGTCCAGCGGCATGACCGGATAGCCGTGGGCGCGCGACCATTCGCCGGTCAGGTACTCGCCGGCGCGTTCCGGGGTGCCGATGCCGCCACCGACACAGACGATCACGTTGTCGCGGCTGCGCAGTTCGGCGTAGGTGGCCAGCAGCAGGTCGTCGAGGTCCTCCCACGAGTGGTGGCCACCGGCGCGGCCGCCCTCGATGTGCATGATGACCGGGTAGTCGCCGACGGCGTCCGCGATCCGCAGCACGGCGCGGATCTGGGCGACGGTGCCGGGCTTGAAGGCGACGTGCGGGATTCCGACCTCGGTCAGCTCCTCGATCAGCGCGACGGCCTCGTCGAGCTCGGGGATGCCGGCGGTGACCACGACACCGTCGAACGGGGCGCCGGCGGTGCGGGCGCGCTGCACGAGGCGCTTGCCGCCCAGCTGCAGCTTCCACAGGTACGGGTCGAGGAACAGCGAGTTGAACTGCACCGCGCGGCCGGGCTGCAGCAGGGTGCGCAGTTCGGCGACGCGGTCGGCGAAGATCTGCTCGGTGACCTGACCGCCACCGGCCAGCTCGGCCCAGTGGCCCGCATTGGCCGCGGCCGCAACGATTTTCGCGTCCACGGTGGTGGGGGTCATGCCGGCCAGCAGGATCGGCGAGCGGCCGGTCAGGCGGGTGAAGGAGGTCTCGACGACGATCTTGCCGTTCGGCAGCCGGACCGGAACGGGCGCGAATTCGGACCAGGCGCGGGCCGGTTCGGGTGCGGCGCCCGGGGTGAACAGCTCGCGCTGACCCGGCCGGGTGGCGGCGGCGACCAGGCCGACGCCGGTGCCCTTCACCGAGCCGCCGCTGATCCGGGTGAGCAGGTCACCGGGACCGAGGTCCAGGATCCACTCCGCGCCGGAAGAGGTCACGTAGTCGACGGCTTCGACCCAGTCGACCGGGTCGACCAGGATGGACTGCGCGAGCTTGGCCGCGAGCTCGGTGTCGAGTCCGCACTGGCCGGCCCACGCGGTGACGTAGTCGACGGTGTCGGCGAGGGCCGGGTGGTGGAAGGCGACCTCGACCTCGAGGTCTTCGAAGACCGGGGCGAACACGGCGCCGCCGCGCTTCTTGGCCTCGCGGTCGCGGGTCTGCTCGGCGGAGATCTCCGCGCAGCGCCGGCGCACCCGCTCGAGCTGGGTCACGGTGCCGGACAACACGACTCGGCGGCGGCCGTTGCGGATCGACAGCACGGGAGCGGACGCCACGTCGACGGTGGCGGCGACATCGGCGATCACCGCGCGCAGCGCGTCGGGGTCGACGTTGGAGACCGCGACCATGGGCGACTTGCCGCCGACCGGGATCAGTCCGCGCCGGCGGGCGACCAGGGTGCCGGCCGCGCCGATCAGCTGAGCCAGGGCGAGCAGTTCGACGTCGCGGGCGCCGGCGGCGCGGGCGGCCTCGGCCGCGAGCAGGCCCTGGGAGTGGCCGACGACCGCGGTGGGCGGGAAGGCGGTGGTGTCGAGTCCCTGCAGGCGCAGCGCGCGCAGGGCGGCGACCTGGGCGAGGAACACACCGGGCATGGAGACGGCGGCGGAGCGCAGCGCCTGGTCGGACGGCAGCGAGGACGGGCTCTCGTCCTCGGCGGGCTCGTCGTCGAGCAGTTCGGCGTCCATCAGCCACGCCATCGGGTCGAAGCCGACCGGGCGCGCCATCAGCAACTGCGCCGCAACCGGTTCCAGCCGGGCCGCGGCCTCGGCCACGAGGGCGGTCAGTTCCGGCTCGAGGGCGCTGTCGTGCGCGATCTCCTCGAGTTCCCGCAGCCAGACGGCACCCTGTCCCCCGAAGGCCAGCGCGTAGGGCTGCCCTTCCCGTAGCCGATCCAGCAGCGACGAGCTGATCCCTCGGTCCGCAGCCGCGCGCGCGGCCTTACGTGCTCCGGTCCCGATGTTCTCGTTGATCGTCAAGACTCTCGACTTCCTTCTCGTGTCCGCTCGTCCCGGCGAGGCGGTTTCTCCATGCGCTGGCAGCCCAAAAGAAACGCCTGGTCGACGCAGAGAATGACACAGAATCATGAGGAAAGCCTCACGTTTGCCGGCGGCCCGGATCGCTACCCGCGGGTATTTCGGTACGGACGTACCAGAGTTACACAAAACATGACTCCCCCTCATGTTTGAAAGCCGCCGGTCCCGGGCACGCCAGGAATCGAGCAACCCGAGCCTCCCCCGCGGTGGCCGTTATATGATTGTTATAATCCCAGCTAGGGTTACCGATGGGTACGAAACACCGCAGCGCCACTTCGTTTACGGCGCGTCGCCCGGTAGAGTTTGGACGGTCGTACCATCACGCGCGAGTGGCGGAATAGGCAGACGCGCTGGATTTAGGTTCCAGTGTCCTCGGACGTGGGGGTTCAAGTCCCCCCTCGCGCACCAGCTCTCGGACAGGTCCTGGCTATCGCCCGGCGACCCACACACCACCGGCCGGCGACCGCACTGCGGCCGCCGGCTGGGGCAGGTGGCGAAAACGTCAGGCGGGCACGACGTATCCGGGCGGGGCATCGCCCAGGAAGGCCGGCACACACGGCACGCGCTTCCAGTCCGGCCGCGGCAGGGGTGGGCGCACCGGCGCCGTCGGAACCGGCGCGGGCCCCGCGACCACATGGACATTGGTGCCGATGATCCCGAAGGAACTCACCCCCGCCAGCGGTGCGGACTCGGGATCCGGCCAGGGCTGTGCCCGGTCGGCGAACCGAATATCGCACCCCCGCAAGTCGATTCGCGGGTTGAGGGTGTCGAAGTGGACCAGTGGCGGCACCGTGCGTTCCCGGACGGTGAGCAGCGCCTTCAGCAAGCCGAGCGACCCGGACGCGGCCTCCAGGTGCCCGGCGTTGGTCTTCGCCGAGCCGACGTGCAGCGGCCGGCCGCCGTTGCGGGTGCCGAGCGCGGCCACGATCGCGCTCAACTCGATCGGGTCGCCCAGCGAGGTGCCGGTGCCGTGCGCCTCGACCAGCCCGATCTCGGCCGCGTCCCGGCCGGCGTCGGCGAGCGCGGCCTCGATCACCCGACGTTGCGCCTCGGCGTTCGGGGCGCTGAATCCGGAGGTCCGGCCGTCCTGGTTCATCGCCACACCGTGGATCACCCCGAGGATCGGGTCCTGGTCGCGCTCGGCGTCGGCCAGCCGTTTCAAGGTCAACATCGCGGCGCCTTCACCGCGGACGAACCCGTTGGCGCGGGCATCGAACGCCCGGCACAGCCCGTCCGGCGACAGCGAGCCGGTGCGATTGATCGCGCGCGTCGATCCGGGGGCCAGAACGAGATTGACGCCGCCCGCCAGCGCGAGATCGACCTCGCCGCGCCGCAGTGCCTGCACGGCCTGCACCACCGCCACCAGGGCGGACGAACAGGCGGTATCGATCGCGAGCGCGGGACCGGTGAAGCCGAAGGTGTAGGCGATCCGGCCGGCGGCCAGACAGTGCCCGTTACCGAGCGCCCAGTAGGCGTCGGGGCACTGCCGGGCCCAGTCGGCGTAGTCCTGGCGTCCGCTGATTCCGACATAGGTTCCCACCTGGGCGCCGTGCAGTCCCGGCGGATTGATACCGCTGTCGCACAACGCCTCCCAGGTCACCTCCAGCAGCAGGCGGTGCTGCGGATCGAGGGCCTGCGCGGCACGCGGGGTGATGCCGAAGAAGTCCGGATCGAAATCGAGCGCGTCCGGGACGAAGCTGCCACGCAGCGGAAGCTGCGCCCACTCGTCCTCGAACGGCCAGCGCCGATGCGCGGGCATATCGCCGGTCAGGTCGCGGCCACCGGACAGAGCCGACCACAGGCCGTCCAGGTCGGTGATCCCGTCCGCGAGCCGCACCCCAGCGCCGATCACCGCGATCGGGCCCGCGGCGCGGAGTTCCGCGAGTTCGGTCCGCAACCGCCGGATCGTATCGGTGGCCCGGCGCAGTGCCGCGCCCTGCGGGGCGGGCGATTCCGGTTCGTCCATGCTGTCTCTCCTGGTGGTCAGGACGCCGCGACCTCGTCGGTCAGGGCGCCGGCGAGCGCCTCCGCCGTCCCGTACGTCCACAGCACGGTCGGCGAGAGCCGCAGGGCGAAAGTGGATTCGAGCTTGTTGCGCAGTTCCAGGCTCATGAGCGAATCCAGGCCCAGCGATCGCAGCGGGGTGCGGATGTCGAGGTCCTGCGGCGGGAGCCGCAGCACGCCCGCCGCGAGTTCGACGATCTTGCCGAGCACCAGATTCGGACGGTCCGGTTCCCCGGCCGCCGCGAGCGCGGAACGGAATTCGCTGGCCGCCGGGCCGTTACCGCGGTGCGCGTTGTCCCGCAACGCTTCCCAGCTCGGTTGGGCCGCGCAGTCGGGGTAGGTGTCGAACCAGCGGCGCGCGTCGAAGCACAGGTACGCGACCACCTGACGGTCCTCCCCCAGGAACTCGGTGAGCGCCGCCCAGGCCTCGGCCGCGGTGAAGCTGTCCATACCGGCCGCGGCCAGCCGGTTGCCCCGATTATCCTGTGCCGCAGCCAATCCGATCCCAGCGAACGGGCCCCACTGCACGCTGGTGGCCGGCCGCCCTGCCCAGCGCCGGGAGACGGCGAACGCGTCGAGGTAGGAGTTGGCGGCGGAATAGGCCGCCTGCCCGGCGTTCCCGAGCAGCGCGGCCGCCGAGGAGAACAGCACGAACAGATCCAGCGGGTCACCGGCGGTGAGTTCGTCGAGGTGCCGGGCGCCGTCCACCTTCGGCCGCAGCACCCGTTCCAGCTGGTCGGCGGTGATGCGGCGCACCGTGGAGTCGTCGAGAATGCCGGCGGCGTGGAAGACGCCGCGCACCGGCGGAACCTCCGGACGCAGCGAATCCAGCACCGCGGCAAGCGCATTCCGGTCCGCGACATCGACGCGGCGGCTGTGCACGGACCCCGTGAGGCCCGCGGGCTCGAGATCGAATTGGTGCAACGGGATCTCACCGTCGTTCCCGGTGCGGCTCAGGGCGACGACACATCCGGCACCGCGCTCGAGCAACCAGCGGGTGAGACTGCGGCCCAGTGCGCCGTGACCGCCGGTGACCAGGTAGGTGCCGTCGGCGCGGAACCGGCCGTCCGGCATGGCTTCCGGCACGATATCGACCACCGTCTCCGGCCGGTCGAGCACGAACTTTCCGATGTGGTCGCCACGCGCCATCCGCCGCAACACGTCCGGTGCCGCGGCGAACGGGTGCACCTCGACCGGCAGGGCGGGCAGGGCCCCGGCCGCCACCAGCTGCCAGGTCTCGTGCAGTGCCGTGGCGAACCGTTCCGGCCGGCGGCTCAGTAGACCGGCCAGGTCGACGGCGGTGAAGCTGATGCCCTTGGCGAAGGCGCGCGAGCCCAGCCGCCGGTTCGCGTAGATGTCCTTCTTCCCGACCTCCAGGAAGCGGCCGTCCTCGGCGAGGACGTCGAGCCCGCGATCGATGTGGGCGCCGGACAGCGAGTTCAGCACGACGTCGACACCGCCCCCGCCGGTCGCCGCGAGCACCTCGTCCGCCCAGACCGCGCCGCGGGAGTCGAAGACGTCGGCGATCCCGAGCTCCCGGCGCAGGTAGTCGCGGCGAGCAGGCGAACCGGCGGTGGCGAGGACCGTGGCGCCGAGGTACCGGGCGACGGCGATCGCCGCCAGACCCAGGCCACCGGTTCCGGAGTGGATCAGCACCCTCTCGCCCGGCGTGACGCGAGCGAGCGTGGCGAGGGCGTACCAGGCGGTGGTGTACACCAGCGGCAATGCCGCCGCGGTGGTGTCCGGCAAGCCGGCCGGAATGGGTTCGGTGTGATCAGCGCGCACGACCACCTGGGTGGCGAATGTGCCTGAACCGCAGGCGATCACCCGGTCACCGACGGCACGGCCGGACACGCCGGGACCGATCGCGCGGATCGCGCCCGCTCCCTCGGCGCCGAATGTCCCGGCGCCCGCCGAGTCGTCCGGATAGGTTCCCGCCGCCTTCATGACGTCGATGAAATTTACCGCCGCGGCTGCTATGTCGACCAGGACTTCGCCGGGACCGGGCCGACGTTCCGGAAGCGGTGCGAAATGCAGCCCGTCCCAGCCTCGTTCGGCGGCCTGCCGCAGCCGGAACGGCCGGTGCCGCGGCCGCCACGGCCGGGACCGCGCGCCGCCGAGCGCTTCGCCCTGTGCCAGACGCCCGGCGTAGCGCCGGCCCTCGCGCAGCACCACCTGGTCGTCCCCGGGCATGGCCACCAGTTCGGCTGCGCAGTCGCCGATATCGGACGCACCACCGATGTCGATCAACGTGGCGGACAGTTCCGGATGTTCGCGCCGCAGCGCACGAACGAAGCCCCAGAACATCGCGCTGCCCGGATCCACGTCGTCGTCCGGGCCGGTGGGCTGGGCGGCGGCGGTCACCACCACAAGCCGCGCCGGGGCGGCACCATCATTCGTCAGCGCTCGCACGACTTCGGCGACGGTGAGCAGGCCGGTGCGCTGATCAGCGAGATCGGTTGTGGGCGCGCAGTACACCAGCGTGCCGCGCTCCAGCGCGGTGCCGGTGTCGCGAATCCGCGCACCGCGGGCCCGGAGTGCTTCCGCCAGCGCCGGATGCCAGGCGGCGGCGCCGGCCAAGACGAAATCCGCCCCAGGTTCGGCGGGCGCCGGGCGCTCACCCTGCCGCAGGACGAAGCGGAACTCCCGATCGAATCTCCGGCCGTCCGACGGCGCGGGATCGATGGCAGCCAGCGCGAGTCCGCGGATCGCGGCCAGCGGTGTGCCCGCTGGGTCGAACAGGTCGATGTCCGCGGTGGTGTCCGAGGTCCGGACCGCGTACACCTGTGCGGCGTCGACGAATTCGGCCGGTTCGGGGTAGAGCAGCAACTCCCGGATCCCGACCGGGACGACGGTGCGCGGATCGTCGAACAGCAACAGCGCCGGTTGCAGCGCGCAGTCGGCGAGCACGGTGTGCAACTCCCCCGGGCGGGTCTGGGCCCGGGACCGCTCGCCGAGCACCACTTCGGCGCGCACACCGAGATCGGTACGCCGGATCGCCCGCACGCCGCGGAATTCCGGGCCGTAGTTCAGGCCGCGCTCCGCGCAGGCCCGATAGAACTCGTCGACCTCGACGACCTTCTCGGCGACCGGGGCGGACAGTTCCGGGGCGGGAGCGTGCCCGGCGTGATAGCCGACCCGGCCGACAGCGTGCACGGTCCAGTTCTCGCCGCCCGCGGGCAGCGACCGCAGCTCGAAACTCGCTCCGCCGGTGACGTCTTCGCGCAGGGTCAGGTCCAACCGCGCCGGGGCGGCGGACAGTGGCAGGGCCGAGGTGAACCGGATGTCGTACAGCGCGGCCGGGCGACGTCCGTAGCGAGTGTGGGCGACCGCCGTCGCGAAGGATGTCATGAATGCGGCGGGCACCACTACGGCGTCGCCTACCCGATGGTCCTCCAGCCAGTCCTGGCGTTCCCGCGACAGAGAGATGTTCGCCTGCCACACACCGGATTCCGCGACGCTCGGATACACCGGTACCCGAAGCCCGTCGGCGTCCGCACCGACTGTGGGTGCGTCGGGCAGCCAGAACGACCCGCGCTGCATCGGCCCCGGCGGCAGTGTGATCGTGGCGGATCGGGCCACATCGGCGAAGGGGGACAGCCCGCTCAGGTAGGCGCGGGCCCGGCTGCGCCGTAGTTCCGCCACCGGGTCACGGTCCCGGTAGAGCGACGGAACCACCACGGCCGGTTGGGGTCTGGTGGCGGCCAGCTGTTCGAGGGCGGGCGTCAGCACCGGATGCGGGCTGATCTCGATCACGTGGGTGACGCCGGAATCGAGAGCCGACAGCATGGTGTCCGCGAATCGGACCGGTCGGCACAGGTTCTCGATCCAGTACGTCGCGTCCAGTTCCTCCGGCGCACACGGCCGCCCGGTCACCGTCGACAGCATCTCGATAGGCGCCGGTCCGGGCCGTACGTCGGCCAGGACTGTCGCCAGACCGGGGCGCAACGGTTCCATGTGCGGACTGTGTGAGGCATAGTCCACCGCCACCGGACGGCTGAATATGCCGTCGGCGGACAGGATCTCGTGCAGCACCTCGATGGCGGCGCTGTCCCCGGCCAGCACGCACGAGGTCGGGCCGTTGTGCACGGCCAGTGTCACCGAGTCTTCGAAACCCGCTATGCAGGCGGGTATCTCGGCTGCGGGCAGCTCGACCGCCAGCATGGCGCCGCTGCCGGCGACCGCCCGCAGTGCGGCACTGCGGCGGGCCACCACCAGCGCACCGTCGGCGATGGTCAGCGCCCCGGCGAAGGTGGCGGCCGCGATCTCCCCCTGACTGTGCCCGACGACCAGATCGGGCACGATGCCCATCCGCCGCCACATCGCCCCGATGCCGAGCGTCAGGGCCCACAGGACCGGCTGGACCTGGTCGACCCGGTCGAGCCAATCCGGTCCGCTCGCACCGCGAATCACCGCCAGCGGATCCCAGTCCACCTGCGACGCCAGCGCGGCGGCACACTCGTCGATCGTGGCGGTGAAGGCCGGGTCGACGCCGTACAGCGCGGCGCCGAGCCCGTGCCACTGGGCGCCCTGACCCGGGAAGATGAACGCGACGCGGCCGACCTCGCGGGCACGTCCGGTCAGGACCGCCCGGTCGTCGGTGGCACCGGCCGCGCATCGGCGCAGCAGGGCGACCGCCGAATCCGCCTCGTCGGCGAAAATCGCTGTGCGCCTGTCGAGTTGGTGACTGCGCCGGGCCAGTGCCGCCGCGACCGCCGAGAGCTCACCGGGTCGGGTGGTCAGCAGATCGGCGATATCGGCGCACCGCCGGTCCAGCGCCTCGGTGGTGTGCGCCGAGAGCGGCAGGAACCCGGGATCCGTGCCGGAGGCCGCCGGTGCGGGAACCGATTCCGCCCGGCTGAGTACCGCGTGGGCGTTCGTCCCGCCCCAGCCGAAGGAGTTGACGCCGAGGTGGATCGGCCCGGCCGGTAACGGTGTCCGTTCCCGTACCACCGTCACGTTCAGGGCGTCGAAGTCGATATCGGGGTTCAGTTCGGCGGCGTGCAGGCTCGGCGGAATCGTCCCGTGTTCCAGGCACAGCACGCCCTTGATCAAGCCCGCGATCCCGGACGCTGCCTCCAGGTGCCCGATGTTGGTCTTGATCGAGCCGATCCGCAGCGGCCCCGCCGCCCGGCTACGCGGCCGACCCAGCACCTCGCCGATCGCCTCGGCCTCGATGGGATCTCCACGCCCCGTGCCGGTTCCGTGTGCCTCGAGGTAGGCCAGACGGTCGAGGTCGACTCCCGCCGCGGCGTAGGCGCGCCGCAACAGGTCCCGCTGTCCGGCCCCGTGCGGGGTGACCAGGCTCTCGCCGCCGCCGTCGTTGTTGGTCACGGTCGCGGTGACCAGTGCCCGGACCCGGTCACCGTCGCGCAGCGCCGTCCGCAACGGCTTGAGATACACCGCGGCCACGCCCTCGCCGCGCACGAACCCGTCGGCACCGGCCCCGAAGGCGGCGCAGCGTCCCCGCGGCGACAGGCCACCGAAGTGGGTCAACCCGATCGTGACGTCCGGGCCCAGCACGAGCGTGACGCCGCCCACGACGGCCGATTCGACATCGCCGGACCGCAGTGCCCGCACGGCCAGGTCGAGCGCAACCAGCGCCGACGAACATCCGGTCTGCACGGCCATACTCGGCCCGGTGAGCCCGAGCAGATACGACAGGCGGGCCGGGATCATATCCAGCGCGGTGCCGACCAGACTGTGCTGGGTCGGGCCGATATCGCCCCGGGTGCGCAGCGTGTCGTAGTCGTGCCAGGACGCGCCGACATAGACGCCGGTGCGGGTGCCACGCAGAGCGGTTCCCGGCGTGCCGGCGTCTTCCAGCGCCCGCCAAGCGATTTCGAGCATGAGCCGCTGTTGCGGGTCCAGATCCGCCGCCTCGCGCGGCGAGATGCCGAACAGTGCGGCGTCGAATTCCGCCACGCCACCGATGAATCCGCCGACCGTCGGCACTCGTTTGCCACCGCCCAGCGGCCGCTGCACATCCCAGCGTTCGACGGGAACGGTGTCGATCGCGGTGCCGCCGGAATCCAGCAGCTCCCACAGCGCGTCGATATCGTCGGCGCCGGGGAAGCGGCCGGCCATGCCGACGATCGCGATGGGCTCGTTCATGAGGTACCTCCTGGATCGGCGCCGAAGCCGGCGCGGATCGCCGCCGTGAGCGGCTCCGGATCGGTGACGGGAGACCAATGGCCCGAGTCGATTTCGGTGAATGTCAGTTGGTCGGCCGCCCCCGCGAGGGCCCGGGTCTGGACCGCGGCGCCGACGTACGGGTCGCGCGAGCCGTAGATCACGTGGACACCGGTCACCGCGACCTTCGCGTAGGTGGGCGCGCTCAGGCGAGCGAAGACGTTGGCGCGGTAGCGATTCAGCGACGCCAGCCCGTCCGCGGGCGGCACACGGGGCGGCGGATCACCGGTGAGCTGGACGAACCCGTCGAGAACGGCTCCCGTGACACCCGTGTTCCACAGGACGCCGGTCAGCCCCGGCACGTCCCAGAGCGCGATGTAGCAGGAGCGGACGGCTTGATCGAGCACGGCCGGCCATTCGGCGGGATCGCTCGCACTGCGCCGCAGCCACTGCCCCCACAGATCGAGGTTCTGACCCGAGATCGCGGTGAAGTCCAGGATTTTCGGCGCGATGTCCGGTCGCGCCGACGCCTCCCAGCCCTCACCGGCACCCCAGTCCCACCCGACCAGATGCACGCGCCGCCCGCCGGCGGTGGCGTCGATGACGGCCGCGACATCGTCGGCCAGGACCGGCAGCGCGTAATCCTGTGGTGCCGCTGGATGATCACTCTCACCGTTGCCGCGGGTGTCGTAGGTGACCACGTGATAGTCCGGCACGAGCCGGGACACCACCCGATCCCAGGCACGAGAGGTGGACAGGTAGCCGTGGACCAGCACCACGGTCGGTGCCAGGCCGGCGGCCGGCCCGTACTCGTGCACCCGCAGGCGTACCCCGCCGTCCCCGGTCACCCAGCTGTCCGCGGACGCGGGCAGCACCGGATCCGCCTCTGCCACAACCGCACTCGCTGATGCCAGCGACGTCAGGAACGCGGTCGCCAGGACCGGCACCGCGCACCTCACGCGACCCGCCCGCTCGTCCGGAAACCGAATTCCCGGGCACTCAACGGTGCTTCGGATCGCACGGGCCGGCGCGACCCGAGCAGGGCGCCCGCCGCCACGACCGGATGCCCCATCGACCGCGCGGGGCGCGCCAGGAACATCACGTCCGACACGATCGCCGCGACCGCCGGGTGGTACGCCGCGGCCCGCAGCGCCTGTTCGCCGTAGCGCAGCTGTGCACGCTCGAGCGCCGACAGCGGAGCACCGTCGGTGGCGCTGAACTGGCGGTCCTGGCTGGTCGCGATCTGCCACGGGTCGCTCGCGGCCCGGCAGATCGACCGCTGCAGCCCGGCGGCGGCCACCGGGTCGGCGCCCCGCGCGGCGAGGGTGGCCCGGATCGCGGTGGCGCAGCGCACCGCCGTCGAAAGCCCATGGCCGTACACGGGATTCAGCGCGGTCGCGGCGTCACCGGTAACCACGAAACCGCAGGGGCGGTGCCGGATGCGGTCGAAGCGCCACCGCCGGTTCCCCGAACTCCGGGAAACCATGGTGCCGCTGAGCGATTCGGCTCCGGCCAGCATGTCGCCGAGCAGCGGGTCCGCCGGACGATCCCGCGCGTAGGTACGGAATTCGGCGTCGTCGGTGGGCAGGGACATCCCCCGGGTGCCGCCGACCGCGACCTGCCACTGCCCGTTCTCCACCGGCAGCAGAATCGCATTGGCCGCGGGCCGCCCGGACCGGCCGTCGGCCTGGATCAGGATCATGGGGAAATCCGACTCGGCGCCGGGCGCGGCACGGAACATCTGGGTGGCGTAGGCATGCCCGGAGTCGACGGTTTCCGCCCCAGGCACCGCGATCCCGAGCCGGTCCAGCCAGGCCGCGGCCCGGGAACCCCGGCCGGTCGCGTCGATCACCAGGTCCGCTTCGTACTCGTCGACCGCACCGGTCCGCAGGTCCCGCACCCGCGCACCGCGGATCGCGCGACTGTCGCCGATGAGCTCGACCGCATCGCATCCGGTCCGGAACATCACCGGGTACTGTTCCCGGATCAGTTCGCGCACAGCGTGATCGAGCAGATTCCGGGTGCAGCTGATCCCGACCCGCCCGGTGTCCGCGCGGTCCAGCCAGCCGCCTCCGG
The DNA here is from genome assembly GCF_003696265.1 of Nocardia stercoris. Classification (GTDB taxonomy): domain Bacteria; phylum Actinomycetota; class Actinomycetes; order Mycobacteriales; family Mycobacteriaceae; genus Nocardia; species Nocardia stercoris. The sequence continues at coordinate 94,945 of NZ_RFFH01000004.1, read as the reverse complement.
CCGCACGGAACAGCAGGTCGGCTCCGACCCCGATCCGGTGGGCACCCAGCGCCGCCAGCCGATCCGTCACGCCGGGTAGCAGGCGCTCCGCTCCGAGCACGCCACCCGGGGCCAGGAAATGGGGGTGCCGGGCCTGCGGTTGGCCGCGCCGCGGCTGCGGCTCGACGGGATAGGCGTCCCGCTCGACCACGGTGACCGTGTCCGCGTACGGTCCGGCCGCGGCGGCGGCCAGCAGGCCGGCGAAACCGCCGCCCAGCACCAGGACCGAACTCATCCCGCTACCCCGTCGCCGCGGGGCGTCATGCGCACCGCGCCGCACCACAGCAGCGAGCGATCCAGCCGCGGGCCGGGCGCGACCTCGGGCAGCAGCGCCGAACCCCGCAGCGGCAGCGGCGACCGTTCCCACCGCGCGGCGGCTCGGAAGGTCGACCGCGCGGTCTCGACCCGCCAGTCGCGGAACGAACCGAGCGTCGCCGCGAAAGTCCAACGCGCCGAACCCAGTTCGCTGCCCATAGTGAGATTGACCAGCCGCAGCATGGCCGGCGACCAATGATCCAGTGCCCACCACCGGGTGCCGGCCGCCCGCAGCAGCCCGCTCAGGGTCGCGACCTGCGGTGCCCGCAGGTAGGGCAGCAGTCCCTCGGTCAGGACCAGCGGTGCCCGGGCGCCCGCGGTCGCCTCGGCGAGGAAGTCCGCGGTGGCGGCGGCGTCGGTGACATCCAGTGGCCGGGCGATCCACTCGCAGGCCGCTTTCCGGCCGGCGAGGCGGGATTGCTTGTAGGCCACCGACTCCGGTAGATCGACCTCGTACCAACGCAATTCGGCGGGCAGCGCGAGCCGGAACGGCCGGGTGTCCAGGCCCGCCGCCAGATTGATCACCCGGTCGCAGCCCTGCGCGAGGGTGTCGAGGATCAGATCGTCGAGGAGCCGGGTCCGGACCACGGTCGGCCAGTGGTCGCGGGCACCGAGCGGCAGCATTCCGGAGCGGGCCAGTTCCCGCCCCTGCTCGCCGGCCAGCACCGCGGCCAGCTCGTCGTGGAACAGGGCGTCCGGGCGTGCGGATTCCAGAGCACGATAGACCGCGACCCAGCGCGCGGTCTCGGAGACGTGCCCGATTGCCGGTGATGTCATGGTGCCTCCCCGTGCCCGGCCGGTTCCCGGTGTCGGGCGGCGTCGATGCGGCTGCCGAAGACGTAGTCCGTCAACGGGAATCTGCGCATGCGCCACCAGGCTTCGACACTGGTGGTCGGCCGGAACAGTGGTACGTCGCCGTTGCGATCGAAGTAGAAACTGCGGGCCTGCTCGCAATTGGAGTTGAAGAAGATGGAACTCGCCTGCCGGGCGATCATCTCGTCCCCGAACCGGGTGAAGGCCTCGTCGGTGACCGTGACCCGGGTCGCGCCGCGCCGCCGGGCTTCGGTGATGCATCGGACGGCGTGGGCGGCCGCGTTCTCGATGGTGAGGAAGAACGACCCGGTCATCGAGTAGGGACCGTGAATGATGAACGCGTTCGGGCAGACCGGCAGCGTGACGCCCTCGTAGCAGACGATCCGGTTCGCCGCGAAGTAGTCGCCGAGGTCGGTGCCACCCGCGCCCAGGATCGGATACCGCGGCAGGCTGGTGCGCTCGAACACCTCGAAACCCGTGGCCAGGATCAGAGTGTCGATCGGGTGATGCGCACCGTCGGCGGTGCGGATCCCGGTGGCGTCGGCCGACTCGATATCCGCCGACACCAGGCGCACATGCTCGCGGGCGAAGGTCCGGTAGTACCGGTTGGACAGCGTGAGGAACTTGCAGCCGAACCGGTAGCTCGGCGAGAGTCGTTCCCGCAGTCGCGGATCGGGCACCTGGCGGCGCAGGGCGGCGCCGGCCAGCCGTTCCAGCAGGGTGACCACGAACGGCAGCTTGAACCGGAAGACACCGTTGTACAGCACTTCCAGCCACACCAGCACGATCCACCGCGGGATCGACAGCAGCAACGGCAACCGGCGGAAACCCCAGCGCAGCAGCCGCGGGACCGGGAAGTCGGGCTTGGGGATCACCCAGATCGGTGTGCGCTGGAAGACCACCAGCTCCGCGGCGCTGTCGGCGACCTCCGGAATGATCTGCACCGCAGAGGAACCGGTGCCGATCACCGCGACCCGACCACTCGTCTTCGCTTCGTGATCCCACCGGGCGCTGTGGATCACCGCGCCCGCGAATTCGTCCAGCCCGGCGATCTCGGGTTGTTTGGGCCGGCCGAGGGCGCCGAAGGCATGGATCACGAAGCGTGCCCGGTAGGTTCCCCGGCTGGTCGTCACTACCCACTCGTCGCGATCGTCGTCGAACCGCATGCCGCTCACCTCGGTGTCGAGACGCAGATGCGGTCGCACCCCGTACTTTTCGACGCAGTGTTCGGCGTAGGACCGCAGCTCCTCACCTTTGGCGTAGGCGTGCCGCCAGTTCGGGTTCGGTTCGAACGAGTAGCAGTAGCCCCAGATCGGAATGTCCACGCCCACATCGGGATAGGTGTTGTCCCGCCAGATCCCGCCGACCTCGCCGGCCCGCTCCAGCACCACGAAGTCGTGGATTCCGGCCCGGCGCAGGCGGATCGCCGTACCGATACCGGAGAATCCGGCGCCGACCACGACCACCTCGACCTCGGTCACGCCCGCCGCGCTCATGCCCGCCGCCGGAACCGGCCCAGCCGGGCGCGCAGGCCACGTGCGGGCGCCGGCCGTGCCGTCGCCGGTGCGGGTGTGCCGGTCATCACCTGGCCGATCACACTGTCGACGAACAGGTCGGCGGTGTCGAAGTCGTTGCGGGCCATGAGTTCCTCCATCACGCCGTGGATCAGCTCCGGCGACGCCCACTGGGCCAGCTCGCCGACGACGGCCGGGTCGATGAACGGCGCGGCGTCGGCGACGATCACCGGATCGATCTGCGCCAGCAGGGCCAGCGAGGCGTCGCTCTGGCCCGCGAGTAGGACGGTCGACAACGAGCGGCCCAGAATGCGCGGCGGCAGGATGCGGGTGGCCAGCGGGAGCGAGTAGCGCAGCGGCACCCGGCCGGCCAGCGCCGAATAACGCCGGTACTCCGCCGGATAGCGGGTGTGTAGTGCGGCCACGATCTGCTCGCGCAGCACCGCCAGTCGCTCACCGCCCACGGCGCTCAGGTAGTCGATCCGCTCGGTGGGCACGTGCAGTACGGCGGCCAGCTTGGCCAGCTGGTCTCGGGTCGTCGACTCGCTCATGACCGCCGCCTCCGGCGCAGCAGCGCCACCCGCAGCACGAAGCGCAGGGCGCGGGGTTCGCGAGCCAGATTCCGGGCGAGTTCCGCCTCGGCCAGGGCGCGGTCCCGCGCGGGTGCGGCGTCGAGCAGGGACAGCAGGTCGGCGCACTGGTCGTCGGACAGCATCGCCACGGCGTCCGGACCGGCCCCCAGCGCTGCTTCGAGTTGTTTTCTCCCGGTGGACGTTTCGGTCATCGTGGCACCGCTCCTCGGTGGTTCGGTCGAGTCAGGCCGCGGATCGAGCCCCAGGCGCGCGCCGCGGCCCGGCGGCCGCGCGCGGCGGCCGGACCCGTAGCCGGACCGGGCAGGATCTCCCGCAGCAACGGTTCGGGCAGGCCGTGTCGCTGCCACTCCCGCGGATAGCCCACGGACACTTCCTCGAAGCGCACCCCGTCGATCTCGTCGGTGCGGCGAATGTGCAAGTGCCCGTAAACGACACAGCGCACGTTGTAGCGCCGGTGCCAGTCCGCGGTGCGCTCGGTGCCGCACCACAGCGCGAACTCCGGGCGCAGCAGCCGCTCGACCGGACGACGGGTCAGCGGGAAGTGGTTGATCAGGACCAGCGGCTCCGCGGGATCCAGCGCGTCGAGCCGGCCGCGGGTGTAGTCGACCCGCTGCGCGCACCACTGCTCCCGGCTGGGATACGGGTCGCTGATCAGCAGCTGCTCGTCGGTGGCGACCGAGCCGCGCGACTGCGCCAGCGCCAACGCCTCCTGCTTGCTGCGGGTTCCGGCGGGCAGGAAGCTGTAGTCGTAGAGCAGGAACATCGGCACCAGCCGCGCCGGACCACCCGGGCCCGACCACACCGGATACGGATCCTCCGGTGTGACCACGTCCAGGGCCCGGCACATGTCCACCAGGTGCAGGTAGCGGCCCTCGCCGCGCCGGTGCGCGGGATCGCGTGCGGTGGTCCACAATTCGTGGTTGCCGGGCACCCAGATCACCTGCGCGAACCGGTCGCGCAGGGTAGCGAGGGCCCAGCGGACGGCGGCGGGCTTCTCGGCCACGTCGCCCGCCACGATCAGCCAGTCGTCGGGGGAATCGGGCCGGATGGCTTCCACCACTTCCCGATTCCCCGTGTGACCGAGGTGCAGGTCGCTCACCGCGAGCAACCGGCTCACGAAACCGCCTCGGGGGCAGCCGATTCCCCGAGCCGACCGACCGCACCGGTGAGCCGGGCCAGCATCTCGCCTGGCATCTGCGCGTCGGCGTGGATGGCGGCGAGTCGCTCCAGCAGCATCTCCACCTCGGCCACGATCGGGTCGGCCAGTTCCGCGTCCTGTGGGGTGACCTGCTCGAGCACGTGCCGGGCCAGCAGGTTCACCGTCGGGTACTGGAAGATCACCGAGTTGGCCAGCTTCACCCCGGTGATCGCCCGCACGTGTGCGCCCAGTTCGATGGAACTCAGTGAGTCGACACCCATTTCGGTGAACTCCCGATCCGGCAGCACCGCGTCCGGTGTGCTGTAGCCCAGCACCATCGAGATCGGTGTGCGCAGCAGGTCCACCACCACCTCGTGCTGTTCGGCCGGGCTCAGGCCCGCCAGTCGCTTGGCCAGCTGCGAGGAGTCGTTGACCTGCCCGGTGGCCCGCGGGCGGGTGTGCAGCAGTGCCCGAAAGAACGGCGGCAGCTCGGTGACCTGCGCGGCCATCCGCAACAGCGACAGGTCGATGCCGATGGGCAGCACGTAGGGCCGGCCGGTCCGCAGGCCGGCGTCGAACAGGTCCAGTGCCTCCTTGGTCGGCATGGGTGTCACGCCCATCCGGGTCAGGCGGGCCCGGTCCTTCTCGTCCATGCCGCCGGTGTTGGAGGTGTCCTCCGCCCACCAGCCCCAGGCCATCGAGGTGACGGCGAGGCCGCGGTGGTACCGGTGTTGCGCGAGACTGTCGGCGAACACGTTCGCGGCGCCGTAGTTGGCCTGGCCCGCGCTCCCGAAAGTGCCCGCGGCGGAGGAGAACAACACGAACATCGACAGATCCAGCTGCTGGGTCAGCTCGTGCAGGTGCCAGGCGCCGTAGGCCTTGGCGGGTAGCACCGCGTCCAGATGTTCAGGGGTGAGCGCGGCGAACGTGGCGTCGGCCAGGGCCGCGGCCAGATGCACCACACCGCCGAGCGGATGCGCGGCCGGGATGGCCTCGATCGTCTTCGCCAGTGCCGCACGGTCTCCCGCGTCGCAGGCGGCGACCGTCACCTCGGCGCCGGCGGCGCTCAGTTCCGCGACCAGTTCGTCGACGCCCGCCGCGGCCGCCCCGCTGCGGCTGGTCAGCAGCAGATGCTTGGCGCCGTAGGCCGCGACCAGATGCCGGGCGATGATCGCCCCGATCGTGCCGGTACCGCCGGTGATCAGCACGGTGGATTCCGGATCGAACGCAGTCGGCCAGGTGAGCACCACCTTGCCGGTGTGCCGGGCCTCGGAGAGCATGCGCAGCGCGGCCGACGCCTGGCGAATATCGAAGCGGTGCAGGGGAAGCGGCGGCAAGGTCCCGTCGACGAACAGCCCCGACAGCTCGGTGAGCAGGCCGCCGAGCACGTCGGTGCCGAGGGCGCCGAGTTCGAAACTCGCGTAGTGCCGGTCGTGGTCGGCGCGCACCCGCTCGGGATCGCGCACCACGTCGCGGGCGATCTCGACGAATCGGCCGCCGGGCGCGAGCAGGCTCAGCGAGCTGTCGGTGAAGGTGTCCGGCAGCAGGTTCAGCACGATATCGGCGGGCAGGCCGGCGAACCGCTCGGCGAAGTCGGCGGACCGCGAGTCGGCCAGGTGTGTCTCGGCGAAGCCGTTGCCGCGCAAGGTATCCCACTTGCGGTCGCCCGCGGTGGCCAGGACGTCCAAGCCGAACCGGCGGGCCAGGTTCACCGCCGCGGTGCCCACGCCACCGGTGGCGGCGTGCACCAGTACCCGCTCCCCTGCCTGCGCGTTCGCGACCGAGCGCAGCGCGTACAGCGCGGTCAGATACGCCACCGGCGCGGCGGCAGCCTGCGCGAACGACCAGGTCGGCGGCACGGAGGCCAGCAGGCGCCGATCGGTCACCGCGGTCGCCGCGATCTCGTCGAACAGGCCGAAAACGCGGTCTCCGGGCGCCAATCCGGTCACGTCGGCCGCGACCGCGACCACGACGCCCGCCGCCTCGTGCACGAGCCGCTCCGGCGCTCCGGTTCCGGTGGCCAGCGCGGTCAGCGCCACCGGGAACGACAGTCCGGCCGCCCGCAGCGCCACCGACACCGACCCGGCGGGCAGGGCGTCGTCGGCCGCCGGGGCCGCCTCGGCGAGGGCGACGTCGTCGACGTTGCCCGAGGCCGGGATGTCGAGCCGCCACGGTCCGGCCAGGCGCGCACCCGCGGCGGCCGCGCTGTCCAGGCCGGAACGCACTCGGCGGCCGAGGAATTCGCCGCGCCGCAGCAGCAGTTCGGGTTCGTCGGAGTGCACCGCGGAGCTGAGCTGATCGAGGCCGATGTCGCCCTCGTCCAGGTCGATCTGCTGCAGCCGGTCCGGATACTCCGATTGCGCGCTGCGGGCCAGACCCCACGCGGTCGCGCCGACCAGGTCGGATACGTCCTCGCCCAGGTCCGCGCCCTGCACGCCGCGGGTGAGCAGCACCAGCCGGGTCTCGGCGAACCGCTCGTCGGCGAACCAGGCCTGCAGCTGCCGCAGCAGGTCCGCCAGTTCGTCACGGACCGCCGTGGTCAGCTGGGCGCCGCGTTCGGCGCCGGCGTGGGCCGCCAGCCGGGGCAGCACCACGACCTTCGGGACCTCGGTGCCGGCGGTGACCGCCGCGTCGAGCGCGGCGAGGTCGGGATAGGTGGTGAGGGCGGCGTCGTCCGGGACACCCGACAGCTCGGCACCGACCACCGCCCATTCCCCGGACCGGGCCGAAAAGCGCACGCGCGGCAGCGAAACCGACAGCCAGTCGACACCGAACAGCGCGTCCTGCCGGCCCGACAGCCCGCGGGTCGCCAGCTTCTGGGTGGAGATCGTGCGCACCTGCAGGGTGCCCACCGCGACCGGCGCACCGCCGCTGTCGGCCAGGATCCAGCGCAGCCGGTCGTCCCCGGCGGGAGTCAGCTTGACCCGCAACGCTTTCGCGCCGACCGCGCGTAGTTCGACCCGCTCCCAGGCGAACGGCAGCCGGATGGCACCCGGCTCGGAGGGCATCAGCGCGGCAGCGGCCGCACCACACTGCATGGCCGCGTCCAGCAGCGCCGGATGCAGACCGTACTTGTCGGCGTCGGACACCGAATCCGGCAGTGCCACTTCGGCGAACACATCCTCGCCGCGTGTCCACACCGACTTCATGCCCTGGAAGACCGGGCCGTACTGGTAGCCCAGCGCCGCCAGCATGACGTATGCCCGGTCCGGTTCGACTCCCGGTTCCGCACCGACCGGCGGCCACAGCTCCAGACCCTCGCCGTCACCAGAAGTGCCCGCGGCGGTGACGAATCCGTCGGCGTGCATGCTCCACTGACTCGCACCGGGCGCCGCGTCCTTGACCTCGGGACGCGAGTACACCGCCACCTTGCGCCGGCCTTTGCGGTCCGGCTCGCCGACCACCACCTGCACGTGGATGGCGTCCTCGGCGGGCAGGGTGACCGGGGTGTACATGGTCAGCTTCTCCACCCGCGGGCTGCCGAGTTTGTCGCCGGCGTGCAGTACGAGTTCGAGCAGCATCGCGCCCGGCACCAGCACATTGCCGTGCAGGGCGTGGTCGGCCAGCCACGGGTGGGTGGCCAGCGCCAGGCGGGTGGTGAACTGGTAGCGGTCCGCGCCGGGCTGTTCGGTGATCGCCGCGAGCAACGGATGCCCGGCCTCGGCCAGGCCCAGGCCACTGGGCTTCCCGCCGTTGGCGCCGGAAGTGCTGGCCAGCCAGTACTTCTCGCGTTGGAAGGCGTACGAGGGCAGCGGCACCGGGCGGGTCGAGCGCCGCGGGTAGAGGGCCGACCAGTCCGGCGACACCCCGCCCACATGGGCCTCGGCGATCGCGGTCAGGAAGCGGCGGATGCCCGCGTCCTCGCGCTTGAGCGTGCCGACGATCAGGCACGAGTCGGCGAAAGAGCCGAACTGGTCCAGGGATTCGTGCATGGCGGCGGTGAGCACCGGGTTGACGCTCATCTCGAGGAACGCGTTGTACCCGGATTCGAAGGCGGCCTGGAAACCGGCCTCGAAATCGACCGGTTCGCGCAGGTTCCGGAACCAGTAGTCGGGGCCGAGCTCCTCACCCGGCAGCACGTCGCCGGTGACCGTGGAGAAGAACACCACGTCGGTGGCCCGGGGCACGATCGGCGCCACCGCTTCCCGCAACTCGGCCCGCAGCGGGTCGAGGTGCGGCGTGTGCGCGGCGTAGTCGACCGGAATCCGCTTGGCGCGCACACCGTTCCGCTCGGCCACCGCGATCACCTCGGTGACGGCGTCCGCGCCACCGGCCACCACCGTGGTGGCGGGCGAGTTGATCGCGGCGATGTAGAGGTCCGCGATCCCGGTCATCAGTTCCCGCACCCGCGCGACCGGGGCGTTGATCGACGCCATGCCGCCGGACCCGGGCAGGCTGCGCAGCGGCTTGCTGCGCATGGTCACGATGCGGGCGGCGTCCTGCAGCGACAGCGCGCCGGCGACGTAGGCGGCCGCCACCTCGCCCTGCGAGTGCCCGAGCACCGCCGCCGGCTCGATGCCGAACGAACGCCACAGGGCGGCCAGGGAAACCATGGTGGCGAACAGCGCGGGCTGGACCACGTCGACCCGGTCGATGGACGGCGCGCCCTCCGCCTGGCGCAGCACATCGGTCAGCGACCAGTCGACGGTGGCGGCGAAGGCCGCCTCGCATTCCCGGATCCGCTCGGCGAAGAACGGGGATTCGTCCATCAGCTGGGCCGCCATGCCCGCGTACTGGGCACCCTGACCGGGGAAGACGAACACCACCTGGCGGTCGAGGGCCTGGCCCCGGATCGGCCCGACCGGCTTGTGCTCCGCGATCTCGGCCAGGCCGGTGAGCATGTCGACCCGGTTGCTGCCCACGACCGCGGCGCGGTGCTCGAAGGTCGCGCGGGTGGTACCCAGCGCGCGGGCCACGTCGCGCAGCCCGAATTCCGCATGGGACTTGACGTGTTCGGCGAGCCGTGCGGCCTGCTCCGCGAGCGCCTCCGGCGTCCGGGCCGAGATCGGCCACACCGACACGGGCACAACGGCCGGCGTGGGCTCGGGTTCCTCGGCGAGTTCGTCGGCCTGCTCGAGGATCACGTGCGCGTTGGTGCCCGCGATACCGAACGACGACACCGCCGCGCGGCGCGGCCGGCCGGGCTCGGGCCAGGCGACCCGCTCGGTCACCAATTCCACTGCGCCGCTGGGCCAGTCGACCGCCGCGGTGGGTTCGCTGACATTGACGGTGGCCGGCAGCTCACCGTGCCGCATGGCCTGCACCATCTTGATGACACCGGCCGCGCCGGCCGCGGCCTGGGTGTGGCCGAAGTTGCCTTTGATCGAACCCAGTCTGAGCGGTTGTCCGGCGGCGCGTTCCCGACCGTAGGTGTCGAACAGGGCCCGCAGTTCGATGGGATCGCCGACGGGCGTGCCGGTTCCGTGCCCTTCGACCGCGTCGATATCAGCGGCCGACAGGCCCGAACTGGCGAGCGCGGCGGCGATCAGCTTGCGCTGGGCGTGCTCGCTGGGGACGGTGAGCCCCTTGGTGGCGCCGTCCTGGTTGACCGCGCCGCCGCGCATGACCGCGAGGACCCGGTGGCCGTTGCGACGCGCGTCCGACAGCCGTTCCAGCACCAGCATCGCGACGCCCTCGGACATGCAGAAGCCGTCCGCGTCGGCCGAATAGGGCTTGCTGCGCCCGGCTTTGGAGATGGCCCCGTGCTGGCCGAGCGCGAAGAACCCGGTCAGGGTCGACATGATCGAGACGCCGCCGACCAAGGCCAGCGAGCACTCGCCCGCCAGCAAGGCGCGGCCACCGAGATGCATCGCGACCAGCGACGACGAGCACGCGGTGTCGATGCTCATCGTCGGGCCCTGCAGACCGAGGATGTAGGACACGCGCCCGGAGAGCACGCTCTGGCTGACGCCGAGCGAGACGTAGCCGGGGTCCAGGTCCTTCTGGCCGGGGATGAGATACGCGTAGTCGCCGCCCATCGCGCCGATGTAGACGCCGGTATCGGTGTCGCGCAACGTATTCGGATCGATGCCGGCGTCTTCCAGGGCCTGCCAGGTGGATTCGAGCACCACTCGCTGCTGCGGGTCCATGGCCCGGGCCTCGCGCGGGCTGATCCCGAAGAACTCCGGGTCGAACAGGCCCGGTTCGTCGATGAAGCCGCCCATGGGGGCCATGGCCGCCGCTACCTCGGGCGACGCCATATCGGCGAGTTCGGTCATGGCCCGATCGGAGGGAAATTTACTGGAGACATGTTTTCCGTCGGACAGGAAGCGCCACAATGATTCCGGAGAGTCGATTCCACCCGGAAAACGACACGCCATTCCGACGATGGCAACAGAATCCGGCGAGAGATTTTCGGGCACGACAAATCCCCATTCCCCAACATACGCGTAATAAGCGCAGCTAGAACATACTTCAACAGATATCGGCCGAATACGGCCAGGACATCTCGAATTGCGAGATCAGAACTAGACCCCCGTGGTCGCGGCCAGCGTAACCGAGGATCAGAACACCTGCAACCGGTTTCACCACGAGGGTTCCCGTTACCGCAAGTTACTTGCATCTGATGGTCGGATCATGAAGGCTCACAGCCACATTCATGCCATGCAACACTCCCCGGGGGGAGTCCGGGACAGGGTCCCAACAAGGCGCCGATAAACGATTCGGACTTTGTTTGCTGCGTAATCACCAGGAGGGCGTTCGCCGTGGCCAAATTCGAAATTACCAAAGCATTATCCGTAAATCCCATGCGTCTCTACAGCGTTATCGCGGACACCGCCACCTGGGGCGACTGGTTCCAGATGCACGGCGGATTCGCCGAGGCGCCGCCGACGAACATCGGAGTGAACTCGAAACTCGCGCAGAACATCCGGCTGATGGGCATGACCCAGCGCCTGGACCTCACCGTCGTGGCCTTCAAGCCGCCGATGGAACTGACCCTGGCCGGCAGCAGCCCGGCCGGGATCACCTGCGAATTCACCTTCGCCATCGCGCGCCGGCCGGGCGGCTGCGAGCTCACCATCGCCGGCGACTTCGACGGACCGGTGCTGACCGAACAGCTGTCGCAGCTGATCGAGAACGATGCCCAGACCCAGCTCGCCGGCTCGATGGACAAGCTGCACGAGATCACCGGATCGGCATCCTGATGCTGGAGCTGTCCGGCGTCGTCCGCACCTACCGGATCGGCGGACAGGACGTGCGGGCCGTCGACGGCATCGACCTGACGATCGAGGCCGGTCAATTCGTCTCGGTGGTCGGGCCGTCCGGCGCCGGGAAGAGCACCCTGCTCCATCTGCTCGGCGCGCTCGACCGCCCCGACAGCGGATCGATCCGCTTTCGCGGCCAGGAGATCGGCGGGCTGAGCGACGATCAGCAGTCCGAATTCCGCAGGCACCACGTCGGATTCGTCTTCCAGTTCTTCAACCTGCTGCCGACCCTGTCCGCCTGGGAGAACGTGGCGGTGCCGCAACTGCTGGACGGCAAGGGATTACGCACCACCCGGACCCGCGCGCTGGAGCTGCTCGAACTGGTCGGCCTGGGCGAGCGCACCGAACACCGGCCGGCCGAACTGTCCGGCGGGCAGATGCAGCGGGTGGCGCTGGCGCGCGCCCTGCTGATGGATCCGCCGTTGATCCTCGCCGACGAACCCACCGGCAACCTCGACTCCAGGACCGGCGCCGACATCCTCGCGCTGCTCACCGACATCGCGCACGACACCGGCCGGGAGCGCGCGGTCGTCATGGTGACCCACAACAGTGACGCCGCCCGCAGCACCGACCGGGTACTCAGCCTCGCCGACGGGCGCCTCGTGAGCGACGAAATTCTCAGTGCACCAAGCCTTTCCGGCGGCCATGGCACGGAGCCGGCCGGAGATCCCGGATGAGGGCGCTGCTGGACCGCTGGCGGCTGTTCAGTGTGCGGGAGTTCGCCACCCACCGGGGCCGCACCCTCGCCGCGGTGACCGTCATGGCGGTCTCGGCGGCGTTCCTGGTGTCGGTGCTGGGGATCTTCGGCTCCCTGACCGGCTCGGTCGACCGGCTGGTCGGTGGTCTGGCGGGCGACGCGTCGCTCGAGGTCACCGCCGTCACCGACTCCGGCTTCCCGGTCTCGATCCGCGACGACATCGCCGCGATACCCGGCGTGGCGCAGGCCGTACCCATGGTGCGCACCCGGACCGACTCCGACCGCGGATCACTGCTGCTGCTCGGCGCCGACGGGTCGGCGGCCACCCTGGGCAGCGCGCTGCAGGGCCCGGTGGAACACCAACTGGCCGCGCTCATCTCGACACCCGACGGCGTGCTGGCCGGGCCGGGCGTGGGCGTGCGCGCCGGCGAACCGATGCGTCTGGGATCGCGGACGGTCACGGTGGCCGGAGTGATCGAGGGCGGCACCGCGGCGCGACTCAACGAGGGCCACTACGTGCTCACCTCGCTGGCCGTCGCACAGCGTGTGACCCAGCATCCGGGGCGGGTGGACTCCGTCCTGATCGTCGCCGCGCCGAACACCGCACCGGGAGAGCTGCGTTCCGCCGTCGACACGGCGGTGAACGGCCGGGCCCTGGTCGCCGAACCGAGTGTGCGGGCGGTGCAGACCGGCAACGGCATCCGCATCCTGCAGTACATGACCCTGATGGGTGCGGCGCTGGCCTTCATCGTGGCCGCGTTCCTCATCTACACCACCATGTCGATGGCCATCGCCCAACGGCGGCCGACGATTTCGATGCTCCGCGCGGTCGGCGGGCAGCGCCGGACCATCGTCGCCGATCTGCTCACCGAAGCGGCCGTCGTGGGTTTCGCCGGCGGCCTGCTGGGCGCGCTGATCGGAATCGCGCTGGGCCGCATGGCGGTTCGGTCGCTGCCGGTCGCGCTGATGCAGGCGGTGGAGGCCCGGACCACGTATTCGCTACCGGTATACGCGATCCCGTTCGCCGTGGGGGCGGCGGTGTGCACGAGTGTGGCCGCCTCGGGCACGGCGGCCTACCAGGTGTACAAGGTGTCACCGATCGAGGCTCTGGCGCCGGTCGGGGCGTCGGCCGCCGACCGGATCAGGCCGTGGCTGCGGCGGGCCGCCCTGTGTGCCGCGATCGGTGACCTCGTCATCGCGGTCGGGCTGATCCGGCTGCATCTGGGCAGTTTCCTGGCCTCCGGTGCCGCGCTGACCATGTTCTTCGGCGCGGCCCTGACGGCGTGCTTCGCCGCCGGGGACCAGCTGGTGTGGGCGGCCGCCCGGGTGGCCCGGTGGTGCGGCCGGGCGGGCGAGCTGGCGGCCGCCACCCTGGAACGCGCGCCACGGCGGGTCTGGGCGACCCTGATGACCGTGTTCATGGCGGTCGCGGTCACCGTCACCATCACCGGCGCGAACAACGACCTGCTCACCGGGGCACGGACCTCGCTCGGTTCGGTCGGCGACGTGGATGTGTGGGTGTCGATGCAGCCGCCCGACGAATATCCCACCGGCGCACTGCCGTCCGGTCTCGCCGACGATCTCGCGAAGCTGCCCGGGGTTGCGACGGTGACCGAGGGACAGCTCGCCTACGCGACGCTCGGCGACCAGAAGATCCTGCTCTACGGCCTCGCCGACGGCAGCGTCAGCCCGCTCTATCAGCAGGTCTCGGACCGGACCCGGGCCGAGCTGGTCGCGGGCCGCGGGGTCGTGCTGTCCCGGGATCTGAGCCGGGCGCTGGGCGCGCACGCCGGGGACGAGATCACGATGCGCACTCCGCAAGGGCTGCAACATATCCGGGTTCTCGAGGTGGTGTCGTACTTCTCGGCCCTGACCGGGTCCGCGGGGATCGGCCTGCCGCTCATGCGGGAGTGGTTCGACCGGCCGGGCGACACCCTGCTCCAGCTCGACGCCACGCCCGGCGTGGACAAAGACCACGTGCTGCAAGCCGTCCGGAACGCCGCGCCGGCCGGCGTGCAGGTCTACAGCGGGACGCAGTCGCTCGACGCGGTCGCGGGAGCCATCCGCCAGGGTTCGGCCGTCGCGAACGCGGTGTGGATGATCGTCGTCCTGATCGCCGCGATCGGGCTGCTGAACACCCTCACCCTCTCGGTACTGGAGCGGCGCCGCGAAATCGGTGTCCTGCGCGCGATCGGCGCCAGCCGGCGGGTCACCCTCCGCATGATCCTGGCCGAGGCGGCGGGCATCGGCGCGGTCGGCGGTGTGCTGGGCCTGCTGTTCGGGCTGGCCGCGCAGTACTTCTTCGACAGCGCCGCACCGGACTTCATGAGCATCGACATCGGCTACACCCCGGGTCTCTCGGTGCTGGTATTCGCCGGGGCCGCAGTGGGTTTGAGCCTGCTCGGCTCGGTGCCGCCGGCGCGGCGCGCGGCCCGGCTCAACATCATCGACGCCATCTCCATCGACTGACGAAGCAGGAGAACCTTTTCCATGACACGAACTCGATACCTCGCGATGGCGGTTCTGGTCGGCGCCGGCCTGCTGCTCACCACCGCCTGCAACGACTCCACGCCGAGCGCGGCGAAATCCGCCACGACCACAACGACTCTCGCCGCCGACCAGCCGCCGATCCCGTTGCCCGGGCCGGGTGATCTCAATGCCGGGGTCATGATCGCGCTGGACCCGAACACCCCGCGGGCGGTGAAGATCGCCGCGATCCAGGGCGCCGACACCGACCCCGATCTGGTCGACAAGCTGACCCAGGCCGGCGGCGCCAACAAGCTCACCATGACGGTGACCTCGGTCGAATACCAGGGCAACGGCGTCATGCAGGCCACGGCGAACCTGACCCTCAACGGCAAGCCGGTCGAAGGCCAGGCCTACGTCCCGTTCGTCGCCGAGGGCGGGCGCTGGAAGCTGCAGAAGGCCTGGGCGTGTCAGATGCTGGCCAATACCCAGCTCACGTCCACCTCCTGCAACTGAGCGGAGGCCGCGCAATGCTCGAACCCACCCTGGTCGACGGCCGGACTTCGGTCGAATTGGCAAGTGCGGTACCCGAACTCGTATCCGGTTGTATCGAGCGAGTGGCCGCCGAGGCCACCGCGTGGCGGGACTGGTCGGTGCGCTGGCTCGACGCCTGGGACCGCCACGATCTCGACGCGATCCTGGACCTGGTCACCGACGACGTCCGCTACGAGGATCCGTCCCTGTTCGGCGAATTCCTCACCGGCCGTGCGGCACTGCGCGAAGTGGTGCTGTCGACCTGGCAGGCCTTCCCGGACGTGCGCTTCGAACTCGCCGGCACACCGTATTTCGCGCTGCTCGGCTCGGGTATGGCCGCGCCGTGGCGCATGCGCGGCACCTTCGCGGGTGATATGGCCGGCGGTCCTTCCCCGCTGGGTATCGCACCCACCGGCCGCTTCTTCGACACCCACGGCGTCGATATCTACGAACTGCGCGACGGCCGGCTCGCCCGCTGGTCCACCACCACCGACCTGTTCGACCTGGCCCGCCAGGTCGGCCTGCTTCCGGCGCCCCGAACCCCGTTGTTCCGGATGGTGGTCCGGATGCAACGCCTGATCGCCCCGGCGCTGCGCGCCTGGCACGGGCGCCGGGGCTGATCAGTTCGCGCCGAGGGCGTCGAGGGCGGCACGCAGCCGGACGCCGGCCTCGGCGGCGATGGGTTCCAGGTCAGGCTGGTCGGTGACCTGGACCATCAGATCCGGGTTCATCGCCTCGACGATCACCGTGTCGGATTCCGTGGGGTCGCGACGGACGACGACGTTGCAGGGCAACAGCAGTCCGATCTGCCGGTCCACACCGACCGCCCGGTCGGCCAGCGCCGGGTTACACGCACCGAGGATGCGGTAGTCCTCCATGTCGACACCGATCTTGGCCTTCAGGGTCGCGGCCATGTCGATTTCGGTGAGAACACCGAAACCCTGTTCCGCGAGCGCGGCTTTCGTCCGTGCGATCGCGTCGTCGAAGTCGGCGTGCAGCGTGGTCGTGAGTGCGAGAGTCATTGTGCCGAACCTTTCGTCGTGGACGCTGTCAGCGGCCGGTGGGACAGGTGGCCGGCTCGGCGGGCACGCCGAGCCGGGTCATCAGCAACGTGGCGGGACACCAGCCGGCCACGCTGTAGAACACGAGATTCGCGCCGACCAGCGTGGTCAGGACCAGCGACCACGGTGAGATCGTCACCGCCAGAACCACACTGAGCAGAACGAGCGATCCGGCCAGGAGCGGCACGATGCGTGCGACGGACCAGGTGCGACGTCGGACGGAGAGTGGCATGGCGTTTCTTCTTTCAGGCTAGTGCGAGGAACAGTTTTTCCAGTTCGTCCACCGTCAACGGCTCGGACGCGTTCTCGGATTTGTCGAGGCATTCCCGCAGGCCGGTGGCGACGATCTTGAATCCGGCGCGGTCCAGCGCCCGCGACACCGCCGCCAGCTGGGTGACGACGTCCTTGCAGTCGCGACCCTGTTCGATCATGCCGATGACACCGGCCAGCTGACCGTGTGCGCGGCGGAGGCGGTTGAGCACCGTGGCGATGTTCTCGTCGTTGCCGACCATGAGCGGACTCCTCTCGTTCTCCTCCGGTGTGCCCACTGCGGGCACACCGGAGGTTTTGCTCAGTGATGAGCGAAATTGATATTCGGCAGGATATTGCGCAGCCAGCGCGGCGACCACCAGGCACCGTGCGCGGTGAGGCGCAGCAGCACGGGCAACAGCACCAGCCGGACCACGACCGCGTCGAGCAGCACCGCGACGCCCAGGATGATGCCCATCTCCTTGGGCGGCAACGGATCCGCCAGCGCGAAGGTGAAGAACACGGCCACCATCACGGCCGCGGCCGCGAAGATCACCCGCCCGGAGTGGGCCAGCCCGTCGATCTGGGCCGCCTCGGGGTCACCTGTGCGTTCGTAGTGTTCCTTGGCGGTGGCCAGCAGGAACACGGTGTAGTCCATGGCGATCGCGAAGATCATGGCGAAGAAGAACACCGGTCCCCACCCGTCGAGGAAGCCCTGCGGGTGGAAGCCCAGCAGCCCGGCACCGTGCCCGTCCTGGAAGATCAGCTTCGCCACACCGAAGGCCGCGCCGGTCGACAGCAGGCTGACCAGCGTACCCAGGCCCGCGATCAGCGGCGCCTGCAACGCCACCAGCAGCAACGCGAAGCCGAGCACCAGGATCACGCCGACGATGATCGGCAGGTAGTGGTTCAGGGCCTGCTGCAGGTCGAGGTTCTCCGCGGGCGCGCCGCCGACCAGAGCACGATCGGGCAGCTGATGCCGCAGGTCGTCCAGGATCGTGCCCATCCGGGCGTCCGACGGGTCGACCTTCGGCAGGGCCTGCATCATCACCAGACCCGAATCGTCGGCCGCGGGCTGCGGCGGGGTGACCATGGCGACCCCGTCCACGCCTGCCGCCGCTCGCGCGGTGGCCTCGGCTTCACCGGCGGGCGCGATGATCTGCAGCGCACCCGGCGCGCCCGCACCGAGCTGGCGCTGGACCAGCTCGTACCCCTGCCGCACCGGGGCACTTTCGGGCACCACCTGGATGGACGGCATCGCGACCTTCAACCCGAACACCGGAATCGCCAGGGCGACCAGGACGATCAGCGCGCCGATCGCGAACGGCCACGGCCGGTCGTGCAGCAGCTGTCCCCAGCGCGCGAATCGCGGTGACCGGTGCTGTTGCCGCTTCGCGTAGGGCAACGCACCGGCGTTCACCTTCGTCCCCAGCGCGCCCAGGGTGGCCGGGAGCAGAGTCAGCGTCGCGATCAGCACGAACGCCACCGACAGCATGATGCCGACCGCCATGGTCCGCACCGCGGGCGCCGGCACGATCAGTACTGCCGAGAGGCTGACCAGCACGGTCAGGCCGGACAGGACCACGGCCTTGCCCGCGGTGTCCATGGTCTCGGCCACGGCACGGCGTGGATCGGCGGCCCGGGTCAGGGCGTCGCGGTAGCGCGCGACGAGGAACAGCGCGTAGTCGATCCCGAGGGCGAGCGCGAACATCATCGCGAAGTTCATGGCCCACACCGAGATCGGTGTGACGTGGTTCAGCAGGACCAGGCCACCGGCCGAGGCGACCAGACCGGCGACAGTCAACAGCAGCGGCAGTCCCGCGGCGACCAGTGAGCCGAAAGCCAGCACCATGATCGCGAGTGTGACCGGCCAGGAGAACATCTCGGCCTTCATCATGGCGTTGTGGTTGGCGGCGTTGAAGTCGCTCCACAGCGCCGAGGCACCGGTCGGGTACACCTCGATCCCGTTGCCCGCCAAGGCGTTCAGTGCCGCCTTGTGTTCGTCGACGGCCTTCACCATGTCGTCGGTGGATGCGGCGGCGCCCGCGACCAGGATGCCGGTGTGACCATCCGGGCTGATCGTCATCCCCGGCTGCGGATCGACGATCGCGCCGAACCGCGCGTCTCCGGAGAGTTCCGCGCGCACGCCGTCGAGTACGTGCCGCATGGCAGGGTCGGCGACGGTCGCGGTATCGGAATGCACGACGACTTGGACCGCGGCGGAGGAGTTCCCGCCGAAGTGCTGCTGGGCGAGCTCACGGACCTGCACGGACTGCGAGCCATCGGCCTGCCATCCGGCGCCGGCCAGCGAGTTGAACACGCTGGGTGCGGCGGCGCCGAGGGCGACGAGGACCAGGAGCCAGACACCGAAGACGATGCGCGTGTGGCCGGCCATGGCGGCGCCGAGGCGCGCCAGCAGGCCGCCGGTGATCGGAACGCTGGACGGCGGCGGCTCTGCCACCGCTGTCCGGCTGTAGTTGCTGCGGTTCGACACTCTCACTCCCTTCATACCCCCGGGGGTATTTTCCTTGCCGCCACTCTATACCCCCAGGGGTATTACGCGATGCGGCATCGATCACACCCTGGCGCCGGAAACAGCAGGAATTCGATGACGGCGGAGATACGAGGGCCGGGCCAGGATTCAATGGGCCGGCGATCTCCTGATCAGCGTGCCCGACCGAACCGTCGCAGATATCGCCGCGGCCAGGGAACGATCGGTAGCCGTGCCGCCCACACCGCCCGACCGAATTCCGCGGCGGCACCGTCGGTCAGCCGGCTGCGCCCGGTGTCATTTTCGGCGACGATTCGGTTACCGAGGCAGCACCCGAGGTGTTCGGATTGTACGTTTTGATTGCCAGTTCTTTGCATTCTCGCCGCAGGTGACGAAAGGGCAGGACGATGGCCTTCGACGCACGATCCGCACACCCGCTGTTCGGGAAGCCGCTGAGCCCCGCGACGCTGACCACGGTCGGCCTGGTGCTCATCGGTGCCGGGCTCGCTCTGGCCGGCCCGCTGTGCGCGGCACTGCTCATCCGCAGCAGCGGCGCCGGGCGAGCCGGGACCGTCCTGCCACTGATCCTGGTCGCGGTCGTGGTGGTCGTGACACTGGTCGGTGGCCTGGCCACATCGATCTCGGCCTGGCGGCGGGCACACCGCGACGGTTAATACCGGCCGCCGGCCGATCCCGTAGATCGGCCGGCGGGCGCTGTCACATGGGGTACAGGCTGTGCTTGCGCGGGTTGAAGTCCGTCTTGTCCTTGGGCTTGTCCCGCAGCAGTTGCAGGGCCTTGCGCAGCTCCAGACGGGTGTCCGAGGGCTGGATCACCGCGTCGATGTAGCCGCGCTCGGCCGCCACCCACGGCGTCGCCATCGTGTCGTTGTACTGGTTGATCAGGAACTCGCGGGTCGCGGCGCGGTGCTCCTCGGGCACGGCCTCCAGCTGCCGCTTGCCGATGATGTCGACCGCGCTCTCCGCGCCGATCACCGCGACCCGCGCGGTCGGCCACGCCAGGCTGAGGTCACCGCTGAGCTGCTTGGCACCCATGAAACCGTATGCGCCGCCGTACAATTTGCGCACCACGAGCTGGATGATCGGGATCGTGGCCTCGATGATCGCACGCGGGGTACGACCGCCGCGGATGATCACCAGGTTCTCCTCCTCATCCAGACCGGGCATGACGCCCGGGGTGTCAGCGACGAAAACCAACGGGATGTTGAAGGCGTCGCAGAGCCGGATGAACCATGTCGCCTTGTCCGAGCAGGCGGCGTCGATCGCGCCACCCCCCACCAGCGGCTGGTTGGCGATCACGCCGACCGGTCGGCCGTCCACGCGGGCGAATCCGGTGATGAGCGCCGGCGCGTTGGTCGCGCGCACCTCCAGGAACTCACCGTCGTCGAACAGGCGCAGCAGGATGTCGTGCATGTCGTAGCCGGCGCGATCGGAGTCCGGGATGATCCGGTCGAGCTCCAGGTCCGACGACGTCTTCTCCGGTTCCAGACCCGGGTTGACGATCGGCGGCTCCTCGATACAACTCGAGGGAAAGTAGCTCAGGTAGTCGCGGGCCAGCTGGAACGCCGCGGCCTCGTCGGGTACCAGGTTGTGGATGGTCCCGCGCCGGGCCTGGGCCACGGCACCACCCAGCTGCTCGTCGGTGACGTCGGCGCCGGTGACCGCCTTGATGACCTCCGGCCCGGTGACATACATGCTCGCGTTGGGGGTGGCGATGAGGAAGTCGGTGTTGATCGGGCCGTAGACCGCACCGGCCGCACACTTGCCGAGCATGATCGAGACCTGCGGCACCAGGCCGGACAGCTTCTCGACCTTCTCGCTCTGAACCGCGAAGAAGGCCAGCGAGGCCACCGCGTCCTGGATCCGGGCGCCGGGGGAATCGTTGAGCTGGACCACCGGGAGACGCAGCTTGAAGGCGGTGTCGAGCGCCTTGGTCAGCTTCCGGCTCGAAACCTCACCCATCGAGCCGCCGTACACCGTGGGGTCGTGCGCGATCACGATGACCGGCCGGCCGTCGATCAGACCCCGCCCGGTGACCAGCCCGTCGCCGTACAAGGCCTGGTCGTTGCCGGACTGGCGGGACAACGAGTCGATCTCGATGAAGGTACCCGGGTCGAGCAGCGCGTGCACCCGGTCCCGGACGCTGGGGATGCCCTTCTTCGCCCGCTTGGCGATGGCCGCTTCACCCGCAGGCTCGGCCGCTACCGCCAAGATGTGGCGCAGCTGCTCCAGCTTGCCCTGCGTAGTACTCATTACCCGGCGCCTCCCAACTCACATTTCGCCGCAACGATATACGCAGGGGTGTGGGGCCCGACACGATGCATCCGACTAGCGGATACCTCACAGCGAAATCGGCCCGCGGTTCGGTCTCGGTCACAGTTCCCCGGTCAGCGGCGGTACCTCGGGTTTACCGTGGGGAATGCCCGCCTGGTCTGCGCGGGTGTCGTCGACGACGGCGCGGCAGGAGTTACCCGTGGATTCGATTGTTTCCGTCACCGGCGGCCAGGTACGCGGCTTCGAGGCCGACGGAGTCCACGCCTTTCTGGGGATTCCGCACGCGGCGCCGGCGGTGGGGCCGGCTCGCTTCGAGCTGCCCCGGCCGGTGGTCCCCTGGACGGGTGTCCGCGACGGCAGCGCACACGGTCCCAACTGTCTGCAGTCGCCGTATCCGGCGCCGGTCGAGGCGCTGCTGCCGGGCGTGCGGCTCCTCGGCGACGAGTATCTGAACGTCAATGTGTGGACACCCGATCCCGCTGGTTCCGGCCTGCCGGTGCTGGTGTGGATCCACGGCGGCGCCTTCACCCGCGGCTCGAACGCGGGCCCGGTCTACGACGGCCGGGCCTTCGCCCGCGACGGCGTGGTGCTGGTGTCGGTCAATTACCGGCTGGGGATCTCCGGGTTCACGGCGGTGCCGGGTGCCCCGCTCAATCGCGGCCTGCACGACCAAGTCGCGGCACTGCGCTGGGTGCGGGAGAACGTCGCGGCGTTCGGCGGCGACCCGGACAATGTGACGGTATTCGGTGAGTCGGCGGGCGGAATGAGTGTGCTGAGCCTGCTGGCGGCACCGGCCGCGCGCGGGCTGTTCCGGCGGGCCGCCGTGCAGAGCGCCAACGGATCCGCGGCGGCGACCGCCGAGGACGGTTACCGGCTGGCCGCCCGGCTCGCGCAGCAACTCGGAATCGAATGCACCGCAGCTGCTTTCGGCGCTGTACCACTGGAACGGCTGCAAGCCGCGCAGGACGCCATCGCCACCGCGATGGCCCTGGATCCGAATCCGGCCGTGTGGGGCGAGTCCGTGCTGGAGGCCGGCGGCGGCATCCTGAGCTTCTTCCCCGTGATCGACGGCGATCTACTGTCCGGCCGGCCGATCGACGTGCTGACCACACCGGGCCATCGGACCGTACCGCTGCTGGCCGGCTGGAACCGGGACGACTTCCGGCTCTTCGTCTTCCCGGTCGGGCGCGACGCCGCGATCACCGCCGACACCCTGCCGCCACTGCTGGCGTTCTGCGGCCTGACCCCCGATCTCGCCGAGACCTACGCGGCGAGCCGCCCCGCGGCGGGCCCGGCGGACGTCTTCGCCGCGATCATGACCGACCGAACCTTCACCGACGACGTGCTGCGCCTCGCGGATCACAGTGCCGCGCAGGGCATCCCGCAGTACCGGTACGAATTCCGCTGGCCCACACCGGTCGCCCGGCTGGACGCGGGCCACGCCGTGGAGCTCCCGTTCGTCTTCGACCGGCTCGACAGCCTGCCCAGCCTGACCGGGATCGATCCCCCGCAGCCGCTGGCAGGCCAGATGCACCGAGCGTGGGTCCGGTTCGCCGTCGACGGCGATCCGGGCTGGTCCCGCTACGACGAGCCGGACCGAAAGGTGCGGATCTTCGACCATCCCGCGGCGGGCGAGGTGTCCGATCCGCGCGGCGCGGAGCTGCGCGCCCTGCGCAGCTCCCTCGCCCGGCGCCGGGCCTCAGCCCACCAGTAGCGCACCGGCCAGCGCGATTGCCGACACCCACACGGTCGACAGCGCGGCCAACACGAGCGGGCGCGGTCCCACCCGGCGTAGGGCGGCGATCCGGACGCCGGTGCCCAGCGCGAACATGGCGGCGGTGAGCAGGGCGGTCTGGGCCACACCGGCGACACCGAGAACCGAAGCCGGGACAGTGCCGGTGCTGCGTAGCACCACGAACCCGAGGAATGCCACCACGAACAGCGGAACCAGTGGTGGCGCAACGGCATCCGCGCGCCCGCGGGATTGCTGCCGGACCCGCAGCCCGACCACGGCCAGCACCGGCGCGAGCAGCACCACCCGCGCGAGCTTCACCAGCACCGCGACGGTCAACGCCCCACCGCCGATCGCCCCACCGGCCGCGACCACCTGCGCCACCTCGTGCACCGCGCCACCGGCCCAGATACCACCGGTCCGCGCGTCGAGCCCGAAGACACCGGCCAGCAACGGAATCAGGCCGATCAGCAAGGTTCCGAACACCACCACGAGCGCGACCGTGGTCACCAGTTCCTCGTCCTTCGCGTCGATCATCCCGTCGACGGCCGCCGCGGCGGCGGCACCGCAGATCGAGAATCCGCACGCGATGAGCAGCCGCTGGGTCCAGCTCAGGCCCAGGAGCCGGCCCATCCACAGGGTTCCGGCGATCCCGCCGGCCACGATCACCACGACCACAGCCAGCACGCCCGGCCCGAGTCCCGCGATATCGCCCACGGTCACCTGGAGCCCGAGCAGGGCGACGCCAATCCGCAGCACCCGCTTGGCGGAGAACTGCAACCCGGGCTGCAATCGCTGCGGCAGCGTATCGATGTTCGCCACCACCGCACCGACGACGATGGCCAGCAGCAGCGGGCTCACCTGCGGCAGCCAGTGGTGGACCAGCATCAGCACCGCCACGACGATCGACGTGACGGCCAGGCCGGGCAGTAGGGCCGTGACGCGCGGCGGCGACGGACGCGGGCGAGCGGGCGCGGTGGCGGGAAGCGGCTCGAGTCGGGTCATGACTCCACACTGCGGGCCGCGGGTCGTTGCCGATAGCCCGCAATCCGCTATCGACACATATCTCAGTGATATGGCTTGCTCCCGGTCCATATACTTTCGACATGGCTCCCACCCGACCTGACCTGGCATTGCTCGAGCTGCTGGTCGCCGTCGACGACCACGGCGGCCTCGGGGCGGCCGCCCGGGCCATCAGCATGGCGCAGCCCAACGCCAGCCGCGCCCTCGCCCGCTGGGAACGCCGGCTGGGCATGCCGCTGCTCGAGCGCAACACCCGCGGCTCGACCCTCACCCCGGCGGGGCGAGTCCTGGTGCACTGGGCGCGTGAGGTGCTCGCCGACGTCGATCGCCTGCTCGACGCGGCCACCGCCCTGCGCACCGATCAGCAGGCCGAACTCACCCTGGCCGCCAGCCTGACCGTCGCCGAATGCCTGCTTCCCGCCTGGCTCGGCACCTTCCGCAGCACCCACCGGGACACCAAAATCCATCTCCAGGTGCACAATTCGCGGCAAGTCTGCGATCTGGTGGCGGCCGGCCGCTGCGATGTGGGGTTCATCGAGAGCCCGGACGTGCCCGCCGGTCTGCGGCACGCGCCGGTCGCCCTGGATCGGCTGATCGTGGTGGTCGCGCCCGAGCATCGCTGGGCCCGGCGGCGGCGGCCGTTGACGATCGCCCAGCTGGCGGGCACTCCGCTGGTGGTCCGCGAACCCGGGTCGGGCACGCGCAGCACGCTCGACGCCGCGCTGGCCGAATACCACCGCGCCGACCCGCTGCTCGAGCTCGGCAGTGCGGCCGCCATCCGGACCAGCGTGCTGGCCGGTGTCGGGCCGGCGGTGGTCAGCACGCTGGCGGTCGGCGACGAACTGGCCCGCAAGGAACTGGTCGCGGTCGCGGTCGCCGACCTCGAACTGCCGCGGACGCTGCGCGCGGTCTGGCGCGGGTCCCGCACCCTGTCCGGCCCGGCCGGTGCCCTGATCGGGCAGATCACGCGCGGAAACCGCTGACCGCTACCGGTATTCGCCGGGGTAGAGACCCGAGATCTTGTCCGGGTTGACCTGGAATCGCACGTTCTGGATCCGCCCGTCGGCGATGTCGTAGGTGAACGAGCCGATCGGCATGCCGCCGACGGCGGCCAGCACGCTCAGCTCACCGTTGACGATCGCCGGTTCCAGCACCACGTCCGCGCTGATCGGCTTGGCCAGCACACCCAGCAACCAGCGAGCCACATGATCGGGCCCGTACAGCGGCCGCCGCGCGGCCGTGACCTTGCCGCCGCCGTCGTTCCACAGCGTCACGTCGGGTGCCAGCAGCCCCATCAGCGATTCGAGATCGCCGCCCGACGCCGCGGCCATGAACTGTTCGGTGATCCGCCGACGCTGCTCGGTGTCGGTGTCGTAGCGCGGACGGCGGGACTGCACATGGGATTTCGCGCGGTGCGCGATCTGGCGCACGGTCGTTTCGGGCCGGCCGAGCATGTCACCGATCTCGGCATGGGAGTACCCGAACACCTCGCGCAGCACGAAGACCGCGCGTTCGACCGGACTCAGGGATTCCAGGACCACGAGCATCGCGGTCGACACATCATCGGCCACTTCACTGTCCCGGGCGGCGTCGGGCCCGCTGGTCAGCAGGGGTTCGGGCAGCCACGGGCCGATGTAGGTCTCCCGGGTGGCGCGGGCCGACGTAAGCCGGTCCAGCGCCAGGTTCGTCACGGTACGAACGAGATACGACTTGGGATGGGCGACGGTGGCACGGTCGGCACCCTGCCAGCGCAGCCAGGTGTCCTGCACGACGTCCTCGGCATCGGCGACACTGCCCAGCATGCGGTAGGCGGTGGCGAACAGCAGCCGCCGATGCTCGAGGAACGGATCCGCCGGTAGCTCCGGGGATTTCGCCGTCATCGGTTACTCCTTCGGTCATCGGGTGGCCTTGCCGCCCTTCGACAGCGCGACCGGCAGGTTCGCCCAGCGGCTGTACTTGAAGGTCGGCAACGGGCTGTTGCTGACGGTCTCCTTGTAGGCGACCGCGGCCCGGCCCTTCAGGTACCAGCGCTTCGGAGTGTCGTCGGCGTTGGTGAACTGGATGACCGCGTCGTGCCGGCCCAGGCTCACCGGCTGGTGCACGTAGCCGAACCGGAACGGCCGTACCGGCTTACCACGCAACCTCCGGGCAATCGCGTCGGCAGCGTACCCAGCACTGGGAATTCCGCTCTGGCAGGTGCCGTGGACGGTACCCCAGGCCTGTTCGATCACGGCCGCGTCGCCGATCGCGTAGATCTCCGGGTGCGAGACCGACCGCAGTGTGGGGTCGGTGCGGATCGCGCCCCGGTCATCGGTGGCGATTCCGGCCGCGGCGGCCAGCGGCGCCATCCGCACACCCGCGGTCCACAGCACGAGGTCGGTGGCCAGGGTGGTGCCGTCGGTGAGGTCGACCGCGTCGGGCAGCACCTTGGTCACCTGGACACCGATCCGGCGGACGACGCCGAGCCGGTCGAGTGCCGCGGTCAGGTGCGCGCGGGCCTTGTCGCCCATCATCGAGCCGGGTTCCGCGGTGGCGATCAGGGTGACGGCGAGGCCGGGGTGGGCTTCGGCGATCTCGGTGGCGGCTTCCACGCCGGTGAGCCCGCCGCCGACGATGGTCACCGCGCCCGCGGCGGCCTCGACCTCGGTGAGGCGGGCGGCGAACCGGTGTGCCGTGCGGGGGTCGTTCAGGGTCCACGCGTGGTCGGCGACGCCGGGGACGGTCGTGGTGTCGGTGGTGCTGCCGAGCGCGTAGACCAGGGTGTCGTAGCCGAGTTCGGTGCCGTCGGTGAGCGCGACCGTGTGGGCCGTGGGGTCGATCGCGGTGGCGGCGGCCGCGACGAATTCCACGTTCGTGCCGGTCAGCAGGTCGGGGATCCGGTGGTCGGGCAGTTCCTGGCCGGCGGCGATCTGGTGCATCCGCAGCCGTTCGGTGAAGCGCGGTGAGGGGTTCACCAGCACGATGCGCACGTCGCGCCGGCGGGTCCGGCGCGCGAGCCGCACGGTGGCCAGCATCCCGGTGTAGCCGGCACCGAGGACGACGATGCGGTGGGTGTTCGGGGTCGTGGTCATGGCGATCTTCCTTCCGGTTTCGCTTTCTGGATCGACCATGGGACGAACGAACCGGCCCGGACGTGACAGACCATAATGTGATCCACATCACACAGTGGCACAGCCGCATACTTCCCATAGCCGGCGGCGCCGAACTTGTCGGACCTCTCCCCTACCTTCGACCCCATCGCGATCGAACGGGAGGGATGTGCGATGGATTCGAATTCACCTGGCGCCGAGCCTGATTGGGAACACACCGCGGCGCTGCCGCTGGTTGCGCCGCTCGCGCCGCGCAAGCTCGCGAAGGTGCCGTTCGTCGAACTGGCCGGCGGCCGGTTGCAGGGGGTGGTGTCCAGCGGCTCGGACATCGGCCGCGTCTATGTCGCCTCGGTGACCTCGGGCACCCACGGGCTGAGCTGCAGCACCAACAACAATCGCCCGTGCGGCGGGCTGAACCACGGCTACGCGTGCAAGCACCTCACGGAGCTGATCGCCGAAGGCGTCACCCAGTTCGGTCAGGAGCGGGTGGCGCGTTACCTGCGGGTCGACGTACCCGAGGGGTCCACGGTCGCGCAGAGCCTGTCCGGCCACCGCGATCCGGCGCCCGCGGCCGAGGTGTTCGGCCGGTTCCTGCGTCACCTGACCTACCTCGAACTGCCGGCCTGGTCGGCACCGCTGCCCGAGCTGCAGTGGTTCCCCGCGACAGGAGTGCGTCGATGATCGCCACGCAATGGGAAGCGCTGACCGCGCCGATCGCCGGCCTGGCGGCCGCAGAACAACTGACCGCCGACTTCGATCGAGTGTTGGTGAGCGGGCTGGCCCGCCTGGACGACCGGCAGGCCGCGGCCTGCACCGCCCTGGCCGCAGCCGTCGCTGGATCCCCGCTGGCAGCCGCGGTTGCCGACGCGGCCGAGCAGGTGCGAGCCGGCACAGTCGGCCCCGAGCACCTCACCGCGCTGGCCGCCGCCCGCGCCGCGGTATCGGGCGCGGTGCACGACGCGCTGCTCGAACAGTGCGACAGTGCCCTGGGCCGCAAGCGCGCGACCGCCGCGCCGGTACCCGCCGCGGGCCCGGTTCCGGCCGCCGCCGTCGCCACGCGGGCCTGGCTCACCGAACTGGCCATCACCGGCTGGCAGGGTGTCGGTGACGACCTGCTGGCCGCCGCGGACCGGACCGTCGAGAGCCTGCTGGACGAACCGTCGCTGCGCCGGTCGGCGGTGCTCGTCGACGGTTTCGCCGCCGAGCTGGCCGCCTGCGTTCCGGTGTCCGCCCAGCCGTGGGTGCCGGTCCGGCGCTGGGCCGACCTGTGGTCGCGGGCGGTGCTGTCGACATGGCGCGCAACAGAATCCGACGGTCACGGGCCGGCCGAACCGGTATCCGGCCGGCTGCTGGTCCTCGGCACCGACATCCACGAGCACGGCACAGCCGTGCAGATCCAGGTGCACGCCATCCTCGAACAGGCCGGCCGGCCACCGCGGCGCGTCCGGATCGGAGTCGGCGCGCCGAAGGTCGCCACCATCTCCGGACCGGCCGTCTGGCAGCTGCTCGGCGAGCATCCACGGCTGCTGGCCGCATTGGCCGAGCACCGCACACTGGAGCTCACCGATATGCCCGCCTTCCCGACCGGTGACCTGCTGTGGCAGGACGAGCGGGCGACAGCCGGCGAACCCGCCGACCCGTTCACCACGGCCACCGTGGCACTGCCACAGGCGGTGGCACCGGCGGCGGCGCCCCTGGATCGCGACCCGGTGTACATCGCCGAACCGATTCTGCTGGAAGGCCATCAGGTCTCCGATGGTGTCGCGCGCCTGGGCGAGCACTCGATCCCGCTGGAGCTCGACCGGTTGCCGGCCGCCGGCCCGCTCACCCCGGCCGCGGTGAACACGGCGAAAGCCGTTCTGGGCCTGCTGCGCTGGGACGGCGGCCACTGGTCGATCCGCCCACTGGCAGTCCGGCGGACGACGAAGGGCGAGGTCGTCACCCTGCACAACGGCGACTGGGCACTCGGCCCGGTCGACCCGAAAGCCGCCAAGGCCCAGGCGAAAACGGGCGACCCCGTGGCGGTGCTGCGGGAACGAGCAGGACGGCTCTTGCGCAAATGACCGACAACGAAACTCGGCGCCAAGTTCTGTACTGGCGCCTGCTGGCCGGAATCTTCGTCGACGAACCGCAACTCGCACTGGAGACGGTGAGCGCGGCGGTCGTGGACGAAGCCGGTCTACCGCCCGCGCTGCTCGACGCCCGGGTGTCGGTGGACACCGTCGTACAGCGGTACCCGGAGCTCGGACCGGAGTTCGAGGGTATCGACCTGACCGGGCCGGATGATGCCGCACCCGGCGCAGATCCGGACGGCATCGAGGCAGGCGAGGCCCATTCGGGCACGCCCGATTCGAACGAGGCCGGTGCGGACGCGCTCGATTCCGGCCCGCTCGGTTCGGACGAGCGCGCGGGCATCGAGACCGTCGGTGACCACGAAGTACGCACGGCCGCACTGGCTTCCAAGCTGCTGCTGAACATCTTCGCCACCGGGTCCGGCGCGGTCAGCGCCACCCAGCTGTCGGCCTGGCAGGCCGACGCCGCCTGGCTGCGGCGCGCGCTCGGCACCGAGGGCGCCGGCGAATTGCGTACCGTCCTGGCCGATCTGGAAGCCGGGCTGGTCGAGCGGATGCGGCTGCGCGAGGTGCTGGCGGATCCGCATCTGGCGGCCCAGCTCTCCCCCAGCATGTCGCTGGTCGAACAGCTGTTGCGCGACAAGCACAATCTGTCCGGCCTGGCGCTGGCCAACGCCAAGGCGCTGATCCGGCGCTTTGTCGACGAGGTCGCCGCCGTGCTGCGCACCCAGGTGCAGCAGAGCACCGTGGGCAGCCCGGACCGCTCGATACCGCCGAAGCGGATCCTGCGCAATCTCGACATGGACCGCACGATCTGGAAGAACCTGCCCAACTGGAGTCCGCAGGACCAGCGCCTCTACGTCGACCGGCTCTACTACCGGCAGACCGCGAAGCGGACCGTGCCGGCGCGCATGATCGTGGTGGTCGACCAGTCCGGCTCGATGGTGGACGCGATGGTGAACTGCACCATCCTGGCCTCGATCTTCGCCGGTCTGCCGAAGGTCGACGTCCACCTGATCGCCTACGACACCGACGCACTCGATCTGTCCCCATGGGTACACGACCCGTTCGAGGTGTTGCTGCGCACCCAGCTCGGCGGCGGCACCGACGGCCGGGTCGCGATGACCCTGGCCCAGCCGAAGGTCGCCGATCCGAAGAACACCGTGGTGGTGTGGATTTCGGACTTCTACGAATGGCAGGGCCAGGAGCTCTTCGAGAGCATGGCCGCCCTGTACCGCTCCGGCGTGAAGTTCATTCCGGTCGGTTCGGTCGGCAGCTCCGGGCAGCAGAGCGTCAATCCCTGGTTCCGCGAGCGATTCAAGAACCTCGGTACCCCGGTTCTTTCCGGGCGGATCAACAAACTCGTCAACGAACTCAAGAACTTTCTCGACTAGGAGTCACCATGTCCGAAGTACTGCGCGCCCCCGCCGAAACCAAATACGCCGAGGAACTGGACTGGCTGGAGTCGATCGACAACGGGCCCAAGCCTTTCGCCTGGCGGCTGAGCCCGAAGATGGTGCGGCTGTTCATCCTCGGCTCCGAACGCGCCGACGGCCTGGACCGCGAGATCGAGCAGAAATGGTTCGGCGACCGCAGTTTCGTCGAACGCGCCATCGTCACCCTGGCGTCCGACCGCGGCCTGTTGCTGATCGGCGACCCGGGTACCGGTAAGAGCTGGCTGGCGGAATTGCTGTCCGCGGCGATCAGCCGCAATTCCACCCTGGTGGTCCAGGGCACCGCGGGTACCACCGAGGACCACATCAAGTACTCGTGGAACGTCTCGATGGTGATCGCCAAGGGCCAGTCCCGCGAATCGATGATCCCTTCGCCCATCATGACCGCGATGGAACAGGGCGTGATCGGCCGTTTCGAGGAGCTCACCCGGGCCACCAGCGACGTCCAGGACGCGCTGATCTCGATCCTGTCCGAGAAGTACGTCTCGGTGCCCGAACTCGACGAGGACAACGTGGTCTTCGCCCAGCCGGGATTCTCCGTGATCGCCACGGCCAACAGCCGCGACCGCGGGGTGAACGATCTGTCCTCGGCGCTCAAGCGGCGCTTCAACTTCGTCCGGATCCCGGTGGTGTCCAACAAGCGCAGCGAGGCCGAGATCGTCCGGTTCCGCACTCAGGAACTGTTGCGCCGGCACGAGATCGAACTGGAGCTGCCGCCGACCCTGCTCGACATCCTGCTGGAGAGCTTCGCCGATCTGCGCGCGGTCGCCGCGGCCGCGACCGGCGACGACGACAAACTGGAGTCGGCGTTGTCGACCGCCGAGCAGATCGGTGTGCTCGAGGACGCCATCCTGCACAGCCAGTTCTTCGGCGAGAAGACGCTGAGCGCGGAGACGCTCGCGGGCGCCCTGGTCGGCACCCTGACCCGGCGCGCGCCCGAGGATCTGGCCATCATGAACAAGTACCTGCACGGCGTGGTCGAGCCGCGCAGCAAGGACCGCGGTGGCGAGTGGGCCGAATTTCTCGACGGCGGCCGGGCGGCGATCGCGAGGCTGTCGTGAATTCCTTTGCCGCGCTGCGGGAGCGGCTGGCCGAGGCGGCCGCCGAGTTCGCCGGGCCGGCGGACGCCGCCGCGGACATCCTGGCCGGGATCGTCGACGATGTCGATCGCGCGCTGTCGGAGGAGCTGGAGATCTTCCCGGTCTGCCACCATTCGCCGGCCTCGGCACTGGCCATGGTGCGGCGCCTGCGCGAGAAGCAGCCCGCGGTGATCTATCTGGAGCT
Source organism: Nocardia stercoris (assembly GCF_003696265.1). Lineage (GTDB taxonomy): Bacteria > Actinomycetota > Actinomycetes > Mycobacteriales > Mycobacteriaceae > Nocardia > Nocardia stercoris. The sequence goes on along the minus strand of NZ_RFFH01000004.1, from coordinate 62,884 downwards.
GTGCGAGGACCTGCGGCCGGTCGTCGACGAGCTGCGCAACTGCAAGCTTCCGGTCGCGCTGCAGGCCTTCGCCGGCGACGTGGCCGGGCATCCGGCCGAGCTGGCCCCGCTCTCGGTGATCGCGCCGATCACCGAGTCCTCGGCGGAGTACCAGGCCATCGCCTACGCGCTCGACACCCCGGGTGTCGAGCTGGTGCTGGTGGATCGATCCACCGATCACGTGTTCCAGTGGGCGCCGAGGGAGGAGCGGTTCGCGCCCGAGGCCGAGCCCGCCGACGCCGAACAACTCCACGGGGACGCGGTGGGCCTCGAAATCGGTGATCTGCGACCACGTTTCGCCGAGCTGGAGCAGTTCCTGCTGCATCACGGCAAGGTGCGGCACTGGTCGGAGTGGTGGGACCAGTACGTGGAGCAGCCCCTCGTGGGGGCCGACTACGACACCTACCGTCAGGTCCTGGTGTTGATCGGCAGCCTGTTCCGGCGGCTGCGCCGGGGCAGTACGGCGGTCGACGAGGACCGGGAGCGGTACATGTGGACCCGGATGCGGGAACACCTGGCCGCCACCGGAACAGACCCGGCGCGCTGCCTGTACGTGTGCGGGGCGGCGCACGCGGCCTCCCGGGTGGAGCAGTTCGGCCTGGCCGCTACCGCGGAGTTCGAGATCAGCCCGCGGACCGAGACGGTCTGGCACTACGGCATCGTGCCGTCGAGCCATTCGGCGATCGAGGCCCAGTTCGGATCGGCCGGTGGCTCGGTATCCATCGCGGCCGCCACCTGGGCGAAAGCCTTGCGGCGCAACAAGCTCAGCCCGTTCCAGCTGGCCGGGCAGCCCGGCACCGGTACCGCGGCCCTGCCGGCGATCACGGTCCCGACCCGGGTGACCGACCAGCTCACCGAATTCCTGTCCCGCCCACCGGCGCTCGATCCGCTCGACGAGGCCGAACTGCGGGAGTGGTCGGTGGACATCGTGCGGCTGGCCCGCCGCAACGGGTATCTCGCCAGCACCGCCGACGCCATCGCGATCTACGAGACCTCGATCCTGTTGGCGGGCTTGCGGAACCGGGCTCGGCCGACACCCTACGACTTCCAGGACGCGGCGGTCACCTGCCTGGAGAAGGATCGGGTGCCCGGTCGGCGCGACGTGCGGCGGCTGTGCGAGATCCTGCTCGGCGGCGACCGGATCGGCCAGGTCGGGTACGCGGCGCTGCCGCCGCTGGCCCGCGACGTCCTGGACCGGTTGGAACCGCTGGGCCTGGACCTGTCCAAGCGCCGGGTGCAGCGCGCCCTGCTCGATCTGCGCGCCGACCCGCACCTGCGGCCCTGCTCGGATCTGTTGTGGCTGTTGCGCCGCCTGCTGCCGGCGCAGGCGGCCCGCCCGATCATGGGCTCGCACGGCTTGGGCGAGCGCGCGATCCAGGAGAGCTGGGACCTGGATCTGGGCCGCCACCAGCGGTCACTGGTCGAGCTCGGCTACGAGGGCGTCACCGTCGAGCAGGTGCTCGAACAACGGCTGCGCCGGTCGGTCGCCGCACCGGACGCCACCGCCGCCACCGCGCTGGCCGCGGTCGAGGACGCGCTGGTGTACCTCGGTTCCGCCCGGCTGGCCGACGAACTCGGTTCCCGCGCGGTCGATCTGCTGGCCGCCGAACGCACCGTCGACGACGCCCCGGTGGTGCTGCGCCGAATCCGGGTGCTGCTGGACCACTTCCGGTCCTCGGGCACCGAATTGCCGCACTGGTGCGCCCGATTCGTGCGCGCGGGCTACGCGCACTACTGCACCCTGCTTCCCAGCACCTTCACCGACGAGGAGACCGGGCCCCGCCAGGTCGCGGCGATGCTGGGCTTCCTGTTCGGCATGGAGCACCTGGCGATCTCGCTGGGCTGCGATCGCACCCAGCTGGAACTCGCGGTGGCGCAATCGCATCCGGAGTCCCCGGAGAAGGTGGCGTTGCTGTGGGCCGCGCGGTTCCAGCTCGGGTCGCTGCCGTTGGAACAGCTGCGTTCCCGCTGCGACGAGATGCTGGCAAATCCGCTGGTGTTGCCGGCCTTCCCGCGCTACCTCAGCGGTTTCGTCCAGGCGATCGATCCGGCGCCGGCGCTGAAGCCGTTCGCGGTCGAACTGCTGTCGAAGGCGTTCGGCCGCTTGCCCGATCGGGTGCTGCTGCCCTGGCTGCCCACGCTGGTGACGACCCTGCGGGATCAGGCGGGCGAGTTGGTCCCGGTCCTGGTCCGGGAGGCAGCGCGCACGATGCCGGCCACCCGGAACGCTCTGAACGGGTGGACCGCACCCTGGGCCGAGCCCACCGGCCCGGCGCCGGAGGCCGCCGCGGGGCCGGGCCCGCGGGCCGTCGCCGGTCTGCTGCACGCCTATCCGGACACCACGGATGCCCTGGCGGAACTGCTCGGTTGTGCGGGTACCTGGCAGCGGCCGGCCGCCGACAACGACAGTTCCGCGGTCGCCGAGCTGCTCACGGCATATCCGACCACCGCCGATGCACTGACCGAACTGCTCGGTACGGACTGAGTTCACGTTTCGTCTTCGTTGCCGGTGAGTTCCGGGCCCTTGTCCGGAACCACCCGGCAACGCCGACGAACCGTTCAATGTCGCTATTTACGGTATCCAAAGGAACGGAATCCGCACCGGCAAACAGTTATCCGGGACCGAACCTGGTTGGCAATTGCAACACAAACCGTGTTAATCTGCGCCAATGGCACAGAAGACTATTGTGGAAATCTATGACGATCTGAGCAACGAGCCGATCGATACGGACATCGTTCCGAATCCCACGATCTCCTTCGCGGTCGACGGCGTCGAATACGAAATCGACCTGGGCGCGAAGAACCGCGACGAGTTCTACGCCGTTCTCAAGCGCTACACCGCCAACGCCCGGAAGGTTTCCGGCGCCCGCCGAGCCCGGAAGACGGAAGTCCGTACCGGCAGCTCCGCCGGCAAGCTGAGCAAGGCCGAATTGAACAAGATTCGGGATTGGGCCAAGGAGAACGGCCGCCAGGTGTCCACCCGCGGGCGGCTCTCGTCCGAGCTCGTCGAGGCATACCGCCAGGCAACCGCCTGAGCGTTCAGGGGGTTCGACGGTGACACCGCAGCGTCACCACCCGAATTCAAACAGCCCGGCCGCAGCCAGCGGTTCCGGGCTGTTCGTATAAATCAGACAAGGGACTCGGGCGCCGACCCATTTTCTGTGCGAGATGCCACTGTGGCCGTCCGCAGCGAATGCGAACGGCCACAGTGCACCGGTTTGTCTCAGCCCGCGATCAGATCGGCGGCCTTCTCCCCGATCACGACCGCCGGTGCGTGAGTGTGCCCGCGGATGATGGTCGGCATGACCGAGGCGTCGGCCACCCGCAGCCCCTCGACCCCGCGCACGCGCAGTTCCGGGTCGACGACACTGCCGGCGTCGGTGCCCATCCGGCAGGTGCCGGTCGGGTGGTACAGGGTGTGGCTGTACCAGGTCAGCGCCTCCTCGAGCAGGTCGTCCAGCTCGGCCTGCGCCCGCTTGGGCTGCAGCAGCGGACCGAGTTTCGAGCCCAGCGGCTCGGTGTGCAGGATCTTGTGCACCAGCCGCAGCCCCGCCAGCATGGCGGCCCGGTCGACTCCGCCGGGATCGGAGAGATAGCGCGGATCGACCAGCGGCGCCGCCGCCGGATCGGCGGACCGCAGCGTGACCGTGCCCCGGCTCTCCGGCTTGACCAGCACCGTGCCCAGCGCGATACCGTGCCCGGTGAAGGTGCCGATCCCCTCCTCGTAGAACGGCGCCGGACCGAAAACCAGCTCCAGATCGGGCAATTCGAGGTCCTTGCGGCTGCGCACGAAACCGTACGCCTCGCCCACGTTCGAGGTGAGCATGCCGCGTTTGCGGGTCAGATAGTTGATCAGTTGCAGCGGCTTCTCCGCGTCGGCCAGGGTGCCGCCCGCGACGCCGTACCCGAGCAGCGCGGTGAGGTGGTCGCTCAGGTTGGCGCCCACCTCGGGCGCCGCGGCCACCACCGGGATTCCCTGCTCGGCCAGCAGATCCGGCGCGCCGATGCCCGAAAGCTGCAGCAGCTGCGGCGAATTGATCGCACCGCCGCAGAGCACGACCTCCTTCTTCGCCCGGACCACCGCAACCTCATCCCCGATGCGGTACTCCACGCCGACGGCGCGGGTGCCCTCGAAGATCACCCGGGTGACCAGGGCCCCGGTGATGACCTGCAGGTTGGGGCGCCCCTTCGCGGGCTTCAGGTACGCGTCGGCGGTCGACCAGCGCGAGCCGTTGCGCTGGTTCACCATGGTCTCGGTGAACCCTTCGGGCTCTTGGATATTCGCGGTCTCAAGTTGGAATCCGACCTTTTGCACGGCCTCGAGGAAACGTGCGGTCCACTCGTTCGGGTTGCGCTGGCGCGAGATGATCAGCGGGCCGTCGGTGCCCTGGTCGGGTTCGGTGGTGCCCTCGACGGCCTCGATCCGGCGGAAGTACTCCACCACGCTCTCGAAACCCCAGCCCTCACCCGCGGCGTCGGCCCAGTCGTCGTAGTCGGCGGCGAACCCGCGCACCCACATCATGGCGTTCATCGACGAGGAGCCGCCGAGCATCTTCCCGCGCGGGTACAGGATCTGCCGGTCGTGCAGTTGCGGTTGCGGGGTGGTCAGGTACTTCCAGTCGAGGTCGCTGTGGAACAGCTTGGAGAATGCGGCCGGAATGTGGATGAACTGGTTCTTGTCCACCGGTCCGGCCTCGAGCGCGACCACCTCGTACTGCGAGCGCTCGCTGAGCCGGGCCGCCACGACAGCGCCCGAGGAACCGGTGCCGACCACGACATAGTCGGCGGCGGGCGGTACGTACGTCATCTTCTGATCCTTTTATCCCGTTCAGCCACGCAGTGCGGAAGCGAAAATGGCGGGCAGCCGCGACCAGCTCGGCGCGACCGCGAATTCGGCCAGCAGACGCCCGGTCTGTCCGGCGGTCTTGTTGGTGACGAACCACGGCGGCTTGGGGGCCAGCGTGAACTCCCGGTTGACGATCGAGCGCGGCGCCGGCCGGAACGGCCCGCGCACCACCGTCCGCTGGACGCGGTCGATGAGCAGGGCGTTGTGCACGACGCCGATCCCGCTCTGCACGTCGTCGATGGTGTGGCCCGGGAACGCGCCCCAGGAGGCGGTCGGCGTCAGGTAGGCGACCGCGGTCCAGGCGTTGATCGCGACGGTGCCGTACCGCAGCGACTCGATCACACCGTCGAAGTCGGTGCCCAGCTCGCCGAGAGTCGCCGGGTGCGCCACGATGTTGACGCCGAGGGTGCCTACACACTTCTCGTTGGCGAATTCAGCTGCCGCGCGGGCGAATTCGGCGCCGGTGCCGGGCAGTTCCACCACACCGAGCACGGGCGCGAAGTACTCGGTGTTCAGCAGCGGCTCACGGCCCGCCGGGTCCAAACCGGTCACCAGGACCCGCTCGCCGGACGCGCCGAGGTTCTCGGCGGCGGGATAGTTCACCCGCGCGACGGCCACCCGCTCGTCGCTGCCCGGGTAGTAGGCCGGCCGGGCCGGCGCGTTCGCGATCGCCTTCTCCAGTTCTGCGAGGAACCGATCCTTCTGGTCCCAGTCCGCGGAGACGACGACGGCCTGTGCCGCGACGCAGTTGTAGCCACCGTTGTGCAGTCGCTGGGTGGCGATGTGTTCGGCCTGGAACGTCAGGTCCGCGGCGCTCCACCGGCCGGGCAGCACCAGGGTCGGCGAGACGCCGCCCAGTTCACTGCTGATCGGCTTGTCCAGCAGCGGTGTTCCGTGCAGTTTGCGCTCGATGCCGTCGGTGCCCGGGCCCCACACGATCGCGTCGTGGGTGGCGGCGCTGCCGGTCATGTGCACCTGGGTGACCGACGGGTGCTGCACCAGGTAGCCACCGACCTCGGCGCCGCCGGTGAGGATCCGCAGCGCGCCCAGCTCGATCAGCGGTGCCAGCACCTTTTCCAGCACCGGCAGCAGCGGGTCGGTGATCGGGTTCAGCTTGAGCGCGACGACCCGGTTGTCGGCGATCAGCTGGTACAGCACGTCCAGCGGCGCGATGGAGAAGATGTTGCCGGCGCCCAGGACCGCGGCGATGCCCTGGGTGCGTTCCGGTTCCTTCTGTCCCAGACCGGCATTGACGCGGGCCGCGGCCGAGCTGACGCCCCGCTCCAGCCACACCTCGGCGGAGTACCCGTTCAGCAACAGCTTGTCGAAGATCGACATCGGCAGGACCTGGACGGTGACGTGGTCGCCGGCGGCGCCGAAGGTGGCGCCCTCGAGCGGGCTGCGGCCGGCGGCGAGCGCGTCGAGGGACTCGGCGAGCGCGCTCAGTGCGATGGCCAGCACGTACGGCCCGGAGATCCACTCCTCGCCCGCCAGTGGCGATTCCGGGTCCAGCCCCTTGATCCCGAGCGCGGCGGTGACCCACTCCTGGGCGTGCGTTCCGGTCAGATCGCGCATCCGGCGTAACAACCGCGCCCGTTCGGCCAAAGGTATTGCGGCCCAGCGCTTCTCACCTTCAGCGAGCTCGGAGAGTGCTTGATCCACTGCGGCGTGCGAGGAGGAGGTGCTGTCAGTTACCACGAGGGCTCCGTGTCGAGTCGAGGGTTCGCGGACGGCCGTGGCTCACCTGCCGATGCGTGAGCCGTCGGCGCCCAACCTTACCGGCCGGTCACCAGAAGGGCAGCGGACTGGCGGCACGCCGCTGTGCAGCGGCAATTGTCGTCTCACCCGGGAAACTGTCACAATTCGTTCGACGGAAGCCACAGCTGACGAAAGGCCGCGTCATGTTTGTGCGTGTCTTCTCCTTCTCGTTCGTAGTCGCCGCGTTCGCCCTGCTGGTCGCGTACGTGTACGGCGGTCCGCAGGCCGTGGTACTGACCGCGGTCCTCGGCATCCTCGAGGTGTCACTGTCGTTCGACAACGCGGTGGTCAATGCGACTGTGCTGCAACGGATGAGCGATCGATGGCAACGCCTGTTCCTGACCGTCGGCGTGCTGATCGCCGTTCTCGGTATGCGGCTGCTGTTCCCGCTGCTGGTCGTCGCGGTGGGCGCCCACCTGGACCCGATCCGCGCGCTCGACCTGGCGCTGGACCCGCCCACCGACGGCAGCCCCACCTACGTCTCGCTGCTCACCGACGCCAATCCGAAGATCGCCACCTTCGGCGGCATGTTCCTGCTGCTGTTGTTCCTGAACTTCGTTTGCGCGGAACGGGAGACGACCTGGTTGTCCTGGCTGGAACGGCCGCTGGCCCGGCTGGGCCGGTTCCAGATGTTCCCGGTCGTCGTGGCGCTGATCGTGCTGGTGATCACCGCCGGCCTGGTCGCGCCCGACAACAAGGCCGACGTGGTGATGGTCGCCGGCGTACTCGGCATGGTCACCTACTTCCTGGTCGACGGTCTCGCCGACCATTTCGACTCCACCGCCGACTCCGACGAGGCGCCGGCCGGGGCCCGCAAGCCCGCCTCGGGCACGGTTCTGGTCGGCCGGGCCGCCTTCTTCGGCTTCCTCTATCTGGAGATGCTGGACGCCTCGTTCTCGTTCGACGGTGTGGTCGGCTCGTTCGCGGTGACCGCCGACCCGATCCTGATCGCGTTGGGGCTGGGCCTGATCGGCGCCATGTTCGTCCGCTCGATGACCATCTACCTGGTCCGCACCGGCACCCTGGACGAGTACGTCTATCTCGAGCACGGCGCGCACTGGGCGATCGGCGCGCTGGCCCTGGTGCTGCTGTACTCCACCGGCAACCACGTCGACGAGCTGGTCAGCGGCCTCATCGGCGTCGCGATCATCGCGGCCGCCTTCGCCGGCAGCATCGCTTACAACCGGCGGCAGCAGCGCACGCTCGACGCCCCCACCACCGCGGTGGAACTGCCCACGGCCGAGGTGGAATCCGTCCACCCTTGATCCGCCCCGGCCGGCCGTTCCGGACCGGGTCCAGCTGCCAGGACCCCGACGGATGCCGCCGGGGATCCGACCGCCGCCGCACCGGGCCGCCTCGCGGCCGACCCCGGAACTGCCCGTGCGACGACCCGGATGCCCAGCGGTCGGACCCGAAGCCCTAGCCCGCCGGGCGGCCGGTTCGTCCCGCGCCGAGCGGCGGCCGCCCCGGTCCTAGTCCAGCGCTTCGTAACCCAGCACCAGGTCGTGGGTGGTCTCGGCCCCCGCGATGGCGACTCGGCTGGTGACGACCGGGTAGCCGCGCGCGACCACCGTGTACACCCCTTCGGGCAGGTCGGGTACCAGGTAGTGGCCGAGTTCGTCGGTGTGGGTGCGGGCGATCAGCTCGCCCGTGGCATCGAGCACGGTCACCTGCGCATCGGCGACCGCCCGGCCGTCCGCCCACGCCGCACCCTCCAACACGGCCATCGGCGCCAGCTCGAGATCGTGTCGCAGCAGCCCGGTTTCGGGGACGACGAGCGTCCCGGCGGCCGGGCGCATGTGGTCGGCCACCGCCACCAATGTGTAGGTGCCGGAGATGATTCCGCGGCAGGTGTAGTAACCGTCCGGCCCCGTGACCGCCGCGCCGACCACCTCACCGTGCAGATCGGCCAGCGTGACGGTCGCCCCGGCGATCGGTTCGCCGCCGCCGCGCACGACACCCGACAGCTCGCCCGCCCCGGCCAGGGTCACGTCGATGGCGTGCGGCCGTTCGCCGATGACCACGTTCACCGCGGTGGGCTGGTGGCCGGCGGCGGCGGCAATCAGCACGTAACTGCCGGGTTCCGGTGCGGCGAGGGTGAATTCGCCGTCGGCGCGGGCGGTGTCGCGCGAGACCTGGTGTCCCCGTGGATCGATCAGGGTCAGTGCCGCGCCCGGCACCGGATTGCCGTCCTCGCGCTGCACCCGCCCGGCGAACCACGGCCCTTCCGCGGGCGGCTGCCCGAGCGGGTCGTAGATGAAATCGGTTGCGCCACCGGTCAAAGCGGCCGTGACGGTGAGGGGGTCCACGGTCTCCCCGGTCTGCGAACTGTGCGGGCCGAAGCTCAGGACCGCGTGTTCGTCGGTCGGATAGTCGGGCACCTGGGCGAGGTTCAGGTAGGCCACGTCGGTGTCGTCCGGGTCTGCCATGTCGCTCTCCTCGGGGTCCGGCTCGGGCTCGGTGTCCGCCTCCGGCACCACGGTGGACTCGGCGACCGCCGTGAGCGGGACATCGGGTTCGGTCTGCTCGTCCGGCTCGGCGGGGCCGTCGTCGGGCAGGTCCCGATTCGGCGAATCACCCCCGGCCACAATCTCGTACACGTACTCGCCGGATTCCACCGGTTCGAGGTCGACCGGTTCGGCCGGTTCCGGCGCCGGTTCGGCCGCGGGCGCCGCGGCGTCGCGCAGTGGTATCTCGCGCATGAACACGAGCACCACGCAGGCCAGTACGGCCGCGGCCGCACCCGCGTAGAACACCGCGTGTAGCGCGTCGGTGAATCCGATCAGGATCGGCCGCCGCAACTCCGGCGGAAGTGCCGCGATCCCACTGGTGTTGCTCTGCAGGCCGTTCAGCCGGTCCGCGTCGAACCCGGGTGGCAGTGCACCGCCGAACGCGTGCAGGATCTTGCGCGGCAGCAGGTTGAACAGGATGGTGAGGAACACCGCCACCCCGAGGGTGCCACCCATCTGCCGGAAGAAGGTCGCCGTCGCGGTGGAAACGCCGAGATCCGCGCGCGGTCCGGCGTTCTGGGCGGCGATGATCAGGGTCTGCATGCATCCGCCGAGCCCGAATCCGATGATCGCGCTGTAGCACAGCGGCTGCCAGACGGCGCTGTCGTAGTGCACGTGCGCGTAGAGCAGCGCCCCGAGCGCGATCACGGCCGTACCGGCGACCGGCAGGAACTTGTACCGGCCGGTGACCTTGGTGATCTGCCCGGCCAGCTGGGAGCCCACCATGATCCCCAGCACCAGCGGCAGCATCATCAGGCCCGACTTGGTCGGTGAGTATCCGCGCACCACCTGCAGGTACAGCGGCACCATCGAGATCGCGCCGAACATGGCCACGCCGACGACGAACCCGCCGGCGATCGTCACGGCGAACGTCGGATCGGCGAACAGCCGCAACGGGATCAGCGCCGAATCCTCCATCAGCTGCTCGATGATCAACAGAATCATCAGGCTCGCCGAGCCGATGCAGTAGCAGAGCACCGCGCGCCGCGAGGTCCAGCCCCAGGTGCGGCCCTGTTCGGCGACGATCAGCAACGGCACCACGGTGAAGGCCAGCGCGATCGCGCCCGGCCAGTCGACCCGCTGCTTGCGCGGCACGTGCGCGAGATTCAGGCTGCGCGACACCACGAACAGCGCGAACAGCCCGATGGGCACGTTCACCAGGAACACCCAGCGCCAGCCGGCCAGACCGCCCAGGTGCTGGTAGTCGGAGAAGAACCCGCCGAGCACCGGGCCCAGCACGGTGGACACGCCCCACACCATCATGAAGTAGCCCTGGTAGCGCACTCGTTCGCGCACCGGGACCAGGTCGCCGATGATGGTGAACGCCAAGGACATCAGGCCACCGGCGCCCAGTCCCTGGAAGGCGCGGAAGCCGGCCAGCTGATACATCGAGGTGGCGAAGGTGCATGCCGCCGAGCCGATCACGAAGATCCCGATGCTGATCAGGTAGCAGGGTTTGCGGCCGTAGATGTCGGCCAGCTTGCCGTACAGCGGGGTGCTGATGGTCGCGGTGATCAGGTAGGCCGTCGTTACCCAGGCCTGCTTGTCGAAACCGTGCAGGCTGTTGGCGATCCGGACGATGGCGACGCTGACGATGTTCTGGTCGAGCGCGGCCAGGAACATCCCCAGCAACAATCCGGACAACACCGACAGGATCTGCCGGTGCGACAGCGTCTTCGGGCTGGGAGCCGGCACTTTCACCGGCTCCCGGGTGAGCGTATTCGTCATGGTGAGGCCCTGTTTCAGTCGGCTGTGCGTGAAACGTGCGTGAGTAACCGTGAACGAAAAACGAATGCCTAGCGGGTCGCCATCCATCGCGCGACCGGGTCGTCATGGGGTGCGCGGAGGCCTCGGCCGCCGCGCACGACGGGGTGCAACTATACCCAGCACATCCGGAGCACCAACCTCCGCCTGGTGCATCTTCCGGGCCGGAGGCGGCAGCGGAGCGTAACCACGCAGGCCCAGCGGCCGGGCGGCAGCGGATACCGCCCGGGTATCTCAGCCTTGCTGGCGCGCCCCGGACCCGTTACGGAAGAACAGGATCGACGAGCCGAAGCCGGACGCTCGCGACGATCCGGTCTGCCGGATTCCGCTCAGCGGCAACTCCGTGACCTTCGCGAACAGGCTGCTGTTGCCGAAGGCCGAACGCACCTGGGTCTCGGACGCGTAGTCGGCACCGAAGTCGGCCAGTGCCGCGAAATTCAACGGCGCCAGCGCCGTGTCGAGCGCCGCCTGCCCGGCCGGACGGCCCAGCGCGGCGTACTCGGTGGCGCGGCCGTCGTCGTAGCGGCACAGCTCGTAGGCGATGTTCTCGGTGGCGTTCACCGCGATCACCGGCCAGCGCCGCGACAGCCGCCGCGCGAGCGGGTTGCCACCGACGGGCGTGAGTTCCCAGTGCAGGCTCTTGACCGCGATCCAGCCGCCGGACCGCTCCAGCAGCACGACGTCGGCACCCAACACGGTGCCCGAGTTCAGCTGCGGATCAGGTGCGCGCCAATGGGATTCGTGTCCGTTGCGGACGGTGTCGGATTCGGTCAGGGCGGCGCCGTCGGCCGCGTATGCCGCGATCACCGCGTCGCGCACCTTGTTCAGCGCGTCCGGGTCGGTGCAGCGCACCCCGAGTGCCCCGAAGGACGACGAGATCTCCACCGGTTTCGACGGCGGATCCGCGAGCGCACCGGCGGCCAGCGGCTTCAAGCCGACCAGGCCGAGCTTCCAGTTGATCTCCTCGATGGTGGTGAGGTCACCGTCGGTCTGGTACAGAATGCCCTGCTGGGTAAGGTAACCGGCGCGATCCAGCGTCCGGCAGTCCAGTTTCGCCAGCGCTTTCGCGGTCTTGATCGTGAAATCGAGTTCCTCGACCGGGGTCTCGCGCAGCCGGGTGGTCATCTCCGGCGAAGTCCACGCGGCGTACCGCTCGCGGTACATGGCCAGCGCCTGCTTACGGCCGCGGCCGATCATCAAGGTGCGCAACAGCATATTGAGGCTGGCCAGGTATCGCGCGGACTGCTCGGGATTGGCCGCGAACAGCCCCGCGCGAATGCGCACGGCCTCCTCGCTGGCTGCCACCGCAGCGTCCGGGTCCATCCGGCACAACCACACACCGCACTTGGACAACCCGTCCGCGCACACCCCTGCGGCGGCCGGATAGCGCTGTGCCGCATAGCGATACGCGTCGCAGGCCTGCCGGATGGTGTTGGTCGCCAGTTCCCGGTGCCCGATCACCCGGGTCGCCTGCTCGAACAGCCGCAGCGCCTCGGTCAACGCACCGGCCTCCCGCGCCGAGGCGGAACCGTGCGCCAGCCAGTGCAGGCGGATCAGCACGGCTTCCTGCGCCGGTTCCAGCGCGGCCGCCGCGCCGGCGCGCGCCGATTCCCCGGCGCCGGTACCCAACTGGGCCCGGGCCAGCGCGGCCAGCGACGCCGCCAGTTGCAGTCCGGTCTCCGGGGACCGGTCGACCGCCGCCCGGCGGTCCAGTGCCACCTGCTCGGTCAGCTCCCGGAGCTGCTCGTCGAGTGTCTGTTCACCGACCGCACCGGACTCCATGCCTATCCCAACTCCCGTGTACCGAAAAACACGGTCGTCGAAGGGACGGATCGTGCCGTGCCGAGTCTGCCACAGTTGCTCGACGCGGGTAGTCAGAGCAACCAGTGCGGGCGCCCACTGTCGGGTACCAGATGCCCCGCCCGCACCAGGGTGAGGTATGCGGCCCGCTTGTTGCGGCAGCCCTCGACGGTGCATTCGGTGTGCAGCTGCATGACCCGGTGGGCGTCCGCGACGGTCAGTTCCCCGACCGGGTGCGAATGTGCTTCCACCGCCATGATTTCCGCGAGCGAGTACTCCATGTCCGTCCTTCCGGCGTAGCCGGGCGAAAGGCCTGCTGTGACTCGAGATTAGCTCACCGAAAGCGCTGGTGAACCGGGACAGTTCCCGGACAACCGCATGTCAGCGCGGGTGCGGGCACCGCCGGGGGCCGGGATCCACGGTGTGGAACCGGCTCCCGGCCGGTCACACCGCGTCGGGGAAATCCTGCTGCTTGTAGCCACCGCGCAAGGTGCCCGCGATATAGGCCGTCTTGCAGGCCCGCCGGGCGATCTTGCCGCTGGACGTGCGCGGAATCGACCCCGCCGGTACCAACAGCAGATCCCGCACCGCCACCCCGTGCCGCTCGGCGATCGCGGCGCGGACGATCTCCATGATCGGCTCGGCCTCGATCTTGGCCGCCCCGGCGCCACGTTCGGCCACGATGACCAGTTGCTCGGAATCGCCACCGCCGGACAGGTGTGCGGGCAGTTCCCGGGCCGTCACCGAGAACGCCGCCACGAAACCGGGCCGCAGGGCCGGTGACGTCTCCTGCGCGGTCAGCTCCAGGTCCTGCGGGTAGTGGTTGCGGCCGTCCACGATCACCAGATCCTTGACCCGGCCGGTGATGTAGAGCTCGCCGTCGTAGTAGGCGCCGTAGTCGCCGGTAGCCATCCAGTGCCCGTCCGCGGGCACCCCGGCCGCGTGACTGTCGGGCTGCCGCAACGTGATCCGGTTGTGGAAGGTCGCGGCGGTCTCCTCGGGCTTGCCCCAGTAACCGCGGCCGATGTTCGCTCCGTGCAACCAGATCTCGCCGACTTCACCGTCGGCGAGTTCGACACCGGTGGCCGGGTCCACGATGACCGCCCACTGCGACCGGGCCACGTACCCGCACGACACCTGCGCGACCGCGTTCGCGGCGTCCGCGTCGACCGCGACCATCCGGCCGGCGTTGAGTTCCTGCCGGTTCACGTAGACGACCTTGGCTTCGTCCTCGGCCCGGGTGGCGGAGACGAACAGCGTGGCCTCGGCCATCCCGTAGCAGGGCTTGATCGCGGTCTTGGACAACCCGAACGGGGCGAAGGCGTCGTTGAACTTCTTCATCGAGGTGACCGAGACCGGCTCGCTGCCGTTGATCAGCCCGATGACGTTGGACAGATCCAGGTCCTCGTCCGGCCGGGGCAGGCCACGCACAGCGGCGTGCTCGAACGCGAAGTTCGGTGCCGCCGCGTAGGTGGACAGGCCGCTGCCGTCGGCGGCCAGTTCCTTGATCCACCGGTAGGGCCGGCGCACGAAGGCACTGGGCGACATGATCGTGATGAATCCGCCGAGCGCCGCCGGAATGATCACGCAGAGCAGGCCCATGTCGTGGAACAGGGGCAGCCAGGTCACCCCGCGGGAGTTCTCGTCGATACCGATGGCGTCGACGATCTGCAGCAGATTGGTACCCACCCCGCGGTGCGTGATCTCGACACCGGCCGGGGCGCGCGTGGACCCGGACGTGTACTGCAGGTACGCGACGGAGTCGAGGTGGATATCCGGCGGCACCCAGGCCGTGCCGACGCTGTCCGGGATCGCGTCCACGGCGATGATCCGCGGGCGGCGGGCAACCGGCGTGTCGCGGAAGAACTCCCGTACCCCGGCCGCGGCCGACACCGTGGTGAGGATCGCCTTGGGCTCGCAGTCGCCGAGCACGGCGTGCAACCGGTACGTGTGGCCCGGCTCGGCCGGGTCGAACAGCGGCACACCCACGGTCCCGGCGAAGACCGCCGAGAACACGCCCACTACGTAGTCCAAGCCCTGCGGGGCCAGGATCGCCACCCGGTCACCCACCTCGGTCACCTGTTGCAGCCGGGCCGCGACCGCGCGCAGGCGGGTCGCGAACTGCTGCCAGTTGAGCTCGGAGGTCACACCGTCACGTTCCCGTGAGTAGTCGATGAACCTGTAGGCCAATGCTTCGCCATTGGCGCGGGAGTGGTAGTCGACCAGCTCCAGCAGGGTCACTCCGTTGTAGATGTGAATATTGCCCTGCTCGTCAAGATAATCTTCGAAAGTCTCGCCGATCATTTCCTATCCTCTTTCGCGCGACGGCACGACGCCGTGCGATGACCGAAGGATCGACACCGGATCCCAGACACTAGCAGCCGAACACCTACAGCGGTCAGTATCTGCCGAAGGCAAGAGCGACATTGTGCCCGCCGAATCCGAAGGAGTTGTTCACGGCGTAGTCGATACGCCCGCGTCGGGGCTCACCGTGTACGACATCCAGGTCCACTTCGGGATCCTGATTGTCCAAATTCAATGTAGGCGGAATAATTTCGTCCCGAATACTGAGGACGGTCAATACGGACTCGAGCGCGCCGACCGCACCGATCGAGTGCCCCAATGCGGACTTCGGCGCGTACACCGCCGCATGCTTTCCGATAGCCGCGACAATCGCATTGGCCTCGGCGGCGTCCCCGATCGAGGTTGCCGTCGCATGCGCATTGACGTACGCGATGTCCTTTTTCGTCAATCCGGCTGTTTCCAGCGCCCGGGCAATGGACCGGGCGGCCCCGCCGCCGGTGGGATCCGGGGCGACCAGATGGAACGCGTCGGAGGTGACCCCGACGCCCATCAGGCGGGCGTGGACGCGCGCTCCGCGCGCCCTGGCGTGTTCCTCCGATTCGATCACCAGCATGGCGCCGGCTTCCCCGAAGACGAATCCGTCCCGGTCGACGTCGAACGGCCGGGAGGCGCCTTTGGGGTCGTCGTTGCGCTGGCTCATGGCCCGCATCATCGAGAAGGCCGCGATCGGAATCGCCTGGATCGAGCCTTCTACGCCGCCGGTGACGACCACGTCGGCATCGCCCATCACGATCATCTTCCAGGCGTTCGCCACCGCCTCCGCACCCGACGAACAGGCCGAGACCGGTGTGGAGCACCCCGCTCGGGCGTTCAGCTCCACACCGACCACGGCGGCCACGCCGTTGGGCATGGTCATCGACACGGTGTTCGGCGGTATGTGCCGGTATCCGCCGTGTCGAATGCGCTTGTGGCCCTCGAGCCAGACCTCGACACCGCCCAGGCCGGTGCCGATCGAGACGCCCAGCCGATCGGGATCCACTGCTGGAGAACCGGCCTCGGCCCAGACCTCCCGACCGAGAGCCAGTGCCATGCGCTGCACGTAGGACATGGTCCGGACCTCGGTGGCGGAGAGCGACACGTCGGGCGACACCTTCAGGTGGCCACCGATGCGGACCGGCAGCTCCAACTGGTCGACGAAATCGTCCTCCAGTACGTCGATACCGCTCTCACCGTTGAGCAGACCCTTCCAGGTCGCGTCGACATCTCCGGCGATGGATGTGGTGGCGGCCAGGCCGGTTACGACGACGGACGGATACTCGGCTCGGCCTCGACTTGCGTTCATCGATCGGGCTCACTTTCACAAGGCAACAGTGTCCTTCTGGTGCAAAACGAACGAGCTCGCGTAGACCTATTCTTGCGCATACCAAGTCGACTACGCACAGTCGCCGAAACGCCGTGTGGCGCAACCAGCTACATAACAGGAAAAGCGGTCAATCGGTACAGCGCGGCCGGTGGACGCGTGCCCCCGGAATGGCGGGTCCCCAAGGCGCCGTGCGCTCACCGTCCCCGAAGGTCTACATTATCTGCGGGAGGCCGCCCCGGTTTCGGCAAGGACACGCAGTCACTCGGGCGCGAAAGGCACTCTACCGGTTCGATCCAGCGTCACCGAATGCACGTCAGTCGATCGAGGAAGGCACATCCTGTGTCCAGAAACCTGACCAAGCTCGAAATGATGATGGAGTTGGAACCCGTTGTGGAGCGGGAGGTGAACCGGCACCTGACGACTTCCAAGGAGTGGTTCCCGCACGAATACGTGCCGTGGGCCGAGGGCCGGAACTTCGCCACGATGGACGGAACCGATTGGGACCCTTCGCAATCCGAACTCAGCGACGTCGCCCGGGCCGCGCTCGTCACCAATCTGCTCACCGAGGACAACCTGCCCTCCTACCATCGCGAACTCGCCGAGAACACGTCGCTGGACGGCGCGTGGGGCACCTGGGTGGGGCGCTGGACCGCGGAGGAGAACCGCCACAGCACCGCCATTCGCGACTACCTGCTGGTGACCCGGTCGGTCGATCCGATCGCCTTGGAGAACGCCCGGTTGGGGTTCGTGAGCGACGGCTACAGCCCGTCCCACATGGTGCTCACCAGGGGCGGCAACGCCACGCATCTGATGGACATCGGGTTCCTACACACGGTGTCCTACGTGACCTTCCAGGAACTGGCCACCCGGGTGAGCCACCGCAACACCGGCCGCGTGTGCAACGACCCGATCGCCGACCGCCTGCTCCAGCGCGTCTCCGCCGACGAGAACCTGCACATGATCTTCTACCGCAATCTGCTGCAGGCGGCGCTGGATCTGACGCCGGACCAGGCGATGTCGGCGGTCGCCGACATCCTGTTCGTGTTCGAGATGCCCGGTGCCGGGATGCCGGATTGGCGCCGCAACGGTGTTTTGATGGCCAAACACGGCATCTACGATGTGCGGCAACACATCGAGGAAGTCGTCATGCCGGTTCTTCGGAAATGGAATATTTTCGAACGCAATGATTTCGGCGAAGTGGGCGAGCGAAAGCGCGACGAACTGGCCGCCACCCTGGCCAAGCTGCACAAAGATTGCGCGAAGTTCGAAGAACAGCGGGATCGCGCACTCGCCCGCGAGGCAAAACGCCGGGAGACCGTGGGCGCCAATCTCTGAGGATTTGGTTGCAATGTGGCCTCGAGCGGCAGGCCACATTGCCCGAAAGTAGCTATTGAGTGCACACTAGGTGCATGACCGCATCGATCGATCCTGCAGTCGCCCGGAAGCGTCTGGCCCGGGCCACTACATCGGCCGGCGGCGTGCACTTCTCCTGGCGGGTGGACGACCCCGAACGCCAGGCAAAGCTGCGCACTCTGCTGAGCCGCCTGCATCCCGAGAACAATTGAACCGACTCGTTTCCCGGGCCCCTGCCCGGGAAATGCCTTATACGGCAAGTCCGACCAGGTGCCCGATCCCGAAGGTGACGGCCATCGCGAGCGCGCCACCGACGAGAACTCGAATGGTGGCGCGCCGCACCGGCGCTGCGCCCAGGCGCGCTCCCGCCGCACCGGTCAGGCCCAGCGCCACCAGCACGGCCGCCACGGTGATCGGCAGGCGCACGGTGGTGGGGGTCAGGATCGCCAGCAGCGGCAGTAGCGCCCCGAGCGTGAACGACAGCGCCGACGACAGCGCCGCCGCGACCGGATTGGTCAGGTCGGTGGGGTCGATGCCGAGTTCTGCCTCCGCGTGGGCGGTGAACGCGTCGAATTCGGTGAGTTCCTCGGCCACCTTCCAGGCCGTGGCCGCGGACAGCCCCTTACCCTCGTAGATGGCCGCCAGCTCGGCCAGTTCGGCCTCGGGCTGTTCGGCCAGCTCCCGGCGTTCCAGATCGAGCACAGCGCGCTCACTGTCGCGCTGTGTACTGACCGAGACGTATTCACCGAGCGCCATGGAAACCGCGCCCGCGACGGTACCCGCGATTCCGGCGGTGAGAATGGCCCGGGAATCGGTGGTGGCCGCGGCGACACCGACGACGATGCCCGCTACCGACACGATTCCGTCGTTGGCGCCCAGCACTCCCGCACGCAGCCAATTCAGCCGGCCGGACAGACCACCTGTGCCGCCTAGTGGTTCGGAATGGGTGAGCGTCGCGGTTGTCTCATCGTGCACGGCGTCGACGTTACGGACTGTTTCGGTTCGTTTCCAGCCATGGAAGCCTTACCGAAATGAGGTTTACCTGCGTGAATGCCTTATACGACACCGGCGGGAACGACCCAGTGCGTCGCCTGCCCGGTGTGCTCGGCGATCGCGTCGAAATCGGCGTTGTAGTGCAGCACAGTGAGACCCAGGTCCTGGGCGGTGACAGCGACGACCAGGCTGGCGATCGAGGTGGCGTGGTCACGCGCCCGGCTGGTCAGCACGGCCTGCAGCTCGGAGGCGCGGTCCCACAGGTCTTCCGGGGTGTCCACCCATTCCAGGGCCTCGTTGAGCATGGTCTTCACCCGCACCCGGTCGGCGGTGGTCCGTGCCGAGGAGAGCAGTTCCAGTTCGGTGACACCGCACATCGACACCAGTGCCCGGTCCATCATGGGTACCAGCACGTCCCGGACGGGTGCGAGATGCAGGCGCGCAAGAGCACTGCGGTCGACCAGGTACCCGTTCACCACCGGCCCTCCTCGTCGTCCTCGGTCAGCAGGGGTGAGAACGCGCCGCCTTCGGCGAGCAGCACCAGCCGGCGCACCGAGTCGATCCGGATCACTTCGCGCAGAGCGGCATCGATGGTGTCGCGGAGGGTTTCGGTACCCAGGACCTCTTTGGCCCGGTTCACCTTCGCCATGTCCACGTCGACGCTGGTTTTCGCCATCCAATCCTCCTGATGTCGGGGGTCAGGATATCGGGATATCCGTTGTACGCCAAGGTGGATGTCCGCCTGCCGGAGGGTATCCGGGCGGCGCGGCGTGCGCCGAAATCGGGCCCAATCACGGTTCGGCGGAACCGTTTTCGCGACTGACCGGCCCGTCACGCAATCCTGCTCCTAGACTCGGCCGGGTGGACGCGGTCATCACAGAGGTCGCCGTCGAGGGCAAGCGGCTCATCGACGACGCCTGGCTGGGCAGAATCACCCGCGATCAGGCTGTGCACATGTTCGTCCAGGTCGGTGACGGCCTGGTGGCACCGCAGACCGCGTGCGACATCGTCGACGACGGCTTGGCTTGGCTGGACGCCCACTCGGCACGACTACGCCTGCTGGGTTGGTGTGCGCTGCTGGAACTCCCGGTCTTCGGCGGGCTGGCGATCCTCGGCGTCGCCACCGGCGATTTCGTGGGTGCCGCGCTGGCGCTGATCCTGCTGGCGGCGCTGCAGTACGTCCACCATCGATTCGCGCCGTACCCGACCCCGATCCGCGCCCGGCGCCGGGTCTGAGTCAGCGGGCGCCTTCCAGCTCCAGCAGTCGCCGTTTGGCGGCCAATCCGCCCGCGTAGCCGGTCAACTGCCCACCGGCGCCCACGACCCGGTGACAGGGCCGCACGATCAGCAACGGATTGGCCCCGACCGCGGCGCCCACCGCGCGGGCGGCGGTCGGACGGCCGATCCGGGCGGCGATCTCGCGGTATCCGGTCGTCGTGCCGTACGGGATGCGATCCAGCTCGTGCCACACCTGCCGCTGGAACTCGGTGCCGGGCACCGCGAACTCGGATCCGAATTCGATCCGCTCACCGGCGAAATACGCGGCCAGCCGGGCCACGACCGGGGCGAACGCGCTCGCGTCGGACACCCAGTCGGGCTCGATCCGCACCGCCGGGCCACCGGGCAGGGCCAGCCCGGTCAGGGCGATCCCCGATTCGGCGGCTGTACCGGCCAGCAGCAGTTCGCCCAGCGGGCTCGCCCACGTGGTGTACCGGGTCATAAACGTCCTTTCCGCATTCGGGTCGCACGCCCGCACCACTACTGTGTCCCGCGGGCGCCCAGAGTACTGGCGGGAATACGCCAGGAACGTCCCGCTCGGCCGAACCGGACACCGCACATCGGCTTCTCAGCGGTGGTAGGTACGGTTCGACCCGTGCGGGTGCTGCGTGCTGTGGTCGTCGTCCTCGTCGCCCTCACCGTGCTGACGGCCGGGATCGTGGCGGCGGGTTGGCCGGTATACGTCTCGCCGCAGATCGACCTGCTGCGCCGCGCCGACGCCATCGTCGTGCTGGGTGGAACCGCCTACGCCCGGTTCGATCTGGGCTTGGACCTGGCGCAGCGCGGATACGCGCCGGAACTGCTCATCTCCCGGTCGACCGGTGCGGACGACTCGGTGATGGACAAGTACTGCGACGGCGGATTCAGCTTCCACGTGGACTGTTTCGTCCCCGACCCGTGGACCACCCAGGGCGAGGCGCAGGAGATCGCGCGACGGGCGGCTGCCCAGCACTGGCGGCACATCATCGTGATCACCAATACGCCGCACGTGTCGCGGGCGCGCTACATCGTGGGTAAATGCTTCCACGGTGAGCTCACCATGATCGCCAGCCCCGCGGAGAAGGGGCTGCGGTACTGGTCGTGGATGTACGTCCGCCAGTCGGCCGGGTACGTGCGCGCGCTGCTCACCCCCGGCTGCTGATCCGCGGTCCGCCCGACACCGGTGCCGCCCGGCCCCTATGCTCGAACCTGCCGCCGCGGCAGGCGGTTTCGGCTGCGGGCCGGCACGCGGAGAGACAGGCGAGGATGCGGATCGGCGAACTGGACCGGGCGGGCGACGCGGAGCTCACCGCCGACGTGTGCGTGATCGGCTCGGGCCCGGCCGGAATCACCGTGGCCAGCGAACTGGCCGGTTCCGGACTCGCCGTACTCGTCCTGGAAAGCGGTGGGCGGCAGGAAGATCCGGCGGACGAGGAGCTCAACGACTACGACAACGCCGGCGCCGCCCGGGCCACTCCCCTGCAGAGCGCGCGCAACCGGATGCTCGGTGGCAGTACACACACCTGGAGCGGGCGCTGCGGCTACTTCGACGACATCGACTACGCACCGCGCTCCTGGGTCCCCGATTCCGGCTGGCCGATCGGCGCCGCCGAGCTGCGGCCCTACCTGGATCGCGGTGCGCGGCACCTCGGCCTGGGCCCGGGCAGCGGGTTCAACGACGACGCGTTCTGGGCGCTGGCCGGGCGCGCGCGGCCGGCCGGTGAACTCGACGCCGAGCTGCTGCGCCCCTACTTCTGGCAGATCAGCCGGGACCCCGTGGACCGGTTCGACTGCCTGCGGCTGGGCCCGCACCTGGCCGAGCGGACCGCGCCCGGTGTGCGAGTCCTGTTGCACGCCACAGTGACCCACCTGACCACCGATCCGGCGGGCGGCCGGGTGCACGAGGTGGAGGTGACCGGCGCAGACGGGCGGGTCCGGATCGTGCGCGCCCAGCGGTTCGTCCTGGCGGCCGGTGGAATCGAGAACGCGCGCCTGCTGCTGGCCTCGCGGCGGATCGTGCCGGCCGGGGTGGGCAATCGACACGACCGGGTCGGGCGCTATCTGATGGACCACCGCTGCGGTGTGGTCGCCACGCTCGGGCCCACCGGCGACGTCGGGCGTTTCGGCAAGTACGTGGTCCGCACCGCGCAGGGATCGCACACCTTCCTGCACGGCGTCGCGCTGTCCGAGGCGATCCAGCGGCGCGAGGAACTACTCAACTGCGCGCTGTGGTTCCAGGAGGTGCCGAGCGCGGACGACCCTTGGGACTCGGTCAAACGGCTGCTGCGCGGCCGCGGTGACCGGCACGATCTACGACGCGCGGTGGCCGATGCGGGACTGCTGGCCCGCGGGGCGCGCCGCCGATTGTTCCAGCACACCGGGCTGCCCCGGCGGCTCGATCGAATCGAGTTGCGCTGCATGCTCGAACAGCCACCGGACCCGGACAGCCGGATCACCCTGTCCGAGCGGACCGATCGGCTCGGCCAACCGGTCGCACGGATCGACTGGCGCACCCATCCGGCCGAGGACCGCACCGCGCGGCGTGCCGCGGGCCTGGCCGTCGCCGAGTTCGCCCGGCTCGGCTGTCCCGCACCGGAACTCGCCGACTGGGCGCGGCCGGGCTCGGAACTCGCGGTGCCCCTGACCGATTGGGCGCATCCGACCGGAGCCACCCGGATGTCGTCCGATCCGCGACACGGTGTGGTGGATGTGAACTGCCGGGTGCACGGGGTCGAAAACCTGTACATCGCAGGCAGTTCGGTGTTCCCGACCGCCGGACACGCCAATCCGACCCTCACTGCCGTCGCCCTCGCGGTACGCCTGGCCGACACCCTGAAGGCGCTGTCCGGAAGGTCATGATCAGCCGGAATGCGTTGATGTCCAAGTGTTATCACTGTGACACCACACCGAGGTGCCGTCGCGCCACCGTGAGTTATGGCTATCGGAAAGGCCGTTCTCACCATCACGATGGAACTCGAGGCCGGCAACGCGTCGATGATGACGCTGGGAAAGATGCTGGGGCCCACCGGCGTACCGGTGATCGAGGTCAAGCGTAGGTACGACGCCGCCACAGCCGGGCAACGCGGGGAGATCGTCCCCGCGGTCGTCACCGTCGACGCGCGCAAGCGCTGGTCGCTGCGGCTCAAGACGCCGCCCACGGCCACGCTGATCCGCGCCGCCGCCGGCCACGCCGGTTCGGCCCGGCCGGGGCACACGACCGCGGGCACCATCACCCGCGCTCAGCTGCGCCGGATCGCGCTCCGCAAACTTCCCGACCTGAACACCACCGACGTCGAGGCCGCCATGCGGACCGTCGCCGGTACCGCGCGCTCGATGGGCATCGCGGTCGTCGACTGACCACGACCGCGGCGCGCGACACGCCCAGCCGAGCCGCCGTGCCGAACGGAGTCGAATTTCGAACACATGTTCGATAGACTCCACCGGCGAGGAGATCGGTCGACTCGGCGATCGCGGACGGTGGGTGACCGGCGGGAGTTGTCGGACCCTCCTGCCACAATCGACTCATCGGACGCCGATCCGGGTGCAGCACAAAGTAATCCCGCATCCCAAGGAAAGGCATATCGATGTCCGATGAGCTGGCTGCAGTATGCGACCGGCACCGCGCCGTGCTGCAGAAGGCTGTCACGGAGTACCGCTGGCAACTGTCCCGCCGCACCGAATACCTCGAGCCCGGCCGCGCCCAGCTGCTGCGCGACCAGGCCGAACGGCGGATCGAGGCGTTGCAGATCGACCCGGTACGTCATCGCGACCTGGACATCCGCGCGTATCTCGCCGTGCGCGACGGACTGCCACTGCGCTACGACGCCCGCCAGCGGGTGTTCGTGGCCCGCCGCGGCCGCGACGACGTGACCATCCGGCCCAACAGCGCCGAACGCCGGCTCGGCATCGTCGCCCGGCTCGCGACGGCCGGTGTGGCCCTGGACCAGATCGTCACCGTCGCGACGGCCGTCGCCGCCGGCCCGGCCCGGCGCACGGTCTGCACCCGGCCGGGCCACCGGTGACACCTCAGTCGTCCGGCGACTCCGTGGTCGTGCCGACCACCACGGCCTCGGAGACCGGACCCAGGTGCTTGTGCACCAGATACTGCTGCACGAACGTCCAGACACTGTTGCTGGCGAAGTAGACCAGGATGCCCATCGGCATCAGCAGCCCGCTGATCAAGCTGCCCAACGGGAACAGCCACAGCGTCATCCGGTTGATCACCGCGAGCTGCGGTGTCGGCGCGGTCTGCCGGGTGATCGAATGCCGCGCGGTCAGATGCGACATCACACCCGACAGCACCGCCAGCGGAACGGCCACCACCGCGACCGCGAGGAACGAACCGCCCGAGGTCGCCAGCGTGGCCGACAGCGGCGCGGTCAGCAGTTTGGCGTGCAGGAACGACTGCACTTGCTCCGGGGAGAACACGTAGTTCGCCGTCGCCGCGTTCTGCGCGGCGGTCAGGCGCGCGTGACTGCCCGCGAACGGCAGCAGCGACGATCCGGCGGTGGTGCGGTCGAAGCTGCGCAGCACGTGGAACAGGCCGATGAACATCACCAGCTGCGCCGCCACCGGCAGGCAGCCGGCCAGCGGGTTGAACCTGTGCTCGCGTTGCAGCGCGGCCACTTCGGCGGCCAGCCGCTCGCGGTCGTCGGCGTACCGCTGCTGCAGTTCCCGCATGCGGGGCTGAATCACGGCCAGCTGCCGGGAGAACCGCACCTGCGCCAGGAACGGCCGGTAGAGCAGCACGCGCAACGTCGCGACGAGACAGACGATGGCCAGGGCCCAGGCGGGACCGTCGGCCACACCCAGGACCGTGGCGAATCCGGTGTGCCACAGCCAGAGCACCGCGGACACCGGGTAATACACGAAATCGAGCATCGGGACACCTCACTGTGAGGTGCCCGCCGCGCACCGGGGCCGGGACGGCGGGGTCACGCGACGAGCGAAGGGGACGTCGGGCGGGTTACCGCCGGTCCACAATGCGGCCCGGCGGGATCACACGGCGACCGGGGGGCGTCCACGGACGAGTCCGCGACGCGACCGGTCAGGCGCACCCGCCCGGCGCGCGCGGGCGCGTGCGGCCGGCGGTATCCGGATTGCTCTGGCGCAGATAACTTCCCCGCCGCTGCTGGGCGGAGACGGGCAGACCCGTCCGCACCCGCGCGGGAACCGGACGGCGGTGCGCGGCCTGCGCGGCGACCGCCGCCAGGGCCAGCACGGCCGCGGTGCCCACCGCGAGCAGCGAATTCGGCTCACCGGCCGACAGGGCCACCGCGGCCCAGACGGAAACGACGAGCGCGCACAGCAGAACTGCCGTCGATCGAATCCGGGTGTCCATGATTCGCACAGTACTCCGCGATCGGGCCCCGACGGCGACTTGTCGGTCACCCGCACAGGTCCGATTCGCGATGCGGCGGTGCGGCACTCACTCGGCGAAGGCGGCGGCGCCCTCGAATTCGTCCAGCAATCGCATAGCTACATTGTCCATGGCGTGCTCGAGTTGCACGCGATCGCGCGGATCCTCGCCGTCCCACTCGGCGATCTGGCTGCCTACCCAGTTCCGCCAGCCCGCGGCGACCCGGTCGAATTCGGCCTGGCCGGTCGGCGTCAACCGGACCTTGTCGCCGTCCCATTCGATGTAGCCGTAGCGGTGGGCGCGGTCGTAGACCGGTTGCAGTACCTGCGGGGGCATCCGGCGCGGCGCCGCGATCGCGGCGAGGGTGGCGCCACCGCGGAAGCGCTGCAGCAGCCGCACCTGGGCCAGGGCCCAGGCCTGGTCCGGGCCGAGTTCGCTGTCCACCTCGGTCAGGATGTCCGGTCCGGGAATCTCCTTGGCCCGCAGCTTGCCCAGTAGACACGCGATCGAATGCTCCAGCAGCACTTCGCGATCCGGCGAGTCCGGGGCGGCGAAGCCGTTGCCCATCTCCGGCGCCTCGGCCCGCGCCGCACCGCGCAGCGGCACCTCCTTCAGGAACCAGGACACCACGAAACCGAGCACCGCCACCGGAATCA
Source organism: Nocardia stercoris (assembly GCF_003696265.1). GTDB lineage: Bacteria > Actinomycetota > Actinomycetes > Mycobacteriales > Mycobacteriaceae > Nocardia > Nocardia stercoris. The sequence goes on along the minus strand of NZ_RFFH01000004.1, from coordinate 36,882 downwards.
CCCACTCGAACACATAGTTGATCGCTTCGGCATACGCGTCGATGATCGGAAGTGCCTGCGCCAGTGGAAGTTTGCGCAACAATTGCGGACTCTGCGCCACCGCTGGCGGCACCTCGGGCACTTTCGCCAGCGCGTCGCGCAGATTCGGCCCGATCCGATTCGCGAACAAGGTGCCGAAGATCGCCGTGCCGAATGTGCTGCCGAGCGTGCGGAAGAAGGTCACCCCGGAAGTCGCGGTGCCGAGATCGGAATAGGGCACGGTGTTCTGGACCGCGATGGTCAGCACCTGCATGGCGAGCCCGATTCCCAGGCCCATGACCGCCATGTACAACGATTCCCGCAACGTACCGGTATCGCGACCCATCGTGGACATCAGCCACAGCGCCACCGCCATCACCGCCGTACCGAGAATCGGGAAGATCTTGTACCGGCCGGTGCGGCCGACGATCTGCCCGGACAGGATCGAGGTGAACATCAGGCCCGCCACCAGCGGCAGAGTCCGGAAACCCGATTGGGTCGCCGAAACACCGTCCACGAACTGGAGATAGGTCGGCAGGTAGGTCATCGCCCCGAGCATGGCGAAGCCGACGATGAAGCTGAGGATCGAGCAGACGGTGAAGACGTTGCGGCGGAACAGCCGCAACGGCAGCATCGGTTCGCGCGCGCGGGACTCGACGAAGACGAAGACCGCGATCAGGATCACCGCCGCCACGAACAGGCCGATGATGACCGGTGACCCCCAAGCGTATTGGTGGCCACCCCACTCCAGCGCCAGGATCAGGCAGCTGACCCCGGCCGCGATGACCGCGATCCCGGCGTAGTCGACCACCGGTTTGGCCGCCGCCCGGATCCGCGGGATCGTGCGCTGCGCGACGAAGACCATGAGGATCGCGATCGGAACGTTCACATAGAAGCACCACCGCCAGCTGGCGTGGTCGGTGAACAGGCCGCCCAGGGTCGGGCCGATCACCGTCGTCACGCCGAAGACCGCGCCCATCGCACCCTGGTAGCGCCCGCGATCGCGCAGCGGAATCACGTCCGCGATCAGCGCCATCGCGGTCACCATGAGCCCGCCGGCGCCGACGCCCTGCACCGCGCGCGCCGCGACCAGCATCGCCATGCCGTTCGAGATCCCGGCCACCGCCGAACCGGTGATGAAGACGAGCCCGCTGATCTGGAAGACCACCTTGCGGCCGAACAGGTCACCGAACTTTCCGGCCAGCGCGGTCGCGACCGCCTCGGCCAGCAGGTAGGAGGTGACCACCCAGGACATGCGCCCGGAGCCGCCGAGATCGGCCACGATCGTGGGCAGCGCGGTGGACACGATGGTCTGATCGAGGGCGGCCATGAGCATGCCGAGAACAATTGTGACGAACACGACATTGGCGCGTGCCCGACTCACCTGCACAGGCGCGTCGTTCGAGGTCGCGACGGTCATTCGGTCAGTATTGTCGGGCCCCCGTAACCGAGAGCTACGACACGGCAGGCGCCAGTAACTTACTCTGAAGTAAGATCGGTCCGGTACCCGCCGCGCACCGATCTCCGACGACACTCGTGAGGTATGACACAGATGACCTGGAAGCCGAGCCAGATGCCGGACCAGTCCGGCCGCACCATCGTGATCACCGGCGCCAACGGCGGAATCGGCGCCCACACCACGCGGGCCCTGGCCGACCGGGGTGCGACCGTGATCATGGCCTGCCGCAACACCATGGCCGCGCAGTCGGTCGCCAACAGCATGCAGGGCGACGTCCGGGTCGCCGCGCTGGACCTGGCCGACCTGTCCTCGATCCGCGAATTCGCCGACAAAACCGGACCGATCGACGTCCTGATCAACAACGCCGGCCTGATGAACATCCCGTTCTCGCGCACCAAGGACGGCTTCGAAACCCAGTGGGGCGTCAACCATCTCGGGCACTTCGCGCTGACCGGCCTGCTGCTGGACCGGATCCGGGACCGGGTCGTGACGCTGGCGAGCATCGCCCACCGCCACACCCCCACCCTGCGGGTCGACGACCTCAACTACCAGAACCGGCGCTACCAGCGCAATGTCGCCTACGGCCAGGCCAAGCTGTCGAACCTGATGTTCGCGCGCGAACTGCAGCACCGGCTCGCGGCCGCGGGCTCGACGGTCCGCTCCTACGGCGTGCATCCGGGCGTCGCCGCGACCGACCTGTTCACCCGCACCGAGACACCACTGGACTGGGTGTCCAAGCCGTTCGTCGCGATATTCGGCCACTCGCCGCGCAAGGCGGCCGAGTCCAGCCTGTTCGCCGCCACCGAGACCGACGCCGACCCGGAGGTCTACTGGGGTCCGCGGCAGCTCGGCGGGATGCGCGGGCCGGTCCGGGCGTGCGGTTCCAGCAAGCTCTCCCAGGACCGTGACCTGCAGCGACGGCTGTGGGAGGAATCGGAGAAACTCACCGACGTGCACTACCGGTTCTGAACCCGCCGTCCCCGCTGCCCGGGCCGGTCCGCGCGCACTCCGACTACGGCCACTTGTAGTAGCGGAGTACCGTGGTGGGCGTGCCTGCCCTGTTCCGCCGCCTCGGCCTGATCCTGCTCGTGATCGCGGCCGCGACGACCTGCCTGCTCCTGGGCTGGTGGCAGTGGGGACGGTTCGACTCCAACTCCGGCACCGCGCAGAACCTCGGGTACGCCCTGCAGTGGCCGTTGTTCGCCGGGTTCGTGGTGTACGCCTTCTTCCGGTTCCTGCGGCTCGAGCGGCAAGCGCGAGTCGAGGAGGACGGCGAACCCCGGCCGGTCGCGACCCGCACGGCCGCACCGACCGAACTGCCCGCCGGCCTGCTGCCCGAGCGCCCGGCCGCACGGGTCGAGGAAGCCGACCGCGTCGTGACCGAGTACAACCGGCAGCTGGCGGCCCTGCACGGACGGCGGCTACCGTCAGCGGACGACGCCCGCCGGGCCGGCTGAGGGCACGCACCGAGAATCGAATCCCGAAAGGAACGCCGGTGAGTAGCACCGACAACAGCACCGAAACCGCCACCGCGCAGGCCACGGCCGCCGCACCCCAGGCAACCGCGAAGACCGCACGGATCGCCTCGGCGCTGACCCGGTACCGGGTGCTGGCCTACATCACCGGTGTATGGCTGCTCGTGCTGTGCGCGGAGATGGTCTACAAGTACCTGATCCTGTCCGACAGCCACACCGCACCGCACTGGCTGTTCTACATCGGCCAGGTCCACGGCATCTTCTACATGATCTACCTGGTCGTCACCGTCGACCTGGCGATCAAGGCACGGTGGAAGTGGACCACCACGCTGATCACCGCGCTGGCCGGCACCATTCCGCTGCTCTCGTTCGTGTGCGAGCACTACCGCACGCGCGAAGTCCGCGCCGCTTACCGCCTCTCCGCGGTTTGAGCGGGGGTCGAGTGCTCCCCTCCACTCCGCTTTTGAGCGGACGGCCTAGTGCTCCCCCGCCACTCCGCGTTTGAGCGGACGGCCGAATGCCGTCGCTTGTCGGCAACCCGTGGCGGCGGTGAGTCGCCGCACCGATCCCGGGCGTACCCGGCGAGTTACCCGGCCCGCGCGAAATCAGTTGTCGCTGGTGGCATTTTCCGAGATCGCCAGGGAGCGCAGCGCCGGAAGTAGGGCCGTCAGGGCGCGGGCTCGGTGTGATACGGCGTTCTTCTCGGTCGGGTCGAGCTCGGCCGAGGTGCGGGTGCCGCCCTCGGGGACGAACAGCGGGTCGTAGCCGAAGCCGTTGGTGCCCACCGGGGTTCGCAGCAGGGTGCCCGGCCATTCGCCGCGGACCACGGTTTCTCCGGCGGCGCTCACCAGGGCGCAGGCCGAGACGAAACGGGCGCCGCGACGGTCGTCGGGGACGTCCGCCAGCTGGGCCAGCAGCAGGGCATTGTTGGCGGCATCGTCGCCGTGGCGGCCCGACCAGCGCGCCGACAGCACACCGGGCATACCGTTGAGCGCGTCCACCGACAGCCCGGAATCGTCTGCGACACAGGGCAATCCGGTGGCCGCGAAGCCCTCGCGGGCCTTCAGCAGAGCATTGCCCTCGAAGTCCGGTTCGGTCTCGGGGGCCTCCGGGTACGCCGGCACCTCGTTCAGGCCCACGACCTCGAGCCCGGCCACGCCCGCGTCGGCCAGGATGCGGCGCAGTTCGTTCAGCTTCTTGCTGTTCCGGCTGGCGACCAGGACCCGGCGGACCATCACTTCTTCTTCGGCTCGGGCAGCACGCCCGGATACGGCAGCGCGAGCGCCTGCTTCTGGATCGCGAACAACTGCTCACAACCGGCGAGCGCGGAGTCCAGCATCTTGTCCAGGGTGGAACGCGGGAAGGTGGCACCCTCACCGGTGCCCTGGATCTCGACCAGCGTGCCGGTGTCGGTGGCGACCACGTTCATGTCCACCTCCGCGCGCGAGTCCTCCTCGTACGGCAGGTCCAGGCGCACCCGGCCGTCGACCACGCCCACACTCACCGCGGCGAGCGCGCACGAGATCGGCTGCGGGTCGGTCAGCGCGCCGGCCGCGCCCAGGTAGGTGATCGCGTCCGACAGCGCCACATACGCTCCGGTGATCGCCGCGGTCCGGGTGCCACCGTCGGCCTGCAGCACGTCGCAGTCGATGGCGATGGTGTTCTCGCCCAGCGCCGCCAGGTCGATACAGGCCCGCAGCGAGCGCCCGACCAGCCGGCTGATCTCCTGGGTGCGCCCGCCGACCTTGCCCTTCACCGACTCTCGCCCGCTGCGAGTGTGCGTCGCGGCCGGCAGCATCGCGTATTCCGCTGTGAGCCAGCCCAATCCGGAGTCACGCCGCCACGGCGGCACCCCCTCGGTGACGCTGGCGGTACACATCACCCGCGTCTGCCCGAACTCCACGAGCACCGAACCCGCAGGATGCGTGGTGAATCCACGCGTGATCGTCACCTGGCGAAGCTCGTCGTCCGCCCTGCCATCCGCTCGTCTCGACACACGAGCACCTTACTGTGCCACCCGCCCGTCACCGAGCACGGCACCGAAACGGCGGGTCCGCGCCCGGACGCCGGGCGACGGCAGGACCGAAACGCTACGGCGGGCACCACTCGGGCCGACGGCACCGGCGACCCGATCTCGATCACCGAGACGACCCACATGCGACCGTATCCCGAGGCGGACACAGACCTCTGTCCGCGAACCGATCCTCGAGCTCTACGAGATGTCGATGACCTCGCCCGGTGAGACGGCGTGGACCGGGCCGTCGAACTGTGCCTTCGCCTCGGCGATCACGTCCTCGCGGGAGGTCCACGGGGGGATGTGGGTGAGCAGGAGTTCGCGCACGCCGGCGCGGGCGGCGATCATGCCCGCCTCGGTGCCGGAGAGGTGGATACCGGGCGGGCGGTTGTCGGGGTCGTGGGTCCAGGAGGCCTCGGCCAGCAGGAAATCGGCGCCCTCGGCGAGCTCGAACACCTCCGGGCAGAGCGCAGTATCGCCGGTGTAGACCAGCACGCGGCCCGAGGCGGTGGTGATGCGCAGGCCGTAGGACTCCGGCGGGTGGAACATCCGGCGGGCCTCGACGGTGTGGCCGGGACCGAACGGGATCGGCTCGCCGACCGTCCACTGCCGCATGTCGATGACGTCGGACCAGTCGTCGGTCTCGCCGCCGATCTCCGCGGACGCGTTACCGATGCGCAGCGCGGTGTCCGACGGGCCGTACACCGTGGCCCGCCCGACCGCGGGGGTCGGGTGATAGCGCCGCCAGACCAGCAGCCCCGGCAGGTCCAGGCAGTGGTCGGCGTGCAGGTGAGTCAGGAAGATGTCGACATCGGACGGATTCACGTGCCGCTGCAGGGCACCCAGGACGCCGGGACCGAAATCGATGACGGTCGGCGTCATGTCGGTACCGGTCAGCAGATAGCCCGACGCCGGCGAATCGGGACCGGCCACACTGCCCGAACATCCGATGACCGTGAGGCGCATGTCCCCATGCTGCCACGCTGCGGATTCACTCACCGGACGATCCCCCCGTTTCGCACCCGGCCGGACGTTTGCTCACCCGGCCGACGCGCGCCGGCCGATTTCCTCGCGACGATGACGACGTGCATCCCCAGAGAGTACCCAGGCCGACACCAATCCACCCACCGCCCCGAACAGGTGGCCCTGCCAGGAGATTCCGGGCTGTCCGGGCAACACACCCAGCAGAAGTGAGCCCCACAACACCGCGACCACCAGACCTACCACGATCTGCCACAACGAGCGGACGAACCAGCCGCGCGCGATGACATAGGTCAGCCAGCCGAACCCGAGCACCGAGGCCCCGATCTCCACTGTGCCGATATCTCCCGTGAGCCACACCCCGACGCCGCCGACCACCCAGATGATCGCGGTCGCCGCGAGTCCGCGCCCGACCCCGAACAGCAAGGTCAGGAAACCCAGCACCAGAACCGGCACGGTGTTGTCGATCAGATGGGTCCAATTGGCGTGCAGCAGCGGCGCGAACAGGATGCCGGTCAGCCCGTCGAGGCTGCGTGGGCGCACCCCCTGCTGATCGAGTCGCTGCCCGCTCGCGACATTGACGGCCTCGATCGCGTACAGCAGGGCGACGAACCCGACGGTGAGCACCACCGACTGCTTCGCCACCTCGACTCCCGTGCCACTCGAACGCTGCTGCGGCACACCGGAACTCCCGATCGGAGTGGTCACGCGATCACCTCCCGTGGGACCGGGCTGGTTGAACAGCGCGGCCGGCGCCTCGACGCCGACGGCCGGACTGCGGAACCGGTCCTCGTTTCTTCGAGGGTACCGATCCGCGGCCCGGCCGCAGGGGTGCTCAGGTATTCGTCAGGCCCAGAGCTGGCCTTCGAGCCGTTCCTCGGCCTCTTCGAGCGTGCCGTCGTAGGCGCCGGTCGACAGATACTTCCAGCCACCGTCGGCGACCACGAACGCGATGTCGGCGGTCTTGCCCGCCTTCAGCGCCTTGTTACCGATGCCGATCGCGGCGTGCAGGATCGCGCCGGTGGAGATGCCGGCGAAGATGCCCTCCTCGCCCACCAACTCCCGGGTGCGCCGCACCGCGTCGTACGGGCCGACCGAGAAACGCGTGGTCAGCACCGACTCGTCGTACAGCTCCGGGATGAAACCCTCTTCGAGATTGCGCAAGCCGTAGACGAGTTCGCCGTATCGCGGTTCCGCGGCGACGATCTCGATGCCCGGCACCTTCTCGCGCAGGAACCGGCCGGTGCCCATCAGGGTGCCGGTGGTGCCCAGGCCGGCCACGAAGTGCGTGATCTCCGGCAGGTCGGCCAGGATCTCCGGGCCGGTGCCCTCGTAGTGGGCGAGCGCGTTGCCGGGGTTGCCGTACTGATACAGCATCACCCAGTCCGGGTGCTCGGCGGCGATCTCCTTGGCCATGGCGACCGCCTGGTTCGAGCCGCCGGCCGCCGGGGAGTCGATGATCTCGGCACCGAACATGGTCAGCAGCTGACGCCGCTCGACCGAGGTGTTCTCCGGCATCACACAGATCAGCCGGTAGCCCTTCAGCTTGGCCGCCATGGCCAGCGAGATACCGGTGTTGCCGCTGGTCGGCTCGAGGATCGTGCAGCCCGGGGTGAGCTTGCCTTCGGCCTCGGCCTGCTCGATCATCCGCAGCGCCGGACGGTCCTTGATCGATCCGGTGGGGTTACGGTCCTCCAGCTTGGCCCACAACCGCACGTGGTCGTCGCCGTCCCATTTCGGCGACAGCGTGCGCAGGCCCACCAGTGGGGTGTTGCCCAGGGTGGCGATGAGCGACTCGTAGCGCGCCATGATTACGCGGCGCCACCGGCGACGGCGGGAAGGATGGTGACCGAGCCGCCCTCGGGCACCTCGGCGTCCAGGCCGCCGGCGAAGCGCACGTCCTCGTCGTCGATGTAGATGTTGACGAAGCGGTTCAGCTTGCCGTCCGACAGCAGCTTCGCCTTCAGGCCCGCGTAGCTGCTCTCCAGGTCGTCGATCAGCGCGGCGAGGGTGGCGCCACTGGCCTGCACCCGCTTCTCGCCGCCGGTGAGGGGACGCATGATGGTGGGGATGGACACGGTGACCGGCATGGTTACTCCTTGTATCTGTCAGACCTGTGCGGGAAGTATCTGCACCGGCTCTTCGGTGACGACGCCCTCGGCGATGCGGTAGCTGCGCAGCTCGTGCTGCTCGGGGTCGCGGGTCGAGATGAGGACGTAGTGCGCGTTGGGCTCGGACGCGAACGAGATGTCGGTGCGACTCGGGTAGGCCTCGGTGGCGGTGTGCGAGTGGTACACCACGACCGGTTCCTCGTCGTTGTCGTCCATCTCGCGCCAGATCTTCAGCTGTTCGCCGGAGTCGAAGCGGTAGAAGGTCGGCGAGCGCTCGGCGTTGATCATCGGCACGATTCGTTCCGGGCGGTCCGATCCCTCCGGTCCGGCGATGATCCCGCACGCCTCGTCCGGATGATCGGCGCGAGCGTGCGCCACCATGGCCGCCACGAGGTCGGCCCGGATAACCAGCACAGTCGATTCCTTCCGCTAGCGCCACAGCAGCACCAGGGCGCACAGCTGTCGTCAACTGTCCAGAATATTCGCCTATTCCCGGCGGGCGCCCTGCGGGCCCTGTGATCGATCCCGCTGCTCATCGCTCACCGCGACGCCCGCGTCGCGCAGTTCGTCGAGCACCCTGCCGGTGTTCGCCGGCGCGACCGCGGCGCTCAGATCCAGCAGCAGCTCGGTGTCGAAACCGGCGGCCCGGGCGTCGAGCGCGGTGGCACGCACACAGTGGTCGGTGGCGAGACCGCAGACCGCCACCCTGTCGACGCCGCGGCCGCGCAGCCAGTCCGCCAGCGGTTCGCCGACCGGGGTCACGCCCTCGAAACCGGAGTAGCTGGCGCTGTAGGCGCCCTTGGAGAACACCTGCTCGACCCGGGTGGTGTCGAAGGCGGGGTGGAATTCCGCGCCCGGGGTCTCGGCGCGGCAGTGCGGCGGCCAGCTGTCCACGTAATCGGGCTGATCGGAGAAGTGGCCGCCCGGGTCGACGTGGTAGTCGCGGGTGGCCACGACCACGTCGTAGTCGTGGGACGCCAGGTGTGCGCTGATCCGGGCCGCCACCGCCGCGCCCCCGTTCACCGCTAGTGATCCCCCCTCACAGAAGTCGTTCTGGACGTCGACGACGATCAGTGCCGTGGTCATTTCGCTCCCATCGACCGGCTTGCCCTCATTGTAGGAAGGTCGTCGGGATCGCGGGTTCGCCGGCGGAGAGCTTGAGGCCCTCCCAGGGCAGGCTGATCAGGCCGCGCGCCACCAGCTCACGCGACTGGGCCAGGGTCGGCAGGTCGGCGACCGGTTTACCGCCGCGGACCAGCGGGATCTGCAGGTCCCGCACGGTGAACGCCTCCTGGGCCGGGGCGTCCTGCCCGGCCCGCAACACCAGTTCCTCCACGATCGTGCCACTGCGCCGGGACAGCCGCACCGCACGCTTGGTGCCGCCGCGGGACTCCTTGTGACTGGACCGTTTCGCGACCGGACGGCCCTGGACCTCGACCAGTTTGTAGACCATCCCGGCCGTCGGCGCCCCGGATCCGACGACCAGCGCGGTGCCCACGCCGTAGGAATCGACCGGTTCGGCGCGCAGTGCCGCGATGGCGTACTCGTCGAGGTCGCCGGACACGACGATCCGGGTGCGGACCGCGCCGAGCGCGTCGAGCTGTTCGCGAACCTGACGGGCCATCACGCCCAGGTCTCCGGAATCGATTCGGACCGCGCCCAATTCGGGTCCGGCGACCTCGATCGCGGTGGCTACGCCCTGGGCGATGTCGTAGGTGTCGACCAGCAGGGTGGTACCGAGGCCCAGGGTCTCGATCTGGCTGCGGAAGGCCGCGGCCTCGTGAGCGCCGTCGGATCCGCTGTGCAGCAACGTGAACGCGTGCGCGCTGGTGCCCGCGCCGGGAATCCCGAAGCTGCGGACCGCCTCCAGGTTCGAGGTGGCGTCGAAGCCGGCCAGGTAGGCGGCGCGGGCGCTGGCCGGCGCCGCCAGTTCGTGGGTGCGGCGCGACCCCATCTCGATCAGCTGCCGGCCGCCGGCCGCGCTGACCATCCGGGCGGCGGCCGACGCGATCGCGCTGTCGTGGTTGAGGATCGACAGGATCAGGGTCTCCAGCACCACACATTCGGCGAAGCTGCCGCGCACGGTGAGGATCGGCGAGCCGGGGAAGTAGAGCTCGCCCTCGCGGTATCCGTCGATATCGCCACCGAAGGTGAACTCGCGCAACCAGTTCAGGGTGCGCTCGTCGGAGAAGGCGGCGACGACCTCGAGTTCGGGCTCGGCGAAGCGGAACTCGGCGAGCGCGTCGAGCAGGCGGGCGGTGCCCGCCACGACACCGTAGCGGCGGCCGGGCGGCAACCTCCGGGCGAAGACTTCGAAGCTGCAGTCGCGGGCCGCCGACCCGTCGGCCAGCGCGGCGGCCAGCATGGTGAGCTCGTACTGGTCGGTCAGCAGCGACGTGGCGGCACGCAAGGGGGTGGACACGGTCGCCACTGTAGAGCGCCCCGGACCACGCCGCCTGTGGCGCGCACGTGAACACCTCTGTTGTGGATTCGGGGTGAGGTCGTACCCTCTTGGTTATGGCTCTGTGCAAAGAGGACATCGTCCGGGTCGTTGCCGGTCCGGCCGGTGGTTACTCGGGTATGTCGGCGGCGCAGGCCACGCCCGAAGCGGTCGAGGCCACCGAGATCCTGGAGGCGGAGGACCGCCCGTGGGTGACCGTGGTCTGGGACGACCCGGTGAACCTGATGCACTACGTGACCTACATCTTTCAGAAGCTCTTCGGCTACAGCAAATCGCGAGCTACCGAACTGATGATGCAGGTCCACAACGAGGGCAAGGCCGTGGTGTCCGCCGGTTCCCGCGACAAGATGGAACACGACGTCCAGCGCCTGCACGCGGCCGGACTCTGGGCCACGATGCAACGCGACAAATAACCCGCGACCACCACCTCCGGGCACCGGCACGCTCGGGCGATACCGTAGGTCCGTGCGCAAGTGGACCAGGAAGACCTCGCTGAGCGGGCTGCGCCTGCGCTCGGAGATGGACGCGCGGGAGGCCGAGGTGCTGCGATCGCTCGTCGGCGCCGTCACCGGCCTGCTGACCGATCGGGCCCAGTCCGCCCCCCAGGACGACCTGGCCGCCCTGACGGGGCTGCAGGTGGGCAATACGACCCCGCCGGAAGACCCCCGGCTGGCCCGCTTGCTGCCGGAGTTCCACCGCAGCGAGCCGGGCTCCCCCGATGCCGAGCGCGCGGGCCTCAACAGCGCGCTGCGTGGGCTGCACGAGCCCGAGATCATCGCGACCAAGATCGCCGCCGGCTCGGTGGTGCTGGAGACGCTGCCGCCGCAGGGCGGCAAGATCGTGCTCACCGCCGAGCAGGCCGACGCCTGGCTGACCGCGCTCAACGACGTGCGGCTGGCCCTGGGCACCGCCTTGGGCGTGGACGCGGACACCCCGGATCGCCTCGACTCCGCCGACCCGCGGGCGCCGCATCTGGACGTCTACCACTGGCTCACCTGGATGCAGGATTCCCTGCTGACCGCCATGGCGCCCTAGCCGGGCCCGGAGACAGCGCTGTACGACCGCCGCAACCGTGCCGCACATCCGGCTACGTCAAGCCCACTGGACAGCTGGGTTGCCGAGCATCGAACCCGTCGGTCGCGGTGATCGGCTCAGGCCAGGAAGGCGGCGAGGGCGGATCCGACCGCGGCCGGGTTCTCCACCTGCGGATAGTGACCGGTCGCGGGTTCGTCGTCGAGCACGACGAATTCGGCCCGCGGCAACCGTTCCCGCAGTCGCGGGAGCAGATGACCGCCACTGATCGGATCGGCCGGGCCCCAGACGAACAGTGTCGGACCGGGATACGACTCGAGAGCCCGCTGCCAGCGCTGGGCCTGCGCCCGCCGCTCGGCGTGATAGCGGTTGAGCGCCCATTGAACTCGCAGTCCACCACCGGCGGTCATGGCGAGCCACATCTGATGCAGCTCCGCGACCGGTACCGGGCGGCCCAGGATGCGGTCCAGGGTCAGCCGGAAGCTGCGCTCGGTCATCAAGCGGCCCAGTAGTTTTCCGGCCGGACCGATCATCGCGCGCTGAATCGCCAAGGGCCGGTACAGGTCCACGTAGAGGCCGCCGTTGAGCCAGGCCATCCGGGTGATCCGGGCCGGATCCCGGGCCAGCAGCTCCTGGCCCACACTGACCCCGTAATCGTGTGCGACCAAAGCTGTTTCGGTGCCGCCGAAGTGCTCCCAGACCCGTTCGACCAGATCGGCCTGCGCGGTGAGCCGGTACTCGTGCGGGTATGGCTTGGCGCTCGCGCCGAAGCCCAGGAAGTCGAGCACGGTGACCCGGCACCCCGCGTCCACCAGGGCCGGCAGGATCGGCGCCCAGTCGTGCGAGGACGTCGGATACCCGTGCAGCAGGGTCACCGGCCGCCCCTCGGGCGGGCCGTCCTGCCGCACGAACACCGTCGATCCGTCGAGATCGACGCGCTCCCCGCCCGCTACCCATTCCGCCCAGGTCGATGCCATGAGTCCCCCTCGCTCGGATGCGATTTCCCCCAGGACGCTACGCCGACCGGGCTGCCGCCGACCAGACCGCGATCCGTTCCCGCACACCTTGCCGCGCCCGAACCGCAGCGGCCGCACGCGGTCCGATCGTGCCGCGGCCACACCGCCGCACCGGCGAGCGTGCCCGGGCCACACCGCCGCCCGCCCGGGCCACACCGCCGCCCGCTCGAGCCTCCGCCGCCCGCTCGAGCCCGCACCGAGCCCTTCGGGGCCCGCGCCGGCGCTTCGGGCCCGCGCGGCCTTGTCGGTGCCGCGCAGTACTCTGCTCGGGTGCCTGAACTCCCCACCGTCCCCCGCCTGTTGACCACCGCGGTCGAGGCGCTGGGCGGGGTGTCGCGTAGCGGTCAGCAGACCATGGCCGCCGCGGTGGCGCACGCCATCGACACCAAGGAGCATCTCGCGGTGCAGGCGGGGACCGGCACCGGCAAGTCGCTGGCATACCTGGTGCCCAGCCTGCGGCACGCGGTCGCCAGCGGTCGTACGGTCGTGGTGTCCACGGCCACCATCGCGTTGCAGCGCCAGCTGGTCGACCGCGACCTGCCGCGGCTGGCGCAGGCGCTGGAGAAGCCGCTCGGGCGGGCGGCGAAGTTCGCGATCCTCAAGGGCCGCAACAACTATCTCTGCTTGAACAAGATCAACAGCGTGATCCCGGACGAGCCGGCCGAGGCCGAGCTGTTCGACGCGTTCGCCATCTCCCGGCTGGGCCGGGAGGTGCAGCGGCTCAACGAATGGGCCTCCGACACCGAGACCGGCGACCGCGACGAGCTGGCCCCCGGCGTCAGCGATCGCGCCTGGCGGCAGGTCAGCGTCTCCGCGCGCGAGTGCCTGGGCAAGTCGCGCTGCCCGTTCGGCCAGGACTGCTTCGCCGAGCGGGCCCGCGCCGAATCCGGGCAGGCCGACGTGGTCGTCACCAACCATGCCCTGCTCGCCATCGACGCCATCAGCGGCATCCAGGTGCTGCCCGAACACGATGTCGTGGTGATCGACGAGGCCCACGACCTGGTCGACCGGGTCACCGGCGTCGCCACCGCCGAACTGTCCACCACCGCCATCACCGCGGCCGCCCGCCGCTGCGGCAAACTCGTCGACGAACGCGAGATCGACCGGCTGGACCAGGCCGCCGAGGCCTGGCACACCTTCCTCGACGAGCTGACGCCCGGCCGGTGGTCCAGTCTCCCCGACGGCGCGGCACCGGTGCTGGCCCTGATCCGCGATGCCGCGTGGAACTGCCGCACCGCGCTGTCCCCGCAGGGCGGCGCCCCCGCCGACCCGGAGACCACGGCCGCCCGCAATCTGGCCCTGGCCGCGATCGACGAGGTGCACGATGCGGCCGTCCGCGTGCTCACCACCTTCGACGAGCCCGATCCGGCCGCCCAGCGCGACGTGATCTGGCTCGCCGCCGAGGAGGTCCGCAACGTCGAGCGCCGCACCTTGCACATGGCCCCGCTGTCGGTCGGCGGCCTGCTGCGCAGCCGCCTGTTCGCCACCGCCACGGTGGTGTTGACCTCGGCGACGCTGCAGGTGGGCGGGTCGTTCGACGGGCTCGCGGTCACCTGGGGGTTGCCCGCCCAGTCCGGCGGGAAGGTCGACCCGGCGCTGGCCAACGGCGCCGAGGCGCCCGCGGACGCCGGTGTGCTGCGCTGGAATTCGCTCGATGTCGGTTCGCCGTTCGATCACGCGAAGGCCGGCATCCTCTACATCGCCAAACATCTGCCGCCGCCCGGCCGCGACGGCCTGACACCGGCCTTCCTGGACGAGATCGAGCGCCTGATCCGCGCGGCCGGCGGCCGCACCCTGGGCCTGTTCTCCTCGATGCGCGCGGCCAAGGCCGCGACCGAGGCGCTGCGCGAGCGGCTCGACACCCCGGTGCTGTGCCAGGGCGAGGACGCCACCGGCCTGCTGGTCCGCAAGTTCGCCGAGGACCCGGCCACCTCACTGTTCGGCACGCTGTCGCTGTGGCAGGGCGTCGACGTGCCCGGCCCCTCGCTCAGCCTGGTGATCCTCGACCGCATCCCGTTCCCGCGGCCCGACGACCCGCTGCTGGTCGCCCGGCAGCGCGCGGTCGAGTCCCGCGGCGGCAACGGGTTCCTGGCGGTGGCGGCCAATCACGCCGCGCTGCTGCTGGCCCAGGGCACGGGCCGGCTGTTGCGGGCCCCCGACGACCGCGGTGTGGTGGCGATCCTCGACTCCCGCCTGGTGTCGGCCCGTTACGGCGGCTACCTGCGGGCGTCGCTGCCGCCGTATTGGGAGACCTCCGACCCACAGATCGTGGAGAAGGCGCTGCGGCGGCTCACCGGCGCACCGAACTGAGTTATCACCCCCGAGTTCACCCCACGCAGGCCGTGATTGCGGGCACATCGCCGACGTACGATCGATGCCGTCACACAATCGGGACATTTGTTTCGATCGGAATTATTCTGGACTGCGGTGCGGTGGTGACCCCCCAATTCCCTCATCGCCGCATCGCCCCGATGCCCCCGCGTCGCCCGAGCGGCAGACCGGGGGCATCGACTTGCGAAATTCCCTCGGGCTCCGGCATTCCCGTCCGCTTCCGCTTGACCCGCACCCGCTTCGGTAGTTAGAAATGCGATGACTGCCGAACCGAGAATTCTCGACCCGGCCCGCTCGGAAGTGCACCCGTGGTTACCGATGTGATCGACGTGGCGACCGAGGTGACGGTCCCGCGCCGAGAGCTCTGGGATCTGCTCCTGGACGCCGACAGCTATGCGCGCCTGTTCCCGGGTATCGGCGCGTGCGAACCGATGAGTTCGGCTACCGGTATCCGGCTCCATCTCCGGCTCGGCACCGAGACCTCCGAGATCCGGACGCTCGATGTGACGCTGATCCCGGGCCGCGAGCCCGAGGCGCTGGAACTGCGGTGCGCCGAACTGGACGCCTCGGCGTCGGTCCGGCTGCTCGAGCACGGTGACGGCACACAGGTGCGGGTCGCGTGCGTGGCGGTCGATCGGCTGCACCCGGCCCTGGACTCGGTATCGGATTCCGTTGTGCAGGAATGGATCCGGGCCGGATTGCAGCGCATGGCCGATATCGCCACCGGCGCGCCGACCGCGACCGTGGTCAAGGTGGAGGGCACCGGGATCCGCAGTCAGGCCGAGACCGTGCGGCAGGTCCTCAGCACGGGCGTGATGCGTACGGTCCGCCCCGACATCGCTATGCGCCAGCTCGCCGAGCTGAACACCTGGGGGTTCACCCTGGCGGGCGGATATGCCAGTGCCGCAGCTCATTCGCCACGCCGGACCGCCCTGATCGACGACGGCGGGGTCCGCACCTTCGCCGAGGTCCACCAGCGCAGCGCACGCCTGGCCGGCGCACTGGCCGCGGCCGGGCAGGGCGCCGGGACGACGATCGGTGTCCTGTCCCGCAATTCCGCCGAACTGGTCGAAATACTTGTCGCCGCTACGAAACTCGGTGTCGACATGGTGTTGCTGAACACCGGCATGGCGGCGGTCGGGATAGCCGAAGTGGCCGAAATTCACAGATTCGCCGCGATATTCGCCGAACCTGCGCTGGCCGAACTGCTGCGTTACCTTCCCGACCAAGTACCGCATTACGCCACCGGTGGGCCCGCACCGGCAGGGTGGCGCGGTACGGTCAGCGCACTGATCGATTCCGGCGCACCGTATTCCACCAAACCGCGCCAGCCCGGTCAGCTGATCGTGCTGACCTCCGGCACCACGGGCTGCCCGAAGAGCGCGAAACGTCCACACCCCAAGGGTTTCGGGCCCGTGGTATCACTGCTGTCCCGAATTCCGTTGCAGATGAACGCGATCATGCTGATCCCGGCACCGCTGTTCCACACCTGGGGTCTGGCGGCCCTGCAGCTCAGTACCGCGTTGCGTTCGACCGTCGTGCTCGCGCAGCGGTTCGACGCGGAAGACTGCCTGCGTCTGGTCGCCGCGCACAAGGTGACGACCCTGATCGTGGTGCCGGTGCTGGTGAACCGGATCCTGGCCCTGCCCCCTGAGATCCGGGCCCGCTACGACACGTCCAGCCTGCGGGTCGTACTGAGCTGCGGCGCACCGCTTTCCGGTGCGACCGTGACGAGCTTCCGCGCCGCGTTCGGCGAGATTCTCTACAACATCTACGGTTCCACCGAGGTGTCCTGGGCGGCGATCGCCGACCCCGGCGACCTGCGGATCGCACCGACCACGGCCGGAAAACCGCCGTCGGGCACCCGGATCGCGATCCTCGGCCCCGACCGTCGGCCGGTGCCGGTCGGCGTGGTGGGGCGCATCTTCGTCGGCAACCAGCTGCTGTTCGACGGTTACGTCGACGCGAATGCGCCCGAGGCCGTCGACGACATGCTCGATACCGGCGATCTCGGCTACCTCGACGCCGCCGGCCGGTTGTTCGTGGCGGGCCGCGAAGACGAGATGATCAGCTCGGGCGGCGAGAACGTGTTCCCCCGGCCGATCGAGGAGGCCCTGGCCTACCTGCCGCAGGTCTTCGACGTCGCCGTGGTCGGGGTGCCGGATCGCGAATTCGGCCAGCGCCTGGCCGCTTTCATCGTCAAGTACCCCGATTCCGGTCTGGACGAGCACATGGTCCGCGCCTACGTCCGAAATCGCCTGGGCCGCTTCGCGGTACCGCGTGACGTCACCTTCGTCGACGCGCTGCCGCGCAATGCGACCGGAAAGATCCTGCGCAACAGCCTCACCGGCCCGCCGGGCTCATAGGATCGCGGCGACGAGCGCGAGCATCAGCACCAGCAGGCCGAGCATCATCGAGAGCATCGTCAGTCCCACGACCATCCGGGCGATTCCCACGGACCCGGCCGAACCCGGCAGCCGCCCGGCTCGTGCACCGGCGGTCCCGTCGCGCCGCACCCGGTAGTACACCTGTTCTCTGCCCGCCGGTTCCACCCGCACCTGCGCCTGCGCGACCCGGCGGACGTTTCCGTAGACGTGGCAGCGGAACATCACACTGTGCGTGCCGGGCGCGACCGGAACCGTCCAGGTCCCCCAGCCTCGTGCCACCACCACACCGTCGACAGTCGCCTCGGGCACGGTGGCCGCGAGCGTGGCGGCCTGCGCCATCTCCTCCCGCAGGCGCGGTACGTCCGCGCTCAACACCAGGGCGAGCAGTCCCGACTGGTCGACCGCGGTACTCGTCCGGCCGAATCCGTCCTGTACGTCCGACATGACCGCTCCCCTGGTTCGAATCGCTGTGACGACCCGAACTGTTGCCGGGATCGCCAATGATCGGCTTGCGATGCGCTTGTGCGGCAGACATTTCCGGCGACACCGGGGACGGCGTCAGGCGCGGGTGCCGTAGTCCCCCAGCCCGCGTTCGAGGAGTTCGAAGGCGTTGTCGGCCGCGGTGATCGCGTCGGGGAGCACCTGATCCGCGGATTCGCCCGCGAGCAGCCGACGGTGGTTCTCGGCGACGAGGGCGCGCCGGGCCGCGACGAGCAGGGCCGCGACCACACGCGCCGTGGTCGGGTCGCTGTCGCCGGCTTCGGTGACGAGTTCGGCGGCGAGCAATTCCTGTGCGCGGTTGTGGAAGTCGTGGGCGCGCTGCGCGAGGGCCGGGGTCTGCCGGACCAGTCGCTGCACATCCAGCACACCCGTCTGGTCGTTGAGGCCGCTGGCCGGGTCGAAGTCGGCGAGTGCGGCGCGGAAGTGCCGCCGCACCGCCGCGACCACCGATTCGCCGCGCTCGCGCTCGCGCACGACGGCGGCCAGTTCGCCGAGGTGTTCCTCCATCGGGCCGAGGACCAGGTCTTCTTTGGTGCCGAAGTAGTTGAAGACGGTCATCTTCGAGACGTTCGAGGCGGCGGCGATCTGGGCGACGGAGACGTTGTCGAATCCGTGCTCCACGAACAACTCCAGTGCCACCCGCCAGATCGACCGCGCGGTCTCGATCTTCTTGCGTTCACGCAGGCTCAGTCTCTCGGTCATGACCATAACTGTACCAGGATCAAAGTTGATCCCAGATCAAATATTGACCGGGTATAAATTATTCTCTACAGTCGTTCCCATGAACGCGAACACCGCCGACGCACCGGCGAACCCCATGTCCCCCAACCAGATCGGCGTGGCCAAGCTGCTCTGTCTGCTGACGATGATCCTGGCGATCCTGGACAGCAATATCGTGTCCGCCGCCATCGTCCCGATCGTGCGGGATCTCGACCCGGTCCACGGACTCGGCCACGTCACCTGGCTGGTAGCCGGATTCACCCTCGCGGCCACCGTGATGCTGCCGCTGTACGGGCGCCTCTGCGACATCTTCGGCGCCAAGCGCGTGCTGGTCGGCGCGCTGTCGGTCTTCCTGGCCGGATCCGCCCTCTGCGGCGCCGCCGCAACCATGACCGAACTGATCGCCTTCCGCGTCGTGCAGGGACTCGGCGCCGGCGGCCTGATGAGCGTGACCATGGTGGTCATGGCCCAGCTCGCCGGACCCGGAAAGGGCAAGGGCCCAGGCGCTTTGGGCGGCCTGATGGCCGGCTTCGGCATGGCGCTCGGCCCGCTGGTCGGCGGCCTGTTCGCCGACAACGGCAACTGGCGCTGGATCTTCTACCTGAACCTGCCGCTCGGCGCCGTGATCGTCGCCGGCCTGCTGTGGGCCGTCCGCATCCCCGCCCACACCACCCGGGCGGCCATCGACCTGATCGGGGCGGCCCTGGTCGCCGGCTTCACCGGTGCCCTGCTGCTGACCTGCGAATGGGGTGGCACCCAGTATGCATGGGGCTCGCCCACGATCCTCAGCCTGATCACCGCCGCCGTGGTGCTGCTCGCGCTGTTCGTGTGGCGGCAGGCCGTCGCGGACGAGCCGATCCTGCCGCTGTCACTGTTCTCGGTTCCGGTGCTGCGCCAGGGTTTCGCGATCCAAGCGCTGGTCGGCGCCGTCATGGGCGGCGCGATGATCGACCTCATGCTCTACCTGCAGACCGCCCGCGGCATCGGCGCCACCGACGCCGGCACCTACCTGGCGTTCATGGCCGGTGGGCTGATGGTGTCCGGCCTGGCCGGCGGCAAGTTCGACTGGTCGACCCGCACCGCCCTGCTCACCGGCACCGCGCTGCTCACCGCCGCCCTGACCGCCCTGGCCTGCACCGGCGAGCACACCTCGCTGTGGCTGATCCGCGGTGAACTGGTGCTGCTCGGGCTCGGATTCGGCCAGCTGCTGGGCAAATTGATCACCGCCGTGCAGGGTGCCGCGCCCCGCCACCAGCTCGGCGTCGCCACCACCGGCATCCGCTTCTTCCAGTCACTGGGCACCGCGGTCGGCGCGGCCGCCTCGGGCACGCTGCTCAACGGCTACTTCGAATCCACCGCCCCCAGCGTCAGCATGACCCGGATCACCGGCCTGACCGGGACCGCGCACGAGCACGCCATGTCCGCCTTCGTGTCCGGCACCGGCCTGGTGTTCCTGGCCGCCGCCGCACTGAGCGCCGTCGCGCTGCTGCTGTCCGCTCGCCTGCGCGAGCCGGTCGCGCCTACGGTCGCCGAGCCCAACGGTGAACTCGCCCTTGCCCGTTGATCACACACCGGAGCGTCGATGGCCACACCTGCCGAGCAGGTGTGGCCTTCGGCTGTCCGGATGTGCCGTCTGCTGCGGTGCGCCGGTCCGTCCGATCGGTCGTGGCTCGTCCTGGTCGCGGCGCTACACGGCCGCGACGACCAGCCCCAATTCGGCCGGTGTGGCCAGCAGTTCGTGGTTCGGCAGCACCCGCACGGTATAGCCGACCGCACCGGACAGTGGGAGTTCGGTGTCCACCGTGTAGGTGTGGGCGCCGTTGTCGGTGCCGGTGTGGATCATGGGGACGGTGGTGACGTCCGACAGGTCGTCGTCCTGGGACACCCGGCCCAGCACGGCTTCGACCGTGACGTCGGCGGGGTCGAGTCCGGCCAGGTCGATCTGCGTGCGCAGCGAGAACGGCGCGCCGATCAGCGGTGAGCCGGGCAGACCGGAGCTGTCCACGCCGCGGACCTTCACCTGCGGCCAGGCGGCTTCGATCCGGCGGCGGTACTCGGCGAGGTCGCGCGCGCCGGCGAAGTCCGAATTCGCAACGGCCGCATAGGCGGCCGCGGCCGGGGTGTAGTAGCCGACGGCGTAGTCGCGGACCATGCGCGAGGCCAGGACCCGCGGGCCCAGGGTCTGCAGGGTGTGGCGGACCATCTCCATCCAGCGCACCGGAGTGCCGTCGGCGTCGCGGTCGTAGAAGCGCGGCAGAACCGAGCGTTCCAGCATGTCGTAGAGGGCCGCGGCCTCCAGGTCGTCGCGGCGGTGCTCGTCGCGCACGCCGTCGGCGGTGGGGATGGCCCAGCCGTTCTCGCCGTCGTACATCTCGTCCCACCAGCCGTCGCGGATGGAGAGATTGAGGCCGCCGTTGAGCGCCGACTTCATGCCCGAGGTGCCGCACGCCTCCAGCGGGCGCAGCGGATTGTTCAGCCACACATCGCAACCCCAGTACAGGTAGCGGGCCATCGACATGTCGTAGTCGGGCAGGAACACGATGCGGTCGCGGACCGCGGGGTCGTCGGCGAAGCGGACCACCTGCTGGATCAGCGCCTTGCCGCCGTCGTCGGCGGGGTGGCTCTTACCGGCCACCACCAGCTGCAGCGGGCGTTCGGGATCGGTCAGCAGCGCGCGCAGCCGCTGCGGGTCGCGCAGCATGAGGGTCAGGCGCTTGTAGGTCGGTACCCGGCGGGCGAAACCGATGGTGAGCACGTTCGGGTCGAATGCCCGGTCCACCCAGTCCAATTCGGCCGCGACGGCACCGCGCTCCAGCCAGGACACGCGCAGCCGACGGCGGATCTCATCGATCAGGGTGCCGCGCAACGCATTCCGGGTCGACCACAGCTCCCGCAGGTCGACGTCGTGCAGCCGCTCCCAGCCGCGCGCCTCCTCGACCAGTTCGGGACCGACGAATTCCCTTGCCTTGTCGATCCATTCCCGCGCGGCCCAGGTCGGCGCGTGGACCCCGTTGGTGACCGAGCCGATCGGCACCTCGGCGGGATCGAAGCCCGGCCACAGCGGCGCGAACATGTCCCGGCTCACCTCACCGTGCAGCTGCGACACGCCGTTGGCCCGCTGCGCGAGTCGCAGCCCCAGGTGGGCCATGTTGAACACCGAGGGGTCCGCCTCCCGGCCCAGGGCCAGGATCCGGTCCACCGAAACGCCTGGCAGCAGCGGAGATTCGCGTTCCCCATGCGCGCCGCCGAAGTACCGGCGGACCAGTGCCGCGGCGAAACGGTCGATCCCGGCCGGCACCGGGGTGTGCGTGGTGAAGACCGTGCCCGCCCGCACCGCGGCCAGCGCCGCGTCGAAATCCAGTCCGCCGGCCATGAATTCGCGGATCCGCTCGATGCCGAGGAAGCCGGCGTGGCCCTCGTTCATGTGGAACACGTCGGGGTCGGGCAGGCCGTGCGCGCGGGTGTAGGCGCGCACCGCGCGGACCCCGCCGATCCCGGCCAGGATCTCCTGCCGGATCCGGTGATCCTGATCGCCGCCGTAGAGCCGGTCGGTGACCGAACGCAGGTCCGGATCATTGTCGGCGATATCGGAATCCAACAGCAGCAACGGAATCCGGCCCACCTGCGCGATCCACACCCGGGCCCGCAGGATCCGCCCCTCCGCCATCGGAACGTGGACCAGGACCGGCGCGCCGCCGTCGGTCAGCAGGGTCAACGGCAGGCCCTGCGGATCCAGATCCGGATAGCGCTCCACCTGCCAGCCGTCCGCGGTCAGCGACTGCCGGAAATAGCCCGAGCGGTACAGCAGGCCCACACCGATCAGCGGCAGGCCGAGATCCGACGCGGCCTTGAGGTGGTCACCGGCCAGAATGCCGAGACCACCGGAATAGTTGGGCAGCACCTCGGTGACACCGAACTCCATGGAGAAGTAGGCGATCCCCGCCACCGGCGCGCCGCCCTCGGCCCGGTACTGCTGGTACCAGCGCGGCCGGCCGAGATACTCCCGCAGCCCGGCCGCCGCCGACTCGACCGCCCGCAGATACGCCTCGTCACCGGCCAGCTCGTCGAGCCGCGCGGCGGGAACCTCACCGAGCATCCGGACCGGGTCCCGGCCGACCCGCACCCACAGTGCCTGGTCGAGCTGGGCGAACAGATCCTGGGTCGGTGTGTGCCAGGACCAGCGCAGATTCGTTGCCAGGTCGCCGAGCGCCGCCAGCGGGGCGGGCAGGTGGGCACGGACGGTGAATCGACGAAGTGCCTTCACCGGGACGACACTACAGGTCCGGACATCTCCGGCGGCGGCTACGAGCCGGAGCGAACCGTGCCGCGTCTACTTCAGCGTGCGCTCGAACAGCGCCAGCAGCGCGGTGCGGTGCCGGTCGGCGGCCTCGGCGTTGTAGGCGGCGGTATCGGGCTGGGTGTAGCCGTGGTGCGCGCCCGGGTACACCTCGGCGGCATAGCGCACACCAGCGGTCTGGAGGGCCTGTTCCAGGCGCTCGATCTGGGCCGGGGGCAGCGAGGGATCCTGGTCGGCGTGGCCGAAATACAGTTCCGCGGTGATCGCGCCCACCTCGAGGTGCGGGCTGTCGGGCGCGTCGTTGGCCAGGTTCCCGCCGTGGAAACAGCCGACCGCGGCGACCCGGTCCGGGTAGGCGGCCGCGGTGCGCAAGCCCAGGCGGGCGCCCATGCAGTAACCGGCGATCCCGACCGGACCCGGCGCGGCCTGCGGTGCGGCGGCCAGGAAGTCCAGGTAGGCACCGGCATCGGAGATGGCGGTGGCGGGGGTCAGCGCGGCGATCAGCGGGCGGATCGAGTCGAAGACGTCGTGACGCACCGAGGTGTCGATATATCCCGGCAGTTCGAGCACCGGCGCGGATCCCGCGCGATAGAACAGGTTGGGCACCAGGACCGTATAGCCCTGCGCGGCCAGATCGTCGGCGAAGGCGCGGACCACGGGCCGCAGCCCGAACGCGTCGGTGTACACCAGTACGGCCGGGTGCGCGGCACCGTCCGCGGGGTGGACGAAGTACGCGTCGGCTACACCGTCGGAGGTCTGCACATCCACCGACGCACCCTGTACCGCAGTCATCTGGGGCACCTTCCTGACGGAATCCGGCACGGCAATCCGACACCGTAGCACCGGGTGGGTGCCTGATCGGGGATTCGCGGGCCGGACCGCCCGGTGCACGCCGGGGCCGGGCGGCCGGCGCTCGATCCGGCCGCGTCGGGGTCGCCTGTCGGCCGGTGCGCGCTGCGGCTGCCCCCGGCGGTCCGATCCAGCCGTTAGGGTGGTGCGGTGACCGGCCGCATCGCCATCGACGACACCGCACCGGCGATTCCCGGTGGGTACCCCGCCAAAGCCGTGGTCGGCGAGGTATTTCCGGTTCGCGCCGTGGTGTGGCGCGAGGGGCACGACGCCGTCGCGGCGACGCTGGCCGTGCGCGCCCCGGGCAGCGGCCGCACCCAGCGCATCCGGATGCAGCCCGAATACCAGCCCGACGTGTACAACGCCGTGTTCACCCCCACCGAGCCCGGGTTGTGGAGTTACCGAATCGAGGGCTGGAGTGACCCGATCACGACCTGGCGGGCGGCGGTCGAAGCCAAACTGGCGGTCGGCCAGAGCGCGGCCGACCTGGCCAACGATCTGGAACTGGGTGCCCGGCTGCTGGAGCGCGCGGCCCAGGCGGTGCCCCGCGCCCAGTGGCAGCTGCTGACCGATGCCGCCGCCGCCCTGCGCAGCGACGCGCAGCTGCCCGCGCGGGTCGGGCCGGCGTTCGGCTCGGAGGTCGGGGAGATCCTGCGCGAGACGCCGCTGCGGGAGCTGGTCACCCGGGGTCGCGAGCACACGGTGCTCGTCGAACGCACCCGCGCGCTGTACGGCTCCTGGTACGAGTTCTTCCCGCGGTCCACCGGGGGCCGCGACAGCGAGGGCCGGCCCGTGCACGGCACCTTCGCCACGGCGGCGGCGGACCTGCCGCGGATCGCGGCCATGGGTTTCGACGTGGTCTACCTGCCGCCGGTGCATCCGATCGGCGAGGTGAACCGCAAGGGCCGCAACAACTCTCTGACCGCGGAGCCCGGTGACGTGGGCTCGCCGTGGGCGATCGGTTCCGCGCTGGGCGGCCACGACGCCATCCACCCCGAGCTGGGCACCGTCGAGGACTTCGTCGAATTCGTCGGCACGGCAAAGGAACTGGGCATTGAAGTGGCCCTGGACCTGGCACTGCAGTGCGCACCGGACCACCCGTGGGTGACCGAGCACCCGGAATGGTTCACCACGCTGCCCGACGGCACCATCGCCTTCGCGGAGAACCCGCCGAAGAAGTACCAGGACATCTATCCGCTGAACTTCGACAACGATCCCGACGGTCTCTACGCCGCGGTGCTGCGCCTGGTGCGGCACTGGATCGCGTTGGGCGTCACCATCTTCCGGGTCGACAACCCGCACACCAAACCGGCCGACTTCTGGGAATGGCTGCTGGCCCAGATCCGGATCACCGACCCCGGCGTGATCTTCCTGTCCGAGGCGTTCACCGTCCCGGCACGGCTCTACGGCCTGGCCCGGCGCGGATTCGGCCAGTCCTACACCTATTTCACCTGGCGGGTCGGCAAACACGAGCTGACCGAGTTCGGCCGCGAACTGGCCGCCAAGGCCGACGAGGCCCGGCCCAACCTGTTCGTCAACACCCCCGACATCCTGCACGAGAGCCTCCAGCACGGCGGGCCCGGAATCTTCGCCGTCCGAGCCACCTTGGCCGCCACCCTCGCCCCGACCTGGGGGATGTACTCCGGTTTCGAGCTGTTCGAACACCAGGCCGTGCGCCCCGGCAGCGAGGAGTACCTCGACTCGGAGAAGTACGAGCTGCGGCCGCGCCCGTTCACCGCGGCCGCCGCCCGCGGAGAATCCTTGGAGCCGTGGATCACCCGGCTCAACCAGATCCGGCGCGCGCACCCGGCGCTGCAGCAATTGCGCTGTATCACCTTCCACCACACCGACAACGACTCACTGCTCGCGTACTCGAAAGTCGATCCGGGGACCGGGGACGCGGTGCTGATCGTGGTGAACCTCAACCCGTGGGGCGCCGAACAGGGCATGGTGTCGCTGGACATGCCGGCCATCGGCCGCGAATGGCACGACCACCCCGTGGTGTTCGACGAGGTGACCGGCGCCGAATATCACTGGGGCCAAACCAATTACGTTCGTCTCGACCCGGTGCACGCGGCCGCGCACATCTTCACGTTGCCGCCGGTGTCGGCGGCGGCACGCCGGGAACTGGCCTACCGCAGGACCTTTCACCCGTGAACCGGCGGGACCTGCTGCTGCTCGCGGCCGGTACGCACCCCGACCCACACACGGTCCTGGGCGCGCACCGCCGTGCCGACGGCACCGAGATCCGGGTGCTGCGGCCGCACGCCGAGGCGGTCGCGATCCGGATCGGCGACGCCGAGCATCCGCTCGAGCACCTCGGGCACGGCGTGTTCGAGGGCATGGTGCCCTACGCCGAAGTCGGGGACTACCGGGTGCTGGCCGTCTATCCCGAGGGCCGCACAGTGGTGGACGCCGACGGCTACCGGTTCCTGCCGACGCTGGGCGAGATGGATCTGCACCTGCTCGGCGAGGGCCGGCACGAACGACTCTGGGAGGTCCTCGGGGCGCATCCCCGCAGCTACGACACACCCGGCGGCCCGGTGCACGGCACCTCGTTCGCGGTGTGGGCACCGAACGCGCGCGGTGTGGCGGTGATCGGCGACTTCGACGGCTGGACCGGGAACGCCGCCCCGATGCGGCGGCTCGGCGGGTCGGGCGTGTGGGAGGTGTTCGTGCCCGGGATCGGGCCGGGCGCGCTGTACAAGTACCGGGTGCACGGCGCGGACGGGCGTACCACGAACCACGCCGACCCGTTCGCGTTCACCGGCGAGGTGCCGCCGGCCACCGCGTCGATCGTGACCGAACGCGAGCACATCTGGCAGGACGACGCGTGGCTGGCCGCCCGCGCCCGGTCCGAACCGGTCAACGATCCGATGAGCGTCTACGAGGTGCACCTGGGTTCCTGGCGGCCCGGCCTGTCCTATCGCGAGGCGGGCGACCAGCTGGCCGCGTACGTCACCGCGCACGGGTACACGCACGTCGAGGTGCTGCCGGTCGCCGAGCACCCGTTCGGCGGTTCGTGGGGTTACCAGGTCACCGGGTACTACGCGCCGACCGCGCGCTTCGGCACCCCGGACGACTTCCGCTACTTCGTCGACCGGCTGCACCGAGCCGGGGTCGGCGTCATTCTCGACTGGGTACCGGCGCACTTCCCGCGCGACGACTGGGCGCTGGCCCGGTTCGACGGCACCGCGCTCTACGAGCACGCGGATCCGCGGCGCGGTGAGCAACCCGATTGGGGCACCTACGTTTTCAACTACGGCCGACACGAGGTGCGCAACTTCCTGGTCGCCAACGCGCGGTACTGGATCGAGGAATTCCACATCGACGGGCTACGCGTCGACGCCGTGGCATCGATGCTGTACCTGGACTATTCGCGGCCGTCCGGCGGCTGGGAACCCAATATCCACGGCGGGCGGGAGAACCTGGAGGCCGTCGAGTTCCTGCGCGAGGTGAATGCCGCTGTGCACGAACGCTATCCGGGCGTTGTGACGATCGCCGAGGAGTCCACCACCTGGCCCGGGGTGACCCGGCCGGTCGATGTCGGCGGCCTCGGGTTCACCTTCAAGTGGAACATGGGCTGGATGCACGACACGCTCGGCTATCTGGCCCGCGACCAGGTGCATCGCCGCTGGCACCACAACGAGATCACCTTCTCGACGGTGTACGCGTGGAGCGAGAACTACGTGCTGCCGATCAGCCACGACGAGGTCGTGTACGGCAAGGGCACACTGTGGTCACGGATGCCCGGCGACGACTGGGCCAAGGCCTGCGGGGTGCGCGTCCTGCTGTCCTACATGTGGGCGCACCCGGGCAAGCAGCTGCTGTTCATGGGCCAGGACTTCGGACAGTCGCTGGAGTGGTCCCACGACGACGGACTGGACTGGCACGAGCTGGAAAATCCGCTGCACCAGGGCATCTCGGTTCTGGTCCGGGACCTGAACGCGGCCTACCGGGCCCACCCGGCACTCTGGTCCCGCGATACCTCGCCCGGCGGCTACGCGTGGATCGAGGCCGACGACAGCGAGCACAACACGCTGGCCTTCCTCCGCCACGGCACCGGTGAATCCGCGGTCGTCGCCTGCGTTTTCAGCTTCTCCGGCGCCGAACTGCGCGACTACCGCCTCGGCCTGCCCAGTACCGGCCGCTGGCGCGAGATCCTCAACACCGACGCGATCGCCTACGGCGGCAGCGGAATCGGCAACCTGGGTGGAGTGGACGCGGTCGCCGAACCCTGGCACGGGCGCCCGGCCTCGGCCACAGTCACATTGGCCCCCAACAGCGCGATCTGGCTCGCGCCGGAGTAGCGGCGGGGCCCGTCCGCAGCCAAAGGGCCGCAACGCAATCGGCCTGCCTCATCGAAAGACGAGGCAGGCCGACAGAATTCGCGGCGTCAGTACAGCGCGGTGGTGAGCTTGCGCCGAGCGGCCTTGACGATCGGGTCGGCGGCGTCGAAGAGTTCGAACAGCTCGATCAGGCGGGTGCGGACCCGGGTGCGGTCGTCGCCGGCGGTGCGCTTGATCAGGCCGATGAGGCGATCGAAGGCGGCCTCGGGCTCCTGGTTGAACATTTCCAGGTCGGCGGCGGCGAACGCGGCGTCGATGTCGTCGGGGGCGGCGTCGGCCGCGGCGATCGCGGCGGGCTCGAGGTCGCGGGCGCGGGAGTAGAAGCGCAGCTGACGCAGCGCCGCCTTGGCCTCGCCGTTGGCGGGCTCGGCGGCCAGGATGGCCTCGTAGGCGGCTTCGGCGCCGGCCAGATCACCGTTGGCGATGGCCTCCTCGGCCGCGACGAAACGCGGGTCCTCCGGCTCGGGTGCGGGCTCGCCGACACCGGGCAGCTGGCCGCGCACCGCGTCCACGACCGCCGACAGCCACTGGGTGACCTGCTCCTCGGGCTGCGCGCCCTGAAAGTCGGCGAGCGGCTGGCCACCGGCCACCGCGATCACCGTCGGGATGCCCTGCACGCCGAAGGCCTGCGCGATGCGCATGTTCGCCTCGGCCTCGACGGTGGCCAGATCCCACTGCCCGCCGGACTCGCCGACCAGCCGCTCCAGCAGCTTCACCAGCTCGACACTGCCCGGGCTGCGCTGCGAGTACATGGCCACGATCACCGGCACCTGCATGGAGCGCTGCAGGACTTTGGCCTCGAAGTCGGCCTCGGTCACAGCGTGGGCGGCGGGGATGTCACCGGCCGCGACGGGCGGCTGCTTGAGCGCGGACAGGTCGACCGCACCGGACATGGCAGCGGCAGCGGCGGGTGAGGGACGGCGAGCGGCAGGTCGGGTCACGATCTCCAGTGTGTCACGAACCCACAGCGGCGGACGCCGGGGCGGCACCCATCGGGCTCGCGCTCAGCTCACCGAGCAGGCCCTTGCGCACCGCGAACACCTCGAACAGCACGGTGCAGAACGGCGGGATGCTCGACACCAGGGCCAGTGCGGTCACACCGGGCGACCACCGCAGCTCTCGGGCAGCCAGGATCGTCACCACGACGAAGGCGACGAAGATGATGCCGTGGGTCATGCCGAAGACCTTCACCGGCCACAGCACCGGGTGCTCCAACCGCTTGAACACCATGCCGATGATCAGGAAGACCCACGAGATCGCCTCGAGCACGGCGACGAAGCGGAACCGCTTGGCAGTGGTGCTCAGATCGAAGAGAGACATGACCCCCATTGTGCCGGACCTTCTACGACCATTCGTAGTTGGACCCGTCACACCGTGGGCAGCACAACGGTCCGGGCCGAGCAGGAATGTCCTGCTCGGTCCGGACCGGTCGATACTTCCTAAACCTTGATGATCAGGGCGTCACCCTGACCGCCGCCACCGCACAGGGCCGCGGCACCGACGCCGCCGCCGCGGCGCTTGAGCTCGTGGGCCAGGGTCAGCAGGATGCGGGCGCCCGACATGCCGAGCGGGTGGCCGATCGCGATCGCACCACCGTTGACGTTGACCTTGTCCTCGTCGTAGCCGAGCTTGCGGATCGAGGAGACGCCGACCGCGGCGAACGCCTCGTTGATCTCGATCAGGTCCAGGTCGGCCGGGGTGATGCCTTCCTTCGCGCAGGCGGCGAGGATGGCGTTCGCCGGCTGGTCCTGCAGCGTCGAGTCGGGGCCCGCGACCTGACCGGAGGCGCCGATCTCGGCGATCCAGCTCAGCCCGAGCTCCTCGGCCTTCGCCTTGCTCATCACGACCACCGCGGCGGCGCCGTCGGAGATCTGCGAGGAGGTACCTGCGGTCACCGTGCCGTCCTTGCGGAAGGCGGGGCGCAGCTTGCCCAGCGACTCGACCGTCGTGTCGGCGCGGATGCCCTCGTCCTCGGTGACGTAGATCGGGTCGCCCTTGCGCTGCGGGACCGGCACCGGCACGACCTCGTCGGCGAACAGGCCGTCCTTCCAGGCGCGGGCGGCGTTCTGGTGCGAGCGGGCGGCCAGGGCGTCCTGGTCCTCTCGGCTTACCTTGTCGAGGTCGTTGCGCTCCTCGGTGAGCAGGCCCATGGCCTGGTCGGTGAGCACGTCGTGCAGGCCGTCGTAGGCCATGTGGTCGACCAGGGTGGTGTCGCCGTACTTGAAGCCTTCGCGGCTCTTGGGCAGCAGGTGCGGGGTCTGGCTCATCGACTCCATGCCGCCGGCCACCACGATCTCGTGCTCGCCGGCCCGAATCAGCTGGTCCGCCAACGCGATCGCGTTGATCCCGGACAGGCAGACCTTGTTGATCAGCAGCGAGGGCACGCTCAGCGGGATACCGGCGGCCGCGGCGGCCTGGCGGGCGGGCAGCTGCCCGGCACCGGCCTGCAGCACCTGACCGAGGATCACGTAGTCGACCTGCTCGGGCGCGACGCCACCCTTCTCCAGCGCGGCCTTGACGGCGATACCGCCCAGCTGTGCGGCCGAGAAGTCCTTCAGACCGCCGAGCAGCCGGCCGACCGGGGTGCGCGCACCGGAGACGATGACGGAGGTTGTGGTCACGATGTGCCTCGCTTCTGTGGATCAGACCCTGGACGTTCGCCACGGTACGAGATGCCGGATCCAGGACCGGCCCAAGTACCTACTCCACGGTAACCGGTACCACCACCTCATCGGGCACGAGGTCGCGCTACCTTCGAAGGGTGAGTGCCACCGAAACGTCCGAATTCATTCCCGGCGACTATGTGATCGCCGTCGACCACGTCGGAATCGCGGTTCCCGACCTCGACGCCGCCGTCGCCTGGTACGCCGCGAACCTCGGCATGGTCGAGACCCATCGCGAGGTCAACGCGGCCCAGGGTGTGCACGAGGCGATGCTCTCGCTGCCGGCCGCGGCGGACAGCGCGACTGCCCTGCAGTTGCTGGCCCCGATCAACGAGGAATCGACGATCGCGAAGTTCATCGACCGGAACGGTCCCGGCCTGCAGCAACTGGCCTACCGGGTCACGGACATCGAGGCCGTCGCGACTCATTTGCGTGCACGCGGGCTGCGACTTCTCTACGACGCGCCTCGCGGCGGCACGGCGGGTTCGAGGATAAACTTCGTGCACCCCAAGGATGCTGGCGGTGTGCTCATCGAGCTGGTCGAGCCCAGCGCCAATCCTACTCACTAGTAGCGGATTCCGGCCGCGCAAACTTGTCGTAACGACATTCCCGGTCGAGTCCGCATGCCCGCACCACAGGCTGTAGTTTGTGGGGCATGTCGTCCACTGAGCCCGATCGCAATCGCTTCGTTGCGTTGCCCTTCTCCGTAGTTCGGAAGGGTTACGACCGCGACGAGGTGAGTAACTATTTCGACCGTTTCGATGCCGAGCTGCGGGTCACCGCAACCGATCGCGATGCCGCCGCCGCCCAGGCCCGTAACCTGGCCGCCCAGCTGGAGGATGCGCGCGACGAGATCGACGAGCTCCGCAAGGAGGTCGACCGGCTGTCGGTTCCCCCGACCACTGCCGAGGGCATGAGTGACCGCATCTCGCGCATGCTGCGGCTGGCCTCCGACGAGGCCTCCGAGGTCCGCGCGCAGGCGCAGGCCGAAGCGGCCGAGATGATCTCGATCGCGGAGCAGCAGGCGACCGAGATGCGCGGCAAGTACGAGTCCCTGCTGAAGGAGACTCAGGAGAAGCGCGAGGCGCTCGAGGTCGAGTTCGAGAAGACGCTGACCAACGCGCGCACCGAGCAGACCAAGATCATCGAAGCGGCCAACGCCGAGGCCGACCGCCTGACCAAGGA
This sequence comes from Nocardia stercoris, assembly GCF_003696265.1. Lineage (GTDB taxonomy): Bacteria > Actinomycetota > Actinomycetes > Mycobacteriales > Mycobacteriaceae > Nocardia > Nocardia stercoris. The sequence goes on along the minus strand of NZ_RFFH01000004.1, from coordinate 5,033 downwards.
GGCCGAAGCCAAGCGCAAGGCCACCCAGCAGGACTTCGAGACCACCATGGCCGAGCGTCGCACCAAGCTCACCAAGGCCATGGAAGAGCTCGAGGCCTCCAGCCGCGCCGATGCCGCACAGCGGATCAAGGAAGCGACCGAAGAGGCCACCCGCCTGGTCAACAACGCCACCCAGTCCGCCGACCGCAAGATCGCCCACGCCAAGGAACTGGCGGAGGAGATGCGGGTGCTGCGCGGCCGGGTCCTGGCCCAGCTGCTGGGTATTCGTGGTCAGCTCGACTCGGTGCCGGCCATGCTGGCCGCGGTCAACCGCGAGAGCGAACTGCTCGACGGCGCACCCGAAGCCCGGTCCCTGGCCGGCAAGCCCTCCAACGGCCGGCAGAAGGCCATCGCGGACTCTTCCGAGGAAGACGTTCTCGAAGACGCGAAAGCCTGATCGACGCGCACCACACCAGTAGGGCGACAACGTAAAAGTTAGACCCATTCCGACCCAGGCCGCCTCCGGATTCCGGAGGCGGCCTTCATGTTTCGGTCAAGACCAGCGGCGGGTGATGGTGCGGGTCCGACGGCCGCGCCAGCAACCGGTATGCCAGTGCCTGCGGTCGTCCTCGCCGCCGTCGGCCGGCCAGGCGACGATATGCGGTGTGCCGGGCGCGATCTCGTGGTCACAGCCCGGGCAGCGATAGGTCTTCACCGCCCGCGCACCGGAAACGGTTCGCACGACATAGTTCTCGTCGTCACCCGGACCGGATTCGGTGCGGCCGAAGACGTCCCCGATCGGGCGCGGTTCCCGGTCCCCCCGCGGATTCGGCCGCTTCGGCCTTCGTCTGGGCATACGGAACCTCAGAAGAGCCGGAACTCGTCGCTCTCGGTGCCCCGCAGCGCATCGTAATCGAGAGTGACACAACGAATTCCGCGATCAGTCGCGAGCGTGCGAGCCTGCGGCTTGATCTGCTGGGCGGCGAACACGCCGGTCACCGGCGCCAGCAGCGGATCCCGGTTCAGCAGTTCGAGATACCGGGTCAGCTGCTCCACGCCGTCGATCTCACCGCGCCGCTTGATCTCCACCGCGACCGTGGCACCGGTGGAATCGCGGCACAGGATGTCGACCGGGCCGATCGCGGTCATGTACTCGCGGCGGATCAACGAGTAACCGGCACCGAGGGTTTCGATGTGCTCGGCCAGCAGCTCCTGCAGGTGGGCTTCGACGCCGTCCTTCACCAGGCCGGGATCGATACCCAGATCGTGCTCGGAGTCGTGCTCGATCTCGGCCAGGGTGATCCGCAGTTCCTCCCCGGCCTTGTTCGTGACCACCCAGAGCTTCGCCGGCTCAACGCTTTCCGAATCCCGCTCCTCCAGCCAGCACGGCGGGCTCATCCAGTTCAGCGGCTTGTAGGAACCGCCGTCGGAGTGGACCAGCACCGAGCCGTCCGCCTTGATCATCAGCAGCCGGCGGGCCATCGGGAGATGAGCGGTGAGCCGACCCACGTAGTCGACCTGACAACGAGCAATCACGAGGCGCACCCGGGCCACTCTAGGACAGCGGGCCGCCCACCGAACAACGGGTACCTCGGACGCGACTCCCGCGCAACGGGCAGCGCGCACCCGATACTCACGCGGGCAGGAAGGCACTCGCGAGGAAGGCGCCGCACGCGAGCAGTTGCAGGTCGAGCCAGCTGGGCGAACGTGCGGCTGGCGAGTTCCGGGCGAGCACGAGACCGGCCACCGAACCCAGCAGGTAGGACAGCAGGTGGCCGACATTCGTGAAATCGCCGCCCCGCACCACGCCCTCGAGCGCGACCGCCAGCCAGGCCACCGTCCACGGCGCGCGCCACACCGCGGGCACCACCGCCGCCACGGCGCCGAACACCGCCATCGCGCCGTAACTGACACCCACGTCGACGGCGTAGCACACGTCGGCGTCGAACCAGCCGCGCCGCACCCCCGACCACAGCCCGGCCGCCACCAGCAGCGTCGCGCCGACGTGACCGGTCAGGAACACCGACACCGTGGCCCGGGAACCGAAGCGCCGCTCGGACAGGGCCAGCAGGCCCGCCAGCAACGGTACGGCCAGCAGCGCGGTGCCGTTGTCGGCGATCACGAACGCGCTCGTCAGCAGCGTGCCGAACCGGTGGTGAGCGAGGTTGTCGAGATTGGTGCTGGTGTCCGCGATCGTCCGCAGCTGGATGTCCGGGTCGGCTCCGGCCCAGAGCGCCGACACCAGCGCGAGCGCCGCGGTGTAACCGACCGTCACCGGCAACCAGCGACGGCCACCGGCCCGCGCCGACGGCACCACACCGGAACCGCGTCGGGTGCCGCCGAAGATCGTCACCCGATCAGCATGGTGTACCCGAGCACTGCCGCAGAAGCCAGCAACACGAGATCGATCCGCGCGGACCAGCGCAGCGCGGTGATCCGGCCGCCGCGCATGGCGGTGATCCGGCCCGTGCGCCACAGCCACGCTCCGGCCAGCAGGCCGATGCAGACCGAGACGAAGTGGCCGACGTTGGTGAACGTCCCGCCCAGCACCATGCCGGCGACCGCCACGGCCGGCCAGGAGACGATCCAGGCCACCCGCAGGCGAGCCGGGACCACCGCCACGAACGCGCCGATCAACGCCATGGCGCCGTAGCTGATGCCGACGTCGTCGACCCGCATGACCGCGGCCGACACCCAGCCGTGGCGCACGGCGAACAGCAGCCCGGCCGCCACCAGCAGGGTGGAACCGACGTGCCCGGACAGAAAGATGTGGACCAGGCGTGCGGATCCGAAGCGCCGTTCGGCGAGGGCCAGCAGGCACACCAGCAGCGGAATAACCACCAGGGCGGTGACGCTGTCGCCGATCACGAAGGCACTGGAGAACAACGTGCCCAGCCGGCCGTGCAGCAGGTTGTGCAGGTTGGTGCTGGCGTGCCGCACCAGCTTCGACCGGGTGGCCTCGTCAGCCGACGCGACGGCCACGGTCACCGCCACCAGCAGCGCGGCGTACCCCCAGGTGACCGGTAGCAGCAGCCGGCCCAGCCGGCGGTGCGTGTGCGGGGTGGACGCGAGCACGAGCCCGGATCCCGCGTCGGCACGCGGCGTCTCCAGCACGACCATGTTCTCGCCTCCTCGGTACGGACGGACTCCCGGCGCATCACCGGATCGCTTCCATACTGAAGCCCGGCCCTACAGGCATCCTCGCCGTCGGCTGGGAGAGCCCTGTGAGCGTACCGGCCGTCAAGGGACCTCGCCCCGGCGGATACAGGACCTTAACGGGCGAATTCCGCAGGTAACCGAGGTTCAGGACGCGGCGGTGTGGGTCCAGCCGATCCGGTCGACCCGAATTGGAGGCGGCCGTCGCATCGAGAATGCGGGCTCCGATGTGCAACCCCCGGCACAATACTGCCCAATTCGCCGGTTGCGCTCAGCAGTGGAATTCCGGCGAAAACGATTATTGCGCCGGTGATTCGGACCGATTCGGCGACACCCGATTCGACGCCCCGACGAGACAGCGGACCGACATTACTGTCGCGCCATGACCAGTACCCTCGCTGCGGCCGCGCGCCGCGCCTGCTTCATCGCGTTCGTTCCGCTGACGATCGGCCTGAGTGCCGGCGTCGCATCGGCGGAACCCGCGTCCACCCCGGCCGCGGACATCGCGACCAACCCGAACGCGCAGTTCCCCGACCCGATTCAGAACGGTGCCGCGCTGGGCGCCGGGATCGGCGCTGCCTTCGGCGCCTTCCAGGGTCTGTTCGGCGTCTTCATGGCACCGATCACCGTACCGCTGGAGGCGGTCGTCGACGGCGTGGCCGGTGCCGGAATCGGAGCACTCGTCGGCCTCTTCGCCCCGGACGTGGTGCCGCAGGTCCTGCCCTGAGTGATAAGCGCACCAATCGGATTCGTCGACCGGGAGGCAAGAGCCCTGACCGCAATACCGGGACGCTCGGCTATGGCGCGTTCGAAGTCCTGATCACCGGACGCCGGATTGCGCGGGTGTGCGCGGTCCGGTACAGATATCCGAGTACGAATCAGGCTTTGACGTCCGATTCGGTTGGGGGCGTGTCTCGTTCGATACCGGCCTGCGGTTCGGGCGTCGGGGAGGACATATTTCATGACTCGACGAGTCTCCGCCGGCACCGGCCGTCTGCTCATCGCCGCCGCGCTACCGCTGGCCGCTGCCGTCACGCTGGCGGGTGCCGGGGCCGCGGCCGCCGACCCCGTCGCGCAGCCGGACCCGGCGGTGCAGCCGGCCACCGCGCCGCTCGCACTGCAGAACATCGCGGACAACCCGACCGCGCAGAACAGCGACGCGATCCAGAACCCGGACGTCCCGGCCGCCGCGCCGAGCACGCTGGGGAGTGCCGGAGGGGCGATGCCCAGTGACCCGGTCCGTAACGGCGCTGTCGTCGGCGCCGGAATCGGTTCGGCCGTCGACGAATTGGTGGCTCTCACCGCCGGACCCGTCGTTCCGGTGCTGCTGCTGCAGGCCGCCGGCAGTGCCGCCACCGTACTCGCCGGCGGTGCCGCGGCGACCCTGGCAGTCACGGCAGCCACCCTGATCGGGGGCGGAAGCTTCGCGTTGTCGGGTGCGGCGGTCGGCGCGGCCGTCGGTGCCGCTGATCCGAACGTCGTACCGCAGCACGTGGTTGTCATGTAGCGCTTCCGCGCGTGAGCGTCACCGAACGCACGAAGGCCCCCAGCATCAGCTGGGGGCCTTCATAATTCGAGAAACACTCCCCGAACGCACGAGAGCCCCGACCGTATCGGTCGGGGCTCTCGGCAATGTATGTTCCGGCGGTGTCCTACTCTCCCACACCCTGGCGAGTGCAGTACCATCGGCGCAGGTGGGCTTAGCTTCCGGGTTCGGAATGGGACCGGGCGTTTCCCCACCGCTATAACCGCCGTAACTCTATGGAGCTATCGTGTGTTGCTCCAGAACCGCACAGTGGACGCGTAGCACCTTCGTTAATAAGCCCTCGGCCTATTAGTACCGGTCACCTCCACCCCTTACAGGGCTTCCAGTTCCGGCCTATCAACCCAATGATCTG
>NZ_RFFH01000039.1 GCF_003696265.1 Nocardia stercoris | reverse complement strand
CCGCTTGCATTCTCGGCTGGACTACCTGACCCCGGCCGAATACGAGGCCGCGTACTACGCTCAACAATCGCCACGCCGACCGGCGCTGGTCTGAATCCGAAGCCGGTCCCAAATCCGTGACGGTTCAGACTGATCGTCAACTTGTTCTCGAGTGGGACTCTGAGCCTGCTGTCAGCCTGCCGTGACGATTGGCACACCCCTGCCGCGACCCGGTCCGATGCCGGGTGGCGGTCAGGGGCAGGTCCGAAGTCCGCTACCGTCAACAGATTTCAGCCGGGCGCAGAAATTTGCACCCGAACCCGGGTGGGAGCCCGCATGGGATGCCGTTCCATCCGGCAATATTGTGTCCGGTCCGACCCGAGGTGATTGACAACCAAACTTGGTCCGGTAGTCGGCAACTGTTGTTTCAGTTATTTCACAGGTGTCTCTAATGTTCACCACGCCACACCAGCGGCGAGCGGTTCTGCCGCTTCCGCTCGCGCCGAGTCCGTCGATGTGGCGATCGCCTTGTGTTTGAGGAAATCGAATGATGTTGACCTATTCCCGCTTTCCGCGGCGGCCGTGGTGGGGGGTGCTGACCGCGCTGACCCTGGTTTCCGGAGTGGTGTTGGCCGTAGCGACGCATTCCGCGCCGCCGGCGCATGCCGCGCCCTGCCCGATCGTCGGATCGGTCGATTGCACGACGATTACGCCGCCGGCGACGACGACGCCGGTAACGACGACGACGACGGTGACTCCGCCGCCGACAGCTCAGTTGAAGGGGCCGCTGAGCACTCGTGGGCGCTACATCGTCGACGCGAGCGGGAACCGGGTCAAACTGCAATCCGGCAACTGGCACGGTGCCAGTGGGACCTGGAACGGCAGCGGTGACGACGAGGACCCGGCCAACAACCACGCGGGGGAAGTCGGGCATCGGGCACCGCTGGGGCTGGATCGTGTCCCGATGGACAAGCTGGTCAAGGACTTTCGTGCGCTGGGGTTGAACAGTGTCCGGCTGCCGTTCTCGAACGAGATGATCACCGACAGTCGACCGGTGCAGGGTTTGACCATGAATGCCCAGCTCAACGGCCTCACGCCGCTCGAGGTGTTCGACCGGGCGGTCCAGGCGCTGACCGACGCCGGTCTGGGCGTCATTCTCAACAACCACACCACCTCCACGGTCTGGTGCTGCGGGAACGACGGCAACAATTTCTGGAACTCGGGACAGGACACCCAGAAATGGGTGGACGACTGGGCGTTCATGGCCGGCCGGTACCGGGACAATCCGGGTGTCATCGGCGCGGACCTGCGCAACGAAGTGCGGCGGACCACCTGGAACGACCCCAACTGGGGGTTGGACGACGGCAACGACTGGGAGGCAGCCGCGCATCAGGCCGGTGACCGGATTCTGACCGACGCCAATCCGAACCTGCTCATCATGATCGAGGGCATCAACTGGACGGGTATCCCCACCGACATCACACCGCACGAGCGGCCGATGCTGAAGCCGGTCGCCGGGCTGTCGGAAACGTTGAAGGTTTCGCACAAGGTCGTGTATTCGGCGCACTTCTACGGCTATATCGGCCCGAACCACACCGGTGCGACCGGGACGGGTGAAACCCATGACACGCGTTTCCGGGAGATGTCACACGACGATCTGTTCAATTCCATGGACCAGCTGGCCGGATATGTTGCCACCACCGGCGACCAGCACTTCACTGCTCCGGTGTGGGTGAGCGAGTTCGGTGTCGGCCTGGACGGGACCGATCAGGACAAGGCCTGGTTCGCGAATACGGTCGATTATCTGATCAGCCGGGACCTGGACTTCGCGTACTGGCCGATCGTCGGGTTCCAGCACCAGAACAAGGGCGACAACTGGGCGTTGCTGCGCTATGACACCGATGGCAGCATGCGTAGCGTCACCGACAGCGGCGACTGGCGTGGCGCGGCCTTCCGCCGGTTGATGGCCGCGCACGGGGTTACCGGCCAGGTCGCGCCCGTGCGTACCTGGTCGATGCTCAACGCGATCCACGACGACCACAACGCGTCGGTGCAAACGGCCTACGACTGGGACGAGGGTGCCCACAAGCTGGTCTGTCCCGACGATCAGCGTCTGATCGGGATCAGCGCTACCGGGCAGGGCGGTCTGTGCACGGACGCGACCCAGGGCAACCTGAAGGGCTGGGACTCGACGGCGACCGTGGTGAACACGGAGAACGTGGACACCGATTGGGCCAATGGCTTCACGAAATACCAGTGCCCCACAGGACAATTCATGATCGGATACAGCCTGCGCGGCGACGGGATGTCGGCGGTCCTGTGCTCCCCGAGTCGCATTCCCTTGGGGGGCGACGGCCGAACCGTATGGGATGACAAGGGCGACAACCGCCCTGCCTCCGGCGAAGGCGGCGATTACGCCGCCGGCTATTACAAGGGGCAGTGCAACGCCGACGAATACGCGGCAGGTATCGGTTTCTCGTGGTCCAACAACCGCCACGGTCATCCGGACGCCCTCTACTGCCGCCCGCTCGGGTGACCTAGTCGGCTGTGTCTGATATCGAGCTCCACCGCCCGATCGGGCGGTGGAGCTCGAGTTCGAGGCCCCCACGGTGCCTGCGTATCTGTGACTGGAAGTCCACAATGATTGGTGGTCGATAATCCACGAACGGTGGTTTCTCTTGTCTGATTTCCGCCGATATTGTTTCCGTAGTGAGCGGCACCGCCCGCCACAAGGCGATTCTCGTCCCGTATCCCTCATCCTGCGGGGGCTAGATATGCCGAATTTCGGTTCGAGTGGGTGGTTCAACGGCCAAGTCTGATCCTAATGCGTTCAGCGAGGTCCGACTCGCGACGAACTACAAGAATTACTTGTGGAGAATCCGCACACAGTGATTTCTCGTCCGCTTCGCGGGGATCTAGAATTCCCCGATGCGAGCGGAAAGGATCGCCGTCGAATGTAGTCCTGAATGGCACAAGTGGAACCGTCCCTATGGGCATGCGCCGCCGAACCCGAATTATCCCACTATCTATCGGTAGGTGGCGGCGGTCGTGGCGATATCGGTCACTGCACCCGGTCCGCCCGTCCTGGTCATGCCCGAATACCCCGATCCGAAAGATCTCCCATGCGTAGTACCCACGTCCGCCGTGCCGCGATGGTTGGCACCGCGGCCCTGCTCCTGACCGTGCCCGGTGCGGCTCTCACGCTCGCCGAGCCCGCCGCCCCGGCGCCTGCGGCGCCGGTGTCCGGTCTGCCTGCGGACCTGGTGGCCGCGATCCAGCGCGATCTCGGGCTGAGCCCGGACCAGTATCTCGCCCGGGCCGAGACCGGCCAGAACCTGGCGCGGTTCGCCGACTCGATCCGCGGAACCTTCCCCGACTCGTTCGCGGGTGCCTGGCTCGATACCGACGGCAGGCCGGTGGTCGGTCTGGCGGACGGTCCGGACAAGGCCGCTGCCCGTACCGCGGTCGAGGCGGCGGGCTTTCAGGTGAAGGATCAGCAGCACAGTGAGCGCACGCTGCTCGACCAGCTCGGCCAGCTGAGCGACTGGCTCCGGGGTCTTCCCCCGGAGCAGTCCGGTCACGTCAAGGGTGCCGCGATCGACCCGGCCGCCAACGACATCGCCTTACGCACCGACGCTGCCGCGCAGGGGCAGGGCTTGCAGTTGCCCGATTTCCTGGGGTTCGTGCGCATGGTGTTGGGATCGCTGGGCTCGGCCCAGCCGCCGACGACCCAGCCGCCGGTGACTACGACGACCCAGCCGCCGGTGACGACGACCCGGCCGCCGGTGACCACGACCACCGAACCGCCCGTGACCACGACAGCAACCCAGCCGCCGGCCCACGATGCCGTGCTCGGTGGTGACGTCTACAACGCCGACGGCCTCGCCTCCTGCTCGTTCGGTTTCAATGGCACCGATAAGGCGGGCAACGTGGTGAATATCACTGCCGGACACTGTGATCAGGACAGGCAGAACGCGGGCACGCCCGATGCCACGGTCGCGTACGAGGGGAACTTTCACGACGGCTCTTTGGGCCACCCTCGCTACGGCACCTTCGACAAAACAGTCATCGACAACGTCGACTTCTCGGTCATCAAGATCGACAAAGGCGTCGCCAAGCGGTTCGAGAACAACTTCGTCGATACCTACGGCGGGGCCCCGTTGGCGATCACCGGCACCGCAGATCCCGTGGAAGGGGCGCCGGTGTGCAAGTCCGGCGAGAAGACCGGCTTCAACTGCGGCACCATCACCTACATCAACGAGACCCTCTTCGTCGACGACTACCGCACCCTGAAAGGCTCCTTCATCGCCGACGTCCCGTGCGCGCTGCCGGGCGACAGCGGTGGACCCCTCGTGACCGGCACCATGGCACTGGGCATCTCGAGCGCCGGCGACAGTCCGAATCAGGCGGACTGCGACACCTCTGGGGTCACCCAGGTGTGGGCGACGCCGATCAAGGCGATCCTCGCGGCGGACCCCGGCCTGAAGGTTCGGACCAACTAGATCGTTCGCGAAGGGCGTTGCGTGAAAGCTGTCGGCAGCGCTGGTAATTGGCGGTGTCTCTGGTAGGTTTCGCGGCCATCGGGTCCGGCGAGTGCTTCTCCGGCTGGACGGAATTCACCAGAATCCCAGACCGGGGCCGGGCCGATCCCGCCGGAATTCACCAGCAGAGCCAACCGTGGCTCGGCCGGTGGCAGGCCGCCGGTGCTCGATCCGGTCGTGTATCGGGATAGCAGCACGGTCGAGCATAGGATCGACCAGCTCGAACAGCATCGGGGCGTGGCTACTCGATACGGCAAGCTCGCTGTCCGTAAACTGGTCGCCGTACATGTCGCTGTGATCAATCAGTGGCTGTGAGTTCGACGATGGCGGGCCGAACGGCCCGCGATCGCGATTCTCACCCGGAACTGATCACGCAACCAGCAGAAGCCGATTTCGCGGACCGCACCGTGCTCGCGTATCTGTGATCGGAAATCCCACAATAATTCGTGGTCGGTAATCCACGAGTGCCACGTCGTCGCGTAATAGTGTGAGCGGTCGGCGAGGGGGCGGGGTTCATGCCCAGCCGATGGAGCGGTGAATCGACTGCGAAGGTACGGCAATGGAGCGAACATGTCTGCTGTCTGCTGTCAGATTTCGGCGGCCCGTGGGTCGCATCGGCCCGGTGAGCGTGTCGAACCAGAGCTGCCCGAACGGCCGGGGTCGGTCGGTCCGGGGTTCGGCGGACCGGCCGGTAACCCGAATTAGACAACAGTTCATTGTCGAGGCACCGCGAATAGTGGTTTCTGTTCGCCCTTCTCTCCGCTTAGAGTTCCCTGTGAACAACAATGCTCACACCCGGCGCGCCTTGCATCCCCGCAATCCCATGCACGTTACGAGACGCACCGATCTCGATGAAAGAAAGAGAATATTCTATGGGTTCCGCGGAACAATTCATTGTGCAGGCACTGCTCGGCCAGCTGCAGAAGATGGTGCTCGGCAGCCTTTCGGGTAAGACCGCCTGACCCGACGGAGGGCAGGCGTACCCTTCCTCGCGCCCGCACTCGGCCGTACCCGGTACTAGCCGACCGGGTACGGCCCAAGGGCCGGCCGGCCCGCCCCTCTCGACCGGGCACTTATGCCCGCGATACCGCGCCGATGCGAAATCGACTGTCCCCCAACTGGCTCGCTCCAGTTTCACGGGACTTTGCCCGGCGCCGCACCTCGCGGCCGCCGCGGCCGGACCACCGTATGTGAGCTCACCGCTCAGTGCATTCAGCGAAACAGGACACCGTCATGACTCATCGAGCAATCACTCGCACCACCGTCGGCGCCGCCACCCTCGCGGTCGGGGCGCTGACCGCCCTCGGCGCGGGCACCGCCGGCGCGGCCCCGGCGACCGTCACCTGGACCAGCGGCGCCTTCACCTACACGCGCACGATCAGCGATGTGACCCCGACCGCCGGTGAGACCGTCACTGTGAGCACCCAGATCAAGCGCACCGATTCGACCACCGAAAAGGCCAATTGGCTCGAGGACTGGCACCCGGACTGCCTGACCTATGTCACCGACTCGGCGAAGGTGACGGACAACAGCGGCGCCCACCCCGTCGATCCGCTCGTCACGACCAGCTACATACTGGCCGATTTCAATACCACCACCAGCTACAAGATGACGGTGAGCAAGTCACAGCCGGCCACCTTCAGCGCCCAGTACACAGTCGGCGCCGACTGCGCGACCGGCACGGCCCTCACCGGCGGCATCGTCTACGACTCCGCGACCGGCCTCAACGACTTCCAGACCCAAGGCCCCGCCATCACCGTCACCACGGTCGCGAACTCGACGGTCGCCCTCGCTCCCGTGACCGGCGCCACCGTGGGCCAGGCCACCACGCTGACCGCCACGGTCGCGCCGGCGAATGCCGGTGGCACGGTGTCGTTCTCGGACGGCACCACGGTGCTGGGCACCGGCGCCGTGGACAAGACCGGCAAGGCGACCTTCTCGTGGACTCCGACGGTCGCCGGTAGCCACTCCATCACCGCGAACTACGGCGGATCAGCCACCGCCGCCGCCGCCACGACCACCGGCACGGTCACCGTCGCCCCGGCGACAACCACGGCCACGACCACCACCACGGGCACCGTGCCGATGGACCCTGGCGCCATGCTGACCCAGGTACTCACCTTCCTCGGTGAGGGCAGCTCGATCGGCTACCACCCCCACGTCTGATCACAGCATTGCCCCGGCCACGGTATCGCCACCGTCACCTCGGCCCCAGTCACCGCACCTGGCCCCGACGCTCGGGCTGTGCCCGAGCACCTCGAATCCGAAAGATCTCCCATGCGTAGTACCCACGTCCGCCGTGCCGCGATGATCGGCACCACGGCCCTGCTTCTGGTCGCACCCGGCGCGGCTCTCACGCTCGCGGAGCCCGCCGCGCCGGCGCCCGCTTCGCCGACGTCGGCGCTGCCCGCGGATCTGGTGGCCGCGATCCAGCGCGATCTCGGTCTGAGCCCGGACCAGTACCTGGACCGGGCGGAGACCGGCCAGAATTTAGTGCGGTTCGCCGACTCGATCCGCGGGACTTTCCCGGATTCCTTCGCGGGCGCGTGGCTCGATGCCGACGGTACGCCGGTGGTCGGTCTGGCGGACGGGCCGGACAAGGACGCCGCCCGCACCGC
>NZ_RFFH01000038.1 GCF_003696265.1 Nocardia stercoris | reverse complement strand
GTGGTCCTGGGATCACTGGGCTCGGCCCAGCCGCCGACGACCCAGCCGCCGGTCACCACAACGAAACCGCCGGTCACCACGACCAAACCGCCGGTGACCACCACGAACCCGCCGGTGACCACGACTACCGAAAAGCCGCCGGCCCATGACGCCATGCTCGGTGGCGACGGCTACAACGTCAGCCCCCACTTCTGCTCGCTCGGTTTCAATGGCGTCGACGGTTCGGGCAACGTGGTGAACATCACCGCCGGACACTGTGATCAGAGCAGCGAGAACGCGGGCGGGCCCGACGCTACGGTCGCGGCCGAGGGGATCTCTGCCGGCGGTCCTCGTTTCGGCGCCTTCGACTTCCCGCACCCCGATGGCATCGACTTCTCGACCATCAAGATCGACAAGGCCGTCGCCAAGCGTTTCGAGAACAACTTTGTTCGCGGCCTCGGCGGGAAGCCGCTGGCGATCACCGGCATCGCGGATCCTGTGATCGGGGCGCCGGTGTGCAAGTCGGGCACGACCTCCGGCTTCACCTGCGGCGTCATCTGGCGCGTCAACCAAACCATTGACAACGAACTCGGCACTACGAAAGGCTTGATCCTCGCGACCAACATCTGCGCGCTGCCGGGCGACAGCGGTGGACCGGTCCTGACCGGCACCAAGGCACTCGGCATCTCGACCGCCTCCAACAGTCAGACTCAGAAGGAATGCGACGAGACGTCGGGGCCCGACGTTGCGGACTTCGACCACCCCCACGAGTATGTGACGCCGCTCAAGGCGATCCTCGCGGCGGACCCCGGCCTGAAGGTTCGGACCAACTAGATCGTTCTCGAAGTGGCACTGATGGTGTGGCACCGCGCAGCAGCGCCCACACCATCAGTGCGTGTTCGGTGAAAGCTGTTGGCCGCGATGGTAAATGGGCGATGTCTCGGGTAGGTGGCTTTGAGATCCGGCAACACCGGGGACCATGACGTAGATCTCGTGGACAGCGTCGAGGTGGCGGGTCGCGCGGACCTGACGGGACTGATGCGGGGGTGGTTGACACCTTGGCCTGAGTACGTGGGTCTCGGCCCGGCCGCGCACTGCTCGAAGCGCCGGCGATTCGTTGGCGGCAGTTATCGCGGCGGTGTAGTCGCCGATCTGATGCGGGCTATGGCCAGGCTGATCGTCGTCCGGCGGACGGTGGCTGTTGGTGGGTCGCATGCCATTCCTGGGGGTGTGGACGCAGACTTGAGTCAGCCCCACGGTTACCCCGCGCTTTCGTCGTCGACATGGTGCCAGCGTCGGGGTGCGACCGAGCGCCGGCCGCTGGCAGACCAGACCGGACACCGTCGTCCGTGTCGCCGTTTTCCCTGATCAATCGTCTAGGCCAGACATCACGGACTATCGGATCTCAGTGGCCGGGGATGCTGCGCTGCCGCCGGGTTATTTGACGTCCTGACGATCGGTCATTGGGGTCGAGTATCCGATGCGCGAGTCTTTCGGCGGTCGCCCAGTGAGGAAGCTATGCAGATCGGTCCTGACGGGAGTTCGTCGCCTTGCGCCGCACTTCCTTTGTCGCCGAACATGATTCGTTGGGCTTGTGACCGGTTGGTCCGGCCACGCCCGACGCCGTTGCGGAGATGATCGTCGGTGGCGATGCCGAAGGCCGATACCTCGCCGGACCGATTGGTCTCATGAACCTCATCGTGGGGGTCAGGGGTTCGAGTCCCCTTAGCTCCACCATTACGAAGCCGCAGGTCAATGGCCTGCGGCTTCGTTATTTTCTGGCATTGCTCGAACACCCTCGGGGGTCCGCATTGACGGGTCGCTTTTGGTGCTGGTCATCAAGTGTGCTCCCCGCGGGGCGGCGGGAGCGGCTTGGTCATGCGCTGCCACGGCGGCGAACAGCGGGAGGTTCAGCGCGATCGCCTTCTCGCCACCGGACAGCGCGCCATGCAGCTTCTTGGTGAGCAGCTGCCAGCCTCGCCGCGGCCGCAGAACGCCGGCAAGGGCAGACCGTCGGCCGGTAACCGAGCGACAGCGTTCAGCGCCCGGTCGAGGTCCGCGCGCATGGTCTCGACCGAACCCTTGACCCCGGCCCGCCGCACCGCATCCACCCAGCTGTGCAGAACCAGCGGCCGCTTCTCGACGGTATGCCGACCCGCTATCGAATTGCGCTTGCGGCGCGGGTGCCGACCTGTTGAACCCGGATCTGCGGCCCGACCGCTGTCCGGGTGTTCGCGTTGCGGAGCGTTAGGCCTACCCATTAATGCAGGTCAGGCCCGGTATGCTGCCGGGCCTGACCTGTTCTTATTTAGCCAACCCCGCGTTTACCCCACGGTTTGGATTCAATTTCTCATCATGCCGTGGGTCGGGCCGGTGTGGCCGGCCTAATACTCCAGCATCACTTTGTGATGTTAGGTCTGTTTTCGCTGGTAGTGGGCTTGTTTCGCCTGGTGCTGATGGCGTCGTCGCCATGTCGACCCGCGGAGCATCCGGGTGCGGTTCGGGAAGGACCTGCGGCGCACCGGGTGTCGCCCACAGACGATCAGTGGCGGCTGGGGCCGCGGCCGGTCGCCGCCGAACTCACATGTGCGCCTTGACGGCCATGTCCAGCTGGGCGTTGCTGATCTGCCGCCCGGCGTTGGACACGGATGTGACCATGGCGCTGCCGAACGAACCGCGGCGGTCGAACAACGTGGTAACGCCGACGGCAGTGCCGCGGTCGCTGAAGTGGCTGTCGGCCTCCACTCCGAGCTCGGGGCCTTCGGGCATTCGGGAAAGAGCCAGGGTCAGATCGGTGTTGATGAACCCGATGCCCGCGTCACCCCAGTTGGTCATCATGCTGGCGTGTTCGCCGACGATCGCGGCCCGCGCGAACGGCGTCAGCTCCTCGCCGGCTACGACGTGAATCGGGTGCTGCCAGGTACGTTTGCGCCCGCGGTTCTCGTGCTCGGTCGGCGTGTCCGACCATCGATCCTCGTCAGCCCCGCTGCTGAACAACGGCACCCTCGGCGCGGCATGCGGTGCGGCCTGAGGTGCGGGCGGCCTGGGCTCGCGTTCCCGCTGCCACAGCCCGCCGGGTGGTTGCGCGGAAGGCTGGAGGAGGACCGCCGAGGCTCGCGCCGCGATCGTGCCGTTCTGCAGCATCGACACGTCGGCGACCCGAATGCGTTTTCCGTCGCGCACCCGGGTCGTCGGTGTGGTCGTGAACGTGAGCTGGGCGGGACTGAACAGATCCACCGTCAGCCGGACCGGAACGAAGCCATCGGTGGCGTGCTCGTGTTCGAGCGCGCGGGCCAGCAGACCGGCCACGGCCGGACCGACGATCTGGTTCGCCGACCAGGCACTCACAGCCGACCGAGTCGGCACGAATCCGCCGTCCGCCGCCTCGAAATACGCCGGTACGTCCGCCCTGTCCATGTGCCTCGCTTCCAGCCACCACCCGATCGTTACCAGAGCTAACATACTGCAATCACCCTGACGCCTGTTCCGCCGGGCTCGGCCGGATCCCAGGAGACCGCAGCGGCATTCGGGATCGAAATTCCGCGGCACCCGATTCGGTGCGATGGCTAGGCTTCGCCCGGTGGACGTCCATACCAGACAACTGCGGTATTTCGTCGCTGTCGCCGACGAGCTGAACTTCACCCGCGCAGCGGCTCGGCTGCACATCACGCAGCAGACACTCAGCGCCCAGATTCGGCAGCTGGAGAAGGCCGTCGACGTGCCACTGTTCCGAAGGACGACCCGATCGGTCGAGCTCACCGCGGCGGGCGCCGCGTTTCTGGCCGAGCTGCGGTGGGTGCCGGCCGCAATCGATCGCTCGGTGCACACCGCGCGGCGAGCCGCGGCCAACGAATCCGGGGTGCTGACGATCGGCATCGGCGAAGGCGGGGCACTCACCCTCACCGAACCGATTCTCGCCGAGTTCCGGTCCCGGCACCCGGGCATCCGCGTCGACGTGAAGGTCTACAGCTACGCCGACCCGTCGGTGGGACTCGCCGACGGGTCGGTCGACGTCGCCTACCTGCGGTTGCCGATCGACGGCGGGGACTGGCTGCGCAGCGAGACGCTGTTCGTCGAACCGCGAGTGGTGATGGTGCCCGGAACACACCGGTTCGCAACCCGCGATGTGCTCGCGGCGGCCGAGCTCGCCGACGAACCGATCGTCGGGCACGTCTGCGCGGATCGGGCGTGGATCGACTTCTGGTCGCTGGCCGACCATCGCGACGGCAAGCCCGCACGGTTCGTGGGCTCGGCGTCGTCGGTGCTCGAGGAGGTGCAGTGTGTCGGGGCCGGGCTGGGCTGCGTGGTCACCGTCGCCTCGGCGCGCTGGGTACCGCCGGTGGGGGTCGCGCTGGTGCCGCTGGCCGATGCCAGGGGCAGCGAACTTGCCGTCGGCTGGCGCGTCGACCACCACACCGAGGCGGTCCGCGCGTTCGTCGCGGTAGCCCGCGCTGTGCGCGACGCGAACCCGCAGACCGTGTACGCACTGGCGCATCCCGACCTGAACGACCGCTCGATCCCGCCGACGATTCCGGTCATTCACAGTCAGAGTCCGTGAGTTCGTGCAAACAGAGTGTTTCCGCGGACCGCGGCCGCGCTCGTACCGTCAGCGTATGCACATTTCGATCATCACCTCGGCGGCCCATCGGGCCGCCGACCCGACCGGAGCCGCGCATGTCGTGGCGTAACTGGGCCGGCAATCAGGAGTGCCGGCCGGCGGTCACGGCCAGTCCTGCCACGAGAAGCGATGTGGCGCTGGAGGTTACGCGGGCAGCCGCTGCGGGCCAGGTGGTTCGCGTTGCGGGAGCATCGCACTCGTTCACCGACGCGGTCGCCACCGACGGCGCGCTGCTGTCGCTACACAAGTGCAACCGGGTCCTGGAGATCGATCCCGCCACGCACCGGATCCGCGTCGAGGCGGGCATTACGCTGCGTGAGCTCAACCGGGTGATGGCCGAAAACGGTCTTGCCTTCCCGAATCTCGGTGACATCGAAGCACAGTCGATCGCGGGCGCCACCGCCACCGGCACCCACGGAACCGGCGTACGACTACAGAACTTGTCCGCGGCGCTGGTCTCGATCGAACTCGTCACCGCGGACGGGTCGACGATCGAAGTGAACGCCGATCAGGACGCCGACATCTGGCGGGCCGCACGAGTGAGTATCGGCGCGCTCGGCGTCGTCACCGCCGTCACCGTCCAGGCTGTGCCCGCGTTCACCCTCGAAGCCGTGGATCGGCCGATGGCGATCGAGGACATCCTCGGTGATCTCGACGAACTGCTCACGGCCAATGATCATTTCCAGCTGTTCACCTTCGCCCACAGCCCCCTGGCGATGACGTCGGCCCGCAACCGGGTCGACAGGCCGGCTCAGCCGATGTCACGGGCCCGCGCCTGGGTCGAGGACGAGCTGGTGCAGAACCATCTGCTGCGTGCGGTCTCCGAACTCGGCCGCCGCGCGCCGCGGACCAACGCGCCGCTACAGCGGATCGGCTCACGCATGGCCGGCTATTCGCACCGCGTCGATCGCTCCGACCGGATCTTCACCACGACGTTCCGCGTTCCGTTCGTCGAGATGGAATACGCGATCCCGCGCGAGCACACCGCCGCAGCCGTCCGCGAGATCCGCGAGCTGGCCCGGCGGCCGGAATTCAACGTGACCTTCCCGATCGAAGTGCGCTGGGTCGCTCCCGATGACGCGTATCTGTCGCCGGCCGGTGGACGCGACACCTGTTACATCGCGATCCATCAGTATCACAAGGAACCTTACGAACCGTATTTCCGTGCGGCGGAAGCGATCTTCGACTCCTTCGCCGGCCGGCCGCACTGGGGGAAGATGCACTTCCAGACCCCCGAGACGCTGCGGCCACGCTACCCGGCCTGGGACGATTTCGCCGCCGTGCGCAACCGGCTCGATCCCGAGCGGCGGTTCGCCAACGCCTACATCGATCGAGTGCTGGGGAAGTGATGGATACGACCGCACTGCTGCACGAGCGCTTTCCCGCGATCGCGGCGACGCTGCCGTTCGCCCGGCTCGGAGTGGCCCCGACACCGGTACGGGAGCTGACCGGGCTCGGTCGAAACAGCCTGTGGTGCAAGGACGACAGCCGCTACGGGCACGGCGGCTGGGGTGGCAACAAGGTACGCAAGCTCGAATGGCTGCTGCCCGAGGCACGGCGGCGCGGCGTACGCACCGTGTTCACGGTCGGCGCGACCGGTACGAACTGGGGTCTCGCGGCGGCGTTGTACGGCCGCGAGTTCGGCATCGACACCGTCCTCGCGCTGATCGATCAGCCCGAGGACGAGCATGTCCGCCAGCAACTGGACAGGTTGCGGCGGTCCGGCGCCACACTGCATTTCACCCGTAGCAAGCCCCGGACCATCGCCGCCGCACCCTGGCTGATGCTGCGGCACAGCCGCAGCCTGAAGCCGCCCTACTACCTGCCCGCCGGCGGATCCTCGCCGATCGGGGTGCTCGGCTACGTGGAGGCTGCGCTGGAGCTCGCCGCTCAGGTAGCGGCCGGTGATCTGCCGGAACCGCGGCACATCGTCACGGCCGTCGGTTCCGGTGGGACCGTCGCGGGACTCGCGTTGGGCTGCGCACTGGCCGGACTGCGCTCGCACGTGCTCGGCGTCGTGGTCAACGACACGCTGCCACTCGGCGTTCGCGACCTGACCGGACTCGCCGGGCGGGCCGCAATCGTGCTGCGCAAACGCGGCGCCCGATTCGAGCCGCCGACGCTGCGGCTCGACACGACCCGAGCCTATCTGGGCGCCGGATACGGCCACCCGACACCCGAAGCCGCCGGCGCGACGGACGTCGCCGCATCGGCCGGGCTGCAACTCGAACCGGTCTATACCGCGAAGGCGTTCGCGGCGGTGTTGTCGGCCGAACTGGACGGCCCTGTGCTGTTCTTGAACACCTACGGCCCGAGAACGTAGGTTCTGCTCAAATCCGGCACTTCTCGCAGGGGTCACGGTGGACCGCCCTTAGTAGGCGCTGACGATCATTGTGCGGCGGCTTCACGTCATTCCGCAGTAGTGGGGGGGAGTCGAGGTTGTAGCGAGCCGAGCTCGGCCGCCAAGCTGGGTTGCGCTAACTCCATGGCGCCACGCTTCCTGGAGATCAGGTTCGGCGGACTGCCACCGCCTGAATCGGAGTCTCCGGCCCGACGACCGTCAGGGTGTTCGCGTTGTGGAGCGTTAGGCCCACTATCTTCTTTTGCTATAACGACTGTTTATAGCCTGTTTCTGGGTGTCCGTAGGCCCTGATCGATCCCCTCTGATACTGACGCCGTCAATACCTTGATCGTCTAGCGGCCCACCGGATCTGCGCTCGACCTTCTGGCTGGACTTTCTTCCAGCCGACCCGAGGTCGGTGATGGGGGCAGTCCCCTTACTCCCCATGTGGGGCATGAGGATTCAGTGTGTTTGGTTCATATTGCATATCGCCGGCCTGAGTAACTCGAACGCGGTGATCGGGTCGGCGTTCAAGTGACCTCAGTCGGGACGTCAAATGTGCGGTTAGACAACGGCTTCCGTAGGGGATGTCGCGGGTCGCGGCAGTGTGGGAGGCTGCGTCGCGCGGGGGCGCTGGGCATGTCCGGAGACAGGTCCTGAGATGCTTCCTGTGGGCTCATAACCCAGAGGTTGCAGGTTCAAATCCTGTCCCCGCTACAACGAGGGCGGTCCTGACCGGTAGGTTTCAGGACCGCCCTCAACTTTTATCGAGGTTCGTTGCAGCGGAGTTGGCATCATCCCGATTCGGCTGTGCCGATAGTCGCCCGAGAGCCAGTGAAACGTATCGCTACCAGCTGGTATCGAGCGGAAGGCGACGGAACGGGTGGGGCTGTGATCGCTGGGTTGTCAGTCCATTGGTCCTAGCCAGTGTTTTGAAAGTGGGTGAGGGCGGGCGTATGCCCGCCCTCACCCGTGTCGGAGCCACTGATCGATGACCGCGATGTGGAGTGTGGCCTGGTAGCGGACGGCGAGCTTGTCGTATCTGGTCGCCACGGCCCGGTATTCCTTCAGCTGGCCGATCCCGCACTCGACGGCGTGGCGCTGCTTGTACCGTTCGGCGTCGAACATCGGCGGGCGCCCACCAGCCGATCCCTTCTTGCGCCGGTCGGCGGCCTGGTCGGCTTTCACCGGGATCGTCGCACTGATCCCGCGCCGACGCAGATAGGCGCGGTTGGCGCGGGAACTGTAGGCCTTGTCCGCCAACGCCTCCTCCGGCCTGCTCCGCGGCCGCCCGACACCGAGCCTGGGCACCGAGATCGCCTCGAGCACCGCCCGGAACTGTGGGCAATCAGCACGCTGACCAGCAGTGACCAGCATCGACAACACTTTGCGGCCCTGCTCACACGCCAGATGCGTTTTCGTGGTCCATCCACCACGGGAACGCCCGAGCGCGTGGTCGGCCGGCTCGACGTCGACCCCACCGGGCGGTTCGGCCTGCCGGTCTCCGTAGTGACGGGCGCCGGCGGCGTGCTTGTGCGCGCGAGCGATGGTGGAATCCACGCTCACCCGCCACACGATCCGTCCGGCGGCATCACCGAACGCTTGCAGCGTCTTCCAGATCACCGCCCACACCCCGCCACGCTGCCAGCCCCGGAACAGCCCGTACACCGTCTGCCAGCATCCGTACCGTTCAGGCACGTCACGCCATGGTGTCCCGCACCGGGTCCGCCACCGGATCCCGTCGATGAGCTGCCGTTTCGTCCACTTCGGCGGGCGTCCCGCCTTCTTCCCGCGAGGCAACAACGGCGCCAGCCGCGCCCATTGGGCGTCGGTCAGGTCCGCTCATCCCGCCACCACTACGCTGGGCAACGAGGTCTCCGGTATTCAGGTTCTTCTTCGACAGCTGAACCATCTACCGGAGACCTCTCTTTGTCCGCACCACCGACACGCCAACGCAGGCAACATGTTCCGAACCACACAGTTGAGGGGCGCCGCAGAGCGGCGCCCCTCAACTCAACCCACTTTCAAAACACTGGCTGAATCGCCCCGCGATTGATGCGCACCCGGTTATCTGACTCCGGCGGGTTGCTGGGTCAGGTCGGCATAGTAGTCGGCCTCGAACTCAACCGGCGGTTTGCGGCCGAGGCGATGCATCAGCCGGGTG
>NZ_RFFH01000037.1 GCF_003696265.1 Nocardia stercoris | reverse complement strand
GAGTAGGACACCGCCGGAACATACATTGCCGAGAGCCCCGACCGATACGGTCGGGGCTCTCGTGCGTTCGGGGAGTGTTTCTCGAATTATGAAGGCCCCCAGCTGATGCTGGGGGCCTTCGTGCGTTTCCGGTCGCACTGAACGGCAAATCGGCTGCTCGCTTCTCCGGGGTAGATTTCTCGACATGGGTCTGACCACGGGGTTCACCGATGCCTTCGCTGTCCGTCATCCGATCGCGCTCGCGCCGATGGGCGGTGTGGCCGGTGGTGCCCTGACGGCGGCGGTGTCGGAGGGCGGCGGTTTCGGGATTCTCGGTGCCGGCGCGGGCGATCCGGAGTGGCTGGAGCGGGAGGTCGCCATTCTCCGGGCGGCCACGGCGTCGCGGTGGGGGATCGGGCTGTTGACCTGGGCGATCGACGGCGATGTCGTATCCCGGGTGCTGGAGTACCGCCCGGCTGCGCTGATGCTGTCGTTCGGCGATCCGGCACCGTTCGCGGAGCGGGTGCGGGCCGCGGACACCCGGCTGATCGTCCAGGTCACTACCGCGGACGAAACGCGGCGGGCGCTGGATGTGGGCGCCGATCTGATCGTGGCGCAGGGCAGCGACGCCGGTGGCCACTTCGGCCGGGACGCGGTGGGCACCATGTCCTTCGTGCCCACTGTCGTCGATTTGGCCGGTGCCACACCGGTTCTCGCCGCGGGCGGCATCGGCGACGGGCGCGGCTTGGCCGCAGCGCTCGCCCTGGGCGCCGCGGGCGCCCTGGTCGGCACGCGCTTCCAGACCAGCCCGGAGTCCCTGGTGACCCCCGAGGAACGCGCCGCTCTCCTCGCTGCCCACGCTCCGGACGCGGAAGCCAACCGCACCTTCGACATCGCCCGCGGCTCCGCGTGGCCGGCCCGCTTCCCGGCCCGCACCCTGGGTTCCGCGTTCCTCGACGAGTGGCGCGGCCGCGACGACGAACTGCTCGCCGACGCGGACGCCCGCGCCGCCTTCCAGGCTGCTGCCGCGCGCCAGGACCCCGCCGTCGCGATCATCTGGGCCGGCCAGGTGCTGGACCGGGTCACGGACGCGACTCCGGCCGCCGAACTGGTCGCCACGATCGTCCGCGAGGCCGAGATTGCGTTGGAGCGGGCACGACGCTGAAGAGACTCGGTCTGCGTGCCGATCAGACGCTGGCGATCGCGACGATCCTGCGCGGGACGACGGTGATCAGCCGCCGCTCCGCCGGCACTGCCGGCGTGTCCGGGCCGAGATACTTGGTGCGGATACGTGCTGTCCACAACCCCTCGGGATCCTCAGCCACAGTAGCGTCACCGATCACCCGAATCTGCTTGTTCGGCCGTTCCCCATCTGCCCGCAATGGCTGTTCCACATCGATCACCAGCCCCACCCGCGAGTTCTCCGCTGCCCGTCGCAGATGGGGTCGCCCCGCGTAGCTGGTCAGCAGGAATCGCCCGTTGTCCCAGAGGAACCAGATCGGGGTGACGTGCGGAAACCCGTCCCCGTCCACCGTCGCCAACCGTGCGACAGTGTCCGACCTCAGCAGTTGTGCCACTTCGAGTTCGTTCAATCGGCGCATCGCGCTTGCTTCCTTTGTCCAGCAACGTGATTCACTTGTCGTCGTTGACGGCGAAGGCCGCGTAGTCGGTCTCCGATTGCAGAATGCAGAACTCGTTGCCTTCCGGGTCCGCCAAGACCGTCCACGCATCGATGTTCGCGCCCCAGAGCACCAGCGTCGCACCGAGTTCGACCGCTCGCGCGACCGCGGCGGCCCGGTTCACGGGTCGTAGGTCGAGGTGGATCGGGTTCTTCGCCGTTCGTGTCGGCGCCTGGGTGCGAACGGCAGAACCGGACCGACACCGTCGCTCGGTCCTATCCGGATCGAGGATGTGAAGTTTCGCAGGCGCACATAACCCAGCAGTGTCGCCCAGAACGCCGCCAGCCCGGGCGGATCCGCGCAATCGATGGTGACACAATCGATCCGGACGGCAGGTGATGCCGAGGGAGAAGCGTCCACGCCCCGACCGTAGCGGTCGCCGAAAGCTCTGGCCCGCAATCGGATCACGATGATCGGTGTATCTCGCCGTCGAGCAGAATAATTCGGTTTCGCGTTTTCCGTCGGCGCCCTAGCCTCGTACTCATCACGCGCCGCGATCCGAGCGGCGCCGCGGGCGGGAGGGGAAGTCGTGCGGAGCATCGGCACGGTCGTCACCTCCCGTACCCGGTTCGAGGTGATTCTGGTGTCTTCGCGGCCGCGGTGCCGGCTGCGCGGCCGGTACTGACGGCGGATCGCTGGTGTGCCCGCGGCTGATGCCGTGGGGTGTGGTGGCGTATACGAGGTCCGCGAATCGCGCTGTCCTGCATTACGGATCAGCACAGAGAGTCAGAAGACCGTGCGTACCAATCTGTCCCCGTCCACCCGTACCGCTGTGCGCAACCTGGGTATCCTCGCCCATGTCGACGCCGGGAAAACGACTGTCACCGAACGCATCCTGTACCTGACCGGTGCCGTGCACCGGCGCGGTGAGGTCCACGACGGCACCACCGTCACCGATTTCGACGCGCAGGAACGTGATCGGGGGATCACCATCTTCTCGGCCGCGGTGAGCTGCCGGTGGCGCGATCACCGGCTGACCGTGATCGACACTCCCGGGCACGTCGACTTCTCCGACGAAGTCGAGCGCTCGCTGCGGGTGCTCGACGGTGCCGTCACCGTGTTCGACGCGGTGGCGGGCGTGCAGCCGCAAAGTGAATCGGTATGGCGGCGGGCCGATCGTTACGGTGTGCCGCGCATCGCGCTGATCAACAAGATGGACCGTGCCGGTGCGGATTTCGCTGCCGCGGTGGCGTCCGTCCGGGATCGGCTGCATCCCGCACCGCTGCCCGTGCACCTGCCCATCGGGCAGGAGGCGGACTTCTGCGGTGTGGTCGATCTCGTCGCGTGGCGCGCCTTGCGCTGGGACGGTGACGTCCTGGTGGAATCGGCTGTGCCGGAGGAGCTCTCGGCGGCAGCGGGCGCGGCCCGTCGGGTACTGGAGGAAGCCGTCGCCGAACGGCATGCCGAAGCGTTGGAGGACTATGCCGAACACGGAACACTGACCGCGGCGCGGCTCACGCAGGCGCTGCGGGAACTGACGTGCGACGGCGAAGTGGTTCCGGTGCTGTGCGCGGCCGCCTACCGCAATATCGGCATCGAGCCGCTGCTCGACGCGATCGTCGCGTACCTGCCGGCCCCGGACGAGGTACCGCCGGTCTCGGCTGCCGACAGCGCGGACGGCGTGCGGGTGCGGTCCGCCGACCCGGCGGCGCCGACAGCGGCTCTGGTGTTCAAGGTGCAGGCCACCGCCACCGGGCGGCTGACCTCGGTGCGGTTGTATTCCGGCGCGCTGCGCAAGGGCGACCACCTGCTCGACACCGGTACCGGCCGGAGCGAGCGGGTGGGCCGCATCCTGCGGGTGCAGGCCGACCGGCACACCGAGGTGCCGGTGGCGGTGGCGGGCGACATCGTCGCGCTGGTCGGGCCCAAGTCCGCCCGGACCGGCACGACGCTGTGCGATCCGGCGCATCCGGTCCGGCTGGAACCGCCGGTGTCGACCGAACCGGTGCTGTCGGTGGCGGTCGAGGCTGCCGATTCCGCTGCCGCGGAACGACTCTCGGCTGCGCTGGCCCGGCAGGCGGAGGAGGATCCGGCGCTGGTCGTGCGGACCGATCCGGAGACGGGGCAGACCGTGCTCGCCGGGCTCGGTGAGCTGCATCTGGAGGTGGCGGTGGAGAAGATCCGCCGCGACCGGGGGCTGGCCGTGACGGTCGGGCGGCCGCAGGTCGCTTACCGCGAGACCGTCGTGCGTGGAGTGTCGGGGCTGCTGTACCGGCACGTCAAGCAGGACGGCGGGCAGGGGCAGTTCGCGCACGTGGTGCTGGATGTGGCGCCGCTCGGCGAACCGGGGACGACGGGCTTCGAGTTCGTGTCGACGGTGCCGGGTGGGCATGTGTCGCGCGAGTTCGTGCGCGCGGTCGAGGCCGGCTGCCGGGACGCGCTGGCTGCCGGACCGCTGGACGGGCGGCCGGTGACCGGGCTGCGGGTCACGCTGGTCGACGGCGTCACGCACTCGAAAGACTCCTCGGAGTTGGCGTTTCGGGCGGCGGGGCGGCTCGGGCTGCGAGAGGCGTTGCGCGGCAGTGTGCTGGCGCTGCTCGAACCGGTGGTGGAGGTGACGGTGACCGTGCCCGCGGACGTGCTGGGCACGGTGCTGGGTGACCTGTCGGCGCGGCGAGGGCAGATCCTGGGCACCGTCACGCGGGGTACCACCGCGGTGGTGACCGCGTCGGTTCCCCTGGCCGAAATCTTCGGCTACGCAACCCGATTGCGGAGTCGCACCCAGGGCCGTGGCACATTCACGACCCGCCCGCTCGGGTACAAAACGGCCGCTTGACCGGTGTGTGACGCCGGTCCGCTTTCGAGCGGATCGGCGTTGCGCCGAGGCGACATTCCTCTGTGGCACTGGTACTTTCGTCCCGTTCGATCGTGCTGTATGCGGCCCGGATCGCGGGCCGGGAATGGATGTCTGATGACTGCCGAGGCTATTGACACCCCTCTGCACCTGCAGGGACGCGATGCCGTCATCGCCGCTGCCGCGCCGGAGGATTGGCGGGAAAACGCACCCGATTACCACCTGTCGAAGACGGTCATGCCGGGCCAGCGCACGACCGATCACGCCGAGGGTTCGCTCGAGGCGATCGTGGAGCAGCTGGTGCAGGTCTTCGAGATGGAGGTCTCGCACAAGAAGGACCCCGCCAAGTGGCTGTCCGTGGTGGCCGAGCACTACCGGGGCCGGGTGAACGGTCTCGCGTGGCAGGACGCCGAGGAGTTCGCGCGGATCGGTAGCTACAACATCCTGATCGGTGACAACCCGTACTACCAGGCCGACGACGAGACCTTCGAGTCCTCGCACAAGGTCTTCCACACCGCGTTCCCGAACGGTTTCTACTGGGAGGTGCTGGAGGTGCTGGCCGGCCCGCCGACCGTCACCTTCAAGTGGCGGCACTGGGGCACCTACGAGGGTGAGTACAAGGGTCACCAGCCGACCGGTGAGGTCATCGAGTTCTACGGCATGACCGTGGCCCGGGTCACCGAGGACCTGCGGATCCTCGAGCTGGAGCACTTCTACGACAACAACCAGCTGCTCGGCCCGCTGGCGCACGGCTGCCCGGTGGCGCACGACGCGAAGTAGGCTCGCCGGCCGAACCCGCTTCTGGCGGGTATCGGCCATCGGGGCGATTGTTGTCGCGACATCAGATATCGTTGTTGCAACAACAAACCACCGAGGAGTTGGCCATGATGTATTCGTTCTCCGAGTCCGCCGCCGTCGCCGGTGACCTCGACGCGATCTGGGCGGTGGAAACCGACGCCGGGCGGCGCTCGGAATGGGACCCGCACCAGGAGGGATCGCGCCTCGACGGCCCGTTCGCGCCCGGCACCAAGGGCTGGGTCAAGCCGAAGGGCGGGCCCGCCGGGCCCTTCGAGATCGTCGAGGTCGAGCCGGGCCGCTCGTGGGTCAGTGAGGCGCCCATCCCGTTCGGCAAGCTGCGGGGCCACCACGACTACGAGGCGCTCGGCGACGGTACTGTGCGGGTCACGTACCGGACCGAGATCCACGGCCCGATGGGCCCGCTGTTCCGGCTGATCTGGGAGAAGAAGATGCGCGCCGACATGCCACGCACCTTTGCCGCGCTGGAGGAGGAGGTCGCGGCCCGTGGGTGACGGTCGCCCTCGCGCCGTACCGCGGGGACCGCTGCAGAGCCCGGGATTCTGGCTGCACCATGCCGCGCTGGAGTGGCGGTCCACGCTCGAGCGGAACCTGCGTCCGCTCGGGCTGACGCCCACCCAGTTCAATCTGCTCGCCAGTGCCGGCTGGCTCGCGCGGCACGGCGGCGAGCCGCCGACCCAGCAGCAGGTGGCCGATATGGCCGGCGCGGACCGCATGATGGCCTCCCGGGTTCTGCGCTCACTCGAGGACCGCGAATTGCTCTGCCGGCGCTCCGATCCGGCCGACGCCCGTGTATTTCGGCTCGAATTGACCAGTGCGGGAAGGGAATTGGTTCGCGCGGCGGTACAGATCGCGGTCGACACCGATGCCGAACTGTTCGGCGCGGACGGTGACGAATTGCGCGAGCGGCTGCGGCCCGTTGCCGCGCACCGGGTTCCCGGCGAGCGGACGAGCTGACCGGTTCGGCGCTATTGCGCCAACGCCCATCGAGCCGGAGCCGTGACCGCGCGGCGGCCCGGCCGCAGCGATTCCGCGGCGCGAACGGTACCGGAGCGTGACCGAAATCGATGCGCAAACAGCGGGCATCGCCCCTCCCGGTAGGATCGCGGCAACGCGCGTGACCTCGGGGTGGTTTGCTCCGTACGAGCAGACCCGAATCACCGCCGACACATCCGGAAGTCTGTCATTATTGACTGCGGCTCCGATTGCCGAAAAGACTTGCGGGAGTGGGGAAGGCAATTCTCAGCTAACGTCCGGACGGCGGAACGATCAACCGAAGGGGGCGATCCATGACGAGGCGATTTGCGACTTCGGTATTGTCGGGCGCAATGTCACAGGAGACGAACGCGGGCAGGATGTACGCCGGGCAGCCCGTAGAAGACCGGCAGCGGCAGCGGCGTGCCCGTTTTCTCGAGTCAGGCCTCACAGTGTTCGCCCGTGACGGCTACGCCAACAGCTCGGTCGGAGCCATCTGCAAGGATGCCGGACTGTCCTCCCGGCAATTCTACGAAGAGTTCACCGGCCGCGAATCGCTGCTGCTCGAGCTGTACGAAATGATCGACCGCGAATCCCGCGAGGTCGTCGCCGCCGCGCTGGAGGAGAACTCCGACGCCGGCGCCGCCGCGATCATCGACGCCGCCGTCCGCGCCTACGTCGAATCCATCGGCCGCGACCCCCGCAAGGCGCGGGTCGCGCTCGTCGAGGTCGTCGGTGCCGGGCAGAAGGTGGAGAAGTTCCGGCTCGACCTGCGCCGCGCGTGGGGTGAACTGCTGGCCAGCGCCGCCGAGGACGCGGCCCTGCACGGCGAGATCCCGCCCGGCGACTACGAGATGCGCGTGATGGCCATCATCGGCGCCGTCAACTACGTCGTCGACTGCTGGAGCGGTGCCGACCCGAAGCAACCGCTCGACGAGGTGATCCAGGTGCTGCGACGCGTCATCATCGGTGCCGTCAGCAGCTGAACCGGGGAACCGATATGTCCGGCAACAGCATCGAGGGCGGCACCGTCGTGGATGCCGAGCCGGCGGTGCCCGGCGCCACTGACGAACCGGGATTCGTTCTGTGCGGGGACAATCCGCTGGTCTATCAGCTGGCTTCGACACTGCGGCAGCGATATCCGGACGCACCCGTCACCGCGGTGCTGCCCAACGGATTCGGCTCCTATGTGCCGCGGCTCGCGCAATTGGACGGGGTCCACATCCGGTATGCCGAACGGCTGGACGAGGATACGTTGCGCGACGCCGGCGTCGCCCGCGCCCGAGCCCTGGCGCTCCTCGACCAGGCCGACGTCGAGAACTTCCACACCGCGCTGCGGGCGGTCGAACTCAACCCGCAGATCCTGCTCGTCGTCCGCATGTTCAACACCGGACTCGGATTCCGGATCCGGCAGTTGTTCGCCGACTGCGTGGTGTTGTCGATCTCGGAGATCGCGGCGCCGTCGTTCATCGAACACGCGCTGGGTAACACCGCCCTCAGCTATCTGCGGCTCGGCGAGCGCACGCTGTATCTGACCGGCGCGCAGGACCCGCCGCTCGGACCGGTCGTGTGCGGGGTATCGCAGGAATCGGACGGCCTGCGGTTGCGCCCGGCCGGCGAGCCCGCCGACCGGCAGCTGCTGCTCACCGAACGGGAAGCCGCCCTGCCCGGCTCGCGCCGGCGCTGGATGAGCGTGGCCCGCTACCTGGCCCGCAATCCGCTGATCCGGCTGCTCGCGCTGCTGCTGGCGGTGATCGGGTGCGGCTGCCTGGCATTGATGGCGATGGGGACCGGGGCGGGCGCCTCGATCTACGAGACCATGCTCGACGCCGCCGGCGCCGCCGCGCCCGAGACCGACAAATCGTCGCTGTTCAAGGTCGTACAGCTGTTCATCACCTTCACCGGGCTGACCATGACCCCGGTCGTGACCGCGGTGGTCGTGGGCGGCGTGCTGCGCGCCCAGCGCGACGACGCCGGCGACGCGGCCCGCTACAGCGACCACATCGTGGTGGCCGGGCTGGGCAACGTCGGCATCCGCATCGTCGAGCAGCTGATCGACCTGCGGGTCCGCGTGGTCGGACTCGACTACGACGAGAACGCGCGCGGTGTCGCCGTCGCTCGCGCGCTCGGCGTGCCGGTCGTGATCGGCCAGGCGACCTGGGAGAACGCGTTGCGTGACGCCGGCGTCGGCCGGGCCCGGGCGCTGGTGCTGGCCACCAGCAGCGACGCGGTCAACCTGGAAGCCGCCATGCTCGGCAAGACCTACCGCGACGACCTGCGCGTCGTCCTGCGCCTGTCCGACGACGACCTGGCCGCCAAGGTCCGCCGCAGCCGGCTCGGGGAAGACGGTGTCCTCGTCACCAGCGTATTCGAACTCGCCGCAGCGGGATTCGCGGCCGCCATGACCGACCGCCGCGTGATCGCCACCCTCCCCTTCGACGAACCGGGTCAACCCGACGCCGACCAGTCCGACGAATCCACCCTGCTGGTCGCCGACGTCCCGGTCGGCACCGGCTCGGCCCTGCTCGGCCGCCCGCTGTCGGCCGTCGACGCCGACGAACAACTCCGCGTCGTCGCCCTGCAAGTCAGCAATGCCGCAGAGCTGGACTGGAATCCGGCCCCGGAGACGATCCTGATGCGCGGCACCCGCCTGATCGCGGTCACCACCCGAGCGGGCATGACCAAGCTCATGGCGCAGACCGAACCGCAGCCGATCGCGGAACTGTCCGACGAGGCGCCGGTGCACTGAGGGGCAGTAGCTGTTTCGGCTGTGCCCCTGAATCCGGGGCTACCGGCGGGCGGGAAACGGCCCACGGTGAACCACACGATCAGCAGAAACGTCGCCCGCTCCGGTGCGTGGTACTGGCCGTCGCCACTGCGCTGACCGTCGGGTGCAGCGGCCGCCGAACCGGTGGCGTCTCCCAGCGACATACGGTGTCCGGTCGATACCACACTCGGGTCGGTCGGTGTCGGAAGTTTCCTCGGCTGTGCCGGTTCCGTGGCATCGTCCGAACCGGGCACGCTAGCCGGCCAGAGCTCGATGCTGTCGGACAACCCGTGGGGTCCGCTGGGCGGGCTCGCCGCGGATATCATCTATTGGATCAACCACGCTGGCCCGTGCCCCCTCGCAGCCGGGGCCTGCTGATCACGGACATCGTGATCGTGCGCCGCGTGTCGATCGCTCTGGTCGGCCTCGGTGCTGCCCTGGCTGCGGGGCCCGGCGGGCTCGTGCGGCGGGCGGGAGCGTCGATCGGATCCGGTGGGCGCGGCGGGTAGCGTGCGGGTATGGAGACCGTGGTGGTGCGGGTGCCGGACGGTAGTACCGTCCCGGTGCGGTTGATTCCGGCGCGCGGTACCGATGCTGCTGTGGATCGGCGGTCCGGAATCTCGGTGCAGCAGGGGGCGGGTCGGGTGGTGGCGGTGATCGTGCCGGGGCTGGGGGTGCCGGCCATCTACTACGAAGGGGTAGCGCGGTTGTTGGCGCAGCGGGGGGTGGATGCGGCGGTGCTGGAACTGCGGGGGAACGGGGACAGTCGGCCGCTGCCGGGGCCGGGGAGTGCCTACGGGTATCACGAACTCGCTGCGGTGGATCTGCCCGCGGTGCTGAAGATCGTTCGGGAACGGTTTCCCGGGCGCACTCCGATTCTGGTGGGGCACAGTCTCGGTGGGCAGTTGTCGATGCTGTACGCCGCGCGGGTACGGCATCGGATCGGTGGTCTCGTGCTGATCGCTTCGGGCGCACCGGATCCGCGCGGCTACGGCGGAATCGCGCGGCCCGCCATGATGATCGGGCCCACGGTTGCCGCGCTCACCGCGCAGGTGGCCGGCTTCTGGCCCGGCGACCGGATCGCCGCCGGCGGATTCGGTCGGCAATCCAAGGTGCTGATCGCGGACTGGGCGCGCTTCAGCCGCACCGGGCGCTTCGAACCCACCGGAGCCGACATCGATTACGAGGAGCGGCTGACCCGGCTGCGGCTGCCGGTCCTGTCGATCACCATCGCCGGCGACGAGCTGGTGCCACGGCGGTCCGCGCACAAGCTGCTGGAGAAGCTGCCGAACGCCACGATCACACGGTGGCACAATCCGGATCGGCTGGGGCACAACACGTGGGCGCTCGAAGCGCAGGCGGTGGTCGAACGGATCATGCTGTGGCTGAACGAATCCGAGCTCATCCGGACGGCTTCGGTGTGATCTTGTGGCTGACTGGCTGGCTGACTAGCTCGCTCACTGGCGGCCAGCTAGCTGACTGGCCTGGCTCACTGACTGGCCTGGCTCACTGACTCACTGACTCACTGGCGGCCAGCCAGCTGACTAGCTGGCCCCACTGGCGGTTGCCTGACTAGCTGGCTCGCTGGCGGCCAGCTAGCTGACTATCCAGTGGCTCACTGGCGGCTGGCTAGCTGGCTGGCTCACTGGCGGTTGGCTAGCTAGTTGGCTCACTGGCGGCTGGCTGCTGGCGGTTGGCTAGCTGGCTGGCTCTCTGGCGGTTGGCTGGCTGTGGCGGGTGCTGCGGGTTGGGCGCATTCGGGCAGTGCCTGTCTCGGCGGTGTGCCCGCAGTAAGTGCTCGGGTCCGGGAGTGGCTCGACTCGGGCCGTTCGATGCTTCCGGATTCGCTGGAGTCCAGCTGCATACAGTTACTTGACCAGCAAATATGTTGAGATTCTTTGGGTTCCACCCTGGCGCGTGTGGAGGTTCGAGCGTAAACTTGAAGCATGACTTCGACGGGGGTAGAAGACACAGGACAGGCGGCGGCGACACTGCTGTCCACCGTCACCGCCCTCATCGAACTCCCCCTGACACCACTGTCCGACGACGCCATGTGGCAGGCCATGCGCGACATCGAAACCGCCTACTGGAAACTCGCCGCCGTCCAAGACCGCATGCTGATCGAAGCCGCCGAACGATCCTTCCCCGAAACCTGCGGTGTGCGTGGGGAAAAGCGGATGCTCACCGACGTGTTCCGGCTCTCCGGCGCCGAAGCGCACGGGCGAGT
>NZ_RFFH01000036.1 GCF_003696265.1 Nocardia stercoris | reverse complement strand
CCGCTTGCATTCTCGGCTGGACTACCTGACCCCGGCCGAATACGAGGCCGCGTACTACGCTCAACAATCGCCACGCCGACCGGCGCTGGTCTGAATCCGAAGCCGGTCCCAAATCCGTGACGGTTCATAGCGCCTCGGGCTGCGAACGGGCGCTGTCGGTGCTCTGCTTGGCTGTCGATGAGTTCGATCGGCGTCCTGGAGGTCAGGTTTCATGGCGACGCGGGTGTTCGCGTTCGAACGGCATTCGCCAACTGCTCACGAGACACTCCGGTCGTGGATCAGGGAGGCCCCAGTTGCCTGGCAGAAGTCCCCGAAGAACCATGAAACATGGGCAAACGGATCAGCCAACCGCCGAAATCAGGACCGGCCGCCCTCGGAGCAGCCTCAACAGTGGACGGACGGCGCGCGGCGGGTGTTGATCGGTACGTGGTCTGGGACAGGAAGCGTGGCAGAACGGCCGGCACCGCGCTTGCGGGCCGGCCACACGCCTGAGGTGGATATGTCACGTCAGCCGATCCGGTGTTCCGGCACCTGGGTTTCGAGGAAGCTGACGATGAGTTCGTTTGTGGCCTCCGGCTTTTCCGAATGCAGATAGTGGCCGCCCGCCATGGTCGCCAGTTGCCCGACACCGGGCGGCATCGCGGAGATGACCGCTTCGCCCTCAGCCGTCGGATCGACGAAATCCGGGTCCGAGGTGCCCATGATCACCAGCGCCGGGCAGCCGACGTTGGGCAACTGTGCCTGCGCGTCGGCCGGCGTGGACTTGCCGGTCTTCATGAATTCCGCCATCCGACCCGGTTCGCGCAACGTGGCCGCCAATTCCGCCATGTACGTGGCATAGTCGGCGGGCTTGCTCGGATAGGCCACGTCGAGGTAGCGCAGCCACCAGCGCAGGCTGCCCGTCGCAGCCAGCCCGAGCCGCAGCATCCCCTGCCGATACCGGCGCACCCGGAAAAAACCTGGCACATCGAACTTTTGGACCAGTGTGAACGGGTTGATCTCCACGATGCCCGCGACCGACTCCGGTGCGGTGGCAGCGACGATCGTCGCCGCGCCCCCGGAGATCGAGTGTCCGACGACCACGGCCGGACCGCCGAAATGCTTGATCACCTCAACCATATCCCGCGCCACATCGGTCCGGCTGATAGCTGCCCGCCCGGTCTCCGACACCCAGTCCAGGGACGACTCGCCGTGCCCGCGGATATCCATATTGACCACCCGGTAGCCCGCCGCCACCAGCCGGGGCGCCACGTCCCGGTAAGCCTGGCGATGGTCACCGATGCCGTGCGCCAGCAGTACGAGCGGCCCCTCCCCGAGCACGTCGCACGCGATCCGGCCACCGGACAATTCCACAAATTCGGTCACTAGGGCACCGTCTCTCCTCAGGTCCCTGCAGGTCAGGGACGCACCGTGTGATGATCGAGTTGAAGGCAGAACGCCGCCAGGATCGAGGATGATGGCAGACCCGGCCACGCAGGCGGTCGGCCACCGGTTGTCTCGGCTGTTGCGGCGACACATCTGCCTGCCGATGAACCGGCCACGAGAACCCTGGCTTCTGTCACGGCCTTTCGCGCTCGGCATGCTCGCTGCAGCTCGGTACACCATCACCCACAAGCCCCAGGAGGGTGAGCGCGTCACTATCCGGGCTGTCCGGTGCGGCCTGGAACGCGACGAACCGCTGACCGTCCGGCGTGGACAAGATCTCCGAGGTCAACGCGAACCGCCCCAAACCCGCGTGCCGGAATACCCGCCGGGCCCCACGCTTGGTGCGCACATCGTAGTGCGCCCACAACCGCTCGAATTCGGCGCTGGCCGCGCACAATTCGGTGGTCAGCGCGGCCAGCGCCAGCGAGCCGGGGTCGTTGCCCTGCACCGTGCGCAGGTGCGCGACACAGTCCATCGCCATGCCTTCCCAGTCCTCGAAGACGAAACGCGCCTCGGGATGGGTGAACACGTACCTGATCAGATTGCGGTCCGCCGGTTCCCAATCCCCGACACCCGACAGCAGCCGCAGCCCTTCGGGATTGGCCGCGAGTAGATTACTCACCTGATCCAGCACGAACGCCGGCGTCGGCCGCACCGACTCCAGCAGCTGCACCAGCCCCGGCCGCGCCGGCGTTTGCGGCGCCCGCGGCCGCGGCCGCCGTCCGGCCACCCCCCGGGCCAGGTTGTACAGGTGAGCGTGTTCGTCCTCGTCCAATCGCAGCGCCGCTGCCAGCGCGTCGAGGACCGCCATGCTCGGATTGGTGTCGCGGCCCTGCTCCAAGCGGATGTAGTAGTCGACGCTCAGCCCGGCCATGGTCGCTACTTCTTCGCGCCGCAAGCCGGGCGTCTGCCGCCGGCCGGTCTCTACCAGCAGCCCCACCTGCGCGGGCTGGATGCGGTCACGGCGGGCGCGCAGGAAGTCCCCCAGGACACGGCGTTCACTCACTCGTTCAGTCTGCCCGCTCCGGCGCTGATCGGGCTGGCCCTGTCAGGACCAGGCCACACACGGCCTCCCCAGCTACGCGGTGCGGACCGACAGTGAATGGCATGACCGACATTTCGCACACTCTGATCATCGGCGGAAGCTCCGGCATGGGATTCGCGCTCGCAGCCCGTATGCTCGCCGCCGGCCAGCAGGTGACCATCGCGGGCCGCTCGAGTGAACGACTCGATGCCGCCGCGACCGCACTGGGTACGCCGGAGCGGCTGCAGACCCACCTGGTCGACATCGTCGACGAAGACTCTGTCCAGCGCCTGTTCGCCGACCTCGGCCCGCTCGACCACGTCGTTGTCACCGCCGTGGACATGAGCCGCGGCTACGCACCGCTGGCCGATTTCGCCCTCACCGACGCCCGCACCGTCATCGACATCAAGGTGCTCGGACCCTGGCTGGTCGCCAAGCACGCCGGCACGCTGA
Organism: Nocardia stercoris; assembly: GCF_003696265.1. Classification (GTDB taxonomy): domain Bacteria; phylum Actinomycetota; class Actinomycetes; order Mycobacteriales; family Mycobacteriaceae; genus Nocardia; species Nocardia stercoris. The sequence continues at coordinate 9,293 of NZ_RFFH01000036.1, read as the reverse complement.
CCGGCTCGCTGACCGTCACCTCCGGCATCGCCGCCTACCGGCCCGGCATCGGCGGCACCATGGTCGCCACGGCCAACGCCGCACTGGAGGGGCTGGTGCGCGCACTGGCGCTCGAATTGGCCCCGCTGCGCGTCAACGCCGTCTCCCCCGGCTGGGTGGATACCGCGGGTATGGGACCAGTTCGCCGCCGACTCCAAAGCAGAACGCCATGCCTCGATGGCCGCGAAACTGCCCGCGGGACGCATCGGCCGTCCTGAGGACATCGCCGCTGCCTTCCATGCGGTGATGACAAACGAATTCATCACCGGCACCGTGATCCATGTCGACGGCGGACATCACCTGGTGTAAACGGGCGGATCCATCGTCAGAGCACCATGACCGGGGTGTCCGTCGAGATCACCGAAGTCCTGTTCGATGTCCCATTCCGGTCGGGCATCGAAGGCTTCGGCGCTCGTAGGGCAGTCAGCGAGACGACGGCGCACCACTGCGCCCGCCATCGACACTGGAATCCCCGACCTCCACCGGATCGTCCGAGACCACGACTGGCGCTCCGCCGCAGGTGCCAGCGAAAACTCCGATGCAACATTGATCCGAAAGGGCGTCTGCTGGAACTGGCCAGAACGACAGAATCCATTGATATTACTCACTCTGAACTGCAGAATTCCGCCGATATTGCGGTTGCTGGGGGTCGCCGGTGTCGTCAGATGGCGATGCGGGATGAAGAGGGGGCGGTGATCATCGGCAAGCCGGACAGCGAGGCGACCTGCCAGCCAGAACGGGACAATAGAGCGGTGCAGATCAGGATGCTTGGACCGCTCGCGGTTCGAATGGGCGACGGCTGTTCCGTGGAGGTGCAGGGTACCCGGTTACGTGGGTTGGTGATTGCGCTCGCGCTGGAGCCGGGTCGTGTGGTTTCGAAAACGAGGTTGGTCGACTGGATTTGGGGCGAGCAGCCGCCATCTGATGCGACGAATGCCTTGCAGGCGTTGATATCCCGGTTGCGCAAGGTGCTGCCGGATGGGGCTGTCGAGGCGCAGCCAGGTGGGTATCGGCTGATCGTGGAACCGAACGCCGTCGATGCCATACGGTTCGAACGGCTTGTCGAACAGGCCCGCGGCCGTGAAGAATCGGAGCAGGCTCAGCTGTTGGGCGAGGCTCTCACCTTGTGGCGCGGTGCCGCTCTGCAGGGCGTCGGTCTGGAAGGAAGTGCGGCGTTCGATGCGGTGGTCGGCCGGCTCGAAGGGTTACGCCTGACCGCGTTGGAGGATCGGTTCGATGCGGAGATCGCACTCGGCCGCGGTGCGGGTCTGGTCACCGAACTCGCCGATGCCGTGGCCGAACATCCATTGCGGGAACGGCTTGTCGCCGCGTTGATGCGTGCCCTCGTCGCAACCGGTCGTGATACCGAGGCGCTGGGGGTGTATGAGCGCACGAGACTTACCCTGGCCGGCGAGCTGGGCGTAGACCCCTCACCGGAGCTGTCCGAACTGCATGTCGCGTTGCTGAGGGGAGAGTTGGGGCGGGAGGAGGAAGGCCGCCGGACCAACTTGCGTGCCGAGCTGACGACCTTCGTCGGCCGGGATTCCGATGTCGCCGAGGTTCGCGAACTCATCGCGAAACATCGGCTTACCACCCTGATCGGGCCGGGCGGATCGGGGAAGACCAGGCTGGCCGGTGAAACCACGCACACACTGCTCGGCGACCTGCCGGAGGGGGCCTGGGTAGTCGAACTCGCGGCCATCGGCTCCGACGGTGATGTGGCGCAAGCGACTCTCGCCGCGCTCGGACTGCGGGAAGGTCTGCTCGGTGGAGCATCGGACGCGGGGCCGACGGATCGAGTGATTGCCGCGATCCGCGAGCGGGCGATGTTGCTGATTCTGGACAACTGTGAGCATGTGATCGAGTCCGCGGCGGCCTTCGCCCATCGAGTGCTTGGAGAGTGCCGGGGACTGCGGATCCTCGCGACGAGCCGGGAACCGCTCGGTATCACCGGTGAGGCACTGTGCCCGGTCGTGCCGTTGGTCGTGCCCGCGGTGGGCGCCGATCCCGGCGAGATCGAGTCCTCTCCGGCCGTGCAGTTGCTGCGGGATCGAGTCGGCGCGGTGCGTAAGGACCTCGCGACCGACGTCCACACGCTATCGACCTTGGCGCGCGTGTGCCGGGCACTGGACGGCATGCCACTGGCAATCGAATTGGCCGCGGCCAGATTGCGCACTATGTCGCTTGATCAGTTCGCCGACCGGCTCGACGATCGGTTCCGCTTGCTGACCGGCGGCAGCCGTACCGCGCTGCCCCGGCATCGGACACTGCGGGCCATGATCGACTGGAGTTGGGAGCTGCTCACCGACTCAGAGCGGATGGTGCTGCGCAGGCTCTCGGTCTTCGCCGGTGGTGCGAGTCTCGAAGCGGCCGAACGGGTTTGCTCGGGCGCGGCGGGCGGTAAAGACACGGCGGTCGAGGGGTGGGAAGTGCTCGAGCTGCTGACTGCGCTGACTGAGAAATCGTTGGTGCTCGCCGATGGTGGGCGAGCGCCACGCTATCGGATGCTCGGCACGATCAAGGAATACGCCGAACAGAGGCTCGCGGAGGCAGAGGAATCGGATGTGGTCCGGCGTGCGCATCTCGCGTACTTCACCGCACTCTGCGCGACTGCCGAACCTCGCTTGCGTGAATCCGAGCAATTGCTGTGGCTCGCCGTACTCGAGGCCGAGCACGACAACATCACTGCCGCTATGCACGGCGCGCTCAAGACCGGGGACGCAGCCGGGGCGATGGGGCTGGCGGCGGTCGCAGGCTGGTACTGGTGGCTGCGAGGGCACAAGGCCACAGGCATCGAATTGATCACCGCAGCAGCCGCTTTGCCCGGCGAGGTGGACGAGGCCACCCGGGCCACGGTGTATTCGCTCGGCATGATGTTCACGACCGCGCGGCGTCGATATTCCCGTCAATATTATCGGGGAAAGCGAACCTTCGATCGAGGTGACCAATACCAGGCTGAAGAGTGGATCCAAAAGACCTACCAGATCACTCAGCACGGCCGGCACCGCTACACGCTGCTGGGATTTGCCGCCCCGATGAAACGAATGTTGGAGACGACACCGGATGACTTTCTCCCGGCGTTCGACCCACTGCTCGTCGACGAAGACCCGTGGGCACGCGCACTGGGTCGGCTGCATATCGCGAAGGTCCAGATCATGCTCGGCCAGGACGGGCAGGACGTGGATGAGAATCTCGAGCTGGCGCTCGCTGAATTTCAGGCGCTCGGTGAGCGGTGGGGGATCTCGTACGTTTTGACCGAGCTGGCGAATCGAATCGCTATGCGCGGCGAGTTCGCCGCCGCGTGCGAGCATTTCGACCAGGCGATCGCGGCGACCGCCGAGATCGGCGCCATCGAAGACGTGGTTCAGGCGCGGGCGCGGCAGGCCCAGCTGTACTGGCTGCTCGATGATGCGCAGGCGAGCACGGCCGCCATGGCCGAGGCACAGCGATTCGCGGAACGGGTGGCCTGGCCGAACGCGCTGGCCGAGTTGGCGTTGGCGAAGGCCGAACTCGCGCGCTGGAACGGCGACACCGAGCAGGCGTACCGCCAACTCGACATCGCGACAACCGTTCTGGACACGGAGTGGGCAAGTATCCGGGCGGTGACACACGACCTGCTCGGCTACCTCGCCGACAACCTCGACAAAGCCCGCGAACATCGCGCCGTAGCCTTCGACGCGGCGTCCGAGGCGGGGCATGCGCCCCTGATCGCGCAGATACTCATCGGGATCGCGGACCTGGCGCTACGCGGTGACCAGCACGAGCAGGCCGCGAGGTTGCTCGCGGCAAGTGCGGGCGTGCGCGGGTTGCCGGATCGATCCCAGCCGGATCTGGCGCGAATCGAGCAGGCCACGCGACGTAGCCTGGGTGAACAACGGTTCGCAGAGGCCACGAGTGAAGGCGCGCAGGCGAACTGGCACGAGCTGGCCGCGGCCACACTCGCTTGCTGACCATGGCACGCGACCGAGGTCGCGGCGTCTGCATCCCGAACCGACGCCGCTCCCCATGTCCATCGCCATATTTCGGCCGTGACCGGTACCCGAGTCCGAATGATCGATGCCGACCGGTCGCGGCCGAGTCTGCTGGTCTCAGTAGGTGATAACGGCGCGGAAGCGTACGGCGCCGCTGGCTACGCGTTCGTAGGCGTCGGTGGCTCGTGCGAGTGGATAGGTTTCGATCATCGGTGTCACCTTGCCGGTGGCGACGAAGTCGAGGGCCTGGGTGAGGTATTCGAAGCCGCTGTGCGTCGCGCCGATGATCTGGTTGCGGTTGACCACGAAATTGATGCCGGTCTCCGGCCCGGGAATGACGAAGTCGGTGTCGTGCGGCAGGCCGATCAGCACCATCCGGCCCTCCGGGCGCAATCCGTGCAGGCTGTCCATGGCCGCGCGGTTGGAGTTGCCGGTCATGAGAATGATGTCGGCGCCACCTATCGCCGCGAGTTCGCGGCCGTCCGAAACCACCTCGTCCGCACCTAGTTTCAGCGCGAGCGCGTGCTTGTCCGGTGAATGCGTGAGGGCGATCGTCTCGAACCCGGCCGCCTTCGCGTACTGCACAGCCATATGCCCGAGCCCGCCGATCCCCACCACGGCGACCCGCTCGTGCGGCCGCGGATTACCCGCGCACAGCGCACTCCAGGTCGTGTAACCCGCACACGCCACGGGCGCGGCCAGCTCGAAAGACAAACCCTCCGGCAACAACACCGTCGCCGCCTCCGGCGCAGCGAGGTACTCGGCATGTCCACCCTGCACACTGAACCCACTGGTCTTGGGTGCGGCACAACTCAACCCGGCCACCCCGCTCACCGGCTTGTTGCGCCGGCAATACTCGCACCGGCCACACGTCTGCAGGATCCAGGTCGTCGCAACCCGGTCACCGACCACCCGCGAGTGCACCCCGTCGCCCACCGCGACGACCTCGCCGACCGTCTCGTGCCCGACCACCCCGGGCACACCCACCGGAATCACCCCGGTGGTAGACCAGATGTCGGTGTAGCAGATACCGCTCGCCCGCACCTGGATCAGCACCTCGCCCGGACCGGGCTCCGGCCTCCGCAATTCCCGCACTTCCCACATCGCATCGACCGCCGGGACGTAGGCGGCCCGCATCGTCGCATTCATTTCCGTCACGATTATGGACGATGTCCGACGGCGCTGATATCGCACTGATACCGAGCTGACATCCGCTTGCGTATGGCATCAGCGCCGGAAGTCACGAACTGCCGCCATCCCCGGCCGCTATCAATTCGGCTACGCGGGAACGGGTATCGAAGACACCCTCAAAGACTCGAATCCACCCGCGCCCGAGGACGAGTCAGCCCCGCCGCCCCACCCGCGCTCACCCAGTTGCCGAATGATGCGAGGGACGCTGGACTCATGAACGCCAGGACCGGCGGCCCATCGGGCCGCCGGTCCTGGCGTGGTCGAAGAAGTAGACGACTACCGGTTGTAGCTGTATTCCGATGCCTTCCAGTCGGATTCGTCGTCGTGCCGGCGGTTCCACTTGGGGGTGGTGCGGCTGGGCCACCAGGCACGCTCACCGAGGATCGCGGTGATGGCCGGGGTGAAGAACATGGCCATGACGAAAGCGGCGATGGCGATGCCCACCGAGATCGCGAAGCCCATCTGGGAGAGGATCGTGTTGCCCGCCAACATCATCGAGGCGAAGCTGCCGGCCAGGATTATGCCCGCTGCGGCGATGGTCGGACCGGTGTGGCGGACGCTCAGGGCGGCGGCCTCGTGCGGAGTGTTGCCTTCGCGGGATTCCTCGCGGAGGCGGGCCACCATGAGGATGTTGTAGTCGGTGCCGAGAGCTACGACGAACATGTACATGACCACCGGCAGGTTGAAGATCAGGCCGGAGTTGTGCTGGAAGTGTTGGAAGACCAGCACCGCCGCGCCGAGGGTGGCGGCGAAGCCGAGACCCACCGAAGCCATCAGGTACCAGGGTGCGACGACACTGCGCAGTAGCAGGGCGAGCACCACGGCGATGAGGATGGCCGCCACCGGGAACACGATCTTGTAGTCGTGGTTCATCGCCGCCTGGAAGTCGACGTACACAGAGGTCATGCCGCCCACGTAGGCGATGCTGCCGACCGGGGCTGCGGCGTGTGCGGTGTCCCGCAGCGGCCCGCGGACGGTCGCCAGCGCGGCGTCGGATTCAGGTTCCGCACTGAGCGCCACCTGGTACTCGGCGACCTCACCACCGTTCGCTACCCGCGGCTCACTGACGGTTCCGATACCTGGGGTACCCGCCAGCGCGATCCGATACGCGCCCAGTTGCGCATCGGTGAGCGGTGCGTCGGAGCGCAGGTAGACCAGGGACGGCTGGGTCGCGCCGGCCGGCATGCCCTTCAGCAGTTCCTTTCCGTAGAACGAGGATTCGGCGGTGTCGGAGGTGGATCCGGAGCTCATGTCGAAGGTCGGGTGGAAGCCGAACGCCGCCACGCCCAGGGCGATCAGCACCGCGCCGGATGCGACGGCGAACACTCCGGGCCGCTTGCCCAGCCCGCGGCCGAGCGCCGCGAACAGCACACCCTTCGGTTCCCGCTGCCAGGCCTTGGACGGCCAGAACACCTTGGCGCCAAGCTTGGACACGATGGCCGGCACCAGGGTCAGCCCCGCCAGCATGGTGACCGCGACGGCGATGGCCAACGCCGGGCCGAGCGCGCGGAACATGCCGAGGGTGGACAGCGTCAGCGCCATGAAGGCGATGATCACCGCGCCCGCGGCGGAGGTGATGGCCTCGCCGACCCGGGTGACCGCGCTGATCATGGCGGTCTTGGAATCTTCACCGGCACGCAGCCGCTCCCGGTAGCGGAACATCAGGAACAGGATGTAGTCGGTACCGACACCGAACAGCACGACAGTCAGCAGCGAGTTGACCGAGCTGTCCACCTTCAGGTCGAAGGTCTTGGCCGCCAAGGCGATCAGCCCGCCGACTGTGCTGGAGATGGCGCCGATGGTGAGGATCGGAAGCAGCGCGATGATCGGGCTACGGAAGATGACCAGCAACAGCACCAGAATCAGCGCGACGGTGGCGATGCCGATGATGGCCATCCCTTTGTTGCCGGATTCGGTCTGGTCGAGGGTCTGCGCGGCGGTGCCGGTGATGCCGGCTTTCAGCCCGGTGCCGTCGACCTTGTGCTTCAACTCGTCTCGCAGTTTCTTCACGGCGTCGGTCTGCGTCTTGTCACTCGGATCCGTGACCTTGACCATCTGCACCGCTATGACCTGGATCAACCGATTCTGCGACGGCGACGTAGCCTGAATCCCGGTGACGCCCTTGATACCGATCCCGGACAGGTCGTTCGTGATATCGGCGATCGCGGTGGAGTCCTTCGCTGTGAGCGCGGATCCGTCGCCGCGTTCCACCACGATCAGCGCTGCCGGCGTGGTGTCGTCTGGAAACGCCTGCCGCTGTAGTTCCATCGCCTCGATGGATTCGTAGTGCGAAGGGAGGAAGGCGGATTGGTCGGTGGTCGGAGAGAGTTTCGGTGCCAGTCCCACCACTGTGACGGCGGCGAGCACCCAGAGGACGATCACCTTCCACGGATGGTTGACGGCAATGCGCCCCATTAGAGCGAACATTGGGGTTTCCTTTCCTAATCGCCGGCCACGGTCGCCGTGGCAGCCCGGGCGCTGGATTCGTTACGGGAACCACTGTCGTCAACCCGGCTGATATCGACCTGACATACGCCTGACACGTCCCCTACACCTGATCGCGTTCCCGGCCGCACACGCGGTGATGCTGGACGCGGGCGCCGCGGAGACAAGTGCGTCGGCTACCCGGTTCACTCCCGCGCACAGCGGACCCGACCGGAATGAGCTGTGGTTCATCGAGAACCAGGACCCGGAAGTCGCCGAGCCGCTCGTGGCGCGTGTGCGGCAGCGTGAGCTGGTACGCCACGCCGAGGGTCAGCTAGCACCGCGCCAGCAGCGCTGGGCGCAACTAGTCGTCGCGCAACTCGACCGGACAACGCCGCCGGCCACGATGCGAGCTTGTCCTCATCGCTGCGCGAGGATTCCCGGAGCTCGAACGCTTGCCGCACTTGCGCCCCGTGATACAGCAACGCCCACTGACAGCCCGCCCCGAATCCGCTTCGACCACAGTGTCCCCCACGAAAACCGCTGACCAGAACCATTCCTACCCTCATCGAGCCCCGCCAGGGCGCTGTCGACGGCACGTGAATACAGGATTCAGCCGCCGTCGACAGGCACTACCAGGATAGGAACAGCTATTCATTCCGAGTGCGGCCGCCCTGGCTGCTCGATCTGATACACACCCACGATGACCAGGCTTTCCCAGTTGCCCATGTTTTACGTGTCCTGCCGGGGGCACATCAGCGCAGGTTAGACCACCCCAGAAATGCCGAAGGTCCGGCCATATCGGACCGGACCCCAACAAACTCCCAACTAATTCATTCCGCGCCGACTGCCTTGTCGAGCGCGCTCGCGGCTGCGGAACAGCAGCCCGGCGGTAGCTCCCAATGCCGATGCGGCAGCGCCGATTCCGATACCGCCGAGCCATCGGGCCGTGCGGTCGGTGCTGTCGCGGCCTGTGGGTTCGGCCTTGTCGCTGTGCTTGGGTGCCAGCGTCAATGTGGGGACGGGGAGTTCGGGTTCGGAGCCGTTCTTGTTCGGCGGCTGGGACCATGTGACGACTTCGCCGTCGCTGTAGGTCTGCGTCGCCGGGAAGGTGACGGTGTCCTGGTCCGGCAGGTTGTCGGCGAGCACCTGGAACTGGCCGAACTGGCCCGGGAAGATTCCCACTCCGGGGTCGGCGGTCCACGTCACGGCCGTGACATTGCCGTTCTTGTCCGTGCTCGTGGTGGCTTTCCAGCCGGGGATCGGTTGGTAGTCGACCGCGGTGAGTGCCGGGAACTGGACGGTGAGTGCGACGGTGGGGCTGTTGGTGGCCGACTCGTTGGGGACCCGGAAGGTCAGGACCGCGTTCCCGCCCCGGGTCGCGTCGGGGGCCGACACCTCGACGTGGGCTGCGGCGGTACCGGCGGTGGCCGCGGCCACGGCGGCAGCGGCGAGGGTGATCGTCAGGAGGCGGCGGATCGGGGGCATGGCAGCGGTTCCTCTGCGGGGAGTGCGGCCTGGCGCGCGTAGGCACCCGGCTGCTAGGCAGTGTTTCGAAGTGGTGAGGGCGGGCCGTTCGGCCCGCCCTCACTCGTGTCGCAGCCATTGATTGATCGCAGCGACATGGACCGTCGCCACATAACGAACGGCGAGCTTGTCGTAGCGAGT
>NZ_RFFH01000035.1 GCF_003696265.1 Nocardia stercoris | reverse complement strand
CGGCACGGCCGGTTTCGTGGTGGTCGTGGTGACCGGCGGCTTGGTGGTCGTGGTCACGGGCGGTTTGGTCGTCGTAGTGGTCGGCGGCTGGGTCGTCGTGGTGGTCGGCGACTGGGCCGAGCCGAGCGATCCCAGGATCACGCGCACGAACCCCAGGAAGTCTGGCAACTGCAGGCCTTGCCCCTGAGCGGTAGCGTCGGTGCTCAACGCGATGTCGTTGGCGACCGGGTCGATCGCGGCACCAGCGACGTGACCGGACAGCTCCACGGGGCGATTGCGGATCCAGTCGCCCAACTGGCCGAGCTGGTCGAGCAGCGTGCGCTCACTGTGCTGCTGATCCTTCACCCGATACCCGGCAGCCTCGACAGCGGTACGGGCAGCGGCCTTGTCCGCCCCGTCGGCCAGACCGACCATCGGCGTGCCGTCGGCATCGAGCCAAGCGCCCGCGAACGAGTCGGGGAAGGTCGCGCGCATCGAGTCGGCGAACGCCACCAGGTTCTGGCCGGTCTCTGCCCGGTCGAGGTACTGGGCCGGGCTGAGTCCGAGATCGCGCTGGATCGCGGCCACCAGGTCCGCCGGCAGCGCGGACGCCGGCGCAGCGGGCGCCGGCGCAGCGGGCTGCGCGAGCGTGAGGGCCGCGCCGGGCACGGTCAGAAGCAGGGCCGTGGTACCGATCATCGCGGCACGGCGGGCGTGTGTACTACGCATGGGATTCTTTCGGATCGGGGTATTCGGGCATGGCCAAGGGCGTCGGGGCCGGGGCGGTGACCGAGATGGCCAGACCGCCGTCGCCTACCGATGGATGGTGGGATTATTCGGGTTCGGCGGCGCATGCGGATTGGGGGCGGTTCCATTTGCGTCATTGGGAACTACATTCGATCGCGATCATTTCCGCTCGCATCGGGAAATGCTAGAACCCGGCGGAATAAAAGAGAAATCACTGTGTGCAGATTTTCCACAAGCAATTATTGTAGTTCCTCGTAGGCCGGACCTCGCTGAACAATAGCAGCCGGGATCAGGTGCGTCAGCTGGCTGACGATTGCTTGCGCCAGAGCGTTTGCCACGAAACCCTTAGGGATTCTCCTTCATTCGAACCGTAATTCGGCACATCTCACCCCGCGATGAGGGATACGGTGCGAGACGAGCCTTGTGGCGAGCAGTGCCGCTCACCACGAAAACAGTATCGGCGGAAATCAGACAAGGGAAACCACTGTTTGCAGATTACCGACCACGAATCATTGTGGATCTCCGATCACAGATCCGCACGCACGGTGCGGTCCGCGAAATCGAGCTTCTGCTTCCAGCCCTGATTGTGCGAGCGGCAGGTCGGGGCGGATCCGCCAACCGTGCCCACGCCCGGCTGCGTGGCCTGAGTGAGCGGGCATTCGAACAGCTCAAGACCTAGAAAAATCTTGTGAAACTACACTGCAGCCCACACAAAGCCGATCGACTCGCCCGAGCCATCCACGTACTGCAGGCCCGGCAGCTTCACGCAGCCGGCCTGCACGATGAAAAAGGCTCACTGAACACAGTTGATGGTGTGGCACCGCTGCGCGGTGCCACACCATCAACTCACTTCGGGAAGAAGCTAGTTGGTCCGAACCTTCAGGCCGGCGTCTGCCGCGAGGATCGCCTTGATCGGCGTCGCCCACACGTTGGTGTAATGCCAGTTGTCGCAGTCCGCCTGAGTCGGACTGTCACCGGCGCTCGAGATGCCCAGTGCCATGGTCCCGGTCACGACGGGTCCACCGCTGTCGCCCGGCAGCGCGCACGCGACGGTCGCGACGAAGGAATCTTTCAGGGTGCGATAGTCGTCGATGACAAGGGTCTGATTGACGTCGGAGATGGTGCCGCAGTTGAAGCCGGCCTTCTCGCCGGACTTGCACACCGGCGCCCCGACCAGGGGATCCGCGATGCCGGTGATCGGCAGCGGGTCCCCGCCCGGGACGCGAACGAAATTGTTCTTGAACCGGCCGGCGACCTCTTTGTCGATTTTGATGACCGAGAAGTCGACGTTATCGGTGACTGTTTTGTCGAAGGTGCCGAAGCGAGGGGTGTGCACAGAGCCGTCGTGCGAATTCCCCTCGTAGGCGACCGTGGCGTCGGGCGTACCCGCGTTCTGTCCGTTCGGATCACAGTGTCCAGCGCTGATGTTCACCACATTGCCCGAATGGTCGGTGCCATTGAAACCGAGCGAGCAGGCGTTGAGGCCGTCGGCGCTGTAGGGGTCGCCACCGAGCATGGCATCGTGGGCCGGCGGCTGGGGTGCTGTCGTGGTCACCGGCGGTTCGGTCGTCGTGGTGGTCGGCGATGTAGTAGTCGTGGTCACCGGCGGTGCAGTAGTCGTGGTGACCGGCGGCTGAGTCGTCGGTTGTTGGGCCGAGCCGAGCGATCCCAGGATCACGCGCACGAACCCCAGGAAATCGGGCAACTGCAGGCCCTGCCCCTGCGCGGCTGCGTCGGTCTTCAACGCGATGTCGTTGTGGACCGGGTCGATCGAGGCGCCCTTGACGTGACCGGACAGCTCCGAGGGAAGATTCCGGATCCAGTCGCTCAACTGGCCGAACTGGTCGAGCAGCGCGCGCTCGCTGTGCTGCTGGTCCCTCACCTGATAGCCCGCGGCCTCGACCGCGGTACGGGCGGCGGCCTTGTCGATTCCGTCGGCTAGACCGACCATCGGCGTGCCGTCGGCATCGAGCCAAGCGCCCGCGAAGGACTCGGGGAAGGTTGCGCGCATCGAGTCGGCGAACCGCACCAGGTTCTGGCCGGTCTCCGCCCGGTCGAGGTACTGAGCCGGGCTTAGTCCGAGATCGCGCTGGATCGCGGCCACCAGGTCCGCCGGCAGCGCAGGCGCCGGCGCGGGGGGCTGCGCGAGTGTGAGAGCCGCGCCGGGCGCGATCAGAAGCAGAGCCGTGGTGCCGATCATCGCGGCACGGCGGACATGGGTACTACGCATGGGGTTCTTTCGGATCGAGATGTTCGGGCATGGCCAGAGCGTCGAGGCCGAGCGCGGCGACAGGGGCCAGGGGGCGGCGGCGATGCCGTGGCCGGGACAATGCGGCGATCAGGGGTGGTAGTTGATCGAGCTGCCCGCACCGAGGAAGGTGAGAACCTGAGTCAGCATGGCGCCGTAGTCGAACGGCACAGTGCCCGTAGTGGTGGTTGAGGCCGTCGTGGTGGTGGTCGGGGCCGTGGTTGTCGCCGGGGCGACGGTGACCGTGCCGGTGGTCGTGGCGGTGGCGGCGGCGGCTGATCCGCCGTAGTTCGCGGTGATGGAGTGGCTGCCGGCCGCGGTCGGGGTCCACGAGAAGGTCGCCTTGCCGGTGTTGTCCACAGTGCCGGTGCCCAGCACCGTGGAGCCGTCCGAGAACGACACCGTGCCACCGGCATTCGCCGGCGCGACCGTCGCGGTCAGCGTGGTGGCCCGGCCCACGGTAGCGCCCGCCACGGGAGCGAGGGTGACCGTCGAGTTCGCGACTGCGGTGACGGTGATGGCGGGGCCTTGGGTGTTGAAGGTGAAGGTGCCGGCTGAGGAGTTGTAGACGATGCCGTCGGTGAGGGCCGTACCGGTCGCGCAGCCGGCACCGACTGTGTACTGGGCGCTGAAGGTGACCGGCTGGGACGTGCTCGCGGTCACCTTGTAGCTGGCGGTGCTGAAATCAGCCAATACGAAGTTGGGCATGATGGACGTGGTGCGCGGATCGACGGGGTGGGCGCCGCTGTTGTCGGTCACCTTCGCCGAGTCGGTGACATAGGTCAGGCAGTCCGGGTGCCAGTCCTCGAACCAGTCGACCGTTTCGTTGGTCGAATCGGTGCGCTGGATCTGCGTGCTCACGGTGACGGTCTCACCGGCCGTGGGGGTCGCGTCGCTGATGGTGCGGGTGTAGGTGGAGGCGCCGTTGGTCCAGGTGACGGTCGCCGGAGCCGCGCCGGCGGTGCCCGCGGCAAGGGCGGTCAGCGCGCCGAGCGCGAGGGTCGTGGCAGCGCCCGCGGTGGCGCGAGTGAAGGCTCGATGAGTCATGACAATGTCCTGTTTCGCTGAAAGCACTGAGCGGTGAGCTCACATACGGTGGTCCGGCCACAGTGGCCGAGAGGTGGAGCGCCGAGCACGGTCCTGAGGACCCGGAACGAGCCAGGTTATGAGACAGTCGATTTCGCATCGGCGCGATAGCACGGGCAGAGGTGCCTGGTCCAGGTGGTCGGACCGGCCGGCCCGACAGGCCGTACCTGGTCGGCAAGAACCGGGTACGGCCGAGGGCGGGCGCGAGGAAGAGCACGCCCGCCCTGCGTCGAGTCAGACGGTCTTACCCGAAAGGCTGCCGAGCACCATCTTCTGCAGCTGGCCGAGCAGTGCCTGCACGATGAATTGTTCCGCGGAACCCATGATTTCTTTCCTTCTTTCCATCGAGACCGGTACGCCTCCTATCGAGCATCGGACTGTGGGATACGAAGCAAGCCGGGTGTAAGCTGCTCTCGTGGAATACCTTAGGGGTAGCTGAGAGCGAACAGAAACCACTCTTCGTGATGCCTCGACAATGAACTGTTGTCTAATTCCGGTCACGGACACGGCGGTACCATGCATTGAAACGCACTGCGTATCAGGCAATGAGGTGACCTCGATGCGGGGCGCGTCGAGCGTGAACGAGATCTGCTCACCGGAAAGTGGGTACCGAAAGACGAAACGATCGGAAATCATTGTTGACGGTCTGCTGACAAGCAATTGTTGTCGAATCCAGCATTCGGATGCAGCATATGGAAGGGTGGCCCACACCGAGGGGGTGGCGCCAGTTCATGCACGGCGCCACCCCCTCAGCTCACTCAGGGAACAGCCTAGTTCTTCACGCCGGAAAGCGTAGCCTGGATCAGGTGCGTCAGCTGGCCGACGATTGTTTGTGCCAGAATGTTGGCCGCGGAACCCAGCATATGAATGCTCCTTCATTCGAACCGGAAATTCGGCATATCTCACCCCGCAGGACGAGGGATGCGGGGTGAGACGAGCCTTGTGGCGATCAATTCCGCTCACTAGGGAAATAGTATCGGCGGAAATCAGACAAGGGAAACCACTATTTTTGGATTGCCGACCACGAATCATTGTGGATTCCGATCACAGCTGCGCCGGGACGATGCGGTCCGCGCAATCGGGCTTCTGCAGTCGCGCGATCAGTTCCGGATGAGCGTCGCGCACCGTGCGCGCGATGTCGACGAACGAGCGGACCAGCGGGGCCTCGTTGTCGCCGCGCCAGCCGACGGCGACCTCGTTCGGCGCGGTGTCGGCGATCGGCACCAGCCGAATCCCGGGCAGCGGGATTCGGCTGGTGCCGAGGCCACCGTAACCACCACCCCGACCCCGGTGGCGGCCTTGTGCAGCTCCTCGAGGAGCGAGTTGGATCGGGTCACGACCGGCGCGCGGCGCCCGTCACGGTGAGCCGCCAACTCCCAGAAGGCATTCCACACCGGATCGGTCGTCGCCGCGCCCAGCAGGGGTTCGTCGAGTAGCTCGTGCGCGAACACCTCGGTCCGCTGCGCCAGGCGATGATTCGCGGGCACCATGACCATCAGCGGTTCGGCGAACAACGTCTCGAACCCGATCCCGTCGTCCACGAACGGCCGCCGTGTGAACGCGACATCCACCACGCCACTGGTCAGTCCGGCCGACGGGTCCTCGTACGTGAATTGCCGCCACTCCACAGTGACTCCGGGATGTCGCTCCCGGAATGCCGACAGGATAGCGCCGACTGTCGCGATGATGCCCTTCATCGTGGACAACGCCCCCCGGGTTTCCAGGGTTCGGATCAGCCATCGGTAATCGAGGGGATCACGCCACCACACGCGAACAGCACCCCATCCCCCGCACCGATTCGCCGGCAACCTTCGAGACCGGCGATTGCTCGGTCGCGGCGATCGTTCGCTGGATCGGCCGGGCCGCAGCGGCCTTCTCCTGGACTTCGGCAACCTTCGCCGTGCAACGTTCTCCGGATCGAGTGCCGTCGGATCTCAAGCCACCAGTTCCCCGACCTGGGCGTTTCCGCGGGCGGCGAGGAAGTCGAGCAGGCAGATGCGCGGGACCGCCATGCCGCCGAGATACCCGGGGAGGGTGAACACGGCGTGCGCGCCGGAGCGCCGGCACTCGATGGTGAGCTCTGCGAACGCCTCGGGCAGGGTCGCACTCTGCGGTGAGTCCTCGTAGAAGACCGTCGCCAGTTCGTGCCCGTGGTCCGCAGCCGCCGCGTTCAAGCGCGCGGCGGTTTCCCGTAGCCGTTGGGGGGAGAGCAGGTCCGTACGCGGTCGAGACGCCGACACCGACCAGGCGGCCCGAGCTGCGCTGCTGGGTTGTGGACCCTCCGGGGACTGAAAGCGAAGGTCGTCGCTGGGTCGGGCGGTCCCAGTACCACGCGTACGAACGGCAGCTTCCCTGGCGTGGCTCGCGCCGCACCGTGGAACGGACCGAGCCCCACCCGGCGGACCGGGTGAGGCTCGATATCAGGTACAGCCGGCTATGTTCATCCGAGCGGACGGCAGTAGAGCACGTCCGGATGACCGTGACGGTTGCTGCCCCACGAGAAGCCGATACCCGCCGCGTACTCGTCGGAGTTGCACTGCCCCTTGTAGTAGCCGGGAGCGTAATCGCCACCCTCGCCGGAGGCAGGGCGGTTGTCACCCTTGTCATCCCACACGGTCCGGCCCCCGCCACCCAGCGGAATACGACTCGGGGAGCACAGGACCGCCGACATCCCGTCACCGCGCAGACTGTATCCGATCATGAATTGCCCTGTGGGGCACTGGTATTTCGTGAACCCGGTGGCCCAGTCGGTGTCCACGTTCTCTGTGTTCACCACCGTCGCCGTCGAGCCCTGGTCCTTCAGGTTGCCCTCGGTCGCGTCCGTGCACAGCCCACCCTGCCCCGTGGCGCTGATCCCGATCAGGCGCTGATCGTCGGGGCAGACCAGTTTGTGGGCGCCGCTGTCCCAATCGTAGTCGGCTTGCACCGACGCGTTGTGGTCGTCGTGGATCGCGTTGAGCATCGACCAGGTACGCACGGGCGCAACCTGGCCGGTAAGCCCGGGCGCGGCCATCAGCCGGCGGAATGCCGCGCCACGCCAGTCGTCGCTGTCGGTGACGCTGCGCATGCTGCCGTCGGTGTCGTAGCGCAGCAACGCCCAGTTGTCGCCCTGATTCTGGTGCTGGAACCCGACGATCGGCCAGTAGGCGAAGTCCAGGTCCCGGCTGATCAGATAGTCGACCATATTCGCGAACCAGGTCTTGTCCTGATCGGTCCCGTCCTTGCCGACACCGAATTCACTCACCCATACCGGAGCGGTGAAGTGCTGGTCCTGGGTGGTGGCGACGTATCCGGCCAGCTGGTCCATGGAATTGAACAGGTCATCGCGCGACATCTCCCGGAAGCGCGTGTCGTGGGTTTCACCCAGCCCGGTCGCACCGGTGTGGTTCGGGCCGATGTAGCCGTAGAAGTGCGCCGAATACACAAGCTTGTGCGAAACCTTCAACGTTTCCGACAGCCCGGCGACCGGCTTCAGCATGGGCCGCTCGTGCGGAAACAGGTCCGAGGGGATGCCGGTCCAGTTGATGCCCTCGATCATGATGAGCAGATTCGAGTTGGCACTGGTCAGGATCCGGTCGCCGGCCTGATGGGCGGCGGCCTCCCAGTCCTGGTTGTCGTCCCACCCCCAGTTGGGGTCGTTGTACGTGGTCCGCCGCACCTCGTTGCGCAGGTCCGCGCCAATGACCCCTGGATTGTCTTGGTACCGGGCGGCCATGAACGCCCAGTCGTCCACCCATTTCTGGGTGTCCTGTCCCGAATTCCAGAAATTGTTGCCGTCGTTGCCGCAGCACCAGAGCGTGGACGTGGTGTGGTTGTTGAGGATGACACCCAGACCCGCGTCGGTCAGCGCCGTGACCGCCCGGTCGAACACCTGGAGCGGCGTGAGGCCGTTGAGCTGGGCGTTCATGGTCAAACCCTGCACTGGTCGGGTGTCGGTGATCATCTCGTTCGAGAACGGAAGCCGGACACTGTTCAACCCCAGCGCACGGAAGTCCTTGACCAGCTTGTCCAGCGGGACACGATCCAGACCCAGCGGCGCCCGATGCCCGACCTCACCCGCATGGTTGTTGGCCGGGTCCTCATCGTCGCCGCTGCCGTTCCAGGTCCCGCTGGCACCGTGCCAGTTACCGGACATCAGCTTGACCCGGTTCCCGCTCGCGTCGACGATGTAGCGGCCACGAGTGCTCAGCGGCCCCTTCAACTGAGCTGTCGGCGGCGGAGTCACCGTCGTCGTCGTCGTTGTCGGCGGTGTCGTTTTCGGCGGCGTAATTGTCGTGCAATCGACCGATCCGACGATCGGGCAGGGCGCAGCATGCGCCGGCGGCGCGGAATGCGCCGCCACGGCCAACACCACTCCGGAAACCAGGGTCAGCACGGTCAGCACCCCCCACCACGGCCGCTGCGGAAAGCGGGAATAGGTCAACATCATTCGATTTCCTCGAGACACGGAGCAATCGCCAAGACCGATGCGGCGTAAGCGGAAGCGGTGGAACCGCTCGCCGCTGCGTGGCGGGGTGAACATTAGAGGCACCTGATAAATAACTGAAACAATATTTGCCGACTACGCGACCGGGTTTGATTGTCAATCACCTCGGGTCGGACCGGACGCAATATTGCCGGATGGAACGGCATGCCATGCACGCTTCCAGCGGGCCGAGAGCGAATCTCTGCGGTCGACTGACATCTGTTGATGGTAAACGGCTTCGAACCATCATCCCGTTTTGTGTGTCCTGCCAGGGCACCCGAGACGTGGGCAACTGCTACCCGGAGACCGGGGTGGCACCCCACGTGGTGCCACCCCGTTACTCACGTCGAGACAGAATCTAGTTGCCGGAGCTCAAGCCGGCGAGGAACGACGGGATTGCACTGCCGGTAGAAGTTCCGCCGCCGGCGGCGGCGACGGTGACCGTGCCGGTCGTCGTCGCCGTACCGGTGCCGGAGTAGTTCGCGGTGATCGAGTGGTGACCGGCCGCCGTCGGGGTCCACGAGAGGGTGGCAGTGCCCGAGGCGTTCACCGTACCGGTGCCCAGCACGGTAGTGCCGTCCGAGAACGACACCGTGCCACCGGCATTCGCCGGGCTGACCGTGGCGGTCAGCGTGGTGGCCTGACCCACGGTCGCGCCGGTGACGGGAGCGAGGGTGACCGTCGCGTGCGTGGCCGCGGTGACGTTGATGGCCGGGCCCTGGTTGCCGTAGTCGAAACGGCCGAGAGAGGAGAGGTACACGATGCCGTCGGTCATGGCCGAGCCGGGCGTGCAGCTGGCGCCGACCTTGTACTGGGCGCTGAAAGTGACCGGCGAGCTGGTGGCGACCATCTGGTAGTCGGTGGCGGTGAAGTCGCCCTCGATCCGGTCGGACAGGATGTTGAGGTAGGGCTCGACGGGGTTGGAGCCGCTGTCGTCGGTCACCTTCGCCGAGTTGGTGACGTAGGTCAGGCAGGCCGGGTGCATGTCCCGGAACCAGTTGATCGTCTCGTTGGTCGAATCGGTGCGCTTGATCTGGGTGCTCACGGTGATGGTCTCGCCGACGGTGGGGTTCGCGTCGCTGATGGTGCGGGTGTACGTGGTGGCACCGTGAGTCCAGGTGACGGTTCCCGGTGCCGCGCCGGCGGTGCCCGCGGCGAGCGCGGTCAGCGCGCCGATCGCGAGGGTAGCGGCGGTGCCGGCGGTGGCGCGAGTGATTGCTCGATGAGTCATGACGGTGTCCTGTTTCACTGAGGGCACTGAGCGGCGAACTCACATACGGTGGTCCGTCGGCAGCGGCCGAGAGGTGGAGCGCCGAGCACGGCCCCTCGAAACTGGAACGAGCCAGGTTGGGGGACAGTCGATTTCGCATCGGCGCGATAGCACGGGCATGAATGCCCGTTCGATAGGGCGGACTGGCCGACCCCAGAGGCCGTACCCGGTGTGCAGGTACCGGGCACGGCCGGAGAACGGGCGCGAGGAAGCGGCGCGCCCGCCTCAGCCGGATCAGGCGATCAGGCCCGAGAGGCTCCCGAGCAGCATCTTCTGCAGCTGGCCGAGCAGTGCCTGCACGATGAGCTGTTCCGCGGAACCCATAATTTCTCCTACTTTCATCGCCACCGGCGCGCCTGGTATCGAGCATGGGATCGCGATACGAAAGCGTGTCGGGTGTGAGCAACATCGCTCCCGAGAGACCCTAAACTGAGAAAAGGATGAAGAGAAACCGTTCTTAGTGGTGCTTCGACAACAAAAAGTTGTTTGATTCCGCTTGCTGATACGGCGCCGGGCAATCGAAACGCGCCTCGTACCGGGCAATGGGGTAACCGCAGTACGAAGCGCAGCGACATGAGAACCTCTTATTCGCGGATACGACCCCACGGGAAGATAAACACGATCGGAAGCTATTCACGGAAGCGGGAGCGCGACCACCGAGGCCGCAGTTGTCGTCCACCAAAGCAGACTGCCGGGGACCTCCGCCGATCTCGAACACCGGAAACCGGTCCCGGCGAGGACTCCGCTGAAGCACACCCGCACCGGACCGATCGCGGTCAGCGGGACGACACCTTCGATCGCGGTGTGGACCCAGGGACCCCGCTTCGATTGTCAACGTTCCCCACGAAAACCGCTGGTCGGCACCGTTCCCATCCTTATAATGCCCCGCCGGGGGCACACACGCCGGGGCGCTGACGCTCTCGGCGGAAACGGTTGCCCGCGTGGCGTTTACCGCCCCGGGCCGGGAACCCAGCCCTGCGCGGTGTGCGCGGGCCAGCGGTGCCACTGACCGACGGCCGGCGGCTGCTCCCCGGTTACCGACAGGTGATCGAGCTTCGTCGTGGCCCGGCACTCCTGGATGGACGTGCACTTCCCGATCACGGCGACCAGTTGCCGCCGAGGTCGCTGGCCGGTGCGCCGGTCAGTGATCACGGCGTCGGTCACCTCGATCGACTCGTCGTCCAGATTCAGCCGCCGGTAGGGCAGCTCGGCGAGCCGGGCGACGTAGACCCGGATACTGTCCGGGTCGCTGCTGACGTGCACCGCGGTGTCGCCGAGCTGACGCGGCAGCGGGTCAGGTGCCATACGGCCGGTTCGCCGGCAGTCTCACCGGCCGGATCATGTGCCTCCCGCAGACCGTTCCGCCGCGCCGGTTATCGGCCGAATGCCACCACAAACAACAACAGTCGATGGTTGTGGGTGGACACGAAACTGTGGTTTCTCTTGGAATCCGGTTCTGGCTAACCTCTGCACAGCGAGTTCGACCGCTCGCGATCAATACCCGACCGATGGAGATGAACATGGGTTCCCTGTCGCGGAGCTGAAGAAACTGCTGAGCACCGGCTCGGCCGGCACACGCACGGCCGACTGACCACCCCCATCGTGGGGCCCTGCCTGCCTCTCCCTCGGGCCGGGCGCCCGAACGAGCTACAGAAATCATGGTCGCGGCAACCGTGAGACCTCATCGCGAATAGTGCCGGAGCACTGAAAACGCTTGCATTTCATGGTGTTTCGGCGTTTCTCGACGCACACGCCAGTATTCGCGGTCCGTAGGCAGTTTCGAATAGTGCTGGGGAAATCAGCCCACCTCGCGTCGCGAGTCCTGTTCGTCTACCCGCAATCCGAAAGACCCTCATGCCTAGTTTTCCTGCTCGCCGCGCCGCGCTGATCGGCACCGCAGCGCTGCTTCTGGTCGCGCCCGCCGCGTCCCTGGTCCACGCCGAGCCCGAGGCACCAGCGCCCGCACTGCCCGCTGCGTTGGTGGCCGCGATCCAGCGCGATCTCGGGCTCACCCCGGCCCAGTACCTCGACCGGGCGGAGACCGGCCAGCAGCTGGCGGCGTTCGCCGATTCGATGCGCGCGAAGTACCCCGAGTCCTTCGCCGGTGCCTGGCTCGACCAGTCCGGCACACCGATGGTCGGTCTGGCCGCGGGGCCGGACCAGGCCGGTGCCCGCGCCGCGGTCGAGGTCGCCGGCTACCAGGTCAAGGACCAGCAGCACAACGAGCGCACACTGCTCGACCAGCTCGACCAGGTGGGCGGCTGGATCCGGAGTCTGCCGGCGGAGCAGTCCGACCACATCGGCGGCGCCTCGATCGACCCGGTCGCCAACGACATCGCGTTGAACGCCGACGCCGCCGCTGCGGACCAGGGCCTGCAGCTGCCCGACTTCCTGGGGTTCGTGCGCATGATCCTGGGAGGGCTCGGCTCGGCACAACCACCGACCACGACACCGCCGGTCACCACGACCACCAAGCCGCCCGTGACCACGACCACCAAGCCGCCGGTCACCACGACCACCACGAAACCGGCCGTGCCG
>NZ_RFFH01000034.1 GCF_003696265.1 Nocardia stercoris | reverse complement strand
CCGGGCTGGACGCGGGGTACTGGTTCCGGAACCTCCGGGAGACAGTGCAATTCGAGCCGGTAGTGCGGGCGCTGGTCGCCGACGGTTACTCCGTGTTCGTGGAAGCGAGCCCGCATCCGCTGCTGACCAACGGGATTCAGGAGATCGCCGAGACCGGGCAGTCCGAGACCGGCGCCGGGCCCGTGCCGACCGTGGTCGGGACACTGCGCCGGGACGAGAGCGACGTCGTGCAGTTCCTGCTGTCCGCAGCGGCCGTGGATGTGGCTGCCACCGAAGTAGATTGGGGCGCTCTGTGGCCGGACGGCCCGGACCGCCGCGTGGATCTGCCGACCTACGCCTTCCAGCATCGCCGGTACTGGATCGATCCGGTGGCAGCGACCGGGGATGCCCGGTCGCTGGGAGTCGACCGGGTCGATCATCCGCTGCTGGGCGCGGTGGTGTCGGCGCCGGAGCACGACGGTCTGGTCGTGACCGGCCGGTTGTCGTTGCAGTCGCAGCCGTGGCTGGCCGATCATGCGGTCGGCGGCGTGGTGTTGTTCCCGGGCACCGGATTCGTCGAGCTCGCGGTGCGCGCCGGTGACGAGGCCGGATTCGAGGTGCTGCGGGAGCTGACCCTGGGCACGCCACTGGTTTTGCCGCCCGCCGGCGCGGTCCAGATCCGGATCGCCGTCGCCGCCGACCCCGTTGCCGGCGACCCGGAAGACACACGGGCTGTCACGGTCTACTCACGCAGCGAGACGGCCGACGCGGACTGGATACTGCACGCCCAGGGTGTATTGACCGGCCGCACAGCCACATCCGGTGCCGACCTCGCGACGTGGCCGCCCGCCGATGCGGTCGCGGTCCCGATCGACGAGCTCTACGACCGGCTGGCCGAGGCCGGGTACGGGTACGGTCCCGCGTTCCAAGGCCTGCGCGCGGTGTGGCGCCGCGGGGCGGAACTGTTCGCCGAGGTCGTCCCGGCCGAGGAGGTCGCCGCCGGAGCCGAGCGGTACGGGCTGCATCCCGCCCTGCTGGACGCCGTCCTGCACGCGGTGCCGGCCGCCGCCGGGATCGGCGCGGAAGATACTCCGGCGCTGCCCTTCTCCTGGGCGGACGTGACCGTGCACGCGACCGGCGCCGCCGCGCTGCGGGCTCGGATCACCTCGCCGGACCCGGACGTCTACTCGATCGAGGTCGCCGACCGGACCGGTCGCCCGGTGCTGTCGGTGGGCGCGCTCACCAACCGGCCGATGCGGCTCGACACGCTGACGACAGCACGGGACGCCGCTCGGCTGCACGCCGTGAACTGGTCACCGCTGCCGCTGCCCGAGCCCGACGTCCCGGCCGAGTATCTCGAATGGGACCGGATCGCCGAATCCGATTCCGCCCCGGCGACAGTGGTGCTCGACTGCCGCTCCCACGGTGACACCGGGCTACCGGCGGCGGCGCACGACCGCGCGCATCGGGCCCTGGCCGTGCTGCAGGAGTTCGTGCGGCAGCCGCGATTCGAATCGAGCCGCCTGCTGGTGGTGACCAGCGGCGCGGTGAGCGCCGACCCCGCGGGTGTCGTCGATCCGGCCGGGGCCGCGGTGTGGGGGCTGGTCCGCTCGGCACAGGCCGAGGAGGACGGCCGGATCGTGCTCGCCGACACCGACGGTGAACTTGCGGACACGGTATCCGCGGCAGTCGCGGCGAACGAGCCGCAGCTGCTGGTGCGCGACGGGACCGTGTCCGGCGCCCGGCTCACGCGCCTGCCGGCGTCGGCGGCCCCGAACGACACGTGGTCGCGCGTGGCCGCCGGCACCGTCGTGATCACCGGCGGCACCGGCGGATTGGGTGCGCTGACCGCGCGCCACCTGGTCACCGCGCACGGTGTCCCGTCGCTGGTGCTGGCCGGCCGCCGCGGCCTCGAGGCGCCCGGTGCACCCGAACTGGCCGCGGACCTGACCGCACTCGGCGCCCGGGTACTGGTCCTGGCCTGCGATATCTCGACCGCCGCCGGTGTGGCCGAGCTGCTGGCCGCGGTGCCGGCCGAATTCCCGCTGACCGGTGTGGTGCACGCCGCGGGTGTGCTGGACGACGGCATGCTCGCCGCGCTGACCCCGGACCGGATCGACGCCGTCTTCGGGCCCAAGGCCGACGCGGCCTGGTTCCTGCACGAGGCCACCCGGGACCTGGATCTCGGCCTGTTCGCGCTGTTCTCCTCGCTCAGCGGCACGCTGGCGGGGCCCGGCCAGGGCAACTACGCCGCGGCCAACACGGTCCTGGACGCTCTCGCCGCACAGCGGCGCGCCCAGGGGCTGGTCGCGACGTCCATCGCCTGGGGGCTGTGGTCGTCCTCGACCGGCATGACCGCTCACCTCGCGGGCGGCGATACCGCGCGGATCAATCGCGGTGGCGTGCTGAGCCTTTCGGACGAACAGGGGCTGGCGCTGTTCGACGCCGCCGTCGCACAGGACCGGGCCGACGTGGTCGCGGCCCGCTTCGATGTGGCCGCGCTGGCCGCAGCGGCCCGGTCCGGCGGCCGCGCCCCGCTCCTGCGCGGGCTGGTCCCGGGATCGGCCCGGGCCGGCGCTGCCACGGGTATCGGCGCGCCGGCCGGGATCCGCGGCAGACTGAGCGGACTGAGCGCGGACGAGCAGCTGTCGCTGCTGGTGGAACTCGTGCGCGAGCAGGTGGCCGCGGTGCTCGGCCACGACGGTCCCTCGGCGGTCGCCCCGGACCGGAACTTCGCCGACCTGGGCTTCGATTCGCTGACCGCGGTCGAGGCGCGGAACCGGCTGAAGGCCGCGACCGACGTCGCGCTACCCGCCACCCTCGTCTTCGACTATCCGACGCCCGGGGCGGTCGCGGAGTTCCTGCGCCGGCAGCTGGCCGGCGCGGCGGCGAGCCCCGCGACCCCGGCGCCGCGGCCGGTGGCCGACGAGCCGATCGCGATCGTGGGCATGAGCTGCCGGTACCCCGGCGGCGTGACCTCCGCGCAGGACCTGTGGGAGCTGGTACTCCAGGGTCGTGACGTCGTGTCGGAGTTCCCCGCCGATCGCGGCTGGGACGTGGACACGCTGTTCGATCCGGACCCGGACGTCGATGGCAAGTCGTATGTGCGTGACGGTGGATTCCTGTACGACGCCGGACTGTTCGACGCTGCGTTCTTCGGGATCAGCCCGCGCGAAGCGGTAGCGATGGATCCGCAGCAGCGGTTGCTGCTGGAGACGATGTGGGAAGGCCTGGAGGACACCGGGATCGACCCGAAGTCGCTGCGCGGCACGGATACCGGTGTGTTCGTCGGCGCGATGTACCACGACTATCCGGGCAGCGGCGCGAGTGGTTCGATCCTGTCCGGCCGGGTGTCGTACACGCTCGGGCTGGAGGGTCCGTCGGTGACGGTGGACACCGCGTGCTCGTCGAGTCTCGTTGCGCTGCACCAGGCGGTGGCCGCGGTCCGTGCCGGTGAGTGTGGTCTCGCGCTCGTGGGCGGTGTGACGGTGATGGCGACGCCGGGCACGTTCGTGGAGTTCTCGCGGCAGCGGGGCCTGGCGCCCGACGGTCGCAGCAAGTCGTTCGCCGATGCCGCCGACGGCGCCACCTGGTCCGAGGGCGTCGGTGTGCTCGTGGTGGAGCGGTTGTCGGAGGCGCAACGGCGCGGGCATCGGGTGCTGGCGATCGTGCGGGGAACCGCGGTGAACCAGGACGGTGCGTCGAACGGTCTGACGGCGCCCAACGGTCCGTCGCAGCAGCGGGTGATCCGGCAGGCGCTGGCCAACGCCGGACTGACCGCGCGCGACGTCCAAGCCGTCGAAGGGCACGGTACGGGTACCCGGTTGGGTGATCCGATCGAGGCGCAGGCGCTGTTGGCGACCTACGGCCGGGACCGGCCCGCGGACCGCCCGCTGTGGCTGGGCTCGCTGAAGTCGAACATCGGTCACACGCAGGCCGCTGCCGGTGTCGCGGGTGTGATCAAGATGGTGCAGGCGATGCGGCACCGAGTGCTGCCGCGCACGCTACACGTCGATCGGCCGAGCAGTCATGTGGAGTGGGACGGCTCGGTGGAACTGCTGACCGAGCAACGGGATTGGGACAGCACCGGCCCAC
Source organism: Nocardia stercoris (assembly GCF_003696265.1). Taxonomy (GTDB): domain Bacteria; phylum Actinomycetota; class Actinomycetes; order Mycobacteriales; family Mycobacteriaceae; genus Nocardia; species Nocardia stercoris. The sequence goes on along the minus strand of NZ_RFFH01000034.1, from coordinate 11,244 downwards.
GGCGTGCGGGTGTGTCGTCGTTCGGTATCTCCGGGACCAATGCGCACGTCATCCTGGAGGAGGCGGCCGCGGATGCCGTCGAGCAGGACTGGGGAACCGGCCCGGAGGTAGTGCCGTGGGTGGTCTCGGCGCGCACTCCGGAAGCGTTGGTGGCGCAGGCTTCCCGGCTCGCGGCGTTCGTGTCGGCGCGTCCGGAACTGGATGTCGGCGAGGTGGCCTGGTCGCTGGTCACCAGCCGGGCGCAGTTCGACCATCGCGCCGTCGTGGTGGGTGCCAGCCGCGACGAATTGCTCTCGGAGCTACGTGAACTCGCGAACAGCCGGGACGACGCGCCGGTCCCCGCCGCGTCGGCGACCGGCGCAGTGGCGTTGGTGTTCCCGGGCCAGGGCGCACAGTGGGCCGGCATGGGCCGGGAACTGGCCGAGGCGTTCCCGGTGTTCGCCACCGCTTTCGACGAGGCCGTCGGCTTGCTGGAGAAGGCGCTGGAGGTTCCGGTGCGGGAGGTGTTGTGGGGCAGTGACGATGCGTCGGCCGACAACACGATGTTCGCGCAGGCGGGGCTGTTCGCGGTCGGTGTCGGTGTGTATCACCTGTTGGAGTCGTGGGGTGTGACTCCGGATGTGGTGGCGGGGCATTCGATCGGTGAGATCGGCGCCGCCTACGCGGCCGGCGTGCTGACGCTGGCCGACGCGGCGGAGCTGGTGGCCGCGCGTGGTCGTTTGATGGCGGAGTTGCCGGCGGGTGGCGCGATGGTCGCGGTCGCGGCCGGCGAGGAAGCTGTCCGGGAGGTGCTGCGCGATCTGGGCCCGGAGGTGGCGATCGCCGCGGTGAACGGGCCACGGGCGGTGGTGATCTCGGGTGCGCAGGAGGTCGTCGAGGCGGCCGCCGAGCGGCTGCGGGACGCCGGTCACCGGGTGACGGAGTTGCGGGTGTCGCATGCGTTCCACTCGCCGTTGATGGATCCGATGCTGGCCGAATTCGGTGCGGTCGTCGCCGGGCTGACGTTCGCGGAGCCACGGATTCCGTTGGTGTCCACCGTGACCGGCGAGCCGGCCGGTGCCGAACTGCTGACGCCGGACTACTGGGTGCGGCATGTGCGCGAGACCGTGCGGTTCGCCGACGGTGTGCGGTCGGTGCGGGCCACGGGCGCGGCTACTTTCGTGGTGGCCGGGCCGGATGGTGGCCTGAGCGGGCTGATTTCGCAGATCGTCGACGAGTCCGGTACCGCGCGTGTGGTTCCCGTGCTGCGCCGACGTCGCGTTCCCGCCGACACCGGTGACGGGGCTTCGGCGGCACCGCAGGACCGAGCCGAGGTCCGGGCAGCGCTGGCGGCGGCGGGCGAGTTGTACACCGCTGGTATCGACGTGAACTGGGCCGCACTGTGGACCGGTCCGCAGCGGCGAGCCGACCTGCCGACCTACGCCTTCCAACGGAGCCGATACTGGCTCGACACCGCGTCGTCGCTGGTGGATGCCGCGTCGCTGGGGCAGTCCGCGGTCGATCACCCCCTGTTGGGTGCCGTGGTCACCGCACCGGAGTCCGGTGCCGTGGTGGTGACCGGCAGGCTGTCGTTGCACGCCCAGCCGTGGCTGGCCGACCACGCGATCGGCGCGCGGACACTGTTCCCCGCAACCGGTTTCGTGGAGCTCGCGATCCGCGCCGGTGCCGAGGCGGGCGCCGGCGTCCTGCGCGAACTCGGCATGGTGGCACCGCTGGTGTTGCCCGCGGCCGGTGGGGTGCGGATCCAGGTCGTCGTCGGTGGCGCGGACGGCGCCGCCGGGATCCGGACGGTGTCGATCTACTCGCACACCGATTCCGGGGACGCGAAGCAGGCGGCGGCCGACCAGGCCTGGGTGCTGCACGCACAGGGTGTCCTGGGTGACGAATTGCCCGGCACCGGTGCGGAGCTGGTGGTCTGGCCGCCCGCGGGCGCGCAGGTGGTGCCGCTGGACGACGAGTCGGCGCCGACCGGTTACCGATACGGCCCGGTCTTCCAGGGGCTGCGTGCGGTGTGGCGGCGCGGCGACGAGGTGTTCGCCGACGTGGCGCTGCCCGCCGATATCGACGCGCACCGCTTCGGAGTGCACCCCGCGCTGGTGGACGCGGCACTGCGGGCCGCACTCGTGGCCGGTGCGGTCGGCACGGAGTCCGTACCCGTGCAGCCGGACGTCTGGCAGGATGTGCGCCTGCACGCCGCGGGTGCCGCGACCGTTCGGGCCCGGATCACCGTCGACGGTGATCGGCTCGCCGTCGACCTGGCCGACCGGCAAGGCGCCCCGGTGTTGTCGGTGGGGGCCACGGCATTCCGGCCGGTGTCCGGGGCGGCATCGGACGCCGGTGTGGTGGCGGACGCCTGCTTCGTGGTGGATTGGGTCGAGGCACCGCAGTCGGCCGAGGCCGTCGACCCCGCTGGGGTGGCGGTACTCGGTGCGCGCCCGAGTTCTGCTGGGGTGCGGCACTATCGGGACCTTGCGGCGCTGATCGCGGACCTGGACGCGACCGCCGGAGCCGTCGTTCCCGAGGTCGTGGTGCTCGAGCCGGACCCGGCCGGTGCCGAGCAGCCGCTCGACGCCGCCCGGCGGATCGCGATCGGTGTACTGGACGCGGTCCAGGGCTGGCTGGCCGATCCACGCTTCGCGAGTTCCCGGCTGGTCGTGGTGAGCAGAAACGCTGTGTCCGTGGCTGATCCGGATCCGATCGACCCGGCGCAGGCACCGGTCTGGGGCCTGCTGCGGGCCGCGCAGGCCGAGCATCCCGGCCGATTCGGGCTGCTCGATGTGGACGACTCCCTCGACCCGTTCGCCGCGGCCGCCGCGGTTGCGGTGGAGCCGGAGGCCGCCCTGCGCGGTAGCCGGGTGTTCGTCCCGCGGTTGCGCCGCTACGACGCCGTGCCGGCCGCGCGGCCGGTCGGACCGGGCACCGTACTGGTGACCGGCGGCACCGGCGGGCTGGGCGCGTTGATCGCCCGGCACCTGGTGACGAAACACGGTGTGCGGCACCTGGTCCTGGCCTCCCGGCGCGGTCCCGAGGCGCCCGGCGCCGCCGAATTGCGCACGGAGCTGGCCGAACTCGGGGCCGAGGTCGCCCTCGCCGCCTGTGACGTATCCGATCGGGAGGCGCTGGCGGCCCTGATCGGCGGCATCCCGGCCGAGCATCCGCTGGTGGGTGTCGTGCACGCCGCCGGGATCGCCGACCACGGCCTGATCGAGTCGATCACGGCCGATCGGCTCGACCGGGTGCTGCGCGCCAAGGCCGACGCCGCATGGCATCTGCACGAGCTGACCCGGGAGCACGACCTCTCGCTGTTCGTCCTGCTGTCCTCGGCGGGCGGCCTGGTGCTCGCGGCCGGGCAAGCCGACTACGCGGCGGCGAACGTCTTCCTCGACGCGCTCGCCGCACATCGACGGCAGCTCGGATTGCCGGGAACGGCAGTGGATTACGGCATGTGGGAACGGTCGAGTGCGCTCGGTGCCGACCTGTCCGAGACCGATTTCGATCGGATGCGCCGACAGGGTTTCCCGCCCCTGTCGGAGGCGGACGGCCTGGCATTGCTGGATGCCGCGATCACATCCGATGCCGCTCAGTTGGTGGCGTCGCGGGTGGACCGGGCCGCGCTGCGGGCTCGGGGAGCCGAGATTCCGGCACTGGCCCGTGGACTGGTTCCGGTCGCGCGCCACGTGACCGGGGCGGCGGCGGGACCGGCCTTCCCGGACGAACTGGCGGCACTGCCGGAAGCCGACCGGCCGGCGGCGGTGCTCGACATGGTTCGATCGGTGGCCGCGCGGATTCTCGGGCACCCGTCCACGGGCGCCGTCGCGCCACAGCAGCCCTTCAAGGAGCTCGGCTTCGACTCCCTGACCGCGGTCCAGGCCCGCAACCGGCTCAACGCGGTCACCGGGCTGACGCTGCCGGCGACTCTCGTCTTCGACTACCCGACCCCGCAGGCGGTGGCCGACTACGTGCTCGCCGAGCTCACCGGTGCCACGGACCCGGAACCGGATGCCGATGCCGAGATCCGCGCGATGCTGAATTCGATTCCGATACAGCGACTTCGGGAATCCGGGTTGCTCGGCGTGCTGGGTGGCCTGGCGAGCGGCACGGACGTCGTCGCCCCCACCCCGGCCGACAGCGAGCCGATCTCCGCCGCCGACATGGACGAGGAAGAGCTGATCAACCGAGCCCTGCGTGGGAGCTGGTGAGCGCATGACCTGACCTCCGGCAGCGCGCTGGGCAGCGCCTGCCACACCTGGTTCTACTGTTCGACAGCTTTGGGAGACATTGGTATGACTGGCCCACGTGATCGGCTCGTAGAGGCTCTGCGGCACGCGGTGACCGAAGGCGACTGGCTTCGCGCCGAGAACCGCCGGTTGACCGCCCTGCGGTCCGAGCCGGTCGCCATCGTGGGCATGGGCTGCCACTATCCCGGGGGCGTGTCGTCGCCGCAGGAGCTGTGGGAACTGGTCGCCGCGGGCCGCAGCGGGATCACCGAATTCCCGGCGGATCGCGGCTGGGACGTGGACGGGCTGTACGATCCCGATCCCGAGGCGGTCGGGAAGACCTATGTGCGCCGGGGTGGTTTCCTGCACGACGCGGGGCAGTTCGACGCCGGGTTCTTCGGGATCAGCCCGCGTGAGGCGCTGGCGATGGATCCGCAGCAGCGGCTGCTGCTGGAGACGGTGTGGGAGGCCCTGGAGGACGCGGGGATCGACCCGAAGTCGTTGCAGGGCAGCGATACCGGCGTCTTCATCGGCGTCAGTGATCTGCGCTATGGCTCGGCGGCGGCCGGTGGTGGTGCGGCCCGGGCGGGCAGTGACGGCTACGAGCTGACCGGTACGCCGATCAGTGTGGTCTCGGGCCGGGTGTCGTACACGCTCGGGTTGGAGGGTCCGGCGGTGTCGGTCGACACCGCGTGTTCGTCGAGTCTGGTTGCGCTGCATCAGGCGGTGGCCGCGGTCCGCGCGGGTGAGTGCGGTCTGGCGCTGGTCGGCGGTGTGACCGTGATGTCGACGCTGAACGCGTTCGTCGGGTTCTCCCGGCAGCGCGGGCTCGCCCCGGACGGGTTGTGCAAACCGTTCGCGGAGGCGGCCGACGGTACCGGCTGGTCCGAGGGCGCCGGTGTGCTGGTAGTCGAGCGGCTCTCGGAGGCGGAGCGGCGCGGGCACCAGGTCCTGGCCGTAGTGCGTGGTGTCGCCGTCAATCAGGACGGTGCGTCGAACGGCCTGACCGCGCCGAACGGTCCGTCGCAGCAGCGGGTGATCCGGCAGGCGCTGGCCAATGCCGGGCTGACGGCCGGTGATATCGACGTGGTCGAGGCGCACGGCACCGGCACGGCGCTGGGCGACCCGATCGAGGCGCAGGCGCTGCTGGCGACCTACGGTCGCGAGCGGCCGGACGGCCGGCCGCTCTGGCTCGGGTCGTTGAAGTCGAACATCGGTCACACCCAGTCCGCGGCGGGCGTGGCCGGCGTGATCAAGATGGTGCAGGCGATGCGGCACGGCGTCATGCCGCGCACGCTGCACGTGGACGAGCCCACCTCGCATGTGGATTGGTCCAGCGGCGCGGTGTCGCTGCTGACCGAGCAGCGGTCGTGGGACGTCGCGGACGGGCCGCGGCGGGCCGCGGTGTCGTCGTTCGGTATCTCGGGGACGAACGCGCACGTCATCCTGGAGGAAGCCGCGCCGCGACCGGCTGCGGACAGTGCGCCCGCGGCACCGTCGGTGCTGCCGTGGGTGGTGTCGGCGCGATCTCCGGAAGCGTTGGCGGAGCAGGCTTCTCGCTTGTCGACCTACCTCGCCGACCGTCCCGGGGCGGACGCCGCGCAGGTGGCGTGGTCGCTGGTGTCGAGCCGGGCGCGGTTCGAACATCGTGCGGTGGTCGTGGGCGGCGATCGTGACGAGTTGCTGTCCGGGCTGCGTGCGGTGGCCGAGGGGCGTGACGATGCCGCGGTGGTCCGCGGCGTCGTCCGGCCGGTCGGCAAGCTCGCGTTGGTGTTCCCGGGGCAGGGTGCGCAGTGGGCCGGGATGGGCCGCGAATTGCACAGGGAGTTCCCGGTGTTCGCGGCGGCGTTCGACGAGGCCGTGGACCTGCTGGAGCGGGCGTTGGATCGTCCGGTGCGGGATGTGTTGTGGGGCGATGGCGAGTCGCTGGTCGATGACACGTTGTTCGCGCAGGCGGGGCTTTTCGCTGTGGGGGTGGGTGTTTCGCGGCTGTTGGGGTCGTGGGGTGTGACTCCTGATGTGGTGGCGGGTCATTCGATCGGTGAGATCGCCGCGGCACATGTGGCGGGGGTGTTGTCGCTGGCGGATGCGGCGGTGTTGGTGGCGGCGCGGGGCCGGTTGATGTCGGCGCTGCCTGCCGGTGGTGCGATGGTCGCGGTCGCCGCGGCGGAGGACGTTGTGCGGGCGGCGCTGGGCGACGCGGGTGTGGCGATCGCCGCCGTGAACGGTCCTGCGGCGGTGGTGATCTCGGGCGAACGCGAGCCGGTGGAGACAGCGGCGGAGCGCCTGCGCTCCGCCGGGCACCGGGTGACGTCCCTGCGGGTCTCGCACGCGTTCCATTCACCGCTGATGGAGCCCATGCTGGCGGAGTTCCGTGCGGTGCTCGCCGGGTTGTCGTTCGCCGAGTCGCGGATTCCGTTGGTGTCCAATCTGACCGGTGAACTCGCCGGTGCCGAGGTGTCGACGCCGGAGTACTGGGTACGGCACGTGCGCGAGACGGTCCAGTTCTCCGACGGGGTTCGATCGCTGCATGCCGCGGGCGCAGGCATTTTCGTGGTGGCTGGACCTGATGGTGGCTTGAGCGCGCTGATTTCGGCGAGCCTCGCGGAATCCAGTGCGGCGCAAGTCGTTCCGGTACTGCGCAAGTCACGTGCCGAGGTCGGTGCCGCGGTGTCCGCGCTGGGCGGCATGTTCGCGGCCGGTGTCGCGGTGGATTGGACCGCGCTGTGGCCGCAGGGCCACCCCGCTCGGATCACGCTGCCCACCTATGCTTTCCAACACCGCAGGTATTGGCTGGAATCGACCCGGATGTCGGGCGACGCGGCGGCGCTGGGTGTGGACGCGGTGGACCATCCGTTGCTGGGCGCGGTCGTCTCCCTACCGGAGGCCGGCGGGGTCGTCGTCACCGGCCGACTATCGATCCAGTCGCAGCCCTGGCTGGCCGATCACGTGGTCGGCGGGGCGGTGGTCTTCCCGGGTACCGGATTCGTGGAGCTGGCGGTACGCGCCGGCGATGAGGTCGGTTGCGGTGTACTGCAAGAACTTACGCTGATCTCGCCGCTGGTGCTGCCCGCGACCGGCGGCCTGCAGGTGCAGATCGTCGTCGCCGGCGGGGAGGACGACGCCGAGGGCACCCGGATGGTCTCGGTGTACTCGCGGACCGAATCCGACACCGAGCGAACCTGGGTGCTGCACGCGCGCGGAGAACTGAGCGCGCGGCAGGACCCCCCGGCCGACGCGGAGTCGGCGGCGTGGCCGCCGGCCGACGCCACCGCGGTGCCGGTCGACGGACTGTACGAGCGGCTGGCCGCGGCCGGCTACGGATACGGCCCGGTGTTCCAGGGCCTGCGGTCGGTGTGGCGTCGCGGTACCGAGCTGTTCGCCGAGGTCGCGCTGCCGGCCGACGCCGAATCCGGCGCCGGACGATTCGGCATCCACCCGGCGCTGCTCGACGCGGTGCTGCACGCCTCGACCGCCGATGCCGCACCGGGCACCGGCGACGCGCCCCAGCTGCCGTTCGCCTGGGCGGGCGTGCGCCTGCACGCCGCGGGGGCCGTAGCCGTGCGGGCCCGGATCGTCCCGGCCGGTGACGGCGTACTCGCGGTCGAGGTGGCCGATCCGGCCGGTCGCCCGGTGCTGTCGGTGGCCTCCCTGACCTTCCGGCCGGTGCAGGCCGCCCGGCTGGTGGCGCCGGGTGCCGACCGCCTGCACGCGTTGCACTGGACACCGCTGCCGGCCGGCACCGCCGCCGACGCGAGCGAGATGCCAGCCTGGACAGCGCTTTCCGCGTCCGATCCGGCACCCGCGACCATAGTCCTGGACTGCCGCGACCACGACGGAACCTCGGACGTCCCGGCAGCGGTGCGCGCGCTCACGCATCGGGTTCTGGCTGTGCTGCAGGAGTTCTCGGCATCGGAGCGGTTCGGCGCGAGCAGGTTGCTGGTGGTCACCCGTGGCGCGGTCGCCGCCGCCGGGGAATCGGTCACCGATCCGGCCGGTGCCGCGGTGTGGGGTCTGGTGCGGGCCGCGCAGGCCGAGGAGCCGGGCCGGATCATCCTGCTGGACACCGACACCGAGGCCGGAGCCGGAACCTGGGCCGCGGCGGTCGCCGCCGGTGAGCCGCAGCTGGCCGAACGAGACGGCGTGCTGCACGGCGCGCGGCTGACCCGCCTGGCCACGCCCCCGGCCGACACCATCTGGACGCGAGTCGCCGCGGGCACGGTGGTGATCACCGGCGGCACGGGTGGTCTGGGCGCCGTGCTGGCGCGGCACCTGGTCACCGAGCACAATGTCTCCGCTCTGGTCCTGGCGAGCCGCCGTGGTCCGGCCGCGCCGGGTGCGGCGGAGCTAGCTGCCGAGCTGACCGCGCTGGGCGCGCGGGTGCGGATCGTGGCCTGCGATCTGTCGCAGGCGGCCGGTGTCACGGAACTGCTGGCGGCGGTACCCGAGGAGTTCCCGCTGTCCGGTGTCGTGCATGCCGCCGGTGTGGTGGACGACTCCGTGATCGGCTCGCTGACCCCCGACCGGGTGGACGCGGTGCTCGCCGCGAAGGCCGACTCCGCGTGGTTCCTGCACGAGGCCACGCGGGAGCGGGATCTGGCGTTGTTCGCGCTGTTCTCCTCCGTCGCAGGCACTCTGGGTGCCGCCGGACAGGGCAACTACGCGGCCGCGAACGCGGTGCTCGACGCGATCGCCGGACAGCGCCGCGCGGCGGGATCGGCCGCGACTTCGATCGCCTGGGGTCTGTGGGCGTCGTCGACCGGGATCACCGGCCGCCTCGACAGCACCGATGTCGCGCGCATCGGCCGCAACGGCATGCTGGGCCTGTCGGACGAGCAGGGCCTGGCCATGTTCGATGCCGCGGTGGCACAGGACCGTGCTGCCGTGGTCGCGATCCGCTTCGACGCCGCGGGGCTGGCCGCGCAGGCACGCACGGGTGCCCTGCCGATTGTGCTGCACGAGCTGGTGGCCGGCTCCCGGCGAGCCGCCGCGACCGCCGGGCCGGTCGCGGCATCCGGCATCCGGGGGCAACTGGCCGGGCTGGGCGAGCAGGAGCAGCGACAGCTGTTACGGGAGCTGGTTCGTTCGCAGGTCGCCGCTGTCCTGGGGCATGCCGGCGCGGGCTCGGTGGCCGCCGACGCCGCCTTCGGGGACCTCGGCTTCGATTCGCTGACCGCCGTCGAGGTGCGCAACCGGCTCAAGGCGGCCACCGACGTGGCGGTTCCCGCGACCCTGGTCTTCGACTATCCGACGCCGAACGCGGTAGCGGAATTCCTGCTCGAACGCCTGGGCGGCGTGGGTGCCCGGGCCGCGGCGGTGGTCCCGGTGCGGTCGGTGGTGGACGAGCCGATCGCGATCGTGGGTATGAGTTGCCGGTATCCGGGCGGAGTCGAATCCCCCGCGGATCTCTGGGATCTCGTAGCGCAGGGCCGTGACGGGGTGAGCGATTTCCCGTCGGATCGCGGCTGGGATGTGGACGGTCTCTACGATCCGGACCCCGAGGCGGTCGGGAAATCGTATGTGCGCGAGGGCGGTTTCCTGTACGACGCCGGTCTGTTCGACGCGGGCTTCTTCGGGATCAGTCCGCGCGAGGCGCTGGCGATGGATCCGCAGCAGCGCTTGTTGCTGGAAACGTCGTGGGAGGCGCTCGAGGACGCCGGGATTGATCCGAAGTCGTTGCAGGGCAGCGATACCGGTGTGTTCGTCGGTGCCATGTACCACGATTACCCGCACAGCAATTCGATGGGCTCGATCGTGTCCGGCCGGGTCTCGTACGCATTGGGCTTGGAGGGGCCGTCGGTATCAGTGGACACCGCGTGCTCGTCGAGTCTCGTCGCACTGCACCAGGCGGTGGCCTCGTTGCGGTCCGGTGAGACCGGTCTGGCGCTGGTCGGTGGTGTGACCGTGATGGCGACGCCGGAGGTGTTCGTCGAGTTCTCCCGGCAGCGTGGGCTCGCCGCCGACGGCAGGAGCAAGTCGTTCGCGGACAGCGCGGACGGCACCAGCTGGTCCGAGGGTGTCGGCGTACTCGTGGTGGAACGGCTCTCGGAGGCCGAGCGTCGGGGCCACCGCGTGCTGGCCGTCGTGCGGGGCACCGCGGTGAACCAGGACGGTGCGTCGAACGGTCTGACGGCGCCGAACGGTCCGTCGCAGCAGCGGGTGATCCGGCAGGCGCTGGCGAACGCCGGGCTGTCGGCCACGGATGTCGACGTCGTCGAGGCGCACGGTACGGGTACCCGGCTGGGTGATCCGATCGAGGCGCAGGCCTTGCTGGCGACCTACGGTCAGGACCGGCCCGAAGGCCGGCCGTTGTGGCTGGGTTCGCTGAAGTCGAATATCGGTCACACGCAGGCGGCGGCCGGTGTGGGCGGTGTGATCAAGATGGTGCAGGCGATGCGCCACGGCGTGCTGCCGCGCACCTTGCACGTGGATCGGCCGTCTACGCAGGTGGATTGGTCCGAGGGCGCGGTGGAGTTGCTGACCGAGCAGCGGCCGTGGGATCGCGCGGATCGGCCGCGGCGCGCGGGTGTGTCGTCGTTCGGTGTCTCGGGGACCAACGCCCACGTCGTCCTGGAGGAGGCGCCGCTGCGATCGGCCGCGGCGGACAGTGCCGCACCGGACGGTTCGGCCGGCGCGGTGGTGCCGTGGGTGCTGTCGGCGCGGACGCCGGAGGCGTTGGCGGAGCAGGCTTCCCGGCTCGCGGCGTTCGTCGCCGACCGCCCGGAGCTGGACGTGGCGGATATCGCGTCGTCGTTGGTGTCGAGCCGGGCCCGGTTCGAACACCGTGCGGTCGTGGTCGGTGACCGTGCGGAGTTGCTGGCGGGTTCGACGGCGCTGGCGGAGGGACGGGAAAGTGCCTTCGTCCGTACGGGTTCCGTGCGGATCGCGGGCAAGGTCGCACTGGTGTTCCCGGGTCAGGGGGCGCAGTGGGTCGGGATGGGTGTCGAGTTGCTCGACACCGCACCGGTTTTCGCGGCGAAGATCGCCGAGTGCGATGCGGCCTTCGGGGAGCTGGTGGATTGGTCCC
>NZ_RFFH01000033.1 GCF_003696265.1 Nocardia stercoris | reverse complement strand
GCCGCCGCACCGGCGGCCGCGCCCGCCGCACCCGCCGCGGCCGCCGCCCCGGCCTCCACCGCGCACGGCGTCCGCCCCGAGCTGCAGGCACTGCGCGGCACCGTGCAGAAGGCCACCCGGATCCGGCAGATCACCGCCAACAAGACGGTGGAATCGCTGCAGACCACAGCCCAGCTGACCCAGACACACGAGGTCGACATGACCAAGGTGGCGTCGCTGCGGGCCCAGGCCAAGAACAAGTTCAAGGAGCGTGAGGGCGTCAACCTGACGTTCCTGCCGTTCTTCGCCAAGGCGGTCGTCGAGGCGCTGGGCGTGCACCCGAACATCAACGCGTCCTACAACCAGGACACCAAGGAGATCACCTACCACTCCGCGGTCCACCTGGGCATCGCCGTCGACACCGAGCAGGGTCTGCTGTCCCCGGTGATCCACAACGCCAACGACCTGTCGCTGGCGGGCCTGGCGCGGGCCATCGCCGACATCGCCAACCGGGCGCGCACCGGCGGCCTGAAGCCCGACGAGCTGGCGGGCGGCACCTTCACCATCACCAACATCGGCAGCCAGGGCGCGCTGTTCGACACCCCGATCCTGGTGCCGCCGCAGTCGGCGATGCTGGGCACGGGCGCGATCGTCAAGCGCCCCATGGTGGTCACCGAGCACGGCGACGAGTTCATCGGCATCCGCTCGATGGTCTACCTGCCGCTGACCTACGACCACCGGCTCATCGACGGCGCCGACGCGGGCCGCTTCCTCACCACGATCAAGCACCGGCTCGAGGAAGCCGCCTTCGAGGCCGACCTGGGGCTGTAATCAGCCGCATGAAGGTCGTCATCGCGGGCTCGTCGGGGCTGATCGGGACCTCGCTCGTCGCGGCACTGCGCCGCGACGGGCATCAGGTGGCCCGACTGGTGCGCCGGCCGGCCGCCGGCCCCGACGAGTTCACCTGGGATCCGGCGCATGCCCGGGTCCCGGGTGTGGCGCTCGTCGGCGCCGACGCGGTGGTCAATCTGTGCGGGGCCGGCATCGGCGCCCAGCGCTGGACGGGCAGCTACAAGCAGGAGTTGCGCGACAGCCGGATCACCCCGACCGACGTTCTGGCCGGCGCGGTCGCAGCGACCGGGGTGCCGACGCTGATCAACGCGAGCGCGGTGCACTACTACGGTGGCGGCACCGCCGACCGGGTGGTCACCGAAACCTCGCCCGCCGGAACAGGTTTCCTGGCTGCCCTGTGCCGGGACTGGGAGTCGGCCACCGCCGCCGCGGGTGCCGCCGGCGCGCGCGTGGTGACCTTACGCAGCGCCGTGGTCCTGGCGCGGCGCGGCGGCATGCTGCAGATGCTGCTGCCGCTGTACCGGCTCGGACTGGGCGGCCGACTCGGCGACGGCCGGCAGTACCTGCCGTGGATCTCACTGGCCGACGAGGTTTCGGCGATCATGTTCGCGCTCACCGAACCCTCGATCCGCGGCCCGCTCAACCTGGTCGGCCCGGCACCGGTCACCAACGCCGAATTCAACCGGGCCCTGGGCCGCGCGGTACGCCGGCCCACCGTGTTCTCGGTCCCCGCGTTCGCGCTGCGGACGGTGGTCGGCGAAATGGCCGACGAGGCGATTCTGCGTGGGCCACGGGCGATTCCGTCCGGACTGGAAGCCGCGGGCTTCGCCTTCGCGCATCAGAGCGTCGGCGAAGCGCTGGCCGCCGCGCTCGGGTAGCGCCGGAATCGGCGCTACCCGCAGCGGATTCGCTGGACAGATCAGATGATCTGGAAGGTGTCACGCAGAACGTCCAGTGCCCCTTGCGCGTCATCGGCCGTCTCGCCGACACCGGTGAGCACGAATGCCCGGCGACCGTCCATGAAGACCAATACCGCCTGGTACAGGCGGTTATCGTGCTGGAACGGGACCGTAGTGAACGACGGCCGACCACGGTACGTGCCGTACTGGACCGGTGCCCCGGCCTTGTCCTCCGCGTCGGCACCGATATCGGTGAGCGCTTCGTGCGTGTCGCCGTACAGCACGAAGGCACCCGATCGACTGCGGAGATCGGTGGAGATCACATGATCGCCCCGAAAGGCCTGCATCACAAGCGGTCCCGGCAGCAAGCCCGCACACACGCAGCCCGGGTCGACGAACGGGGTGTTGAAGGCGGGCACATCGGCGTGGGCGGTACCGGCCGACACGACGCATGCGGCAGCTGCGGCGGCCAGCATCGCGGCCACGTTCTTCGTTTTCATGTTTCGCTTTCCCTCGATGGGTGATCGAACCGGCCGTACACCGAATTCGGCTCTGCCCGAGACAGACTCGGCCACCAGCTCAGATGATCTGCAGGGTGGCAGCCAGATTCGCGAGTGCGGCGGCCGCGTCCTCCGGGGTCGCACCGCCGCCGTACATCACGACCAGGTGGTTGCCGTCGATGAACGCGGTGTCGGCCTGGTAGTGGTCGTCGTGCTGCTGGGGCGCAACAGTGACGGCCGGGCGGCCCCGATATGTGGTGTACTGCACGGGAATTCCGGTCTGCTGCTCGCGCATCTCGCCGATCGCGGTGATCGGCACCCGGTTCGACGGCAGCACGATGTACTGCAGTGCGGCGCCGCCGCCGATCCCGGACGGATTGCCGATGATCAGCGTCCCCTCGTCGCCGGGGAGCTGGTGGGTGAGGACCGGTCCCGGCAGCAGGCCGGCGCACAGGCAGCCGGGGTCGAGGAACGGGGTGTCGAAGGCGGGCACATCGGCGTGGGCGACTCCGGCCGAAAGGACACCGGCCACCGCCACGGTTCCCAGCGTCGCAGCGATTCTCTTCGCGATCATTTTCTTCTCCGTTGTTCGAATGTATTCGGGTGCAACAGATTCGGGTCAGAGGACCAGGAAGGTGTTGCTCAGGGTGGTGAGGGAGCCGACGGCGTCGGCGGCCGAGTAGCCGCTGCCGGTCAGGATGATGACGCGGCTGCCGGCGACCAGGACGGTGCTCTGCAGGTAGACGCCGTGGTCGTTCTCGGCCACGGCGGTGGTGAAGGACGGGTGGCCGCGGTAGGAGCCGTAGGTCACCGAGCCGAAGACGTCGTCCGCCATGTCGCCCAGTTCGAGGATGGAGATGGCGCCGGTCGGCGCGGTGAAGTACCGGACCTCCGCCGCCGCATCGGGATTCGCCGCCGAGAAGTTGCCGTCGAGGTAGTGCTGGACGGGGAACTGGTCGGCGTCGACCCCGACCTCGATCGGCGCCGGCAGGAGCCCGCCGCACAGGCAGCCGGGGTCGACGAACGGGGCCGCGAAGGCGGGCACGTTCGCCTGCGCCTGGCCGGCCGAGAGGATTCCCGCCACGGCGGCGCCCGCGACGGCAGCAGTCAGCTTCTTCTTGTTCACAGTGCGGTTGTCTTTCGATGCATGGACCGAACTCCGGTAGCGCCGAATTCGGCGCTACCGGAGTCGAATTCGCTGTGTGGTCAGAGCAGCTGGAAGCTGCCGGTGAGTTCGTCGAGCGCGCCCTGCGCGTCTTGCAGGGTCTCACCGCCACCGATCAACTCGAAGGCCCGGTCCCCGTCGATGAAGACGATCTCCACGACATGGGCGGAGTCGTCCTCGACGGTGACGGTGAACGACGGCCGGCCGCGGAAGGTGCCGTATTGCACCGGCGCCACGTCCTTCGCCACCTGGGCGCCGAGGGCCTGCAGCGTCACCCGGCTCGACGGCAGCCGCCAGTACCGCACCTCGGCACCGGCGGCGTCGTTGTCGCTGTTCAGGTTGCCCTTGATGTAGCGGGCGCCGATCATCGACCCCGGCTCGGCCCCCATGTCGACCCGTCCCGGCAGGAGACCGGCGCACAGGCAGACGGGGTCGACGAACGGCGTGGTGGCGGGCAGCACGTCAGCGTGCGCGGTCCCGGCCGACACGACGCACGCGGCGGCTGCGGCGGCCAGGGTCGCGGCCGCGGTCTTCATGGTCACTGCTGCTTCCTTCGATGCTGGAGCGGACTCCGGGTGGCGCCGAATCCGGCTCTACCCGAGTCGAATTCGTTGTGCGATCAGAGGATCTGGAAGGTGCCGGCCAGGGTGGCCAGTGCGCCCGCGGCGTCCTCGGGGGTCGCACCCCAGCCGGTCAGGGTGACCGCGCGGGGGCCGTCGATGAACGCGGTCATCTGGGTGTAGTCGCCGCCGTTGTCGAGCACCTGGGTGGTGAACGACGGGTGGCCGCGGTAGGTGCCGTATTGCAGCGGACCGAGGTCCTCTTCCACCGCGGCACCGAGATCGGTGATGCTCAGCCGCTGGTGCAGGGCGAAGTAGCGGACCTTCGCCGCAGCGTCCGGGTTGGATGCGGTCCAATTGCCTTGGATGTAGCGGGTTCCCAGCTGGGACTCCGGTTCCACACCCATCTGCACCGGTCCGGGCAGCAGCCCGGCGCACAGGCAGCCCGGGTCGACGAAGGGGGTCAGGAACGGGCCCACGTCCGCGTTCGCCTGACCGGCGCCGAGGATTCCGAGGACCGCGGTGGCCGCGAGAACTCCGGCCACATTCTTTGTTTTCAAGTGAATCTTTCCGGTAGAGCAAGGATTTCCCGAGAACCGTATCTCGGGCGGCAAGCGGATTACACACAGTCGGTTCCCGCAAAGATGGGAGCTACCTCACAGCGGACGGGCCGAGGATGGGCATATATTCCTCGCTGCGCAAGACTCACCGGCACAATTCCGTTCGTAGTCTTTCATCCGAAACTCTCATCCGGACACCGCATTCGGAACCCCATTCGACCGGCCGAGTGAGGCTTTCACCGAACCGGTTTCGCCGGCCTGCCACTGTTCCCGGTCGGGAGTGCGTCCGCCGGCGATGCTAGGGTGCGGTGGGTCACACTCTGGGAGACGAATGCGAAACTACCTGCGGGCATGCGTGTCGGTTGCCGTCGCGACCGCCGGAATTGTTGCCGGGCAGTCGAACGCGAATGCCGATCCGCTGCTGCCGGACTGCTCGGACGGCTGGCAGAGCGCCACGCTGACCACCACTCCCGTGCCGCTGGAGAACCTCGAATCCGACGGCGCCGGCGGCTTTTATCTGTCCGCCAGCGATATCGGCGAGCTGCGGCATATCGACGCCGACGGCACGGTGCGGACGGTGCTCTCCGGCCTGGTCCACCCCGGCGGGATCCGGGTCGCCGGAAACTTCGTGTACTTCGTCACCGGCGACCACTTCACCGCTCCCACCGGCGAACTCGTCCGCTACGACCCGACCACGGGCGAGCTGGTCACACTGGTCACCGGCCTGAACATGCCCAACGGACTGCTTCTGCTGCCCGACGGCGATCTACTCGTCGCCACCTCCCGCGATGTGCACGGCATTTCCCGATACCGCCCGAGCACCGGCGAATTCACCGCCGGCTGGGCGGATGTGCCCGGGGCGAACGGGCTCGCGCTCGCCCCCGACGGCCGTTCGGTCTATACCACGGACCTGACCTTCCAGGTCGAGCAGATCCCACTGGACGCACCGCACGAAGTACACCGCGTGCTCGGGGTTCCCGATCACGTCGTCCTGCCCGACGACTTGGACGCCACCGCCTCGGGTGAGCTCTATCTGGCCGATCACGCTGTCGGCAGCGTCGACCGGATCGATCCGGCGACCGGCACCGCCTGCACGATCGTCACCGGCGTGGTGAAACCCGCGCCGATCCGGATCCCGCCGGACGGGCCGACCTCGGTACGCATCGCACACGACCCGGACGGCTGGGTCCTGTACGTCACCGCGGCCGACGGCACCCTGCGCCGGATGGTGCCGCCGCCCGGCGTGGACCTCACGCCGGGCGTGCGACCGCACTGACACTGATCTCGTACGGCCCGAACAGGATTCGGAACGTCAGAGGAACTGGAACGTGGAGGTCAGGGCATCGAGATCGCTCTGCGCGTCGGACCAGTCCGCCGGGATGACACCGAGCCAGAAGGCCCGATCGCCGGCCCGGAATACCAACTGACGGCTCATCCGCCCGTTCTTCTCCATGTCCATCGTCATCGAGGGATACCCGCGGAAGGTGCCGGGCCGCACCGCATCAGGTCCGAGACGATCGACCGCCACGGCAATTTCCTGATCCCAGGTAACGCGGTAGTTCGGCGTGACGTGGGCGTACATGATCCACTCGACTCCGTCGGGCACGACCGCTACACGCTCCAGCGCGGTTGTCATGCCCGGCACTACCGACAGGTTCATGTCGATGGGTTGCGCCGGCAACAGACCCGCGCACAGGCAGCCGGGGTCGAGGAACGGAGTGGTCAGTGCGGGCACATCCGCCTGTGCCGTTGGGCCGGAAACGATTGCGGCCGCGGCGGTCACTGCCAGCGCCCCAGCCAATTTGGTAATCTTCACCATCAGTCTTTCTTCGTGCTCCCCGCCAGCGACCCGTGAGTTCGCTGCGCGCCACCGAACCATAACCGGTAACCGGCCTTATCCCCAGTCCGATAACCGGTGGCCCGCGCCGGCCCGGCTACCCTGCTTCGGGTGAGTGACGACGGACAGACCGGCCTGATGATCCGAGCAGCCACACCGGCGGATCTCGAGGGCATTCTGGCGATCCACAATGCGGCCATCGCCGAGACCACCGCGATCTGGGATACCGAACCGGCGGACCTCGCCGACCGGCGGGAGTGGCTGGAGCAGCGGGTGGCGGCCGAATATCCGGTGTTGGTCGCGGAGATCGACGGCCGGGTGGCGGGCTACGCCTCCTACGCGCAGTGGCGGCCGAAGTCGGGGTACCGGTTCTGCGTGGAGAATTCGGTGTACGTCGGGTCGGAGTTCCGCCGGCGCGGTGTGGCCCGGGCGCTGCTCACCGAATTGCTGGCGCTGGCGGAGAAGTCCGGTGCGGTGCGGGTGATGGTCGCGCTGATCGAATCCACCAACACCATGTCCATCGCCCTGCACGAGCAGTTCGGATTCCGCGTGACCGGCTCGATGCCGGAGGTGGGACGCAAGTTCGGCCGCTGGCTGGACCTGACGATCATGCAGATCGAGTTCCCGGCACCGGCGGTCGACCGGATCGAATCCGGCGCCGAATAGTGGCGTAACGTCGCGGACGTGACCGAACTCGGCGACCCGGCGGCGATCCCGCCCACGCAGCGTCGCACTCTCTCCGCCCGGGCCGACGCCACCCCGATGATCGTCGAGGACCTCGGCCTGATCGACTACAACGACGCGTGGGCGCGGCAGCGCGAACTGGCCGCCGAACGTGCCGAGGACCGCGGGCAGGATCATCTGCTGCTGCTCGAGCATCCGTTCGTGTTCACCGCCGGCCGGCGCACCGCACCCGAGGACCTGCCCGTCGACGGCACGCCCGTGGTGCAGGTGGACCGGGGCGGCAAGATCACCTGGCACGGTCCGGGGCAGCTGGTCGGGTATCCGATCGTGCGGCTGGCCGAACCGGTCGACGTGGTGGCCTACGTGCGACGGCTGGAGGAGGCGCTGATCTCGGTGTGCACCGGGCTCGGGGTCGAGTGCGGTCGGATCGACGGCCGTTCCGGTGTGTGGCTGGCCGCGGACGGGAACCGGCCCGAACGCAAGGTCGCCGCGATCGGGGTGCGGGTGCAGCGCGGGGTCGCGTTGCACGGGATCTCGTTGAACTGCAACGCTTCCCTGGACGGGTTCAACGCGATCGTGCCGTGCGGGATCGCCGACGCCGGGGTCACCACGCTCAGCGCCGAGCTCGGCCGCGAGGTGACCGTCGCCGAGATGCGGCCGCTGGTCGCGGCGGCGATCATCGCGGCCTTGGACGGCGATCTTCCGGTGTCCGTGCACGATGTAGCGCGGGTCACACCGGCCGCGATCCCGTCGTAGCGCCCGGAAGCCGCCGATCGGGCGGGCGTAGCATCACAGGGTGACCACCGTCGATTCCGCCGCTACCGCGCCGAACGGCCGTAAGCTGCTCCGCCTCGAGGCCCGCAACTCGGAAACCCCGATCGAGCGCAAACCCAACTGGATCCGCACCCGCGCCACCATGGGCCCCGAATACACCGAACTCAAGGGCCTGGTCAAACGCGAAGGGCTGCACACGGTCTGCGAAGAAGCCGGCTGCCCCAACATCTTCGAATGCTGGGAAGACCGCGAAGCCACCTTCCTCATCGGCGGCGAACAATGCACCCGCCGCTGCGACTTCTGCCAAATCGACACCGGCAAACCCGCCGCCCTCGACCGCGACGAACCCCGCCGCGTCGCCGAAAGCGTCCAAGCCATGGGCCTGCGCTACTCCACCATCACCGGCGTCGCCCGCGACGACCTACCCGACGGCGGCGCCTGGCTCTACGCCGAAACCGTCCGCGCCATCAAACAACTCAACCCCCACACCGGCGTCGAACTCCTCATCCCCGACTTCAACGCCGACCCCACCCAACTCGCCGAAGTCTTCGCCACCCGGCCCGAAGTCCTCGCGCACAACCTGGAGACGGTCCCGCGCATCTTCCGCCGCATCCGCCCCGCCTTCCGCTACGAACGCTCACTCGAGGTCCTCACCGCCGCCCGCGCCGCCGGCCTGGTCACCAAGTCCAACCTGATCCTCGGCATGGGCGAAACCCCCGAAGAAGTCACCCAAGCCATGCGCGACCTACACGACGCCGGCTGCGACATCCTCACCATCACCCAGTACCTGCGCCCCTCCCCCCGCCACCACCCCGTCGACCGCTGGGTGAAGCCGGAGGAATTCGTCGAGCACTCCCGCGTCGCCACCGAAATCGGCTTCGCCGGCGTCATGTCCGGCCCCCTGGTCCGCTCCTCCTACCGCGCCGGACGGCTGTACGCCCAAGCCATGGCCCACCACGGCCGCGACATCGCCCCCGAAATGGCCCACCTCGCCGAGGAAGGCACTGCCTCCCAGGAAGCCACCTCCGTCCTGGCCCGCTACGGCTCCTGACCGGCAACTACTCCGACGGCCGAGGCCGGCATCCGATCCGAGATGCCGGTCTCGGCCGATTCGCATCGTAGCGCGGCCACCCAGCCTTCGGATATCGTCTATATATAATCGGAATATCTGAGATATACGGAGGCGACAGTGTCCAAGTTACTCATCGATGTGGACGACGAGGCTCTGGCCGAAGCCCAGCGCGTGCTCGGAACGACGACGAAGAAGGACACCGTCAACGCCGCATTGGCCGAGGTGGTCCGCCGCATCAAGCGCATCGACGCGCTGGAGAAGCTGACCGCGATGGCCGACTCGGGTGACTTCGACATACTGCTGGACAAAAGCAGGTATCGCAGGTGATCACCTACCTGGCCGACACGTCCGCGGTCGTCCGCCTGCTGGGCAATCGTTCGATCCAGCGCGCGTGGCAGGAAACACTGACCACGGGTCTGATCGCGATCTGCGATGCCGTCGAACTCGAAATGTTGTTCTCCGCAACATCATTGGCAGACCGTTTGACCAAGAAGAGCCTGTTCGACAACCTCTTCGGCTGGGTTCCGACACCGGACAACGTGTGGATCCGGGCGCACGAAATCCAGCAGCAGTTGACCGACCGCGGTCACCATCGCAGCGCGGGGCTCGCCGACCTGGTCGTCGCGGCCACTGCCGAAGCGAACAACCTCACGGTGTTGCACTACGACCACGACTACGACACCGTCGCGGCGGTGACCGGACAGCCCACCCAGTGGTTGGCGCCGCCCGGCTCGATAAGCTGACGCGCGAATCCACTGCACCGCAAGGCGGGAACAAGTGGCGTAGGTGACCGGTTGAGGGCGGTATGACAACTCTCGGATTGATCGGTAGCGGCAATATCGGGTCCACGGTGGCACGACTGGCGGTGGACGCCGGGTACGACGTGGTGTTGAGCAACTCGCGGGGGCCGGAAACCCTGGCCGGCTTGGTCGCCGAGCTCGGGCCGAAGGCGCGGGCGGCCACTCCGGCCGAGGCGGCGGCAGCCGGTGATCTCGTGGTGGTCACCGTGCCGTTGAAGGCCTACCGCGAGGTCCCGGTCGCACCGCTGGCCGGCAAGGTCGTGATCGACACGAACAACTACTACCCCGAGCGCGACGGAGTGTTCCCCGAGCTCGAGGCCGACGAGGTCACCACCAGCGAACTCCTCCAGCGCCACCTGCCGGAATCCACAGTGGTCAAGGCATTCAACAACATCTATTTCGAGCATCTCGCGGCGCTCGGCCGCCCGGCGGGCGACGGCCGTTCGGCGTTGCCGATCTTCGGCGACGACGCCGACGCGAAGAAGGCGGCCGCCGAATTCATCGATGCGCTCGGTTACGACACCGTCGACGGCGGTCCCCTCGCCGAGAGCCGCCGGTCCCAGCGCGACACCCCGGTGTATGTCCACCCGTACGCCGTGGCCGGTGAGTCCTGGCCGCCGGCTCCGAAGCAGGGCGACGCCGACGTCGTCCGGGCCGCCCTCGCCGCCGCGCAGGTCTGACGCGTTCTCGGGTGGAATCGACGTCGCCGGTGCCGGTCGTCGCGTTGCGCAACGACCGGCACCGGCCGTGTCGAACCCCGTTCCGCTGTGCGGCTGTGCCCGAATTCGGCGAACGTGTGGCTTTCGGTCGCCGGGAGTGGGAAGCTCGGATGACCGCACGTGTCGACTTCGGAAGCGAGGACGCACATGGTCGACAAGGCACATCCTGGCAATCATCCGGGGGCCGGCGGCGCCGCGATGGTGGCGGAGCGGCCGGAGGGGATCCGCAATGTCGTGCTGATCGGGCACAGCGGTTCCGGGAAGACCACGCTGGTGGAGGCGCTCGCGCTGCTGACGGGGGCGGTGCCGCGGGCGGGGCGGGTGGAGGACGGCACGAGTCTGTCCGATTACGACGATATCGAGCAGCGGCAGCACCGGTCGGTGCAGTTGTCGGTGGTGCCGGTGGCGTGGGACGGCATCAAGATCAATCTGATCGATACTCCCGGATACGCGGACTTCGTCGGTGAGGTGCGGGCCGGGTTGCGGGCCGCCGACGCCGCGCTGTTCGTGATCTCCGCCGCGGCCGGAGCCGACGCCATCGGCGGGTCGACGCTGGCGCTGTGGGAGGAGTGCGCCGCGGTGGGCATGCCCCGCGCCGTGGTCGTCACCCATCTCGACGCGGCCCGCGCCGACTTCGAGGAACTGACCCGCAGCTGCCGCGAACTGCTCAGCGGCGGAACACCGGAAAACATTCTGCCGCTGCATCTTCCGGTGTACGGCCCGAAGGGCGCCGACGGCCACCGCCCGGTCACCGGCCTGATCGACCTGCTCACCCAGGAGGTGTTCGACTACTCCGCCGGCGAACACACCCGCACCGAGGCGACCCCGGCCCAGACCGAACAACTCGACGCCGCGCGGGCGGCGCTCATCGAGAGCGTGATCGCCGAGAGCGAGGACGAAACGCTCATGGACCGCTACCTCGCCGGCGACGAGATCGACCTGACCGCCCTGGTCACCGACCTGGAACGGGCGGTGGCGCACGGCAGTTTCCACCCGGTGCTGATCGCGGCCCCGCCACCGCCCGGCGCCCAGCACGGGCTCGGTCTGGTAGAAGCGCTGGACCTGATCACCCGGGGCTTCCCCACCCCCACCGAGCACGTCGTCGCCGCGTCCACGAACGGTTCCGAGCCGTCCCGGCTGAACTGCGATCCCGACGCCCCGCTCGCCGCGGAGGTCATCCGCACCGCCTCCGACCCTTATGTCGGCCGGCTGTCGCTGGTCCGGGTGTTCTCCGGCACCCTGCATCCGGACGAGACGGTCCAGGTCCGCGGCCACACCCCGGGCAGCGACGTCGACCACGACTGCGACGAGCGGGTCGGCGCGGTCTCCGAGCCGTTCGGCAAACAGCAGCGGCCACTGCGTCAGGTCATCGCCGGCGATATCGCGTGCGTCGCCAAACTGACCCACGCCGAGACCGGAGATACGGTGTCCGCCAAGAACTCTCACCTGCTGATCGAACCGTGGCCGCTGCCCGAGCCGCTGCTGCCGGTCGCGATCCAGGCGCACACCAAGGCCGACGAGGACCGGCTCTCGCAGGGGTTGTCCCGGCTGCTGGCCGAGGACCCGACCATCCGCCTGGAACGCAATCCCGACACCGGCCAGCTGGTGCTGTGGTGCCTGGGCGAAGCCCATCGGGACCTGGCCCTGGAACGGCTCGCGTCCCGCTTCGGCGTCCAGGTCGACGTGCTCGACCACCGGGTCGCGTTGCGAGAGACGTTCGCGGGCACCGGAATCGGGCGCGGGCGGCACGTGAAACAGTCCGGCGGCCACGGCCAGTACGCGATCTGCGAGATCGAGGTGCAGCCGCTGCCCGTCGGATCCGGGATCGAGTTCGTCGACAAGGTGGTGGGCGGCGTGGTGCCGCGGCAGTTCATCTCGTCGGTGGAGAAGGGGGTCCGGGCGCAGGCCGCGCGCGGCCTGTCCGACGGGCGGCCACTGGTGGATCTGCGGGTCACGCTGTTCGACGGCAAGGCCCACTCGGTCGACTCCTCCGACGCCGCCTTCCAGACCGCGGGCGCGCTGGCATTGCGGGAGGCGGCGGCCGCCACCCGTATCTGCCTGCTGGAACCGATCGACGAGGTCACGGTGATCGTCGGCGACGACCATGTCGGCGCGGTGCTGGGCGATCTGGCGTCGCGGCGCGGTCGCGTGCTGGGCACCGAACCGGCCGATCTCGGCCGCACCCGCATCCAGGCCGAGGTCCCCGAACTGGAACTGAGCCGCTACGCCATCGATCTGCGGTCGCTGTCGCACGGCGGCGGCCGGTTCACCCGCAGCTACGCCCGGCACGAACCGATGCCGACGCAACTGTCCGACTCACTGCGCGCTCGCGTCGCCGCGCCCTGAGCGGGCGCGGCGCGGACGGCGTCACTGATCGAGGTCGATATCCGCCTCCCGGAGCAGGCTCGCGAAAGTGTCCTGATGGAACGGTGATTCGGGTTCGGCCTCCCGGTCCGTCGGGGCCTCGTCGGGCTGGTCGACGGGCTGATCGCCGGCCAGCGCGTCGGCCTGCGCGCGGAGTTCGGCGTATTCCGGGTCTCCGGGCCGGAATTCGTCGATTCCGTCGTACAGCGCGTCACCGTCGGACTCCGCGAAACGCCGCAGGACGGTCACACCGTCAGCGGCCAGATACGGACTGCCTTCACTACGATATGACTCGGTCAAAGTACTCCCCTATTTTCTGCGCCAGGACCTTGTCGCCCAGGACGGATTTCTGAAGTTGGGCGGGTCCGCTCACCCAGGCTGCGAACATTTCCGCGAAGCTCTCGATGGGGGTCTCGAAATGGGAGTTCCAGCCCCGCTTCTTCGACCGTTCGACGCTGCGCATCAACTCGCCGTGCAGCTGCTGCCACTCGCTCCTGGTACTCAGCCGGGCGCCGTAGGGATCGTACGCCCGGTCGGCGGCGTGCCCGATTTCGTGGTTGACCAACATACCCTTGTCGAAGAGATCCAGCTTCGACGCGTCGACGTATATTCGCCGCTGCTCCGGATAGAAGACACCGGCAGTCGATTTCGACATCTTCTCGACCGGCATGTAGTCGTGACCGCTCTTGAGCTTGTTGACATGCTGGTGGCCGATGACGATGCCACCGAATTCGCCGCCGTTGAGATAGGCGCTGATACGGTCGAACACCGGCTTGGGCAACATCGCCAGGTCGCGCACCGCCGCCACGCTCTGCGCCGATCGGTCCACCATGTTGATCAGCGGCCCGCCCTCGGCTTCCGGCACACTGAACCGGAATTCCTCGGCGCCGATGCGCACGACATCATCCGGGCGCAGTGTGTGCTTCACATCGGGTGCCACCGGCACGTCGTTGACGAAGGTGTGGCCGGAGCCGTCGGCGAGAATCCAGGCGCGACCGGACGGGTGGACACCCAGACTCGCGCGCGCCTGCACCGGAACCCGGCTGCCCGGTGGGTAATAGGTGTTCACGCGGTCGATCGGCTGCCCGCCCGCCACGATGCCGTGGGCTTCGTGCCAGGCGGACACGGCACCGTTGCCGCTCCGGATCCCGTTCAGCTGCACCGGGATCCGCTTCGGGAACTTGATGTGGCCGCGGTCGTAGTCCACGCTGCCCAGCCAGTCCCCGAGGCGGATCCGGTCGTGCGGATCCACGATCTGCGGCCCGGAGATCTCGCGATTCTCGATCGACACGGGCGATCCGGCCAACGGCCGCAGCCACAGTCGGTCGTTTTCGTCCCGGTAGAGCAGCGCGTGCCGCTGGCCGACCGATGCCGGGAAGTGTTCGGCGACCGGGGAATCGGGGTGGCGGCCGAGCAGGATGGCCTCACCGCGCCGCAGCGCGACTGCTGGTCCCTCGTCGAAGATCCGAACCTCCATCGGGGCGGACTCGGTGGACACGTGGTAGGTCTTCCCGGCGAACTCCAACTTGTCGTTCGGCTCGAGGTAGACCCGCTGATCCACCGGCATCGGTTCACCGTTGCGTTCCAGCGCTGCGCCGTCCGGGTGATTCTCTGCCCAGACTCGGCCGTCCAGGTCACGGCCGATGACGGCCACCGGGTCCACTTCGACTCCGCCGCCCGGCAGAATCCGGTACTGGCGGACGTGACCGGCCACATCGACCAGATCCACCTGCTCCCCCGGCATCAGGCTGCGAACTCGCCCGCCGCCGTCGACCCGAATGTCGGCCACGCCCGGATCCACGTAGTACGGGGCATCGTGGGGCACCGGCGAGTCGCTGTGCGGCGAATCCGGTGTGTCGTGCGGCGATTCGGGTGCGGGATCGGCGTGGGCGGTCGAGTGCAGTTCCGGGGAACCGAATCGAAGCGAGTCCCCGGCCGACAGCGGGTACCGACGGCCCTTCTCGAGTGGTTGGTTGTTGAGGTCGGTTCCGTTGGTGGAGCGGTCCTCGATCCAGTAGCGGCCGTCGGCGTCGCGGCCGACCACGACGTGCACGCGAGACGCAAGACCGAGCGCGTTCTGATCGCTGGACAGAGCCCCGAAGTCGTTGCGGCCCAATTCCACCTGGCTGCCCCGGGCGATCCGTAGCGGCAGTTCTCCGCCCGGACCGGTCAGGTGCAGGCCCGGGGGCTCGGCTCCGGGATCCGGCACGACCGGCTCGATCGTGGACGTGAACTCATTACCGAGGCCGATCGTTTCGCCGCCGGTCAGCAGGTACGAGTCGCCGGGATCCAGCCGGTTGTCGCCGACGAAGGTGCCGTTGGTCGATCGTTCGTCCCGGATCCACAACCTGCCGTGCTCGTCCAGGCCGACGGTGGCGTGCTGACGGGAGACCTTCGGCGAACCGGCGACGAGGTCGCTGATCGGGCTGTCGCCCGCGCGGCCGAGCAGAACCGATTCACCCGGCCACAATTCGAAGGGATGTGCCCCCTCTCCCCCGAACCGCACCAGTCTCGGCCCCACGACGCTGATCTCGGCCCGGAAGTCGGGGCCCAGCCGCAGTGATCGGATCGAGTCCAGCGGAACCTCGTGATCGACGGCCAGCCGCGTGTTGTCGGCGAAGGTCCCGTTGGTGGATCCGAGGTCACGGATGAACACGCGCCCGTCCTGGTCGACCCGCACGGCGGCGTGTCGCTGGGACACCGTCGGCTCACCTGCCAGATGGGCCGCGGCCGCGGGATCGCCGGTCCGGCCGAGGATGACCTCCGTGCCGGGCCGGATCCGGAGCACCAGGTCACCGACTCGGACCACGACCCGGTGGCCGTCGGAGGCGGAACTGCCACTGTTGGAGGGAACTTCGAGTGGCAGGCCCACCTGTTCGCCGACCGGCGGATCGCCGGCCTCGTGACCGTGCCCATCGTCGGGCGACTCCGGGAACCCAGGAGTGCCGGTCTCCGGGTCGTCCGGTGCGCGGGTGGCGGCGGGCGCGAAGTCGTCTTGTGTGAGGCGAACCTTCGGGGCCGTCACCACGCCCGGGTCCGGGTGGGCGGACTCGTCGGACACGACGCGGAGCTTCGGGGTCGTCACGTTCGGATCCGGGTGGGCGGGCGCGGACTCGTCGGACGCGAGCCCGAGCTTCGGGGTCGTCACCGTGCTCGGATCGGGGTGGGCGCCCGGGACCGGTTCGGCGGGCGAGACGACCGGCCGGACCTGGCCGGCTTCCGCGTCGGCCGGCGACCCGGCGGGACCGGTCGGCACCTCGCCCCGGCCCGCGAGTTCCGGTCGAGCCGAAACGGATCCCGGCCCGGGCTCACCTGGTACGGCACCGACGTGGACCGGATCCTGATGTGCGGCCACGCTTCCCGGACCGACCGGACCCGGAGCCCCGGCGGCCCGAACTCCGGCCGGGCTCGGTTCGACCGCGGGCCCGGGACGCGGACTCGCCGCAGGGGGTTCGCCGCGGACACCCGGCTCGGATCCGTGGAGATCGGACACCTTTCCCGTGGCTTCCTCGGTGCGACCGGCGGGCTCGCGGCCGGTAACGCCCGGCTCGAGCTCGGCAGCTCCCCGCTCGGGGTCCGCCTCCCGCTCCGGACCCGCAACCTCCGGCTCGGGAGTGACAACTCCCGGCTCGGGACCCACAGCTCCAGGCTCCGGGCCGACCAGACCCGACGCAGGAGCGGCGACTTCCCGCTCAGGGCCACCGGCGCCCGGCGCAGGAGCGGCGACTTCCCGCTCAGGGCCACCGGCGCCCAGCTCGGGAGCGGCGCTGTTCCGGCCGGTCCCGGCGGTGCTCGGGTCGGGATGGGCGGTGTCCGGTTCCGTGGGCTCCGGCCGATCCGCACCCGGCACGGTGTGCGATACATCGACGCCGGAGACGGCGCCGCGCGGAGGCGGACCGTCGGACCCGGGGGCGGGGATCTTCGCCCGCACACCGGGTCCCGGCCGCGTGGCCCGCAGCGCCTCCGCGGCACCGCCGAGCAGGCCACCGCCGATGCCTGCGACCGCGCCGTCTCGCAACGAGTCCCAGCCCACACCGTGCCACAGGCCGACGTCCTGCCCGTGCGCCCCGGCCACTGCGTTGTTGCCGACCAGGGAGACCACACTGCCCACCGCGCCGCCGACCGCACCGCCGCCGACGGCACCGGCCAAGCCGACACCGAGATGCCGGAGATACCCGCCCTTGTTCCGGCCGACGACCGATCCCAGGCGGTTGCCGATCGCGGAGCCGGCCAGACCGCCGGCGATCCCGCCACCGATTCCGGCGACCGTCGCGATCCCCAGCTGGGTCCAGTCGACGCCGTTCCCGTGGTGGTCCACCGCCATCCAGGCGTCCGCGCCCAGCACCGGGGCCGCGCCCCAGATCGCTCCCATGCCGGCGGTCCGCATGATCGTCTTGCCTGCTGCCCGCCGGGCGGCCTGCGCCGCACCGGCTTCCGCTACCCGGGTCACGGCCTCTTTTCCGGCGAGTTCGACCGCCTCCTCCGCCGCGAGCCGCTCCGCCGGCGCCTCGACGGCGCCGCCGGCGAAGAAAGTCAGTGCGTCCCAGGCCAATTGGGCAGCCAGCAGGACGAGGGTGACGATGATCACCTTCTTCGCGTATTCGATCGAATCCGCGGTGCTGTCACATTGATCAGCCAGGCTGCTGCACGAGTCCGCGAGGCTCTCGAGGTTCGTGGTGTTGGTCGCGCCCGACTGCGCCGCCCCCACGGCGGCCGCGCCGCCCATCGCCGTCGGCAGGGTCGCGACCACGGCGGCATGGTTCTCGGCGAGGGATTTGTACGTCACAGCGTGCCCGCGCAAGGTCCGGGCCCGCTCCCGCAGCGCGTCCTCGTCGCCCTCCGGGAATTTGCCGGCGGCGAGCGTGACCAGCGCGGGAGGCAGCTCTGGGGGAAGCCGTAGCGTCACCTGAATTCCCACCTCCCCGCAACAGCCGGGCACGCGGGAACAGCCGCGGCTGTCAGCCCAACGATAATCTGGCAGACCACAATTCGTCAGTCCCCAACGGTGGGAAGACTATGTGATCGGACGCTCTAATCCGAGGTTCGGAGCTGGGCGGCCGGCGCGATCACTCCGGAACCGGTTGGGGGCCGGGGGGCGGATCCCGCCGGGCCACGTTCGGCGGCAAGAGATTCCGATATCGCGGCGACGGCGGCCCGCACCGCTCCCGCCGGATCCGGCTGCGCGACGTCGATGCCCGAGCGCCCGTCCGCAGGTACCGGGACACGGGCCACTGCCCGGCTCAACACGATTCGGTGCGGCCGGTCGCCGTCCCGAACCTCACGAGTGGCCACATCCGCCCCGGGCAGCTCGGCGATCGCCACCGCCTCGACACCCCGATCCGGGTACGTGGTCAGCAATTCATCTACGGTGGTAGCGAATTCGTACACAGTGGCATAGTCGAGCCCGGCGTCGTCGTCGAATCCGGACACCTCGACAGCGTGCCGATCGGCCAGCGCACGCCCCAACATCGCCACAGGGTCGGCGCCGGAACCGGTCCTACCAGCGAGAGCATCCTTGCGGTCGCGTCGGCCACGCGGTGTCGGCGGCCGGATCCCGTTGCGCGACATCGGATTTTGGGCGCCACGCGCGCCTCCGGCGCGGCCGGTTCCCGGCCGCGACCACGGTGAACCGAGCGGCGGTTGCGAACTCGCGGCCGCGGGGGTCGCGGTGGCACCGGGCACCGGTCCGGGATTCGGCGTGACCGCCTTCTTCGTCCAGGGAGTTCTGGGCGTCGGCGCCCCCGGTGGTCCGGACGGCACCGGCGGCACGGTGGTGTTGCCGGTGAGCCGATCCGGGGCGGCAGCTTCCGGCTCGGCGCCCGGCGAGAGGCCGGCCGGTGCTCCCGGGGGCAGTGCGGCGCCCGGCGCGGGTCCCCCGGCTTGCGGACTGTCCGGACCCGGCGTGGTCACCCGGCCCGCGTCGGGCGCCGCCGCGTCCACACCGGGCACCGCTGTGTCCGTGCCGGGCACCGCTGTGTCCGTGCCGGGCACCGCTGTGTCCATGCCGGGCACCGCCGTATCCAGGCCGGACGGCGCGTCCGTGCGCGACGGTGCCGTCACCACCGGAGCAGGCAGTACGGGCGGGCCCTGCGGCCCGGCCGGGTCCAGTGACCGTCGGCCCACCTGGTCGACCTGGTCGACAGTGCTCAGATAGTCGCGCAGGTTCGCGCCCTCGGCGGCGAGATTCGTCACGGTGAGCTGCAGGTCGCCGAGCATCTTGTGCTCATCGGGCACGTAGGTGCGCGCGAAGGTCCGCCCGAGATCGTCCGCCCCCCAGGGAGCCGCGGACCCGCCGAGGGTCGCCTGCAGGTCGGCCAGCGCTGCGGCCGCCTGCGCGGCGATGTCGTCGAGCTGCCGGGACACGTGATCCACGTTCTGGGCGTCGACCCACACCTCGTCGGCCATCCGAACTCCTCCGCCACGTCCGCCGCTCGGAGACCGGCCTTCGGACGACTCCCCGACCCCACTATTCTGGTGGCATGGCAGCAGGTAAGGGCGGCAAACCGTCGAAGGAAGCTCAGGCGGCGGCGAAGGCGGCCAAGCGGCAGGCGTCCAAGGAGCGGCGGCAGCAGCTCTGGCAGGCGTTCAACATGCAGCGCAAGGAAGACAAACTGCTGCTGCCGTTGATGATCGGCGCGCTGGTCGCGATCACCGCGCTCGCGTTCGTGGTCGGGCTGGTCTTCGGCATCGAGTGGTATCTGTTGCCGCTGGGCCTGGTGCTGGGCGTGCTGGTGGCGTTCATCATTTTCGGCCGCCGGGTGCAGAACAGCGTGTACACCAAGGCCGACGGGCAGGCCGGCGCGGCCGCCTGGGTGCTGGACAATCTGCAGGGCAAGTGGCGGGTCAGCAACGGCATCGCCGCGACCACCCAGCTCGACGCGGTGCACCGCGTGGTCGGCCTGCCGGGTGTGATCCTGGTCGGTGAGGGCACCGCGCACCGGCTGAAGCCGCTGCTCACCGCGGAGAAGAAGCGCATCTCGAAGCTGGTCGGCGACACCCCGATCTACGAGGTGATCGTCGGCAACGGTGAGGGCGAGATCCCGTTGAAGGGCCTGCAGCGCCACCTGACCAAGCTCCCGAACAACATCGATGCCAAGCGGATCGACCAAATCGAGAGCCGGCTGACCGCCCTGGCCACCCGCGGTGGCCCGGCGTTGCCGAAGGGCCCGCTGCCCGCCGGCGCCAAGATGCGCGGCGTGAACCGCGCCATGAAGCGCCGCTGATCCGCTGAGCACGAGGGCCGCCCACGATTGTGGGCGGCCCTCGTCGTCTGTTCAGTGGGCCGGAGCTGTCGCGTCGCAGTCCCGCGGCCTGCCGTCCTTCCGGCTCAGCGGCTGCGGACCAGCCCGGTACCCGTGGCTCGGTCGTGCATGCCGCGGCCGTCGGAGTCGGTGAACAGCGCGGGCACGACGAAGACGAGCAGGATCTGGCGGGCCAGCGCGCGCACGAAGCCGACGGGGGCGTCGGTGTCGACGCGGGCGACTTTCATCCGCAGGAAGTACTGGCCGGGGGTGAAACCGAACAGGGTGACGGTGATCAGGCCGATCACGAACCAGGTCGCCCAGGTCGGGGTGGCGAGGGCGCTGGTGATCGCCTCGAAGTGCGAGGGGGCGTGCTGGCCGGGCCCGACGTGCGCCTTGGCGATGATGGCGTCGGCGTTCGGCCGGATGATCAGCGCGGCGACGCCCATGGCGATGAACCAGTCGACGAACAGGGCGAGGATCCGCTTCGGCATCGCCACCAGCGAACCGGGTCCGGTCTTGGGCAGCCCGAGGAGCTGTCCCGGGTACTCGCCCCGGAGCGGATCGTCGGAGTCCTCGCTGGGCCCCGACAGCCAGGAACCGGAAATACGTGCCATGTCTCCAGCCTAGGCGTTCACCTGCTCGGCCCGGTCCGGCGGTCACCGTGCTCCGCCCTCGATGTGATCAGGACAACCGACCAGTAACTTAGTGAAACGTGGTCATTTCTGACACCTGTTCACCTATTGTGAGGCCGCACACAGCACCACCCAAGCTACAGAGCGCGGCCGCGGCCGTGCCCGTCGAATTCGAGGGAACCATGCGCATCTCCACCAAGATGGCCGCCCCCATCGCCACCACGGCGATGGTCGTGTCCGCCGCGGCCATCACACTGGGCGCCACCACCACCGCTTCCGCGGCCACCTGCTCCGCCTCGGCTTCGACCACGAAGAACGACATCAGCACCCTCGGTGTCACCCACACCTACAAGAAGACGGTCAGCCCCACCACCGCCCAGGACGGCTCCACCGTCACCTACCAGATCGTCGTCGGCACCACCGGCATCGGCA
>NZ_RFFH01000032.1 GCF_003696265.1 Nocardia stercoris | reverse complement strand
CGGCCGCCGCCCGGCCGTCCGGTCCGGCCCACCCCGGTGCTCCGGCCCCGGCCCCGGCCCCGGCGCAACCGGGCCAGCGGCGCGAGTTCGCCGCCGCCGGAGCCCGTCCCGCGGGCCCGGCCGGTCCCGCCTACCGCTCTCCCGGCCAGCCGTACGCGGTCCCGTTCGACCCCCGTCCGGAACCGCCGAAGGAACGAAACAAGCCGCGCACCGCGGTTCGCGGACTCGCGCCGATGGTGCTGCTGGCCTGCGCCATCGTGATCCTGGCGGTCGCCGCGTTCTGCACCGGCGGCGGGAGCAGCAGCCACAAGTCGACCCCCACGCCGTCGTCGGTGTTCGGTACGTCGGCTCCGCTCGCACCGGCGGTCCACACCACCTCCCCCGATCCCACGGTGCCGCCGGAGACCCCGGGCAAAGTCTGCTATCCGTTGCAGCCCTGCTGAACCCACGCCCGCCCCGATACGAATAAGCTGGTCCGATGTTCGAATATCACGGGTGGGTCCACGTGCTCTCGACGCCGGAGGCCATCGACCCGGAACCGCCGCTGCCGCTGACCGAGATCCGTGACGCCGTCGAGAAGCTGGCCGGCACCGGCCTGGTCGACCTGCGCGCCATCAACGGTGAACTGCACCTGCACCTGGGTGGTTACGCCGACGAAGCCGACCACCGGCCGGCCGAACTGATGCGCGAGATCGGCCGCCTCGCTCCGGGCTCCTACGGCCTGCTCTACATCCACGACGACGAGGACACCAAGAACGACAACAGCTTCCAGGTGTACCGGCTCGCCCGCGGCTGGGTCACCGAGCACGCCGACTGGCTGCTGTCCCCGATCGTCCCCGCCCTCGAAGACGCCTGGGACGAGTAAGGACACTGCGCGGGCCCGAGACAGTGCACCTCGTGGCCCAGAGACAGTGCGTTAGTAGACCCGAGACGTCCTACGACTTACTGGACGACTGATTTCGTGCGGGCCGGGTAACTCGCCGGGTACGCCCGTAATCGGCGTACCCGGTCGCCGCCGGCACGCGCGCGCAACTCGCAACGGCTCTCAGCCGTGCGCAAGAACCGCGGAGAGACGGCCAGCTAGAACATGTGGCCGATGGTGTGCCAGCCGAGGACCGAGTCCACCGCCAGCCCGCAGAACACCACGGCCAGGTAGTTGTTGGATTGCAGGAACAACCGCAGCGGCTTCACCGATTCCCCGCGCCGCACACCCGAATACAGCTGGTGGGCCATGAGCAGGAACCAGGCGCCCGCCGCGATGGCCACCGCGGCGTAGATCACGCCGGTGGCCGGGATCAGCGCCAGCGTCGCCGCCACCGTCGCCCAGGTGTAGATCACGATCTGCTTGGTGACCGCCTGCTCGGTGGCAACCACGGGCAGCATCGGCACACCGGCCGCCTTGTAGTCCTCCTTGTAGCGCATCGCCAGCGCCCAGGTGTGCGGCGGTGTCCAGAAGAAGATCACCAGGAACAGCGCCACCGCGGGCCAGCCGATACCGCCGGTCACCGCGGCCCAGCCGACGAGCACCGGCATGCAGCCGGCCGCGCCGCCCCACACCACGTTCTGCGAGGTCCGGCGCTTGAGGCCGAGGGTGTAGACGAAGACGTAGAACAGGATGGTCGCGACCACCAGCGCGCCGGAGAGCAGGTTCGCCTGCCACCACAGCCAGCTGAACGAGGCCGCGCCCAGCGTCACACCGAAGACGAACGCGTTGCGGGTCGGCACCGCCTCGCGGGCCAGCGGCCGCTTGGAGGTCCGCTTCATCACCTTGTCGATGTCGGCGTCGGCGACACAGTTCAGCGTGTTGGCGCTGGCGGCGCCCATCCAGCCACCGAACAGGGTGACCAGGATCAACCGGATGTCGACGTGGCCGCGGTCGGCCAGCAGCATGGTCGGGATGGTGGCGACCAGCAGCAGTTCGATGACGCGCGGCTTGGTGAGCGCGATGTAGGCCAGTACTCGGCGCAGTGCCGTCGCGAGGACGCCGGTCCCGCCGATCTTGCCGGCGAGCGCGGGAGCCGATCCGTGCGCACCGTGCCCGGTGGCGGTTCCGTGCGCACCACCCGGCTGTTGCCCAATCCGCACTGTCTCTCCTCGCAGGTGGTGCATCGTCCCGTCGCGGGATCCGGCACGTCGTCGACTCCGCGGCCCGCACGCGCGCTCAGCCGCCCGGTATGTACCCCGGGGTAGCGAACGCGGCGCAGGGCCGTCTACTACAAGCGATGGTAGACCCCTCGGACCGGTATGCCGTACCCCACCCGCTACGGCGCCGCGCCGCGGCCACCGTGACGTCCCGTCGCGGGGCCGCCGGCCCCGTCGGCCGCCGAGCCCCGGCGACCGCCCGCGACCAGGCCGTTCCGGCCGCGCACGGGCCGGTCGCGCGCCGTTCCGGGCCCGGACAGGGGCAGCCGTCGGCCGGGTCGGCGGAACCTCGGGCGACCGGCCGCTGCGCGGTTGCCGGAGCCGTTGTGCGCGAGCGGGATCCGCGGTCTCCGATAACGAAGCTGCGTCGCGCGTGCACCGAGGCCAGGGTTCCCGTTTCGCGTCCTGACGGCGGCCCGTAGGGTGTTCCCTACATCCGGCGAGTTCTTCATCGAAACCGCTGCGCGTCGTCGTGTCGGCCCGCCGGTCGTGGCCCAGCCAAATCACCGAACCGCATAGTCGAAGGTCAGGAGAATCCCGGTCGTGTCAGTGACAGATGACATCCGCGTGCTCACTCAGCCGAACCACCCGGAAGACTGGACCGAACTCGACACCCGGGCCGTCGACACGGTCCGGGTGCTCGCGGCCGACGCGGTGCAGACCGCCGGCAACGGTCATCCCGGTACCGCCATGAGCCTGGCGCCGCTGGCCTACACGCTGTACCAGCGGGTCATGCGCTTCGACCCCGCCGACCCGCTGTGGGTGGGCCGCGACCGGTTCATCCTGTCCTGCGGCCACTCCAGCCTCACCCAGTACCTGCAGCTGTTCCTCGCCGGGCTGGGCCTCGAGCTGGCCGACATCGAGAACCTGCGCAAGTGGGGCTCGCTGACCCCGGGCCACCCCGAGTACCGGCACACCGACGGCGTCGAGATCACCACCGGCCCGCTGGGCCAGGGTCTGGCCTCCGCGGTCGGTTTCGCGATGGCCGCCCGCCGCGAACGCGGCCTGTTCGACCCGACCGCCGCGCCCGGCGAGAGCATCTTCGACCACTTCGTCTACGTGATCGCCTCCGACGGTGACATCGAGGAGGGCATCACCGCCGAGGCGTCGTCGCTGGCCGGGACCCAGCAGCTGGGCAACCTGATCGTCTTCTACGACGACAACCGGATCTCCATCGAGGACGACACCCGCATCGCCCTCAACGAGGACACCGCCGAGCGCTACCGCGCCTACGGCTGGCACGTAGTCACCGTCGAGGGCGGCGAGAACGTCACCGGCATCGAGGCCGCGATCACCGAGGCGCAGGCCGTCACCGACAAGCCGTCGATCATCGTGCTGCGCACGGTCATCGGCTACCCGGCGCCCACCAAGATGAACACCGGCGCCGCGCACGGTGCCGCGCTGGGCGCCGACGAGGTGGCCGGCGTCAAGAAGGCGCTGGGCTTCGACCCGGAGAAGAAGTTCGAGATCGCCCCCGAGGTGCTCGGCCACACCCGCAGCAACGCCGCCGCCCGCGCCAAGACCGCGCGCGCGGAGTGGGAGGAGCAGTTCGAGGCGTGGGCCCAGGCCAACCCGGAGAACAAGGCCCTGTTCGACCGGCTGCAGCTGCGGCAGCTGCCGGCGGGCTGGACCGACGGCCTGCCCGAGTTCGAGGCCGGTTCCACCGCCGCGACCCGTAAGGCGTCCGGCAAGGTGCTCGCCGCGTTGGCGCCGGTGCTGCCGGAGCTGTGGGGCGGTTCGGCCGACCTGGCCGAGTCCAACAACACCACGATGCCGGGCCAGCCCAGCTTCGGCCCGGAGTCGATCAGCACCGGCATGTGGAAGGCCGACCCGTACGGCCGCACCCTGCACTTCGGTGTGCGTGAGCACGCGATGGGCGCGATCCTCAACGGCATCGCGCTGCACGGCCCGACCCGCCCGTACGGCGGCACCTTCCTGGTGTTCTCCGACTACATGCGGCCCGCGGTCCGCCTGGCCGCGCTCATGCGGGTGCCGGCGATCTACGTGTGGACCCACGACTCGATCGGCCTGGGCGAGGACGGTCCCACGCACCAGCCGATCGAGCATCTGGCCGCGCTGCGCGCCATCCCCGGTCTGAACGTGGTCCGCCCGGGTGACGCCAACGAGACGGTGCACGCCTGGCGCGTGATCCTCGAGCGCGACTCGGCCGAGCGGCACTCGCACTTCTCGGTCTCCGAGCCCGCTCACATCGACGGCCCGTCCGGCCTGGCGCTGACCCGCCAGGACCTGCCGACCCTGGAGGGCACCAGCTACGACGGTGTCCGCCGCGGTGGCTACATCCTGGCCGAATCCTCCACCGGCACACCGGAACTGGTCATCATTGCGACCGGCTCGGAGCTGCAGCTGGCGGTCGAGGCACGCGCCCGCCTGGAGGCCGAGGGCGTCGGCACCCGCGTCGTCTCCATGCCGTGTGTGGAATGGTTCGACCAGCAGGACAAGGAGTACCGCGACTCGGTGCTGCCGCCCGCGCTGCGCGCCCGCGTCACCGTGGAAGCCGGAATCGCGATGCCGTGGTACCGCTTCGCCGGCGACGCCGGTGAGATCGTGTCGATCGAGCACTTCGGTGCCTCGGCCGACTACAAGACCCTGTTCCGTGAGTTCGGTATCACCGTCGACGCCGTGGTCGACGCCGCGCAGCGTTCGCTGCAGAACGTGAAGGGGTAATTCCGTAATGTCTTCGCAGAACGAGAATCTGGCCGCCCTGTCCGCGGCCGGGGTGTCGGTGTGGCTCGACGATCTGTCGCGGGACCGGATCCGCTCCGGCAACCTCGCCGACCTGGTCGCCACCCGCAGTGTGGTCGGTGTGACCACCAACCCGACCATCTTCCAGAACGCGCTCAGCCAGGGCCACACCTACGACGAGCAGGTGCACGAACTGGCCGCCCGCGGCGCCGACGCCGACGCCGCGATCCGCACCATCACCACCGACGACGTGCGCGCCGCCTGTGACGTGCTGGCCCCGGTGTTCGAGGCATCCGGCGGCCTCGACGGCCGCGTGTCGATCGAGGTCGACCCGCGCCTGGCCTTCGACGTGGACGGCACGGTCGCGCAGGCGATCGAGCTGTGGAAGATCGTCGACCGACCGAACCTGTTCATCAAGATCCCGGCCACCGAGCCGGGCCTGCCGGCCATCACCCGGGTGATCTCGGAGGGCATCAGCGTCAACGTGACCCTGATCTTCTCGGTGAGCCGGCACATCGCGGTAATGGGCGCCTACCTCGACGGCCTGCGCAACGCGGCCATCGCCGGGCACGACCTCGCCAAGATCCAGTCCGTCGCTTCGTTCTTCGTGTCCCGGGTGGACACCGAGATCGACAAGCGGCTGGAGGCGATCGGCACCCCGGAGGCGCTGGCACTGCGCGGCAAGGCCGGAATCGCCAACGCGCGCTTGGCCTATGCGGCGTTCCAGGACGTCTTCGACGGCGGGAAGCACACCTCGACCTTCGAGACCCTGCGCGGCCAGGGCGCCAACCTGCAGCGCCCGCTGTGGGCGTCGACCGGCGTCAAGAACCCCGACTACCCCGACACCATGTACGTCACCGAGCTGGTGGCCCCGCACACGGTGAACACGTTGCCGGAGAAGACGTTGCAGGCCTTCGCCGACCACGGCGAACTGCGCGGCGACACCGTCACCGGCACCGCCGCCGAGGCGCAGGCGGTGTTCGAGGCGCTGACCGCGGCGGGCATCGAGCTCACCGACGTGTTCGAGGTGCTCGAGCGCGAGGGCGTGGAGAAGTTCGAATCGTCGTGGGAGGAACTGCTTTCCGCGACGACCGCGGCGCTGGAAGCGAACCGGTAGCCCCCGGTGGCCGGCGTCGATACGACCGTGCCGGGCAACCCGTTGCGCGAGGAGCGCGACCGGCGGCTGCCCCGGATCGCGGGCCCCTGCTGCATGGTCATCTTCGGTGTGACGGGTGACCTGTCCCGCAAGAAGTTGATGCCGGCCATCTACGACCTCGCGAACCGGGGGCTGTTGCCCCCGTCGTTCGCGCTGGTCGGTTTCGCGCGCCGGGACTGGGCAGACGAGGACTTCTCCCAGACGGTGCTCGACGCCGTGAAGGAGCACGCCCGTACCCCGTTCCGGCAGGAGGTCTGGGATCAGCTCGCCGCCGGAATCCGGTTCGTCACCGGCACTTTCGACGACGACGCGTCCTACACCGAGTTGGCGAACGCCTTGACCACCCTGGACGCCGAGCGCGGCACCGGCGGCAATTACGCCTTCTACCTGGCGATTCCACCGAACGCTTTCCCGGTGGTGCTCGAGCAGCTGTCGCGGACCGGGCTGGCGCAGGCCGCCGATCCCGGTCCGGGACAACGCAAACCGTGGCGGCGGGTGGTGATCGAGAAACCGTTCGGGCACGACCTGGAGTCGGCCAAGGAGCTCAACGCTCTGGTCAACGGGGTCTTCCCGGAGGAGTCGGTGTTCCGGATCGACCACTACCTCGGCAAGGAGACGGTGCAGAACCTGCTGGCGCTGCGCTTCGCCAACGAGCTGTTCGAGCCGATCTGGAACGCCAACTACGTCGACCACGTGCAGATCACGATGGCCGAGGACATCGGATTGGGCGGGCGCGCAGGCTATTACGACGGGATCGGCGCGGCCCGCGACGTCATCCAGAACCATCTGCTGCAGCTGCTGGCGCTGACCGCCATGGAAGACCCGGTCAGCTTCTCCCCCAAGCAGTTGCAGATCGAGAAGATCAAGGTGCTCTCGGCCACCAAACTGGTCGAGCCGCTGGACGAGACCACCGCGCGCGGCCAGTACACCGAGGGCTGGCAGGGCAGCGAGCACGTGGTGGGGCTGCAGGACGAGGAGGGTTTCGACCCGAACTCGCGCACCGAGACCTACGCGGCGATCACGCTCAACGTCGACACCCGCCGCTGGGCCGGGGTGCCGTTCTACCTGCGCACCGGAAAACGCTTGGGCCGCAGGGTCACCGAGATCGCGGTCGTGTTCAAACGGGCCCCGCATCTGCCGTTCGACGCCACCATGACCGAGGAGCTCGGCCAGAACGCGCTCGTGGTGCGGGTGCAGCCGGACGAGGGCATCACGCTGCGCTTCGGATCCAAGGTCCCCGGTTCGGGGATGGAGGTGCGCGACGTGAACATGGACTTCAGTTACGGCGAGTCCTTCACCGAGTCCTCCCCCGAGGCCTACGAGCGCCTCATCTTCGATGTGCTGCTGGGCGAGCCGTCCCTGTTCCCGGTCAACGAGGAGGTCGAATTGTCCTGGCGGATCCTCGATCCCGTCCTCGAGCATTGGGCGGAGACCGGGAAACCGGACACCTACGAGTCAGGTACCTGGGGTCCGGTTTCGGCCGACGAGATGCTGGCCCGCACCGGCCGGGAATGGCGGCGGCCGTGATCGTCGACATGCCCGACACCAACACCCAGAACGTGGCCAAGCGCCTGGTGCAGCTGCGCGAGACCAGCGGTGTGGTCACTGTCGGCCGGGTGCTCACCCTGGTGGTGTGCACGCTGGACAGCTCCGAGGCCGAGCACGCCATCGACGCCGCCAACGATGCCAGCCGCGAACACCCGTGCCGCGTCATCGTTCTGGCGCGTGGTGACCGGTCCGCGGCGACCAAACTCGACGCCCAGATCCGGGTCGGCGGCGACGCGGGCGCAGCCGAGGTGATCGTGCTGCGCCTGCAGGGCGCGCTGGTCAACCACGAATCCAGTGTGGTCACCCCGTTCCTGCTGCCCGACACCCCGGTGGTGGCATGGTGGCCGCGGGGCGCACCGCAGTTCCCGTCGCGAGACTCGGTGGGGCGCTTGGCCAATCGGCGGATCACCGACGCCACCTTCGCCCCGGATCCGCAGGAGGCGATCAAGGGCCGGCTGCAGTCCTACGCGCTGGGCGACACCGATCTGGCGTGGAGCCGGATCACCTACTGGCGGGCGCTGCTCGCCGCGTCGCTGGACGAGGCCCCCTTCGAACCGGTGCAGTCGGTGACGGTGTCGGGCCTGGCCGACGAACCGGCGCTCGACGTGCTGGCCGGCTGGCTGGCGTCGCGGCTGAACTGCCCGGTGCACCGCAGGACCGGTGAGCTGCGGGTGGAACTGCACCGGCCGACGGTGTCGATCGCGATCTCGCGACCGCAGACCGGCCGCACCGCCACGCTGTCGCGCACCGGGGAACCGGATCAGAAGTTCGCGCTGGCGCGGCGCGAGACCCAGGACTGTCTGTCGGAGGAGCTGCGGCGCCTCGACGGTGACGAAGTGTATGCCGAGGCCCTCGCCGGAATCGAGAAGGTGGTCTATGAGTGAGCTTGCCGTGCAGGTCTTTCCGGACACCGACGCCCTGGTCGAGGCGGCCGCGGCGCTGTTCGTGCGCACGGTCGTCGCGGCGCAGCAAGAGCGCGGATCGG
This sequence comes from Nocardia stercoris, assembly GCF_003696265.1. GTDB lineage: Bacteria > Actinomycetota > Actinomycetes > Mycobacteriales > Mycobacteriaceae > Nocardia > Nocardia stercoris. The sequence continues at coordinate 14,168 of NZ_RFFH01000032.1, read as the reverse complement.
CGTCGGTGGTCCTGACCGGCGGCGGCACCGGGATCGCCATGCTGGCGGCGGTGCTGGAATCGCCCGGTGCCATCGACTGGCGGCAGCTCGACGTCTTCTGGGGCGACGAACGGTTCGTTCCCGCAGGCGATTCCGAGCGCAACGACCTGCAGGCCCGCAAGGCGCTACTGGACGCGGTGCCGGTCGACCCGAGCCGGGTGCACGCGGTGGCCACCTCCGACGGCGAGTACCCCGATCCGGTCGAGGCGGCCGCCGAGTACGACACCGCGGTGCACGCCTATCTCGCCGAGCACGGCGCTTTCGACCTGCATCTGCTCGGGATGGGCGGTGAGGGTCACGTGAATTCGCTATTCCCGCATACGGATGCGGTGCGCGAGGAGCACTCGCTGGTCGTCGCGGTGACGAATTCGCCCAAGCCGCCGCCGGTTCGGGTGACGCTGACCCTGCCGGCCGTGCGCCGGTCCCGGCACGTGGCGCTGATCGTGGGTGGCGGCGCCAAGGCCGAGGCGGTCGCGGCCGTCCTGGCCGGGGCGGACCCGATCGACCTGCCCGCCGCGGGCGCCACCGGGATCGAGAGCACCACCTGGCTGCTGGACCAGGCGGCAGCCGCCGATCTGCCCGGCTGAGCCGCGCCGGCGCGGGGTGGCGCCGGTGTGCTGCCCCCGGTGCGATGCCTATCCCGCGCGGCCAGCTCTGCCCGCCCTCGCGGTGCCTCTGCGGTGTCGCAGTGCGCTGCCCTGAGCGGGCACTGTCAGGGCGGTCGTGCGAGTGCGGGGGCACAGTGGGATAGCGTTCGAGCCCGCCACTATCCAGCGTCGGATAGGGTTGCCTAATAGTTGCTCAACTCGCGTGATTGAGCACTAAGGCCCCTGCACCAGCGACTGCGGTAACGACAATCGTTCCGGCGACCGGGATTTCACCCCTACAGTCCGCAACGCGACGATCGCGCAGACCGGATCTTCCGTATACTGGATATTTGCCGGGATCGAGTGATCCTCGTCGTGGTATCGAGCGGTCCGATCGCGTTCGGCACCACGTGAACTGGCACGAGCAGGAGGTCTGCGATGACCGAGCGCGCCGATCCGTCGAGAATCGTCCACCCCACACCCATCGTCACGGCCGGCTACTAGCTCCCCATCCCCTTCCGGCGCGAGCGATTCCGTGACCAGCGGCATCGTGACCCACCAGGTCCTGTTCGCCCTCGGCGTCGGTGTCCTGACGTTCGTCAGCACCAACATCGACTGCGCGGTCGTGCTCATCCCTTCGTTGTGGGTCGGCGACGGACGCCGCCGAGGCCGGTACATCGCCGGCTGCGGCATCGGCAATTGCGCCGTGCTCGCGGCCGCAGCGCTGGCCGCCGCCGGGCTGACCCGGCTGCCCGGCGCGTGGACCGCCTGGCTCGGCGTGGTCCCGATTCTCATGGGACTGTTGAGCATTCGGCGCAACTCGCCGGATCCTGCACAGCCGCAGCTGATTCCGAGCGCCGCCACCGGCCTGATCGTCACCTCCGCACTGGGCGTGGACAACGTGTTGGTGCTGGCACCGGTGATCCGCGCGTTCGGGCGGTTGGGTGGTGTGGTGGTGCTCGTGCACCTGCTGCTGTTCCCGACCGCGCTGGCGCTCGTAGCCCGCGCCCGGCCGGGCCGGCTCGGACATTGGCACCGCCCCCGCGCAGCCGGTTACCTCACGATCGCGGTGGGCGCGCTGCTGCTCGGCCGCCAGCTGATCCTCTGACTACACCGCGAGACCGTGCAGCAGCGTCGCCACGAAACTGTCCCGCCACGCGGCGTCGACCGCTTCCGGCCCGCGCAACACCACGGCCATCAAGGTGGTGCCGAACACCGTTTCGACGAACAGGGCGAGGTCGATCGGCGCGCGAATCTCGCCGCGGGCGGTGGCCCGGTCGATCCGGGCGGCCAGACCGTCCCAGGCGGCACTCCACATTCGGGCGCTGAGCTGCCGTTGCAGCTCGGGGTCGGCGGCGAGGTCGGCGATCAGGCCCGGGGTGGCGCGGCGACCGGCCTCCGAGCACAGCAGTTCCACGCAGGTCTCGACCACGACGCGGATCTCGTCGGCCAGGCTGCCGCCGGTTTCGGGGGCCCGCGCCGCCGATTCGGGGAACACCGCCTCGTGCACGACCTGCGCTTTGGTGGCCCAGCGCCGACGTAGGGCCGGTACCGAGGTGCCGGCGCGGGCGGCGATCGCGGTCATGGTCAGGTCCGAGTAGCCGCATTCGGCGACCAGTTCCCGGGTGGCCTGCAGGACCGCCTCGTCGATGCGCGCATCCCGGGGCCGCCCCGCGACCGGTGGGGACACAGCCATCCGGCACCTCCGTTTCGTCTCGGGACTCATTATGGCGATTTCTCCGCACAATCGATGTGGTCCGCATTACATTCCGTTCCAGAACGATACGTAATTGAGGAGGCCGACGGAATGGAACTTCAGTTCCCCTTCGGGTCGATTGCCGAACTGCTGCAGGCCCGCGCCGAAGACGACGCCACCGCCCTGCTCTCCGGCGACGAAGCTTGGACCTGGCGGGAATTCGTAGCGCAGGCGCGGATCCGCGCGGCCGTACTGCAGCGACTGCGCCGCCCCGGGCCGTGGCACGTGGGTGTGCTGATGGACAACGAACCGGAATACCTGTTCCTGGTCGCCGGCGCGGCACTGTGCGGCGCCACGATCATCGGGGTCAACCCCACCCGGCGCGGCGCCGAGCTCGCGGCCGACATCACCGGCACCGACTGCCGCACCCTGATCGTCGGCGCGGCCCACCACGACCTGCTCACCGGCCTCGACCTCCCCGACATCGAGGTGCTGGCCGCGGACGGGCGCGCCTACCGGGACCTGCTGCGTACCCCGCCGGCGGACACCACCGCACCGCCCGGAACCGAACACACCCTGCTGCTGCTGTTCACCTCCGGCTCCACCGGGGCACCAAAGGCCGTCGTCTGCTCGTCGTCCCGCCTGGCGGTGATCGGGCAGCTCAACGTGCACAACCTGACCGCCGACGACGTCGCCTACAGTGCCATGCCGCTGTTCCACGGCAACGCGCTGATGGCCGCGTGGGCGCCGATCCTCGTGGTCGGCGGCACGCTCGCGATCCGGCCACGCTTCTCCGCGTCCGCCTTCCTGCCCGACGTGCGGCGCTTCGGCGCCACGTTCTTCAACTATGTGGGCCGCTCGCTGTCCTACGTGCTGGCCCAGCCGGAGGTGCCGGGCGAATCCGACAACCGGTTGCGGCTCGGATTCGGCACCGAGGCGTCCACCCGGGACCGGCACGAGTTCGAGCGCCGCTTCGGCTGCCCGATCGCCGAGTCCTACGGCTCCTCCGAGGGCGTGTGCACTATCGTGCGCGCCGCCGACACCCCCGACGGCGCCCTCGGCCGGCCCGCCGAGGCCATGGGCATGCAGATCTGCGACCCGGATGGAAAGCCTTGTCCGCCGGCACTCTTCGATGCCGACGGCCGGATGTCGAACGCCGCCGAGGCGATCGGCGAGATCGTGGTGCGCGGCGGCCGGTTCCGGTTCGAGGGCTACTACCGCAACCCCGAGGCCACCGAACAGAAACTGCGCGGCGACGACTACTGGACCGGCGACCTCGCCTACGCCGACGCCGACGGCCACTACTGGTTCGCCGGCCGCACCGCCGACTGGATCCGGGTCGACTCGGAGAACTTCGCGACCGCCCCGATCGAACGGATCCTGGCCCGATTCCCCGCCACCACAACGGCTGTCGCCTACAACGTCCCCGACCCGCGCACCGGCGACCGGGTGATGGCGACCCTGCTCCTGGAATCCGGCACCGCCTTCGATCCCGCTGCGCTCGCCGAATTCCTCACGGTGCAACCGGATCTGGGCACGAAGTGGCGGCCGCGCTTCGTGCGGATCGCCACCGAACTGCCGCTTACCGCCACCCGCAAGGTCGACAAGCAGGCGCTGCGGCGTCAGGCCTGGGAGTGCGCGGACCCGATCTTCGCCTGGGACGGCACCACTTACCGCCGCTTCACCGGCGCCGACCGCACGGCCCTCGTCGCCGAATTCACCGACCACGGGCGCACCGAACTGCTCCCGGCCCTGTAGTACCCCGCTAGAAAGGCACTTCCATGATCGAGCTCAACCGCAGCCACCTGGTGGACACACTCACCGAGCGACTGCGCACCACCGAGAGCCCGCGCCAGCGAATCATGCTGGAGCGCATGCGCGAACACGCCGCTGCCGAACGCGACGGCGACCTGGAGACGCTGATCGGCACGCTCGGCCCGGAAACCGCGTACCACTTCTGGGAACTCAGCGGGGACGTCGGTCCGAAGGGCCGCGACGGGGTCGCCGCCTACTACACCCACCTGGTCGAGAACAACGGCCATGTCCTCGAATTCCATTGTGAGACACTGGTTGTCGATGACAACTGCATCGTGATCGAGGGCGAGCTGACCATGATCCAGCCCGGTGCCCTGCTCATGGAGCACCCGATGGCCAGCTCCTTCGCCGACGCCGCCAAGACCTACCTGCTCAAGATGCGCAATGTGATCTTCTGGCGGTTCGACGCCGATCTGATGATCATCGCCGAGGACTCCTACAGCGGTGGCCCGATGGAACTGCGCGAACTGTCCGACGAGGAGCTGCCCGCCGACTTCCGCGCGCTGCTCCCCCGGTAGTCACGCGCCGGTCCGCGGCGGCGGCCCGGCCTCGACCGCCGCAACCTCCGCGTCGGTCAACAGCCGGGAACGGATCAGGAAACGGACCCCGTCGGGAGCTTCCAGGGAGAAGCCGCTGCCGCGGCCCGGCACCACATCGACCGTGAGGTGGGTGTGCCGCCAATACTCGAATTGGTCCGCGCTCATCCAGAATTCGGTGTCGCCGCCGACGTGCCCGAGCAGCACGTCGGCGGCACCCACGCGAAACTCACCGGCGGGGAAGCACATCGGCGCGCTGCCGTCGCAACACCCGCCGGACTGGTGGAACATGACCGGGCCGTGCCGCAGAATCAGGCTGCGCAGCAGGGTTTCCGCCTGCTCGGTCAGCGCGACGCGATCCACCTGTTCCGTCATCGGATTCGGCCTGTCCGGGTCAGAGGCATGTCCCCGCTCCGTCCTGTGGTGGCTCGGCCCGGCGCGGCCGGCTGTCCCGGATCCAGCGTATGCGCTGTCGCCTCCGGCATCGGGCAGATCCGCAGCGGATCGGCCGACCGCGCCTGCACCGGACCGCATTCGGGCGCGTCAGCCCGGCCCGGCCCGATCCCGAGGGCGGCGCGGGCGGCCCGCTGCTATGTTGCGGCGTCCACGTCACGCCTTTCGCTGCGCGGAGGTACGAGCGGGATTCGCTTGACCGGCGGCCTTGGGGTCCACCTCGTCCGCCTTCGCGCGCACGCCGGCCTCGACCCGGTCGCCGAGATCCTTGTCGACATTGCGCCAGTACTCGAAGGCTCGCATCAGCACCGGCTCGGTCACCCCGTTGAGCAGATGCCCGACGATATTGTCCACCAGGCGAGTTCGGGCCGCGTCGTCGAGCACATCCCGGACCATGGTCCCGGCCTGTCCCCAGTCGTCGTCGTCGCGGCGGAGCGTATAGGCCGCGCGGACCATCTCGCCGTCGGAGTGCCAGCCCGCGGCGGGGCCCACCGCGGCGGGATCGGCGTGCGGGCCGCCCTTGGAGTTGGGCACGTACACCGGGTCGCCCGGGTTGTGGTGCCGCAGCTGCCCGTCCTTGCTGTAGGACCGCGTCGTCGTCTCGCTCGCCGAATTGACCGGCAGCTCTTTGTAATTCGTTCCGATCCGGTGCCGGTGCGCGTCGGGATAGGAGAACCAGCGGCCCAGCAGCATCTTGTCCGGGCTGGGGCCGGTGCCCGGGACGGCGTTGCTCGGCTCGAACGCCGCCTGTTCGATCTCGGTATGATAGTCGGAAGGGTTGCGGTTCAACGTCATCCGGCCGACCTCGACCAGCGGATAGTCGCCGTGCGGCCACACCTTCGTCAGATCGAACGGGTTGAACCGATAGGTCTTGGCGTCCTCGAACGGCATGATCTGCATCGACAGCGTCCAACTCGGATACTCGCCGCGCTCGATCGCCTCCCACAGGTCGCGCACGTGGTAGTCGGTATCCATGGACGCCATCTGGTCGCCCTCGTCCTGGGTGAAGAACTCGATACCCTGATCCGTCTTGAAGTGATACTTCACCCAGAATTTCTCACCGTCGCGGTTGACCCATTGATAGGTGTGGCTGGAATATCCGTTCATGTGCCGCCAAGTTCGCGGAATTCCACGATCTCCCATCAGCCAGGTGACCTGGTGCGCGGATTCCGGCGACAATGTCCAGAAGTCCCATTGCATATCGTGGTCGCGTAGATTGTTGTCTGCTCGCCGCTTCTGCGAGCGAATGAAATCCTGAAATTTCATCGGATCCCGCACGAAGAAGATCGGCGTATTGTTGCCGACCATGTCGAAATTTCCCTGCCGAGTGTAGAACTTCAGCGCGAACCCGCGCGGATCGCGCCAGGTGTCGGGGCTGCCGCGCTCTCCCGCCACCGTGGAGAACCGCGCCAGCATCCGAGTCTTGCGGCCGGGCTGGAAGACATCGGCGTAGGTGTAGGCGCTGACGTCCGCGGTGACCTCGAATTCCCCGAAAGCGCCGCCGCCCTTGGCATGCGGCTGACGCTCCGGTACGCGCTCACGGTTGAACGCGGCCATCTTCTCGATAAGGTAGGCGTCGTGCAACAGAATCGGCCCGTCCGGGCCTACAGTCAGCGAAATCTCGTCGCTGGGTACCGGAATTCCGGCATCATCGGTAGTGAAATTATCCGCCATGTCCGCTCCCTTCACCGGTCGTACTACCCTCAGTCGAGCGATCGAAACCGAGTTGCAAACGAATCCTGTTCACGGTGCGTCGCGCATAATTGTACACGGATAAACTGATGTCTTCGGCCCCGGCCCCGGCAGGAGTGATCATGCGCGATTTTCTGTGCCCCACCTGCGGTCAGCACCTGACCTTCGAGAATTCCGTCTGCCTCTCCTGCGGCGGCAGAGTCGGGTTCTCCGTGGCGGATACGGCGTTACTGGTCCTCGCGGATCCCGCGGGCGCGCGCAGCGGTATCGCGAGTTCCGCGGAGTACCGGATGTGCGCGAATCTGCACCTCGCGGAATGCAACTGGCTGGTCCGCATCGACGACGACACCGAGCTGTGCGCATCGTGCCGGCTGACCCGGACTCGCCCGCCGGACGACGACGCGCCCGCACTGGCCGCGTTCGCCGCCGCCGAGAGCGCCAAACGTCGACTCGTGGCGGAGCTGCACGAACTGGGACTGCCCATCGTCGGGCGCGATACCGACCCCGAGTTCGGACTCGCCTTCGACCTGCTGTCCAGCCGGGCCCAGCCGGTGACCACCGGCCACAAGAACGGCGTGATCACCCTGGATCTGGCCGAAGGCGACGACATCCATCGCGAACAATTGCGGATCGCGATGGACGAGCCGTACCGCACCCTGCTCGGCCACTTCCGCCACGAGATCAGCCACTACTACTTCTATCGGCTCATCGCGCCGGCGCCGACGTACCTGGACCGCTTCGGTGCACTGTTCGGCGACCCGAACGCCGACTACGGCGCCGCGCTCGACCGCCACTACACCGACGGTCCGCGGCCCGGCTGGGAGGACGCGTTCGTATCCTCGTATGCCGCCGCGCATCCCGCCGAGGACTGGGCGGAGACCTTTGCTCACTACCTGCACATCCGGGACACACTCGACACCTGCGCCGCCTTCGGATTCGCCCCTGCCGCAGCGGCATTCGAACGGCCGCCACTCGGCCCGAGTGCGTTCGACACCCTGATCGAGCTGTGGCTGCCGCTGGCCTGGGCACTCAACATGCAGAGCCGGGCAATGGGCAAACCCGACCTGTATCCCTTCGTCCTGCCACCCGCGGTGCTCGACAAGATGCGGTTCATCCACACGGTGATCGACGAGACGGCATCCGACAGCCGGATAGGAAACAGCGTTTCGACACACTGAGTGCGGGCAGCGTCAGTCGGCGGCCCTCGGGGCGGCCGAGCCGGTGTGCGCCCGCTAGCGCTGCAGTTCAGGAATGGGCTGTTCCTCCAGGACGACGATCTCGCACTGTTCGGCCCAATGCAGGTGATGGTGGTCTTCGACCATTGCCAGCGCCTCGTCCATGCACGTCGCCTGAAGGATGGACATTCCGATCACTTCGCTGTCGGTTTCACGGGTGCCGGTCGGCGTGACCCGGCGCGCGTTGCCGAGTGGTTTACCCGGATCGAGCAGACCGGCGCCGATCCGGGCGCTCCACTCCTGCCACAGACGCATACCTTTCGCGGCTTCGGCGGGCGTGGCCTGGGCGAATCGTTCGGCGACCGACAGGGGCGCGAGGTACAGCACGATGTAGCGTTTCACTCCACAAAAATAGGTGACCAATTAGTCACATGTCAAGCTTCAGGTGACCTCACGGTCTCGTATACGGTGTTGGTGTGGATGAGGACGCGGTGTTCAAGGCGCTGGCCGATCACACGCGCAGGCACCTGCTGGACGCGTTGTTCGCCAAGGACGGCCAGACGCTGACCGAGCTGGAATCCGGGCTCGAGATGACCCGCTTCGGGATCGCCAAGCATCTACGCGTCCTCGAGGAGGCAGGCCTGGTGACAGCAGTCCGCAGCGGCCGAAACAAGCTGCACTACCTCAATCCCGTACCGATCCGGCTGATTCACGACCGGTGGATCGACAAATTCACCGAACAACAGCTCTCCGCGCTGGCCGATCTCAAGAAGGACCTGGAATCGTGAGCCTCGCCGATGCCCTCTCACGTGTACGCCCGGAGAAGACACAGATCCATCGCGTGATCATCGCCGCGCCGGCCGAGCGGATCTGGGCCGCAGTCACCGACCCTGACTGGACCGTGCGCTACGGATTCGGCGGCCGCAGCGTGATCGAACCTCGCATCGGCGGCGACTTCACCGTATTCGCGCCGTCCGGGCCTCGCCGGATCGACAGCGAACCGCAGATCATCATCCGGGGCATCGTCACCGACTACACCCCACCGACACTGTGGGGCGCCCGAATTCGCTACCTGGGCGACGACAACCTGGCTGCCGAGCCGGAAACCCTTCTACGCTACGAAATTCGCGACCGCGGCGACGGTACCTGCGCCCTCACCGTCATCCACGACGTCACCGACGCCCCGCTCATCTCGATCATCGCGTCCGGCGATCTGGAATCGGAAGGGTTCGGCGGCGGCTACCCGTTCATGCTCAGCGACCTCAAATCCCTACTCGAAACCGGACAATCGCTACCCATCAGCCGGCCCACCCGGAAGGCTGATCATCTCGACACACCAACCGCCTGACCGCGGTCAGGCAAGCTCGCCTCTGCTCGTCGAGTCCCAGAGCCGGATCGAGCAGCACGGTGGCCCGTCATCCGGCTGCGACCACGGTGTAGCAGTAGAAACCCTTGCCGCCGTTGGACTGCCCGATCACGATCGATCGTGCAGCGTGCCGAGCCCGCGCCCGCCGAGAGCACACTTTCTACAGCTTCTCCACCTGCCGCACCAGCAAGTCGATCTCGTCCTCGGTGTTGTAGTAGTGCACCGACGCCCGGACCAGGTCCGGCAGGCCGCGCGCGGTGAAGTCGTACTGCGCCGACGTCCGCGACGACACCGACGTATTGATGTTCGCCTCCGAGAGCCGGGCCTTGACCTCGGCGGCCGATGTGCCGTCGACGCTGAACGTGACGATGCCGCACTTGCGGGCGCCGACGTCGTGCACGCGCGCCCCGGCTTCGGCGAGCCGACCGCGCAGCGTGGCCGCCAGGGCAGCGACACGCTCTTCGATGGCCGGCAGACCCCAGCCGAGCGCGTAGTCGATCGCCGCGCCTAGGCCGAACACGGCCGCGAAGTCGCGTTCCCAGACCTCGAAGCGCTTCGCGGTCGGGTCGACAACGTACTCCGTCGGCGACTCCCAGCTGGCCGAGTGCAGGTCGAGCATCGCGGGCTCCAGCCGTTCGCGCAGCCGCGGGTGCACGTACAGGAATCCGGTGCCGCGCGGACCACGGAGGTACTTGCGGCCGGTCGCCGACAGCGCGTCGCACTTCAGCCGCGAGACGTCGAGGTCGAGCTGGCCGGCCGACTGGCACGCGTCGAGCAGGAACGGGATGCCGGCCGCCTCGGCGACCGCGCCGATCTCTTCGGCCGGGTTGACCAGCCCGCCCTGAGTGGGCACGTGGCTGACGGCGATCAGCTTGACGTCGCCGTCGACGCGCCGCTTCAGGTCTTCGACGTCCAGCTGCCCGGACTCGTCGTCGCCGACCACCTCGACGACCGCACCGGTGCGCTTGGCGACCTGCAGGTACGCGATGGCATTGCTCGCGTACTCCGCGCGTGAGGTGAGGATCCGGTCGCCCGGGTTGAACGGCAGAGCGTAGAAGACGGCCTGCCACGACCGGGTCGCGTTGTCGGTGAGCGCGATGTCGTCGGGTTCGCCGCCGACGAGCCGCGCCGCCGACGCGTACACCCCGGCGAGCCGGTCCGCCGCTTCCGCAGCCGCTTCGTAGCCGCCGACCAGCGCTTCGTGGCGCAGATACTCGACGACGGTGTCGGTCACAACGGACGGCGGGAGGGCCGAACCGGCGTTGTTGAAGTGGACCACTTCGGCGCAGCCGGGCGTTTCACGGCGGGCGCGGTCGACGTCGAAGGCCATCTGAACTGAATACAGCAGCTCTGCTTCTGTGTGCAATGCCGCCGGCCACGGCTCGGACTGCTCCCGGCCAATCGTTGTGTCCGGTACTCGAACTCGACCTGCCGGCCCTCGACTTCGATCGGCCGTTCGCTGATCGGCACCAGGTCGCTGATGACACCGCGCCCGTCCGGGCGGCGCGCTCGTTTCGGATGCCTCATCAGCCGGCCGGTACGAACTTTGCGGAACAAGATCCGCTCGATCGCCTTTCGGACGGGATCGAACAAGCTCAGATAGATCGCCTCGTGCGAGACTCGCATCGATTCGTCGCCGGGGAACTGGCGGCGCACACGGCGGATCTCCCGAGTCATTCGGGCAACGGCTCGGTGTGCGAGACGTACCCTCCACCACTGCCGAATTCACCCCCACCGCCAGAGCCGTCCCCACCACCAGAGCCGTCCCCACCACCAGAGCCGTCCCCACCACCAGAGCCGTCCCCACCACCAGAGCCGTCCCCACCACCAGAGCCGTCCCCACCACCAGAGCCGTCCCCACCACCAGAGCCCTCCCCACCACCAGGACCGTCACTATCGCCGGGGCCGCCGCCACCAACCGGACCATCCTCACCGCCAGGACCGTCACTGCCGGACCCCGCACCAGGCTCGTCACCCGGAGCATTGCCATCGAGACCAGGACCGTTTTCGGAACTGTCACGCGGCCCGTCGCCACCGGGCCCGGGACTGTCGCCGGAACCACCCCCACCGGTGCCGGTACCGGCCCCAGCACCGAAGTCGTCGCCGCTTTCGGTGATCTCCGCGTGGCCCTCCGCGTCGAAGACGGTCTTGCGGGTCGCGGACCGGCCGTCCGGGACCGTGATGGTGGTGGTGATCTGCTCCATGCTGCCGTCGGGTGCGAAATCGACGACCGTCTCGCTCGTGTGACCTACACCGTCGTCGTCGGACACGCTTCGGCTGAGGATCCGCCCGTCCTGCAATTTCGTGGTGATCTCGTGGCAGACGCCACGCCGGGTCTCACCGGACCAGGTCCGATCGAAGATCTCCTCGTCGGAGTGACCGGTGGCGTCGGTCGTCGTCGTATCGCTATGGATGACGATCTTGCCGTCGACCTTGTCCGCCGTCGTCTTGTTCACGACCGTGGTTCCGGCGGGATCGCTGGTCACCGTGGTGCTGTTGCCGAGCGGGTCCTCAGTGCGCGTGGACGTGCGGCCGCCGGGGAAACGCGTCGTGGTTGTCGTGCTGCCGTCGGGGTTCTGAACCGCGGTCGTAATCGGCTGGTTCGGGGTGAGTTCCTGCGACATGTCGATGGCCTTTCGTTCGAAAAGCAATGGCCCCACCCATATCGATCATCCGCCTGCCGCCCCTCCACCAGAAGCCCGGAACCCTCAGGCAACGAATGGCAGGCCAACGTCTGCGAACGCGACCGCTGCCCGCCGCGGCGGCACCGGTGGCCGGGCCTCGGGTCGTCGATGCCGACACGCCGCGCGATCCTGGCCCGGCCCGCCGAAGGCCAGCCCATGTTTGAATCCAGGACAATCCGGCCTGTTAGCAGGTTCCCGGTCCGGGGGAATTCCGCGGCGCCGCACGGCCAGTGCCACCACAGCCACATTCCCTTAGTGGCCGAGTGGATCCGAACCGGCCTGAGCGCACAATGTTCGGCCTCGGAGGGCAGAAATTGCCGGCGATTGTGCGCTCAGACCGGATCGCGCCCGGTCGGTGTCCGAGTAGCCGGAGGGTGGCCGCGGCTACCTCGACTGCTTCACTCTGGGCCTGCTCCGGTGGCAGCGCGACCGGAGCAGGTCCGGCAAGGCTAGTTCGCGGCATCCAGGTCTGTGAACCACTGCAGTGCCTGGGCGGTCCCGCGGATGCCGGAGCCGTTGTGGTCCACCGGGCCGACATCGATGACCGGGGCGTCGATGCCGTGGGAGCGCAGCGCGGCCTGGCAGTCGGTGCTGTTGTCGACCGATACGTCGTGGTCCTCGCTGCCGGTGTAGAGCTGAACGGGCAGGTGCGGGGTCCAGCTGCCGCACGCGCTGTCGGAGCTGGTCATGGCGGCGTCGAGCGCGCCGGTGGGGTTACGCAGCATGTCGATGCCGTGCGGGGTCAGCAGGTGGTCGATGTCTGGTGCCAGGCCTGCGACGATGTCGTCGAAGGTATGCGTGCCGTCGAACAGCTGCTCGACGGTCGCGTCGTACGGTGCGCGGAACACCTCGCTCGGTGAGTTGTACAGCCCGTGCAGGCGATTCCAGGACACCAGCAGGTACGCGGCGTAGAAGGAGCCCGCGCCGGGATCGAGGGTGCCGTCGAGCAGCGCGGGCAGCTCAGCGTTCCTCAGGTCGAACGGTCCGCTGATCGCGGCGATCGCGGCGGGCTGAAAGTCATTGTCCGCGTTGTCCTGAAGGGCGTGTGCGAGCGCCATCGCGGCTGGTCCGCCCTGGGAGAATCCCACAATATCGACGGCGTTTCGCAGGCGGAGACCGAGGTTCGTGGCCTGCGCGCGGGCAGCGCGCAGCATGTCCACCGACGCGGTGGTCTCCGACGGCAGGTCCAGGTACGGGTGCGGGTTCGGTCCCAGCCCGAGGCCGAGGTAATCGGGTGCGACGCCGGCGAAACCGGCGGCCGCATAGGCCAACGTCGCGGCGCGGTCTCCGCTGTCCTCGGCCACCGATGCCGCGGCGGCCCTGGTGGGCTGCGTACCGTGCTCGTAGGCCACGGTCACCAGATCCCGCTGGTCGTTGCGAGGTAAGGCGAGCAGTCCGGTCGCTGTCGTCGGCCGCCCCGCCGGGTCGACCGTGTCGTAAGTCAGCCGATAGGCGTCGACATCGAATTGCACTGTACTGAAGTCGAATTCATCTGCGGCTAGAGCGGTCCGGATGTCGTCGGCCGAGTAGGCGCGCAGGCGCTCGGCATTGACGAGCCGTCCGCGATCGGTCGCTACCGGCGCGGGGAGCGACGACTTCTCCGCGGAACCCTCGCACCCCGTGGCGAGAATCGAGATCCCGAACAGCACGGCGGTGCAACCGATCGCCCGGATTCGCCGGTCGCGCAGGAGGCGGTATGTCTCTGTGGTCATACCGGAAGTTCAACGCCGAGAACGGGATCGGATCAATCACTCCCTGGAGTGATCACGCTCTGGAACATCCCCCGTGGGTATGGGACCGCGGCGGTCGGTGCGAGCGTCTATGTTCACGATACGAACCCGCGCAACAGGATTCGCAGCGCTGCCCGCAGTGCCTGCGAGTCCGGTTTCACGGCGGCCGACACCTGGTTTGACTACCGGAAACGCTTTCTGTTGGCTCGCAATCCGGACGCTCGAACACAGGATCGACGCCTGTCGCGGCATAGTCGAGAGTTGAGAATGAATCGCCCCGCGATTGATGCGCACCCGGTTATCTGACTCCGGCGGGTTGCTGGGTCAGGTCGGCATAGTAGTCGGCCTCGAACTCAACCGGCGGTTTGCGGCCGAGGCGATGCATCAGCCGGGTG
>NZ_RFFH01000031.1 GCF_003696265.1 Nocardia stercoris | reverse complement strand
GAACAGCCAAAGCGTGTACAACCCGTGTACAAAGAACCGAAACGACGAACAGGCAGGGCCAGTGAAACCGGCCCCACCTGCGTCGATACGTCGGGCTGACAGGATTCGAACCTGCGACCCCTTGACCCCCAGTCAAGTGCGCTACCAAGCTGCGCCACAGCCCGCCACACCCGCTCGGCGGGTGCTGGATGAGCCTACCTCAGGACCCCCGGGAAGCTCCAAATCGGCTGGCTGGGGTGTGTGTGGTGGCCGGATTCCAGGTAGTCGGCCGGTCGGTGGGGGTAGGAATAGCGGTATGGCCTCGGTGTTCGATCGTCATCTCGATGCGTTTCGCAGGTATCAGGGCACCCCGTGGGGGCGGCTGCGGTTCACCCATCTGGTCGCCACCGACCCGAATTGCCTTGTAAGTGAGAACAATTGCGTAATCAAAGGTCTATGCCAGAAGCCGATGCCCGCACAGATCGCAGGAGCACGGCGGCTCGGTTCGGGCCCAGGTACGACGAACACCACCGAGAAGCGACGATGACGAGCTACAGCGCCTGGAAGAGCGCCCACACCGGCGCGACACTGTGGCGATCCGTCGCGCGAGGCCACGAACAGCACGTCGCGCCTGATGGTGTCCTGGATCTGATGTGGCACCGGGACCGCCTCGTCGTGGCCGGTCCCGATTCGCGGTCGATGACCGTCGCGACGCAGCCCGGCGCGGTGACCTGGGGTCTTCGACTCCCGCCGGGGGTTGCCCATGCCCTGTTCGGCGTGCCGGTCGACGAGCTGACCGGTCAGCGGGTCGAGTTGTCGCTGCTCGTCCCGGCGCGCAACCTTCCGGATCGCGCCGTCGACAGCGACCCGCCGGGGGCGCTCGAGCGGGTCTACCGGGCGCTGTGGGCGCAGACCGAGCCCGATCCTGCCCGGCTGCGCCTGGCGGCCTCGGTGGATCACGCCGCCCGCGCGGGTGTGAGTGTTACCGCGTCGGCGGTGATGCACGACATCCCCGAGCGATCGCTACAACGGTTGTGCCGCAACGTCTTCGGCTACGGGCCCAAATCACTCATGCAGATTCATCGTTTCCAGCGCGCCTTGCGGCTGGTTCACGGCGGAATGTCGCCGAGTGCCGCCGCGGCCGCGGCCGGTTACTTCGACCACCCGCATTTCGCCCGCGAATGCCGGCGGCTGACCGGCCGGACGCCCTCCGAATTGGCTGCGGGCACAGGCCGGAATCCGTGATTGGCCGATTCGTCCAAGACCGGAGCATCCGAGTGATGGCAGGGTGACGCCATGACCTTCGACCTGGACCGAGCCGCTGCTTTCCTGGCGTCGCACGCACGAGTTCTCGACCGGCGCCGATTCGAGGCGATCGTTTCGGGAGACGACGGTGCCCGGCGTGCGATCGTGCGTGGACTGGACGCGTACCGGAATGCGGACGGTGGTTACGGGTGGGGGCTGGAGCCGGACCTGCGGGCGCCGGAGAGTCAGCCGGCGGCGGCGTTGCATGCGTTCGAGGCGATCGCCGATGCCGGGCCGGTGACGTCGCCGCATACGACCGCGCTGCTGGACTGGTTGAACACGGTGACGCTGCCGGACGGTGGTGTGCCGTTCGCGCTGCCGATCGGCGATCCCACGGCGTGTGCGCCGTTCTGGGTGCAGGCGGATCCGGCCGAGTCGTCGCTGCAGATCACGGCCGCGGTAGCGGCGCAGGCGTATCGGGCGGCCCGGTGGGACGAGGCCGTGCGCGACCATCCGTGGCTGGCGCGGACGACCCGGTACTGTTTCGAGGCGATCCGCCGGATCGACGAGATGCCCTTCGCCTATGTCCTGTCGTTCGCGTTGCAGTTCCTCGACGTCGCCGCCGAGACGCACGCCGAGGCTCACGGATTGCTCGCGCACCTCGCGCGATTCGTGCCGAGCGACGGCGCGTTGCCGGTGGCCGGCGGGGCTCCGGGTGAGACGATCCATCTCGCCTCCGAGCCGGGACGGCCGCTGCGCGACATCCTGGACGCCACAGCGGTGGCGGCCGAGCTGGATCGGCTCGAGGCCGCGCAGCAACCGGACGGCGGCTGGCCCGTGGACTTTTCGAGCTATTCCGGCGCCGCGGCTCTCGAATGGCGGGGCTATGCCACGGTTGCCGCCGTCGCGAACCTGCGGAGCAACGGACGCTGACGGCAGGCTCGGCGTGCCCGCTGTGGCGTGTCCTGTCCCCTAGATGACGTGTCCGGCCCTATACCGACTCGATGATGTGACATGAGATTGGGTGGTGTGTGAGGTTGCGGTGCGGATTGCGGTGTTGGGTGAGGTGACGGTGGCCGGGGCCGACGGCGAGCGCCGCCGGGTAGGTGGTGCCCGGCTGCGGACATTGCTGATGGTGCTGGCCGATCGGCCGGGGCGCACGGTGAGCTGCGAGAAGCTGATCGACGGGATCTGGGGTGAACGCCTGCCGGCCGAGCCGGTGAATGCGCTGCAGACGCTGGTGAAGCGGCTGCGCGCGCTGTTGCCCGACGATATCGCGGTGGAGTCGGTGTCGGGCGGGTATCAGCTGCGAGTGGATCCGGACGAGGTCGACCTGCACCGATTCACCCGGCTCGGCAGCCAGGGCACAGCCCTGTTGCGCAGCGGCGAATTCCGCGATGCCGCAGCGGTATTCGAATCCGCGCTGGCACTGTGGGACGGCACGATCACCCCGAACACGGTCGACATCCCGGATCTGGCCTGGCAGCTCGACCGGATCCGCGAATTGCGGCTCGATGCCGTCGAAGCCCGCGCCGAGGCCTGTGTGGCGCTGGGCCGGGCCGGAGAGGTGGTCGCGCAACTGGAGGCCGAGTTGCGCCGTAATCCGTTGCGAGAGTCGTTGGCGGTGAGACTGGTTCACGTTCTGACCGCGATCGGCCGGTACGGACGGGCCCGCGAGGTGGTGGCGGCGACCCGAGAACTGTTGCGCGCCGAACTCGGTGTCGACGCGTCGCCGGAACTGCTGCGTGCGGTGGGCGAGCACCCCCACCGCGGCACCTACCGCGGTGTCGCGCCGCGGCCGGCAGCGCAGCGGCGGCCGACCCGCGTGTCGCGGCACACGACCGCGGGTATCCGGACCTCGGTGATCCGCCCCGCGGCACAGCCGATCCCCTTCCCCAGATAAGAGCATTCACCCCGGCATCTCACGTTTTGCTCCCGGCGCACGTCTACCGGGTGAGAGCGTCAGAAAGGGAGACAGATGCAGATCGAGATCGCGCGGGCCACGATTGTGGCCGCCGGGGCGGCATGAAGCCGCCGTTCGAGCAGATCGTCACCGAGCACGGGGACACCGTGCTGCGGGTCTGCCGGGTCGTGCTCGGCGCGCACGATGCCGAGGACGCCTGGTCGGAGACCTTCCTGACCGCGATGCGCGCCTATCCGGACCTGCCGGAAACGGCGAACGTGCAGGCGTGGCTGGTGACGATCGCTCATCGCAAAGCGGTCGACATAGTGCGCGCCGCCGAACGGAACCCGCTGCCGGTGCGGCAACTCCCCGACGAACCGGCCGGCGACGGCGTCGCCGGCGCCGACGACTCCGGGCTGTGGGCCACGGTCGGCGCACTGCCGGACAAGCAGCGCCGGGCCGTGGCCTACCACTATGTGGCCGGACTGCCGTACGCCGAGATCGCACGGATCCTCGGCGGAACCACGGAGGCGGCGCGCCGTGCCGCGGCGGACGGAGTGAAGAGTCTGCGCAAGGCCTACCTGGGCGCGACATCGAAGGGAGACACACGATGACCCACCACGACGATGACGTGCTGACCGCGCTGCGGGCGCCCGTGGCAGAGTCGACGACGGCCCGGCTGCACCAGCTGCTGGAACGCAAGGCCGAAGCCGCCGGACTGATCGATATCGCCTACACCACGACCGACACCCCGGTGGGCCGGCTGCTGCTGGCGGCCACCCCGCGCGGGCTGGTCCGGGTGGCCTACGCCCGGGAGGACCACGACCGGGTGCTGGAGACTCTCGCGCAGAAGATCAGCCCCCGGATCCTGCGGGCGCCGGCGCGCTTGGACGACGTGCGCCGTGAGCTCGACGAGTACTTCGCCGGGCGACGCCGGTCCTTCGACGTGTCGCTGGATCTGTCGCTCTCGCACGGGTTCCGGCAGCTGGTGCAGCGGCATCTGCCCGAGATCGGTTACGGGCAGACCCGCAGTTACGGGGAGGTCGCGGCGCTGGTCGGTAATCCGAAGGCGGTTCGCGCGGTCGGGACGGCGTGTGCGACCAACCCGCTGCCTGTCGTCGTGCCGTGCCATCGAGTCCTGCGCGCCGACGGCAGCCTCGGCGGGTACATCGGCGGGACCGAGGCCAAGCACGCGCTGCTCGACCTGGAGTCCGCGGCATGAGCGGTGACGTCATGCGGTGGAGCGAGCGCGTCGCAGGAGCGGATTGGGACCGGATCGGCTCGGAGCTGGATGAATTCGGAGGTGCGCTGCTCCCCCGCCTGCTCTCCGACGCCGAGGCCGCGGAGATCGCTGCCCTGTACGACCAGCCGGAGAAATTCCGCAGCACCGTGGACATGAACCGGTACCGGTTCGGGTCCGGCGAATATCGCTACTTCGCGCGACCCTATCCGGAGGCGGTGGAGCAGTTGAAGCAGGCCCTGTACCCGCGGTTGCTGCCGATCGCCCGTGACTGGTGGGCTCGGCTGGGACGTCCGGCGCCGTGGCCGGACACCCTGGACGAATGGCTCGAGCTGTGCCATGCGGCAGGGCAAACCGAGCCGACCGCGATCCTGTTGGACTACGGGCAAGGGGATTGGAACGCACTGCATCGAGACCTGTACGGGGACTCGATTTTTCCGCTGCAGGTAGTGATCGGGCTGAACCGGCCCGAGGCCGACTACACCGGCGGGGAGTTCCTGCTCGTCGAGCAGCGCCCGCGGGCCCAGTCCCGCGGCACCGCGACCGTGAT
This sequence comes from Nocardia stercoris, assembly GCF_003696265.1. Taxonomy (GTDB): domain Bacteria; phylum Actinomycetota; class Actinomycetes; order Mycobacteriales; family Mycobacteriaceae; genus Nocardia; species Nocardia stercoris. The sequence continues at coordinate 23,173 of NZ_RFFH01000031.1, read as the reverse complement.
CCCGCACGGTCACGGGTTCGTGTTCACCACTCGGGACCGGCCGCTGCGGTCGGCGCGCGGTTGGTCCGCGGCGCCGGTCCGGCACGGGGTGTCCACGGTCCGTTCGGGACACCGCCGCACCCTCGCGCTGGTGTTCCACGACGCGGCATGAGCGGTTACCGGTGGTGGAAACAGCTGCGGTAGCTCAGGATTGGCTTGTGACGAATCCCGCAACGGTCGCCCTGCCCGGAAGTTTCCGTCCCGCCGTGACCGACGTCGAGCTGCTCGGCCCGGTTGCCGCGGACACTCCGATCGAGATCACCGTGGTGTTGCGCCGCCGCACCGCGCTGGACCCGGACCTGGTGACCGGCCCCGGCACGGTCACGGCGACGGAATTCGCCGACCGGTTCGGTGCCGCACCAGCGGATGTCGAGCTGGTGGTGGAGGTACTGACCGCGGCGGGTGCGACGGTGACGGGGATACACCCGGGGTCTCGCCGCGTGCTGGCGTCCGCGCCCGCATCGGTCTGGACCGAGATCTTCGACACCGAGCTGACGGTGGCCCGCAGCGAGGGGCTGCCCGAATTCCGGTCCCGCTCCGGCGAATTGCGGATCCCCGCCACATTGGACGGCATCGTCACCGCGGTGCTCGGCCTGGACGACCGGGCACAGGCCCGGACCCGGCTCCGCATGAGCCCGAACGCAGCCGCGGCACAGTCTTTCTCCCCGGCACAGGTCGGTGCGCTGTACAACTTCCCGGCGGGTACGGACGGGACCGGCCAGACCATAGCCGTCATCGAACTCGGGGGCGGCTACGACCCGGCCGACCTCGCCCAGTATTTCACGGGACTGGGGCTGACCGCGCCGACAGTGACTGCGGTCGGGGTCGACGGCGCGACGAACGCGCCGTCCGGTGATCCCGGCTCGGCGGACGGTGAGGTGCTGCTGGACATCGAGGTGGCCGGCGCGCTGGCACCGGGCGCCGGCCAAATGGTCTACTTCGCACCGAATTCCGATCGTGGGTTCGTCGACGCGGTCTCGACCGCCGTACACGCCACGCCGCCACCGGCCGCGGTGAGCATCAGCTGGGGGCAGGCCGAGGATCGCTGGACGGCGCAGGCGCGCACAGCCCTGGATCAGGCGTTCGCCGATGCCGCGGCGTTGGGGGTGAGCGTGTGTGTGGCCAGCGGTGATCACGGCAGTGGCGACGCTCAACCCGACGGCGGCCGGCACGCGGACTTCCCGGCGTCGAGCCCGCACGCGCTGGCCTGCGGCGGGACCCGGCTGCTCGGTTCCCCGCCGCAGATCACCGCCGAGACCGTGTGGAACAACCCGGGCGGCGGTGCGACCGGTGGCGGCATCAGCAGCGTGTTCCCGATGCCGGACTACCAGGCGACGGCCGGCGTTCCGGCCCGAGCCGACGGTGGCACCGGGCGCGGCGTCCCGGATGTAGCGGGCAACGCGGATCCCGAGACCGGGTATCAGGTCCTGATCGACGGGCAGCGCCGCGTGGTCGGTGGTACCAGTGCGGTCGCCCCGTTGTGGGCGGCGCTCATCGCGCGGCTGGCCCAGGCCACCGGCCGCCCCCTCGGCCTGGTCCACCCGCACCTGTACCGCGGCATCCGCCCCGGTGTCGCCCAGCCCGGCTTCCGTGACATCACCTCCGGCGACAACGGCGCATACCACGCCACGGCCGGTTGGGACCCCTGCACCGGCCTCGGCACCCCGGACGGCACGGCCCTGTTGCGGACGCTCCGATAACCGGGATCGATTGCCGCCGTTCGCGTGCACGCCACGGCACCGCGGCGGTGATCAAGCAGCGAGCGCCGTTGCGACGAAGGTCCGCAGTGCCGCGTCGATCCGATGGGGCTGTGGCTTCCCGTCGACCCCGAGCCGGTTCCAGCGCTGCAGATTCACTGCCAGCGACAGCTGCCGCGTGCCGTCGGCGCTGATCATCGAGATCGCGCCCCCGCCCCACACCGAACCCTCATGGCCCCAATAGGTTCCGAGCCCGGGGAGTTCCATGCGTTGCAGGCCCAGGCCGTAGTCGAGCAGCTTCCCCTCGAAGGAGATCACCGGGACGGTGCGCTGCATCTGCGCGAGTGCCGGTCCGCTGACGATCTCGCCGGCCAGCAGCAGCCGGTAGAAGCGGTTCAGGTCGGCGACGGTCGAGATCAGCGCGGCGGCCGGACCGACCCACGACATGTCGTAGCGGCTGTAGTCGGCGGGCGGGTCGAACATGCCGAACCACGACTCGTAGTGGCGGGCGTGCGGTCCGTCGATGTCGGGGCCGGCGGGGAATTCGGTGTCCCGTAGTTCGGCGCGTTCGATGACAGCGCGAGTGATGTGCTTCTCGGCCGCCACCCCGGTCACCAGTTCCAGGAGTTGGCCCAGCAGTAGGTAATTGGTGTTCGAGTACGCGCCCGGCGTGCTCCCGGGCGCCCCGGTGGGCGGGGCTCCGACACCCAGCTCGATCAGCTCGGTGGGGTCGAATCCGGTGAACTGGTGGTCGTTCAGGCTCTGCGGTGTCGTCCGCGCGATATCGGGGAACGCGGCCAGCGACGGGTAGGCGCGCGGGAGGTATTCGGCGAGGCCGCTGGTGTGGTCGATCAGCATGCGGACCGTGATCGCGGTGCCGCGGTCGCCGGGGACCAGTCGCGGCAGGTAGTGGCCGATCGCGGTGTCGAGGTCGATCTCGCCGGCGTCGGCCTGCTGCAGGACGGCGGCGGCGGTGAAGGTCTTGGAGAGGCTGCCGACCCGGTGGCGCAGGCCGGCGGTGACGGGACGGCCGGTGTCGAGATCGGCGACTCCGGCTGCGCCGCACCAGGTCCGGTCGCCGGCGCGCACTTCGGCGAACACTCCGGGCAGGCCCACATGGTGCGCGGAATCCAGTGCGGTCTGTAGCTGGTCAGGGTCGAGGGTGCCGGTCACGGGACGTGTCCTCTCGTCGGTCGGGGTGGAACCACCTCACTATCGACCGGCCGGTCACCCCCGGTATTGGAAGAATGTTCCCCACGCCCGGTACCGGTCCTGGGCGAGGGCGGGCAGGTAGTGGCCTTTCAGCGCGCCGGGCGTGCGGTCCCCGAAGATCGACACGTCCCGGGCCAGATGCGCCTGGTCGGTGATCCGCACATCGCCGCGACCTCGGCGGGCGGCCGACCGGCGAGCAAACCGTCTACCGCACAACGGAATCGGACCAGCATCGCCGCCCGCTTCGGGTTCAGCCCGAGCTGGGCCTCGAACCGCGACCACAGCCGCTTCCGGCTCCAGCCCAGGGTGTCCGCGAGTTCGGCGACCCGGACCCGGCCGCCGGTGGCAAGCAGCTGTTCCCAGCCCGCGACCACTTCCGGGTCCGGGGGCCGCATCGACCGGTCACAGTGCGCGAGAAACGAATTCGTCCGCGCGAACCGTTCCTCCCAGGATCGGGCGGCGGCGAGTTGTTCGCGCAGGCGTCCCACGTCGGAGCCCCACAGGTCCTCCACCGCGACCGCGCCCCGGCCCAGTTCGGCCGCGGCGATACCCAGCGCGTGCGCGCGCAACGGCGACAAGCGGATCTCGACACATTCGGTCCCGGTGCCGCGAACTCGCATGGGCGCCATGGGAAGTCCCACGACGAACCCGCTCGACGCGGTACGCCCGGCGGCGTCCTCGACGATCAGGTCGCGGCCGCCGAATTCGATCACGGCGGTGATCGCGGTGGTCCCGGCGACCAGGAGGTCGAAGCCGGTGCCGGCGAGGTCGCGGTATCCGATGATCGCGCCACCGGACGACGCCGCGGCCGGGCCCGCGAAATCCCGGCCCGCAGCGGGACCGTCGATCTCCTCCACTGGTCCAGGTTACGGAATCGATCGACCACGAGTCCGCCGACGAGGCGATCGTCCACTCACCCGCGGCCGGGCACCGCCTCGATCCGGTAACGGATCGTCGAGGCGGCCCGCCGCGAAACCGCCTCTAGCTCAACGTCTTCAGCGCGGCCGCGTCGTACGGCTTCAACTCGTCCATCCGCCCGCCCAGTACCTTGACCGCCCACTCCGGATCCTGGAGCAGCGCGCGCCCGACGGCGACCAGATCGAATTCGTCGCGCTCGAGCCGGTCGAGGAGGTTGTCGATGGTGCCGAGTTCGGCGCCCTCACCGGTGAACGCGCGCAGGAAGTCGCCGTCGAGGCCGACCGAGCCGACGGTGATGGTGGGCTTGCCGGTGAGCTTCTTGGTCCACCCGGCCAGGTTCAGGTCGGAGTCGTCGAACTCGGGCAGCCAGTAGCGGCGGGTGGAGGCGTGGAAGGCGTCGACACCGGCCGCGGCGAGCGGGGCGAGGATCGCCTCCAGCTCCTGCGGGGTCTCGGCGAGCCGCGCGTTGTAGTTCTGCTGTTTCCACTGCGAGTAGCGGAAGATCACCGGGAAGTCGGGCGAGACGGCGGCCCGGACCGCGGCCACGATCTCGGCGGAGAACTTGGTGCGGGCCACCGGGTGGCCGCCGTAGGAGTCGTCGCGGCGGTTGGTTTCGGCCCAGTGGAACTGGTCGAGCAGGTAGCCGTGGGCGCCGTGTAGTTCGACGCCGTCGAAGCCGATGCGTTCGGCGTCCGCGGCGGCGGTGGCGAAGGCGCCGATGACGTCGTCGAGGTCGCGCTGGGTCATGGCCTTGCCGGTGGCGTCGGAGCCGTCGCCGCGAATGCCGGAGGGGCCGACGGCGGGCGCGTCGGTGTAGGGCGGTTCGCCCTGGCTGCGGACCATGCCGATGTGCCAGAGCTGCGGCACGATCTTCCCGCCGGCGGCGTGCACGTCCGCGGCGACCTGCGCCCATCCGGCGAGCTGCTCGGCGCCGTGGAAGCGCGGCACGCGGTCGGTCTGCCCGGCCGACTCGTGGCCGACGTAGGTGCCTTCGGTGACGATCAGGCCGACGCCGGCGGCCGCGCGGCGCGCGTAGTAGGACGACACGTCGGCGCCGGGAATGCCGCCGGGCGAGAACATGCGCGTCATCGGCGCCATCACGATGCGGTTGGGCACGGTCAGCCCGTTGAGCGTGACGGGCCGGGACAACACCTCGGCCGCGCGGGAGACGTCGACGATCACAGAATGCTCCTCGGAGTGCGGGTCAACCCAGATGGTTGAGAATCTCAAGCAATACGGCCCACGCTAGAGGTACTTATTTGAGATCGTCAAGTTCTTGCCGATAAGCTGGTCCGGTGACCGAAGTTCACCGCGTCGATACCGCCCAGCTCCTGGAACTGCTGTCGGTGTCGCTCGGCGCCTTCTACGGCGACTTCACCATCGCCGCGGCCAGCGAGAACCTCACCGCCAGCCAGGGCAAGACCCTCACCGTGCTGCGCCGCGGCCCGGTCGCGATGCGCGCCCTGGCCGAGACCTTGGCCTGCGACGCCTCCAACGTGACCGGAATCATCAACCGGCTGGAGAAACGCGGGCTCGTCCGCCGCGAAACCGACGCGACCGACCGGCGGGTCACCAACCTCGTGATCACCGCGGAAGGCGAGCGGGTCACCGACGCCATTCGCGCCAAGATGCACGCCACCCGGGACGGCTTGAACCGGCTCTGCGACGAGGACCGGGAGCGCCTGTGCGCGCTACTGACCCAGGTCTTCGTCCCGCGGCGGCCGTGACCGCACACACCTACGCGGTCAGCACGCGGTAGATCCGGCTCTGCGGGTCGACGGACTCACGCAGCCGGCGCAAGCGCTCGTAGTTCGGGCCGTCGTAGCGCGCCAGCGGATCCCCGCGGACCTCACCTCGCCGCGCGCAAGGTCGCCGCGACGACGTGGCGGGTGTCGGCGGGGTCGATGACGTCGTCGATCTCGAGGACGCGGGCGACGTTGAGCGCCTTCACATTGTCGCGGTAGGCGGTCGTGGCGGCGGCCACCGTCGCCTCGCGGTCGGCTTCGGGGAGGGCGTCGAGTTGTTTGGCCAGGGCGAGGCGGACCGCGCCCTCGATACCCATCGGCGCGAGGTGGGCGGTCGGCCAGGCCACCGTCAGCAGCGGGCGGTGGGTGCTGCCGCCGAGCATGGCCTGGGCGCCGAGGCCGTAGCCGCGACGCAGGACGACGCCGACCAGGGGCACGGTCAGGCGGGCGCCCGCGGTCACCAGGCGGGAGGCGTGCCGGACCAGGCCGGTGCGTTCGGCGTCGGGACCGACCATGAAACCCGGTGTATCGACCAGGGATACGACGGGCAGCCGCCAGCGTTCACACAGGTCGAGGAAGTCGGCGGCCTTGACCGAGGCGTCGGCGGTCAGCGCGCCGGCGTGGACGGTGGACTGGTTGGCCAGAATTCCCACCGGGATGCCGTCGATCCGGGCCAGCGCGGTGACCAGTTCCCGCGCCCAGCCGGCGCGCAGCCAGGTGACGCTGTCGGCGTCGGCCAGGCACTCCACCAGCGGGCACACGTCGAAGGCCTCGCGGTCGTAGGCGGGCAGCGTGTCGCGCAAGGCCGCCGGGTCGACGGCGGGTTTCCCTGCGTCACCGGGTGTTTCGAGGTAGGACAGCAGCCGGCGCACCGTCTCGACCGCCTCCGCCTCGTCGTCGACGACGATGTCGAGGACCCCGGCGGCGGCTTGATCGGATACCGGTCCGATCTCCTCGGGAGCGTAATCCCCCAGTCCCCCACCGGAAATCATCGCCGGGCCGGCCATGCCGAGGTTCGCCTCGGGGGTGGCGATCCGCAGGTCCGCGCAGCCGGCCAGGACGGCGTTCCCGGCGAAGCACCGGCCCGAGACCACCGCGATGCGCGGCGTGTCCAGGGCTCCCCACAGCGCGAACGATCCGACGTCCAGCGCGGACACCGCCGGGTAGTCGGTGTCGTTGGGCCGCCCGCCGCCGCCCTCGGTGAAGAACACGGCCGGCAGCGACATCCGTTGCGCCACTTCGATCAACCGGTCCGACTTGCGATGCCCGCGCATCCCCTGCGTCCCCGCCAGCACCATGTAGTCGTAGGAAAGGACCGCGCACGCGCGCCCGTCGATGGCGGCCGTCCCGCCGACCAGACCGTCCGCGGGTGTCTGCACGACCAGTTCGGCGAGCTCCCGCTGCCGCTCCTGCGCCGCCGTCGCGAACCGCCCGTACTCCACGAAACTTCCCGGATCGACCAGATCGGCGATGTTCTCCCGCGCCGTGCGGCGCCCGGCCGCATGCCGGCGGGCCACCGGTTCGGGGCGGGCCGCGTCGGTGGTGAGGTGCCGGCGCGCCAAGACCTCGGTCAACCCGGTGGCCGGGGTATCGGATGTCGTCATGATCAGCACCCTAGGGGGTCGGATTGCTCCTCACATGCCGTTGACCTCGACGATCGGCGGCGGATAGTCCCGGGTCAGCGTGGGCGCCCGCCACGGCCGGTGCACGGCGGCACCCGGCAGATCGTCCAGTTCGGGTAGCCAGCGGTGAACGTATTCGCCGTCCGGGTCGTTGCGTTCGGCCTGCCGGATCGGGTTCAGGGTGCGATTGGGGCGGGTGTCGGTGCCGGTTCCGGCCGCCCACTGCCAGTTCAGCTGGTTGTTCGCGAGGTCGGCGTCGACCAGCCAGTGCAGGAAGTGGGCGGCACCGATCCGCCAGTCGACGCGCAGGGTCTTGGTGAGGAAGCTCGCGGCGATCAGCCGGGCGCGGCCGGGCATCCAGCCCTGGGCGAGCAGCTGCCGCATTCCGGCGTCGATCACGGGGAATCCCGTGCGACCTGCTCGCCAGGCGTCGACGGCGTGCGGATCCGAGCGCGGCGGAGCCGGTGGCGGCCGGTAGTCGGTCCAGGCGAGTTCGGTTCGCGCGGCGAGCAATTGGTGCTGAAAGTCGCGCCAGGCCAGCTGGCGGGCGAACGCGTGACCGCCCGGGTCCGACAGGTCGGTGCGGTGCACCAGCTCGGCCGCGGACAGGCAGCCGAAGTGTAGGAAGGGCGACAGGCGCGACGTCGCGTCCGCGGCGAGGTCGTCGGCGCGCTCGCCGTACTGCTCGACCGGCCCGGACAACCAGTCCCGCACCAACTCTCGCGCGGTGGTCTCGCCACCGACGGACAGCTCGGGTGAACCGGGTTCCACGGACAGTTCCGTCGCGTCGGGAATCCGGCCCGGGTCGAGCGCGGGCATCGACAGCGAGTCGGGTGCGCGATGCACGGTGCGGATCGGAGTCTCCAGCCAGCGCCGGAAATACGGCGTGAACATCGCGAAATACGGTCCGCCGGACGACGGCCGGAGATCGCCGGGCGGTATCGCGGTCACCGACGCGTGCTCGTGCAGCGAAATGCGTTCCGCGGCAATCCGTTCCCGCAAGCGGACCGCTCGGCGCGCACTGTACCGGCTGACGTCCGCGGCGATGTGCACGCCGACGGCGTGTACCTCGGCGGCGACCCGCGCCACCTCGGTCGCGACATCACCCCGCCGGACGATCAGGCGGGCACCCCGGGCACGCAATTCGCCGTCCAACTCGGTCAGCGCCGCCACGAGGAATCGGATCCGGTTGGGCGACACCGATTCCCGGCCGAGGATCGCATCGTCCAAGACGAACAGCGGCACCACCTGATCACCGGCGTGCCGGGCGGCCCACAGCACCGGATTGTCGTGCACCCGCAGGTCCCGGGTGAACACCGCGACCGCGACGCTCATCGGACCGGGCCCACTGTGACGGTGCGGATCATCGAGTTCCTTCCGTGACGGGCCGGCGCCGGAAACCGAGGGCAATCGCCGCGCGAGAGAACTCCAGCTTACCCACACTTCGATGCATAATCGATTCATACACTCAGGAGGTATCCGAATGCGAGCGACCGTGGCACCACGAATCGCCGGGCTCGCGACGGCGGCGTACGGCGCGGCCGTCGCAGTGCGGCCCGCCCTCCTGCTCGACCCCTGCGGCTGGCCGGACACCGACCGCCGGCGCCTGTTCGCGCGTGCGCTGGGCTGGCGCGACCTGTTGTCCGGAGCGGCTCTCGCGGCGGCGCCCCGGCCCGGTCCGTTACGCGCCGCCGTCCTGGTTCGCGTGGGAGCGGACGTGTCCGACGCAGTCCTGTTCGGCGTCACGCTGCGCGGCACCCCGCAGCGACACCGGGCCGTCGCGGTGGCGGTGAGCTGGGCGGCACTATGTGCCGCAACCTGGTTCGCCGGCGAGTACGGCGCGGCACGCGCGGCCACGGCGCACCTGCCGGGCGGACGATCGGCACAATGAGCCCATGACCACCGGACCCGATGCCGCGGTCGGCTACCCCGTACGCGCCGTAGCCGACCGTCTCGGCGTACCCGTGGCCACGTTGCGGAGCTGGAACCAGCGGTACCGGCTCGGCCCCGGCGACCACGAGCCCGGCCGGCACCGCCTCTACACCGCCGCCGACATCGCGGTCCTGGAACGAGTGGTCGCGCTGGTACGGGCCGGAGCGAGCCCGGCGAGCGCGGTCGCCGCGGTCCGGGTCCCGGTTCCCGAACCCGGCGACCACTCGGCATTGCTGGCTGCCGCCTTCGCCCTCGACGGCGCCAGGACCGCGGAATTGCTGCGCAGTTATCTGGATCGCCACGGGGTCGTCGGTTTCTGGGACGAGCTGTGCCGGCCCGCGTTCGCCGACATAGTCGACGCACAGCGACAGGGCGGCTGCGTCGATGTCGAACACCTGCTGTCCTGGTGCGTGACCGCGGCCCTGCAGGCGATTCCCCTCCCCCGCGCCGAATCGGCGATCGTGCTGGCCTGCACCGGCGGCGAATCGCACGCGCTACCGCTGGCCGCGCTGCACGCCGCGCTCGCCGAGCGGGACCGCGCGGCGACGATGCTGGGGGCGAACGTACCCACCGAGGCGCTCGTCGACGCCACGGCCCGGATCGCGGCCCCGACTGTGGTGCTCTGGTCCCAGCAGGAATCCACCGCGTTGGCATCGGCCGTGGCCGCCTGCGTCGCGGCCGGCGCACGGGTGTTCGTCGCCGGACCGGGCTGGGCGTCGGTGCGGCTGCCCGGCGACGTCGAAACTCTCACCGGCCTCACCGAGGCACTGACCGCGCTGGCCTGAGCACGGGTCACTCTCCGGCCGGATCCGCGGCACCTCACGCGCCGAACTCCGTACCGATCCCCGAAGGACGGCATCTCCGCGACCGCCCGTCTCCGGCATCAGCTGACACCACGCCAAAAACGATGCATACTCGATGCATCATCCCGAACGGGATTGCAGTCGAGCCGGAGGAGACCAGTGATCGACGTTTCGAGTGGGTGCGCCGGCAGACGGGTCGCCGTCGTCGGCAGTGGCGTCGCGGGACTGACCGCGGCCTGGGTCCTGACTCGCGCGGGGGCACAGGTGACGCTGTTCGAAGCCGACGAACGCCTGGGCGGGCACGCGCACACCCACCGGCTGAACGTCGACGGGAACACCCCGGTGGCGGTGGACACCGGATTCATCGTGCACAACGACCGCACCTACCCGACTGTGCTGCGACTGTTCGGCGAGCTGGGCATCGCCACCCGGACCTCGGACATGAGCATGTCGGTCCGCTGCGACGGCTGTGGCCTCGAATACGCGGGTGCGCGCGGGCCGGGCGGGCTGTTCGCACGCCCGGCGCAGTCGGTGCGGCCCCGCTACCTGCGCTTGCTCTCCGAGGTGCCGCGCTTCCACCGGCTCGCGCGCGGGGCTCTGCGCGGGGAGACCCCCGAAACCGAGACGCTGAGCGAATTCGTCCGGCGCGCAAGACTTTCCGGATACTTCACGACACATTTCCTGGTCCCCCTCGTCGCCGCGGTGTGGTCGTGTGACCCCGAAACCGCGCTGCTATACCCGGCGCGTTACCTGTTCGCCTTCCTGGACCATCACGGCATGCTCACCGTCTCCGGGTCACCGACCTGGCGCACGGTGGCCGGTGGATCGCACACCTATGTCGCGGCGATCGCCGCCGCGGTCGACACCGTACGGACGGGTACCCCGGTACGAGCCGTCGAGCGCCACCCGGACGGCGTCGTCGTGCGCGACCAGCACGGCGCCGCAGCCGAATTCGACGCCGCGGTGGTCGCCACCCATCCCGATCAGGCCCTGGCCCTGCTCGCCGCACCGAGCAGAGCCGAGCAACACATCCTCGGGGCGATGCCGTACTCGGTGAACCGGGCGGTCCTGCACACCGACGAGTCGGCGCTACCCCGCGCCGAGCGGGCGCGGGCCTCGTGGAACTATCGGCTGCCTGCCTGCGCGGCGGCACCCGCGCAGGTACCGGTCACCTACGATCTCACTCGGCTGCAAGGGCTTCCGGGCCGCCGGCTGCTGCTCACACTCAACGACGACATCGCGATACCCGCCGCCGCGGTGCTGGACCGGATGACCTACAGCCATCCCCGCTATACACCAGAATCCGTTGCGGCGCAGCGGCGTCTGCGCTACCTCGGCGATGCCCGCCTGGCCTTCGCGGGCGCCTACCACGGCTGGGGGTTCCACGAGGACGGCGCGCTGTCCGGACTGCGCGCCGCCGAACGACTCGGCGCCCGCTGGGCCCCGCGACCCGTCACCACGGCGGCGACATGAAGCCGCAACTGGTCTACACCCGCACGGCCCACACCCGGCGGACCCCGCTCCCGCACAGCTTCCGCTATCGCGGGTACAGCTGGCTGGTCGACCTGGACGAGCTGCCCCGGTTACCACGCTGGCTCGCCCCGCTCGCGCGGTTCGAGCCCGCCGATCACCTCGGCGACCGGCGAGCATCGTTGCGGGACAACATCGACAGCTATCTGGCCGAGCACGGCATCGATCTGCGCGGCGGGCGAATCCTCATGTTCGCCAACGCCCGCGTGCTGGGCTGGGCGTTCGATCCGCTCAGCGTGTTCTGGTGCCGGGACGACAGCGGGCGGCTCGTCTGTGTCGTCGCCGAGGTGCACAACACCTACGGCGAGCGGTACCGGTATCTGCTGCGTCCCGACGCGAGCGGCCGCGCCGAGGTCGCCAAGCGGTTCTACGTCTCGCCGTTCAACGAGGTCGCCGGCCGGTATCGGATCCGGGTGCCCGAACCGGGCGACCGCCTGTTCGTCTCGGTCGTCCTCGACGCCGACGGCCCGCGATTCGCGGCGACCGTCACCGGCCGGTGCCGCCCCGCCGACACCCGATCGGTGCTGCGCGCCGCGCTCACCGTACCTATTGCCCCGCTGCGGGTTTCGGCATTGATTCGCTGGCAGGGCATCCGCCTGTGGGCCGGCGGGCTGGCCGTGGTTCCGCGCCCACCGAGTCAGGAGACCGACAGATGACCGTCGATTGCGCATCCGACACCGGCCGCCGGTTCGAACTCGGGCCGCCGAGCGGTCCGCGCGCCGCGATCGCGGCCGCCGCCGCGGACCGGCTGTTCCGCCGCGCGGTCCGCCGCCTGCCGCTGCGCGTCGAGTACGGCTCCGGAACCGTGCTGCCGTCCGGCGCCGACGGGCCGGTCATGACCGTGCACCGGCCCGGCCGGTTCGCCACCCGGTTGGGTACCCGGGGGCTGATCGGGTTCGGCGAGGCGTACATGGCCGGGGACTGGTCGGCCGCCGATCCGGCCACCGTCCTGACCGTGTTCGCGACCGGCATCGACACCCTGGTGCCGGCGCCGCTGCGCGCGCTGCGCCGGTATGTGGTGCCCGCGCATCCGCGCACGGACCACAACACCCGCGAGCACGCCCGCGGCAATATCGCGCGCCATTACGACCTGTCCAACGACTTCTTCGCACTGTTCCTCGACGACACCATGACCTACTCGAGCGCATTGTTCGACCGCCTGGATCCGGCACCGTCCTGGGCGGCGCTCGGGCCCGCGCAGCACGCCAAGATCGACCGGATCCTCGACGCCGCGCAGGTCGGTCCCGGCACGCGGGTACTCGAAATCGGTACCGGCTGGGGCGAACTCGCCCTGCGCGCCGCGGCTCGCGGCGCGCAGGTGCGGTCGGTCAGCCTCTCCGCCGAGCAGTGCCGCCACGCCCGGCAGCGGGTCGCGGCGGCCGGGCGCACCGACCGGGTCGAGATCGATCTGCTCGACTATCGTGCCGTGACCGGCCGCTACGACGCGGTCGTCTCGGTCGAGATGGTCGAGGCGGTCGGCTACGACTTCCTGCCCGGCTACTTCCGCACCGTCGAGCGAGTGCTGACCCCCGGCGGGCGCGCGGTGATCCAGGCGATCACCATGCCCCACGAGCGGATGCTCGCGACGCGGCACACGCACACCTGGATCCAGGAGTACATCTTCCCGGGCGGGTTCCTGCCATCGGTCCGCCTGCTCACCGGTACCGCTGCCGCCGCCGGACTGACTGTGCGCGAACGATTCTCGATCGGGCCGCACTACGCGCACACGTTGCGGTTGTGGCACCAGCGATTTCTCGAGGCCGAGATGTCGGTCGCGGGACTGGGTTTCGACGAGACGTTCCGCCGGATGTGGCAGCTGTATCTCGCCCACTCCGAGGCCGGATTCCGCAGCGGCTACCTGGACGTGAGTCAGTTCCTGTTCACCCGGGACGGGCACCTTCCGGCCGCCGGCGACAGGGCCGGGCGATGAGTGGCCCCCGGTACCGGCCGGGCCGGGTGGACCGGATGCTGGACCGCTCGATCGTGGGTGGCTACAGCGCGATCGGCTACCGGCTGCGGTGCCGCCGGTGGCCGCCCGGCGACCCGGCGACCGGGGCGATGCGCGGGCGCACCGCGCTGGTGACCGGGGCGGATTCCGGTATCGGCTACGCGATCACCGCGCGACTCGCCGCGCTCGGCGCGAGTGTGATCCTGGCGGTTCGCAACCCGGACAAGGGGATTCGGGCCCGCGCCGGGATCCTGGCCGGCCTGCCGGGCGCCGACCTGAGCGTGCGGCAGTGCGACCTCACCGATCCGGCCGGGCTGACCGCCTGTGCGGCCGCCGTACCCGACGTCGTCGATGTCGTCGTCCACAATGCCGGTGTGCTGCCGGACCGCCGCACCGAAACCCGGTCCGGGCACGAACTGACCTTGGCCACCCATGTCCTGGGTCCGCTGCGGCTGACCGGCCTGCTGCTGCCCGCGCTGTCCCGGGCACCCGATCCCCGCGTGGTGTTCGTCGCCTCGGCGGGGATGTACACCCAGGGACTGCCGTGGTCCGATCCGGAATACCGGGACGGAACCTATCGCGGCGCGACGGCATACGCCCGCACCAAGCGGATCCAGGTGGCGTTCGCCCCGCTCGCCGCGCAGCACTGGCGGGTCGGCGTGCACACGATGCATCCCGGCTGGGTGGACACGCCCGGGCTCCGCGCCGCGCTGCCGGTATTCCGTCGCGGTGTCGCCCCGATCCTGCGGAATCCGGGTGCGGGCGCCGATACGGCCGTGTGGCTCGCCGCCGCCAGCGGGCCGCTGCCGAACGGGCAGTTCTGGCACGACCGCCGCATCCGTCCCCAGCATCGGCTGGCCACCACCCGCTACACCGCGGATCAGCTGCGCGACCTGTGGGACTACTGCCGGACGGCAGCCGAGACCGGATAGCCGGGCTACGACATGGTGCATCGATACCGCATCGCTGATCATCACGGTGGGCGAGGTCCGAGACCTCGTCCGGAACAGGAGTGGACATGAAGGTACGCAACACGATCCGCGGTGCGACCGTCACCGCCGCCACGCTCGCCACCCTCACCGCCGCGTCGGCGGTTGTTTGCGCGGTCCCGCTCCTCGGCGCACCACCGCAGCCGGTGCCGGCCCTGGATCTCGGGCGATATCTGGGCACCTGGAATCAACTCGCCGCCGTCCCTCAGTTCTTCTCGCTGTCCTGCGCCCGCGATACGCAGGCCCGCTACGACCTCGACCCGGCCGGGAACGTCACCGTCGACAACACCTGCACGACGTGGGCCGGCACCCCGAACCACATCTCGGGCACCGCGACTGTCACCGATCCGGTGACCGATGCCCAACTGCACGTGAGCTTTCCCGGGGTGCCGACCCAGGACCAGCTGGAAGGCCCGACGAACTACATCGTCACTGCGCTCGACAGCGACTATTCCTGGGCGGTCGTGACCGACCCGGCGCGGCTGTCGGGCTTCGTCCTGTCCCGGGCGGCGGAACTGTCTGCCACACAATGGGATCGGATCCGCTCCGCGATCACCGCGGCGGGCATGGATCCGTGCGTATACCTGACCTCGCCCACCACCGGGGGAATCGAGACGATCGAACCTGTGTGCGGCTTGCGCCCTGCTACGTGAGCCGGGGCGGTGCGAGTAGCAGCGAACGCATAGCCGGACTTCACAATTCGCGCGCCCGGGTGGCCCGCCACGTCGAGGCGGTTCACCGACGTCTACCCGCAACGTCAGGTGCTAGCGGGAGCGCCCGGCGATCAGGCCGCGCCGACGGTGCGGGCCGACGCCGGGGCGCTTGGCGCGCAGCCGCCGTATCGCGGGGATCTGCTGTCCTGGATCACCGGTCACCTGCGAGGTGCGGTGAGACCCCTGGTCCGGCAACCGGTTTCGATGCCGCTACGCATCCGAGCCGGCCTCCGGTCCGCGTGTGCGTCCCAGCAGATGTCGCAGGCACGAGTCCAGGTCGGCGTGCCGGAATCGGTATCCGGCCGAGGTCAGCCGGTCCGGCGCTACCCGCTGACTGGCCGCGGCCAGTTCCTCGGCGCCCTGCTTGCCCAGCAACAATGCCGGGCCCCAGCGCGGTACCGGGACGACGGCGGGTCGATGCGACACCCGCGCCAGGGTCGCGGTGTAGTCCACGTTGCGGACCGGGTGCGGCGCGACCGCGTTCACGGCTCCGGACAGCTCCCGATCCCACAGCGCGCGGTGGTAGATCTCGACCAGGTCGTCGATGCCGATCCACGACAGCCACTGCCGACCGTCCCCGATCCGGCCGCCGAGGCCGGCGGCGAACAGCGGGCGCAGCAACCGGAGCGTGCCGCCGCGCGGGGATTGCACGATGCCGGTGCGGATCCGCACCACCCGCACACCCGACCGGGCGGCGGGTTCGGCCGCGTCCTCCCAGTCCACGACCAGGTCGGCGAGGAAGCCCGAGCCGCGCGCGGAGGTCTCGTCGAGCCACTCGTCGCCGTGATCGGGGCCGTAGTAGCCGACGGCCGACGCCGTGACGAACGTGGGCACACCCGCCGCGGCGGCCCGGCCGGCCAGGGCGCGGGTGGGGCCGACCCGGCTCTCGACCAGGGCGCGGCGATGCGCGGCGGTGAACCGGCCCGCGATCGAGGCACCGGCCAGGTGCACGACGGCGTCGACGCCGTCGAGCAGGTCGGCCGCGGGGTCGGCGAGGTTCCATTCCCGTTCCAGCGGATGCCGAGCCGGGTGGCGGACCAGCCGGATCACGGTGTGGCCGCCGGTGGTCAGGAACGCGGACAGGGCCGACCCGACCAGTCCGGACGCGCCGGTCATCGCGACGACCGCCGGCCGGAAGCCGTGGTCGGCCGCGCGGCGATGCGCGGCCAGGTCGTCGGCGAGCTGCCGGTAGCGGTAGTCGAACATGGGCCGGATCAGGTGCGCCGGGACCGGTGAGTCCACGGTATCCACGACCCGGGTCCGGTCCTGGTCGAGCTGCTCGAACTCGTGGGTGTGCCGCCACGGCATCGCACCGACCGGCGCGGACGCGATCCCGTCGATCGCGGTCTCGTCGGCGAAGCACCGGGGCGGATCGTAGGCTTCCGGCACGTGCCGGGCCACCCAGCGCAGGCCGCCCGGCAACCGCAGCACCGCCCGGCCGTCCCGCAGGGATTCGGCCTCGGCAACGATCGTCGTCGGCTGCCACGGCGGCGCCAGCCTGGCCAGCGCTCCCGGGCGGGCGTACCACGCGAAGACGTCCTCGCGAGCTTCCGCCACCACGCTCGAACATTCGATGCCCATGACCCGACTGTAACCACCGGACCGCCCGCGCGTGTGAAACGTTTATGCATCGCTTTGCTGGAGGTTGGGCCACCCGATTCACAGGCTCGATGTAGTCGTCGTGGGCCTACGGAAACCCCGCTGCGCCGCACACCGACGGCAGTGCGGCACCCCAGGCGAACTATCAGTAGCTCTGCCAGGCGGGCTTGTTCGCGATCGCGAAGCGGTAGTAGTCGACGGCGCGCAGGTTCGCGGCGGCGGCCGGGTCGACGATGACGGTCACGTGCGGGTGCATCTGCAGGATCGAGGCGGGGCAGAACGCGGAGACCGGGCCTTCCACGGCGGAAGCGACCGCCTCGGCTTTGCCGGTGCCGGTGGCGATCATGAGCAGATGGCCTGCGTCACTGATGGTTCCGAGGCCCTGGGTCAGGACGTGGGTGGGAACCTGGGCCAGGTCGCCGGCGAAGAAGCGGGCGTTGTCGGCGCGGGTTTTCGGGGTCAGGGTCTTGACCCGAGTACGGGAGCGCAGCGACGAGCCCGGTTCGTTGAAGCCGAGGTGTCCGTTGGTGCCGATACCCAGGATCTGCACCGCGATCGGGCCGTTCGCGGCGATCAGCTGTTCGTAATCGGCTGCGGCGGCGGGAATGTCGGCGGCATTGCCGTCGGGCGAATGGACGTCGGAATCGGCGAAGTCCACGTGGGCGGTGAACTCGTCGCGAATGAACCGGCGGTAGGACTGCGGATGATCGGGCGGCAGTCCGAGGTATTCGTCGAGCAGGAATGCCTGCACCCCAGCGAAACTCAGGCCTTCCTCCCGGTACTGGCGGATCAGCTCCCGGTAGGCGCCGAGCGGCGAGGACCCGGTGGCCAGCCCGATGGCGCGCGCGCCCCGGCGCACATGGTCGGCCATGATCCTCCCGGCCAGGACTCCGGCCTCGGCGGCGCTGTCGGTGATCACGAGTTCCATTGCGCTCCGTCCTTGTAGACGTCGACCGGATTCAGATCGTGGTCGGTGACCAGCAGGTCGGCCCGCATCCCCGGCCGCAGCGCCCCGACCTCGCCGGCCAGGCCGAGCAGGCGGGCGGGGGTGGCGGCCGCCGCCGTCGCGGCCGCGGTCAAGCCGACACCGGCGTGGAACACGGTGCGGCGCAAGACATCCGACGCGGCCGCGGTACCCCCGGCGATCGGGCCCCGGCCGTCGGGATCGTAGAGCCGGGAGACGCCGTCGCGGACCACGACGTCGAGGCCGCCGAGCCGGTAGCGGCCGTCGGGACGCCCGGCGGCGGCCATGGCATCGGTGACGAGCGCGAGGTTCGAGGGGCCGACGGTGTCGAAGAGCATGCGGACGGTGCCGTCGGCGAGGTGCACGCCGTCGGCGATCACCTCCGCCACCACCTCCCCGCGCCCGGCGGCGGCCAGCGCGGCGGTGAGGAAGCCGGGGTCCCGGTGCGCCAGGCCCGGCATGGCGTTGAACAGGTGGGTGACCGACACCCGGCCGCCCTGGCGCAGCGCGGCGACGGATCGTTCGTACCCGGCCTCGGTATGCCCCAGGGACAGCACCACATTCGCGGCGGCGAGCACCTGCGCCAGGGCGTCGAAACCGGCGGTCTCGGGTGCGACGGTCACCGACGCGATGCGGCCGCCCGCGTAGTCGAGGAGCCGCGCCAGCACGGCGGGGTCGCCGGGGCGGATCCGGTGCGGATCGTGGGCGCCGCGGCGGTGCGGACTGATGAACGGACCCTCCAAGTGGATGCCCGCGAGCAGGCCGGTGGCGACGGCCGCGCCGAGCACGTCGATCCGCTCCCGCAGTTCGGCTTCGGTGGCCGACACCAGCGAGCCGACCAGAGTCGTAGTGCCGTGCGCGCGATGGAAGTTCGCGGCGACCGCCACCCCGTCGAGATCGGCCTCCGGGAACCCGAATCCGCCGCCACCGTGGCAGTGCACGTCGACGAGTCCGGGCAGCACGATCCGCTCGGCCGGCTCGGGTAGTTCACCGGCGAATTCCGTTGCCGGGCCGACATAGTCGAGCCGAGGACCGGCGAACGACACCACGCCGTCAGCGAATTCGCCCGCCTCGGTGAGGGTGACGACCCGGCCGCGCAGGACCGTCATCGAGCGTTCAGCCCCAGCGCACTACACGCGGCCTGCCGGGCGTCGTGGGCCGTGCGGGCGGCCAGCACGGAGGCCGCGGCGACCCGGCACCGGTCCAGCGTGACCTGCGCGAGCCGCGCCCGCACCGCGATGAGCGACCGCGGCGCCATGGACAGCGACTGCACGCCGAGACCGACCAGCACACAGGCGAATTCGGGATCGGAGGCGGACTCGCCGCACACACCCACCTTCACCCCGTGTGGCTCCGCCCCGGCCACCACCGTGGCGATCGCCGCCGCGAGGGCCGGCTGCCACGGGTCGTGCAGGGCCGCCAGCGCCGCGGACATGCGGTCCGCGCCGAACAGGTACTGCGACAGATCGTTGGTGCCGATCGAGAAGAACTCCACCTCGGCGCCCAGCCGGTCGGAACATAGTGCGGCGGCGGGGATTTCGATCATGATGCCGCGGTTCTCGAGCCCGGCCGCAGTGGCGTGGGCGGCGAAGTAGTTCGCTTCCTCGGCGGTCGCGACCATCGGGGCCATCACTGCGACCGGGGTGCCGGTCTCCGCCGCTGCCGCCGCGATGGCGGTCAGCTGGTCCAGCAGCGCCTGTTCGTCGACCCCGCGCAGCCGCAGGCCGCGCACACCCAGTGCCGGATTCTCCTCCGCCGGGAGGTTCAGGAACGGCAGCGGCTTGTCGGATCCGGCGTCGAGGGTACGGACCGTGACCGGGCGGTCACCCAGGATGCGGAACACCTCGGCGTACACGTCCGTCTGCTCGGCCACGGTGGGCGCCGAATGCCGGTCCAGGAACAGGAATTCGGTGCGGAACAGACCGACGCCCTCCGCGCCGAACTCCACCGCGAGGCGGGCGTCGGCGCCGGAACCCACATTGGCCAGCAGCGGCACCGGGTATCCGTCGGCGGTGCGGCCCGGTCCGGTCGGTGCGGCCGCCAGACGCTCCCGATGCGCGAGCACCTCCGCGCGGCGGGCCGGGCTCGGTTCGAGCTCGACCACACCCGTCGTGCCGTCGAGGACCACCTCGGTGCCGGTCGCGATGGTCACCGCGTCCGGGGCCGCCACCACGGCCGGTATGCCCAGAGCCTTGGCGAGGATCGCGGTGTGGGAGGTGGGTCCGCCCGCCACCGTCAGCAGTCCGACCACCTGCGCCGGATCCAGCGCGGCGGTGTCCGCGGGCGCCAGATCGTCGGCGGCGAGCACGAAAGGTGTCGGACTGGAAGGAATCCCGGGGGGCTCGACACCGAGTAGTTCGGCCACCACCCGATGGCCCACATCGGTGAGGTCCGAGACGCGTTCGGCCATCCGGCCCCCGAGGGCGGCCAGTTGCCCGCCGAAGTGCGCGACCGCCTCGGTGACCGCGTGCGCGGTCGGCATGCCGCCCCGGATCTCCGCGCGCACCTGGTCCAGCAGCGCCGGATCACCGGCCAGGGCCGAGGTCATGAACAGGATGTCCGCGGCCGGGCCCGCGACGGCCAGCGCCTGGGTCGCGTATCGGCCGGCGACGGCCTCGAAAGCGGCTTCCGCACGGGCGATTTCGGCATCGACATCGCTTCCGGGCGGGTCGTCGCGGCTGGTGACCGGCGCGGGCGCCAGCCATTTCACCGGTCCGACCGCGACCCCGGGTGCCGCGGCGACCCCGCGCACCTCATGCGTCAAAGTCGGTCTCCAGCAGCTCGACCAGTGCGTCGAGCGCCGCGTCGGCCCCGTCCTCGGCGTGCAGGGTGACGGTATCGCCGCGTTCGACGCCCAGGGTCATCAGCTGCAGGAGGCTGTTCGCCGCCACCGGGTCCTTGTCCGCCACCGAGATCTGCACGGGGACACCGGCTTCCCCGGCGGCCTTGGCGAACAGGGCGGCGGGGCGGGCGTGCAGCCCGGTCTTCGCCGCGACGACTGCGGTCCGGGTGATCATGGCGCGGTGTTCTCCTTTTCGGTCTCGGCCTCGTCGTCCTCGCGACCCGGAGTCCGCAGATTCCAGCGCTTGATGATGAAGCTGAAGGTGACGTAGTACAGGGCGCCGTAGCCGAGGCCGACGGGGAGCAGCAGCAGCGGACGGGTCGCCTTGCCGAAATTGAGCAGGTAGTCGATCGCGCCGGCGGAGAAGGTGAATCCGTCGTGGATGCCGAGAGCGTTGGTCAGCGCCAGCGCGGAACCGGTGAACAGGGCGTGGATCAGCAGCAACGGCCATGCCACGAAGATGAACGAGAACTCCAGCGGCTCGGTGATACCGGTGACGAACGCGGTGAGGCCGGTCGAGAGCATGATGCCGCCGATCGTCTTGCGGTTCTCCGGTTTCGCGTTGCGCCAGATGGCCAGGGCGGCGGCGGGCAGGCCGAACATCATGATCGGGAAGAAACCGGTCATGAAGGTGCCCGCGTGCGGGTCACCGGCCAGGAACCGCGGAATGTCGCCGTGGACGCCGTTGTAGTCACCGATCACGAACCACACCACCGAGTTGACGATGTGGTGCAGTCCCAGTGGCAGCAGCAACCGGTTGGTGATACCGAAGACACCGCCACCGGCGACCGAGTGGTCGGCGACCGTCTTGCCCAGCCAGGTCAGGCCGGAATCGAAGGCCGGGTAGACGAAGGACATCAGCACCCCGATCAGCACCGCCGCGCAGGCGGTCAGGATCGGTACCAGGCGGCGGCCGGAGAAGAAGCCGAGATAGTCCGGCAGCTTGGTGCGGTGGTAGCGCTGCCACAGGATCGCGGCGGTCAGGCCCATGACGATGCCGCCGAGGACACCGAAATTCACCAGTGCCGGAGCGCCTTTCGCGTCCACCTTGCCGGACAGCACGACCGGCGACATGGCCTTGAGCACGCCGCCGAAGGCGAGGTAGCCGACGACTGCGGCGAGTGCGGTGGACCCGTCGGACTTCTTCGCCCAGCCGATGGCGATACCGACCGCGAAGAGCAGGGGCAGGTTGTCGATGAGGGCGCCGCCGGCGCCGGCCAGCACGTCGGCGACGGTCTTCATGGCCGACCAGCGGCCCAGCATGTCCGCCTGTCCCAGCCGCAGCAACAGCCCGGCAGCGGGTAACGTGGCGATCGGCAGCATCAAACTGCGGCCCAGTTTCTGCAATCCCGATAGATCGAGCTTTCTGCGCGAGCTCTCGACGGCATCGGCCATGGGAACGATCCTCGGTCGTCGAAGGGAGTCACGCGTACTGTTCGGCGTCAGCTATCGCGACTGGTCATTACCCATATATTGGCTCCAAACCAGCCTTGTCCACTCGACACGCTCGGAGGGAAAGATGTCGAAAGCGGATCAGATCGTTGCCGGCCTGGGTGGCGCGGACAATATCGTCGAGGTGGAGGGGTGTATCACCCGGCTGCGCTGCGAGGTCAAGGACGCGAGCCGGGTCGACGAGCAGGCGCTGAAGTCCGCCGGCGCGCACGGGGTCGTCAAGATGGGTGACGCGGTGCAGGTCGTGGTCGGGCCGACCGCCGATATCCTGGCCGAAGACATCAACGACATGATCTGAGCGACATGACGATTCGGATCACCGCGCCCCTCGACGGGCGGGCCGTGCCGTTGTCCGAGGTTCCCGATCCGGTGTTCTCCGCGGAGATGGTCGGTTCCGGGGTGGCCGTGGAGCCGCTGGACACCTACGCCGCGACCACCGTGGTGGCGCCGGTCTCGGGAACCATCGTGAAGCTGCATCCGCATGCGGCGGTCATCGTCACCGGGAACGGCACCGGGGTGCTGTTGCATGTCGGTATCGACACCGTCGGCAAGCCGGAGTTGTTCGAGCGCAATGCCGTGGCCGGTATGTACGTCACGGTCGGTGAACCATTGATCACCTTCTCCCCCAATGAGATTCGGCGTCAGGGGCTGAGTGCCGCGGTGCCGGTGGTGATCATGGACACCGCGCCGGGGTCGGTGCGTGACCCGCACCTCGGGCCGGTGACCAAGGGCTCGGTGTTGTTCTCTTTCTGAGCCGCCAGGTTGTGCGCGCGAGCCGCTGCCCGCGATCGGGTGGCGGCTCGCCCTGTGCGAGTTCCCGATTTAGTTACACCAGTTTAGTGAAACGACATCATTTCTAAGGTCGGCTCGCTTACCGTGGCCGAGACCTATCTCCCGAAGCCGTTAGAGAGAACCATGCGCATCTCCACCAAGGTGGCCGCCGAGATCGCCGCCACCGCACTGGTCGCGTCCGCCGCCGCCGTCACGCTGGGCGCCACCACCACCGCGGGCGCCGCGACGACGTGCTCGGCCACCGCCTCCACCACGAAGAACGACATCAGCACCCTCGGTGTCACCCACACCTACAAGAAGACGGTCAGCCCCACCACCGCCCAGGACGGCTCCACCGTCACCTACCAGATCGTCGTCGGCACCACCGGCATCGGCA
>NZ_RFFH01000030.1 GCF_003696265.1 Nocardia stercoris | reverse complement strand
TCCACAATGCTGTCGACGACCACTCCCGCCTGGCCTACAGCGAGATCCTGCCCGACGAACGCAAGGAAACCGCTGTCGCGTTCTGGCAGCGGGCACGAAAATACTTCGCCGCCAACGGAATCACCGTGAAACGAGTACTCACCGACAACGGCGCCTGCTACATCTCACAGCTCTGGCGGTCCGAGCTCGCCGCGGGCGGGATCACCCACAAACGGACCCGGCCTTACCGGCCGCAGACCAACGGCAAGGTCGAACGGTTCAACCGCACCCTGCTCGAGGAGTGGGCTTACGCCCGCCCCTACCGGTCAGAGGCCGAACGCCGTGCTGCGTTCACCGACTGGCTGCACACCTACAATCACCACCGCGGCCACACCGCACTCGGCGGACACCCGCCAGCCAGCCGCGTTCCCAACCTCTCAGGTCAGTACACCTAGGGCGTGCGCAAAGAGGGCCACCACCGGTCAGCCGGTGGTGGCCCTCCTCGTTGTGCTCAGCCCGCGGATTCCGAACTGCCCGCGACCGCGCCGGCCGCCGAACCCACCGAACCGGTACCCAGCCCGGTCGACGATCCCGCCGACCCCGTGCCGATACCCGCCGACCCGGTCGCCGTCGCCGCCGAACCGGGATCGAACGCGCCGGCCGGTAGCGTCGCCCCCGCCGATCCGGGCCGGTTGATGTACACCGTCACCGGCGCCGAACCGGTCGCTTCGACCGTGACCGTCCGCGCCCCGGGCGCGGACGTCACCGTGCCACCGTCGGCACGCACCTGATAGCCGTTGGGATAGTGCAGGTCGGAGACGTAGATCTCGGTCGGCTTGCCCGTCGCTTTCGGGGTGTACCGGTAGGCGAAATCACCTGTGGCAGCATCGAAGACCATCCGGCCCGGAGTTCCGGACGTGGCCTGCGGATAGGTCCGCACCAGCTGGTGCCCGAGGTCACCCTGGAACGGATCCGACCCCGTCGTGTACTGCCAGTATTCCCAGCCCAGGAACCGATCGTCCGCGTGCGACAGCGTGTTCGGCACCACCGACGGGTCACCGTCACCGAATTCGGTGACCAGCGTGGGTATTCCGGTGCGATGGGTGAAGGAGTCGATGTTCGCCCAGGTCTTGCCCTGTTGCGGACCGCACAAGCCACGCAGCGCGTCGGGCAGCCCGCTGTAGATGGTCAGCTGGCTGGGGATGCAGTAGTCGTGCGGCGCGAACGCGATGCCTGGCGAGGTGATCGGCGGATTGTTGCCCAGATTCGTGGGCATCGTCTCGTTCCAGGTGACATTCGGTTCCCACAGGACCGTCAGGCCGGAGTTGTGGGCGCGGACCGCATCGGTCAGCTTCTGCATGTCCGCTTGATATTTCGCGTCGAAGTCCGGGCAGCCGTTCGGGAAGCAGGATGTGAACGCCGTGCCCGGCCACGGCTCGTTCAGCAGTTCGATGCCGAGCGCGCCCGGGTGGCCCTGCACTCGGCCGGCCAGTGCGCCGAGGGCGGTGCCGAGCTGGTCCAGGACTCCGTGGCTGTTGTTCCACACTTCGTCCCAGCCCGCGTTCATGCTGGCCATCAGGTAGTTCATCGGGAATCCCGGATTGGATTCGCCCGGGGTGGGCCGGGCCGTGATCGACCATGCCGGAAAACCGTTGCCGTCCCACACCGACGACAGTCCGTCCTGGTGGTTGTCGAGCAGAGTGTGGATCCCGTGCTGCGCCAGCATGTCCACCACCGCGACGACCCGGTCCAGGTAGGCGGTATCGACCACACCCGGTGTGGGCATCATCGCATCGAAACTGACGCCGAGGCGAACCGTGTCGAAACCGTGCCGGGCGAGCATCGCGGCATCCGCGTCCGTCACTGTGACGCCGTCGCCGGGCTGGATATAGGGTGCCTGCTTGTCGACATTGTTCACGCCGTGCAGCAGCACCACACGCCCGTACTGATCGACGAACTGGGAACCTGCCACGTGTAGCGGACCGAAATCGGCCGGAGCGGCGGTCGCCGGTGGCGCGGACAACGCCAGAACACAGCCGATCACCGCGGGCAATGCGGCCGACCATCGAGAAATACGCTTCATTCCTACCTCTGCGAAAACGGATTCGAATCCGACCAGAATGTCGTGCCCACAGGAGGCACGGCACATCGGTCAACGGTAGAACGTCGATTTGTGTATCAGAAACCGTTTCTGCTGATGGAATTACAACAATCGCCTGTCGATGACAGGTACGCGCTACCGGCGGTTCGGCCCGCCGCGATCGTACCGAGGATCCGGGAAACCGGCGTGGAGAACTGTCGAGCACAGCCTCTCGACAACAGTAAATTGTCGAGAGACCACGAATCATAGTTTCTGTTCGTTGTAGATCCGGGTTAGTGTCTCCCCCGCGAGCATCGACGCGCGCCGAATGCAGTTCTCAGGCAGCTGCAATGAGAAACCGCCTGACCGGAATCGGGATTCGTCGACCTGTTCGGACGTCGTCCGATGCGGCCGAGTTCGGAGATCCACAGGTCGAATCGGTCGCAGTCCGGCGAATTCAGTCTCGAAAAGGATAACGCCATGACCCATCGCGCTCACATTCGCTTCACCGCGGGGGCCGCCACTGTTCTCGCGGTCGGCGCCCTCACCGCCCTCGGCGCGAGCACCGCCACCGCGGCGCCGGCGACCATCACCTGGACCAACGGCGCCTCCACCTACACGCGGACCGTCAGCGACGTCACCCCGACCGCAGGCAAGACCGTCACCGTGAGCACCGCGATCTCACGCACCGATACCACCAACGAGACGGTCAACTGGCTGAAGGACTGGCACCCCGCCTGCCTGACCTACGTCTCCGGCTCGGCGAAGATGACCGACAACAGCGGCGCCCACCCGGTCGAGCCCTACCTCGACGTTCAGTCCGGCTATATCGCCGGTGACTTCACCGCCACCAGCTACAAGATGATCGCGACCAACACACAGACCGTCACCTTCAGTGCCCAGTACACCGTCGGCGCCGGGTGCGCGACCGGCACGGCCCTGACCGACGGTGTCGAATACCTCTCCTCGCTCGGCCACTTCACCTACACCACCCAGGGCCCCAG
Source organism: Nocardia stercoris (assembly GCF_003696265.1). Taxonomy (GTDB): domain Bacteria; phylum Actinomycetota; class Actinomycetes; order Mycobacteriales; family Mycobacteriaceae; genus Nocardia; species Nocardia stercoris. Next base: position 26,476 of record NZ_RFFH01000030.1, on the reverse strand, counting down.
CATCACCGTCACCGCGATCGCGAACTCGACTGTCGCTCTCACCCCGGTGGCCGGCGCGACCGTAGGCCAGGCGACCACATTGACCGCCACGGTGACCCCGGCGAACGCCGGTGGCACCGTGACCTTCCTGGACGGCAGCACCACGGTGGGCACCGGCACGGTGGACAACACCGGCAAGGCCACCTTCTCGTGGACCCCGACCACGGCAGGTGGCCACTCGATCACCGCGAACTACTCCGGATCCACCACCACCGCCGCCGCCACAACCACCGGTACGGTCACCGTGGCCCCCGGGCCGACCACTGCGCCGCCGACCACGACGACAGCGACTACCACGACGACGACACCGCCGACCGACCCCGGCGCCATGCTGAACCAGGTACTCACGTTCCTCGCTGCGGGCAGTTCGATCAGCTACCACCCCTGACCGCCGCACCGGCATCTACCCAGCCGGGTCACCCGGCATCCGCCGTTACCGTGGTGGCATCAAGTGGGACACCCAGCCGAGCTTCTGCGCGATCTGCTGTCCCGTTGGTGGTTCGTCAGGCAACCTCGGTCGCCTGACGAACCGCCAGTCGGTACGGATCTTCCGGCCCGGGTTGCCGATCGACGTGATCGCTGTCGCGATCACGGTGGGCTTGTCGAAATCACCGATCGCCGGGTCCGGCCGTGATGGTCGCCGGCAGCTTCGTCTTATCCGGATTGACAATTCGAGCTTTCGAGCCGACCACAAATTGCGGTTTCCACCCGGTCCGCTCCTCCCCTAGCGTGGATCAGCACATCCCCGGCCGGCCGAAGGTATTGCAGTAGTAGGCATCCGGCTGCGCCGTCGCCCGGTGGATGTCGATGTTCAACCGAGCCCGAAAGTGGGGCGATCCAATGCGATCGAACCTTGTCCGCGCGTCCGCTCTGACCTCCCTGATCCTGGCACCGGCCGCCGCGGCGGCGAATCCGGTGGCCGCAACGCCGGTCACCATCACCTACCAGTGCCAGGCGACGCCACCGCTGAGCGCACCGCAGACCCTGACCATGTCTCTCGGGGTGTCGGCAACCGCCCCGTCCACCGCCAATGCCGGTGATTCCGTTGCGATTACGTTGGCCCCGGCGGCCATGCAGGTTCCCGGCACCGTCTCCGGCCACACACTCGACAACATTCGAGGAGTTCAGCTGACCCTGCCGGTCCCAACGGATTCCACCTACGTCTCGGGCACGCTCACAGGCGGCACGGTCAGCGCCACGATCACCCGGTCCGGCGGCACGATCACGGTCTCGGCGCCGGACGCTGTCGCCGGTGGAACCGCCTTCACCCTGCCCGCCGCGGCCATCGACGTCACCGCGACCGCGGCCGGCACGATCACCAGCACGGTCGGCGGCACCAGCTACAGCGATCCCGGCCTGACATTCACCGCCTCGGTCGAGTCCGGGACGATCCTGGGCGCGGTGGACGTACCCGTTGCCTGCTACCCGAGCCCCGCCCCGACGCTGACCACCACCACCGTCACCACCGCAAACCCGGGCGGCGGCACCGGCGGCGGGTCGGGCAGCAGTGGTTCGAGCCTGCTGTCGAACCTGCCGCTACTCGGCTCGCTGTCCGGCGCTACCAAAAGCTAGCAACGAGAACGGGGTCTGCACCGGTGAAGCCGGTGCAGACCCCGTCGCGAACGGCCCTGCTACTTCGCGCCGCCGAGCGTGGAGCTCAGGCCACCGAGGATGGATTGCAGCACGCCACCGGCGCTACCGGTTGCGCTACCGGTCCCGCCGCCGTTGGCGACCAGGTTCTTGAAGGTGAAGTGGCCGAGCGTCGACAGGTATTCGACGCCGCCGTTGATGGCGCCGGCGCTGCCGCAGTCGGCGCCCGAGGCGGTGTACTTGGCGCTGAAGGTGACCGTCTGCGAGCTGCTGGCGTTCATCTTGTAGCTGGTCGCGGTGAAATCACCGGCGATGTTGTCGGACAAGATGTTGAGGTACGGCTCGACCGGGTGGGCGCCGCTGCCGTCGGTCATCGTCGCCGAGTCCATGACATAGGTCAGGCAGGCCGGGTGCCAGTCCTTGTACCAGTCGAACTGCTCGTTGGTGGTGCTGCTGCGCTTGATCTGCGTGCTGATGGTGATGGTCTCACCGGCGGCCGGGGCGCCGTTGGTGATGGTGCGAGTGAAATGGTCGGCACCGCTGTCCCAGGTGATCGTCACCGGGCCAGGAGCGGCGTCCGCGGTGCCGGAGACGAGCAGAGTCAGCGCGCCCGCCGCGGCAGTGGTGGCCGCAACCGCGGTCGCCCGGGTAATCGATCGAAATGTCATGCGAATTCCTTGTGATCGGCGCGGCGAGGGCCGCCGCGCATTGTGCAGTTTCGCCAGAGAAGTCCGGTCCCGTCTGGCGGGCGGCTCGAGCCGAAACCGTGAATAGACCCTAGGGTGACCGGGGTCTCAAACAGAAACACTCATTTCTTGACGGCCCGCAAGATTCCGTTGTCAGTGCTCGGTTACACAGCACGAGTGAGGTGTGCACGTCTGCTGTTCGGAAAACGAACAACGTCAGCCGAACACAGCTACCACGGCTGGTGCTGGCCGCGAGTGTTTCCCCACGTGCCGTGTTCGGAGACCCGTTCGTATCGCGGTGGCGTCTTCGCCTGTTGCAGAACACGTTTCCCGAACATCCGGAGGCACCGTGGTGCTCGTCGGGCTCGGTGTCGATGTTCGAAGTCGACTGCGTCGTCCACCGAGAGCCCCGGTGCCTCACGACAGGCGCGATAGGCTACCGCCGGTGGCCACCGATGCGAGCCTGCGAATCCTGCGGCTGCGAATGCTGATCGACCATCCGCGGACCGACGACGCGGAACGCGATGCGGCGCAAAGGATGCTGGACCGACTCCTGAGCAAGTCCACGCCCGCCGCGACCGGTGACCGCACCTACGGCACCCGGCACAACCGCATCGGCAGGCATGCCGGCCACGAGTTGATCGCGGACATGATCCGCTACGACATCACGCTGACACGGGCAGTCCTGCCGGCAGTCGCCGGACCGGGCGAGCCGGAATTGCACGATCCGATCCGCGACGCGCCCGCCGAGATCACGTTCGCGGTCACCACACCCCACGACGGCAGTGTCGTCATCACTCTCGACAATGTCCCACGCGAATGGGGGTGGACCCACGCCGACGGCATCGAGACCGTGAGTCCGTCGATGCGCGCACTGGCTGCGGCATTGTCGGACCTGATGAACAGCTACAACAGGGCCGGCAGCGACATCGGCAGGCGATTCTTCGGCGCCGTGCGCATCAACGACGGCGAAACTCTCGTGTGGTAGCCACCCCGAGAATGTCAGATAACACCGCATTTTCTGACATCGCGGATCCGGATGAGCTGTGGGTCAGAGACAGGCAGGTCTCAGCGGCTCAATGACCCGGGCCAAGGAGCGCTCGCGCAGCTCGAGAAGCGCCTCGTCAAGGTCCGAGCCGAGCAGGCGGAGGGTGTTCATGCCGCGCGATTCCCACACCGGAAACTCTTCGTCGGCATTGCGGCTTGCGACGTCCCGGAGGAGGAGGTCGCCCACGACCTCTGGGCTCCCACTTCGGCGCACTGCTCGCCACCGCCCGCCCAGATCTGAGCGCTGAAACCGCCGGAGCCGTGAGCCAACTGGCGAGGACTTTGAGCCAGCCCTCGGATGTGGTATCAGGTTCAGTGGTCGCCGCGTGGCACGGTGGCCGTGCCCAGGCAGATCGACACGGCGATCAGCCGATGGCGGGTGTCGGTGGGGTCGGGCACAATTCGCCCGATGGACATGGACCTCACCAGCTTGACCGTGCCGGACCTGCTCAGGCTGTGGGCGGGCACGATGAACGAGTTGCAGAATCGGGACCTGATCCGGACCAGCAGCAATGTGGTCGGCGATCTGGCCGAGGCAATCGTGTACGCGCACTACGGTGGTGAGCGCGGATCATTCAGCCAGAAGGGCTGGCATGTCTGCACGCCCGCCGGTGAGCGAATCCAGGTCATTTCGATCTCTTGCGGTTGACGAGTCCGCTCGAACTCCCTGCGCTGTTGAGTAAGGTCTCGGACTCCAGGGCCTCGCAGTGGAGGGTTTCGGCCCGCTCGCTATCGCAACCCACCAGTTGGGCAATTTCAATGAGCGCCCTGGCTTGCCAGTTCGGCTCGGTGATGGTGCGGGCGATGGCTTCGGCACGGTCAGGGTCGGTACCTGCCACGACCCGGACGATTCTGCTGAGCTCCTGCGCGCGTTCGCCCGGGTCGGTGATGGTGTGGGCGAAAGTCCTCGGCGCGGCCGGGGGAAATCCGTCGCTACCTCCGCGATCGTGGTAAGTGCCACGTCCTGCTGGTCCGAGGGGTTGGCGCGGGCGAGGCTTCGGCGAGTCTGGCGACGCGGGCGGGGTCGGTACCGGCCACTATCTCGATGATCCTGTGGCGGATCCGATAGATCCGCTGCCGGTTGATCGCAATGCCCGTCACGTGTGAGACGGACTCCGCCACTTGCATATTCGCGCGCCGGTTACCGTCGGGCCACCGCTGCCGGAACAGGTCCTCGACCATCACCGGCAAGGACGGCCTACTGGACCGGCGGGTTCGATCCGAACGCGCGCACCGTGACCCCGTGACCTGACAGAGCGAGAACGCGTGGGCTCACGGGCACTTCAGGATCCGGCACACCTGGGAGAAGTGGTCGCGCCGGACGTCTCGTCCGTTGGAACCGCCGTTGATGATCTGCGAGACGGGATCGATGCTCGCGGGGTCCTGGGGGTGGGCGTTGTCGGCGGCGGCGTTGATGTTGCGGCTGTTCCAGTACCACGCGGCCGTGGCGAACGCGTACCGCGGATCCGCCACCAGCTCCGGATGGTTGACGAAGTCGACGCCCAGCGCCTGGCTTGCGCGCTCGTAGTTGTGGCGCCCGGTCAGCTGGAGGCCACCACGCCCCTTGTATTTGGGTCCATCGCCGGGTTGCGTGTTGCCGAGATCTGCCCGGCCGTTGTAGTCGCTGCCGTCGGCGTACTCGGTCAAGGTGGCGAAACCGGCGGTTTCCTCTCCCACCTGAGCGAGGAATGCGGCGGCACGCTGTGGCGTGTTGATACCCGCCGACGCCATCGCGCTGTTGATCTGCGGGAGCCATGCGGTGACATTCGCCTGATCGGCGCCGGGCAACGACGCAGGCGCCGCGATGGCTTGAGGAGCAGGGGCGGATACCTGCGCAGGCGCGGGAGCCGACAGCGCTTCCAGGCCGATCGCCTGCGATGTGGACGACTCGTGCGCGCCGGCGATGGTGCTGATGATGGTCGTGGCCGCGGCGGCGGCCAGTGTCACGGCGCCGGCGGTGCGGACGATCGAGGTCGGCGACTTGCGGCGTGCGGATGTTGACGACATGCGGTCATTCCTGTTCTCGAACTGTTCGGCCGTGTTCGGGCATGCGGTGGACAGCGCGCAGCCAGGCGGGATGAACTCGCCTCTGCACGGTGTGCTGTGGGGGTGGCGTGACCCGGAACGGTCGAACTGTTGCGATGCCGTGGGCGCTGCGATGTGCCTGCCGCGCCTCGACCCGAGTCGGGCGTGCGCCCTGCCGCGATCAGTCCGCCTACCGGACTCTCACGCCGAAGGCGTGGCCTGATATGGCGACGGTTTCAATTGGTAGACACGAATTGCAATTCGCATCGCATATTCGAACCAGACAGCCGAATATATTCCAATACGATAACGCTCTGGCATCACGGCAGCAACGATCCAGCGGTCTGGACGACTCAGCGAAAACGTCCGATCGACAGCTATTTATGCGCCTGAACTGGTAATATACTTCAATCTGTGTCCCTGATCACAGTTTGCTGATCTGTATCTCAGGTCACGCCCGTATCACGAAAGCTGTTACGCGTTCGAATACTGGGGAGCCGTAGCATCGGCCGAATTTCGGCGCGATACGCCGCAGTTGGCTGGTAAGGCTAGGTGTTGCCCGCACACTGGGACGACCGGGTTCATCCGGGCCATGGGCACCGCCCCGACCGTTGCGCGGTCGGGGCGGGATTGCCGGCCAGCGGTGTCCGGTGTTCTGGATCGTCTCGGGTCAGATCTGGTCGTGCAGTTGCGTGAGGAAGCCGGGGAAGTCGTCGTTGTGGATGACGTGTCCGGTGTCGGGGACGGTCCGGACGGTGTAACCGAGTTCGGGTAGTAGCACGGTCTTTTCCGGTGAGACGACCTGGCTGGGGTCGGCGAGCAGGACCAGGCTGGGGACGGCAGGCTCGGTGGGCTGGAAGCCGGGGAACCCGTCCATGATGGCCAGCGTCCCTGTGTCCCAACGTGATAGCGATTCCAGTTTGCCGATTTGGGCTTCGGCCGCCCAGCGCGGGGTGGCGGCCTGAACCTGCTCGAGGGTCCATCGCTTCTGCGCGCGGAACATGTCGGCCACGGTGGGGTGGCCCGGCCCCCAGGCGGGGTCGACATAGACAGCGCGGTCGGGTTTGACGTTGTTGACGACCTTGGCCAGCAACAGCCCGCCCAGGGAGTGACCGATGGCCAGCTCGGGGCCATAAGGCAGGGCCTCGGTCAGAGCGTGCGTCATGGCCTCGATGCTGTAGCCACCCTGGCCGGGGCTCTGGCCGTGGCCAGGCAGGTCGGGCGCAAGAACTCTGTAACCACGCTCGGCCAGAGCTGGACCCAGTTGCCACCAGCTGGTGGAGTCGGTGGTCAGGCCGTGGATCAGGACTGCGATTCGGTCGCCGGTGCCCCATTCGCGGATGTGCAGGTCGGTCATCGGGTGTTCTCCTTGCGGTTGGCGGCGGCGGTGAGCAGCGAGTCGAGCAGGCCCGGGAATCGGGTGTCGAGGTCGGCGCGCCGCAGGGTCAGCCAGCGATGTTTTCCGTCTTGGCGGGTGGCACTGATGCCGGCTTCGCGAAGCACCCGGAAGTGGTGCGACATGCTTGCGGCGGTAATGCCGAGATCGAAGCCGGTGCAAGGGTGTTCGGCCCGGTCGGCGAGTCGGACGACGATGTTCAGGCGGATAGGGTCGGCCAGGGCGTTGAGCACCGCCAGCAGGTCGATGTCGTTGGTGGATGGATGGTGCAGGCCTCGCATGCCGGTCACTCTAACCCAATAGTTAGACGCTTAGCCAATTGTCTAACTATGGTGGTGGTGTTCAAGCTGATCGAGTCCGCTCAGGCCCGCTGGCGCGCAGTCAACGCCCCACACCTGGTCGCCCTTGTCCGCGCCGGTGCCACCTTCGAGAGAGGCAAACTCAAAGAACGACCGGCCGACTCGTCCGAGCAGGAGGCCGCCTGAAACTCACCCATTCACAGGATTTGACAAGTCTCCAGCAGGCATGTCACCCAATTCGTGTCTGCGCCGCTTTCTCGACCGCGGCTGAGAATTGCTCGGGTCGGGGTACAGATCCATTCGGTCATGATTCGAGCCGCGCTGCCTTCGTGACGAGATAGCGCCGCTCGGGTTCGCTCAGTGTCCTGTGTGCTGCCGAACGGTATTGCTCGGCGGCCAGTTCCAGATCGCCTGCGAGTTCCGCGAGATGCGCTTCGACTGCGGCGAAACGATGATGCTCGGCAAGGATCCGGTCGGTCCGCAGTTGCTCGAGCAACGTGAGCCCGGTGGGCACGCCACGTGCCATCGCCAGGGCGACAACACGATTCAGCGTCACCATCGGATTGTCCGACATCTGGTCGAGCAAGGTGTAGAGCGCGAGAATCTGCTCCCAGTCGGTCGCGTCCGGTGTCGGCGCCTCGTCGTGGACTGCCGCGATTGCTGCCTGAATCTGGTAGGGACCGGGCTTGTTTCGTGACATCGCGGCAGTTACCAGCGCAGCTCCTTCGGCGATCTGCGCGCGGTCCCACAACGTCCGGTCCTGCTCGGCCATCGGAATCAGCACGTCACCTGGCCCGGTCCGCGCGGCACGGCGGGCGTCGGTCAGCAGCATCAGCGCGAGCAGGCCGGCAACTTCGCCGTCGCCGGGCAGGCTGCGGTGCAGCATCCGGGCGAGTCTGACCGCCTCGGTCGACAATTCGACCCGCGCAAGCACCGGCCCCGAGGTGCTCGTGTAGCCCTCGTTGAAGATCAGGTACAGCACCTGCAGCACGGCGTCGAGGCGTTCGGCGTGCTCGGCCGGCATCGCGAACGACACGCCGGACTGCTTGATCGTCTTCTTGGCGCGGCTGATCCGCTGCCCCATCGTCGCTTCGGGCGCGAACAGCGCGCGGGCGATCTCTCCCGTCGTGAGGCCGCCGACCGCACGCAGGGTGAGCGCGATCTGACCGGTGCGCGGCAACGCGGGATGACAGCACATGAACAGCAGTATCAACGAATCATCCTGTGCCGAAACGGGTCCGGACGGTGCAACCGGCACTTCCTCCCGCTCACGGCGGGCCTGCTCGCTGCGCAGCAGGTCGATCAATTTCCGCGAGGCCACCCGGATCAGCCAGGTGCGTGGTTCGTCCGGCAACGGGGGCCACTGTGTCGTCGCCGCAAGCAATGCCTCCTGTACCGCGTCCTCGGCGAGGTCGAAGTGCCCGTACCGCCGGACGAGCGCACCGAGGACCTGCGGCGCCAGGTCGCGCAGCAGGTCCTCGATCTCGCGAGCGATCACAGATCGGCCGGCGGTCCGTCGGGTAGCGGCCGGACCTCGACTGTGTCGCCGATGTTGTCGGCGACACGTGCGGCGATTGCCATCGCGCGGTCGTGGGAGTCGACGTCGACGACCGAGAAGCTCGCAAGAACCTCCTTCACCTCGGCGTACGGCCCGTCGCTGGCGACCGGACCCGAAGCCGACTTCCGCACGGTCCAGGTCAACGACGGATCGGCGAGCCCCATCGTCGTGACCAACTCGCCGGACTCGGTCAGCTCGGCACCGAGCTCCTCGTAGAACTTGCACATCGCGGCGAACTCGGGACTCGAGTAGTCGACCGACGCCCAGTCCGCCGTGTTGGTGTAGGCCAGCAGGATGTACTTCACGGCTCCATCCTCCCGCTATCCACCGACACGCGTCATCGTCGCCTCGTAACCGCCACCGGGCCACACCCACGCGCCGGACAGCATGTTGCCGTCGGCGCTGAACGTGGTCCGGCAGTACGCCGGCGAGCCCTTACGGCCACCCCAGATCGTCAGCACGTCGCCGTCGAGTTCGTACTCGTAGTCGAGCGTTTCGCCGTCGCTCGAGTAGAAGCGTGACGTGACCGCCTCACTCGCCTCACCGCCGAACGGCCGTTCGTGGCCGATGACTTCGAGTCCGGAGACGTGGTGCCCATCGTGGTCCATGTCCACGCGCTGGGACAAGAAGGCGCGGCCGTCGAGCCACGCGTAGGTCGTGGTGCCGTCGGCGCCGCCGGACACCCGCCAGGTGCCGACGAGACAGTCGAGGTCGGAGATCGAGGTACTCATGACGAGAGTTCCTTTCGGTTGATGGTTCCTTCGCCGGTACCACGGAGCCAGCGGACGGTCTTCGACATTCGGTCGTCGAATTGTGCGCGGCTGCGCCGCGCACACAGCTTCGACAACAGCAAGCTCGAACGCCCCGACCAGACAACCGAGGAAAAGCCCAAAAGGTGATCTTGATCCACAGGTCTTGACAATTGCTCACGTCTTGGCACGCTGTTGGCACAGTGAGTCCGCTGACCGGGGTCCGGACCATCGAGCCGTATCCAATGCAGAAGTCCGCCAGCACTATGTCCTTCCCCCACATCGCCGCAGTGTCCAGATAGCTTGTGACCACGGCGAAGTCGATTCACTCCGGGATGGAAGTGCCCGCCGGTGCGGAATGTTGACTTGAATCCGAGAAATGCATATCGGAGGGACGCCTGGTCGACACCAGTTCCTAGCTAGTTGCGAACGGCTCCATCAACTGCTCGATCGACTCCGTAGACACCGAGTTCGAGCAGGCGATCAAGGATATCGAGTAGCGCCGTGATGCGCTGTCGGTCGCGAGTCTGCGCCAACCCACGGACCACCAGATCCGAGATGTAATGAGCATGCCCGGCAGCACCGGCTCTGATGTCGGCCACGTCTTCACCGTGGATATTCAGAAAGTGGTGTGCAGCGAGGTCGATGAGATCGTCGACCTTGTCCGGCGCTTCCTGCAGCGTGATGAGCAGTTGCGGGGCCGTGTGTACGTAGCTTGGTGACGCGATCAAGTCGGCCAAGAACTCGGTGTAAGGGCGCAGGGCGCCTCCACGCAGGTGACCGGCCAGGGTGCCAACCTTTTTCCGAACCTCGTCATCCTCGTCATGCATCAGGTGGCGCAGAGTGGACAGCACGAGTTCTGAGTCGGCGGATCGATCAACCCTTTCGGCGCAGACCTCAGCCAGGCCGACTCGAACTTCCACATCGCTGGCCAGAGCTCGCTCCATTAGCGCTGGACGCCCCCATTGCAGCGCGGCGAATGCCGCCATGCGACCCCCTGCTCTCCGAATCTCGGCATCTGTTGAGCTGAGCATGCGATTGATAACCGGATCGATTACTTCTGGATCTGCGTTGCCGATTTAGATCATCAGGTCGTCCAACATGTCCGAGGCAAGTAGGAGATCGTCGGCGTCGATGAGGCGTGCGAAGGCTGCATAGGCCGTTGGCCGTGCATGCCGTAGGCAGGCAGCGATGGTGTGGGCGACACAGGCGCGGACACTCAGTACTGGATCGCTCGCCAGCTCGGCGAGGTGCGGGGCCACGAGTTCCGTGCGCGTGTACAAAACAGGTCAGCCCCGGAAAAACCGGGGCTGACCTGCACTTTATGGTGCGCGATACTGGGATTGAACCAGTGACCTCTTCCGTGTCAGGGAGCATCGAGACTCACCCGCTCGTCCGTCCAGTGCCGGCATGTCCCGGTGGTTCCGATGCGGTGTCCCGCTCGCCCATTGCGTCCATGGAGTGTCGACACGTCTTGGCACGCTGTTCGCACAAGGGTCTGGCGCAGGAGCACCCCGTCGGGCAGCTGGCGGCCGAACCGAATCCCGGCCGCGGCCGCACGGCGAAGTGGCCCACATCGCGTCGGACGCGTTGTGGGCCACTGAGATTCGATCCGGATCCCTGGCCGGTTCAGGCCGCGGCGATTTTCCACAGATGGCCGTCGGGGTCGGCGATGTAGCCGAAATAGCCACCCCAGCCCGCCGATTCCGCGGCCCGCACGATCGTTGCACCCGCGGCGACCGCGGTGGCGATGGTCTTGTCGACCGCCTCGGGGCCGTCGACGATGTGGTGGAAGGAGACACCGCGGAATCCGCTGCCGTCGGCGGGCACTCCGGCATCAGCGGCGGCGTGCGCGAGCGGGTAGATACCCAGGGCGGATCCGCCTGCCAGTTCGAACGAGGCGAATTGCGGGAAGTCCTGGCCGAGGCTGGCGCCGAGCTCCTTGTAGAACTGCTTGGAACGGTCCATGTCGTCGACGGCCAGCATGATGGTGGTTACCTGCAGGGACATTGTCTTCTCCTTGATGTCGATCGAAACGAAACGGGGTAGGTAGCGGCCGGTTACCGTGCCGCCAGCACGCGGTCGGGGCTGCGCAGCGCCCACGACGCGACCACCAGGACCAGGACGCCGCCGGTGACGAGCAGGTGGTAGCCGCCGGCGCCGAAATCGTGGCGCACCGCGTGGGCGATGAACGCGCCCGACATGTTGAAGAACATGCCCGCGTAGGCCCATTCCTTCAGCCGGCGGAAGCCCGGGACCAGAATCGCCGCGGTGCCCAGCAGCTTCCACGTGCCGATCAGATAGAGGAAGTAGGGAGGGAAGCCGAGAATGCTCTCGGTCTCCAGAGTTCCGGCCTGCTGCGAGAATTCACCGAACGCGCCGCTGACCAGGATGAGGCCGAGCAGCGCGGTCGTTGTCCAGAAGGCGATCTCACGTCCCCGCCCGGTCACCGGCGCGGGGTCCGCCGTAGGGGCGGGTGCTTGCAGAGTGATCATGTGCGGTCCTTCGGTTCGAGTACCGGCGGCTCGCACTGATTCGAGCCGCCGTGTTCCTGCCGAAAAGACTGCACACCGGTATTGATAGTCCCGCTATACGTTCCCCATGGATGGCCTGTTCATCGGCCGGCGGCCAGCTCGGACTGCAGCAGGTGCAGGTCAGCGGGCGCCGCGAGGCCGAGATCGGTGTATTGCCGCGCCGCGGATTCCGCGTGCCGGCGGGCATCCTCGATCCGGGACAGACCGATATGGGCGCGAGCGGTCAGCTCATGGGTACGAGCCAGTTCGATGCCGGGGTGAGCGGCGGCGATCAGCTCGAGCGCGGCCGTGTGTTCGGCCAGCGCGGCGGCCGGGTCACCGGTGCGGCGCAGATACTCGCCCAGCGTGTTGCGCGTCGCCGCCTCCTCGACCGCATTGCCGAGGGCCCGGTACAACCGCGCGGCCTGTCGGTGGTGTTCCCGAGCCGGCCTGTCGTCTCGCCGCTCGCCCGCGATCACGCCGCAATGGTTGTGCACCAGGGCTTCTCCGTGCCGGTTGCCGAGCCGGCGGTGCAGGGCCAGTGCCCGGTCCAAGTGGTCCTGGGCGGCCCGATCGTCGCCGGTGCGCGCGAGGACCAGGCCGAGATTGCCCAGCACATGTGCCTCACCGACCCTGCTACCCAGCTCCTGCGCGAGTTCCAGCGCCTCCTCGAGCCAACCGCGTGCGGCGGCGAGGTCGTCTCGCCGGGCCTCGACATTGCCGAGTGTGTTCAACGCACGTGCCAGCTCATACCGGCTCCCGGCGCGGCGGTTGACATCCACCGCGTCCTGCGAGTAGTCGGCCGCGGCCGTCAGCTCGCCCCGCCGCCAGGCGGTCCAGCCGAGATCGGTCAGAGCGCGACCCCGTGCGACCTCGTCGCCGAGCCGGGTACTCGCGTCGAGCGCTGCCTGATGGACCCGCCGGCTGTCGCTGTGATGGCTGTTGCCGTCGAGATAGGGTCGCAGTGTCGCAGCCAGCAGGACCGCGAGTCGTTGTCCATCCACCTCCGTGGTGGCGGCCGCGCAGACTGCGGCCACCAGATTGTCGCGTTCGGCATCGAGCCAGGCGGCGGCCGGGACCGGTCCGCCGAACCGCGTCCATTCGATATCGGTGCCCGGCAACGCCTCTCGATCCGCCGCACTGTGGGCGAATACGAGATCCACTGCGGCACGGGCGCTGTACAGATAGAAGGTCAGCAGCCGGGTGACCGCCCGCGCGCGGTCGGAGTCGGAGTCGGCCGCCGCCCGGGCCTGGTCGCGCAACAGGTCGTGCATGGTGTAGCGGCCGAGCCGACGTTGCGCGACCATGTGCACGTCCAGCAGGTCCTCGAGCACGGTCTCTGCCGAGTCGAGATCGGTGCCGGCCAGCGCCGCGGCCGCGGCGGCGTCGATATCGGTGCCGGGGTGCAACCCCAGCAGCCGGAACATGCGCTGCGGCAACGGTTCCAGCTGATCGTAGGACAGCGCGAACGCGGCGGCGACCCCGCGCTCGGCGGTCGCCAGTTCGGCGAGCCGCCGCCGTTCGTCCCGCAGCCGGTCCCCCAGGTAGCCGACCGTCCAGCGGGACCGGTGAGTGAGCCGGGCCGCCGCGATGCGTACCGCCAGCGGCAGGAATCCGCACAACTGCGCGACATCGAGCACCGCCACCGGTTCCGCGGCCGCGCGCGGGCCGACGATGGCGCCGAACAGGTCCACAGCGTCCCGGGCCGTCAGTGTCTCCATCGACAGGGTGCGCGCGCCGTCGAGGTCCACCAGCCGACGCCGGCTGGTGATGATGACGATGCTGCCCGCGGACCCCGGCAGCAGTGGCCGCACCTGCTCGCTGTCGCGAACATTGTCGAGCACGACGACCACCCGGCGCCGGCCCAGTTCGGAGCGCCACAGCGCGGCCCGTTCGGCGGCGCTGTCCGGAATATGATCAGCGGCCATCCCGAGCTGCCGCAACAACACCGCCGTTGCGATCTCCACCGGCACCGGATCCGCGCCCGGCGTGTGCGCCTGCAGATCCAGGAACAGCTGTCCGTGTGGGCAACTGTCGGTGAGCCGGTGCGCGGCGTGCACCGCCAGCGCGGTCTTGCCGATACCGGCCATACCGTCGATCGTCCAGATGGACACCGGCGGTATCGAATTCGAGTCCGCAACGATTGCCGCGAGCTCGACCTCACGACCGGCGAAATCCGGCAGGTCGTACGGCAGGAAATTGGCGGGTACGGCGCCGGCGGATCTGGTCGGCGAGGCGGGACGCGGTGCCTCGGGGATCGAGATGCCGGAACTCGCCTGCGCGGCAACAGCTGCGGTGACAACGGTCGCCGGGGTAGCCGGTACCACCGAATCGGGTGCGGGCAGGTCCAGCGCCGGGTCCGCACGCAGCACGGCCGCTTCCAGTTCAGCGAAGGCACGACCGGGGTCGAGTCCCTGGTTCTCGGCCAGCACCGCGCGCAGCGCGCGGGCCGCTGCGAGTGCGTCGGCTTGGCGGCCGCTGCGATACAGCGCCAGCACCAGCTGGCCCGCGAGTCTCTCCCGCCCAGGATGGGCCGCGACCTCGGCGGCGAGTTCGTCGAGCACCTGCTCGTGCTGGTGCGCGGCCAGCTCGGCCTCCATGAGCAGCTCGACGGCAGCCAGCCGGCGATCACGCAGCCGCCGTCGCTCGCCGGCTGCGAACTCCGCGTGCACCCCCGCGAGCGGTTCGCCTTGCCACAGCGCCAGCGCACGTCGCAGCGTGAGAACCAACGAGCCCGCACCGAATTGCGGTGCAGCCGAGTGCCCTACGGAGTCCCGCCGAGCAATCGGGTCGACCTGGGAACCGACGGCGACCGAGGCGATCTCGTCGCGGAAGACGGCGAGGTCGAATTCGCCGGGCTCCGGAGTAACGACATAGCCGGCCGGGGTCGTCACCAGCACCGGGTCCCGCCCGCAGTCGCGTAGGACACGCCGGATCGCGGCGATACTCGCATGGATCTGTGCCCGTGCCGTGTCGGGTGTCTCGACACCCCACATGGCGTCGGCCAGCCGCTCGGCGCTGCAGGCCCGCCCGGCGTTCAGCAGCAGGTACGCCAGTACCGCCCGATGCCGCGGGGCCGCCGTCAGCGGCCCGTCGTCGCCCAGTATCTCTACCGGCCCCAGCACCCGGAACCGGATCCGGACCGTCTGTTCCATTCCCAACCCTCCAGCGCCGCATAGCGAGCGCATAGCGAATGTATCAACGGGGCTGTCGATGGTGGTCCGGTGGACGAAATACCGCTGGTGGACCCGGAATCCACGGTCGGCCGCCTGCGGGCGCTGTTCGTGTCGGCGCAGCGGGTCCTGGGCATCACACCGAACCTGGTGAAGGCACTCGCCAACAGCATCCCGGCGCTGGAGGGTTTCCTGGCTCTCGTCCGCTCGCTCAGGGAAAGCACACTGACCGCACCGACCCGGACCCGTCTCGGGCTGCTCGTGGCCCAGGAGACCGCCTCGGATTACGGGCTGTCGGTGCACGGATTCCTCGGCGCCGGTGCCGGGCTCGCCGCCGTCGACCTCGACGCGGCGCGTAGCGGTCGCTCCGAATCTGCCACGGACGCAGCCGTCCTGGCGTTCGCGCGGGCGATTCTGCGCAGCCACGGCCACGTGACGCCCGCGGAGTTCGCGGCCGCGCACAGCGCCCTGGGGTCCGAGGCCATGCTCGAGGTCGTGGCGCACGTCGCCCTGCAGTTGCTGAGCAACTACGTCACCGCCATGGGCCGGGTCCCGGTCGACTGGCCGCTCATCCGGCACACCGATACCGTTACCGCACAACCGATCACCGCGAGCGAAGAGAAGCGACCGAACGGTTCGCGGAGCTATGATCGGCCGATGCCGTCACCGACCTACGACGACGTCCGCACGGCCCGCGAGCGTATCCGGGGGGCGATTCGGCCGCTGACGGTGCTGCCCGCGCCCGACCTACTACCCGGCACCGAGCTGTGGCTGGCTTGCGAATTCCTGCAGCACACCGGATCGTTCAAGGCACGCGGTGCGGTGAACCTGCTCGCCGAACTCACCGCGAGCCGCGCGCTGCCCGAGGTGGGCATCGCCGCTGCCACCGGCCGCAACGCAGACCTCGGTTTCGCCTGGGCCGCACAACGATTCGACGTCCCGGCGACCGTGTTCCTGGCCGCCGGCACCGCAGCCCGGAAGGTGGACCGACTGCGGGCCCTCGGCGCGGAGGTCCGCCTGCTCGGCGACACCCAGGACGAGGCCGCTACTGCCGCCGCCGAATTCTGTGCCACGACAGGCGCGATCGACGCCTACGCCTACGAGGACCGGGCGGCCTGCGCGGGTGCCGGCACCATCCTGCTCGACCTGCTCGACATTCGCGGCGACCTGGACACGATCGTGGTAGCAGTCGGCGCGGGTGGCATGTTCTCCGGTATCGCCGCGGTCGCCCACCAGCACGGTGTCCGGCTGGTCGGCGCGGAACCGGTCGGCAGCCAGGCCCTGCACACTGCCCTGGCCCGCGATGCCGTCACCGACGTCCAGATCGACTCGATCGCGGCCGATTCCCTTGGTGCCCCTCGCATTTCGGCCGCAGCCCTGGAGTGGGCACGCACCGCCGGTGCCCGCTCGGTGGTAGTGCCCGACGCGGCTCTCGTCGCGGCGCGCCGGTCGCTGTGGGATCACCATCGGATCGTCGTCGAGCACGGCTCCGCCGCGGGTCTCGCCGCGCTGGCCACCGGCGCGTACCGGCCCGACCCCGGCGAACGGGTCGGCATCGTGTTGTGCGGTGCCAACACCGACCCCGCGGACCTCTGCGCCGGCTGAGCACCGGATCGCAGGCGAGTCCGGGCTCAGAGATCGATCGACTCGGCGGCCGGCCGATTCGGTACAGCCCCCACCCTTTCCGACGCATGCGATCCCGGTCGCACCGCACTGCTGGTCTGCGACATGCAGGTGGGAATCGTGCGGCCGCTGTCCGACGGCGACCGCGTCGTGGCGGCGGTCGCGGAGGTGCGAGATGCGGCCCGGGCGGGTGGATTTCGAGTGTTCTGGACCCGGCACATGTCGCTGCCGCCGGCCGCCACTGCGTTGGCCTACGCGACCGAACACCGTGCTCTTCGCTCTCTTCTCCTCGATCTTCGACGTGCGCTACCTGACCTGAGAGTACGGACGCTGACCCGCGCCGAGGAAGCCGCAGAAGGTGGTGGATTCAGGGCACCACAGTCGAGGGAGCACGGGCCAAGGCCGCCGAGATCTTCGGCGCCTACGGATCGCTTCCGTCCTATCGCGCGATGATGGACAACGAGGGCGTGGCCGGCCCCGCCGATCTTGCGATCATCGGCTCCGAAGATCAAGTAGCGGCGCGGATCCGGGAGGTCTTCGCGGCCGGAGCCACCGAATTCGTCGGCGCGGTGTTCAGCGGCGGCGGCGCAGGGGCCCGCACCCGCAAACTGCGTGCCGGACTGGCGGCTTGAGACCGGCCGACTAGGCGCGGGGGGCCAGTCCTGCGTACAGCATGGTGCCGGTCTGCGGCTCCCGCACGACGAGGACGTTGTCGCCGGTGCGGGGGATTTCCAGGCGCGAGACCAGGGTTGTGATCGTCACCTGTCGACCGCCCAAGTCGAGCAGGAGCACGACATTCGGGTTGTCGTTGATCGTCTGGCCCGTGTCCTGGACTTGCACGACGGTCGCGGTCTCGGTGGGGACTCCGGCTGCGCGCAACTGCGCGGCCTGCTGGGCCTGATTGGCTGATGCCATCGCACCCTGCATGGCGTTCGTGAACTCGCTGCCCATGAACGCCTTGGTCATTTTGCCCGTAAGGCCTTTGCCTTGAACGATTTTCTCGGCCTTCTGCATCGCGTCGGCCTGGCGATCTTGCATGGACTTCTTGTTGCCGAACAGTCCCATGGCAATCTCCACTCTTGTTGCGTAAGACTATGGCCAGAGTACGGCAGAGCCACGACGACGACGACTCGATGGAGCAATCTTCCATGCAACGGTTGTGTCTACCCGGGAAGCTGGATCCGGTTGCGGCGGTTGGTGTTACGCGCTGAGCCGAGCATGCGCGGGGGTACGGCACCGCGCCGGAGGTGATGTCGACCCACACTCGCCCGAGACAGGCTCCTCAACAGGCCCGAGCCCGACGGCCTTTCGATTCGGCACGGTACCCGCATGGTGTCGGACTCCTACCTGGTCAGTTTTCTTGAACCGGCTGACCAGCGCGAGTGCCTTCAAAAGGGACTGGTGCAGGATCCGGTGACAGCCTTCGGTCACGCGGCCTGAATGGCCGGTGCGGTCATGATGACCTCGTACTCGACAGGCGTCAAACGACCGAGCCCGGCCTGGCGACGCCGTCGATGATAGGTCCGCTCGATCCACGTGACGATCGCGATACGCAATTCCTCACGCGTGGACCACGATCGGCGATCCAGGACGTTCTTCTGCAGCAACGCGAAGAAGCTCTCCATCGCCGCGTTGTCGCCGGCCGCGCCGACCCGGCCCATCGACCCGGCCATGCCGTGACGAGTCAAGGCGTGCACGAACTTCCGGCTCCGAAATTTACTGCCACGGTCGCTGTGGACCACGCATCCGGCCACGTCCGCCCGCCTGGCGACAGCATTGTTCAACGCGCGGACCGCGAGCGACGATTTCATCCGGGAATCGATCGAATAGCCGACGATACGATTCGAGAACACGTCCTTCACCGCGCACAAATACAGCTTGCCCTCACCCGCTTGGATTCCAGCAGTCGTCGCAACACCTCTCGGGAGGTGTGGCCGTGGCCGGCAAGAAGTACACGCAGCAGCAGAAGGACGAGTTCTTCCGGGTGCTCGACAGGGGAGGAACTGTCCGCGCTGCTGCGAGAGCGGTGGGTGTTCATGAGGACGCCGGCTACAACTGGCTGCGTCGCACCGGGCTGACCATGCAGAGGGCGACGCCGCGCGTCTACCCTGCGGAGTTGAAGGCGGAATTCCTGCGGCTGGTGCGGGAGCGGCAGATTATCTCCACCGTTGCGCGCGAGCTGGGGATTCATCGGCCGACTGCCTATGCGTGGGCTCGCAAGGCGGGAATCTCCACCAGCGAAGCGCGGAAGGTCAATCCGCGCAGGGAGGAGTTTCTGCGGCTACGAGCTGCCGGGCTTACACGCGCGCAAGCCCGGACACGTGTCGGCGCCGATGCCCGATCTGCCACAGACTGGGACAAGGGCATCACGATCATCAGCAGGGGCCGGGTTTATCCGGACGGTCGTGTGGTGCGTTACCCCGAGCGGAACAATGGCAACGTGCCGGAACGACGATCGCGTGCGATCGGTGGGAGTGTCGACCTCGACGTTGTCGAGAAGATCATCCACCCTCGATATCTCAGTCTGCTTGAGCGTGAGCAACTGCAGGACCTGCGGCGTTCTGGGTTGTCGATTCGCAAGATCGCGTCCGAGCTGGGCCGCGCGCCGTCGACGATCAGTCGGGAGTTGACCCGCAACACCGTCTCGTCGCGGGGATACATGCCTCATACCGCGCACCGGCTGTCGGTGAAACGCCGAGCCAGACCGCGGCCGCCGAAGCTGCTCGCAAACCGGGACCTTCGTCTCTACGTGCAGGCGAAACTGAACAAGAAGTGGTCGCCGCAGCAGATCAGCCACCGGCTGATCAAGGACTTCCCGACCACGTCGGCGATGCGGGTGAGCACCGAGACGATCTACCAGGCGATCTATGTCCACGCACGCGGTGAGCTCAAACGTGAACTCGGAAAACAACTTCGGCGTGGTCGTCTGGCCCGCAAACCTCGTAAACGGCCTGATATCCGCCGTCCGAGGTTCGTCGATCCGATGAACGCGATCGGCAATCGGCCCGCAGTCGTCGACTCGAGGGCGGTTCCGGGGCATTGGGAAGGTGACCTCATCATTGGCGCCCTGGGCGGATCGGCGATCGCGACGCTGGTCGAGCGGTCCACACGCTTCGTGATGCTGGGTCTCGTCGGCCGCGAACGCAACGCGGAAACTGTCCGGGACTCGCTGATCGCCGCCGTTGCCGACCTGCCAGCGGCGCTGAGAGGCACGCTGACCTGGGACCAGGGCGCGGAAATGGCCGAGCACCGGGCATTCAGCGCCGCGACCAACTTCGACGTCTACTTCGCGGACCCTGGATCGCCCTGGCAGCGGGGAACCAACGAAAACACCAATGGGCTTCTCCGGCAATATTTTCCACGCGGCACTGACCTGGCCAGACACGATATCGACTACCTCCGCGCGGTCGCTCAGGAGCTCAACGAGCGCCCCCGCAAGTCGCTGGGTTGGGACACGCCCGCCGAGCACCTGCATGCTTTACTGGACGCCTCGTAATCACGCGTGTTGCGACGACTGCTGGAATCCAAGCCAGCGAAGGAAAACTCTACATTTGCGCGGTGAAGGACGTGTGGTCCAACCGGATCGTCGGCTACTCGATCGACGACCGCATGACCGCGGAGCTGGCGTGCTCGGCGCTGCGGAACGCGATCGGGCTGCGGTCACCGGCCGGCACGATCGTGCATTCCGACCGCGGCAGTCAGTTTCGCTCCCGGAAGTACGTCAATGTGTTGTCCCGCAATGGGTTGCACGGTTCGATGGGCCGGATCGCCGCGTGTGCGGACAACTCGGCCATGGAATCGTGGTTCGCTCTGCTGCAACGCAATGTGCTCGACCGCAAACGCTGGGAGACGAAGGCAGAACTCCGGCTGGCCATGGTTCATTGGATCGAACGGACCTACCACCGGCGCCGACGTCAGCGCGGCCTGGACCGGCTGACCCCCGGTCGAGTATGAGACCCTGAACAAGGCCTCACTCGCGGCCTGAAACCACCACAACCCGCGAGTCAATCAGACCAGGGGCAGTCCCCTATGCATTGGCGGAACATGTTCGGCGACCTCGCGTTCCGGGCACCGGCTGTAGTCGCGCGACTCTCGCGGCCGCAAGAACTGGTTCCCAACGCGAAAAAGGTCGGGGCCTGGCCGTTGTCGCTGGGATTCCAGTACGTCGCGTTGCGCAACGCCGAGATCAACCAGATCGCCTTGGCCGGCAGCGAGATCACCCAGCGAAAGCCGGCGTTGTTCTGGCCCCTGATCCGCGCAAGCCTCACCACTCCGAGGACGCATCACCTGCACCGCGGAGTCGACCGCGCACTGGAGCGGGCGTTGTTCACCGAGCTACCGGTCGAAATCGTCCACCGCGCGGGCAAGGGCGGCGGGCGAGATCTCGAGACCCGCTACGATTACCGCCAGCTTGCCGAGGACCTGTGTGACAGCGGACTGTGCGACCGGAATCTGCTCGACCAGCAAGAACTTTCGCACCTCGCCGGGGGACGTGCCCCCGACGGCGACACACAGTTCGCCCTGATTCGCGCCACCCTGACCAACGAATGGATCACCCGTGCCCTGGCACCCTGATCGGATCATCAGCCGCGAGCAAGCCGCGATCCTGCGGCGAGGGCTACGAACCTCCCGCGGCCATATGGCCGCGTTCGTCGCGATCACCCTGCTGGCGTCGATCACGTCGATCGCAGGTCCGTTGATCTTCGTACGAGCGGTCTCCGACATCTCTCGCCCGACCACGCAGCTGTTCGGCTACTTCGTCCTGTTCGCCGCGGCCACCGCGGCCTCGCGGTTCCTCCAGGACGCCAAGACGGTGCTGATGAACCGGGTGCAACAGGACGTCGGTTACGTCACCAGCGACGAGTTGCTGGGCAAGGTGATGAACGCCGACGGTTCGGTGTTCGCCCGCGCCAACGCCGCGAAGATCTCCACGCTGGTGCAGAGCTTCGGCCAGTCGAACAAGGTCTACATCCAGATGTTCATGATGGTGATCCTGGCCAGCGTGTCCGACGTGGCCATATCGATGGCCGTGATCAGCCGCAGCATCAACCCGGTCGTCGCCGTGTTCGTCCTCGGCTATGGAGCCGCCACCGTGTGGCTCACCCTGCGCAGCAACAAGGTCACCGACAAATACCTGCGCGAGGCCCAGCGCAAGACCAACGACAACGCCAACCTCCTCGGCAATGTCGTCGCCGCCATCGTCTCGATCCGCATCTACCGGGGACAGTCCTGGATCGCCGCAGTCAACCGCCGCAACTACGTCGACGCCCGCGCGAACTGGAACGCCTTCTACGGCCGGCGGGTCGTCTACGGCGGACTGCAGGGCCTGCTGGTCATGGTGCAGTACTGCGGCGCGTTCGGTGCGTTGCTACTGCTTCACCGCGGCGGCGCCGACCTGGCCCAAATACTGTTGCTCATCTTGATCCTCGCTCAGCTCAACAGGCCGTTCGAACTCGTCGGTACCTCACTGCGGGACTTCGCTCAGGCCAAGGCCATGGCCGCGCCCGTTCTCGAACTCTTCGCCGATCAGCCCACGATCGTGACCGGCGGCACGGCGGCGAACAAAGCCCCCGTATTTACCCGGGCACCAGTCTTCGACATCGAGAACCTCTCGACGCGCTATAGCAGCGACGGTCCCGCGGTCCTCGACAGGCTCGATGCGTCGTTCGGCCCCGGATGCCTCAACTTCGTCGTCGGCCCTTCCGGCGTGGGCAAATCCACGCTGATGAACATCCTGCTCAGGCTGAACACCACCTACACCGGGACCGTCCGCATCGACGGTCAAACCTTGAACACCTTCGACGACGACACCTACTGGGCCCGCGTCGGCTACGTGCCCCAGGAACCGATGATGATGAACGTGTCGATCCGCGAAAACGTCCTGCTGGGCAGAGAATTCACCGACACCGAAATCGTCGACACCCTGACCAAGGTCGGCCTGCGCCACAAACTCGACGAATTCCCCGACGGCCTGGACCACACGATCGGCGAAGGCGGGCGCCTGCTCAGCGGAGGCGAGAAACAGCGGCTCTCCATCGCTCGCGCGCTCATCGCCCGACCCAGGATCCTGTTCCTCGACGAAGCCAGCTCCGCCCTCGACAGCGACACCGAAGACAAGATCCTGGCCTCACTGCGCGCCTTGGCCGACGACACCACCATCATCGCCATCACCCACCGCACCGACACCATCACCGCAGCCGACAACGTGGTCGACCTGACACCCGCCACGGTCATCTCCCAGCGATGACTCGCCGCCACCAAGCCAGTGGACTCGGTCAGTGGATGCCCGGGGTGCGGGGGTCGTCTCCCAGGCAGGTGTACAAGACGCAGCCTGGTGGTTCGTCGGTGAATGGGTCGGCCAGGGTCTCGCCGCGGCAGGCCAGGGGAGTGCAGCCGGGGTACGCGTCGGGGCCGACACCGAGGGCGCCTGCGAGCAGGGGAAGTTGAAGTTGTTCGCGATGCCCCGGAAGGGCCGAGGGGATCGGGGTCGATGTACGGGCCCGGGTCGGGGATCGGTGGTTCGTCGAAGGCGGCGTAGAGGCGCCGCCAGAATTCCCACGGGACCATTTCGTTCGTCGTGGGGCCGTTGCCGCCGGTCCACACCACCGTCATGTCCAGGCTGGGTACGACGAAGATGTTCTGCATGTTGAAGCCGGCGAGGGTGTAGCTGTCGGCTGGGAGGAAGGTGGGTAGTTCGGCGCAGCCGGGGCCCACCCAGAACAGGAAGCCGTAGCAGGGGTTCGTCGGCGACGACGAATGCGCTTGGTGCAGATAATCACTGGAGACGACGCGCTTGTCACCCCACTGTCCGTCGTGCGCGATGAGCAGCCCGAGTTTGGCGAAGTCGACCGGTGGGATCAGTAGATTCCCGAAGCCGTAGGTGTGGCCGGAACGGTCGTGTGCCCAGTAGTAGTCGGAGCGTTCGATACCCAGCGGATCGAACAACTCGCGTTGCGCGAATTGCTGAAACGGTTCGCCGACAGCGGCTTCCACGACAGCGGACAGCAGATCGACGGCGCGCCCGCTGTAGGCGAATGTGGAGCCGGGAGGCGTGGCGAGCGGAATTCCCATGGCCTCGGCGCCCACATCGGGGTCGATCGGCCCGATCGACGTCAGCAGTTCCATGGTCGTGGAGGTGGTCAGTCCGGAGGTTTGGGTGAGGAGGTTGCGTACCGTGATGGCGCGATGTGCGGCGTCACCGAAATCCGGTGGCAGGTAGGTGCCGATCGGCGCGTCCAGTTCCAGTTTCCCTTGGTCGTAGGCGATCCCGGCCACCAGCGAAACCACGCCCTTGGTGCCGCTCCAGAGGTTCCACGGGACACCGTCGGACCGGTCGTTTGTCGGTCCCCGGCCGATCAGGCAGCCGCGCCGGAAGATCTGGATGTTCGTCCGGCCGACGCTGACCGCGTAGGCCATCGCATCGGCCGTCCGACCGGAATCCAGGCCTTCCTGCTCGGCCGAAGCGGTCTCGAAGGTACGCCCGGAACTGATGCCACACCTCGGGCTGTCCGGGGAAAGGTCCTGCGCCGCAGCGGCAGCCGGAATGCTCAGGACGAGCATCGAAGCGGCGAATGCCAGGGCGGCGGCACCGCGAACGTGTGCTCGGTGAGTAATGACGGTGTGTCCTTTACGAGGCGACGCGACTGGCCGACGCATCCGGCGCCGTAACCGGGACGCCGGACCTGTTCCCGTCACATCGTGTCGGTCCGAGGTCCGGCGGCCGGATTACCTGATAAACGCCCCGACTCGGAACCATCCGAGGTTTGCTTGCACCAGAAGATCGTAGCCAGGGAAATGAATCCTCCTCATACCAGGAGGATTCGATTCCTCTCGCACCACATAATGGGGAATACGGTGCGAGGGGAACCTTTTGGTGAGCTGCGCACTCTCCGCCGTAGACGGTATCGGTGAAGACCGCAGAAGGGAAACCGTTATTCGTGGATTACCGACAACGAACTGTTGTGTGATCCCTCGCGTGAACGCGCGGTGCCGGCCTGAGAGTCGGGGGTGTACGGCTGATCGGCGGGAATCACAATCAACTCTTGCCGGTCGACAACGAAAATTGATTTCTCTTCGCCTCGATCGCACTCTACGGAGTGATCCACATCTCCCGATGCACCGTTATTGTTGCGGCATAGGATGATTGTCGCTCCGCAACTGAGTGAACGGTGGATGCCGATATTCCGTCGATATCGAAAGTGGGGCGATCCATGCGATCGAACCTTGTCCGCGTTGCCGTACTCACCGCCCCGATCCTGATGCCGGTCGCCGCGATGGCGATTCCGGCGGCCCCCGCGCCGGGCCACGATCAACCATCAGTGCCAGGCGACGCCGCCGCTGAGCGGGCCGCAAACCCTGACCATGTCGCTCGGTGCGACGGGGAGCGCCCTGGCCACCGCGAATGTCGTTGATGCCGTGGCGATACCCTGACCCCGGCGTTGATGCAGGTACCGAGCCGGCCCGTGCGGGTGATCAGTCGCTGCGGCGCATGCGAACGATCTCTGCGATCGGAAGCAGCGCCGCGGTGCCGATCATCGCGGCACGGCGCACGCGAGTACGACCCTTGGGAGGGTCTTTCGGATCGGGGTGGTCGGGCACAGCCAGGGCGCCGGGGCCGGGCTGGGCGCGGTGCCCGGGCCCTGGACGACGGTGGCCTGCCATGACTGCGAAGATGCGGCGATCAACCGTGGGGGTGGTATCCGATCGAGCTGCCCGCACCGAGAAAAGTAAGTAGCTGGGTCAGTACGGCGGCGACCTCGCCCGTCGGCATGGTAACCGCGAAGGTGGGGGCGTCCGTGGTGGCGAGGGTGATTGCTCGATGAGTCATGAGGGTATCCTGTTTCGCTGAACGGGCCGACGGCGAACACCACATACGGTGGTGACGGGACCCCGGAAGTCGGTCCACTGCGTGTGAGAGCCGGTTATCGGTGGATGCAGGTTGCAGCGTATCCGGCCGGGGTGCTGTAGCCCAGGGCAGAATGCCTTCGGTGGTGGTTGTATTCGTCTTTCCAGTCGCTGATCACGACGCGAGCATGGGTGAGAGACCAGAAGCTGTTGATGTTGAGGCATTCATCGCGCAGACGGCCGTTGAACGACTCGATGTATCCGTTGCGCCAGGGCTGGCCAGGTGGAACGAACGCCAGCCCGACTCGTTCCCCGGCCCAGTCGGCCATGGCCGCGCACGCGAATTCGGGTCCGTTGTCGCAACGCAGCGCGCCCGGGTAACCCCGGTCGACAGCGATCCGGTCGAGCTCGTCGATGAGCCGGTCCGCGGTGATCGACCGCTCCACCAACCCGCCGAGGCATTCGCGGGTGTGCTCGTCGACGATCGAGACGATCTTGACCGGGCGCCCGTCGTCGGTGGCGTCGAATTGGAAATCCACTGCCCACACCCGATTCGGCGCGTTCGCAGTCACCGTCGTGGCAGTGGAGGTGCCCAGGCGTTTGCGGCGGCGGCGCTGCGGGACTCGTAGTCCCTCCTCGCGCCAGAGGCGTTGGATCTTCTTGTGGTTGACCGTCCAGCCTTCGCCGCGGGCGTCGTGATAGGCGCGGCGGAAGCCCTGCCGCGGGTGGCTTCTCGACCAGGCGCGTAGCCAATCACGCAGTGCCGCATCGGGATCAGCGGTCATCTGCGCGGCCGCAGGGCGGCGCTGGGTACTTCGGTGCTGCCCGGCGACCCGGCAGGCGAACCGCTCGCTCACTTCGAGCACGCGCATCAGGTGCGCCACGGCCGCCCGCCGGCGTTCCGGGTCTAGAAGTTTCCAGTCATGATCATCAC
>NZ_RFFH01000003.1 GCF_003696265.1 Nocardia stercoris | reverse complement strand
CGCGTGTGGCTGATTTGTTGGTGTCGATGGTGGCGGTGAACAAGGCTGGTGGGGCGTATGTTCCGGTGGATCCGGAGTATCCGTCGGATCGGTTGCGGTTCATCCTGACCGACGCGCAACCGGTGCTCGTGCTGACCCACAGCAGCGTCGCGCAGGTGGTGCCGGATACCGGTGTCGCTAGACTGATGCTCGACGACGCCGCGGTAGCGTCCGAACTCGCCGGTAAAGCTGCTGCGCGCACCCGGTCGCTGGGCGACGTAGCCGCCGCCGGTGCGGCAAGCTCATCGGTCAACGCTTCCGCAGCCGCCCAGCGCCGCACCACATCCGCACCGACCTCCGTGAACGGCTCCGGCCGGCCGACAACCGCCGCCGTCACCCCGGGAAGCGACGAATCGGCGACCGCCGGCGCGGATCGCGGTGACGGTTCGGGCGACGTGTCTGTCGATGCCGAGTCCGGTCCCGTCGAGTCGGCGGTCGGTGCGGTTCGGGTGGTGTCGCCGGATTCGGTGTCGCACTTGATCTACACCTCCGGTACGACCGGTCAGTCCAAGGGTGCGATCATCACCCACGCGAACCTGGCGAACTTGGTGCGGGAGGCGTGGCCGGTCGCGGTGGGTGAGCGGATTCTGGCGCATGCGACGGTGGCGTTCGACGCGTCGACTTATGAGATCTGGCCGGCGTTGGTGTCGGGTGGGACGGTCGTGGTGGCGGGTTCACCACGTTCGGACCTGGACGAGATCGCGTCGTTGGTGCGGGAGCACCGAATCTCGAAGGCGCACTTGACGCCGCCGCTGCTGGCGGCATTGTCGGAACACATCGGTGTCGACGGTGGTGCGAACCCGCTCGGCTTCCTGACCCGTGTGATCGCCGGTGGTTCGGAGCTTTCGCCGGCGCTGGTTCGTGATCTGCGGGCGCGGTTCCCACAGTTGTGTGTGATCAACGGGTACGGGCCGACCGAAGCCACATCGTGCATGTCGGAATTCGACACCGCTGGGATGCCGGAGCAGGGTTCGATTCCGATCGGTGGCCCGTACGGGAATGTCCGGTGTTACGTCCTGGACAGCCGCCTTCAACCGGTTCCGGTCGGGGTCGAGGGTGAGTTGTATATCGCTGGTGCGCAATTGGCGCGCGGCTATCACGGCCGCGCGGACCTGACTGCTGCCCGGTTCGTGGCTGACCCGTTCGGCACACCCTCCGACGACGGCCTCGCCGAGGACACCGCAGGGCCGCTCGCCGCCGTATCCGATCGAACCGCGGGAGGTCGCCTGTACCGCACGGGTGATGTGGTGCGCTGGAACAAGTCCGGTGTGCTGGAGTACGTCGGCCGCGTCGACGACCAGGTGAAGATCCGTGGGTTCCGGATCGAGCCGGGTGAGATCGAGGCGGCGTTGCTGGCGCATCCCGGTGTCGGGCAGGCTGTGGTGGTCGCGCACGATTCCGGTCGCGGTAAGCAGCTGGTGGGTTATGTGGTGGCGGACGTCGTCACGGCCACTGATCCTGCGGTCGAGGTCGTCGATGCCGTCGAACGGAACGCGCCGATACCGGATGCCGGTGCGGTCCGCACGTTCCTGCGAGAACGGTTGCCGGAGTATATGATTCCGGCGTCCATCATGGTCCTGGACGCGCTGCCGTTGACACCCAACGGCAAGATCGACCGGAAAGCGTTGCCGGAACCCGTGTTCACGGCCGCGACCACCTACCGTGCGCCGGTGACCCCGGCCGAACTGGTGCTGACGCAGGTGTTCGCCGAGGTCCTCGGCCTCGACCGGGTGGGTGTCGACGACGACTTCTTCGACGTCGGCGGCGACTCGATCCGTTCGATCCAGGTGGTGTCGCGGGCGCGGGCCGCCGGCGTCAGCATCAGCCCGCGAGAGATATTCGAGCACCGGACCGTCGCGGCGCTGGCTCGCGCGGCGGGCGCGGACCAGGACCGGGACGCGCTGGCGGAACTGCCCGGCGGTGGTATCGGCTGGATGCCGCTGCTGCCGGTCACCCGGTTCATCCGGGATCTGGGTGCCGGTTTCGATCGGTTCAATCAGTCGATGCTGCTGGATCTTCCGGTGGGCATCGACCTCGACGGGCTGGTCGCGACCTGGCATGCGGTGCTGCGGCGGCATCCCGCGCTCACGGCCCGGCTGGTCGACGACGAGCGCGGCCCGGGGCTGGTGACGGTACCGGTCGACGAGGTCGATGTCGCCGCGCTGATCCACCGGATCCTGGTGCCGCACGACACCCAATTCGCCGACCGCGCCGAACTCGTCGCCGCCGAGATGGCCGCGGCCGCCGCCCGGCTGGCACCCGGGCGCGGTTCGATGCTGGACGTGATCTGGTTCGACCGCGGACCCGGCCACACCGGTGTGCTCGGTGTGGTGGTCCACCACGCGGTCATCGACGCGGTGTCGTGGCGAATCCTGTTGCCGGACTTGGCGGCGGCCTGGGCGCAGGTCGAAGCCGGGACCGCGGCGGGCCGGCCGCCGGTGTTGCCGGACGCGGGTACCTCGCTGCGCCGGTGGGCGCACGCGCTGGCCGACGCCGCGCACGCTCCGCAACGAGCGGCCGAAACCGACTGGTGGAGCCGAACATTGGCGCCCACCGGCGGTGCGGACCCGGCGATCGGTTCACGGGCACTGGATCCGGTGCTCGACACCACCGAGACCGTCGCCCGGATCCAGGCGGTGGTCCGGGTGGCCGACACCGAGGCCGTCCTCACCCGGCTGCCGGCGGCGCTGCACACCACGGTCGACGCCGGTCTGCTGGCGGCACTGCTGCTGGCGGTCACCGCGTGGCGGAGCGCCGACGGGATCACGCATCCCTCGCTGCTGGTCCGGCTTGAGGCCCACGGCCGCGAGGAGACCGTGGTGCCGGGCGCGGATCTGTCCGCCGCGGTCGGCTGGTTCACCAGTACCTATCCGATGCGGCTCACCGTCCCGCCGGCGCTCGACGCGGCAGCCGCGCTCACCGACCCGCAGATCGCGACCGCGCTCGTGGCCGAGATCGCCGCACAGCTGAGCGCGGTACCGGACAAGGGACTCGGATACGGGTTGCTGCGCTACCTGAACGACGCCACGGCCCCGGCGCTGGCCGACTTGCCCGCTCCGGAGCTGGGATTCAACTACCTGGGCCGCTACGGTTCCGCCGACCTCGGCGCCGCCGAGTCCGGTGCGGGTGGCTGGACCCCGACCACGCAGGTGCATCAGATCGCCGCACCGTACCCGGATCTGCCCGCGGTGTCGGTGATCGAGATCAACGCGATGGTCTTCGACACCGCGGCGGGACCGGCCCTGCACGCGACGTTCGCCTACGCGCGCAACGTCGTCGACGAGGAGCGGGTCGCGGCCCTGGTGGAGCTCTGGCTGGCGGCGCTGGCCGGGCTCGCCCGGTCGGTGCCCGCGCCGCACGAAGGATCGGAGAACAGCTAGACAACCGCACGCGTCGGGCATTCGAATTGGATATTCCGACCGTTGCCGCCGGTTCGTAATCGACGGTACGTTCATCGCATGAGCGAAATCTCCCAGTCGAATTCGTCCGAATCCGCAACCGGTTCCGATGTCGCGGAACCGGTTGCGGCGCCCATGTTGGTGGTCACGATGAACGATGTTCCCGGCTACGAGATCGTCGAGGTTTTCGGTGAGGTCGCCGGCTTGACGGTCCGTAGCCGGAGTCTCGGTGCGAATATTTCCGCGGGTTTCCGTCAGCTCGGCGGCGGCGAGATCCAGGAATACACCGAGCTGCTGTACAACTCGCGCGAAGAAGCGGTGCAGCGGATGATCAAGAAAGCGGCCGAGCGCGGCGGAAATGCCGTCGTGGCCATGCGATTCGACTGCAACGAAATCGCCAAGACCCTGACCGAATTCGCCGCGTACGGCACGGCGGTGCGGATCGAGAAGGTCGCCGGCAAGTGATGCACCGGCCGGCTGCCGGGGCTATTCGCCCTTCGGCAGCCGGCCGGCCCGTTCCAGCGCGGCGCGCAGCGCGTACTCGATCTGGCCGTTGATGCTGCGCAGGTCGTCGGCCGCCCACTTGGCGATGGCCTCGTGGATGGCCGGGTCGAGCCGGAGGAGAAGGCGTTTCGGCTCTCGCTTCGCCATCAGGAGTACAGGGTTCCGGTGTTGACGACGGGGGAGGCGGCACGGTCGCCGCAGAGCACGACCAGCAGGTTCGACGCCATCGCGGCCTTGCGCTCGTCGTCGAGATCGACCACGCCCTGCTCGGCCAGCCGGTCCAGCGCCAGACCCACCATGCCCACGGCGCCCTCGACGATGCGGGTGCGGGCGGCGACGACCTGTTCGGCCTGCTGGCGAACCAGCATGGCCTGTGCGATCTCCGGCGCGTAGGCGAGGTGGGTGATGCGTGCCTCGACGATCTCGATGCCGGCCATGGCGGTGCGTTCGCGCAGTTCACCGGTGAGTTCGCCGACCACGGCCGCCCCGTCGCGCAGGCTGATCGTGTCCGGGCCGGCGGATTGGTACGGGTGGCTGGTGGCCAGGTGCCGGACCGCGGTCTCGGACTGGGTGTGGGTGAAGTCCTCGTAGTTGTCCACGGCGAAGGCGGCTTTGAAGCTGTCGACGACCCGGAACGCGATGACCGCGGCGATCTCGATCGGGTTGCCGTCCGCGTCGTTGACCTTCAGTTTCTGGGTCTCGAAGTTGCGGATCCGCAGCGATACCCGGCGTTTCTCGGTCAGCGGGGTCACCCAGGACAGGCCGGGCCGGTCCACCGAGCCGATGTAGCGGCCGAAGAACTGCAGCACCCGGGCCTCGTTCGGGCCCACGACGGTGAGTCCGCTGGCGAGGACGACCGTGACCGCGATGAGCGCGATCCCGGCGGCGGCCGCGGCCGCATGCGCCGGATCGGACGGGTGGGTGCCCGCGGCGAGGCCGCCGATCGCGAGCGCCAGGCCCGCGGCGGCGGCGATGAGCAACAGGACCAGGGCGTAGAATCCGCTGACCCGGAAGGCTGGACGGAGCTCCATTGTCGACCTCCAGTATCGATATGATATCACGATGATAGTCCGGTTCCTGGCCGGAAGTCCAGGTCCGTCGCATCGCCGCTGATCGCGGGCGCGGCCCGCGGTCGCGGGCCGCCCGGGACGCGGCAGGCGCCGCGTGGTCGACTGACCAATATGCGCACTCGGCCACCGCGGTGAAAGTTTCTGCGCGCCAGGTATTTCGGCTATCACTCGTGGGCGCCACCGCCATTTGCCTGGACCGCGAATATCCCTATTCTGAGGCGGTGAACTGGAATGTTCCCGTCGACAGCCTGCCGAAACCTCCTCCACTGCCCGCGGAAACGCGCAACCGGCTCGATGCCGCACTCAACCGGCCCGCATTGCAGCAACCTTCCTGGAATGCGGCGGCCGCCGAGGAAATGCGGGCGGTACTGGAATCGGTACCGCCCATTTGTGTTCCCGCCGAAGTGGACGAGCTGCGGTCCCGGCTCGCCGACGTGGCGCGCGGCGAAGCATTCCTGATCCAGGGCGGCGACTGCGCCGAAACATTCGCCGGCAATACCGAATCGCATATCCAGGCGAATATGCGAACCCTGTTGCAGATGGCCGTGGTCCTGACCTACGGCGCCAGTCTGCCGGTGGTGAAAGTAGGCCGGATCGCGGGCCAGTACGCCAAGCCCCGATCGTCGGACACCGACTCGGCCGGACTGCTATCCTACCGCGGCGACATGGTGAACTCGCTCGTCGCCGATGCGGCACTGCGCGAACACGATCCGTCCCGGCTCGTCCACGCCTACGCCAACGCGGCCGCCACGATGAACCTGGTCCGCGCCCTCACCGCGGCCGGCATGGCCGATCTGCACCAGGTGCACGACTGGAACCGGGAATTCGTCGCCCGCTCCGCGGCGGGCGCCCGCTACGAGGCCATGGCCACCGACATCGACCGCGCCCTCAAGTTCATGCGGGCCTGCGGAGTCTCGGATCCGCACCTGGCCGGCGCCGACATCTATTGCTCGCACGAGGCACTCGTGCTGGACTACGAACGCGCGCTGTTGCGGCAGGCGCCGCACCCGGTGACCGGCGAGCCGGCGCTCTACGACCTGTCGGCCCACTACCTGTGGATCGGGGAGCGCACGCGCGGGCTCGACGGCGCGCACATCGCGTTCGCCGAACTGCTCGCCAACCCGATCGGCGTGAAGCTCGGGCCCACCGTCACCCCGGAGCAGGCCGCGGAATACGTCCACCGGCTCGACCCCGCCCGCGAACCGGGCCGGTTGACGCTCGTCACCCGGATGGGCAGCGCACACGTCCGCACGCTGCTGCCGCCGATCGTGGAGAAGGTCGAGGCCACCGGCCACCGGGTGATCTGGCAGTGCGACCCCATGCACGGCAACACCGTCACCTCCTCGACCGGATACAAGACCCGGCACTTCGACCGCATCGTCGACGAGGTGCAGGGCTTCTTCGAGGTCCACCGCGCGCTCGGCACCCATCCCGGCGGCCTGCACATCGAACTGACCGGGGAGAACGTCACCGAATGTCTGGGCGGCGCCCAGGACATCTCCGATCTCGATCTCGAGAGCCGCTACGACACCGCGTGCGACCCGCGGCTCAACACCGAGCAGTCGCTCGAGCTGGCGTTCCTGGTCGCCGAGATGCTGCGCTGACGAAGGACATCCGCCCCATGTTGCTCGGACTTCTCCGCCGATTTCTCGCGCCCTACCGGGTGCCGATCGCCGCGGTGATCGCACTGCAGTGCGTCGCCACGCTGGCGATGCTCTATCTGCCGACGCTCAACGCCGACCTCGTCGACAACGGTGTCACCACCGGCGACACCGATCACATCCGCCGCGTCGGGATGTGGATGCTGCTGGTGACGGCCCTGCAGATCGTGGCGTCGGCGTGCTCGATGTATCTCGGATCGCGGGCCGCGATGGCCGCGGGGCGCGACATCCGCGCCGCGCTGCTGCGCCGGGTCGGCACGTTCTCCGCCCACGAGGTCGGCCGGTTCGGCGTGCCGTCGCTGATCACCC
The DNA here is from genome assembly GCF_003696265.1 of Nocardia stercoris. GTDB lineage: Bacteria > Actinomycetota > Actinomycetes > Mycobacteriales > Mycobacteriaceae > Nocardia > Nocardia stercoris. Next base: position 613,019 of record NZ_RFFH01000003.1, on the reverse strand, counting down.
GCACCACCAACGACGTCGACCAGGTCCAGACGCTGCTCGTGCTGAGCGTCTCGCTGCTGGTGCCCGCCCCGATCATGTGCGCCGGCGGCATCGTGCTGGCGCTGCGACAGGGACCGGATCCGGCCTGGGTGCTGGTGATCGCGGTACCGGTGCTCGGTGCGGCGATGGCGGCCGTGATCGCCCGCTCGGTGCCGGCGTACCGGACCGTGCAGACCGCGCTCGACCGGGTGACGCTGGTCCTGCGGGAACAGATCACCGGCATCCGGATCGTGCGCGCGTTCGTGCGCGAGTCCCCGGAGCGGGAGCGTTTCGCGGCCGCCAACCGCGAATTGACCGGTGCCGCACTGACAGTGGGCCGCCTGACCGCGCTGATGTATCCCTTGGTGCTGGTGATCAGCAACGTGACGTCGGTGGCGGTGTTGTGGTTCGGTGGCCGGGAAGTCGATGCGGGGTCGATCCGGATCGGTGTCCTGAGCGCCATGACGGTCTATCTGATGCAGATCCTCGCGGCGGTGATGATGGCGTCCTTCCTGGCCATGATCGCGCCGCGGGCGGCGGTGTCGGCGGAGCGGATCCGCGCGGTGTTCGACACGCGGCCCGCGGTCGCCGACCCGGACCGGCCGCGACCGTTCGCGGGTGACCCCGCGGTCGTCGAACTCCGCGGCGTGGCATACGGATTCCCGGGCGCCGAGGCAATGGTGCTGCGCGACATCGACTTCCGGGTCGAGCCGGGCCGGCACACGGCGATCGTCGGCGCCACCGGCTCGGGGAAGACCACGCTGCTGGACCTGATCGCCCGGCAGATCGACGTCACCGCGGGCTCGGTCCGGGTCGGCGGCACGGACGTCCGGGAACTGGCCCGCGCCCAATTGCGGGCCCGGATCGCGGTGGTACCGCAGCAGTCGTATCTGTTCGCCGGGACGATCGCGTCGAACCTGCGGCTCGGCGACCCGACAGCGGACGACGAAAAGCTCTGGGCGGCACTGGAAACCGCGCAGGCGGCCGACTTCGTCCGTGATCTGCCCGGCGGGCTGGCCGCCGAGGTCACCCAGGGCGGCAGCGGCTTCTCCGGTGGGCAGCGGCAACGGCTGGCGATCGCGCGCGCGGTGGTGCGCCAACCCCGGCTGTACCTGTTCGACGACTGCTTCTCCGCGCTGGACGCCGGCACCGACGCCCGGGTGCGCGCCGCGCTGCGGACGGTGACCGCGGACGCCTCGGTCGTCACTGTGTCCCAACGGATCTCGACGGTCCGCGACGTCGATCGGATCGTCGTGCTCGACCGCGGGACCGTCGCCGGCATCGGCACCCACGAGCAGCTGCTGGACAGCTGCCCGGAATATCGCGAGCTCGCCGAGTCGCAGCTCGAAGCACAGGAGGTGTTGTGATGCAACCAGGTACGGCGAGCGGCCCGGCGCCGCTACAGCGACCGGAGGCGTTCGGGCCGTCGTTGCGCCGGCTGCTGGGCCGGCTCGCGCCCGAACGGGCCGCCGTGCTCGCCGTTCTCGTGCTCGCGGTGATCTCAGTGGTACTGAACGTGATCGGGCCCGAACTGCTGGGCCGGGCCACCGACCTGATCTTCGACGGCGTCGTCGGCCGGACCCTGCGCGCCGGGCAGACCCGGACCGAGGCGGTGGACGCGCTGCGCGCGGCCGGCCACACCCGCAGCGCCGACCTGCTCGCCGGGATGGACGTGATCCCCGGCCGAGGCGTCGATCTCGACGCACTGGGCCGGGTGCTACTGATCGCCCTCGCGGTCTACCTGATCGCGGCATTGTGCGCCTGGATGCAGGGCCGACTGCTCAACGTCGTGGTCAACCGGGTCGTCAACCGGCTGCGGTCCGAAGTGGAGGACAAGATCCACCGGCTGCCGCTGCGCTACTTCGACACCACTCCGCGCGGCGAGCTGCTGTCGCGGGTCACCAACGACGTCGACAACGTGGCACAGAGCCTGAACCAGACCCTCAGCCAGCTGGTCATGGCGGTTCTCACCGTGGCCGGCATTCTGGCGATGATGTTCTGGATCTCGTGGCTGCTGGCCCTGATCGCGCTGGCCGCGATGCCGGTGGCGGCCGTCGTGACCGGCCTGATCGCGGTCCGCGCCAAACCGCACCTGGTCGACCAGTGGACCTACACCGGGCAGGCGAACGCCTTGGTGGAGCAGGCTTTCACCGGTCACCGGGTGATCACCGCCTTCGACGGCGCCGAGCGGTTCGCCGCCGAATTCGACGAGTGCAACGGCAAGCTGTTCCGGTCCGGGTTCCGGGCGCAGTTCCTGGCCGGATCGATCATGCCGGCGATGCTGTTCGTCGGGAACCTGAACTACGTGGTCGTCGCCGTGGTCGGTGGGCTGCGCGTGGCGTCGGGCCGGATCTCGCTCGGTGACGTGCTGGCGTTCACCGTGTACTCGCGGCAGTTCAGCCAGCCCATCACCCAGATCGGCACGATGCTGACCCTGCTGCAGTCCGGGGTGGTGTCCGCCGAACGGATCTTCGCCGTCCTCGACGCCGACGAGGAGGCGCCGGATCCGGCGGTGCCCGATCCGCGGCCCATCGATCGGGGGCGGGTCGTGTTCGACGACGCCTGCTTCCGGTACGACCCGCAGACCCCGCTGATCGAGTCGCTGTCGTTGGTCGCCGAAGCGGGCCGGGTGGTCGCGATCGTCGGGCCCACCGGTGCCGGCAAGACCACGCTGGTCAATCTGCTGCTGCGGTTCTACGAACTCGACTCCGGCACGATCACGATCGACGGTGTCGACATCGCGACGGTCTCGCGAGATCGGTTGCGCGCCAACGCCGCAATGGTGCTGCAGGACACCTGGTTGTTCGGCGGGACGATCCGCGACAACATCGCCTACGGCGACCCGACCGCCGGCGAGGAAGCGATCCGCGCCGCCGCTCGCGCCGCGTATGTCGACCGGTTCGTGCACGCCCTGCCGCTGGGCTACGACACCGTCGTCGACGAGGACGGCGGCGGGATCAGCGCGGGGGAGAAGCAGCTGGTGACCATCGCGCGCGCGTTCCTCGCCGATCCCGCGATCCTGATTCTGGACGAGGCGACCAGTTCCGTCGACACCCGTACCGAGGTTCTCGTCCAGCGGGCGATGGCCGAATTACGGCGGGAGCGAACATGTTTCGTGATCGCTCATCGGCTCTCGACCATCCGGAACGCCGACCTGATCGTCGTGCTGGACGGGGGCCGGATCGTCGAACAGGGCACGCACGAGGAACTCGTCGCCGCCGGCGGCGCCTATTTCCGCTTGCACGCCGAACAATTCGCGGGAGCCGCCGGGTAGCGGCAGCACGCGCGGCGAGGCCGCCGGCGCAGGCACAGTCGGTGCCGGCCGGCGGCCTCGTCGTGCTGTGTCGAGTCGGCGAAAAACGGCTGGTCGACCGTGGATTCGCCGCGGATGCGCCGCTCGCCGGGGCTCTGTTAGCGTCGCGGCGTGCTGCTCAAGAGCGGGGTCGTCGTAGCCGCGACCGCAACAGTATTCATGTCGTGTCAGCTGGGAACCGCTGCGGCGGAACCGGATTCGCCATTGGCCGGACCGGCCGGCGCACAAACCGATTCGTCGCCCACCGCGGTGCCGGTGGGCGTGACCACCCTGCACCTGGTGGACCCGAACCGGGCCGACGCGCGGGCGCCGCAGACCCGCCGCGAACTGGCGGTGACGATCCACTATCCGGCCGCCGACGCCGCGTCCTATCCACTGGCCGACGGTTCGCGGCCCTGGCTTCCGGTGGCCGGGCACCCCTCCCGGTCGTATCTCGGTGCCCCCGTGGACACTTCGTCGGGCCGGCTGCCGGTGGTCCTGTATCAGCCCGGTGCCGGTGCCGCGGCCTACGAGGGGACCACGATGGTGGAATCCCTGGCCGCGCGCGGCTATGTGGTGGTGTCGATGGACGACACCCACGACGCCCTGTTCGGCACCGACTTCCCCGACGGACACTATGTGCCCGTCGACCCCAACGCCGAACTCAGTGCCGACACCCTCGCGATCTCCTCGGCCGCCCGCGCCGGTGACATCTCGTTCGTCCTGGACCAGCTGAGCGCCCTGACTCGGGGCGTCGACCCCGACGTCGACCACGGCGTGCTGCCCGCCGGGCTGGACGCGGCCATGGACCTGAACGAGGTCGGCATGTTCGGCCACAATCTCGGCGGGGCGATGGCGCTCTACGCCGACTCCCGGGTGCGGGCCGGCGTCGACCTCGACGGTGCGCTCCCGCCGACGGCGCTGGACCCCGGGCTGGTCGCCGACCCGAACCGCCCGATGCTGTTCGTGCTCGGCGGCGGCACCAACCCCGCCCTGGGCCACGACACGCTCCAGAAGATGACCGGCGACCGGCCGGGATGGACCCGCGAACTCGTCCTCGACAGCGCCGTGCACCAGAGCTTCGACGACATCAAGTACAACCCGGACTGGTATCAGGTGATCGAGGCCGGCGGTTGGGGCGCCCTGAACCCCGACCGTGGACACGCGGTGATCAACGCCTATGTCGCCGCGATGTTCGACCATTTCCTGCGCGGGCGGCACGAACCCCTCCTGGACGCCCCCAGCGCGGAATACCCCGAGATCACCTTCGGCTGATTCGTTCTCGAAGGACTGTCACCCCGGACCGCTCAGCGGCCCGGGGTGACCATCGTTTCGGGCTTCGTTCAGATTGGGCGCTGTTCGGCGGTGGACTCGTCGGCGCGGAAGAATTCGATCATGAGTTCGTTGATCGCGTCCGGCCGTTCCAGATAGCCGAAGTGACCGGCGTCGGGAATTTCCGCGTACTGCGCGTCCGGAATGATCTCGGCCACTTCACGAGACAGGAACGGCGGAATCATCCGATCGTCGGCGAACGCGACGGACAGGCACGGCACCGTGATCGCGCGATAGTCCTCGACCCGGTCGAAAATGTAGTTCATGCGTCGTTGCGCCCGCAGGCCCGGCGTCAGTGTGTGGTCGCTGAATTCGAACAGATCCAGCCATTCCAGTGCGGTGTCCTGGTCGGCCATCGTGGCCGGTGACATGTTCAGCGCCGCCGTGAGCGCGGACTGGTAGCGGGGTGGGAGCACGATACCCAGCTCGTCCAGATCGCGCTCACCGGCCGACAGGGTCGCCTGGAAGGCGTCCACGCGCGCGTGCGCGCCCATCAGCACCGCGCGGCGGATCAACTCCGGGCGGGTCAACGCGAGTTCCTGGGCGATCCGCGCCCCGAACGACGTGCCCGCGATCAAAACCGGCCCCTCGTCGAGGAATTCGATCAACGCCGCCGTGTCCGCCACCATATCCGCCTGGGTGATACCGTCGGCGCATTCGTCGGACGGTGCGATCCCGCGATTGTCGAACGTGCACACCCGATAACCCGCGGCCAGCAAGGCCGGCACCTGATACAGCTCCCACACCCGTCCGGGACTCCCCGTCCCCATCACCAGCAGAACCAGCGGCGCGGAGCGGGGAGAATCCGTGCCCCGCTTCGCATCTCCGCGCACCTGATAATTGATCGAGATTCCGTTCACCGTCGCCATCGGCATTGTTCGCCCCGAACCCTTCGTGCTTTCGTGTGCCATCGGCACGGTAACGCGGCGAGGGCGGTGGACGAGAGGCCCTCGGGACCGAGGGTGCGCGAAGACGTGCCCGGCCGTCTCACGCCACCGGTCGCGGGCATCCTGGCCTCGACCCGATCAGCGATGCGGGCACAGCCGACGAGTTGCGCCTCGACCGGCCGGGTGCCGCCTACACTGGCGTATTCGATTGCGACGAACCGAGGCAGGTCCGAGATCGCAGCCACACCTACGGAATCGGCACCGCCCGCGGCCGCACGCCGCCGGTGGCGGATCGTGCTCGGCGGGTCGGTCGTCGTTCTCGGTGTCGTGGTGGCGATCGTCTTCGGCGTTCTCGCGGTCGGCCTGGTGGCGTACCTGGCTGCCGTCCCGGCGTTGTTCCTCGGCGGGGGACTGCTGGTCGCGGTCGGTGTGTGTTTTCTGGTGAGCCGGTGGGGGTTCCGCTTGTCCGGGGTGCGGCACGCGGGGCCGCGCGCGGCCGGATTCAGCGTCGCGGTCGGGGCGGCGATCGTCGCGTCGGCGGCGGCGACCGTCCTGCATCCCTTCCCGGCCCAGCCGAAAGCCGCTGTGCCGCAGGATGTCCGGTACTGGGAGCTGCCGACCGGATCGCGCATCGCCTACGTCCACGCGGCGGCCGCACCGGGCCCGGCCCGGAAGCCGCCGGTGATCTTCCTGCACGGCGGACCCGGGACCCCGGGAGAAGGGATCCCGACCGGCGGCGCGGAACTCGCGGCCCAAGGATTCGACGTCTACGCCTACGACCAAGTGGGCGCCGGCCGCTCGACCCGCCTCACCGATGTCACCGGCTACACCGTGCGACGCCAGGTGGACGATCTCGAAGCGATCCGGGCCCGGCTCGGCGTCGATCAGCTCATTCTCGTGGGCCGGTCCTGGGGCGGCTCGCTGACCGCGCAGTACCTCGCGGCCCACCCCGATCGAGTCGCGAAAGCCGTGGTGGTCGCGCCCGGGGCGATCTGGCCCAAGGCCTTTCCCGACGGCGTCGGCGAGCCCTGGAACGCGATGGATCCCGCGCAGCAGGCCCGCTACGACGACCTGACGGCCAACCCGCGCATCCTCGCACTGTCGTTGCTGATGGGCGTGAATCCCGAAGCCGCGCACGCGTTCGTCCCTGATGCCGAGGCCGACTCCTGGATGCACGAGGTGGCACTCACCGGACGAGACGGAGCCTCCTGCTCGCGCGCGGTCACCACACCCCCGCACGACAACCTGCAAGGCTTCTACGTGAACCAGCTGACGACACGCGATTTCGCGTCCATCGCGGACCCCAGACCGGCCCTGCGCAACGCACACGTCCCTGTCCTGGTGATGGCGGCGCAATGCGACTTCCTGCACTGGCCGGTCAGCCGCGAATATCGGGACACGCTGCCCGACGCGACCCTGGTCGACATCCAGGGCGCGGGCCACGCGGTCTCGACCGACCAGCCTGAGCTCTTCACACAGCTCCTCGAGAGCTTCCTCGCCGACCGGCCCCTGCCGCTGCCCGCCTACACCGCCATGGACCCGCCGCCCGGACGCTGGACCCGCTGAGGAGCGATGATCCTGCGCACGTACCGGCCCGAACCGGCCATCTCCGACAGCAAGCGGACCCCGCGGAAGGTGCTGAAGAGTTAGGCGTCAGGTTCCGCGGAACCGGAGGTTCGCTTTCCCCTGCCAACGTATAACGCACCTGGGGGCTTGCCGCAAGACCGGGGGGATACCGCAGAATCGCACCTCGTAGTTGATCAACCGCGGAAACTGGGGTGTGGATTGCGAGTCATGGACACCGACGTGATCATCGTCGGCGCCGGCCCGACCGGGCTGATGTCGGCCGGTGAACTGCGCCTGGCCGGGGTACGAACGCTGGTGCTGGAGCGGCATCCGCGACTCTGGGATGTCCCGAAGGCCAGTGGAATCGGTGGCCGGATTCTGGACTTGCTGCGGTATCGCGGATTGCTGGATCGGTTCGAGGCCGCCAGTTCCGATCCGTATCCGCCGTTGCGGTTGCCGTTCGGCGGGATGCACCTGGACTTCACTCGGATGGCGGAAGCGCCGATGAAGGTGCTGCCGATGGCGCAGATGGAGATCGAACGACTGCTCGCTGACCGTGCTGTCGAATCGGGTGCGGAGATCCGGCGTGGGCATCGGGTGGACGCGGTGCGGCAGGACGACCAGGCGGTGACCGCGGAGGTGACCGGGCCGGACGGGGCGTACACGGTGACGGCGCGGTATCTGGTGGCTTGCGATGGTGGGCGCAGCCGAATTCGCGAGATGGCGGGAATCGTTTTCTCCGGCACCACGTATCCGGAGGTGGTGCGGCTGGCTCAGGTGGCGGTGGGCGACGGTGTGACCGTTCACGAGAACGGCGACCTCGAGGTGCCCGGATTCGGGCGGGTCGCGGCGGGATTCACCCGAACCGAGACCGGTCAATTGGCCTTCGCGAGCACGCCGGACGGGGCGTTGCACCTGTCGACCACCGAGGACGAGACCGCGGAATACGACGACGATGTGCCGATGACCCTGGACGAACTGCAGGGCAGTGTCCGCCGGGTGCTGGGTGCGGAGATTCCGATGCGGGACCCGAAGCGGTTGTCGCGCTTCACCTTCAAGGATCTTCAGGCCGAACGGTATCGTGCCGGGCGGATCATGGTGGCCGGTGATGCCGCGCATCTGTTCCCGTCCACCGGTGTCGCGCTCAATGCGGGCATGCTCGACACGGTGAACCTGGCGTGGAAGCTGGGCGCCGAGATCGGCGGCTGGGCGCCGGAAGGTCTGCTGGACACCTACCACGAGGAACGGCACGCGGCCGGTGCGCGTACGCGCATGCAGGCTCGGGCGCAGGTGGCGTTGCGGCGTGGGCAGGATGCCGCGTCCGAAGCGCTGCGGCAGTTGTTCCAGGAACTGACCACCGACGAACCGGCGCTGCGGCGGGTGGGCGACCTGATCGCGGGCAACTGCACCCGCTACCCGCAGCCCGGATCCGACCGGCACGCCCTGATCGGCGCTTTCGCACCCGATCTCGTGCTGCACACCGAGCAGGGCGAGAGCAGCGTCGCCGCGCTGATGCGCACCGCCCGGCCCATCCTGCTGATCCTCGCCGAGCGCGCGGATCTTCGGGAGATCGCCGAACCCTGGCAGGACCGCGTCGAAATCCACACCGCCACAACGGAGGACCGGCCCGCCGACGCCCTGCTCATCCGCCCGGACGCCCACATCGCCTGGGCCGCGCCCATCGCGGAACCCGCCGACTCGGCCACGGAATCGCTGCGCGAAGCACTCGGATCCTGGTTCGGTGCACCGCTGACCGCGGCCGTCCGGTAATCGAGTAGTCGACGGCTGCGATCTCGAGCAGTGATCGCAGCCGCCGTATCGGTGCATCCGGCGGCGATCTCAGCCCCGCACGGCTTGATTCGGCGCAAGCGATTCCGCTGCCCGGCAGGCTCGGCTGGGCGGCCTTGGGTGCTGGAGCCGGCCGGCGCATCCCGTGGCGATGAGTTTTGCCGTGTGGGGCAGTCTGATCTGCATGGGCAGACTCATCTATGGCTTCAACGTGTCGGTGGACGGGTACATCGCCGACGCACAAGGCAATATCGACTGGTCCGAGCCGAGCGACGAGCTCCATCAGTACTGGAACGACTTCGAGCGAGAGACCGCGCTGTCGTTCTACGGCCGGCGGATCTATGAATTGATGGCCGCGTACTGGCCGACCGCTGACCGAGCCCCGGACGCGACCCCGCTGATCGTCGACTTCGCGCACGTGTGGCGGGCCATGCCGAAGGTCGTGTTCTCCCGCACTCTGCAGTCGGTCGATTGGAACTCGCGGCTGGAGCGCCGCGACCCGGTCGAGGTGGTGTCGAAGCTGAAAGCCGAGACCGAGGGCCAGCTGGAGGTGGCGGGCGCGACGTTGGCCGCGCCGATCGTGCGGGCCGGGCTGGTAGACGAGTTCCGGATCGTGGTCACGCCCACCGCGGTGGGTGGCGGCACACCGTTCTTCCCGTCCCTGCCGTCGTGGATATCGCTGCGGCTGTTGGAAAATCGGACTTTCCCGGGCGGCACCGTGCTGCTGCGGTACGAGGCGAAGCGCGACTGAGGCAGCCGACACCGAACTCGCGGTCAGAAACCGCCCACCAGCGGTTCCTGACCGGCACACCCCGGCAACAACGCCCGCCCGGCCGCTCGCTGACCGAAGCAGGGCCGGATCCGGGTCGGGACTTCACTCGCCTGCATCTGTTTCTATTTCGGCACTTCGATCGGAATCGGCGGGATCCCTCCGGTCGCGTTCGCACAGTGCGGCTCGGGAATTCCGTAGCGGAGGTTTCCGGCGTGCGGGATGTGCCATTAGCTCGGATCTGCCCGCAATGTGATGAAAATACTTGCGGGCGTGGTTTGCACTCTCTCGGGAAACTTCACGCATCGTATTTTTCGGGTCGGTTGCAAGCGCGCGTGGCTGTTGCGACAGCTCTCGCCCGGTAGCGTGCGCTGAACCGAATGTGGCGGAGTATCAATGTATTCCGCAGCTGCTGTCTGGCAGCCGCGGTTGGGCGAAGGGCGAATCCGATCAGTGTCGTGGTTCGGGGACCCAGGCCGAACCTGCACGGCCCCTGTGGGTTAAGGGCTGTGAAGCCCGCTACACTGCTCCATCGGGCCGCCGGATAGCCTCTGACTACGAGCCCACTTCGCTTCGCCAGATGTTCGAAATGTCCAACGGTTTAGATTTCGTGATGCTGGGAGACGTTGACAAATGGGAGCTTTCGGGATTCGGCGCACTGGAACGTCTGTGTCCGAATTGATTCCGGGCGCAAGCGAGGTGAGCCGCACGTTGTGCTGATCGTCGCGTTCTGAATCAGAGGTATGGGCGCTGCTCGACATGGACGCAGCGCATATACGGCCAATTTTAGGCACGGGCACGGTCAGGGGTGTTTTGCCGTGTTCCAGTGCCTCTCGAGTCCGGGGCGAGAGGTTTAGATGAATCTGAAGTCAGCCGAAACTGTCGACCGTCAACTGGATCTGATCCCGCTGTCGCGGGCGCAGTACGGGATGTGGCTCGCGGACAACCTGCCGGGCGGGCCGACGGTGAACATCGCCCATTACATCGAGATCGAGGGGCCGATCGACGTCGCCGTCTTCACCGAGGCGGTGAACGAGGCCACTCGGGAATCCGAAGCGCTCGCCGTCCGGGTGGTCGAGTCCGAAGGCGTCCCCTACCAATTCGTCGACCGCAGCATCACCTACGACGATCCGGTTCTGGACGTCAGCGGCGAGGACGATCCGTTCGCGGCGGCGATGGACTGGATGCGCAGCGATTACAACACCAAGGCGGTCGATCTGAGCCGCGACCGGCTCGCCGTGACGCGGCTGATCCGGCTCGGTGTCGATCACTATCTGTGGTACGGGCGCGCCCACCACCTCGTCCTCGACGGCTATGCGGCGTTCAACGTCATCACCCGGATGGCCGAGCACTACAACGCCTTGCTCGAGGGTAGGTCGCCCGCGCCGCTGGAGGCGGCCGGATTGCGCGATATCGTCGAGATGGAGCGCACCTACCGCACCAGCTCGCGATTCGACGCCGACAAGGCATACTGGCTCGACAAGGTCGCCGATCTTCCGACACCGACGAGTCTGTCCGGGCGCACAGCCCGGTGGAGCACCGTCGATCGTATTGCGGGCCTGCAGCTTCCGGCGCAATTGTCCGACAAGCTCGACCGCTTCTCCGCTGAACTGCACGCATCGCCCGCGCAGGTGGTCATCGGAGCCTTCGCCGCATTCCTCGCCCGGATGACCGGCACCGACGATGTGGTGCTGTCGATGCCGGTCAGCGCCCGGGTGACCAAGCGCCTGCGCAATGCCGCCGCGATGTTGGCGAACATGGTGCCGATCCGGTTCACCGTGGACGCGACGACCACGGTGGAGCAGGTGATCGGCGCGTCGGTGTCCGAGCTCGTCTCCGCGATGCGGCATCAGCTCTACCGGTTCGAAGATCTGCGTCGCGATTCGAATGCGTTGGACGCGTCCGCGAATTCGTTCGGTCCCACCGTCAATATCCTCTTCTTCGACTCCGCGATCCGCCTCGGATCGGCGGTCGGCCGCTACCGCGCGCTGACATCGGGCGTACTGGACGATCTGCAGCTGAATCTGTACCGATCCGGGGCCGATGCGCCGCTGCTCATCGAACTGCACGGCAACGCGAACCTGTACGGTCAGGACGAAATCGACGCGCACGCGGGTCGGTTCCTCTCCTTCCTGCAGCGGTTGATGGATTCGCCGCTGGCGACCCCGCTGGTCCGGATCCCGCTCCTGGACCCGGCCGAAGAGGCGCGCATCGTCGGGCAGTTCGCCGGCCGTCACGGCGCGACGACCACGGCGACACTCGTGGATCTGCTGGCGCGGCAGGCTGCCCGCACACCGTCCGCGGTGGCCGTCACCTCGGGTCCGACCGCCCTGACCTATCGTGAGCTGGACGAACGTTCCAACCGGTTCGCCCGCACGCTCATCGCCCGCGGAGCCGGCCCGGAATCACTGGTGGCCATCGCGATGCCACGGGATGCCGATCTCGTCGTCGTCACACTGGCTGTCCTGAAAACTGGTGCGGGGTACCTGCCGTTGGACGTCGCACATCCGGCCGATCGGCTGGAATATGTGCTGAACGACGCCCACCCGATCGCCGTCGTCACCACCCGCGGTATGCGCGAGCACGTCCCGGGCGATCCCGGCCGTGTGGTGCTGTTCGACGGCCCGGCCGGCGAGGAGTCGGCGGCGCCGATCACCGACGCTGATCGGCGCAGCCCGCTGGGCCCCGACAACATCGCCTACGTCATCTACACCTCCGGGTCGACGGGCCGGCCCAAGGGCGTGGCGATCGCCCATCGCGCGGTCGCGACGTACCTGACGAATGCCTGCGCCGAGATCGGCATCCGGACCGACGACGTCTGGATGTTGTTCCATTCGTTTGCGTTCGACTACTCGGTGTGGGAGATCTTCGGCACCTTGGTCAGTGGTGGCCGCCTGGTCGTCGTGGACAGCCTCACCACCCGTTCACCGGACGATGTGGTGCGCCTGGTGGCACGCGAGAAGGTGACCGTCTTCAACCAGACGCCATCGGCGTTCCACCAATTCGCTGCGGCTCGACAGCGTTACACCGACGCCGGTGAGCCCGACGGTCAGCTGTCGATGCGACTGGTCATTCTCTCGGGTGAACGGCTCGACCCGGCGGGGCTGGCGGACTGGTACGTGCACAACCCGACGCTGCCCGTGCTGGCCAACAGCTACGGCATCACCGAAACCACCGTCTTCGTCACCTATCTCGGCTTGACACCGCAGATCGCGACGCCGGGTGCGCCGAGCACGATCGGCCCGGCGCTGCCGGGGCTGCGCACGTACGTCCTGGATGAACGACTGCGCCCGGCGCCACCGGGAGCGTGGGGTGAGATCTACGTCGCCGGAACGCAACTCGCCCGCGGCTATCTCAACCGGCCCGCACTCACGGCCGGACGTTTCGTATCCAACCCGTTCGGCGACCCGGGTGAGCGCCTCTATCGCAGTGGTGACGTCGCACGATGGAATCACAAGGGCGAGCTGGAATACCGTAGCCGCGGCGATCAGCAGGTGCAGCTGCGCGGGTTCCGCATCGAGCTTGACGAGATCCGTAACGCGCTGCTGACCCACAGCGCGGTCTCGGCCACGGTCGTCGTCGTGCATCTGCCCGACACCGAGGCGGCCCGCCTCGTCGCCTATGTCGTGCTCAGCGGCGACATCGCCGACGGGGCCGACACGTTGCGCGGGTACGTCGCGACGATGCTGCCGGAATACATGGTCCCGGCCGCGGTCGTGGTGCTGCCGGAGGTACCACTGACCGTCAACGGCAAGGTCGACCATCGGGCGCTGCCCGAGCCGGTGTTCGATTCCGCCGCGGCCTACGTCGCACCGAGCACCGTCATGGAGGAGACGGTCGCGGACGTCTTCGCCGAGGTGCTGGGCGTGGAGCGGGTAGGCCTGCTGGACAGCTTCTTCGAATTGGGTGGTAATTCGCTCACCGCGACCAGAGCCGCCGTCCGGATCGCCGAGCTGACCCGCTCCGAGGTGTCGGTGCGGGACCTGTTCGGCAAGCCGACCGTCATCGAACTGGCCGCGCACATCGACACCGGGCACCGCCCCGGCCGGCTCGCATTGCGTGCCCAGCCACGCGTCGAACCGATTCCGTTGTCGCCGGCGCAGAACAGGATGTGGCTGATCAATCAGCTCGATCCCACCTCGGCGGCCTACAACATCCCGCTGGTGGTTCAGCTGACCGGCCGCCTCGACGTCGCCGCGCTGCGCGCCGCCCTGACCGATGTGATCGATCGGCACGAATCCCTGCGCACTGTCTATCCCGTGGTGAACGGAGAAGGGACACAGGTCGTTCTGCCGGTCGAGCAGGTTGTCGCCGGTCTCGATCTGGCACCGGAACCGATCGACCCCGACGCGATCGCGCATCGGCTCCGGGTACTGGCGTCGATCGGGTCCGACGTGCGGACGGCTCCGCCGATCCGGGTGAGCTTGCTCGCGCCCGCGAACCAGCGCCGGCATGTGCTGGTCATGCTCTTGCACCACATCTGCTGCGACGGATCGTCGCTTCGCCCGCTCGCCGCCGACTTCGTGACGGCCTACGAAGCGAGATCGCAAGGCAAGCAGCCGGACTGGCAGCCGCTGACGGTGCAGTACGCCGACTACACCATCTGGCACCGCAACGTGCTCGGTGACGAGAACGATCCGGAGTCTCTGGCGGCACGCCAGTTGCGTTTCTGGGCAAGGCAGTTGGCGGGGATGCCGGCATTGCTGGAGCTGCCCACCGACCGTCCGCGTCCGGCCCACCAGTCCATGCACGGTGACGTCGCCGAGACCGTGATCCCGGCCGAGACCTTTGCCGGGATCGAGCGGTTGGCTCGCACGGCCCACGTCACCACGTTCATGGTCGTCCATGCCGCCCTGGCGGTCGTGCTTTCCCGCCTCGCGGGCTCGGCGGACGTCACCATCGGCACGCCGGTCGCCGGCCGCGGCGAGCGCGCGCTGGAACCGCTGGTCGGCATGTTCGTGAACACGGTGCCCCTGCGCACCGAGGTGCGTTCCGCCGAATCGTTCACCGCGTTCCTGGCGCGAGTCAAAGATGTCGATGTCGATGCCTTTTCCCACAGCGACCTGCCCTTCGAACGCGTAGTGGACGACATCGATCCCCAGCGCTCGACCGCGCACGCACCGCTGTGCCAGGTGTATCTCGCCTTCGAGAACATGGACCGCCCGAGCCTCGAGCTCACCGACCTCACGGCCGAGATCCTCGATCCCGGGCCGCAACCGGCGAAGGTGGACCTCATCGTCACCGTTGCCGAGAACGCCGCCGCGGGAGGCGATGTCGCGCTGCGGATCAACTACGCCACGGATCTGTTCGATCGCGCGACGGTCGACGAGCTGGCCGCGCGGCTGAATCGGGTCCTCGACGCGGTCGTGTCCGACCCGCAGGTCCGGGTGGGTGGCGTGAATGTGCTGTCGAGCACCGAGCGGGCACGATTGCTGCCCGCGTCGGGCGGCCCCGCCGAGGCGCCGCGGGTATTGGCGGAGTTGTTGTCGGTGCGGGACCCGGCCGCGACAGCGGTGGTGTCGGGGGAGCGCACGGTGTCCTACGGGGAGTTGGATGCTCGGTCGAACCGTCTCGCCCGGCACTTGATCGAGTGGGGTGTCGGTCCGGGTGATCAGGTCGCGGTGGCGATGGCGCGATCGGTGGAGTTCGTCGTCGGGATCTGGGCGGTGACCAAGGCGGGCGCGGCCTTCGTGCTGGTGGATCCGCGAAATCCGGCCGATCGGGTCGCGCTCATGGTGGCCGATGCCCAGGTTCGGGTGGGAGTCACCGTCGAGGCGTCGCACGACCTGCTGCCGGACTCGGTCCGGCGGTTGGTGCTCGACGACCCGGCCACCATGGATCGCATCGCGTCGCAGTCCTCGGCGCCGGTCACCGATGCGGACCGGACGCGGCCCTGCCGCATCTCGGACACGGCGTACGTGCTGTACACCTCGGGGTCGACGGGAACGCCGAAGGGTGTCGCGGTCACCCACCAGGGATTGGCGAATTTCGCCGCCGAGCAGCGGGAGCGTTACCAGGTCGGCAGTTCCGCACGGGTGCTGCAGTTGGCGGCACCCGGTTTCGACGCTGTCGTTCTGGAGCTGCTGATGGCGCACGCGAACGGCGCGGTGTTGGTGGTGTCGCCGCCGGACGTCTTCGCCGGGCCGGCGTTGGCGGAATTGATTCGGGCGCAGCGGGTTTCCCACGCATTCGTCACCCCGAGCGTGCTGGCGACGATGTCGCCGGCCGGTGTGGAATCGCTTCGGGTATTGGTGGCCGGTGGGGAAGCGGTCTCGGCGGAGACGGTGGCGGTATGGGCACCCGGTCGGCAGCTGTTCAACGGGTACGGGCCGACCGAGACCACGATCATGGTCGCGATCAGCGACCGGTTGTGTGTCGGGGACCGCGTCACCATCGGTGGCCCGATTCGTGGTGTCGGGGCCGTGGTCTTGGACGCCGGCCTGCAGCCGGTGCCGGTCGGTGTGCCGGGTCAGCTGTATGTGTCGGGAGTTCAACTGGCCCGCGGATACCTCGACCGGCCGGTCGCCACGGCGACCGCGTTCGTGGCCGATCCCTACGGTCCCCCCGGTACTCGGATGTACCGGACCGGTGACTTGGCCCGCTGGACGCCCGAGGGAACGCTCGAATACCTCGGCCGCACCGACTTCCAGGTCAAGATCCGGGGTCAGCGCATCGAACTCGGCGAAATCGAGGCCGTCCTCGCCGCGCACCCCGCCGTCGCGGTAGCGGTGACGGTGGGCGTCGCGGCCGACGCCGGCTCGAGACTGGCCGCCTACGTGGTGCCGGCGGGTGATGCCGTCGATGTGGATGAGCTGCTGGGCTACGCTGCGCAATGCTTGCCTTCGCACATGGTCCCGGACGCGATCATGGTGCTCGACTCGCTGCCGCTGTCGTCGGTGGGCAAGATCGACCGCGCGGCACTACCCGAACCGGTATTCGCTGCCACCACTGTCGAATTCGTCGCACCGCGGGACGCCACCGAGCAGATCGTCGCCGACGTGTGTGCCGCGGTGCTGGGGATCGAGCGCGTCGGCGTCTTCGACAGCTTCTTCGAGCTGGGTGGTAACTCGCTGTCGGCCACTCGGGTAGCGGCGCAGCTGAGCGCCGCGTTCGGTGTCGATGTCTCGCTGCGCGCCGTCTTCGACGCGCCGACCATCGCCGCCTTGGCGGAGAATCTGCACACCGGCGGTGCGGCCGTCCGGGAACCTCTTGTGCCGCAAGAGCGCCCGGCCCGAATCCCACTGTCGCCCGCGCAGGCGCGCATGTGGTTCCTCAATCAGTTCGACACGAGCTCTGCGCTGTACAACATTCCGATGGTCGTCCACATGTCGGGCGAGCTCGACGTGGCCGCCATGCACGCGGCGATCGCGGATGTGCTCGACCGGCACGAAGCCCTGCGAACCGTCTACCCGGACAGCGACAGCGGACCGCACCAGGTGGTGGTGCCGGTGCAGACGGCGCTGCCCTGGTCGGCGCCGGTGCCGGTCGAGGCGAGCGAGGTGCAGGCGTGCGTCTCCGAGCGGGTGAGCGCCGGGTTCGATGTCGCGGCGGAGGTTCCGTTCCGGATCACCCTGCTGCGCAGCGCACCCGACGAGCACACCCTGGTCCTGGTCGTCCACCACATCAGCTTCGACGGGTCCTCGCTGGCGCCGTTCGCCGCCGATCTGATGACCGCATACGAAGCCCGCGTTCGGCAACAGGCACCGCAGTGGGCGCCGTTGCCTGTGCAATACGCGGACTACGCGCTGTGGCAACGCACAGTGCTCGGCACCGAGACCGACCCGCAGAGCCGGACCGTCGCCCAGATCGACTACTGGCGAACCGCTCTCGCCGATCTGCCCGAGGTGCTCGACCTGCCGGTCGATCGTCCGCGGCCGGCGAAACAGTCCTATCGTGGTGCGACGGTGTCGATGACGGTGCCCGCTGATCTCCATCGTGAGATGATCGTGCTGGCCCGCCGCCACGACGCGACGGTCTTCATGGTCATGCACGCGGCGTACGCCGTGCTGCTGGCGCGACTTTCGGGAAGCGGTGACATCGCGGTCGGCACGCCGATCGCCGGCCGCGGCGAGCCCGGGCTCGACGCTCTGGTCGGCATGTTCGTCAATACGCTGGTCTTGCGGACGCGCATCGAGCCCGCCGCGTCCTTCCTGCAGATCCTTGATCAAGTACGGGCCACTGACCTGGCCGCCTTCCACAACGCCGACATCCCGTTCGAGCGGCTGGTCGAGGTATTGAATCCACCGCGGTCCACTGCGCACGCGCCGTTGACCCAAGTCGGACTGTCGTTCCAGAACATCGAGATCCCAGCCGTGGAGTTCGAGGGCCTGACGGTGTCGGCCCGGATGGCCGATCCGGACGTAGCCAAGTACGACCTGCATCTGAATCTCGTCGACGCGCTGCAGCTCGACGGTGAACCGGGCGACATGGCAGTCGAATTCGGTTACGCGACCGATCTGTTCGATGCGGCGACGATCACCACGATCTTCGACCGTTACCTGCAACTGCTGCGCGCGATCCTCGCCGATCCCGCCCGCGCCGTCGGCGATATCAACCTGCTGACCGCGAACGAGGCACGCGAGCTGGCCGTGCGGTCGGCCGGTGAGCAGACGAGTTCTTCCCCGGCGACGATCGCGGATCTGTTCGCTGCGCAGGCAGCGGCGACCCCGCACCGGACCGCGGTGGTCGATGCCGACGGCGGCGGCCGGCTCAGCTACCGAGAATTCGCGGCGAGGGTGAATTCGCTGGCACGCACGCTGATCGGCCAGGGCATCGGTCCGGGAACCCTCGTCGCCGTCGCGATGCGCCGTTCCGTCGATCTGCTGACGACGCTGTACGCGATCCACGCGGCGGGCGCGGCCTATCTGCCGCTGGATCCGGATCACCCGCTCGACCGGGTGCGCGCAGTCCTCACCGCCGCGAAGCCGACCGCCGTCCTCACCCGCGCGGTCGACCGGGCGAATGTGCCCGACGACGCACCGGTGTGGGCGTTCGAGCAGCTCGATGCCGAGCACGCGGATACGTCGAAGGTGACCGACACCGACCGGACCCGCACGCTGCACCCGGACGATCTGGCCTATGTCATCTACACCTCCGGCTCGACGGGCGTGCCGAAGGGTGTGGCGGTCACGCACGCCGCGGTGGTGAATCAACTGCGGTGGCTGCGTGACCATTACGGGCTCGGCGGCGACGACGTCATGCTGTGGCGCACGCCGTTCACCTTCGACCTGTCGGTCTGGGAGCTGTTCTCCGCATCGACCTGCGGCGCGGCGTTGGTGGTCGCGGGTCCCGACACCCACGCCGACCCCGCCGCCGTGGCTCGGCTGATGGCCGAATATCGCGTCACGACAGTGGATTTCGTGCCGTCGTTGCTCTCCGCGTTCCTCGAGCAGGCTGCCCCGCACGAATTCCCGGACCTGCGGCGAGTGCTCTGCATCGGTGAGGCGTTGCCGGCCGACACCGTCCGCCGCTTCCGGGAGGTCAGCGCGGCGCGCATCGACAACCTGTACGGGCCGACGGAAGCCGCGGTCAGCGTCACCGCCCACCGCATCGACGCGCTCGACGGTGTCGCGGTGCCGATCGGCGTCCCCGAGGCGAACGTGGTTGTCCGCGTGCTGGATTCGCGGCTGCTCCCCGTTCCCGCCGGCGTGACCGGTGAGCTGTACCTGGGTGGGGTGCAGCTGGCTCGCGGTTACCACGAACGTCCCGGCCTCACGGCCGCGACGTTCGTCGCCGACCCCAGCTCCGGTGCGAGCGGTTCTCGGCTATATCGCACCGGGGACCTGGTCCGCTGGGACGCGGACGGCAGCCTGCGCTACGTCGGCCGCGCCGACACCCAGGTGAAGGTTCGCGGTCTGCGGATCGAACTCGGTGACATCGAAGCCGCGCTGGTCGCCCACGAGCAGGTGAACGCGGCCGTCGTGCAGGTGCGCGCCGATCGCGGCGAGCAGCGCTTGGTGGCCTACGTGGTCGCCGCGGCCGAGTTGGATGTCAAGCGGGTCCGGAGCTTCCTCCTCGAACGGCTGCCGGCGTATATGGTGCCGGCCTCGCTGATCCGGATCGAGGCGATCCCGCTCACGGCCAACGGCAAGGTCGACTACCGGGCGCTCCCGGTGCCGGATCCGGCCGACGGCGCGGTCGGCTACCGCGCGCCGCAGGGACTCGTCGAGCAGACCGTCGCCGGGATCTTCGCCGAACTGCTCGATCGCCCGGAAATCGGCGCGGACGACAACTTCTTCGACGTGGGCGGAAATTCGCTCGTCGCGACGCGCGCGCTGAGCCGCATCGGCGAGGTCCTCGGCGTGGCCGTGCCGGTGCCGGTGATATTCGAGGCACCCACCGTCGCCGACTTGGCCGAACGGATCTCGCGGCTGCGTGCGGTACCGACGCTGCCCGAGCCGGCCGCGAAGCCGCGCCCGGACCGCGTCCCGCTGTCGCAGGCACAGACCCGGATGTGGTTCCTCAACCAGTTCGATCCCGATGTGCCCGGATACGTTGTACCGCTGGCGATCCGCCTCGACGGTACCCTCGACATCGATGCGCTCGTGGCGGCCGTCGGTGATGTCGTCGACCGGCACGAGAGCCTGCGCACCAGGTATCCGGCTGTCGACGGCACGCCCGCTCAGGTTGTGCTCGACG
Source organism: Nocardia stercoris (assembly GCF_003696265.1). Taxonomy (GTDB): domain Bacteria; phylum Actinomycetota; class Actinomycetes; order Mycobacteriales; family Mycobacteriaceae; genus Nocardia; species Nocardia stercoris. The sequence goes on along the minus strand of NZ_RFFH01000003.1, from coordinate 592,729 downwards.
CGGCCGAGGTGGTCGCGACCTGGGACCCCACGCCGCAGCCGATCGCCGAGCACCAGCTGCCGGACCGGTTGGCCGAGTTCTCGGGTGCCGGATTCGACGTGTCGAAGGGCGCGCCGCTGCGCATCGCGCTGTATCAGCTGTCCGATCAGGCTTGGGTGGTCGCCCTGGCCATCCACCACATCAGTTGCGACGGCTTCTCGGTAGCGCCGCTGGCCGCCGATATCGTGACGGCCTATCGTGCGCGGTCGGGCGGTAACCCGCCGGACTGGGCTCCGCTGCCCCTCCAGTTCGCCGATTACGCCCTCTGGCAGCACGAGGTGCTCGGCTCGGCGGACGATCCGGACTCGTTCGTGGCCCGCGACATCGCCTATTGGCGGACTCGGCTCGCGGGTATCCCCGATGTGATCGAACTGCCGACGGATCGGCCGCGGCCGATCACGCAGACCCAGCGTGGCGCGGTCGAACACGTCACGATCCCGGGTGAGCTGCAGGGCCGGCTGGAGGCGCTGGCGCGGCGCGCCGGGGCGACGACGTTCATGGTCGTGCACACGGCACTGGCGGTGTTGCTGTCGAGGCTTTCGGGTAGCGACGACATCACCATCGGTGTACCCCATGCCGGCCGCGGTCACCGATCCCTCGACAACCTGGTCGGGATGTTCGTCAACACCTTGGTGATGCGTACCCGGGTCACGATGGATCAATCGTTCTCGAGCCTGCTGAATCAGGTGCGGCGCACCGGCATCGAGGCATTCGAGCATGCCACCGTCCCGTTCGAGCAGGTGGTGGACGCGGTCAATCCCGTGCGGTCGACGGCTCATACGCCGTTGTTCCAGGTCATGCTCGCTTACCAGAACATGACGCAGGCGCGGGTCGAACTGCCGGGTCTCACCGTCGAGAACCTGGATCCGGGCGACAGTGCCGCGATCTACGACCTGCTGCTGATGATGGCGGAGGGTCACGGCGCCGACAACGAGCCGACCGGTATGACGCTGCGCCTGACCTATGCCACGGACCTTTTCGATCAGGACTCCGTACGGCGCTTCGCCGAACAATTCGTGCGCGTACTCGACGCCGCCGCGACCGATGCCGACGCCGCGGTCGGCGGGATGGAGTTGCTCGACGCCGCCGAACGGCACCTGGTGCTGCAGCAATGGAACGACACCGCGGTTCCCGCCGCGGCCGGGCGGACACTGGTCGATGTCTTCGACCGACAGGTCACCCGCACCCCGGATGCTCCGGCGATCTGGGTGCCCGGCGGCGCCGTGTCGACCTATCGGGAGTTCGACACCCGCGTCAACCGGGTCGCCCGCTGGCTCATCGCCCACGGTGTGGGCCCGGAAACTGTTGTAGCGGTGTGCATCCGGCGATCGGTCGAGCAGATCGCGGTGCTGTATGCGGTGGTGAAGGCGGGTGCCGCGTTCCTTCCGATAGATCCGGATCATCCGAGCGCGCGAATTGCCGGTGTGCTGAGCGCGGCGCGGCCGCTGATGGTACTCACCACATCCACCGACGACGGCCAACTTCCGGATGGATTCGCGGCCGTGCGGATCGATCGAGTGGACCTGGCCGGACTCGCCGACGGCCCGATCACCGATTCCGAGCGCCGCGCCCCGCTGCGGCCGGACAATGTGGCCTACGTCCTGTTCACCTCCGGCTCCACCGGTGTTCCCAAGGGCGTCGCGCTGACCCACGCCGCGACCGTCAGCCAGTTGGCGTGGGCACAGCAGCAGTGGCCGCACGACGGCTCCGACACGGTCCTGTACAAGACCCCGATCACCTTCGACATCGCGGTATGGGAACTGTTCTGGCCGTTGCAGACCGGTGCCCAGATCGTGGTCGCCGAACCCGACGGGCACCGCGACCCGGCATACCTCGCGAGCGGGATCGCGCGGCATCGAGTCAATACCGTGCACTTCGTACCCTCGATGCTCGACGTTCTCCTCGAAACCACCACGGTCACGGAACTGCCGTCGATCCGGCGAGTACTCGTCGCCGGTGAGGCGCTGGCGCAGCGCACGGTCGACGCCGCGGCGCGCGTGTTCGCACAGGCCGAGGTGGTGAACTGGTACGGCCCGGCCGAGGCGGAAGTCGTCACGGCCGCACGCTGCTTGCCGGGTGCGACGGGCCGTGCGATGGTCCCGATCGGTACGCCGGTGTCGGGTATGCGGGTCTACGTTCTGGACTCGCGGCTGCAGCCCGTGCCGGTCGGTGTCGTCGGTGACCTGTACGTCTCGGGTGTTCAGGTCGCGCGGGGCTACCACGCTCGCGCCGACCTCACCTGCGGTGTCTTCGTGGCGAACCCGTACGGTGCCGCGGGGGAGCGGTTCTATCGCACCGGTGACCTCGTCCGGTGGACGAAAGCCGGCGAGCTGGAGTACCTGGGCCGCAGCGATTTCCAGGTCAAGGTCCGCGGTCAGCGGGTGGAACCGGGTGATATCGAGGCGGCGCTGTCCGCGCTGCCGGACGTCGCTCGCGCCGTCGCTGTCGCCACGGCCGAACACATCGTCGGATACGTGACGCTCGTATCCGGTGCGGTGACCGATGGACGCGCGATTCGCGACCAGCTCACCCGGTCACTGCCGTCGTACCTGGTTCCGGCCGCCGTACTGGTGCTCGATGCGATGCCGTTGACACCGAACGGCAAGCTCGATCGGGCTGCCTTGCCGCAGCCAGTGTTCGACGACGCCGAGGAATTCGTGGCGCCGCGCACCGAATACGAAGCGGCCCTTGCCGGAATCGTCGCCGAACTCGCCGAGGTCGACCGAGTGAGTGTGACGGCGAACGTCTTCGAGCTCGGAGTCAACTCGCTCACCGCCGCGCGTGTCGCGGCGCGGGCCGCCGCGGCGCTCGGCATCGATGTCGGCATCCGCGACATCTTCGACGAGCCGACGATCGCCGGATTGGCCCGATGCCTCGGCGAGCGAACCGGTTCCACGGTGATTGCGCTCGTCGCCCGGCCACGCCCGGCGGCGGTCCCGTTGGCGGCGGCGCAACGACGGATGTGGTTCCTCAACCAGTTCGATACCGCGTCAGCGGCCTACAACATCTCCTTCGCGGCCAGGCTGACGGGCCGGCTCGATGTGGATGCGTTGCGAGCGGCACTGCTCGATGTGGTCTCCCGGCACGAGCCACTGCGCACGCGGTATCCCGCTGTCGAGGGCGAACCGTGCCAGGTCGTGCAGGATGTCGCGGCGGTGGCCGGGGACCTGGCGCTGGATCCGGATCCGGTCACCGACGAGGCGGAGCTGGCCGACCGGATCCGGCAGGCCGTCGACACGGGGTTCGATGTCGCGGCAGCGGCCCCCGTTCGGGCGCGGCTGTATCGCACCGGTGCCGACGAGCATGTGCTCGTGGTCGTGGTCCATCACATCGCCGCCGACGGCTCATCGATGGCACCGCTGGCCCGCGATGTCTTCGCCGCCTACCGAGCGCGCGTGAACGGCGAAGCACCGCAATGGGAACCGTTGGAAGTCCAGTACGCCGACTACGCGATGTGGCAGCGCGAGATGCTCGGCGCCGAGGACGACCCGGCGTCGCTGATCGCGCGGCAGATCGCCTACTGGACCGAGGTTCTCGGTGACGCACCGGAACTGCTCGACCTGCCGACCGATCGGCCGCGCCCGGCCACCTTGTCGACGGCCGGTGGCAGCGTCCGCTTCGTGATGCCGGCGCGATTGCACGACGACATCGTGCGGCTGGCACACCGTGAGGGCGTCACGGTGTTCGTCGTGCTGCACACGGCACTGGCGATCCTGTTGGCGCGCACCGCGCACAGCGAGGACGTCACGGTCGGCACCCCGGTCGCCGGTCGAGGCAACCAGGCACTGGATGATCTGGTCGGCATGTTCGTCAACACTGTCGTGTTGCGCACGCGTATCCGCGAGAACCTGTCGTTCCGGGAACTGTTGGCCCTGGTCCGCGACGTGGACGTCGAGGCGCTCGCGCACGCCGATATGCCCTATGAACGGCTGGTCGATGTCCTCGACCGCCCCCGGTCGACGGCGTACACACCGCTGTATCAGGTGATGTTCGGGTTGCAGAACATGCGCGCGGCCCGGTTCGAGCTGCCCGGCATCGATGTCGAACTGCTCGATCCCGGCTCGGCGCAGGCCAAAACCGACCTCACCGTGCTGGTGACCGAACGCGTCGACGGCGAGCGTCCGGCCGGCATCGATGGCGAGATCACCTATGCGACAGATCTGTTCGTCGCATCGACCGCGGAGTCTTTCGCCGCGCGGTTCGTTCGGGTCCTGGAAGCGGTCGCCGCCGACCCGGCGCGCGCGGTGGGTGACATCGACCTGCTCGACCCGGCGGAAGCCGAACGTCTGCTCCCGGCACGTGGTGAGGAGACCGGCTCGCAATGCCTGCTGCCTGAACTGCTGGCCGATGTCGTGGCGGCGTACCCGTCGGCGATCGCCCTGATCGGGGAGACCGAGACCCTCACGTACGGCGAACTGGATCGCCGGTCCAGCCGGCTCGCGGCGCATCTGCTCGCCCGTGGGGTCGGACCGGGGGTGTTCACGGCGCTGGCCGTGCCGAGGTCGGTCGACTACCACGTCGCTATGTGGGCGATAGCGAAGAGCGGTGCCACGTTCGTCCCCGTGGATCTGCGATACCCCGCGGAGCGGATCGCGCACATCGTGAACGATTCCGGCGTCACTGTGGGGATCACAATGACGGGAGCACAAGCCTCCCTGCCGGGAGATGTCGAATGGGTGGTGCTCGACGATCCGGCTACGGCCACCGAGATCGCCGCGCAGCCCTGCCGGGCGATCTCGGATGCCGATCGCGTTCGGGCGCTGCAGATTCGGGACGCGGCGTATGTGATCTACACCTCCGGTTCGACCGGGACACCGAAGGGTGTCATGGTGACGCATGCGGGATTGGCCGGATTCGCGGCCGAGCTGCGGGCGCGTTTCCGCGTGGACGCCACCTCGCGGGTACTGCAAGTGGCGGCACCCGCCTTCGACGCGGTGCTGCTCGAAGCGCTGATGTCGTGTGCGGCCGGCGCGTGCCTGGTCGTGTCGCCGCCGGACGTGTTCGGTGGCCCGGATCTGAGCGCACTGGTGCGCGCGCATCGGGTGACGCACGCGTTCTTGACACCCAGCGTGCTGGCGACGATGGCACCCGCGGACTTCGCGTCGGTGCGGACGCTGGCGGTCGGCGGCGAGACGGTACCGGCGGACCTGGTCGCGGCCTGGGCGCCGGGGCGGCACCTGCACAACATCTACGGCCCGACGGAGACCACAATCGCGGTCACCGTCAGCGATCCGGTCCAGCCGTCCGATGTGATCACCATCGGTGGCCCGATCCGGGATGTCGAGGCTGTGGTGTTGGACGCGCGGTTGCGTCCGGTTCCGGTCGGGGTGACCGGGGAGCTGTATGTTTCCGGTGCCGCATTGGCGCGGGGCTACCTGAATCGTCCTGCCGCGACAGCGGGTGCGTTCGTCGCGGATCCGTACGGTGAGCCGGGATCGCGGATGTACCGCACCGGCGACATCGTGCGCTGGACGGCGCGGGGCGCGCTGGAATACATCGGCCGCGTCGACTTCCAGGTGAAGATTCGCGGCCAGCGGATCGAACTCGGCGAAATCGACGCCGCGTTGCTTTCGCATCCGATGGTGGCCACCGCGGTCACTGTGAGCCGTACGGGATCCGGTGGGCAACCGACGCTCGCCGCGTACATCGTGGCCGAATCCGCGGCGGTCGTCGAGCCGAGCGCCGTGCGCGATCACGTCGCGGCGGTGTTGCCCGCCTACATGGTGCCCTCGTCGATCACCGTGCTCGACCGGATGCCGCTCGCCTCGACCGGCAAGGTGGACCGGAAAGCACTGCCGGAACCCGTTTCCGAGCCCGACGACGAGGTCGCCGTCGCCGCGGCGACCGACCTGGAACGCGCGATCGCCGCCGCGTTCGCGGACGTGCTCGGTATCGGTTCGGTGGGTACGACGACCTCGTTCTTCGCGCTCGGCGGTGATTCCATCATGTCGATCCAGTTGGCATCGCGGCTCAAGACCGCCGGTGTTGTCGTGACGGCGCGCGATATCTTCGAACGCAAGACGGTTCGAGGGCTCGCTCAGGTGGCCGAGGCCGCGGAACGGGTGTCGCTGGTCGAACTGGACGGCGGTGGCGTGGGCGACATCCCCTTCACGCCGATCGTGTCGTGGTTCGTCGAGCGGCTCGGGTCGGCCGATCGGTTCGCTCAATCGATGCTGGTGCGCTTGCCGGGGGACGCTCGAGTCGGTGACGTCACCGCGACCGTGCAGGCGGTGCTCGACCAGCACGACATGCTGCGCTCGCGGCTGCGCGAACGATGCCTGCAGGTACCTCCCGTGGGTGCTGCCGATGCCGCCGACTCGGTGTTCGTCCGAACCTTCCGGGCGTACGAGGCGCCGGGCAGCGACGGTTTCACCGCGGTGGTGGAGGCGGCGCTGGCGGCGGCGTCCGACCGGCTCGATCCCTTCGCGGGCCGGATGCTGCAGGTCGTGTGCCTGCTTCCGGAATCGGGCGTCGAATCCGATGCCCGCGCCCTGATCGTGATTCATCACTTGGCGGTCGACGGGGTGTCGTGGCGGATCCTGCTGCCCGACTTCGTCACCGCCTGGCAGCAGATCAGCCAGGGACGTGCGGTGGAATTGCCGGCACAGGGCACATCCATGCGGCGGTGGGCACACTCGTTGCGCGCGGCCGCGGCCGGGCGCGGCGCGGAGTTCGGGCTGTGGCAGCGAATGAGTGCCGCGGCCGATCCGACACTCGGTGGCGCGCAATGGGATCCCGCCGTCGACACCCAGGCGACGGTGCGGCATATGACCGTGTCCATCCCGGCCGCAGTGACCTCGGCGTTGCTGGACAGGGTGCCGCGAGCCGTGCGCGGCAGCGTCGACGATGCGCTGCTGGCCGGCCTGGCCGTGGCGCTGACCGGTTGGCGCCGCGACCGCGGCATCACCCACCCGGGCATGAAAGTCCTGCTGGAAGGACACGGCCGCGAAGAGCAGATCGCCGCGGGAGCGGATCTCTCGCGCACCGTGGGCTGGTTCACCAATGCGTACCCGGTCGCGCTCGACCTGAGCGGAATCGAGCACACGGACCTGCGCGCGGCAGTGAAGTCCGTCAAAGACCAGTTGCGCGAGATCCCGGACAAGGGCATCGGTTACGGTCTGCTGCGCTATCTGAACAGCGACACGGCCGACCAGCTGGCGGCGGCGTCCCAGCCGCAGATCAGTTTCAACAATCTGGGCCGGGCCGGTGTCGACCTCGCATCGCTCTCGGACATCGCCTGGGTCCCGACCGGCGAGCAGTTCGATCGGCACGGCGCGTTCGACTCGGATATGCCTGCTGCGGCGGTGATCACGATCGATGTGAACATCGTGGACACCGCGGCCGGGCCCGAGCTGTCGGCGCATGTCGGCTACGCCTCGCGGCTACTCGAACACGACGATGTGGCCGAACTGGTCGAGGGATGGGTCGACGCCGTCACCGAGATCGCCGGCCTGGCTGACGCGGACGACGATTGGGGAATGTCGCGGTCGGATGTTCCGCTGGTCGACGTCACGCAGCGCGATCTGGATGTGTTCGCCGACCGGTACGGCCGGCTCGACGAGGTATGGTCGCTGGCGCCGCTGCAGGAGGGCCTGCTGTTCCATGCCGAATTCGCGGTGGGCGAACTCGACGTCTACACAGCGCAATCGACACTCACCCTGACCGGCGAGGTCGACGAGAATCGGCTCGTGGATGCCGCGAAAGCCTTGCTCGTACGGCATCCGAACCTGCGGGCCGCGTTCACGCGAACGGCCGATGGTGTTCCCGTGCAGGTTATTCCGGCCGCCACCACGGTGTGCTGGCGCAGCGTCGAGCATTGCGGCAGCACAGGGGAATTGGATGATCTGATCGATGCGGAGCGGACGGTCGTGTTCGATCCGGCCGACGCGCGGCTGTTGCGGTTCCTGTTCGTCGCCGTCGGGCCCCACGAATTCCGGCTGGTGCTGACCGCACACCATCTGTTGCTGGACGGCTGGTCGTTGCCGCTGCTGTGGCGTGAGCTGATCGGTTTGTATGCCGTGGCCGGACAGTCGCAGCTGCTTCCCTCGCCGACTTCGTACCGCGACTACCTGGAATGGCTGGGCCGGCGCGACCGCGCCGCCAGTGTCGAGGTGTGGCGGGACGCGCTGCGAGATGTCAGTGCGCCCACACTGGTCGCTGATCCACACACGGCGGCGACCGCGGACATCCCGATCGATCTGCCGATCGTTCTCGATCGTGCCGCGACGGCGGAGTTGGTGAAATTCGCGCGGGCAGAAGCGGTGACGATGGCGACGATCGTGCAGTTCGCCTGGGCCGTGGTGCTGGGCAACCTGCTCGGTGTCGAACGGGTGGCGTTCGGCAGCACGGTTTCCGGCCGGCCCGCCGAACTGCCGGGCGTCGAGTCGACGATCGGTCTGTTCATCAACACGATTCCGGTCGCCGCCGATGTGCGGCGGGATCTGACCATCGAGGACGCGCTGCGCCGGCTGCAGGCGAACAACACCCGTCTGCTCGACCACCATTACCTCGAACTGTCACAGATCATGGTGGCCGCGGGCAGTAGCCAACTGTTCGACACTCTGGTCGTCTTCGAGTCCTATCCGGTCGACAGCAGTGGCCTGGGCGATGCCGACATCGACGGTATGCGGGTGGTCTCGGCGGACGGCCGCGACGCGGCGCACTACCCGATCACCGTGCAGGCGCACCACACCGACGAGTTGCATGTCCGGCTCCGCTACCAGCGGGCCCGCGTCGAGGAGGTGACCGCGGTCGGTCTCGCGGCCCGTTTCGAAGCTGTGCTGCGTGCGGTGACGGTCGATCCGACCACGCGGCTCGATGCGATCGATCTGTTGACCGCGCACGAGCGGCGTGAGCTGGTGCCCGGTTCCGGTGGCAGCGCGGTGGCGCCGTGCGTCATGGCCGAGCTGCTGTCCGCGGGCGTGGCGGTCGATCCCGAGGCGGCGGCCGTCGTCTCCGGACGCCGCACAGTGTCCTACGCGGAATTGGATGCCTGGTCCAACCAGGTGGCGCGGCAATTGATCATGTGGGGCGTCGGCCCGGGGGACCAGGTCGCGCTGGCGATGCCGCGGTCGGTGGAGTTCGTCATCGGCCTGTGGGCGGTGACCAAGACGGGCGCGGCCTTCGTTCCTCTCGATTCGCGGAATCCGGCCGACCGCGTCGCGCGCATGGTCGCGGATGCCGAGGTGCGGGTGGCGATCACGGTCGAGGCATTGCGGGAGCTGCTGCCGGGAACGGTGCGCGCGCTGGTTCTCGATGATCCGGACACCGCGAGGCTGCTCGCCCTGTGCTCGGTGGCCGTCGTGACCGACGGTGAGCGCGTGCGTACACCGCACGTCCGAGATGTGGCATACGTGATCTACACCTCCGGCTCGACCGGAACGCCGAAGGGTGTCGCGGTCACCCACGAGGGACTGGCGAATTTCGCGGCCGTGCAGCGAGACCGGTTCGTGGTGAACGCCGGGTCGCGAGTGCTGCAGGCCGCCACCGTGGGCTTCGATGCGATGATCCTCGATCTGCTGCTGGCTCACACCGCCGGCGCCGTGCTCGTGGTGCCGCCGCCTACGGTGTTCGGGGGCGACGAGCTGGCGGAACTGATTCGAGCACAGCAGATTTCGCAGGCCTTCATCACCCCGAGTGTGCTGGCGACGATGTCTCCGGCCGGTATGGATTCGCTGCGGGTACTGATGGCCGGTGGCGAGGCGGTGACACCGGAAACGGTCGCGACGTGGTCGCGGGGCCGGACCCTGTTGAACGGGTACGGTCCGACCGAGACCACGATCCTGGCGGGGATCAGTGCCGCACTCCGTCCCGGTGCTGCGGTGACCATCGGCGGGCCGATCCGCGGGGTCGAGGCCGTCGTGCTGGATGCGTGGTTGCGGCCGGTGCCGGTCGGGGTGGTGGGGGAGTTGTACCTCGCGGGTGCGCAACTGGCGCGCGGATACGTGAACCGGGTTTCCGCCACGGCCTCCGCGTTCGTGGCGAACCCGTTCGGCGCGGCGGGTTCGCGCATGTACCGCACGGGCGACCTGGTGCGCTGGACACCGGAACACACCCTGGAATACCTTGGGCGACGCGATTTCCAGGTGAAGATCCGCGGTCAGCGCATCGAACTCGGCGAGATCGAAACCGTGCTGGCCGAGCATCCCGGAATCGAACGCGCGGTCGTCCTGCTGCGCAAGGACCCGCGCGGCATCGATCGCCTCGTCGGCTACCTGGTCGCCGGCGAGGACGTGGATCCGAACGAGGTTCAGGCCGCCGCACGGTTGCGACTGCCCGCGCACATGGTGCCCGACGTGTGCACGGTGCTGGCCGAGCTTCCGCTCACCACGACCGGCAAACTCGACCGTCTGGCGCTTCCCGCCCCGCAATTCGCGGCCGACCGGGAACTGGTCGTGCCACGCACCGACGTGGAGCGGCGCATCGCGGAGGTGTTCGCCGGTGTCCTGGGCGTCGACAGCGTCGGGGCGACGGACAGTTTCTTCGACCTCGGTGGCGATTCGCTGTCGGCGACCCGGGTGACCGCGCAATTGAGCGCGGCGCTGGGCGTGCGGATCGGGGTCCGAGACCTGTTCGAGGCACCTGTGGTCGCCGAACTCGCCTCCCGCCTGGATACTTTCGAGCGCAACTCCCGTATGCCGCTGACGGCGCGACCGCGGCCCCCGTTCGTGCCACTGTCACCGGCGCAGCAGCGGATGTGGTTCCTCAACCAGTTCGACACCACGGTCGGTGCGTACAACATCCCGCTGGTGATCCGGCTGCGGGGCGAACTCGATATAGCCGCGCTGCGGCGCGCGTGCGAACTGGTCGTCGACCGGCACGAGTCGCTGCGGACCAAGTTCCCGATGGCCGACGGTCGGCCGTATCAGATCGCGGTCGCCGCGGACGAGGTCGCATCGTTGCCGGCTCCCGTCCGGGTCGCCGAAGAGCAGGTGCTGGAGCGGGCGACGGCCGTGGTCTCGACGGGTTTCGATGTGCGACAGGCACCCCCGGTGCGGATCGAATTGTTCGCCGTCGACGACCGCGACCATGTTCTGGTCATCTGCGTGCACCACATCTGCACCGACGGCCAATCGATGATGCCGCTCGCGCGGGATGTGGCGCTGGCGTACGAAGCGAGTCGGCAAGGGACGGAACCGATGTGGCCGGCCCTTGCGGTCCAGTACGCCGATTACGCGCTGTGGCAGCGGGAGTTGCTCGGCTCGATGGACGACCCGGACTCGGTGGTGTCGACACAGTTGCGATTCTGGAAGGACACCCTCGACGGGTTGCCCGACCTGCTCGAATTGCCGACCGACCTGCCCCGGCCACCGGTGGCGTCCATGCGCGGCCGCGCTGTCGATTTCGAGCTGCCCGCCGAACTGCACGAGCGGATCGTCGCTCTCGCGCGCGAGGCGAACGCGACAGTCTTCATGGTCCTGCACGCCGCCCTGGCCGTCCTGCTGTCCAGGTGGGCCGGCGTAGACGACATCGCGATCGGCACGCCGGTGGCCGGCCGTGGCGAGCGTGAGCTCGATGATCTGATCGGCATGTTCGTCAACACGCTGGTGCTGCGGTCACGGGTGCGGACCGGACAGCCGTTCGCCGAATTGCTCGCCGCGACCCGCGCCCGGGACCTGGCGGCGTTCGCGCATGCGGATGTTCCCTTCGAGCAGGTCGTGGAAACGATGAATCCGCCCCGGTCGACAGCGCATCTTCCGCTGTATCAGGTGACGCTCGACGTCCAGAACCTGAGCAAGGCCGCGTTGGAGTTGCCCGGGTTGCGCATCGAGCCGATGGAAAACGGCTTCGAGCAGGCACAGGCGGACTTGGGTATGAAGCTGGTCGAGCGGTTCGGTGATTCGGGCCGGGCGGACGGCCTGCTGGGCCGGCTCACCTTCGCCACCGAACTGTTCGTCGAAGAAACGATGACCCGGTTCGCGCACGCATACGTGCAAATCCTGGCGGAGGTGACCGCGAATCCGGCGGTTGCGGTCGGTGACATCGACATCGTGGATCCGATGCAGCATCGCGAATTGCTCGACTCGGCAGGGGAAGACGGCGTCGCGGTCGCCGATGTGACGCTCGTGGACCTGTTCGCTGCCCGGGTCCGGACCCAGCCGAATGCGGTCGCGGTATCCGACGGCGTGTCGCAGCTGACCTACGCGGAGCTCGATCGGCGGGCCACCCGGCTCGCGGCTCGGCTGATCGAGCAGGGAGTCGCGCCGGAATCACTGGTGGCAGTGGCGTTGCCGCGCTCGATCGAACTGGTCGTGGGCCTGCTCGCGGTGGTGCGCGCGGGGGCCGGGTATCTGCCGCTGGACGTGGCGTATCCGCCGGACCGATTGCGGTTCATCCTCCACGACGCACGTCCGGCCGCCGTATTGACATCGGGCGAAATCGCTTCGGCGGTACCGGAATACGCCGCGCCGGTCGTGCTCGTCGAGGATGGTGCGGACGCGACGGCGGACAGCGGCGATCCGGTGGTGCCGAACCTGCGTCCGGGCAACGTGGCCTATGTGATCTACACGTCGGGATCGACCGGCCGCCCCAAGGGGGTGACGGTCAGTCACCGCGAAGTGGTCACCTTGCTGACCCACACCGCCGAACGCTTCGACATCGGACCGGACGACGTGTGGACGATGTTCCATTCGTACGCCTTCGATTTCGCGGTATGGGAAATGTGGGGAGCACTGCTGTCCGGCGGCAGGCTGGTCGTTGTCGACTACCACACATCCAGGTCGCCGGAGGCGTTCGTGGATCTCGCGGCCCGAGAGCGGGTGACGGTGTTGAGCCAAACCCCGTCGGCGTTCTACGGATTCGCCGCGGCAGAGCAGGCGTATCGCGAATCTGGTTGTGCAGCTGGCGAACTCGGTTTGCGCTATGTCGTATTCGGCGGCGAGGCGCTGGACGCGTCCCGGTTGACCGAATGGTTTGCGGCGCACGAGCCGGCCTCGCCGCGACTGATCAACATGTACGGGATCACCGAGACCACGGTCCATGTCACGTTCACCGAGATCGTCGCGGCCGAGGGGGCCGGGATCGGATCACCGCTGCCGGGGTTGCGGGTATACGTGCTCGACGACCGCCTGCGCCCGGTGCCGATCGGCGTCGCCGGGGAGATCTATGTGGCCGGCGGGCAGTTGTCGCGAGGCTACCTGCGCGCCCCGGCGTTGACGGCAGGACGATTCGTGGCGAATCCCTTCGACCCGCAGGGCGCCCGCTTGTATCGGACCGGCGATGTGGGCCGGTGGCGCAAGGCCGCGACCGGGCTCGAGTTGACCTACGCCGGCCGCGCCGACGCGCAGGTGCAGCTGCGCGGTTACCGCATCGAGCTGGGCGAGGTCGAGTCGGCGCTGCTGCGCCACCCACAGGTGGCGCGGGCTGCTGTGGCGGTGCACCGGCACAGCAGCGGCGTCGATCAGTTGATCGGCTACGTCGTAGGCAGCGACGGCCGGCAGATCGATCCGGTCGAGGTCCGGGAGGTCGCGGCCCTGATGCTGACGAGCTACATGGTGCCCTCGACCGTGATGGTGTTGCCCGATCTGCCCTTGACTGTCAACGGCAAACTCGATCGAAACGCATTGCCTGCTCCCGATTTCGATGTACCGGTCAACGAGTTCGTCGCGCCGCGCACCCGCACCGAGAAAATCATCAGTGACGTTTTCGCGCAGGTGTTGGGCGTCCAGCGGGTCGGCAGGTCGGACGGGTTCTTCGACCTGGGTGGCAATTCGCTGCTGGCCACAATGGTTGTGACCGAACTGCGCGCTCGGGGCGTGACGATCCCGCTGCCGTGGATGTTCGACGATGCGAAACCGGAAGCGCTGGCGCGCCGGGTCGACGAGGCCGAGGGCGGATCCGGGCTGGAGGTACTGCTCACGCTGCGTGCCGGCGGATCGAAGCCCGCCATATTCGCGGTACACCCCGCCGGGGGATTGGCGTGGTTCTACGGCAGCGTGGTCGAACATCTGGACAAGGATCGCCCGGTGTACGGCTTGCAGGATCCGCATGTCGTTGCGGGCGAACCACGTGCCGATTCCGTGAACGAGTTGGCCGAACGGTATGTGGCCGAGATCCGCCGGGTGCAGCCGAGCGGGCCGTATCACTTGCTCGGCTGGTCGTTGGGCGGGCAGATCGCGCATGCGATGGCGGTGAAGCTCCAGCGCGAGGGTGAGATCATCGGGACGCTGGCCATCCTGGATTCCGCCGTCGACACCTCGGATCTGCCGGCTTCGGCGATCACCACCGTGGACGAGCCCGCGCCCGGACAACTGATGGCGGACCTGCTCGGCGGTTGGCGGGAACTGTTCGACCTCGATGACACGGTGCAGGTGGACACCCATGAACAAGCGTGGGCGGTCATCCGTGACCAAGTGGTCGGCACCGGGCTGTTCACCGCCGAACAGACGGACCGGGTGATGGACAGTTTCGAGACCGGTAGCAAAATCGCGGCCGACCACCGGCCGGACGTCTTCGAGGGAGACGTGGTCTTCTTCACCGCAGGAAAAGACCGCAAGGATCACGATTCTCTCGTGCAGACGTGGCACCCGTACGTCAAGGGGAAGATTCACAACAACGTCGTCGACGCCCGCCACCTCGAACTCAGCCATCCGCATGCGATGGCCGTCGTCGGCCCGGTCCTGGAGAAGCGTATGAGTGAATGCTGACCACTTCCCATCCGCACGTCGCACCGCCGCGAATACCATGCGGTTCATTTGCAGCACCCGGCAGTAATGTCGCTCCCGACAAAAGGCACACCTGATGTCACTATCCAGTGAGGTGAAATGAGCACCAACCCATTCGACAACGAAGACGGCCAGTTCTGCGTTCTGATCAACGACGAGGAGCAGTATTGTCTGTGGCCGAGCTTTGCCGATATCCCGAACGGGTGGCTCGTTGCGTTCGGCGAGGACAGTCGAGACGCATGCATCGAATATGTCGAGAAGACGTGGACTGATATGCGTCCGAAGAGCCTGCGCGAGGCAATGGCCGCCCATACGTAGTTCAGCCACCAGCAGTCCGGATCGGCTGGGGGCGAGTGCGTTCGACAGCTTCGCCGAGCAGCACGAGGTCGTCCATGCACGAGGTCGGTCCGGGTATCGGTAGTTCGGTGAGTTGGTCGGCGATACCGCCGTGGCAGGAACACGCAGTAGCCGGGTAGCTACTGGGTGTTGCCGATCAACGCCAACCGGTTGCCGTACCGGCCAGGGCCCGAGGGCGCCTCGCCCGGAACGTCGATCCATGGAGCGCTCTGACCCAATTTCATAATGCCGGAGCGCGTTTCATCCGGATGCGGGGATCCGCAGATTTTGCGCCACCAACGAAACACCCACCGCTGTGCCTGACCGAGATTGCGAGTCAGGCACCCGCGGTGGGTGTTCGGTGTCCGGAGCGGGACCTATCCGCCGTGCACGCAGATCGACCGGCCTGCGGGCTCGCAGGCCGGTCGAAGCCGGAAACCGCCGACGTCGGGCGATCGGGCTGTGCGATCGAAGGTTGTTGTGTCAGTCGGCAACTGCCCTTGGTGGTGCGCTCAGCGCGTGCACGGAGCCGACGATCGCGCCCACGCCGGCGCCGATTGCGGCAATCGGAACTTCCATGAGGGCGGCGCCATACGCGGCACCGATGGGAACAGCGACGAGGCCGATCGGTGCGAACGGAAGACCGATGGCGGCCGCGAGCGCTCCGCCGGTGACCCCTCCGATGAGACCGAAGGGGCTCGCCGCCACCGCGCCCGCCGTCGCGCCGGTCGCGGCACCCGCAATGGTTTCTCCTGCGACACGGTCGGATCGGCTGCGTTCCATGCCGATCGAGTCGAGGAAGGTTGCCAGACCGGCCTCGGCCTCGGCGGCACCGTCGTTGAGCTGGATCGCTTGCTCCCGATCGAGCCATTCCGGTGAATCCACTTGCAGGTCACCGAAGCGCAAGGTGCCCGGCGCAGGCGCGATGGGGGGCACCGGCGCGACGGGAACGGGCGCGTTCAGCGGGCCCAGGGGCGCCAAGTACTTCTTGTCCGGGATCGGCCGTGCCCACTGCAGTGAACTCAGCGTGTCATCCGGGATCTGTAAACCCTGGTACGGGTGCACATTTGGCGCGACAGCCGCAGGCCACTGCTCCGGCTGGCCTGAGCTGGATCGGTCACCCTGGTTCCGGTCGGGCTGGAGCTCCTCTCCTTGCCCCTGATCGGACTGTGACAGTGCGCTGCCCCCGGCGGGCTGAGCGTTCACGGTCCCGGTGGCCGTCAGAATAAGCGCCACCGGAACGACGCTCAGGACGGCCGAGGAAGGCACCTTGTATCGAGACCGACTAATAGCTCGATGTTTGCCTTTTCCCATGGATCACCTTTCGCATCGAAGCAGAATGTCGACTCAACGCACACTCGGTGAAGAACTGCAGCGAGGCTACACCACGGTTGCGGGACAGGCGTCGGTCGGTGACCGCTGAGCACGGCGAGGGTAGACACCACTACGACGACGCCGAGGCGAGAAACGCTGCCGTGACGTCGATTTCGCGCGGATGGGTCGGGCGGCCGAACGAAAGTCCCGCGGCCGTCTCGGCGAAGCGGGCATGGTGCTCGATGAGCGCGGTGATGCGTGCGGTCGCCACCGGGCCCGGATTGATGCCGACCGCCCGGATGCCGTCGCGTCGGCTGCGACTGCCCAGGGCGCGGGTGAAGGCCATGAGTGCATGGGGTCGGGGCGGGCCAGAAGGCGCCGGATCACACCACAGACGGAGGTACCCGATGCCTCGTCGGTGGCTTCTCGCGGCAGTTCAGGCAATCCCGCGCGTGATCACGCCAGGATCTCCGCTTCCAGATCCGGCATACCCCGCTCCTGCGCGAACATCAGTCCGCGCTCGCACAGTAGGTCCACGAAGTACGCATATGGGCTGTCGTCGCTGTCGACGGCCATCATGAACAGCAACACCAGAAGGTCGTTCGCCCACTCCTGCGACCATCGGTAGCCGACCGCTGGACCGTACCCGTCGAAGATCGGCGCGCCGTTCTCGGGTGAGTTGAACCAGACGCCGTCGACGCGTCGAACCATCCACTCGCCGATATAGGTGATGAATTGGTCCGCGAGATAATCGTTTTCGGGCGTGTACCGTCCATCCTCGCTGCGTACGGCGGCTTCGATCAGGGAAACGACCCTGTCGAACGCGGCCGCGCTGAACCGGTCATCGAGCGTTGGGCGGCTCTCGCCGACCTGTGCCGCCTCCAAGCGAGGCAGCGTCTCGGTGAACAATCTCTCGATGCGGGCATCGATCGCAGCTGGGTCGCTCCATGCGAGCCAGTCCGCGGACTGCTGGGCGTCGGCGTCGAAGAACCCGGGGTCCAGATCGCTATCTGCCGGGGTGGCCCGTCTCGCGTGGGTTCTCACGTTCCCTCGTATGCGTGTATGCCGTCTGTCGTGTCGAATGTTAGACGATTGGGACAGAAAGGGTTTCGTGGCAGTCCGGTGGGCTCGGCCCGCTGACTCGGTGGGGGCGTTGGACTGCATCGAGGCGATGCCCTTCTTCGCGCCGCATCGGAGGAGATCTCGAACTTTCCTGCCGTGACCGGGCCGCGCCCTCGTTCGAAGGAAAGCGCGCCGACCAGCGCAGACTATGCCACCGTCCACGATCTAGGGTTGATCTTGTGGGTCTGTCGGTACCGGCACCGATGCTGGCCACACCCGGACAGCCACCTGTGCCTCCGGGCCGCTGGAGCGCGGAAATGAAATGGGACGGCGTCCGCGCGATCGCCCGCTGCACCCGGGACGGGATCAGCCTGTGGAGCCGGAACCTGCGCGAGATCACCGGCTCCTACCCCGAGATCGCCACCGCGCTCACCGAGGCCACCGCCGGGCGCACCCTGCTGCTCGACGGCGAACTCGTCGCCCCGGACGGCCGCGGTGCGCCGTCGTTCGCGCTCCTGCAGCGCCGCATGCACGTCCGGCGTCCCACTGCCGAGCTGATCGGCGAGGTCCGGGTCGACTACATGGTCTTCGACCTGCTCGCCGTCGACACCGGCGAACTGTTCGGTGATCCGTATTCGTCGCGGCGGGCCGCGCTCACCGATCTGGATCTCGACGACGGTGCGCGTGTGCGGGTTCCGCCGTCCTGGTCGCTGGCCGACACCGGCGCCGAGCAGCTGCTGCAGGCCGCAGCCGAGGCGGGCTTGGAGGGGATCGTGAGCAAGCGGGCCGATTCGATCTACGAGCCCGGCCGCCGGTCACCGGCGTGGATCAAGACCGTGTTGCGGGCCACGACCGAGGCTGTCATCGTCGGCGCGGTCCCCGGATCCGGCCCGAACGGTGCCACGTTCGGCGGCTTGGTCCTGGCCGGCCATACCCCTGAAGGTCGCCTGCGTTGCATCGGCGGGGTCGGCACCGGTTTCACCGCGGCGGCGCGGCGCAGCATCCGCGCCGCCCTCGACGAGGTCCGCCGCGATACCAGCCCGCTCGATGATCCACCACCGGCCGCGGTGACGCGGTCCGCGTGGTGGGTCGAGCCGGTGTTCGTCGCCGACATCGAGTACCGCGAGGTCAGCGCGGACGGGCTGCTGCGGCACCCGAGTTTCCGGGGGATCCGCACCGACAAGACACCCGACGAGGTCGAATGGCCTTTATAGGATCAGATGCAAAACCGTATTTCGCGTTGGTGCGCTGCACTTGCTGGTAGGCGCCTTGTGGTTGAGGGTACGGGCAACCGATTCGCCCGGAGCGAGCTGCGAGCATGTAGTGGATTCCTCGCATGGGCGGATTCAGTTGTTCTTGAAGGGGTTGAAGGTCTTTCCGGCGAGATAGCTCACGCGGATGGGCAGGGGTTTCATGGCGGCGGCTGAGATCTTGTTGACGGTGCCGGGCACACACACGGGTTTGCCCTTCATCACGGCGGCCCAGCCTTCGGTGACGACGGCTTCGGGCTGCTGCCAGAGGATCCGGGGCAGATGATCGGCTTTGTCGCGAGTGCCCATGACATCGTGGAATTCGGTATGGGTGAAGCCTGGGCACAGGGCGGTGACGTGGATGCCGTGCGGTTTGAGTTCCATGTCGAGGGCCTGTGAGACATTGAGGACGTAGGCTTTGATGCCGGTGTAGAGCAGGCTGGCCGCGGGTGGGGCGAACGCGGCGATCGAGGACAGGTTGACGATGCCCGGTGATGCGCCGGCGGATCACCGACGCGATGGACCTCGTTGCTGCGCCGACGATCGCCTGACGTTCAGGCAACCTCGGCCTGTGATGAACGGTCGCACACACACCGTGCAGGACTGGGTCTCGGCCCGGGGCGGTAACCGCCACACGGGCAACCGTTCCCGCCGGGGGCGTCAGCGCGGCCTCTACCATCGGTCCATGATCACCCGCGACGAGATCCGCACCCGCTCCGCGGGCCACGACTACCGGTACCCGCTGGTGACCATCGCGGAGTTCTTCGAGGGCAACACCTTCGAAGACTCCATCGCCCCCAACCAGTACGGCGAGGGCCGGCCCGATCTCGCCGAGATCGCGGCGCGCCTCACCGTCCTCGACGCCGACCCAGCCGTCGCCTGGATCCGGGTGCAACTGCACGAGGAGATGTTCGACCACGATCACGACGGCATCGCGGCGGAATCGGTGGCGATCTGTACGTCACTGCCGTCCAGTGTCATCGACGGGCGACTCGACGTGGGGGAGTTGCACGCGGAACCGGTCTGGGAGGGCTGGTCCTACGACGAGGACGCCTACTGCGACATCCCTGCCATACCCGATGGTCACCGCGTCCTCACCCTCGTCTGGGACTGACCATCCTCCTTGCCGCGGGTACCGCAGTGTTGTGCCCGCAGATCGGAGCCGAAACGACTCCTGCGTCCCGATATTGCGACCTCCTTGTTCTGCGCGCGCGGCGAACGCCGCCTTCAAACCGACGGTTGTCGCCCGTATTCGGGTACTCCATTCTCGGCGTTGACATCCTGAACCGGATGCCATCGGAACCACATACCCGTTCCGTCGATGCGATAGAAATCCCCGCTGTCATATTGCAACTCGGCCAGAAGCTTTCGCGCATTGCCGGGAGCTCGACGGTCCGGAGTCAGGAGGGTGGTCAGCTCGTCGTAGCGGGGATCGATGCCGCCGTGGCCAGGATGACTGTCGACGTCGGCTTCACCTGCGCGATAATTCCGGATTCCCCTGTGTCACAAGAACATCCTGCACTCACACCCGCCGTGCGGCGCTCCGATCCCGGGGAAGTGTTCGGAATCGGGATCATCGGCAGCAGCCGACAGACCGACGGCGTCGTCCGGTCGGCGGTGTTTGGCCCTCACTTCCCGGGTAGGCCGCAGACGGTTGCGCGCACCGCAATCGCAATCCGCATTCGAACACGGAGGTAGGACAGATGCCGACTGAGCGGGACGACGTCATCACTCTGTTGGAGGAACAGCACGCACAGATCAGGGACCTGCTGCAGCAGGTCGAGTCTGCCGTGGGAAAGGCCAAACAGCGGCCGTTCGAGGACCTCGTACGGCTGCTCGCGGTGCACGAGAGCGCCGAGGAGCAGGTGGTGCACCCGGCGTCGCGCCGTGCCGAGGTGGCTGGGGAAATCGTCGACGATCGCCTTCACGAAGAGGACCAGGCCAAGCACGTCCTGGCCGAACTCTATGAACTCGGCGTCACAGACGACCGGTTCGCGAAGAAATTTGAGGACTTCTCAGCGTCGGTTGTCGAACACGCCGAGATGGAGGAGAAAGAAGAATTCGACGCGTTGCGCCGGAGTCTTTCGGACCGAGACAGCGCTCGTCTGGCCACCGCGCTACGCTTCGCCGAAGCTGTCGCGCCCACGCGCCCGCATCCACAGGCCGGTGAATCCGCCACCGCGAACGTCGTATTCGGGCCGCCACTGGCTCTGTTCGACCGAATTCGTGATGCCGTGCACGATTGGCGCACGAAGACCGAGAACTGACCGACGTCAGGGCACCACCGAATCGGGTCAAGGCGTCGGATCGAGTGTGACGGGTGGGTCTCGACCGGAGTTCGGTCGAGACCCACCCTGGTGGCTCGTTACGCCGACCGCGCCACGCCTCGACGTCAGTGCGGATACGGTCGTTCACGTGGTAGGCGTCTTCGGTGCTGTATCGCCGTGTGTCAACGCCAGCGCGGATCCCACCAGGCCGATCAGGGTCACGCCCAACGCGACGCTGGGCCAGCCGGCGGTCTGCCAGTACACGTCCTGCAGGGTGATGAGCAAGGCGGCCTCGTCCACGATCAGCGCCAGTGCGATACCGAGAGCCAGTCCCATCCAGGTGCGGGCGCGGGGACTGCGGTCGACCATCCCGAAGATGGCGACTCCGCTCAGCAGCAGAATTCCCCACAAGTAGTGGTGCAGATGGATGCCGTCTGCGGAAACGTTGCCGGCCTTGTGTGGGTTGACCTGGATCAGCCAGGTCACCAGACGTGCTCCGCCGAATGTCACCGTGAACGCGAGCCAGGCCAGGACGATGCCGCGCCGGGATTCCTCGATCTGACTCCATCGCCGGGGAATCCGTCGGTGCGGGCGGGCGCGGTTGCCGGTCATGGTTCCCGGTGTACCAGACCCAGCGAGCTGTTTGGGCGTCCGATCCGGGGGTAAGTCGAGAATGTTGCGTTCGGCCGCTTCCCGCGATCTGCAATGTGCGTGGGAGGGGCAGACATCGACACGAGCAGGACCATGTCATCACCTGGTTGACCCGCGTCGGCTCATCGGGAGATTGCTGATTGCCGGCATCACAGGGCGTCGATGCCGATCTCGATCAACCCGGCGTGAGTCGTGACATGGCAATGCGGACTATCCATCACGCCCCGCAGAGGGGTTGTTTCAGATGCTCGAAGCCGGGCATACGCAATTCATGACAGTTCGCCGAACACTTCCGACCGCCGTTATTCTTACCGCAGCCGTCCTGCTGCCGGCGCTCGGAGGCTGTGAACAAGCCAAAGAGGCCGTCAACAAGGGCGGAGACACGCCGTGCAGCGAGTTCATTTCCCAGGACCAGGACAAGCAGCGGGTGACAGTCCGCAAATACCTGCAACAAGATTCCAAGGTGACCGGTACTCCAGCGCCCGACACCGTCGACGGATCGATTGCCGTAATCCAGTTGATGTGCAAAGTGCAGGCAAACTCGAATACCCCTATTCGGGACGCGGACTTGACCGGAATCCTGGTGCCGAAGAATTAGTCCCCGGATATGTCGTCCCGCTCCGCAGTATGTTGGACTACTCAGAGAAAGTTCCCCTGTGCGTCGCTATCTGATAGCACTGGCCGCCTGCATGATCACGCTCGGCGCCTCCGCCTGCGACTATACGGACGGCGCCCACAACTTCCCAGGGACGAGCTCGACTCCACGTCCTGCGTCGCCCACCGAGAACCCGACAGATTTTGTGCCACCGTCCAATTCTCGATCGGTATCGGTTCCGTCGGCGATAACGCCTGCCAAGCTGCGCAACAAGACCTGCGCGGCCCTGATACCGAGACTGGACAATATCCGCCGGACTTCCGGGCAACCAGGCGTCGACCGAGCGGTCGACGACACGATCGGTGGTTATCCGTCATCGCCTGACTGGGCGGTCTTCACCGATGAACAGCGTCAGGCCACGATCGACGGCGCGCACGACGCGGCGACTGGTGTCTGTCCTGCAGGCTGAGTGATTCGTCAACCGCTGTCTTGCCGGTCGATATCCGACGACCATCGAAGGGGTAGAAACTATGTCACGGTCCACCGTTCGCAGCCCGCGCTCGGCGCGCCGGGTCGTCGATGCCACCGACACGGGAGACGAACACCGGCCACCGGAAGGCATTCCCTTTCAGGCCGGTTACTCGCTCGTAGACGGCCTGCATATGCCAGGCACTCTGCTCTGTGTGACGTCAGTGGCTGCGACCGTGCTGACGCTGGATGCCGCTGAAACCGGAGTGGGCGGTGTGGCCGCCGCGGCCGGGTCGCTGGCGGCGGTCTGCGCCGGCACGGGTGTGTGCTGGTTGTTCTGGCAGCGCCGACGGGCGCGGGCGCAAGCCTGAAATCTCGCGCAGGGTCGCCTGCACGTCGTCGGTGTCGCGATCGGGTCAGCGCATAGTGCTTCGGCCGGTGATGAGGTTGAGAAGGAACAGCAAGATAATCGCGCCGCCGAGGCAGGTGAAAAAGCTGAACCACAGCCCCCCACCTTCGACATCGACACCGAGGACCTTCAACAGGAATCCTCCGATGAGGCCGCCGATCACGCCGACAACGATATCGGCCACAATTCCCTGGCGTGCATCGGATTTCATGAATTTGCCGGCGATCCATCCGGCGAGGCCGCCGATGATGATCCAACCGAGAACGCTGAGACCAAGCATTGATTACTCCTACTGTCGAGGCCGCTGACAGAAGCGGGCGACCGGAGCGCATGTCTGCGCGCCGAATCGGTGCATCCTTCTCTCGTCGACCCCGGGGTCGATCCTGTGTCTTGCATAGGGCATGCCCGACAGTTTCGATCCGAAACCTGTGGCGTGAGTGCGGATCTCGCGGAGCATGTGCGAATCATGGTGGCACGCAGTTTGTTACATACTGCAATCGGCGGGTACACGCTGTGTGTACGTGTTGGTCGATATGGAGGTATTTCATGTCCGAGCATGACAAGAGTGGTTTGCGCGAAGGTCTCGAGGGTGCTGTCGAGGGTGTCAAGGGCAAGGTCAAGGAAGTCGCCGGAGCAGCTCTCGGTAACGAGAACTTGCGCCGGGAGGGCCGAGCACAGCAGGACAAGGCCGACTCGCAGCGAGAGGCTGCGGAAAAGGAGTTCGAGGCCGAAAAGGCGCGCACCGAGGCCGATCTGGAGGAACAGCGACAGCGCTCGTTCGGGAATTCCTAGCGCTTGAATCGCTGGAATGCGTAGCGTGGGGCCGGTGCCGCCGAAGGCGCCGGCCCCACAACTCGGCATCGAGACGAGCACCAGGTGGTCACGGCCGGTGCGAGAGGACGACGTCGCCGCTGAAACCATGCCCGGCTCGAGGACGACAGGTGCTCAACAGCCGGGCAGCATGCTCGCCGAGTGCCCGCTGCAGGAAGGGCCCGAACGAGATTCGGGCTACAGCCAGTCCAGGGTGCGGTCGAACCCGCACCGGGCAGCGTAGGAACGCGACCACGGTATCGAGCCTATGGCACAACTGCTCCTACCCGAATGCGGTGTGGCTACTCCACTTTCGCCCGCCCGGCATCCTGGCCGGGCACGTCCGATCCTGCGCGTGCGGATGACGTGGAACGTTCGAGTTTGGCGAGGAATCGCGTCATATGGGGATCGGTCTCGGGAAGTCCGCAGGGGTCGAGATCCCACCAGGTGCCGCCGTCGAATTCTGCCGGGTCCAGCGGGTAGTTGCGGCGGCGGTCGCCGCGGATGACGTACCACAGCGTGATGTCGACATGCTGGTCGGCGCCGACCGTGGTCGTCACAGTCACCAGCAGCGGGTCGGTGCCCACGACGGAGAAGTCGGCGGCGATCCCCAGCTCTTCCAGCGTTTCGCGGCGTGCCGCGGCCAGCGGTTCCTCGCCGGGTTCGACGTGGCCGCCCATCGGCAGATGTAGGCCCGCGAGGCGGTGTGCACCGAGGTAGATCCCACGTTCATCGGGATCGACGAGCACCATGTAGACGACCAGGTGAGGTGACGGCGTTGCCGGTTTAGCTCGCCGGAAGATGTCGTCGGTCGACGCGAGCCAGGCCGAAGTCGTTGCAACATGGTCCCGTTCGAGATCATCGAACGGGAGCAGGCCCTTCACGATACTGGCGACCACAGCGGTAGCAGGCTGCATGGCGGTGGACGCTACACCGACCGTCCGACAACCCGGCCCGACTGGGATTCGACTGTGTGAAGACTCCGTCGGCTGGGCGTCACGATCGGAGGTCGAGCTGTTCGAATCCCCGTGATCTGTCTGCACCCGCCGCTACCCTCGGCAGGAGTGGGGTGGCTGTTCCCCGCGGCGAGGGCGCGGGGACGGGACCGGGGGAGCGGGCATGCGCGATATTCGCAGGCAGATCGAGGAGTTGTTCTGTGCGGCAGCCGACCTGCGTGGCTGCACCGCGCAGGTCGTCGCCGACGGCGCAGTGCGGGTCACCCGGCCGATGTTCGGCAGCCGCGTCTACTACATGGAGAACCTGGTGCGGAAGGCTGCGGCAGTACCGCCCGCGGATTGGGCGGCGTTGGTCGCCGATCACCTCGGCACCGGGATGGTCGACGACGAAGTCGAGCCACTGACGAGCAAGCCCTTCGCAGAGCTTCGGGCACTGGTCCGTACCCGCTTGTACCCCGAAAGCGACCCCGCCGACTCCGACTGCGTGCGCAGGCCGATCGCGTTCGGCCTGGAGCAGCGCGTCGTACTCGACGCCGTGCACGTCATCTACCCGATCACGCAGGACATGCTGGCGGGCTGGCCGGTCGACGCGGCCGATGTGTTCGCGCTCGCCGAGGCCGGCACCCGCGCTGACGGTCCTGTGCGTCTCACGGCGGCGGACTTTCCTGCGGGTGTTCCGCCGTGGTTCCTGCTCTCGGGTGGCGACTACACCAGCGCGCATGCGCTGTGGCTCGGGGACTATCCCGAGCTGACCGGCCGCGCCGGGGCAGTCTTCGCTGTCCCGGCGGAATCGAGCCTGTACGCCGCACCCTTCGACGGGGTGGACGTGCTGGATGTCATCTCATTTGTGCTCGGCCCGTTGACGTTGCGGCACTTCGAGCAGGATCCGTGGCCGACGAGCCCGCATGTGTACCGGTGGCACGAAGGCCGCATCACACCGGCGGTGTATGTTGCCGGCTCCGGCGAGAACGGACTCATCCTGCGCCCCACCGACGAATTCCTGGCGGTGTTCGACGAACTCTGATGACGTCGGCGGACTGCGCGATCGGCGTTCATTCTGTGTGGAAGTGATGAGCATGGGCCGGCCGGTGCTGCGCGCACATTCCGGCCGTCAGCGCGCCCAGTAGCCGAAGGAGCGGACAAGTGACAGTTCCGAGGAACGAAGATCGTTGCCGTGGAAGCGATTCCGCCGACCTCTCGGCGTTCGACCGTCACTTGGACGACTTCCGGCGCTATCAATCCACCCCCTGGGGCCGCCTGCGGTACGAGCAGGTGGCCACCAACCTGACCCGTCATCTGCGGCAGGGACCACTCGATGTGTTGGACGTGGGCGGCGGGAACGGACTCGATGCGGTCCGGCTGGCCGCACTCGGACACCACGTCACGATCGTGGACGCTTCGCACGATTCCCTCGCCGAGGCCGAGGAGTTGGCGCGCCGACTGGGTTACGCCGACGCGATCGACACCCGGCGTGCCGATGTCACCGAACTCACCACCGTGGTGGAGGCCGGAACTTTCGACGTCGTCCTCTGCCACAACCTGATCCAGTACGTGCCGCGGCGCGATGCGGTGTTCGCGATGCTCGTGGCGGCATTGCGGCCGGGCGGTGTGCTGTCGGTGCTGGCACCGAATCCCGACTGTGATCCGCTGTCCGCGGCGGTCCGGCGTGGTGACCTCGACGACGCAATGCGGCTGCTGGCGACCTCGAAGCGGGATACCGTCACCTACGGCGTCGAGATCGAGACCGTTTCCGCTGCCGTGTTGATTGCCGAGATGGTTGCGGCCGGGCTGGAGCAGCCGATCCGGTACGGGGTGCGCACTGTGTGTGATTTGATCGCCGACGACAGTCGCAAGCACGACGAGGACTTCTTCGCTGGTCTGCTCGAGCTGGAAAACCAACTCGCAGACCGCCACCCGTACGTGGAAGTCGCGCGCTTCACCCACCTCGTGGCGACCAAGCCCGCACCGCTCCCAGCGGCCACCGGCCGGTCTCGGGTCCGGATCGATGCCGACGCACACGAGCAGGCGTTGCGGTACACCTCCGCCGAGCCGGCCCGCACCGCGGCACAGATCCACGCCGCGGTGACGGCCCGGACGATGGGTCGGCTGGTCGTGATCCGCGGCAACTCCGGATCCGGAAAGTCCACTGTCGCTGGACTTCTGCAGCGCAAGTTCGGCCGGGCGCAGTGCATGGTCGTCGGGCAGGATGTGGTGCGGCGGCACATGCTGGGCGAAGGCGACGTCCCCGGCGGCCTCAATATCGAGTTGCTGGGCGAGATCGCGTCACTCGGCCTGGCCCGCGGTCTGATCGTCGTGGTGGAAGGCATTCTCTCCCAACGTCGTTACGGGCGCATGTTGGAGCGCCTCCGAGATCAGGCGCGGCTGTCACGGTTCTATGCCTTCGATCTGGACTTCGAGGAAACGGTCCGCCGGCACGCCACCCGGGACAAGGCGGGCTCGTTCGGCCGTGAACAGATGAGTGAGTGGTACCACGGCTGGGACGCACTGGGTTTCGTCGACGAAACCCGCATCGGCGCCACCCGTACCGCCGAAGACATCGTTGCCACGATCTACACCGAGATCACCACCGCAGTGGACGACACCGGGCGGGCCGGCTGCTGATCGTCCCGGTGAACCTCGGATAGGGGGCCACCGGCCAATACCCCATCGTCAAGGGGCACGAGACCCTGGTCTGGGGACGCTGTGAAGGTCGGCTGACCTGAGGCTTGTCCCGGCCGCGGCGTGCTGCGGGGTCCTCACACACCGGAACCTTCCCAGCCGATAACAGTCCGCCCGGTTCGGTAGATGATCAAGCGTTGCCGCACTGGTCGCCTGATCAGGTTGCGTCGCAACGACATACTTTCAGCGACACGGGAGGGAATCCGGACATGGGATACAGGATCGCAGGGGCGGTACTCGCGGCCGGTGTGGTGGCGGCAATTACGAGCGGTTGCTCCGCCAGCGGGACTGCCACACTGACCGTGACGCCGGTCCCGACCACCACCACAGCGACGCCGGTACCTACCACTACCGCAGCGACTTCGGCCGGCACGGGCGGAGCGAACGCTCAGGGTTCGGCGCCCGGCTCGGTCGGTACCGGCGGGACGAACATCCAGGACTCGGGACCCGGCCCGGCCGGTACCGGTGGGACGAGTGCCCAAGCGACGGGCGGGGCGCCCGATCCCTCGACCCCCGCAGACACCGGTACCGCCGGCGCTACCACCACGTCCGCGCCCCCGCCCGCGCCGGCCGCGGAGTGCGTCGACGGGCAGATTCATATTCGCGCCGAGGACATCTCGGGTGCCAACCCCAACTTCGACGGCACCCGGCTGATCTTCGAGACCACCGGCAACACCTCCTGCTGGCTGCGCGGCTTTCCCGCTGTCACCATGTGGTCGCCCGGCGACACCGTGGTCCACGCTTCGACGTCCCTGCACAGTGCCGTCTACGGCCAGAACCCGGACTTCAGCTGGAACGACCCAGCGCAGATCACGATCGCTCCGGGGCAGCCCGCTCATGCCGTCGTCGAGAATACCGTGACCGACAACGGGCGCCCCTGCCCGATCTCGCACACGCTCAACGTCACCCCGCCCGACATGATGGCCAGTCAGCCGGTCGAGACGGCGGCAATCCACCCCTGCTCGGTCGTCGTCCACCCGGTCACCCTCTAGCCGTTATTGCCCGGGCCGAGCACACCGGCGACGCGGACTCTGCCGTGTCGCCGGTGGCGCGTCAGGCGTCTTTGTTCACGGCCTGGCAGCGTGGCGAGCTTCGGGTGTCGGGGGAACGGTCTTGTTCGGCGCTGTCCTGCGGCAACTCGTCTGATTACCGGAAGGCGGGTTCCTCCTGGATCCAATGGAATCCGCGGCTGCGTTGCGGAAAACTGTTCGGGTCCAGCCAGTTCAGGGTCATCGTGACCGGGTGGTCGTCGAGTCTGCCGGTCAGCTCCAGGCGGTGCGGGTCGGGCTGACGGAAATCGAAGGTGCCCTGCGGATCCGGGCCGGGAAGGTTGAGCCGGTGTGCGGTGGAGTCCACGGTCGCCTCGGTCGTTTCGAGTGAGCCGTCCGCGCGCTGGTAGGTGAGCGCGCCCGCGGTGTCGATGATCAGCTTCTGCCAGCGGTCCGGGTCGGTTCCCGGCGGCACGGGCCGGCCGTCTCGCTCGTAGCCGGTCACGACCCAGATGCCGTACAGCGGTGGCCGCGCGGTCGCCTCCCGGTAGTCGTGCCAGTCGAGCACTGCGAACGACAGTGTGACCCAGAGCGCGAGGGCGGCCTGCGCCAGCGTAGCGCGGCGGCGGGACATGACGGTGCGGAAGGGATTCGGAGTCGTCGAAGGTCCGGCCGATCCTTCCAGGAGCAGTACGTTCAGCAGCCGGCGTGCCTCGGGTGCCAGCAACACCAGGCCGAGTAGCAGCAGGTGCCCGGACAGGACCTTCACCGGCACGTCGAAGGTCAGGTTCAGTACGAACACCTGGGCCAAGCTGACCACGCCGAGCATCGTGCCCAGCAGCGCGGTGCGCGGCACGAACAGCAGCAAGCCCGCCACCAGTTCCGCAGCGCCCAAAAGGATTTCGTACGGTTGCGAGGATCCGACCTGACTCCACAGCACTGCCGCCGGAGTGAAGTTGCCGTACGGCTCCAGCAGGGTGCTCAGCGCCGGCCGCGGCATCTGGACCGGGATCGCCTTCGCCATGCCGTACAGCACCAGCTGCCCGGCCAGGCACAACCGGACGAAGAGCAGGAACCATCCGGCCAGGACGCGATACTCGGTGCGGCGCCGGTCCAGCACCGACCACACCGCGGTCACCAGCAGGGCGGTCACCAGGACGAAGAACAGCAACACCCAGAACACCGTCTGGTCGCCGCTGCCGGATTCGTGGACGACCGCGTCCACACCGAAGACGTGCCGGCCGATCCAGCGATATACCGGCGCGAACAGATCGAGTTGCCACAGCACCGCGCGCTCCGGCAGCACGTGCTGGAACCAGCCCGCGAACGCGTAGGTGATCTGCGGGTAGAGCAGGCAGAACAGGGTGAGGTAGACGAGGCCGAAGCGGAACAGGATCCGGGTCGCCGGCTGCCAGCCGGAGTCGGTTGCCGACTCCGGCTGTATCCGAGGGTGATCCGTCGTCAGTGTCGTCTGCACTCCACATCCTCTCGCCGCCCGGTACCTGCCGGGCTTCCGGTGGTAGCTCGACGGTAGCGACTGTGGGGTGCGAAAGCCTCAGGGAACTCCCGGAATTCGACACCGAGTCCAACCCCGAGATCGCCGTCGCAGAACTCGGGGACCGGGGAGGAGTCCGGCGCCGGGTTCGCCGTCCCTCTTCGAGGTCTCGACGCCCTTCGAGCCATCGATCTAATTCGCCTCGGAAGCGAATTCTGTTGAGCGACTGGCGAAGCCGCGATCCGGCAGCACCAATTTCGGGCCAGAACAGGCCGTTGTCGTCGATCCTGTACCCGTCGGCCGGAACTGCCTCTGCGTCAACCAATTCGCGATACGGTCTTTTCCCGACCGCCGCGGTGAAGATCGTGATCGGCAAGTCCGCCGGCTTCGATGGCGTCGCGATGTGGCGGATCGGCCTGTCCTGGGCGAGGTTCAACGCCGGTCGGCACCCGGCCCCGATCACCCGCAGGCGGAGACGGTAGTACCGTTCGAGCCGGTTGCGCTGCCTGTCGGGCGCGTTCGGAGTCGGAGTGGGATGGTCGATGTGAACACGGATATCGCGACCGCTGCCGAACAGGCGGTGGCAATGAGCAGAGACCGTGACGGGCAGGTACTCGACTACTCGGAGGCCAGCCTCGCGATCGTGGAGGACCTGCTTGCCGAAATTTCTTCGTATGCAGCGGATATGACCGAGGTTGAGGTGCAAACTCTCGCCGAGTGCGTCGGGTGTTACGTCCTCGAGGTCGGTCGGCGGGCCTGCGGTGGGCGATACCAATGGTTCGATCAGCGCGAGCAGCCGGTCCTGGTCGTGGAGGGGCCGGGGATCTGCATCGCGATGATCACATGGGACCGGGTCCGTGGGCGGATAAAGGGCGATCCGGGGGACAACATCCCATTCTTCTATGCCGGTTTCGCCCGGCGGGCCCGGGCCGCTGAACCGGGCACGGATGCGCTGTTCGTCTGACCCGCCGGAGGCTTTCGCTACCGAACCCGCCCCGGCCGCTAGCAGCAGCATTGCTTCGACCTCGTGAACTTAGGGCGAACGATAACGCCGCGATCAGGCTGTTCAGCGCGGGCGACCGTGCTCATTCTGGAGCATGGGTGTACCTGGCATGTTTCGCCGGTCTGAATTACCCGGAACGGGGGCTCAGCCGACCGGGAGTTTCACCACCGGATCGGGGCCCAGGTCGGTGATGTAGACGTTGCCCGCCCGGTCGACGGCCACGCCCTGGGGGTTCTTCAGGCCGGTGAACGGCAGCGGGGTCGGCGTCGATGCGCCCGCCGCCAACCGCACCACCCATTGATTACCCCAGTCGACGACGTACAAGTCTCCCGCCGCGTCGACGGCTACACCCTGGGGATCCTTGAGGCCGGTGAACGGCAACGTGGTCGGCGTCGATGCGCCTGCCGCCAACCGCACGACCCGCTCGGTACTCAATTCGGTGACGTATACGTTGCCCGCCGCGTCGACCGCCACCCCCTGGGGATCTTGGAGCCCGGTGAACGGCAGCGTGGTCGGTGCCGATGTGCCCGCCGCCAACTTCACCACCCGATCATTACCCCGGTCGCCGACGTATACGTTGCCCGCCGTGTCGACCGCCACGCCCTGGGGATCCTTGAGTCCGGTGAAGGGCAGTGGGGCCGGTGCCGATGCGCCCGCCGCCAATTTCAGGACCCGATTGTTGCTCGTGTCGGTGACGTAAATGCTGCCGGCTGTATCGACGGCCACACCCTGGGGATTATTCAGGCCCGTGAACGGCAGCGTCGTCGGCGTCGATGCGCCCGCCGCCAATTTCACCACCCGATCATTACCCATGTCGGTGACATATACATTGCCCGCCGCGTCGACGGCCACATCGGTGGGCAAGCTGACGCCGGTGAACGGCAGCGGAGTCTGTGCCGAGTAGCCCGAGGTGACGGGTGTAGGCGAGTTGCCACCACCTGATCCGAGCTGGACGCCGATGACGACCGCTATGGCGGCAACCACCATGACCGCGACCGCGGCGGCGAGCAGCCCGGCGGTCTTGGGCGACAATCTGATTCGCCGCCCATGGCGTGCCGCCACATCCCCTGCGGTGCCGACCGCGGAATCGCCCACCGCGGCGCGGGCCGCCGCGGCCAGCTCGTGCATGGTCTGGTAACGATCGTCGGGGTCTTTGGCCATTCCCTTGGCGATGACCGCATCGAACGCAGTCGGTACATCGGGTGTAATGGTGCTGGGACGCGGCGGCGGGGTATTCAGGTGATGGGCGATCACACCCTGTACCCCCGCTGAGCTCGTAAACGGTGGTCGGCCGGTCAGGCACTCGTACAGCACGCACGTCAGCGCGTACACGTCCGCTCGGGCATCGGCCTGGGCCGCCGCGCCGATCTCCTCCGGCGCCATGTAGGCGACGGTGCCGAGGGTCTCGCCGATCAAGGTCAGCGTGCGGTCATCGGTGGCGTGGGCGATCCCGAAGTCGATCAGGTAGGCGAACTCCTCGGCCCCCAGCAGGATGTTGGACGGTTTGACATCTCGATGGACCAGCCCGACGTCGTGGGCCGCCTGCAGCGCAGCGGCCACCTGTGCGACGATCGCCACTGCCCGCCGCGGCGGCAAGGCCCCTTCTCGGCTGATCACCGTACGGAGGTCGGTGCCCTCGATCAGGCGCATATTCAGGTACAGCCGACCGTCGATGTCGCCGAAATCGTGGATGGGGATCACATGCGGCTCGGCCAACTGCGCCACCGCCCGGCACTCCCGGCGGAACCGCTCGCGCAGTTCCTCGTCGTCGGCGAAGCGCTCCGGCAACACTTTGACCGCCACCACCCGGTTGGTCAGCGAATCATGCGCCCGCCACACCTCGCCCATGCCACCGTGCCCCAGTAGCGACAACAGTCGATAGCGCCCGAACACCTCCGCTGAGGTGGTGTCCCTGCCACCAACTGACGTGTCATCCATTACGGCGTCCTGTGACCACCCGACTGGCGAACGGTGTACTTGCTTGCATTCCAACTCTCGCCTGAGCTGGTACCCCACCCTTGTCGATTCAGCCAGGCCGGACAGTCGAGAGCCGGCGCTATCCATCAGCAAACCTGTCGCAACTCAGCGTACCTCTTTGCTTGTGATTCAACCGTGTGGCACTGGTGTCTGCCGGCCGGGCGACCACGGCATGGACCTGCGCGGCGGTTACCGCGGTGGCGCAAAAACGGCCGCTCGACCAGAGACGGATTCGACCCCTCTCGCCGCGAGTCACACCTCAGTCGTCGCTGACCCGAATGATCGTCTTGCCGTGGGTCGCGGTCCTGGGCCCGAAGGCTTCCGGGGCTTCGGCGAGGGGGCGTACCACCCCGACAGCGGGCTCGATGCGGCCGGCGCGGACCCGAGCGGCGAGTTCGACGAGCTGGCCGCGATCGGGTTCGACGACGAAGAACATCGCGCGCCCGTCGCGGGGTTGGATTCGTGGCGGCCCGGCGATGGTGACCACGGTCCCGCCGGGGCGGATCAACGCGGTCGAACGGTCCAGAATGTCGCCGCCGATGACGTCGAACACGACGTCGACCTCGCCGGCCGCCTCGAGGCGTTCGGTGTCCAGATCGAGAAAGGTGTGTGCGCCCAGGGCGAGTGCGCGGTCGCGGTCACGGGCCCGGCCGGTGCCGATGATCCGGGCGCCGGATTCACGTGCGAGCTGCACCACCATCGAGCCGACTCCACCGGCGGCGCCGTGGACCAGGACGGTTTGGCCGGCCCGAAGGTGGGCGTGGTCGAACAGTCCCTGCCAGGCGGTGAGGCCGGAGATCGGCAGCGCGGCGGCGACGGAGTGATCGATGTCGGCGGGCAGGGGAGCGAGGTTGCGGGCCTCGACGGCGGTGTACTCGGCGAGGGTGCCGTCGCGGGTCCAGTCGGCCAGGCCGAAGACCCGCTGGCCCACGGTCAGGCCCGTGGTGCCGTAGCCGAGTTCGGCGACGACACCGGACAGTTCGTGGCCCGGCACGCTCGGAGTCCGGTCCCGTCCGGCTCGATCGGTCCAGGTGCCGGCCCAATCCAGTTCTCCGCGAGTGAATCCCGCGGCCCGGACGTGCACGACCACGTCGTTCTCGGCCGCGTGGGGATAGGGCAGGTCTGGAACCAGGGTCATGCCGGTGAGCCCGGCGTCTCGATCCCGAACGATGACAGCGCGCATACCGGGTTCTCCTCAGTTCTGCGTCGACGGCAGCAGTGAGCCTATGCGCCGCCCTGGGGGGATTCGGCACACCGAAAGCCTGTCGAGTGTGGCTGCGGCGATCCACATCGCGACGACACCGCTACCTCTCGCCGCGAGCCAAACCGACCGCCGTCGGCACTGTTGGCACTCGCAGACCGCCGTGGCCCATTGACCTGGATGCAGGTCGGCGGACTCTCACCGTGCCAACAGGATGTCAAGACGGAGACCGTGTTCGGCCAGATCAGATGCCATTCCCAGTAAGCCGATCACGCCGCAGTCTGCGCCGTAGGCGAAGGAGCCGCAGGACAGGGTGGTTACGACGAACGGGTCGAGCCCAGGCAACGATGACACCACCGCGGGCGCCCACGACGACCGTCCTGCATTCCGTGCCGACCGGCCCGGAAAACGGGGGCGACCGAGCTTTGTCGGTGTGCCTCATCAGCTGACCCGCCCTCGGGCTCACGCCACGGGCGGGAACACCATGCGCCACCTGGCATGACGGGGAGAAGTAGCATTCCTGCTCTTTGGCGATGGAAGGCGATTCCTGAACCAGGCAAGTGTGACGGCTCCAGCTGCGCACGAGGTAGCAAGGGTGTGAGGGGCGGTTGTTCGAGAATAGGCTGGTGCGGCTGGTCAAGGACATGGCCGAGGGGTTGCGCAGCCGCCAAGTGGCGCGCATTGCCGATCACCTCGCCGAGTCCTACACAGGCCCTATAGGCCGGGACGGTCTGCTGGCTGTCGTCGGTGGGACCGGTGAGGCTGAGGTGACGGCCGCCGCGCAGCTGGAACACGTCATGGACAATGCAGGCCGTGACGGGGAGATGCTCACCGGCCGCCGTGGTGGGTCTGAGATCGAACAAGCTGACAGCGCCGGGACACGCGCCACCGGACTGTCTCAGCCGCCACGTAGTTCGCTCACCACCACAGCAGAGAGGTCCGAACTCGCCGGGCAGCGGGGGCTGTGTTCCCCGCCACCGGACCGCGCGACAATTGTCGAGGCAAGGCGGGATTTCGAACTGGAACTGCGGCAACGGTTCGGGGAACACGCAACCTATGAAGAGATTACCGCCAGGGATCGGTCACTGCCCGTGGAGGATAAGTGGCTGGAGATCATGGGTGAGCGGTGGCCCTTGCTGCGCCAGTACGCGGTCGTCGACTGGCATATCGAAGGGATAGCGGCTTCGCTGGGCAGACCCAGTGCCGAGGTGCGTGAGCAGATGCGGCGTGAATTGACGGCCGCGGTGGCCGGGAAGCCGATCGGTATCCGGGTGCGCGAGAAAGAGCTGACGGCCATTCTCGGCGAAGGGCGGATGAGGGGAAGTCGCAATCCCTTCGGCGAGCGCGCCGATGCCGAAGCCCAGTGGTTCGGCTCGCACGTCCATGACAACCCTCCCGTCTACGGATTCGTTGCCGTGGAGGGGGTCCGCCCTTCGCAAGACGGCCTCATCGACGGACTTTCAGAGCTCAACTATGGCGATCACCAGATTTTTCTCAAGCCGGAGGTGGAGTCACGGACGACGATCACGGTCGGTGACTCACTTGCGGAAAAAGACAGGACGATACCCTCGCCGCTGAACGGTCCGTCGGAGTATTCGTACCTCGTCGGGAAGGGCGACCCGCCTATCGGTCGTGACTATGGTGGAGTGTCATTTCGCTCCAATTTTTTCGTCGAAGCTCAGATGTTCGACCTCACTACCTCGGACATCGATTTCATCGCGCTGCACCAGGCGCCCGGTCCAGAGTTGAGGCAAGCGCTGGATCGGTCCGGGACCGCATGGCGCATACTGACGAACCACACAATCGCGGCTGAAGGTAGCCCTGCGGAACGAGCGGCCGCGATCGAGCGGACGAGCCAGGATCTCGAGCACGTGCGAGAGGTGATGCGTAGCAAGCCTCATCTGTACGGCGTTTCTCGCCTCCGTGCGCAGCTCTCAACCGATCTGCGCGCATTGAATGATTCTGTTGCCGAGGGCGGCGCACGAACCGGACACGTCCCGTCGCCGCGGCAGCTATAACTTGTACCCGATCTGGCGCAGTAGTTGTCTACGGTCTGCCTGGTCGTCGGCAGTTTCCACGCCCAGTGGCACCGACCCGTCGATTACGCCGACTATTCCTCTGCCCAGCTCCGTCTCGGCAATCAGAACCTCCACGGGATTGGCTGTGGCACAGAAGATTCCACAGACCTCGGGGACGTTCTCGATCGCATTGAGCACATTGACCGGATAGCCCTCCAGGAGGAAGACGATGAACGAGTGTCCCGCCGCGACCATGGCCGCGTTCCTCGTGGCGAGTTCGATCAGGAC
This sequence comes from Nocardia stercoris, assembly GCF_003696265.1. Lineage (GTDB taxonomy): Bacteria > Actinomycetota > Actinomycetes > Mycobacteriales > Mycobacteriaceae > Nocardia > Nocardia stercoris. The sequence continues at coordinate 556,259 of NZ_RFFH01000003.1, read as the reverse complement.
GTCGTCGTTGCCGGAGTGGCGGATCAGGCGCGGACCGGACGCCTCGCAGAATGCCAGCCCGAACCGCAGGTGAGGTCCGACCCCGGCCAGCGCTTCGTGTAGATCCTCGACGGTCTTGATGAAGTGGGCCTGCCCGATGATGACGTTGAGATCGTCTGGTTTGTCGATGCGCACGGCTGTCAGCTCCACGGGAACATACTGCGCCTCGCTGACCTGGATCGATGGCATTTGGGCACTGATGTCTCGCGAATGCCTCGAACGCCGATCGGAGCAGGCCGGCGTGGCCTCGCCGGTGCATGCAACCCGGCCCGGAAAGTCGCTGCCGTCCAACGCGATGACGCGTAAAGCCGATACTCACTGCCGCAACGGTTTACAAGACAGAACCTAGGCAGGTCCTTTCTCGCTGGTCCAGCGGCCCTGGCCGGATCCGCGCCGGACGGCGACGCCGACGTCGTAGCGGGCGCCGGAGATCTCGTCGTCGGTGATGCCGGCGATAAGGTCAGTCCAGCCGTCAGCGAGTGCGGCGAGGCGGTGCCAGGCGTCGTGCACCCGCTGGTCGGAGATATCCGTGGTGGTGTGCAGCAGCAGGTTCGCGTATACCTGGGCGGCGGCCATCCGGTCGAGGAAGGCGCCAGGGGATTCGGGTCCGACGGCGCGGTCCGAGTGCGTGCAGTGGTTCACCGCCGCGATCAAAGCGGCACGGCGGGAATCGATTTCGGCGCGGCGGTGTGGCAGTTCGCGTCGGTCACGGTGGAGTTGGGCGAGCATGCGGGCCGCACGCACCACGGGGTGGTCCTCGGGTCGATCACGGCCGTGGCCGCCGAACGCTGCCACGAGCTGGTGCCAGTCCGGAAGTTGCGCTCGCCGGTACGGGTCGGCGGGTGCGGGCCGGTGTTCATGCCGAAACATGGTCGGCGCCTCCGAGAATCGCCAGCCGGACGGCGTGCAGCACGGACCAGCGGCGCGGCAGCCGCATCGCTCCCGGCTCCGGCTCACACGCCCAGTGCCAGCCGTCCCGGCCGTCGGATCGCGGAAGCATCACCCGCGAGCCCGGGGCCGGTACGCACGTCGCGTATTGCCGCAGGCGCCGCTGAAGCGATACGGGGACCGGGTGATACGGCGTCGGGGGTGCGACGAGGAAAATCCAGCGCTGTTCCCGTGGGTCGGTGACCACCGGGGCCGCCGGCAGCGGTGCGAGCTGGGCCAGCACCACCCGCCCCAGCTCCGCTGCTACATCGACGACCTCGATCAGTGGACCGGTTCTCAGATACGGTTGATCGGCGAAGACCTTGACCGGTAGCCGAAACCGCTCGTGCAGCAGATGAGCCGATTCGTAGGGCGAGTAACATGATTCGAACACCAGGACCTCCCGTCGACAGCCGTGTCGCGCCCGGGCCGAAGGCGTCGCCGGATCGTGGGGACCGGTGCCGCGGTCAGGCAGAACAGTCGATTCCGATCCGAATCGCGGGCCCAGCATCAGGGGTGGACTGCGGCCGGCGCCGGTTGCGTAACGAATTCTGCGCCCCGACATTGCCGGGACCGTGACGCCCGGATATCGGCGCGATGACCGTCGGTAACCTTCTTTCGACCGATCGCGCGACGTTAGCTGTGAGGGCTACCGGCATAGAATGGGCCGTGCCGCAGTTACTTACGAGTACTCGCGGCGGTTGCCGTCGGCGCCGAAGTCGTACCCTCGCCGAGCCGAGAGTGCCGCTCTCGGAGGCCGAGCAGCTGCTCGGCAGCCGACAGCGGCACTCAGCCGCGGTGGCGGCCGGCCGGCCGGGCTACCGGGCCGCCCGGAGCCACGCGAATCCTTCCACCACGAGCCCGGCACTCCCGGATCCGGCACAGAGATTTGCGGTGCGTGCAACAGCCGAAGCCGGTGATATCGCGGCCACGTACGAACTCACCGTCCTATTGCTCGACCGAAGTGAGATCACCGACAAGCGACGCTGGCTGCTCGGCAGAGCCCCGGCTGGTCACGTACCGGTGATGCAAGCGGCCGGCTGGCACGCAGAAACTGGACGACACCGCGTCGGCCGGACAGGTAGTCCGCCAGTTGGCAGGGCGGCGGGACCGGCCCGCACCGGCCGACCCCGGATCAGCGTTCGTCGCTGACCAGGTCGACCTCGACGCGGCGATTCGCCTGGTCCGCCCCGGTGCCGCCGCCGGCCGCCCGGGCCCAGTCGCTGCCGTAGACCTCGACTCTGATCCGGCTCGCGTCGACACCGTGGGTGGTCGGGTAGTGCCTGCCGCTGCAGGTGGTGGAGTCAGTGCATTCTGCACGCTGTTGCCCTTGCCCGGGCTGGGCAAGGGCAACAGCGGTGACCTTCGGGTTCGGTGCCGCGGTCAGCTGTGGCTGACGATGACCTTGCCGAAACCACCACCGGATCCGATGTAGGTCAGCGCCTCCGGGAGCTGATCGAAGGCGAACACGCGGTCGATCACCGGACGCAAGCGGTGGACGGTCAGGGCCTGGATCAGGGCCTCGAAATGCGCGCGACTGCCGGTCGCGATCGGCCGCACCACCGCACCGGTATTGAACAGCAGTTCCGGATCGATGGGTTCGGCACCCGCGTCGCCGGACAGCCAATAGCCGACCAGTGCGATTTCACCACCGAGCGCCGCCGCCCGGATCGATTTGTGCAATGGCCCAGCGCTATCGACGATCCGGTCGGCGCCCGCCCCGCCGGTCAGCTCTCGCACAGCCTCGTGCCAGTCGGGATTTCGGCGGTAGTCGATCACCTCGTCGACACCCAGCTTCCGCAACCGGTCAGCTTTGGCCGCACTGGATGTCGTCGTGATCACGCGCGCACCGGCCACGACGGCCAGCTGGGCCGCGAACAACGAGACCGCACCCGAGCCCAGAGTCAGCACGGTCTGGCCCGGGCGCAGCGGCGCACCGGCGGTCAGCGCATGCCAGGCGGTGACGGCGGCCAGCGGAAGCGCGGCGGCTTCCTCGTAGGACAGATACTCCGGGATCCGGACCAGCCCTTGCTCATCGAGCACCACGTATTCGGTGAGCACACCGTCGATCATGGTGCCCAGCTGAGCCGCGGAATCGAACCGGAACGGCCCGTCGACCCACTGCGGGAACACCGCCGCGGCCACCCGGTCACCGACCCCGAACCGGGTGACATCCGCGCCGATCGCCACCACCTCGCCGGCGCCCTCACAGCCCGGAACCACGCCCGGGGTGATCGGCAGCGGGTAATTGTTCGCCAAGACCAGCAGATCACGAAAACCTACCGCGTTCGCCCGGATCCGTACCAGCACCTGGTTCCGGCCCGGGGTCGGCACCGCACGCTGCTGCAGCGTCAACCACTCGAGCCCGCGCCCGGGCTCGAGGCGGTAATGACGCATCCGAGCCGATTCCGCATTCATGTCCTTGTTCCTCTCCACGACCACCGGTTCACCCTGCGCCGCAGCACATCCGCCCGACAATTCCCTGCGAGGTATGAGGCACAAGACCCGCGACGAAGACCGACCGGTTTGCGGATCGATTGCGGAAGGCGAGAATTCGTGCACCCACGACCGGCGCCAGGGTGCTGGCAGCATTCGTCACGATCGTGGCCGCGTCCGACAGCCCCGAGAGCCCACAGCGGCCCACGATTTCGCACCCGTTCTCGTACCGGATGTCAATCCGCCTCGAACCTGCGGGGGCGATAGGTAATGCCATGATCCGGCTCTCACCTGAGGTGCACGATGGACCGCGCGGTCAGTGGACGGCACGAGTCCGTTCGCCGGCCGGTCGCAAGCTCGGCTGCGTCGACGGTCCGATTCATGGCTGGATCGATCGCAGTTCGCGCAGTTGTTTCGGGTCCTGCGTAGTGACCGCGCTCTGCGACGGAGATTCGGACGGGAGTCGGCACCATTGAAGGCGCGACTTCGTTCGAGGGGCAGCGGCGGGCGGGTGCGTGTCCGGCGTCTCCGGTGTCAGCTCCGGCGGTGGCGGCCGACTGCCCGCGCCTGATCATGCAGTCCGAGCCCGAGGCGGTCGCTGACCTCATCGAGCAGGCCGACGCCGACTGAAAGGTCGTGGTCCGAGCGGCGGCCGCTGCTCGGACCTCGTGGCCCGATCGCCGAAACAATGTCCGCCCGCGCGGCCGCGGTGGCCGGAGGATTGCTGCGGCCGGGTATGCTGCTGGACTCGTTGGATCAGCGGCTTCTACCATTGGTAGATGGAGTTTGCACCGGCGTCTTCAGCCGGTGAGGCCGACAGGATTTTCAAGCATGTCATGGCCGCGGTCCTTGCTGGGCAACTTTCCCCGGGGACGGTGTTGCCATCGGAGGCCGAGATGGCCGAGACCTTTCTGGTCGATCGTGGGGCGATCAGGCACACCCTCAACCGTCTGCTCCGGACCGGATTGGTGGTCGAACGGGACGGCGGGCGCTGCGTGGTCGCACAGTGGCACGCCGTCGTCGGCATCGACACCCTCGCTGAACTACTCGGCTCGGGTGTGGTTCCGCCTCGTAGGCTCTTCGCTGATCTGTTCGTCATGCGGCGATCCATTGCCGCCGACGCGGCCCGGCTCTGTGCCGAACGGGCCTCGGATGCGGACCGGTGTGCGATTACCGCGGCCGCGGCTCAATTTCCGGATCCGCCTGACGATGTCACCAGTGCCATGGCCGCGAACATGGCTTTTTGGACGCTGATACTGGAGCGCTGCGGCAATGTTGCCTACCGAATGGTGATGAACACTGTCGTGACGAGCTATAAGGCGATGGGGTTGGATGTGCTGGCCGACGCCGCTATGTGCGCCGAATTTGCGGAGCCCGCGGCGTATCGCTCCATCGCCGCGGCAATCGCGGCGGGCGCAGGAGAAGACGCGCACCGGTTGACTCGTGAGCTACTCGGGAAAAGCATCGACCGTCTGACCGCCGGCCTCGAGGAATAGCTGACACAGCTGAAGCCTTGCACGCTCATACGGCCTGAGGCGCTAAAATCTACCGATAGCCGACGATGGACCGGGCTGGCGGTGCAGGTGAACGGATCGTATTCGATCAGGCTGGGGATTTTGCGCTCGTGGTGGCGCGATCCCCTGGACTACCGCTGGCTGGTCCGTACCTTCGAAGCGCACGGGGCGCTGGGCATGATGAAGAGTATCGTCGTGCTGGTCAGCCTCTCGCTGGCTGTGATCATGGGCCTCAACCTGTACTCCTCTTCCGGCCCTGGAGGGCGGGCGAGAGCACTCGCCGTATTCACCACCGCGATGATGATCGTCGGGACAGCGCTCTGGCGATTCTGGCCGTGGCCGAACGAACGGTATTCACTGGCTCGGATGGCCACCGTGGACGTGCTCATCACCTGCGGATGCCTGGCCGACAGCAACCGGCTGTTCGGAACGCTGAGCCTGATGATACTGGTCGCCCCGGGCGGGTATATCGCCATGTTCCACGGGCCCCGGATTCTGGTGCTGCACGCGGGATGGTCACTGCTGTCTGTTCTGCTTCTGGCCGCCCTGATGATGCGGGACCACGGAAGTGATGTCGCGGAGGCTGCGTCGGCGGTGCTGACCACGGCCGCCGTGACGGTCATGCTGATACCGGCGCTGCAATTCTGCTACTGGGTGCTACGAATCGATGCGTTGACCGATCCGTTGACCGGTCTCCTGAACCGTCGTGGTCTGGACTACTATTCGTCGGCCTGGTTCCGGCCCCACACCTGCGGGCCGATCGGTTTGATAACCGTCGACCTGGACCGGTTCAAGAACTTGAACGATACTTTCGGCCACTCTGCCGGTGACCAGGCATTGGTTCGGGTCGCGACATGTCTTCGGGCAAGCGCTCCATCGGGCACGGTAGTCGCCCGCAGCGGCGGTGAGGAGTTCGTAATCCTCACGCGCCTGGCCGAGGCCGGCGCAGTCGCCGGAGCCGAGCGAATGCGCCAGGCCATTGAATCGGACTGCGGTCCGGTCACCGCGAGTGTCGGGGTCGCTGTCACCGACAGCGGACCAGCAGGGCCCAGCCTCCAGGACCTCATCCGCCGCTCCGACGCCGCGATGTACCGCGCGAAGCGGATGGGCGGAAACATGGTGGTCGTCGAGACGTGACCGGAGCCAGCGCGGTCGGATCGTGCCGGCACCAACAGAGGTTGGCTGCGTCCCCTCGGTGCAGAAGCAGGATCGCCGGCAGTTGTGCACAGCTCCGGGCAAGGTTGTGTCCGGCAGAGTGGTGTACCAGCTGTCTCGACAGCGACCGCACCTGAGCATGTCGTAGCCGGAAAGTGGGCGGTCAACCGCGTGATCCTACTTGAACCGCCAAGCTCAGCTGTCCTCCCTTCCGACGCTCCCATGCGATATAGCCCTAGCCGAGCGCGGTCGTCCCGATGGACCCGAGTCACGGTCATTCGCGCCGAACCTGAAGCGCCCCAACGATCGTCGCGCAGTTGGGCGCATGCGGTTGTTAAGGATCTCGAAAGTGGCCCTGGATACTTTCGCTGTGCCTCGGACGAAAAATGTTCGGCTACAGGAGAAGTCGCTCCATGGGATGCGACGCGGAGGGGGACGAGATGCGGAAACCGCGTGTTGTGGACGGTTCGCCGGCGCAGCGGGGGAGATGGCGGCCGGCGCGGTGGCTCGGGGGAGGAGCCGCGCTGGCCGCCACCGCAACGGCGATCTGCGCGCCGTCGGCGTCGGCGAGCACGATCCTGGTCAACGGGCTGGTTCAGGGCACGTGCCTGGACGCGCAGACGATGGACGGTGTCACGCTGACGGGGGTCGCGCAGGTCATCACCTGCAACAGCGGACCCGCGCAGCAGTGGATCGGCGGATCCTTCAACAGCCTGCGCAACGGCCTCAATCCGGGCATGTGCCTGGACGCGCAGACGATGGACGGCATCTCGCTGACCGGAGTCGCCCAGGTCATCCCGTGTAACGGCGGACCCGCGCAGCAATGGTTTCTGGGATCGGACAACAGTCTGCGCAACGGCCTCGTCGCGGACATGTGTCTGGACGGGCAGACGTTCGACGGCCGGACGCTCTCGGCAGTGGTCCAGGTCATCCCGTGTAACCAGGGGCCCGCCCAGCAGTGGTGACTGCGTCACCTGTCGATACAGGTCAGGCCCGGAAAAATTCCGGAACTGACCTGTTCGTATTCCGCTGACTCCATTCCTACGATCTCCGCGGCAGGCGGGTCGCGGTCATCGGTGGGGGAGCGTCTCCCGAAGCGAGTCGCCCTGCCGGCGATCCTGGGCGCGGAAAGTGTCCGGCCGCCTGGAGGGTCAAGGGGGCTGACCGGAATCTCTTGCGCAGCTGCATAACCGCGGCACCCAGGATGAGCAGGCAGGGGACGCTGTGGACCGCGAGCACGCCCGGCAGGGTGGGGCCGCCCCAATCGTCGCGGTAGCTGGCCGGGTCCGCGTAGTCGACGATCCAGAACTCGGCCAGTCCGCGCCCGACCAGGTAGATCGCGAGCAGGCCAGCGAGCCCGCCCACCGTGAATGTCCAGGTGCGGTGGCGCCATGAGGGCACGGCGAGCCCGGTCAGCAGTGCGCCCACCGAACACCCGAGCGCGGCCAGGACCACGACACCCACGACGTGTGGAGGTTGGGGGCTCTGTGCCGCGTAGGACAAAACATCAGTGGCCGAATGCATTCCCTCACGGTAGAAACCGAAAGTCCCGGCACATCCGGGAATTCCCCCCATATCGGGCCCTCGGCGCCGGCCGGGATCGGCGGGGCGGCCGACCTGTCCGCCGGGGATCCGCACCTTTTCTGGTCGATCGACCAACAGTGGCGTGCCGATCGTGTTTACTGCCGCCAGAGTGATCGACATGCCCTGATGAGTCGCGGTGGCAGGTGCGCACGATGCGGTCCTGCCGCCCCCCCGGCCGAGGAGTTGGATTGGAAGCCGTTGCCCCAGGGAAGATCAGCCGATGGCTGCGCAAGTCCGCCGTCGCCGGGATGGCATCGACTGCCCTCGTCACGGTCGTCTGCTCGGTGCCCGGATCGGCCGCACCCATGGACAACTCGGCCTTCGGCGACGTACCGCTGAACCAGATCTCGGTGACCGGACTGCACAACGCCTACGATCCGGCCAAGGGTGCGTCTATCCTCGACGGGCTGGACAAGGGCGCGCACGTGCTCGAGATCGACGTCTACACCACCTATGGCGGTGAGCACGGCTGGATCGTCGGCCACTCCGACCCGTTCGTCAACGACAACAACTGTCAACACGAGGACGGCCCCGGCAGTTCCACCGGCAAGGGCAGCTCCACCGGCTCGGGTGGCGCCGAGACCACCCAGGAAAACGGCGATCTGACCGCCTGCCTCGACGACTTGAGTCGCTGGAGCGACAGTCATCCCGGCCACGATCCGATCTACCTCAAATTCGAGATGAAGTGGGGCTTTCGCAGCGACGCCGCAATGGGGCCCGCGGACATGGACCGTCTCATCGCCGAACACCTCGGCCGGCGCAAAGTGTTCACACCCGCGGATCTGCTCGGGGCCAAGTATCAGAACCTCGATCAAGCGGCCAAGGCCGGTGCCTGGCCGACCTGGAACCAGCTGCGCGGCAAATTCCTCCTCTATCCGATCACCGGCACGGTCGAAAACGTGCTGGCGAGTGATCATTTGGACAATCTGTCGACCGAACAGGAGTACGCGGAGTACGTGGCCGGTCTCGCCGCGTCCGGCAGGATCGGCCAGGCGATGATGTTCCCGAACCTGTCACCGGGCGGGGCCGGTGGTGACCCACGCACCAAGTACGACGCCGGCCTGCAACCGTGGTTCGTCTTGTTCGACGCCGGAGCCGATTACTGGCTGAACAACCGGGACCTGTCCTGGTATTGCGCGAACCACTACATCACCGTCGCGACCGGGGCCGAAAGCGTCGCTCCGGCTCTCGACGACACCGATCCCGATCCCGCCGCGGCGGCACAGCGCGTGCAATACCTCGCCCAGACGGGCCATTCCAGCGTGAGCACATTCGACTGGATGAACACTCCCGGCGCCTTCACCGTCCAATCTCGGAGCTGCTGAGCTCGCTACTACCGGGCGGTGTGGTCGGTGGCCAGGCCGAGGTGTGCGGTGGCCTCCAGGTCGGCTGCGACCGCCGCGATCTTGCCGCGTACGGCTCCGACGGCGTCGGGCCCCAGGACGAGGCGCAACGGCGGATTCGGTTGGCCGACAGTGGCGATGACCGCGGCGGCGGCCTTGGCCGGGTCGCCCGCCTGCTGCTGGTCCGAGTCGGACAGGGCGGTGCGAACGGCGCCGACCGTGTCGGCGTAGTCCGCGATCTCGCCGGTGAAATGGAGTGCGGACGGGGTGGCGAAACCGGTCCGGAAGGAGCCCGGTTCGACGATCAGCACCTGGATGCCCAGCGGATTCACCTCTGCGGCAAGCGCTTCGCTGGCCTGCTCGAGCGCGCCCTTGGCGGCGCTGTAGGCACCGACGCCGGCGAAGGACAGGAACCCGCCCATACTCGAGACCTGCACGATCGCGCCGGAACGCCGTTCGCGCATCTGCGGCAGCACCAGCTGGGTGAGGCGCAGTGGGCCGAAGAACATGACCTCCATGGCATCTCGCAGATCCGTCTCCGCGGTCTCCTCGATCGCCCCGACGATGCCGTAGCCGGCATTGTTGACCAGGACATCGATGCGCCCCGCGGCCTTCACCGCTTCCTCGGCCGCCGCGCCGTCCCGCACGTCCAGCTGCAGCACGTGCACGCGGCCGGGGTGTGCGGCTGCGACCTCGGCCATGGTCTCCGGCCGGCGCACGGCGGCGATCACGTCGTCCCCGGCCGCCAGCGCGGCCTGCACGAACTCGGCGCCGAAACCGCTGTTGGCCCCGGTGATCAGCCAGCGACGTGTGCTCATGGTGTGTCCCTTTCGCTGTGCCCGGGGGCCGGTCCCCCGAGGTGCTGGTTCCAGCTTGCCGTCGCCGGGAGTAGCCGGGTATGGCCCGAAGGTGGAACATCGACGGCATGACTGGAGCGCTGATCGACCTGACCCGCCGCCCGCGTCCGCTTCCCGCGGGTGAGCAGCTCAGTGCCGAGGACCATCGCCGCCTGGTGGGTGTGCTGGAGGCGGTCGACCGCACGACCGACCTGCCGGAGTTCCGCGAGCGGCTGCTGCGGGCGTTGCAGACCTGGTTCGGTTTCGTGGGAGTGGCCGTCCTGCACGGCGACACTCTGCCCGACGCGGTGCGGGAAGGCTGCGGAGTGCAGGGCGGATACCGCCCCGAATTCCTGGCCGACTACGCCGCGCGGTGGGCGGACCAGGACCCCTTCCGCAGCGAACCGGTATGCCGAATGATCCTCGAACGCGGGGTGATCCGGCTCAGCGACATCGCCGCCGGCACCCCGTTCGTCGCGGAGTTCCTGCGCCCGAACGGGATCACCGACAAAGCGGCGACGGTCGTGGACGCGGCCCCGTCCGGCGTGCTGTATGTCGGTGTGGCGGTAGGCGATCGCCCGCGAATCTCCGACCGCGAGGTGGCGGTGCTGTACGCACTGCGCCGCCACCTCGCCCCGCTGGTGACCGGCCGGCTCGACCGGGACCGAGAGCGCCGCGCGATCGGCGAACGGTGGCAGCTGACTCCCCGCGAACGTGAGGTCGCGGACTTGGCCGCCCAGGGCCTGACCAATCGCCAGATCGCCGACCGTCTCTTCATCGGCGTCGACACCGTGAAAAAGCACCTGAGCCGCGCCCTTTCGGCCACCTCCTGCACCAGCCGCACCCAACTCGCGGTACTGCTGGCAGCGTGAGTCGTACTCGAACGACGGTCACCGGCACTGGGCGTCGATGAATTCGGAGAAGTGCGGGAACTCGGCGGCCGCGGCCGCCAGGATCTGCTGCGGTGACCCTTCGCGCCCGGGAGCGTAGCGCTCAGCGATCGCACGCAACCGTGCATCGGGTTGCGGAGTCCACGACTCGTCCACTCCCTCGACAGCCTCCGACGGACCGTAACCCGCGGCGAACAGCCACAACAGATCGGCCAGATCCCGGGCCACCACACCACGCTGCCCCTCCGACCCGAGATAGACAACCGGCTGCCGCTCGATCGGTACCGCGCCCCGAACCAACCAGAACCCGGTGTAATCGCCTGCGTCACTGGTACCGAAGAACCGGAACTCGCTCCCGTCCACCTCCTCGTTCGCAGTCCACAGCCGATACCACCACGCCGTCCGCTCGGCCGGCTCGAAGTCCTCGTATATCCCGAAGTCACAGCCGACCACGTCGTCCGTCTCGTCGTCGTATTCGCACTCGAAACCGACCGCTGCCACCGCCACCAGTGCCTCCGGCAGCGCTAGTTTCCCGCCGTGATCCAGTCCATCCCTCACCCGGCCGAGAGTATCCGGCCCCAGCTCGTCGCGGACGCCCCGTCGGAGGCGTGGAAACGCCACACCTGCGGCGAGAGCGCGAAAGGACCTCGCCTGTTCGGCTGGAGTACTAGTGACCGGCCACGATATCGGCTTCGTCGTGCTCGACGGGATCCTTCGAACCGGGCAGGAGCGAGAACGCGACGCAGACGATCCCGAAGAACAGATAGCCCAGGGCGACATGCGGATTCGCCGCCCACTCCACCTTCGGCGCGTGGATCAACCCGATGAACGACAGCACCGCTCCGGCCGCCGACGCGATGGCGGCGTACCGGAATTTCTTCTCCAGGACGAACGTCACCATGGTGCCCAGGATCAGGCCCACCAGCACGGCGCCCTGGCCGAGGGTCTCCAGACCGTCGTAGACCACGCCCGCGCTGTTGAGCGCCCCGACTCCGACCTTGGACGCGGAAGTTCCGGCCGCGCTCAGCGCGTTGTCGATCAGTCCGCTGGCCCACTGCGCGAGGTTGGGCAGCAGCGCGGCCACCACAGCGACCGCGTGCAGGCGCGGCACCGCCTGGAACGCTTGCGCGCCGATCAGCAGACCGATGTAGAGCAGGATCGGCACGATCGCCGGCACCGGCAGCAAAGCGTCGAGTACGCCGAAAAGCCCCAGGAAACAAAAGATCCCGATCACCGCGCCACTGGCCAGGGAGTAGCCCGCGCGGCCACCCGCATCCTTCCAGCCGGGATGCCCGATGTAGACCGCGGGCGGGAACGGCGAGCCGAAGGCCGATCCGATCACCGCGCCGGCCCCGTCGGCCAGCAGCACGCTGCGCAGGTTGTAGTTGTCACCGGCCGCGGCGGCACTCTCCACGTTGCTCATGGCCTCGGTGAAGTTGTAGACACCGAGTGGGATGGCGGTTCCCAGCAGTGGTGCCAGATGCGACAACCCGGAGAACAACATGTTCACCCGCAGGTCGGGGATGCCGATCGCGATGTCCGACACCGCATGTCCGACATCGGGCGCCGACATGTAGCCACCGATCCAGCCGATCGCGGTGCCCGCCAGGAGCGCGGCCAGCCCGACCGGAATACCGAACGGCAGCTTCATATCGGTGAAGAAGCCGATCAGGATGATCGCCATGACGGGCAGGCCGATCCACGCGGCCTCCCACATCTGCGCAGCGGGCCGCATGGAGATGAACGTGATCGAGATGCCGGCCAGCGTGCCGAGCATCGCCGCGCGTGGGGTCAGCTTGCGGATGTACGGCCCGACGAACGCACCGATCATCACGATCACGCCGATCATGAAGGCCCACGCCAGTCCGGACGACCAGGCTCGCATGGCGTCCTTGGTGTTCAGGTACACCGGCAGCATGACCACGAACACCACGATGAACATGTGTGGCACGCTCGGCCCGTACGGCAGAGCCGTGACGTCCGTTCGGTTCTCGCGCCTGGCCAGCCTGCGGGCGAGGAACGTGTAGTACAGGTTGCCGAGGATCAGTGCGACGCCGAGGGCCGGCAGGATGGTGCCCAGGACGTCACTCGCCGCAACCTTCACCACCCCGATCATCAGACCGGTCAAGGTCAAGACGTTGACCAGGATGTTGAACCCCAGCCCGAAGAAGGCATTGGTGTCTCCCCGAGTCCACCACGGTACGGACGGCGGGGCGGTCTCGCCGGACGGGGGGTCGGCTGCGGTGGGATCGGTGACTTCGGTGGACATGGCCGGTTTCCTCTCAGCTGGCGTCGGTGGTGAGTTGTCGTAGGGCACCGATGACCGCCGCCGAGTCCGCGACCCATCCGAAAATGCCCCCCTGGGCCTTGATCATTTCCAGCCCCACCCGCTGAAAATCCGGGAAATACGAACCGACACAGTCGGATACGACCAGGCACTCGTAGCCGCGGTCGTTGGCCTCACGAGTGGTGGTGTGCACGCACACCTCGGTGGTCACGCCGGTGACCAGCAGTTGGGTGATGCCCGCGCCGGTCAGCACGTCCTGCAGTTCGGTGGCGTAGAACGCGCCCTTGCCGGGCTTGTCGATCACCACCTCGCCCTCGATCGGGGCCAGTTCGTCGACGATGTCGTGGCCGTATTCGCCGCGGATCAGGATGCGCCCGTACTTGCCCGGGTCACCGATCCGTTTGGACGGCGCACCACGGTTGAGTTTTGTCGGCGGGCAATCCGATAGATCGGGCTCGTGTCCTTCCCGGGTGTGGATCACCAGGATCCCGGCCTCGCGCGCGGCTGCGATCAGCGCCGCCAGCGTGGGGACCACCTCGAGCAGCCGGCCGACGTCGTTGCCCAGGCTCTCTCCGAAGCCGCCGGGCAGCAGGAAATCTCGCTGCATGTCGATGACGATCAGCGCTGTGCGGCCGGACGCGAGGGAGAAGGCCGACGGCTCGGCCGGCACAGCTGTGGAAGTCATACCTGCTCCTGCACGGTTGTAGCGGCCGCCGCGGCCCTCGGGCGGGGCTCGTCGAGGATCTGGGCGGCCAATGCCAGCACGGTGTCGTCGCGGAGTGCGTCGCCCAGCAGCATCGCGCTGCAGGGTCGTCCGTCGCTGGTCACTCCGAGCGGCACCGCGACCCCCAGCAGGTCGAGCAGATTGCCGAAGTGGGTGTAGTGGCCGAGCATCGTGTTGCAGTCGATGGGCCGCTGCCGGACTTGCTCGACAGTGAAGGTGGTGCCGATGGTCGGCACCGCCAGGACGTCCATCGTCTGCCACAACCGGCTCGCCCGGGCTTTGAGGTTCTGCAGTTGCTGCAGTGCGGCGAACGCGTCCACGGCGGTGTAGTCCAGTCCGCTGCGCAGGATCTCCCGAACCACCGGGTGGATCGAGTCCGGTCGTTCGGCCAGGAAATCGCCGAACTCGACCAATCGTTCAGCGACCCAGGGGCCTTGGTAGAGCAGCGCACCCGCGGCCAGGAAGGGCTCCAGGGACACCTCGACGACGGTGACCCGCCGTTCCAGTTGCACGCGAAACCTCAGGTGTGCCGCGCGCATGGCGTCGTCGCCGAAGAACTCCAGTTCCGCGACCGGTGGCAACCCGACCCGAATCGGAGTGCCGTCGTGGCGTGGTCCGCGGTCGCGGGACCACGGGTCATCGTCGTCGCGGCCGGCCATCACATCGAAGACGCGGTCCACGTCGTCGATGCAGCCCGCCATGACGCTCAGACAGTCGAGCGATTTGCACGCGGGCACCAGCCCGACGGTGCTGATCAGCCCGCGCGAGGGTTTGAAGCCCACCACGCCGTTGAGGGCGGCGGGCACCCGGCCGGATCCCGCGGTGTCGGTGGCGACCGCGAAGGGAATCTGGCCGAGTGCGACGGCCAGAGCGGATCCGGAGCTGGACCCGCCGGAGATGAGTTCACCGCCGAAGACGCTGCGGGGCACCGTGTACGGGGTTCGGGTGCCGTTGAGGCCGGTGGCGAACTGGTCCAGATTGGTCTTGCCGACGTACAGCGCGCCCGCGTCGAGCAGCCGCTGCACGGCCGGTGCGGTGCGGTCGGCGACGTAGGCGTAGTCCGGGCAGGACAGCGTGGTGGGCACCCCTGCGACGTCGATGCTGTCCTTGACGCCGAGCGGCACCCCGTAGAGCGGCAGGGTCCGGGCGCCGGGCCGGTTCTCGATCGCGGCCGCGGCGGCGAGCAACTCGGCGCGGGGGACGGTAGACAGCCAGGTCCCGTCGTCGCCGCGGGCCGCAATGGCATCGGCGACCCGAGCCGCGGTGTCGACCGGTGATCCGGTGCCGCAGGCGTGTGAATCGAGGATCTCGGCTACCGACGGCCCGATCGAGGGACCGTGCGCATGTGAACCCATATTTGTCGATTGTCGACAGAGCCATGGCGATCGCGGTACGCGTGTGTGTCGATCGTGTTAGCCGTCGTCCCGGAGATCGAGGTAGCGAAGCTGGCCGTGATTCTCCAGCGCCGTGATCACGGTGGCGGCGTCGTTGGATTCCAGGGCCGTCAGGAGGGCGCGGTGCCGGTCGACACCGTCACGAGCGCGGTGGTGCCTGGCTTCCTCACGAAGGTTCATAGCCATCGGCAGCTGCAGTTTGAGCAGGATGGGCTCCAGCACGATATCCAGTTGACGGTTGGCCGCCAGGGCGACCACGGCGGCGTGGAAGCGTCGATGCGCGTCGTCGCGGCCCAGGGCGTCCACCGCTTCGGCCATGGCCGCGAGGGCTTCGCGCACCGGCCCCAGCTCCGTTTCGGGATCGGCCAGGGGCAAGGCGATTTCGACGGCGTGCCGCTCCAGGACCAGCCGCAGATCGAACAGCTGGCGGATGTCGGATGCGGACCAGTCGGCCACGCGCGATCCGCGCCGGGGGAGATGCTCGACCAGCCCTTGCTGCGTCAGCAGGCGCAGGGCCTCGCGCAGCGGGGCTCGGCTGATGCCCAGATCCGCGCACAACTGCTCCTCGACGATCTTGTCGCCGGGGCCCAGCGCGCCGCTGAGGATCGCATCGCGCAGGCGGTTGCCCGCGACATCGACGAGGCTTGCCGGCAATTCGTGCCGGGACTCGTTCACTCGCTGTGCTGCCATGTCACGCCATGGTAGGACCTCCCCGCAGGGACCTGACTTCGCCGGGACGCGCCTGCCGCGTCTGTCCGCGGTGGCGGATCGCTACATCGTGCGCCGTGGGCGTTCAGCACGCCGAGCTGGAGCCGATCCCAGCTGCGGTCTCGGCAACCGATCCGTCGCCTCCGCCGATCTCGATGGGCCGGGCCGCTGCGAGGTCACCCGTCAGCGGCCAACGTATATTCCCGAAGGTCGGCCAGTTGTGATTCCCGACGAGCGGCCAGTTTGGTGGCGTGGCACATGTTGTGGCCCTGCCGCGAGACGGCCGCGAGTACACTCTCGCCACACCGACTCCGGTTGCCAGTCCTCCGGATCCGGAATGAGGTTCTTGGAAGCGCTGGTGGACATCCGTGCCCGAGGCGGAACGATTCGCTGTGATGCACCGATGCCAGCCGAGCGAAACCTCCCGCCGAACCCGGGTATTGCCGCGGGGATGGTGAACCGGTTCAACGGAATCGTCTCGATCTGGTGCCGGGCGAGATGGTTCATAGTGAGCCGATCGCTGAGAGTCCGGGGCTCGAACAGGATCGGCGCAGTGGTGGAGCCATCCGGGACTCGGCGATACGGACCCGTTCCACGGGGCGCTGTGTACCTTTTCGATACAGGAACAGTGTGCTGATCAGGAGCGGTCTGGAGCGGAGGTGTCGACCGATGATCGGATCGGAGGAATCCGGCTGGCGGACAATGGCGGCCTGGTGGCGCGACCGCCCGGAATACGGGTGGCTGATCCGAACGCTCGAGGCGCACGGCGCACTCTTCGTCATGAAGGTGGCTGTCGCTCTCGTCGGGGCGATTTACGCAGCGGTCATCACGACGGACTTGACGTCCACGGCCGGGCCGGTCGGTGCGGGGCGCCTGGTGGCGATATTCGACATCGTTTTCTGCTCCGCGTTTGCGGTGTATTGGTGTTCGGCGCCCTGGCCGGGCGAGAAGACCTCGCTGACCTTGATGGCGTGCACGGATGTGGCGATCACCGCCAACTGCCTGGTCGAGAGTGACCGGCTGTTCGGTGCGCTCGGGTTGATGCGGCTGGTGGTCACGGGCGGCTACCTGGCGATCTTTCACGGACCTCGCATCCTCGCCGTTCACAGCGTGTGGTCGGTGCTGTCGATCCTGGCCCTGACCTGGCTGACGGTGCACAACGGGGAGATCGACGGCCAGGCGAGTGTGTCGATCGTCCTGACGATGGTGTCGGTCACCGTGTTCGTCCTGCCCGGGATGCACTTCTGCTACTGGGTGCTGCGCCGGGATGCACTGACCGATCCGCTGACCGGCCTGCTCAATCGCCGGGGGCTGGACTACTACGTCTCGACGTGGTTCGAGCCCGGTGTCCACGAGTCGATCGCGCTGATGACAGTCGACCTCGACCGGTTCAAGCAGGTGAACGACACCTTCGGCCATCGCGTCGGCGATCAGGTGCTCGTCCGTACCGCGGTGTGCCTGCTCGCGGAACGTCCGCCGGCCTCGATTGTCGCCCGCAGTGGCGGCGAGGAATTCGTCGTGCTCGTGCCGCTGGACGCCGGTGCCGCCATGAGTGAGGCGGAACGGCTGTGCCGGGCCATCGAGGCTGCCATCGAACCTGTCACCGCCAGCATCGGGGTGGCCGTCACCGTGGACGATGTCCACCCTGACCCCGAACAGTTGCTCCGCAGCTCGGATTCGGCGATGTACCGGGCAAAGCAGTTGGGTGGCAATACCGTTGTGTTCGCAGCCTGACGCTCGGTTACGACCGCACGGCCTCTTGCGGGCGACGACCCCATGTCCGTGGTCGCCGTGACAATGGCGCCGGCGGAGATTATGTTCTTCTGGGTACGGCTCGACAACCGAGAACCGGGTCTGCACTCTCATGCGCGGGCATGGATAGCGGTGATGCGTTCGCGCACACAGTTCTCGGCTTTGCGGCGGTCAGCCGCAGTGCGAGGCTCCTGAGAACCAGACGTTCGCTACCCCGCCGGACGTCATCATGCCTCCCCAGTCGATGCAGACGCCGGGAGCGGTTACTCGCACCGGGCCGGCGTAGTAAGCGAATTTGCCCTGGTCAGTGATGTAGTTGGTGAAGCTTCCGTCCGCGTTCTGCTTCGCGATTTGAGCGTACATGTCGACTGCGGTGCCTGGGTTGTTCTGCGTCGTGACTACGCAGTCGACGGACCCGTTGTAGAGCAGGTGGATGCGTGCGCCGGGGATGTCGTGGTGGTCGATTTCGTAGTAATTGCTGCCGCATGCCTCGGCTGGGGTCGCGACCGCAACCGCCGGTCCGGCTACAGCTATTGATCCAGCAACGATCGCCGACGCGGCGAGGGCCAACCTGACAGCTCGAGTCTGAATGCGCACCTTCATGTATCCGTTCTGCCCGCCGGTGCGGACAAAGCTAGAAAAATATGAGATAGCGATATTAGAAGCCGCATTCAACCGATCGCTTCGATCACCTCCCCAGTGGTGGTGGCCCCGACACCGCGGCGCGCATCCACGGGCGTCGGACGATGCCTCCACCAGGGCGTCGCCGTGGCGATCGTGTCGCGGGCCGGGCTGTTCGCCGCGATACGCCGTGACGCGAGCGGGACTGTCGAACAGGCGATTCGGCGTAAATGCGGCGTCGGATGCCGCGAGGTCGGCCAAGCGGTGGCCTCGCCGTGGTCGGCCGAACGCAAGGCGTACTCGGCGCGGGGGCTCGAAACTCGAACCACCGGAACCGGTCATCGACGACCTCCTGCGGGCCGACCTGGGGCCGGCGGGGACCGACGCTGGCCGGCGGCCGATGGTATGCGCCGCTGGCGCCGGGCGAGGGCGATGTCGTGGCTTACGAGCACTGGGGAATGAGTGGCTTCGCGAATACCGACCTGGATCTGCAGCTGCGCACGCGCGGGATCGAACGGGTCATCATCGCCGGAATGACCGCGCCCGGCTGTGTCGAGGGCACCGCGCGCCACGCCATGGAGCTGGGCTACCTGGTCACCCTCGTCACCGACGCGACCGCCGCCTACAACGACGAACTGATGCACGCGGCCCACCACCTCACCGGCCCATTGTTCGCTGAGCATATTCGCACCACCGAAGAAGTGATCATGGCTCTGGCCACCGTCAGCGAGTGATCGGAAGCCGGTGCCGGCCAATGAGTTCGGTATGAGCCGCGAAGCCGTTTGCAGCTACCTGCGGGTGGATGCCGTCGCGGACTGAGTGGGGCCCACGGCTGCCCGTGATCGTCGAGCTGAGCTGCCCGGCACCGATTCCTACCGGCTCGCCCATACCCGCGGCAAACACTGACCCCACCGCGACACGAACACCACCGCCCCAACGACACGCCGTTCGGCGCGGTGTCATTTTCGCGCTCACAACGACACTCGCAGCAGGCCTGCTGATGTCCGGATTCACGCTGAACCGATGCCAAAATTCACGCCCATGGCCAGCCGGGGGTCGAGGAGCATCCGCGAGAAAGTCTCGCTAACGCCGACCGGTAGAAATTGGCTGTGTAGCAGATGATTTCATGTCGGCATGGCGAGCGACAACTTCATGCTGATCCACGATGCCGAGCTCCTGGCCCAGGGCGAACGCGTTCTCGGTGCCGAGTTCAAAGCGATGAGCGAGAGGGTTATGCAGGTCACCGAGTTGACCTCTCGTCTCAACGTCATGCCTTTCGACGACGAGACGGGTAAGGCAGCCCTGCTCGAGCAGATCCTGGGTCGTCCTCTCCCTGCGGGAGTCACGATCTACCCGCCCTTCTACACCGACCATGGGCTTCGCCTGGACTTGGCCGAGCGCGTGTTCATCAATCAGGGCTGCACTTTCTTGGACTACGCCGGCATCCGGTTGGGCAGGGGTGTGATGATCGGCCCGAAGGCCACGTTCATCACCGTGGGCCACCCGGTGGACCCAGAAGAGCGGCGCCAATTCCTTACCGGTGCACCGATCGACGTAGCGGAAAACGTATGGATCGGTGCCGGGGCGATGATCCTGCCGGGGGTCAGCATCGGGCGTGACGCCGTGGTCGCTGCGGGTGCAGTCGTGGCCGATGACGTACCGGCGAGGAGCTTGGTGGCTGGCCCCAAGGCCGCTGTGCGCCGAGGTTGGTAGCGCCGCCAAAGTCGCCGCGACCTCGGGCCGGCGAGTGGAGCGAGACGATTTCGGCATGAGGAAGAGGACACCCCGACCCAGGTTCGGCACATCGAACCAGGCGGTCGGGGGCTTTGTCGTGCCTCGGTGCCAGGGGTGAGGTGGTGTCAGGGGTGTATGCCGCCGCCTCGGTTCCGCCGGGTGGGCAGTGCCAGACTCCACCACCGTCGGCCGACGCCTGCTGCCCAGGCTTCGTACTGTGGGTGCGGCGGACAGACGATGCGGGCACCGGTGTCGAAGGTGAGCGTGAGTTTCCGGTCCTGTACGACGGCGGTGGTCACCCTGCGGTTCAGCAGGCCCATGACCGGGCCCGCGGTGAGCGGATCGTCGTCGACCCGGACGCCGTGCTCCTGGCCGGCTGCGTCCGTGAACCGGAAGTGGTCCACGTCGACAAAGATGCCGCCCTGGTTGGGCAGGCCGAGATCGAAGATCAGGCGCACGGTCGATCCCCAGACCCAGATCTGCTGGATCTGTTGTCCGGTCGAAGTGGTGAATTCGCCTGTGTGAAAGCGACTGTGGCGCGGCGCTGGCTCTCGCGGGCCAGGGCTTTGTCGCGTTGTTCCTCGAACCGCGGGACCTGGACTGTTTCCAGGTCGTGGAGGAACGCCGCGAGTCGGTCGCGGGCTGCTTCGCCACGCGGACCGAAGTCGTTGCGATCGAGCAGGTTCCACTTCCGTACGACCGGTCGGACGACTTCCTCGAGGTGCTGGCGCAGGTCGTAGATGCCGTGTTTGGCCATCAGCACGCCGTGGCGGCGGAAGTTGGGCATCCCGTACCCGGGCATGCGGAAGTTCTCCACCACCAGATCGATCGCCTCCATTACCTGGTCGGGCGCGAGATCCAAAGCCGCGGCGGTCACGTTGCGATAGAAGATCATGTGCAGGTTCTCGTCGAGGGCAACGCGCTGCAGCATGTTCTCGGCGACCGGGTCGGCGCACACGCGCGCGGTGTTGCGGTGGCTGATCCTGGTGGCCAGTTCCTGAAACGACACGTACACCACGGAATACAGCAGCCCTGCGCCCGACTCGTCGCGTAATTGCGGGGGCGCGGCGAATCCGTTGCTCATGTGGCTCATGCGGTCGTTCTCCAGGGCGACGGGGTCGACACCGCGGGTGACGACGAGGTAGTCGCGCATGACGACGCTGTGCCGGTTCTCCTCGGCGGTCCAGCGCCCTACCCAGGTACCCCACGCGCCGTCGACGGAGAAGTTCCCGGCGATCTCGCGGTGGTAGGAGGGAAGATTGTCCTCAGTGAGCAGGTTGGTGATCATCGCCGCTTTCGCGACCGGACTGAGTGAGGATTGCTCCGGGTCCCAGTCGATTCCGCCCAGCGCAGCGAAGTTTCGGCCCTCGTCCCAGGGGACGTAGTCGTGGGGATGCCAATCCTTGGCCGTCCTCAGATGCCGGTTCACCTCCTGTTCCGCGACGGGCTCCAACTCGGTCAACAGCTCGGTCTGGCTCAGATAGCGTGCCACGGAAGATTTACCTGCTTTCCTCATGACGTGCTCGGTCTGGGAACGAGTCGGACGGCGGCGACTGTCTCCGGGTCGATCGCGACAACGGTGCCGGGACCTCGTCGACCCATATCGGGCCGTTCGGGCAGATCCCGGTTCCGCACACGACGGTCACGATCCCGGCCGGGCTTTCGAACATCTCGCCCACGCGCAGTCGTTTTCTGTCCTGGGCACGGTTGTGCCGCAGCGACAATGCGCGTGTGCGCCCGGTTCGCGGTAGGGCCGAAGGTCCCCATCCGATGGACCCGAGTGTCCACCAGCAGGCGCCAGCGCGGCCGGTGGACGAGCTGGTGATCGGAGCGATGCCCCGCCGTCCGTCCCGGGGGAGAGCCTTCGGTCCCGCATCAGCGGGACCTTTCGACTGGAAGGCCGGTGGCTATGCGATCCACCGATCGGTGGGCGGGACCTGGCGAAGTCGCCGTTCCACCGGCAAGCCGAGTGCCGAACGATCACAAGCGGTGGTCAGGTCGGCAGCGGAGACGATCCCGGTGACCCGGCCGGCAGCGTCGACCGCGACGACAGCGTCTAGCTTCGGGCGCAACACAACTCGGGTGGCGGCGTCGGCGAGCAGGGTGTCCTCGGTGACGACCGCCCGCCTGAGCCTGAACCGGAACGGATCCGATTGTCCCGGCCGACGATATGTGAGGCGAAAGTCCTTCGCGGAGTTGACCTCGAGCCCTGGGGGCGGGGCCCTGACCTGGCAGATGGTGGCGATATGGACGAGTACGAAGACATGATGTCCGCCGCGCCGGTCGAGCCGCATCCCCATCCGCCACACCAGCCGCTGCCCCCGTCACCGCAGCCACGAATTCGCACGGGCCGGCTATGGGCAGGCGGCATCGGCACTGCCGGGGTCACGTCGCTGCTGGTCCTCGTATCGATTCTTCTGGTACGCGGCGTGTTCCACATTCCGGTACTGGCCCCGGCTCGCGACGGCGCCTACGGCACGGCGAACACCACCAGCTATGCGCTCGGTGCCGCGGTCGTGGCACTGCTGGCCACCGCACTACTGGAACTACTGCTGGATGCGATGCCGAACCCGCTTACGTTCTTCTACTGGATCACCGGGCTCGTCACCGCTGCCGCGACGATCCTTCCCTTCACCGTGCCCGCCGATCAGAACGCTCAGTACGCCACGGCGGCAATCAATCTGATCACCGGATGTGCCATGATCAGCATGCTCGGCTCGATCGCACCGGGCTCGATTCGATCCGCCTAGACCAGGATCGGCCATCCAGGACGCTCTTCTGCGGCGTGCGAAGAAGCTCTCCATGGCAGCGCCGTCTCCGGCCGCGCCGTTGTGCCCCCGGCGCGGCACGTACTGGATCTGCACGTAACCGTATCCGCCATGAACTGCAGGTTTCCGCCACCGTCGACATCGTCCGGCGGCGTCGTCGCTCCACTGCTGGTGGTACCCAGTGAACGCCGAACAGATCTTCACCGGGTTGACCGTGTCGCAGGCCGATGGGTTGGCCTGCGTGGTGTGTGGAGCCGACTTCCTCCGCGTTCGTGTTCCGCATGTGCCGTTCGGCCGGTCGGCCACCGGTTCGCAGGTATTCGCTTGTGCCTCCTGCAATTTGAGCCACGTCGACTGGGCTGGAGGTGAGCGTAGATGAGCACCGCTTCCGTTGGCCGCGACCGGACGCTGTGGATCCAGTGCGCCTGCACCGCGGTGGTCGCGATCGGCGCGGCATACGCCTCCTACCGGCATGGTCGGGAGTTCGCGTCGCGGTTCGGCGCGGACTCCACGACGGCCGGCATCTGGCCGGTCATCGTGGACGGGCTGTTGACCCTAGCGACAGTCGAGCTGTGGAAGACCGGCCATGACCGCAGTGCGGGCGGCCGGTGGGCGGCCTGGTCGGCGTTCGCGTTCGGGATCTGCTTGTCGCTGTGCGCGAACATCGCGGCGGCCCCGGTGTTGAGCGTGTTCAGCGTCGCGGTGGCCGCGTGCCCGCCGGTGGCGTTACTGCTCGCGGTCGAGTTGTTGAACCGCGCCCTGAAACGGCATCACGCCGAGACCACCGAGACTGTGGACGAGACCACGATCGAGACCAGCGAGACGGACGAGACCACCGAATCCGCGGCACCGGTCGTGCGTCTCGCACCGGTCCCGGTCCGGCCCGGTTCACCCGCTGCGCTGACAGCGGAGCAGCGCATGTGGGCGTACTACCGCAGCGAGCGGTCGCTTGGCCGGACACCGACCGGCGCGGAGCTGGACCGGATCGCGGGCACGAACAACTACGGCCGCAAAGTGCTGCGGCGGTGGCAGGCAGGCGGCGGCGCGCCGGCGGACTCGGCGGACCAGGAGATGGACCTCGACGGGCCGGACTTCTGGGTCCACGCGGGAGGGACCGGGCAACGGGCCCAGGGTGAGGCCCGATGACCGGACGCGAGCACAACCCGGTGGCGGATGGGTCGGCGGTTGGTGGCGCGGATGGGGCGTCGGATGCTCGGCGTCCTATAGCCGCCACCCCAAACGCCGAACACACCAACGACATTCAGGCAGCTCAGACGGGAATTCGAGGCAAGCGAACGGAATCCAGAACGATTACGAAAGCTCGTAGGTATTCCGCAATCGGTCCGCGCGGCGGGCGTAGCGTGCATCGGGGCGGGCATCCCGACGCTGGCGCATGGTTCCGTCTGCTCGATCGTGACCGTCGCCTGCTGGCCCTGCTCGCCGAGCACAAGGCATTCACCACCGACCAGATCGCGTCGCTGGAGTTCGCGTCGGTGCGGCGCGCGCAGGATCGACTGCGGAAACTGCGCGAGATGGGCATGCTGTTCGCCTTCCGTGAGTCCCTCTACGGCGGCGGCACCACCCAGACACGCCACGCGCTCGGCTATTCCGGTGCGCGCCTCATCGCGGCCCAGCGCGCGCAGACCCCACCCGCCCCCGCCAAGTACGCCCTGAGTTTGGAGCGGCTGGCGTCCTCACCGATGCTCACCCACCGCCTGGGCGTGAACGGCTTCTTCTGCGCCCTGGCCGCCCACCGCAACCCCGCTTGCCGGCACGGACCGGCAGTACCGGAGCCGGTGCAGGGACTGACTCAGTGGTGGTCCGAGCGCCAATGCGCCGAGATGTTCTGGACACACGCCTCCGGCGAGGATCAACTCCATCCCGATGGCTACGGCTGCTGGGAACAGCACGACCGCGTGGTGCGGTTCTTCCTCGAATACGACACCGGCACCGAGTCGTTGAAGACCGTGACCTCCAAACTCGCTGACTATCAACGGTTCCCGACCGACAAGTTCGGGATCCTGCTGTTCTCGGTGCATTCGGCCCGCCGCGAGACCGGGCTACGAGCCGCACTGCGTCGCGCGCTCGGCAGCAGCTACAGTCCCGGCCTGGTGATCGCGACGACCAGCCGCGACATGCCCCACCCCGACGGCCCGGCAGGACCGGTATGGGCCCTGTGGACCACCGGAAACGGCGGGGCCGTCACCCACCGGCTCCGACTGGCCGACCTGCCCGAACGTGGCCCGCGTATCGGCCACCACGCCAGCGCCGAACTGCCTTACAACGAGGCCGCGTTCAGCCACCACGAACCAATTATCCAAGACCTGCTCTACCCCAACCGGACTCGACCAGCCACCGGATACCCGGCCAGTCACGACGTCGCCGAGGACGAGGACTGATCGACTGGGGCACTCCCGCTTCCAGCGCCCAGTGACCCGCCCCGGCTAGCTGGTCACCCCGGTCAGGTCGAGCTCAAGCGGACGCCGTAACGATCCGCAGGTGTATTTCGCTCTGGTCAGGGCTACGTAGAGTACACAGTGTTCCGGCTCCAGTTCGCGCAGACCTTCACCGAGCATGTGTTCCTGCTCGGAGTTCAGCACAACCCCAACGCGGTCCCACTCGCGTCCCTTCGCCTGGTGGACGGTCAGTCCAGGGATGAGGTCGCGGCACTTCAGCCGGGCACGGAGGAAGTCGAGTTCGCCTTCTCTGATGCTCTCATCGTTTGCCCTGCGAGGCCGCTTTCTTCCGGATTCCTCAGTACGGACCCGGAGTTTCTCAAGAACCTCGTCTGCCGGTACGTCTGCGACCAGCTCCGCCAAAGTCGGGCGGAGAATAACGTCGCGGAAATCCTCTAAGGATTCGTCGGTCATGCCGAGGCGGATCAATGCGTTGTGCCGACCGAATGCGGGCAACCCGATCCCCGATCCGGAGCGATAGCCGCGCTTCCCGAAGGGCGTTCTACACCAGGCAAATCCGGCCCGTCGTTGAGACCCTATGTGCACTCCCGACATGGAGCAGCAGGCCATACACACTGTGTACTCACACCTCAGCTAGAACGCTGAGGTGAAAGAGTCCGCGATCCTCGGTAGCGGCCACACATCACCGCGGCGGTTCGGCGCTTCATGCAATACAGACAACCATCCCAGAAAGGCCACGCCGCCGATATTACCTTTCGGGCGTCAAAGCTAGTCAATAAGCGAAAGACCTTCGGGCCATCGGTAATTGCTATGGTCTCCCCATGACACTCTGAAGCCGGAACCATGCGTTGCCATATGCCCACTTCCACGATCAGTCAATCTTTCTCGTATTTTAGCTGACCGAACCGAATCAGAGGTGGGCAATTCGATGTTGATTTCAACCCAATCAGATAGTGAAACCGCCTCGAACTCTACATCTGAAATATTTACACCTCCATTGAACTCGACCACGTCAGGACCGGTCACTAATAATCCAGACTTCCGCGCAGTCACGCCAAACTCGCCTATTCGGCCGGATTTTGAAAAATCCGCAATTTTGGGCTCTATATTGAATTCAGGGCCTGAGCTCGCCCTAAGCGAACACGACCACCTATGTCGTGGCAGCAGCAGGGATCCATTCATATCGGTGTCAAAGAACATCAGGCATTTGAAGCTAAAGCTGCAAACGGCCTTCTTTTCGCCCGAGAGCTGGACGGCTTCCTGGATGAAACACATCGCGGACGGGCGAATCAATTCTAGTCGAGGGATCGAGGTGGACGTACGGAGAAGCGATAGCAGCTCACTTCGCGTTGCCGTTCGCGTACGAGTGCCCGAGCGCCAGGGAATTTCAGTGGTTGCTGTTCCCGTACTTCCAGTCTTTACAAGATATGGGGCGCGGTCGGTCTCAAAGTACAGGCAGACCACTCGACCATGATCGGTCGCCACGTTGATTGTGATCAGGTCTGGCGAAACTTCATGAGCAAAGCCCCTCTGCACCGCCGCCCACCAGTCAGCCGGATCCGTTTCATCCACCTGAACCACACGATGTCGCTCCTCATCCAGCCCCACTATCCAAATAACCGGTTCCCCGCGGGCGGCATTTGCCATGGCGGCGATCTTTCGAGCGACTTTATCGGGTGGCAGCCACATAGCTTTTGCTTCAACGTAGTCGTCTTCGACTTTCCCTTCGCCTGCAACGACATGATTGACGATGTCGATAACACGCGCCTCAATCTGCACCTTGATCACGGTCGCACTCTACTCCCGCTGGCGCCGACCTGATGGCGATTGATCCAGCAGACGGGGCGGTAGTGCAGGCGCCACCGATGAAAGATCACCCAGGATATCAGGGTGGGGGCGTACAGCGATCCCGAATGCCCGGATACGTTCGCATGCGGCTACCACCACGAACAGGCGACCTAAGGCTGCGAGCCGGTTGTATGATCAACCAACACACGGATCATAGGAATAGCGCTACGAGTAATTCTTGATTCCATATCGTAACGCGCTTCGCCCGATCCTCGCAAATTCACAGTTAAATTCATTTTCACGATGCCTGCTTCAATGGTCTCGGTTGCCATGTCGGGGGTTGGTATGCCGTAACGAATTGCCACGAAGCGAAAGGCCGCCATGCGCGCCTCCTCGTCGACCCGCCGTCTGGGGGTAGCGGGTGACGCCATTCCTGGATGCGGCACTGGATCGGCGATGGAGGGTGGCCGCCGATCTGACCGCCCTGGTTGCGGGCTCTAGACACATCGAAAAGTGCGCGGGCGCAACGCCCGCACCGCCCGCTCGATCACAAAAAGGTCCAGCGACTAGAATTCTCCGGCTGTGTAGCCTCGCTGGAACTCCAGCCATCCGTCGGGGGTGTTGATCATCCGGGCCAGGAACGGGCTCTCGACACGTGGATCGCCGAAGTCGAGCTCCGGCCAACCACTGTTCTCGAATGCCGCGTACAGGCCCAGGCCGCCGGTCGCCATCACGCGAGTCTTGTCGCCCCACGCGACGGCGAGAACGACTGTGCCACATTCGCAGTTGATACAGAACGCGACCTCATGACCGAGACGTCCGGGGGCATCGTCGATGTCCGCAGGGTACACCCCTTCGTGGCCACGCGAACAGATAGTGAGGGCGGACAATGGAATAGTCGTCATACCTGCCGATACTTCCGCACAGGACCTCAAGCCGGGCCAGATGCCCGATTTTTCACGGCCGTCCGGTACCGAAATCCGGCCAAGCTGACCGGATCCGACGGACCACGCACCCCCCGAGTCGACTCCGGGTTCATGCGGCAGCCGGTCGCCCTTCGCCGGGCCGAAGCAAGTCCGGCCAGGCCGCAGTCCGGTAGCGCCGCAGCCACCGCCGCGGGCACCGGATCATCCGCAGCTGCTCAGCTCATCGGAATTTCCCAAGCCCCTGGGTTGCCAGCGGATTCGCCGTCGGTTGGACAACCATCCATCCAGGACGCGCCGTCGACCAACGCAGACGACGCCCACCCAATGTGGGTGAAGCTGCTCAGATCGACGGTGCTGGAGCCTGCCAGATTGCCAGAAATCGCAACATGCAGCGGAAGGCGCGCAGTGACCGTGTTCCCGTTGATGGTTGGGCTCACCGTGGTTTGGCCGGCCGCCGCGTCATCCGGCCCGGAGACACCGATATCCCATATGCCTTCGCTGTCGCTGATATCGATCATCCCGTCAGTACCGTCGCCGGCACCGAACCACACTGAGAGAGAAAGATTGTCGCCGGTGACCGGACCGCTGAGCGTGAAAGTCACGGTAAGTGTGGAGTCGTCTCGCCGTGCGGTGGCTTGGACGATGTGCACATAGTCGGGATGACCGTCGGCTCCGGAACTGAAATGTCCACTGCGCGCGACTCGGATGTTCCCGAGGCTGCCGTGTCCAGTCGCCTGCACCACGGGGTGCATCGGTACGGCCGTGGTGGTGGCGACAGTGGTCGTAGGAGTGGGGGCAACGCTGGCGGGAACAGGGTTGACACTAGAGGTGGGCACCACAGCACTTGTAGATACCGAGACCGAGGCTGCCGCCGATTCCGGGGTCCGCGGGCAGGTCGTCATCGGGTGGTAGCAGGAGCCGGCCACCGCTGACGTGTAACCCGCGTCCGAGATCGAGTCTGAGCCCGAGTGGGCGCCAGCATTCCAAAGGATCGCGATCAGCAGGCCAAGGGCAATACCGCCAACTGGGGCAGCGACGGCGACCTTTACCTTCGCCGGGAGGCCCGCCCACCTGCGCCCCAGGGAAGAGAGCTTGCTGTCCGTCCCAGACTGTTCGGCTGACTCGTGGTCCACCATCCCCCACCTCTACTACGGTCTTGCGGCCAGTCAGTTTCGCACGCCCCCTATTGGGGCGCAAAGCATTCGGACATCGAATCACGCAGAGTGGACCTGGTGGTGGTGCAGCAATTCGGAGCAGTTTGGCTCGAAATACGCTGCCTGGCATCGCCATTCGGATCACATGCTGTGAAGCGCGTTCACGGCCGGTCCGGCTGGCGGCGCGTCAGGAACAGCGGCGGCCGGAACTGGGTGACGCGCTCACGAGCCAGCAGAGCACGCAGGCACGCGCTCTCGGCAACTCCCGTGGCGGCAGTGAGTTCGCAGAGCCTGCGGACGGTCACCGCGTCTATACCGCGCCCGGCGGCCTCGGTGGCGTGCCGGTCGACGACCTCGACAGTGGTGTCGTCCGGCGTCCGGGCGACAGGCCTGGACGCAGCCTTGCGGCGCTCGTAGTCGATCTCGGATGCACCCCACACAGCACGAAGCCGATCCTCGGCATCGCCGAGAGAACCGGTCGTCAACAGGTGCTCGGCGAGGCTGCCGGCGACGGTCGCGTCCAGGGAAACTTGGTAGATACCGACGACATCGTCGGTGATGTACACGCGCGAGTCCCGTTGCGGCTCAACCACACCACGCCAGCCGACGGCAGCCACAGAGAGCATGCCGTTGGCCTCCGACGGATGCCAGTCCCACACCCGACCGAACGGGGCGGCATCCGCTGCCGATACCACGGCGGGTAGCAGCTCTCCGCCGCGTGCGGCCAGCGCGGCCCGGGCCTCTCCCATAGTGAGTTCCGCGTCGAGCCCGAGCCCAGTCACTACGACCTCGGCCGGCACCCCCGACCGTTCGGCACCGGCTACGACCAGACTGTCAGCTAGGGGGCTCCGCAAGCCGGGCTCGTGCCCGGACGCGACGACATCGCCTCCGACATCGACGATGATAAGTTCGTCGGCACCGAATACCTGTGCTGCCGTGCGGAATTGCTCGCCGAGGCCGACGGCGCCACGAGCCCCGTCGAGCAGCAGCAGCGGGAGCTGAACCTCGGCGGCGAGCCGGACCAGCGTCGATCGGCCGGGACCGCGCAACCGCGACTGTGGGGTGACCTGAGCGATTCCGCCGTGATCGGTGAGGCCGATGAAGTCATTCCGGCCGCGGGGCCCGGGAGTCGGGTCGATCATCAGACGGTCCCAGGACCAGGACATGATGGCTACGATGTCGCGCTGGTCGGCGAGAGTACGGGCGAGGATCGCGGCGGTGACGGCATCGCCGCCCCCGCCGGCCGCGATCGCGAGGGTTCGTCTCATCAGGTTGCCCATACTCCCACGCCGCGAGGGGTGGCACACCGTCCAGTGGCATAGGCCAGCACAGTGGGGTCGGTGCCCGAGATCGACGAGGTAACACCGAAATCCGGCCGAGCCGACAGGGTCCGACCGACCACGTACCCCGCCGAGTCGGCGGATCCGTGACACTCGGATATTCGGCGGCGTCACGGGGGAAGTGGAGTTCGGTGTCCGAGCACCAGCTGACCCGCGGTCATCTCCGCCGCTGGCCTTCGGACACCGTCACCTAGGGCGGCGGGCCGCCACTCCGGAATGGGAGCCGACTCCAAACGACTTCGGCCTGAACAACATCGGCACCAGCTGACAACAGCGATCTGTACGGTATCGCTACATGGCGGAAACCGACGCACCTCGCCCGATGACACACGGACAGCTGGTCGCCAAGGTACTCAACGACCCAGCCATCCGTGCGGCGGTCGAAAGCAGACCGGCGGCCGCCGAAGCGAAACGCAGGTACGACGAGTCGGCAGTCGGAATTCTCGCTGATCTCACCGTCCTCGGCTTCCACGTCGAGTCGGTCCAAGACCTGTACCAGCGACGCATGGACTATCGCTCCGCCGTACCCGTCCTGCTCGACTGGCTGCCCCGCGTGGACTACATGCCACTCTTCGAGTCCATCGTGTCCGCGCTGGCGTTCGTCGGTCCCGCCAAGAAGCAGAGACAGCAGATCTTCCTCCAGTACTTCCGCAACCCGACCTGGCCAGGCGACCCTCAGACCCCGCCCGGACAGCGAACAATCAGTGAGCGGATCCGATTTGCAGTAGCCGAAGGGCTCCACCGAACCGCAGGACCCGCTATCGCCGACGACCTGATCGACCTCGCCCTGAACCGCAGCTACGGCGAGACACGTGCAGCGATCATTCTGGGCCTACCCAAGACCCGGGACGACCGCGTCCCCACCATTCTGATCACTGTGCTCAACGATCCGACCGTCCGGACCTACGCCGTCAAAGTACTTGGGCAGATGAGATACGAACCTGCCCGACAAGTCATCACCGCAATGGCCGACCTGCCCGACCGAAACCTCCGAGCTCACATACGGACGGCGCTCAAACGAATCGACCGAACCTGACCGATCAGTTCGCGGCCATCAGGCTCGTGATCAAGTCTTGCGGAATCGGCGGAATCGCAGATCAGGTGCCGGCCGTCGAACCGCCGCGCGACGGGTGCGCTTGGCTGGCAGTCCAGACGCGGTTGCCGCGCTCGCCCGCGCGGTCGTGCAAACCGCCTAAATCCAGGGCCCGCGGGCGGCCGGGCAGGAGGGGTGCTCGGCTTCTGTCGGACCGCTGCGGTTGACTGTGATCCATGCAACTGGCGATCAGACATAGCGGCGCCTGGATTCCGTGGGCAGAAAACAGCCCCTCCGCGAAATCCGAACACGAATCGGCGCTGCGGAGACACGTGAAATCGACAGGAACGGACCTGTCATCCGCGATCCGCGTCGCGGAACGTCTGGGCGGAACATCGTTCGGGCTGGGTGATGACCGCACCGTGACACCCAAGTCCGGAAAGACAGGGCTAGCTCGGGGACCGGTGTTCTGCGACTACCCGACCATCAAGGAAATGGCGATGGCGGTGGAGGAGGCGCGCTCCGGAGTCGTCGCCGTCTTGGAAGGCCCGCCCAGCATTATCAGGGTGCCCTTGGCGGGCTGGGCGGCGGCGGTCGGCGCGGTGGATGCCCTCACCGGCACCCCAGCAGAACCCGTGCCCGACGAAATCCGTTCACGGTTTGAACAACTCGCGCTTTACGGCAACAACGGCTACCACCGCGGAGCGGGCGAGAACGTCCAGGTAATGGTCCCGACTATCGCCCGCGAGATCCGCGAAGCTGGCTTCGACGATGACTTCATCGTCAGTTACCTGCTTGCGTACGGCCTCAGCGCCGACGACGTTGCCGGCCTCCGCAAGATGATCGGGTAAAGGCGGCACCGATTCAGTTCACCGCATCAGCCAAGGCTCGCACCACGATCTCGCGTCGCGGCGGGTCCTGGCCGGTTGCAATGGCGGAGACAAGATTTCGGCCCCGCTGGACTCGGTCGCAGGCAGCGGGCGGTGGGGTCGCAGCTCCAGGTCCAAACCGGTCAGTACCCGCGCGGCAAGCGGGGTTCGAGAGCCGACCGGGGAGCGTGGCAACCGCCAACATGCACTATGCATCGTTCAGGCCACGAAGGGTGGTCACCACCAGCCGAGCCCGGTCGGGGGTGATCACGTGGCGCAGGAGCGGATCGGTGAGCAGAACGACCGGGGCGATGCGGTTCGGGTTGCCGGAATGCCAGTGCGGCACAGCGGCTTCGATGACAGACCACGCCTCGTCCGCCCGGTCCAGTGCGACGAGCACACGGGCACGGTCCAGGGCCTGCTGGAAGGCCGGCGGTTCGGGCAGGGTAGGCGACACGTGGGCGGCGGCGCGCTCGAACCACTCGTTCCTGGATTCCTCGACCGACTTGGATTCCTGGACCGAAAAGCTCAGCTCGGGAACCAGCCGGGTGAGGTAGTCCCCACCCGCAATTCCGGCTCCCCGCCCGTACTGTTCGTGCTCCTCCACCGTCCGGCGCAGATACAGCGGGACAGCCTCGGCCAGTACCAGATCCGCACCGACCTCGGCGACGACATGATCGTGGCCGAGAACCTGGTTGCGGATCTCGTGGTGGACGGACCGCAGGTCCAGGAAGGCGCTCAGGATGGTCTTCAGGTACATACCTGCGCCCGCACCCTTGACCGCGGCGCGGGCGAAGCTGTCGATCGCCTGCTCGGCCTCACCCCGCAGTGCCTGCGCCCGACCCTGAGCGAGGAATTCCTCGACGCCCTCCGGGTGCACACCGCGGCCGTCATAGCCCGCGAGCTGCTCGAAGCTGGCGCGCTCGGCCAGCACCAGCTCGGCGAACGACGCATGCCGCTCGCCCAGACCGGGAATCCAGCTCGCCCAGAGGTACGCGGCCCATTCCTCGTTCTCGGATACGTCCTCCGGGTCGAGCAGCCAGTACTGCTCGTCGCCGTGTGCCGAGATCAGCAGTGCGCGTTCGAGTATCGCCTTCTCGGCGCCGTCGGAGAAGCCGTGCAGGCCCGCGTCCGTCTCGGTCTGCCAGGCGACTGTGCCGGCCGTGCGCATCTCCCACATGAACGAGCTCAGGTGCAACCAGCCATCGGAGGCACCCAGGAATGTGCGATAGCTGGGCGGGAGGCGGGTACCGAGCCGCTGCTCCAGTTCCGCCAGCTGCTCCGCGCTCGCGCCCTCGTAGCCCAGCCAGCCCGCGGCTCGCTGCTCATCGCTGACGCCGGATGGTTCTCCGTCCTCGGCAACGCGCAGGATGTCGGCGCTGTAGTCGGCCAGATAGGCGCGCCACTGCTCGACCGTGCGCGGGCCCGGCGCGGAAGATCCTTCAGCTGATCGCATTCTCGTTCACCTCACACTTGCCCGAGAACACCGCCGTCTCGCTCTGCCACCGTAGTCTTCCAGCCGGATACCAACGGGCCCATAGCCCAGTGATCCATCGGGTGACGTCGCCCGTGTCCGGCCATATGCACGTTGGCTGGACACACCGGTGCGTGTAGATGCTTGACCGGACCGGAAGCTGCTGCCAGTATCGGCGGCGGCCCATACGGGAGGGCCTTCTCCGGCACTGTGCCGCCCCACGGCAGTGCCGACTTGAGGGATGAAGAAGCGAACGCGCTCCACCCGGCACACTCGGCAGCACCCATCCGCACACGCGGGCCGCACAACGCGGCCCGCCGACCATGGCGGGCACCCAGGGCGGCGGTGCCCCGAATGGACCCTTCGATGGCTGCTCATGGACGCGTCACCGACGAAATTCGCGCCTACCGAACCTACACCGGCGAGTCCGCCCAAACGGCGCGGTGGATCCAACCCAGTCACCGCACGTCGATCCCGTCCGCTACCGGTGACCAGATGCGGTTGGAAGCCGAAATTCTCGACCACCTCACCTTTTCCCGGGAGTGGTCGCTGCACCCCTTTTCGATCTCGCGGGTCCGCCCGCAGCGCGATGCACTCGTTCTCGATGTGGACGAGCGCATCGCGGCATTCGGCGAGACCGACGACGCCGCGACCGATGTATTGCGCCGCTTGGTGCCGTCGGTGGATGCGGGAGATGGGTCGTTCGTCACCGGGGTGGCCGGGCTGCGGCTCGGGCTGATCCAGGGCCGCAGTCTGGAACTACGGATGGCCGATACCTCTGCTGTCGTCGTGCTGCGGTGCGCACCCCACGCACGCTGGCGCGCCTCAGTAGACACGGTCCACGCCGACCTACAGGAGTTGGGGCAACGCCCGCTGTGGGATGCCGGGGCGGGCGTGGGTGACATCGAGCGGGACTACATCGGCTGGCAGCTACGTTCGTTCCCGGAGTTCGGGTGGCTGGGTTCGGCGCTGCTGCGCCGCCTCTACCTGTTCCACAGCACGTCGCAGGCGTTCTATACCAAGGGCTGGTCCTCCTTTGGGCAGTTCAGGTTCGAACTGAACTCGACCACCACCGCCGGCGCCTACCATCGACGATTCGTCGACCGCCTCACCGACACCCGTCTCGGAATACCGCTCGTGGTCAAAGACATCGACTGCTATTGCGACAGTGCTGGATCCGCGCGATCAGCGACATGCTGGATCGAACTCGGACCACCATCAGGCCACAAGTCGATTCTTCAGCTCCGGTTCTGCCACAACCCACAACCCCGCACGATCGGGTTCCGGCCCGACTTCAAAAATCTCGACGCAGACCGCCGCTGGCTCGACCGTGTATTACCGCCAGCATGATCGCGTTTGGTCTCGCATTCCCAATCACGACAACACCCAGCGCATAGCGAGCGGTTTCACGCCAATGCCTGCCACTCACTCCACGGTCGGGGTCCGCGCGCCCCCTGGATCGACCTCAGTCGCAGCGCAGCCTGGGCCTGCCAGCGTGGTTGCACACTTGCCGTCTGCAGCGCCATCGTCGTCATACGGAACTCCCGAATATCGCGAAGTAGTTCGAATCCCGGCCATGCCGTCACATCGTGGCCGTAGGTGGTGGAAAACCTTTGGTAGTCCACTTCGGTTATCCAGCCGAAGGACAACCACTTGATCGCCGTGTGCACCAGATCCCACTCGGGCGGACCGATCGACGTCCGTTCGAGGTCGAGCAGGATGACCTGCCCGGTATCAGTTGCGACGACGTTACCGACCCACGCATCGCCATGGATCACACACCAGGGCAGTCCTTCCGGCAGCTCGGTCCACCGTTGCTGTAACTCCGTCAGATGACGGTACATCCAGCGGCGGTCGTCGTCGGAAAGCACAGTCGCAGCGCCGATTCGCTCGTCCAGCCTCACAAACGGCGAAACCTCGCCGAGCGTGAAGCTCGTTGGCGGTGCCACCGTATGCAACCGCTTGAGGACCGCCGCGACTTCGGACGAGGTGCCGTGCCGATGCGGCGGCAGCTCCTTCCAGAAGGTCACCGCCCGGTCGTCTACGACAACAGGCTGCTCGCGGCCCGAAATCAGCTGCACCGCAGGGATGCTGGACATCTCCAGCCAGCGGGAGACGTCGACTTCACGTTGCGCGGCGGTTCGCTGCCCGGGTCGGCTGATACGAGCGATGACACCTCCGGGCAATCGATAGATCGCGTTCTCACCCAGACGCAGCAGTTCGGAACGGGCGCAATCGAGACCGACTCTTCCGCAGGCCGTTTCCAGGATGGACTTGGTGTCGGGGTCGTGGAGATCAGGACTCACACGCCCGCCACTGTCGTCTGGATCTGGTCGTGCAGCTGCTCGACTTCGGTTGTGCCGCTGAACGGCTGTGACAGCCGGGCAAGCTCGCGCAGGTCGTCCGCAGCACGTCGTGATCGAACGTGTCCGGCATCAACGAGAGCTGACCGCCCGAAGGTGGCTGCTTCGAGCGGATCACCGGTGGCCATCGTGAGGGAGGCCAGTTTGATCCCTGAAATGGCGCGGGAGCGGACATACGCCTCGGTGTGTCCGTCGATCGCTGTCTGAAACCGGGCACGGGCCTCGCCGACAAAGTGGCCATCGATCGCCAGGTCGAACAGGGCATGCCCGGTGTCGCCTGCATGTTGGGCTGCGTCGTAGTACGCCATCCACGGCGGGTCGTTGCTGGGCGTGGCGTTGGAGAATTCCTCGTCGGCCTGGCCGATCGCGGCGACAGCCTCTTCGGTGCGGTGCAGTTTGGCGAGCGCTCGTGCCCGTGCGGCGTGGAGCATCGCGCGTTCGGTCGGGGCCAGGCGATCGGATCGGACCATGGCCAGTTCGACGAAGGTCAATCCTTCATCGGGGCTGCCGCACCAGATGGCTTGGCGCGCCATCGAGGACAGCACTTTGCCGCGGAGGTGCCAGTCGCCGGCGTCTTCGGCGCAGGTCCAGGCCAACCGGAACATGCTGCGCGCGTCGGCGTGGGCGTAGGCGTCGAAAGCCATGAATGCCGCTGTGTGGCCCAGGAATCCGACCGCGCTGCGTAATTCGGATCGATGCCGTTCGGAGCAGCGGGCATTGAGCAATCCGACGGCATAGCGCAACTGGGCACCGACTGCTTCACGAACGAGGCCACCGCCGTAGGTGTGGTCCCAGGTACTGAATTCCCGCGCGGTGGTCTTGATCTGCTCGATCTCTGCCAGGCCGACCGTTTGTGGCACAGGGGTGGGCTCGACGCCGGCGAGCAGCTCGATCAGCGGTGCGGCGGCACTGGTGACGGTGACGCCGAGAGCCGCGCGAAGGAAGTCCTGGCGGTTCACATCACTCAGGGTAGCGGGCTCAGGGGCACGGAGTTTGAACCAGAGCAACTCCGACGGGATACGCAGGATTTCGGCCCAATTGCGGAGCTTGCTGAGGTTTTCCGGTGCTGGTCCCTTCTCGAGTCGGCTGAGCTGTGCCTGCGTGATCCCCAGCCAGCCCGCGACCCGTTCTTGCGGGATCGGCTGCCCGTGATAGGGATGCATCCGGTACGCGAGGATTACGCGACCGAGGTGCCAAGTGGCCAGCGCGTCGCGCATCTGGTCGACGTCCCAGAATCCAGGTGGCACCATCGGCGCACGGCTGACTTCGTCCCTGGCTGCGACCAGGCAGGAACCGCATAGCGCTCGAGCGTTGTAGTTACTCAGCCTGCTGCCGCAGCGGGCGCAGTACCGCTGCTGTTGTTGTCCAGGTCGTGCCTTCATGGCGGCTCCGGATCGTCCGGGGGTGCCCATACCCCACCCCGCGTGTGCCCTGGTGCGCGGACCGTAGCGCTGATCATCCTGGCCCGCAATACATTCCATGCATACCCCGTATTCGGCCGCGTCGTGGTGATTGCGGACCGAAAAACCAACCCTGGGTGCCGTACCCGAAACGGCCACATACGAAAGGGGTTGGTCGCGTGTTATCTCTCGTAGTTCCGATCTTCGGCCCGCCGGCCGCAGGCAAGACCACGCTGACGTTACAGCTGTCCAGAGCACCCGGCCGGCGGATCTTCCGGCTCCGCGAACACGTCCCGCAGGAGACGCTCGCCGCCACCGCATCCAGTCCCGAGCAGCTCGGGTGGATCGACGATTTCACCGTCGGCAATGCGGTCCGCCGATACTTCGCGGACATCACCACCGAACCGGACGTCCACACCGTGTTGCTCGACAACTTCCCCGGCAGCGGCATCCAGGTCGGTCAGCTTATGGCCGCGATCGAGACACTGTTCCCGGTCCCGCACGTGGAGGCCGTCGAGGTGATCACCGATGCCCGCACCCTGCGGCAGCGGGCACGCAACCGCAAGGTCTGCCACCACTGCGAACGCGACCCGATCCACGATCCCCGCCTTCCGGCCACGGCAACAGCGGTGGATCCGTGGACCTGTGCCGGATGCGGCGGATTGCTGCACCCGCGACGAGGTGACTCTCCACGCCTGTTCAAGGCACGGCTGCAGCGCTACCACCGGTCCGCCGAGGAGATCCGCGCGTGCCTGGCAGCAGCGGAGATCCCGCTCAGTCAACTCGACACCACCAACACCATCGACGGGGCAGCGGAACTGCTTGCCCCGCTGCTTATTTCACGGAGTCCAGCACAATGACCAGTACCGACCTTCCCATGCCCGCACTGGCAGCGAAGCGAGACAGCGGCGACAGTTACGGCCACGCCCGGATGCCGCGAGGCTTCACCATGCCGACGCCCGAGCGGATCGACCGGGTAGCTTATGGCCGCTTCCGCAACGTCTACCTCTACATCACCGAGGCGTGCCAACTCCGTTGCGAGCACTGCTACATGGGCGAACGGCTCGAGCGGGCACTGAAGATGCCGATCGGCAAGATCGCGGACACCCTCACCACTTGGCGAAAGCTGGGTGGCAGCAAGCTCACCATCCTGGGCGGTGAACCGACCCTGCACCCGCACTACTGCGAGGTGATCCGGCTTGCGCGCCAGCTGGGCTACGAGCACGTCATCACCACGACGAACTCGCAAAAGCCAGCGCTGCGGCGCTTCCGGCAGCTCTCCCCGGAGGACTTCGCCTACGTGCAGGTGAGCCTCGATGGCGGCAGTGCGGAAACGCACGACGCTGTGCGCGGAGCGGGCACTTTCGACGCGGCGATGGAGACCACGAAGGAGCTGTGCGAGCGGGGTTTCGACACCCGGATCATCTGCACGGTGAACAAGGCGAACGAACCGGATGTGCTGCGGCTGCTGGACATCGCCGACGAGTTGGGCGCGAACCTGGTGAAGTTCCACGTCTTCTCGACCATCGGTACCGGACACGGCAACGCCGAGATGGCGATGAATCCGCTCGAGTGGGTGAACTTCTGCGACCGGCTGAGTGTCGTTGCACCCGAACACAAAACGCGTGTCTGGTATCAGCCGACCTACGCGCGGCGAGATCAGATGCAGCGCTATACCGCCGAGGGCTACCAGGGGTGTATCGGCCGGACGCTGGACCGGATCTCGATCTTCCCCGACGGCCGCTGCTACGTGTGCTCATACCTGTTCGACACCGACTTCTACTTCGCGCAGATGGTCGACGGGCAGGTGCAACTCAACCACGGGGCCAACGAGTTCGAGCTGTTCACCAGCGTCCTTGCCGAAAGCTCTTGCGGCGGCTGCAAAGTCGGCAGCTGCATGGGTGGCTGCCCGGCCGAGGAGGTGGTGCTCGGCGGCTCCTCCTGCGCGGCCTACGAGGACATCGTGCCCGTCTGCCGGTTGTGGAAGTCCAGTGCGAAGCCGGAGGACTGACCGTGATGGATGAGATGGACCGGATCGCCGGCGAGCTGACCTGGATCGACTGGAACGACATCGACGAAGTCGAAACGAAATGCCGCTCAGCCCTGGATATGTTGGCAACCGATCCGGCCGCAATCCGGCAGCGCCTGCTCGACCTGCCGAACCGGCCGGACCTGATGAAACTCTGCGAGCACTACGACATCCTGGACAAGGTTGTGCTGCACAACGACACCTACACCGGGGTCCGGATCCGGTTGCACATCTTCCTGCCCGGGTACTTCGACCGCCCGCACAACCACCGCTGGAGCTACGCCAGCCGGATCCTGCGGGGCCACTACCGCCACTACCTGTTCGGCAACACCGAACTCGATGAGCAGGTGGAACCCGCCAAGCTACCGGTACTGCATGTTCGAGAGGAACCGGTCGGCACAACCTACGCGCTGCACCACTCCATGGTTCATGCCGTGGTGGCTGAGCCCTATAGCGCGAGCTTGGTGGTCCGCGGGCCGGCGGTGAAAGACAAGTTCTTGGTCATGGACCGCCAAACCGGCGAAGCATGGTGGCAGTACGGAGCGAACAGCGAACCCGAGATCGACGCCAAGCGAAAAGCGATGACCCGGGCCCGGTTCGCCGAGGTTACGGGGTGGATGCAGGAGTGGGGGTTGTTCTAGGGAAAAGCACAATGCCCCTCAGTCATTTGGCCGAGGGGCACTGTCGTCTGCCAAGGTGATGGGACCACCATGTCGCCAGTCGCGGAACCACCGACTGCAGGCCCTGCATCGAGCGAACACGTTCCAGATCCACCCGGTTGGACCCGGCTGCGGCGACTCCGGCGGATGGCTCACCTACGACCAGGTCGGAGTCTCTGCCACTGACTCCCGGCGATCGCGGGTGGCTCTGCCAGTGGGCCACCCCTCCGCGCATGCCAGCTGGCCTGCCACTGGTGCGGAGGCCGGGCCAGAATCTCGCACGCTGCGCGGGCAATCTCCTCAGGACTGCGATCGCAGGGCGCGATGTCGACGAAAACCTGATAGTCCTCACCGATGCCCAGACAGATCTCGAACACACTGCGGCGATCGCTGACCCAGCTGGGCGTGAGCCCGTAGGCGCGTAGATGAGCACGGTCGACACCGGTCAACACCAGCCGCCCTGCCGTGCGGCCCGGGGTCTCCCACGAGTAATCGGCCGCCATCCGCACGACCTCGCGATCGTAGTCCTCGGCCACGAACACAGCCGCACGATCCATCGGAGCTTCCCGCAACGACCATTGCCACCGCACCACATCACCATCGCGAGTAATGGTGACATCAGTTGCCCCGCAACCATATTCACCACAGGAGCACCGTGCGATGGGAACGGTGTGTGGCTGCTGTCCGGCGATCAGACGGTTGGTCGGCACCAGCAGGTCGTAGGGATCCATGCCCGCACCCGCACCGCGGGCGGTCATCTCCACCTCGTTGACATAGACCCGCACCATGAACAGTTCACGCACATACGCGTCGGGCCTTCTCTCGACCTGTAGCCGAAATGAATCGAACCCTGTTGCTGCACTGTCGGTCTGCTCGATCTCCACCCCCGCTATCGTGGCAGACGACAGGCATCGGTGCGCTTGCCCAGCCGCTGGTTCTCAAGCCGAATCGCGAAAGCCCTCGGTCGACAATGCCTCGATGACAGCCAGCAGCTCGTCCAGACTCGGCAGCGGCGAGTCCTGCGGCCGCGCACACCGCAACGCCCCGCTCGCGGAACCGAGCAACATGCTCTGTGCCATGGTCCACCCGCCGCGCAGGCCGTAAAGCAGTCCTGCCGAGTAGGCCGCGCCGGCGCAGTGAGTGTGGCGAACCTCCATCCGAACTGCCGGTACCGAAACTTCGACAGTCCGGCTTACCGCTACGGACCCCTCCGCTCCGGCGGTGACGATCACCCAAGCAGCATCGGCCGTATTGAGAAGGTCCGCGGCCACGACCGACGCACTGCCGTACTCGTCATCATCGACGTTGGTCTGGATCAGCAGCTTCGGATAGCCCGTCACGGTCTGTCGTACCGGCTCGGAGAGCGCGCTCCCTCCAAGGTTCAGCAGCAGTGGCACATTCGCGGCCTTGCCCGCGCGGATTGCCTCCAGCACGGCCGAGCCGAGGACATCGTAGGCCTCGACGTACAACCAGGATGCTCCAGCGATGGAGGACAGGTCGGCACGCGTCAGGTTGTCCGCGATGCCGGGTAGATGAGCGAACCACGTTCGGGTGTGGAGATCATCAGCGGCCACCACGATGCGGGGTGTCTGGATGCCTGATTGTGGTGTGTGGGTTGTTAGATGACGCTCGGCCAGCCAGTCATGGACGAATTGGCCAGGCGCGTCGTCTCCGATCTCGTTGGAGATCATGCGAACCGGCGCTCCCATCGAGGCGAGCGCCGCTGCGGTCATCGGTCCGTCGGCGGCGATGGACCGCTCCATACCCAAGATCGGTGCCCCGTGATTGGCCTGCGGAAACTGGGGCACCGTCCAGAGTTCCGCCAGCGCCAGATAGCTGACGCACACCACCGGGCCGGGCGGATTGTGCATCGCTACCAGCCGAATACCGAGAACGGTCTGCCTGCACTGATGTTGGCCATCGCGTCGCGGCAGTAGTCGATCATGTTGTCCGGGAGGCTCTCGGTCGGGAACCATTGCAGCTCAGAGCATTTGTCGGGTTCGCGGTTCTCCAGATCTCCTTGCCAGGTACGCACGGTGAAGAAGAAGGCCATACGGCCGCCGGACCCCGAGTTGTGCATGATGTGGGCGAACTGGACGTCAGTGGGATCGATGCTGATCCCGATCTCCTCCTCAGCCTCTCGGATCACCGCGTCGATAACCGATTCCCCGGCCTCGAGGTGGCCGGCGGGCAGGTGCCACGCGCCGTCGGCGAAGCCGGTGTTGCGGCGTTGCCCGAACAGCACCTCCCCACCGCGACGCAGGACGAGATGGACGTCGCCGGTCACCTTGTGACGCTCGGGTTTGGCGATAGCTGTTGCGACGGAAACTGTCTCGGTCATGGAGCAAAGATCCCTTCTGTCACGGATGGTTGCCGTGCCCAACGCAGCGCGAAGACTGCTGGCGCGCAAAGCGTATGGCGGCACGCTGCCTGCGAATATGCGCCGGACGTATACGCGCCTCGGCACACCGACATATCGGGCGGCCCGCACCGATCGCACCCTGTCACCACCGCGCAACCGCACGGGACCAGCCAATCGGCGAGGGAGACAAGGCAATGCGAAGACGGGTGCGCCACATCCACATCGAGTCCGGAGCGTTGCGCCTGGACTACCAGGCGACGGCCGAGCAGGCCCAGAACGTCGCGGACGAATTAGGCAGGAACTATGCGGAATTCGATCTCCAGGTCAGGATCGATGACGAGGTCCACGACGGGCTTCCCGCCTTGCCATGCGCTGAGCTGTGGGAGTGAAAGCGGAAGTCGTTCCCTTGCATCACAGCTCGCACCGAGATACATCCCCACCGGTAAGCAGGGCGCGAGAGCCGTTCGAGCTCTTGGTGCGGTGGCACTCGCGACACACCAACCAGTCTCCGCACCCCGGACCAGGCTCTGACCAGCGCAAATCAGAAGGGCTGGAGAAAGTTCCGAGAAAGGGGTTTACAGACCCCGCGACCAGAGGTACGCTGCCAAGACCCGCTATGTCGATCGAAGCCTACGAATCACCCAGTGTACGTTGATGATTCCTACAGTATGCCGCCAGTGAAGGTCCGTCAAGCTGGCACCGCAACCGAACCACCACGTGATCGCCAGCCCGACAGGCACCGAGGAGTCGAAGCAGCACACAGGGAACCGGAGACAACCGCAACCGACGCTCGCGACATCCCCGCGACGAGCGGGTATCGCGAGCGGACTGGAAAGGTATCCATGCGCACACCTGGCACCACTCCCGAAAGCACCGATAACTCCGACGAAAATCCGAACGCCATAGTGATTCCA
This sequence comes from Nocardia stercoris, assembly GCF_003696265.1. Taxonomy (GTDB): domain Bacteria; phylum Actinomycetota; class Actinomycetes; order Mycobacteriales; family Mycobacteriaceae; genus Nocardia; species Nocardia stercoris. Next base: position 512,819 of record NZ_RFFH01000003.1, on the reverse strand, counting down.
CTACGGCGTAGAACAATCTCGAACGGCCATTCCGATAACAGTGAAAATCTTCAAGAAACCAGCCTTGAGCAGCCGGTTTGGCAGTATGTTCAGCACAGGAAGCGCGTCGGCGATCGACGCTACACTGGCCACATCAAATATGTTCACGGCGCCCGTTCCGAACAATTGCGCGGCGAACTCGCCGACGCAATCCAGCAATTGTTGGAGTGGGCGGTGCAACAACAATCCGATGATCACCACAGGCAGGATGGTGCCGCCGCATGACCACCGACGACCCGCCGATCAACCCGCCCGCCCCCGCACCGACCCTCCGGTCCGCATCTCGGTCGGCGTCTGTGCCGGTCTCGGGGCCGTCGGGGTTGTCCGACTACGCGGTGTCCCCGCTGGGGATGCCGGTCTCGGTGTTGCGGGACGAGGTCCGAGTAGCGTTCCTCGGGCGCACCTCCACCGAGGACCAGCAGGATCCGCGGCAGTCCATCATCCGGCAACTGGGCAACAGCAGAACAGTGATCCCCGAATCGTGGGTCATCGTCGCGCACTACTACGACATCGAGTCCGGCCGCATGGAACTCGACGCCCGGGGCCACGGGACCGACTACGAGCGGTTCGACATCCCGATCGCGCGCGACGGCGGAGTTGCCGACCTGCTGGACGAGGCATCGCAGCCCGGCCGCCGATTCGACGTCGTGATCTGCGAATCGGTCTCACGCGTGGCCCGGCGCGCCTTCGAGGGCCTTACGATCGAACGCGAACTCGAACGGGCCGAAGTACCACTGTTCGCGGCCAACGAACCGATCACCTTGTCCGGCAGCCGTGCCCAGCGAATTCTCCAACGCCGGATCAACCAATCCGTCGCCGAATACGAAGTCCTCAACACCCTCGAACAATCCTGGGGCGGGCTGTGCACGCACGTGCGCGAGGGCTGGAACATCGGCAAGCCGCCCTACGGGTACAAGGCCAAGGCCTACCGGCATCCGAACCCGACCAAGGCAGCCAAGGGCCAGACCAAGAGCCGCCTGGAACCCGACGGGGCGTGCGGGGAAACGGTCACCCAGATCGCGCTGTGGCGCTACCACGAAGGGCTCGGTTACGACACCATCGCCGACCGGCTCAACACCGACCCCATGAAATATCCGCCGCCGATACCACCCGGACGGGAACGGGCCCGGGGTGCCTGGGGCAAGACGAGCGTGTTCGAGATCCTGAAGAACCCCAAATACACCGGGTACCAGGTGTTCAACCGGCGCGCGTCACGGTCGCGGCGGGGGAAGGTGAACGACCAGGTGAAGTGGGTGTGGTCCACCGAACCTGCACACGAACCGTTGATCCCGAAATGGATCTACGACGAACTCGCCGCCCGCCGACAAGCGCGGCGCGGTTCCCGCGACGGCAACAGCCGAAACACCCATCCCGCGACCCGCCGCACTTATGTGTTGCGCGGCATGGTGTTCTGCGGGTGCGGACGGCGCATGTTCGGCACCTACCGCCACGACAGCGGCTACTACATGTGCTATCCGCGCGGCAACAACCGGGGCCGCCCGGACAAATACGCCGACCATCCCAAAGCCCTCTACCTTCGCGAAGACGCCGTCCTCGACGCACTCACGCGTTTCTTCGCCGACAGGGTCTTCGGCCCGCACCGCCGCGATCTCCTCGCCGCCGACCTCGCCGGCATAGACGACCGAGCGGTACGGGAACGTCACGCCGAACAGGAACGACTCCAACGAGTCGTCGCCGACGTCACACGGCGGCAGAACTCGATCCTGCGGCAAGCCCAAGACGGAGACCCCGACGACCCCTTCACCAAGGGACTGCGCGGCACCTACAACAACCTCGACACCGAAAAGACCGCCGCGCTATCGGTCATCGCTCAACTCGACGCCGCCGACGACACCGAACCGCATCGACCCGGCACCGCCGACACCGAACTTCTCGACGCCCTGCCCTACCTGGCGCTCAACCTCCCCGCCGCGCCGGAACCGTTGCTACGCAAACTATTCGAGATCACCCAGCTCACCATCCGGCTGCACGACGACCGCGACCAGGTAACCATCACCATCACACTGCCCGCCGACCACATCCCCGACATCACCCACGCAGCGGAAAGGATCACCACCGTGAACACCACACAACCGACAGCCGCCCACACGGCACAAACAGGTTGTGTAGATCCACTACGTGCCCCCGGTGCGGCACGTACTGGATCTGCACGTAACCGTACCTGCCAGGAACTCCGGGTCTCCGCCACCGTTGACATCCTCCGGCGGTGTCGTGGAACGGCGACGATTACGGCTATTTCGCCGGTCGTGGCGACTGCAGTGCAGGGTGGCTGTTGCTGGAATACGTCCGTCGCTACGGCCCTCGGAGGCGGATCGGCCGATCAGCAGCGCGGACACAGTCACCGGAGGGCCGCTGAAGACGAGGAAGCCTCCTGACCGGGGCCATTTCCCGTCGATGACACGGGCGGCCAGCAGACCGGCGACCAACATCGCCACAGGGCTCACGGTCACAGCCCACCGGCTTCGGGGGACACGCAGCATGGCCGCGGCCAGCGCTCGCACACCCGGGCGGCCGTCCACGACCACTGTGAGCACGAAGGCAGCGATCGCCGGGCATTATGTGACGGCCAACCGCGTCCCGGCCGCACCACGGCTCCCGTCGCGGCCAGAGTCCACCACCAACTCCACGACCACGCGAAAGGTCACCACGAGAAACGAGGCCACCGGTCGCCGGCGAATCCACCGTGCCACGAGTTGCTACGGCGTGGCGTCGGCCCGGCCAGGTGTGTCCGGAAGGGGATGGGCCTCCATGACACCAGCACACCGAACGCATGTACCCGGTCGCCTGAAGACAACGTCACGTGGTCAACGGGCATGTGGATCTCTAGGTAGATCCGCCGCAGTGGCCATCGGCCGGGAGTACGCCGTCGGACCCGGCCGTGGTTCGACCGGAGATGCCAGCGACGATCGGTTCCGTGGCCCGAGGACTCGGTTCCGCGCCGGCGGGTAGCACGGTGTGCTCGGCTCGATCACGAATGCCCCGGAGCATCTTTGCCTCCATGACCAGGCTGCCGGGCTCGAGGAGATAGCAGTACAACAAGCGCGACGGAATCGAGTTGCTGGGCACGGTGATCCGGTTCCGGCTGACCAGCCGCGTGCTGTCACCGATCGGCGACAGCACGAACGACCACACCCAGTTTCCGTCCTCGGACTCGAACACCAGCGCCCGGGCCGGTTCGACTACAGCGACGCGCATCTTCGGACCGCCCGGCGTAATCGACAGCAGGTCGCCGACCGATATGTGCGCAAACTGCGGCAGCAGCGACATCGAGCTGTGCACTGGCACTCCCAGCAACCGATCGATCCAGTCGTAGCTGTAGATTCCGCCGCGGTCGGGCCCGAACTGGACGAGCCAGGGCCAGATCGTCTCGGGTGCCGCAGCTATGGTGACAGCGCGAGTGGTGATCACATCGGGATCGGTGATCAGGTCGTCTCCGGGCATCGCGCGCAGGCATTCGTCGGCGCGGGATCCCCAGGTACGGACTGCGGAGCGGGCGAGAATCGGGTAACCGACGATCAGGCCGGCGATGAAGGTGGCTACACCGATGGCGGCGGCGCGCGGGACTGAGGCTGAACGGTTCATACCGCCACGATCCCGGTTCTGGTCGACGGCAACGAGGGTCCTATGACCCGAGTTCGAGAGGCATAACGCCCGGCGTGAACCGGGTGTCGGGTCATGACACAGGCCCCGGCTGATGCGCACGCTGCCATCGGGTGACGGCTCGGGCGACATTGTCGGCGACCGGGTGGGTGGTGTCGAGGACCGAGGCCGCGGGCCACGGGTCTGCCACGGATGCGAGGGCCGACGCGATGGCCGGCGTCGCCTCGGAATCACCTCCGGACCGGGCTGTGATACGAGCGGAGGTCACCGAAGTAGGTGCGGCGCAGCGGATTTCGATCGGTTCCGTGGCCGTTTCAGCTGCCAGACGCAAGGCCTGTTCCCGGTGGTAGGCACCGCTCCAGGTGGCGTCGAGGACGATCGACCGGCCCTGCCCCAGGTGTTCGCGGGCTCGATCGAGCAGCTCCTGGTAGACCCGGTCGACGGCGGAGCGGGTGTACGCGCCTTCGCCGAAGTTTCCACTGGCCCCGGTGATTACGCCGGTGGCGCGAAGCTCGGCGCGGATGCGGTCGGTGGACAGCACCGTCGCGCCCGTTGCCTCGGCCAGCGCCGCGGCGATCGTCGACTTCCCGGTGCCGGGAAGCCCGCCCACCAGCGCGATTCGGATCGTCGCCGACTGCAGGTGGTCCAGCGCGATCTCCACGTGCCGCACCGCGTGATCCGCGGCTCGAGGGTCTCCCTGTGCGTGGCGTAGGCAGTTCACCTTCGCGCGGACGGCGGCTCGGTAGGCGATGTAGAAGTGCCACAACGACATCGGGGCGGGGTCGGCGGTGTGGGTCCGATAGTCGCGGGCCAGCTCGGTAGCCGCCCAGGAGGCCCCTTCGAATTCGAGATCCATGGCGAGGAAGGCGATGTCGTCGATCCGGTCGACGTGGCGCAACTCGTCGTCGAAGTCGAGACAGTCGATGACCCGGAAGCCGTCGGGAACCACGAAGATGTCCCCGGCCCGCAGGTCGCCGTGCCCGTCCACGATCCGGCCTTCGGCGATGCGCTGCTCGAACAGGGGCCCTCGCCCGTCGAGGAAACGGTCGGCGAGCTCTTCGGCTCGCGCGACGGTGTCCGGTGCGAGCGGTGGCCGGGTCAGACCGTGCAGCACCGACCGCCACCGGGCGCGGACCGCGGCGAGCGTCGCCGCCCCCGAGATCCGATCGCTCCGGGCGGCGGTGTCGTGGAATTCGGCCAACAGCCGGACCAGCCCGTCGAGCGCGGCGTCCGTCGCCATCGGATCGGTCAGCAGTCGGGTCAGCCGGGCCTGGTCGGGCAGCCGCCGCATCACCAGAACCGGCTCGGCGGGTCCGCCGCCCGGAGGCTGGAAGTGGCCGACACCGAGGTAGACATCCGGCGCGAGCCGGCGATTGAGCTCCAGCTCGCGGGCGATCGCGCGTTCGCGGCGTTCGGGGGTACCGAAATCGAGGAAGTCGGTGACTACCGGGCGTTTGGTCTTGTACGCGCGGTCTCCGTAGAGGACGACGACCCCGGAGTGGGTCTCGTGGAGTACCGCGAACGGCTCCGCCTCACCACGGAACATCAACTCGTACAAGAGGTCCTGAGTGTCGATCTCGGAGGTCATGGCTTCAGTGGACTCCTCGACGGCCGGCGCCGGCAGGGCCGAAGTACTCCGATTGCGGGGCATCCGCCTCGCGTTCTCGGGGACCGGCAGGCCGAGGTCGAGTGGTCACACCACTCACACTGAAGCGCGCGGCCCGACGCTCGACCCGATATCCGCCTGAGCGGTCCCGTTGCGGGGGTACGGCCGCCGGCCCCCGGTAGAACCATCGCTTGCACAGCTCGGCGAGAGCGAGATAGGTCGCGATCATCATCGTGAGTGCGACGAAATAGCCTCCCGGCAACGGGCTGAAGCCAAGACTTCGAGCCAGCGGCGTGGCGGGCAGGATCATGCCGACCGCGACCACACCGAGGACCGCCACCGTCAGCGGCACGCTGGGGTGGCTACGGAAGAACGGGGACCGGCGGGTGCGAATGACGAACAGCACCAAGGTCTGCGTCGACAGCGATTCGACGAACCACCCGGTGTGGAACAACACCGCGCCGGAATGGAACACCCACAGCATCACCCCGAAGGTGAGGAAGTCGAAGATGGAGCTGATCGGCCCGAAGATCAGCATGAAGCGCCGAATGAAGCCGATATCCCAGCGGGCCGGGCGCGCCACCTGTTCGCTGTCCACGGTGTCGGTCGGGATCGCCAGCTGGCTGGTGTCGTACAGCAGATTGTTCAACAGGATCTGCGACGGCAACATCGGCAGGAACGGCAGGAACAGCGAGGCGCCCGCGGCACTGAACATATTGCCGAAGTTGCTCGAGGTTCCCATCAGCACGTATTTCATCGTGTTGGCGAAGATCCGGCGGCCCGCCACGACGCCGTCGGCCAGCACCTGGAGATCCTTTTCGAGCAGCACCACATCGGCGGCGTCCTTGGCGACATCGGTTGCCGAATCGACCGAGATACCCACGTCCGCGGAGTGCAGGGCGAGCGCGTCGTTCACGCCGTCGCCGAGGAAGGCGACATCGAGCCCGGCACGGCGTTGTGCGCGCACGATCCGGGCCTTCTGTTCCGGATCGACCCGGGCGAAGACGGTCGTGCCCGGGAGAGCGTCGGCGAGCTGGTCGTCGTCGAGCCGGTCGATGTCGGGTCCGGTCAGCGCCGCTCCCGCGGGAAGGCCCAGTTCTTCGCAGACGTGCTGGGCTACCACCGGATTGTCACCGGTGACGACCTTCACGGTCACGCCGAGGTCGGCCAACTGCTGGAGCGAATGGCGCGCTGATTCCTTCGGCGGGTCGAGGAACACCAGCAGACCACACAGCGTGAGCTGCGTTTCGTCGTCGGCCGTCACCGTCGTGGCACCGGGTGCCGGGCGGGTGGCCACCGCCACCACCCGGTGCCCTGCGGCGAACTCCGCCGCCGGCAGTGCCCGCTCGGATTCATCGGTGCCTGCGCACCGTGCCAGGATCGCTTCGGGCGCACCCTTGGTGACGACCATCCGGCGCCCGTCGGGGGTGTCGACGAGCACCGATACCAAGCGCCGGTCGTGGTCGAACGGCAAGGTGGCGACGCGGGTATATCCGGTCACGAGGTCGCGCGGCGCACCGGGTGCTTCCCACAGCGCCGTGTCGAGTGCGTCACCGCCGGCCATCCGATCGCCCTGCACCACGGCATCCGTGCACACCATGCCGAGCACCCGGACGAGATCGGCGGTCGTCGCGGCGGTGCCGAGCGCCCGCATGAACTCGATCCGGCCGGCGGTGAGGGTGCCGGTCTTGTCGGTGAACAGCACCTCGATGTCACCGAGATCCTCGATGCAGACCAGCCGCTTGACCAGTACCTTCTTTCGGGCCAGCCGGTGGGAGCCGTCCGCGAGACTGGTCGACACCACCGCTGGTAGCAGCTGAGGCGAGATACCGACGGCGATCGCGAGGGAGAACAGCAGCGCGTCCAGAAACGGCCGATGCAAGACCACATTCACCACGAAGATGCCGGCCGTCAGCGCGCCCGCGACATACACCAGCAACATCGAGAATTTCCGCAGCCCGATCTGGAACTCCGTCTCCGGCAACCGATGTCCCAGACCTACCGCGATCCGGCCGAACTCGGTGCCGGCGCCGGTGGCGATGACGACGCCGCGGCCTCTGCCGGCGTTGACCACGGTCCCCATCATCACGCAGCAGTCCAGCTCGGCCAGCGACAGATCGGGCGCGACCGCTTCGGCGTTCTTGTCGGCAGGCTCGGATTCGCCGGTGAGCATGGATTCCTCGCACTGCAGGCCGGTCGCGGTCTGCAGCCGGATATCGGCGGGAACGAGTTCCCCGGCCCGCAGCTCCACGACATCGCCCGGCACCAGCTCGGTGACGTCCACGGTCCGTGCCATCCCGTCGCGAATCACCGTGGCCCGATGCCGGATTCGTTCGTGCAACGCCTGGGCCGCGCGCTCGGCGCGGTACTCGTTGAACACGCCCAATCCGACCGACAGGATCAGGATCACCCCGATGATCAGCGCGTCGGAGCGATCGGAGAGAAAGAACGAGACCGTAGCCGTCACCGCGAGCAGGAGCAGCAGCGGAGATCTCAACTGCCGCAGCACGACCAGGATCAAGCGCGCCTTGTGCGTGCGAACCGCATTGGGGCCCACCGCGGCTCGTCGCCGAGCGACCTCGGTGTCGTTCAGCCCGGAGTCCTGACTACCCAAGGCGGCGAGGACCTGCTCGCTCGTCATCGCGGCCGCCTGACCGGGCAAGAGCTGGCGGACGACCGTTCCGCTCACCGGGGTCGCTCGTCGCAGCAGGGTTTGATGCATAGTCCGAATTCTGCGCCTGGTCCGGCAGCGGGATCGAGGGTCGAACGTCCCTCGATCCCGAAGAAAAGCCCCGAAGCGCGGACTGGGAGGAACGGCGGCGCGGCTGTGCCCGCCACGCAGTCAGGCGGGCCGAGCGGCCTTGTCGTGCAGCTTGGACGCGAGGACCGCCGCTTGTGTCCGGCGTTCCATGCCGAGCTTGGCCAGCAACCGGGACACGTAGTTCTTCACTGTCTTCTCGGCCAGGAACATCCGTTCGGCGATCTGCCGGTTGGTCAGGCCCTCGCCGAGCAGGTCGAGCAGCTTGCGCTCCTGCTCGGTCAGGGTGGCCAGCGGGCCGTCGGGTTCGGTGCTGCGGCGCAACCGGTCCATCAGGGCGGCGGCCGCGCGATTGTCCAGCAGCGACCGGCCGGCGCCCACCTCCTTGATCGCGGAGGCCAGCTCCATGCCCTTGATGTCCTTGACGACATAGCCGCTGGCCCCGGCCAGGATGGCGTCGAGCATGGCCTGCTCGTCGGTGAAGGAGGTCAGGATGAGGCAGCGCAGCCCGTCGTGGTGGGACAGCAGCTCTCGGCACAGCTCGATGCCGTTCCCGTCGGGGAGACGGACATCCAGCACCGCGACATCGGGACGCAGCGCCGGGATGCGGGCCAGCGCCTGGCCCACATCGCCGGCCTCGCCGATGACGGTGAGCTCGGGGTCGCTGTTGAGCAGATCCGTGAGCCCGCGACGAACGATCTCGTGGTCGTCCACCAGAAATACCGTGGTCATGGGCGCGTCCTATCCGCTCGTTGTGACACTGGTCAACATATCCCGGCGTGTGCGACGGGGTATATGGACGAAAGTCCCCAACTTGCGGGTGCACGCTCGGCTCAGCCCAGGTCGCGCCTCCGAAACGCGACCAGACCGGCACCGGTGAGGACCGCGGCCAGGCCGAGCTCCCACGCCACCGCGGTCGCGGTGAAATGCCCGCCGGGCAGCTTCGGCAGTCGGCCGAACGGCTCGAGATCGCGCGCCCAGCGCGGGAACCAGGTCGTCGCGCCCAGGATGTACACCAGCAGGAAGCCGGTATAGACCGCCCAGGCGGCCGATGCGATCCGGGGCGCCGCGCCGACCAACGCGACGGTCACCGCGGCGGTGAACCACACCGCGGGCAGCTGCACTGCCGCACCGGCGAGGCATGCCGGCACAGTGCGATGGAAATCGTGCACCGCGGCACCGTAGGTGAGTCCAGCGGTCAGCCCGGCCGCCAGCATCGCGACCGCCGGGCCACCGAAGGCGAACAGCAGATGGGTTGCGGCCCAGCGGATCCGACCGATACTCCCGGCGAGCACGGCTTCGGCCCGCTGTTCGGTCTCCTCGGTGTGCAGCCGCAGCACCGCCGACACCGCGTAGCCGGAGATCATCATGGCCAGAATGCCCAGCGCGAGGCCGACGACCGTATCGTCGAGAGCCGCGGCGCCGCCCAGGCGTTCGATGTACTTCTGGAACCCCTCATTGCTGCCCATCTGGCCGCTGACACTGGTCACCGAGCTGCCGAACAGCACGCCGTACAGAGCCAGCCCGACGATCCACGCCATCAGCGCGACCCGGTGCAGGTGCCAGGCCAGCCCGAACGGCCCGGACACGGTACGACCGGCGCGCGCGGCACCGGCCCGCTCGGCGATCATGCCGCCACCGAGATCGCGGTGCGCGGCCAGGGCGGCCGCGACCGCCAGCACGGCGACGGTGGCGGCCAGCGGCAGGATCGGCACCCACCACCGCTCACCGGCATAGGGGCGCATCAGGATCGGCCAGCCCAACGGCGAGAACCAGGACAGGGTGCCGCTGCCGAGATCGCCCACCGCGCGCACGGCGAACGCCGCGCCGACCACGCCGAGTGCCAGCCCCCGGGCGGTCCGCGCACTGGCACTGAGCTGAGCGCAGACCGCGGCGACCGCGGCGAAGAGGATCCCGGTCGACGCCAGGCCGAGCCCGAACGCGACGGATCCGGCCGCCGGCAGGTCGTAGCCACGCAGCAGGACGGTGAAACCCAGACCGGACAGTACCGACGCCGCCGACGCGACGAGAACCGCCGAGGTGAGGCCCGCGTACCGCCCGATCGTGCCCGCCCCGAGCAGTTCGGACCGGCCGGCTTCCTCTTCCGTGCGGGTGTGACGGATGACGGTGAGCACCACGGCGACAGCCAGAATCGCGTTGAGGATCTGGGCCTTCCAGATGGTGACCGCGCCCAGGGTGGCCAGATAGACCGGGCCGTAGAGCGCGACTTCGGCATGGTTGGCGTTGGTGGCCAGCGCGAACGAGGCCAGGTCGGCGTCGGTGCGGTAGACGGCGCGGATACTGCCGGCATAGGTGATCGGCAACAGGATCGCGAAGGTCGTCACCCACAGCGGCAGGATGACGCGATCGCGGCGCAGGATCAGCCGCGAAGTGCGTGCGACGCCGGTGAACTCGTCGAACCGCGGACGCGGGAGTGAGAGGGAATGTACCGGCCGGGCCGGTGCCGCGGTGATCATGCCGCCACCCGCCCGGTCCCGTCGCCGGTGGCGCGATAGTGGCGCAGGAACAGGTCTTCCAGGGTGGGCGGTGCGCTGACCAGATTGCGCAGGCCGGCGTCGCCGAGTCGGCGGACGAGTGTGCCCAGGTGCGCGCTGTCGACCTGGCAGCGCAGGGTGCTGCCGTCGAATTCGACATTGTCGACACCCGGCAGGACGCTGAGATCACCTGGGTCACCGATCATCTCGGCGGTGATGGTGGTGCGCGACAGGTGCCGCATCTGCTCGATGCGTCCGCTGTCGACGGTGCGGCCGGCGCGGATGATGGTCACGCTCTCGCACAGTGCCTCGACCTCGGACAGGATGTGGCTGGACAGCAGGACGGCGGTGCCCGCCCGGGACGCCTCCCGCACGCAGGCGCGGAAGTTCTGTTCCATCAACGGATCCAGGCCGGCGGTGGGTTCGTCCAGGAGCAGCAGTTCGGCGCGCGTGGCCAGGCCCGCGATGAGCGCGACCTTCTGCCGGTTCCCCTTCGAGTACGAGCGCACCTTCTTGTGTGGGTCCAGTTCGAAGCGCTCGATCAGCTCGGCCCGGCGGCGCTCGTCGACGCCGCCGCGCATGCGGGCCAGCAGGTCGATGGTCTCGCCGCCGGTGAGCGTGGACCACAGCGCGACATCGCCTGGGACGTAACCGATTCGGCGATGCAGCCGCACCGCGTCGGTCCACGGGTCGGCACCGAACAGCCGCACGGTCCCCGAGCTCGCGCGGACCAGGCCCAGCAGGATGCGCAGGGTCGTCGACTTGCCGGCGCCGTTCGGTCCGAGGAAGCCATGGATCTCGCCCGCGCCGACGGTGAGGTCGAGGCCGTCGAGCGCGTGGACACGACCGAAATTCTTGTGCAGGTCCCGGATGTCGATGAGGGGCGGCATGATCTTCTCCTGGCTCGGTCGACCGCGCGGGGTGGCGCGGGTCGTGGTTAGAGCGTGCTCGTCCGGGCCTCCCGCTCGAGTGGGTCCTCGGTCACCTGTGTGGGGGTCCTGTGGCCCGTTCTCGCACCGGATCCGATCGCCCGCTGGGCCGCATCGGACAAGGCAGCGAAGACGATCCTCTTACAGGCGTGGTCGTAGCCCGACAGGGCCCGCGATCCTCGCGGCGAGCACCACGAGTTCGGCCGGCAGTGGGACCGGCCGACGCTGCGATCAGGACGAAAACGAGCAGAACGACTGGCGGCCACCGCCGAACCGACTGGGGTTCTGCTGCAAGGGGTTTCGATTGCGGGGTTGCGGCGGGTTACGAGGGCGCAGGGGACGGGAAGGGTCGATCGGCGTCCACGCCTGCGGCGGTCCGATATTCGGCCGACACCTCGGCGAGGGCGGCGGCCAGCAGGTGATGCGCGTATTCGGCATATGCCGTGAGATCAGCGTCGACTACATCGGCGATCGAGTCGCCGGGGTCCGCCGCGGCGACCTCCGTGCCGCCCGACGGGCTCTCCCGGAGGACGAGAAGGCACGGTAGGACCGGGGACGGCGCCTTCGGACCGGTGTCGGATGTCCGGTCGGCGAGCCGGGAATGACAGGCGGTCAGCAACGTTCGGCGTTCGCTGCCGGGCGCCCGTAGGCCGTCGAGCTCGGTTCGCGCCAGGATCCGGAAACCCTGGCGGCGCAGCGCCGTTTCGGTCGCCGCCACGACTCGGTCGTGGGGGCCGGGCGCCAGGACCCGCAGTGCGCGCACCCGCTCGACCGGCAGCCGGATCTCGGTGAGCAGCTGGGTGGGATCGACCACCTCGTCGGGGCCGACGAGATACGCCTGGACCGGCGGACCCACCGGGTGGAAACCGGAGTCCCGCAGCCATTCCCACAGCGCCCGGTAGGCGGCACCCAGTCCGTGGTAGCCGCCCCGGTGCACCGTACGCGCGACCAGGGTGCCCGGAACGACGACGACCTCGGCGGCGGTTCGAGGTCCCAGCCGGGGTGCCAGTTCGAGCGGCACATCGAACTGGACCATCTCCGCGCCGGTATGTGGGATGTGTTCACCCGCCGTCGTGGTGGCCGGCCCGCGGGCAGTCAGCCCCGATTCCTGGATCAGCGCCTCCAGTTCGCGCATCCCGCACGCGATGTCGAGGCCGAGCCGGTCGCCGCGCACCGGGCGCGAGATCCGCAGCGCGGCGTGGGGACCGGATTCGCAGACGGTAACCGGGTATTCGGTTCGCACGACGGCTCCTTCGTCTGGATCGCGCACGAGCGCGCGACCGTGTGGTCAGGGTTCGGCGGGGCCGGGCCAGGTCCAGCCGGTGATCTCGGGCAGGTCCTCGCCGGTCCGGCGGGTGTAGGCCAGTGCTGTGTCGAGCCGTTCGGCGAGTGTCGCCAGCAGGGGAGCGGCCCGGCCGGTGAGCCGGGGCACCAGTTCGACGGCCGCCATGGCGAGCTGATAACGGTCGATGCCGTTGAGGGCGCACATGTCGAACGGCGTGGTGGTGGTGCCGTTGTCCCGGAAGCCCCGCACGTGCAGCATGTGGTGGTAGGGGCGCCGGTAGGTGAGCTGGTGGATCAGCCACGGATAGCCGTGGAACGCGAACAGCACCGGGCTCGGGCCGAACATCGCCGCGTAGTCGCTGTCGGGAATTCCATGCGGATGCCGGTCCGGCGAGAACAGGCGAGTCAGGTCGACGACGTTCACCACGCGCACGTGCAGGCCGGGGACCAGCTCGCGTAGCAGGGCCGCCGCGGCCAGGGTCTCCTGGGTGGGTACGTCGCCGGCGCAGGCGAGCACGATGTCGGGGGCCGTGTCACCGGTTCCGGCCCAGCTCCAGACGCCCAGACCGCGGGCGACGTGGTCGCGGGCCCGGTCGTCGTCGAGGTATTGCAGGGCCGGTTGCTTCCCGGCGACGACGACATTGACGCGGCCGCGGCCGCGCAGGCAGTGGTCCATCACGTGCAGCAGGCAGTTGGCGTCCGGGGGCAGGTAGACGCGTGCCACTTCGGGTCGTTTGCTGAGCACGTGGTCGATGAAGCCGGGGTCTTGATGAGAGGCGCCGTTGTGGTCCTGGCGCCACACGTGGGAGGTGATGAGGTAGTTCAGGCTCGGAATCGTTTCCCGCCAAGGGAATTCAGCTGCCGCGACCAGCCATTTCGCGTGCTGGACGACCATCGAGTCCACGATGTGGGTGAACGCTTCGTAACTCGAGAACAGCCCGTGCCGGCCGGTCAGCAGATAGCCCTCCAGCCAGCCCTGGCACAGATGCTCCGACAGCACCTCGAACACCCGACCGGTCGGTGAGAGCCGATCGTCGCCGTCGACCGTGGCCTCCCGCCAGCGCCGGCCGGTCACTTCCAGGACCGCGTCCAGCCGGTTCGAGCGGTGCTCGTCGGGGGAGAAGAACAGCATGTTCGCGGGATTGGCGACCAGGGTGTCGCGCAGGTAGGTACCGAGTACCTGGGTGGCTTCCCCGGTCGAGGACGCAGGCACGTCGACTGGCAGCGCATAATCGGACACGGCCGGCAGCCGCAGGTCGATCTGCTCGCGGCCGTGGGCGATCGGGGCGGCGCTCATCCGCAGGTCACCGACCGGAGCTTGCTCCCGCAAGCGTGCTACCGGCGCACCGTCGGGCCCGAACAGCTCACCCGGGTGATACGACAGCAGCCACTGCTCCAGCAGTGCCAGATGGCCCGGGTCCTCCCGGACCCCGCCGAGCGGCACCTGGTGGGCGCGGAATGTGCCCTCGACCCGGACCCCGTCGACCGACCGGGGACCGGTCCAGCCCTTCGGCGTTGCCAGCACGATCGCCGGCAGCCGCAGCGCGGGGGTCGACACGCCGCGGCGGGCCGCGGTGCGGATCTCGGCGATCCGGTCCATAGCGATATCGAGGACGGTGGCGAACTGCTCGTGCACGGCGGTCGGATCGGAACCCTCGACGTGCAACGGCCACCAGCCGTGCCCGCTGAGTAGCGAGTCCAGGTCGGATCGTGGGATGCGGGACAGCAGTGTGGGATTGGCGATCTTGTAGCCGTTGAGGTGCAGGATCGGCAGGACGATGCCGTCGGTCGCGGGGTCGAGGAACGAGGGCGCGTGCCAGCTGGTGGCCAGCGGTCCGGTTTCGGCCTCCCCGTCACCGATCACGCAGGCCACCAGCAGATCCGGGTTGTCCAGGGCCGCGCCGGTGGCGTGGGCGAGCGAGTAACCCAGTTCGCCGCCCTCGTGGATCGAGCCGGGCAGGTGCGGGGAGGCGTGACTGGGTACGCCGCCGGGAAAGGAGAACTGCCGGAACAACTCTCGCATCCCGGCGACGTCCTGGCCGACCTGCGGGTGGTGCTCGGAGTAGGTGCCCTCCAGCCAGGCCGCGGCGTTGAGCCCGGCGGCGCCGTGGCCCGGTCCGAGGACGAACAGGGTGCGCTGGGCCCGGCTGCGGATCATCCGGTTGAGGTGGGCGTAGGTCAGTGTGATGCCGGGGACGCTGCCCCAGTGCCCGATGAGCCGGGGTTTGATGTGCTCGGGAGCCAGCGGTTCGGTGAGCAGCGGATTGTCGAGCAGGTAGATCTGTCCGGCGGACAGGTAGTTCGCCGCCCGCCACCACGCATCCAGATCGCTCAGGGCGGGCTCGTTGAGCTGCGGCGCGGCCAGGATTTCGGTCATCGGCTGTCTCCTCGGCTGTCGGGGAACCTGTGGGATGCCTCAGGACGACCGTACGCCCGCGGGCGAGTTGCGAGATGCCGCCGATGGTCGCCGGTTTATGGGCCCGAAGTCCCGACCTGCCGGGTGCGGGTGCCGACTATCGGACCGTCCAGGAGGGTCTTTCGGCTCTGGGGGCGGACCCACCGTCAGCGCGACGCTTGGACCGACCGAGAACCACCCTGTGCTCACCGCACGGCGAAGGAGAGTCCGACCATGGCGCACAACATGCCCGATCCCGGAACCGTTCGAGCGATGATCGCCCTGGCGGTGCGAGCGCCGTCGGTACACAACAGCCAGCCCTGGCTGTGGCGCGTCGGCGAACGGACGGTTCAGCTCTACGTGGATCCTCGGTGGCAGCTGCCGAACACTGATCCTGACGGGCGCGACATGATTATCAGTTGCGGTGCGGCACTGCATCATCTGCGCGTCGCCGCGGCCGCGTCCGGCTGGCGCACCGCGATCCACCGGCTGCCCGACCCAGCGAATCCGGACCATCTGGCCGCCGTCGAATTCCGGCCTACGGACCCCGACGAGCAGACGATCCGGCTGGCGCAGGCCATAGGGCAGCGCCGCAGCGATCGGCGCCGCTACACCTCCTGGGAGGTTCCGTCCCGCTTCGTCGCGGCGATGGTCGAGGCCGGTACCGGCTACGGCGCGCTGGTCCGCGCAGTGGAGCCCGGCGAAGAGGAGGTGCGGTTGCTGCGGGCCTTCGACATAGCCGCCCGGCAGCACGGGGACGACGACGCCTACCGCATCGAGCTGGCGCACTGGAGTGGCCGGCATGCGGCCGCGTACGGAGTTCCGGCGCACAGTGCAGTCGTCTCCACCGGCGCGACCGTGCGTCCGTTCTCCGACCCGATGGCCCGGGAGGCGGTGACCACCGACCTCGAGGTGGCGGAACGGATGATGCTGATCAGTACCTCCGCCGACGACCGCCGGTCGCAACTGCAGGCCGGTGAGGCCGCCAGCGCGATCCTGCTCGCGGCCACCTCGCGAGGGCTGGCCACCTGCCCGCTGAGCGAGCCGCTGGAGGTGCCCGCCACCCGGGCGGCGATCCGCTCGGACCTGCTGCACGACAGCGGTTTCCCGCAGCTGATCATCCGCGTCGGATATGCGGCGACCAGTGCCGAGGCGCTGCCCGAGACACCGCGCCGCCCACTCGACGACGTCGTCTCCGAACTCTGACAACCACACTCCGACAGGCGATTCGCGATGATTCGAGACACCCTGCCGACGACCGGATCGTGGTCGGCACCCCAGCGGCTGTGGCGGCTGCACCCGATGCGCCGGAATCCGTTGATGCGCCCCGCGGACCGGGCCCGATCCTCGGTCGACATGCTGGCCGCGGCGCTCATGGCCGCCGTGGTCCCGGTCGCCGGCGCGATCGGGACCGTGGAGTACGGGCACGCGGTCGCGGCGGTGCGTGCCGCGGACGCCGAGAAGTCGCCGGTCGAAGCGACCGTGGTCGGCCTGCCGCAGCTACGGAACACGCTCGATCGGTTCGACCGGCTCGGGCAGCAGTATCGCGCCGAGGTCCAGTGGCCGCAGGACGGCCGGCTCTCCCAAGCGACTGTGGACGTGCCGCCGCGTGTTGTCCCTTCCGACGCCGTGACGGTGTGGCTGGGCCCCGACGGGCGTCCGACCACGCCTCCGGTGCCCACCTCGTCCGCCGGGTACCAGGGTGCGGCCGCGGGCGCCGGAGTGCTGCTCGGCGCCTGGCTGGTGCTGCTCGGCGCCGATTGGTCGATCCGGCGCCTGATCGACCGTCGCGAGGACCAGGTGTGGAGCCAGGAATGGCGTGCGATCAACGGCCCGATCGAACAGGACCGATAACAGATTTCCCCCGTGAACAGGAGAAACATCATGACCGACAACACTTCCGCGCGGATCGCTGACGCCGCACCTCCTGTCGTCGCCGCGGTCGACGGCTCGGCGACGTCCTACCGCGCCGCCGCCTGGGCCGCGGTCGACGCGGCGCTGCACCGTTGGCCGTTGCAACTCGTCATTTCGGTGGGCACACCGTCCAATTGGGGACCGGGTGCGTCCATGGTGCCCGACGACGACCCGTGGGTGTTGCGGGACGCCGAGCGGATCCTCGTGGAGGCCACCCGGATCGCGAAGGAGGCCGTGGGGGTGGAACCGATCACGATCGACACCCATGTCACCATGACCCCGATCATTCCGTACCTGCTGGAGCGATCCCGCCACGCCCGCGCGGTTGTGCTCGGCAGCCGCGGCCTCGGAGCGTTCCGCGCGAGCCTGCTCGGTTCGGTGAGCGCGACCCTGGTCCGGCAGGGGCACTGCCCGATCACCGTGGTGCGCGACGCCACCGCGACTGATCCGGCATCGAACCGGCTCCCGATCCTGGTCGGTGTCGACGGCGGCCCGACCGCGATGCCGGCCCTTGAGTACGCGTTCGAGCAGGCCTCGCATCGCAAGGTCGACCTCATCGCCCTGCATGCTTGGACCGACGTGAGCGGCGGTGACCCGACCGGGGCGCATCTGGATCAGGTCGAGGCCGCGGAGGCCACGGTGTTCGCCGAGAGCATGGCGGGCTGGACCGAGCGTTACCCCGACGTCAGCGTGGAACGCCGGCTGGTGCACGACCGGCCCGCCGAGGCCCTGCTCGACGCGTCCGAAATCGCGCAGCTCGTCGTGATCGGTAGTCACGGTCGCGGCGGGTTCACCGGAATGCTGTTGGGCTCCACCGGGAATGCCCTGGTGCCGGCCATCGACTGTCCGATCACCGTGGTCCGGGCGCCGCACTGAGTGAGCGCGCCGGTCAGGACAGCGGAGCCGACCAGCTGAGCCGGGTTCCGCTGCCCTGCCGGCCGTCACCGGCCGGAGGGCCGGGTGCGACCGAGAAGAGGCCACCGGCCGCTTCGGCGCGCTGCGCCAGATTGGACAGGCCGCTGGAACTGATCAGGTGCGGGATCCCCACACCGTCGTCGGTGACGACGACGGTGATCTCGTCGCCGACGCTGATCTCCACGTCGATCGCGGTGGCGTGCGCGTGCCGCACCGCATTGCTGACCGCCTCGCGCACCACGGCTTCCACGTGCTCGGCCAGGCCCGGGCCGACGATCGACAGTGGCCCGCCGATGCGCAGCGCGATCCGCAGGTCCGCGTCGCCGATTTGCTGATGCACGGCCTGCTCGATGCGGCGCCGCAACTGGGTCGCCGAGACCGCGTCACCGTGCAGGTCGAAGATCGAGGTACGGATCTCCTGGACGACGTCCTGCAGGTCGTTGACCGCGTCGTTGAGTCGCACCCGGATGTCGGGGACAGTCGTGCGTGGCACGGTGCCCTGCAGATCGAGTCCGACCGCGAACAGGCGCTGGATCACGTGGTCGTGCAGATCCCGCGCGATCCGGTCCCGGTCGGCGAGTACGTCGAGTTCCCTGACCCGGCGCTGTGTTTCGGCGAGCTGGATCGCCAGTGCCGCTTGCTCGGTGAAGGCCTCCGCCAGATCGAGGATCTCGTCGTCGTAGGGCGGTTGCCCGGCCTCCCGTACCGCGATCAGCACCCCGACCACCGCGTCCGGGGTGTGCAGCGGCAGTACGATCACCGGTCCGGCGCCGGGGAAGTCGGTGGCGAGTTCGGTGGGACCGACGTCGTCGGCGCGCTGGGGTCGGCGTTCCCGATAGGCGGTGCCGACCAGGCCCGAACCCAGTCGCAGCATGGTGCCGGCCGCGGGGCCCGCGCCCGAGCGATGACTGACCTCGATGGTCGCGTTCGCGCCGGTAGGGTGCTCCGGGTCGGTGTCGACCGCCAGCCAGACCTGCATCGACTCGGTGAGCCGGCGGACCCGGTCGACGAGCAGGGCCAGCACGTCGTCGGAGTCGGTGCCGGCGAGGAATTCGGTGGTGAGATCCCGGATCGCCTCGATCCACGCCTGCCGGGTATGGGACGCCGTGTACAGCCGGGCGTTGTCGATGGCGACACCGGCCGCCGCGGCCAGGGCTTTCACGATGAGTTCGTCGTCCTCGGTGAACTGCTGGCCGTTGGCCTTTTCGGTCAGGTACAGGTTGCCGAAGATCTCGTCCCGGATCCGTACGGGCACTCCGAGGAAGGTGCGCATCGGGGGGTGGTTGGGCGGGAAGCCGACCGAGGACGGGTGGTCGGCGATGTTCTCGAGCCGGATGGCGGTGGGTTCGCGGAACAGCAGGCCCAGCACGCCGTGTCCTTCGGGCAGATCTCCGATCCGGGCGCGGGTCTCGGCGTCGATGCCCTCGTAGATGAACTGGCTCAGCTGCGGGCCGTGGCCGCGTACGCCGAGGGCGCAGTAGCGGGCGTCGACGAGGTTGAGTGCGGTGTGCACGATCGTGGTCAGGGTGTCGGCGAGGTCGAGGCCCGAGGTGACGGTGAGCATGGCGTCGACCAGGCCGTCCATTCGGTCGCGGGCGTCGATGATCTGGTCGACTCGATCCTTGACCTCGTTCAGCAGCTCGCGGAGCCGCAGTTGTGACAGGGTGTCGCGAACCGAGTAGCCGGCCTCCCCCAGGGTGTCGCTCATGCGGATGATCCTGATCTGTCGGGGTGCGGACCCATTTGCCTGATCATAGGTCCGCACCCCGGGAGAGGTCGCACTCGGAGTGGTCTCAGTGGGCGCCACCCTCCGCTGACCGGCTCGACGCCGTCAGCGCGTGTTCGAGCAGCATGCGGCGTTCGGCGGCGGAGACGTTGCGGCGCGTGGTAGCCACCATGTCGGGTGTCACCGATACCGATGTGATGCCCATCCGGACCAGGTGCTCGGCGAAGCCGGGCCGGGTCGACGGTGCCTGTCCGCACAGCGACGAGGTGATCCCCAGCCGCCGGGCGGACGCGACGATTTGTCCGATCGCGTCGAGGACCGCGGGATCGGACTCGTCGAACAGTTCGGCGCACTGCTCGGAGTCGCGGTCGACTCCGAGCAGCAGCTGGGTGAGGTCGTTGCTGCCGATCGAGACGCCGTCGATGCCGAGGCCGACGTATTCGGGCAGCCAGTGCAGCACCGACGGGACCTCGGCCATCACCCAGCGGTGCAGGCTGCGGTCACGGCCCAGCGGGCTCGCGTCGATCAGGTCCAGACATGCCGCGAGTTCCCAGCGCGTGCGGACGAACGGAATCATGATGTGCACGTTGGGGTTCCGTTCTCGTACTCGCGCAAGTGCGGCGAGTTCGAGGCCGAACAGTTCCGGTTCCCGGACATAGCGGTAACAGCCGCGGTACCCGATCATCGGATTGCGTTCGGCCGGTTCGAACTTCTCGCCGCCGGTGAGGGCGCGGAACTCGTTGCTGCGCATATCGATCGCCCGGTAGATCACCGGACGGGAGCCGAAGGCGGCCGCGATCCGATGCAGTGACCCTGCCAGCCGGGTCACGAACTGTTCCTGGTCGCCGCGGGCGATGAGCTCGCGCGGGTGCATCCCGCCCAGTGCCCGGGTCAGCAGGCTCTCGGCTCGCAACAGGCCGACGCCGTCCACATCTGTGGCCGCGACCCGTTCGGCGACCTCCGGCAGCGCGAGATTGACGTAGATCTTCGTGGCCGTGATCTCGGCGGCTGGTGCGGGCGCTTGTGCGCGTGGGGTAGTCGTGGCCGTGGGGATCGTGGTCGCGCGGGTGACCGAACCGGCGGCGCCGTCCACCCGGACGAGCATGCCGTCGGTGAGTGCCGTGGTGCCGCTACCGGTTCCGACCACACACGGCACACCCAGCTCCCGGGCCACGATCGCGGCGTGACAGGTCATGCCGCCCCGGTCGGTGACCACCGCGGCGGCGCGCGAGATGGTGGGCAGCCAGTCCGGGTCGGTCATCGGCGCGACCAGGATCTCGCCGTCGCGGAGCGTGCTGCCCTCGGCGGGGGAGCGCAGCACGCGGACCGCGCCGGTGGCCTGGCCGGGCGCGGCGCCCAGACCCGTCACGAGTACCGCTTCGCCGGGAGTCGCCTCCGGTCGAACCTCGTTGTCCGTCTGGGTGATCGATGCCGACGTGGTGCCCGCCGGGGACGGTTCGGCGGCGAGCGCGGTCATCGGGCGGGCCTGCACGAGCCACAGGTCGCGGTCGTCGAAGGCCCATTCGATGTCCTGCGGGATGCCGTGATGGTGCTCGAGCACGCGCAACGCGAGCCGGCCCACCGCGAGAATCTCGTCGGTGGTCAGGACCTGGTCACGAATATCGTCGGCGGTCAGCGGGATTCGCCGGTCACCGTCGGGTCCGGCGACGACCTCGAACTCCTGCCGGCCGGTGGTGGCGGAGAGCAGGGCGGGGCCGGAGCTGTCGAGCAGGTAGGTGTCAGGAGTGGTCGCCCCCGACACCACTACCTCGCCCTGTCCGCGGGCTGCTTCGATCACCATCCGGTCGCGCCGGCCCGTCGCGGGTTCGGCGGTGAACACGACACCGGACGCCCGGGTGCGCACCATCCGCAGCACCACGACCGCCATCTCCGGCATCGCGGACATCTGGTTGCGGGCCCGGTAGGTGAGTCCACGCGGACTGAACAGGGAAGCCCAGCAGTCGATCACGGCCGCCAGCAGGGCCTCGTCGCCGTGAATGTTGGTGAAGCTCACGTTCATTCCGGCGAAGGAGGTCTTCGCGCCGTCCTCGCCGACGGCCGAGGAGCGGACGGCGACCGGAACATCCTCGCCCAGTGCGTGATACGCGTCGAGGACGCGGTCGCGCAGAGCAGCGTCGAGGGGGGAGTCGTGGACCAGCGCCCGCAGCCGGGCGCACTGCTCTTCGAGGTCGCCGGTCGTGGTACCGGCAGCAGTGCGCAGTGCCGCCTCGTACTGCTGCTCGAGTTCGCGCTGATGCGGGCCGTGTCCCACCGTGGTGCGGTAACTGTCGCGTAGCAGCACGAATCCCGGTGGAACCGGCAGTTTCGCGGCCACCAGCTCACCCAGATTCGCCCCTTTGCCGCCGGCGCGATCGGCGTCGCTGAGGCGCAGGTCGCTGAAGCCGGCGAGGAAGTCGTCTGCCCGGACCTCGACCGCGGTCACGGGTGCACCCACGTGTCGTGGGCGGCCGGAAGCTGGAGCGCGTCGCCGACGGAGGTGCTCCAGCGGCGGATCGCTGTCCAGTCGCGAAGGTCGCCGTAGCGCGGGCCACCCATCAGGCGGAAGGCGGTGCGCGCACCCAGGTCGACTCCGGCCCGTTCGTAGTGTCCGGCGAAGGGCTGATAGGCGCGGGCTCCGATCCAGTCGCGCAGCGCGGCGATCCGCGGCGGCACCCGGCCGCCGAACCAGCGACCGATCGGTCCGACGAGCGCCGGGCCGATCCCGACACTGAACAGCCACACCGGCACCGCGGACAGTTCCGCACGGTGGGCGCGGATATAGGACTCGGCCTCGGGCAGGAACCGGCGGTTGTGTACCGCGCTACCGAGGACGACGGCGTCGAAGCGGGTCAGTTCGGGCGCGTGCTCGACCTCGGCGACCTCTACTTCGGCGCCGCGCTGGGTGAGTTCGTCGGCGATGAACTGTGCGATTTCACGGGTCGATCCCTGTGCGGTCGCGTAGACGACGGCGACTCGGGGCTTGGTGGAAGTCATGACATTCAGCGTTGCCGGGCGGCTGTGCCGGCGGGAGGGTCGTGGGCCCACGGAAGTAGGGCCGTTCGTCATCACGAGGCCGGCCGGGGGCCGGTAGGCCCTTCAGCCCAGTGGTGCGCTCCAGCGCACGCGGGTCCGGGTCGCGCCGGCGTCGGCCACGGATCCCATTTCCGCGGCCCCGCCGCGTTCCGCAGCCCGGCGCTCGAGGTCGGCGAGCAGTGCGCCGGCTCGCTCCGGCGTCGCGCCGGACCCGTCGTCCTGCACAGTGACGACCACATCGTCCGCGATGGCGACGTCGACCACGATGTCGCGGGCCCGCGCGTGTACCGCCTCCGGCACCGCCGCCCGGACGACAGCCTCGACCTGATCGGCCAAGTCGGCGGGCACCACGGACAGCGGGCCGGTGACCCGGACCTCGGTTCGGATACCGGTACCCGAGGTGGGGTGGCGCAACGCGGCCTCGATCCGCTGCCGCAAGCGGATACTCTGTCGCGAGCCGCCGTGCAGGGCGAAGATCGAGGTGCGGATCTCCTGCACGATCTCTTGCAGCTCGTCCACCGCTTGCGCGATCCGGTCGCGGACCTCCGGACGCTTGGTTCGGGGCAGCGTCGCTTGCAGCGCCAGCCCGATCGCGAAGAGCCGCTGGATGACGTGGTCGTGCAGGTCCCGGGCGATCCGGTCCCGGTCGGAGGCGATGACCAGCTCCCGCATCTGCCGCTGGGCCGCGGCCAGCTGCATGGCGAGTGCCACCTGGGAAGCGAATGTCGTTGCCGGGGAGAGGATCTCGGCGCCGAAGGGGGCGGCGCCGCGCGGCCGGAGCAGTACCAGCACACCCAGGGCGGCATCCGGCGCGGACAGCGGCAGAATCAGCGCTGGGCCCACCGGTTGCAGTGCCTCGCACAGTCCTTCCTCGTGAACGGTGTCCAAGCACAACGGTGTTCGAGAGCGGAACACCTCACCGGTCCGCGTCGCCGCCACCTCGAGCCGGTCGCTGTCCGCCAGTGCCGGGCCGACTCGATGCGAAATAACCAGGTGGGTCACGGATTCGGCGGGCCGGTCCGGGTCCGGGTTCATCGCCAGGAACGCGAATTCGGCGCCGGTGAGGTCGCGGGCCAGCGTCACCAGCCGATCGGACACCAGTTCGGGATCCGTGCCGGCGAGGAAGTCGGTGGTGATGTCGCGGGTGGCGGCGATCCACGCCTGCCGGTTGCGGGCCGCCTCGTAGAGCCGGGCATTGGCGATGGCGACACCGGCCGCCGCGGCCAGCGCCTGGATCACCACTTCGTCGTCCTCGGTGAAGGGCTGACCGCCGAGTTTCTCGGTCAGATAGAGGTTTCCGAACACCTCGTCGCGGATGCGGATGGGGGTGCCGAGGAACGAGTTCATCGGCGGATGCTCGGGCGGGAAGCCCACCGACTCGGGATGGTCGGAGATCCGTTCCAGCCGAATCGTTTTGGGCCGGTCGATCAGGACGCCGAGCACGCCCCCACCTTGGGGGAGATCGCCGATGCGGGCACGGAGTTCGTCGTCGATGCCCTCGTAGATGAACTGGACCAGTTCGTGGCCGTGCCCCCGGACACCGAGCGCGCCGTAGCGGGCGCCGACCAGGGTGATGGCGGTGTGCACGATGGACCGCAGGGTCTGGTCCAGATCCAGGCCGGAGGTGACGGTCAGGAGGGCCTCGACCAGGCCGTCGACTCGGTCACGGGCGTCGATGATCTGGTCGACCCGGTCGCGGACCTCGGAGAGTAGTTCACGAAGCCGCAGCTGGGACAGGGTTTCGCGAACCGAATAATCCGCCGGGACGGCGGCTGTCGGATCGGGCGAAGCCGCGCGGCTCGGGTCTGGCAGCACCGATCAAGTGTAGTCATCCGGCGGGCGATCATGGTCCGTCGGCCCCTGGATCGAGGTCTTCGGCCCCTATCCGACCGCGTGGTCGGCTGCTCTGGACTCGCTAGCCGATGACGCACGACGAGCGGCATCCGGAATCGAGGGCTTTCGGCCCCTACCCGACCGAGCGGTCGGCTGGTCTGATGGACGCTGGAACGGTCGGTAGCGACAGAGAGGTGGTGACGGGCGTGAGCTCCACCGCGGCGTTCGACGAGCATCTCCCCACGGGGCCGGGTGCGCCGCTTCGGCATGCGGTCGAACTTGACCGAGATCAGGCTCTCGGGCTGCTGGCGTCGGCGCCGTTCGGGCGCGTGGTGTACACCATGAACGCGCTGCCCGCCGTTCGACCGGTCAATCACGTCGTCGTCGACGGACTGGTCGTCGTCCGGACCCGGCTCACGGCACAGTTGAGCACCGCGGTGCGCGCCGTGCCGGCCGTCGTGGTCGCCTATCAGGCCGACGAGATCGACCCGGTCGAGCACACCGGATGGTCGGTGGTGGTGACCGGCTTCGCACGGACGGTCACCGACCCGGCCCGAATCGAGCGATACACCGAACTGCTGCGGCCATGGGTGAACTCGGCGATGGACACCGTGGTCACGATCGAGCCCACGCTCGTCACGGGTATTCGTCTCGTCGCCGGGGCGGAAGCGGCGGGGCCGGACAGCATGCATGCCGCCTGACCCGGGTGCCGGGCAGGGCGGAATGTGCCCGGGTCACCAGCGAGTGGGTGGCGGAACGACTTCGAAGATCTCCTGCAGCGGCAGCCGTGGTGTCGGCGGCACGGGCTCCGTGTCCGCCGGGCGGACACCGACCCGTACCAGGGCCTGCGGCTGTACCCGGTCACCCAATAGCTTCCGCAATTCGGCTCGGCTGGGCTCGAATTCGGTCATGTGGGTGAGCGTGCAGGTGGCGTAGCCGGCCACGGTGCACTCCAGCAGGACAGCTGAGAGGGCCTCGCCGGCGCGCAGGATCTCCTCGTGCCGGTCGGAATCGGTCGACACGGCGAGGATCCGGGATTCGTCGTGGGTGTCCGGCCGGCGCGCGGTGTCCTCGGCCGCCGGCATCCGGCGGCCCACCGGCACGCGATCGCGTTCCTCAGCCGATATCAGAGCGGTCCGCGGAACCCCGGCCTCGTTCACGACGTGACCGGTCCACCAATGCAATTCGGCGTGATAGTCGGAGTCGTAGCGGCGCAGTCCGGCGGCCAGGCGCGAGATGCGGGCCAGATCCGGCTCGGCGGAGCCCGGCAGGACGTCCAGTACCGCGTCGTCGGGCGGGAAGCAGGTACGCAACAGTGGCTCGAATTCGTCCCACCCGCCGGGCGCCCCGAACGGCAACCGATCGGTGAAACGGCGGGAAATCGCCTGGGCCCGCGCGTGTTCAGCCTCGGTGACGACGGGCGCGGGCTCGAATCCGAGATCGGCGAGGTGGCTGAACCTCGTGGGCGAGGGAAAGCGGCGGACGGTGGTGTGCCAGCCGAGGTCGGCCAGCGCAGATCGCATGTGGTGCAACGCGATTCCGCAACTCAGCAAGAGCTGGCGGCCCCCGGGGTCGGTCACCGTGAGCATCCGGTCCGGAACCGAGTACAAGTGCAGGGCGCGGCCGTCGAACTGCCAATGCCACGGCTGAGTGTTGTGCAGGGAAGGTGCTCGCCCGGCCAGCGACGCGGCCGTTGCGACGACTTCCGCGGTGAGCTGTGTGTCCATAGTTCGACGGTAGGAAGGATCCGCGGTCACAACAGGGGCCGTTGGTCCC
This sequence comes from Nocardia stercoris, assembly GCF_003696265.1. GTDB lineage: Bacteria > Actinomycetota > Actinomycetes > Mycobacteriales > Mycobacteriaceae > Nocardia > Nocardia stercoris. The sequence continues at coordinate 486,495 of NZ_RFFH01000003.1, read as the reverse complement.
GAATCCGACGGACCAGCGGCCCGGGAAATCCGCCCCGGCGGGCTCTACCCCGGCCGGGCTTACGGGCAGACGCTGGGAAGATGCAGAACGACGAGCTACGGGTCACCATCGACACCCGCCGCTACGACGCGGTCATCTTCGACATGGACGGTGTGGTCACCGACAGTGCCGCCGTGCACGCGGCCGCCTGGACCGACCTGTTCGACGCGTTCCTCGCCGCGCGCCCGCAGCTCGCGGGCGAGGACACCACCCCGTTCACTCTCGCCGACTACGCCCGCTGGGTGGACGGCAAACCGAGATACGACGGTGTCCGCGACTTCCTCGCCGCGCGCGGCATCACTGTGCCCGAAGGGCAGCCCACCGACCCGCCCGGCACGACGACGGTCTGCGGTCTGGGCAACCGCAAGGACGAACTGTTCCTGGACCGGATTGCCCGGTCCGGGGTCCCCGCGTTCACCTCGACCGTCGCGCTGGTGCACCAGCTGCGCGAAGCGGGACTCGGTGCGGCCGTGTTCTCCGCCAGCCGCAACTGCGCGCAGGTCCTCGCCGCCGCCGGGATCGGTGACCTGTTCCCGGTCCGCGTCGACGGCCTCGTCGCCGAAGACCTGGCACTGCCCGGGAAACCGGATCCTGCCGTCCTGCACGAGGCCGCCCGGCGGCTCGGCGCGGACCCGGACCGGACCGTGGTCGTGGAGGACTCGGAGGCCGGGGCCACCGCAGGTCTACGGGGCGGCTTCGGGCTGGTTGTCGGGGTGGACCGGATCGGGCATGCCGCGCAGCTGGCTGCGCACGGTGCCGACGTCGTCGTCGCCGATCTCGCTGCCGTCGGGGTGGTCGACGGCTTTCCCCGGATGTCCGAGCTACCGGATGCGCTGGGGCATCACCGCCGGGTCGCGGACGAACTCGGCGCCGGAAAGACCGCGGTACTGTTGGATTTCGATGGCACCCTGTCGGAAATCGTCCCCGACCCGGCCTCCGCCACCCTCGTCGCGGGCGCGGCGGCGACGCTGAAGGAACTGGCCGGGCAGTGCCCGGTCGCCGTGGTGAGCGGTCGGGACCTCGACGACCTGCGCGAGCGGGTCGGGATCGACGGGATCTGGTACGCGGGCTGCCACGGCATGGAGCTGCAGGCCCCCGACGGCAGCCGGCACACCCACGACGCCGGCGCGAACGCCGCGTCGTCGATTGCCCGGGCGGCCGGTGAACTGGGCCCAGCGCTGGCGGGCATCGCGGGAGTCGTGGTGGAGCCCAAGCGTTTCGCGGTCGCCGTTCATCACCGCCGGGTGGCCGCGGACCGGATCGGCGCGGTCGTGGCGACCGCGCACGAGATCGGAGAGCGCTGTGGCCTGCGGGTCACGCACGGCCGCAAGGTGACCGAGTTGCGCCCCGACGTGGACTGGGACAAAGGGCGGGCCGTGGAATGGATCCTCGATCAGCTGACGCTGCCGGTCGTGCCGGTCTATATCGGCGACGATCTCACCGACGAGGACGCGTTCGACGCGGTGGCGGCCGACGGGGTCCCGATCCTCGTGCGGCACACCGAGAACGGTGACCGGTGCACCGCGGCCGAGTACGGGCTCGACGGACCGCAACGCGTCCGTGAATTCCTGGAGTTGTTGTCGCGCTTGCTGTCCGGTGCGCTGCCCGGCATCAGCGCGGAATCCTGGACGTTCGGCTACGACGGCTACGATCCGCCCGCCGAGCGGCTGCGCGAGGCGTTGTGCACCGTCGGAAACGGCTACCTGGCCACGCGGGGTGCGGCCCCCGAATCCGTAGCCGGCCCTGCGCATTACCCGGGTACCTATGTGGCGGGGCTGTACAACCGGCTCACCGACGTGGTGGACGCGCAGCTCGTCGACAACGAAAGTATGGTGAACCTGCCCAACTGGCTGCCGGTGCGCTGGCGGCTCGCCGACGGCGACTGGTTCGACCCCGACCGCGCCGAATTGCTCTCGTATCGACAGGAACTCGATCTCCGGCGGGCGGTGCTGACCCGGCGGCTGCGGTACCGGGACAGCGACGGCCGGATCACCGGGGTCGTCCAGCAGCGGTTCGCGTCGATGCGGTCCCCGCACCTGTGCGCGCTGCGGACGATCCTGACCGCCGAGAACTGGTCCGGGCCGCTGACGATCCGGACCGGGATCGATACCGGGGTGCGCAACGAGGGGGTGCAGCGGTACCGGGAGCTGTCCGGCAACCATTGGGCCGCAACGGAAGTCGTGCGGGCCGAGCCCGCGAGCATCGTCGTCTCGGCGCGGACCAGCCAGTCCCGGATCCCGGTCGCGGTGGCAACCCGGACGACCACGTCGACCGCAGTCGAAAGCCGTGCCGTCGAGGTGGACCATCTCGACGGTCACGACCTCGTCCTGGACCTCGAGTCCGGAGCGAGCGTGACCGTCGACAAGATCGCGGCCATCTTCACTGGCCGCGACCGCGCGGTATCGGACCCGGCCCAGGCCGCGCTGGCCGCGGCCGGCGAAGCCGGCACCTTCGCGGAGCTGCTCGACGCCCACACAGCGGCCTGGGAGCATCTGTGGAGCCGGTTGCGCATGGACATCGACGGTGGTCTCGCCGGGGTCCGGTCGGTGCGTCTGCACCTGTTGCACCTGGTGCAGACGCTGTCGCCGCACAGCGCGGACCTCGATGTCGGCGTCCCTGCCCGGGGACTGCACGGCGAGGCCTACCGCGGGCACATCTTCTGGGACGAGCTGTTCGTGCTGCCGGTACTGAACGTGCGGTTCCCGGCGGTGGGCCGGGCGCTGCTGCGCTACCGGTACCGCCGGCTCGGTGAGGCTCGCAATGCCGCACGCGCCATCGGCTGCACCGGCGCGCTGTTCCCCTGGCAGTCCGGCAGCGACGGCCGGGAGGAGAGCCAGCGCCTGCACCTCAACCCGCGGTCCGGCCACTGGACCCCGGATGCCAGCCACCTCGCCCAACATGCCGGTCTCGCAGTGGCTTTCGACGTCTGGCAGTACCAGCAGGTGACCGACGACCGGGACTTCCTGGTGGAGGTGGGCGCCGAACTGCTGGTCGAGGTCGCGCGCTTCTGGGCGAGCCGGGCGACCTACGACCATATCGACGACCGCTACCACCTGCGCGGGCTGATCGGCCCCGACGAATTCCACACCGGCTACCCGGGAGCACCTGGGACCGGGATCGCCGACAACGCCTACATCAATGTCATGGCCGCATGGGCCCTGGGCCGGGCGCGGGACGCCCTGGACCTGCTGGCTCCGCGCGTGCGCGCGGAGCTCCTCGAGAAGCTGGGCGTGACGGCGGACGAGCAGGCCCACTGGGCGGCGGTCGCCAAGCGCCTGTTCGTACCGTTCCACGACGGTGTGATCAGTCAGTTCGGTGGTTACGAGCAACTGGCGGAACTGGATTGGGACCGCTATCGCCGCGAGTACGGCGACATCGGGCGCCTCGACCGCATCCTGGAAGCCGAGGGCGACGACGTCGACCGATACCGGGTAGCCAAGCAGGCGGACGTGCTGATGCTGTTCTACCTGCTGTCCGCCGACGAACTACGAGATGTGCTGGGGCAGTTGGGATACGACCTGCCGGCGGAGATGATCCCGCGCACCGTCGACTACTACCTGGCCCGCACCACGCACGGATCCACCCTCAGCGCTGTCGTCCACGCCTGGGTGCTGGCCCGCGCCAACCGTGACCGTGCCCTCGAATTCTTCGGCACCGTCCTGGAATCCGATATCACCGATATCCAGGGCGGGACCACTCCGGAAGGTATCCACCTGGCCGCTATGGCCGGCAGTGTCGACCTGCTGCAACGCTGCTTCACCGGTCTCGAGGTCCGTGCCGACCGGCTGATCTTCAACCCGCGATGGCCGCGAGCCTTGGGTACCTTGAGTTTTCCGATCACCTACCGTGCCCACCGGCTGACCGTGCGGATCCGCACCGACAGTCTGGAGATCGCCTCCGAGCCGGGTGACGCGGCGCCGGTGGAGATCGAGTGCCAGGCGACGGTCGCGACCTTGCATCCCGGCTCGCGGATCCGAGTGACACTGCGCGGGGAATGACGTCGATGCGGCACGCTCTGGCGCCGGCGAGGGCGGACCGCCATCGGTTGTGGAGTATCCCCGCGGCTGCCGGAACCCTCACCGCCATGGCGGTATTCGTGATGCTGACCGATCGGGTCCACGACCGCGACACCCGGTCGGTCGACGACGCCGTCACCGCCGAAGCGGTGGAACATCGTGGTCCGGGCTGGACGCACCTGTTCGACACCGTGTCCACCGCAGCGGTGGTTCCGCTCGCCACGGCCATGATCGTGTTCGGGGCGGTGCTGTCGGTGCGCGCCCGGAGCCGGGAACCGCTGGTCCTCGTCGTGGTCACCGGGCTCGGGGCAGCCACACTGAGCTGGGCGGCGAAGCAGGCCGTCGGCCGTCCCCGCCCCGGCGGGTCGATCGGAATCGTCGCCGCCGACGGCTATTCGTATCCGTCGATGCACACCGCGGTGACCGCCGCACTGGTGACGGTCGCGGCGTACCTGCTGACCCGGCAGACACAGCGCGGGCTCGCCGCGACGGCGTGGTGGACGATCGCCGGGACGCTCACGGCGCTGGTCGCGGCCAGCCGGGTCTATCTCGGCGCACACTGGGCGACCGATGTGGCGGCCGGCTGGGTACTCGGTACCGGCTGGGGCTTTGCGGTCGTCACCGGGGACCTGCTACTGCCGGTGGTGGCGGCCAGGTTCCGGGGTCGGCCGGCATCCGGACGTTGATGCTTGCTACCGCCACCAGGCTATGGACGTTCCGATGGATCGACGGACGGCCGAAGCCGCTCGTCGGTACGACGAGCGGCTTCGGCCGGTGGATGCCTGCTCAGCTGCCGACACTGTGCGGCGCGGCCGGGTGGACGACCATGACCGGGCAGTCCGCGTGCTGGACCAGGGAACCCGAGGTGGACCCGAGCAGCAGGCTGCGGAAGCCACCGCGACCGCGACTGCCCACGACCAGGAGCTGGGCGTCGTGCGACCAGCGCCGCAGGACGCCCGCGGGGTCGGACAGGTACACCTCGCGGACGACCTGTACGTCGGGGTACTTCTCCTGCCAGCCGGCCAGGCTCTCGGCGAGGGCCAACGACTCCTCGGCCTCGATCTTCGGTACGTTACCCAGGAGGATGTCACTGAGCTCGAGGTCGATATCGAAGTCGTTGGCGACATGCACCGCGACGAGGTCGGCGCCGCGTTCGGTAGCCTCCTCGAAGGCGGCGGCCAGGGTGGCATGGCTGAGCGGACCGCCGTCGACCCCTACGACTACCGGGCCGCCGGGGTGTGCGGCGTGGGCAGACTTCGGATCGTGGCGGACGACGACGACCGGGCCGGACGCGTGGCTGGTGACCGCGGTCAGGATGGAGCCGACGTGGCTGAGCATGCCGCTGTTGCCTGACCCACCCAGCACCACGAGATAGGCATCGGCACTGTGCCGGACCATCATCTTCGCGGGATGCTCCCCGGAGACCTCGGTGGTGACCCGCATGTCCGGCGCCGCCGCGCGGGCCTGTTCGGCGGCCCGCTCGACGAGAATCGCACCGTGGGTTCGGATCTCGTCCAGGACCGGCGGGTCGCCGAGGTCGTAGCGCCCGACCACCTCCCGCATGCCCTCCAGATTCAGGCCGTGCACGATGCGCAGCTCCCGGCCGCGCTGGACAGCGACCTCCGCCGCCCAGGTGAGGGCGTTCCAGGCCGCGACCGAGCCGTCGACGCCGACGACGACCGGTGCGGAGACCAGATGGCGGGTGTCCTCGGTGATCTGCTTGTTCATCGGAATCCTTTTCTGCGGAGACGGATCGGACGGCGGTATGGATTCAGCCTCGCCGGTTACCCGGATTACAGCCACGGTCTTCGGCCCCGTACCGGTGGGCCATAGGTCACGGCAGAGACCGGACGGTGGAGAGCCGGTACCACGCCAGCCGTTCGGCCAGCTCCGGGAGCAGGTCCGCGGGAGCGTGGGGCAGATCCGCACGGGCACCGGCGATCGCCGCGTAGATCATGACGGCGGGGACACCCGGGTAGTCCTCGCGCAGGCGGTGCAACGCGGCCTGCGCACCGGGATCCGCCGGGCGGGGCAGCGGCGCGCGGTCAGGGGTGGTGTGGTGGTGGCCAAGGGTCACAGTCATCGGAAGTCCTCGACAGGTGCGAACGGTGTGATCGGGAGTGACGCTATGGCGGCTCCGGACGGTGCGGCAGGGTTCCACGTCCTCGATGCGAGGGACCAATGGCCGCTCTGCGGCCTGTTACCGCCACAGGACCCGGTGACCGGTGACTTTCGGCCGTCCCGCCGCGACTTCGCCACGCGCAAGCTGGGTTCGACCGGTCCGCACGGGCCGGCGAGACCCGAGCCGAAGGCGGTATCGATCATGGACGGTTTCAGCGGACGCAGCGCGATCGTCACCGGTGGGGCGCGTGGTATCGGCGCGGCCGTGGCAGCCGAGCTGGTGAAGGTGGGGCTCGGCGTCGTGATCGCCGACATCCGGGTGGAGGAGGGTGCCGCCACCGCCGCGTTGCTCGGCGAGCGCGCGGTCTTCCGGTGTCACGACGTCACCGACGAGGCGTCCTGGCACGCGGTGATCGCGGACGCGGAGAGCTTGTTCGGCCCCCTGGGAGTGCTGATCAACGACGCCGGAATCCTCGACTTCGGTGCGGTGACCACCGAGTCGCCCGACGTGTTCCGGCACGTGATCGACGTGAATCTGTTCGGCCCGTGGCTCGGTATGCACGTGGCCGCACCGCATTTGCGTGACGCCGGCGGCGGCGTCATCGTGAACATCTCGTCGACGGCCGGCCTGATGGGCTATGCCGGTATCGGCGCCTACGTGGCGAGCAAGTGGGGGCTGCGGGGACTGACGAAGAGCGCGGCACTCGAACTCGGTGGTGCCGGGATCCGCGTCTGCTCGGTGCATCCCGGCCCGATCCACACCCCGATGACCGCGGGGCTGGGCGAGGAGACGGCGGCCGGTCAACCGCTGCCCCGCTTCGGTGAGCCCGAGGAGGTGGCGGCGATGGTGCGCTTCGTCGTCACCGAGGCTACCTTCTCCACGGGGTCGGAATTCGTCCTCGACGGGGGTGCCACGGCTGGTCAGGTACTGGCCGTGCCGATCGAATCCTGAAGGCATGCATCGGCATCGACGCACTGCGGCGACCCGAGGGTCCCAGAGTGCCGGGGTGGGGCCGGTCGGCGGTCATGGCGCCGCCCTGGCTGGTGTGCCGGCCCTGCCGGTGGCCGCGCCGCCGGGTGCCGCGAGGTCCCCGGTCCGTGAAACGGGACCGGGGACCTCTCGCCGGTCGGTCTATCCGATGGCCTCGTCCGCACGGCGGCGCAGGCGCTCCACCAGCGGTCCGACGCGGAACTCGCCCTCGGGATCGGCGGTGTCGACCCGGTCGATGCCGTCGACGGTCAGCGCGAGGGAGACCACGGTGTGGCGTTCGGCGGCATCGGCGAAGTGTCCCCGGATCCGGGCGCGGCTGCCGTGCACCTCGATCGTCCACTCACGCCTGCTGCCCGCGTAATCGTCGAGCAGCGCACGGATTTTCGCCTCGAGTTCGGCGCTGTCGTGCAGCAGGACAGCCAGGAGATCGCGGCGGGCCACGATGCCGACCAGCACGCCCTCCTCGACCACGGGCATCGATCGCAGGTGCCGGTCCAGCATGCGCGCGGCCACCTCGGTGACGTCGGAATGCGGTTCGGCGACCTCGACCGGACTGCTCATTACCGCGCCGACCGCCGGCGCGGGTACCGCGGATGCGGCGGCCAGCGCATCGGATTCGGACAGCATGCCGATCACGCGATCGGCATCGTCCACGACGGGCAGTGCCGCGAAGTGGTGCTCGGTGAGCAGTGAGATCGCTTCCGGCAGAGGTGTTTCGGGCCCGACCGTGACCACCGGCCGGCTGAGGATGTCACGAACGTACACGGTGGTACCTCCTGATCGGAACGGATATCTGTCTGTCCACCGCACTCGCGGGCGGCGACGGGCCCCAGGGGCGAAGGTCCCGGAGTCGCGAGTCCGAGGTCGACGAACGGTGGGTCGTCACAGCGTCGTCCCTTCGTGCGGAGCGGAGCCGGGCCGGCCGGGCGCCGGATCGGATTCCGGCGTGTGGCGGCTCGCCCGGCCGGCTCCGGCCGGGTCGTCGACGAGGGTGAAGTAGTTCTCCTCCTCCTGCGCGAAATGCAGGCGCAGTAATTCGTCCAGGCCGTAGAGGCTCGACAGCAGGTCGTCGCGTTGCTCGGGATCGACGCGGCCGGCGCCGCGGGCCAGTTCCACGTGGCTGCCGATGCGCTGCGTGAGGCGCTGGATCTCGGCGTGGGTCCGGCTCATGGTGGCGGTGGCCTCGCGGCTGCCCAGCGGCGTCGCCAGGGCCGGGTAGAGCTGGGTTTCCTCGGCCTGTTCGTGCGGCAGCAGGTCGTCGACCAGGAACCGGTGCGCGGCAGTCACTTTCGTGAGCGCGGCGGCGTCGGCGCCCGCGGCCAGCTGATCGGCGGCACCGCGCAGCAGATCGAGTGTGTCGCGCAGGGTTTCGTGTTCGTCGGCGAACCGGTGCAGCAGCTGCGCTGTCGTGGGCGGCAATTCGGTTCTGGTGGCCGGGTCCGTGCCCAGTGCGCGCAGGGCGTAGAGGATGACCGAGACGTCGATCGCCTCCTGCAGCAGGGCGCCCGGCGCCGGTGGCAGCCAGCCGACCGCGGCCACGGCCATCGCGGCCAGCGACATGGCCATGCCGGCCACCGCGCTGCGCACGGCGATCCGGCGTGACCAGCGGGCGATATCCATGGCGTCGGCCAGCCGGTCCAGCCGGTCGGTGGTCAGGACGATGTCGGCGGCCTCGGACGAAGCGGTCGACCCGCGGGCACCCATCGCCACACCCACCGTGGCGGCGGCCAGTGCCGGGGCGTCGTTGATGCCGTCGCCGACCATCACCGTCACCGCGCCCTCGCCTTCCTGGCGGACAGCGTCGACCTTGCCTGCGGGCGTCAGCCCGGCGTACACCTGGTCGATGCCGAGCACGGTGGCGATCTCGCGGGCCGGTTGCGACCGGTCGCCGGTGAGCATGACCAGCCGGGACAGGCCCGCTTCGCGCAGCCGGCGCAGCGTGCGCGGCGCATGGCGGCGCAACGGATCGCGCAGCACGATCGCCCCCGCGACGACGTCGTCAACGGTGATCCAGGCGATCGCCGCGGCGTCGAGATCCGCCCGGTTGAGCACCGTGCGCGCCCACGGGGCCCGCAACCGTTCCTCGGGCAGGGAACCGACCTGCACCCGGATGCCATCGACCGTTCCCGTGACACCGGTACCCGCCGCCTCGACCACGTCGACGGGCATCGACAGCGTGCACCCCCGATCCAGTGCGGCGGTGACGATGGCCTCCGCCAGAACGTGCGGCGACAGCTGGTCCACCGACGCGGCCAGCCGCAGCAGCTCGGTGTCGTCGGATCCCGGCGCGGCGACCACCGTGGCGACCCGCGGCCGGCCGGTGGTCAGAGTGCCGGTCTTGTCCATCGCCAGTGTCGTTGCGTGCCCGAGGCTTTCGAGCGCGCCACCGCTGCGCACCACGACGCCGAGGCGAGACGCCCGCGACAACCCGGACACGATCGCCACCGGCGCGGCGAGCAGCAGCGGACACGGTGTGGCGACCACCAGGACCGCGACGGCGCGTTCCGCCGACCGGCTGACCGCGTACGCGGCGCCCGCCACCAGCAAGGTCAGCGGCAGGAACCAGGCGGCATACCGGTCGGCGAGCCGGATCACCGGCGCGGTCTCGGCACCGGCCTGGCGGGCCAGCGCGACGATGCCGGCGTAGGTGCTGTCCGCGGCTGTGGCGGTGGCCGAGAGCTCGAACGGCACACCGACATTGACCACTCCGCTGCGCACCGGCTCGCCGGGGCCGCGTTCCACCTGCAGTGGCTCGCCGGTGAGTGCCGACTCGTCGAGCGCCACCGTGATATCGCGGACGCGGCCGTCGACCGGTACCACCTCGCCGCTCGCCACGACCAGGATGTCGCCGGGCTCCGCTTCCTCGAGCGGGATAGTGCGGACCTCGTCGCCGATCCGGCGGCGTGCCGTGTGCGGTGCCCGTTCCAACAGGGCCCGCAGGTCACGTGTCGCGCGCCGCTGCGCCGCCGCGTCGAGCGCGCGCCCGCCGCTGAGCATCACGGCGATCAGCGCGCCGGCCAGGTATTCGCCCACCAGCAGGGTGCCCGCCAACGACAGCACCGCGATCAGATCGACACCCGCGCGGCCGTGCAGCAGCGTGCTGACCGTCCAGTACACCGCCGGGATCAGCGCCACCGCGGTCCCGGCGATCCAGCAGACATCCGCGGCGCCGCGGAATCCGGAAAACCATGCCACACCACCGGCGGCCAGCGCGGTCACGGTCCACGCGACCAGCGCCCGGCCCAGGAGGGCGCCGTACCGGGCCGACCAGCGTGCGACCGGCGAGTCGGAATCGGCCATGTGTGAAGCTCCCATCGGTGTCCCCGGGATCGTGCGATCGGGCCGGTTGCGGTATGCGCCGCCGGCGGCGGTTTCGGGTCAGGTGACGTCGGTGTCGCTCGCGTCGGCGTCGGCCGGGGGATGCGGCACGGCAGGTTTCGGATCACATCGGCGTGCCAGGTCGGTGATCGTCGCCTGATACTCGGCCGCGCTGATCCGGCCCGTCATCCGAGCTGCCAGCACCTTGTTCTCGGCATCGAGCGCGGGCCAGATCTGAACCGGGTCCGCCCATTCGGCGGTGAATCCGTCGTCGGCGGCCTGCGTCGCGCCGGGCGGCTGCGGCGGCGATCCGCCTCGGCCGCGCTTCGGCGGAGCGGACGCGACGACAGCGGTACGCCAGAGCGTCACGGCGATGGCGAGCAAGGCGATGAGCAGGAGGATGTCCAGGCTCATATCGGTTACCTCCGATCATCCGGTGCCTGCGCCCCACGATGCTGTGCGCGGTGCGGCGCTCCGAATGTCACGATTCCCTGTTCTCCCCGCGAGTGGCAGGGCGGCAGGTCACCGGACGGTGATGACCTTCGTCCCATCCGGCGCCCGCTGGGAACCCGAGGCGATGGGAAGGACTTCCGGCCCGGGGTTCGCGGACTCGATGCCCTGTCGGGCGATCGTGTCACCGGCTGGAATCGACAGTGTCCCTATTCGCTCCGATCATGCAGGAGAGATCATGAGTAAGCTCGCGCCCCATCGGCAGCCGCAGCTGCTGCCCGAACTCGCCGATCTGTGGAACACGTTCGCACCCAGTCCGCTGCCCTGGTCGGGCACCCACCTGATCCGCGTGGAGGACGATCTGGAGGAAGGCGCGTACGTGCTGCGGGCCGAGATCCCCGGTATCGACCCCGACAAGGACCTGTCGGTGTCGGTGCAGCACGGCCGCCTGAGTATCAAGGCCGAACGCTCGGAGAAGCACGAGGAGAAAGGCCACTCGGAGTTCTCCTACGGGTCGTTCGTGCGGACCGTCACCCTGCCGGTCGGTGCGCAGGAGGACGGCATCACCGCGAACTACGCCAAGGGAATCCTCACGGTGACCGTACCGATGGCGGCGGAGCCGGAGAAGGCCACCACGATCGCCGTCACCTCCAGCGACTGATCCGAGCACGGGCCCTGCGCCCGGGAAGGCCGGTGGACGATGTCGATCGTCACCCTCACGATGAATCCGGCGATCGACATCGCCACCACGACACCGCGGCTGGTCGCGTCCGACAAGATGCGTTGCGCGGCACCGCGTTTCGATGCCGGCGGCGGGGGCGTCAACGTGGCGCGGACGATCGTGACGCTGGGAGAACCCGCGACCGCGGTATTCCCGGTCGGCGGGCACACCGGGCGCCTGCTCGAACAGCTGGTGCGCGACGCCGGTGTACCGGCCCGGACCGTGGGCACTGCTGGCACCACGCGGGAGAATATGGCGGTCACGGACGCCGCGACCGGTACGCAGTACCGGTTCGTCTTCCCCGGTATGCCGCTCACACCGGCCGAGCAGCAGCGGGTCCTCGACGTCGTCGGCGAATCCGCCCGCGGCGCGACCTATCTGGTGGCGAGCGGCAGCTTGCCGCCCGGGGTACCGGCGGACTTCTACCAGCAGCTGGCCGACCGTTCCGCCGAATGGGGCGTGCGCCTCGTCGTGGACACCTCCGGAAACGCCTTGCGGCAGCTGTCCAGCGGGGTCCACCTGCTCAAGCCCAGCATCCGAGAGCTGCGTGAGTACATCGGGCGCCCGCTGCGGGAGCGCTCGGAGATGCTCGCGGCGGCGCGGCTGCTGATCACCGCGGGCGTCGCCAGGGTCGTGGTGGTCTCGCTCGGGGCCGAGGGCGCGCTCGCCGTGACCGCCGCCGCGGCAAACTGGTTCCCGGCCGTGCCCGAACCCGTGATCAGCGGCATCGGTGCCGGGGACGCGATGGTCGGCGGGCTCACGGTCGGCCTGGCTCGTGGCTGGGATCTAGAGACCGCGGTACGGCTGGGTATCGCCGCCGCGACGGCGGCGCTGGGCACACCGGGCACCGGGCCGGGGAATTCGGACCACATCGACGAGCTGTTCGCGCGCCTTCGGGACGGTTCGGAGGCCGCCGCGACGCGCCGGCCCGCGGTCGCGGACCGCGAGGGCGGGCTGTGACAGCCTCCTGACCGGTGAATCCCCGGCTAGGGGATCAGGACGGCCGCGCCGTCGAAGCGGCCGTCCCGCAGGTCCTGTAGCGCGGTATCGGCGGCGGTGAGCGGGTACGGGTGCGCAGTGACCGCCAGCCGGATATCCCCGGCCACTCGCAGGAATTCCCGTGCGTCCGTGCGGGTGTTGGCGGTGACACTGCGAATCTGCCGCTCCCGGAAAAGGTGTCGCTGGTAGTTCAGCGGCGGAATATCGGTCAGGTGAATGCCGGCCACTGCCAGGGTGCCACCGGAATCGAGGGCGGCGAGGGCCGGGGGCACCAGCTCACCGGCCGGGGCGAACAGGATCGCCGAGTCCAGCGGCTCGGGTGGCGGGTCCGCGGCACCCTGCGCCGACGTCGCGCCCAGTGCAAGAGCCAGCTCTCGCGCCGCCGCGCCCCGGGTCATGACGTGCACCCGCACCCCGCGGGCCAGCGCGACCTGCGCGGTGAGGTGCGCGCTACCACCGAAGCCGTAGATGCCGAGAACCCCGCCGTCGGGTACCTCCGCTCGGCGCAGCGCGTGGTATCCGATCAGGCCGGCGCACAGCAGCGGAGCCAACTCCGTGTCGGTGTATCCGGGCGGCAGCGGCAGCGCGTAATCGGCGGGCACGGTGGTGAATTCGGCGTAGCCGCCGTCGGCGTCCCAGCCGGTGTAGCGCGAGTAAGGACAGAGGTTCTCCTGGCCGCGCACGCAGTATTTGCAGGTTCCGCAGGTATGGCGCAGCCACGGAATCCCCACACGCGTCCCGACCGGTGCCGATACGTCGGCGCCATGGTTGACGACCTCGCCCACTACCTCGTGGCCCGGGATCACGTTCGGCAGATGAACCGGCAGATCCTGATCGACCACGTGCAGGTCGGTCCGGCACACCCCGCAGGCCAGCACTCGCACCAGCAGTTCACCGGCGGCGGGTTCAGGCACCGGCTCGGTCACCGGCCGCACCGATCCCGGGCGGCCCGAGGCGGCCCGCCACGCGCGCATCGTCGTTGTCCGGTTTCCCATCGTGTTCACCTCCGAACCTCCATCGTGCCGGTGTGCAAGACGCGGGAGCAGGGCCTCAGGTCACCTTTCGCCGACGGCCGCGCGGTACCGACGGCACACTGTACTTCGCGCCGTTCATCCACGCCGACCGCGCTCCGCGCAGGCCGCCCTCGACGGGCTGGATGCCGCTATTCGCGCGAATCTAGTTGCTGCGCAGCATATTCCGGTGACGATGCAGCGGGCCATGGCCGAACAGGCCGAGACCGAAGTCGGGCCCGGCCCGTTCAGGCGCGGAACTCGACCACGTCGGTCAGCGGCCGTCGCGGCGTCGGCGGCGGCGGTTCTTCCCCTTCGGGGGCGGTGCCGATCCGGACCAGTACCTGGGGGAGCGCCCCGGCTTCGGGGAGCAGCATCGCGAGCATGCGGCGCTCGGCGTCGAGCTCGGTAACGTGCGTCAACGGACAGGTGCTCAGGCCCGCCACCGTGCAGTCCAGCAGTACCGCTGACAGCGCCTCGCCGGCGAGCAGCCATTGGCGCGGCGAATCGCCGTACGAGCTGATCAGCGCGAGCGTGGCTTGGTCGGCGAGACCAGGACGCCGGTCCGACCCCTGGGCCGGGGGAAAGGCCCGGCCCACATCGGTGCGGCCGTACTCCGACGCCGAGGCCAGCGCCTGCGCGGAAATTCCGTCCGGGCCCTCGGAATGTCCTGTCCACCAGGACAATTCCTGCTGATAGAACGGATCGTCGCGCCGGGTGGCGGTATGCCGGTCGGACAGGGACGCCAGACGCGGGCGCACGGCGGGATCCAGCACCTCGAATTCCTGCTCGAACGGCAGGACCGCGGCGCGCAGCCGGGCCATGACCGGGCGCGGATCGGTGAGCGGCAGCATCGCCAGCCGGTCGCTGTAGCGGCGGTCCATTGCCCGGGTGCGCTCGGTGTCGTCCGGAACCGGGCCCTCCGCCGGCCGCAGGGTCAGCCGCGCGAGATGGTCAGGATCGCCGGGGTCGGGGAACCGCTCGGTCGCGACCGCCCAGCCGTGCGCGACCGACGCGGTGATGACGTGGTGCAGGATCGCCCCGCAGCTGATCATCTGCTGCCGGCCTCGAGGGTCGGTGCCCGGCAACAGCCGGTCCAGATCGGAGAACAGGTCCAGACGGACGCCGTCGGCCACCCAGCGCCACGGCTGGGTGTTGTGGACCGACGGGGCGCGGGTGGCGGCGCGGAACACTGACCACAGTGTCCGGCGGTCGGGTGCGGCGGAACGGGAAGTCTGTTCGACGGTTGCCATGATTCCAGCGTCGGCCGCCGTGCCGGAGGGGGACATGGTCTTCCGTCCTTCCGCCGGGGGCCGGAGGTCAGTACATTCCCGATCGCCGGGTCGGAGCCCGCTGGGGTAGGCCTGCGGGGTCGAGCCGACGATCCACAGGTCGGTGCGGTCCAGCGGTTCGAGCCTCAGCGAACAGGGTTGGGGTGGGACGGTGCCCCGGTCGTTCGGCCGGCCGCCGCGAGCGGTCCGTCGTAGTCGTCACCACGCAGTACCGCGCGCATAGGGGCCGGCAGCACCGTGAACACGTGATCCAGCTGACCGGGGGAGAACAGTTCCGCCAGCGCGCTGGTCACGGCGCCGAGCAGGGCGGTGGCCTCCGCCGGATCCACCTCCGCGCCGCGGGCGTACTCGTCGATCAGGGCCGCGGTGCTGTGGCCCACCGGCACCCGCGCGGGAACCCAGCCCTCGTAGAACACGCCGCGCAGCAGTTCCGGCAGCTGCGCCGCGAGATGCGCGGCGGTGGTCACTTCGACCCGGTCGCGGACGACGTGCAGCCAGGAGCGCAGCGCACGGGCCGCGAATGCCCGGTCGTCGGTCCCCAGCGACTCCGTGACGCGATGCAACCAGATGTTCGCCGTGTTCATCGCGTGCGCGTACGGATCGTTCGAATACGACATGGCCGGCTCCTTCCGCCGTGGATCGGCCCGCGCGGGCGCGCGGGCGGATGGTCGGTGCACGCGGGCGGCCGGCGCGGGCGCGCTGTGCCAGGGCTCGGTGGGCCGTCTCACCTGCCGATATCGGACAGCCTGCGCGGATCCGAGGCCGGTCGGGAGAGCCGAAAGCCCCCATTCGCCCGGGAAGATCGTGAATTGCCGGGGGTTCCGGGGACCGAGGTCCCACGGGCCACGGACCTTTCGCACTCCATGCGGCCCGCCGGCTGGGAGACGATGGAGAAATCGCCGGCACCTCGCCGATCCCGCGGTGCATCGCCTCGCTCTGCATGGCTGCCTTCGCCTCCTCGCGGACGGGGTATTTCCGCGGGCGGCCGGTATGACGGCCACGGTCCGTACAACCTCGAGCGGAAGGAGATTCGCGTTGACCGAGTTCCGAATGCCCTCGCTGTGCGCCGACATGACCGATGGCACGCTGCTGCACTGGTTCGTGTCTCCCGGTGACCAGGTGCAGCACGGCGACCTGGTGGCAAAGGTGTACACCGTCGAGACCGCTATCGAGGTCGAGCGTCTCGCCGAAGGCGTGCCGGGTGAGTTGCTGGTGCTCGAAGGCCCCCCCGCCTCGGTCGGCACTGTCCTCGCCCTGATCGACTCGGCTGGGTTCGCAGCGGAGACTGCCGTTGCCCCGGACTCGCCCTGAGGCCATGGCCACTCACCACGATCATTTGATGCAACCACCGGGACCGGATCCCGAGGAGGACGCCGGCCGCCTGCTGCGGGACCTGCGCAGCGACCGCCGGGGCCTGTCGGCTGCCGAAGCGCGACGCCGGCGGCTGCAATACGGCCCGAATGTGCTGCGCCGCCGTAGCGGGCCCCGCTGGCCGAAGCAGCTGGCCCGGCAGTTCACCCACCCGCTGGCCCTGCTGCTGTGGCTGGCCGCGGGACTGCTGGTGGCCGTCGGGTCCGATGTCGTCGCCGTCGCGGTGGTGTCGATCATCTTCTTGAACGCGGCCTTCTCGTTCGTGCAAGAGCTCCAGGCCGGACGGGCCGTCGAGGCCCTGGCGAAATATCTGCCCCAACAAGCGAAGGTCGATCGCGACGGCACGGTGATCGAGATCGATGCCACCGAGCTGGTTCCCGGCGATGTGGTGGTCATCGCCGAGGGCGACCGAATCGCCGCCGACATCCGGCTGCTCAGCGGTGCGGTGGAGGTCGACATGTCCGCGCTGACCGGGGAATCGGTTCCCGCTCTGCGGTCGGCGGCCGAAATCGACGTCGGCACACCACTGCTCGCGGCGCACGAGCTGGTGTTCAGCGGAACCACCTGCACCGGTGGTGAGGCCAGGGGGTGGTGTTCGCCACCGGCATGGCCACCGAGATCGGGCGCATCGCCGCGCTGTCCGAGCGGGTTCGGCAGGATCCGAGCCCGTTGGAGCGCCAGGTGCGCCGGGTCGCGTGGTTGATCGCGGGTGTCTCGGTGCTGCTCGCGCTCGCCTTCATACCGGTCGCGATGTTCGGGGCGGGGCTCGGACTGGTGAATTCGGTGGTATTCGCTGCGGGCCTGATCGCGGGAATGGTGCCCGAGGGCCTGCTGCCGGTGATCACCCTCGCGCTCGCCGTTGCCGTGCGCGCGCTCGCTGCCCGCGGCGCGCTGGTGAAACGGCTGTCGGCGGTGGAGACGCTCGGCTCGACCGATGTCATCTGTACCGACAAGACGGGCACGCTCACACAGAACCTGATGACCCCGGTTGCGATCTGGACGGCGGCCGGGCGTGCGGACCTCGATCCCGATCGGACCAGCGAACCGCTGGCCGATACGCCCGGCGGGCAGGCGCTGGGACGAATCGCGGTTTCGTGCAACAACGCCCGGCTCGGTGCCGAACCAACGGGGGATCCGACCGAGGTCGCGATCCTGACCGCGGCCGCCGCGCTCGGCGCCGACATCGATGTGGCGCATCGAGAGGCGCTGCGGCACTGGCAGTTCCATTTCGATCCCGAACTGAAGCTGATGTCGACCGTCGATGTCGAGCCCGGCGGGGCGCTGGCCGTGCGCACCAAGGGTGCTCCCGAGGCGGTGCTGCGGCGCTGCACCCACATCCTCGACCCGGACGGACAGCGGGTGCCGCTGACCGCCGGCCGCCGAGCGGAAATCGACAAGACGGTGGATTCCCTTGCCGCCGAAGGGCTACGTGTGCTGGCCCTGGCGGAACGCGACCCCGCCGGAATATCGGTGCCGCCGCGCCGCCGCGCGGACGCCGAGCGAGACCTGTGCCTGGCGGGACTGATCGCGATGGTGGATCCGCCGCGGCCGGGCGTGGCCGACTCGGTGGCCCAGTGCCGGGCGGCCGGCATCCGGATCATCGTGATCACCGGCGACCATCCGCTCACCGCAGCCGCCGTCGCCGAGCGGATCGGCATCACCGGCCCGCATCCCCGGGTCGTCACCGGCGCCGAATACGCGGACCTCGCCGAACGACAGCTCGCGACCCTGATCCGTGACGAACCCGAGGTGATATTCGCGCGCGCTACGCCGGAAGCCAAGCTGCACATCGCGGAGGCCTTGCGCGCCGACGGCCACGTGGTGGCCGTGACCGGCGACGGAGTGAACGACGCCCCCGCGCTGCACAGCGCCGATATCGGTGTGGCCATGGGCAAGTCGGGCACCGATGTGGCGCGCGAGGCGGCCACCATGGTGCTCACCGACGACGACTTCAGCTCGATCGTCGTGGCCGTGCGGTCCGGCCGCCGGATCTACGACAACGTCCGGAAATTCATCCTCTACATTTTTGCCCACGCCACCCCCGAGATCGCCGGCTTCCTGGTGTTCGCGCTCAGTGGCGGGCTGATTCCGTTGCCGCTCACCATCATGCAGCTGCTCGCTTTCGACGTCGGTACCGAGACGTTGCCGTCGTTGTCGCTGTCGCGGGAGCCCGCCGAACCAGGCATCATGACTCGGCCGCCGCGGCCGCGTGGCGAAGGGGTCATCCGTAGGCCGATGTTGTTGCGGGCGTGGCTGTTTCTCGGAATTATGGTCGCCGCCCTGGAGCTGGCAGGATTCTTCTGGGTGCTGCATCGTGCCGGCTGGCATCCGGGTGCGCCGGTCGGCCCCGGCGCACCGTTGCACCACGTGTACCAGCAGGCGACGACCATGACCTTCCTGGGCATGATCGCCGGACAGATCGGTACCGCGTTCGCGGTTCGGGCACAGCACACCTCGCTGCGGGCGGTGGGTGTGCTGACCAACCGGTATCTGCTCGGTGCCATCCTGGCCGAAGTCGTGCTGGCGGCCGTGTTCGTCTACACGCCGCCGTTCCAAGCATTGCTGGGCACGGCCGCGCTGCCGCCCGCCTACCTGGCGCTCTTGCTGCCGTATCCGCTGGTCGTCTGGGGTGCCGACGAGGCGTGGCGCTTCGTGCTGCGCCGGCACGACCGGATGCGAATCGCCGCCACAAGCGGAGCCGGGGCCGCTGGACCCGGGTCCGGCGGGTCCTAGGTCCCACTGCGGCACGCCGGCAGTGCCAGCTAAGGACTACCGGCCCAGTGCCTTTCGGCTCTGCGGCTGTGGCGGCCCGGAGCGCAGGATCGAGATATGACACGGAACACGCCCACACTCGCAACCGACGCGCAACGACGAGCGTCGCGAACCCGGTCGTGCCGGCAGTGACCGGAACCATCTGTGAACAGCCATCTCAGGGGTCGGTGCTCGGGCCGGCGCCGCACCGTGTTCGTGCCATCGGGGGCTGGCGACAGTGTCGTCACCGGAGTCGCCGACGCCGCCACGACGATGGGCGTCGTTCCCCCGCGGAGGCGGCCGCCGCACAGCAGCGGCGGCTCCGCCGGCGGTGGTTCCGCGCCGTAAGTATCGGGGGGTTCCTCGGCGTATTGCTGCCGGTTGCCGTTGCAGCGCTGACCGCGCACGCGGGCGCGCCGGTCGTCGCGATCGCGGTTCCCGCCGCGGCGGCTGGGGGCGCCGTAGTCCTCGGCGGTGCGCAGGCCGCGGTCCTGCGTACGGTGCTGCCCGTGCTGCGGATCCGCGACTGGGTGCCGGCCACGATGGCCGGCGCGGTGCTCGCCTCGGTAGCTCTGCTCGTCGTCGTATTGCACGGTCGGCAGATTGCGACCTGGTCGTCCTGGGCGCAGACGTCGGTGCTGGTGGTCTGTGAGCTCACCGCTGTGTGCTCGGTCGGTATCGCCCAAGCCGCGGTGCTGCGCCGGGCCTGCGACCGCGACATCCTCTGGGTTCTGGCCACCGTGATCGGCACCGTCGCCGGTGTGGCCGCGGGCGGGGCGGCACTGGTGCCGCTGCGCTTCGGCCCCCATTCGGCGGCCCTGACGATACCCGCCGTGGTCTTCGGTATCGCGGCGATGACGCTGGCGGCCGCGACGGTGACCGGACGGTACCTGGAGCGGATCGTCACGGCTCCGCATGCGCTGAATCTGCCTGCGTGAGGCGGTAATTCGCCCGTCGGACGAGGTGCGGCCGCCGGTGACCATCGGCTCGCGGTCGGTCGGCCCGGCTGCCAGTCGGGGCGGGGACAACCCTCGGCCGTCCACGACGCCGTGCTCATCCGGGTCCGGAATCGCCTGTCCCCGAGTCGGTTTCGGCGGCACGCCGGGGACCGCCGGCCCGGTCGGGTCCTGGGCTGCCGGCGGAGCCCGGCCGGTGTCCGGTGGTGGTCGTGCGGCGGGGTCGACGGGCCGGGGGCTCCTGCGCCGCTGCCGATTCGGTGACCGCGAGCCGCCACAGGACCAGGGCGACACCGGCCCAGATGAGGAACAGGACGATATCGGCGCTCATAATCGCTCATCCCCTTGTTGCCGTGGCGTCGAGACCGTCCCGGGAAGACGGGAATCGCGGATCAGGGCGTTCATTGCGAGTGCCGCCATTGCCGGGTTCCTGTCATCGAATGGTCTGGTCGAGACCGAGGATCCGCTTCTCACCTGCCGCGCGGCAGTGCAGCAGGTCACGGAGTGCGGGGACCTTCGGCCTGTCTGTCCTGACGGTGCGGCCGCGCCGGGTCGGCTCTGCGCGCGACGCGGCGCAGTTCGGCCCGGATCGCCGAGATCACCTCGGGGACCGCGGCGGCGACCGGCTCGGAGAGTCCGGCGCCGAGGTCCAGGCTCGCGGCCTCCACGGCGATCACGACCAGCTCACGGGGAACCCGGCCCAGCAAGCGGCCCAACGGCAACGCGTCCGGGATGCCGAGCGCGTGGGAACTGGTGGCGGTGGTGTGGCCGCGTAACGCGTCCACGCTCGTCCGCCAGACCCTTCCCGGGGTAGCGGGTTCGCAGCGCACCGCGTCGACGACGATCGCGAGTTCGGCGCCGTCCCACAGCTCGAGCAATCCGGTCGGCTCGCCGTCGCACACCGTGACGAGTACCCCGGGCAGGCCGAGGGCCTCCAGACGTCGGGCGACCGCCGGGCCGACACCGTCGTCGCGCCGGTAGTCGTTGCCGACGCCGATCACCACCGCGCGGGCCGTGCTCACCGCCGGATCAGTTCGAGGTCGAGGAAGTGGGCCGAGCAGGAGATGCAGGGGTCGTAGTTGCGAATGGTCCGCTCGCACAGCGCGGTCAGTTGGGAGTCGTCGAGGTCCAGGTGGCCGGTCACGGTGCGGCGCAGATCGTCCTCGATCGCGGCCTGGTTCTGCGCGGTCGGCGGCACGATGTCGGCGCCACCGATGATGCCGTCCGCGTCGATCTCGTACCGGTGATAGAGCAGGCCGCGCGGTGCCTCGCTCACCCCGTGCCCGATGCCGGGTCGTGGCGCCACCGGGACCGCCGGGCGCTGCGCGGGCTCGTATTCGGCGATCGCCCGCAGCGCTTCCTCGATGGCGTAGACGGTTTCCACGACCCGGACCAGGATGCTGCGGAACGGGTTCCGGCATTCGGTGCCGAGCCCGATCGCGGTGGCCAGCTGCCGGGCCGACAGCGAGAGGTGCCGAGAGTTGAGCGTGTAGCGGGCCAGCGGGCCCGTGAGATAGCGGTGGCCGTCCAGATCGGCATGCAGGGCGGTCGAGTGCGGGACTTGCCGTTCCACCACATGCTCACCGAATTCGGCTGCGGGGAAGGCGATTCCGCTCGCGGTGTGGAGATCGCCGGCTTCGATGGCGTACCGGTCCGGATCGCCGGCCGCCAGCAGGTCGTAATCCAGTGTCACATCCGGGAATTCGAGTGCCGCGGCCGTCTCGGCCAGCACCATGGCCCGGTCGTGCGCGCGACGCAACTGCGGCACGAGTGGCGCGAGCTCCGCGCGGGTGGGCACCGAGTAGAAACCGCCGACCCGCACATTGATGGGATGGATCGGCCGCCCGCCGATCTGTTCCAGCAGCGCGTTACCGGCCTTCTTGACCGCCAGACCGGCCTCGACCAGTTCGCGGTGATCGGCCGCCAGGGCCAGCGCGTCCGGGTAGCCGAGAAAGTCGGGCAGATGCAGCAGGACGATGTGCAGTGCGTGACTGGAGATCCACTCGCCGCAGTACAACAGCCGGCGCAGCGCTCGCAGCGGCGGATCCAGTTCCACCTCGCACACCTGCTCGACCGCGTTACAGGCACTGGTCTGATACGCCACCGGACAGATGCCGCAGATGCGCGAGGTGATGTCGGGCGGCTCGATATACGAGCGGCCGCGCAGGAACGCCTCGAAGAATCTCGGTGGCTCGAAGATGTTCAGCTCGGCACGCCGCACGACCCCGCCGCCGACCTCGATGCGCAGCGCGCCCTCGCCCTCCACCCGGGCGAGCGAGCCGACCCGCAACTGCCTACGGTGGTGGCTCATCACGCCTCCGGTCGGTTCCGGTGTACTCGGCGTATTCCGGTGCGGTCACCGCGAAGGTGGTCAGTACCCGGTCGATATCCGGTTGCGGCATCCCGTTGACGCGCAGAATCGGCAGCAGCGCACCGACGTTCGGGTTCCGCATAGGGCCGAAGCAGCCGTAGCAGCCACGATGGAAGGCCGGGCAGATCGCCCCGCAGCCCGCGTGGGTGACCGGGCCCAGGCAGGGGATCCCGTCCGCCACGGTCACGCAGGTGGTGCCCCGGCGTTTGCATTCGGTGCACACGCTGGTGTCCGGGATGTCCGGGGCGCGGCCGTGCAGCAGGGCGTCGAGCAGGCCGAGCAGCTGCCGCCGGTCGATCGGGCAGCCGCGCAGTTCGTAGTCCACCGCGACGTGCGCGGAGATCGCGGTGGAGGTGGCCAGTGTCGCGATGTGCTCCGGCCGGGCGTAGACCAGGGCCGCGAACTCGTCCACATCGGCGAGGTTCCGCAGTGCCTGGATTCCGCCGTGGGTCGCGCACGCGCCGATGGCCACCACCACCCGCGACTGTTCGCGGATCGCGGTGATCCGGCCCAGTTCCTCCGCAGTGGTGATCGACCCTTCGACGAGTGAGATGTCGTAGGGGCCGGGCTCGATCGCGGCGGATGCCTCGAGGAAGTGGGCGATGCGGACCTGCCCGGCCAGCGATAGCAGTTCGTCCTCGCAGTCGAGCAGGGTGAGCTGGCAGCCGTCGCAGGAGGTGAACTTCCAGACCGCGAGTGTCGGTGTCGTCATCACAGCTCCTCGACTTCGAGCAGCGGCCCGGCCGTGGCGTAGTCGGTGACCGGGCCGTCGCGGCAGAGCAGCAGTGGGCCGAGCTGACAGTGCCCGCAGTGGCCCACCCCGCACTGCATGTTCCGCTCGAGCGACACCCGGATGTCGGTCGCCGCGACACCGTGCCGCAGCAGGGTTCGCGCGCAGAACCGGATCATCGCTTCCGGACCGCAGACGAACGCGGTGGTGCGGCTGGGGTCCAGCGTCAGCCCGGCCAGCGGTTCGGTGACGACGCCGACGGCGCCGGTCCAGCCGGGCCCGGCGGTGTCCACGGTCCGGTACACCTCGGCGGAACCGGTTGCGGCCCACTGCTGTTGCTCCGCGGCGAACATCAGGTCGGCCGGGGTGCGCGCTCCCATGATCACCACCACCCGCCCGAATGTGGCTCGGGCGCCGAGCGCACCGAGTACGACGGGCCGCAGCGGTGCCGCTCCGCACCCGCCCCCGACGATCACGAGATCCCGGCCGCCGGCCGATTCCAGATCCCAGCCGACGCCGAACGGCCCCCGCACGCCGACCCGCCCGCCGACGGGAGTGTCCTGCAAGGCTCGGCTCACCGCACCGACCGCCCGGATGGTGTGCTCCAGCAGATCGCCGTGGTGCGGGTCACCGCTGATCGACATCGGGATCTCGCCGACGCCGAAACGGTAGAGCATCATGAACTGACCCGGCCGGAAGTGCCGCACCGCGCGGCGTTCGGGTTCCAGGGTCAGGGTGACGGTGTCGCCGGTCTGCCGGGTACGGGCCACGACCCGGTACGGCAGCATGACATCGGTTTCCGCTGCGTCCGGGCTCGCGGCCGATGTGTCAACGGTCGTCATCGCGGTCCCCCGGCGTGTTGTCGGGGAGGGGAGTGAGCTCGGCCAGCCGGGCGACCTCGGCGGTCAGGTCGATCTCGGCCGGACACCACGCGATGCAGCGCCCGCAGCCGACGCAGCCCGCGCTGTCGTGCATCTCCTGCCAGGTGCCGAGTTTGTGCGTGAGCCACTGCCGGTAGCGGCTCGCGCCGGATTGCCGCACGCTGCCGCCGTGCACATAGGAGAAGTCGATCTCGAAGCAGGATGCCCATCGCTGCCGGCGCTCGGCATCCGCGCCGGTGAGGTCGGTGACGTCTTCGGTGGCGGTGCAGAAGCAGGTCGGGCAGACCATCGTGCAGTTGCCGCACGCCAGGCACCGATTCGCGACTTCCTCCCAGTGGGGCGATTCCCGCGAATCACGCAGCAGCTCGGGCAGATCCCGATCGGGCAGGGCCCGGTGCTGGCATCGACCGGCTGCCTCGATCGCGTCGCGCGCCCCCGTGATCTCCGCCGCGGTGGCCGGCCGGGCGGGCAGCTGCTCGAGGATCGCGGCGCCGGCGTCGGATCCGGTGGTCACCAGGAATCGATGACCGGCCTCGTCGAGCTGTTCGGTGAGGGCCAGGTCGTAGCCCGGACCCGCGCCCGGGCCGGTACCGGTCGAGGCGCAGAAGCAGAGTTCGCCCGGTTCGGTGCAGTCGACGGCCACCACGAAGAGGCCGTCGTCGCGGCGCACGAAGTCGGGATCGGGATGGCGGCCGGCACCCAGCACGCTGCGCAAGGTCGCGATCGCTGCCAGATCGCAGCCACGGACGCCGAGAAACGCCATCCGCGCCGTCGGCTCCACGACCGGTTCGGCGGTCAGATCCGGGGCGATGCGGGCCGTGGTGCGCTGTGGCGGGTGCAGGAACCGCTTCCAGGAGCCGGGCCCGGCCGAGTGTGCGAAGACCGCACTGTCCGCGCGCTGGACCACGCGGTAGCGACCGGGTGCGACCGTGACGCCCCAGCCGTCCGGCAACTCCGCGCCGGAACGCAATTCGTCCAGCACGATGGCGTCGTCGCGCAGCTGCGGTCCGATGACCCGATAGTCCTCGGCCTGCAGCACCTCCACCAGCCGGTCCAGGCCGGCTCGGTCGATGACCTGTTCAGCTGCCATGGGACTCGATTCATGGAAGATCCGATTCGTCGGTAACCACCCCGGCGTGGGATGACCTGTTGTCCAGTCTCCGGCACCGCCCGGTCGCGCGACCAGGGGCGAAGGTCATCGGCGAGCGCGACCGAGGACTCGCGAGACATCAGCGGATCGCGGCAGTCCGCTCGCCACATGCCACGGATCGAGCCCCAGCAGTTCACCTGCGACCGCGACCGTGGCCCGGTCCGCCGGGTGTGCCGACCCCGCCGGCATGGGCCGGCTCGAGGTCGGGACTTCCGACCCTGTGGCCATACGACTCGCTGCCCTCGCGGACGGCCCCGGAACGGCATCAAATGGAGTGGAACCGGCTGCTCGCAGCCCCGAACCGGAGAGGTCGGATATGACTGTCATACACGCGCTCGACACCGGTTTTCTCGCGCTCGAGGACGCGGATCCACGATTGAGTCTCGGTATCGGCGCGGTGGCGATCATCGCCGGCCGCCCACCGGATCGGGACCGGTTCGCGAGCACACTCGCGGCCCGAGTCGACCGCATGCCGCGCCTGCGTGACCGGCTCAGCACCACGTGGCTCGAGCTGCGAGCCCCGACCTGGGAGCCGGACCCCCGTTTCGACGTGGCGCACCACATCCGCTGGACCGCGCTGCCCGCGCCCGCCGACCTGCCGCAGCTGTACGAACTGGTCGCGGCCGATATCGCCGAACGTCTGGACCGTGACCATCCGCTCTGGCAGTGCACTGTCGTCGAGCGCGTCGGCGCGGACAGCTGGGCGGTGATCGTGAAGGCCCACCACGTGCTGCTCGACGGCATCTCCGGCATCGAGCTGTTCGATGCCCTCAGTGACCGCGCGCCCGCACCAGCCGCACCGCCACAGCCTCCCGCGCGACGAGCGTCGGTGTTGCGAATGCTGGAGCTGCCCTTGCGAATTCCGCGGGCGGTCTGGTCGTCTGCGCAGACGCTGCTCCCGGTGCTCTACGCGGCCGCCGCTCCGGGCGGGAGGACGTCGCTGAGCGGGCCGGTCGGGCACGCCCGCCGCTACGCGGTCGCGCGCACCACCATGTCCCGGGTCCGCGGGATCGCCGCCCGGTTCGATGTCACCGTGAACGATGTCGCGGTCGCGGCGGTCGCCGGCGCCTACCGGGCCGCCCTGCTGGCCCGGCACGAGGATCCCGGTGCGAATCCGATCCGGGTCGTGATACCGATCTCGACCCGCACCGCTGACGCACCCGCGCTCGGTAATCAGGTCTCGGCGATGCTGCCGGAACTGCCGGTGGACCGCTCGTCGGCGATCCGGCGGCTGCGCGCGGTCCACGAGCGCATCGCGGCCCATCGCGGTCGCGGGGAGGCGGCGGCGGAACAGAACCTGTTGGGCCTGGCCGACCGGTTGCCGTATCCGTTGGTGGCCTGGGCATTCCGGATGGCATCCCGTTATCCCCAGCACCGGATCGCCGCGCTGGCCACCAATGTTCCCGGACCGGCCGGGCCGCTCACCTTCCAGGGCGGTGAGGTTCGGGAGATCCTGCCCTACATCCCGTTGGGAATGCGGCTGCGCACCACGATCGCCATTCTCAGCTACGCCGGCCACCTGGTATTCGGTGTCACCGGAGACTTCGACACCGCACCCGACGTCGAGCGGATCGCCGCGGCGATCGAGGCGGAGATCGCCGAACTGGACCGGCTCCACGACCGATCCGACGAGACCACGTCATGACGTTCACCGATCGTGCCGGATCCGCGGAACCGCGGCCGGTGGTCGACCGGGAAGTCCGGGTCACGGCCGACGGCGTGACCGTTGTGGGCCGGTTGACGACACCGTCGGGGCCCCGGGGATGGTGGTGTTCGTGCACGGCAGCGGCAGCAGCCGACACAGCGGTCCGGCCGGCGGACGATCAACCTGGAGTAGAGGCGAGGCCCGGATCCGGATCGGCAGAGGACTTCCGGCCCTCATCGGGCGACCGATCGTCACTGTCACCAGCGGTCTCGGCGGGACAGAGTTGAGTCCGACAGGTACGGAATACCGGCGGGAGCACACGATGAGCAGACGGGTCAGTTCGCCACCGGCCGGCGATCGGCCGCCCCCGGCATCCCCGCGAGATCCGGCCTGGCGGCGCTGGTTGCCGAGCGTGCTGGTGGCCGCCGCGATCGCCGTACTGTTCGGACTGTCCGCGATCCGGACGCCCTCCCCGGCTCCGGACGATCTCGGCTACAGCGCCTTCCTGACCGACGTCGATTCCCATCAGGTCAAGTCCGTCACCATCGAGTCGTCGGGCCGGGCGACGGGGGCATTGATCAACGGGCACGACTACACCACCGTGATCCCGGCGCAGGCCGGGTCCGCCCTGCTGGAACGGCTGGAGCGCGCGGGTGTCACAGTGACCGCGGCAGCGCCGGCGACCAGCTCGCCGATCTGGTCGACCCTGCTGTCGATCGCGCTGATCGCCGGGCCTTTCGTCCTGCTGTTCTGGTGGGTACGGCGTCTGGGCCGTGGCGCCACTACGCAATTGGGCGGCGCGATGGGAGTCGGCAAGTCCAAGGCGAAGGTCTTCGATACCGAACGGCCGAACACCACGTTCGGCGATGTCGCGGGCTATGCCGGGCCGAAGGCCGAGATCACTGAGGTCGTCGACTTTCTGCGCGCGCCCGAACGATACCGGCGGGCCGGTGCGGTCGCACCACGCGGCGTACTTATGGTCGGGCCGCCCGGGACCGGCAAGACGTTGCTCGCCCGGGCCGTCGCGGGGGAGGCCGACGTGCCGTTCCTGTCGGTGGCCGGGTCGAGTTTCGTGGAGATGTTCGTCGGGGTG
This sequence comes from Nocardia stercoris, assembly GCF_003696265.1. GTDB lineage: Bacteria > Actinomycetota > Actinomycetes > Mycobacteriales > Mycobacteriaceae > Nocardia > Nocardia stercoris. The sequence goes on along the minus strand of NZ_RFFH01000003.1, from coordinate 458,590 downwards.
GGTGCAGCGCGCGTCCGTGACCTTTTTGCCGAGGCCCGCAAGCGCGCACCGGCGATCGTGTTCCTCGACGAGATCGACGCGCTCGGGGCCCGGCGCGGTGGGTCGGCCATGGTGTCCAACGACGAGCGGGAACAGACGCTCAACCAATTACTGTCGGAGATGGACGGATTCGATCCGGCGGTCGGCATCGTCGTACTCGCCGCCACTAATCGGCCGGAGGTGCTGGACCCCGCGCTGCTGCGACCGGGACGGTTCGACCGTCAGGTCACGATCCCGCTTCCGACGCTCGCGGAGCGCGCGAAGATCCTGGCGGTCCACTGCCGCGACAAACACCTGGATCCGGACGCGGACCTGCAGGTGGTGGCGCGCGGGACTCCCGGTTTCTCGGGCGCGGATCTGGCCAATCTCGCCAACGAGGCCGCGATCTGCGCGGTGCGCGACGATCGCACCGTGATCCGGGCCGCCGACTTCGACGCCGCCCGTGATCGCATCCTGCTCGGTCGCCGGGAGGGCTCGAATGTGCTGCTGCCGGGCGAGAAGTACGCGGTCGCCGTCCACGAGAGCGGGCATGCCCTGGTCGCCGCACTGTCCGAACGCGCCGACCCGGTCGCCAAGGTCACCATCCTGCCTGCCGGGCAGACTCTCGGTACTACCGAGCAATTGCCTCTGGTCGAGCGTCACCTCTACGGCGAGGACTATCTGACCGACACTCTCGCCGTGCGGCTCGGTGGCCGGGCCGCAGAACTGGTCGTTCTCGGCCAAGGCTCGACCGGCGCCGCGAACGACCTGGCACAGGCCACCGACCTGGCGACCAAGATGGTCCGTGAGTTCGGGCTCTCGGCCGCGCTCGGCCCGATCGGCTATCCGCTGGGCGGGTCGGTATTTCTCGGCGGCGGCTCCGAACTGACCAGTCGCCCGTTCGCCGAGGCTACCCAGGCCGCGATCGACAACGACGTGTCCCGGCTGTTGCGTGTGGCAGAGAAGCAGGCCGTGGATCTGCTGGAATCCCACCGCGACGCACTCGATCGCCTGGTGGCGATGCTGCTGGAACAGGAAACCGTCGACGGCTCCCAGGTTTACGCGCTGGCCGGTGTGCCCGTCCCGGTGGACGGTCCCGGCGCGGCAGTGGCCGAGACCGTGGCACCGCGGCGCGGTGGCCGCGCCGTGCCGCCGCGTGATCGTACTCGCGGGTCGGGCATGCCGGCCCGGTCGGGTGCGGGCGAATGACGTTGCGGGACATGGAGAGTTCCGGGAGCGAACGGGGACTTCGGGAGCGGGGATTCACCGCGGATCCGGGGACGGACGCGGCAGCCGGATGCCAAGACGTAGCGGCGACCATGTCGGCTTTCGTCGTGGTCAGCCGGTGATCTCAGCGGCCGCGCGCAGACCGGAGTTGTAGGCGCCGTGGACGGTGCCGAAAGACATGCGGTCGGTCGCTTCGCCGGCGAAGTGGATGCGGTCGGCCAAGTCTGCGGCGAGGTGGTCCCGCATGTCGGGGGTGGAGCCGAGCTTGTTGAACGAGTAGGAGCCGCGCGCGTAGGGGTCCGATGACCAGCAGGTGATCTGGTGGTCGAGCGGATCGGGGACGGCGGGCCCGTAGACGGTGCGCAGGGTGGCCATCGCCTCGGCGACGAGGTCGGTGTCGGACCGGGTTTCGCTGTCGCGCCCGAAGCCGGCGGCGTTGAAGCCGAGCAGGATCGGCTGACCGGCGACCCGGGCGTAGTTGATCCATTGGGCCCAGTGCCCGGGCTTGTCCAGGGCCGGAACGTAGGTGAGCCAGTCGGTGTCTGGCCAGAAGGTATGCGGGAACCGGAGATAGCACTTGTCGAGAACGCCCATGCCGAGCTTCGCGATCGCGGTGCTCTTGTCCTCCGGTAGTCCAGGGGTGAATTCTATTGTGCCGCTCTGTAATACGCCCAGTGGCACGGTTATCACGACGTGATCGGCCGCGAAGGATCCGGTAGTGGTGGTCACTGTGACCCCGGCGCCGCTCCAATCGACCCGGTCGACCACTTGCCCGGTGCGAACGGTCAGCCCGCGGGTCAGATAGTCGGTGACGGCGCCGTACCCGGCCGGGAAGAGGACGTCGCCGCCCCGGAGCTTGGCATCGTCGTCGAAGTACCGGCTCGACAACTCGTCGGCGCTGCCGGAGTACTCGTGCTCGTAGTCGTTGAGTAACGAAGCCACCAGCGCCTTGTCCGCCTCCGGAAGCGCGGACCAGTTCACCGCGTGCTCGGCGACCGATCGCAACGACGCGTCCGGGGTCTCGTCTTCGGCGTCGTCCTGGGCCTCGGCGAGAGCCGCGGCGATAGCGTTGCGCCAGTGCTCGATCCGGTCGGCGGAGTCCTGGCCGACTCGGTGACCGTCGGTGCCGTAGACGGTGTTGTCGTCGGCACCGGTGGGTATGGTGCGCGCGCCCGCTCGGCGGGCCAGGTCGGCGATCGGGTTGCCGTCCACCCCGTGGATCCAGGATGCGCCCAGGTCCACCGGAGCGTCGGGCCACTGATCGGATGTCCGGATCCGGCCGCCGATGCGATCGCGGGCCTCGAGCACCATCACATCGTGGCCGCGATCGGTGAGGGCCCGCGCTGCGGACAAACCCGCGATCCCGGCGCCGACCACGATCACTGAGCGCCGTGCGCCCGCGGGTGGGGTGGTGTCGTCGGTGTTGCACGCCGCGGCGGCGAGCGTCGTCAGCGCGGACAGTCCGCTCGCCCGCAGGAATCGGCGCCGATTCATCGTCATGTGCCACCGAACCTGTCTGTCGCCCCTTCGCGCCATGGCTCGGCAGCGGCGACATCTAGAATGATCATCTGATACACCAGAGAATACTTTGAGACACGAATGTGTCAAATGAGACGTATGGAGTGCAGTGAAATGCGTACCGATGCGACAGACGTCCTGGATGCGGCGATCCCGGTCCTGGTGCGGGACCGGGGTGCGTCGATGCAGGTCGTCGCGGCCCGCGCCGGCATCAGCCGTGCCACGCTGGCCCGCATGTTTCCCACCCGGCAGGCCTTCGTACAGGCCGTGGCGGCCAAAATCCTCGACGACTGCGACAGTGCACTGACCGCCGCCGAATCCGGTTCGGGTCTCACCGATGCCGCGCTGGCCGGACTGACCGCGGAATACATCCCGTTCGCTCAGTTGTGGAATCTGGTCTATGTCGAGCCGGACGTGCTCGGCGCCCCCGAGGCCGCTGAACGAGCCGAGCGGATCTTCGCCCGTACCACCGCCTTGATGGCCGCCGGCCAGGACGCCGGCATACTGCGCACGGACATGCCTGCCACCTGGCTGGCCTCCACCTTCTGTGGACTGGCCGAGACCGCGTGGGAGTTGACCTTGGAAGGCCATATGGGTACCCGCCAGGCCCCCAGTTTCCTCACCGCGGTGCTGCACCACGGCCTGGCCGCCGCGCGGTAACAGGTGTGCCAACCCTGTCGCGGTGCGGGTCGACCGCCGCGTCCAGGGACGCATTCAAGGCCCGGAGCTGCTCGACCGTGTCGCCGTGCTCGCGCAGGAACTCCGCGCGCGCCTGCCCGCGCCGGAAGTGGACAAAGGCCCGGCCGGTCTCGAGCTGCCAGGTATACCAGAACAGGTACGGCACGGTGAGGACGAAATTCACTACGCCCCAGACGATCCAGATGTCGTTGTCGAACCAGCCGTCCGAGGGCATCACCTTCGGGAAGATGTTGTAGATCGCGATCACCAGCATCAGCACCGGCAGGGTGTAGATGCGGGCCATGATGTACAACTCCGGTCGCCGCTTCACCAGCGGATAGATCTCCGCTACCGCCAGAATGCAGATGCTGGCGGCGAAGTGCTCTTCCTTCGGCGGATAGCCGCCGTAGGTGAAGCACAGATTCCAGGTGGTGTAGAGGAAGTTCCACGCCATGGTCGTGTAGGCGACCAGTTCGGCGTTGCGGCCCGGGATCACCTCCCAGAAGCGGGGGCAGTAAGGGATCGTGAGACACAGCCCCAGGCCGACTGCGGCGTTCCAGTAGTTCCCGATCTCGGCATCCCGGAGTGTGGCCTCGGCGATGTTGAGGAACAGGATCGCGTACGGAAACCACAGGAACCGAGGACTGCGCAGCAGCTCCCAGATCCGGCCCGTGCGCTGTTCGGCGACCGCGACCCGCATCGCCCCGACCACGACCAGCGGAATCAGTACCGACAGGATCTTCGCCCAGGAGAACCAGTTGACCAGCCCGATGTCGCGGCCGGGTCCCCAGATCCACAGCGGAAAGGTCAGCAACGACAGTCCCCACGCCCAGCCCGACGCGCGGGGGTGCCGTCGCATGAATTCGACCACGAGCCAGAGGACTGCGCAGAAGACGAGCATCGATACCGCAGTCACCCAGGTGAATCGGGCCGGGTTTCCGGAAACCGCTTCGGACGCCGCCAGTATCATGCCGCTACCGCCTCTCGCATTGTTCGGGACGACGGGCCGCTCCGGTAGCGGAACGGTTCCCCGTATCGTCGACAGCGGTCGCGCCGGAACCGGGTGCGACGCGCCTGTCGCTGCAGGTCAGACTTCCGCCGCCACAGGAACAGCGGCAGCCGCCGGCTGATCGGAGCGGGTGTTCTGCGGAGTGCCGCGGTACATCCCGAAGTAGACGCGGGCGGCCATGTACAGGTACGCCACGGTCTTCGGGATCATGAGCAGGCCCACCTGCGGGATGCGCCGGGCGAACAAGATGACCGGGGTGTAGCAGGCGAACGATGCCGCCATGGCGTCGGCGAGGGAACGGAACGTGCGATCGCCGGCGCGATCGGCCTCCCGACGCATCATGACCATCTCACCGGCACCGACGGACAGCAGCGGCAGGTTACGGACCACACCCCAGCCCGGCGGGGTTTCGTCACGGTCCCACCGATTGAACGGCATGGCCAGCAGCAGCAGCCGTAGCCCGGACAGTCCCAGCAGCGAACCGGTGAAGCGGTCCCATGACTTGCGGAACCGCAGCCGCCAGGCGTCGAGAGTCAGGACGTAGAACAGCGTGATGGTGATCGAGGTCGCCATCTCACCCAAGCCGATCAAGCTGGCCCGCTGCCCGCGATACCGGATGAAACCTCGCCCCTCGCCGCGCGCCAGCGATACCGAGCGCAGCGCCAGGTGACCGGTGTCGCCGACTGCCAACAGGGTGAACGCTTCTCGCAGCCGCTCGGCCTCCGGGCGCTGCTCGACCGGCACCCGATCCCGTCGGCGGCGCATGGCGACGACCAGGCCCCAGAGGCTCACCAGGTAGGACAGGTTGAAGATCAACTCGATTCGCTTGCGTGCCGTCGACACCATCGTCTGCTCCGTTCGTTCGATCACGATGGCTCGAGTCTTGTCGGGGACCGCGTGCCCGCAGTAGGGACATTGGTCCCGACCGGTCGATCATTCGGTTGATTCGTCCCACAAGCCCGTCCGGTGAGGACCTTCGGCCCGCGATCGGTGCCGCAGGCCCCTACGGCCGGCGTCCGGGACCGGCGAATATCGAGGTCGAAACACTGGATGGCCCCTGTGGGCCGGCCTGGAGGAGGTCAGATGGATACGCCGATGCCGGACATGTCGATGCAGTCGCCGCTGAGGCAATTGCTGCACCCGTTCATGATGTGGATGCACCAGATGGGCATGTGCCCGCCGATGGCCATGTGACGCGGGCGGTGCGCTGATGATGATGTGGTACGGAAATGGCATGGGTGGCTGGGGTTACGCCCTCATGACGATCGGCATGATCGGATTCTGGAGCCTGGTGCTGGCCGGGTTCGTGTTGCTGCTGCGCAGCACCGGTGCGTCGGTCTCCGGGCAGCGGCCGGTCCCGCATCGGCCGACTCCGCAACAGATCCTCGCCGAGCGGTATGCCCGAGGAGAGATCGACGACGATGAATACACCCGCCGCACAAGGGCTTTGAATTCGACGACCTGATCAGGAGCTGGGGCTGACGATCGCCGTGATCGCGTGCCGCCGCGGCAACGCAATTCGGGATCGAGAGAGTCGACACGGCCGGCAGGCCCCGGAGGCTCGGTCACCAGCAGAGCACCGACATCGCCCCCGATGCGGGCGCGGTGTCGGCGCGTGCGGCAAGCCGATGACGCGCGGATCCATGGGGCGCCCGGCTGGGACTCCCGGTCCCGGTGATTCGGAAGGATTGTCACACCCGTGTACGCCGCGTCAGGGAGAGATCGGCTGCGATGGCAGGCTGACAGCATGTCGAGTCCGGACCGTGCCGTGCCCCGAGTGTTGCTGGTCGAGGACGACCGTACCCTTGCCGACCTGGTGAGCACCCTCCTCCAAGAAGAGAGTTACCAGGTCCGCCTTGCCGTTGACGGCCAGCTCGGCTTGCATCGCGGGCTTACTGAACGGTTCGACGTTTTGATCATCGATCGTGGCCTGCCTGTCCTGGACGGACTGGATCTGCTGCGTGCACTGCGTGCTCACGGTGTCGACACCCCGGCCCTGCTGCTCACCGCTCTGGGTGCGGTCGCCGACCGAGTCGAGGGCTTGGACAGCGGGGCCGAGGACTATCTTGTCAAGCCGTTCGAGGTGCCGGAGTTCTTGGCGCGGGTCCGGGCCCTGCACCGTCGGCATCGAGCCACCGCGGCCTCGTTGCCGATCGGTACGCGGCGGCTGGTGCCGGTCACCAGGACCGTCGTCGATCCGACCGGCAGAACCGCGGATGTGTCGCTGTCCGAACGGGAATGCGCGCTGTTGGCGCTGTTGGCGCGAGCGCCGCATCAGATATTCACCCGGTCTCAGCTCCGGGAACTGATTTTCGACCGAGCCGACAAGGACAGTACCGTCGACACCTACGTGCACTATCTGCGCCGCAAACTCGGCCGCGACACGGTGCAGACGGTCCGTGGCCTCGGTTACCGGCTGGGTGCCCGGTGAGTCGGCGCACCCCCATGACCGAACCCGCCCGGCTGCGCCGAGCCACCCGGATGGTGGCACTGCAGGTAGCACTCGTGCTCGGTGGACTGTTGATGCTTGTCGGGGTGGTGCTCTATGCCGTTGATCTGCGCTTCCAGCACCAGCAGATCGACGGCCAGCTCGCCCAGGTCGCCGCGCGCGTGGATGACACCGACGACCCGCCACCCGGGATGGCAATCGGCATCGTCGACCAGGGCACCGGCCGCGTCGTGGTCAGCGACCGCGCACCCGAGCCGACCGCCGATTCGACCCACGGCCCCATCGGCTACCGCGATCTGCGGGCGGGCGACGTCGACTACCGAGTGCTGGTGACCGAACGGCCCGGCCGGCGCATCGCGGTACTGGTCGACCAACGGCCTTGGCAGGCAGGCCGGCAGCGTCTACTCGAGGCTCTGCTGGTGGCCGAACTCACCGGCGGGGTCGCCGCTGTCGGTGCCGCGGTACTGCTGTCGCGTCGGGCGATCCGGCCGCTGACCGAAGCACTGGCGCTGCAGCACCGCTTCATTGCAGACGCCTCGCACGAACTGCGAGCGCCGTTGACGGTGCTGCACACTCGCGCTCAGCTGCTCGCTCGCCGCGCTGAACGCGAGCAACTGCCCGGCCCGTGGCGCGAACAATTGGACGGCCTGGTCACCGACACCAGGGCACTGTCCGGCATCATCGACGATCTACTGCTGACCGCAGCCGCCGACCATCACCCGGACCGGGTCGAGTCCGTCGACCTGGCAGCACTGTGCCGGGAAGTGGCAGGCAGCTTCGAGGCCCACGCGCAGACCCTCGGCGTCGCCGTCGGTGTCGAGACCGTCGCGGCTGGTGCCGAAGCGACAATCGACGGGGTACGCCCGGCGCTGCGCCGCGCGATGTTTGCGCTGGTGGACAATGCCCTGCAGCACGAACAGTCGGGCGGCTCGGTTTCGATTCGGCTCGCCCGCACCAGATCCGATGTTCTGGTCACGATCAGTGATACCGGCGCAGGCCTCGAACCGCGGGACGCCGGCCGACTGTTCGAGCGGTTCGCGCACGGCGACGGGCACACCGCCGGAGTCCGGCCGCACGGTATCGGCTTGGCACTGGTCCAAGCAGTCGTCGAGGCCCATCGCGGGCATATCACGGTAGACGGCGCCCCGGGCCACGGCGCCGAATTCACTCTTGTACTGCCCGCGCGCACAGACGTCCGAGAATTCTCCAAGAATTCGGACCTAGGCTCACGCTGACCGCTTCGAATTCGTTCTCCTGAGGAGTGCTCGATAACCATGGGCCCAGTCACGTTCAATGGCCTACCCGCTCACGTTTTGCTCGTGCACTTCGTAGTCGTGCTGGTGCCGCTCGCGGCCCTGCTGCTGATGGTTGCGGTGTGCTGGCCGGCGGCCCAACGCCGGCTCGGCGTCGTGTCGCCGCTGGCCGCGTTCGTGGCGCTGGTGTGCGTGCCGCTCACCACGCACTCCGGCGAATGGCTGGAGGATCAGCTTCCACACGACCCGATGATCCGCACTCACGCCCACCTCGGTGACGACCTGCTGGTGTGGTCGCTTGCCACGTTCCTGCTCGCGACCGCATGGTGGGCAATTCGCAGCGAGACCGCCCGGGCCGCGCTGAGCTCGCGAGTCCCCGTCGCCGCAGGTCTGGCCGGCCGCAGGGCCGTAGTGGCGGTAGTTGCCGTCCTCTCCGTTGTGGTCGCCGCCGGATCGATGGTTCAGGTCTACCGGATCGGCGACAGCGGCGCGAAAGCCGCGTGGCACGACCAGATTTCTGCGACGGCTCCGAACGGGCGGTAGTCGGCTCCGGACATCGGACACCGCACCGCGACCACCGGGTTGCCCGACTGGTGGCCGACCTGCGAAGGCCGCGCGCACACCGGCAGATCGTCCACGCGGGCGATCAGATGTCGTTCGGGGCTCGCGCTGTGGACTTTCGGCCCCTGCGCCCGACCGGCGCGGCAGGTGATCTTTGGATGTGGCAGTGACAGCGCCGTCATTGCCACTTCGAGAAGGTTCCTGTCGATCGGGAGAATCGCATGAGCAACACCACCCGGCCCACCGTCCGCCGTATCCCTGCCTCGGTAGCCTGGCCCGACCCCAGCCCCCTGGACACCTGGTGGCGCAGCGTCATGTATCCCGAAGCCGAGTCGGTTCCGCAGACACTTCACACGACACGGTGACCAGCGCCTGACAGTCGATCGGTACGTCAGCGACGGCCCGAGAGGAGTGTTTCCGGCAAGGCGCTACACCGCGAACACACCGCCGGTCAGGATGCTGTTCTGGCCGCCGGCAGGGACCCTTGTCAGAGATTCGAAAGGACGGCGGGTGAACGATTCGCTGGCGGACACCTATAGCAGGCAGCTCCGGTGACCGCGGCTTGGCACTACTCGGCAGTCGTGGGCATCGTGTTCCTGGCAAACCTGATGCCGGCCTTCGCGCCACCGACCTGGACAATCCTGGTGCTGTTCAAATTGAACTGGCACCTCGATCCCGTCGCCCTGGTCATCACGGGTGCTGTTGCCGCGGGCAGCGGGCGCTACCTGCTCGCTCTCGCTACCGGCCGTATCCGTGACCGCCTCAGCCCACACCGCAAAGCCGGTCTGCAGGCAGCCGAGAACTATCTCACCGGACACAAAGGCCGGTCTCTGCTGGGGTTGGCGTTGTTCACGCTGTCTCCACTGCCATCGGCTCAGCTGTTCGAGGCGGCTGGACTCATGGACGTTCCGCTGCTGCCGGTCACCACCGCCTTTTTCGCAGGTCGGCTCGTGAGCTACTCGCTCTACATCGGCGCCACCCGTATCGCCGAGCGCAACCTCGGCTCCGCGTTCACCGCCTCGCTCACCTCCCCTTACGGCATCGCGATCCAGCTCGTGCTGATTCTGGGTGTGGTAATGCTCGCCCGCATCGACTGGGTCCGAATCCTTTCACCGCGTGACGCGGCGACAGGTCATGAACCCGAATGAGCGCGACACGATTACCCGCAGGCGACGTAACGGTTGCGGGGACCGCGCCGGCTACTGCCGCTGCGTGGGCGAACACCATCACGCCGCGCGAGCGGCGCGGCGTCTGCGTAGAAATCGGCCACCGCCTCCGCGGAACCGACCGAGACAGCCGGCACGATGCGGTCGGCGCCACGTAGCCGGGCGATGCGGCGCCCGGCGCGAGCCGTGACGCCAGTGGCAGGGTTGATCTCCGGCTGCGGGCGATATCACCGGGTGTCGACCAAGTCAGGGACGAAAGACCTTGTCGGCAAGGACTTCGTGATCGCGTGCCGCCTCGTGGTGGGGCGGATAGTTCTCCCCATGGACGCCACAACACCCTGCGAGACGCAATCGGTGGAGATCGATCACATGATGCTTCACCTCGAATGTGCGGTCTGGTGGTCGCCGGCCGATTCCGCGTATGTCGCGGTCGACCTCCACCACGCACCCTTCATCCATTCCGATCCGCGTTCGGCGCAAGCGGCGATCGATGGCCTCGAATCCGCTGTTCGCGCCCACCTGCTGTCCGCATCGCGGCGAGCTGCCTGAAGGAGAATGTCATGTCGTCGGTATTCGGTGTCGCCGCGATCGTCGTCGTGCTGATGATCGTCCTTGCGGCACTGTCCATTCGGATCGTGACGCAGTACGAGCGGGGTGTCTTGTTCCGGCTCGGCCGGGTCGTCGCGGTGCGCAGCCCCGGACTGAATGTCATCGTCCCGGTCGTCGATCGGCTGCCCGGGAGGCATCCGCGGCGAGTGCGCGGCCTGCGGTCTGATGGATCGATCGCGCGTCAGTGATTTCGAGATCCGGCCGGGCGGCGGCGCCCTTGCTGCTGGGGGCAGATAGAGCCGATAGACCCTGCCCGACAAGTGAATTCGACCCTGCCGGCGATCCCGGTGAGCGTGCAGGGTGGAAGTGCATCATCCGGGTCGCCGTTGTCATCGGCGCACGAGAGTGAGGAAGACCATGCACGACGTTGTGCAAACACCCCAGGAGTTGCTGCGGATATCGGTCGGTGATCGAGTGTCGATGGGGGCTGCTGCCTATGCGCAGGAGAAGATCGGCCGGGTCCTTCGCCACGTGAGTGTCCCGGTGCTGGCTGTTCAGGTGCGGCTGACCCGCCATCGCGACCCGGTGGAACCGATCATCGCGCAGGCCAATGTGGATATGAACGGCCGCGCGGTGCGTGTCCAGGTCGCCGCTAGCAGCACCCGCGAGGCGGTCGACCTGCTCGAGGCGCGCCTGCGCGCGCGGCTCGACCACCTGGCACGGCACCACGAGGCGGTACGTTGTGCGCGCCCGGACTGCGGGCCGGCCACCTGGCAGCACGGTCGAGCCGCCCGGACTCCGCTACCGTACTTCCCGCGGCCGGTCGAACAGCGAGAAGTGGTGCGACACAAGTCGTTCGCGCTGACCGGTGAGACCTGCGACGAAGCGGCGTTCGACATGGAACTGATGGACCACGACTTCCATCTGTTCACCGAGCACGGTAGTGGTATCGACAGCGTGCTGTACCGCGCTGACGGCGAATTCCTTCTGGCGCAGCTGGAACCGCGTTCCGACACCGTCACCCGGGGTGCGTTGCCGGTGACCGTGAGCCCGCTGCCGGCGCCCACGCTGACCGTGGACGGCGCGATCGAGCGCCTGGAACTGACCGGGGTCCCGTTCGTGTTCTTCCGCGATCCGAATCTGCGCCGCGGTTGCGTGCTCTACCACCGCTACGACGGACACTACGGACTCATCACCCCCACCGTTTAGTGGCCTACAACAGCAGTGGTGGCCGCAGCTGGGACCGGACCGTTCCAACCTGCCCGCGGTCACAGCCGACACGGTACCGGCTTCGGCGGTCCGGCCATGACCGCCGAAGCCGCCGAGCCGAGAGCCGACCACCGGTGTCCTGGCCGCCGGCTGTCGATGATGTGGTGGACGGCACCCTCGTCGGTGTGGCATTACCGGTGCCGCACACCTGAGTTGTCCACCTTCGCGCGCGGAAGCGAGGATCGGCCGCCGGTCGATCCTCGCGAGTGAGCGCCGCTATTTGTCTGCGATGAGCCCGAATTCGGTGAGCAGCTGACCGACCTCGGAACTGTCCAACTTGCCGATGAGTCTGCGCCGCAGCGCATCCGGGCCGGGTATTTTCAGCGGGTCCCCGTCGCGCATGTGGCTGACGGCGTTGAGCAGGCTGCGCAGGTCGTAGGTGGAGTTGAACACCTCCGGTATGCCCCGCTCGATGCCCAGCAGCCGGTATGCGGCCTCCATGCCGGTGCGCACGGAGTACTCGGTGGTGAAGATGCAGTCACGGCTCGTCTCGGCGAACTGGCCGATGAAGGCGAAGTTCACCGCGCCCTCGGGCACCACGTCGGGCCGGTCACCGGCCTGGCGCGGCATGAAGAACGAGGTGACATAGGGCATCATCACCGGCACGCACTTCGCCGCCTCCGCCGCGAGTTCCGGGATGTCGTCGAGCGGAACGCCCAAGTGGTACAGCCATTCCTGGGTGATCTCCTCGCCGGTGCACTCCTGCATCGGCTTGTGCACATAGTCGCCTGGCTTGTCGACGAACAGCGAGTACACCCAGACCACGATCTGATCGGCCGGCTGCTGTTTGAAGTGTGGTTGCCGATTGACCGTCCAGCTCATCAGCCAGTTCGAATCCCGGGCGGTGACGATGCCGCCGGTGACGACCTTGCCGCTGAACGGGTCTCGCTTGCAGATCTTGCGGATGTATTCCGGGATGCGCTGGTCGAGTGTGGTGACGGTCGCCGATTCCCATTTGGTCTCGGGGATATGGGATCCGAAGACGTCGGGGCGGCCGAAGGCGGGGTCCACGGCCGCGATCCGGCGCCACAATTCCCATGCGGGCGCCGGTCCTTCGTTCAGTACGGCCGGGGTGTGGTGATCGCCCTCGTCGGAGTTCTCCACCAGCGATCCGATCGTGGTGAACAGCAGATCGTCCGGGCCCAGCCGAACGCCGCCCTCGACCCCCTCCGAAACCCAGTGGATACCGGTGGCTTGCTTGCGATCCGGGGTGATGTCGAAGTCTATGTCGGTGACCTCGGTATCGAAGCGGAACGTCACGCCCTGATCGAGCAGCCACCGATACAGCGGCAGCACCAGCGATTCGTACTGGTTGTATTTGGTGAACTTCAGCGCCGAGAAGTCCGGCAGGCCGCCGATGTGGTGGATGAACCGGTGCAGGTACAGCTTCATCTCGAGCGCGCTGTGCCACTCCTCGAAGGCGAACATCGTGCGCCAGTAGAGCCAGAAGTTGCTCTGCAGGAAGTCTTTTCCGAAGACCTCGTCGATACGCTTGTTCTCCATCTCCTCGCGGGTGGCGAGGAAGATCTTCGCGATGTCCTTCTGCGCCTTGTCGTTCAGCGCGAACAGGCCGTCGGTGTGCGCGTCCTGACCGCGGTCCACGGTGGCGCGCTGTAGCGAGTAGTTCGGATCGTCCTTGTTCAGCCAGTAGAACTCGTCGAGGACGCTCGCGCCCTCGATTTCGATCGAGGGTACCGACCGGAACAGATCCCACAGGCATTCGAAGTGGTTCTCCATCTCGCGGCCACCGCGGATGACGAAACCTTTTGCCGGTTCCTTGATTCCGTCCAGCGCGCCGCCGGGCAGCTTCAGCCGTTCGAGGATGGTGATCCGGTCACCGGACATCTGCCCGTCGCGGATCAGGAAAGCCGCGCCCGAGAGCGAGGCCAGGCCGGCGCCGACGAACCACGCCGTCTTGTCGTCGACTCCCTCGGGTTTGCGCGGGCGAGCGAACGCCTCGTAGTTTCCGCTGCTGTAGTACATCCGAGTTTTCTCCTGTCTGTAGTTCATGGGCGCCGACGTGTCGAATGTCTTCGTGTCGCAGTGGCCTAGGCGTTGTAGCGGTAGAAACCCTCGCCACTGGCCAGACCGAGCTTGCCCTTGTCGATGTATTCCGACTTCAGCCACTGCGCCAGCTTCTTGCCCTCCTCGCCGCTGTTGACCAGGATGTTGTACGGCGTGGTGAGACCGACGATGTCGAGGATCTGGAACGGGCCCGCCGGTGCGCCGGTACCGATGCGCCAGGTTTCGTCGACCGCCTTCGGTTCGGCATAGCCGCCCGCTGCCAGTGCCATCGCGGAGTTGAGGAACGGCACGAGCAGGGAATTGAGGACGTAGCCGGCCTTCTCCTTGTGCAGTTCGATCGGAACCATGCCGATGGCCCGAGCGAATTCCACCACCACCTGGTACACCTTCGGGTCGGTGTCCTCGGTACCCATGACTTCGGCGGTGTTGAAATGCCACACCTGATTGGCGAAGTGCAGAGCGAGGAATCGGTCTGGGCGGCCGGTGGCGTCCCTCATATCGCTGGGCAGCAGCGTCGAGGAGTTGGTGGCGAAGATCGTGTGCTCGGGCGCGAGCTCACCGAGCCGGCGGTAGGTGTCCTGTTTGATCGACAGCACCTCGGGCACCGCTTCGATGATCAGGTCCGCGTCCCGGGCAGCCTCGGCGAGATCGCTGGTGAGCGTGACGCCCGCGGCGGTTGCCTCGGCCTTGCCGTCGCCCGCGCCCGGTACCTGCTCACGGTAGGTGGTCGCGAGTTTGTCGAAACGCTCGTGCGCCGCGGTCAGCGCCTCGTCGTTGATGTCGTAGGCAGTCACCTCGAAACCGTGGAAGGCGGTCTGGAAGGCGATCTGGGATCCGAGGACTCCGGTCCCGAGGACGCTGACCTTGCGAATCGTGCCGGACATGTCGACTCCGTTCTGCGGACCGTGGCCCGCGCTGGTGTTTTTCAGGTTCGGGTGACCGCGGTGGCGCGGAAACCGGCGACGAGCTGAGTGATCTGGGCGCTCAGGTCGTCGATCGGATCGTGGTGGGGGTGGACGCCGGTGGACGGGCGCACCAGCGCCATGTGCAGCACCGCGAAGAGACTGCGGCCGGCCACGCGGGCCGCTTCCCGTTGCGCGGCCGTGGGCTCACCGGAGTCCGCGACAGCGGTCAGCAAGATTTCGGCGAGGGCCGACTCGAGCTGCGCCACCAACGCCAGCCCCTGTTCCCGGTAGGTCTCCTCGGGCGGCCCGAACAGCAATTCGCGCTGGTAGGCGATGGTGTTTTCGGAATTACGCGCGGCCGCGACCAGGATCGGTCGCAGCAGTGCCGTGATCGCCCCGACCGGATCGGCGATGTCGCGGGCGCGGTGGGCCCCGGTCTGGAGTGCCGATCGGAAGTCCTCGTTGTAGACCATGAGCAGCAGCTGCCCCTTGGACGAGGCGTAGCGGAACAGGGTTCCCGCGGCGATATCGGCCTGATCGGAGACCTGCTGGGTAGTGACCGCGCCGAATCCGCGCTCGGCAAACAGTCGCGCGGCAACCTCAAAGATCCGGCCCTGCTTCTCGCGCATACTGCGCGCCCGGCGCCCGGCCTGCTGGCTTTGCTGTGGACTTGCCAACCGACACCTCGCATCTACCGATAAAAATGAGTGTGCTCATAAATGAGCATACTCAGTGAGGAAGATGGTGGGCAACGTGAGCGACCTGACCCCGGTCACGGGTGCACCCACGTGGGCGGCCGGAAGCTGGAGCGCGTCGCCGGCGGAGGTAGTCCGGCGGCGGATCGCTGTCCAGTCCGCGTAGACGACGGCGACTCGGCGCTTGGTGGAAGTCATGACATTCAGCGTCGCCGGGCGGCTGTGCGGGCGGGAGGGTCGTGGGCCCACGGAAGTAGGGCCGTTCGTCATCACGAGACGGGCCGGGGAAAGGAGGCCGTCCGGTAGATCGCCCTGCGGCGGCAGCGGTAACCGATCACGACCGGTGGCCCAGCAGTCCGCCGGGCGGGGTCGCCGACGGTTCTGGACGAGGCCGCGACCGGCGTTCGACCGCATGCTGGCGGCTGTGCGCGAACGCTCCAAGCCTGAGCAGCCTTGTCCCCGGATGACCGTCCGCTCAGCCTGGGTGTGCGACGGTTAGGCCGGGATGATTTTGGTTGCGGCGAGGACCTGATCGGCGACCTCGTTGTTCAGGGTGACGCGGACCAGCGCCGCGGCCAGGTCGGCGGTGTGGTTTTCGGGGGCGAGGTCGGCCAATCGGTCCGGGTCGGCGGGGAGTTGTACGCGTTCGGCGCCGCGCAGCGCGCGTTCGTCGAAATGCGGTCGCGCCCAGGTCCAAATGTCTTGGACTTCGCGCAGGAAGATGTCGCTGCCTGTGGGGCCGATTCCCTGGAACTGTTGCAGCAATTGGGCAGCGCGGGCTGGGTCGCGCTCCGCTTCGTCGGCCAGCTTGCGCAGGTCGCCGCCGTAGCGGTCCAGGATGCGGGAAGCAATATCCCCCAGGCGGGAAGCCGTACTTTCGTCGTAGCGCTTGTAGTGGGCGCGGCCGAGTGCGTCGACCAGTTCCTGCCAGTCGGCGTCGGCGACCCGCTGTGGGGTGCGATATCCGGTGCTGACCAGCTCCTTGGCGGCGGCGACGGCGATATCGGCGGAGATCCTGGTGCTGAGCAGTTCGGTAAGCATGAGCAGTTGGAACAGTGGAGCGGGTTTATCGGCCAAGTTTATTCCGGCCTCTGCCACGTAGCTCGTGCCCGCCCGATCCATCAATACGTTCACCACGTCCTGTTGAGTCATTGCGCTCTCCTTGCCTCGGTAATTCCAGGCGTACCGCAAGTGACAGATCGACACAAGCGACAGGTCACGCGGTTTCCACCACCGCGTCGATCTGAGTGGTCACTCGAGCGAGCACCCGCCCAGCGATTCGCCAGTTTCGTGGTGGAGATATCGGTGTAGGCCCACGCTGTCGCGCCATCGATCTGCGCGGACGCTGCTGAATCGCGGCGGTGTGGCCGGTGGGCCGGGCGTCTCCGCAGAACGGGCCGGAAAAGGCAACACAGGACAGACGAACCGTCCTTGCCCCGCTACGGATCCACGACGGCTCCCCAGCCTTAATTCCGGACCCGTGGCGGTGGTCTCGGACCACGGACCTCACCCGCCGCCGGCATGCAACCCGCGTGAACGCGCGGGACCGAATGGGGCTCCTAACTGAACAAACCAGCCTGGCGCGTTCGCCTACCGGACGGCATGCCCGGGCTGGCGATGCCGACCGCGCAGCCAGAACCCGAGCCACGACACGACCACCGCGACCACCACCAGCATCCGAACCAACTGCAGGTCCTCCCGCGGATACAGCACCCCGGTCAGGTAGTGATCAATGAACCCGCTGGGCGGCAGGCCGGCCTCGCCGGCGCGGTGGCGGGCCCAGTTCTCGAGGGTGGTCAGGGGGCAGTCGACGGTGAAGACGACCGTGCTGAAACCCCATACGACAGCGAGTACGTGCAGCCAGATGGTCCGGCGGAAATACCACGCCAAATATCCGCCTGTCACCACGTAGGCGACGAAGAGGAAGTGGAAGACGGCGGTGGCGTCCGCCAGGAGTCGGAACCCCATGGGTCCAGCGTAGAAGCGTAGAGCCTGCGTGGCGTGCCCAGGGCGATCCGCTCCGGCACTTTCGCTGGGCGGGTCGTCGTGGATCAGCGGTCTGCGGCTGAGGGCGGGGCGGACTTGCGGTGATGGGAGGCGCGGGCTTTGGCGCGGTTTCCGCAGAGGTCCATGGAGCACCAGGTCCGGCGGCGATTGCGTGAGTGGTCGTAGTAGGCCCATCGGCAGCTCGGTTCCCGGCAGGCCTTCAGTCGTGTCCAGGTGCCCGCCGCAACGGCCTCGGCCACGATCACGAGGAGCCCGGCCAGCGCCGCCTCCACCGGTACGGGAGAACAGGCGACCAGTCGGGGCGGAGACACCGTCACGTCGAGCTTCAGCGGGAATTCTCGGGTGAGTTGCGCGAGTTCGGTGCGGGCGGCGGGGTCGAGGCCGTCGGGGTGTGGGCTCGGAACCGGTTCGGCATTGTTCTCGGCGATCAGTGCGCGTAGTCCCTCGCGGATCCGCTCGGCGCGGTCGCGCTGCTCGGCGGTCACGATCTCGCCGGCCGGTACCAGGCCGTGGTCGTGCAGCCACGTCGCCAGCTGAGGTCGGGTTCCGATCTCGTCGCTGTCGCGGCGGCGCGTGTTGATGAACTCCTCGATCAGGCGCAACGGCATCGGCGCGGAACCGGCTGCGAGGTCGTCCGACTCGGGGGCGGACGCGTTGTCGTTCATCACTCCTCGCATTCTACCCGTCTATCGGCTATGGTCGGTTATGTAACCGACGTAACTGGTACGTCAGTTAGATGAAGGGCAGCTTGTGAGCGTCACCATCGGCAATATCTGCATCGACACGAACGACCTGGCGGGCAGTACCGCCTTCTGGCAGGCGGTGACGGGATACCGCGTCGCCTCCTCGGATGAGGGCGCCATCTATCTGGAAGACGCGAACAAGGCCGGCGCCGGTCTCTCGCTGCAGGCCGTACCGGAGCGCCCCGAGGGCAAGAATCGATTGCACCTGGACCTGTTCGCCGACGACCTGGCGGGTGAAGCCGAGCGAATTCAGGCCCTGGGTGCTATCGAAGTGCGGCGCTTCGACAGCTGGATCGTGTTGGCAGATCCCGAAGGCAACCAGTTCTGCGTCGTCGCGGCGTAGCCGACGACGCGTCCGGCAGACAGGAAGGGCCGACATGGCTTCCGTGCAGAAAGAGATCGCCATCGACGCCGACGCGGCGGTGGTGTGGGCGATTATCGGCGACTTCACCGCCGGGCCCGTCAGAATGGCGCCCGGCTTCGTCACCGACAGCAGGCTCGACGAGCCGGACGTCCGAGTTGTCACCTTCGCCAGCGGAATCGTGGTGCGAGAGCGGCTCATCGCGCTCGACGACGAATCGCGCCGGCTGGCCTTTTCGATCATCGGCGGCAGCTTTACGCCCACCCACGACAACGCGACATTGCACGTCGTACCTGAGGGGGAGGGCCGCAGCCGAGTGGTGTGGATCCATGATGTGAAACCGGACGAGCTCACCGTCTCGATGGGCGCTGCGATGGACCAGGGTCTCGGCATCTTCAAGCAGACGGTGGAAACCGCCGACCAGCACCACGGCTAGCTCTGTCTCGAAGTGAGTGATGGGGTGGCACCGCGCACCAGCGGTGTCACCCCATCAGCATGTTCGACCGAAGTTGTTGCCTGCGTTGGCGTGTGGGCGAGGTCTGCGGTATTCGGGTAGGGGACCGGCCTGAGCGCACAATGTCGGCCAGCTGCGGGCAAATCTTGCCGGTCCGCGACCCCGTTTGTGCGCTCAGGCGGGTGTCGGAATGGGGCGCTACCCACGCCGGGAAGTAGATTGCGATACATGGATATGCGCATCAATGCATTAATACGTCCGTGCGATCGGATGTAGCTGACCATCTCGGCCGGCATGCTCAGGGTGCGATCGATCCGTTCGATCGCCGCGGACTTACGTCCCTAGTCGACCTCGGTCGCCATGAACGACACGGACAGTTCGATCGGGGGAGGGGCCGAGCAATGTTGAGTTCGGGTGTGGCAGAGGGGTTTCGTCGCAGTGCCCGGCTCCGGCTCAGGTCTTCGAGCCGAAGCCGAGCTGGAACCGGGGCCATCTTTGCCGCATGGCGAGCCGGCTACGCCGGGTCCAGTCGGACCTCGACGGTCACCCGTCCACTGTCGTCGCGGTGGGCGACGGCGTGGCCGGGCCGGTCGACGCCGTCGAGGCGCAGGGAGGCCGGGCCGCCCGCGCCGAGGAAGTTGCGCCACCAGGTCTTGGCGTCGGGCATGATCACGTTGATCGTCACCGTGTCGCCGCTGCGGGTGAACGCGATGGGTGTGGTGATGGTGCGGCCGGAGCGGCGGCCCACGTAGGTGATCTCGGCCAGGTTCTTGGAGATTCGCGGACCGATCACCGGCAGGCCGGCCAGGGTCATGACTCCTGCGTTGACCACCCGTGCGACGGGTGAAAGTACTGCTCTGAGTGCCATCGTCTCTCCATATCGTCCGAATGCCTTTGGGGGCAATCTAGTTGATCGGAGTGCGATCGCGCCCGCCCACGGTGGCGCCGGAAGCGCGCGGGCATGTCCCGGTCCGCCCGGCTTTTCGGCAGCAACCGATCGTGGGCGGGGAGGGTGTGCACTTGACGGTGCCGCTGGCGACGCGGGGGGAGGTGGAAGTGATTGTGGGGGAGCGGTTTTGCGGATGCGAGCGCCCTTGCGGGGGAGTGCGGCGGCATGACCGAAGAGTATGTGGGGCGCGGGGCTCGGGCATGCCTGTTCGAATCGCCCCAGGTGAGAGGACCCTCGGATCTCATTTATAGAAATGGAGATATGCGCATCTAAACATGAAAGATTTCGAAGTGTCCGCAGCACTGTTCCAGCACACGTGCGGTCCCACACATTCAGCTCAGACGAAGGGGGTTGCCCCGACTGCCGGGAGCTTCCAGCCCGGCAGCCGGGGTTGCTCTCACCAGTCGGACGGTTCGAAGTCCTTGAGGAAGCACCCGAACAGATCTTCACCGGCTTCGCCGCGCACGATCGGGTCGTACACGCGGGCGGCGCCGTCGACCAGGTCGAGCGGGGCGTGGAAGCCTTCCTCGGCGAGACGGATCTTGGTGTAGTGCGGGCGCTCGTCGGTGATCCATCCGGTGTCGACGGCGGTCATGAGGATGCGGTCGGTCTCGAACATCTCGCGAGAGCTGGTGCGGGTCAGCATGTTCAGTGCTGCCTTGGCCATATTGGTGTGCGGGTGTCCGGGGCCCTTGTAGCCGCGGCTGAACACGCCTTCCATCGCGGAGACGTTGACGATGTACTTGCGGCGCCCGGTGGCGGCGGCCATGGCGGGACGCAGCCGGGAGATGAGGATGAACGGTGCGGTCGAGTTGCACAGCTGCACCTCGAGCAGTTCGGTCGGGTCGACCTCGCCGACGGTCTGCACCCAGCTGTTCGTGTGGGCGAGATCGGGGACCAGGCCGCCGGCGTCGATGGCGACACCGCGCGCGATCCGTTCCGGCGTGGCCGATCCGGCGACCAGGGCGAGTTCGGTGAGGTCGGCGGCGGAGAGGTCGGCGGACAGGTCCGCGGCGACCGACAGTGACGCGGTGAGTGCGGTCGGGTGTGGCTGCATGGTCTTGCCGAAGCTGACCACCTCGGGCAGTTCGCCGGCGGGCAGCGGGCCGGATTCGGCGTCGACGAGTGCGGCGTAGGAGCCGGCCGAGCGGCGGACGGTCTGGGCCGCGTTGTTGATGATGATGTCGAGCGAGCCGGCCGCGGCGACGTCGTCGGCGAGGGCGACGACCTGGGCGGGGTCGCGCAGGTCGATGCCGACGATCTTGAGCCGGTGCAGCCAGTCGGCGCTGTCGGGCTGGGCGGTGAACCGGCGGATCGCGTCGTTGGGGAAACGGGTGGTGACGGTGGTGTGGGCGCCGTCGCGCAGCAGCCGCAGAGCGATGTACATGCCGATCTTGGCGCGGCCGCCGGTGAGCAGGGCGCGCTTACCGGTGAGGTCGGTGGCGGCGTCGCGTTTGGCGTGGCTGCGGGCGGCGCAGGTTGGGCACAGCTGGTGGTAGAAAGCGTCGACGACGGTGTAACGCTGTTTGCAGATATAGCAGGGCCGGGCGCGCAGGAGGGTGCCGGCGGTTCCGTCGCCGGTGGGGGAGCTGATCAGGATGCCGGCGGTTTCGTCGTCGATGCGGTTGGGTGAGCCGGTGGCGGTCGCGGCGACGACGGCCTTGTCCGCGGTGGCGATGGCGTCGCGGGCTTCGGTGCGGCGGCGGATCTTGAACTTCTTGAACATGTGGCCGACCGCGCGCTGCACGGTGATCGAGTCGGGGTGTTCCTTGTCGAGTTGTCCGGCTTGTTCGAGGACCCGGAGGCAGACGGCCAGATCGGCGGGGTCGATCGCGGGTTCGGTGGTGGCCTGATCGGTCGTCGCGTCGTGTTCGGCCATGGGGCTGCGGTGGTGTCCTTCGTGCGCGGGCGGGATGACAGGCCATTGTCGCATCGTGGTGGTTGTGGTCCGGCACACGGTGAGGGTGTGCGTGCGGTTGACGGCGGGCCCGCGAGAGTGCACACTGCTCTATATAGAGAGCGGTGCTCTCGACGATTGAGGGAGATGGACATGTCGGAACTGTGGAAGTGGGGCAACCTCACGCTGGCCTTCGTGATGGAGCTGGTCGCGCTCGGCGCGCTGGGCCTGTGGGGCTGGAAGGTTTCCGACACCCTGGCACTGAAGATCGGCCTGGCCGTGGGGGTTCCGCTCGCCGCCGCCGTGGCGTGGGGTCTGTTCGCGGCTCCGCAGGCGGCGATCCATGGGACCGTGATCGGTCTGGTGGTGAAGGTCGTCGTGTTCGGTGGTGCGGCGCTTGGGTTGTGGGCGGCGCACTATCGTACGGCGGCAGTGGTTTTCGCGGTGGTGCTGGTGGGGAACCTGCTGGCGATCAAGTTGGGGCACTTGGCCGTGTGACGGTTCAGTCGGTCTTCTTGGCCCGGCTGGGTGCTACGCGCGGTGGTTCGTTGGGCATCTTCGGGTAGACCGGTGGCCAGGGTGCGTCCATGAGGCCGGCGGCGAGGTCGCGTTCGGACATCTTCAGCAGGGGTTCGATGGATTGCGGGACCCGCCCGGCCCAGGGATCGCCGTGGGCGGCGACGCGGGCGGGGACGGTGGCGATGGTGAGTTCGTCGGGGACGACGGTGGCGAGTTCGTCCCAGCTGATCGGGGTGGAGACCTGGGCGCCGACCTTGGGGCGCACCGACCAGGCGCCGAAAACCGTTTTGTGTGGAGCGTTCTGGTTGTAGTCGACGAAGACGCGGGTGCCGCGTTCCTCTTTCCACCAGGCGGCGGTGATGGTGTCGGGGTGGCGGCGTTCGAGTTCGCGGGCGAGGGCGACGGCCGCGGCGCGGACCTGGTAGCCGTCCCAGCGCGGTTCGAGGAGGGCGTAGATGTGCAGGCCGCGGGATCCGGAGGTCTTGATCCGGGTTTCGATGCCCAATTCGGTGCAGAGGGTGCGGGTTTCGACGGCGGCGGCGCGGAGTTGGTCGAATCCGATGCCGGGGGACGGGTCGAGGTCGATGCGGAGTTCGTCGGTGATGCCGGTGGGTGGGAGCAGGGCGCCGGCGGCGTCGTGGACGGGTGGGGCGGAGGTGTCGGGTTCGGGGTCGGCGTGGGTGGGCCAGACGTGGAAGCCGAGGCAGCCGAGGTTGACGGCCCACAGGATGTGGGCGAGGTCGGCGGCGACGAGTGCGTCGCTGGTGGTGCCGTTGGGTGTTTGGACTTCGGTGGTCTGTAGCCAGTCGGGTACGCCTTTGGGGACGCGTTTCTGGAACCAGGATTTGCCGCCGGCGCCGTCGGGGTAGCGCTCGAGCAGGACGGGGCGGCCGCCGATGGCTTCGAGGAGCGGGCCGGCGACGGCTCGGTAGTAGGTGACGAGGTCGAGTTTGGTTTCGCCGCGTTTGCTGAAGTAGATCTTGTCGGGGTTGGTGATGGTGACGGTGTGGCCGTCGGCCTGGATTTCGGTGGCGGCGGCGCTCATGGGCGTTCCTGTCGTGCGCTGGTGAAGATGTCGGCGAGTTCGGCGGGGGCGACTTCGTCGAGTTGGGCGTAGGTGCAGGATTCGGGGGTGCGGTCGTCGCGGAAGCGGACGAGGCGGCCGCCGTGGCGGAAGCGGCCGGCCATGACGTGTTCGTAGCGGACTTCGGCGACGAGTTCGGTGCGCAGGGGTTCCCAGGAGAGGTCTTTGCCGCCGCTCCAGCGGCTGAGGCCGCCGGGCATTTTGCCGTCGGCGGCGGCTTGGGCGGCGGCGTCGGCCCAGTCGCGCCAGGGGTGGTTGTCGAGGGCGTGTTCGCGCAGTGGGGCGAGTTCGTCGACGAGTTGGGCGCGGCGGGCGGCGGTGAAGCTGGAGGCGACGCCGACGTGGTGGAGGTTGCCGTCGTCGTCGTAGAGGCCGAGCAGGAGGGAGCCGATGCCTTTGCCGTCTTTGTGCCAGCGGAAGCCGGCGACGACGCAGTCGGCGGTGCGTTCGTGTTTGACCTTGATCATGACCCGTTTGTCCTGCAGGTAGGGCAGGTCTTTGCTCTTGACCATGACGCCGTCGAAGCCGGCGCCTTCGAAGCGGGTGAACCAGTCCTTGGCGACCTGTGGGTCGGTGCTGATGGGGGTGAGGTGGGTGCTGGGGTGGTTCCGGGTGAACAGGGTTTCGAGGATGCGGCGGCGTTCGTGGAAGGGTTCGCCGGTGAGGTCGGTGTCGCCGAGGGCGAGCAGGTCGAAGGCGATGAAGCTGGCGGGGGTTTCGGCGGCGAGTTTGTTGACTCGGGAGGCGGCGGGGTGCAGGCGCTGCTGCAGGACGTCGAATTCGAGGCCGTTCTCCGAGACGATGACGATTTCGCCGTCGAGGACGCATTTGTCGGGCAGGGCGGCGGCAAGGGCGGCGACGAGTTCGGGGAAGTAGCGGGTGAGGGGCCGGTCGTTGCGGGAGCCGAGTTCGATGTCGGCGCCGTCGCGGAAGACGATGCAGCGGAAGCCGTCCCATTTGGGTTCGTAGTAGAGGCCGGGGTCGTCGGGCAGCTCGGCGGCCGCTTTGGCCAGCATCGGTTTGACCGGCGGCATGACGGGCAGATCCACGGCGAGCACCTCCTGGGTCGGTTACATCCTTACCGACGATGTGGGCACCGTGTTCTCATCGGTGCCTGTGCCCGATCGTAAGGGCAGGCACCGACAAAGTCGGGGCAGGTCAGTCCAGCCAGCCGTGTTGTTCGGCGAAGGTGGTGAGGCGTTCGCGGAGGGTGACGATCTCGGCGGCGGTGAGGTTGGGTGTGGCGTCGAGGAGGAGTTCGGTGAGCAGCCGCTTGTGTTCGGTGGCGGTCATGGTGCCGCGGTCGCGGCGGGGGTGCCTGGGTGCGGGTGCGGGGCCGATGGCGGTGAGGTTGACGGCTTTGGGGCCGCGGTCGCCTTCGGTGACTTCGAAGTCGAACACGCGGCCTTGGCGGAGTTCGTCTTCGTCCAGGCCGATGTCGTTGACGTGGACGAAGACGTCGGGGCCGCCGTCGTCGGGGCGGATGAAGCCGAACCCTCTGGAACTGTCGAAGGACACCAATTTCCCGATCGACACCCGGCACCCGCTCCCTGTAGCAACTCTCGTCGTGACTCTAGCTGGATTCGGTGTCGTTGGCCGATGAAAGCGCCTTCTGCAGCGAGTTGAAGACTGTAAGTCCTTGTCCCACCATGCCATTGACGATTTCGCTGACGCCGTCGGGGCCGTTGAGGACGGTGAGGTTGGCCTTGGAGAGGCCGAGGGATGCCTGCTTGACGATCTCGGGGAGCTGTTCGATGAGCAGCTGGTCGAGGGCGATGCGGTTGTTGGAGGCGGCGGCTTCGGCTTGGATGCGGGTGCGGTCGGCTTCGGCTTGGGCGAGGATGCGGACGCGTTCGGCTTCGGCTTCGGCGGGCTTGACGACCTCGGCTTGCAGCTGCTGTTCGCGCAGGGTGGCTTGTTTGCGGGCGCGTTCGGCTTCGGCGGTGAGCACTTCCTGCAGGGCGATGGCTTCGGCGAGCGGGCCGGCCTGTGCGGCTTCGGCTTTGGCTTTGTCGATGTCGCGCTGGTATTCGGCTTGCAGGATGGCGGTCTGGCGCTGGTATTCGGCTTGGCGGCGCAGCGATTCCTGTTCGGCTTCGGCGGCGGCCTGGGCGGCGTTGGCGCGGGCGATCTGGGCGTCGCGCTGGATGGCGGCGTTGTGTGGGGCGGCGAGGGCGGAGATGTAGCCGAGGTTGTTGTCGTCGATGGACTGGATCTGGAACGAGTCGACCCACAGGCCGATGTTGCTCATCTCGACTTTGGAGGCGACGAGGACTTCGTCGGCGAGCTTCTGGCGTTCGCGGATGATCTCCTCGACGGTCATGGAGCCGACGATGGAGCGCAGGTGGCCGGAGAAGATGCGGCCGGTCAGCACGGACATCTCGCGTTGCTGTTCGGAGAGGAAGCGCTGTGCGGCGTTGACGATGGATTGGGTGTCGTTGGGCACCTTGAACGCGATGACGGCCCGGACGTCGAGCTGGATGGCTTGGCGGGTGACGCAGCGTTCCTGGATCTCGGATTCGAACATGGCCAGCGACAGGTAGCTGACCTTGCGGAACATGGGCATGACCCAGGCGCCGTGGCCGGTGATGACCCGGAAGGGGGTGTTGTCCTTGGCGCGGCCGCCGCTGATCAGCATCGCCTCGTCGGGATCGGGTACGTGATATCCGAACATTGCACTCTCCCTGAGTGTTTCGTTTTCCGCCTGACCAGCTATCCAACGGTGTGTGCCCGGGATTGTCCAGCGGAATCTCGGTGGTGTTACCGGTACGTGTTGGGGATCGGGGCTTTCGGTGCCGTGGTAGGGCTCTGATCGCGCCTCCCATGGTCCATGGTGGCGTAGCCCGCGGCGACCCGGTCGGGTCGGATGGTGTGGTCGAGGGCGTTTGCCGGGTAGATGTCGCCGGGTGATGCGGTCGATCAGGTCGGCTCTGCCATGACGAAATCGCCAGGCCGCGAACGTGATCGGGGCTGGGCGCGCGGCGGCAAGTGGTGATCGAAAACGGTTCCAGCACAGTAGTATTGAAGATGCTCACACGGCGGTCGGAGGGTAGTGCGCACTTCAATCGAGCGGTTGCAGCGGTCGATCGTCCTCGCGATCCGGCGACCGGAGCAGTATGTGGTGGCGGCGAGCATTGCCGCGGCCGGGCTGCTGGGTTCGCTGCGGCCGTTTCGTCCGATGTTTCAGCAGATCGAGCATATACCGGATGTCATCGACAGCGATTGGCTGAATACGGTGCTCATGACGCCCGTCGCTTACCTGTGTATCAAAGGCGCGGCGCTGCTCATCCGGCGGGCGTTCGGCCGGGATCCGTTCGAGGCGTTCGCCGCCACATTGGATCGGACCGCGGGGGCGCCCAGCCTGACAAAGCATTTCGAACGCCGGATGGCCGGCTACCCGGCCGAGGTGCTGGACTACCGGATGCGGATCGTGACCGGGCGGGAACTCGATCTGCTGTCGCAGCTGAATCGGGAAGTGTTCGGGCGCACCGCGTTCTCGTTGCCGCTGGACGTGATCAAACGTCGTAACCGCAGTTTGTTCGAGGCCAATCCGTTGGTCTTCGCGTTCATCGAGGCACGGATCGGATCGGGCTATGTTCCGATCGGGATGTCGAATATCTTGCCGCTGAACGCTATCGGTGATTCGCTGTATTGCCGGACCGGTGGCCTGCGAGATTCGCAGCTGCGTGGGGTGCATGT
This sequence comes from Nocardia stercoris, assembly GCF_003696265.1. Classification (GTDB taxonomy): domain Bacteria; phylum Actinomycetota; class Actinomycetes; order Mycobacteriales; family Mycobacteriaceae; genus Nocardia; species Nocardia stercoris. The sequence goes on along the minus strand of NZ_RFFH01000003.1, from coordinate 431,555 downwards.
CGCCGGTGTCGGGGAATGGCCGGAATCGGTACTGCTGTTCTCCATGGGGATTCTGCGGTCTTTCCGGGGGCGGCTGGCGGACAGCCCCCTGACGCTGGGCAACGTCTTCGTGGACCATTTGGCTGAGATAGTGGCGGCGACGCGGAGCCGGCAGGTGGGCGAGTCGCAGCTGCGAGTTCTGGCGCAGACCGAGTATCCGCGCGGGGGTATCGGAAAGTTGTTACAGCGCTGTGGCTTCACCGATTCGGGCATTGTCACTGGGGACGGCTACCCGTTGTGGGAGATCCGCGGTGCCGTGCCGTCGGCGACGCCGCCGTCGGCGACGGCTCTGGCTCTGTTCATTCGGTCGCTGACGAGTCTGTCGACGGGTCGTCGGCCGCTGCCGCGGAGCTGATTCGTCGGCCCGGGCGCGGTTACGGCTGGTCCGGTGCGATCCATGGCACGACATCGAGTATGCGGCCGGGAGCCACGGCGACGACGAGGACGGTGGTGCCGGTGGGGATGGGTTCGTCGGCGCGCGCGAGGAAGATCTCGGTTCCGCCACGAATCGCCACACGAACCTCACCGATCGCGCCCGCTGCGCGGATGGGCGTTATCAGCGTGCCGGTGGAACCCTGCACCGGGTCGTTCACTGCGGTGATACTCCTTGCGGGACAACGGCAAGCTGGATGACGTTCCAGCCTACACAGCGGCAGGGGTGCGCTGGGTCGTGATCATGCAGGTGAACGATTCCCCATTGGTGGACGAATGCACTTGGCGTAGTGGGGGGAGCCCTGGCACGCTTATGCGGTGACTACTCCTCCGGATAATGTGGCTCCGGCAGATCCGACCACGGACAAGCTCGACGCTGCCGTGCTCAAGATCGCCGGCGTGGTCGTGCTGGGCGCGATCATGTCGATCCTCGACGTGACCGTCGTCAACGTCGCGATGAAGACCTTCACCTCGACGTTCGACACCACGCTGGCCACGGCCGCGTGGGCGATGACCGGGTACACGCTGGCGCTGGCCAGTGTCATCCCGCTGACCGGCTGGGCAGCCGACCGGTTCGGCACCAAACGGCTCTACATGATGGCGCTGGTGTTGTTCGTCGCAGGCTCGGTGCTGTGTTCGACGGCCTGGAACATCGAGACACTGATCGCGTTCCGCGTGCTGCAGGGTCTCGGTGGCGGCATGCTGATGCCGCTGGGCATGACGATCATGACCCACGCCGCCGGGCCGAACCGGATCGGGCGGGTCATGGCCGTCCTGGGTGTGCCGATGCTGCTCGGCCCGATCCTGGGCCCGATCCTCGGTGGCTGGCTGATCGACAGCTTCAGCTGGCACTGGATCTTCCTGATCAACCTGCCCGTGGGTGTGGTGGCGCTGGCGCTGGCCTACATCGTGTTCCCGAAGGACAAGCCGGAGCCGTCGCAGACGTTCGACTTCGTCGGCATGCTGCTGGCCTCACCGGGTCTGGCGCTGTTCCTGTTCGGCGTGTCGTCGGTGCCGGAGAAGCAGACGGTGCTGGCCGCGCGGGTGTTGATCCCGGCGATCATCGGTCTGGTGCTGCTGGTGGCGTTCGTGTTCCACGCGCTGCGCACCGAACATCCGCTGATCGACCTGCACCTGTTCCGCAACAAACAGTTGCGGTTCTCGGTGTTGACCATGGTGTTGTTCGCGACCGCGTTCTTCGGCGCCAACCTGCTGCTGCCCACCTACCTGCAGGAGGTGCGGAACCTGAGCACGTTGAAGTCCGGGTTGATGCTGGCGCCGCAGGGTCTGGGCGCGATGCTGACCATGCCGGTGGCGGGCCGGCTGGTCGACAAGATCGGGCCTGGCAAGATCGTGATGACCGGTCTGTCGATCATCGCGCTGTCGACCGCGTTCTTCACCCAGCTGTCCTCGACCACGCCGTACCCGGCGATCTGTGCCGCGCTGTTCGTGATGGGTCTCGGTATGGGTTGCACGATGATGCCGACCATGACCTCGGCGATCCAGACCCTGAGCCGGGATCAGATCGCTCGCGGTTCGACATTGATGAACATCATCAACCAGGTCGGTGCCTCCATCGGCACCGCGACGATCTCGATGGTGCTGACCCTGCTGCTCAAGCGGAACCCCCCGGTCCCGCCCGCCCAGCCGACCTCGCCGGACCCGTCCGCCCTGGCCGAATTCAAGCTCAAGATGGCGGAGTTCGGTGCCGCCATGTCCAAGCACGCCGGCGAGGCCTTCGCCCACACCTACATCGTCGCGGTGTGCCTGATCGTCCTCACCTTGGTGCCGGCGTTCTTCCTGCCGCGCACGAAACCGGAAATGCCCGCCGACAGCGACGAACCGGTGCTGATGCACTGAGTCACCGACAGCGGTTCTGTGCGGCTCGGGTAGCGATCGCTACCCGAGCCGCACATTTTTCTGCCGCGATCAGTCGGTCGGTTGTGTCGCCCAGTCGGCGAGGGCGGCGATGTTGATGTCGGTCAACCCGATTGCCGGGTCGACCCACTGGGGGAGCGTGGCAGCGGGGTAGTTGCGGTCGAGGTAGCGGCGGTCGGTGTCGCGGATGTCGTCGTCGACCCAGGCGAAGGGGCGGCCGGCGGCGTAGGCGATCAAATCGACGGTCTTGAAGAATGTGCCTTCCGGGCCGGGGGACCGGGCGCTGCCGGTGAATTCGACGACGGGGAGTTCGGGCAGGCCGAGCAGCGGTGCGATGTGTGAGTTCGCGTCGTGCTCCCAGGTGGTCGCCCACACCAGATCGAAGTAGGCGGCCAGCTCGAGCAGCGCGGAGCCGTGGGACGGATTCAGCCACACCCGAAGAGGTTTCACCTGCCGGGACGGCCCACCGAGGTGTGCGATCCAGTTCGGCGGCGTCAGGTGATGAGTGCGGTAACCGTCCGGACGTCGGTGCGGTTTCGCCGCATACGGGTTGAGAGGGCCGTCGACGTCGACGAACAGGATCGGGCGGGTTGTCGGTTCCACGGGGTCCTTTCCGGGGTGGGTCCGGCGGGCCGGATCGAACTTGGAGTGGTGAAATCGGTTGCGGCACGCAGGGTGTCGACTTGCGGCCGGTATCGGTGCGGAGGGAATCACCGCGTGTGGGCTGCACTGGCGCGCGTGGTCGACGAGTCGGCGGTGCAGCGAGCCGGAGCGAGCCGGGCGGGTGTGTGTCCACGAACCGGCGGTGCAGCGAGCCGAGCGGTATGTCTCGCCCGGCCAGGTGCAGTGCCGAGGTATTCGTCGCGGCTGCCGGAGATTCGTCGCAGCCGGTCGTCGACGAAATGGGCGGCGACATCGTGCACCGTCCGGGTGTTGCACCGATTCGGTCGGATGCGTCCAGGGACCGCAGCGGATGCATCCGCGACCGCCGTTCCCGCGTGACCCGGCGGGATCAGCGTGTGGCGTCGAGGAGGGCTTGGCCGGCGATGTACCACCAGAGCAGGAGTAGGCCGGCGGTGGCGCCGGTGGCGGCGGGGATGCGCCAGCTCGGGGGTGGTTCGGTGACCGGACGGTCGTGGGGGATGCCGCGCAGCCGGTTCCAGCGCCAGCGCAGCGTGGCGCGGGCGGACTGTATCGAGGTCGACGGGAACAGGCCCAGGACGAGGCCGAAGCCGCGGGTGCCGCCGATCCCGATCCCGCCGGCCCACGCCACGCCGACCGCGAACTGGCCGATGGCGGCCAGGCCGATTGCCAACTGGCCCACCGCGATTCCGCCGCGGGCGAGCTGCCCGATCGCGATCAACCCGGTCGATACCTGACCCAATGCGATAGCACCGGTCGCGATCTGGCCGAGTGCGAACACTCCGGTCGCGTGCTGGCCGACCGCGAACACCCCGGACGCCATCGGCCCCGAGGCGAAGAATCCGACCTCGCCGGGGCCGACCGCGAACAACTGCACGGCGGGAGCATACAAGAGCGGATTCGCTTGCGCGCGTGGTCGACCGCGTCGCGGTTGCGCGACAGTGCGTGCGGCACCGGCGATCCGGTGCACCGGCCGGTCGTGGCAGGCTCACAGTGAGGGTTGTGGCCCTGTGCGCGTGCCGATTCGGGGTTGTGTAGCGTCCCTTGGTTGCCCGCCGGATCGGAGGAGCGGGCCATCAGTTGTGTAAGGGACAATGTGACAACTCCATCGAGTATTCCGCCGCAGGGACCGGGACCGGGCGCGCCGTACGGGGAACCGGCGCCGACGCCCCAGTACCAGGGTGCGCCACAGCATCAGGGCGGCGCGCAGGCCGGCGGAACGGCACCCGGGTATCAAGCCGCTCCGGCGCCGGCGGGCGATCCGGCATCCGGATACCAAGCCCCTCCGGCGCCGGCAGGCGGACCGGTACCCGGCTATCAGGCGGGTGGGGGGCAGCCCGGCGATCCAGCCCCCGGCTACCAGGCGCCTGTGCCGCCCGGATACCAAGGCGCTGTGGTACCGCCGGCGGCGCCCGCCAAGCGCGGTATTCGCGCCCGGGTGGGTTCGCTGGTCGGTGGTGTGCTGGCGGTGGTGCTGGTGATCGGGCTCAAGCTCGGCATCGCGGGCGGTGTCGCCGGCATCTTCCACATCGTGGACAACAAGACCTCCGATGCCGCGCTGGCCTCGGTGGGCGACTGCGTGCAGGTCACCGACAAGAGCCTGACCACGGTGAAGGTGACCACGCTGGGATGCGGTGACCCCGCGGCCAGCTACAAGGTCGGCGCCCGGATCGGCAACGCGGGCGGGTCGTGCCCCGACGGCGACTACATCAAGATCACCGACACCAACCTGGGCAACGACTACCTGCTGTGCCTGGCGCTGAACGTCACCACCGGCGACTGCGTGCAGGACGAGGCGACCAAGACCCCGGTGAAGGTGGCCTGCGGGCCGGCCGCCACCTACAAGGTGGGCCCGGTCGTCACCGGCGCCACCGATCGGTCGGTGTGCGGTCCGGGCTCCGACGACACCAACACCATGTTCTATCCGAAGCCGAACCCGGTGGTGATGTGCCTGGAACCGGTCGACCAGTAGCCCTACGGCACGGATCGGGCGCGAACGCTGCGCCCGATCCCGTTGCGCGGCAAGCGTGAACGCCGCCCAGGTGCGGCGAGCTCAGTAGAGGTACACGACGGCGTTGTTGCCGCCGCTGCACACCACGACCACCGACTGTGGCACGCAGTGCATGTCGTAGTCCTGCTGCGTGGTCGGCGAATGAGCATTGACGGTGCGATCGGTGCCGCGCGGCCCGGCGCCGTAGGCCTGCCGCACGTTCTCCGCGAACGGGCAGCGGGTGTTGGGGCCGACCGCCGAATGCGTGTAACCGTTCTGCGGGCCGAGGGTGGGCGTGAAGTCCGGCGGCCGGCATTGTGTGGTGCCCGCCGGGAAGCTGATCGCGACACCCGGCGCGGTTTTCGTGGTCTTCCACTTGTATGCCGCGACCCCGCCGGCGCCGGCGACCGCGAGCAGTACGACGATCAGCACCGCGGGCCACACCCGGCGCCGCCGCCGCGGCGGTGCGGCGGGCGCGGCCTGCCGGTCGACGGCGGGAATGGCCCTGGTCGCCGGGGTCGGCACCGGCAGCGACGCGGGCAGCCGGATCGGCGGCGCGGCGTGCTGTCCCAGCGGAATCCGCTGCGACCCGGAAACCTGCGGCGTCACCTGGCCCTGCGGTGACCCCCCGCCCTGTGTCGATCCCGCGCCCTGCGGCTGTGCCTGCGGCGGTGCCGAAACCCGGTGGGACGTCGAAATCTGCTGCGGCGGAATCGAATCGATGCGGCTGTAGGCGATCGGTGGTGCCGCCGGCACCCCGACCATCGAATCACGAGTCTCGTCACCGGCATCCACCGCCGCGATCCGATGCGTCGGTGGTTCGGCGGGCCGTCCCCCGGTCAATGCCGCGCGGGCGGCCGCGGCCAGGTCGCCGGCGGTGCGATAGCGGGCGGCCGGGTCCTTCGCCATACCCCGCGCCACCACCGAATCGAACACGTCGGACACCGGCGCGTGCCGGGACGGCAGCGGAATCGGGCCCGACAGGTGGGCCGTGATCAGGCGGGTGATGCTGTCGGCCGGGAACGGTTTACTGCCGGTGAGGCATTCGTAGAGGATGCAGGCCAGGGCGTACACGTCGGCGTGCGCGGTGGTGGGTCCGCTGTCGAACCGTTCCGGTGCCATGTAGGCGTAGGAGCCGATCAGCGAGTCGGCGGCGGTGAGGGTGCTGTCGCCGCTGGCCTGCGCGATCCCGAAGTCGCACAGGTACGCGAAATCGCTGGGTGTGACCAGGATATTGGCGGGTTTGACGTCGCGATGCACCAGCCCGGCGGTGTGCGCGGCGTCCAGGGCCGCCGCCACCTGCTCGACGAGGGCGACGCAGCGTTCCGGTGGCAGCGGTCCGCCGCCGGCGAGAACGGTTTTGAGGTCGTTGCCGGCGACCAGGCGCATGTCGATGTAGAGGATGCCGTCGATCTCGCCCCAGTCGTGGATGGGGATGACGTGCGGCTCGTTCATCTGTGCGGCCGTGTGGGATTCGCGGCGGAACCGTCGCCGGAACACCGGATCGTCGGTCAGTTCCGCGCGCAGCAGTTTGAGGGCGACGACCCGGTCTCGTCCGCTGTCGTAGGCCAGGTAAACCTCGCCCATGCCGCCTCTGCCGAGCAGGGAACGCAACTCGTATGCCCCGAACCGCGTGCCCACCCGCGTTCCGGGTACCACGTGCACAAGCGTAGCGAATCCCCTGCCCGCGACAGTAATTGAACAGGTAACCAGCTGGTGTCGAGGTGCGCGCCGGGTCGGTCGGTTCGTTCGGAGAGCCGGAGGTGTGGCCCGCGGTGGCGCCGTTGTCAGCGGGGTGACCTGGTGCTACCAGGGACCGTCCAGCCGATGTTGGTGACCGCGGGTTGGCGGCCGAGGCGACTGACGACGGTTTCCGTCCGGCGGTCGTCGCGGTGTTCGCCGGCATCCCCGGCGGACACTTCCACCTGCCCGCCGGGGGTGTCGCTGCCGGAGATCGAGGTCAGGTGGAAGCCGACGTGGGTGGGGTCGGCGGAGCCGCCGTGGAATCCGTTGGCGGACAGCAGGACGAACGGGTGCGGACGCGCGGTACGGTGAATTTTCGGCAACCTCACGAACGGCAGGTCTCGCGGCGGGACGAGGAGGGGCGCGGACCGTGCTGTCGGGCAGTCGATGTCGGCGTGCACTCGATGCAAGATCGGGAGGGTCGGGACAACGGCCCGGTGGCGGGCAGGTTTCCCGCTATCATGGCCCGGCTAGGTTCGGGTGGCGGTCGCTGTAACAGTCACGAACAGCCACCCGAATAGGTGCACATACCCGGGTTCGAGTGTTTCGCCTGGGTTGATCCCGGACCGGGATCTGCATTTAGATGCGTGACAGTTCGGCCGCGATGGGGATGCTCTGCTCGGTACGCCAATTTTCCATCCATCTGTGCGGCACAGGGAAAATCGGCCGGGCCCGGGTGGCCCGTCCCCGTGCGGGAGGATCGGGACCGGATGCGACGACGCGGTGGCGCGACGGCCGACAGGCACCGGCGGACCCGGACACTGCCGCAACTGCTGGCAGCCGCGGTCGAGATCGACCCGCGCGCGGTCGCGGTCCGCGCCGGCGGCATCGAATGGACCTACGCCGAACTCGACGAACGATCCAACCGGCTCGCCCGCGTCCTGATCGGGCACGGCATCGGCCCCGAGGACCGGGTGGTCCTGGCCCTGCCCCGCAGCGCGGACTCCATGCTCGCGGTCTGGGCCGTCGCCAAAACCGGCGCCGCGTTCGTCCCCGTCGACCCGAACTATCCGCCCGAACGCGTCGCGCACATGCTCACCGATTCCGCCGCCACCACCGCAATCACCGTCGGCGGCAACGGGCCCGCCCTCGGCGGCGGCGCCGGAGCGGGCCTGCGCTGGCTCGACCTCGACAGCGCCGACACCGCGGCAGCCTGCGCCGCCGTCGCCGACCTGCCCGTCCACTTCGGTGAACGTGTCCGCCGACTGCACGCCACCCATCCCGCCTACGTCATCTACACCTCCGGGTCCACCGGCACACCCAAGGGCGTGGTCGTCACCCACGGCGGGCTGGCCGCCCTGTCCGCGGAACTGCTGCGCGCGTTCGAGGTCACCGCGGGCGCGCGCACCCTGCATTTCGCCTCGCCCAGCTTCGACGCGTCGGTGCTGGAACTGCTGCTCGCCGTCGGTGCCGGCGCGACCATGATCGTCGCGCCGACCGACGTGTACGGCGGCCCGGAACTGACCGATCTGCTGCGCGCCGAACACATCACGCACGCCTTCATCACCCCGGCCGCGCTCACCGGCACCGACGTCGTCGCCCTGCCCGAGCTGGCCGTGCTGGGCGTCGGCGGCGAAGCCTGCCCGCCGCAACTGGTGACCCGTTGGGCGCCGGGCCGGCGCGTGCTGAACCTGTACGGGCCCACCGAAGCCACCGTCGCCGCCACGATCAGCGACCTGCGGCCCGGCGGGCCCGTCACGATCGGGCGCGAGATCGCGGGCGTGGCCGCGCTCGTCCTGGATTCCCGGCTGGGTCCGGTACCCGACGGGGTCGCCGGCGAACTGTATCTGGCCGGCACCGGTGTGGCCCGCGGCTACCACGACCGTCCCGCGCTGACCGCCACCCGGTTCGTCGCCCACCCCGGCGGGGAACGGCTGTACCGCACCGGTGACCTGGTGCGCCGCACCGCCACCGGTGACCTCGACTATCTGGGCCGCACCGACACCCAGGTGCAGATCCGCGGGTTCCGGGTCGAACCCGGCGAGATCGACGCGGTCCTCACCGCCGCCCCCGCGGTCGCGTTCGCGGTGACCGTGCTGCGCGCCCTGCCCGGCGGCGCCGACGCACTCGTCTCCTATGTGGTTGCCGTACCGGGTAATTCGATCGACGTGGCCGCGCTCGGCGAACTGTGCCGGCGGACGCTGCCCCGCCACGAGGTGCCCGCCGCGATCGTGGTGCTCGACCGGGTGCCGGTGACCCCGGCCGGGAAACTGGACCGGGCCGCGCTGCCCGCCCCCGAACTCGCCACCGCCGCATACCGGGAACCGGGCACCGACACCGAACGGCTGGTGGCCGAGACGATCTCGGAGCTGCTGGCCGCCGAACGCGTCGGCACCGACGACGACTTCTTCGACCTCGGCGGCAACTCGCTGCAAGCCACCAGGCTCGCGGCCCGCCTCGGCGCGCGGCTGGGCACGCGCGTGCCTGCCCGGCTGGTGTTCGACCGGTCCACCGTCGCCGGGCTGGCCGCGGCGCTCGCCGACCTGGAACCCGGCGATCGGCCCGCGCTGGCCGCCCGCGCGCGCGGACCGCGCCCGCCGCTGTCGCCGGCCCAGCAGCGCATGTGGTTCCTGGCCCGCCTGGACCCGGACTCGGCGGCCCTGCACATCCCGATCGCGTTGCGGCTCACCGGTGTCCTCGACCCGGACGCGCTCGCCGCCGCCGTCCGCGACCTGCTCGACCGGCACGAAGTGCTGCGCACCCGCTACCCCGAAGCCGACGGCACCGGCTATCAGGAGATCCTGCCGGCCGACGCGGTCCCGCTGCGGCTGACCCCGGTGCCGGTCACCACCGCCGACCTGCCCGCCGCACTGGCCGCCACCCTGCTCGCCGGCTTCGACGTCACCCGGGATGTGCCGCTGCGCACCGGGATCTGGCGGCTGTCGGACACCGAACACGTGCTCGGCGTGGTGATCCACCACATCGCCGCCGACGGATTCTCCCTGGGCCCGCTCACCCGCGACCTGGCCGCGGCCTACCTGGCCCGCACCGGCGCCGCCACCGCGACATTGCCGCCGCTGCCGGTCCAATACGCCGACTACGCGATCTGGCAGCGCGAACTGCTCGGCGCGCCCGAGGACCCGGAATCGTTGCAGGCCCAGCAGTTACGGTTCTGGACCGGCACCCTGGCCGGGCTGCCCGACCTGCTCGAGCTGCCCGGCGACCGGCCCCGCCCGGCGGTCGCCTCCGGCCGGGGCGCGATGTGCGGGTTCACCGTCGACGGCCAGGTGCGGGCCGCGCTGGAGCGGATCGGCCGCGCGCACGGGGCGTCGCTGTTCATGGTGGTGCACGCCGCGTTCGCGGTGCTGCTGGCCCGGGTGTCGCGCAGCACCGATATCGCGGTCGGCGCCCCGATGGCCGGGCGCGGGGAACGCGAACTCGACGACCTGATCGGCATGTTCGTCAACACTGTGGTCCTGCGGACCCGGGTCGAGACCGCCGAACCGTTCACCGCCCTGCTGACCCGGGTCCGTGACGCGGACCTGGCGGCGTTCGCGCACGCGGAGATCCCGTTCGAACTGCTGGTCGAGCGGCTGGATCCGCCGCGCAGTCGAGCCCATCATCCGCTGGTCCAGGTGGCGTTGTCGTTCCAGAACCAGGACCGGGGCGCACTGTCGCTGCCCGGCCTGACGGTGGCCGCACTCGACCTCGACGAACACAGCGCGCCCATGGACCTGCAACTGACGGTCGTGCCCGGCGAGCACGGAATGTCGTGCAGCTGGCGGTATTCCACCGACCTGTTCGACGAGCGGACCGTCACCGCGTTGGGGCAGCGGCTCACCGCGCTGCTGGCCGGGATCGTCACCGACCCGGGCCGGGCGGTCGGTGACCTGCCGCTGCTCACCGCGGGCGAGCGGGCGGCGCTGCCCGGGCGCGGTCCGCGGCGCGCGCTGCCGCGGCCGTTGCTGCCCGACATGCTGCGGACCCGGGCCGCGCAGTTGCCGGCCGCGATCGCGGTGGTCGCCGACGGTGTGGTCCTCACTTACGGTGATCTGGCGCGGCGCTCGAATCGGCTGGCGCGCACCCTGATCGGCGTCGGTGCCGGGCCGGGTAGGGCGGTGGCGGTGGCGTTGCCGCGCGGGGCCGACCATGTGGTGGCCTTGCACGCGGTACTGGCCGCCGGTGCCGCCTACGTGCCGGTCGACCCCACCCAACCGGCCGACCGGATCGGCCACCTGCTCACCACGGTCCCGCCGGTGTGTGTGATCACCGGCAGCGCAACGGAATTCACCGCCACCGGGGCCGAAGCGGTGCCTGTGCTGCGGCTCGGTGACCCGGCCCTGGCCGACACCATGGCCGCCCACGCCGACACACCGGTGACCGACATCGACCGGATCCGGCCGCTGCACCGCGACGACCTGGCGTATGTCATCTTCACCTCCGGCTCCACCGGCCGGCCCAAGGGCGTCGGGATCCCGCAGTCCGCGGTCGCCGCGTACCTGGACTTCCTGACCGGCGAATTCGGGATCACCGCCGCCGACACGTATCTGCTGCACGCGCCGACGACGTTCGACGCCTCGATCATCGGGCTGCTGTCGACCGCGGTGGCCGGGGCGCGGCTGGTCATCGCGGCGCCTGGACAGCAGTTGGATCCGGTGGCGCTGGCCGAACTGATCCGCGCCCACCGCGTCACCTACACCCTGTACGTGCCGTCGCTGCTGGCCGCGCAACTGGAGTTGGCGCCGGCGGGGAGCCTGGCGTCGCTGCGGCTGGTGTTCTCCGGCGGTGAAGCGCTGCCCGCGGATCTGATCGGCCGGTTGCGGGCGGTGAGCGGGGCACGGCTGCAGAACCTGTACGGGCCCACCGAGGCCACGGTGTCGGCCACCGGCGCCGACGTCACCGCCGTCACCGGCGGGCCGGTGCCGATCGGGCGGCCGCACTGGAACACCGGTGCCGCGGTGCGCGACGAGCGGCTGCATCCGGTGCCCGCGGGAACCGCGGGTGAGCTGTATCTGTCGGGGCCGCAGTTGGCGCGCGGCTATCTGGGCCGTCCCGGCCTGACCGCGGCCACGTTCGTCGCCGACCCCGACGGGGAACCCGGCACCCGCATGTACCGCACCGGTGACCTGGTGCGGCAGCTGCCCGGCGGCGACCTCGAATACTTGGGCCGCACCGACTTTCAGGTGAAGTTGCGTGGCTTGCGGATCGAGCCCGGTGAGATCGAGGCCGCGTTGACCGCCGTGACGGCGGTGACGCGGGCGGCGGTGACCGTACGGGGCGAACAGCTGATCGGATATGTCTGCGGCACCGGCGTCGACACCGAATCGGTACTGGCGCAGGTTCGTTCGCGGCTGCCCGGATATATGGTGCCGGCCCGGCTGGTGGTCGTGGACGAGTTCCCGGTCGGGGTGAACGGGAAACTGGATCTGGCGGCGCTGCCCGAGCCCGCAGGACCCGACCGTGAGTACCGGGCCCCGGAATCGGCGGACGAGACGATCGTGGCCGATGTCTTCGCCGATCTGCTCGGTGCCGCGAAGGTCGGCCGCGACGACGACTTCTTCCTGCTCGGCGGCACGTCACTGTCGGCGATCCGGGTCCGGGCCGCTCTGGAACGCGAGCTCGGGGTGCCGGTCGCGTTGGGCGCCTTGTTCGCTCATCCCCGGGTGGCGGAACTGGCGGCGGTGTTGCGCGGTGGTGCGGTGGCCGAGTCGGGGCCCGACCCGGTCGCCGACGCGGTCCTGGACCCCGGCATCGACCCCGCCGGCGCGGGCCCAGTGTATTCCGGTGCGCCGCAAGCGATCCTGTTGACCGGTGCGACCGGATTCCTGGGCGCGTACCTGGTGCGGGAACTGCTCGACCGCACCGACGCCACCGTCTACTGCCTGGTCCGGGCCGGTTCGGATGAGGCTGCGGCGCGGCGTGTGTCGGCGGCCGCCGCCCGGTACCGGCTCGATCACTCCGGCCGCGCACAACGGATCGTGGCCGTCGCGGGGGATCTGGCGCAGCCGCGGCTGGGGTTGAGCGCTTCCCGGTTCGCGCGGCTGGCCGAACAGGTCGATGTGATCGTGCACAACGGCGCCCAGGTCAACCACCTCGAACCGTACGAGCGGATGCGGGCGGCGAACGTGACCGGCACCGCGGAGGTGCTGCGGCTGGCCACCACCGCGCGCGTGAAACCGGTGCACTATGTGTCCACCGGTTCGATCGGGGACGCCGGCGCGCGGCCACCGCAGGCCGGCGGCTACGTGCTCACCAAATGGGTCGGGGAGCGGCTCGTGCACGCCGCCGCCGAGCGTGGCGTGCCCGCCGCGCTGTACCGGCCGGGGCTGATCACCGGCGCCTCCGACACCGGCGCGACCGCCACCGACGACGCGTGGTGGACCATGCTGCGGTCGATGCTGATCCTCGGCGCGGCACCGGATCTCGGGGCCGCCGAGGTGGAGATGGTGCCGGTCGATCATGTCGCGGCCGCGGTCGCCGCGCTGGCCGTCCAGACGCCGGACCTCGCGGCCCGTACCGCGCCGACGCGGCACGTGGGCGCGGCACGGCCGGTGCCGTTGCGGGACCTTGTGAGCGAGGTGCAGCGGGCCGGATACCGGATCGAGGTGGTGGCGCCGGCGGAGTTCGGTGCGGCGCTCACCACGGCGGCGGAGTCGCGGGCGGCGGCCGGTGACGACAGCCTCGCGCGGGCGGCCGCGTTGAGCATCAACTACGCGGGCGGGCTGGGTGCGGCGCCGGCGACGGCCGACCCGGCCACCGACGCGGCCCTGGCCGCGGCCGGTGTGGTCCGGCCGATCGTCGACCGCCCGATGCTGGCCCGCTATATCCGGTACTTCGTCGAGGTGGGATTCTTTCCGACACCGCCGGCGGACTGAAATTCGCGGGCTGACATCGCGGGCGGGACTCGCGGGCTGACATCGCGGGATGACTTCGCGGGATGACTTCGCGGGATGACTTCGCGGGATGACTTGGCGGGATGACTTCGCGGGATGACTTGGCGGACGGGACTTACGGACTGGCATCGCGGCGGAACTCGTGGACTGACTTCGTGGACTGACTTCGTAGGCGGGATTCGTAGGCGGGATTCGCGGGCGGAGTGGCGCCGCCGCGAGCTGCGGGATTCGTGGACTGACGTCGCGGCGCGATTATCGAACGAAACGGTCTCGTTCGCGCACTTCCGCCGCTACGCTGCGAAACGTTTACATTTCAGATATTGGCATCGCGTCGCGGCAGTTTCGCGACAGCGGGCTTTTTCGGAAGGAACTTTTCTTCGATGCGTATGTCCTTGTTGCTCAACGGTGTCGCGGCCGGTGCCGCCGCGATCGCCTGCTCGGCCGGCCTCGCGGCCGCCACCACCACCCCCGCCACCGCCATCACCACCGACGGCACCTTCCACCTCGGTGTCGACATCCAGCCCGGCACCTACACCACCACGACCGCCGGCACGGTCTGCGCCTGGGCGCGACTGTCCGGCAACGCCCAGGGCACCGCGACCCTGCAGGCCGGCGGCGCGATCAACGGCACCACCACCGTCACCATCGCGCCCACCGACTACGCCTTCGTCACCACCGGCTGCGGCACCTGGAACCTCACCACCACCGTCAGCGGCGGCTCCTCCCTCTTCCCCAGCGGCACCTTCGGCAGCTCGTAGCCGGCAAGCGCGGGCGGCCCGGCACCGGCCGGGCCGCCCGCGGCAACCGGTGCTTGACGCCGGTCCACCGCCCTTCTACCGTGCTGACCCGGGAGGTCGGGATGCAGGAAACCAGCGTGCTGTGGGCCACGCCGTACACCGGCGGCGACGAGCCGATCCTCGGCGACGACACCCTCACCGACCTCGCCCTCGACCAGGTGATCGCCGACATCGTCGGCGCCCCCGACGAATTCGGTCTCACCGCCGTGTTCGCCCGCCCGGTCACCGACCCCGCCACCGTGCGCCTGCGGCAAGACATCTTCGACGACCTGGTCGAACCCGGACTTCGCAGCGCGGCAGACGAATTCGCGCTCGGCATGCGGCGGCTGCGACTACGCGCGCAGACCGTGGCCCGCGCCACCCACCCGCAGGTCCGCCACCGCGCGATCCTGGACGCCGCCACCGACTACCTCACCGTCGTGCGCGCACTGGCCGCTGCGCTCGCCGCCGCCGACCTCACCGCAGCCGCCCTGCACCGGCTGCGCGACCGGCTCGACACCTACATCGGCAGCAGCGAATTCGCCGACCTCACCGCCGCCGTCGAACGAACCGGATCCGCGCTGGCCGCCGTCCGGCTCACCATCACCGTGCGCGAACGCACCGTCGAGGTCGGCACCAACCCCGGCACCGACTACAGCGGCACCGTCGCCGCGCTGTTCGCGCCGTTCGGGGTCACCGCCCCCGCGCAGGCGCCCCCCACACCGGCCGTGGCGTCCCCGCTCGACGAACTCGTCGCCGAACGAGCCGCCGCCATCCACCCCGAAGCGTTCGCGCTGCTCGACGAATTCGCCCGCGAACACGCCGATTTCCTGGCCCCCGCCCTGGTGGTCCTCGACCGCGAACTGCAGTTCTACCTGCGCTTCCGCGCCTTCGCCGACCGCGTGTGCCGCGACGGCCTGCGGCTGTGCCGGCCGCGGATCGTCGCCCACGACAGCGGCGTCGAAGCGACCGACGCGTTCGACCTGGCATTGGCCGCCCAGCGGGTCCGCACCCGCCACGTCGTGCGCCGCCCCGGCGGCACCGAACCCGCCGCCACCGCGCCCGAACCCGCCGCACCGGCCCGGGAACCTGTGGTGTGCAACGACTTCCGGCTCGACCCACCGGAACGGCTACTGGTCGTCACCGGACCCAACCAGGGCGGGAAAACCACCTTCGCCCGCACCTTCGGCCAGCTCGTCCACTTCGCGGCGCTCGGCTGCCCGGTAGCCGCCACCTCCGCCCGCCTGCCCCTGGCCGACCGGCTGCGCACCCACTTCGGGCAACCCGAACAACCCGGCGACCCCGACGGCCGGCTGCTCACCGAACTGCGCCGCATGCGCGAGATCCTCGACGTGATCACCGACCGCAGCGTCGTCGTCCTCAACGAGAGCTTCGCCGGCACCACCGCCACCGACACCGCCACCATCTCCCACGACATCCTGACCCGCCTGCTCGACACCGGCCCCCTCGGCGTCTGGGTCACCTTCACCGACACCCTCACCGACGCCGGCCCCGCCGTCGTCGGCATGGTCGCCGCCACCGACCCCGCCGACCCCGCCCGCCGCACCTATCGCATCCACCGCCGCCCCACCGACACCACCGGCCACGTCGCACTACTGATCCAGCGCTACCGGCTCACCTATGCCGACATCACCGCACGGATGGGGGACCGCGCATGAAGCTCATCTGCCGTGGGGACGGCTACATCCGGAATCTACTCGGTGGCAACAGGTTCCGGATCGCCGAGCGGGGCACGACCGTCGCCGTCGTGGACTCGGTCGCCGTGTCCGGTCCCGCTGCCCGATGCGGAGGCCGCGCATGATGCGCTTCGATCTGCTGGCACCCGCCGGCCCGGCTGCCACCGCACCGGTGGCGGCCGCCGCCGAGACAGCCGCGGACCTCGGCTTGGACGCGCTGTATCAGGCCATGGCCGAACAGGATCCGGTCGTGCTGGAGGCCGTGCGGGCGGTCCTGCCGCTCTCGCTCACCGACGCGGCGGTGATCCGATACCGGCAGCAGGTGCTCGCCGACTGTCTCGCCCACCCCGACGCGATCCGGGAGCTCTACGAGATCGCCTGCCGCGCAACAGGTATCCGCCGCTACACTGTGGGCCGCAGTCGCCGCTCCAACGGCATGCTGCGTCTGGCGCTGCAACCCATGACCGAGCTGATCGCGACCCTGCGCACGCTGCGCGAAGCCTGCGACCGGCACCGGGCGCGGTTCGACTCGGCCGGGCTGAACGAGCTCACCGGCAGCCTCGCCGCCGTCCTCACCGACGACTACCTGCACCGCGTCGACACCCAGCTGGCCGCACTGGAATTCGACCACGGCCTGCGATTCGGGGCGACCCTCGGCCCCGGCGGCACCCTGACCGGACTCACCCTCTACGACCCGCCACCACCACCCGCGCGCCGCCGCCTCGGCTTCGACCGGGCCCGCCCGCAATCGTTCACCGCCCCCGAAACCGCCGAACCCGGCACCGACCCGCTCACACAGCTCAAAGACCGCGCCCTCACCACCGTCGCGGCGACCGTCAGCCACGCCGCCGACCGGATCCAGGACTTCTTCACCCGGCTGCGCGACCAGCTGGCCTTCTACATCGGCTGCCTCACCCTGCACCGCCGCCTCACCGCCGCCGGAGTCCCGGTCTGCCTGCCCGTCGTCCACCCCGCCGGCGCACCACGCCTGAACTGCACCGGCCTGCGCGAACCGGGACTGTGCCTGTCCACCCCCGACCCCGCGAACACCGTGACCGGCAACGACATCGACGCCGACGGCCGCAGCTTCCTCATCGTCACCGGCGCCAACAACGGCGGCAAATCCACCTTCCTGCGCAGCGTCGGCTATGCCCAGCTGATGATGCAAGCCGGAATGTTCGTGACCGCCGACCATTTCGAAGCCGACGTCCGCGCCGGCGTGTTCACCCACTTCGCCGCCGGCGAGGACCGCGCCCTCACCCACGGCAAACTCGCCGAAGAACTCGCCCGCATGAGCCACCTCGTCGACACCCTGCACCCGAATTCGCTGCTGCTGTGCAACGAATCGTTCGCCGCCACCGGCGACCGGGACGCCACCACCATCGCCACCGACCTCTTCGCCGCCCTCACCACCGCCGGCGTCAAGATCGTCCTCGTCACCCACCTCACCGCCTACGCCCACGCCCGCCACACTCTCGCCGACCCCGGCGACCTGTTCCTGCGCGCCGCCCGCGCCACCGACGGCCACCGCTCCCACCGCCTCACCCCCGGCGCCCCCGAACCCACCGCCCACGCCACCGACCTCCTGCGCACTGTGTTCCCCGACGGCCGAGGGTGATCATCGACGGCCCCAAGCGCGTACGGCAGTGCCCGGATCCTGCTGTACGGCTCGCCACCTGGTACGTCGCCGACATCGCGTATGCGCCGCCACCCCGTGCGTCGCCGCCACCCGTATACGCCGCCGCCGCGTACGCGCCGACACCCCGCACGCGCCGACACTCGGTGGATTCGGTGCCGCAGCCAGCGACCGTCGACAATGGTGTCCCGCCCCGGTGGCAACTCGTCGCCCGCCGCGCGAGGCGCGCGCGAATTAGTCTGTGCCCATGAGGATCCGACGGTGGAAGCCGGTGTATCTGGCCGCCGAGTACGCGGCACTGTTCTTCGGCGGGACCGCCCTCTGCAACCGGTATCTGCGCGGGAAACCACCGATCCCGATCCTGATCGCGCTGTCCGCGGGCGCGGTGCTGTATCTGCGCCGCTCCCCGGGTTTCGACCGTGCCGCCCTGTGGCGTCGCGAGGCCCTGCCCGGGCACGCGCGATCCATGACGGTCCTGGCCGGTTCGACCGCGCTGGCGCTGACCGGCGCGGTCGCCGCCACCCGCCGCCAGGATCTGTTCGACCTGCCGCGCCGCAGCCCGCTGCTGTGGGCGGCGGTGATGGTGCTGTATCCGGCGCTGAGCGTCTACCCGCAGGAAGTGGTGTTCCGTTCGTTCCTGTTCCACCGCTACGCGGCGGTTTTCGGTGACGGATACCTGATGGTGGCAGCCAGCGCGGCCGCGTTCGCCTACGCGCACATCATCTTCGGCAGCTGGTTCTCCGTCGCCGCCAGTGGTGTCGGCGGCTGGCTGTTCGCGGTGCGGTATCTGCAGTCGCAGTCACTGTTCACCGCGTCCGTCGAGCACGCGCTGTACGGGATGCTGGTGTTCACTGTGGGTCTGGGCCGCTACTTCTACCACGGCGCGGTGGCCGAGAACGGTCAGCCCAGGATTTCGTCGAGGTAGCACCAGCGCCAGCTCTCACCCGGCTCGACGCTGCGGATCACCGGATGGTCGGTGACCCCGAAATGCTTGGCGGCGTGGTTACCGGGGGAGGACTCGCAGCACGCGATGTGCCCGCAGGACAGGCACATCCGCAGATGCACCCACACCAATCCCTCCTCGATGCACTCCACGCACACGTCGGGATGGTCGGGAACCATCGTGCAGGGCGCGTACCGCAGGTGATCGCAGGCGTCGGCGGGGACCGGGACGGCCAGCACGGCGGGTGCGCGGTCGTCGGGTTCGATCACCCGGTCGACGGTCGACTCCTCCAGATCCAGGGTCGACATGACGGCCTCGAGCACCTCGTGGTCGAGGCGGCCCGTGTCCCGGGCTTGCAGCACCGTTTCGCGTTCGGCACGCAACATCAGCAGGCGCAGCCGCCGGTACTCGCCGCTGGGTGTCACCCGCAGCGATTCGTCGCGCCCCAACTGCTCCCACGCGCTCTGCGCCCGCTGCGCGGACCGATTACGCAGCGCCGCAATCACTTCCGGTGGCGTGTCGGGTGTGATCTCGGCATCGAGGACGGCCAGGCCCGCGGTGGTGGCCCGCTGCAGCAGCCCCGCCTCCTGCAGCGCGTCCTCCGCCCGGCTGGGTCCGCGCAGACCCAGCAGCCGGATCAGCCACGGCAGCGAAACACCTTGCAGCAGCAGCGTTCCGCCGACCACCACCAGCGCCAGCAGTTTCAGGGTCGCCAGCTGTGGTGTGTCGGCGGGCAGCGACAGCGCACCGGCCAACGTCACCACACCCCGCATCCCCGCCCACGACACCACCGCCGGATACTGCCACGGCGACCGCGGCATCCCCTGACGCCGATAATCCACCAGCCACGCGAAATACGTGGCCGGGAACACCCAGATCGGCCGCGACACGATCACCACCAGCAGCACCGCCGCGCACACCAGCAGCAACCGCGAATGCGGCAGCCCGCCGCCCCACGCGTCGGTGACCAGATGCCGGACCTGCAAGCCCATCACCAGGAACACCGCGTTCTCCAGAATGAACTGGATCGTGCGCCAGTTGGTGCGCTCGGCGATCCGCGACGCCGCGCTCTGCCACTGTGGTGCGCCCCGCGACAGGATCAGCCCGCACACCACCACCGCGATCACCCCGGACGCGTGCGCGGCCTCGGCCGGCAGATACGCGATGAACGGCGCCAGCAGCGACAGGCACGTGTCGAGCACCGAGTCCTCGATGCGGCGGCGCAGCATCCCCAGCACGGTGGCCGCGACCGCGCCGATCACCGCGCCGCCGATGGTGGCGAGCAGGAAACTGCCGCCGGCCTGCCAGACGCTGAACGCGGCCGCGGTCGCCGCGAGCGCGGTCCGCAACGCGACCAGGGCGGTCGCGTCGTTGAACAGTGCCTCGCCCTCGAGCAGGGTGACGATCGGCCGCGGCATCCCCACCCGGCGCCCGATCGCTGACGCCGCGACCGCGTCCGGTGGCGAGACGACCGCCCCGATGGCGACCGCGGTCGCGAACGGTATGTCGAGCAGCTTCCACACCACCACGGCGACGGCGAAGGCGGTGAACAGCACCAGCCCCACCGACAGCATCGTGATCGAGGTCCGTTTGCGTTTGAACTCCACCAGCGACGCCGACAGCGACGCGGTGTACACCAGTGGCGGCAGGACACCGAGCATCACGATCTCGGGCTCGATGTCGACCTGGGGAACGAGCGGCAGATACGACACACCGAGCCCGGCGACCGTCAACAGCAGCGGCTCGGCGACGCCGACACGCCGGGCGAGGGCCGCCAGTGACACCGTCACCGCGACCAGCACAACCAATCCGATCGCGAATTCCACCGGATCATCCTGCCCTACCTCGACCGCGTTCCCGAATCCGGCGTTCCCGAAATTGCGGATGCGCTCCGATCACCCGGTGGCCCGACCGGATGTCGGTGCGGGACCGCATACTGGTGGATGTGAGCGCGTTCAGGGACGGTTCGTCCGGTCCGTTTGCTGCGGTGTCCGGTCCCATCGGGCGGCCCAATCCGCGGCGTGCCGAACTGGTGTTGTGTCTGGCGGCGATCGCCCTGGTGGCGGTGGCCGGGCTGGGAATGGCCGCTGGCGCGGGCGGTGAACCCGCCGCCGGTGCCGCGGGGGTCTCGCTGCCGATGGCGCTGGGTATCTTCGCGGCACTGAGCCTGCTGGCGCACGTGTCGGTGCGGGTGCTGGCCCCCATGGCCGACCCGGTGATCCTGCCGTGCGTGATTCTGCTCAACGGACTCGGCCTGGTCCTGATCGACCGGCTCGACCGCGCCGAGGCCGCCGACGCCCTGTCGGTCGGCCAGCCGGTTCCCGAACCCGACAGCGCCCACCAGCTGATCTGGACGGCGGTGGGGATCGCGTTCTTCGGCCTGGTCCTCGCTGTGGTGCGCAACCACAGCCAGCCCGCCCGTTACGCCTACACCTGCGGCCTGGCCGGTGTGGTGGCGCTGCTCGTGCCGGCGGTGCTGCCGTCGCGGTTCAGTGAGGTCAACGGCGGCAAGAGCTGGATTCTGCTGCACGGCTTCTCGATCCAGCCCGGCGAGTTCGCCAAGGTCCTGCTGATGATCTTCACCGCCGGTTTCCTGGTCGCCAACCGCGACCTGTTCACCGTCGCCGGCAAACGCGTCTTCGGCATGACCGTGCCCCGGCTGCGTGACCTGGCCCCGCTGCTGCTGGTCACCCTGGTGTCGGTGCTGGTGCTGGTCTACGAGAAGAACCTCGGCTTCTCGCTGTTGGTGTTCGGCGCGACCCTGGCCATGGTGTACATCGCGACCCGGCGGGCGTCGTGGCTGCTGATCGGGCTGGCCATGTTCAGCGTCGGCGCCGTCGTCGCCTACCAGCTGTTCCCGCACGTGCGGGTGCGGGTGTCGGTGTGGGCGGACCCGTTCGCCGACTACAGCAACAAGGGCTACCAGATCGCGCAGGGCCTGTTCGGGCTCGGCACCGGCGGCCTGTGGGGCGCCGGGCTCGGCGAGGGCCGCCCGCAGAAGGTGCCGTTCGCCAAGACCGACTTCATCGTCGCCACCATCGGCGAGGAACTGGGCCTGATCGGGCTCACCGCGGTCATCCTGATCTTCACCGTCATCACCATGCGCGGATTCACCGCCGCCCTGGCCACCCGCGACGCGTTCGGCAAACTGCTCGGCGGCGGGCTGGCGTTCTCGATCGGCTGGCAGCTGTTCGTCGTGGTCGGCGGCGTCACCAAACTGATCCCGCTGACCGGCCTCACCACCCCGTTCATGTCCTACGGTGGTTCGTCCCTGCTGGCCAACTACATCGTCATCGCCCTGCTGCTGCGGATATCGCACGACGCCCGAAGCCAAGCCGCACCGGCCACCCCCGCGCCGTCCACACCGCTGGCCGACGCCATGACCCAGGCGATCCGCCGCCACTGACCCCGCTCACGCGGGCCGGGGAGCCGTCTCCAGCGGATACCCGCCGTCGCGCCACGCGATCATCCCGCCCGCCAGACTCGACGCGTCGTAGCCCGCGCGCCGGGCCGCCACCACGAACCGGGCCGACTGCTCGCCCACCGGGCATACGAACACCAGCGGCCGCGATCGCGGGAACGGCATACCGTGCGCGAGCATATCGTCGAGCTGGTCGTCGCGGATATTGATCGCCCCCGGCACATGCCCGATCCGGTAGGCCATCGCGCCGCGCGTGTCGACGATCGTGGGCCGCCCGCTCGCGTCCAGTTCGGCCAGCGCCGCCGGCGACAAGGCCGGGGCCGCATCCAGTTCCGCCGCGGTCGGCGGCCGCGGCCCGGTCGCGGCGCGGCCGAACAGGTCGGGGCGCCGCCGCCGCAGATACGACAGATACGGTTCCAGCCGGTCGCACACGATCAACACCGCCACCACCGGTTCGGTCGCGGTGCCCGCGCCCGCGAGTATCTGGCGCGCGGCCGCGTACGCGGCGCCGCTGGTCGGCCCGCACAGCACCCCGTGCGCGGTCGCCAGGTCCGCGGTCGCCGCGACCGCGGTCGCCGCGGGGATCGCCAGGATGCGGTCGTAGAGTTCGGGCTGGAACAACCCGACCTCCCACATCTCGGTCTCCGACCGGATCCCCGGGATGAAATCGCCGCGCTCCGACACCACCGCCACCGTCCGCAGATTCGGATGATGTTTGCGCAGGTAGGTGGCGGTGCCGCGCGTGGAGCCGGTGGTGCCCAGCCCGCCCAGCAGCCAATCCACCCGCCCGATCCCGGCCGCTGCCAGATCCTCGTGGATCTCGCGTCCCGTGCCGTGGCAGTGGGCTTCGACGTTCTTGTCGTTGGTGTACTGCGAGAGATGATGGAACGCACCGGGATTGCGGGCCATGGTGGCCTCGATGACCGAGTACACGTCCTGCGGGGTGGTGGGATCGGGGCATTCGCTCAGTCCCGGCAGCTCCTCGATCTCGGTGCCCAGGAACTCGAGCATGTCCCGCACCTCGGCGACCTTGATCCGGTTCGTCACCGCCCGCAATGGAATCCCGTGCAGCGCACCGAGAATCCGCAACGCCTTCGCGGTGTTCCCGCTCGAAGCCTCGATCAGCGTGCGGTCGTGGGCGGTGAGCTCACCGAGCTCGTCGCGGATCATCGCCCACGCCACCCGGTCCTTCACCGACCCGAACGGGTTGTGCGACTCCAGCTTCGCGTACAGCTCGACGTGCGGCATCCCGTGGGCGGCGGGATCCAGCCGCAACAGCGGGGTGTTCCCGATCAGCTCGGTCACATGCTGATACAGCATCAGCGACCCCCCGAGGTGGGTGCCGCGTCCGGAACCGGCGGCACCGTGGCAGGCGGGGACACCTCGCCGGAACCGCGGACCGTCGTGCCCGGAACCGATAGTGCCGCACCGGGTTCGGGCACGTTTGTCCCGCCGGAAGCGGCAGCCGCAGTTGTCACGGGCGGCACCGTAGGGTCGCTGTGGAGGCGGTCCGCGAACCCGCTGGAGCCGACTGTCGCCGTCGTTGCGCCCGCCGCCCGGTAATCGCTGTCGGGGCAGACCGTGAACCCGCCGGGCCCGTGGGTGACGGCCAGCTTGGGGACCGGCGGATGCAGCGCGGCCGACGCCGCCGACAGATCACTGTGGTAGGCGGCGGTATTCGGGAACACCACCAGGTCGCCGGGTTCGGGCAGCCACGGCAGCCGGACCAGGTGATTGGTGATCAGATCCCGCTCCAGGCACAACTGCCCGGCCAGGAACACCCCCACCGGCGTCCCGGGATGCGCGCCGCGCCCGGCGCCGGGCAGCAGCAACGGATCGACCATCACCTCCTGATCGGCCGGGGTGACACAGTCGCGGGACAGATCCAGGTTCACCAGCGTGCTCCCGTCCGCCGCGTTCTTCACGAATTCGACCGCGGCGACCGTGATCCCGGCATGATCGGCCAGCGACTTGCCCGGCTCCAGCCACAGCTGCAGCAGGTTGTCGCCGATCACCTGGGCGACGCTGCGCCGGTCGTGCGCCGGCAGCGGCGCGGTCAGCAGCTCGTCGAGCATGCGGTCGGCCGTCACGGTATTGCCGTACTTGTGGAACACCGGCGTCCCGTGCACCCCCGTGTCGTCGACCTGATAACCGAAAGTGTTGCCGCCCCACGTCATCCGCGGACCGCGCCCCCGCAGCGACTCCCGCAAGGCCGCCACATAACCGTCGTAGGCCTCGGCGTCGGCGGTGAACACCTGCCGCAGCCCGCCACCCACATCCAGTACCGTCGGAGCCAACCCGAGATCGCAGGCCCGTTCGCACAGCGCCAAGCATTCCTGCACCGCCCGCACCCGCTCGGGCACCTCACCCGAATCCAGATGGAACGCGAAGCCACGCAGCACGATCCGCGACCGATTCGCATCCAGCAGGCGCAACGCCGTGTCGATGTCGGCCGGTGCCACCCCGAAGCGGCTGACCGCCGACCCCGCGAACCCGCCGACCCGCACCAGCACCGGAACCGGCGCACCGGGCGCCGCCAGCTCCGCCAACCGGCCCAGCTCCCACACATTGTCGACGTTCACCGTCACACCGGCCCCCACCAGCTCCCGCAGCAACCGTTCCCCCTTGGGCCCGGTGACCTCGATCCGCTCCGGACCGAACCCGGCGCGGCGCGCCGCCGCCAGCTCACCCGCGGACGCGACATCCACCCCGACCCCGGCCGCCGCCGCGGTCACCAGCAGCGCCCGCGACCGGTTCACCTTGTGCGCGTAACAGATCCGATGATCGGGCAGCCGCGCCCGCAGCACGCTGCGCAGCCGCTCCAGATTCTCCGCGAACACCTGCGGAAACACCAGATGCGCGGGAGACCCGAAGCGCCGCACCACATCTCGCACCGCCCCGGGGTCGTCGAGGAACGCGCGCACCAGCGGATGCACCTTCGCCGGCAACGCGGCCTTCTCAGCCGCGCTCATCGCGCCGATTCCGGTGCCGCGGTAGCCGATGCCGCGGGCGCGGGTGCTCCCGACTTGGGCGCGGCCGACGGTGCCGCGGTAGCTGGTGCTGCGGGCGCGGGTTCCGGGGACTGGGCCGCGGCCGACGGCGGCGCCGTATCCGGTGCCGCAGTAGTTGCTGCCGCGGGCGCCCGTGCTGCCGACGACGCGGCCACGGCCGACGCACGCGCGGTTTCCGGTGTTGCAGCAGCTGGTGCAGTAGGCGCCGGTGCTGCCGACGACTTGGGCGCGGCCGACGGCGGCGGAGTTTCCGGTGCCGCGGTAGCCGGTGCCAGCGACTGGGTAGCGGCGGTCGGCGGCGTAGTTTCCGGTGCCTCAGTAGCTGGTGCCGTGGACGCGGGCGCCGCCGACCGGGCCGCGGCCGAGGGTGGTGCGGGTTCCGGTGCCGCGGTAATTGCTGCCACGGGCGCGGGTGCAGCCGACTGGGTCGCGGCCGAGGGCGGCGTCGTTTCCGGTGCCGACGGCGCGGGTGCCGTGGATGCGGGCGCCGTCCACTGGGCCGCGGCCGACGGCGGCGCCGTTTCCGGTGCGGCAGTGGCCGGTGCCGGTATCGCTGATGCGTCCCGCGGGGTCAGGGACATCATCGACGGTGCGGCCGAAGGCTTCTCGACGGTCGGGTTGTACCCGCTGTCGCGCAGCGCCTCGAACGCCCGGTCGCGGTTGCGGGGGCTGCGGAACTCGGCCACCACTCGTTTACGCACCAGATCGATATCGCCCACGGTGATCGACATCGACTCCAGGACCGCGGTGATGGTTCGCACGCAATGCCGGCAGTTCATATCGGGCACAGAGAAGACACCATCGGCGAGATCGTCGCTCCCGGAGGCGGCCGGCACCTCCGTGACCGTGAGCCGCCCCAGGACTGCGGTGAAGCGGGACACGAACTGCGCCACCACGATCGGCAGCAGTGCGGTCTGCTCGCCGTCGATCCGCTGCGCCATCGCCGCCAGGCAGGTCGGATGGGTGCCCGCGGGCAGGAGTGCGTACTGGCGCGAGATCAGGTCCAGGTCGTCGTGGTACTTGGCGATCGCGGCCTCGATGTCGAGTCCTTCCACGGTGACCGCCCGGTGCATCACCGTGCGCGCGTCGGCGATGGTCGCCTCCTTCATGGCGAGCAGCGTCGCCACGGTGTCGGCGCTGTAGCGCAGCGTGCCGTCAGCTGCCGGGCAGAACGACACCGCGATCATCCCGCGCCGGTAGGTGGAGGCCTGCAGTTCCCAGTACCAGCGGGTGGCGACGGCGGTGAAGATGCCGTGATCACGCAGGGCCGCAGCGAATTCCGCCGGGGAGGTTATCGAGGTGGTGGCGGCCAGCAGCGCGTGCTGGGCCAGGGCCCGCCCGCACGCCTCGATCCCGATCCGCAAGATCTCCATGGGTTCGTGGTCGGTGGTGGTGGCGGCCAGGATCGCGCGCTCGCCGTCGCCGAGCTCGGCGATCCGCGCGCCGAGCGCCGGGTCGGCTGCCAGCGCCCGCCACAGGTCGAGTACCGTCTCGCGCACCGCGATCGGCACCAGCGGGCCGAAACCGTCGTCGCGATAATGGCCGGTATTGGGGATGCCCGCCGAATCGGTCCAGGTCATCCGATGGGTGGCGACGGTGATCTGCTCGGGCCGGCACGGCCGCATGAACCGTTCCAGATACAGCCGCTGGGACAGGGTGAGATGGCTGCCGGGCTCGGGTGTGATGGCGGTGCAACGGTATTCGATGCGCAGCGGCTGCGGGTCGGGCAGTGTGGCGAACAGGCCGGGGTGGGCGAGCCCGGCCAGGATCCGGGCGGCGGCGCGGCGGTCGTAGACGGCCGTGCCGGTGGCGGGTGGTTCGCCGGTCGCGGTTCGCTGGTGTTCGTTCACTGCTGGACCTCCTGCGCGATGGTGGCCACGGCCGCGACGAAGCGGCCGATGTCGTCGGCGGTGGTGTAGACGTGCGTGCTGACCCGCACCGATTCCTCGTCGCCGCCGGGCACACAGTGCACGCCGGTGCGGACCAGGAACCCCAGTTCGGCCAGCACGAACCCGAGATCGGCCGCACCGATCCCGTCGAGGGTGAACGACACGATGCCGTAACCGATCTCGCACGGCGCGTACGCTGGACCGGGCCGGAACTCCACCCCCCGCACGCGGCGCAGACCGTCGACGAGCAGGCGAGTGAGGACCCGGTTGTGTTCGGCGATCCGGTCCCGCCCGAGGGTATCGAGCACGTCGAGCGCGGCCCCGAGAGCGAGGATGCCGGGCAGGTCCGCGGTGCCGCCCTCGAGCCGTTGCGGCATCGGCGCGCGGTCCGGGTCGTCGGCGCCGAAGCCGCCGCCGGGCAGGAACGCGGCCAGCTGATCGTGTACCCGCGGCGCGCAATACAGCAGCCCGGTGCCCGGGGTGCCGAACATCTTGTGCGCCGCGAAGATCGCGAAATCGGCGCCCAGCTCCCGCACGTCCACCGGCAGATGCCCGCCGCTCTGACTGCAGTCGAAGACCACCCGCACGTCGGGCGGGAGCTGCGGCCGCAGCTCCGCCAAGGTGGTGACGGCGCCGAACACGTGATGCAGATGGGTGACCACGACCAGCCGGGAGCGCGGGCCGATCCGCTCGGCGAGGTCGGTGAGGTCGGCCTCGCCCAGCGCGGTCACGGCGTAGGGCACCAACCGGATTCGCCGCCCGAACCCGGCCAGGATCGTTTGTAGCCGCCGCCACGGTGCCAGGGTGGAGGCGTGATCGGCGGGGCTGTAGAGGATGTCGTCGCCGTCGGCGAGATTGCCCAGCCCCCACGCGAGCGCGACGGCGTTCATGGCTGCGGTGGCGCCCGCGGTGAACACGATCTCGCGCGGGTCGCCGGCTCCGACGAATGTCGCTGCGCGGCTCCGGATCTCCTCGATCTCGGCGGCCAGCCGGGTGGACCACGCATAACTGCCGCGACCGGCATTGGCGGTCTCCCGGCTCAGATACCGGTGGACCGCGTCGATCACCGGTTGCGGTTTCTGCGTGGTGGCGGCGCTGTCCAGATACACCGCCGCGGTCGTTTCGAGCGCGGGGAACCGCACGCCGCCGGCAGCTGGTGAGACCATGCGACGCTCCCTCCGGCCGGTGCCGGGCCGGTGCGGCACGGCTCGTACAGGCGACATCGTCCACCATACGCACCGATCCGGGACCACTCGAAGGCTATGGCGGGCAACAGGATTCAGGTCGCACTCGGCAGTGGGCCGGGGATGCGGCAGTTCGGGACGGTACCGCCGCACACCCGGCACGGCAGGTCGCACACCCGGCACGGCAGGTCGCAGACCCGGCATGGCCGAAGGGGCACCGCGTCCACGGAGTGGTCCGTCGAATCACCCCTCGCCCGAGCAGTACCCGCGCGCATGCCGTAACGGCCAGCCGAGCTCGAGTGGCGGCTCAGCGGCCCGCCGGGTCCGGTCCGCCCGGGTTGCACAGCGCCGCGACGGTCGCCCCGTAACCGACCGCCGGCCGCCACGGTTCGATGTTCCAGCTCGGTTTGTCCGGCTCGACGAGGCGGGCCCAGTCCCAGTGGCAACGGAACTGGTCGTACATGCCGGGCGTGTCCGCGTCGGGGGCGTCGGCGAGTACTTCGCTCCAAGCCCGATCCAGTGCCGGGCCGTAGGAATCGGTGCGGCCCGCCTGGGTCGGCACGATGGAGAGCCGTCGCCCGTCCGGGTCGTCGAGCCATTCGACGTGATCGATGAGCGGCTGTCCCGCGAGCGGATCACCCGTGGGCCGCGCGGGACGGGTGACAGTGGTGGTGGAACCGGTTGTCGTGTCACCGGATTCGACGGTGACCGGTTCGGATCGGTCGGCCGTGGCGCAGCCGGCGAGGGCCAGGACCGCGACCGTCAGTCCGCAGGCACCGAGCTGTCGCAGCCAGCGCACGCGCAGCACCCCTTTCCGCTCGAATCGTCGAACCGCGTCCACGCTACAGGGATCACCCCGACCGGGACGGACCGCGCGAACCGGACGGTCGGTCGTGGCCGGTCCCGGTGGCCGGGCGCGACCGGCAACGAGCAGGCGAACCCGGCGGCGGCGCGAGGTCGGCCGGGCTGCCCGAAACATCGCGGTCGCCGACGTACCATGAGCGGTGTGGCCGCCCAGTTGACCAAGGGACGAGTGGAACCGCTGACCGTCGACGACCTCGTCGTGGCGGTCCGGCACAGTGCGCCGGTGGATCTGTCGGCATTGCTGCTGACCGCCGCCGGACGGGTCCGCGACGCAAAGGATTTCGTCTTCTACAACCAGCCCGACGGTGCCGGGGTGCGGCTCATGCACGGCGGACAGCCGGGCATCGCGCTGGCGCTGGCCGCGATACCACCGGACGTCGCGCACGTCCGGATCGTCGTATCCCTCGACGGGCCGGGCGGATTCGATGGTGCGGTACCCGAGGTGCGGGTGTCCGACGCGACCGGCAACACCCGCTACGAGTACGCGGTCGAAGGCCTGCACGACGAATCGGTCGTGATCGCCGTCGATTTCGACCGGGACGGCCCGCGCTGGTACCTGCGCGCCGTCGGGCACGGCTATCCCGCCGATCTGGGCGAGCTGGTGCGCGGGCACGGCGTCGAGGTCGGCGGGCAGACGATGCCCGACGTCTACCACGGCACCACGGTGCTCGACCCCGGCCAGGACCTGGCGCTCTCGGACATCCGCAAGTCCGAACTGTCGCTGGTGAAAATGGCGCTGGGCTGGGACCCGGTACGGGTGCAGGGGCCGAAGGGCCTGCGCGAGCTCGAGATCGACCTGGACGCCTCGGCGCTGCTGTACGTGGGCGACCAACTCGTCGACACCGTCTACTACCAGCAGCTGACCTCCAAGGACGGCCACATCCGGCACTCGGGCGACAACCTGACCGGTGAGGGCACCGGCGACAACGAGGTCATCTCCGTGGATCTGGCCCGGCTCCCCAGCGCGGTGACCGCGGTCGTGTTCGTGATCACCTCCTACGCGGGCCACACCTTCGAGCGCATCAACAACGCGTTCTGGCGGCTGGTCGACGGCGCGGGCAACGCGGAGCTGGCGCGCAGCAATCTGCGCGGCGGTGGCGCGCACACCGGCATGGTGGTGGCGAAGGTGTACCGGGAGGGGGGGGCCTGGCGTCTGCAATCGATCGGCCAGCCGATCCAGGCCGGGCACCCGGTCGAGACGATCTCCCAGGTCGCCTCGTACCTGTAACCGTCCCGTGGCGCCGCTGAACTGACCTGCCGGTAGGCGACTGCTGGGCGAACGGTTGGCTCCGAGTTCGCCGAAGCCCTGGTGTCGCCGGACACGTGCGCCCTACGATAGGCAGCCAGTGGGTGTTCGGGGTACTGATCGAGGGGCTGGAGTGGCATCACCGGCTGTGAAATGTCTTGTCTGGGAAGTGGACAACACGCTGTGGGACGGCGTGGTATGCGAATCGAGCAGCGGCGCGTTGCGTCCGGAGGCGGTGCGCGCCCTGCGGGCACTGTCGCGGCGCGGGGTCGTCCACGCCATCGCCAGTCGCGGTGAGTACGCCTGGACGGTCGAGAAGCTGCGTCAGCATGAACTGTCCGCGTCGTTCATGGCGATCGAGGTCGGCTGGGGACGCAAGTCCGCGGCGATCGAGCGGATCGTGCGCACCCTGGGCATCCCCGCCGAGATGGTCGGCTACATCGATGCCGAACCGCTCGAACGCAGCGAGGTCGCTCACGCGCTGCCGCCGGTCCGCTGCTATGCCGCCCGGCACGTGGACGTACTGACCGCCCTGCAGGAGTTCCGCGCACCGGTCACCAACGCGGCCCCGCCCACCTCGCCGATGGGTTTCTCGCACGTCGTCGACAACACCGCTCCGACGACCACTCCGATGGGCTTCTCCCGCATCGTCACCGGCTGACGATCCGCGGCTCACCGGCTGACCCGCGGTCGGGCGGGTGCTGCTCCCGAGTCGCCGGAGTCAACGAAAAGGTTGCGGCCGCAACACAATACATACATACGCGTCCAGGGTCGGCCGACTCTTGGTCATACTGACCGGGATACGTGTCACGCTGCTCCACCTGTGTTCTACCCCTTCATCGTTGAAATGAGGTAGCTCAGATGTTGTGTGCATCCCGCTCAGGACCGGCGGTCCGGCTCGTTCGCTCGCTGTGTTCCGGCGCGGTCGTCGCGCTGGTGGTGGCCGCCTGCTCGACCTCGCACAGCGCGACGGTGCTGCCGGCCGGCACTGTCGACCCGGTGTTCGGCTCGGGCGGCAAGCTCTCCGTCGACCTCGGTTCGAAAGCCGATCGGGCGCATGCGGTGGTGGTGACCGCGAACGGCTACCTCGTGATCGCCGGTTCCACCCTCGACCCCGCCCAGAGCGACAATTTCGCGTTGGCTCGCTTCACCTCGGTCGGCCTGACCGACCCGACCTTCGGCGACAACGGCAAGGTCTCCACCGACTTCGGCGGCAGGTCCGATGTCGCCGCGGCACTCGCCCAGACACCGGACGGCAAACTGGTGGCCGCCGGCACCAGCCACGGCACCGACACCGGGGACACCATCGCCGTCGCCCGCTACACCGCCGACGGCAGACCCGACCCGAGTTTCGGTGACAACGGCAAGGTTTCCACCGACCTGGGTACCCGGGCCGACCACGCGAACGCGGTGGTCGTGCAGCCCGACGGCCGCGTCGTCGTCACGGGCTCCACTCTGGACGCGGCGCAGGGCGACAACTTCGTGGTCGTGCGCTACACCGCCGACGGCAAGCCGGATCCGAGTTTCGGCGCCGGCGGCAAGGTTTCCACCGACTTCGGCGGCAGGTCCGACATCGCCGCCGCGGTGGCGTTGGAATCGGACGGCAAGCTGATCGTCGCCGGCACCAGCCACGGGACCGACACCGGCGACACCATCGCCGTCGCCCGCTACACCGCCGACGGCACCCTCGACGCGAGTTTCGGTGCCGGTGGCAAGGTCTCCACCGATCTCGGCACCAAGGCCGACCACGCCACCGCGGTCGCGGTGCAGCCCGACGGCCGGATCGTGGTCGCCGGCTCGACCCGGGACGCGGCGCAGGGCGACAACTTCGCCGTCGTGCGCTACACGGCCGACGGCACGCTCGACCCGAGTTTCGGTGCCGCCGGCACGGTCTTCACCGACTTCGGCGGCAAGTCCGACACCGCCACCGGCGTGGCCGTCGGCAGTGACGGCCGGATCGTGGTGGCCGGCACCAGCGCCGGAACCGCCGCCGGCGAAGACATCGCCGTCGCTCGCTACACCGGTGACGGCAAGCTCGATCTCACCTTCGGCACCGCGGGAACGGTGTCGACGGACTTCGGAAGTAAGGCCGACCACGGCAACTCCCTCGCGGTGCAGCCCGACGGGCGCATCGTCGTCGCCGGTTCGACCCTGGATCCCTCCGAGGGCGACAACGTCGCCCTGGTCCGCTATCAGAACTAGAGATGGGGTCCGCGTATGTGGGGTGGGAACGGCCGGTCGGCGACACACGGTCCTCGACACGGCAAATCAGGCAAAACGGTAGCTAACATTTCTGGGATGCGGCAGTGGAAGCGCGTGCTCGCGGTGTGCGTCACGGCGACGGTGGTGCTGGTTCCCGGGCAGGCGGTCGCTGCACCGCCCGCCACGGCCGGTGGCCTGCCCTCGCTCGGGCCCGGATTCCTTTGGGGCGTATCCACTTCGGGATTCCAGTCCGAAGGCCACGAGCCCGACAGCAACTGGTCGCGGTACGCCGCGAGCGGCGCGGTCGGCGAGGTCGGGGATTCGGTCGACTTCCTGAACCGCTATCCCGCCGACGTCGTCCGCGCAGCGCGCTTGGGCGCCAAGGTGTTCCGGATCAGCATCGAGTGGGCGCGGGTGCAACCCACCCCCGACGGCTGGGACGAGAGCGCCTTCGCCCAGTACGACGGCATCCTCAACGCCATCGCGCTGGCCGGTATGCGCCCGATGATCACCCTCGACCACTGGGTCTACCCCGGCTGGGAGGCCGACCGCGGCGGCTGGACCAACCCGGGCATGGTCGACGACTGGCTGGCCAACGCGCGCCACGTCGTCGACCGCTACGCTGCCCGGAAACCGTTGTGGGTCACGGTGAACGAGCCTCTGGCCTATGTCGGCACCGAACGCCGGATCGGGGCGATCACCAGCAACGAGGACGCCGACACCATGGTGGACCGGCTCGCGCGGGTACACAACGCCGCCTACGACGAGATCCACCGCGTGCAACCCGACGCCATGGTCACCAGCAACATCGGCTACGTCCCCGGCCACGAGACCGAAGTCAATCAGGGATTCGTCGACCAGGTCCGCGGCAAGCTCGACTTCGTGGGCGTGGACTACTATTTCGGCCCCAGCGGCGACGGCACCCAAGCCGGCGCACCCGGCATGTGGAACCTGCCGCTGCAGACCGAGGGCATCTACTACGCGCTGCGCCACTACGCCCGCCAGTTCCCGGGTAAGCCGCTGTTCGTCGTCGAGAACGGCATGCCGACCGAGAACGGGCAGCCCCGGCCCGACGGCTATGACCGCGCCGACCATCTGCGCGACACCGTGTACTGGATCCAGCGCGCGAAGGCCGACGGCATGAACGTCATCGGCTACAACTACTGGAGTCTCACCGACAACTACGAGTGGGGCAGTTACGCACCCCGGTTCGGGCTGTACACGGTCGACGTCGGAGCGGATCCGCAACTGATCCGCAAACCCACCGACGCGGTCGAGGCCTACGCCACCCTGTCGCGGGCCGGCGGGGTCCCCGCGGGCTACACGCCGACCCGCGCGCCCGTGCCCTGCTCGCAGGTCGACCCGCCCGACAGCTGCGACGACGCGGTCTCGGCCGCACCTTGACCCCACCGGCCGCCACCCGTCGCTGCGGAACGGGTGGCGGGGGTGGTCCCCGCGCTCGAAGGGGCCGAGGATCGGCGCACGGCTGCTGGTGAGCGGCACGCGGTTTCGGTAGGTTCGGGAGATGCCCGACGATCCCGTACACCTGTTCGTATCGGCTGCCCACAGTTTCGCCGAGCTGGTCCGGTCGATTCCCGAGAACGCTTGGGACGGACCGGGTCTGGGGGACTGGGACCTGCGGTCGCTGGTCGGGCACACCTCGCGGTCGCTGATCACCACCAGCACCTACATCCACCAGCCGGCGCAGGTCGAGGACGTGACCAGCGCCCACGAGTACTACGCCATGGTCCGCGCGGTGTCCGCGCAGCTGGGCAGCGCCGACATCGTCGAGCGGGGCCGCAGTGCGGGCGCGGAACTCGGCGCGAACCCGGCCGACGCGGTCGACACCCTGGTGGCCACCGCGACCGCAGCGGTCCGCGGCGCCGAGGACCGGCTGATCACCGTGATCGGCGGCCGCGGCATGCGCCTGTACCCCTACCTGACCACCCGGGTGTTCGAACTCGCCGTCCACAGCCTCGATATCGCCCGCGCGACCGGCCTCGCCTACGACCCGCCGAGCGAGGTCCTCGAGGATGCGGCCGTGCTGGCTACCCGCATCGCGGTGCTGGTCGGTGCGGGCACTACGGTCTTGGCCGCCCTGACCGGGAGATCGCCACTGCCGCAGTCGTTCTCGGTGGTCTGAGCGGTACCGCGTCAGCCTCGGTGCACGCGGTCCATCAGCTGCATCAGCTGCCGGGTCTCGGCATCGGTCAGCGATGCCAGTAGTTCTGCATTCGCGTCCTCGGCCAGCCGGGCGCATCGATCCAGGACTTCCAGCCCGCGTGATGTCGCCGTTACCGCATTCTTGCGGCGGTCGTGGGGGTCGGGCCGGCGTGCGGCCAGCCCGGCATGCTCGAGGTGGTTGATCAGCACGACCATGTCTTTCGGGTCGAAGCGCAGCAGGCGGACCAGATCGGCCTGCGCGATCGGCCCGCATTCGGCAACGGCCGCGAGTACGGCGTGTTGGGGCAGCTTCAGGCCCTCCGCGGCGATGGCAGCGGCGACCAGTTCGCGGCCGCGGTCTGCTACTCGTCCGGCCAGCCAGCTGGGCAGGGTCTGGATGTGGGTCAGGAAGCGCGGCTCGCTCATGGCCTCAGACTATCGCCAATCGTTGGACATTCCAATGAATACCGGTTACGGTCGAATGATCATTGGAACTTCCAATGAATTTCCGGCAGGAGGTGCGCGTGCTTCGCGTTCGATACGAAACCAGCGGCGGCCCAGAGGTTCTGTTCACCGAGGAGGTCGCACCGCCGACCCCCGGGCCGGGTGAACTACTGATCGAGGCGCGCGCCATCGGCGTGACACTGCCCATGGTGCGCAAGGTACGCGAGGCGGATACTCCCGGCCCGCTCGGTGGCGAAGTCGCCGGCACGGTGATCGCCATGGGACCGGACGTCACCGATTTCACCGTCGGCGACCAGGTCACCGGTCTGTGCTTCGGGCACGGCTACTCCGAACAGGTTCTGCTGCACCACACCATGGCCTCCCGCATACCCGACCGGGCGACCGCGGTCGAGGCAGTCGCCCTGGTACGCAGTGGCCTCGTGGCGCGCGGCGCGTACGAGGCGGCCCGCGCGCAACCCGGCGACACGGTTCTGATCACCGCCGCGGCGAGTGCCGTCGGGTCGCTCGCCGTGCAATACGCGAAAGCGGCCGGGGCCGGCCGGGTAGTCGCCGCCGTCGGCGACATCGACAAGGCCGAATTCGTCCGAGGCCTGGGCGCCGACGAGGTCGTGCACTACGCCGACCACTCGTGGGGCGAGCCGGTCGATATCGTTCTCGACGGCGTCGGTGGCGAACTGCTCGGCCCCGCCGTGCGTTCCCTCGCCCCGGCTGGCCGGCTGGTCGCGTTCAGCTCGGGCGGCGGCATGATCGACGCCTACGAACTGCTGGCACGTGGTGCCTGCGCGATCGGTTTCCAGATGGCGGCGATCGCGCGGGGCAAGCCCGAGATGTATGCGCGCTGGCGCGACGAGCTCTGGGAACTCCACCGCGCCAGGACCGTCCGGCCGCGGGTATACGCCGAGGTCCCGCTCCGCGAGGCCGCCCGCGCGCACGAGATGATCGAGTCCCGCCGCAACCTCGGCAAGGTCGTGCTGGTTCCCTAGCTGTGCCGGCACCACGATCGCAGTGCGCGAAGTAGGTGCGGCCGAGCGTGAACCGCCGACTACAGCGCGGTCCCCACCAGGTGTCCGATGCCGTAGGTGATCGCCATGGCCGCGGCACCACCCACCAGGACACGAATCGTGGCCCGCCACACCGGCGCCGAGCCCAGCACCGCGCCGACCGCCCCCGTCCCCGCCAACGCCGCGAGGACGGCGGCCACCGTGATCGGTACCCGCATCGTCGGCGGGGTCAGGATGGCCAGCAGCGGGAGGATCGCGCCGATGGTGAACGACAGGGCCGACGACAACGCCGCCTCGAACGGGTTGGTGAGCGCCTTCGGGTCCAGGCCGAGTTCCGCCTCGGCGTGCGCGGTGAACGCGTCGTTGTCGGTCAGTTCCCGCGCCACCGTGCGCGCGGTCGCGGGTGAAAGGCCCTTGGCCTCGTAAATGGCGGTCAGCTCGGCCAGTTCGGCGTCGGGCTGTTCGGCCAGTTCCCGGCGCTCCAAGTGCAGGACCGCCCGCTCGCTGTCACGCTGTGTGCTCACCGACAAATACTCGCCCAGCGCCATCGACACCGCGCCCGCGGTCAGGCCCGCGATACCGGCGGTGAGGATCTCGCCGCGGTCGGTGGTCGCGGCGGCGACACCGACGACGATGCCGGCCACCGAGACGATCCCGTCGTTCGCGCCGAGCACGCCCGCCCGCAACCAGTTGAGCCGCCCGGCCATCCCGGGGTCGTGTGGTTCGTGCTGCGTGTGCGGCGAGCCGCTCTCGTTCTGCACGGGTGGAGCCTACGACGGCTGGGCGTGAGTGACCGGAAAGGGCGATCGTGCCGCCGTGTCGAGGTGGGCGTAGGCGAGAGTGATCAGGCGGCGGCTGCACCGGGTGCGGCCGGAGTGCGACTCGGTAGGACACAAAACGTTTCGCGCCGGCACCTCCGGAATCCGGTGGTGCCGACGCGATGGGGGTGTCGAGGTTCGGGTTCAGCTCAGCGCGGGGACCGGAGCGGATGCCGAGCCCTTCACGGAAGCCGCAGCGGCACCGCGGGTTTCGTGCAGGATGAGCAGGCCGGTGACGGCGACCAGTACGGCGGTCAGGCCGTGCACACCGAACGCGGTCGCGGTGGAACCGTGGTGGGCGAGCACGTTGGTCATGTCGCCGAACGGAGCGAGCGACTCCACCAGCATGGTCAAGCCCAGCGCGCGGCGGTGTCCGGTCAGCAGCAGGACGGCCGGCACCAGCACGGTCACGACATCCAGGATGCCCTTCTCGATCAGGAAGCCGCCGCCGTCGCCGGCGGGCCAGGTCGGCAGGCCGAACCCGGGTGCGATGGTCGCCGGGGTCAGGATGTAGGACACGCCGACGTAGAGCATGAAGAGGACACCGGAGGCGGTGAGGATGTTGTTGACGGTCTTGAGCGACATGACTTTTGTCCTTGGGTTCGGGCCGCGGGAGGCGGCGTTCGTTCGATGTACCGAGAGTGCGCTCGCGCTGTTGGAGGGCACTTGGAGGTGACTTGGAGCGGTGCCCGCCACCGCGCGTACCATCGGCCGGGTCATGATCTTGCTCCGGGTATTGGGTTCGTTCGCGGCCGAGAACGGCGATGAGCGGGTGCCGCTCGGCGGGCCGCGCCAGCGTGGGGTGCTGGCCCTGCTGGTGGCCGCGCGGGGGCAGGTCGTGTCGGTCGACCGACTCGTCGACGACCTGTGGCGCGGCGAACCGCCGGGCCGGGCGCTCACCTCGTTGCAGGCGTATGTGTCCAACCTGCGCCGACTGTTGGAACCCGGCCGCGCACCCCGCAGCCCGGCTCGGCTGCTGGTCAGCGCCGCGCCCGGCTACGCGCTGCGGCTGCCGCCCGCCGGAGTCGACGCGTGGCGCTTCGAGGAATTGCTTGACCAGGCCCGTGCGGTCGCCGACCCGCGTGCCGCCCGTGACCGGTTGACGGCGGCGCTGGCACTGTGGCAGGGGCCGGCGTTCGCCGAATTCGCCGACGAGCCGTGGGCGGCACCCGAGATCGCCCGGCTGGACGAACTGCGCGTGGTGGCCCGCGAACTGCGAGTCGCGGCCGGACTGCGGCTCGGCGATCCCGCCGCGGTGGTGCCCGAAGCCGAAAGCCTCACCCGCGACGAGCCACTGCGCGAAGCAGGCTGGCGCCTGCTCGTTCTCGCCCTCTGGGGCAGCGGCCGCCAAGCCGACGCCCTGGCCGCCCTGCGCCGCGCGCGCACGACCCTGGCCGACGAACTGGGTCTCGATCCGGGCCCGGACCTGGTGGAACTGGAAGCCGCGATCCTGGCCCAGCGCACCGACGTGCTGCGCGCCGCCGTCCCACCGGCTCCGGTGCGCGACACCACGGAACCCGCACGGCGAGACACCGACTCCCGGTACCCGGCGCACACCACCGCAGGACAGCAGCGCGACCGCCCGGGACTGGTGCGCGCGGACGGGGAACCGCTGCAGGCGAATCCGATGGGTGCCAGAGC
Organism: Nocardia stercoris; assembly: GCF_003696265.1. Classification (GTDB taxonomy): domain Bacteria; phylum Actinomycetota; class Actinomycetes; order Mycobacteriales; family Mycobacteriaceae; genus Nocardia; species Nocardia stercoris. The sequence continues at coordinate 393,041 of NZ_RFFH01000003.1, read as the reverse complement.
GAAACAGCCACAGGCCCAAGAAGAATTACGGCGCGAGACGGCAAACCCGGTGCAGGCGAACGCAGGACAGGCGCAAGACCGGACAGGCCCGGCGCAGGAGCGCGACGACCGGCGACCCGGCAGTGCGGAATCGGCTGGGGCGCAATCGAACACGACGTCGTCACGAATGCCGGTGCAGCAGCACCCGGGCTTCGTCGAGCCGGTCCACGACAATCGCGTCGAGGACGCCCAGGTGCCCGTGGACGGTGGCGGTCTGTGGTCGACCGGCCCGCACGGCGATCCGGCCCGCGCGGCGAGCTTCGTGGGCCGGGACCGTGAACTCGACGCACTGGTGGCCGCCGCGGGGGAGGCCGCAGTCGACGGGGTGCGGGTCGCGCTCGTCACCGGCGAGGCCGGACTCGGGAAGTCGACGCTGCTCGAACAACTCCGTGCACGGCTCGGGCGGGACGGATGGCTGGTAGCCGCCGGCCGCAGTCCCGAACTCGACGGCGCGCCACCGGCATGGGCGTGGGTCGAGGCACTGCCGGCGGTGGCTGCGAGTTGCCCGCCAGGCGCACTCGCCGACGATCTGGCACCGCTGCTGCACGACTCCGGGGTGGTCGACGGTGACGCGGCGGCCGGGCGGTTCCGGTTGCGCCGGGCCGTGTGGGAATGGCTCACCGCGGCCGCCGCCGAACAGCCGGTCGCGGTGGTACTCGACGATCTGCACTGGGCGGACAGCGTGACCCTGGAACTGCTCGCCGGTGGTGTGGGGCTGCGGGCCCCGATCCTGGTGGTGGCGGCCTACCGCGGCGACGAGAGCGAACGCCTCACCGGCACACTCGGTTCCCTGGCCCGCACCGCGCCGCTGCGGTTGGATCTGGCCGGGCTCGACACCGACGCCGTCGCGGAACTCGTGCGGGCCGAGTGCGCGGCCGACGACGCGACGGTCGCCGGGATCGCCGAACGGACCGGTGGCAATCCGTTCTATGTGCGGGAGAGCGCGCGGCTGCTCAGTGGCGAGGGAGCGCTGGTCGCGCTGTCCGAGGTGCCCGACGGCGTGCGGGATGTGTTGCGGCGCAGGCTCGCTCGGCTCCCCGAGCGTGGCGTGGCGGTGCTGCGGTGGGCGGCGGTCGCCGGTCGGGAGAGTTCGGTGGACGTCCTGGTGCGGGCCGCCGACGCCGACGAGGACAGCGTGCTCGACGCACTCGACGCGGGCGTGATCGCCGGATTGCTCGACGAGCCCGGCCCCGGGCGGGTGCGATTCGTGCACGCCCTCGTCCGCGACACCCTGGTCGCCGACGTGAGCCGGTTGCGGGCGACCAGGATGCACGCCCGGATCGCGGCCGCACTCGAAGGCAGCGGCGACGTCTCGGCGCTCGCCCACCACTACGCGCGGGCCGGATTGCCGCAGGCTGTCGACTATTGCGTGCGCGCAGCCGATCTCGCCGAGACCCGCTACGCCCACGACATCGCCGCCGGCCTGCTCACCGACGCCGTCGCCAACTCCAGCGATCCGGACGAGCGCGTCGGCCTGCTGGGCCGGCTGCTGCGCGCACAGGTCAGAGCGGGCGCGGTCGCCGCGGCCCGAGCCACCCGCGAGCAAGCCGTCGAGTACGCCGAAGCGCTCGGCCGCGACGACCTGATGATCGCCGCGTTCACCGCCTGGACCGAACCCACCCCGTGGCAGGCCCGCACCTACGGCACGATCGACCAGCCGATCGTCGCACGCCTGCGCCGCCTGCTGCACCGAACCGATCTCGCCCCCGACGTCCGTTCCCGCCTGCTGACCGCCTACGCCGCCGAACTGGTGGGCGAAGACGATCCGACGGTCGCGGCCGCCGCACGCGAGGCGCTCGACCTCGCCACCGACCCGCGTCTGCGCGGAGCGGCCCTACTGATCCTCGTCCGCGAACCTGAGCGCGACGAGGGCGCCTACCTCCTCGGGCACGAGGCCTGTCCCGACTCCCACGGTCGCGGGCACGAGCAGCGCACCCGAGAGCCCGAGCGCGTCGGCTATGCGCGCGAACTGCTCGAGATCGGCGTCGAGCACGACCTGCCCATCTACCGCGTCACCGGGCTGCACAATCTCGCCTGCGCCGCGGCCCTCGCCAACGATCCGGAAACCATGCGCCGGACGGTCGCGGAAGCGCTGGATCTGGCCCGCGCCTATCGCATGCCGGAGGCGATCGGTGTCGCCGAGATCGCCCAGGCGACCTTGGAACTCGTCGAGGGCCGATACACCGCGGCCGAACGCGGCTACACCGAAGCCACCGAACGTCTGCTGGCCGCCGGATCGGTCCACGCCGCAGGCTTTCTCGACCTCGCCCTGGCAGTGATCCGGCTCCACACCGGCACCCTCGGCGACCACCTCGACGACGTGCGCGCCCTCCACGCGGCCTTCGGCCCGCTGGCCACCGACCTGCTCGCCCTCGCTCTGCACGCCGCCGGCGACGACGCCGAAGCCCGTCGAATCCGCCTGTCGGCCAGCCCGATCCGCCCCGACTTCTTCTACACCTTCCTGATGTGCCTGCGCGCCCGGGCGATCATCGCGCTGGACGAACACGGCGCCGCCGAAGACACCTACACGGCCCTGCTCCCACACCGCAACAGTCCACCGGCCGGCGCGGCGAGCCTCTCCCTGGCCCTGCACCCGGTCGCCCACACCCTCGGCGACCTAGCGCTGTACCTGCGCCGATTCGATGAAGCCACAGCCCATTTCACCCTGGCCGCCGAGATCGCCGACCGATGGAACGCACCACACTGGTCAGCCGACGCCCGATCCGGCGCCGATCGTGCACTGCACGAGGCTGTGTCACCGCGAGATCACTAGCGGGACCCAGGCTTTCGATCCTTGCCGGGGGCGCGCTGCAAGGCGCCTCCGGCTTGTCGCCGTCCTCCTCGACTTCGAGGACGCGGATTCTCGGCCGTGCCCGAAGTTTTCGCGCTGCCCTTCTGGTCCTCGAACCGCGGCCGATACATGTCCCGGCAGCACTCGTCGCCGCAGTACAGACGGGGCCGCCGTCCCTTTCGGCTGCTCGGCGAACAGACCGGAAGTTATCCGGACCGAACGCGCATGGGTAGGCGGCATGAAGCCGACAGATTGTGCTGTGGGCGCAACAGAGTTCGTGCTGCACGCCCTTGTTCGGAGTCGAGCAGGTCGATCAGTGGCTGCGATCAGCAGGGCTCGAGCGGGAAGCACACCTGCGGTTGGGTCGTCGGCGCGGGCGGCGCGACGGTCGGCGAGGCAACGGCCGACACTGCCTGAGGGCTGGTCGCGGGGAACACGGCGGGATCGGAGGTCCGGTGCGGGGACACCGCGAAGTAGACGGTCCCCACAGCCAGAAGGAGGAACACACCGACCACCAGCACCACGACGGTGGCCACGATCGGCGTAGGTGATGCGGTGGTGAAGCCGTGGACGTGCGGGTTCAGGCGGCGTCCACGCTGCCGCGGTCGGCGTTTGGGAGTGAGACGAGCCATGGCGTCCTCCTCGCATCCGGGAGCGGTGTCGACGATCTCGATCTCAGTGAACCATCCGACGCCCAGACCCCGGCGGGAACCCGCGGCCGATCCGCCGGTCCAGGCAGCCCGGACCGGCGGATCGTGAAATCCCAGTCAGGCGACCGGCACGAGGCTTCGAACCACGGCCGCTCGGCGCGGGGCTTCAGTTTTACGGCTGATCGGGTACTGGCCGCGACGGTCCCGTACCGGCGACGAGGGCCGCGTCGGACTTGTCGTCGCGGCCGCATCACTACACTCGCGGGCGTGCCGAAACCTTCGCGCCCGGCTAGCCTCGCCGATGTCCACGACGTGGCCGCCGCCATGCCGCATGTCACGATCATCGAAGGGCCGCAAGGCAATCCGGTCTATCAGGTGGGCAGGAAGTCCTTCGTCTTCTTCCGTACTCCCCGGCCCGATGCCGTCGACCCGGTTTCCGGCGAGCGCTACCCGGACGTGATCGTCTTCTGGGTTCCGTCGGAGTCCGACAAGCTGGCGCTGGTCCAGGACGAGAACTCCCCGTTCTTCACCACCGCCCACTTCGCCGGACACCTCTCGGTACTGTTGCGCGGCAGCAGAATCGGCGAACTCACCCTCGCCGAGCTGACCGAGGTCATCCAGGATGCCTGGCTCAGCCGCGCCTCCGCCGCCCGCGCCCGCACCTGGCTGGCCGAACACCGCCTGCCGTGAACGGCCGCGGGTGCCCCGGACTCAGTACTCGTTCTTGATGACGAAGTAGCTGCCGCGGATGGTGCCGGCCAGCTTCGACTTCTGGCGGGCGAACTTGAAGGACGAGAGTTCGGCGGGGATCTCCATGCCGTCGGACAGTTTGAAGCCGACCGCTCGTTTGCCGGCGTCCGCGAGGGTGTACATGACGTTGATCGAGAGGCCGCTCCGGTAGAAGACGTAGGCCATGCGGATGCCCTCGACCTCGAATTCGGTGGCCTCGAGCGGGGGAGAGGCGATGACGATATCGCGTTCTTCGCGCAGGATGCGGCTCACCCAGTCGATCGTCGACTCGGCCTCGGCGGCGGGCTCGACGGTGAAGGTGTGGTCGTACTTGTTCTTGAAATAGCGGGCCTCGTTCGCCCGCAAGCCCGCCAGAGCGGGTGCGACCGGCGAGGATTCCAGGCCGGTGGTCGAAACATCCTTGAAGTCCACTGCATAGGGCATGGGCGCGCTTCCTGACCGCGTCGGTCCGCGCGGGGGCGGACAGTCGAAGTTTCGCAAAACCCTAACGTGCCCGGCCGGCCGGGCGGGGCGGACGCGCGGAACGGACGGGGTGATCGCCGGACTCGGCGGATGCGGCTGTTTCGGGGTCCCGGCCGGGGCCGGGATGGGGTCTGCTGTGTCGGCACACGGCAGCTACCTCCTGTTGTCGACGGACGAACGGCGGGCCGGGTGGGTCAGCCGGTGACGCGGAGCAGGAACGCGGCCAGGTTCTCGCGCACCCGCAGGGCCTTCTCCTCCGGAGACAGTTCCTCGCGATAGCGGTTACCGAGCGCCGGACGCTTCTTGTTGCGGGCGTACAGCGAACACGCCAGGTCGGTGCACATATAGGTGCCGACCGTATTGCCGCGCCGGCCCGCGTCGCCGACCTTCGCCGCGGTCATCAGCGACACATCGGAACCGGTGTGCGTGGTCAGGCAGATCGTGCACATCTGAGCCTTGCGGGGACCGCCGGACTCGTAGCGCAACGCCACCCCGACCGGGCCGTCCGCTCCCGAGACCGGGATATCGGCGGGAACGACGATATAGGCGCGGCCACCCAGCGACGGATCGGTCCAGCCCAGGAAGTCCAGGTCGTCCCAGGGCCGGTCGGCCAGGTCGCGAGGCAGGTTGAGGCGTTTGGTGTCGCCCTTGGAACAGTTCACGAAGGACGAGCGGATCTCGCCTTCGGTCAGCGGATCCATGCGGATCCCCTTTCGTTGCGGAAAATGGACCGCTCCACGCTAGTCAGGAGCGAGCCGCCCGACAACGCAATATCGGGCCGCGCGGGCCACGTCCGTCACATGCGGCGCATCACCGAGACCACCTTGCCCAGCACGACCGCCTCGTCACCGTCGAGCACCGGGTAGGCCGGGTTGCGGGGTTCGAGATAGGTGTGACCGTTGCGGCGGCGCAGCACCTTCACCGTGGCCTCACCGTCGATCATGGCGGCCACGATGTCGCCGGAGTTCGCGTCGGGCTGGCGGCGCACCACCACCAGGTCACCGTCGCAGATGGCGGCGTCGATCATCGACTCGCCGCGCACCCGCAGCCCGAAAACCGTTCCGTGGCCGACCAATTGACGCGACAGGGTGAGTAGATCGTCGGTGTGCTCCTCGGCGAGGATCGGACTGCCGGCGGCGATGTCGCCCACCACGGGCACTGTCACCGACTCCGAATCCGCCACCGCCGCAGGCGAATTGCGCAGGAACAGGCGCACGTCCATCGGCCGCGCCACCGAATCACCGCGCCGCAGGAACCCGCGCTCCTCGAGCGCCTTGAGATGCTTCGACACCGACGACGGCGAACGCAGACCGACCGCCGACGCCAACTCCCGTGTGCTGGGCGCGAATCCGTCTCGCTGCACCGCGTCGCGGATGACCTCGAGCAGTTTGCGCTGCCGCGCGGGCAGGGTCGAGGTGTCGAGGTGGTCGAAGTCGTCGGCGGTCACCGGGGCATCGTACGGTGCGCCGGGCCCGGTGCCCGACCCGGCGCGCCTCGGGTCAGTTCACGCAGGGGATGTCGTCACCGATGCTGGTGGTGACCGGCTTCCCCGAGTCCGGCACACCGTCGTCGGCGCTGGGTGTTTCGGTGGCGCCGGCCGCGGTCGATCCGGACTTCGGCGGGGGCGCGACGCTGGTGGTCGTAGGCGGGGTGCCGCCGAGCGCCTCGGGCAGGGTGAAGTCGGAGCTCAGCACCACCTTCACGTGACCGGCGGCGACGTTCTTCGAGGCGACCGACGGGATCCCGCCGAGCATGTCCGACAGCTGACCGGCGTCGGTGTCGGCGCCGGAACCGTAGTAGATCGTGGACGCCGAATACTGGCCGGAGGTGTCGCTGGCGACAGTGCCCTCGGTGAAACCCTTCTGCGCCAGCGCGGTCGACAGCTTGCCCGCGTCACCGGGATTGGCGCCGGCGTTCCACACGTCGACCGTGCTGGTGGGGGTGGTCTTCGGAGCCACCGGCGCATCGGTCTGCATGCCGAACGCGGTACGGACAGTCGACCGGATCAGAGCCAGGTCGACGACGTTCACGTCTTGGCCGTCGACGGTGTCGTAGGCCTTCACGGGCAGGGTCTGGAACTCGATCGGTACCTTGCCCGCCTTGCCGAGCGTCTGGGCGAAGTCGAGCACGTCCCACCCCGCGGACAGCACGATGTCCTTCTGCGCCGCGGTGATCAGCTGCTGCAGCCGGGTGACATTGGTGAGGGTGCCGGAACTCTTGAGCTGCTTGGCGACCGAGGTGAGGAACGCCTGCTGACGGTGGGTCCGGTCGAGGTCACCGTTCTCCAGCTCGTGTCGCTGCCGCACGAACGACAATGCGTTGGCGGCGTCGAGATGCTGCGGGCCGGCCGGGAAGACGGCACCGGAATAGAACTCGTCGTCGACCGCGTGATTGAGGCAGACGTCGACGCCGCCGAGAATGTTGGCCAGGTCGTAGAACCCGACCAGCGAGACCTCCGCGACTCGGTTGATCGGCACGCCGGTGACCGCCTTGACCGTCTGCAACACCGACTTCTGGCCGGCCTCGCGGCCCTTGTGCTCGAGCTCGACCTTGTCGGTGACGCCCTGGGCCTCCAGCTTCTGCTCGGCGTAATACTTCGCCAGGCCGTAGGATTCCTTGATCTTGGCGTGGTCGTATCCGGGGATCCCGGTGACGGGCACGTAGTCGTCACGCGGGATCGAGAAGGCGGTGATCTTCTTGAGATCCTTCGGAATATGCACCAGGATCAGCGAATTGGCGTTGTAACCACCCTCTTCGCCGTCACCGGCGTGCAGCTGGTCGAGGATGTCCTTCGGTAGGTCGTTGCCGTTCTGGTCCTTTCGGGTGTCCAGACCGATCAGCAGTATGTTCATGTCGTCACCGAGCGCGGCGTTGTCCTCGGGATTGATGACGTCGGCCCGGGAGAACCCGTTGTTCACGCTCTTCTCGGTGTAGTACGCGAAACCCGTTCCGGTGACGACGATCACCGCCGACGCGGCGGCCATGATGCGGCTGCCCATCCGGACCGCGCGACCCTGCAACCCGGTCGGTGCGGCCGCGGCGGCCCGTCGGCGGCGGCGATTCGGACCCGTGGTGCTGCCGCGCACCGGCGTCAGCAATTCGGTTACCGGAGTGAGCAGTTCGGTGGGCGCGTCGACGGGGTCGTCGGCGGCGGGGGATCCGGACCGATCAGCGGAGGTCCGGTCCTGCGCCGGGAGCTTCCTGCTCGCGCGATCCCCGGCGGGCCGATCCACGTATACCGGGATCTCTTCGGTCTGGTCGTTCATCGTTCTAACAGTCTCGCATCATCTTGCTGAAGAAACTCTGAGAAAGTCGTGCTCGCGGGTCCAGTCATCCTGCCCGACCCAGCCGCCGAACGCCATTTCGCGCCAGTCGGATCGGCGGTCAGCGGGCGGGCGCGGCAGGCAATCCGAGCAGGTCACACAGCCCGTCGAGCTGATGGTCGAACAGTTCCGCGCGGTCGCTGAACGTGCTCTCACCGTACTGGTCGAAGACGTCGAAACTGATCGCCCCGAACATGCCGGTCCACAGCGAAACCGTCCGCAGCAGTACGGAATCGGGGACGGCGAGCCCGAAAGCGTCTCGGATGAGGGCGAAGTCGGCGGCCAGGCCCGCCGACAGCCGCGGTTTGGGCTCGGGCACGGCGACCGTCTCGGTGCGGCAGGCGTTGTCGACGATCTGCAGCAGGGTGCCGATCAGGCGGGTGCCGGGCGGCACGGTTTGCTGGGCGGGTGCCTGATAGCCCGGGACCGGGGTGCCGTAGAGCAGGCCGTAGCGCGCGGGCTCGGCCAGCGCCCAGGCGCGGACCGTGCGGCCCACGACCATGATCCGGGCGCGTGCGTCCGCGGGAGCGGTGGCGAGCGCGGTGTCGACGGTGTCGGCGAGTTCGGTGAAGCCGTCGACGACCAGCATGGTGAGCAGTTCGTCGCGGCTGCTGACGTATCGGTAGACCGCGGAAGACACGACGCCCAGATCGCGGGCCACGGCCCGCAGTGACAGGGCCGCGGCACCGTGCACGGCCAGGTGCTCGCGGCCGATCCGCACGATGTCGTCCATGGTGCGGGCGCGGGCCCGGGCGCGTGGTGTGGTTCCGGTCATTCCGCCATCCTGCCAGATCGAGAGCAGTGCTCTGGTATTTCGGGTCGAAACGACAGCGCCGCCCCACCGCCGGAGCGGGGAGCGGCGCTGCCGCACTGCGATCGCCGGAGGACGATCAGTGCGGGTCGGCGGTCAAGTCGTAGACGGCGGTACTGCCGATGTGCTCGACCGGATAGTGTGCGGACACCCAGTTGTAGATTTCGGGATTGCCGCCGGGATGCCACCGCGGGGTGTCCGGGTTCGCCTGCGTACCGGGCGCAGCGGACTCCGGTTGCGGCGCATCGGGTTTCGGCGCGTTCGGGTCCGCCGGCTCGCCGGGCTTGCGGTGGTGCGCACCGGGGGCCGGCTGGTCGGTCTTCCACGAGTCCGGCAGCTCGACCTCCTGGGCCAGGTAGTAGGCGATCTTGTGGTCGTGCACCAGTTGCTGGAAACCGGCCAGCGTGGGCACCGGGTCCTCGGAGGTGAAACCACCGATCGCCAGCACCGCGGTGTTCGTGGCCAGCTCCAGACCGGCCGCCGGACCGGACCGGTCGATCGCCGCCGACCAGGTCGTGTGCGTGGCCTCCAGCTTCGCGGTGAGCTGCGGATCGACCGAACCGCTGCCGGTAAACATCGCCATCTGCTGTCTCGTGATGCCGCCGAACGGGTTCGCCTTGTCGTCCTGCTTCGGACGGGCCGGGCCCACCGACGGGCTACCACCGGTGTGCGCCTGCGGCAACGTCGCCGCGGCGTACGCGGTGGTCCCGGCCAGGCCGACGATCACACTCGCCGCCAGCAGCGCGGTGGTCGCGCGCCGGCGCAGTTCCGGCGTGCGGGCCGTCGCCGGTGCCGCGGTCAGCAACAGACCCAGCGTCACGACCACGGTCAGCGCCAGGATCGTCCAGCGCAACCACGGCTGCCAGTCCGCGTTGCGGTTCAGCAGCACGAACGCCCAGCCACCCGAGGCCGCTACCAGCGCGGCCCCGCCGACCCGGCCGATCAGGCCGTCGCGCAACCGCCACGCCTCGAACGCACCCAACGCAACACAGCCGGCGATCCCGGGGGCTACCGCGAGGGTGTAATAGGCGTGCATGCCGCCCTTCATCTCGGTGAACGCGATGCCGTCGATGATCAGCCACAAGCCGAACACCAGTGCCGCACCGCGCACGACATCGGTGCGCGGGGACCGGCCGCGCGCGACCATGACCAGCGCGAACGCCACCAGTGCCGCCGGCAGCAACCAGGAGATCTCCCAGCCGATCTCACCGGTGAACATGCGGTCCGGCCCGTTGGCCCCACTGAACGCGCCGCCGCCGCGGCCGTGCCCGCCGAGCAGGTTCTCGGGCAGCTTGTAGCCCGGCGGCAGCTCGAACGGACCGCCGCCCTTCTGGCCGCCCATGTGGTTCTTGCCCAGGTAGCGGGAGATGCCGTTGTAGCCCAGCACCAGATCCATGAACGTGTTGTCCTTGGACCCGGCCAGATACGGCCGCGAATCGGCCGGCCACAGGATCGTCAGCAGCACGAACCAGCCCGCGGACACCACCAGCGCCACCGCGGCCGCGAGCAAGTGCGCGATCCGCTTGCCCAGCGTCGTCGGAGCAACCACCAGATAGGCCAGTCCCAGCGCGGGCAACACCATCAGGCCCTCGAGCATCTTGGCCAGGAACGCGAAACCCAGTGCGACACCGGCCAACATCAGCCAGCGCACACTCGCGCCGCGCAACGCCCGCACCGTGCAATACGCGCCGGCGGTCATCAGCAGCACCATTACCGCGTCGGGATTGTTGAACCGGAACATCATTGCCACGACCGGTGTCACGGCGAGCGCGGCACCGGCGAGCAGGCCGCTCGCGCGGCTACCGGTGGCGCGGGTCAGCGCGCCGTACATGAGGACGACGGCCGCGACCGCCATCAGCGCCTCGGGGACCAGCATGCTCGCGCTCGAGAAGCCGAAGATCTGCCCGGACAGGCCCATGACCCATTGCGACACCGGCGGTTTGTCGACGGTGATGAAGTTCGCCGGGTCCAGCGAGCCGAAGAGCAGTGCCTTCCAATCCTGCGACCCCGACCACGTGGCGGCGGCGTAGAAGTTGTTGCCCATCCCGTTGACGGTGATGTTCCACAGATAGGCGGCGGCGGTGCCCAGCAGCAGGACCGCCAGCGCGATCCGCTCCCACGGGCGGGCCGGGGCCAGTTCGTGGGGAACGGGTTCCGCCGCAGCGGGTACCTCGGGTGCTTCGGGGGCGGGTGGGCCGGCGTCGGAAGTTTCGGTACTGGTCACGGTCACCGCGCCAGCATGCCCGTCGCGCCGGTGAAGACTCTCACCGCTTCCTGGGAATCAGCTGGGAGCCCGTAGGGTGCAGGCAGCGAATACCCGGTTGCTCTTGCAGCTCACTTCCAGCACAGGGAAGATGGCGGCCGAGTCGGGACACCCAGTGGAATACAGCGGCAGGAGTTGACAGTGGCGAATTCGAGGAGAGTTCTGGCGATGGTGGCGGCGGCTGCGGCCGCGGCCGAGGTGACCGCGGTCCTGGCGGCGGGTCCCGCGTCGGCGACCCAGCACGGCGCGTTCGACGTCGGTGGAGCAATCGAGGTCGACTACAACAACCTCGGCGGGCCCGACGTACTCGGCGACCCGATCACCCCCGAATCCCCGGCGGCCAACGGCGGCCGGTTCCAGAAGTTCACCAACAACGCCTCCATCTACTGGACACCCGCGACCGGCGCCACCGAGGTCGGCGGCCGCATCCGCGACAAGTGGGCCTCGACCAACTACGAGAACGGCCCGCTGGGCTACCCGGTCACCGACGAGCAGGGCACCCCCAACGGCGAGGGCCGCTACAACCACTTCCAGAACGGATCCATCTACTGGTCGCTGGGCACCGACGCGCACGTCGTGTCCGGTCCGATCCGCGACAAGTGGGCCCAGATGGGCTGGGAGGGCGGCATTCTGGGCTTCCCGGTCACCGACGCCGCCAAGGCCGGCAGCGACGGCCTCTACCAGATCTTCGACGGCGGCACCGTGTACTGGTCGCCCAAGACCGGCGCGCACACCGTGTGGGGCGCGATCAAGCAGAACTGGCAGTCCTACGGCGACGTCAACGGGCGCTACGGCTTCCCGACCAGCGACGAGTACGACTACAAGGACGGCAAGGCCCAGGACTTCCAGGGCGGCAAGCTCACCTGGCAGCCCTGAAACCGGCTGTCACAGGCCGAGTTTGGTGACGGCGTTGTCGTCGAGCGGGTTCGCGGTGCGGATGTAGCCGTGCACCGTGCGCGGGTTGGACCAGCGGCCCTGCCGCATGATCTCGCGGTCGCTGGCCCCACCGAGCGCGGCCTGGGTGGCGAACCCGGAGCGCAGCGAGTGCCCCGAGAACAGGGTCGGGTCGAGACCCGCACGGGCGGCATAGCGTTTCACCAGTTCCGCTACCGCGCGGCCGGACATCGCGGTGCTGCCCAGCCCGCCGTGCCGCGACACCGCCGGGAACAGCGGCAGATCCGGATCGGTCAGCGTGGTGCCGGTGAAACCGTGGCAGCGGTGCAGGTCGGTACCGACCGGGGTGGCGTCCAGCCAGCCGGGTAGTCCGCCGCGGCCGTGCTCGGCGTAGGCCTCCCGCAACCGGATCCAGTCCGTGAACGCGCACACCGGGCAGGTCGGCGGGCGGCCGCCGCGCGGTAGCGCGACCCGCTGACCGGTGCTGCCCGACGGGTCGGTCTTGGTGGCCGGCAGCTGGATCAGCAGCATCGGCTCGCCGGTGTGGTGGTCGAGGTGGACGCTCACGTCGGTGATCCGCAGGCCCGCGATCTCGCTGCGCCGCAACGCGCCCGCGAATCCCACCAGCAGGATGAGCAGATCGCGGCGGCGAGCCGGTTCGGTGGGCCAGCCGGGTGCGGGAAGTTCGGCCAGCAGCTGTTCCAGCGTGTGCAGCAGGACCGGGCGTTTGCGCTTGGGTTGGGTGCGGCGGGTGCGACGGATACCGCGCAGGGTCAGGCGCACCACATCCGAGCGGGTCGGTGACGGCAGCCCGTTCGCGGCATGGACCGCCGCGATGGCGGCGCACTTGCGTTCCAGGGTCGCGGCACCGAATGCCCACTCGCCGCCAGTCTTTCGCGCGTCGGCGGCCGCGGCGACATACACGGCGACGTCGAGGGGGTCGGCGGGCAGCGACTGCCGGCCTTCGGCGGCACACCACGCCGACCAGGCCACCCAGTCGGATCGATAGGCGCGCACCGTATTCGGCGACTGGGACGCGGCGAGGTAGCGGCCGAGCGCGCCGGCCTGTTCGCTGTCGAAGCGTTCCCGCACCAGCCGCAGGGCCACCGGGTCGACCAGAACGCTGCGCACCCCGCGCCGCAGCTCACCACGAACGGTGTCGGGCACCGCGATCTGCGTGTCGGTGGTGGTCATTCGCGACAGGGTACCGTCTCGCAGGCGTTTCCCAGGTTCGCTCGAAACCCGTTGTGCCGGAATTTCACCGGATGGAAACAGGGACGGGCGTACCGGGCAGACCGCGGTATCGGGCCTCGGTGCTCGTCGGCACGATGTCCGGCCGCGCTGTGCCGCGGCGGAGCCGGGTCACCTCGGGTTCCGTTCCGCCGCAAGGGCTCTCGACGGGCGCTCGATCGTGCCCGCCCGCCGGGGTCGCCGTTCAGATGTTGAAGCGGCCGGCGAAGCCGCGGAGGGGAAGGTCGGCGCTGGTGATGATGCCGGGGCGGGCGGCGACGACGGATTTGATGGCGTTGAGGGCGGGCAGGCCGGTGACGGTCATGCCGATGGAGGCGAAGTTCTCCGGGTTCGACAGGTCGAAACCCTTACGCGGGAAGATCATGTGCTTGCTGTAGATGTTGGGGTCGCCGGTGACCTGGGTGATATAGCAGCCCTTGATATTCCATGCGGGGTCGGTGTGCGGGGTCATCTGCCATTCGAGGTGGGTCTCCACTCGTGCGACGCCGTCGACCATGCCTTGGTATTTGATGTAGTTCGCGCCGAGTGAACCCTTGGGCATGAAGTACCAGCCGAGGTCGACGTCCTTGGTGCAGGCGCCGAGCTCGTAGCTGAATTTCACCTCGTCGAGTTCCAGGCCGAAGGCGTCGGCCATGAGGTAGACCGAATCGGCGAAGACGGCGGTGTATTTGTAGAGCGAATCGGGGATGGTCGGATCGTCGATCGGGCGGCCGTAGCCGACGGCCTTCCAAGTGTCCACGGAGTGATGGCAGGACACATCCACGGATTCGGTGACGGTGACGTTCTCGATATCGGCGACGTCGGCGGTGTGCACGATGCCCAGGATCTGGCACAGGCCCGGATTCATGCCGGTGCCGTAGAACGTGGAACCGCCACGCTCGCAGGCCGCTTGGATGACCTCGCTGACCTTGCGGCCCGAGGGATGCGAGTGGTTGCGGTCGCGGTGGAAGCCGGTGATCCAGTCCGCGGTGGTCACCACGTCGATGCCGGCCTCGAGCACTTTTTCGTAGAGGTCCTCATCGGGGAACACGCCGTGGAAGGTGAGCACGTCGGGGCGGGCGGCGATGATCTCTTCGACCGTGCCGGTGGCGATCACACCGATCGGGTCCAGACCGACGATCTCTCCCGCGTCGCGTCCGATCTTGTCCGGCGAATAGCAGTGCAGCCCGACCAGTTCGAGGTCTCGGTGGTTGCGGATGCGGCCGATCATCTCGGTGCCGAGGTTGCCGGTGGCGACCTGGAATACCCGGATCTTGTCGGAGTTGCTCATGCCTCCACCTCGCTGACGCTCGGCTCCGGCATGACCACCAGGGTGGCTGTGTCTATTGGTCGCTCGCTGCGCTCGCTCATGATCAGTGCCTTTCTGGCTGTTACGTTTTCGCGTCGGTACTGGGTCGGGGAGGTTCAGGCGGTGGTGGCCGCCGGGCGCACGGCGCCGCTATCGGGGTGACGTGGATCGGTGCCAGCGGGTCCGCCGTCGGGGTAGAACTGCACGGCCCATTCGCGCAGCGCCTTGAAGCCCTTGAATTCCTTCTGCGACAGGGCGGGCGGGTCGGAGTAGCGCTGATGCGCCCAGATGTGGACGTCGGCTTCGAACTGCTCGATGACGAATCCGGCCATGGTCGTGCCGTAGCGGCCGATCTCGGGGCGTTCGTCGCCGGGCTTGCGGCCGATCCAGACGGTGAAACGCACATCGGAGGTGTATTCGTCGACCGGTGTCACCGCGGGCATGGTGCGGTGGTCGATCATGCCCCAGCTCTTGGTGATCGAACAGCCCAAGCCGGCGTTGATCGATTCCACACCACTGTTGACCTGGTCCTCGGCGATGTCCTCGTCGAAGGCGATGGTGAAATCGACGTAGGACACCGGGCCGGAGAAATCGTGACGGGTGAACTCCGGCACGAACGGCGTCTTGTGCACCACCTTGAAGTGCGCGAAGTCGACGCCGTTCTCCATCACATATTGCGGATGCAGTTCCAGGCCAGGCCGGAACAATGTCGCGGCAGGCACCGGCGGGTAGTAGTCCGCGGCGGTCTTGCCGTCACCGAACGCTTCGAACACGTCCGGCACCTCGAAATACGGTGCGCGGCCGGCGGTGTCGTACCAGATCCACACCGCCTCGTTACGTTCGACGACGGGGTAGCTGCGGATGCGGCGGCCCTTGTTCGGGTGGGACTCGTAGGGGATGCACACATTGCGGCCCTCGCGGTTCCATTCCCAGCCGTGGAACGGGCACACCAGGTTCTCGCCCTGAACCTGCCCGCCATAGCCGAGGTGCGCGCCGAGGTGCTCGCAGTAGGCGTCGAAGACCGCGAGGTCGCCGGCGGCCGATCGCCACGCCACCATCTCACGCCCGAAGTACTTCATCCTGTGCACCGCACCGACCTCGATCTCGGTGCGCCAGGCGACTTGGAACCAGCCCGTCGGCTCCATCGACAGTGGTGGTTTGGCCATCTCGATCCTCCACGTCTTCGCGGGCTGTCCGGGTCGGCGCGGACCGTCGGTTCCACGCCCGGCGACCACGAGAATAGAACCCTCTTTGAAAGAATGCAAGAGGGTTAGTTGAAACTGGATTCCCCAGGTCGATCGAGGTAGCATCGGCCCTCGTGACAGAGGCAACGGCGGGCACGAGGCGGGCGAACAAGCGCGGGATCCAATCGCGGGAAGCCATGCTCGAGGCGGCGATCGCCTCGCTGTCGACCGGGGACCCCGCCGCGGTGTCCGGCAACCGGATCGCCCGCGACATCGGCGCGACCTGGGGAGTCGTCAAATATCAGTTCGGCGACATCGACGGCCTGTGGGCCGCGGTCCTGCGCTACACCGCCGACAAGCGCGGGGACCTGCCCGCGGCCGCCAAACCGGGCGGCACCCTGCGCGAACGCGTCGCCGCGCTCATCCACGCGATGGCCATCGGATTGCGCCGCCCCGAGTCATTGGCCATCGAGACGCTGCGCGCGGCGCTGCCCCGCGACCACGCCGAACTCGAACGCGACTACCCGCTCACCGCCGCCGAGCTGGCGTCCTGGAAACCGCACTGGGACGACGCGTGCCAGCGGGCCTTCGCCGATCTGGAACTCGATCCGGTCAAGGTGCGCCGGGTCGCGGCGCTGATCCCGGCCGCCATGCGTGGTATCACCTCCGAGCGGACTCTCGGCACATACGGCAACCTCGACGACGCTATCGAAGCGCTCATCGGAAGTATGGTCGCCTACCTCGAGAACTGAGGCGTCTCGACTGCACTCACCAGCTACTGCGGACAAGCCCGCCGGTGCCCGGCTGCGATGAGCAGGCTCAGAACAACGTGTCACGCACCCGTAGCGGCCGGTGGCCGGTCGGCCCGAGCTGGGCGAGTTCGGCGTCGAGGTCGACCTCGGTCGCGCCGAAGCTACGGGTGGCGGTTCGGGGTGGATGTGGTGAAGAGCAGGTGCGCCGCGCGGGTGATGGTGTGGCGGATGTCGGTGATGTCGGCGGGATTGGTGGTCAGGTCGAGTAGGCAGGTGGTGAGGACGTGGCCGAGGACCAGGGCTCGGTCGTGGTCGTCGGTCCAGCCGGGGTCGGCGAGGGCGGCGCGGACGAGTTCGGTGAACACCGGCCGCCAGACCCTGATGCCCGAGCCGTCGCCGGAATGCACGGAGTTCATTCCGGCCTGCAGCAGATTGTGGTCCTCGGCGGCCCAGTCGATGACCTGGGAGAACGCGGCGGCGATCCGGTCGGCGGGCTCGGCGCCGGGGTCGGCCGGTAGGCGGGTCAGGCGTTCGAGGGTGTCGAGGGCCCAGTCGGCCATGAGGTGCTGGATCAGGCCGTCCTTGGAACCGAAGTAGCGGTACACCGTGACCGGGGTGGTGCCGGCCTGGGCGGCGACCTCGCGGATCGTGACGCCCTTGTAGCCGTGCCGGGACGCCATCGTGCGGGCGACCGCGGCGATCTCGGCGCGGCGTGCGCGTTCGGTGGGCCCGAATTCGCGGATCACGCGCAACGAATCGCGGGACTCGCGCAGCAGGGCAGCAGTGTCGTCGACCACGGTTCGAGGGTACCGCAGAACGAGAACACGTTGTATAACGTGTTATATAACGTGTGAAAGGCTGGTTGTGATGACTGTTCCTGACCTGTTCGGCGCTGAGGCACTGCAGGACCCGTATCCGCTGCTCGAGCAACTGCGTCCTATCGGGGACGTGCATTATCTTCCTGACCAGCAGCTGTATGTGGTGCTCGGGTTCGAGGCGATCCGCACTGTGCTGGCGGATCCGCAAACCTATTCGAGCAATCTGGTCGCGGTGCTGTCGGCGGCATCGGGTTCGGCGACGGTGTCGGTGGCCGAGGCCGGCGCCGGAGTCGATGTGCTGGCGACCGCGGATCCGCCCGCACACACCGCGCAGCGGGCGCTGGTGATGTCGCGGTTCAGCCCGCGTGCGATAGCCGAGACGACCGAGCTGATCGACGCCGCGGTCGCCCCGGCGGTGGCCGGGCTGGTCGCCGCCGGCGGCGGTGACTGGATGACCGCGGTCGCCCATCGGGTCCCGGTGCAGGTGATCGGCGAGCTGATCGGGCTGCCGCGCGAAGACCATCAGCGCCTCGCCGACTGGTCGGACGCGGCGATCGATCTGGTTTCCGGGGTCGCAAGTCCCGAACGCGCCGGGCAGGCCGCGCTCGCGGTGCTCGAGTTCGCCCGGTATCTGGGCGAGCGCCTCGACCAGGCCCGCCCGGGGCAGGACACGGGGGTGCTGGGCAGTGTCGCGGCCGCGGTCGCGTCGGGAACCCTGACCCGTGATCAGGGGGCGGTGCTGCTGGTGCAGCTGGTCACCGCGGGCGCGGAATCGACCGCGAGCCTGCTCGGCACCGCGGTACGGCTACTGGCCGAGGATCGGCAACTGCAAGTAACCCTGCGCGCCGAACCCGACCGGATCGGTGCGCTGGTGGAGGAAGCGGTGCGCATCGAGAGCCCGTTCCGCGGCCACTTCCGCGTCACTACCGCGCCCACTGAGCTGGCCGGAGTCGAACTCGAATCCGGTGCCCGGCTGATGCTGATGTGGGGTGCGTCCAACCGCGACCCCAGCATCTTCGACCACCCCGACCGCGTCGACCTCGACCGCGGCCAGCCGAAACAGCACCACAGCTTCGGGCGCGGCATCCACTTCTGCCTCGGCGCCCATCTCGCTCGCAAAGAAACCACCCAGGCCGTGCGTGCACTGCTCGCCACCACCACCGCCGTCTCGCTGAGCGGTCCGGAACCTACCTACGTTCCGAGCCTGATCGTGCGCCGCCTGGCGCACCTGAACCTGTCGCTCACCCCCGCATGACCGGCACACCGACCCGGTTCCGCCAGTACCGGCGCTACCACCGTGACCTGCGACCGTACGCGCTGGTCCTACCCCGCGAAACCGTCAGCCCACGCACGTTGCCGGTGATGCGCCGCCTTGCCGCACGCACCCGCCCGCATCCCGCCGCCCTGGTCACCGATCTGGGTGGCGGTGTGCGGGTCCGGGTGTTCGGCGACACCGGTTCCCGGGCGCCGGGCCCGGCACTGCTGTGGATCCACGGCGGCGGCTTCGTCTTCGGCACCGCCGCGCACGACGACCGCTGGTGCCACCAGATCGCCGCCCGCACCGGAGTGCTCGTCGCGTCCGTGGACTACCGCCTCGCCCCCGACCTCGCCGGGCTACCGCCGGCGTGGATCACCGTCGGCGACCAGGACCTGCTCCACGCCCAGAACGCCCGCTACCACCAGGCCTTGACCACCGCCGAGGTCGACAGCCGGCTGCGCCTTCCACGGCTTCGACACCGTCGCACCCACCACCACGATCAGCCGTGACCTGCGCCGCAACACCCTTCACACGATCCACACCGCGGTAACGACAGCACCACCCCGGTGAGCCTTCGGAGCAGCGTGTCGCGTAATTGCAGCGGCTGGTAACCGGTCGGCGGCCGCGCCGATGATGTAGCGGCTCAGAGTAGCCCGTACCGGGTGGCGGTGGTGACCGCCGCCGTGCGGTCGCCGACTTCCAGCTTGGCGAACGCGCGCAGCAGGTGGGTCTTCACGGTGGCCTCGCTGATGTGCAGGGCCCGCCCGATCGAGGCGTTGGTCTTGCCCTGGGCGACGTGGGCGAGGATCTCGAGTTCGCGGCCCGACAGGCGCGGCACCGTCCGGCGCAGGGAATGCGCGAGCCGGTTGGCGACCGTGGTGGCCAGTACGGTCTCGCCGCGGGCGGCCGCGCGGACCGCGTCGGCGAGCTGGGCACGGGACGCGTCCTTGAGCAGGTAGCCGGAGGCGCCGACCTCGACCGCGCGCAGGATGTCGGAGTCGGTGTCGTAGGTGGTGAGAATGACGATGTGAATTCCGGCGTGCGCGGCCAGGATTCGCTCGGTGGCCCGCAAGCCGTCGCCGCCGGGCATACGCAGGTCCATCAGGATCACCCGCGGCCGCAGATGCGCGGCAAGAACTTCGGCCTCGCCGGCCGAGCCCGCCTCGCCGACGACCGCGAGATCCGGTTCCGCGGACAGCATGCCGCGCAAGCCTTCTCGCACGATGGTGTGGTCGTCGACCAGCAGGACGGTGATCGGCGGAGCGGACGTCATGCGGGGACCTCGATCGTCACGGTGGTGCCGGTGTCGGCGGCGGTCGCCACGGTGACGGTGCCGCCGACTTCTTCGACCCGGGTGCGCATGCCGTGCAGGCCGTAGCCGACCGGATCGCCGGGTTCGCGCGCCGGGAAGCCGATGCCGTTGTCGCACACGACGATCCGCAGAAGTTCCGGACCGGTGTCGAGGCGCACCGCCACCCGGGAGGCGTGGGCGTGTTTGCGGACGTTGGCGAACGCCTCCTGCACCGAGCGCAGCACCACGACGCCGGTGGCGGTCGGGAGCGCCGACAGGTCGGGGTCGCTGTGCACGTCGACGGTCAGCCCGGTCTCGGCGGCGAGCCGGTCGCACTGCCGCCGCAGCGCCGCGCCCAGCGAGTGGTCGGCCAGTGCGGGCGGGGTCAATTCCGCCACCATGGCGCGTGATTCGGCGAGGTTCTCCCGGGCTGTCGCGCGCAGCAGCTCGAGGTGTTCGCGCGCGCGGTCGGGGTGCGCGTCCAGCTCGGAGTCGATGGCCTCGGCGAGGGTGATGATGCTGGTGAAGCCCTGGGCGAGGGTGTCGTGGATCTCGCCGGCCAGCCGGGCTCGCTCGGCGAGTCCACCGGATTCGTGGGCCAGGCGCGCGACCTCGGCGCGGCTCGCGGTGACCTCGGCGAGCAGTTCGGCCTGCCGATCGGTGACCCGGACGCGTTCGATGATCAGGGCGCCGATCAGCGGACCCAGTACCGCGCCCATCACGCTGACCACGATCACGAACCCGGCGGGCATCACCGCGCCGGCGAAATTCGCGACCAGCGGCAGGCCGGCTCCTGCGATCGCCGCCGCCGGCAGGCCGGCTCCGGCGATCGCGGCCGCGACCAGCGCGAACCGCAGCGGTAGCGACATGAACAGCAATGGGAACAGCAGCGGCAGCGCGAACGCGACGCCCGGGGCGAGGGCCGTGGCCAGGAACTGCAGGGCCGTGACGGTCAGCGCGAACACCACCGCGTACGGGTCCGGATCGTGCACCGTGCGGTCGTGGCCGTGGAACACCCGCTCGCCGAACAGCAAGCAGCACAAGGGGATTGCGACGAAGACGGCCAACCCCGGCAACTCGGGCGCGAGATCCGGAGCGAGGAACAGCTCAGCGGCGACCCCGATGACGAGATTGCCCAGCAGGTACCAGGTCCAGGGCCGAAGCTGCGGCTGCGCCCACCACATTCCGGAAAATCTACCCGACCGGGCCGCCGCACGTCCGCGCCCGGCGGGGCCGTCGACGGCCGGTTTCGGCGCGATCGTACGGCCGGTGCCGGGCGTGGGCGTGCTCATGCGGTCGGCACCCAGTTGCCGTGAAAACCGTTGGGCACCCGCGCGGGCAGATGCACTGTGGCCACATGGTCGAGGGTGCCCGCGTCGAGGATGACCAGGTCGCTGCGGCCGGTCTCGTGCCGGTAGACGAAGCCCATCACCACGCCGTCGTCCTCCGGCGTGCCGGGTCCGCTGGGCACGTGGATGAACTCACCCGGTTCGCCGTCACCGTCGAAGGAGACCACCTCCGTCGTCCCGGTGGTGACGTCGTTGCGCAGCAGCGTGTCCGCCGATCGTGTGTCCGGAACATTCAGGCGCGCGACCGAATAACCGAACCGGTGCCGCCGCCCGATCAGTCGCTCGTCGACGCGCGGGAACTCCTGTCGCCGATCGTCCAGCGGGGCCTCCGTGATCCGTCCGGTTGCCAGGTCGGCAGTCCATCGATGCAGGGCCGGCACGCCGATCGTGGGTTCGTTGTGGCCGTTGACGAACGTGCTGGGGTGCCGGACCGCGTCGATCACGATCCGCTGGCCCTCCTCGTAAGCGTTGAGCGTGTGGTAGACGAAGCACGGCTCGATCTCGAACCAGCGGACCTTTGCCGCCGTCCGCTCTCTCGGCAGCACACCGATCCGGGCGCCGTAGCTGGGGTCCCAGCGGTAGGGCAGCTGGAGGTTCTTGGGTTGTACTCGATGCGACAGGCTCATCGCCGCAGCCGCGAGCGGAGACGGCGTGCTATGGGTGGAGAAGAACCGGTTCAGCAGCTTGTTGCCGAGGTCGAGCACCACCGGAAGGTCGTAGATCAGCACGTAGTTCTCGGTGAGCGCGAAGTCGTGGATCATGACCGAGCCGCGCAACGGGATGTCGACCTCGCGCCGGATCCGGCCATCGACGCCGGTGACCGAGTAGCGGGCCAGGTTCGCGCGCAGCGGGTTGTAGGACACGGCATGCAGTTCGCCGGAGACCGGATCCCGTTTGGGATGGGCGGTGTAACCGCCCCGCAGGGAGCCGCAGAAGTCGCTGGGGCCGACGGTGTCGAGCTCGTCGTCGAGTTCGTAAGGGCGAGCGCCGGTTTCGGTCAGTGCCAGGGTGCGCCCGGCATGGCCGATGATATTGGTGTTGGCGGCGAAGTCGAATCCGCCGCGCCACGGGCCGCCGCGCCACTCCTCGCCGAGGGCGCGCGCGACGCGCGCCGAGCGGACCCAGCGATTGCGGTACCACTGGGCGCGACTGTCGCCGATGCGCAGCCCGTGCACCATGCCCTCACCTAGAAACCATTGGTAGGTCTCGGGATTCGGGTCGATCGGATTCGGGCCGATGCGCAGGAATCGTCCGTCGAGGTAGTCGGGGATGCTGCCGGTGACCGGTAGGTCGTAGGCGGTCACCTCCTGGGCCACCGGGCCGAAATTGCCTGCGAGATAGTGGTTTTCCGACACCGGGAGCGGGGCGGAACGCTGTGTGGAGGTCATGGTTCCAGCCTGCGCGCCCCGGCCCGTCGCCGCGACGACCGCTCGGCTGACGGTGGTGTCCGTCGATCGGTGGACAGTATGCGCCGGTGGCCGGAACGAGCCGCGGGCCCGGGAGGGGGGTTAACGGGTGCGCCGTAGTGCTCGAAAGGTGGAGGGAGAACGGCACATCGCCGTTCGGTGAAGGAGGAGCCGAGGATGAACCAGAGTCGGACGATGAGCATCGGGGCGGTCGCGGCGGGAATGCTGCTGAGCGCGGCGGCCGCCGGGGTGGCGGGCGCCGACGACCCGGCCATGACCGTGGACGCCGCGATCCCGTGCGCGGGGAACACGTACACGATCACGGTCCCGGCCATCAAGGTCCCGGCCGGATCGAATTCCTATCACTTCCTCGACGGCGCGACGTTGAGCACGGCGACCCAGATCGACGCCGACCAGCCCACGGTCCGCGGCGCGGACTTCACCTCCGCCTGGACCCCGGCCGCCGCCGGTGACCACAAGCTGTGGTTGGCCCTGAGCGGCGGCACCGGTGGGTTCCTGGGCCCGGTCGTCTTCACCGTCCTCGACGCGGGCGACCCGACCTGCACGCCCAGCACCACGGTTCCCGTGACGTCCACACCCGTCCCGACCACCACCTCGGTGCCCACCGGCCCTTCGGATCTCGGTACGTGGCTGACGGCGCTGCTGTCCTCGCTGTCGGCATCCGCCTAGGCTCTGTCTCGGAGTGTCGAGGGCATCTCGGTGGTTGCGACGCATGGGCCGGCGCGTGGGGCCTGTTCGCCGCCTGACAGCCGTCCCTGGCGAACACCGAAAGCAGCTGTGGCTTGGATGTTCCGGAGTATTCTGATCGCAGCTTCTGGATCGAAATTGGAGGAAGCGGTGGGACTCTTCAACAGGAAGCCCATGGCAGAGCGTCAGGCCGACGCCATGCAGCAGGCCGACCGGATCGTCAAAGGCAAAGGCTTTACCGGCAAGCTGACCAAAGCGGTGATGGGCAGCGAATTCACCAATGCGATGCAGGGTGCGATGAACTCTGCCAACCAGGCCCAGCAGGTTCAGGGGTTACTGGCGAGCGGAGTACCGACCGAGACTGCGACGGTCGTGCAGGTGCAAGACACCGGGCAGACGATCAACGACAACCCGAATGTCGTTCTCGTACTTGACCTGGGCGGTTCGCAGACCTCGATCACGACCCTCGTGTCTCGCCTCGAGATCCCCCGTGCGGGTGACGCGGTGCTGATCGTCCGGGAGCCGCAGTCGGGTGCACTGCTGTACGCCGGACTGGCACCACGCGGCTAGCAGGACGCAGGGCGCGGTGTCTGGGCCCGGTCGCACGGGTCCCGACACCGCGTCCGGGCTCAGCTCTTCGCCAGGGCGACAGTCGGTTTCGGCTCCCGCTCGCCGCGACCGCCCGCCGCGGTCTTGGCGAGCGGGATCAGCATCGCGATCACCGCGGCCACCAGGCAGACCACGCTGCCGATCAGGAAGACCGTGCGGAAACCGTGCTCGGTGGGCACATTGTGCCCGTCCATCGAGATGGTCATCTGGGCGAGAACCGCGCCGACCACGGCGGCGGAGGTGGAGGTGCCCAGTGAGCGCATCAGGGTGTTGAAGCTGTTGGCGGCGGCGGTCTCCGACTGCGGGACCGCGCCCATGATCAGGGCGGGCATCGCGCCGTAGGCGAAGGCCACGCCGCTGCTGACCACGATGTTGACCACCAGCAGTCCCCAGATGGATCCCATCAGCGGCAGTGCGACACCGTATCCGGCCGCCATGACGAGCGCGCCGATGACCAGCGTGACCTTCGGGTTGCGGGCCGCGGACAGTTTCGCGCCGATCGGGGAGACGACCATCATCATGATGCCGCCGGTGGCCATCCACAGGCCCATCTGGATCATCGACTGACCGAGGCCGTAGCCGAGCGACTTCGGCAGCTGCATCAGCTGCGGCAGGCTCAGTTGCAGCGCGTACAGGCCGACGCCGACGGCGATGCTGGCGAGGTTGGTGACCAGCACCTGCGGCCGGGCGGTGACCCGCAGGTCGACCAGCGGTTCGGGGGAGCGTAGTTCCCACCAGCCCCAGATCAGCAGGACGACGACGGCTGTGGTGAACAGCCCGATGGTGGTGCCGCTGGTCCAACCCCAGTTCGCGCCCTTGGAGATCGGCAGCAGCAGGCTCACCAGGCCGCCGCCGAGCAGCACCGCGCCGAGCCCGTCGAAGCGGCCGGACGAGCCTTCGGAGGTGCCCTCCGGGACCACGACGTAGATGAGTGCGGTCGCGATCCCGACGAGAACCGCTGCGGCCCAGAACATGACGCGCCAGCTGCTGAATTCGGTGATTGCCGACGCGAGCGGCAGGCCGAGGGCGCCGCCGATACCCAGCGAGGAACTGATCAGGGCGATGGCCGAGCCGAGGCGTTCGGGCGGCATCACGTCGCGCAGCAGCGCGATGGCCAGTGGGATGGTGCCGACGCCGAGGCCCTGCAGTCCGCGCCCGGCGACCATCTGGATCAGTGAGCCGGCTGTGGCGCACACGACGGATCCGGCCAGCAGCGGCACGGTCGACAGGATCAGCATGCGGCGCTTGCCGAACATGTCGCCGAGCCGGCCGGCGACCGGGGTCGCGACGGCGGCGACGAGCAGTGTGACCGTGACGACCCAGGACGTGTTCGTGGGGGTGGAGTGCACGATGCGCGGCAGTTCACCCAGCAGCGGCACCACGAGCGTCTGCATCAGGGAGGCGACGACTCCGGTGTAGGCCAGCACCGCGAGCATGGCGCTCGCGTTCGCCCGGGCCGACGGCGCGCTGTGGTCGCCCGGCCGCGCCACGGATTCGGATCTGGTCATGGCTGGGTTCTCCCTCACGAGTCGACGATAGATGTACTATACACATGATGTGCATGATGCACATTCAATGTGTCGTGCACGCCACGTAGGCTGGGGGCAATTGAGGAGGTGCATTGACGACGCCCACCGAGCGGCTCGAGTTCGAGACCATGCTCTTCGGTCGCTACAGCCTGATCTCACGCAAGAACGTGGACAGCGGGCTCGACCGCAGCGCGTACCTGTTGCTGAGCGTGCTGCGCGTGGAAGGCCCGATGTCGATCGGGCAGCTCAGCGACTCGCTCGGGCTGGACGTCTCCACCCTCAACCGGCAGACCGCCGCGATGCTGCGCGCCGGCGTCGCCGAGCGGATCCCCGACCCCGACGGTGGCATCGCCCGCAAGTTCCGGGTCACCGAAGCGGGCATCGCCCGGCTGGATGCCGAACGCGCCCAGAGCATCCACCACCTCGACGCCATCCTCGCCGACTGGTCCGAGCAGGACATCACCGCGCTGGCGACCGGGCTGGCCCGGTTCAATGCGTCGATCGAGAACTACCGCCACCGGGTGCGGTCCCGCGGCTGACCGCTACGTCCCCGGCGCGCGGTGGTCGGTCGGCGTGTGGACGATGTCGAACCAGTCGTTGTTGCGGGTCGGGTCCGGGCGGACGCGGTCGACGAACTCCTTGTCGGTCAGAATCACCACATCGACATCCCTGCGCGAGACTTCTTGCCCGGCAGGGTTCTTCGTGATCATCGTGCGCGTCTTACCGTCCGGGGTGAGCCACCAGTCGCCGTGCGCCGCCGGGGCGTCGTCGAGTCCGAACGCGGTGAAGGTGCCGTTGCGGGCGAAGTACACGAAGCCGAGGTAGGGCCGCACGCGGTCGTCGGTGAGTGGCACCGGATCCCCGTGCGGGTCCTGGACGGCGGTCGTCTGCCACGGCGTCGCCGTCAACAGCGTCCCGAGCGAGTCCGCCGCCACGGTCGGTGGCGGCGGACTCGACACGGGTGTCGTGGGGGAGAAGAACGCCTGGATGCTGCCGCAGGCCGTGACCAGTCCGCAGACGGCGACCGCTGCGAGGGCGCCGGTGGTGCGGATCGCGATCGGGGTCATACCCCATTCCTATCGGTTGCCGACGGGGGATCCGGGAGGCTCGGCCGGTCGGAGCGCGAAGACGTGCTGCGCCGCACCGGTGCACTAGGCACGACCAGGCAATACGAGGACAATTGACCCGACTGGTACGCCCCTGCCTCGTCGAGCCAGCCGTCGCTCTGATCCATCATCAGCCGAATCGAGAATGCCGATCACTCACCGTTCAGGAGCACCGCGATGTCCACCATTCATCTCAACCACACGACTACCGTGACACCCGAGCAGTTCCTCGCCGCGCTGACCGACTTCGGCCCGGGCCGGTCGCAGGTGTTCGGCAACAGCGCCGACAAATACCTCCAGGTACACGACCGGACACCCGATCATGCCGACGTCACCGAGGGCTCGAGCGGCATCTGGGAGCGTCTGGACTACGACTGGTCCGACCCGCGCCACATCGTCATGAAGACCACCGACTCCAACCTGTGGGGCGGCGCATCGGGCCACACCTACACCCTCACCTCGATGCCCGACGGGAAAACCGACGTGGATGTCGTCGTGGTTCG
Organism: Nocardia stercoris; assembly: GCF_003696265.1. Taxonomy (GTDB): domain Bacteria; phylum Actinomycetota; class Actinomycetes; order Mycobacteriales; family Mycobacteriaceae; genus Nocardia; species Nocardia stercoris. The sequence goes on along the minus strand of NZ_RFFH01000003.1, from coordinate 366,006 downwards.
CGAGGGCAAGAACCTCAAGGGCCGCATGCTCGAGGCCGTGCTCGGGACTGTCGGCAAGGGAGTCCTGGACAAGGCGTTCGTCAACACGATCAAGGCTGTCGAAGCCCGAAACTCCGGCCGGCGGACCGACGGCCCGGCGTAACCACGTTCCATCCCTGCAGTGCCCGACATGGAGAGCGAGGATGAAGATGCCCACTCATCGTGCAGTACACGTCGCATCGGCCGGGGAGAAGTTGACCCTCGTGGACGTCGAAACCCGGTCACCCGATCCAGGTCAGGTTCGAATCGCAGTGTCCGCGTGTGGAATCTGCGGCACCGACCACGGTTTCGTCAACGGCGGATTCCCCGGGACGACCTGGCCCCTGACACCGGGCCACGAAATAGCCGGAACCATTGCCGAACTCGGTGCCGGTGTGGCCGGTTTCGGTCTCGGGGACCGCGTCGCGGTGGGATGGTTCGGGGGTCACTGCAACCGGTGTGTTCCCTGCCGCCAGGGCATCTTCATCCACTGCGAGAATCTGCAGGTCCCGAGCTGGCAATATCCGGGTGGGTACGCCGAGTCGGTCACGGTTCCGGCCAACGCCCTCGCTCGCATCCCGGATGAGCTTTCCTTCGCCGACGCCGCGCCGATGGCCTGCGCGGGAGTGACCACCTTCGACGCCCTGCGCAAGACCCGTGCGCTGCCCGGTGATCGGGTGGCCGTCCTCGGCGTCGGCGGTCTCGGTCACCTCGGGATCCAGTTCGCCCGCGCGATGGGGTTCGAGACGATCGCGATCGCCCGCGGAACCGGCAAACGTGACGACGCCCTCGCGTTGGGGGCGCACCACTACGTGGACTCCACCGCCGGCGACGTCGGCGACAGCCTGCGAGAGCTCGGCGGGGTGTCCGTCGTGCTCGCCACCGCCGCGAACTCGGCAGCGATGGCCGCAACGGTCGGTGGCCTCCTCCCTCGCGGCGAACTGGTAATCATCGGCGCCGCCACCGACCCGCTCCCGATCAGCCCGCTGCAGCTGATCATGCCCGGATACAGCGTGACCGGCCATCCGGCAGGCACCGCGCGCGATGTCGAAGAGGCGATGCGGTTCGCCGTCCTCGCCGGCGTTCGGGCCCGCATCGAGGAACGTCCCCTGTCCGACGCCGCCCAGGCATACACGGACGCGGACGAAGGACGAGCCCGCTACCGAATGGTCCTCACCATGTGAACCTGCCTGCCGCGGGCGCGGACTGCCACGGCTACTGTTCGAACACCAGCAGCGGTTTGCCCTCGTGTCCGGGAGCTTCGGCCGAATAGACGGCCTCACTGAACTTTTCGACCGGGATCGGCCGGCCTTCGGGCACGCGCAGCGCGCCGCTGTCGACCAGCCGAAGTGTCCGGTCGATCACTGCGGCCATGCGATCCTTCGGGGTCTCGGTGATCCAGCGGAACAGCCAGAACCCCCGAACGGTCTTCGTTTCGTAGATCAACGAGCGGGCGAAGATCGGGATGGCGAGTTTGGCGGGATCGGTTTGGCGGTGCGTCGACAGCGCACCGTAGACGACCAACTCGCCGTGCGGTGCGAGCGCACGCGAGACATCCGCACCCACCTGACCGCCGACACAGTCGATCGCCTTGGATACGCCGTCGGGGCGGGCTATCTCCGCCACCCGTGCGCGGAGGTCTTCGTCCTCAGTGCAGATCACCGCGGTGCCCCCCAATTCGAGGATGCCCTCGACGGCGGATCGACGGCGGACCACGTTGAGGGTGTCGAAGCCGACGTGCGCGCCGAGCTGGATAACCAACTGTCCCACGGTCGATCCGGCCGCGGTTTGCAGGAGCCATTCGCCCGGTCGGACATCGAGTTCTTCACTGGTCAAGATCACGGCCGTGAGCGGATTGGTGAGGATCTGAGCGGCCGTGGAATCGCTCATACCGGCCGGAACGGGCCGGACGCGCTCGGCCTCGGCAATGACATACTCCTGCCAGGTGCCCGTGACTCCGATCGTGAAGACACGCTGCCCGACCTCCAAACCATCTGTGCCGCTACCGAGTTCGTCGATCACGCCGACGGATTCGATTCCGGGCACGGCAGGGAACTCCGGGGTGAATCCGTACCTGCCGCGGACGGTATGCAGATCACTGGCATGGACAGGTGCCACTCGCACCCGGATCCGGACCTCACCGGGACCGGGCTCCGGAATCGGGCGGGTGCGCAGCTGTAGGACTTCGGACGGTTCGCCCATGGTGTCGGCAACGACGGACCGCATGGTTGTCATCTCCCGGACGCTCCTTCGGTCGGATCCCACACGGTTCCGTATGGATATCCCATTCCTATCGGTTGTCGGCAGGGGGATCCGGGAGGCTCGGCCGATTGCGGGGTACCGCTACGGGTGCGTCGTCACCCCGGCCGCCGGGTCCGCGGTGACGACGCTGTGCGTGCCTGCGCGGCGGCCCGAGAAGACGGCGTCGGCCAGCGACAGGCCGCTGACGTAACCGTTCGAGCAGATGCCGACCGCCGCGCGGCCCGCCGCGAACAGGCCCGCGATCGGGTTGCCGTCCGCGTTCAGCACGGCGCCGGTGTCCTCGTCGACGACCAGGCCGCCGAGGGTGAGCATCGGGGTCGGGTAGGCGACGCGGGCGGCGAACGAGATGTCCAGCAGCGCAAAGGGTCCCGTGCGCAGCGGGCGGCGGATGTCGTCCGGCTTGCCCATCGGGTCGGGCTGCTGCTCCTCGATGGCCCGGTTGTGCCGGTCCACGGTCTCCCGCAGCCCGGCCGGGTCGATCCCGGCGCGGCGGGCCGCCTCCTCGATCGTGGCGCCCGACTTCCGGCCGACCCGCAGCAGCCATTCGGCCTGCATCCGCTGGAACCACACCGACTGACCGGGCAGTTGCCGCCGCGCCTCGGCCTCGAGTTCCGCGTCGACCAGCAGCCACGCCCGGTTGCCGGGGCTGGTGGCGAGCGCCGCGCCCAGGGCGGCGCCGTAGCGGGACTCGTCGATCATGCGCTGTCCCAGGTTGTTCACCGCGATCGAGCCGAAGAAGGCACTGGACGGGGCGATGAACCGCCAGGTCGAGATCGAATCCATCTTGCCGGTCGAGGCACCCGCGGCCACCGCCATCCGGATACCGCTGCCGTCGTCGCCGGCGGTGCCCAGCGGCAGGCCCTCGCGCCACGGGTAGTCCGGTGCGTGCTGGGCCACCATCGCCTGGTCGGCGATGAACCCGCCGGTGGTGAGCACCACGCCCGATCGGGCTTCGATCCGCACCCGCTTGCCGTACCGGCGTTCGATCCGGTCCAGTTGCGCCTGCACCACTGCGCGCAGACCCTGGTGGTACACACCGGGTTTCGCCGAGATGCGGGCCAGCGCCGCGAACCGGCGCCGTACCCCCTTCGGCGCGCCCTCGAGCGTGAGGGCCTCGACGCCGGCCACCCGACCGTCCTCGACGACCAGTTCGGTCACGCGCGTGCCGGTGTGGACCCGGACACCGCGCTGGGCCGCCGATTCGGCCAGCGGCCAGAACAGTTTCTTGCCCGAGACGCCGCGCCCGTGCGCGCGGTGGCCGCGCTGCGCGGGTTTCGCGATGGTGCGGTAGCCGCCGGCGTTCTCCGAACCCGAGTAGTACAGGTAGTAGTCGTCGGTCGGGTACGAGGTCTTGAACGGGCACAGCGAGGGATCGAACGGGACGCCGTGTGCGGTCAGCCAATCGATCATGCTCACCGATTCGTCGCAGAAGCGGCGCAGGGTCCGCTCGCTCACCGCGTCGCCGACCTCGGCGCGCAGGTAGGCGAACATGTTGTCCACGTCGTCCTCGACCCCCGCCGCGCGCTGCACCCAGGTGCCGCCACCGGCGTACACGATGCCGCCGGACAGCGCGCTCGCGCCGCCGCCGAGATACCGGTCCAGCACGAGCACATCGGCGCCCTCGGCACGCGCGCTGAGCGCCGCGGACGCCCCGGCCGCGCCGTATCCGGCCACCACCACGTCAGCCGAGTGATCCCATGTCCGCACCACGTGACAACCTTCCGGTCGGTCTTCGCGCGGCCCCGTCGCCGCCGCCAGAACTATAACGTGTTCTAGGTTGCGTCGGGTTCGGGTTCGCCACACGCCGGCGGCGGTCTGTGCCGTGGGTTGTGGGCCGGAGATGTCGACGGCTTTCAGCGCCGGCTCAGAACAGCCGGTCGCCAAAGGGTTCCGGCACGGGGGTCGGCTGCATCGGTACCGGCTCCTCGTCGTCGACGGCATCCTGGAGCGCGTCGATCTGGTCCTGGACCACCCCGGCGCGCTCCACCAACTCGACCCGGTCGGGCTCGGTGAGGCTCTCGGCACCGAGCTTCTCGAAGACGCACGAGAGCGCCGACCGCAAGTCCTCGAGCTTCATGTCCGACTCCACGCGACCGACCCTACGTCCGAACCGAACACGCATGCGCTCCAGCCGCGTTCTGTCGGCCGACCGGGGCGAACGGGCCGCCGGGCCCGATCCGATCAGCTGGTCCAGGGTGCGGTCGACAGAGCCGGCACCGCCTCGGAAACGTTCAGGACGCGGGTGGTTCGCTGCGTGATCCGCCAGTCGCTCGAGGTGCGTTCGAGCGCACAGTGATTCCTCTGTTACGACAGGTGCCGGTCGACCAGGGCGCGCAGCGCGGCCAGCTGGTCGCAGTAGTGGGCGGCGTCGGTGGCTCGTACGGTGCAGGTCAGGTGGGTGGCTCCGGCCGTGCGCAGCGACTCCAGCCGGCGCAGTGAATCCCGTTCGTCGCCTTGGGGATCCAGTGGCACGCCGGGGGAGAGCACCACGTCGAAGCCGGCGGGGGCGGCGAGCATGCTCGCGATATCGGCGGCACGCAAGCCGAACGGCACCCAGCCGGTCCCGAGGGTCAGCGCGCGCCGCAGCGAGCGCCGGGTGCGCCCGCCCACCCAGATCGGGACCGTGGTGCGTGTGGCGTGCGGTTCGAGCACGAATCCGTCGACCTCTCGCTGCCCCCACGCGGCGCGCAAGCGGGCCAGTGCCGCGTCGGCCAGCGGGCCCCGGTCCTGCCACGCCGCCCCGAGCAGCGCGAATTCCTCAGCGAGCGAACCGACTCCGACACCGAGCACCACGCGGCCACCGCTGAGCCGGTCCAGCGTGCCGTAGCTCTTGGCCAGCGCCAGCGGATGGTGGTAGCCGAGGACCAGCACCGAGGTGGCCAGGCGGATCCGGGTGGTGTGCGCGGCCAGGAACGACAGGGTGGCCAGCGGATCCCAGTAGGTGACGCCGCGCCCGGCGGCGGACGCGGCGGGGACCCCGACATGGTCGGCGCAGGTGAGGTGGTCGAAGCCGAGATCGTCTGCGGCGCGGGCGATCCGGGTGAGTTCCTTGGGTCCGGCGGTGGCCTCCCACGGCGACGCGATTCCCGGCACCTGCACCACGATCGGGGTGGACAGGCCCAGGCGCAGTGGGTTCACAGCGCTCATCGCGACTTCCTCACCCGGGGGAAAGATCTCGGCATCCCCTTGTTCTACAAGGTGCGCCGCCGAAAAACTAGAGTGAATTCTAGTTCAATGGCCTAGAGTAGCGGTCATGCCGCGAATTCCCGAGTCCCGCGCCCCCGGCCGGGTGTCGACCGCCCGCCAGGAGGAGCGCCGCGCCGCCATTCTCCGCGCCGCGGCCCGTCTGGGCGCGGAGCACGGGCTCGACCGGGTCCAGATGAACGAGGTCGCCCAGTCCGCCGGAGTCGCGCTCGGCACGCTGTACCGCTACTACCCATCCAAGCATCACGTGTTCGCCGCCGTCCTCGATACCGCGGTACGCGATCTGCCGGAGCCCGCGGGCATCCCGGCCGACCCGGTCGTCGGCGTCACCGAGTTCCTGTCCCGCGCGACCGCCGAGCTGCTGCGGCACCCGCGCCTGGCGCGGGCCATGCTGGTATCGATGAACGCGGTGCGCGGGGAGGAGCCGGTGCTCGCCCCCGGCGGCGCGACGGGCGCGGAAAACGTTATCTGGCAGGACTATTCGATGCCCGACCGCATCCTCGCCGCTGGTGGCATCCTGGCGCCCACGGCCGAGGACCGCCGCCTGGCCCGGTTGCTCGAGCAATGCGTCTACGGCATCCTGACCTGGGCCACAGCGGGCCGGCTGACCACCGACGAAGCGCTCTCCGACATCCGGCGGGCCTGCGAACTCCTACTCTCGCCGTGGCAGGAGCAGGGCTGAACCGCTACATCGGTGTGATGGCGCGAACGGTCAGCATGTGGTCGGGTCCGGGGCAGATGACCTTCGGCCACCACAGGGTCAGGGACTCGGTGTTGTCCGGCGGGTAGACCCGGATCGTGTCGGTGTGGACTGCGGCGCAGCCCTCCAGTAGGGAGTCGTTCTCGATGAACTCGAACTGGGCCGCGGCGTTCGGTGCGACGGTGACCGGTGCGGGGGTGGCCGTCTGCTCGCGGTCGGCCGGCTGGCCGACCGGGTCGCCGGTCGGGCCGTTGGTGTAGGAGACACCCGGGAATCCCTGCAGGACACATGAGTTCGCGCTGTGGTTGATGAGGCGCAGGAACCAGTGGCCACCCTGGAGTCCGCCGACACCCTTGTCCAGGGTGAGTTGGGACGTGGTGCACTTGCCGGGAGCGGGTGCGCCCGGGTTCGGTGCGCCGCCCGGCGAGCCGTTGTCGCTGCCCTGATTGTCCGTCGGCGCACCGGAATTCGGGCTACCGCCGGGTCTCGCCGGGGCAGGGTTCGCGCCGCCCGGCCCGGGGTTCGCGCCGCCGGGTGTGCCGGGGGTGGCGCTGTCGGGTGCGGAGACGGTCACGGTGACCGGGCCGCTGGTGAGGGTGGAGTTGCAGCCGGTCAAGGTCAGCGTGGCGGCGGCGAGGAGCCCGCCGGCAATCGAGTACCGCTTCATCGTTGGATCGCCTCTCGATCGGGAAACCGGTGCACGGTCCCACCTGGTCCGAGACCGCCGGGGTCGGCGGTCGACGGCGCGTGGCCGGAAAAAGGTGCTCCGGGTGCTGCCGTCGCCGGAACATCGTCGCGGATCCCGGAAGCGCAACAGCGCGGCGGGTTCTGATGTGGTTGGGCCGCGCGCGAATTCGCCACGCGCAGCCACCGGGGTCGAGCGGGTGCATGGCCGTGACGTGGCCCGATCGAGCCTCCCGGAGCCGGTGACTGTAACACCGTGTCCGACCAAAATCCAGACGTTGACGAGACGTCGTGTCACACTTATCTTACCGATACAGCCTGTCTCACATACATGGGTTACGCGGTACACAGGAGTTCTTGCATGACACAGAAAGTGTTCGTCGTCGGCGTCGGCATGACGAAGTTCGAGAAGCCGGGCGGTCGGGAGTGGGACTACCCCGACATGGCCCGCGAGGCCGGCACCAAGGCGCTCGAGGACGCGGGCGTGGACTACGACCGGATCGGGCAGGCCTACGTCGGCTACGTCTACGGCGAGTCGACCTCCGGGCAGCGCGCGGTCTACGAGCTGGGCATGACCGGCATCCCGGTCGTCAACGTCAACAACAACTGCTCCACCGGGTCGACCGCGCTGTTCCTGGCCGCGCAGGCCGTGCGCAGCGGTGTCTCCGACTGCACGCTGGCCCTCGGCTTCGAGAAGATGCAGAAGGGTTCGCTCGGCTCGACCTACGACGACCGGGAACAGCCGATGATGCGCCACCTCATGGCGCTCGCCGAGCTGCAGGAATTCGCGATGCCGCCCGCGCCGTACATGTTCGGCGCCGCCGGCAAGGAACACATGGAGCGCTACGGCACCACCGCCGAGCAGTTCGCCAAGATCGGCGTGAAGAACCACAAGCACTCGGTCAACAACCCGTATGCGCAGTTCCAGCAGGAATACAGCCTCGAGGAAGTGCTGGCAGCCAAGCAGATCTACGGCCCGCTGACCAAGCTGCAGTGCTCGCCCACCTCCGACGGCTCCGGCGCGGTGATCCTGGCCAACGAGGACTTCGTCGACCGCCACGGCCTCGCCGACCGGGCCGTCGAGATCGTCGGCCAGGCCATGGTCACCGACATGCGCTCCACCTTCGACACCGAGAGCGCGATCAACCTGGTCGGCTCCGACATGACCAACGTGGCCGCCCGCCAGGTCTACGACCAGGCCGGATTCGGTCCCGACGAGGTCGACGTGATCGAGCTGCACGACTGCTTCTCGACCAACGAACTGCTCACCTACGAGGCGCTCGGCCTGTGCGCGCCCGGCGAAGGCGGCCGCCTCGTCGACGACAACGCCACCACCTACGGCGGCAAGTGGGTCGTCAACCCCTCGGGCGGGCTCATCTCCAAGGGGCACCCGCTCGGCGCCACCGGGCTCGCCCAGTGCAGCGAGCTCACCTGGCAGCTGCGCGGCACCGCCGACGCCCGTCAGGTCGACGGCGCCCGAATCGCCTTGCAACACAACATCGGACTCGGTGGAGCGGTGGTCGTCACCGGCTACCGGCCCGCCAACCGCTGACCTTCCACCACCTCGCAACAAGGAGCACCACCATGGCATCCGTTTCCGTTTCCACCGAACTGCCCGTCGCGCCGCAGCAGGCGTGGGAGCTGCTCAGCGACCTCAACGGCTGGGACCGCTGGCTGACCATCCACCAGGGCTGGCGCGGGGAGGTCCCGGCGCAGCTGACCGCGGGTACCCGCTTCCTGGAGGTCGTGTCGGTCATGAACATGGCCAACAAGATCGAGTGGACCGTCGCCGAGGTCGAGGCGCCCAAGTTCCTGCGCATCACCGGCACCGGAATGGCCGGTGTCACCGTCGAATTCGCGCTCAAGGTGGAGGAGACCCCCACCGGTTCGGCGGCCGTGTTCGACGCCAGCTTCAAGGGCACCATGATCGTCGGCCCGATCGGCAAGGCCGTCGCCAAGAACGCCGAGTCCGACCTGCGGGCGTCGATGGACAAGTTCAACGAGCTCGTCGTCGCCGCATGAGTGGGTCAGGCGCGGAGGCGGTAGCGAAGCGTGACCACGCAGCGCCCCCGCTCATGCGAGGAGACACAGCATGACCAGCACCGAAGTCGCCTTCGACGGATCCGGTCTCGGTGCGTGGACCGATCCCGAACGGTTCGAGGTGACCGCGGCCCGGATCGCGGAATACGCTGCGGCGACCAATGATCCGATCGAGGCGCACCTCGCGGGCGAGGTCGCGCCGCCGGTGTTCGCCATCGTGCCGGTCTTCACCTCCATGGCGCCCGCCGCACTGTCGGTGGCGCCGGTGGAACTGCTCATGAAACTGGTCCACGGCGAACAGGACTTCCGCTTCCACCGGCCGATCCGGCCCGGCGACGACCTGGTGGTCCGGGCCAAGCCGATCGGCTACCACGGCCGCCCGAACGGCTCGACCGTCGCGGTGTACGCCGAAACCCGGGACGCCACCGGCGAACTGGTCAACGAGCAGTGGCTGACGGCGTTCTTCCGCAAGGTCGACGCCGGGGCCGGCGAGGGCGAGGGTGCGCCGGAACACCGGCTCACCGACGAGATCCGGGCCCTCGACCCGGTCGCCACCGTCACCCAGCACATCGACACCGACCAGACGTTTCGGTACTCGCCGGCCTCCGGTGACCCGATGCCCATCCACCTCGACGACGAGATCGCGAAGATGGCCGGCCTGCCCGGCATCATCAACCACGGTCTGTGCACCATGGCGTTCACGTCGTGGGCCGCGCTCACCGAACTCGGTGACTCGCGGGTGGAGCGGCTGCGGCGGCTGGCGGTCCGGTTCGCCAAACCCGTCCTGCCCGGCCAGGACATCACCACCCGGTTCCGGCGCACCGGAACCGACGGCACGGTCACGACCTACGCCTTCGACACCGAGGCCGACGGCGAGATCGCCATCACCGACGGTCTCGTGGAGATCGCCGACTGAGCGGAGCTCACCGCCCCGATGCGGTGTGAGCCCGCCACCCGAGCGGGACGGGGCCGGCCACCGATGCCCGGCCGGCCCCGTTCCTCCGCTCTCGACGCCACCCGGCGCCCCCGAAACATCACACAGGAGAACCTGATCCATGGGAAAGCTTGACGGACGTGTAGCGATCATCACCGGTGCCGGCCGTGGCATCGGCCGCGAACACGCGCTGCTGTTCGCCCGCGAGGGCGCCAAGGTCGTGGTCAACGACCTCGGTGGCGCGAACGACGGATCCGGCAACGACGCGGGCCCCGCCCAGCAGGTCGTCGACGAGATCCGTTCCGCCGGTGGCGAAGCCGTCGCCAACACCGAGAACATCGCCACCTGGGACGGCGCCCAGCGGCTGGTCGAGCAGGCCGTCACCGAATTCGGCGGCCTCGACATCCTGGTCAACAATGCCGGGATCCTGCGCGACGCCTTCATCGCGGGCATGGACGAGTCCCAGTGGGACGCCGTCATCGCGGTGCACCTCAAGGGTCACGCCGCGACCCTGCGGCACGCCGCCGCGTACTGGAAGGCGCAGAGCAAAGCCGGTGTGCCCGTTCGCGCTTCGGTGATCAACACCGCGTCCGCGTCGGGCACCTTCATGCCCAACGCCGGGCAGGGCAACTACGGTGCGGCCAAGGCCGGCATCGCCGCGCTGACCCTGGTGGCGGCCGACGAGCTCGAGCGCTACGGCGTCCGCGTGAACGCGATCGCGCCGATCGCGCGCACCCGTCTCACCCTGGCCACCCCCGGTATGGGCGCGCTGTTCGCCGCCGAGGTGCCGGCCGGTGAGTTCGACGCCTTCGACCCGGCCAACATCTCCCCGCTGGTGGCGCACCTGGCCGAGGCCGACTGCCCGCTGAGCGGCAAGGTCTTCGCGGTGCAGGGCGGTGCGATCACCGAGCTGCAGGGCTGGACCGGGATCCGGACCGTCGAGACCGACGGCCCCTGGGATCTCGACAACGTCGCCAAGGCGCTCTCCGAGGAGAACTGATGTCCCGCAACGGATACGAACTCGGCCTCGGCATGACCGAGGAGCACGGCGCGCTGGCCGAGTCGGTGCGCGGTTTCGCCGAGCGGACGATCACCGCCGAGGTGGTCCGGGCCGACGTCGAGGCCACGACCGTGCCTCGGGTCCCGTCCTTCTGGTCCGCCCTGGTCGGTCAGGACCTGCTGTCGCTGCACGTGCCGGAGGATCAGGGCGGCCAGGGCGCGGGCCTGCTGACGCTGGCGGTGGCGCTCGAGGCGCTGGGCCGGTCCCTGCACACCGGGCCGTTCGTGCCGGTGGTGCTGACCTCCGCGGTGCTGGCCGCGGCCGGTGCCGCCGCGGAATACCCTGGGCTGCTGGACGGTTCGCAGCTCGGCGCGGTCGCGCTGGGCGCGACCCTGACCGGCGGTGAGCGCGACGGCGGCCTGGTCGTGGACGGCACTCTCGACGGGGTGCTCGGCGGCGACCACGCCGACCTGTTCGTACTGCCGGTGACCGTCGCCGACACCACCCGCTGGGTGGTCCTCGACCGGGATCAGCTCACCGTCACCGCCCAGGACGGGATCGATGTGCTGCGCGGCAACGCACGGGTCACCGCGGCCGGCGCCGTGGTCGAGCCCGGCCGGATACTGGATGTGACGGCGGCGCGGGTGAATTCGCTCGCCGCGGTCCTGCTCGGCGCGGAAGCGGTCGGGGTCGTGTCGTGGTGTGTGTCCACCGCCGCCGAATACGCCAAGACCCGGGTCCAGTTCGGCCGGCCGATCGGCCAGTTCCAGGGCGTGAAACACAAGTGCGCGCACATGGGCATCTCCCTGGAGAAGGCGCGCGCGGTCCTGTGGGACGCGGCGCACGCGCTCGACGAGGGTGACGAGACCGCCGACTACGCGGGAGCCGTTGCGGCACTGATCGTTCCGGATGCCGCGGTGACCGTGGCGCAGGACTGCATCCAGGTGCACGGCGGTATCGGCTTCACCTGGGAGCACGACGCGCACCTGTACTATCGGCGTGCGCTGGCCGTCCGCGGCGCGCTCGGCGGACGCGCGACCCGGGCGGAAGCCGTTGTGACGTACGCCCTCTCGGGCGCCTCGCTGCCGACCGACCTGGAACTGCCCGCCGAGGCCGAGACGATCCGGGCCGCGGTCGCCGCCGAACTCGCCCCGATCGCCGCCATCGACGACGAAGACGACCAGTTGATCGCGCTCGGCACCGGCGGCTGGGTCCAGCCGCACCTGCCGCGGCCCTACGGCCGGGACGCCTCGCCGCTCGAGCAGATCGTGATCGCGCAGGAGATCAAGGCCGCCGCTATCGACATGCCGCAGCTGCTCATGGGCACCTGGGCGGTCAGCGCGATCGTGGGTCACGGTGACGAGCGCCAGAAGCGCGAACTCGTCGTCCCCACGCTCAACGGCGAGCTGGTGTGGTGTCAGCTGTTCAGCGAGCCGGGCGCCGGCTCGGACCTGGCGTCGCTGACCACCAAGGCGGTGCGCGACACCGGCGGCTGGCGGATCAGCGGGCAGAAGATCTGGACCACGGTCGCGCAGTTCGCCGACTGGGCGATGCTGATCGCCCGCACCGACCCGGACAAGCCCAAGCACGAGGGCATCACCTACTTCCTGCTGGACATGAAGACGCCGGGCATCACGGTGCGTCCGCTGCGCGAGATGACCGGATCGGCGCTGTTCAACGAGGTGTTCCTCGACGACGTGTTCATCCCGGACGAGAACGTCGTCGGCACGGTGAACGACGGCTGGCACGTGGCCCGCACCACCCTGAACGGGGAACGGGTCGCGCTGAGCCAGAAGATGGAGGCCTATGCCACCGACGCCGACCTGCTGCGGTTCGCGATCGGGCGCGACCTCGGTCCGGTGGCGCGCTACCGGACCGGGGAACTGATCGCCGAGGGCCGGGCGGTGGACGTGATCAGTGCCCGGGTGGTGCTCGGGCAGCTGTCGGGCATCGACATCTCCACCACCTCCAGCGTCGGCAAGCTGCTGGGAATGGCTCTGGGACAGGCGATCTCGGAGTTCATCGTGGCCGAATCGGGTGTGGCCGGCGTCGTGTCGGTGCCCGGCGCGGGCAGTGACCACGCGATGGAGCAGCTGATCGCGGGCCGGGCGACCACGATCTACGGCGGCACCACCGAGGTGCAGCTGAACGTGATCGGTGAGCGCATGCTCGGACTGCCCCGGGACGCGGCGGCATGACCGGGACCGGTGCGGGACGGGTCTCGCCGAAGAACCCGGAGGGGTGTGGGCCGCTCGCCGGCCTGCGGGTCGTCGAAATCGCCAGTCTCGCACCGGGTCCCTTCGCGTGCATGATTTTGGCCGACCTGGGTGCGGAGGTGATCCGGGTCGACCGGGTGGGCGACGTTCCCGGTCTGATGTCGCCGTCGGGTGTGCTGGATCGAGGCCGGCGTTCGATCGCCGTCGACCTGAAATCCGCTGCGGGACGCGAGGTCGTGCTGAAACTGGTCGAGACCGCCGACATCCTGATCGAAGGATTCCGGCCGGGCGTGGCCGAACGGATCGGCATCGGACCCGAGGACTGCGCGGCCCGCAATCCCGGCCTGATCTACGGCCGGATGACCGGCTGGGGGCAGGACGGCCCGCTGGCCGCGGCGGCCGGGCACGACATCAACTACATCGGCTTGTCCGGTGCGCTCGACCTGATCGGGCGGGCCGGGGAACGGCCACTGCCGCCGGTCAACCTGCTCGGCGACTTCGGCGGCGGCGGCATGCTGCTGGTCGTCGGCGTCCTCGCGGCGCTGCAGGAACGGGCCCGCTCGGGCACCGGGCAGGTGGTCGACGCGGCCATGGTCGACGGGTCGGCGCTGCTCACCGCGTTCGTGCACGGGATGCACGCGGCGGATCTGTGGGACGGCGAGCGGGGAACCAATCTGCTCGACACCGGTGGGGCGTTCTACGACACCTACGAATGCGCCGACGGCCGGTATGTCGCGGTGGGTGCCGTGGAACCGCACTTCTACGCGGCGCTGCTCGACCGGTTGGGGCTCACCGAGGACGAATCCGCCGGGCCCGACGCGCTACCCGTGCAGTACGACCTCGACGAAGCCGAGGTGCTGCGATCCCGGCTGGCGGCGGTGTTCGTCACCAAGCCGCGCGACGAATGGGCGGAGATCTTCGCCGGATCCGACGCGTGTGTCTCGCCGGTGCTGTCGCCGTGGGAAGCCCACGAGCATCCACACAATCGGGAGCGGGCGGCATTCGTCGAGGTCGGCGGAATCCGGCAGCCGGCCCCGGCGCCCCGCTTCGGCCGCACCCCCGCGGCGGTGCCGCAACCGGGCAGCGCCTGCGGCGCGGACACCACCAACGTGCTGCGCGAGGTCGGCTACTCGGCGGCGGAGATCGAGCGGTTGCGCGGCGCGGGGGCCATCGATTAGCGGGAGCGGGCAGGTCGTCGGGGCCGCCCCGCGGCGGGATGGGTAGGTTGAGCGAATGGCGAAGACTGCACCCGACCTCGACGCGACGAAAGTCGACGGCCGCGCCAGCCGGTGGGACGACCACAAAGCCGACCGCCGCGAGCAGATCCTGCGTGCCGCCGTCGCCGCCGTCGGCGCCCACGGACCCGAGGTGGGTGTCCAGGAGATCGCCGAACGTGCCGGTGTGCCACGTTCGGTGGTCTACCGCCTGTTCAAGGATCGCGCCGATCTCGACGAGCACCTGCGCCTGCGGATCCTCGACGACCTGATGGCCCACCTCGCCCCGACTCTCACCCCGGAGGGCACGGTCCGCGACGCCATCGCCCGCGCCGTCGACACCTATATCGGCTGGATCGTCGCCAACCCGCAACTGCACCACTTCCTGGGCATGGGTTCGGCGAGCAGCCCGGCGCGCGGGGCCCGCTCGGTCACCGACACCAAGACCGCCATCGGTGTGCAGATCGCCGAAATGCTGGACTCGGTGTTCGGCAAGCTCGGGCTGCAGACCGAGGCCGCCGAATCGCTGGCGTTCGCCCTGGTCGGCATGGTCGACAGCAGTATCAACCGGTGGTTGAGCCGCTCCCGCCGGCCGCTGAGCGCGGCGGAGTTGTCGGCGTATATCCAGCAGTGGACCTGGCAGGTGCTCGCCGCGACCGCCGAGAGCGGGGGGATCATCCTGGTTCCCGAGACCCAGGTGTCGGACCTGCTCTAGTTCGCGGTGCGTCTCTACCGGACCACGTGGCCTATCCGCCCACCGCCGAGACGATTGCGGCGCCGCTGATTTCGAGCAGTCGACAGCGTGCCGTCGGATCGTCGGCCTGCGCGTGTGGACGACTCGGCCTGGCGCCGTCGAAATACCGGCCTGTGGTCCGGGACAGGCCCGGATCGCAGATCAGCCGGAGAGTCGCGTCCGCACCTTCGGCGATCGTGCTGATCGGCGTAGCACCGGCGTCCAGCACCATGGTCGTCGGCATGAGGGTGGCCGGGTGCAGGGCGTTCACGGTGACACCGGTACCGTCGAGTTCCGCGGCGTACTCGATGGTCGCCATGATCATCGCCAGCTTGGCGCGGCAGTAAGCGGTGTACGGGTCGTAATCCCGCTCGGGGGTCGGATCGTCGAAGTCGATCTGCTGCTGCCCGGCGGAGGCTACGTTCACCACGCGCGACGGAGCCGAGGATCGCAACAGCGGAAGCAGCTGGCGCGTCAGCCGATAGGCGGCCAAATGGTTGACCGCCCATATCAATTCGTTGCCGTCGGCGCTGAGTTCGCGCTTCCCGTCCGACCGGCCGCCGGTGCCGGCATTGTTCACCAGCACATCCAATTGCGAAGTACGGGCGATGATCTCGTCGGCCAGCCGGTCCACCTCCGCGAGGCGTGACAGGTCGGCCAGGATGATCAGCGGAGCGTGCCCGCCCGCGGCCGTCACCTCGGCCGCGACCGCGGCGGCCCGATCGGGGTTGCGGCCGTGCAGGATCAGCCGGGCGCCTGCCGCGCCGAGCCGCAACGCAAGTTCGCGGCCGAGCCCGTCGGTCGCACCCGTGATCAGCACGGTGCGTTCGGCCATGCGGTCGATATCGGCGATCCGAACCGAAGTCACCGCAGTGTCTCCGCCGTGGTGACGAGCGTGGCCCGGCCCAGGATGTGCCCCGCGACAGCGAATCCGAGCATGGCCGGCGTGGAGTCGGTGGCGACGCCGATGTCGTCCACGTCCAGAGCGTGCACGGTGACGAAATAGCGGTGAGCACCGTGCCCCGCGGGCGGCGCCGCCCCGATGTATCGAGCCAGGCGCGCGTCGTTGGGCAATTGGAAGGAGCCGGCCGGCAAGCCGCTGCCCGCGTCGTCTCCGGCGCCCTCGGGGAGGGTCGTGGTCGTGGCCGGGATGTTGGCGACGGCCCAGTGCCAGAACCCGGAGCCGGTGGGGGCATCGGGGTCGTACACGGTCACGGCGTAGCTCTTGGTGCCCGCCGGGGCGCCGGTCCAACTCAACTGCGGGGAAACGTCTTTGCCGCCTGGGGCGCCGGACGACCACTGCGCGGGTGGCCAGGCGGCGCCGTCGCTCACTGTGCTGCTGGTGACCGTGAATGCGGCTGCCTCGGGGAGGCGGGCGAAGGGATCGTTTGCGCTCATCGTGTCGCGCCTTTCGGAGTCGTACGGGGGCGTGCAAGATCGACGATAGCACAAAAAATCGATTATTTTCCGAACCGTCTATGATCAAGTGGTGACCCCGAGGATCCCTGCCACAACAGAGCCGACGAAGCAGATGCTTTCCGAGCGGGTCTACGCCCAGTTGCGGAACGCGATCATGCGCGGCGAGTACGCGCCCAGTGACGCGCTCAAGCCGCAGGATCTAGCCAGGCAATACGGCGTGAGCCTGGCCGTGGTGCGCGAGGCGCTGGTGCGGCTGGTCGGCGACGGGCTGGCCGAACGGCTGACCAATCGCGGCTTCGCCGTCCCGGCCGTCTCCGCTCACCGCTGGCAACAGATCGGGGAGGCCCGCCGGACCATCGAGCCGGTGCTGCTGCGCATGTCGATCGAACGTGGTGACGTCAACTGGGAAGCCGACGTACGAGCTGCCCACCACCGCTTGGCGCGCACACCGTTGTTCACCGGGCAGGACGGCGAGTACTACAGCGAAGAATGGGCCGAGGCTCACCGGGTATTCCATCGCACGCTCTTGGAAGGATGCGGTAACCCGGTGTTGCTGGAAACCTTCGACCGGCTGTGGGTGGCGAGCGAGCTGGCCCGCCGCTTGGCGGCCCGCCGCGCCCCGGAGCGCGACAGTATCGACGAGCATCGCCGATTGGAGGAGGCGGCATTGGCCCGCGACGCCGACACCGCCGCCGACATACTGACTCGACACCTCACCCTGACGACGGCCGCACTGGTAGAGCCAGAAGGCTGACACTCCGCGGGCAGGCTTCGCGCGTCAGTTGGTGTGCGGCATGCGCTCGGCGGGGATGACGCCGAAGCGGCCGGCCTGGAAATCCTCGACAGCCGTGACCAATTCGGCCCGGGTGTTCATGACGAACGGGCCGTAGTGGGCGACGGGTTCCCGGATGGGGCGGCCACCGAGCAGGAGCACCTCCAGATTCGGTTCGGCGGCAGGGGTTTTGGTGCCTGCCTCGACGGTGACGGTCTGGCCGGGGCCGAAGACCACGAGCTGTCCCTTGTGGATCGGGCGGCGTTCCGCGCCGACCGTGCCGGTTCCGGCCATGACGTAGGCCAGGGCGTTGAACTCCTCGTTCCAGGGCAGAGTGAGCCGCGCGCCGGGGCTGACGGTGGCGTGGATCAGGGTCACCGGGGTGAAGGTGGAGCCGGGGCCGGTGTGGCCGGCGACGTCGCCGGCGATCACGCGGACCAGAGCGCCGCCGTCGTCGGAGGACAGCAGGACCGCCTCGGTGGACCGAATGTCTTGGTAGCGCGGCGGATTGAATTTGTTCGCGCGCGGCAGGTTCACCCACAGCTGGATGCCGTGGAACAGTCCACCGGAGACAACGAGGTGTTCCGGCGGCTTCTCGATGTGCAGAATGCCGCTGCCGGCGGTCATCCATTGGGTGTCGCCGTTGGTGATGGTTCCGCCGCCCCCGTGCGAGTCCTGGTGCTCGAAGACGCCGTCGATCATGTACGTGACGGTCTCGAAGCCGCGGTGCGGGTGCCAGTCGGTGCCTTTCGGCTCGCCGGGGGCGTATTCGACCTCACCCATCTGGTCCATGTGGATGAAGGGGTCGAGCTGACCGGACGGAACACCGGCGAACGCGCGGCGCACCGGGAAGCCCTCACCTTCGTAGCCCGTGGGCGCGGTGGTGACCGTGCGCACGGTGCGGGGTGTGGCCGTAGTGGAGTCGGGAACCGCCACCCTGGGCAGGGTCAGCGTGTCTGCGGTGATCGCGGGCATTGCGACGTCCTCTCCCTGATCGTCGAACATCTAGTTAAAATCTGAACTTCTATCCGCTGCAACACGCCGAGGTACCCGGACATTCCCGTCGGCGGTCATCAGCCACGGCGGGTGTCGGGGCGGACAGGACGCCCGATCGCACCTACCCTGGGCCGCATGAGCCCCGCGACCGCTTTCATGGTCCCCATCGATCCCGACCTGGCGGCCGTCACCACCGTCGGATACGAGGACGATCCCCGCTCGGCCGGGGTCGAGCCGCGCGCGGTGGACGCGATCTGGGAGTCGGTGCGCGAGTGGTATCGCATGGGCACCACCCCCACGATCCAGGTCTGCCTGCGCCGCAAGGGGAAGATCGTGCTCAACCGCTCGATCGGGTACGGCTGGGGCAACGGGCCCAAGGACGGTCCCGAGGTGCCGAAGCGGCTGGTGACCCCGGAGTCGCCGTTGTGCGGATTCTCCACCGCGAAGGGCGTCTCGGCGGCCGTGGTGGCGATGCTCATCGAACAGCACGCGTTCGCGCCGGACGAGCCGGTATGCACGTATATCCCCGAGTTCGCGGCGAACGGGAAAGCCGCCATCACGATCGGCGACGTGCTCTCGCATTCGGCGGGCATACCGTTCGTCACTCCGCCGTTCCACGGCACCGAGATGGTGTTGGACGAGGACGAGGCGTTGCGTGGGCTCGCGGCGCTGCGGCCCAGTTCGCCGCCGGGCCGGTTCCGGGTCTATCACGCGATGACCGCCGGGCTGGTCCTGCGGCTGCTGGTGCAGCGGGCGACCGGTAAGCGACTGCGGGAACATCTGCGGGAGCAGGTGCTCGATCCGCTGGGTTTCCGGTGGACCGATCTCGGCGTGCGCCCCGAGGACGTCGACCTCGTGGTGCCGAGCGTGCCGGTCGGGCCCGGGCCGTCGAAGCTGTGGCAGCACCTGTCGCGGCGGGCGCTGGGCGGCGGGCTCTCGAAGCCGGCCACCCCGGCCGACGTCCAGGCCTTCCTCACCGCCGAGCTGCCGTCCGGGAACCTGGTGACCACGGCCGCCGAGCTGTCCCGGTTCTACGAGATCCTCGGGCGCGGTGGTGAATTGGACGGTGTGCGGATCATGCGTCCGGAGACCGTGGCGTGGGCGGTGCGGCCGGCGCGCTGGATTCCGGGCGTGGCCGGACGGGTATCGGTGGCCGGATACGAACTCGGTGCGGCGCGGTCGAAGTTCGGTCGGCACACCGAATCTCATTTCGGCCGAAGCGGATTGACCACCCAGTACGGTTGGGCGGATCCGGCGCGCGCAATGAGCGGCGCGATTCTGACCAGCGGGAAGGCGCGCTCCGATATGGATCGGCCGTACCGGCTCGTCGCGCAGATCTCGGGATTGTTCGACCGGGTGCGCTGACCGCGGATGTGGTCTCGCCCGCGCCGGATAATTCCCGGCGGGGGTGCACAGCGCTGTGGTTTTCCGATACTCTGACGACGAAGCGGACATAGCGAATTGTTTGCTTAGATGGCGGCTCTGTTCGGGTTGTGCGCACAGACTTGTGTGCTCACCATTGGATATCGGTAAATGTATTGCGTCGCTGCATGATTGCGGCGCGAATGTATTTCGATCCATCGAACGGTCCGGCGGTGAAGTGTCGGTGGTGAAGGAATGTTACAGGTGAGTTTCGTCCGGGATGCATTGGTGGAAATTGATCGCCGGCAGGCGGAGATCCTGGACCGGGGAATTCCCTATACGGGAATCGCGGCCCAGACGGACCGCTCGACGGCGCTGTTCGAATGCGGCTGGGCCGGCGTCGTGAACGGTCGCGTCGAAATTCACGTGGTGGGGGAGACGGCCGAACTGTGGTCGTTGCAGTCGGTGTCGAAGACCGAGATGCTCGCCCGCGCCCTCACCCATTTCGGAATGAAAAGGGTCACCGGTGAATTGGTGCTCTTCCACGGTTCGAGTCATTTCCGCGGCACCACCGAACTCCGCGATACCAACGGTATGCCGAAGAACCCGTTCGTGAACCCGGGCGCTATGCGGGTGATCGCCGCACTGATCGAACACCTCGGCGGCCCGCGTGCCGTGGTCGACGACGTGCTCGGCGCGCTCAATTTCCGCCTGCGCGCGGACACCCCACGCTTCTTCGTCGACCCGCGTGAGGCCGAACCGGTGCAACTCGCGGCCGGCGGGTCCGGCAATCTCGCCGTGGCACAGGAGTTGGCCCGCTACGACATGCTCTTCGGCCTCGAGCCCGAGGTCGTGGTGGAGACCTATCACACCGTCTGCGCCACCACCGGCACCGTCGCCGCCACCCTGGAGGCGTTCTTCCACTTCGCCGACGGCCACGACGTGTTCGGCCGCCCGGTGCTGCCGTGCGAGCCGTCGTGGCGGCTGCTCATGTCGTCCGTCGTCGCCCTCGGCTCCTACAGCAATGCGGTGCTGGACATGGCCGACCGGCGCGCGGGCAAGACCGGCGGCTCCGGCATGGTGGTGGGACCGACGTTCGAAGGGGCGCAGGGCACCCCGCCGGGCGTCTTCGTGGCCGCCAGCCCGGGTCTCGGCGAGGACCTGAACCCACTGGTCGCCATGCGGGCGGCCGCGATGTTCGGCGAGCTCACCCGGACCGGACTGTTCGACTCCCGCTACGGAATGCGGCCGGGTGTGACCGCGGCCTGACCGGGCACGGTCGAGCGGCTCAGGCACGCTCGGCCGTCGGCGGGCCCGATATGCGGACGGCAATTTGCCACGGCCGCGACCAGGTGCGTTTCCGTGGGCGGCTGCGGCGCACCTGGTCCTCGCTTGTGTCGGTCCCGTGGGGTGTCGGTTCGCTCGCGCACACTGGGCCGATGAGGGACGAAGCGGTAGCTCGCCGGGGGCGGCACGAGTCCGCGCGGGTGATCCTGCTCGCGGTCCTGCTGACCGTGCCGGTGCTGAAACTGAGCTGGACCCTGGGCGGTGGCGACGCGGCGAACGACGCCCTGGGCGCCATGGGTGTACCCGACTGGCTGAACATCGTCGCCGGCATCTTCCTCACGAATGCTCTGCTGGCCACCGTTCTGGCGGTCGTGGCGTGCCGGGTGATCTACAGCTTCTTCGCCGCGGCCGGTGGCGCCGCCTGGCAACAGAGGTTCGCGCAGCCCACGACGATGGCCTGGGCGGCCGTGGTCCCGATCGGTGCGGGCGTCGTGGTCGGCGCGTTCAACGGTCTGGTCTGGGCGGTGATCACCATGGCCGTCGGCTATGTGCTGCGGCTCGGCGTCATCGGGGACTACGCGACCGGGCGGCGATCGGCGGACACCGGTAGACGCACCGGTCAGGCGGTGGAGACGGCGGCCCAGCGGGCTTCCTTCGTGATCTGGATCGTGAGCCTGGTGCTGGCGGTGGTGGTGCTGCCGGTCCTGGCCGTCGCGGCCGCGCTGGACGGGCGCGCGTGGAGCACCGTGCTGATCTGCGATGTCGATACCGGTGGCGGGCCGCACCGCGCGCGGGTCGCGGTGCTCACGTGGTCCGGTTCGGGCGTGGTCGCGTGGGACATCGCGGCTCGTGCAGTCGTGAACGGCCGCGACTGCGCAACCGACCCCGACGATCGGATCCGGGATCCTTGGTGGCGGTCGTGAGTGGAAAGTGTTCCCGGCCAACGCTTTCCGGCGTCGCGTGGGAGGGCCGATCGCGAATCGAGGGCCGCAGGCGAATGCCGTTGCAGTACTGGCCGGCACGGGCCGGGGTGGCCCCGTCCCGTGCCGGCGCAATCGCTAGCCCTGCCGGACCTTGAATCGCCGGTCGCGCCGGTTCAATACGTAGGTGCGGCCCCGGCGGCGAACCACCTGAGCTCCGGGCTTGGACTTCAGCGAGCGAAGCGAATTACGCACCTTCATCCTCGACCTTCCTCTCCACGCCGTCGGCGGCGTACAGCAGACTTGAACCATTCAAGTCGGTAGGTTGTTCCCGCGACGGCATCACTCCCCGGCTGCGGCGTGGCGCGGACCACGGAGTGGCCAGCGGAGGCCCGCCCGAACACCTATGTTTGATGGATGACCGCGAGCATCCGGTTGTCCACCGCGACCGGCCGCTGGGTTCTGCTGGCGACCGTCCTGGGGTCCGGGATGGCGATGCTGGACGCCACCGTCGTCAACGTGGCATTGCCGCGTATCGGCGACGAGTTCGGCGCGAGCATGGCCGGACTGCAGTGGACCGTCAACGCCTACACCCTGACCCTGGCCGGACTGATCCTGCTCGGCGGTTCGCTGGGCGACCGCTACGGGCGGCGGCGGGTGTTCCTGGTCGGGGTGGTGTGGTTCGCGATCGCGTCCGCGCTGTGCGGTGCGGCACAAGATATTTGGATGCTGATCGGGGCGCGTGCACTCCAGGGGGTGGGTGGTGCGCTGCTGACGCCGGGGTCACTGGCCATCATCCAGGCCTCGTTCCGGCCCGAGGAGCGGGCGCGGGCGGTGGGCGCGTGGTCCGGGCTGGGCGGTGTGGCCGGTGCGATCGGCCCCTTCCTGGGCGGCTGGCTGGTCGAGGCCGCCGGTTGGCGCTGGGTGTTCCTGCTGAACATCCCGCTGGCCGCGGTCGTGGTCGCGGTGACCGCCAAACACGTGCCGGAGTCGCACGACACACAGGCGCACGGGAAGTTCGACGTACTCGGCGCGGTGCTCGCCGCCCTGTGCCTGGCCGGGATCACCTATGCGCTGACCCTGGCGCCCGAACCGAACGCCAATCGAATCCTGGTGTGGGGCAGCGGGATCGCTGGTGTGGTGGCCGGTGCGCTGTTCGTGGTGGTGGAGCGCCGGCGGTCGCGCCGTGCCCCGCTGGAGCGGGAATCGGGCACCGAAGGGCCGCAGGCCATGCTGCCCGTGGACGTGTTCGCGTCGCGACAGTTCACCGCGATCAACGTGGTCACCTTCGTCATGTACGGCGCGATGAGCGTCGTGTTCTTCCTGCTGGTGCTGACGCTCCAGGTCGCGGCCGGGTTCGGTCCGATCGCGGCGGGCACCGCGATGCTGCCGGTCACCGTGCTGATGCTGCTGTTCTCCGCGCGCTCGGGTGCGCTGGCCCAGCGGATCGGCCCGCGCCTGCCGATCACCGCCGGGGTTCTGCTGGCCGGGCTCGGCATGCTGCTGATGACCCGGATCGGCGTGCACACCTCCTACCTGCGTGATGTGTTACCCGCCGCCCTGGTGTTCGGCGCGGGCCTCACCCTGGCGGTGGCCCCGCTCACCGCCACCGTCCTGGCCTCCGCCGACGAACGGCACGCGGGCGTGGCCAGCGGGGTCAACAACGCGGTGGCCCGGGCGGCCGGTTTACTTGCGGTGGCGGCGATTCCGCCCCTGGTCGGCCTCACCGGCGCCGCCTACACCCATCCGGCGGATTTCGCGCACGGATTCCGCTCGGCCCTGCTGACCTGCGTCGTACTCATGGTGGCAGCAGCCGCGCTGGCCTTCCTCACCGTCCGCGACGACACCCTGCGCACGGCCTCACCGGATGCGGAACCCGAATGCCGCACCTTCTCCGCGGTCGCCAGTCCGCCGCTGGATCCGTCCCACTGTGATCCGTCACCGGGCGGAGGGCAGTCAGGGTCACTGGATCGCTGAGGTCTCGACCGCAATGACAGGTGCTGCAGCGGCCGATCCGGCAGCAGCCCGCGACAGGTCCGAGACTGCGCAAGCAGCGTTCGGAAGCGTTCGGCCGCAGCGCAATTCGCCTGCCCGGTACCGCCCGGATCGGGCGGCCGACGAGCTGCGGTCGCGCGACCGGCGAATCCCGGTGCGGCCGGTCACACACCGATCAGGCGCATGACGTCGGTCGCCAACTGGATCGCTTCGCTGCGGGCCTGCTCGGGCGGCAGTGGTGTGCCGCGGAGCGAGCGGGAGTCACGGGCGCGGGTGCCTGGTGGGTATTCGGTGCCGACCCATTGGATCCGAACGAACACTCCGCCCACCCGGACCAACACCGCCGCACCGGGTCGTGAATGGTCCGTGTGGTCTATCTCCGGTAGGGCACCGGGGAACTTCGGTGCGAGGATTCCGGGGATGTCGGTGTCCGGGATCCGTGCGGTGAGCGCCTTGTCTCCGACTCCGGGCAACGGGTCGATAGTCGCGCTGTAGCCCTTCGCCATCATTCCCATGATCTCGTCGAACCACTTTTGCGCGGCGAAAGCGTCGGGAAACACAGCGACGTCCACCATGAGTGCCCATGTCGAGTTGCCGTCGGGGTCCGTTGTCAGCCAGTCGCAGTGCTGATTGGACTTGCCGTTGAACCGGGCGGGTACGAGGTGCAGTCCCCGGGCCTTGGCCGGAAGTGAATCGGTGAGCTTGAAGCAGAGGCCGTTGATGTTCAGGGTGGACGCGGGAGCGGTGGTTGTGGTCATGGCAGCCGGCGCCGGGCTCTTACCCCCGGATCGGGTAACCGCCACGCCGATCACCGCCAGCAATCCGATGATCAGCACCATCGCCGACCCGATCAGCACCTTCCGGATGCCGCCGGTGGTGACGAGCGGCGGCCGCTGTCCCACCGGCGGCAGCGCCTGCGAATATGCCTGCGGCTGTGGCGGATCGGACTGTTGCGTTTCGATGGGTCGGTTCCCCCACGACAAGGTCCCGTCGTCGAGCACGATCGCCGACCAGTCGGCGTCGGGCACCGGAAGGTCGGCACCCCAGTCGTTGTCACCCAATGCCATCCCGTTCCGACTCGACCCGACGCCGGTCCTCCTGCCCGGAGCCTAGCCCAGGCCGAGTCGCTTTGGGTGAGAGCCGTTGCTGCTCACTGGATTCCGGATCGGCAGAATTATCCGGCGCTCGGATCCGGGCCGGCAGGCGGCGATTTCGGCGTCGCGCTGTTCCGACACTCGAAGTGTGCGTCGGCGGACTCTGCGGCTGGTCGACCAGCCGCCGCGAGGGCGGTCAGCGCGATCGTGTGGATCTGGCCGTGATCAGTCTCGTGGTGCGCCGAACCATCTGGTCAGCGCACCGGCCAGCGGCTCGGAATCGTCTGCGACCCAGGCGATATGACCGTCCGGGCGCATCAGTACCCCTGATACCTCGAGCTCCGGTGCGGCATCGACGACATGGTCGACCCGGTCGGTCCAGCCCACGATCGAGAGCTCACCGGTCCGGTCGAGCAGGAGGCCGCGGCCGGCGTGGGTCAGGTCGTAGAGGCGGCCGCGGTCGAGTTCGGTGTCGCGTAGGCGTCGTCCGACCAGGTCGTGCTCCGAGCCGAGGTCGTAGCGGACCGTGGTGGCGATGATCTTTTCGGTGAGATATCGGCTCACCTCGTCGAAGTCCATCAGTTCCGCCACCAGCCGGCGGACCGCCTGGGCGCCGGGTTCCAAAGACATCAACTCCATTTGGGCGCGGGTGTTGTCGAGGACCGCGGCGGCTACCGGGTGCCGTTCCGCGTGGTAGGTGTCGAGCAGGTCCGCCGGCACCCAACCCTGCACTGCCGCAGCGAGTTTCCAGCCCAGGTTGAACGAGTCCTGGATGCCGAGGCCGAGGCCCTGGCCGCCGGTCGGTGGATGGACGTGCGCGGCATCGCCGGCCAGGAAGACCCGGCCGGATCGGTACCGGTCGGCCAGCCGGGTGGCGTCGCCGAAGCGGGACAGCCAGCGCGGCGAATGCGCGCCGAAGTCGGTGCCCGCGACCGCGACCAGCTGTGCGGTGAATTCGTCGAAGGTCGGCGGGATCCGCGGGTCGGCGGCGACACCGTCGGCCGGGGTGCCCACCCGGTACAGTCCGTCGCCGAGCGGGACGGCACCGAACCGCAGCTGGGTCTTGCGGACCTCGGTCATCACCTTCGTGAGTTCCTCCAGCGGCACATCCAATTCCATTTCGCCCAACAGGGTTTCGGTCCGGCTCGGTTCGCCGGGGAAGCCCACGCCGAGCAGCTTGCGGACCGTGCTGCGGCCGCCGTCGCAGCCGACCAGATACCGCGAGCGCAGCCGGGTGCCATCGGCCAGTTCGGCGGTCACCCCGTCGTCGTCCTGGTCGAGGCCGACCAGTTCGGTGCCGCGCCGGATCTCCGCGCCCAACTCGGCGGCGTGCTCTTCGAGCAGCCGATCGATGATCGGCTGCGGGAGGCCGAGAACATACGGCTGTGAGGTGTCGATCCGGTCGGGGGTGGGCTTGGAGATACCCGCGAAGAACCCGCGCAGCGGGTGGCGGGTGCCCTCTGCCACGAAGCGATCGAGCAGTCCGCGCTGGTCGAGAATCTCGAGGCTGCGCGCGTGCAGGCCGAGCCCGCGCACGACCTTCGTTGGTTCGGCGTCCCGCTCGAGCACGACGGTCCGGATGCCGTGCAGCCGCAGTTCGGCGGCCAGCATCATGCCGGTCGGCCCGCCGCCCGCGATGATCACGTCGATCAAGTGAGTCCTTTCGTCGTACCCCCGCGCCCGCGTATTTCCGCTGGTCAACGGCTTCGGCAGGAGATTGTGCAGCATGACCCCGGCCTTGCCGCAAGCCCCGGGGTACGCGATATCCTGAAGGTGGAAGGGGGAGCTGCCGCGTACGATCCGACCCGTGGCTACTTCCATCGGTGTCGCGGGCGTCCGGGTCGGTCACTGGACGGATCCGGTCGGGCTGACCGGATGCACGGTTCTGCTGCTCCCACCTGGTTCCACCGGTTCCTGTGAGGTGCGCGGCGGTGCGCCGGCGTCGCGGGAACTGGATGTGCTCGCACCCGACAAGACCGTCGACACCGTGGATGCCGTTGTGCTGACCGGTGGTTCGGCCTTCGGCCTGGCCTGCGCCGACGGTGTCATGCGCTACCTGCGTGAGCAGGGGCGCGGTGTCCTCACGCCCGGCGGCCCGGTTCCGATCGTGCCCACACTGGGCCTGTTCGACCTCGGCGCGGGCGAGCCCATCGCCCCGACCGCCGATCACGGCTACGCTGCCGCCGGCGCGGCCGCCGGCGACCAGGTGCTGCACGGGCGAATCGGCGCCGGCACGGGCGCGCACATCGGGCAGTGGCGGGGCCCGGACGGCCGCCGCCCCGGCGGAATCGCTTATGCGGAAAGACGATTGGGCGAGGTCGTGGTGGCCGCGCTGTGCGCGGTGAACGCCTTCGGCGATATCGACGACGGCACCGGCGAGATATCGCTGGACGCGGTCTCGATCCTGCAGCCGCCCGTCGACCAGTCCGGTTCCCGCACCCACACCACCATCGGCGCGGTGCTCACCAACGCCCGGCTCGGCAAGACCGACTGCCATATCGTCGCCCAGGGCGCCCACGACGGCCTGGCCCGCGCGATCACCCCACCGCACACCCGCTTCGACGGCGACGCGTTCATCGCGATCGCGACCGGAACCGTGCCCACCGCGGTCGATATCGTGCGCCTGCTGGCCTTGTCGGCAGTCGCGGGCGCCATCCGATCCCTGGCTCAGCCCTAGGCGGAGCTCGGCGGGGTGCCGATGCGCTCGAACGCGGACAGGTCCTTTTCGAGCGTTCGGGACAGCCAATAGGTGGCGGCGAAGGCCAGGGCGCTGCCGATGCAGAGGACTCGAAGCGGGACTATGACGGCCGGGATGTCCGCGGCCGGGATGAAAGTCGCGCCTGCTACCCCGAGGAGGGGGACGGCGGCGGCGGTCGCGAGGAAGAAGGTGCTGCGACTGTCCAGTTGCCGCAGCCGCCGCGCGTCCTCGGGACCGAGCCCGCCCTGTTGGAGGAACATCGGATACAGCGACCGGACGGCGAAGCCGGTCACCATGAAGTAGGGGTATGCCATAGCGATGCCGCCGCAGACGATCTGGGTGATGAAGTAGTGCACGTAGGACTCGGCGGTGAGGTGGTTGCCGGTGGCCTGCACCGAGATCGGGACCACGACACCGGAGATCACCCATAACGCGAAGCAGGTCAACATGGTTCGCATCCCGAGCTGCAGCGTACTCGCGCGCGCCCGGGCCAGGGTGTCGGCGTCGTAGGTACGGCCGCGGCCCATCCGCCACGAGATCAGCCACAGTCTGCTGCTCAGCGCGACCGTGACCACGACGCCGATCAGGAAACACAGGATGTAGGTGATCAGCGCGACCTGGTCGAACCGCTGCCGCGCCGGCTCGGCCAGCTTGCTGATGATCAGGGCCCGGTTGTGGTTGTGGCTGTACCAGATCGCCAGCACGTTGGGGACGCCGACGGCCAGGGCCATGATCGGATGCATCAGCCAGCGGGCCTGCAACCGCCAGCTTCCCGGTGGCGGGTCGACCAGATCGCGGGCCCGCGGGTCGAGGCTGACCTCCAGCTGCTGGGCCATCTCGGCGCCGGATTGCCACCGCTGGTCCGGTTCCGGATCCAGCGCGCGCACCAGCGCTCGCTGCAACGACTCCGGGCAGTCGCGGGGCAGATCCTGATAGGGCAGCGCCCGCGGACTGTGGGACCGCCGCTCCAGCATCGCGTCCAGAGTTGTCCGATCACCGCCGGTCACCGCGTCGTCCTCGAAAGGCTTTCGGCCGGTGAGCAATTCCCACAGCATTACGGCGAGCGCGTAGAGGTCGCTGCGGGTGTCCAGATCGGCGGCCGTGCCCTCCCGGTCCGGATGCACCACGGACAGCTGCTCCGGAGACATGTAGGCCAGCGACCCGCCGAAATACGCCACCGGACTGTCACCGGATACGTTCCCGCTGAAGCTGATGTTGAAATCGGCCAGCTTCGGGATGCCTTCCGCGGTGAGCAGCACGTTCGCCGGTTTGATATCGCGATGCAGCACGCCCGCGTGGCCCGCGTAGTCCAGCGCCTCGGCCAGCCTGCGGCCGAGCCAGGCAATCGTCTCCGGCCAGGGCAGGGCCGCCAGCCGCGCCCGGGTCTGCGATTCGGCCGGCCGGATCTCCCCCTTGCCGGCCAGCACCGAATCGATGACGTCCAGCACCAGCCGCCCCGAACGTTGCGCCGCCGGGGTCACCCGCACTCGTTCGAGCACGTCGAACAGCGTCCCGCCCGGCACATACTGCATGTACAGCAGCCGCAACCCGCGACTCTCCAGCACGTGCTGATCGAAGACCCGCACGATGTAGTCGTGATCGAGCTGGGCGAGCGTCTGCGGTTCGGTGCCCTTGTCCTGGGAGATCTTCACCGCTACCAGCCGCTGCATCGATCGCTGCCGGGCCAGGAACACCCGGGCGAACCCGCCACGGCCGAGCTCGGTCATCAGATCGAAGTCGTCGATCGTCTGCCCGACTTCCAGATCGTCGAGCTTCGTCGGCACCACGCTCGCCGTCATCAAGGTACTGCGATAGTCGTCGGTCGCCAGCATCTCCGAAAGTTGTTCCGCCTGTGCTGGATACGCGGCCGTGTACTCGGCGACCTGCGCCGAGCTCCCGGCGCGCCGGCGCATGTGGAACTCCTCGTAGATGAGATCCGGCGGCAGCGGCCACGTCCGCAATTCCGGCAGATCGTCGACATATTCCGCGAGCCGCTTCGGCGCCGTCCCCCGGGACCACCGATTGGCCAGATCCACCTTGATCAACTCGATCAACGACACCCGGCGGATCGCCGGAGAATCCGGCAGAAACGCCGGGAGGTCCGGTGGCGTGTCCGCCTCGGCCCACGCCCGCGCGAACTGTTCGACCACCGCAGCCACCCGATTGTCGCGAGCATCCGCGGGCGAGCGATCGGATCCGACCGTTGCCCCCGGAACCGCGGGGTGCACCATGTCCGAATGGTATCGCTGTCCGGGCGAGCGAGACCAGGCCTCGGCCCGGACGGCACATCCGGCTCCTCCGACGACGTCGACCCCGACGACGTCGACCCCGACGACGTCTACTGTGTGGGCTTACGCAGGCCCCGGTTACAGTCCGCTCGCGCCGAGCGGACGAAACCTGGATCGGCGAACCGAGCCGTCGCCGCGGATCAGCGTGTCCTGGCGCACACCGAGGCGGCGGCCGCGCTGGGCTGTCTCAGCGCCGTCGTGGCAGGGCCAGGCCCAGTGCGGCGATGTCGAAGCTGCCGGCGGTCACATCGACTCCGGTGTCGGTGAAGCGCCGCCCACCGAGGGTGTCGGTGATGAAGGCGTGTACCGAATTCGGTTGGGTGGCAAGGGAATCCAGTAGGTCTTGCGGGACTTCCAGGGTGCCGTCGAAGTGGCGTGGTGCGTCGCTGATGCCTGACGGCTGTGGTGTCTGGCGGAGGCCGTCGACGGTGTGCAGGGTCAGGTCGACGCTGTTGCCGTCGCCGAGCTCGACGTGCAGCGGGGTGGGGCTCTGGGAGACGTCGAAGTGGGCGATGGTCGCGGTCCAACCGGCGGTCGAGCGGCCGGAGTAGTCGAACGCGGATTCGGCGACGGTGGGGTCGACGCTGCGGTCGTCGGGGGTGTTGGTCAGCGGTGTGCCCGACAAGGGCGCGTCGGTGGCCACGAAGGTCCAGTCCGGGGCGGCGACCGTCTTGGTCCAGTAGCCGGTGTGCCCGCCGTCGACCCCTTCGACGCGGAGTTCGCGTGCGTCGGAACCGATTCCGGTCTTGTGAATGGAGATGCGGTCGGTGATCCGTCCGGGGATCTTGGGCTGGTGCAGCCAGCCGGGGGCGGGGAGCTGGATGGCGGCGGTGCCGAAATCCACCCGCTCGGTGACCGTGTCCGGGGCGACCGGGCGGCCGCGCTGGTCGTCGTAGGAGTAGCGGAAGAAGACTCCGTCCGCCCCGGAGATGTCGAAATCGTAGAGGCGGGTGTAGATGTCGCCGCTGCTGTTCCACCACCAGCGAGGTGGACCCGCTCACCGACAGGGAGACCGCGCGGAAGCGGCCGCCGGCGGGGGTGCCGACCTCGTAGCTGTCGTCGACCGGCAGCCACGGATCGATGTAGCGGATGCGCGTACCGCCGTCGGTCAGCGCGTACACGTGCGAGACCTTGGATCCACCCACCGCATGGTCGTTGCCGGCGGCGTCGCGCCAGACGTGATCCTCGTCCGGGGACAGGACCGACCAGCTCCAGTCGATCGTGTCCGGCGGCAGCGAGTTGCCCGCGCCCAGCCACAACGGAGTCCCGTAGCGGGAACTCCAGTTCCAGTCCTTCGGTGCGCTTTCCGCGTGGTCCATGGTGTAGAAGCGGCCGGCCCGGTCGATCGCGAGCACCTCGTCGTCGTCCGCGGAGACGCCGATCAGGTTGCCAGCCAGGCAATCCGGCAGCGGTACGGCTCGCCAGCTGCCACTGTCCGCGCTCGGCTTCACGTACAGGTCGCCAGCTCGGGTCGCGAAAGTCCAACGGCTGTCGAAGGTTTCGGTGGACGTGCGGAAGTACACCCGGTCGGGCAGCTCGACGGTGGCGGGCGCGAACGTGTCCAGGCCCGCCGTGCTCGGGTCCGGGACCGAGTCCGGAGTCCCGACCGTGCCGATCAGGACACAACCGCCCGGATCGGCGACGGCGCCGGACTGCGCGGTGAATCCGCTGAGGACGAGTCCGGCGGCCACGGCGAGCGCGCCACGGTGTGCGATTCGATGCATCACAACCAGCCGAGGGCGCCGAAGACGACGAGTGCCAGTGCGTCGACGCCGAGGATCGCGCCGACCGCCAGGACCTTGGCGCGCACGGTCGGCAGGTCGTAGACCCAGAAGCAGGCGACGAAGAAGGGCACGTAGCCGATCAGGAAGATCAGGTACGGGACGCTCGCGTGCCACCAGGACCAGTCCCAGGTCAGCACGCCCGCCCGGTTCAGCAGGATCTCGACGCCGACCGCGGCGGCCGAGTTCGCGGCGATCAGCACCGGCCGGTTGGGCAGTCCGAGGATGCGAGTCTGTTTGGGTGGCAGCATCTTCGCCGCCGCGACACCCATGACGGCGAACATGAGGCAGATCTCCACATTGAGCCCGATCAGCAACTGGTAGGCGGTGGGCCCGGTGGCGCCCCAGACCGGCGCCCGGCCGGTCGCGTGGAAGACCAGGGAGTTCCAGATCTCGTTGAACACGTCCATGCCCCACAGCGCGATCCCGGCGAACAGCACGTTCCAGTTCCGGCGCTCGACCTCGGTCGCGTAGACATACACGACCAGCAGCAACAGCGGGATGACATACCACTTGAACTGACTGCTGTCGCGCAGCAGTTCCAGTGCGGTGCGCGCATGCTCGGTCACCAGGGCTACCTCCTCATCCCGGCCGTCGAGATCGGGCCATGCTGTTACAGATCGACGCTGATTGTCAATCTGTAATTGTGGCGCCCGGTGACCCGAACCGTCCGGGTTTTCGCGCGTGGCAAATCTCGTGGACACCTCGGGATTCCGTCCGTATCCTCGACGCGGTGTTCGGCGGCCGGTGACCCCGCTGACAGATCGGGAGGACCTCACTTGCTCTGGCAGCTCATCCGAACCACGCTGGCGCCCTATCGAAAATGGTTGCTCCTCGTACTGGTTTTCCAGTTCGTCAGCACGGTCAGCAATCTGTTCCTGCCGTCGCTGTTCGGGCACATCGTCGACAAGGGCGTCGTCGCCGGCAACACCGGTGCCGTCTGGGGCGACGGCGGCAACATGCTGGCCGTCTCGCTGCTGCAGATCTGCGCCCAGGGCGCCGCGACCTATTACGCGGCCCGCACCGGTGCCGCCTTCGGTCGCCGGGTCCGGGCCGACCTGTTCCACACCGTGGGCGGGTTCTCCCAGCGTGAGGTCAACCGGTTCGGTGCCGCCTCGCTGATCACCCGCACCACCAACGACGTGCAGCAGGTGCAGCTGGTGGTCGTGATGGGCCTGACCTTCGCGGCCATGGCGCCGATCATGTCGGTCGGCGGCATCATCATGGCGTTGCGCGAGGACGTCGGGCTGTCCTGGCTGATGGCGGTCGCGGTGCCGGTGCTCGGGGTCGTCATGGGCTTCGTGATCGCGAACATGGTGCCCGGCTTCCGCGCTATGCAGCGCTACCTCGACGTCGTGAATCGCGTACTGCGCGAACAGCTCACCGGTGTACGGACCATTCGCGCCTTCGTCCGCGAGGACATGGAGCAGCAGCGATTCGACGTCGCCAACGAGGATCTGACCCAGGCCGGTATCCGAGTGATGCGCTTGATGGCGATCATGTTCCCCGCCGTCGGTGTGGCGATGAACGTCTCGACCGTGGCGGTGTGGTGGTTCGGCGGGCACCGACTCGCCGACGGGTCCATGCAGCTCGGCGCGATCACCGCCTACATGTCGTACCTGATGCAGATCCTGATGTCGATCATGATGGCCACCTTCGTCGTGATGATGGTGCCCCGCGCCGCGGTGTCGGCCGAACGCATCACCGACGTGCTCGCCACGGAACCGTCGGTCGGGCCGCCGGCCGAACCGGCCGATGTCACCGCGGTGCGCGGCGACATCGAATTCGACCGCGTCGGGCTCACCTACCCGGGCGCGGAGGCGCCGGTGCTGTGCGACGTGAGCTTCCGGTTGCGGCCCGGTGAGACGCTGGCGGTAATCGGCGCGACCGGCGCCGGCAAGACCACACTGCTTTCGCTCGTCGCGCGCCTGTTCGACGCCACCGCGGGCAGTGTGCGGATCGACGGGCACGACATCCGGGACCTGCCGCCCGAGGCGCTGTGGGGGCACATCGGGATCGTGCCGCAGAAGGCGTACCTGTTCACCGGCACCGTCGCCGAGAACCTCCGCTACGGCCGGCCCGAAGCCACCGACGAGGAACTGTGGGCGGCGCTGCGCATCGCGCAGGCCGAGGACTTCGTCACCGCGCAGGGCGGACTGGACGCGACCATCGCGCAGGGCGGCGTGAACGTCTCCGGCGGTCAGCGGCAGCGGCTGTGCATCGCGCGGGCGATCGTGTCCCGGCCCGCGATCTACCTGTTCGACGACTGTTTCTCCGCCCTGGACCTGGCCACCGACGCGGCGTTGCGCCGCGCGCTGGCGCCCGAGATCACCGAGGCTGCGGTCGTCATTGTCGCGCAACGGGTCTCGACCATCGAACACGCCGACCGGATCCTCGTGCTGGAGGCCGGGCAGGTCGTCGGGCTGGGCTCGCACCGTGAGCTGCTCGACACCTGCCCGACCTACCGCGAGATCGCCGAGTCGCAGAACCGGCAGGAGGCCACCGCATGATCGAGTCAGGGCCCGGAGGAGGCAGCGTGCGTAACCACGGAGGGCCCCGCGGTCATGCGCAGGAGGTAGCAGCATGAGCCGTCCGGGTGGAGGCTTCGGGGGCGCGAACGTTGCGCCCGGTCAGAAGCCGCTCGACTTCAAGACCACGGTGCGCCGGGTCGGGAAACTGCTTGTCGCGGAACCGATCACGATGGCGCTGGTGATCGCGCTGTCGGTGGCGTCGGTCGGGCTGGGTGTGGTCGGGCCGAAGATCATCGGGCACGCCGTCGACGAGATCACCTCGGGATACCTTGCGTCCCTGCGGCATACGGGTGCCATCGACTTCGACTCGGTCGGCCGGATCCTGCTGCTGGCGCTGATCGTGTACCTGGTGTCCAGTGTGCTGATGTGGTGGCAGTCGTATCTGCTGGCCGGGGTCGTGCAGCGTGCCATGCAGACGTTGCGGGCGCAGGTCGAGACGAAGATGCACAAGCTGCCGCTGTCCTACATCGACGCCCAGCCGCGCGGTGACCTGCTCTCCCGCGTCACCAACGACATCGACAACGTCGGGCAGACGCTCACCCAGACCATGGGCCAGCTGCTGGTCAACGGCATGACCGTGATCGGCGTGCTGATCATGATGCTGGTGGTGTCGCCGCTGCTGACGCTGGTGGCGATGGTGACGATCCCGCTGACCGTGTTCGTCACCGGCGCGGTGATGAAGCGCAGCCAGAAGCAGTTCATCGCCCAGTGGAAGCACACCGGCGCGCTCAACGCACAGGTGGAGGAGACCTTCGCCGGACACGAGCTGGTGACCGTGTTCGGGCGGCGTCGCGAGGTCGGGCAGAAGTTCGACGAGCACAACGACGCGCTGGCCGGGGCCGCGTTCGGCGCCCAGTTCGCGTCCGGGCTGATCATGCCGATCAATATGTTCATCGGCAATCTGCAGTACGTGGTGGTGTGTGTGGTGGGTGCGCTGCGCGTCGGCTCGGGGGCGATGACCCTCGGTGACGTGGTCGCGTTCATCCAGTACACCCGGCAGTTCACGATGCCGCTGACCCAGCTGGCGACCATGGCCAACCAGGTGCAGTCCGGTGTCGCCTCCGCGGAACGAGTCTTCGAGATCCTCGACGCCCCGGAACAATCGGCGGACGGCACCGCGGAACTGCCGGAACCCACCAGTGGCCGAGTCGAATTCAGTGATGTGAACTTCGGCTACCAGGCGGACACGCCGCTGATCGAGAACCTGAACCTGGTGGCCGAGCCCGGCCGGACGGTCGCCATCGTCGGCCCGACCGGTGCCGGCA
This sequence comes from Nocardia stercoris, assembly GCF_003696265.1. Classification (GTDB taxonomy): domain Bacteria; phylum Actinomycetota; class Actinomycetes; order Mycobacteriales; family Mycobacteriaceae; genus Nocardia; species Nocardia stercoris. The sequence goes on along the minus strand of NZ_RFFH01000003.1, from coordinate 330,593 downwards.
AGACGACGCTGGTCAACCTGCTGATGCGCTTCTACGACCTCGACGGCGGTGCCATCGACCTCGACGGCCGCGACATCGCCACCGTGCCGCGCGGTGCGGTCCGGTCGCGGATCGGCATGGTGTTGCAGGACGCGTGGTTGTTCGAGGGCACGATCGCCGACAACATCCGCTACGGCCGGCCCGACGCGAGCGACGAGGAACTGCTGGCCGCGGCCCGGGCGGCCTACGTCGACCGGTTCGTGCACGCGCTGCCGCAGGGTTACGAGACCGTGCTGGACGAGACGGCGGGCGCGCTGTCCACCGGTGAGAAGCAGTTGGTCACCATCGCCCGTGCCTTCCTGGCCGATCCGGCGATCCTGATCCTCGACGAGGCGACCAGCTCGGTCGACACCCGCACCGAGGTGCTGTTGCAGGAGGCGATGGGCGCGCTGCGGCGCGACCGCACGAGTTTCGTTATCGCGCACCGGCTCTCGACCATCCGGGACGCCGACGTGATCGTCGTCATGGAGCACGGGCGCATCGTCGAGCAGGGCGACCACGCCGCACTGCTCGAGGCGCGCGGCGCGTACTACCGCCTCTACCAGGCGCAGTTCGAGGGCGCGTTCCTCGACGAGGAGGAGCAGGCGAGCAGCCCGGTGAGCTGAGCGCCGATTCGGCGGAACGGAAACGTCCCCCCGGGCTCGATGCCCGGGGGGACGTTCGGTTTCAGCGCGCGCCGGACTGGGCTAGGACGCGGGCTTCGGGTGGGTCGTCGGGGTGTGGACGATGTCGAAGTACACGTTCGGGTCACCCGCGTTCGGGTGCACCCGATAGGTGAACTCCTGCGGGGTGAGGGTGACGATGTCGACGATCCGGCGGAACTGCTCCTTGCCCGCGGCGTCCTTCGCGACGATGGTGCGGGTCTTGCCGTCCGGGGAGACCGACCAGTCGCCGTGCATCTTCGGCGAGTCGTCGAGGTTGACCATGGTGAAGGTGCCGTCCGGCGCGAAGTAGGCGAAACCGACGTAGTTCTTGACGTTCTCGTCGGTCAGCGCGACCGGCGCGCCCTGGGCGTCCTTGGCGGAGGTGGTCTCCCAGGGGGTCGAGGCCAGCACCGCGGCCGGCGTACCCGGCTGCACTGCGGCGGCCGGCGCCGAGACCGAGGTGCTCGCCGCGGAGGTCGTGGTGGCGGTGTCGTTGTTGTTGCTACCGCACGCGGACAGCAGGCCGGCGGTGATCAGGGCGGCGGCGACTGCGACGTACTTCGTGGTCCTCATCGGATGCGTCCTTTTCGTCGGTGAGCGGTCAGAACGGAACGGCGGGAAGGTATTTGCCGTCGAGGGTGATGACGGCGCGTTCGCCGCCGTCCGGGTCGGCGACCTTCTGTACGTCGAGCCGGAAGTTGACGGCGCTGATGATGCCGTCGCCGAACTGTTCGTGGATCAGGGCCTTGAGTGTGGTGCCGTAGACCTGGAGCATCTCGTAGAAGCGGTAGATGGTCGGGTCTGTCGGCACCCGGTCGGGGATCGAGCCGCGCAGCGGGATGGTCTGCAACTGGATCGCCGCGTCGGGGCCGAGGTCGAGCAGTTCGGCCACCGCGGTCGCGGCCGATTCGGGCAGCGCGTGCTGGCCGAGCACGGCGGCGGTGACGAAGGCGGGGGAGTAGCCCGCGGCCTCGGCGATCTGCTGCCAGGTCAGATCCTTGGTGATCTTGGCCTCGACGGCCGCCACGGCGAGGGCTTGCCGTGCGGTGGGGTCGAACTGGGCGTGCACCATCTGTGTTCCTCTCACTGCGCTGTCCGGGTGTCGGCTGCTGAATTCAGGATGCACGACCTGCGACTATAGCGTCCAGTATGCATTAGGCATAGTTGCAATTGGTGTCATCTATGGTTCATGGGTTCGTCGGCGAACGCCACCGCCGTGGCGGTGAACGCGCGCGCCGCCGCCGAGTGGTAGGCGCTGCCCCGCCGCAGCAATACCACCGTGCGGGTGGGCAGGTCCGGGGTGAGCGGTACCCGGCGCAGATCGGTGTGGACGCGGGTGGTGGCGCAGGGCAGCACGGTCGCCAGCGACCCGAGCCGGACCAGCTCGAGCAGGGTACTGACCGAATCGGACTCGACCGCGATGCGCGGCACCACAGCGCACTCCTCGAAGTAGTCGTCGATGTGCAGGCGGGTCGCGAACGTTCGGCTCAACATGCCCAGCGGGATATCCGCCAGCTCACCAACCGGCAGTGACCGCGTGCCCGCGAGCGGATGCCGCGGATCGACGACCAGGCAGAGCGTTTCCACGAACAGCGCGGTCGCCTCGACACCGGCGGCGTGCGTGCCCGCGAAGGCGATGCCCACGTCGATCCGGTCGGCGAGCAGATCCGCCTCCATCAGGTCCTGCGTCGTCTCGTGCACCGACACCGTGATTCCGGGATACGCGCCGCGGAACCGGTGCACGAGCGGCCCGATCAGATACGTGGTGAAGGTGGGTGTCACCGCGACGCGGACGTGCCCGCGGCTCAGGTCGTTCACGTCGTGCACCGCGCGCTCGCCGGCATCCAGGTCACGCAGCGCGAGCCGGGCGTGATGGGTGTAGGCCACCCCGGCGTCGGTCAGGCGGACCGTCTTCCCGGACCGGTCGAGCAGCGGCACGCCGAGCCGGCGTTCGAGCTGGCGGATCTGCTGCGACAGCGTCGGCTGTGAGACGTGCAGCGATTCGGCTGCCCGCGTGAAGTTTCCGTGATCGGCGACCGCCAGCAGATAGCGGATGTGACGCAACTCCATCGGGTCACTCTAGGTGCGATCCCGGCCCGAGCCGGTGCCCCGGTCGCGTGTTCGCGTGGATCGCCCGGGGGCGGCCGCCGCAGGATCCGGCCTGCTGACCGTTCAGCTCGATCGCCCGGGGGCGGCCGCCGCAGGATCCGGCCCGCTGACCGTTCAGCTCGATCGCCCGGGCGCGGCCGCCGCAGGATCCGGCCCGCTGACCGTTCAGCTCGATCGGCTGCGCGCCCGAGACGCATCGGCCGCGACGAGGAAGGCGACCACGGCCAGTGCGACCGCCGCACCGAGCATGCCGGTGGTGACGGTGGCCGTGGTGGCCAGCGCGCCGACCAGCAGCGGCCCGCCGGCGTCACCGAGCTCGCGGCCGAGTTCGGCGGCGCCCATGGTCTGGCCGATCCGTTCGGGCGGGCTGGTGGCCGCGAGGTGCGCGAATCCCAGTGGTGTGACGAGACCGGTTCCGGCGCCGATGATCACGGCGGCCGTGACGACCCCGGCGACACCGGGTACGACGACGGCCGCCGCGATCCCGGCCGCGGCCAGCAGCAGGCCGGCTGTCATGCCGGTGCGGTCCCGTAACCGGCCGTGGTCGCGGGCGCGCCCGGCTCGCGGCTGCACCAGCGCGGCCGTCGCGGCCAGCAGCGAGACCACCGCACCGGTGGCGAGCGGTCCCAGACCCTGCCGGGCGCCGACCACCGGCAGGAAGCCGACCCCGACCGCGAGCGCGGCGGTGGCGCCGGCCAGGGCGGCCGTCGGGCGCAGGAACGATCCGCCGGTCAGCCGCCGCGCCAGATCCAGCACGGTCTGCCGGGTCTTCGGCAACACCTCGACCGCGGGCACCGCGATCGACGCCCAGACCGCCACCACCCCGGCGAGGACCGCGAGACCGCCGAACAGCAGCGGATAGCCGCCGAGGGCGACCAGCACGCCGCCGAGCACCGGACCGAGCGTGTACCCCAGGCCTTTCCACGCGCCGTAACTGCCGAACGCGCGCCCGTGTCCGGTGGCCGGTATCAGCCGCGCCACCATCGCACCGGCCGCGGGCGAGAACGCCGCCGCGGCCGCGCCCTGCCCGAACCGCGCGAACCCGACCAGGCTCGGGTCGCCCACCAGGACGAACACCGTCGAGGCCACCGTGAACGCGGCCAGCCCGCCGAGCAGCACCGACCGCGCGCCGACCCGATCCGACAGGGCGCCGAACACCGGCTTCAGCAGCACCTCGGCACCGTCGTAGACGGCCAGCAGCAGACCGAGCGTCAGCAGGCTCTCGTGTTTGCTGCCGGTGTACCCGGCGAGACTCGCCGCGATGCTGTGCGCGCCGAAGGCGGTGACGAACCCGGCGGCGTACAGCGGCAGCAGTCGTGCACGCGGCGCGGACATCATGAAGCCCGTGGTGCGGGAACCGGTTCAGGCGACGCAGTGATCAATACCCGCAGCGGAGTCCGGGTCAGGAAGGTGAGTGCCCAGCCCAGCGTCGGCCGGGCCGGCAGGTAGCCGATCAGGCTGACCGCCGCCCCGAGCGCGAGGCCGGCCAGGACATCGAGCGGATAGTGCGCACCGATGTACACCCGCGCGAACACCATCACCACCGCCGCCAGGGCGCTGATCAGGGCGAGGCGCCGGTTCACCAGCCACAGCCCGGCGGTGACCGCGCCGACCATCACGGCATGATCGCTGGGCAGCGACCCGTCGGTGTTGCAGTGCAGAACCACGATGTCGTGCAACGCATTACACGGCCGGGTCCGGTCGACCGCGGCCGCGATCGGCTGGCTGATCGCCATGGCCGCGAGCAGACCGAGCGGCGCCCACACCGCCGCCACCATCCGCCGCGGATCCGCGGCGGCGCGGGCGATCCACCAGCCGGCCAGCAGCAGCGCCGCGAACAGCACGACGCCGTAGGCGGCGTAACCGGACACGATCGGGTGCAGCCACGGCGTGTGCCGGGAGAAGTCGTTGATGTCGTAGAAGATTCGGGTGTCCAGGCTCATCGGTATCCCTCGGTCAGGTCACATCTGGTGCAGGGCCTGGAAGACCAGGTCGGTGTATTCCGCCAGGCGGGCGGCGCAATGCTCGAGTCGATCGGCGGCCTCGCTCGCGGCCGAGGCGCCGAAGACGTCACGGGCCTTGATGTCCCGATGCCAGCGTCGTAGCCGTTCCAGGCTGTGTTCCTCTTCCTCGAGTTCGGCCATGGTGAATTTCCGCTTGCCGATCTCCTTGTCGATCTCGGCGTCGAATCCCGCACAGTCATTGAGGAATTCGGCCCACTCGTCCGTGCGCTCCGCGGTGAACAGGGCCTCCAGCCGGGCGGCATCGGTCTCCGCCCGCCCCGCGGCGTCGAGGGTCAGGACCTCACCGTCGCCGCGACGCACCAGTTCGAGCACGCGCGCGATGCCGTCGGCGAACACCGGGACGTCCGGCACCGCCCACACGCCCTGCCCGATCTGCAGGGCGCCGACCCGCCGCAGCTCCCGCCACACCGCGACCCGGTGCCGGGAGGGCTCGGCGGGCACGCGCACCACCAGCACCAGCCAGCGCACTACCTCGGAACTCTGCTCTGTCACGGTTGATAATGTAACAACTGTTACTCAGCTGGATGTACGCGGGTCGGCGGCGGGCGGTGGTTCCGCCCGCTGCGTGGTGCCACCCCGGTCGGCTGCTTCGAAGAACGCCCTAATGATGGAAGAGGCGAAGTCCGGTGCGCACGAGCGTGATCCGGTGTTCATGGCAGGCTTCCGCGACCTCGTCGGATCGCAGCGAACCACCCGGCTCCACGACGACCTCGACGCCGTGCGCGGCCGCGACGTCGATATTGTCCCGGAACGGGATGTAGCCGTCGGAGACCAGCGTGGCGCCGGTGAGCGGGCCGGAATCGCGGCGTAGCCACCATTCCCGGGCCTTGTCGCCGGCCAGCCGGGTGCAGTCGATCCGCGACTGCTGCCCGGCGCCGATGCCGATGCTCATGCCGTCCCGGACGTACACGACCGAATTGGATTGGGTGTAGCGGGCCGCGACCAGCCCCAGCAGCGCGTCGGCGGTGGCGTCGGGGCCGAGCCGGCCCTCGCCGGTCACCTGCAGCAGGTCCGGGCCGATCGGCGCGTGATCGCGTTCCTGCTCGAAAGTGACACCGAGAACGGTCCGGACTTCCGGGGCGGGCGGCTCATAGGTGGGGTCGATCTCGAAGACGACGAAGCGTCCGCCCTTCTTGCGGCTCAGTGCCGCAACGGTTCCGGGTTCGTAGCCGGGCGCGATGATGCCGTCGGAGACGACCGTGGCCAGCAGTGCGGCGAGCTGCTGATCCACCGGTTCGGACACCGCGATCATGTCGCCGTAGGACGAACGGGGATCGGCGTCGCGGGCCCGCACATAGGCCGCCGTCACCGGGCCGGCCGCGTCCGCGCCCAAACCCCAACGGTCGCGCATGGTTTCGTCGAGGGAGCCGGCGAGCGCCGCGCCGGCGGGCGACACGTGCTTGAACGAGGCGGCGGCCACACGGCCGGTCGCGCGCGCGGCCTCCGCCACCAGCTGCCCGGCATTGAGCGCGTCGAGATAGTTGATCAGCGAGGGCGACCCGTGCACCGCCCGGACGTGATCACCGCCGGAGACGATCCGTGCGGATTGATGCGGATTCATGCCGTAACGCAATTGCACTGCGGTACCCCGTCTCTCGTATCGAGATGGGGAGCACCCAGGCGGACGACGCTCCGTGCTGCGCTTCCTCGTGGTCGGTCCACGGACGCCAGTCGCGGTCCACCACAGGCTAACCCACCGGATGCCGCCGCTCGAAACGAGCGCCCGAGGTTCGGGAGACAACTGGCTTGGGGCGCGGCGATCGAACTGGAACTGCGGCGCGGGCGGTGCGGCCGAACGCGGAACCGGCGGCAGGGTGAGCTCCTGCCGCCGGTTCCGGATGTGTGAAGTTGTTCAGCCGCAGGCTGATTCGGCGATCAGTGCACTCCGAGGGCGGCGAGCAGCCCGGAGAGGATATCGCCGTTGCTGCTGCCAGCGCCGCCGCCGGTGGCGGTGGTCGTCGTGGTGACCGGAACCGTCGTCGTCACCGGAACCGTGGTGGTGACCGGCGCGGTCGTGGTGGTCACCGGCGCCGTCGTGGTGGTCGGCGGGGCGGTCGTGGTGGTGTCCGTCGTCGTGGTCGGCGGCGCGGTGGTCGTGGTGACCGGGTCGGTGGTGGTGGTCGGCGGAGCCGTGGTGGTGACCGGGTCGGTCGTGGTGGTGGGCGGGACCGTGGTGGTGGTCGGCGGAACGGTCGTCGTGGTCGGCGGAACGGTCGTCGTGGTGGGCGGAACGGTCGTGGTGGTCGGCGGGACCGTCGTGGTGGTCGGGGCGGCGGTCGCGGTGAAGCACACGTTCAGCGCGGGGGAATTGCTGACGCCCACGGTGCCGCTGACGCTGATGCCGCCCGAGGTGACCGGGCCGGCGGGCTCGTTACCAGGCACGGCATAGGTCACGGTGAAGGTGACCGGGTTGGAGGCGTTGACGAACCAACCGCTGCTGGTGGCGGCCCAGCCGGCACCGCTGGCGGACGGGGTAACGCTCTCGGTGACCTCGCCGCTACCGGCGTGGTACGCGGTGACCGAGGCGGCGACGGGTGCGCCGAACCCGCTCGGCGGGTAGTCGACGATGGTGTTGACGTAGGGGTTGCCGATGCCGGTCGTGCCGACGACAACCTGGTAGGTGACGGTCGAACCGTCCTGTGCGCTGGTCGGGCTGACCGTCTTCTTGTAGGTGTGGGTGACACCGAGGGTGCTGATGTCGTTCTTGGTGGTCGAAGCGGTAGCCGAGCAGGTGGCCGCGGAGGCCGGCCCGGCCGTTCCGAGCGCGATAGCCGCACCGGTCACGAGCAACGCTGACGCCGCGAAACCCGCGGTGATCGAGGAGTGACGCATATTTCCTTCTAGGGATTCTTCCTGAGCGCTGGTTGCCGGAAATGCCATATCCAGTGCTCGTCAACAACATTCGATTGCCGATCACCCCCCTGGCGGCAGCGGCGGCACGGGCGAATGGAGGTCGAGTTCGCCGTTGCCGCCGCTGCCACTGCTACCGCGGGCCTACGACAGCGAGGTCTTGATGATCTGGATGATCTGGTCGGAGACCGAGCCGGTCGAGCTGAGTCCGTTGGTGCCGGAGCCGAATCCACCCGCGTTGGCGCTGCCGGTGATGGCCTCGCCCGGGTTGTTGATCCGCGCGCCGAAGCAAGAGGTCAGGCCGGGCAGGCTGGTGCCGACGCCGGCGGTGCCGCCGACGCTGATTCCGCCGCTGGTGACGTCCGAGGCGACGGTGTTCATCGGCAGGGTGTAGTCGATGACCAGGGTGACCGGGTTGCCGGAGTTGACGAACCAGCCGGTGCTGTTGACGGCCCAACCGGCGCCGCTGACGGTCGGGGTCACGTTCTCGGTGACCTGTCCACCGCCGACATGGAAAGCGGTGACCTTCGCGCTGGTGGGCGCGCCGAATCCGGCCGGCGGGTAGTCGACGATCTGGTTGACGTACGGGTTGCCGATACCGGTGGTGCCCACGACGATGGTGTACTCGACGGTCGTTCCCACGCCGATGCTCGCCGACTGCACCGTCTTGCTGTAGTTCATCGTCACGCCCAGCGTGCTGACGTCCTGCTTGGTGGCGGTGCTGGTCTGGTTGCAGGTCGTCGCGGCGTCGGCAGTGGTGGCGCCGAGCGTGACGGCCGCGGCGGACACGAACAACGCGGTCGACGCGATGTTGGCGGCCGCCTTGGTGGAGATACGCATGATTCCTTCCTAGGGTTCCGTCGCGGACGGAACCGGTTCTGCTATGGCGACAGCAGTCGGACTTGGATCCCGGGGCACCTCGGAGAGGCGCCGGTGCGGGGTCCGGCGGACGCGGTTACCGAAGGTCGGGGATGGTGATCCTCGGCGTTCGTTTCCTGGCCCGTACTGCTGTGACCTCCTGTGATATCGACTGGGGCAAGCGCGCTCACCATAGGTGAACACGCTTTAGAAATGTCGCCGTTTCGCAAAGTTACCCGCCGGTTCGACCCGTTTTCTGGACATCTGCCCAGTTAGGCGCCGGATAACGATCTGGGCACATCGGCACACTCGTCGCGTGCACACCCTCGAGACCTGGCATGGGCGAGCGTCTTTCGTGCCCGCGCTGGTCACCGCGGCGATCGTCGCGCGCCACCGACATTGCCTGCTCGCCAACTCGGCGCGCACAGCAGCTCACTGGTTACCGATTGGTGGTGCGTGGTCAGTGGAATCGGATCCGGTGGTCGCTCGGGTCACCTCGCCGCGCAACAAGGATGTACCCATCCGTGCGGGCATTCCTCGTCGTACCCACCGCGCACGGAATCGGCAGTCGCGCGAGACGCTGCTGCCGATTCCGTGCCTATGAAGTTGTTCCGCCACAAGATAATTCGACGATCAGTGCGCCCCGAGTGCGGCGATCAGCCCGGACAGGATGTCACCGTTGCTGCTGCCGAATCCACCACTGGGTGGTGCGGTGGTCAACGTGGTGGTGGTGACCGGGGCGGTCGTCGTTGTCGTGGTCGGAGCGGTCGTGGTGGTGACCGGCACCGTCGTCGTCACCGGCACCGTCGTGGTGACCGGCACCGTCGTGGTGACCGGAGCGGTTGTGGTCACCGGCACTGTCGTAGTGGTGTCGGTGGTGGTCGGCGGGATGGTCGTGGTGGTGGGCGGCTCGGTCGTGGTCGTCGCCGGGTCGGTCGTGGTGGGGGGAACCGTTGTGGTGGTGGGCGGTTCAGTTGTGGTGGTCGGCGGAACCGTCGTCGTGGTGGGGGGTTCGGTTGTGGTGGTCGGCGGAATCGTTGTGGTGGTGGGCGGTTCGGTCGTGGTGGGGGGAACCGTTGTGGTGGTGGGCGGTTCGGTCGTCGTGGGCGGAACCGTAGTGGTCGTGGGCGGCACCGTGGTAGTGGTCGGCGGAACCGTCGTGGTCGTCGGCGGCACCGTTGTGGTGGTCGGCGGGACCGTCGTAGTCGTGGGGGCGGCGCTTGCGGTGAAGCAGACGCTCAGGCCGGACAGGCTGTTGCTGACGCCGGCGGTTCCGCTCACGCTGATGCCGCCGGAGGTGACCGGCCCGGCGGCGATGCCCGCGGGCACCTGGTAGGTCACCGTGAAGGTGACCGGGTTGGAGGCATTGACGAACCAGCCACTGCTGGTCGCGGCCCAGCCCGCACCACTGGCCGAAGGCGTCACGCTCTGGGTGACCTCGCCCGAGCCGGCGTGGTAGGCGGTCACGGATGCCGAGACCGGCCTGCCGAATCCGGCGGGCGGGTAGTCGACGATGGTGTTGACGTACGGGTTGCCGATGCTGCTGGTGGCGACCTTGACCGTGTAGGTGACGTCGGACCCGGCCACCGCGGTAGCCGTGGTGACCGTCTTCGTGTAGGTGTCGGTGATGAACGCCGTGCTGATGTCGTTCTTCGTCGCCTGGTTGGTGGTCGAACAGGTGGTGCCCGCCGCGGCCGGGCCTGCCGTGCCGAATGCGATGCCCGCACCGGTCACAAGCAACGCAGACGCCGCGATTCCGGCGATAGAGGACTGACGCATGATTCCTTCTCGAAACTTTATGAACGCTGATAGTTCGCGAAGGTCACCTTCGGCGATCACCAACCGCATTCGATTGCCTGTTCACTGCGACGGCGGCGACCACAGCGAGTGGAAATGAATACCCGAAGTGCGAATTCCGGGTACTGCTCGCCGTTGTCGCCGCCGTCGGTGTGACCGCAGGTGCTAGCCGGACATCGAGGTCTTGATGATCTGGATGATCTGGTCGGAGACCGAGCCGGTCGAGCTGAGTCCGTTGGTGCCGGACCCGAATCCACCCGCGTTGGCGCTGCCGGTGATGGCCTCGCCCGGGTTGTCGATGCGCGCGCCGAAGCAGGCGGTGAGGCCGGGCAGGCTGGTGCCGACGCCGACCGTCCCACCGACACTGATCCCGCCGCTGGTGACGTCCGAGGCGACGGTGCTCATCGGCACGGTGTAGTCGATCGTCAGGGTGACCGGGTTGCCGGAGTTGACGAACCAGCCGGTGCTGTTGACGGCCCAGCCGCTGCCGCTGACGGTCGGGGTGACGGCCTCGGTCACCTGGCCGCCGCCGAGGTGGTAGGCGGTGACGGTCGCCTTGGTAGGCGCGCCGAATCCGGCCGGCGGGTAGTCGATGATCTGGTTGACGTACGGGTTGCCGATGCCGGTGGTGCCGACGACGATGGTGTACTCGGCCGTGGTGCCGACGCCGATGCTCGCGGACTGTACCGACTTGGCGTAGGTGTGCGTGACGCCCCAGGTGCTGATGTCGTTCTTGGTGGCGGTGCTGCTCTGGTTGCAGGTCGTGGCGGCGTCGGCGGTGGTGGCGCCGAGCGTGACGGCCGCGGCGGACACGAACAACGCGGTCGATGCGATGTTGGCGGCCGCCTTGCTGGAAATGCGCATGGTTCCTTCCTGAGGTTCCGTCGCGGACGGAACCGGTTCTGCTACGGCGACAACAGTCGAACCCTGATCCCGGACACCAGAACAGGTTCTGGGACGTTCGGTGGACGATACGACCGAGTGTTGTAGAAGCGATTTCCCGGCATTCGCCCTGGCCCGTACTGCTGTGACCTCCTGTGATATCGACTGGGGCAAGCGCGCTCACCATAGGTGAACGGGCTTCAGAAATGTCGCCATTTCGGAAAGTTACTCGCCGGTTCGGCCGATATTCTGGACATACGCCCAGTTAGGTGGAAGATAACGATCTGGGCACGCCCGCACATCGCCCGCGTGCGCACCCGCGAGAGGCGCCAGGGGCGAACGACTTTCACGGGTGCGCTGGTCACTTCGGTGATCCCTGCCCGCCGCGTGCCGGCCCAGTTCCGGGACCTCCGCGCGTGGCACTTCGTCAGCTAACGGCCGACTCCGTGGCCGCGCAACCGAACCGGTGGGCGCACCCGACCGGGGCGCGTCATACGCTGCCCGCTCACCCGGCGAGGTGCAGAGCGGCGAGATAGCCGAACACGATCGCCGGGCCGATGGTGGCGCCCGGCCCGGCATAGGTGTGCCCCATGACCGGTGTGGCGGTATTGCCCGCGGCGTACAGGCCCGCGATCGCGGTATCGTCCGCCCGCAGGACCCGTCCGGTGAGGTCGGTCCGGAGCCCACCCTTGGTGCCCAGATCGCCGGGTACGAGGCGGGCCGCGTAGAACGGACCCGTCTCGAGCGCGCCGAGATTCGGATTGGGTCGCTGCCGCGGGTCGCCGTAATAGGCGTCGTAGGCGCTATCGCCGCGCCCGAAGTCGGCGTCGACGCCCGACCGGGCGAACGTGTTGAACCGGTCGATCGTGGCGGTGAGCTCGTCGGCCGGCAGCCCGATCTTGCCAGCCAGCTCCGCGACGGTCGCGGCCCGGCTGAGCACGCCGGTGTCGAACCAGCGCTGCGGCAACGGCTGCCGCGGGGGCAGACCCGCGAACAGATAGCGATTGCGGTAGCGCTGATCGAAGATCAGCCAGGCCGGGATGTTGGTGCCCGGCCCGTCGCCCTGCCCGTGTCGGCCCCCGTACATGTGGTGCACCGCATCGACATAGGGCAGCGACTCGTTCATGAACCGGCGGCCGCGGTCGTTGACGATGATGCTGCCGGGCAGGTTGCGTTCGGCCAGACAGAACCACGGCTGCCGGGGCAGTGGAACCGACGGTCCCCACCAGGCGTCGTCCATGAATTCGACTGCTGCGCCGAGGGTTTGCGCGGCACGGATCCCGTCGCCGGTGTTGGCGGCGGCGCCGACCGTCCAGTCGGTGCCGATCGGCGCGCGCTGGTACTGCTTACGCATGGCGTCGTTGTGCTCGAACCCGCCGCACGCCAGCACGACACCCCGGCGGGCCGTGATCGTGTGCTCGACATCGTCGCGGCGTACGACGACACCCGTGACGCGATCACCGGTCTTCCGGAGTTCGGCGAGTTCGGTGTTCAACAGCAGCGGGACGCCCGCGTCGGCCAGGCCGAGGCGCAGCATCGCCGCCAGCGCCTGGCCGCGGGCGAGCAGATGTCGGCGCAGGAGATGAGCCTTGACCGCCCGGGCGCCGATTCGGACCGCCCGCCACGGCGCGCGGGGGTTGCGCAGGCCGAGATGGATCTGGCGGAAATCGGCTTGGGTGGCAACGAAATTGCGTGGTGCTTTGGTGAAGTCCGGTTCCAGCCGGGCCAATTCGGCACCCAGGGCCGAGGCGTCGAAGGGAGCGGGCTCGACGGAACGTCCGTGTGCCCGCCCGCCCGGCGCCTCCGGGTAGTAGTCGCTGTAGCCAGGGACCCAGTGCATGCGCAACGGGCAGTGCGCGGCCAGGAAGTCGAAGGCCTCCGCCCCGCGATCGATGTAGGTGTCGATGCGGTCCTTGTCGACGGCTTCGCCGATGATCGCGTGCAAGTAGGTGCGGGCGGCCTCGAGGTCGTCGGCGGGCGCCTCGCGGCGCAGGACGGCGTTGCCGGGGATCCAGACTCCGCCGCCGGACCGTGCGGTGGAACCGCCCCAGTGCGCGGCCTTTTCGATCATGACGACCGAGAGTCCGTGGTGGGCGGCCGTGATGGCGGCGGTCATACCGGCCGCGCCGGACCCGACGACGACCACGTCCACGGTCTCCGGGAGTGTGCTGTTCTCGTGCATAGCTGATCGAGCTTCCTGTTCGAGCGATGTGCTGGGGTGCGATGAATCAGGCTGTGCGCCAGCGCTGGTCGACGACTGCATCGAGGGCGCCCTCGACACACACCGGCAGCGACGCCGACCGGGGGCCGCGGCCCAGCCACTGGAGGTAGCCGAACTCGGCGGCGGCGAGCATCAGGTGCACCAGAAGACCTGGGGTGCTGTCGGTTTGGGGGTCACGTCCCATACGCCGGGCGACGAGTTCGATCAGCCGCGCCCGGTGATCGGCCGGAATCAGCGCGACCCGGTCCAGCAGGTGTGGTGCGGTGGCGAACGCGGCTCGCCACCGCTCCAGCTCCTCGACCGGGGTGGCGGTCGAGCGGGCCAGGATCGCTTGTGCCAGCGCCACATCGGCCGGCTCCGCGGCCGGGCGGGACTCCAGCAGGGCGGCGATCCCCGCGCCACCTTCGCGGACCGGTTCCAGCAGCAGATCTTCCTTGCTGCGCACATGCCGGAAGAAGGTGCTGGTGGAGACCCCGGCGGCGGCCGCGATCTGCTCGGTGGTCACCTCCGCGAACCCGGCCTGCGCGAACAGGGTGTACGCCGCGCGCTCGATATCGGCGCGCACCTGGCGTCGCTGGCGCTCCCGTAGTGACATGTGCATCCTCCGGATCTCGGAGCGAGAGTGTGCCCCGTAATGACAGTCTGTGCCTATGTGGGAGTGACTGTCAATATGGGAACTTAGCCCATATCGCTCCAAGCCACCTCCAAGTGCGCTCCAAAGGGCCCGGCGCAGTCTCGATGCATCGACCAAACGAAACCCGAAGGGAAGCAACAGATGAGCGTCGACACCAAGAAAATGGAAGTCGTCCACCGCGGGCTGCGCCGCGAGTCACGGCTGCTGATCGAGCTGGTCGCCGCGGTCGCGCCCGGCGACACCGCCCGCGCCCGGGTGATCGCCGACCACTACCGCATCTACCGGCTGGGACTGAAGCACCACCACGAAGGCGAGGACGAACTGCTGTGGCCGCCGCTGCTGGCCCGCGTCGACCTCGGGACCGAGGTCATCCTGCGCATGGAAGCCCAGCACGAGCACGTCCACGCCACCTTGACCAGGCTCGATGCCGCGGTTCCCGCCTGGGAAGCGAACGCGGGAGCCGACGAACGCGACACGCTCGTCGCCGCGCTCATCGACCATCGGGCCGTCCTGACCGAACATCTCGACGACGAGGAGGCCACGCTGCTGCCGCTGGCCGCCGAGCACATCACGGAAGCGGAATGGGCTTCGCTGGGCGAACACCTGGTGGCCAACACACCGAAACTTACGCTGCTCACCCTGTTCGGTGTGGTTCTCGAGGACGCGACCCCGGCCGAGCGCGCCCAGCTGCTGTCCGGCCTGCCCGCCCCGGTCCGGGGGATCTGGCACCTCGTCGGGCGCCCGCGCTACGCCCGCCACACCCGCCGCGTCCGCGCCGCCTGAGGCCCGCATCCGTCACATGCACGGCGAACTAGAAGCCCCGCAGCGATCATCCCTGCGGGGCCGAGCCGTCGGCAGCCTGCGGTCGTGCCGCGTCCAGGGCGCGAATACCGAGTTCCCGCGCTCGAGCGGCTGGTGATCAGGGTGTCGAAGGAAGCGCCGGGGCACGCAGCCGCACCGGACGCCGGGGTACTACGGCAATCGCACCGGTAAACCGAAGGCCGGGAACAGTTCCGGGGCGTGGAAGATGTCGATGCGGGAGATGCCGTCGGCGGTGAGGGTCGGGATGTGCAGGTTGACCGCGCACGATCCCGTGGATTCGGGGCGGTAGGCGCCGAACGCCGGTTGCCCGTTGGCCCGGGTCGACAGGAGCCGGAATTCGGCGCTGGCGCCGAACACCTCCGCGAGGAAGGCCGACACCGCGTCCACGCCCTCGAACCAGGCGGCGAAGGGCGGCATCTGCATGACGACGTCGTCACGCAGCACGGACTTCAAGGTTTCGACGTCGAGGGCTTCGAACGCCTTGACGTAGCGGTCGAGGAAGTGGCGCTGCTCGGTGTCGCTGAGCTCCGAATCCGCTGCGGCGGGGCCGATTTCGGCGAGGCGGGCGCGGGCCCGCAGCAGCGCGCTGTTCACCGCCGCCGGAGTGAGTTCGAGCAATTCCGCGGTCTCGGCCGCCCGGAACATCAGGACGTCGCGCAGGACCAGGACCGCCCGCTGATTGGGCGAAAGATGCTGTAGCGCCGAGACGAACGCCAGGCGGATGGTGTCTCGGGCCGCGACCGTACCGGCCGGGTCGCCGGGCTCACTGTCGGGAAACGGTTGCAGCCAAGGGATTTCGGGCCGCCGCGGATGCACTCCGACCTGCCAGATCCCCGTCGGCTCCGACATGTCGGTGGGCAGCACCCGCCGCTCGGCATGCTGCAGCGCGGTCAGACAGAGATTGGTGGCGATCCGGTACAGCCAGGTGCGGACCGAGGCGCGGTGCGGATCGTAGCTGGCGGCGGCCCGCCAGGCCCGCACCGTCGTCTCCTGCACCAGATCCTCGGCATCGTGGAGCGAGCCGGTCATGCGATAGCAGTACGCCAGCAGCTCGTGCCGATGCGAATCCGCAGCCACCGCGATGTCATCGGCAACCGTCATCCCAGACCTCCCGTCAGGACCGACCGTGCATTCCGGATCACGTCCAGCATGCCACCACCCACCGACAGATTCGGCCGGTGAACGCCCTCGCACCGGAGGTGCCGATTCCACGGATCGCGTCCCGTCACCGGTACGAACCGCGCACCGAACCCAACGGACCGAACCCGTCACCTGCGCGAATTACCATATGGCACATGAAGATAGGGCGACCCTGACCGCAGCGATCAGGTGGTGACGCCGAGGTTTCCGGTCACGCGGTGATCTCCGCGACCGGGTCGTGTAGCTGCGCGATCAGGCGCCGGATCGGGTCGGGGGCGGCACTCATATCGCCCTCGATCCGGAGTTCGCCTGCGGCAGTTGCTGATCGGCGGCGTTGTTGGGCGGCGGCCATGATCTCGGGGTCGCCGGCCCAGATCTGGCGGGACAGTGCGTGATGTACGGCGTAGTCGGCGACGATCCGGAGATCAGCGGTCGCGGGGGAGCCGGCGCCGACCACGGTGCCGTCGGTGTGGAAGTGGATGGACCAGCTCAGGGTGCCGGCGGGGGTGTTGGCGCGGCCGGGCGGCGGGCTCGTGAGGTCTTCGCACACGCAGTAGTCGAGGGGTCCGGGATCGTCGCCGAGCAGGTCGGCGACGATCGCCGCGACCGCCTCGAGCCACTGCGGGCCGACGTATTCGAACGTGCCGGGAGAAGTCATGCTCGGATGGTTCCACGATCCGGGCCGGGCGGTCTTGTGTCGGTCTGTGTGCGATCGGGCGGCGGCTTCGCGAAGAAATTTCCGGCGCCGCGACGAATTTCCGTTCCGTGCCGAGTACGTACCGGTGACATATCCCGACTCGACCGGAAGGTTGAACCGACATGACCACCACACAGCGCTGGACGCTGGCGCTGGCCTCGACAGCGTCGCTCATGGTGGGCCTGGACGCGCTCGTCGTCGTCACCGCGCTCACCGCGATCCGTCACAGTCTCGGCGCCGGCGTCGCCGACCTGGAATGGACGATCAACGCCTACACACTGGCCTTCGCGGTCCTGCTGCTCACGGCCAGCGCGATCGGCGACCGCGTCGGCCGGCGGCGCATGCTCGCCGTCGGCCTGGGCGTATTCGCCGCCGCCTCCGCCGCCTGTGCGCTGGCCCCCGGGGTCGGCCTGCTGATCGCCGCCCGGGCGGTGCAGGGCGCCGGCGCGGCGATGACCATGCCTGCCGCGTTCGCACTGGTCGGCAGTGCGTTCGGGCCACGGGAACGCGGTAAGGCGATGGGTATCTTCGCCGGCATCACCGGCCTGGCGATCCTCGGCGGCCCGGTACTCGGCGGTCTGGTCGTGCAGGGCCTGGACTGGCAGTGGATCTTCTGGCTGAACGTGCCGATCGGCGTGCTCGCCGTTCCGCTGGTGCTCGGTCGTGTCACCGAGAGTGTGGGCCCGGCCCGGCCGATCGATGTCGGCGGCGTGGTGCTGTCCGGCCTCGGGGTGCTCGGACTGGTGTGGGGGCTGGCCCGCGGCAACACCGCCGGCTGGACCGACGGCGCCGTCATCGGATCGCTGGTCGGCGGTGTGGTGTTGCTGGCGGCGTTCGCGGTCTTCGAGGGTCGCACCCGGGCGCCGATGGTGCCGCTGCCCCTGTTCGCCGACCGGACCTTCCGGTCCGCGAATGTGGCCGGTCTGCTCATGACCGCCGGCCTCTTCGGCACCGCGTTCTTCTTCGCCCAGTATCTGCAGGTCGGCCTGCATCAGAGTGCACTCCGCTCCGGTCTCGGCCTGCTTCCCTGGACCGCAACGCTTTTCGTGGTCGCACCGATCGCGGGCAAGCTGGCCGATCGGATCGGCAACCGGCCGCTGATCGTCGCCGGGCTGCTCGGGCAGGCCGCCGGTACGGCCTGGATCGCGGCAGCCACCGGACACGGCTACGCGCCGCTGGTTCCGGCGATGATGGTGGCCGGGATCGGGATCTCGTGTGCGATGCCCGCAGTGCAGAACGCGGTGCTCGGCGCGGTGGCACCTGAGTCGATCGGTGTGGCCTCCGGCGTGTACAACACCATGCGGCAGCTCGGCGGTGCGCTCGGCGTCGCCGGAGTGGCGGCCGTGTTCACCGCGAACGGCGGGTATTCGGAGGTCGCCGGGGCGTTCCGGGCGGCCATGCTGGTCACCGCGGCGATCGCCGCGGCCGGTGCGGTGGCCGGCAGCCGGGTATCCGATCGGCGTGCGGCGGAATTCGTTCCGGCAGCAGCGGTTCCGGTCGCCGTGGAGTGAGGGCGGAGGTGCCCGGATCGGTGCGGCGCGACTCCGCCCGCTCCGGGCACGACCCGAGCTCGCCGGTCAGCTCACAAGCAGCTGCCGTCGGCTCGCGGTGCCGGTCCGATCGCGATCGTGCCGCCGGGCGTGAAAGCGATCGCGCACAGGTTCGCGGGTGACCGCTCGGTCGCGGCGGCACACGTGAGCCCGACTTCCCCGTGCGGCACCGTCTGTCCCGAGAGCCGCAGCAGGGAAAGCATGTCGTCGAGGACGGCGGGCGCGTAGTCGTCGACGCTGCGGGTCACGGTGCACACGACCGGTGCCGTCGGCGGGGCGGCGGCGGCCGGAGCGGCGGAGATCACGGTGGCCGCCGCGGCCGGTGCCAGGATCGCAAGGGCCGCAAGTGATGTGGTCGAACGCATCCAGTACTCCTGTCCGATCGATCCGGTGAATCCTGGGATGTATCTGTTCGGAATCTCGTCGGTCGTGGTGGAGGCCTTCGCGGCGTTGTCCACCACTACCCGGCAAACAGACAATCTACCGCTCGGTCGGTACACATTCGGGGAACGCCGCCGGGCATGATGGACGTGCTCGACCGAACGGGTTCGGGCCGACCAGAATTGGGGGACAGGGGTGCGGATACCCTCACCACACACATTTCGGCGTTTCATGAGCCTGTGGCCGCCGCTGTTCTTCGCGGGCGTGCGCGTCGAACATGTGGCGGCGGACTGGACCTCGATCCGGGTGGCGCATCGCGTCCGCCCCTGGAACCGCAATATGAACGGCACCGCCTTCGGCGGGACGTTGTACGCGATGACCGACCCCTTCTTCGGGATGATGGCACTCGGCCAGCTGGGTCCGGACTACCGGGTGTGGAGCGCGAAATCCGGCATCGAGTTCCTGGCGCCGGGGCGCGGAATCGTCACCGCCACCATGGAATTCGACGCCGCGCTGGCGGCGGAGATCCGGCAGTCCACGCGCGACGGCGGCAAGTCGATCACCACCCACCACGCCACGATTGTCGATGCCGGCGGCACCGTGGTCGCCCGCGCCACTCAGGAGCTGTACGTCCGCCGGCTGCGGCAGGAGGCGGACCTTCGCGCCGGCCGGTGAGCGGTATCCGGGTCAGCAGCCCAGCTGAGCGGCCAGATCCTCGAAATCGCTGACGTTGAGGTCGAATTCGGCCGAGAACTCGGTGTCGGCGGTACCACCGGCACCGTATTCGAGCGGCCGGGCGACGAACGCGGTCCGGAACCCGAGCGCGCCCGCGGCCCGGATGTCGTACTTGTGGCTGGCCACCATCATGATCTGTTCCGGTACCAGGCCGAGATACGTTGCGGCCATGGCGTAGACCGCCGGATCCGGCTTGAACACCCCGGCCATCTCGGCGGTGAACACCGCGTGCCAGGGCAGATTCCCGAGCCGGCTGATGGCGACCACCGAGTTGACGTCGGCGTTGGACAGCGTGGCCAGGGTGAACCGGCTGCGCAGCCGAGTCAGCCCGGGGACGGTGTCCGGCCACGGCCGCAGGCGGGCCCAGGCGCCGGCGATCTCGTCGCGTTCGGGGTCGGTGAGGGCGATGCCGCGCTCGTCGAGCAGTTCGGCGAGCTTCGCGCGGTAGGTGCCGGCCACGGAGATCCAGGGGTCGGATGCCGAACGCGGACGCGATGTTTCCCGGAAATAGACGGCGCGCCAATCGTTCACGAACGCCGCCCAGTCGACGTCGGGGAACCGGTCACCGGCTACCCGGGCGGCCGTGCCGCTGACGGTGGTGTGGAAGTCCGTCGCGGTTCCCTGGACGTCGAAAAGTAGTGCCCGCACCTGCTCCGCGGCTTGCACCGAGGTACCCCCTGCTCCGACCATCGCTGCTGCTATCGAACGTGACGCTATCCGCGGGAACGGGAGCCGGTCAATCGGGGTGGCCGACCGGGTTCCGTTCCAGGTCAGGAGCGGAATCGGGCCAACCGGACCTGCTCGAACTATGTTGTGCCGAAACAGCTCTGAGCAGACACGCCGTCGATAGCCTGTCTGTCATGTCAGGTTTCGATGAAGCATTCGAAGCGCAGCTGGCGCGCTCGGCGCACTAGGTTCCGGCCGACGGCATTACGGCCGCCCGCCGCCAGGCCGCCGCGCGTAGCAAACGCAGCCCGTTGAGGCCGACGATCACGGTGGAACCCTCGTGCCCGGCCACGCCCAGGGGAAGCGGCAGCGTCCCGGCCAGATCCCAGATCACGAGGACGCCGATAAATGTCGCGGCGACGGCGAGATTGGCGATCATCACCCGGCGGGCGCGCCGGGACAGATTGATCACCGCGGGAACGGTCGTCAGGTCGTCGCGCACGACGACCGCGTCCGCGGTCTGCAACGTCAGATCGGATCCCGCGCCGCCCATCGCGATACCGGAGTGCGCGGCCGCCAGCGCGGGCGCGTCGTTGATGCCGTCGCCCACGATCGCTACCTTCGCCCCGCCCGCCTGCAATTCCCGCACCGCCGCGACCTTGTCGTCGGGCAACAGGCCCGCCCGGACATCGGCGATACCGACCTCGGCGGCGAGCCGGTCGGCGGTCACCTGGTTGTCGCCGGTCAACAGCACCGGGCCGAGGCCGGTAAGTGCTTGCGCCGCTGCGACTGCCGCGGCGGCCTCCGGGCGCACCTGGTCGGTCAGTGCGAGCACCCCGATCGGCACGCCATCGCAGGCAACGACCACCACGGTATTGCCGTCGCCCTGCGCCAGCTCCACTGCGGCGGCGACGGGCGCGAATCCGTCGTCCGGTAGTGCGGCCACCGAAGTCGCACTGCCGCCCGCGGTCGGTACCGTCGGCGCGCCGACACTCATCCAGCGCTCGCCCACCCGCGCGGACACTCCGCGCCCGGGATGGGCGGTGAACTCCTCGACCGACGGCCAGGCCAGATTGCGCGCGCGGGCGGCACGCACGATCGCGGCCGCGAGCGGATGTTCGCTGGGGTGCTCCGCCGCGGCAGCCAGCCGAAGCAGCTCGTCCTCGTCGAATCGCGGGTCCACGACCCGGATCTCGACCAGTTCGGGGACACCGCGGGTCAGGGTGCCGGTCTTGTCGAACGCCAGCCGCGTCACCGCGCCGAGCTGTTCCATGACGACCGCGGACTTGACGAGCACGCCGTGCCGGCCCGCGTTCGCGATCGCGGCGAGCAGCGGTGGCATGGTCGCCAGTACGACCGCGCACGGGGACGCGACGATCATGAACGTCATCGCGCGCAGCAGGGCGCGCTGCAGGGAATCGCCGAACAGCAATGGCACCAGGAACACCGCGAGCGTCACCGCGACCATGCCCAGGGAATAGCGCTGTTCCACCCTCTCTATGAACAGCTGGGTCCGGGCCTTGGTCCGGCCGGCCTCCTCGACCAGGGCGGCGATCCGTGCGACCACCGAGTCCGCGGCGCGGCGATCGACTCGCAGCCGCAGCGCGCCGGTCCCGTTGGTCGTGCCGGCGAACACCTCGTCGCCGACGGTCTTGTCCACCGGCAGCGGTTCCCCGGTGACGGTGGCCTGGTCGACCTCGCTGCCACCGCCGATCACGGTGGCATCGGCGGGAATTCGCTCACCCGGCCGCACCACGAGGAGATCGCCGACGGCGAGTTCGGCGGCGGCCACCCATTCTTCGCCGCCGTGGGCGTCCACGCGGGTGGCGGTTTCCGGTGCCAGGTCCAGCAGGCCGCGCACCGAGTCCTCGGTGCGGGCCGTGGCGAATGCTTCGAGTGCGCCGGAGGTGGCGAAGATGACGATCAGCAGCGCGCCGTCGGTGATCTGCCCGATCGCGGCGGCGCCGAGCGCGGCCACCACCATGAGCAGGTCGACGTCGAGGGTCTTGTCCCGCAAGGCTTTCAGGCCTTCGAGTCCCGGTTCCCAGCCGCCGGCGGCGTAACACGCGAGATACAGGCCCCACCACACCGCCGCGGGGGCGCCGGACAGTTGCGTAGCCAGGGCGAGCAGGAACAGTCCCGAGGCCAGTGCCGCCCAGCGCGCTTCCGGCAGTGCGAAGAGTCGGGTGCGGCGCACCGGTATTCGCGGGTGTGCGCCCGGGGGAGCGGATGTCAGGGACGCGACCACGTTCACCTCCAGGTCGATGGGCGGCGGCCGGGCCACAATATCAGAACCAATGAACATGTCTTCATATGTCGTCTGTGAGGTAGGCTACTCCAATGGGACACGGAATCGAAGGGCGCGACCGCCCGGCCGCGCGCCTCGACGCCGAATCCGCCGCCCACGTCGCCACCACGCTGCAAGCGCTCGCGACCCCGAGCCGCCTACTGATCCTCACCGAGCTGCGCCACGGTCCCCGGCCGGTCACCGACCTGGCCGAGGCGGTCGGGATGGAACAGTCCGCGGTCTCCCACCAGCTCCGGCTGCTACGCAACCTCGGCCTGGTCACCGGCACCCGCGCCGGGCGCTCGATCGTCTACCGCCTCTACGACAATCACGTCGCCCAGCTGCTGGACGAAGCGGTGTACCACAGCGAACACCTGCGGCTCGGACTGTCCGAGGAGTCGGAGAACGCCGGCTGATCCGGCATAGCCCGGCCTGAGTGCACACGTCTTCCCGGCAAATTCTGCCGTTCGAGGTCGATGATTGTGCGCTCAGGCCGGGCGATGCGGTCCGGCATGCGACGTCTTCTCGCACCACGCATCAGATCCTGCCGCGTGTCGTCGGCCATCGGACCGGCACCGCCGAAAGGCGCTGTAGGGTAACGCCGTGTCGTCGGGATCGACTCGCTGTCGGCGAGCAGGCGATGTGACCAGGGTCGCATAGCGGCATACGAGCCGGTCAGCGTCTTGAACCGACCGCTTAGTATCCGATTCTGTGTTCACGCCCCTGCCCTCCCGCTTACGCCCGGCCGGTCTACCTGCGGACGCGGGCGCCGGAAGGGCCGAAACGGCCGGGCCCCTCGGCCGGACCGTCGCACCCCGAGCGTGGTGGAGTGTCGCGTATGCGGTCTTCGTGATCGCCTGGGGCGGAAACGAATTCACCCCACTGCTGGTGATGTATAAGCGCGACGGCTTGTCCGCCGCCACCGTCGACCTGATGCTGTTCGAGTACGTGCTCGGCATCGTGCCCGCGATGCTGATCGGCGGCCCGCTGTCCGACCGCTACGGGCGACGACTGCTGATGTGCCCGGCTCCGATCGTCGCCGCAGCCGGGTCGATGCTGCTGGCCTGTGGTGAGCATGTCGCGACCCTGTCGGCCGGGCGCGTGCTCAGCGGAGTCGCGTTGGGGCTGGCGATGGCGGTCGGTGGCAGCTGGCTCAAGGAACTCTCCCAGCCTCCCTACGCGGTGGCGACCGCGCCCGGTACCGGAGCGCGGCGCCAGGCGATGAGCCTCACCGGCGGATTCGGCCTCGGCGCAGCGGTGGCCGGTTCGATCGCCCAGTGGGGCCCGTGGCCCGGCACATTGCCGTACCTCATCAACAGCGGGCTGTGTGTGGCGGCCGCCGCGTCCCTGCTCGCCACACCCGATACCGTCACACGCGATGCGGGGTCCGGCCGCCTGCTCGACGACCTGAAGATCCCGGCCGTCGGTCATCGGCGCTTCCGGCGTGTGGTGTTGCCGGTGGCGGTGTGGTTGTTCGCCTGCTCGGCCGGGGCCTATGCGATCCTGCCGACGCTGATGCTCGGCCATGCCGGAAGAGCGCCGATCGCGTTCTCCGCCCTGGTATGTGTGGTGACCCTGGGCTGCGGATTCGGGATCCAGTCGGTGGTGCGCCGCCTCGATCGCCCCGGCACCGTGCGTCTCCCGCTGCTGGCCTTGACCCTGGTCGTCGCCGGCATGCTTGCCGCCATCCTGGCCGCTGACATCCTGACCGTGTGGGCCACGCTGCTGGCGGCGGCCCTGCTCGGAACGGGATACGGCGCGGGCCTGGTCGCCGGACTGCAGGAGATCGAACGGATCGCCCGCCCCGACGACCTTGCCGGGCTCAACGCGGTGTTCTACGCGGTCAGCTACAGCGGGTTCGCACTGCCGTTCGTGATGGCGCTGGTCCACTCGGGAACCGGCGCTGCTTACCCAGTGATGTTCACGATCCTGGCTGCCGCCGCGGCAGCCTGTCTGATGCTGGTGGCCCGGGCACGCTGATGCGCGCCACCAGGGTAGCGCGGGTACGCGAAACCGACTGATCCGAGAAGTGCGGCTGCGCAATTTACCCGCTTCCCGGGCGATTTCGCGGCGACATCGCGGTACGGCCTACAAAACCGGTGCGGATGTAACTGTTTCGCCAGGAATCAGGCACCCCGGCAATTTCTGGGTACACCCTGCTGAAGCCGGGCTCGCCCCGGAGGCAAGACAATTCAGAGAGTTACGACCATGCGTAGAGCAACGGCGCTCTTCGCCACATTACTGTTGGCCATCCTTTTTTCCATCACACACCTGACGGCTCCGCGGGCCAATGCCGATGACTGCACCGGTGATTGGGCCATCGGCATCGGCGGACTGGGCGACAACACCTCGTCCATCTTCGCACCGTTCGTGAATCAACCCGTGGGTTACAACTCCGCCGACCCGATGTCGGGGTTGAACGAACTCAACCGGTTGTTCTGGCAGCACCGCAACGAATGTCCCGGCGACCACATCCGGTTGATCGGGCACAGTGAGGGCGCGGGTCTGGTGCACGCCTGGGTCACCGCACACCAGGACGTCGACAATGCCAATGCCATTCTGCTGTCGGATCCCAAGCGGGCTCCAGGTCCGGGCTGGGGTGGATTGTCGTCCACGCCCGGCAGCGGCATCATCGGCTACCCGCTCGCGGGCGTCGACGACTGGTTCGGCGGCTTCCCGGTGCTGACGGTGTGCAACCACGACGACCAGATCTGCGACACTTCGGCCGGCTGGTGGGGCTACCTCTTCGGAGGCGCCCATGGTCGTTACGATTTCGATGTCTGGGACTACGGCGACTGGGATTCCGGCGTCTGGTACCGGTGACATCCGTCATCGAACGATTCGAAGAGGATCAGTAGCCGAAAGGCTCTGGTCCTCTTTGGCTGAACCCGTGCCCCATCGAAGTGCACACCGCCGCACCGGAATAGGTGATCTGACAGGTCGCTCCGGCATATGAGACCGAGAACTGCGGATCGTGCCCACTCACCTGCGCGATGGGCACCGGCGCCGGATTACCGCCCGGCAGTGTGTGACTGCCGTTGGAGTTCCACTCCGGATGCGCCGGGGCCGCAGTCGAATCGATGACAATCGCGGATACATTCGGCAGCGGCACCTGCGCGCCGAGATAGAGCACATTCATGACGGCGGCCGGGACAGTCAGATCGCATCCCACCGCGCCGTCCGCGCCGATGGAACAATTCCACCCACCCAGGCTGAAATACTGGGTGCCCCCGACCTGCACCGGGCCGCCCGCCGAGTCGGCGGACGCACCCCCGGCTCCTGACAATCCGGCAACAACCCCGAGAATGCCCCCGCAAACCCATGCGACGGAAACCTTCACAGTTCTGGACACGCTATCTCCCTGATGCGCGAAGAAGAGTCAATGGATCGAATCGACCATAGAGAAAACGTATCACTCCAGGCTGCGGAGCTGGGGTCCTGTCGAGGGGTACTGACACCGCCCTGCCTTTCGTATCCCTGCGAACCGTGAAAGGCGCCATGCCTAGGCGTCCTGGAGGAGCGGCTCCGCGCGCTCGGTCACGACAGGCGCTACGACATGGCCGCGGGACGGGGACTCAGGCAGAACGGCTGGCCGTCGGGATCGAGCAGCACTCGCCAGCGCCCGGCTCCCGGCTGGAATTCGGGCCGGCTGGCGCCGATCGCGCACAGCCTCGCGGTGGCTTCGTCGAGGTCGTCCACCTGCAGGCCGAGGTGGAAACGTTTGGCGCCGTTTTCATCCGGCCATTGCGCGGGCCGGAACCCCTCGACCTTGCCGAAGCCGATCTTGATGCCGTCGCCTTCGACCATCCCGTAACTGTCGTCGCTGTAGGTGACCTCCCAGCCGAACGCGGCCGCGTAGAACCGTACCTGCCGCGCCGGGTCCGCGCTGTCGATGTTCAGCATCGACAGCGCCGCCGTCGGCTCGTTACCCTCAGATTTGGACTGTGTGTGACTCATGCATATAAACTGGAGCGGTGTCACGAAACCGGTCAAGCCTCCAGCACGCAGCCAACACCCTGGGCGCGTTGAGCCTCGTCATCGCGGACCGCATGAACGCGGCCGTCGAACCGATCGCAGCACTCGGCCCGTCGGCCCCCGCCGCACTGACCGCCCTGCACGAGTTTCTCGACGGCGGCTCGGTCACCCAGTTGAGTTCGGTGCTGGGCCTGACGCACTCGGGCACGGTCCGGCTCGTCGACCGCCTCGCGGTCGAGGGCTTGGTCGAGCGGGTCGGAGCGCAGGACGGACGAGCGGTATCCGTGGTGTTGACCGAATCGGGCCGAGGCATGGCGGAGCGGATACTCCGAGCCCGCGAAACGTCACTGACGAACGCCTTGTCGGCGCTGTCCGCGGATCAAATCGACACTCTCGCTGCAGCACTGGACGCGATGCTGACCACAGTCACCCACGCCAGAGCCGAGGAACGCGCAGTCGGCACTCGCGCCCGCCCACAACCGTGGCTGTGCCGTCTCTGCGACTTCGCGGCGTGCGGCCGAAGCGAAGGCAACTGCCCGGTCAACAACGCGACCACCGACCGGAGCTAGCGCGACAAGCCGAAACCGGTTGCGCCTACGCGCCGGTCACCGCGCCCTCGATTCCCTTGGCCGCGTGTGGCTTCGAACCTGGGACCCGGTTCCCCTGTGCGGAGCAGACACCGCACGAGCATCAGGTCGATCGCATCGCCGCTTGGCTGAAGTGGCGATCCGCTGCCGGATCGCGGATCAGGCCGGTCGTCGGTGTACGGCGTCGGAAATGGCTGCCGCCACGAACTTTTCGATCTCGAGTGCGGTCGGTGGCCCGGATTCCCGGTCCGTGAACAGTAGGTGCGCGCCGCCGACGAGGGACAGGGTGAGCGAGTCGATGTCCGCGTCGGACGCGATGCGGCCCAGATCGCGTTCGGCGGTGAGGTAGGTGGAGATCGCGGTTGTGGCCTCGGCAAGGATCGCCGTGCCCCCGCCGGGGCGGGATTTCCGCAGGCGGGCGCGCAGCTCGTCGCGGACGATGATGAGGGGAATGATTGCCACCGGCACCGGCCCGAACAGAACGGTCAGCGCGCCGGTCAGGTTGGTGGCCACCGTGCCGGAGCCGGCGGCGACACGTAGCGCGTCGGCTTGTGCCTCGAGCTGCCCGGCGCGATCGAGCACCAGATCGGTGAGGAAGCCGTCGAAATCGGTGAAGTGCCGGTGCAGAACGCCTTTCGCGCAGCCCGCCTCCTCGGTGACGGCGCGGCTGGTCAGGCCGTTCGGCCCGTCACCCGGCCCGGCTACCCCGACCACTTGGTGACACGGATTCTCGCCACCATCCCCGGAATGGACGTGCTCGATGTGGGCTGCGGGACCGGCATCGCAGGCCGCCGGTTCCAGGCCGCGGAACGCACCGTACTCGGCGTCGAACCCGATCCCCGGATGGCCGGATTCGCTTCCGCCCGAGGGCTTCCGGTCGAGGTCGCCACCTTCGAAGACTGGCAGCCCGGCAACCGGACATTCGACGCGATTCTCGCCGCCCAGTCGTGGCACTGGATCGACCCGGTCGCCGGCGCCGCGAAAGCCGCCGCTGTACTGCGGCCGGGAGGCCGGCTGGCGATCTTCGGTCACACCTACGAGCCACCTGCCGCGGTAGCGGAACCGTTCGCCGCCGCCGTTCGGCGCGTGGCGCCGGACTCCCCGTTCAGTGGCCAACCCGCCCGGCGGCCGCTCGCGTTCTACCGCTCGGAATACATCAAGGTCAACGACCGAATCGGCGAGACCGGGAGTTTCGGTGACCCCGAACTGTGGCAATTCGACTGGCAGCAGACCTATTCGAGCGCGCAGTGGCTCGAACTACTTCCCACCACCGGCGGCCTCACCCGCCTGCGGGCCGATCAGCAGGCCGAGATACTGACCGCGGTCGGTGACGCCGTCGACGTCCTTCACCATGGACTACACGACACTCGTCGCGACCGCCGTGGTTCGCCACACCTGAGACCTTCCTCAGGCGGTCGGGACACCGGGCACGCGGCGCTCACCACCGTTGCGGGCCTGCCACTCCCGGTACACGTCGACGGCATCCGTGTGCTCCTCGTAGCGCATGGGTAGCCGGCGATCCTGCCAGGGCTTGGCGAATTCGTCGTAGAAGTTGGCCAGTTCGAAGTATTTTCGGTCGTCCACGTAGTGCGGCTCGTAGGCTTCGCGGGTGGTGAGGAAGACGACCTCGTCGGGGGAGCAGTAGTACAGCGCGCCCAGGCACATCGGGCAGGGATGCGCGAGAACGTAGATGGTGGTGCCGGTCAGATGTTCGGTGCCGAGCGCGAGACAGGCCGCGCGGATGGCGAGGATTTCCGCGTGGGCGGTCGGGTCACCGGTCTGGGCCACCTGGTTGGGGCTCTGGGCGAGGATCTCGCCGTCCTTGACGATGACGGTCGCGAACGGGCGGCCGCCTTCCTCGACGTTCCGCCGGGCGAGATCGATGGTGCGTTGGGCGAAGTCCATGGATTCCTCCGATCGAGCAGAGCTGGGTAGGTATTCCGCCGAACTGCTGGAGATCAGGGCACGAAGCGCGACGCCGTAGACCTCGAGCATTCCACAGCGGCGGAGGGGTCAGGCAGCCGGCACGGCTCCGGTGGTGGCCAGTTCCTCGATCTCGCCGACCGCGATATCGAAGACCCAGCCGTGGAGGGTGACCTTCCGCTCGGCCAGCGCCCGGGCGACCGAGGGGTGCGTGGCCAGATTCGCCAGCTGGGCGAGCACATTCTGCTCGACCAGCGCATCGACGTCACCGACGGCGGCGGTTCGGGCCCGCGACGCGTCCGCGTGCCGCAGCCAGGCGGCGACCGCGGGCAGCTCGCTGAGGTCCTGGTCGCGGGCGAGCGCGGTCATCGCACCACAGGCGGAGTGACCGCACACGACGATGTTCTCGACTCCGAGTGTGGCAACGGCATATTCGATACTCGCGGCGACACCGTCGGCGTCGGGCGTGTAGGCGGGTACGAGGTTGCCGGCGGTACGAATGACGAACAGATCACCCGGATCGGTCGCCGTGATCAGCTCCGGGACGACCCGGGCATCCGAGCATCCGATGAACAGCGTGTGCGGCATGTGACGTGTGGCCAGCTGGGCGAAAAGCTCTGCCTTCGCCGGAAAGACGTCCCGTCGGAACTGGGCGACACCTTCGGTCAGGTGCTGCATGGAGTCACTCCCTTCGTGCTCCGGCCGACTCGCGGCCGGGTGAGTTCCACTCTGCATGACCTGTATCTATAGCGTCCAGTACATAGTTGTCATGGAAACCATTGGTCATACCTATGGCACGGGAGGTCGGTTTCGGCATCCTGCTGCCAGTGCAGCTGCGGAAGCCGGCTCGAGGGGGCGATGCGTGATGCCCCAGCCCGCAATCTCCACCGACTTCGGTCGGGAACTCGTCGCGGTGCGCACGCCTCGGTGGGCCCTCTTGTCCGGGTAGCTGACACACGCGACCGCCCCGCGGATCAGCCGAAAATCGCAGGCCCGTGTCAGCAGGGCAATTGTGTCGCGCATAACGTTTGCGTTGGGCACACGAAACGAAATAGCTACGTAACCACGATAATCGGGGGATTCCTGAATCCTGACCTCCGATAAGGTTCACTTATCGGAGGTTGTCGCGAGGTTCGAAGCGATGCCCGATTGGACCGTTTCGGAAGTTGCAGCTGCTGGGAATTCGATCGGGACGGCCCCGGAATCCTGGAGCTGGCCCGAGCCGCACAGTAGGTTCGCGCGCAGGCTGATTCGCCTGCTGTCGACGGGAGTGCTTCTCCTACGCCGGGCCGCTCTGCATAGGCCTGCTGCAGGTCGCCAGGCGGCGGCCTATGGGTCAATGGGGCCTATCAGTTATCTGGTCGGCGACGGAGCCCGCGGCGGGGGCGTTCTGGCTGTACCGCCGGGCGGGTGCGTGCTCGTCAGGGTGTCTTTGGTGCGGGTCGTCCGCCCGACTGTCATGTGCTGTGCCGGTGGACTCGGTGTGTGAGAGTGCGGCGAGGAGCCGCAGTTTCTCGTCGCTGTCGCTGTCCTTGTCCGGGTAGTAGACGACGAGGATTACGTCGTCGATGGCGAGTTTGTCGCGATGGAGGCGTAGTTCGCCGACGACGGGGTGGTGGACCGTGGTCGTGCCTCCGTCGAGACTGCGGACGTCGTGGCGGGCCCACAACGTTCGGAACCGCTGGCTGGACAGTGCGAGTTCTCCGACGAGTTCGACGAACCGAGGGTTGTCGGTGTCGTCCCCGATGCTGGTGCGAAGGGCGGCGATGAAGTCGGCGGTGGCTTTCGTCCAGTCCTGGTGGAAGGCTTGTTCTTCGGGATCGAGGAGGAGGGAACGAAGCCGGTTCTGGCCGGGCCGCAAACGGGGGGAGAACGCGACGGCCATAGGGTTGGAGGCCAGGACGTCGAACGCGCGCCCTTCGACGAACGCGGGGATCTGCAGGTGGGCGAGCAGCTCATGCACTCGCGCCGGTACGTGCTCGGGCCGCTTCCGGCGTGACGCCCTGGGGCGTGTCGCCGTGAGGCCGAGCAGATACGTCCGTTCGATGTCGTCGAGCTGCAGGACTCGCGCAAGTGATTCGAGAACCTGGAGTGAGGGGTTCTTGTCACGGCCCCGTTCCAGGCGCAGGTAGTAGTCGGGACTGATCCCGGCGAGCAGGGCGACTTCCTCACGGCGCAGGCCGGGCACGCGGCGGTTGCCACCGGACGGAAGCCCTGCCTGCGCCGGAGAGACCAGCTCACGCCGGGCACGAAGGTAGCTGCCGAGCCGGTTGCCGGATTCCTTCTCCTCCATACCGACACCGTAATCCGGTGCGCGTGTCTCAGCGGGGGCCCTGGCAGGACCAGGGAAGACGGGGGCCCTCCCACATCCAGCGAATGCCGTCGAGACTGCGATGACATCGTTTGAAAGATCGCTGTCTGCGCCGGGCCCGAACGCCGTTGGCGCCTCAGAATGAAAGGAAGATCTCGTGGATCTCTCCAACCGCACCGTTCTCATCGTCGGCGGAACTTCGGGTATCGGGCGAGAGCTGGCCCACCGGTTCGCCGCGGCGGGCAGCACCGTGGCCGTTGGCGGCCGCAGCCCAGAGGCACTCTCGGAACTCGCCGGGGAAGGTTTCGGCACGTTCGGGGTCGACGTCACGGACAGTGCCTCCGTCTCGTCTTTTCGTGATGCCGTGCTCGCCCGGTACTCCGACATGGACACTGTGGTGACCATGTCGGGGGTCATGCTCCTGGAGGACCTGCGCGACCCCGCGCACTTCGAGGTGGCAGAGACGACGATCGACACCAACCTGCTCGGCACCGTCCGGGTCATCGACGCCTTCACCCCCCACCTGGTCCGGCGCGGCGCCGGCACCTTCATTACCGTCACCTCCGGAATCGCCTTCCTGCCGTTCCCGCCCATGCCCAGCTACGCCGCCTCGAAGGCTGCGGTACACGCCTACTCAGAGGCACTGCGCGCGCAGCTCGACGGCACCGGTGTCGGCGTCGTCGAGCTCGTCCCCCCGGCCGTCGCCACAGCAGGTCAGGAAAAGGTGAACCCGCACGCACTGCCGCTCGACGACTTCGCCACCGAGGTCATGCAGCTGCTCTCGGAGAACCCCACCCCTCACGAGGTCCTCGTGAAGGGCGTCCGCATGCACCGCTGGGCCGAGCGCGACGGCACCTACGACGACCTCGTGGCACAGCGCTCCCAGGCCCTGGCCATGCTCCCCAACCGCAAAGGCTGAAGCCTTTGTTGATCTCTCTTCTGAATTGTGCACCTCCGTCAAGTGACGGAATGTGACGTAGGGTTCTACGTCGCGCTGAACTCGCTGAGCGCATTGGAGATTCGGCCACACGACCGGATTTCGGCCGGCGGTAGGAGTTCGGATCGTGCGTTGCCATCGCCACGGCGTAGTCGCCGTGACTACGAATACGCAGCATGGACCCGCTCGAGATAGAAGTATGCGTACCGGCCGTTGTCGAGGGCGTTCTTGCCGTCCATGATGCCCATCACGGCGTCGTCGTCGATCTTCTTGAAGTGGTCGTGAACGGGTTGTTCGTCGAACACCATCGTCGCGGTGACCTCGCCGCGGAACTCCTCCATCCAGAGGCTGCCCTCGCCGTTGTCGGTGTTCGAGTACCGGTTGCCGTCGGCATCCAGACAGACCAGGGGCTGCACGTCGGTGGCCGAGTTGAAGGTCTTACCGAACCAGTTGATCAGGGCCAACGTCCCGTTTTCGCGATGTCCGGTGTCGAACTCGCCACCCTCCCACGCACCGATCATGAAGTCGACGGTGGCGGGCTCCAACGTGGCCCAGAATTCGTCGAGGTCGGCGTCGGGGATCAGGAAATGCTCCGGTCCGGTCACCAGCCGCTGCCGGGCGCGCTTCTTGAGCTCGGAGAATGCGGTGCGGGCCGGATTGTCGCTCACGGTGCTCTCCAATCCAGTGGCGGAGACTCGCATCCACGATACCGCTGTGCGCTGCGGCAATCTACTGGCGAACTCCTCGCCCGGCCGTAGCGAAGCCGGGCCTCCGTTGTACGGCAATCGAACCGGCCCTTCGATAAGTTGGGGTCGTGACCATGCTGCGAGATCTGCAACACCGGGCGGTAACGACGTTTCAACGCCGTATCGGTAACCCGATGCTGCGGCGGCTGCCGGGGCAGACCCTGCTCGAGACGACGGGGCGGAAGAGTGGTGAGCCGAGGATCACGCCGATCGGCGGGCGCCGCCGCGGGCAATCCTTCCGGCTCGTGTCCGAGTTCGGTGAGAAGTCTCAGTACATTCGAAACATCAAGGTGAACAACCGGGTTCGGTTGCGCCTTCGGGGCCGGTGGCATTCCGGCACGGCGCACCTGGTGCCCGCGACGATGTCCGTACTCGGCTGCGCGAGCTGCCGCGTGCCAACAGCGCGGTGGTGCGAACGGTCGGCACCGATCTGCTGACCGTTCGCATCGACTTGGGCTGACCTGCCGGTCTCTCGTATGGCTCGAGCAGCCCGGTCGGCGGCATCCGAGCTTCCGACTTCGATCGGTGCTGCCGCACGATAGGGAAACCGCAAGGGGTGCAGCGATATTCCGATTCGAGACCAGCGCGGCGAGTGCTGCGGTCGCGGCGGCTCGCCATGCATCGCACGTGGTAGATCTCACCAGTCGATGGGCCGTGATCCAGTCGTAGCGCGGATTTGGCGAACGTCACTCGGCTCGCAGGGTTTGTCGCCGCCGAATATCCGACACCTTGTCTGCGGCGACAAGGCGATGGGCCGGAACTTCTGCTCCGCGACGGATCGGTGCGAGTCGGGATGCAATGGCGTCCGGGTGCGGGGTTCGGATTGCATGGATCGGTGAATTACCGAGGCGTGGCTATCTTTTGACAGTGGCCGCGCTGTGCTGGTACTACTTGCCATTAGCGGCGCTAATGAACCGCTATGGATGCCAACGGCGGCCTCCGGCGATAGGCCTGCACGGACTGTGTCGCTCATGCTTTATGCGCTTTCGGCATCACTACAGGCGATATCGGATTCCGCTGTATCGATATGGGACCACAGCCCGTCGAGTCTAGGTCTTGCGAACTCGATGTCGAAAAGTGGTAGCCAGAAATGTATCGCTCACTCGTCGAACTCTTTATGTTGCACGCCGACAAAAGGCCGGATGATCGGGCTTTCCGATATCTGGAAGAGGGCGAAGTCGACGGCCCGAGCGTCGACCTCACCTACGCCGACCTGGGCCGACGCAGCACCGCGATCGGCGCGGAACTGGCAGTTCGCGGACTCGCCGGGCAACGGGCATTGTTGCTCTATCCGCCGGGGCTGGATTTCGTCACCGGATTCTTCGGCTGCCTCGCGGCCGGCGTGGTGGCCGTGCCGATGCCACTGCCGGAGCTGCGGGAATTCGACCGCGGTCTGCGTCGGCTGCGGCAGGTCGTGGATGACGCCTCGGCCGTCGCCGTGCTCACCACCGGCCCGGTCGTCGCGGCCGTGCGGGAAAATCTCACCGAATTTCCGCAGCTCGCTGCCCTGACCTGGATCGCGACCGACGAAATCGGCGACGAAATGGCCCGGGAATGGCAGGACCCGGGCGCGGGACCCGACACTGTGGCATTCCTGCAGTACACCTCCGGTTCGACCAGTGCACCCCGGGGTGTCATCGTCACCCACGAGAACCTGCTGGACAATCAGCGCGCAATTGCCGAGTCGTTCGGGCACACCCCGGAGCGGGTGGCCGCCTGCGACCGCTCGCTGTTCGTCAGCTGGCTGCCCATGTACCACGACATGGGTCTGATCGGGCCGGTCCTGCACAACGTCTACCAGGGCGCTGATTCGGTGCTGATGGCCCCGCACCACTTCCTGCAGCGGCCGGAACGGTGGCTGCGTGCCGTGTCCGCGCATCGCGTCCACACCAGTGGCGCACCGAATTTCGGCTACGAGTTGGCCCTGCGCCGGGCCACCCCGCAACTGCTGGACGAGCTGGATCTGAGCCACTGGCGGGCCGCGTTCAACGGTGCCGAACCGGTTCGGGCCGGCACCCTGACCCGGTTCGCGGAGGTCTTCGGCGCCGCCGGATTCCGTGCCGCCGCGGCACTACCGGTGTACGGGCTGGCCGAGGCCACGCTGCTGGTGACCGGTGCCGCGATCGACCGGACGCCCACCCTGCTGCCGCGCGCGGGCGGCACCGACCTGGTCGGGGTCGGAACACCACCGACCGGCATCAGCGTCGTGATCGCCGACCCCGACACCGCCACGGAGGTACCCGACGGGACCGAGGGCGAAATCTGGGTCGCGGGCGCGAGTGTCGCGCAAGGCTATCTGGGCGACCCGGAACGCAGCCGCGACACCTTCGGCGCCAGACTGACCGACGGCCGCACCGGCTTCCTGCGCACCGGCGACCTCGGCCTACGACAGGCCGGTGAACTGTTCGTCACCGGCCGACGCAAGGACCTGCTGATCATCGACGGCCGCAACCACTATCCGCAGGACATCGAGCTGACCGTGGAAGGCGCCGACCCACGCGTCCGGCCGGGGTGTGTCGGAGCGTTCTCCGTCGACACTGCCGCCGGGGAACGGGTGGTGGTCACCGCCGAGGTGAAGGTCTCCGACGCCGAGCAGCTGCTGGCGGTCGAGGACGCGGTGCGTGCGGCGGTGAGCACGCAGCACGATCTCGGCGTCACGGTAATCCTGTTGCAGCCGCGCACCATTCCCAAGACGAGCAGCGGCAAGATCCAGCGCCAGGCCTGCCGGGCCGGATATCTGGCGGGCACGCTGGCGGTGGTCGAGCCGACCGGCGCACCGGTACCCGCGTCCGACGACTCCGGGCAGGATCCGGCTCGGGGCGGCGCTGCCGCGGCCGGTGTCGACGCGGCGCAGCCGACCACAGTGCGCCAGACCGGTGACCTTGGCCCGCACAGTGATTCGAGCCAGGGCAGTGGTACGGCGCAGTCCGGACAGAGGACCGACGCGTGGCTTCGCTCCTGGTTGCTCGAGCAGGTGGCGGCGCGCACGGGCGTCGCCGTCGCGCGCCTCGACGCCGACCGTCCCCTGGCCGAATTGGGTTTGGGTTCACGGGGACTGGTGGAACTCATGGTCGAGCTCAGCGCTGTCACCGGATCGGAGCTCGAACCCAGTATGGTGTTCGATCACCCGACGATTGCGAAGCTGGCCGCCGCCGTCGCCGGGATTCCGGCACCGACCGTCGCCACGGCCGCCGCCGGGAGTACGGACCCGATCGCGATCGTCTCGCTGGCCTGCCGATTCCCCGGCGCGCCCGATCCGGATGCCCTGTGGCAGTTGCTCGTCGAGGGTCGCGACGTCACCGCCGACGTGCCGGACGGGCGCTGGGACACCAGTGGCCTCTACAACAACGACTCGACGGTGGCCGGTACCGCGTATTCGCTGCGCGGCGGCTACCTGGACGGTATCGACGGCTTCGATGCCGCGTTCTTCGGTATCGGACCGGCCGAGGCCGCCGCCATGGACCCCCAGCAGCGGCTGGCGCTGCAGGTCGCGTGGGAGGCGGTGGAACGCGCGGGCATCGACCCGAAGACCCTGTCCGGCAGCACGACCGGCGTCTACCTGGGCTGCTACCACAGTGGCTACCTCGCCGGTGCCGAGCTGGACCAGCTCGACGGCCATGTCGCGACCGGGCAGGCCACCAGTGTCGTGTCCGGTCGGATCGCCTACACCCTCGGCCTGCAGGGGCCGGCGGTCACCGTGGACACCGCCTGCTCGTCGTCGCTGGTGGCCGTGCACCAGGCGGTGCAGGCGCTGCGTGCCGGCGAGTGCGACGCCGCGCTGGCCGGTGGGGTCAGTCTGTTGGTGACGCCCAACGCGCACGTGGAATTCAGTCGGCTGCAGGCACTCTCGCCGTCCGGGCGATGCTCTGCGTTCGGTGCCGATGCCGACGGGATGGTGTGGGCCGAGGGCTGCGGTGTCGTACTGCTCAAGCGGCTGCCCGACGCGTTGCGCGACGGCGACAGCATCCATGCGGTGCTGCGCGGCACCGCGGTCAACCAGGACGGCCGCAGCCAGGGCCTCACCGCGCCCAGCGGCCCGGCGCAGGAGCGGGTGGTGCGGGCGGCGCTCGCGGCCGCCGGGCTCGATCCCGCCGACCTGGACTACATCGAGGCGCACGGCACCGGAACGACCCTCGGCGACCCGATCGAGGCTCGTGCCCTGGCCCGGGTGTTCGGCCCCGGCCGCGAGCACGGCACGCCGGTCGGGCTCGGTTCGCTCAAGACCAATCTGGGGCACCTGCAGGCCGCCGCAGGCGTGGCGGGCCTGATCAAGACGGTGCTGGCACTCACACACGAGACCTTGCCCGCGACGTTGCACGCCGCGGCGCCGACCACCCAACTGGACTGGGCCGCAAGCGGACTCGCCTTGCAGTCGGAGGCCCGGCCGTGGCCTCGCGGTCGGCGCGCCCGCCGGGCCGGGGTGAGTTCCTTCGGCTTGAGCGGCACCAATGCACACGCCATCATCGAAGAGGCGCCGGTGGTACGGGGCAGCAATGGGAACGATGTCGTCGCGGTCGGGGAGTCGTCCGGTCCCGGGCTCGGCGGCGTGTCGATCGATGCCGGGGACGTGATGCACCCCGAGTCCAGGCGTGGCGATTCCGCGCCGCCGCCACAGCTGGTGCCCATGTCGGCCCGCAGTCAGGTCTCGCTGCGTGCGCAAGCAGCCCGTCTGGCCGGCGCGTTGCGGGCGCGGCCGGACCTCGAACTTTCGACAGTGGTACGCACACTGGCGTTGCGGCGCAGTCACTTCGAGTGGCGGGCGGGCATCGTGGCCGGCGATCGAGCCGAGCTGTTGCGTGGACTCGACGCGCTGGGCGCCGACCGCGAGGACTCCGATGTCGTGGTCGGTGCGCAGCCCGCACTCGGCTCCGGCGGCGTGGCCTTCGTCTGCCCCGGGCAGGGTTCGCAGTGGGCCGGGATGGCGCGGGACCTGCTGGACGGAAATCCGGTGTTCCGCGGCGAATTCGAGCGCTGCGACGCCGTGATCCGGGCTCTGGCGGGCTGGTCCGCGGCCGATGTGCTGCGGGCCGGGCCGGAGGCACCCAGCCTGGACCGCGACGACGTCGTGCAGCCGGTGCTGTTCGCCGTGATGGTGTCCCTCGGCGCGGTGTGGCGGTCGAACGGTGTGATCCCCGCCGCCGTGGTGGGCCACAGTCAGGGCGAGATCGCGGCCGCCTATCTGGCGGGCGCGCTGTCGCTGCGGGACGCGGTCACCGTCGTGGTGCTGCGGAGCCGGGCGCTGCCCGCCGTCGCGGGTACCGGCCGGATGGCCGTGGTCGGTGCCGCCGCGGCCGATCTCGCGCCCCGGCTGGCCGCCACCGGTGGGCTGGTCGAGGTGGCCGCGATCAACAGCAGCCGGTCCACCGTGGTCGCCGGGGATCCGGCCGCGCTGCGAGCCTTGCTCGCGGATGTGGCCGACGACGGGATCTTCACCCGGGAACTTCCGGTCGACTATGCCTCGCACACCGAGCGGATCGAGCCGCTGCGCGCGGGGTTGCTCGCGGACCTGGCCGGGATCAGCACGACACCCACTGGTGTGCAGTGGTATTCGACGGTGACCACCGAACCGGTGACGGCCGCCCTCGACACCGAATACTGGTATCACAACCTGCGCGAGCCGGTCCGGTTCGCCGACACCGTCGCCCGGATGATGGCCGACGGCATCCGCTGCTTCGTCGAGCTGAGCCCGCACCCGGCCATGCTCACCGCACTGGAAGCCGTTGCCGCCGAACACCTTCACGAGATCGTCGCGGCCGGATCGCTGCGGCGTGACCACGACGGTGGGCGCAGCCTGGAACGCAATCTCGCGCATCTCTACACCGGCGGGCTGCCGGTGGACTGGGCGGGCCGGGTCGGTGCCGGCGAGTGGGCCGAGCTGCCCACCTATGCCTGGGACAACCGATCCTACTGGCGGGCACCGGCCCGCCGGACCGGCGGTTCCGCACTCGACGCGCTCACCCATCCGATCCTGGACGCGGTCCTGACCCATCCCGACACCGGCGGCGTCACCGTCACCGGACGGGTGTCGGCCGCCGCCCTGCCGTGGTTGCGCGATCACACTGTCGCCGGAGCGGTGCTGGTGCCCGGCGCCGCGTTCGTGGAACTGGTTGTCCGGGCGGGAGATACGGTCGGCGCCGGAGTACTGCGCGAGCTGATCCTGCACGCCCCGCTGCCGGGCGACACCGACCGTGAGCTGCAGATCAGCCTCGGTGCCGAGACCGACGGCAGCCGGGACCTCACCGTGCACTCCCGGGCCGTCGGCGAGCCGGACTGGGTTCTGCACGCCCGCGGCAGCGTCGGCGCCGGCGCGACCCGATCGTCCGAGCCCGGATTCGATTGGCGGCCCGCCGAATCCCTGCCGGTCGAGGAACTGTACGCGGAGCTCACCGAGCGCGGCTACGGTTACGGACCCGCCTTCCGTGGCCTGCGGGCCGCGTGGCGCGACGGCGCCGACGTGTGCGCCGAGGTCGTGCTGCCGGCGTCCGTCGCGGCCGCCGCGCCGGACTACGGTGTGCATCCCGCACTGCTGGACGCGGCCCTGCACGCGATCGCCTATCTGGACCTGCCCGCCGCGCCCGGTACCGTCCTGGTTCCCTACAGCTGGGCCGGGGTCACCCTCAGCGCGGTCGGGGCCGCCACGGTGCGCGTGCGTCTGACCCCGCTCGGCCCGGACCGGGTCCGGGTGCTGCTCGCCGACCACACCGGAGCCACGGTCGCCGTCGTGGAGGAACTGACCCTGCGCGCGCTGGCCGCCGCCGCACTGCCGGGCGCCACCACCGGAACCGACGACGGCCTGTTCACCGTGCAATGGGAGCGGATCCCGGCGCCTTCGGCGTCGGGATCCGCCGAGCCGACCGTTCTCGACCTGCGTCGTGCCGAAACATCAGACAGCCCAGCGGAATCCGGTTCCCTGCTGGAGGCGGTCCACGACAACGCCGGCTCGGTCCTGCGCTGGGTGCAGGAGCAGCTCGCGGCCGGCGACGCACCGCTCGTGGTGGTGACGCACGGTGCGGTCGCGGCCGGTGACGGCGACGACGTGCCGAATCTGACGCATGCCCCGGTGTGGGGACTGTTGCGGTCGGCGCAGAACGAGTACCCGGGACGGATCTTCCTGGTCGACGTCGACCAGTGGTCGGATGCCGGCCGGGCGGCCGAGATCGCCACGAGCACAGCGGAACCACAGCTGGCGATGCGCCGGGACGCGCTGTATGTGCCGCGGTTGCGGCGCGGTGTGCCCGGCACGCTCGGCTCGGTCGAGCTCACCCGGGAACCGGGCTGGCAGGTGCGGATCGCGGGCACCGGAGAGTTGAACGGGGACAACGTCGCCGCCGTGGCGGTCCCGGAACGGGCGCCCGCGGCCGGGGAGGTGCGGGTGGCCGTGCGGGCCACCGGCGTCAACTTCCGTGATGTGGCCACGGCGCTGGGAATGGTCGGCGAGGACCCGGCCGCCGTATGCGGTGAAGGCGCGGGCATCGTCGTCGCGGGCGACGGATTCGCGCCCGGCACACGAGTTTTCGGTCTGCTGCCCGGTGCCGGACCGGACCTGGTGGCCGACTCGCGCACGCTGGCCGTGCTGCCGCGGAGCTGGAGCTTCCGCGACGGCGCCGCCGTGCCCGCGGTGTTCCTCAGCGCCTGGTACGGGCTGTGCGAGCTGGCCCGGTTGGCGCCGGGCGAGACCGTGCTGGTGCACGCGGCCACCGGCGGGGTCGGGATGGCCGCGGTACAGATCGCGCGACTGCGGGGTGCCGAGGTGTTCGTCACCGCGCACCGGTCGAAATGGGCGGTGCTGCGCGCGCAGGGCTTCGATGCCGCGCACATCGCCGACTCCCGTTCCCTCGACTTCGAGGACGCCGTACGCGCCGCCACGGGCGGGCGTGGCGTGGACGTCGTACTCGGTTCGCTGGCCGGGGAATTCGTCGACGCGTCGCTCCGGCTGCTGGCACCCGGCGGCCGCTACGCCGAGCTGGGCAAGACCGATCTGCGTGACCCGGTACAGGTCGCCGCGGACTACCCGGGCGTGCGGCACCTGCCGTTCTCGCTGCCGGATCTGGATCCGGCGCTGATCGGCCGGATGCTCGCGGAACTGACCGAACTGTTCGAAGACGGGGAGTTGACCCCGATCCCGGTGTCGGCCTGGGATATTCGTCGCACACCGCAGGTGCTGCGGCAGCTGAGCGAGGCGCGGCACATCGGTAAGAA
The DNA here is from genome assembly GCF_003696265.1 of Nocardia stercoris. Lineage (GTDB taxonomy): Bacteria > Actinomycetota > Actinomycetes > Mycobacteriales > Mycobacteriaceae > Nocardia > Nocardia stercoris. The sequence goes on along the minus strand of NZ_RFFH01000003.1, from coordinate 289,579 downwards.
CGTGCTGACCCTGCCGCCTTCGTTCGACCCGAACGGGACCGTGCTGATCACCGGCGGCACCGGCGCGCTCGGGGCCGCACTGGCCCGGCATCTGGTCACCGCGCACGGTGCCCGGAATCTGCTGCTGCTCAGCCGATCCGGCTCGGCCGCGGCCGGCGCGGACGAGCTGGTCGCCGAACTCGCCGCCGCCGGTGCGACCGTGCGGACAGTGGCCGGGGACGCTTCGTCCCGCGCGGTGCTGACCGACGCGCTGGCGACGATTCCCGCTGCGCATCCGCTCACCGCGGTCGTGCACGCCGCCGGCGTCCTCGACGACACCACCTTCGACAGTGTGACCCCGGAGCGGCTGCGGGCCGTGCTGGCGGCCAAGGTCGACGCCGCCTGGCACCTGCACCAGCTGACCGTCGAGCACGAACTGTCGGCCTTCGTCCTGTTCTCCTCGCTGGCCGGCCTGCTGGGCGGTGCCGGGCAGGCGAATTACGCCGCGGCCAACAGCTTCCTGGACGCGCTCGCACAGTATCGGGCCCACCGCGGGCTGCCGGCGACCACCATCGCGTGGGGTCTGTGGGAGACCGACGGCGGAATGACCGGGCACCTGTCCGATCAGGATCGATCCCGCCTGCGGCGCGGCGGTGTGACGCCGCTGACCACTGCGGACGGACTCGCCCTGTTCGATCGGGCGTGGACCATCGGCGCACCGCTGGTCGCGGCGGCGCGACTGGATGCGGCGGCCCTCGCGGAGAGCGGGCCGGCGCTGTTGCGCGGTCTCGCGCCCACCCGCCGCCGCAGTGTCGATGCGGCGCCGGCGGCCGGCGGCCTGGCCGGCCGGCTGGCGGGCCGGACCCGCGCCGAGCAGGAAGATATGCTGCTGGCTCTGGTGGTCGACTCCGCGGCCGCCGTGCTCGGTCACCCGGCCGGGACCAGCCTGCACGCGGACTACACCTTCAAGGAACTGGGCTTCGACTCGCTCGGCGCCGTCGAGTTCCGCAATCGGCTGCAGCGTGCGGTGCCGGTCAAGCTGGCGGCGACCGCGGTCTTCGACTACCCGACGCCGCGGGCGCTGGCCCGGCAGCTGCGCACCGAGCTCGCTCCGGCGGAAGCGGCGGAAACCGCGGCGGCACAGCCGGTTCCGGCCACCGCGCCGGAGTCCGAAGACCCGATCGTCATCGTGGGTGTGGGCTGCCGGTATCCGGGCGGCATCGCGGCCATGGACGACCTGTGGCAGGTCGTGGCGCAGGGCGGTGAGGTGCTGGGCGACTTCCCGGCGGACCGTGGCTGGGATCTGGACGGTCTCTACGACCCCGACCCGGCGACACCCGGCACCACCTATGCCACTGCGGGCGGATTCCTCAGCGAGGTAGCCGATTTCGACGCCACCTTCTTCCGGATCACCCCCCGCGAGGCGCTCGCCATGGATCCGCAGCAACGACTGATGCTGGAGATCACTTGGGAGGCACTGGAACACGCCGGAATCGATCCGGCCGCGCTGGCGGGCAGCACGACCGGCGTGTACACCGGCGTCACCTACGCCGACTACGCCGCGCGCCTGGCCGGGCGGGCACCCGACGACGTCGAGGCGTACCTGGGCGAATCCAGCACCGTCAGTGTCGCTTCCGGCCGCGTGGCGTACACGCTGGGCCTGGAGGGACCCGCCGTCACCGTCGACACGGCCTGCTCGTCGTCGCTGGTCGCACTGCACCTGGCCGCGCAGGCGTTGCGCGCCGGTGAATGCTCGCTGGCCCTCGCCGGTGGTGTCACGGTCATGTCCTCGCCCGGCCTGCTGATCGGTTTCGCTCGGCAGCGGGGCCTGTCCGCGGACGGCCGATGCAAGGCGTTCGCCGATGCCGCCGACGGCACCGGATTCGCCGAGGGCGCGGGCGTTCTCGTGCTCGAGCGGCTGTCGGCGGCCCGCGCTGCCGGGCACCCGGTGCTGGCCGTGCTCGCCGGTTCCGCGCTGAATCAGGACGGGGCCAGCAACGGCATGGCCGCCCCCAACGGGCCCGCCCAACAGCGGGTCATCCGCGCCGCCCTGGCGAATGCGGGCCTGCGCGCCGCCGACATCGACGCCGTGGAGGCACACGGCACCGGGACCGCCCTCGGCGACCCGATCGAGGCCCAGGCGCTGCTGGCCACCTACGGCCAGGATCGTCCCGCCAACCGCCCACTGCGGCTGGGGTCGGTGAAGTCCAACCTGGGCCACACCCAGGCCGCCGCCGGCGTCGCCGGGGTGATCAAGATGATCGCCGCCCTCCAGCACGAAACCCTGCCCGCCACACTGCATGTCGATGCCCCGACGCGGCACGTCGACTGGGCCGCGGGCAGCGTGGAACTGCTGACCACCGCCCAGCGGTGGCCCCGGACCGACCGGCCCCGTCGCGCCGGAATCTCGGGCTTCGGCATCAGCGGCACCAACGCCCACGTGATCCTGGCCGAACCACCGGCGGATTCCGGGGACGAGGCACTCGTCGAGGGCGGACCGCGCCCCGTCGGGCGGGCCGCTGTGCGCGGATCGCAGCAGGCCGCCGACCCGGGTTCGGCAACATTTACCGACAGCCTCGCGAATGCGGCAGACCGGCAACCACTTCCGGTTACGCCGTGGCTGCTTTCCGGGATCGGCGCCGCGGCGGTGGCCGCGCAGGCGCAACGGCTCCGGGATCGCCTCGAACACGAGCCCGGCTTCGATCCGGGCATCGTCGCACGCACGCTCGCCGGGCGGACGCGGTTCCCGGACACCGCCGTTGTCGTCGGCCGGAACCGCGCGGAGTTCCTCGACGGGCTACAGGCGGTTGCCACCGGCAGCCCGGCGCCGCAGGTCGTTGTCGGCCGCACGGCCGCGCCTTCGGCGCTGGGCCCGGTGTTCGTGTACCCCGGGCACGGGGCGCAGTGGGCCGGGATGGCGGTCGAGTTGCTCGACACCTCACCGCTGTTCGCCGAGCGAATGCGTGAATGTGCCGACGTGCTGGCCGAGTTCGTGGACTGGTCGCTGCTGGACGTGCTGCGCGGAGCGCCGGGCGCGCCACCGCTCGAGCGACTCGACGTGGTCCAGCCGGTGCTGTTCGCGGTGACGGTCGCGCTGACCCGGCTGTGGGAGGCGTCCGGCGTGCGTCCCGCGGCAGTAATCGGCCACTCGCAGGGCGAGATCGTCGCCGCCCACATCGCCGGGGCGCTGTCGCTGCGGGATGCCGCGGCGCTGATGACGGCGCGCGGCCGGGTGCTCGCGCCGCTGGCCGGTCGTGGTGGCATGGCCGCCGTGGCGTTGCCGGAAGCGGCTGTGCGCGCACGGCTCACGGAGTTCGACGGGCGCCTGACCGTCGGCGCGGTGAACAGCCCGGCCGCGACCGTGGTGACCGGCGATCTCGACGACATCGAGCGATTCCTCGCCGCCTGCCGGGCCGACGGTGTCCGGGCGAAGCGGGTACCGATCGAATTCGCCTCACACTCGGCACATGTCGACATCCTCGAGCCGGAGATCCGGGCGGCGTTGCGCGGATTCCCTGTCGCCGCAACCGAGATCACGCTGATCTCCACCGTCACCGGCGCCGAGCACGACCCGGCCGACCTCGACGGCGAACACTGGTACCGCAACGTGCGCGACCGGGTACGCTTCGCCGACGCGGTTCGCACCGCGCACCGGCTCGGCTACCGCGAATTCGTCGAGATCAGCCCGCGGCCCGTGCTCGCCGCCGCGATCGCCGAGACCGTCGACGACCTCGACCCGGCTGCCGTCGTCTCGGTGATCGGCACCCTGCGCCGCGACGACGCCGACCTGGCGGCCTTCCTGCGGTCCACCGCCCGGGCCCGGCTGGCGGGCCTGCCGGTGGCCTGGAGCTACGGTTCGGGACCGCGAATGTCGCTGCCCACCTATGCGTTCCAGCGCTCGCGCTATTGGCTGGAACCGCGCGCGGTGCCGGACTCCGATCTCGGCTCCGCCGGGCTCGACGCCGCCGATCACCCGTTCCTGAGCGCGGTCGTGCCCCAGCTCGACTCCGACGGACTCACCCTCACCGGCCTGGTCTCGGTGGCGCGGCAGCCGTGGCTCGCCGATCACGAGGTGGCGGGGACGGTTCTGTTGGCCGGCACCGGTCTGGTCGAGCTGGCCCTGCGCGCGGGCGAGGAAGCCGAATGCCCCGATCTGGCCGAACTGGTGCTGCAGGCCCCGATGCCGATTCCGGCCGACGGCCTGCGACTGCACGTGTCGGTCGGCGAGCCGGACGGCACGGGTCGGCGACCCGTCACCGTGCGTTCGGCGGCACCGGGCGCCGGCACCTGGACCGTGCACGCGACCGGCCTGCTGGCGCCCGCCGAACCGGCAGCCGAACCGGCGGTGCTCGAATGGCCACCGGCGCAGGCGATCCCGATCGACGTCACAGACCTGTACGACCGTCTCGCGGACCGCGGCTATCACTACGGTCCCGCGTTCCGCGGTCTCGTCCGAGCCTGGCGTGCCGCCGCGGATCCGGCCACCGTCTTCGCTGACATCGCCCTGCCCGCCCAGTTCGATGCGAGCGGCTACCGGATGCACCCCGCCGTTCTGGACGCCGCGCTGCACGCCCTGGCCCTCACCGAGGGCGGCGACCCAGACGCGCTGCTGATCCCGTTGGCCTGGAGCGGAATCCGGCTGTACGCCACCGGCGCCGCCGCATTGCGCGTCCGGATCACCCGGACCGGCCCCGAGGCGGCGACCCTCACCGCACTGGACCCGGCCGGACGCTCGGTGCTGGAAGCGGAATCGATTGTGCTGCGCCCGATCTCACCGTCGGACCTGGCGCCGCGCGCCGAGGACCTCTACACCCTGCAGTGGCAGCCGATCCCGCCGGATTCCGGTGCGACCGCCACGGTTCCGGCACTCGCACACCGCTCCGCCGACGGCGACAGGCCGACCGCCACACCGCCGGACGCCGGGCCCAAGGTCGAACTGCTGGCCGTCCCGGCGGGCGACACCGCCGCCGCGGTGCACCACGCGACCGCGACCGCACTGGCCGCGCTGCAGCGGGTCGCCGCGACGGAGGGGACGACACTCATCGTGGTCACCCACGGCGCGGTCGACCTGCCCGGCGCCGCGCTGGAGGATCTCGCGGGTGCTGCGGTCTGGGGCCTGGTGCGGTCCGCACAATCCGAATATCCGGGCCGATTCGTGCTGGTGGACACCGATATCGAGGTGGATGCGGCGGCCGTGCTCGCGGCCGGCGAGCCGCAACTGGTGATCCGCGACGGGGTCGTGTACGTCGCGCGCTTGGCGCGCGCCGCCGCGGCGGCACCCGGTCAACTCAGCGGGACGGTGTTGCTCACCGGCGCGTTCGGCGGCGTCGGCGCGGCGCTGGCCCGGCACCTGGTCACCGGTCACGGCATCACCCGCCTTGCCCTGACCGGCCGCCGGGGCGCGGAAACGCCCGGTGCGGCCGAACTCGCCGCGGAACTGACTGCCGCGGGTGCCGAGGTGACACTCGAGGCGTGCGATCTGACCGATCGGGACGCGGTCGCCGCTCTCCTCGAGCGCACCCGCCCGCAGGTCGTCGTGCACGCGGCCGGTGTGCTCGACGACGGCACCCTCGCGACCCTCACGCCCGAGCGACTGTCGAAGGTGTTGCGGCCCAAGGTCGACGGCGCACTGCACGTGCACGAGCTGACGGCCGGCGAGCCGGTCACCCTGGTGCTGCTGTCGTCGCTGGCCGGTATCGCCGGTGGTCCCGGACAGGCGAATTACGCTGCCGCCAACACCTTCCTGGACGGATTGGCGGCCTATCGCCGGGCGCGTGGCCTGCCCGGTCAGTCCCACGCCTGGGGCTTGTGGCAGGTCGGGCTCGCCGCGACGCTCGGCGGTGGCGACCGGGCCCGGCTCGCCCGGGTGGGGTTGCGGCCGATGTCGGATGCCGAAGGCGCCGCGTTGTTCGACGCCGCACTCGGCGTGGACGCGGCGACCGTCGTGCCCGCCCGGCTTGACCTGGGCGCCTTGCGCGCTCGGCCCGCCGTGCCGGCGGTATTCGCCGGCCTGGTCCGGCCCCGGCGCAGAGTCGCCGGGACAGTCACCGACGCGACGATCACCGTCGCGCCCGGCGATCTGGACGAGACGACCGCCCTGAACCTGATCCGCGACCTGACCGCACGGGTGATCGGCAACCCGGACCAGGGCTCGATCGATCCGCACGGCACCTTCCAGCAGCTCGGGTTCGACTCGCTGATGGCCGTCGAACTGCGCAACGCGCTGCGGGCGGCGACCGGGATCACGCTGCCGGTGACCGCCATCTTCGATCACCCGAGCCCCGTCGAGCTGGCCGAGGTACTCCGCGGAGCTGCCGGTGGCGCGACCGAGAACGCGGCCGAGCCGGTGCCGTCAGCCGAAGTGCCTGCGACACAGTCGTTCCCGGCGACCCGAGATGTGATGCGGTTGCTGCGCAGCGGTCACGGAATTCCGGCGGTGGCACACGCGGTGGGTTTGGCGATCCGGTTGCGCACCCCGATCGACGCCACCGGCCTGGACCTGCTGTTGCGCCGGCTGGCTGCCCGGCACGCCGCGCTGCGCACGGCGATTCCGAGCACGCCGCGCGGGCGGGAGCTCGTGGTCCATCGCGAGCCACAGGGTCCGCTGTTGCGGCACCGCAGAGTCGCCGAGCTGACCGACGCGGGGGCGGCGGAGTACCTGCGTACCCTGCTCGAACCCGAATTCGATCTCGCCGTCAGCCCGCTGTGGCGCTTCGAGTTCATCGAATCTGATTCCGGGGCACAGGTTCTCGTCTTCGGCGCGCACCACGGTGTCGCCGACGCCCAGTCCCTGCTGCTGGTCGCGGCCGAGATCGACACCGAACTTTCCGGCACCGCGCTGCCGGGCGAGACGACCAATGTCGACCTGCTGCGCCTGCTCGACGCCCAGCAGGAACCGAGTCGGCCGGCGGCGGACCTCGCCGAATGGCGGGCCGCCTTCGTCGGCAGCCGCCGGCTCGACCGGGCCGTGGCCAGGCCACCGCGCAGCTATCGGGCCGGAACGCAGGTACTACCGCTTCCGGAGGGCCTGTTCGATCGTGCGACCGAGCGGGCCCGCGAGCTCGGGGTGACGCCGGCGGCGGTGTTCCTGGGTGCCCTGCAATTGCTGTTGGCTGCCCGACGTGAGGTCGACCGGTTCGTCCTGGCGGTACCGGTGGACACCCGGCTGCACGTGGACGCCATGCGCGGCATCGGCTATTACGGTGTGCCGGTGCCGTATCCGGGCCAAGTGGACGCCGGGGACACCGCGGCCACCGTCCTGCGCCGCACGGCCGAGCGGCTGCGCCGCCTGCTCACCGCGGGCGCCAGCTTCTCCGACACCCTGGCCGTGCTGGCCACCCAGGGGCTGCACCGGCCCGACGCCCCGATGGTCGAGGTGTACTTCAACTTCCTCCGCTCACCGGCCGGCTTCGACCACGTCGACATCCTCCCGGTCGGCATCGGCTACAGCGACCTGGACATCATGGTCACCGCCATGCCCGACCTGGGCAGCATCAGCTTCACCTACAACCACGACATCATCGACGACCGGGCAGCCACGCTGTTCGGCACCGACTACATCGCCGCGCTGACCGCGGTCGTGGCGAACCCGGACATCGCGGCCACCGCGGTACTACCGGCCGCATCGAACGGCCTGGCGCACAACGGAATCGCGCGCACAGCGGTGACCGGTGACACGCCGATCACGCCCGGACCGGACCTGGCTGCCGATCGAACGACGGAATCGCCGGGGCTCGTGGCAGAGCCGGATACCCGAGCATCGGCGTCCGGCACACTGTCCGATCCCGGTGGTGAACCGGCTCTGGTCAGCTCAGGAGCCGCAGATGCCGGGCCGGACGAGGCTGTGGCCGCGCCCCGGCGACCGGCTCCGGTGGTCGCGTTGGCGGCCGGCTTCGCGCTCGGGAATCTGCCTGCGCTGTGCCGGATCGCATTCGCGGACAGTGTGATCGGTGGTGCGGTGGAGGTCGCCGAGGCGCCCTATCACCAGGTGCTCGCGGCGCTGCGGGATCCGATGGGCGTGTTCGCGGCGGCCGAGACCAAGGTCGGCGTGGTGTTGCTGCGGGCGGTCGATCTGGTGCGGTTCGGTGAGATCGACGACGACGCGCTCGCGGAGCTGGCGCAGGCCTATCCGGCGGCGGTGGGCGCGGTGACCGAACGGGCTCGCATTCCGATGGTGGTCGGGTTCTTGCCCAGCGCGGAACTCGAACCGCGCCTCGCGGATTGGGAACGGCAGGTCGCCGCGCGGCTGCGGGACCTGCCCGGGGTCGCGGTGCTGGACGCGGACGACTGGACGCGCGTGCACGCCGTGGCGGAGCCGTTCGACCGGCACACCGACGCATTGGCGCACCTGCCGTTCGGCGCGGAATTCCAGGCCGCGATCGCGCTCACCCTCGCCGAAGTGGTGCGGGAGGTGACCGCCACCCCACCCAAGGTGATCGCGGTCGACGGCGACGAAACCCTGTGGGGCGGCGTCGCGGCGGAAGCCGGACCGGACGGGGTCGACCTCGGCGGCGCGCGGGCCGTACTGGCGCGGCGGCTGCTGCAGTGGCGCGCCGCCGGTGTGCTGCTCGTGCTGATCAGCAACAACGACGAGGCCACCGTCCGGGCGGTGCTGGAGCAGCCGGACAGTCTGCTGCGGGCCGAACATTTCGCGGTGCTGTCGGCCGGATGGGAGCCGAAGTCCCGCCGGCTGGCCGCGGCAGCCGACGAATTGCGGCTCGGCGTGGACAGTTTCCTGTTCCTCGACGACAACCCGGTCGAAGTGGCGGCCATGCGGGCCGCCCTGCCGCAGGTGCTGACCGTGACCTGCCCGCCCGCCGACCGGCTGGCGGCGTTCCTGCACCGGCTGTGGCCGATGCACCCGATCGCCGCCACCGCCGAGGACGCCGCCCGCGCGGAGTTCTACCAGCAGCAGCGGCTGCGCGATCAGGCCAGGGCCGCGACGGATTTCGCGGACTTCCTGGCCGGGCTGGATCTGCAGGTCGACATCGCCGCGCTGACCGACGACACCGCCGAGCGGTCGGCACAGTTGATCCGCCGCACCAACCAGTTCACGCTGCGCAAGGTCGCCGACGGTGAGCTGGACCGGTGGCGCGCCGACGGTGAAGTGTTCACCGCGCACGTGCGGGACCGCTTCGGCGACTACGGACAGGTCGGCGTCCTCGCGGTCCGCCAGGACGAGCAAACCCTGCTGGTGCAGGGCTGGCAGCTCAGCTGCCGGGCGCTCGGCCGCGGCGTGGAGGAGAACTTGCTGGCTTTCCTCGCCGATCGGGCGGACACCCTCGGCTGTACCGGGGTCCGGCTGATCGCCCACCACACCACCCGCAACGTCCCGGCCCGCACCCTGCTCGCCGGGCTCGGCGGCGGGGACCTCGACGACCCGGTACTGGACACCACCGTGACCCCGGAGCGGCTGCGCGCCTTCCGGTCCTGGGAACGATGACGCAGGAGCACCTCATGACACCGAACTCAGGCAACGACAACCGGTCCCGCGCCCTGGCCCTCGAAAGTGGCGGCGCCGGAATGGATATCGCCGCCCTGCTCGCCGCAGCGGCCCCGCGGCGCGCGACGCCGGAACCGGCCACTGATCCCGCGGTACCGCAATCGGCAACGGGCTGGACGGTCGCCGGCCTCGCGGCAGTCATCACCGAGATCGCCAATCGCAAGCTGGCCGAGCCGATCGACAGCGAGACCGATCTGTTCGAGGCCGGTGCGACCTCGGTGGCGGCGGTCGAGTTCGTGGCCGCGTTGATCGAGGAGCACGGGGTCGAACTGAGCCTGGACGACGTGTTCGCGGACGCGCGGCCGCGACGCCTGGCCGAGCGCTGGCTCACCCGCAACGGATTCGCGGTCGAGGCGCCGCCGGCGGACCCCGGCCTCCCCGCGGTTTCGGGCGGACACCTGGCCACGCCGCCCGTGCCGAGCGGGAACCTGCCGGCGGCAATCGATATCGACGAGGATCTCGCCCTGGCGAGTGCCGATATCGCCGGGGCGGACCGGCTGCCGTGGGTCGGTCCGCCGCCCCTGACCGCACCCCGGCGGGTGCTGCTGACCGGCGCGACCGGTTTCCTGGGCAGCCATCTGCTGCTGGACCTGTTGCGGCACAGCGACGCACACGTGGTCTGCCTGGTCCGGGGCGAGGACGACGCGGCCGCGACGGAACGGCTCGGCAAGGCGTTGCGGAGCTTCTACCTGCCGTGGTCTTCGGAGATCCGCCGCCGCATCACCGTTCTGGCCGGCGACGTGCGGCGCCCCCGGCTCGGGCTGTCCGCCGAGCAGTGGGACGCGCTGGCCCAGGACATCGACGCGATCGTCAATGTGGCTGCCGCCGTGGACTTCCTGCGCGGCTACCCGTCGCTGCGCCAAGCCAATGTGCTGGGCCCGCTGACCCTGGCGGAACTGGCCATGACCGGCACGATCAAACCGCTGCACCATATTTCGTCGGTCGCGGTGTTCAACGAGGTCGCCGCGCCCAGCATGGGGGAGGACGATCCGGTCGCGCATCTGGACCGGCTCGGCGCCGGCTACGACAAGACCAAGTGGGCGGCCGAGGCCCTGTTGCGCCGGGCGCGCGAACGCGGCCTGGTGGTCACCTTCCTGCGGCCGGCCGGGATCGGTGGGCACCCGCGCACCGGTGCCCACAATCCGCACGATCTGTCGAGTGCGTTCCTGGCGGCGTTCTCCCGCTTCCGGACCATGCCCGCATTCCGGTATCTCAATGTGGCGCCGGTGGATTGGGTGAGCCGGGTGACGGCCGCGATCGTCGGCGAGCCGCAGGCGTGGGGGCGGGACTACCATCTCACCGGGGTTCCCAGCACGGTCGAGGATGTGCGTCGGGACATGATGCTGGGCGGGATGAACGTGGTCCTGAAGGACTGGCCGGACTGGCGGGACGACACGCTGGCCCGGATCCGCCGCGAAGGGGTGGCGGAGCTGGAGTTCCTGGCCCGCATGCTGGAAAGCCCTACCGCACAGCAACTCTGCGAGGCCTCGATGACCGCGCCCGCGGCCACCATGCATCGCACCCGGGCATTCGTCGCCGCGCACGGCCTGCCGCCCGCGGTCCGCTACGACGCCCGGGCCCAGCAGCGCACCTTCGAGCGGCTCGCCGACCTCGGTGTGGCGCGGCTGCCCGACCGGGCCGACGCGCCCTACCTGTGGTTCCCGGAAACCTTGCGTGGCACCGTCACCGACGGGGACGACAGCCATCCGTGCGAGTTGGCGCTGACCTTGTCCATCGCGAGCATGCATCAGCTGGTCACCGACCGCCGCGTCGACGTGGCCGGTGAACTACGGTGTGCCGCACTGCATCCCGATCCACTGACGGTCGAACGCGGGGACGTGTGGGTGCGTCCGCAGCAGGGCGTACCCACCGAGTCCGGCCTGCGGCATCCACTGCTGCGCTACCGGCTCGAGCTGCGCGACAGCGACGGCGGGCGGTGGTGGATGGAAGGGCACAAGACCGCCCGCGCCCGCCGTGACCTGTGGCGCCAGGCGCGCGCCCTGCGCGTCGACATCGGGCGGGCCGGTGCTGCGGCCCGGCTGAGCGGTGAGGTCGTGGTCCCCGCCGACAGCTACGTGCCCGACCAGATCGACGGCATCCGCACGAATCCCGAACTGTCCGAACGCGAACAGCGGCTGGCCAAGCTCGTCTGGCTGGGCTGGTTCGGCTCGCAGGTCGGCCGCGGTCTCGCCCAGCCGTTGCTGCGGGCCGCCGCCGAACTGCTCGACCTCGGCCGTGACGCCGCCACCAAGGAGCTGCGATGACCCCCGTGCTGTCCACCCGCCTCGACGACACCGATATCGAGGACGTCCCACTGGTCGCCCGGGACGGGACCCGGCTGGGCCTGCGCCGCGCCACCACCGCGTCGGCGTCGGGCCCGGCCGTGCTGCTGCTGCACGGGCACACCGCGTCCTCGGACATGTTCCGGGTGCCCGGTACCCGGCACCTCACCGACGTGCTCGTCGACAACGGTTACGAACCGTGGCTGCTCGACTGGCGCGGCAGTTGCCGACTGCCCTACAACCACAACGGATCTCGCTTCAGTTACGACGATGTCGCGGTCTACGACATTCCCGCCGCGGTGGACGCGGTCCGGGCCCGGATCGGGGACCGGCCGCTGTTCGTCGTCGCCCACTGCATCGGGGCGCTGTCGCTGTCGATGAGCCTGGTCGCGGGACTGGTGCCCGGGCTGGCCGGTGTGGTGGCGCAGGGCGTGTTCCTCACCCCGAAGATGAGTGGGACCGCGCGGGCGCGCCTGACGCTCGGCACCGAGCTGCTGCGGACCCGAATCGACCACGTGCCCACCGATTTCCGCACGGTCGGACTGTGGTCGAAGTACACCCCGCTGTTCGCGCTCAGCGGCCGCAAGCAGGGCTGCAAGGATCCGACCTGCCGGCTGCTGCAGAACGCGTGGGGACTCGGCGGCTCGCTGTACGACCACGGCAACCTCGACCCGCACGCACACGACCTGCTGCCCGAGCTGCTGGGCCCGGCGCCGCTGTGGATCCTGCCGCATCTGCGGCGGGTCGAATTGGCGCACGCGATGCTGCGCTGGAACGACCGCGACGACCGATACCGGGTACTGCCGGAGAACGCGCTGGACCGCGCCGGTGACATCGACACCCCGCTGCTGTTGCTGTCCGGTAGCGAGAACAAGTTCTGGCCCGGGGCCAACCAGCTGTGCCACGAGGTGCTGACCGCCCGGCACCCGCAGCTGGACGTCGACTACGTCGAGGTGCCGGGGTACGGCCATCTCGACACCTTCCTCGGTCGCGGCGCCGCATTGGACGTCTTCGGCCACATTCTCGACTTCCTCGACCGGCACCACCCGGCCGGCTCGGTGAAAGGCCTCGGCGCATGAGGATCGCGGTACTCACCTTCGGCACCCGCGGTGATCTGCAGCCGCCGCTGGCGATCGCGGACGGGTTGCGGTCACGCGGCCACGACGTGGTGGTGGCGGCCAACACCAACAATGTGGAGCCGTCGCGACGGGTCGGGTTCGAGACGGTCGAACTGCCGGTGGACCTGCTGAAGTTCCTCAGTTCCGGTGCGGCACAACAGTCTCTGGTCGCGGGTAACACGGTGCGGTTCACTCGCGCGCTGGCGAAGCTCGAGGCCGAACACGCCGAGGCGCTGGACGAGGCGCACATCCGGGCATGTGACGGGGCCGATCTGATCGTGACCGGTCCGCTGAGTCTCGGCCGGGCTCTGGCGATCACGGGCCGTTCCGGTCAGCAGCTGGCCATGCACCTGCCGTTCCCGATCGACCGGACCGCCGAGTACGCGTCGCCGTTCGTCACCGGCCGGCACCTGCCGACCGGTGCGCTGCGGCTGGCGACCCACCTGGTGTTCGAGCAGGCCTATGCCGCCACCGGCCGTGCCACCGCACAGCGGATGCGGCGCCGCCTCGGGGCGACCAGGCCGGCGCCCGATCTCTGGAAGCTGGTGCGCGCGAACGCGTTCCCGATCGAGTTGCTGGTCAGTCCGGCGCTGTTCGGGCGGCCCGGCGACTGGCCGGACCGCACGATCTCGGGGATGGCCGTGGTGCCGCCCGGTTTGCGAGCCGCATGGGGTGAGCAGGCGCTGGACCCGGAACTCGAGCAGTGGCTCGACGAGGGGGAGCCGCCAGTGTTCGTCTCCTTCGGCGGTATGCCCGTGCTGGATCCGGCCGGCTGCCTGGCGATGATCGAGGAGGTGGCGCGCCGGCACGGCGTGCGGATGCTGCTGGGTGCGGGCTGGTCGACGTTCGAAGCCGGGCCGCGCGCGGGCCGCACGGTCTTGGTGACCGGGTCGTTCGATCATTCCCGGGTGCTGCCGCGCTGCCGGGCCGCGGTGCACCACGGCGGTTCCGGGACCACCCACGCGGTCGCGCGCGCCGGGATCCCGGCGGTGGTCGCGCATCTGAGCGCGGACCAGATCCTCTGGGGTCAGCGCGTGGTGCGGACCGGGACCGGAACCGCCCTGCCCTACCGCACCCTCAGCGCGGACACGCTGTCGTCCGCGCTCGCGGTCGCGTTGCGTCCCGAGACCGGCGAGCGCGCCACCGAGCTCGCCGCGGCGATGGCCACCGAGGACGGCGTGGCCCACTTCTGCGACACCGTCACCGGAGTCCGGCCCGCCGCGACTCGCGGTCGCTGACAAAGGAATACCCGAGAGCACCGCGCCGGGCGGGACTCGGACAGGAAGGAACGATCCGTTGGAGCACATCTATCGCCGCCTGGCGCCGAGCGAGGAAATCTTCGTGGCGTCGGAGCACTACTTCGCCATGACGCTGCTGGTCCGCGGCCCGCTGCGGATCGAAGCGCTGGACGCCGCTGTAACCGCCATGTGCGCCGCCGCGCCGATGCTCGCGGCCCGGATCGCCGACGTGACCGACGGCTACGCCTATGCCGCGGGCGGGCAGCGGCAGCAGCTGTTCGTCACCGACGGCGACCCGGACGCGCCGCTGAACGCGGCCGAACTGGCCCGGCACGACCTGCTGTTCGGTGTTTTCGTGGTGCGGGCCGGTGACCGGGCGGCGGTGAGCATGCAGTTCCATCACAGCCTCGCCGACGGACCTCGCGGCCTGTCGCTGCTCGCGCAGCTGTGGTCGCTGTACGGCGACGCCACGGCGGGGCGGGCCCTGATTCCGGCGCCGCAGCCGTTCCCGGAACCGGTGGAGACCCTCCTGGCCGAGCGGGGTGTCGTGAAGTTCGGCGAGCCCGACCCCGAGCCGCGCGAGACCATCCGCCTCGACGTCGACCCCGAGGCCAAATTCGTAGCCCCGCATCTGGCCTCGGCCGCGCTGACGGTGGCCGAAACCGACGCCCTGCTCGCCCTCGCCGCCCGCCAAGAGGTCACCCTGAACGGCTTGGTGTCCGCGGCCCTGTTGCTGGCGGAAACCGAGCTCGGCGGTATTCCGCTGCACGAGTTGCTGTATGTGTTCATGGTCGACCTGCGTGCCCGCCTGAATCCGCCGCTCGCACCGATGGACGGTTCGAACATCATGGGTTTCGCCGCCTACATGCCCGCCGCCGACGTCGCGGCCGAACTGGTCCCGCTGGCCCGCGCGGTCAACGAACATCTGCGGGTCAGCCTGGAATACGGTGTCGTGCAACAGACTCCGCTGCACAGCTCCAACATGCCGGACAGCAGCGCGCTGGAGATGCCCAACCTCGTCATGTGCACCAATCTCGGGCGCATTCCCGACCTGACCGGCACCGAAACGCTGGACGTCGAGGACTTCGTCCTGCTGGGCTCGCTCAGTGCCCGTGGCCGCCGCCCCACCTACCAGGTCCGCACCTTCGCCGGCCGGCTGTCCGTCGATTGGCCGCACTACGACGACACCCCCGAGGCGGCCCAGCACCGGGTGGACACGGTGATCGGCACCCTCCGGGCGGCCGTGGAGTCCGCCCCGATGTCGGTGGGGCAGTAAGGGTTCGATCTCGCCCGCGCCCGACCCGGGCAGGGGCTCGGATGCGGTAGCCCGCAATCTGTCGGAGGTCGGCGGTCCGGGCGCCGACCTCCGAGTTGGGCTCGCCGCCGAAGCCGCTATCGCCGTGGCAGGCTGAATCGTTCGGCGAATTCCGACATCTGGTCGTGTTGCTCTGCGGGGTCGAAGCCGGCGAACCCGACGACCAGCCGGTCCACCCCGTGCGCGGTGAGCTCCGCGACGCGTTCGGGGGACATGTCGGCCGAACCCCACCGGGTGTACTCGAGTTCGGCCGGATCGCGTCCGGCCTCGACGGCAGTCTTGCGGGCCAGGTCGATCTGCCGGTCACGCTCGTGCTCGGTCAGCATGCCTCCCGCGAAATAGCCGTCACCGCGGAGTCCGGCGCGCCGGGCGGCGGCGGCACTGGAACCGCCGATATGGATAGGCAGCGTGGGTGTTTCGTGGGGGTGCGGGTAGGTGCAGAGGTTGTCGAAGGCGAAGAACTCGCCGTGGTGACTGATGCCTTCCGGACCGCCCGCCCACAGTAGGCGCAGGACGTCGATGGCCTCGTCCGCGCGGCGACCGCGGCTGCGGAAATCGACACCCAGCGCGTGGGCTTCCCCAGGCAGGGCACCGAGACCGACGGTCAGCAACCGCATCCGGCCGCCGGACAGCACATCGACGGTGGCCAGCCGTTTGGCCAGGACCACCGGGTGCCGGTAGGGCAGCAGCAGCACCCCGGTGCCGAGCAGGATCCGGGAGGTGGCCGCGGCGACGAAGCTCAGACAGTCCAGGGGATCGAAGTAGGGCAACGTGGCCGGGAGTTCACCCGAGCCGTAGTCGGCACCAGGATAGAGCGCGATGTGGTCCTGGACATAGAGAGCCTCGAACCCGAGGTTCTCCGCGTGCCGGGCGAACGCCAGCAGGCGATCGGGGTCGGTGCCGTTGAACGCAGTGCTGTAGCTGACCGCGAAGCGCATGACGGGAATCCTTGTCTGGACATGGGGAGATGCCGGTCGCTGGGTTCGACCGGAGAACAGTGGGGTGCTGTCGGGAGTGTCGACTGCTAGGGGGAGAACTCGCATTTCGGCGGTGGCGCGGTGACCGCGTCGATGCGCGCGCGGACGCTGCGCCGGATCGTGCTCAGCCGCTCGATCGCGTCGTCGATCTCGTCGAGCTTGGCTCGCAGGGACTCCACCGATTCCGGGCATTCGTCGGCGGACCGGTGGCCGGTGCGCAGGCAGCTGACGAACGGGCGGGCATCGGCCAGGTCGAAGCCCAACTCCAGCAACGCCCGGATCTTCCGGACGATCTCGAGCTCGTGTTCGTCGTACACCCGGTACCCGTTGGCCGACCGCGCCGGCCGCACCAGCCCGTGCTGCTCGTAGTAGCGCACCGCACGGGTACTGGTACCGGCGCGCTGGGCCAGCTCTCCGATCAGCATCGGACCTCCTCGGGAATCCCGCCCAACGCTAAACCTTGTCACCGGCGTCAAGGCAAGACCGCGAGACGCCGGGACCGAGCACGATCGAGGGGTCCGTCTGCTCGGGGCGGGTCGACGGAGATCGTCGCGGCGCTGTCGCGCAGTTCAGTACGCGGCGGTGGCCCCGTCGACGGCGAGCTGGAGTTCTGCCGCGGTCAGGCGGGCGATGTCGGCAGGGCGCTGCGGGAGAGTGAGCACCGGCGTGCGGAAATAGAAGGCGGCGGAACGGACTTCGGCTTCGGTCGGTTCGACGGTGGGGTCGGGGCGAGGTCCGTAGCTGATGCCCAGGCACAGCAGGGCGGGCGGGGCGCCGAGTTTGGTTGCGCGGAAGGCGATGTGGCCGATGCCGCTGCCGATCGACTGGACCCGCGCGGGGTCGACCTCGTTGCAGGTGCCTTCGGGGAAGACCGCCACATGGTCTCCGGTGGTGAGTCGCTCGGCGCAGATGTCCATCATCTGCTGGCCGGCGGCGTTGACCGCGCGGATGCCGTGGTCCTTTCCTCGGAACACCGGGATGCCGCCCATCATGTCGACCTTGCGCCGCTGGTCGGGGTCGAGGAACAGTTCGTCCTTGGCCAATACCCGGACGCGGCCGATGAGCGGGCGCAACGGTGAGCGCCACGCGGCCGCGGCGACCACGTAGGGATCGCGCTGCGACAGGTGGTTGAGCGCGAACAGGATGGGCCGCTTGCTACGGAGCAGATCCGCGAGTTGTGCGCGGGCGCCGTCGGCGAACACGATCCGCGGCCGGAAGCGATTGGCCAGCAGGGCGTACGCGGCCATTGCTTGCAGCCGGTTCGGGCGGTGCCGTAGGTAGTAGGCGTAGACGGCATCACTGTTGTCGAGTAGCACGTCCGGCTTCGAGCGTCGATTCGAGGTCATCGGGATCCGTACTGTTCAGGGGCGGGGAGCGAGGCAGAGCTGGGAGATCAAGCGGGCCAGCCATTCCCGGGCTGTGGCCTGGTCGTGGTCGAGCAGCAGTTCCGCGGCGACGCCGTTGTACGCGGCGACGACCGCGCGGGCCGCGTCGACGGCCGTCCCGAACTCCGCGGGCAGTGCCAGCGCGCTCGCGGTCAGCCGCTCCTCGATCGCCGCCCGCAGGCTCGCGCGGTGTGTGTGCAGCCGGGCCGCCACGTCGGGGCGCCGGGCGGCGTAGGTGAGGAAGTCGGATTTGATCAGCAGCCAGTCCCGGTCGAGCGGCAACGTGGCCGCGAGCCGATCGACGAAAGTGGCCAGGTCGGACGGGTCGGCGGTGGCCGCGAGGGCGGCCCGGACCTGGTCGGTGATCGCGGTGGCGCGCTGGTCGTAGAGCACGAAGAACAGTTCTTCCAGGCTCTCGAACTGGGAGTAGAACGCGCCACGCGTGTATCCGGCTGTGGCACAGACGTCTTCGATCCGAACGTGCCCGAATCCCTTCTCCGCGAAGACCTCGAACGCGGCATCCAGCAACCGCGCGCGAGTCTCGGCGCGGCGCTTGGTCACTCGGGCGGGGGCGGCCGGTTCGGTCTGGGGCACGGGCCCACTCTATACATGAACGCATCGGATTCGCCAATGCATCTGATGCGTGACCGGTGCTGCGCCTCCGGCTTCGTGATCGAACGGATTGCGGCAGGCGGGAACCGGCGCCGAAGGGTACTCGGACTAGCGGGTCGCCGCAGCGAGCTGCCGGACTCCGCTCGGCTCGGCGGCCGCCGGATCCTCGGCCGTACCGGAACGAGGCATCGGGATGCGCCGACTCCGCACGACCCCGTAGAGCAATACCGCGACGTACACGAGTACGTGGGAATTCTCCAGGACCGGTTCGCTGTGCCATGGTTTGGGCAGCAGGAAGATCCCGACCGAGACGTACTCGCCACCCCAGTGATACGCCCAGGCGCCGGTGCAGACGACGAGTGCGGCTGCCGCGGCCCACCACCGCGGGCTGGTGCTCGCCTGGTGCACGAGGTGCACCAGGAACGGCACGAACCAGACCCAGTGATGTCCCCAGGCGAACGGTGACACCGCACACGAGGTCAGGCCGGCGATGGTCACCGCCAGCAGCCGTTCACCGCGGCGCTCGAGTGTGGCGGTGAGCCACAGACTCGACAGCGCGACCGCGCCGGCCAGGACCGCCCACAACCAGAGCGGCGCGGCGCCGTGCATCAGGTGCGCGAGCACGCCGCGGATCGACTGGTTGGCCGGATCGGTGTCGAGCGCGATGCGATCGGAGTCGAAGAACGTCGAGAACCAGTACTGCTGGGAATCCGCGGGCAGCACGATCCAGGCCAGCGCGATCGTGCCTACGAAAGCTGTTGCGGCACAAGCCGCCGCACGCCATCGGCGCAGGGCCAGGTAGTGCGCGACGAAGTAGGCCGGGACCAGTTTGACGCCCGCGGCCACACCGACGCCGAGACCGCGCAGCCGACTGGTCTCAGGGCGCGAGACGTCCCACAGGACCAGCAGCATGAGCACCAGATTGACCTGGCCGTAGAACAGCGTCGTGCGTACCGGTTCCAGGAACAGGCAGGTGATCGCAAGCAGCGCGGCGACTCCCGCCGTCCGGGAGGTCGTGCGGTAGCCGAGCATCCGCACGCTCGCCAGCACGCAGCCGTACAGGGCCGCGGCGTTCAGCAGCAGCGCGACGTAGGTCAGCAGACTCCACGGCACCGCGAGGATCGGCAGGAAAGCCAACGCCGAGAACGGGGTATAGGTGTATTGCAGGCCGAAGAAGGTCGGTTCGGTGTACAACGGCTGACCGTGCAGCACCCGGTCCGCGCCGACGCGATAAACGTGCGCGTCGAGCCCACCGGCCAACAGGCCACCGGAACCGGCGGAGAGCGCGTCCACCGTGCCGAACACCAGCACCGATGCCGCGAGCGCACCGGCGAACAACCACACCACCGTCGAGTTCGACCGGCCGAACTCGCGAAACCCCTGCCTGGACACGGCAATTCACCCTACGGCGTTGCCGCCGTGACGTGTTACCTCGCCTGGGAAGGCGGGCGGCCACTCACGCGGCGGGCGTCACCGTGAGTGTCACCGTGCCGGAGCCGGCGGGGCTCTGGACGGTCAGCAGGCGGCTCGCGCGATCCCAGTTCACCACCTGGGCGCCGGTGACGTGGACGTCGCCGGGGAATCCGGTCCGCGGGAGATAGATCTCGGTGGGCGCGCCGACCGTGCGATCCGGGCGGTAGGTGAGCTGGAGTTGGCTGGTGGTCGACGACCAGTCGACCGGCGTGCCGGCCACCGCGCGCGGATACGGCTTGTTCACGGCGTCGACGAGCACGGTGGGCGTCCCGTTCGACAGGTACGGGCCCCAGGTTCCGGGGTCGCTGGACCAGTACGAGACACCGGCACCGATCTTCCGTGCGGTGTCGTACACGTGGTCGATGTAGTCGCGGGCGCCGGGCAGTGTTGTGTCCAAGCCGAATTCGCCGATGATGATCGGCACGCCGCCGAGGACGCCGGCGGTGTACTGGACGCCGGCCCGCCAGGTCTCCACGGAGGCGTCGGTGATGACGCGGGCGATGCCGGTGTAGCCGGCGCCGAGGTCCATGGTGATCGGGTAGAGGTGCGGGCAGTAGGCGATTCGCGGTCCGCCCGGACGCGGGTCGTCGATCTTGGTGAGTGCGCTGGGCGCGCCCTGGTTCACGCCGACCGACTGCGGTTCCACGCACACCCAGGTCTTGTGGTCGGCCTGCCGGATCGCGGCGGTGGTCCGTTGGTACATGGCGGCGAGCGGTCCGGCTTCGAAGGCCCGGCCCTGCTTCGAGCCGCCGAACGGCTCGTTCATCAGGTCGTAGGCGACGACGGCGTCGTTGTGCGCGAAACGCTGAGCGACCGCGCGCCAGGCGTTCGCGTAGTGCTCGACGAGTTCGGGGTGGTTGCCGGTGTTGTTCCAGAAGTTGTCGAACGCGCGGATCACGCCCGGGTCGAGGTAGTACAGCTCCCATTGCCCCTGGGGCGGGACGGGCAGTCCGTCGGTGTAGGTCGCCCAGGCCGGGGCGCCGTTGCCGATGCCGCCGATATTGCTCGTGGACACGCCCGCCGTGGTGATGGCGCCGGAGTACACGTCCTGGTGCATGTCGAGCATGACCTTGTACCCGCGGGCGGCGTACCAGCCGACACGCTGTTCGACGCGGTCGAGGTACTGCTGGTCGTACTGGCCGGGTGTGGGTTCGACCGAGCGCCAGGAGATGAGGAAGCGCACGAAACCCGTTCCCATGGCGGCGTGTTCGCGGTCGAGGTCGGCTTCGGTGAACACGGGCATGCCGTCGGGAGTGCTCTTGGCGCTGGACGCGGTGTTGAAGCCCCGCAGGATCAGTGACCGGCCCGCGTCGTCCTTCGGATAGGACGGTGTGGACGCACTGCTGCCGTTACTGCTACCGCTGCCGGTGTCGGGCAGACCGCTCTGCGCGGTTGCGCCGCCGGCGCCGCAGACCAGCGCGACGGACGTGATCAGGGACAGGAACGCGAGACGAGTCATGGCCGAACTCCAAACTGGACGCTTGATCAACATCATGGCGGCTCGGCCTGTACCCAGGCGCCGATTCGGTAAAGCCGTCCGGATTCCGGTCTATCGCTGTCGAACCAGTAGGTGACACAACATAATTCGGCCCGGATGCGGCAGTGCCGACATCGGTGCCGTGCCAGTGTTCGTCTTCGGCTGTTACCCTGCGCTCCGGAATCGAGGCCCCTGGTCGGGCCGCGGGAATGAGGAGTCGTGGGCGTGGCCGGTGCGGCGGAGTGGCAGTCGGAGCACACCGGCGGTATTCCGCTGACCACGATCGCGCGGGAATGGGGCCGGATCGGCTGCCTCGGGTTCGGTGGTCCACCCACCCACATCGCGCTGTTGCGCCGCCTGTGTGTCCGGGACCGGCAGTGGATCACGGCAAGCGAATTCGAGGACGCGATCGCGGCCACCAATCTGCTGCCCGGGCCGGCGTCGACCCAGCTGGCGATCTACACCGCGTGGCGACTGCGCGGGACGGCGGGCGCGATCCTGGGCGGGGTGTGTTTCATCGTGCCGGGCCTGGTCCTGATCCTGGCGCTGGCCGCGTTCTTCCTGGCCGGCGGCGCTCCCCGCTGGGCGCACGGTGCGGCGGCCGGTGCGGGTGCGGCGGTGGCCGCGGTCGCCGTGCAGGCCGGGCTGGGGTTGGTGCCGGCCAGCCGGCAGCGGGCCACGACGCCGGCGGCGCGGCTGCGGTGGCTCGGCTGTGCGGTGGCCGGCGGCGCGGCGGCGGCGACGATCGGGCCGTGGCTGGTGCTGGTTCTGCTCGCCGCCGGTGTACTGGAAGTGGTTGTCCGGACCGGGATTCCGCGCCGGCCCGGGGTGCCCGCGGTACCGGTGGTGCTCGCGGTGCCGACGATCGGCGGTTCGGCGGCGGTGGCATGGGTCGCGGTGAAAGTCGGTGCGCTGTCCTACGGCGGCGGGTTCGTGATCATTCCGCTCATGCAGTCCGACGCGGTCGCCCGGCACCACTGGATGACCGGCGGGCAGTTCCTCGACGCGGTCGCGCTCGGCCAGATCACCCCGGGACCGGTGGTGCAGACCGTCGCGGTGGTGGGCTACGCCGCCGGCGGGCTCGCGGGCGGATTGCTCGCTGCCGTTGTGGCTTTCACACCGTCGTTCGTGTTCGTGCTCGCCGGTGGGAAGTACTTCGACCGCCTGCGCGCCGACACGCGGATCCAGGCGTTCCTGTCCGGCGCGGGCCCGGCGGTCATCGGCGCGATTCTCGGTTCGGCGATCCCGCTCGCCCTTGCCCTGCAGCAGGTGTGGCAGGTCGTGGTGCTGGCAGCGGCGGCCGGGTGGTTGCTGGTGGCGCGCCGCGGTGTGGTCAGCGCACTGCTCGCCGCCGCGGCCCTCGGTGTCGCGGCCGCGGCCGTCGGCCTGCCGGTCGGCTGACCGGGCCCGACGTGGTCGGGCGGCGGGCGCGCGACCGGCTCCGGTTGTACTGTCACCACTGCGAATGCGCGATCTCTGAGGGGGACGGACATGCCCAAGGCCATCATCGTGTGCAAGTCGGTGTCGCACGGCAATACTAGGAAAGTCGCCGCTGTCATCGGCGAGGTACTCGGGGCGCGGGTCGTCGACCCCGCCGACATCCAGGCGTCGGATCTGACCGGCTACGACCTGGTCGGTTTCGGCTCGGGAATCTTCACCGGCCACTTCCATCAGGAGCTGCGGGAGTTCGTCCGATCCTTACCGTCCGGCCAGGCCGGGGCAGCCTTCGTCTTCGCCACCAGCGGTTTCCCCGATTCCGGGCTGACCAGGTTCTCCCGCCCGCTGGTGAAACTGGTGGAGGAGAAGGGTTTCCGGGTGATCGGCACCTTCTCCTGCCGCGCCTTCGACACCTTCGCCCCCTTCGCGATCGCCGGCGGCATCCGCAAGGGCCGCCCCGACGCCACCGACCTCGACGCCGCCCGCACCTTCGCCACCACCCTCCGTACCCGGCCGGCCACCTCTTGACGATGACGCCCTATACCTACGAGACCGTCGGTGCGACACAGCCCGCGGAACCGCACTGGGCGCCCACGCCACCGCGGATGCGGCGGTTCGAGCGAACGGTAGTGATCGGAAAGGGCGCGGCCGTGTGGGAGGCCGCCACCGAGGCGGTGCTGTACTGGGGCATCAAGCAGCGCAGCGGTTTTCGCGTGGCGGCGGTGGACGGCGCCGGGGACGTGGTCACGGCGGGCGCCGAATACCACATCCGCGCCGGGTGGGGGCCGGTCACGATCGTCGAGCCGGTCCGGGTCGTGACGGTCGTGGAATCCGGCCGGCGGCGCGGATTCGCCTACGGCACACTGCCGGGCCATCCGGTCTCCGGCGAGGAGGCGTTCGTGGTTCATCGCGACGAGCACGGCACGGTGCGGCTCACGATCCGCTCGCTCACCCGGCCGGCGCGGACGGGACGGTGGCGCCTCGCGTTCCCGGCGTTGCTGCTCGCGCAGCTGATCTACCGTCGCCGCTATCTGCGGGTTCTGGTGCACTGAGCGTTGACAGAGGGTTTTGTCAGATATAGCGTCAGTGTTGACAGGACGCTCTGTCAGAATGGCGAGGAACGCGGATGGATCACCTGGTGCAGTTGGCGGCGCTCGAGCCGGCCACGACGACCGAGGACGCGCTGAAGCTGTTCGATCAATTGCCCGCGGTGCGGTCGGCGGATGTGCTCGGCGGCTGGGTCGGGCGGGAGCTGGCAACCGGGCATCCGATGGACGGGGTGCTCGCGGCCTCGGGGTGGTACGGCAAGCGGTTCGACGATGTCGACTCGGTGCACCCGATGCTGTTCAAGTCGGGGAACGGCCGGATCTGGGCGGCCGACCCGCGGCGGCTGCCGCTGGGGCTGGTGGGAAAAGTGAGTCCGCAGTTCGTCGAGAAGGCGCGGCGGGCTACCGCCGTCCTCGTCGACAGCGCGGTCGAGACCACCAAACACCGTGCGCGGCTTCGCGATCTGGAGTACCGGGGCGTGGTCAGCGCGGCGATGGTGTACGACCACCTGCCGATCATCGACACGTTCCGGCGGGTCGACGAGAACACACTGCTCGGGGCGATGGATCAGCGTGGTGTCGAGCAGCCGTACTTCTTCGTCCTGGTCCGCGACACCGCGGCCTGACGGTCAGGCGATCCGCAACGAGCCGGCGATCTGCACACACAGCGCCGCGGTCGTATCGATCAGCTCGGCCGGTTCCACGGCGAGACCACCGGCCAGCCACTGCCGCACGGCCTCGGCCACCCCGCCGACGATCATGACCGTCTGCAGGCGCAGCCGCGGGTGCCCTTCGGCGACATCGCCGTAGCGGATCATCTGCTCGGCCAGCAGGCCCGCGAATTCGATGATCGACTCGTCCCGGCGTTCCAGCAGCGCGGGGGAGCCGTTGGCCTCGAAATACAGCCGGGCGCGCCCGGTTGCGGTGGTGAGCGTGTGACACAGCGCGTCGGTGGCGGCCCGGCACTTGGCGTAGAGATCGGGTTCGGCCCGGTCGATCGCTTCCAGGCCGGTGCCGCGGAGTTCGGTGATCAGGGCGTCGTACATGGCGGCGCGCAGGTCGTCGAGGCGCCGGAAGCTCTCGTAGAAGTAACGTTCGGTGAGGCCCGCGGTCGCGCACACCTGGGTGACCGTCATCCCGGCCAGGCCCTGCTCGGCGACCAGGTCGAATCCCGCGTCGATCAGCCGTTGCCGGCGCTCGGTGCGCCGGTCGGCGGCGGCGACGCCCGCGTAGCGGCGGCTGCTCTCCATACCGCCCATTTTGACAGACCGGTTTGCCAGACCTGTGGAGTCGGCCACAGAACCCGGTCAGCGCGGTGATGGAGGTCACCCTGACCGGGCGTGCCGCCCGGCGGGCTCATACGATCGGGAGAGTGGAATTCGAAGCGGAGGTCCGGCGCGCGGTCTCGGACGCGGTGTTCAGCCGGGTGGTCTCCGCGATCCTCGCCGGACAGCTGTCCCCCGGCACTCCGCTGCCCTCGGCCGTCGATATGGCGGCCACCTTCCAGGTCGACCCGGAACTGATGCAGGACGCGATCGACCGCCTGCTCGAGATCGGGTTGGCGTCGTTCGCCGCGGACGGCAGCATCGCGGTCGTCGAGTGGCGGAACGTGGTCGGGATAGAACTGCTGGCCGAGGTCGCGGCCTCGGGCGCCAGGCCGCCCCGGCGCCTGCTGACCGACGTGTTCGTCATGCGCCGCGCGGTCGCCGCCGACGCGGCCCGCCTGTGCGCCGAGCACGCCTCCGATGCCGAACTGGCCGAGATCGTCTCCGCCGCACAGCGATACCCGGAAGTGCCGTTCGACGTCGACCACGCCTCGGCCGTCGACTCGGCCTTCTGGCTGCGGGTCCTCGACTGCTGCGGCAATGTCGGCTACCGCCTGCTGCTGAATTCGCTGTTGCGCACCTTCGCCGCGGTCGGCCGCGATCGGATCATCGAAATCGCCATGTACGAGGAGTATCTGCAGCCGGCCGCGCACCGCGAACTGGCCGCCGCGATGGCGGACCGGCGCGGCGACGACGCCCACCGCATGGCGTACGAGATGCTGAGCGGGACAGTGCGGAAACTGCGCCCGTTCGTCAACTGAGCGGCTCGTCGCGGCCGGTCACGAACCACACTCCGCGGGCGGGCTCGGTGCCCTCGTTGAGGTACAGGTGCGGGCGGGTGGAGTCGAAACACAGCGAGTCGCCGGCGGTGATCGTCTGCCGGTCGAAGTCGAGCAGCAGCGTCAGTTCGCCCGCGAGCAGATACGCGTACTCGATACCTCGGTGGCGCATCAGGGTTCGATCGCTCAAGCTGGCGGCACCCGGCTCGTAGGTGACCAGCAGGGCGTCGGTATCGGTGTGCGGGTCGACGGCCAGCCGCTCCCAGCGCACCCCGCCGGCCATGTCCAGGATCGGGTTGTCGTCTGCCCGCTGCACCACGCCGGGCGTGGCGGCCGTCCGCTCGCCCGCGGATCGTCCGGGGGTCAGGCCGAGCAGTTCGTCCAGGGAGACGTCGAGGTGTGTGACCAGGGCGTACAGCGTGCTCACCGACGGCTGTGATCGGCCGGTCTCGATCTGGGAGAGCTGGCTCGCCGAGATCGACACCGCCGCCGCGAGTCCGCGCAGGCTCAGCCGGCGTTCCAGACGGGCTTGCCGCAGTGCCGGTCCGATCCTGTCTTCCATCGCGGGTTCCTGTCCCTCGGTTCGATCCGGCTGAACGATACGGCGTACGCCGCGCGATAGCACCGGTGTTCAGTAGAGATTGACATCACGTCCCAGGTGTTCAATCATACTGAACATCTGGGAAAGGAACGGTCGATGCTGACCAGGAGACAATTCGTTGCCGCTGCGGCAGGTGTCGCGGTGGGTGCCACCACCTTCGGCGCGTCGGCCGCGGCGCAGCCACCCCTCGCGAACGGAACCGATTCGGGCCGAACCACGTTCATCGACGGCGCGTCGATCGAACCGGAGCGGCTCGCGGAATGGGAACGGCGGCGGGCCGATTCGGCTGCCGCGAGGCTGTCGGCCCACTATCTCGATCTGGCCGGGGACGAACTGAGCGCGCCGATCAGCCCTGCCGCGCTTGCCGCCGACGACATCGACTCCGCCCGAACGGCTTTGGCTCAGGCGCGGGCCTCGATCGGCGCCGACGGACTGCGCCGGATGCTTGCCGCCGAGGTAGCGACCTCCGATGCCGTGACGCGCGCCGCCCTCGCCGCATCCGGGAACCGCTGGGCCGTATCGGCGGCCGAGATCGTCAGCGGCCGTGGCAGTTCCGAAGGCTTCGCCGACTGGTTCACCCGGGAACGGGAGGCCGACGATCGGCCGGTGTGGACCGGCGCCTGCCCGGACCACTATCTCATCGAAACCGGCGCCGACGGCCGCCAGGAGGTCTACGAGGTGACCGGCGGCGCGGTGCTGGTCAGCCGCTTCTTCGTCGACTACACCGACCGGGACCGGGTGCCCGTACCGGCCGACCCGGACTATCCGCTGGCGATTGCCGGCACGGCGTGGCTGGCCGGCGGTGAGCTGATCGGCGGTGTGCGCCATCAGCTCCGCGCCGAACCCGGTGGCGGGTTCCGCGCGAAGCTCGGTGTCGCGTTCCCCGCCGCCGTACCCGCCCGCAATATCAGCGAGCACCAGTGGCATCTGGCCGTCGAATTCGGCAACTGGATCACCGTGTATCTGAACTCGCTCGGCTGAGTCGGGTCGTGGTTGTCGATTCGGTGGACCGTCGCGCGTCGGACAGCTGAGCGGTCCGAAACGACGGCCGCGCCGACCGAACCCAGGAGATGTCATGACCAGCACCCGTATCGACGACACCCAGGCCATCCGGCAGATCTTGGCCGACCAGTACGAGGCGTGGGCGGCCGGTGACGCGGAGCGCTTCGTCGCCGACTACGACGCGGAGGCCACCGTGATCACGCCCGGCATCTACCGCCGGAACCGGGACGAGGTCCGCGACGGTATGGCCGCCAACTTCGGCGGCGTCTTCGCGAAATCGACCGTCACCGACGAGATCCAGGACATCCGCTTCCTCGGCCCCGACCACGCGGTCGTGGTCAGCCGCGCCGGCATCCTGTTCGCCGGCGAGACCGAGCTGCCCGCGGACCGCTATGTGAACGCGACCTGGGTACTGGTCAAGCAGGACGACCGCTGGTCGGTAGCGGCCTACCACAACAGCCCGGTGGTCTCGAACTGAGCTCGAGCCACTGGGCAATAGCGTCGACGTCGCTGTGCCGCAATCCGATTCGTGGGTCGACGCGATACAGCAGTGCGTGCCCGGCGTAGTGGTCGGCCACCCACTCCCGGTCGCGGGCACCGATCTCGTCGTCGATCCAGACGAAGGTCCGGCCCGCGGCCTCGGCGATCAGGGTGCGGGTCTTCCAGTGCAGGCCGAACCATTCG
The DNA here is from genome assembly GCF_003696265.1 of Nocardia stercoris. Classification (GTDB taxonomy): domain Bacteria; phylum Actinomycetota; class Actinomycetes; order Mycobacteriales; family Mycobacteriaceae; genus Nocardia; species Nocardia stercoris. Next base: position 261,347 of record NZ_RFFH01000003.1, on the reverse strand, counting down.
TCGATGTGCCGGTCGGACCGCTCGGGCCAGGGCACGACCGGCAGGGCGGGCAGGCCGAGGGCCGGGCTCACCACCTGATTGGCCTCGTCCATCCAGGTGGTGGCCCACACCAGCTCGCAGCGCAACGCCGACAGTAGGTGCCCGAGTTCGGGATCGAGGCGGAAAAGGAGCGGATTCGACGAATGCCGGACCGGGGGAGCTGGGTGCTCCTCCGGCCCGGCGGTTCCGAACGGGATCAGCGGGCCGTCGACATCGAGGAACAGCAGTGGAGGCTGTGGCGTATCCATTGCTGTCGCAGGTTATATCGTGGTGTGGGCCCGCACTGCCTGTGTGAACCAGGTGAAGACCGGCGTCAGGTCGGGCATCGGCGGCCAGTCGTTGACGGTGGCGACCAGTTGCCAGTAGCGCGTCACGCGAGCGTCGTCGGCGACGGTCAGACGGTTCAGGATCCAGTGCCGGAGGGCGGTGTCGTCGGGGCGGCCGAAAGTGGTGCTGTAGCGGGCGGTCAGGGAGTCGACGACGGTGGCCGCTGCCGCCGACGTGGGATCGATGCCTGCGGCCAGCGCTCGGCCGACCTCGGACCGGACGGCCTCGGTCAGCTCGTGGTGCAGTCCGGTGGTGTCGCCGTCGGCGCGCTGCTGCTCCTGGTACGCGGCCATGCGACGGACCGCATCGCGGAATTCGTTGTCCTGCACCAGTTCCACGAGTTCCATCCAGGCTTCGACCTGAGCCGGGGCCGGGTCGTCGGGCAGGTCGGGCATGCTCGTGCGGAGCAGTTCCACCACGGCCGGGTTGGCGTCGACACCACCGAACGTGGCGTCGACGAAATCGTGGATGAAGCGGTGGCGTTCGGCCTGGGTCAGGTTGACGAGTTCGTGCATGAGGTACATCTCCTTCGGATCGGATTGCCGCCGGGCCACGGCCCGCAGCACCGCGCGACGCAGCCGGAGGTCGCGGATCTGGACGTCCAGTGCGGCGGCGTGGGCGGTCGCGACCTCGGTCAGTGAGGTCTCGTGGGCCAGCAAGCGGCGGACGGTGGGCAGGCCGATGTCCAGCGCGCGCAGGGTGCGGACGAGTTCGAGCCGGGCGAGCGCGTCCACGTCGTAGCGGCGGTGGCCGGCGGGTGTGTAGGTGGTCGGCGGGACGATCCCGCGATCGGCGTAGAACCGGATCGTCTTGACCGGCATGCCGGTCCGCTCGGCCAGTTCCCCGATCGTGAAGTGCGTGTCGTCGTCCATGGGTCCGAGTCTGCGGTCTCCCCTCGGTGGAGGAGCAAGCCCGAAACTTACAATAAACCTTGACGGTTTATGGTTTCTGAATCATGCTGGGACGCATGGCAGTAACGGACTCCCCGGCCGGCAACCGGGTCCGGCGAACGCAGGCCGAGCGCACCGCGGAGACGCGGCGGGCCCTACTCGACGCCACCTTCGACGCACTGGTGGAGGTCGGCTACAAGGCGACCACGACGACCGAGGTCGCGCACCGGGCCGGGGTGTCGCTGGGCGCCCTGCTGCACCATTTCCCGACCAAGGCCGATCTGCTCACCGCCGCCGTGACCCGGTCCTTCGACCGCCGCATCGAGGAATTCCAGGACCTGATGGCCGGCCTGGATCCGGCCGCCGACAAACTCGACGCCGCCGTCGACCTGCTGTGGTCGCTGTACTGCCGCCCCACCTTCACCGCCTGGTACGAACTGTGGACGGCGGCCCGCACCGATCCCGACCTCGCGACCGCGGTCGTAGCGATCGACCGCCAGTTCATGGCCGCCTGCCGACAGATCTACGCCGAACTGTTTCCGGCACGCGCCGACGCCGACCCCGCGTTCGCCGACGGAATCGGCCTCGACATCGTGCTGACCCTGCTCACCGGGTTGGCCACCTCGCAGACCCTCAGCGGCTACGAGCCGCACCCACCGCGCGCGGTCCTCGACGCCTTCAAGGTGATGTGCCGCGCTGTACTCGGTTCCGCGACCGTATCGCGGGCCGAGTGACCCTGCCGAAACGACCTACGCCAGAAGGAATCTCGTGAGCGCACTCGACAACGACCCCGCCCCTCGACCGCGAATCCCGGTGCGGCGCATTCGGTTCTCGTATCCCACCGGCTCGCTGGACCGCCACTACGTCGACGGCGACCTGGTGATGAGCCACATCGTGGCGCACCTCTCGTCCACCTTCCCCGAGGGCGAAGACTTCTTCATCCGTTCGGTCCGCCGCTACGCCGATCAGCTCACCGATCCCGAATTGCGTTCCCGGGTGAAGGGATTCATCGGCCAGGAGGTCACCCACGGGCGCGAACACCGGGCCCTGAACGACCGCCTGCGGCAGATGGGTTATCCGACCGGCTTCGGTGAACGTTCGTGCCGCCGCGTGGTGGGACTGTACGAGCGCCGGCTCTCGCCGCTGACCTGCCTGGCGTTCACCGCCGCACTCGAGCACTTCACCGCGATCTTCGCCGAAACGCTGCTCGGCGACGAACGAGCGCAGGCGCTGCTGGGCACCACCGAGGTGCGATCGATGCTGCTCTGGCATGCGATCGAGGAGTCCGAGCACCGGTCGGTGGCGTTCGACGTCTACCGCGCGGTGGGCGGCAGCGAGCGCCGGCGGATCGCCGCGATGCGCGCGATCATGGTGCTGTTCACTTCCAGCCTCGTCATTCACACGTTCGTCTCACTGCTCGGCGACCGGGCGGCCTACAACCCGATCCGGTTGGGCCGCAGTCTCGCCGCGCTGCGGCACTCGCCGTTCCTGTCCCCGAAGGTCCTGCGGCGGGTCGGTTCCTACAATCGGCGCGGGTTCCATCCCGACGACATCGACAACACCGCCCTGCTGGAGTACTGGACCACCGAATTGTTCGGTGCGCGGGGGACACTCGTCGACCACCTGACGTAAGCCGCGGGTCGGCCCGGTCGGTGCTCGGCGTGCCGATGACGCCGATCGGTGCGCTGTCACAGCCGATTATCCAGTGGTGGATGCCGATCAGCTCTGGGACCATCGGGGCTGGCGTTCGCCATCGGTGCTGGTAGGAGGAATCGCGGATGACCAGGGTGCGGCGGTTCTGGATCGAGTTCGACCCGCAGGAATGCTCGGACGCCCGGTTCCGGCAGGGCGTCGGTGTGTCCGGCTTCGATGTGCGGGACTGCTTGTCGATGGTGGTGGATCTGTTCCCCGACCGGGTGCTGCCTCCCGTGCACCGAATCACCGCCGACATCTCACTGGCCGAGCCACTCTCGGGAGGTCGTCGCTATCTCGGCGTCCCGGTGTGGCGCGGTGTGTGGTATCCACCGGTGAACCTCGGGACCGGACCGACCCGCAGTATCGATCGAAGAGGCGCGCCCCGCGACTACCCGACACCTGTCACGCAATCATCCCCGCGGCGCGCTGGTGAGAACATGTGCACGAAGGCCACATGGTGGGACGAAATCCCGCGTATCGATGGCCTGCGGTGGCCGCTGGTGGACATGCACCGCAGCGTGTACGGCCGCGGAATCCGGCTGAGCGCCCCGGCGTTACGCGACTTCTGCGCCGCGGATCCAACGTATGGGGATATGGTGCGCGAAGCGCTCGACTTCATGATCGCGTGGCACCCGACACCGGACGAGTGGTTCGACCCGACCGAAACCAGGTTCGCCGATCAACGGGACCTGGAAGAGTACCTGCGAGCCTTCCGCGACTACTTGTCCGGAACTCGCCCGGAGCCGATCTATCCTCCCGGCAGCGAACCGCTTTCGCCCGAGGACGCGTGGCTGGAAGCCAGAGGCCGATTGGTCTTCACTCGCCGGGAGCCGGTCGACGCTCCCGACAGCGAACGGTTTTCACCTGGCACGCAACCACGACTTCCCGAGTGCGAGTGACCCAGACCGGCTACCGGCTGCTGCGGGTTCGCGACGCATGGCCGGATCCGGACATGGCGTCGGCGAGGGCCTCGGCGGCGCCGATCGAGCGCGCGAGATCCCGGGTGTGGGTGGCCAAGTCGGTGGTCAGAGTGCGCGTGCGTGTGCGGAGTTCGTCAGCGGCCCGCCCGGATCATGCGGCTCGCGCGCAACGTCCGGGCCGAGTCTTCGTCGAATTCCGTTGAATCATCGAGATATCCGGTGATGAGGTCCGGGGCCGGGTGGTCCTCGATATCGGTGAAGCCGAGTACTCGGAGCTGTGCGGCGATGTCGGCGGGGGTGAAGTAGTTGACGAAGGGTTCGCCGATGGCGGCCAATCGTCTCGCACGGGCCTCGAGGTACGCGCGATCCTCGTCGGTGTCCGCGGGCTGGAGGTAGTCGAAGACGACTTCGACCGGAGCGTCCTGGCCGGCGATGTATTCCAGGGTGCTGTGCGCGGCGTCGGGGGTGAGGTAGAACACGACGCCGAGCCAGACGAAGACCGCCGGCTCGGTGCGGCTGAACCCGGCGGCCGCCAATCGGGTTGCCAGCGTGTCGGTTTCGAAGTCGACCGGGACGAAGGTCAGGCCGGCCGGGTGGTCGAGGCCGGCGGCGGTGACGAGGCGGCGCTTCCAGTCCTGGGTGTCGGGGTGGTCGACCTCGAACACGCGCAGGTCCGGATTCGGGTTGCGGTAGGCGAAGGTGTCCAGGCCCGCGCCCAGGATCACGACCTGGCGGGCGCCGGTCACGGCGACGCGGTCCTCGGCGAAGCGGGAACGGGCGGCGAAGAACAGGCGGCGCGGACGATCGAGGGCGGTGCCGGGTTCGGTTGCGCGACCGAGTGATTCGGTGAGCCCGTCCGCAGTGACCCCGAGCGCGCGGGCCGCCAGCGGGTCGGTGAAGATCAACGGCCGGTCGGCGACCTGATGATAGGCACGGGCGTAAGCGGTGACGAGCGCTGTCCGGCTGGGTCCTTCGCTGTCCATGGGATCGAACCTACTCATGAACAGAGCGCGAGCGCGGTGAACTCGGCCACACCGGCAACCCTCGGGCGCCGAAATGATGCCCGGCTGGTCGCCCCGAACCGAGTTCCGGCTCACGGCTCACCCAGTCGAAATCGGCACGTCGGCTCGATTGAGACGACCGCCCTCGAGCGGCGGTGAGCCACGCTGATCTCCCGGTACGAAGGGTCAGTCCATGTGCTCGAGCTGACGGATCTTGTTCATGGCGTCCAGGGCAGCGACCTTGTAGCACTCGGCCAGGGTCGGGTAGTTGAAGACGGCGTCGACCAGGTAGTCGACGGTGCCGCCGCACCCCATGACGGCCTGGCCGATATGGATGAGTTCGGTTGCGCCCGTGCCGAACACGTGCACGCCGAGCAGGGCACGGGTCTCGCAGCAGACCAGGAGTTTCAGGACGCCGTAGGAGTCGCCGATGATCTGGCCGCGGGCCAGTTCGCGGTAGCGGGACACCCCGACCTCGAAGGGGACCTTCGCCTCGGTGAGCTCGTCCTCGGTGCGGCCGATGAAACTGATCTCCGGGATCGTGTAGATGCCGATCGGCTGCAGCGTCGACAACTCCTGCACCGGTTCACCGCACGCGTGGTGCGCGGCGAGCCGGCCCTGTTCCATCGAGGTCGCGGCCAGCGCCGGGAAACCGATCACGTCGCCGACCGCGTAGATGTGCGGCACCTCGGTGCGGAAGAACTCGTCGACGGTGACCCGGCCGCGTTTGTCGGCCGTCAGGCCCGCGCGGTCCAGGCGCAGGCTCGCCGTCATGCCCTGGCGGCCGGCCGAGTACATGACCACCTCGGCGGGAATCCGCTTGCCGCTCGCCATGATCGCGATCGCGCCGCGTGGATGCCGCTCGACCGCCGCGACCGTCTCCCGGAACCGGAAGGTCACCGCGAGATCCCGCAGATGATATTTGAGCGCCTCGACCACTTCGATATCGCAGAACTCGAGCATGCGCTCCCGCGATTCGACGACCGTGACCTTGCAGCCCAGCGCGGCGAACATCGACGCGTACTCGATGCCGATCACGCCCGCGCCGACGATGAGCATGGACTGCGGGACCCGCTCCAGTTCCAGGATGCCGTCCGAGTCGATGACGGTCGTGCCGTCGAAGTCCACACTCTCGGGGCGGGCCGGTTGGGTGCCGGTGGCGATGACGATCTTCTCCGCCGTCACCCGAGTGCCCTGTCCGGTGCCGTCGAGCACCTCCACGGTGTGCTCGTCCACGAACGAGCCCAGTCCGGGCAGGATCGATACGTGGTTGCGGGACAACTGATTCCGGATCACATCGACCTCGCGGCCGATGACGTGGCGGGCCCGCGACAGCAGGTCGGTGACGGTGATGTCCTCCTTGACCCGGTAGCTCTGGCCGTACATCTCACGCTGGCTCAGGCCGGTGAGGTACAGCACCGCCTCGCGCAGCGTCTTGGACGGGATCGTGCCGGTGTTGATGCACACCCCGCCGATCATGTCCCGCCGCTCCACCACCGCGGCCCGTTTTCCCAGCTTCGCGGTGGCGATCGCCGCCTTCTGGCCGCCGGGTCCGGAACCGAGCACCAGCACGTCACAGTCGTACATGCCGCCAGTCTGACAGTGATATGTGAAGTCCAGGTACACATTTGCTGACCGAAGGCCGGTCCGCACCGGGCCGGCCGCGACTTCCCCGCGGTGGGAGTACGGGGTAGGGCCGGGCGGCGGTAGTGTATCGGGTAACTTGCGACCGACTGGTCTGGTCGCTGTCGAGCCTTTCGAATCGTTCCATTCAAATCGATGCCACAGGCCGAATTCCGCACGTCGGGTCCCTCGAATGTGCGCCACGAGAACTGTTTTCCCAGTTCGGGAATAGTCTTCTTACGGTGTCACGCGCATTGGTTGCACGCCCTGTGCTGATCAGGTACCTTCTGGTTTGTCAATGATGACGACATCTGCTGGACGGGCGCGCTTTACAGGAAAGTCCTGAGCGTCTCGGTATTCGACTTAGACAGTGGCGTCATAATTTATCGATCGTGCTCGCGCATCGATTTTCTGCACCGCTCCGGGTGATTCGACACAAGTGGGTCGAGCGCGGCCTGAAATGGCCGCGGTTCAATGGTCCCACTATTGCCCGGAGCGTGTTCTTGTGCGTCGGCGAATGGGAGAACGTGCAATGCCGGGTGATGGTTCAGCTGTTCATAGCGCGACCTTGGTCGATACCATAGAAAGTCGTGCGGAACGAACGCCCGACCGGATGGCAATGCGATTCGTCCGGCCAACGGCCGCGAATCGTTTCGAAACCGAGGACTTCACGTACCGGGAAATAGCGGAAAAAGCTCGGTCGATCGCGGTGCATCTCGGGGAACAGTGCGCTCCCGGGTCGAGAATTCTGCTGCTGTGCCCGCCGGGGCTGGAATATACCCTGCATTTCTACGGCTGCCTGTATGCCGGGCTGATTCCGGTACCGGCCTATCCGCCGGCCTCGAATCGGCACCTGTCCCGGGTCGAGACCATCGCCCGCTCGGCGCGGGCCGCGGCGGTCCTCACCGCCGAGGGCGCCGACCGCTTCGACCTGTCCAGCATCCGCGGCGCCGAGATCCCGACCCTGGCCGGCGCGACCTGGATCGAGGCGAAACGCTCGTCCTTCGACACGCCGTCGGACTCCTGGCGCCGACCCGAAATCACTGGCGACACAACGGCATTGCTGCAGTACACGTCAGGTTCCACCTCGGCGCCGAAGGGGGTGGTCGTCAGCCACGCCAACCTGCTCGACAATGCGCGCCTGGCAGCGGACACCTTCGGCCTGACCCCCGACAGCCGCGGTGCCGGCTGGCTGCCGCCCTACCACGACATGGGCCTGCTCGGCGGCCTGGTCTCGCCGATCCACACCGGATATCCGATCGTGGTGATCTCGCCGATGACGTTCATCCGGGATCCACTCTATTGGCTCGAGGTCATCTCGCGGGAACGGGCGACCAGTAGCGCCGGCCCCAATTTCGCCTATCAGATGTGCGTCGACAAAGCGACTCCCGAACGCTTGGCCGAATTCGATCTGTCGACGTGGAATTACGCCCTGAACGGTTCCGAACCGGTTCGCGCCGAAGTGCTGGACACTTTTTCCGACACGTTCGCCGAATGCGGGTTCCGGCGCTCGGCGTTCTATCCCTGTTACGGACTGGCGGAAGCCACACTGCTGGTCTCCGGGGGACGTTCGTCCGGTGATCCGACCATTTTGCGGGTCGGCACCGAACAGCTCGCGCACGGGCAGGTGGTGACCGGATCCGAGGGCCCGCAGCAATCGCTGGTGAGTTCCGGAAAGGTTGCCCCGGACACCGAGGTCGTCATCGTCGATCCCGCCACTTCCGCCGTCCTTCCCGAAGGCGCGGTGGGCGAGGTGTGGATGCGCGGCAGTAGCATCACCGCCGGATATTTCGAGAACGAGTCCGCGACCACCGAAACCTTCCGCCGATTCACCGCCGACGGGTCCGGTCCCTATCTGAATCCGGGCGATCTCGGGGTAATGGTCGACCAGGAACTCTATATCGTCGGCCGCACCAAAGAGGCAATGAATTTCCGCGGCCGGAATGTCTATCCGCAGGACGTCGAGGCGACCGCGGTGGCGAGTCATCCGGGTCTCGCGGGGACTCGCTGTATCAGCTTCTCGATCGAGGTCGACGGAGCGGATCAGCTGGTCGTGGTCCAGCAGAAGCCGCGCCGGGCCAGCCGCGAGCACGCGGACGCGGATATCGTGCGGGCCGTCCGCCGGGCGGTCTCCGACCACCATCAGCTGTCGGCCTACGACGTGTTGCTGGTGCCCGCACGGGCCATTCCGGTCACCTCCAGCGGCAAACTGCAGCGCGCGGAATGCCGCAAGAGCTATCTGGACGGGGAGTACGGCGGCCGCATCGTTTCCCAATCCGAGACGAATAGTGCTGTGCCACAAGAACAGTCGTCGGAAGTAGCCGACACGCGGCCGGTTGCGCAACGGCGGCGGGAGATCGAGGACCTGCTCGTCACCCTGATCTGCCGCCACGCTGGCCTCACCGCCGGCGAGGTAGACCGGCACGAACAGTTCGCCACCTACGGCCTGAGTTCCATTCAGGCCGTGCGCATCGCGGCCGACCTGTCCGACGAACTCGGCACCGAGATCGCGCCGACCCTGGCCTGGGAATACCCCAGCATCGATGCGGCCGCCGCCGCACTCGCCGGTGCCACCGATCCGGCGGCCGCCACCGAATTCACCAGTGCCACCGAAGAACCCATCGCGGTGGTCGGCGTCGGCTGCCGCCTGCCCGGCGGTGTGACCGGCCCGGACAGCTTCTGGGACCTGCTGGTCGCGGGCCGCTCCGGCATCGCCGAGGTCCCCGGCGACCGCTGGGACGCCGACGGGCTGTTCGACGCCGACCCGGACGCCCCGGGCAAGACCTACTCGCGGCACGGCGGCTTCCTCGACGACGTCCGCGGCTTCGACGCCGGTGTGTTCGGGGTGTCGGCCCGCGAGGCCACGACCATGGACCCACAGCACCGCGCCGTGCTGGAGGTCGCCTGGGAGGCGCTCGAACACGCCGGGATCGCACCGGATTCGTTGCGCGGCAGCGCAACCGGTGTGTTCGTGGGTATGTCCGGCGGTGACTACGAGCGGATCGCCGCGGCGGCCCACGGCATCGCCGACATCGACGCCTATGTGGCCACCGGCAACGCCGGCAATTTCGGTGCCAACCGGTTGTCGTACGCGCTCGGTCTGCAGGGACCGAGTCTGGTGGTCGACACCGCCTGCTCGTCCTCGTTGGTCGCCGTGCACCTCGCCGTACAGAGCCTGCGGGCGGGGGAGAGCGACCTCGCCCTGGCCGGTGGCGTGAATCTGCAACTGTCCCCGGAGGTCACGGTCGCGCTGGCCAAGGGCCGCATGCTGTCGGCCACCGGACAGTGCCACACCTTCGACGCCGCCGCCGACGGGTACGTCCGCGGTGAGGGTTGCGGTGTGGTGGTGCTGCGCCGGCTGTCGGACGCGCTGGCCGCAGGCGACCACATCCTGTCGGTGATCCGGGGTTCCGCGGTCAACCAGGACGGCCGCAGTTCCGGCCTGACCGCACCCAGCATGACCGCGCAGCAGGACGTGGTGCGCCGTGCCCTGGCGGTGGCGCGGGTGGCACCGGCGGAGATCGGCTATGTCGAGGCGCACGGTACCGGCACACCGCTGGGCGACCCGATCGAGGTCCGGGCCCTGGCCGGCGTGCTGGGCACGGACCGGCCCGCCGACCGGCCGCTGCGGCTCGGCTCGGTCAAGACCAATATCGGGCATCTCGAGGCCGCGGCCGGCATCGCCGGATTCATCAAGGCGGCACTGGTGTTATCGCGCGGGGTGATTCCGCCGCACCTGAACCTGCGCGAGCTGTCCCCGCACATCGCCTGGGACCGGATGCCGGTGCAGGTGCCGCGCACGCTCACGGTGTGGGGCGAGGGCCCGCGCCTGGCCGGTGTGTCGTCGTTCGGCTTCGGTGGCACCAACGCCCACATCGTGCTGGGTGCGGCACCGGAACCGGCCGCGGCACCGGCGGATACCGCCGACACCCGGCCCGCCCTGGTGAAGGTTTCCGGCGCCGATGCCGCCGGTGTCGCCGCGACCGCCGCGCGTCTCGCGGAATTCGTTGCCGCGCAAGCACAGTGGCAGGCCGGTGCGGTGGCGTGGGCCGCCGGTACCGGGCGCGCGGATCTGCCGTCGCGGGCCACCGTGCTCGCCGGCTCGCGCACCGAACTGCTGGCCGGGCTGCGCGCCCTGGCCGCCGGCACGGGCATCCGGGAGCGCCGCCACGCCGGGGCCCGGCCCCGCGTCGCGTTCCTGGCGCCCGGGCACGGCGCCCGGATCACCGGCGTGCTGGCCGGGGTGTACGGCACGGTCCCGGTTGTCACCGACGTGCTCGACAGCCTCGGCCCGATGACCGAACTGCCGCTGTCGGTGCTGGTGGAGACCGGGCCGGACGCGGAGAGCGCGGTACTGCGCACCGAGGTGGCCCAGCCGGCGCTGTACGCGCTCGCGGTGGCGCTCGGATCCTGGTGGCGTTCGGTCGGTGTCGAACCCGAGCTGATCGCCGGGCACAGTGTGGGCGCCTACGCGGCCGCCGCCCTGTCGGGAGCGTTCTCGATCGGGACCGGCGCCGAGCTGATCCGGGCCCGGGCGAACGCGATGAGCGCACTGCCCGACGGGACCGGGATGGCCGCCATCGGCTGTGCCGCGACCGATCTCGCCGACCTGCCCGAGTCGGTGTCCGTCGCGGCCGTGAACGGCCCGTCCGACACCGTTGTGGCCGGACCCGATGCCGAGGTCGACGCCGTGGTCGCGACTGCCCTGGCCCGCGGGCTGAAGGCGAAACGCCTGTCGGTGAACCGGGCCTTCCACACCGCCGCGGTCGACCCCGCGCTCGACACGCTGCGCGCCGCCTTCGCAGCCGCTGAATTAACCACGCCCACAACCGAGTTCATCTCGGACACCACCGGCGCGGTGGTGTCGGCCGAGGTGACCGACCCCGAGTACTGGGTGGACCACACCCGGCAGCCGGTGCGCTTCGGCGACGTGATCGACACCGCCCTGAGCCGCGGGATCACCACGGTCGTGGAACTCGGCCCCGGCGCCCTGCTGCCGCTGGTCCAGAACCGCCCCGGCGACCACGAAACCCTCTGCGTCGCATCGGTATCCGCAACCGATCCGGCGCGGGCGCTGACCGAGGCGGCCGGCCGGCTGTGGCGGAACGGCACCGATCTGGACTGGACCGCGCTGACCACCCGGCCCGCGCGGGTGCCGATCCTGCCCACCTACGCCTTCCAGCACGTGCCGTACTGGATCACCGACGGTCCGGTGCGGCCCGCGATCACCGCGGGTTCGCCGGCCGCAACCGCGAGCCGATCCGAAACCGGCTCGCGGCACAGCGCGCTCGGCGCCCCGGCGGCGCGCACTGTCGACGAGGAGATCCGAAACCTGCGCGGGCACATCGCGCGACTGCTCGAACTGCCCGATCCCGACCGGATCGACCCCGACACCGGGCTCTTCGAACTGGGCCTCACCTCCGCGATGGCCGTCGAACTGATCACCGTCCTGCGCGAAACACACAGCGTGCCACTGCCGGCCACCGTCGTGTTCGAGCATTCGACCATCGCGAAGCTCGCGGCCTACCTCAGCCGGGGCGGGGCGGGCACCGGCCCGGCCACCCGGTCCCGGGCCGCGGCCCCGGCGGAACCGATCGCCATCGTCGGCATGGCCTGCCGGTTCCCGGGCGGCGCGAACGACCCCGCCGGGTTCTGGCGGTTGCTGCGCGACGGCGTGGACGGCACCGGCCCGATACCCGCCGACCGCGCCGCGTTGCGGGCCGGACTCGGCGACTTCCGAGGCGGATTCCTGGACCTGCCGGTCGCCGGCTTCGACCCCGACGTGTTCGGGATCTCGCCGCGCGAGGCACGCAGCATGGACCCGCAGCAACGGCTGCTGCTGGAGGTGGTGTGGGAGGCGCTCGACGACGCCGGAATTCCCCGCGACCACCTCGACGGCGTCGCCGGTTCGGTACACGTGGGCATGAACACCACCGACTACCTGCAGCTGCTGGCCGCCGACGGCACCGCGCAGGTGGACCCGTACTTCGCCACCGGCAACACGTTCAGCGTCGCGGCCGGGCGAGTGTCGTATCTGCTGGGCCTGCGCGGCCCGGCCACCGCGATCGACACCGCCTGCTCGTCGTCGCTGGTGGCCACCGACCACGCGATCCGCGACCTGCGTTCGGGTGTGTCCGATGTGGCGATCGTGGGCGGGGTGAACCTGATCCTGTCGCCGGCGACCGTGCTGAGCCTGTCCAGCATGGGCGCGCTGGCCGCCGACGGGCGCTGCAAGACCTTCGACGCGGCCGCCGACGGATACGGGCGCGGCGAGGGCTGCGGTGTCCTCGTCCTCAAGCGGCAGTCCGACGCCGAACGCGACGGCGACCGGACCTGGGCGCTCATCCGGGGTTCCGCGGTCAACCAGGACGGCCGCAGCGCCGGCCTGACCGTGCCCAGCGGTACCGCGCAGGCCGAGGTCATCGCCGACGCCCTGCACGCCGCGGGCGTCACCGCCGACGCGGTCGGCTACGTCGAAGCACACGGCACCGGAACCCCGCTGGGCGATCCGATCGAACTGGCCGCCTTGGCGAGTGTGCTGCGCCCGCACGACGACGCCGAGCCGCTGATCGTCGGTTCGGCCAAGTCCAATGTCGGCCACCTCGAGGCGGCGGCGGGCGTGTGCGGTCTGATCAAGGTCGCACTGTCCCTGCACCACAAGATGATTCCGCCGAACCTGCACTACGGCACCCCGAACCCGCGGGTGCCGTGGGAGCAGACCCCGATCACCGTGCCCACCGCGGCCACGGCCTGGCCCGAGCACGGCGCGGGGCGGATCGCCGGGATCAGCTCGTTCGGCTTCAGCGGCACGAACGCGCACGTCGTGCTCCAGGAAGCGCCCGCGCCGGCACCCGCCGCGGCAGTGGAAACGGAACTGCCGCAACTGATCACGGTGTCGGCGGCCTCCCCGGCCGCGCTGCGCGCCACGGCCGCCGCCCTCGCCGGCCGGGCGCGCGCCGAGGCGATCAGCACCGCCGATCTGGCCGCGACCCTGCTGCGGCACCGGACCCCGCAACCGTTCCGCCACGGTTTCGTCGCCACCGCCACGACCGACCTGCTCACCGGCCTGGACGCGCTCGCCACCACCGCAGCCGACGCGCCGCGCACCACGGCGCGGACCCGGGCGGGACTGGTGTTCGTCTATTCCGGTCAGGGCAGTCAGTGGGCGGGCCTGGGCGAACGGCTCCTCGGTGAACCGCTGCTGCGGGCCGCGCTCACCGAGTGCGACGACCTGGTGCGGGCCGAGGCCGGCTGGTCGCTGCTCACCGAACTGCAACGCGCACAGGCGGAATCGCGGCTCGAGCACACCCGGATCGCGCAGCCGGTGATCACCGCGCTGCAGATCGCGCTGACCGACCTCTGGGCCTCCTGGGGGATCCGGCCCGGCGCGGTGATCGGACACAGCATCGGTGAGATCGCGGCCGGCTACGCCGCCGGCGTACTGAGCCGCCGCGACGCGCTGCGGCTCGCCATCGGGCGCGGCGCGGCCATGGACGACTTGCACGGGCAGGGCGTGATGGCGGCGGTCGGCCTGCCCGAAACCCACGTGCGTGAGCTGGTCGAGGACCAGCGCGCGACCGGCGGGGACGGTGGCGGCCTGTGTGTCGCCGCGGTCAACGGCCCGGCGGCCGTGGTGATCTCCGGCGCGGCCGACGCCGTCGACGCCGTCCTGAGCGCCGCGGCGGCCCGGGGTGCGCGCACCCGGATCATCCAGCAGCGCTATGCCTTCCACAGCAGTCAGGTCGAATCCGCCCGGGCCGCACTGGCCGACGTGCTGGATCGGGTCGAATTGCACCGCCCCGCCGTGCCGTTCCACTCGACGGTCACCGGTGCGACGGCCGACACGGAACTCACCACGCCGGCCTACTGGCTCGCCGGCGCGGTGCAGCCGGTCCGGTTCCTGGCCGCGCTGCGTGCCGCCGCCGCGGCCGGGGCGCACCGAGCCGTGGAGATCGGCCCCGACCGTTCGCTGGCGGGAGCGATCCTGCAGTCCCAGGACGAGGCGCCGCTGCGGTACCTGCCGTCCATGACCCAGGACCGGTCGGTCCGCGAGAGCGTGCTGGCCGCCGCCGGTGCGCTGCTCGACGACGGATACCCGGTCGTCCCGGCCGCGATCGTGCCCGACCACACCTACCGGCGCGTCGCGCTGCCGGCGTACCCGTGGCAGCGGCAGGAGTACTGGCTGCCCGGCGCGGGTGCGATGACGACGGCCGAATCGACCGGTCCGCAACCACTCTCGGACCTCTACGGCATCACCTGGGAGGCGAGCGAATCCCGCCCGGAACCGGTGCCAGAACCGGGCACCTGGGTGATCGTGGCGGCCGCGGCGGGTCCGGCCGGGGACCTGGCCGACCGGTTGCAGGCCGACGGGCACGGCGCCCTGATCGTCGATCCCGAGTTCGCCGCCACCGCGGACCGAGCCCGCTGGGACGCCGCGATCGCCGCGGTCCGGCCCGCCGGCGCCGGCAACGCGGTCGGTGTCGTCTACGTGGCGGCAGGCACCGAGAATGCCTCGGGCACGCCGGACCTGGTCGCCGCCGAGGTCGAAACCACCACCGCCACCCTGCTGACCGTGGCGCAGGCGTGGATCGCGAGTGGCCGCATCGGCCGGATCTACGCCGTCACCCGCGGCGCCGCCCCGGTCGGCGACGAACCGGTCACGTTGGCGCACACCCCGCTGTGGGGTCTGGGCCGGGTGGTCGGGCTCGAGCACCCGGGCCTGTGGGGCGGCGTGATCGACCTCGATCCCCGCCACACCGACCCGGTCGCGGACGCGACGCGGATCGCCGCCGAGATCACCGCCGCCGACGTCGAGGACCAGGTCGCCTACCGCGACGACCGGCGCCTCGTACCCCGGCTGCACAACCTCGACGAGGTGTACCCGGCCACGCCCGAATTGCGTTCCGACGCCGCCTATCTGATCACCGGCGGCCGCGGGTCGCTCGGTGTCCGGCTGGCCGGTTGGCTGGCCCGCAGGGGCGCCCGGCACCTGATCCTGCTCGGCCGCAGCCCGCTCGCGGACGCCGCCGCGCAGACGCGGGAAGCCGTTGCGGCCCTGCGGGAGTCGGGGGTGACGGTCTACACCCCGGACGCCGACGTGGCCGACCACGCCGCGATGTCGGCGCTGTTCGAGGATCCGGCTTGGCCCCCGGTCCGCGGTGTCGTCCACGCCGCGGGCACGCTCGACGCGGCCACGGTCGCGGACATGCCCGTCGACCAGTTCCACCGGGTGCTGCACGCCAAGGTGCGCGGTGGTCTGGTCCTCGACGCACTGCCCGCGCTCGCCGAGGTGGACTTCTTCGTCCTGTTCTCCTCGGCCGCCGCGGTCTGGGGTTCGGCACTGGCGGCCCACTATTGCGCCGCCAACCACTTCCTGGACATGCTGGCCTGGGACCGTCGGGCGCGCCGCGCGCCGGCGCTGGCCGTGGACTGGGGCTGGTGGCAGGACAGCGCGATGGCCGCCGGGCACGGCGACTACTTCGCCTCGATGGGTATGGCGGAACTGGCCGCGGACACCGCCCTCGAGGTGCTGGACGCGACGCTGACCGGTGAACTCACCCAGGTGGTCGCCGCGCCGGTCGACTGGCGACGCTTCCTGCCGGTCATGGAGGCCAAGCGCCGCCGTCCGCTGCTGTCCGGGATGGCCGCGGCCTCCGCGGACGCGCTGCGCACCGCGGCCGCCGACCGGTTCGTGGACCGGGTGCGCACCGCCGCGCCCGCCGCCCGGGACCGGCTGCTGCGCGACGCGGTGCAACGCGAGGTGGCCGTCGTGCTCGGTCTCGATCCGCAGGTCCGGCTGGACCCGCAACGCGGGTTCTTCGAGTCCGGCATGGATTCGATCACCAGCGTCGAGCTGAAGGGCCGGATCGAGGCCCTGCTAGGCCGCACGGTCCCGGTCACCACCGTCTTCGAACACCCGACCATCGCGGGCCTGAGCGCCCACCTGCTGGAACTACTGGCCTTCGACGACACCGGAGTGCCCACCGCCGCAACGGAATCCGCGGCCACCGACACCGAACTGGCCGATCTGTCGGAGCTCGAACTGCTCCAGCTGCTCGACCGGGAACTGAACTCCGGGAGGATCGATGACCGTCACTGACGAACGCGACACCGCACGCCAGCCCGATCGCGAGGCCACGCTGCGCCGCGCGCTGCTGGAGGTGCGATCGGCACGCGAGGAGGCCGCGCGCACCCGCAACGCCCTCACCGAACCGATCGCCGTGGTCGGAGTGGGCTGCCGGTTCCCCGGCGGCGTGCACGGCCCGGAGGACTTCTGGGAACTGCTGGCCGACGGCCGGTCCGGTGTGATCGAAACACCCAGGGACCGTTGGGATCTGGACCGGTTCTTCGACGCCGACCCGGAGGCGCCGGGCCGCACCTACTCCCGGCACGGCGGCTTCCTCGACGACGTCAAGGGTTTCGACCCGGCGGTGTTCGGGATCCCGCCGCGGGAGGCGGCCAGTATCGACCCGCAGCACCGGCTGGTGCTCGAAGTCGCCTGGGAGGCACTGGAGAACGCCGGAATCGCACCGGATTCGCTGCGCGGCAGCGCCACCGGTGTGTTCGTCGGCATGGGCAGCAGCGACTACGAGCGGCTCGGTGCGGCGGCCCACGGCGTGGAAGCCATCGACGCCTACGTCGCGACCGGCAACGCCGCCAATTTCGGCGCCAACCGGCTGTCCTATGTGCTCGGCCTCGAGGGACCGAGCCTGGTGCTGGACACCGCCTGCTCGTCCTCGCTGGTGGCACTGCACCTGGCCGCGCAGAGCCTGCGCCGCGGCGAATGCGATCTGGCGCTGGCCGGCGGTGTGAACATGCTGCTGTCGCCGGAGGTGACGGTCGCGTTGTCCAAGGGCCGCATGCTTTCCGAGACCGGCCAGTGCCGGACCTTCGACGCGGGCGCCGACGGGTACGTGCGCGGCGAGGGCTGCGGTGTGGTGGTGCTGCGCCGGCTGTCCGACGCGGTCGCCGACGGTGACGCCGTGCTGTGCGTGATCAAGGGCAGCGCGGTCAACCAGGACGGCCGCACCTCGGGCCTGACCGTGCCGCGCGGTGCGGCGCAGCGGGCCGTGGTCGGCCGCGCGCTGGAGGCCGCGGGCGTGGCACCGGCCGAGGTCGGGTACGTGGAGGCGCACGGCACCGGCACCCCGCTCGGCGACCCGATCGAGGTGCGCGCCCTGGCGGCGGTGCTCGGTCAGGGCCGGCCCGCCGACCGGCCGGTGCGACTGGGCTCGGTGAAGACCAATATCGGCCACCTGGAGGCCGCCGCCGGGATCGCCGGGTTCATCAAGGCGGCGCTGGTGGTCTCGCGCGGCGAGATCCCGCCGCACCTGCATCTGCGCGAGCCGAACCCGCACGTCGCGTGGGACGAACTGCCGGTGGAGATTTCGCGCACCGGGGGCGCGTGGGGCGACGGCCCGCGGATCGCGGGGGTGTCCTCGTTCGGCTTCGGCGGCACCAACGCGCACGTCGTGCTGGCCGCCGCGCCGGACCGCGCCTACTCCGCGCCGATCCCCGAACACCCTGTGGTGGTGAAGGTTTCGGCGACCACCGCGCAGGCACTGGACGAGGCCGTCACACGGCTGGCCGACTGGGTGCCAGGCGCGGGCGCGGACGCCACCGAGATCGCCTGGGCCGCCGGTGTCGGCCGGGCCGACCTGAACCATCGCGCGGCCGTGGTCGCCGCCACCGCCGGTGAGGTCGCCGACGGACTGCGCGAGCTGGAGTCCGGCATCGGAATCCGGGGCCGGCGCATCCCGAGCGCACTGCCGCGGGTGGCGTTCGTCCTGCCCGGGCACGGTGCCCGGATCGCCGGTGCCCTGGCCGGAATCTACGGTGTGCACCCGGTGGTGACCGAGGTGCTCGACAGCCTGGGTGACGTCGGTGCCCTGCCGCTGTCGGCCCTGGTCGAGCCCGGGCCCGAGGCCGAGGCGGCGTTGCTGCGCACCGAGGTCGCGCAGCCCGCGCTGTACGCGCTCGGCGTGGCACTGGGCCGCTGGTGGCAGGCGGCGGGAATCCAGCCGGAACTGCTGCTCGGCCACAGCGTCGGCGCCTACGCGGCGGCCGCGCTCGCCGGGGTGTTCTCGGTCGCCGACGGCTGGACGCTGATCACCGAACGCGGCCGGGCGATGGGCGAACTCGCCGCGGGCGGGGCGATGGTGTCGGTGGCCTGCCCGGCCGCGGAGCTGGACCTGCCGCAGCTCGCGTCCGGCGCGGTCGTGGTGGCCGTGCGGAACAGTCCGTCCGATACCGTTCTGTCCGGTCCGGAGACCGAGATCGACGCCGCGGTCACGGAACTCACCGCGCGCGGGGTGCGGGCCAAGCGGCTGCACGTCACCCAAGCCTTCCACTCGCCGCTGGTCGAGCCCATGCTGGCCGACCTGCGCGCCGCGTTCGCGGGTATCGAATTGTCGCCGCCGGCAATCGATCTGGTATCCGACAGCAGCGGTGCGGTGGAGGCCGGGCGCTTCGCCGATCCGGAGTACTGGATCGAGCACACCCGGGAGCCGGTGGACTTCGCCGCCGCCGTCGACACCCTCGTCGGGCACGGCATCACGACGGTGATCGAGCTGGGTCCCGGTGCACTGCTGCCGCTCCTGGTCAATCATGCCGGGGGCGCGGGCCTGTACTGTGTGCCGTCGGCGGGCTCGGACCGGCCCGGCCACCGGCTGGCCGACGCGCTCGCCCAGGTGTGGGCGAGCGGCGCCGATGTGGACTGGAAGGCGGCACTGCCGCGGCCCGGTCGCCGGGTGGCCCTGCCCACCTACCCCTATCAGCGCACGCCGTACTGGATCGCCGAGGCCACCGCGCCGCGCGACGCGGCGGCGACCCGCACCGGCGCGGCGGCACCGAACGGGGCGCTCGAGCCGTTGATCGTCGTGTCGGCGGCCAGTGGTTCGCTGAGCCAGACCCGGATCTCCGCGGCCGCGATCCCGTTCCTGGACGAGCACATCGTCTACGGGACCCGGGTGGTACCCGGTGTGGTGATGCTGGAACTCGCGCTGCGCACGGCCGAAGCGGTGGCGCCGGAACCGCTGCTGGCCCGCAGCGTGTCCATCGAGCACCCGCTGGTCGCACCCGACGAAGCGGAGATCGATGTGCAGGTCCTGGTCACCGGCAGCCTCGAGACCGAGGATCTGACTGCCGAGATCTTCAGCCGCACAACCCGTTCCGAGTCCTGGACCAAGCACGCGACGGTCGGGTTCGGTCCGCGGGCGGCCACCGGCGTCGCCGACGGCGACGCGGACCTGTATCTGGAGCACCCGCAGGTGGTGAACGCCGCCGAGTTCTACGAGCAGGTCTGGCATCCACGCTTCGAGCTGGGCCCCAGCTTCCGGATCGTGGACCACGCGCAGATCGGGATCGGCGCGGCGTTCGGTGCGGTGCGCTCCCCGGCACCGGACTCCGGTAGCGAGATCGCCGGTGTCCGAACCGAACTGCTCGCCTTCGACGCCTGCGTCCAGCTGGTGGCCGCCGCGTGGGCGCACGAGCACGGCACCGATCCGAACCGCCCCGTCCTGCTGGGCACCGGATTCGAATCCATGCACGTGCTGCGTGATCTCACCGGCGATCGGCTGGAATGCGCTGTCACGCTGACTCATTCGGCGCCGACCGGCGCGACCGGCGATATGCGGATCCGGGTCGGCGGCGAACCGGCGGTCCTGTTCACCGGGGTGTCCTTCGCGCCGGTGAGCCCGGAGATGCTCGACCGCCTGGTGCATGCCAGCCGGTCCACCGGCACCGGGTCGGCCCGGCTGGCGAAGGTCCCGGCGCCCGACCTGGCGGAACTGCGGACGGCGGACCGGGTGGTCGCGCACGAGACCGTGCTGCGCTACATCGTCGACATCCTGGCCGCCGTACTCGGAGCCGAACCGGCCGACATCGACACCCTCGCCCAGTTCAACGATCTGGTCGACTCGCTGATGATCGCCGAACTCAAGCGCAAGATCGAACGCGACCTGGAGATCGGCGTCCCGCTCGAGGCACTGTTCGACCATCCGACCCCGCGCCGGCTCACCGACTGGGTGGTCACCGAACTCGCCGACGAACACGCCGAGCAGGCCGACGGCGCCACCCGCTCGAGCCAGGGTGTGCGGATCCGGCGCAAGACGGTCACGGAGATGACCGAACTGGCCGCGCTCGACGCCGACATCACCCCGAAAGAGCTCACCGCCGGCCGCCGGCCCGATGTATTGCTCACCGGCGCAACCGGATTCGTCGGCGCCTTCCTGCTGCGGGAGCTGCTCGACCGGCACGAGCGGGTGCACTGCATGGTCCGGGCCGACGACGCCGACCACGCGCGGCGGCGCCTGGCCGCCAACCTGGCCGGCTACGGACTGCCGTGCGACGACGAGGATCTCGCCCGCATCGTGCCGGTGGTCGCGGACCTCGGCAAGCCGCTGAGCGGCCTGAGCCCGGTCGACTACGACCGGCTCGCCGCCACCGTCGGCCACATCGTCCACGCGGGCGCCCTGGTCAAGTGGACCTACCCGTTCCGCGGCCTGGAGGAGGTGAACGTCGGCGGCACCCGGGAACTGCTGCGGCTGGCGACCTGGGGTGCGCCCATACCGTTCCACTTCCTGTCCACCGTAGGGGTGTTCTCCTCCCGGGAATACCTGCGCGACAGCGTCGACGAGACCGAGCCGCTGGCCAACAGCGGTGCGCTCGTGGTCGGATACGCCCAGACCAAGTGGATCGCCGAGCAGATGGTCCGCAACGCCGCCGACCGCGGCCTGCCGGTCACCATCCACCGCATCAACACCGCCGGCGACAGCACGACCGGCGCGTTCAACAAGCTCGACCACCTGTCGATGATGATCAAGGGCTGCATCGAGGCCGGGATCGCGCCCAGCCGAGCCGAGATGCCGATCCAGCCGGCGCCCGTCGACTACGTGGCGACCGCGATCGCCGCGTGCACGACCGAACCGGCGCTGCTCGGCGGCACCTACCACCTGGTCAGCCGCCGGCCGATGACCTGGCCCGACTTCTTCGACAGCCTGGACGAATTCGGCTACGACCTGCAACGGTTGCCGTTCGACCAGTGGCGGGAACGGATTCTGGGCCGCGGTTCCAGTAGCGTTGCGCTGCTCGGCTTGATGCCCTTCCTCAGCGATTCCGTCGATCACGTCCGGCTGCCCGAGTCCGAATGCGATCGGACCGCGGCCGCGCTGGCCGCGGTCGGGATCGATTGCCCGGCACTCACCAAGGGACAGATGACGATCTATCTCCGCCGGTTCGTCGACACCGGGTTCGTGCAACCTCCCAGCGCCCAGCCCACGAGCCGAAAGGCAGCACAATGAGCAGCACCCTCACCCTCGATCTGGCCGATCCCGAATACCGGCTCAACCCGTGGCCGAAGTACACCCAGCTGCGCGAGCGGCCGGTGCACTTCCTGCCGGAGGCCACCTGGGACGGCCGCGACCTGTATGTGCTGGCCCGCTACGACCAGGTCAACGACGCGCTGCGCAACAAGGACCGGTACTCCTCGCATATCCAGCGCGAGGGCATGCTGAACGTGCCCATGCTGGTCAACCGTGACGCCCCCGAGCACACGCGGCTGCGCAAGATGGCCAACCGCGGATTCAGCGCCCGGCTGGTCCGCACCCTCGGTGACTGGGTGCAGGACCACGTCGACACCCTGATCGACGACATCCTGGTGCAGGACCGGGTGGAGTTCGTGGAAGCGTTCACCACCGCGCTGCCGCTGCGGGTCGTGGGCGGCATGCTCGGAATCCCGTTGGACCGCAAGGCCGAACTGCGCCGGTGGTCGCAGGGCGTGATGGACGGGTTCGCGGTCGCCGCAGGCATGGACCCGGACCTGGCGCCTGGCTACTACGAGGACGTCCTCGAATTCAGCAACTACATGGACGAGCTCGCGCAGGCCCGGCTCGGCCGCCCGAACCCCGGCGACATCCTGGGCGAGCTGGTAGCGCAGGAGGAGTCGGGGGAGATGACCCGCGACGAACTGGTCACCATGGCGTGGTCGTTCATCGCGGCCGGCCACGAGACCACCATGAACCTGCTCGGTGGCGGCTTCAAGACCATCCTCGAGGACCCGGCCCTGGCCGACCGGCTGGCCGAGAACCCCGAGGACATCAAGGAATTCATGGAGGAGTTCCTGCGGCTCTACAGCCCCACCCAGTGGCTGCTGCGCCGTGCCGCCACCGAGATCGACTTCGGTGACGTGGTGGTGCCCGAGGGCGGGCTGATCCATGTGGTGATCGGTTCGGCGAACCGGGACGAGACCCGTTTCCCGGACGCGGCGACCTTCGACCTGGACCGGGCCAACAAGCGCGACCACCTGGCGTTCGGCGCCGGACCGCACTTCTGTCCGGGGTCCTCGCTGTCGCGGCTGCTGGCCGAGCACGCGTTCGCCTCGCTGCTGCGGGTCCGGGACCGGTTCGCGCTGGATCCGCAGGATCCGCCGAAGCTGCGCACCCGGCAGGGTTCCTTCGGTTACGCGTATCTGCCGGTGCTGGTACAGAAGCCGGGCAATGCCGCGTAGGCGAGCACTGCTCGTGGGCGGCGCGCTGCTGGGCGCCGCCTGGGCGAGCGGGGCCGGCCGGGCCCGCGCCGAGGCCGGCGAGCGGATCGAGAACCTGATCATCGGATCCGGGTACGCCGGGTCGGTGGCGGCCCTGCGGCTGGCCCAGGCCGGGCGGGCCGGCGTGGTCCTCGAACGCGGGCGGCGCTGGAACATCGGTCCGGCCGGCAACACCTTCGCCACGCCGGAGAAGCCGGACCCGCGTGCGGTCTGGCTGCCCGGTGCGGACGGGACGCCGCTGTCCACCGGTGTGCTGGAAGCGTTTCCGTGCAACGGCATCATCGGGCTCGCCGGTGCCGGGGTCGGCGGTGGTTCGCTGGTCAACAACGCGGTGCTGATCGCGCCGAGCGAGGCGGGCTTCCAGCGGACCTTCGCCGGGATACTCGACTATGCCGAGTTCCGTGACACCTGGTATCCGCGGGCCCGGGCGCTGCTGGGGGTCGCGTCGATCCCCGACGACGTGCTCGGCTCGGCCGCGTACGGGAACGCCCGCGAATTCGCCGACACGGTGGCCGACGCGGGCTACGACCCGGTCCGGCTGGACACCGGGGTCGCCTGGGACGTGGTACGGCAAGAGATCGACGGCACGCTCGCGCCCGCCGCGATCGCCGGACATTCGTTGTGGGGCATCAACAGTGGCGCCAAGCGCAGCGTCGACCGGACAGTACTGGCGGCAGCCGAGGCCACCGGCCTGGTGGAAGTGCGGCCGCTGTCGCCGGTGCGGTCGATCCAGGCCACCGGCGACGGCTACCGGGTCGAGTACACCGATCTCGCGGGCGGGGAAGCTCGGTCGGTGACCGCTACCCGGGTGATTCTCGCGGCCGGTTCGATCGGCACGTCGGGGCTGCTGGCCCGGGCGCAGGCCGAGGGCACGCTGCCCGGAATCACCGCCGAGGTGGGCCGCCGCTGGGGTACCGGCGGTGACCATCTGGTCGGAATCGGCGGCTGGCCACTGCCTTCCGACGCGCAGGGCGGGCCGTCGCATCTCGGGCTGTTCGACGAGGCCGGGGACGTGCCGGTCACACTGCTGTCGTTCCCGCTCGGGAAGACGATGGGCGGGCAGCTGGCCGGTGGGCTCCTCGCCGTCTCCGATCCGCCCGCGCTCGGCACCGTCCGGTACGCCGGCCGGACCGTGATCGACTGGCCCGCATCGGATTCCGCGGTGGCCCGGATCGCCGGGGCGGTGGCGGCGACGGCGCAGCGGATCGCCGGCGCGCGGGGCACGACCAGCTTCTCGGCGAGCGGGGCACCCACCACCTCGCATAGCCTGGGCGGGGTGGTATTCGGTTCGGCCACAACCGATACCGGTGAGGTCATCGGATGCCCCGGCCTGTATGTGGTCGACTCCGCACTGCTGCCCGGATCCTGCGGTGCCGCACCACCGGCGTTGACGGTGACGGCACTCGCGGATCGCTGCGTCACCACCCTGCTCGCTCACCTCGATCGCTAATCCGAAAGGCGACAACCCATGTCCGGATCGGTTCTCATCACCGGCGCCACCCAGGGCCTCGGCCTGCTCACCGCCCACGAGCTGGCCCGGCAGGGCCGCGACCTCGTGCTCGGCTGCCGCAACCAGGCCAAGGCCGAGCAGGTCGTCGCGGGAATCCGCGCCGAGAGCCCCGACGTCACCGTCACGATCGAGGTCATGGACACCTCCTCGATCCGCTCGGTCCAGGAGGCGGCCCGCCGCATCCGCGACACCGCCGCGGTGTCGGCGATCGTCTGCAACGCGGGCCTGCAGATCGTCGACGGGGTGCAGAGCTCGGTCGACGGCTACGAATTGACCTTCGCCACAAACCATCTCGGTCACTTCGAGCTGGTCACCACGCTGCTGCCGGTGCTGCCGTCCGACGCCCGGATCGTGTCGGTGGCCAGTGAGGTGCATCAGGGTCCACACAAGTCGTTCGGGTTCCCGGCGCCGCGCTGGGACGACCCGGCCCGGCTCGCGGATCCGGCGGCGCAGCCGAAGGGTTCGGCCGGGCAGCTGGGCCGGGTGCGCTACGCGAACTCCAAGCTCGCCAACATCTACTTCACCTACGAGCTGGCCCGGCGGCTCGGCGACGGCGGCATCACCGCCAACGCCTTCGACCCCGGTCTGATGCCGGAAACCGGTCTGTCCCGGCAGTATCCGAAGTTCGTGCAGAGCTTCTACACGAGCATGACGCCGCTGCTGACCAAGCTGCCCGGCGCGGCGACGGCCGCGACCTCCGCGAGCAACCTGGCGTGGCTGGTGAATTCGGCCGACGTGGCGGGCGTCACCGGCAAGTACTTCTCCGGCCGCCGGGAACGGCCCAGTTCGCGCGCCTCCTACGACACCGAGCGGGCGGCCCAGCTGTGGGAGGTTTCCGAGCAACTGATCCGCAAGGTCACCGGCTGATGACGAAACCGGTTGCGGCGCAGCGTGGTCCGGCCCGCACGGTGCTGGCGGTGATCCTGGCCCTGTTCGCCGCGGCACTCACCGTCGGCGTGCTGGTGCCGGATGCGCGGCTGGCCGGCGGCGCCGCCGATCCGGCCGCCGACTCGGCCGTGGTGGCGCGCCAGATCGGTGGGATCGCGCCGCAGGCCGACCCGAACCTGTTCGTGCTGGTGTCCGCACCCGGCGGGGTGGACGATCCGCGCGTCGCCGCCGCCGGCAAGCTGCTGACCGAGCGGCTCGGGACCGTCGACGGCGTGGTGGGCACGGTGTCGGCGTGGACGGTGCCGCTGCCCGCGCTGATCTCCCAGGACCGCCGCTCGGGGCTGATCATCGCGCACATCCAGGGCGACGAGGGCGCCCAGGACCGCACGCTGACCGCGGTGCGTGCCGGACTGCCACAGGTGGATCCGGATATCGGCGTGCGAATCGGCGGCCCGGCAGCGGTGCGCGCCGAGGTGCAGTCCACCATCAAGACCGACCTGCTGCTGGCCGAACTCGTGGCCATGCCGCTGGTGCTGCTGGTGCTGCTGTGGGTGTTCGGCGGCGTGGTCGCGGCGGTGCTCCCGGTCGCGGTCGGGGTGATCTCGATCGTGATCACCAATGCGCTGCTGCTCGTCCTCGGGCATGCCGTCGACGTGTCGGTGTTCTCGCAGAACCTCACCACCGCGGTCGGTTTGGGCCTGGCGGTGGACTACGCGCTGCTGCTGGTCCGCCGGTTCCGGGAGGAGTTCCGGGTGCGCGGCGACACCGAGAGCGCGGTCACCGCGACGCTGGCCACGGCCGGGCGCACGGTGCTGTTCTCCGCGGTGACCATCACCGCGGTGCTGGCGGTGCTGCTGCTGTTCCCGATGTACTTCGTGCGGTCGTTCGCGTACGCGGGCGTGATCGTGGTGGTGGTGTCCACGACGACGGTCCTGGTCGGGTTGCCGGCCGCGTTCCGGCTGCTGGGTCCGCGCATCGTACAGGGGTTCCGGAAGTCCGATCCGGCCGAGCGCGGGTACTGGGCGGCGTGGACCCGGGTGGTGCTGCGGCGGCCGGCCGTGTTCGCGGTCGCCACCACCGTCGTCTTGCTGTGTCTGGCCGCGCCGTTCGCGTCGGTGAAGTACGGGACGGTGGACGACCGGCAGCTCCCGCCCGGCGCGGATATCCGCGCCACGCACGACGTGCTGCGCACCGACTTCCAGGCCGGCGCGCTGCCGATCGCCTACGTCGTGGTGCCCGCGAACAGTGATCCGGCGCGGATCATGGCGCTGTCGGCGGCCATCGGGCGGGTGGACGGTGTCGTGGCCGTGAATCCGCCTCCGCTGCAAGCGGATCCGCGGTCGGGCGCGACACCGCGGCCGAGTGCGCTGCTGGTGGCGGCGGCCAAGGGCATCGAGCCGACCTCGCAGCGTGGCCAGGACGTGGTGTCGGGGGTGCAGCGCCTGGCGCGAGCCGACGGGCTACAGGTGGGTGGCGGTATCGCGACCCTGCTCGACACCGAGGCCGCCATCGGCCGCATCGGGCCGTTGGCCGTCGCGATCGTGGCACTGGTCGCCTTCGCCGCGCTGTTCCTGCTGACCGAGAGCGTGGTGCTGGCGGTGGTGTCCGTGATCGTGAACGGGCTGAGCCTCACCGCGGCGCTGGGTGCGATCGTGTGGATCTTCCAGGACGGGCATCTGTCCGGACCGCTCGGATTCACCTCCACCGGTTCGATCGACAGCACACTGCCGATCCTGGTGGTGTGCATCGCGTTCGGGCTGTCCATGGACTACGGGGTGTTCGTGCTGGCCCGGCTCACCGAGGAACGGCGGTCCGGGGCCGACCATCGCACCGCGATCGTCAACGCCATCCAGCGCACCGGCGGCATCATCACCTCGGCCGCGATCATCCTCGCCATCGTGTTGATCGCGATCGGCGCCTCGCGCGTCTCGGCCACCAAGATGATCGGCATCGGGGTGGCCCTGGCCGCCACCGTCGACGCCACGGTGGTGCGCCTGATCCTCACTCCGGCGGTGCTCGGTGTCCTCGGCTCGGCCACCTGGTGGTCACCGGAACCGTTGCGCCGCTGGGCTGCCCGGCTCGCGGTCCACGACGGCGCGGCGGCTGCGCCGGCCGTCGAGGTCGCCGAGGTGAGCAGCTGACCGTGTTCCGTCCCTCTCCCGAAAGCGTGCCATGACAAAGACATTCGCCGAGGAATACCGCTTCGACCACTCGGCGCGGGCGATCCACGACGCGCTGACCTCCCGGGCGCACTGGGAGCGTCGGCTGGCCGAGGTCGGTGACCAGGTGACCACCATGACCGGGTTCACCGCCGACGCCGAATCCACGACGGTCACCGCCGCCACCGAGATCGCGACCGCGCTGCTGCCCCGCGGCGCCGCGCGCGCCCGCGACATCACCTTCGATTTCGCGGAGAGCTGGTTTCCGTTGACCGGTGACACCGCGCGCGGCACGTTCACCGGCTCGATCACGCTGGCGCGCATGGTGCTCGACAGCGAGTTCGTCCTGACCGCCACCGGACCGGACAGCGCGGTGCTCACCCTGACCGGGGAGATCACCGCCAAGCTCCCGGTGTTCGGCAAGGCCGTGGAGGAAGGGGTGCTGGAACAGACCGTCGAGGGGTTCGCCCGCAACTGCGCGTTCATCGACGCGTGGGTCGCCGAACAGGCGGCCGCGGCCGGTAACTGACGAACGGACTCGGCACCCGCCACTTCGGGGCGGGTGCCGAGCCGTTTCCTGGTCGATTCGCCGGATTACCGAGTGCCGCCCGCGTGCCAGGTCCCGGATCGGCGTTGTTCGAGGCGATCGTTGTTAGCGTCGGTCCCGCACGGGATGCTCCGCATTTCTTGACCACCGGGATCGAGAGCTTCGGGAGTCACAGTGACGGATCGGTTCGGCAGGATGAGTCGTCGTGGCCTGTTCGGGGTCGGGCTGGCGGTCACGGCGGGAACCGTGCTCGCCGCGTGCGGTTCCGGGGACAGCGAACGCGGCGACGACGGCGGTGAGCCGGCGGACAGCATGGCCATGAGCACCGATCCGGTCGCCGTGGCCACCGACGCCTACATCTTCGGGTATCCGCTGGTGCTCATCGACGCGACGCGCGGGACCGACCTGCCGGTCGATACCTTCATGCACGCCGCCGCCCTGCCGACACCGGCCGACCGGGTCGCGGCGCGAACCGACCTGGACACGCTGCGGTCGCAAGCATGGCTGGACCTGTCGGCCGAACCACTGGTGTTGCAGATTCCCGCGACAGACGGCAACCGGTACTGGCTCATGCAGCTGATCGACGCCTGGAGCAATACCGCCCACAACCCGAGTAGTGTTCGGCCCCAGGTCGTTTCGGGTACCGAGCCGCCGTTCACCTACCTGGTGACCGGCCCCGGCTGGACGGGCACGGTCCCGGCGGGCATGACCCGGCTGGCGATGAACACCAACCGGGTGTGGGTCGTCGGGCGCATCCAGCTCGACGGGCCGGACGATATCGACGCGGTCCGCGCGATCCAGCAGCGAATCAAGCTGGCACCCTTGCACGCCTATCTGGCCGACCCCGGCATCTCCACACCTGGTGTCATGTTCGACGCGACCGCGCCGGGAGAGTCGGCGCGAGACACGGTCGCCGGTATGACTCCGGCCGCCTACTTCACGAAACTGTGCGAGCTCATGGCCACCGACCCGCCCGCTGCCGCCGACGCTCCCGCGATGCAGCGGTTCGCGTCGCTCGGCATCGCCCCGGGTGGCACGCTCACGGCCGAACCGGGCGGGCTGAGCGCCGGGGTCCAGGCCGCGAAGTCCGCCATCGCCGGCTATGCGGATCCCGCCGTCCAGAGCCCGAACGGATGGACCTTCTCCCCGGGCACCGGCACGTACGGCACCGACTATCTGCTTCGGGCGCACGTCGCGCGGACCGGGCTGGGAGCGAACCTTCCCGAGGACGTCATTCACCCGACGTTCGCCGGTGTCGCCGACTACCGCGGCACGCCGCAGCGGTTCCGGATCCGTTTCGATGCCGGGCAGCTGCCGCCGGCGGGCGTGTTCTGGTCGATCACCGCCTACGACGCGGACGGGTTCCTGATGGGCAATCCGGCGGGCATCTACGCGGTGGGCCACCGGATTCCGGTCACCGCCGGCCCGGACGGTTCGGTGGACGTCGCGGTACAGCACGCCGACCCCGGATCTGATGTGCCCGAAGGCAATTGGTTGCCGATCGCGGCCTTCGGGAGGTTCACGCTGACGATGCGCCTGTACGCACCCACACCGGAAGCCGTGCAGGGCAGATGGCAACCGCCGCTGCTCGAGACCGTCGGCTGAGCTCACGCCGGGGCGGGATCTTCCACGAATTCGTAGACGCCCGTGGGGAGCTCGAGCGCCCGGGCGGTCCGGTCGGCCGCCGTGTCGACGGCGATCCGGGGCTGGGCGGGCAGGGTGTCCGGGTAATACGTTCCCGGACCGTAGAACTGGCCGTAGCGCAGTACCACGCCGCCCGCCGCCAGCACCGATTGCTCCAGGAATTCCTTGGCGGCCTGGCCTTCTCCCTCCATCGTCCAGGCGACACTCTGGGCGATGAACCGGGCGGCACCGGCTTTTCGGGCGGCCGCCAGTAGGTTCGTGGTGCCCTCCCGGCGGATACGGGCGTTGGCCGCCCGTCCCTCGGGTAGGAGGGCCGGGTCGTCGGGCAGGTCGGTGAGCTGATGCATCACCAGTTCGGGGGCGAAGGCGGTGACGGCCGTGGTGAGCCCGTCCGGATCGAAGGCGTCGCACACCACCGGTTCCGCACCGGCGGCGGCGAGCAGCCGCGCTTTCGCCGGCGAACGGGTCATTCCCGCCACGTCGTGACCCGCCGCGACGAGCAGTGGTACCAGCCGAGAACCGAGCACGCCGCTGGCGCCCGCCAGAAATATCCGCATGGTTTCCGAGGGTATCGACCTCGACGCGACGGCTCCCACCGGCCGTCCACCTGCGACAACACCGTGTCAGCATTCGTGTCAGTTCGCTGTCAGCCCGGTATCAGCGCCGCTCGCGACAGTAGTTCTCGTGAACAGCACAGCAATTGCAGCGAACGGGCTGCGGAAGGCATACGGGGACAAGACGATCCTCGAGGGTATCGATCTGAACATCGGTGCCGGAACGATTTTCGCCCTGCTCGGCCCCAACGGGGCCGGCAAGACGACGACGGTGAACATCCTGACCACCCTGTCGAAGGCGGACGGAGGTTCGGCGCGGGTCGCCGGATACGACATCGCCACCGAGACGAAGGCGGTGCGGGCCTCGATCGGGGTGACCGGCCAGTTCGCGGCGGTGGACGATCTGCTGACCGGCGAGGAGAACCTGCAGCTGATGGCGGACCTGCACCGGCTGCGGGGCGCCGACCGCAAGCGGGTCGTGACCGGGCTGCTGGAACGATTCGATCTGCTGGAGTCGGCACGCAAGCCGGCCGCCTCCTACTCCGGCGGCATGCGCCGCAAGCTGGATCTGGCGATGACGCTGGTGACCAAGCCGGAGATCGTCTTCCTGGACGAGCCGACCACCGGACTGGACCCGCGCAGCCGCCGCACCATGTGGGAGATCGTGCGGGAGTTGACCTCCGAGGGCGTCACGATCTTCCTCACCACCCAGTATCTGGAGGAGGCCGACCAGCTGGCCGACCGGATCGCGGTGCTCGACCAGGGCCGCATCGTGGCCGAGGGGACCGCCGACGACCTCAAGCGCCGGGTACCGGGCAGCTACATCGCCTTCCGGTTCGACCAGCTCGCCGAGCTGCGCGCGGCGGCCGCGGCGCTGCCCGATGCCAGCTCGGACGACGAGGCGCTGACCCTGCGGGTACCCGGCAGCGGCGGATCGGCGTTCCTGCGCGACCTGCTGGACCGGCTCGCCGCATCCGGCCTGGAGGCCGCGGAGGTCTCCATCCACACCCCCGATCTCGACGACGTTTTCCTCGCCCTCACCGGGCACGCCACCACGGAGGCCGCACGATGAACACCCTGACCGCACCCCTGGCCGACGCGACGATCATGTTGCGCCGCAACTTCACTCACATCGCCCGCACTCCGGTGTCGGTGTTCAACGCGGCACTGATGCCGGTGGTCATGCTGCTGATCTTCGTCTACGTGTTCGGCAACGCCTTCGATGTCGGTGAGCACTACATCGACTACGCGACACCCGGTGTGCTGCTGCTGGCGATCAGCTACGGGCTGTCCGGGACCGCAGTGGCGGTCAGTTCCGATATGGCCAAGGGGGTCATCAACCGGTTCAAGGTCATGGACGTGTCCCGCGGTGCGGTGCTCACCGGGCATGTCGCGGCGACCATGGTGACCAACGCGGTGGCCGTCGCTGCGGTGCTGGGTGTGGCGCTGCTGCTCGGGTTCCGTTCCGACGCAACCGCTCTCGACTGGCTCGGCGTGCTCGGCATCGTGGTCGCCACCTCGTTCGCGACCTCGTGGCTGACGGTCGCGCTGGGCATGGCCGCGAAGACGCCCGAGTCGGCGGGCATGAGCGTGGTGCCGATGATCATGCTGCCGTTCGTGAGCAGCGCGATCGTGCCGGCCGCCAAGATGGGGCCGGGGGTGCGGCAGTTCGCCGAGTATCAGCCCTTCACGCCGATCATCGAGACCATCCGGGGGCTGCTCGCCGGGCACCCGTCGGGCGGGACAGCGGCGGCCGCGCTCGCCTGGTGCGCGGGGATCGCGGTGGTCGGCTACCTGTGGTCGCGGGCCTCGTTCGACAAGCGGGCGTGACCTCACTCCGCCTGACGCACCATGGATTCGGCCAGCTCCGACCAGTTCGCTCGCAAACCTTCCCCCGTCGCCTCGGTGAACCGCTGTTCACCGAGGCGACGTCGTGCGGTCTGCTCGACGCGGTCCACGTCCGGATGGGACCGATCCGACAGCCCCCGCACGGCGGTGGCGGCGGCGAGCAACCGGGCGGCCTGCTCGTCGTCGTTCTCCCGTAGCGCCTGGTCGGCCAGCCCGACCAGCATCTGGGCGATCGCGGGCGGGTTACCGGTGGCGGTGGCCGCGTGCAACGACCGGATACGGTGGGCGCGCGCCTCGGCCACATCGTCGGCGAGATAGCCGCGCAGGTCGTGGATGACCGCTTCGAGATACGGTTGGTCGGAGTGCCCGTCGAGCAGGGTCACGGCGATATCGATCTGCCGGAACGACTCCGCCGGATCCTCGTTCCACCGGGCCAGATATGCGCGGGACAACGCCAATTCGGCCAGCGCGCTCGGCCAGGCCGTCCGGTCCGCCCATCGCTGGGCCTCGGCGATCGCGGCCTCGCTCGCCGCCCGATCGCCGGCCAGCCGGTAGAGCTGGGCCTGCCGCGACCGCATCCGGACGATGTCCTCGGTCGCCCCGATCTCGGTGACCACCGCGACCGCCTGATCCAAATAGTCACAGGCTCGGTCGAATTCGCCGCGCATCGCGATCCGGTCCGCGAGTTCGGTAAGGGCGAAGGAGATTCCCCAGCGCTCGCCGACCACACGGAACTCGGTGAGCGCCTGCTCCAGGCAGTGGTCGACAGCGTCCAGGTCGCGGCCCAGCATACTGCGCATCTTGCCCAGCTGTAGGCGGGCCAGCGCCCGCACCCACGGATCCTCGTCCGCGAGTACGGCTTCGAAGGCGGGCAGCACCTCGTCCGGTCCGCCCAGCATGCGTTCGAGGGCCGGGACGAACGCCAGGACCGGATGCCCGGCCCGCTGCCCCCGGCCGTACCGGTTCGCTTCGCGGATCCACTTCTCCACCTGGAACTCGTCACTGCGCCCCGACGTCGCGAAATGCACGACCAACCCGTACACCGTGGCCCGGGTCGCGTCGTCCACCTCGCCGGGGGCGCCGGCCGCGGCGGTGAGCAGCTCCAGGCCCTCGGCCTTGTGGCCGCTGAGCCACCAGTACCAGCCGGCCGCCACCGCGAGCCGCATGGCCTCGGCCGCCCCGTCGGTGAGCGCGCCGCGCATGGCGGCCGCGAGATTGTCGTGCTCGGCTTCGAGTTTCGCCAGCCAGTCCAGTTGGTCGGCGCGCCGCAGCCGGGGTTCGGCGGTGGCGGCGAAGTCGGTGAAGTAGGCGAGATGCGCGCGGCGGGCCTGCTCGGCTTCACCGGCGTCGGTGAGCCGGTCGCGGGCGTACTGCTCGATCGTCATGAGCATCCGGTAGCGCGGCCCGGTGGCACCGGAGTCGGGTACGGCGAGCAGCAGGGATTTCTCGGTCAGCGCGGTGAGCAGCTCGAGCACCTCCCACTGCTCGACGGTGGTTGCCGAATCGAAAGTGCTTGCCGTGCAGACCTGTTCGGCGGCCTCCAGGCTGATGCCGCCAGCGAACACGGCGATCCGGCGCAGCACCGTCCGCTCCGGTTCGGTGAGCAGTTCCCAGCTCCAGTCCACGACCGCCCGCAGGGTGCGGTGGTGTGGCAGGGCGGTGCGGCTGCCGCCGGTCAGCAGCCGGAACCGGTCGTCGAGGCGGTCGGCGAGCTGGTCGAGGGTCATGGTGCGCAGGCGGGCGGCGGCGAGTTCGATCGCCAGCGGGATGCCGTCCAGTGCGCGGCAGACGCGGGCCATGGTCGCCGCGGCCTGCGGGCCGGACGCGAAGTCCGGGCGCACGGCGGTGGCGCGTTCCCGCAGCAGGGCGACCGCGGGGGAGGCCGCGACGGCCGCCGGAGTGGCGTCCGGTGCGGGCAGCGACAACGGCGCGACCTGCCACAGCGCCTCGCCGGTGATGCCGAGCGGTTCGCGGCTCGTGGCGAGGATCCGCAGCCGCCGGCATTCACCGAGCAGCCGGTGGGCGAAGGCGGCCGCGGCCTCGATCACGTGCTCGCAGTTGTCCAGGATGAGCAGGGTTTCGCGGTCGCGGATCGCGGCGACGAGGCGGTCGATCGGGTCGGCGTTCGGCGCGGCGAGCAGTGAGTCGCGCAGTCCCAGTGCGGCCAGGGCGGATCCGGCGAGGTCGCTGCCCGGCCCGGCGGCGGCCAGCTCCACCAGCCACGGTCCGTCGGGCAGGTCGTCGAGCAGGGTGCGCCCGGTTTCGACCGCCAGCCGCGTCTTGCCGGAGCCGCCGAGGCCGGTGATGGTCGTGAGCCGGTGTGCGGCAACGAGTTCGCGCACCGCGGCGATATCGGCGTCCTTGCCGACGTATCCGGTGAGCTCGGCCCGCAGGTTGGTGGTGCGGTCCGGTGCCGGGCCGCCCACCTCGCCGCGCAGCAGGGCGACGTGCAGCGCGGACAGCTCCGGTCCGGGGTCGACACCCAGCTCGTCGGCGAGCGCCTCGCGCGCGGACTGATACACGGTGAGCGCTTCACCGCCGCGCCCGGCGGCGGTGAGTGCCCGCATGAGCGCGGCGACGAGCCGCTCGCGCAACGGATTGCGGGCCACCAGATCGGTCAGCTCGGCCACCAGTCCCGCGCCGAGGCCGAGCCGGATCTCGGTGTCGTACAGGTCTTCCAGCGCGGCGAGCCGCAGTCCGTCGAACCGGGCGACGACGGCGTCGGCCGCCGCGCTCTCGGGCAGGTCCACGTCCTGCAGGGCCGCACCCCGCCACAGCCCGACCGCCTCCCGCAGCAGCCCCGCCCGGCTCGAATCGTCCCCGCCCCGAGCCTGATCCAGCAACCGTTCGAATCGGACCGCGTCCACGTCGGGTGGCTGCACCGCGAGCCGGTACCCGCCGGCCTGACCCTCCAGCGACCCGTCCGGCAGCACCCGCCGCAGCCGCGACACCAGCGCCTGCAAGGCGTTTCCCGCGTCCGCCGGCGTCCGCTCGCCCCAGATCCAGTCCACCAGTGTCGTTTTCGGCACGACCCGTCCCGGCTCCAACGCGAGCGCGATCACCAGCGCCCGCAACCGGCTCCCCGGCACCTCGAGCAGCTCCCCGTCGGCTGCCCGGACTTCGAGCGCTCCAAGCATTCCGATCCGCACTCGGCCATTGTGCCGTGCGCCGCTGACAACCGGCCGCGGGGTTCGGTCGGTCCCGTCGTGGTCGTGGTCGGTCACGATGGCCGACACCGGGGATCGAGAGTTCCGGGGCGAGCCTGGAACCGGCAACCAGGATCGGGTTCGACCGTACCGGGGCCGGTCCGGTGGGAGCCGTGTTTCCAGCGTGGCGTACGCGGTCGGCGCCCAGCCCGCTGTGACAGTGTGTTCGGGCGAACGCGTGCGAATCCGACAGGAAGGTCCGACATGCGAATCAATCTGGCGAGCCTGTTCGTCGACGATCAGGAACGGGCGATGCGGTTCTACACCGAGGTGCTCGGTTTCCGGTTGAAACACGATGTGCCCGTGGGCGCGGACCGATGGTTGACCGTCGTCTCCCCGCAGGATCCCGACGGTACCGAGCTGCTCCTCGAACCCAGCGGGCACCGCGCGGTCCAGCCGTTCAAGCAGGCGCTGGTCGAGGACGGGATCCCGGCGATCTCGTTCGCGGTGGACGACGTCGCCGCGGAATACGAGCGGCTGCGCGGACTCGGCGTGCACTTCACCCAGGAACCGGTCGAGGTCGGCCCGGTCACGGTCGCCGTGTTCCACGACACCTGCGGCAACCTGATCCAGATCGCCCAGCACGCCGCCTGACCGGTGTGCGTTCGCGGCCGGTCGGACCGATGAGTTTCGCTCGCGCGCGCAGTCTCCTCCGCAAGAGGCAATTGCAGAGGAGACACCATGCCGCTCGATATCGAACGTTCGCCCGAACACCTGGTCACCGTCGGTGACATCGAATTGTGTGTGACCACTTTCGGTGATCGGCGGCATCCGGCGGTGGTGCTGCCGAGCACGTCGCGACTGTTCTGGGCGGACTCGTTCTGTGACCGGCTCGCCGCTGCGGGCCGGTTCGTGTTGCGCTACGACATGCGCGACAGCGGCCGCTCGACCACCTACCCGGCCGGTGCTCCCGGCTACAGCCTGCGCGACCTGGCCGCGGACATCGTCGGACTGCTGGAAGCCTTCGACGTGCCGCGGGCCCACCTGGTGGGTTTCTCCGTGGCCGGCTGGATCTGTCAGCTCGCCGCCCTCGACCACCCCGACCGGGTGTCGGCCCTGACGTTGATCGCTACCCGGCCGACGGCCCCCGGCCCGGCGGACCCCGACCTGCCCGAGCACTCCGATCGCGTGCTGGAATTCATGACCGGTACACCCGCCCCGGACTGGTCCGACCGAGCGGCGGTGATCGACTACCAGGTCGCCCAGGCCCGGATACTGGCGGGTGCGAGCGGATTCGACGAAGCCGAGGCGCGAGAGCAGGCCGCGCGAATCACCGACCGCACCACCGATGTCGCCGCCGGCCTGCTCAACGTGGCGTTCGCCCCGGCGGGCGACCGCTGGCGGGAACGGCTCGGCGAACTCACGATGCCGACCCTGGTGGTGCACGGCACCGACGACCCGTTCTTCCCGTACGGCAACGGGCAGGCTCTGGTGCTCGAGATCCCCGGCGCCACCCTGCTTCCGCTGCCGGGCATCGGCCACGAACTCCCGGCCACCACCTGGGATCGGCTGGCGGCCGCCATGCTGGCCCTGCAGCCCGCGTTCACCGGTAACGAAGGCGGGCATGCGAGTTAGTCCCGCCGCGCCGGACGGTCCTGCTGGTGGAGCTGACGTGGGAGGCGCTGGAGCACGCCCGGTTTCGACCGAGCGAAGCTCAGGGGAGCAGCCGCCGGATCAGGGTCAGTGAGTGGGCGAGATGGGCCCGGTCGTCGGCGTCGAGGCGCTGGTCGATGAGGTCGGCGAGGTAGTCGTAGCCGGCGTCGCGTCGTTCCGCGAGCAGCGCGTGGCCGGTGTCGGTGAGGTGCAGGACGCGGCGGCGCAGGTCGGCGGGGTCGACATCGCGGCGGACGAGGCCGCGGTCGACGAGCGCGGAGACCGTGGCGGCGGCCGACTGGTGGGCGATCTTGTCCGCGCGGGCGAGTTCGGCGACCGTGTGCGGTCCCTCCCGGTCCAGCCACTTCAGCACCGACACCTGGGCGAGGGTGAGATCGCGGCCCGGTGACGCGGCCCGCATCGACCGCACCACGGCGCCGACGACCGTCTGCAGTTCGGACGCCAATACCGCTGGATCCGTTGCGCTTTCGCTCATGCCTCGATACAGTACAGGAACACTGCGCAGGTAACCTGTATAAATTCGAGAGGGAGAACTCGACCATCGAGAACGTGCTGATCGACGGACACGAACGAACATTCACCCTGCGGCCACCCGCCACACCCCGGCCGGGCCTGCCGCTGATCCTGGTGCTGCACGGCAACCGCGCGACCGACGGACGCGCGGTCCGCGGCGGTGACGACACCATGCGCCGCTGGACCAGTTTCGATACCCAGGCCGACCGATTCGGCGCGGTCGTGGCCTATCCGGACGCGTTCACCGGCAGCTGGGCCGACGGCCGCGGCGTCACCACCGGTGACGAATCCGGGGTCGACGACGTCGCCTTCCTGCGGGCCGTGATCGACCTGTCGGCCGAGCAGCACGGCACCCGCCCCGATCACACGGTCGTCGCGGGAATCTCCAACGGGGCGTTCATGGCACACCGACTCGCGCTGGAAGCCTCCGATCGGGTCGCCGCCTTCGGCGCGGTCGCCGGTGCGCTGCCCGCGGCACTGTCCGATCTCCGCCCCACCCACTCGGTTTCGGCGCTGCTCATCAACGGGACCGCCGATGCCATGGTCCCGATCGACGGTGGATATTCGCGGCGACGCGGGCCGGACGGCGAACTGCGCGGTCGCACGCACGGACTCGCCGAATCCGCCCGTCGCTGGGCCGACTGGAACGGCTGCGGCACGGTGGCTACCGTCGCGGACCTGCCGGCCGGTGCGGGGCCCGACGAATTCGCGGTCAGCCGATGGGAGGCCGGCGCCGGCGCCGGCGGCACCCGTGTCGCCGCCTGGACCGTGCACGGCATGGGCCACACATGGCCCGGCGCTTCCGTTCCGGCCGCTCTCGCCGCGCTGCAACCCACACCGCGGAACTTCGACGCGGCGGCGGAACTCTGCCGTTTCGCGCTGCCCCAGCTCGCCTCCGCTGACGACCGTCGGCACTGAACGACCGGAGTACTCATGGGATTTCTCGGCACACTGCTGCGCAACCGCCACGCCGGCGACACCGGCCTGACCTGGAACCTGCCCGGCCTCGACGGGCCCGACACGGTGACCCTGTCCAGCCCCGATTTCACCGCGAGCGGCCCGATCCCGCGCATCCATGTCGCGAAACGGGCGGGCGGAGAGAACCTTTCACCGGAACTGCGCTGGTCGGCCACGCCGCCCGGTACGGCCGGCTGGTTGCTCGTGATCGAAGATCCCGACGCGCCCACCACCCGGCCGTTCCTGCACTGCCTGGCCCTGCTGGACCCGGCCCTGACCGGCGTACCGCGGGGCGCCCTCGCCGCCGGAACCACCACGCCGGGTGTCCGGGTGCTGAACACGCGCCTCACCCGCGGCTATCGCGGTCCGGCGCCGATCAAGGGACACGGTCCGCACCGGTACGTCTTCCAGTTGTTCGCCCTCGCTGAACGTCTCGAGACTCCCGAGACGGTGCACTACGCCGAGTTCGTGGCCGGGGTGCCGCCTGTGCTCGCCCGCGGCCGCTACGAGGGCACCTACGAGCGCTGACCTGACGCTCGTCCCCGCTGGGAGGCCCGGTCCGGCGGGATGTGGATGATTGATGCGGTGAAGTACGTTCCACGCGCCGCGCTGTTCCTGGTGATCCCCGCCGCGCTGTTCCTGGTGCCCTGGTGGGTATTGATCTACTGCCCGGTCTCCGGGCCGCTGTTCTGGGCCGGCACCGCTCTGGCCGTGGCCGGATATGTGGGCCTGCCGCTGGCCATGTTCCGTGGGCACGGCCCGAAACAGTCCGACCCGGCCGCGATCGTCGGCGACACCCTGCTGGGCGTGATGTGGGTGCTGTTCAGCTGGTCGGTCGTCGGGGCGGTCGGGCGGACGGTGTTGATCCTGGCCGGTGTCGACGATCCGCTGCGGTCGCGGGTCGTCGCGCTCGGCGTGCTGGTGGTGTCGGCGGCGCTGATCGGGTGGGGCGTCGTGGAGGCACGGCGGGTGCCGCGCGTGCGGACCGTCGAGGTCGCCGTGCCCCGGCTCGGGGCCGGGCTCGACGGACTGCGCATGGTGGTGATCACCGACACCCACTTCGCCGCCCTGGACCGGCGGCGCTGGTCGGAGCGGGTCGTGGCGGTGGTCAACGAGCAGCGAGCCGATATCGCTTGTCACGCAGGTGATCTCGCCGACGGTTCGGTCGCGGCCCGGCGTGCGCAGGTGGAACCGCTGGCGAAGGTGGAAGCCCGGCTCGGCCGGTACTACATCACCGGCAACCACGAATACTTCGGTGACGCACCGGGCTGGATCACCACCATGACCGAATTGGGTTGGCTCCCACTGCACAACCAACACGAGACTCTCACCCACAACGGCGACCGGCTGGTGATCGCCGGCATCGACGACCCCACCGGCAGCGGATTGCCCGGCCACGGACCCGATCTCGACGCCGCCCTCGCCGGCGCCGACCCGCAGCTCCCGGTCGTGCTGCTGGCACACCAGCCGACGCAGGTGCGTGACGCGGTCCGCGCCGGTGTCGCACTGCAGATCTCGGGGCACACCCACGGCGGGCAGATCTGGCCGTTCCACTATCTGGTACGGCTCGAGCAGCCGGTGGTGGCCGGGCTGAGCCGCCACGGTGACCACACCCAGCTCTACACCAGCCGGGGCACCGGATTCTGGGGCCCGCAGCTGCGCGTGTTCGCTCCCAGTGAGATCACCGTACTGGTGCTGCGCGCGGCGTGACGCCGTGACCGGTAGCCGTCACCGATACAGCTGCGCCACAACCCATTCGGTGGTGTTCGGGCTGGATCGCAGGCTCGAGTGGTCGACCGGCGCGCTGCCGGGGAACTGGTCCTCGTAGAACACGTTGGTGACGCCGGGCTCGTCGATGAACGACGAGGTGCCCACCGGCGTCGCCAGCGTGTCGTTCCTGGTGGCCATGATCGAGTACTCGACACCGGGCTGCGCGATCGGACCGTCGCCGAGCGCGGTGACGGCAGGCGCCGCGGAGAGCAGACCGAGAGCGCCGCCGACCCCGAGCAGACCGGCCAGCGGTGGTGCGATCGGCAGGCCCGCGACCAGCTGCGCCGGTGGTACCGGAAGGCCCGGCAGGACCCCGGATCCGTCGGAGCCGTGGGTCTCCGGCGCCAGCTGGATCAGGCTGTGCACGTTCGGGAAACCGCCCAGCACCTTGACGTAGTAGTCGCCGATCACCGCGCCCGCGGAGTGCGCGACGATATCGACCTTCGGTGCGCCGGTGACCGCCCGCACCTCGTCGACGAACTGCGCGACCTGTCGAGCGGAGACGGCCGGGTCGACTGCCCACCGTTGCGTACCGATGATGCCGCCTTGGAAGACGAGAACACACGCTCCCGCCTGCTGCAGCGCGTCCACCATGGGCGCCCATTGTGCGGCGGTGTCCGCCGTCGTGCCGTCGGCGCCCGGCAACACGACGACCGGATAGGGGCGTGAACCGGCCGCACACTCGACCGGCGGCTCGATCACCTGCGCCGCCACGATGTCCGGGACGGTGACCGGCTCGGCACCGGCAGTCGCCGGCGGGCCACCCAGCGCGCCCGACAGCAGTGCCAGCAACGCTCCCGCGTGCGGCCCGAACCGCAGTGCTCCTCTGGTCGCCACCTACCGCCGCCTTCCAGCTGGTGTCAGCGGCCCCCACCGTTCCCCAAGGGGCCGATCGGCATCGAGAGCCAGACGCTATCACGGGCGAAACACGGTGCGGCGGTGCGACCGGCGCCGTGTCGGCACCGGTTTCGGACGCGCGGCGAGCGGTTCAGGCGTCCTTGTGGCAAACCGCTTCGAGCAGCACGCCGTCGTATCCGATCCAGAAGGTGGCGTAGTAGGGCGGCGGGTATTGCGGGAATTCCTGTGGCGGGTGGACGATTTCGTCGCCGTGGGCTCGCGCCCAGTCGTGCACGGTGCGCACCGCGGCGCGCGTGGGCAGCATGAAGGCGAGGTGTTGCAGACCCGCCCGGTCCGCTGCATAGCCCGGCGTGGGAGCGGGATAGAAGAACAGGTGGGTGCCGATCTTGCCCTGGGCGGGGCGGTAGGCGAACTGCGTGTCGTCGCCCAGGTAGCGTTCGTAGTTCAGCAGCGGCATGAGCTCGTCGTAGTAGGCGCGGGCCGCGTTCGGATCGGTGACGTTCACGCCGAGATGTCCCAGTGGCATGTCCGGAATCTACCCCCGATCCGGGCGGCGACCGGCGCCGATTGTCGTAGCCTGGCCGGATGAGGCTGATCCCGCAATTGCCCGCGGCGTTGCACTGGGACCACAACGCCCACTACCACGCTCTGCTGTTGCGGGCGCTCCCGGAGCGGATGGACCGCGCACTCGATGTCGGTTGCGGGACCGGGGTTTTCGCGCGGAAGCTGGCCGCTCGAGCGGGCGCGGTGGACGGGATCGACCGTTCCGCCGCCATGATCGATCTGGCGAGGGCCGAAGGCGGCACCGTGCGCTGGGTGCACGGCGACGTCATGGATTCCGTGGACCTGGCGCCGGACGGATACGACGCGGTCACCGCGATCTCCAGCCTGCACCACATGCCGTTGCGGCCCGCACTGGCTCGCCTGGGATCACTGGTCCGCCCCGGTGGAACGCTCGCCGTCATCGGCATTCCGCGGGTAACCGGGCGCGAAGTACCGTGGGAGGCAATCTCACTGCCCGCCAACGCAGTCATGGGCGTGCTGCGCGCGGCCCAGGGCCGGGCCGGAAAATGGCAGGACATCGGCATGCCGATGCTGGACCCCACGACCACCACCGCCGACGTCCGGTCGGCGGCCCGAGACCTGTTGCCGTCCGCCGTCGTCCGCCGGCATCTGTTCTGGCGTTACTCACTGATCTGGCACAAACCGGCATGACGCCGGGGTCGGTCAGTCGAGGTCGCGGTAGTAGAAGTACATCGGTTCGGTTGCGCCGGGCTCGGTGTTGCTGAAGCCGTGGGCTTCGTAGAATCGGCGGGCGTCGGTGTCCTCGCCGTCGACATTGATCTCCAGGGTTCCGGCGCCGTGGGCGCGGGCCACACCGATCGCGGTCTCCAGTAAGCGATTTCCGAGTCCACAGCGGCGCAGGTCCGGCTGGATGTAGAGCTCGTCGAGCAGTGCGACCGGGCCGTCGAACCACACATTGGGTCGGAACGACAGCACGGCGATTCCCACCGCCGGTTCGCCGCAGAGCAGGACGACGATCGCGTCGCCGGCGAGCAGAGTGGTGAGCCGTGCGGTCAGTGCCTCCACTCCCGGTGTCGGAGTGTCGAATTCGCGATTGAAGTCGTCGAGCAGCCGCGCGGCGGCGCGGGCATCGTCCACGACCGCCCGGCGGATCTGCTGATCACCTACCGTCATGCGCCCACTACAGCACAGCGCGAGTCGATCGTCACCGGCACGAACGGGGACGTGCGCCGGCGGGGCCGGGCCGCTCGCGGTGTGCGGTGCGCGCCGCAACGAAAGTCGCGCACGCACGTGAACCGGTCACGAGAAGGTTGCCGCAGAGGCCCCGGGCGTACCGACGATGCCGGTCGGCCGCGAACCTGTGAACGTGATGCAGCTCACCGCACCAGGTTTCACGCCGTGAACACTCCCGCTACCTGCGGGAATGCGGCGTGATGCGGAGTAGACGGCGGATATTCGAACGATTTCTGTCAGTGGTGCGCGCAATACTTGCCGACGACCGATGAGTTGAGCTCGGCCGCCACGTCTCGAAACAGGAGTGGCCCGCACAGCGCCGCTCGTCGCCGAACTCGCTGATCGAATCCCCGGAGGTTATCCGATGCCAGAACAACCGCCCACGGCCGGCGGTGGCGGCCGCACACCGGCCGTCGTCAGGGTCCTGACCCTCGCGACTTTCGTGGTGATTCTGAACGAGACCGTCATGATCAACGCGATCCCGCGGCTGATGAACGACCTGAAGGTCACCGAGAGCGCCGCCCAGTGGGTGTCGACCGCGTTCATGCTCACTATGGCGTCGGTCATCCCGACCACGGGGTGGTTCCTGCAGCGGGTGTCCACACGCACCGCCTACTCGGTCGCCATGGGCGTCTTCATCACCGGCACCCTGCTCTCCGCCGTCGCGCCGGTGTTCCCGCTGCTGCTGGCCGGTCGCATCGTGCAGGCCTGCGGTACGGCGGTCATGATGCCGCTGCTGATGACCACCCTGATGACGGTCGTTGCCGAACAGGACCGCGGCCGCGTCATGGGCAACGTGACCCTGGCTATCTCGGTGGCCCCCGCGCTCGGCCCGGTGACCTCCGGCCTGGTGTTGCAGGTCGCGTCGTGGCGCTGGCTGTTCGTCATGATGCTGCCGATCGCCGGTGTGGTCACCTGGCTCGGCCTGCGCAAGCTCGACAACATCGGTGAGCCCCAGCCGGGCGCGATCGACTGGACCTCGGTGATGCTGGCGGCCCTCGGCTTCGGTGGGCTGGTGTACGGTCTGAGCCGCTTCGAGGGCGGTAACGCCGCTGTTCCGGGCCTGATCGTGGCCGCGGGTGCGGCGGCGATCGGAGTCTTCGCCTGGCGGCAGATCCGGCTGCAGCGGTCGGGCACCCCGCTGCTGGACCTGCGGGTGCTGCTGGCGCCCACCTACGCCAAGGCGCTGGTGCTGATGGCGGTGGCGTTCCTGGCCATGCTGGGCTCGATGATGCTGCTCCCGCTGTACCTGCAGAACCTGCGCCACCTGTCTCCGCTGGAGACCGGTCTGCTGGTGATGCCGGGCGGCCTGGCGATGGGCCTGCTCGGGCCGTCGGTCGGCAAGGTGTTCGACCGGTTCGGCGCGCGGCTGCTGGTGGTTCCCGGTTCGATCGGCATCGTCGCCGCGCTGGCCGGCTTCACCCAGATCACGCTGACCACGCCGTACTGGATGCTGCTGGTGCTGCACATCCTGCTGATGGTCTCGCTCGCGGCCACCTTCACACCGGTGTTCACCCTGGGCCTGGGCGCCCTGCCGATGCACCTGTACTCGCACGGCAGCTCCATGCTGGGCACCCTGCAGCAGGTGGCGGCCGCCTTCGGCACCGCACTGGTGATCACCCTGATGACGTCCCGCGCCAAGGGCCTCGTGGCGTCGGGCACCGAGCCGCTCACCGCGCATCTGGACGGCATGAAGCTGGCCTTCGGTGTCTCGGCGGCGCTGACGGTGCTGGTCGTGGTGATGGCGGCGCTGCTGCCCAACCGGGCCGAGTCCTCCCCGCACGGCCCGGTCGACGCCGAGCCGGAGTCCGAGCTGGTCCACGGCTGAGGTTCGGAGCCTGCGGGTGCCCCGGTCACGAATCGTGACCGGGGCACCC
Source organism: Nocardia stercoris (assembly GCF_003696265.1). Taxonomy (GTDB): domain Bacteria; phylum Actinomycetota; class Actinomycetes; order Mycobacteriales; family Mycobacteriaceae; genus Nocardia; species Nocardia stercoris. The sequence goes on along the minus strand of NZ_RFFH01000003.1, from coordinate 216,606 downwards.
GCATTTCGGCGCCGGGGTAATTCGTTCGCAAAGGTTTAGCACCGCGGTACGGCGGCAATCTGCTCAACGAACCAGTTATCGGGCGACGACGTGCAGCGGCCGGCTCCGGTCGTGTCGGCCGAAGTAGTCGGCGGGCACGCGTCCGGGGGAGATGAGGTGTCCTGACCGGTGTTTGCTGCGCCGTCACACTCCGGCACGAACCGCTCGCACCGCCGGGTCGCCCCTAGCGACACGCCGTCATCACCGTTCACAGGGCGGTTCGTGGCGACGAATCTGGTTCTGTTACAACCGGACGGTAGTGACGAATCCGAACCCGAGGTGGTCCCGCGGTGACCGATAATGCAACGGAAATCGTTGCGACAGTGGAGGATCCGCGCCCACCGGAGCCAATCGGCAATCGCACGCGCGTCGTGCTGGCCGTGACCGCCGCGGTGTCGCTGCTGCTGACCTTCACACTGGTCGACCCGTGGCTCAACGGGGCCGGGATCCTGGCCGGCGGATTCGATCTGCACATCTATCGCGACGGCGCGTGGAAGATCGCGCACGGTCATCCGCTCTACACCGAGACAACCTTCCGCGGGCTCTCCTACACCTACACACCGTTCTCCACGCTGATCTTCCTGCCGATCCTGGCGGTGCCCTGGGCTGCGGTCCGAGACACCGGCCTGGTCCTCAATTCGGCCGTGCTCTACGGCTGCGTGCTGCTGTGCTGGCGGGTCCTCGGCTACCGGATCACCCCACGGCTCGCGGGCGTGAGCGGATTGCTCGCCCTGACCTGTGTATTCCTGGAACCGGTGCGGTCCACGCTCTACTACGGGCAGATCAACCTGGTGTTGATGGCCCTGGTGCTGTGGACCTTCACCCGCACGCCCGAATCCGACGGCGCGGACCGGGAACTGCGCGGCACCTGGATCGGAGTGGCCGCGGGCATCAAGCTGGTACCGCTGTTCTTCGTGGCGCAGTTGCTGGCGTTGCGGCAGTGGCGAACCGCGGCCGGAACGGCGCTGACATTCGTCGGGACCGTCGTGGTGGCGGGGCTGCTCCTGCCGGACGATTCCCGCCAGTACTGGACGTCCACGTTCTTCGAGGCCGGGCGGATCGCACCGGACACCATGCCCGCCAACCAATCACTGCGCGGCGCGATCGCGCATCTCACCCACCACGCCGTGCCCGCTTGGTTGTGGCTGCTGGTCGCCGCGCCCGTGGCGGTGGCCGGGCTGCTGGCGGGCGCTGAATGGAACCGCCGCGGAGAACCGTTGCTGGCGGTCACGCTGGCCGGCATGACGGCATGTGCGGTGTCGCCGTTCACCTGGAACCACCACTGGGTCTGGTTCGTGCCACTGCTGGTGGATCTGGTCCATCGCGCACAGCGCGCACCAGGCTGGTGGTGGGTCACTGCCGCACTGTATCTGGCGGTCGGTGCCTGGACCTACCAGTGGAACGAGCACTGGGTCGTGGTCGGGCTGTTCCTGTTTCCGCCGCAGTGGCCGGTCGCCCCGATTCTGTTGAACTGTTACGTGATCGTCTATCTGGTGATCCTCGCCGCCGCGATCATCGGGTTGCGCCGCCGGCGCGGGTGACCGGCACACAACGGTCTTCGGGGTCGAAAACGGGCGCTGGCCTGCGCCGACACGGCGACCTGGTCCACCTGGTGCGCCGAGTGACAGGTACCGTCGAGCGCTATGACTTCCTCGGGGACGGCGACGGGTGCGGGGCAGACCAGAGTGTGGGGACCGGCCATATTCGTGGTCGGGGGCCTGCAACTGCTGGTAGTTCTGGACGGGACGGTCGTGGCTCTCGCGCTGCCCCGCATTCGAGAGGCGGTGGGGCTCACCGAGGCTGGCGGCAACTGGATCATCACCGCGTACGTGCTGGCCTTCGGTGGCCTGATGCTGCCGGGCGGCCGACTCGGTGACACCCTCGGGCGCAAACGGGTCTTCGTGGCCGGGGTCGCGGTGTTCACCCTCAGTTCGCTGCTCTGCGGTCTGTCCTGGAACGAGGCGAGCCTGATCACGGGCCGGGCGCTGCAGGGGATCGCGGCGGCGGTGGCGTCCCCGACCGCGATGGCGCTGATCGCTGCCACCTACGCGCCGGGCAAGCCGCGCAGTCAGGCCTTCGGCATCTACGCGGCGCTGACCGGTATCGGGTCCGTCCTCGGCCTGACGGTGGGCGGCCTGCTCGCCGATGTGTCGTGGCGGCTGGTGTTCCTGGTCAATGTGCCGATCGGAACGCTGGTGGTGCTCGGTGCGCTGGTGTATCTGCATGAGTCGCAAGGACATCGGGTGTCGCTCGACGGGCCGGGCGCGCTACTGGTGACCGGCGGCGTCACGGCCGCGGTGTTCGCGGTCAACGAGGGTCCGGCCGGCTGGGGCCGGCTGGTGGTCGTGGTCCCCGCGCTGCTGGCTGTCGTGCTGCTGGTGTTGTTCGTGCGGGTCGAACGGCGCGCCGTGGCGCCGATCCTGCCGTTCAGCCTTTTCCGCAACCACAGCCGGGTGTCCGCGTTGTGCTCGATCCTGGTGATGGGCGCGATCATGATGAGCCTGTCGGTGTACCTGGCCATGTATCTGCAAGGGATCCTGCGGTATTCGCCCACGCAGAGCGGTCTGGCTTCGGTTCCGTTCGCCGTCGGGCTGGCCGCGGCGGCGGCCCTCGCCTCGAATCTGGCGCTGCGTGTGGCTCCGCGCTGGCTGGTGGCGGCCGGCGCGGTGATCATCTGCGCGGGTTGCTTGTTCGCGGCCGCCATCACCACCCATCATCCGGCGTACTTCCCCGGCATCGCGGGCTCGGTTTTCGTGTGCGGCTTCGGATTCGGGCTGGCGTTCATCGCGTTGACGCTCTCGGTCATCGCCGGTGTCGCGGTGACCGAGATCGGCCCGATCACCGCTCTGGCGCAGGTCGCTCAGAACCTCGGTGGCGCAGCGGGATTGGTGGCGGTGGGCGCGGTGGTGGGATCGCACAAAGCGGCGCTCGGCGGCCCGGAGAAAATCCGTGCGGGACTGTCGGATTCGGAGCTGTATCCGTTCGCGGCCGGCTACAGCTGGGCATTCGCCGGCTGCGCCGTTCTGGCGGCGGCGACCGCGGTGCTGGTGTTGTGGATGCGGTTCAGTCCGGCGGATGTGGCAGAGGGACAGAACGCCCAGCAGGCGGCGTCCAGTGATGGTGTGGCCGTACCGGTTTCCGACCGGCCGGTGAGTGCATGAAGCGTTCGGCGTTCCGCCGGTTACCATTCCGGCGTGGCTAGCATCTGCAACTATCCCGGCTGTACCCAGGCGACCGCGCCCGCAGCCGGGCCCGGTCGGCCGCCCGAATACTGCGAGCTGCCGGAGCACACCCGGTGGCGCGCCTGGCGGGAACGGCAACGCCGCCAGGAGGCCGCCGAACCCCAGCCGGTGAATGTCACCGTGACGAAACAGGGTCCGGTCACGGTGGCCCGGCTGCGCGCCGACGAACTGCTCACCGAGTTCCGGACCTTGGCCGAACAGTTCGGTGTCACGATCAATGCCGCAGTGGCGGAACTGAGTACGCTCGCCGATCCCGCGGTGGCCGAAGCGCAGGTGCAGGCGGTCCAGGCCGAGGCCGCCCGCCGTATTGCGGAGGCCGAGGTGGCGACCGTCGCCGCCGAGCAGGGACGCCGGGCCGCGGAGGAGTCCCGCAAGATCGCCGAAGCCGCCGCGGACGACGCGGTCACGGCCGCCGAAGCGGCCGAGGCACGGATCGCCGGCGCGGAATCGGCGCGGGAGGAGGCGCTCGGCGAACTCCGGACGGTCAGCGAACGGGCCGCCGCCGACGTGTTCGCGGCCCGCTCCGAGGCCGAAGCCGAAATCCGTGCCGCCCGAACCGAAGCGGCCGCCGATGTCGAGCGGGCCCGGGAACAGGCCGGCGAGGACATCGCCGCCGCCCGGCGCAACGCCGCCGCCGAGGTGGAGCGAGTGAAACGCGATGCGGCCCAGCAGCTCACGGCCGCGGCGGCCGAGCGGGACATGGCCGTGCAGCGCGCCGCGGACGCCGAGCGGGCCATCGGCCGCGCCGAAGCGGCTGTCGCCGAGCGCAATCAGGCAGTCGCCGAGCTGCGGGAGGAACTGCACCGCGTACGAGCGGAATTGGATGCGGCGCGTGCCGAGCTGACCCGGGTCCGCGACCGTGCCGCGAGCGATATGGGCTCGCTCCGAACCGAATTTGCCGCGGCGCTGGCCCGAACCGAACGCGAAGCCGCCGACCGGATCGCCGCCCTCGACGAGGCGCGCGCGCAGACCCTCGCGCGAGCCGAGCGGGCCGAACGTCAAGTCGACGATCTGACCGCCGCCGCCCGCCAGCAGCCGCCGGCCGGGCGCTGACGCCGCACGCAACCGTGGTCGCCGGTCGTACCGCAGCTGCGGCCCAGGGCGACATCCGTTGCGGCAGCCACTGTTCGGTGGCGACTGTTCGGCGGCCGCAGCTGGATGCCGCGGCGGTGCTGGATGCCGCGGCTGACAGTGACCGCTGGCTGGGGCAGATCGCTGGCTAGGGCAGATCCACGGCTAGGGCAGATCCACGCTAAGGCAGATCCACGGCCGTCGGGTGCAGCGGCTGATACAGGCCCAGATCGCCGAAGCCCGGCACGGCCAGGGTGGTCAGCCGACCCCAGCGCTGTTCGCTCACCTCGCTGGTGAATTCGACGCCCTTGGCGGTCAGGTCCGCCATTGTCGCGGCCAGGTCGTCGCACATCAGGTACAGCTCGGCCCGGCCGCTCTCGCCGGGCTCGGCCGGGTGGACGGCCAGTTCGGCCGGGGGTGCCTGGAAGATCAGCCAGCCGCCGCCCGCGTCGACGTGGGCGAAGCCCAGCACGTCACGGAAGAACGCCCGTGCCCGCTCGGCGTCGGCGGCATAGCAGATGGTGTGCGCACCGATGATCATGCGCGCACCGTACCAAGGAGATCGCCCGGATCAGTTCTTCCGCGCGTGCGCGGCGGCGATGAGCTGCTGCCAGACGGTGGGCTCCTGGGTGGCGGCACCGATGGTGGTCAGGCCCGCGGTTCCCGGTTCGGGCTCGGGCCACCAGCGGACGCAGGGCCGCAGGCCGGGCTCGAGCACCTCCAGATCGCCGAACAGCGAGCGGATCTCGGCGTCGTTGCGCCAGCGGCCGCGGCCGAACGTGGACTGCAGCTTGGCCTCGGCGGCGCGGGTCTCGTCGTTGTCGCCGGAGCGGAAGTGTGAGATGTAGACCTGGCTGCCGACCGGCACCTCGCCGGCCCAGTACCGCACCACGCCGGCGGGGTCCTCGTCGTCGTTGAGGTGGTGCAGGATCGCGCTGAACACCACACCGACCGGTTCGCTGAAGTCGATCAGCCGCTCGACCTCGGGGTTCGCGCGGATCGCTTCCGGGTCGCGCAGGTCGGCGGTGATCACGGTGGTGGCGCCGTCGGTGGCGAGCAGGGCGCGGCTGTGCGCCAGCACGATCGGGTCGTTGTCCACGTAGACGACCCGGCTGTCCTCGTCGAAGCGCTGCGCGACCTGGTGCACGTTGTCGACGCTGGGCAGCCCGCTGCCGAGATCGATGAACTGCCGGATGCCCGCGTGCGACATGGCGGTGATCGCGCGGATCAGGGCCTGCCGGTTGGAGTGCGCGATCGCCACGGAACCGGGCAGATCCTTCTTGAAGAAGTCGCCGACCTCGCGGTCTACCGCGTAGTTGTCCTTCCCGCCGAGGAGGTAGTCGTAGACGCGCGCGATGCTGGGTTTGGACTGATCGATCCGCGCCGTACTGTCGGTCATGCTGCACCCCTGTTCGAAGAGTCCGATGTGGGACCGATGATAGGCGCCCGGTCGGTCGACCGGACGCGAGCTGCATTGTGCCACAGCACAAATGGACCGTCCGACCAGTTCGCCGGGAGGCGGGGCCGTGATTTGCGCGAGGTCCGCGCCGGGTTACTGGGGACGGTAGCGGGCGCGCAGGTGGAAGCGTTCTCCCTGCGGGCCCATGATGCTGAGGAACTCGACCGGTTGCGGATCGGCGGTGCCGAACCAGTGCGGGAGGTGGGTGTCGAATTCGGCGACCTCGCCGGGTCCGAGGGTGAGGTCGTTGTCGCCGAGAATCAGGCGCAGCCGGCCGTTGAGGACGTAGATCCAGTGGTAGCCCTCGTGGGTGCGCGGGTCGGGGATGCTGGACCGGTCGGTGGGGGACATGATCAGCTTCTGGACCTGCAGGCCGCCCGGCTTGTTGGTGAGCGGGACGGCGGTCATGCCGTGATAGGAGATCGGGCGCAGGTGCACCCGCGGGTCACCGCTGGGTGGCGCGTTGACCAGTTCGTCGAGCGGTACCTGATGGGCCTTGGCGAGCGGGAGCAGCAGTTCGAGCGTGGGCTTGCGCCGCCCGGATTCGAGCCGGGACAGGGTGCTGAGCGGGATTCCGGTGGTGTCGCTGAGGGCGGCGAGGGTCAGCCCGGCACGGCGCCGCAGTTCCCGCAACCGTGGCCCGACTTCGGTGAGCACCGAGTCGAATTCGTCCGCCACATGTCCATTCCAGATTCGGCCCCGGCAATTGTCAAGGCACCTGTCGCGGCGGTGATCAGCCGCGCAGCACGGTACGCAGGGCCCGCTTCAGACCGGCCGCGGTGTCCGGTTCGAGCGCGGCCAGGAACCGGCCCTCGGCCCGATCGGCGGCGGCGCGCGCCTCGGCTCGCACCGTCTCGCCGCGCGGGGTCATTTCGACGATATTGACCCGGCGGTCGGCGGGGTTGGGGTGGCGGCTCAGCAGCTGTTTGCGTTCGAGTTCGTCGAGCAGGGCGACCATGGTGGTCCGGTCGACGCCGAGGCGTGCGGCCGCCTGCTGCTGCGAGATCGGTTCGTTACCGGCGACGACGGTCAGCACCGCTAGCTCACGGCCGCTGACCGGGTGCTCGGCCAGTTCGGCCGCGACCAGCTCGTTCAGGCGCAGATGGGCGTGCTTCAGCAGGTAGACAAGGCTTTCCGGCGGATCGGTCGACGGGGTTCCGGCTGCTGTGGACACCGGCTCATGGTAGCGCCTACGATATTGTCAGTTTTACTGATGATCAGTAGAACTGAAGGAATTCAGAGGGGAACGCATGATCCTGATAACCGGCGGCCTGGGCTTCATCGGCGCGCACACCACCCGCGCCCTGCTCGACCTGGGCGCGGACTGTGTGGCCGTGCAGCGTGGCGCCCGGCCGGCGACCGCGTTCGAGGTCGAACTGGGCAAGCGAGTCTTCGTGGAGCAGGCCGACATTCGCGATCGGGACCGGCTGCGCGCACTGTGCGAGCGATACCGGCCGACGGCGATCGTGCACCTGGCCGGGTCGGTCCCGTGGCCGCCCGGTGGTGCCGATCCGGTGGCCGACGCCCTCGCGGCCGTCGAATCCCTGCTGCGCGTGCTGGATGTCGCCCGGGAGCGATCGATCCGGGTCGCGGTCGCGAGCACGATCGGCGTATACGGCGGCATCGCCGACCCCGGTCCCTGGCACGAGGACCTGCCGCTCGCGCCGCGCGCGCTGCACCCGATCCCGGCGTTCAAGAAGATCGGCGAACTGCTGTCCGATCACCTCGCGGACACGGCCGGCCTGGACGTCGTGAACCTGCGCATCGCCGGAATCTGGGGCCCCGGCGGACATCCGGTGTCCCGGTTCATGGCCGCACCGCAACTGCTGCACGCCGCCGCCCACGGCACTGCGCCGGAACTGACCGGCCCGCTGTACGCGGACGACGGCATCGACCTGTGCTACGTGAAGGACTGCGCCCGGGCGATCGCGCTGCTCGCCACGGCCGAGCGGCTGCACCACCGCGTCTACAACATCGGCGGCGGCCGCCACACCACCAACGCCGAGGTCGTCCACGCGCTGACCGAGCTGGTACCGCGGTTCGCGGTGGAGATCCGGCCCGGACACGGGCCGCAGCCCACGAGCGGCACCGAATATCTGGCCATCGACCGGTTGGTCGCCGATACCGGATACCGCCCGCACTATCCGGTATCGAGCGCGGCGGCCGACTATCTGGCGTGGCTGCGAGCCGGAAATCCGCGCTAGTGGCGGCGGACGCGGGCGGCCAGCGCCGCGCGGAGCGGGCGAACGTGGACGCCCTCGGTCGCCAGCCGCCGCCGCGCCTTCATCCGGGTGATCAGGACGCCGGTCACCGCGAGGATCCAGATCGGGTACTGGCAGAGCCAGGCCAGCCGGAAGGCGTCGAAGCGGTAGCCGCCGTGACGCTCGAGCACCACGCCCATGGCCTCGATGACCAACAGGGTCGCCAGGAAACCGCCGATATTGACCATGCCCTGGGCCGTGCCCAGCCGGGCGCCCGGGTGGAACATGCGGGCGTAGTCGAATCCGATCATGGATCCGGGCCCGCCGACCGAGATGACGATGATCAGCAAGGTCAGCAACCACAGCGGGGACGGTGAATTCCGCAGCAGCACCACGGTCCACATGCCGGCGGCGGCCAGGATGATCGTGAGGACCAGTACAGATCGCCGCAGCGGATAGCGCGCGCTCAGCACGCCCAGCACCGGTCCGGCGGCGAGCGCGGTGAGCACCGAGACGGTCAGCAGCAGACCGGCAGTCGACCGCGAAAGATGCTGTGCCGAAACCAGATACGGCACACCCCACATGAGCGCGAAGGTGGTGGTGGAGAACTGGGTGCCCATGTGGGAGAAGAAGCCCAGCCGCGTCCCCGGGTGCGACCACACCTGCCGGACGAGCTGCCGCAGGGTGTGCGTCTCGGTTTCGACGGCGACCGGTTCGTGTCCGGGCGGGACGTCGCGGATCACGGTCAGCGCCAGCACCGCCGCCAGCACCGACAACGCCGTCACGCTCGTGTACGCCGCCGACCAGCCGTCGCCGTGCAGCAGGGCCAGGAACGGCAGCGCGGACAGGATCTGCCCGAGCTGCCCCAGCATTCCGGTGAGCTGCACGATCAGTGGGCCGCGCCGGGGCGGGAACCAGGCGGGGATCAGCCGGATCACCGAGATGAAGACCATGGCGTCGCCGGAGCCGACCAGGACGCGACCGAAGATCGCGGCGGGCAGCGCCGCGGTGGTCGCCAGCAATCCCTGCCCGGTGGCCATGATCAGCGATCCGGCGACGATCATGGCCCGGGAGCCGAACCGGTCCAACAGCAGGCCGGACGGAATCTGCATGCCCGCGTACAACGCGACCTGCAACACCACGAACCCCGACAGCACCGCCGGGTCGGCGTGGAACCGCGAGGCCGCCTCCAGCCCGGAGACCCCGAACGAGGTCCGCTGCAGCACCGCGACGACATAGGCGCCGACCCCGACACCCCAGACCAGATATGCGCGTTTCACGATGCGAGGGTAATCCGCCAGCTAACGATCGCCCGCAACGCCGACGCGCGAACCGTGTTGCCGCCGATGCCGCACCGCATCGCGTGCAGCCGGTGGACGCACGCAGCCGGGGTGCGTCCACCGGGATCCGCTCAGCTCGACGCGAGTTCCGGTTCCGGCGCGACGGTCGCGACCGGCGGAACCCGCCGGGCCGCAAGGGTCGTGGCGACCACGACGGCGGCCAGGACCACGAAGCCGGCGGTCCAGCCCGCGGCAACGTGCGCCGCGTGCAGGAATGCGTCGTCGGCAGCCGCGACGAGTCCGGGGTCGCCGGTGGTGCGGGCGACGTGGCGCGCCGATTCGGCCGATACCCGGGCGGCGTCGCGCACCGCGGGCGGCCGGGCGGCGACGGCAGACTCGATCGCGCCCTGATAGACGAGCGTGGTGATGGTCCCGCCCACCGCGATGCCGAGCACGCTGCCGGTCTGGCGCAGGGTGCTGTTGACGGCACTGCCCGCACCGGCCCGCGCGGGCGGCAGCGATCCCAGGACCGCCCCGGTCAGCGGTGCGGTGACCATGCCGGTCGCGGTGCCCTGGACGAACATCAGGACCTCGAACAACACGATCGAGGTGTGCAGCCCGTAGCCACAGACCGCGGCCATGCACGCCGCGGTGATCAGCAGCGCGAGGGTCGACACCACCCGGGCCGACGAACGTCGCACCAGACGCACCGACAGCGGTGACCCGATCATCACGCCGGCCGCGGCGGGCAGCATCAGCAGCCCGGATTGCAGGGCACTGAGCTGCCGCGGCCCCTGCAGATAGAACGCGCCGTAGAACGACGAGCCGGTCATGGCCAGGAACAGCAGCATCAGCGCGATATTGCCGCCGGCGAACGCGCGATCCCGTAGTAGCCGCGGATCGAAACTGGGCGCGGGCACCCGGAGTTCGACGAGTACGAACCCCGCCAGCACGAGCAGTCCGGCCACGATGGTTCCCCAGACGGCCGGCCGGGCGAACGACCCGTCCTGGCCGGCGCGGATCAGGCCGTAGGCCAGGGCGCCGAGTCCCGCGATGGACAGTGCCAGTCCGGGCAGATCGAGTCGCCGGGCCACGGGACTGCGGAAGTTCGGCACCACGAGCGCGATGCACACCGTGCCGACCAGCACGACGGGCACGTTCACAATGAATACCGAACCCCACCAGAACTTCTGCAGCAGCAGCCCCGACAGCACCGGTCCGGCGGCGATGCCGACGCCGGCGAACGCGGACATCGCGCCGTAGGCGGCGGCCCGCTGGGCGGGTTCGAAGGTCCAGCTGATCACCGCCATGGTGGCGGGCATGAGCAGTGCCGCACCGACTCCCATGGCGACGCGGGCGGCGGTGAGCTGGTCGGGGCTGCCGGCGTAGGCGGCGACGACCGAGGCGAGGCCGAAGACGGCCATGCCGGTGAGCAGGGTGTTGCGGTGGCCGAAGCGGTCGCCGAGCGCGCCGCCGGTGAAGGTGAGGGTGGCGAAGACCAGGGTGTACGCGCCGGTGGCCCACTGCAATTGGCCGGGGGTGGCGCCGAGGCCGCGGACCGGGTCGGCCAGGGTCTCGAAGGCGTTGGTGAGGATGGTGCCGTCGAGCCAGATCAGGAGCTGGGAGAACAGCAGCATGCGCAGGATGGTGCGCTGCCGGCTCGGCGGGAGTGCGGGGGAGGAGGACACGTCGAAAGCCCTTCCGGGACAGGGAGATCTGCGGGATATGATCGACAAGTACTTGACGGAGATAGCATCACCAATTTGTCAGGTACTTGTCAATATGTCGACGCGTAGATTCGTGGGTGCCCGATGTCGAGCCGGAGGTGTCAGTGGAGTCGATGCAGGAGGACTACCCGGTCCTGAGCTTCCTGGTGCGCCGGGTCTGGCTCGGTATGCGCGCGACCATCGGCGAGGAACTGGCCCGATTCCAGCTCACCGTCCCGCAATTCGCGACCCTGATCATCCTCGCCGACCATCCCGACGTCTCGGTCTCCGATGTCGCCCGCCACGTCGGCTCCAGCCGCCAGGCCGCCAACGAGATGCTCGCCGGACTCGAACGGCAGGACCTCATCGTGCGCAGCCCACATCCGGTCGACCGCCGCAAGCACGTCCTCGAGATCACCGCCCAGGGCCGCAAACGCCTCGCCGAGGCCAGGCCCGCCGTCGAGCGCCGCGAACGCGAGCTGGAAGCCGAGATCGCGCCCGAACATCGGGCCGCGGTGCGGAAGTGGTTGGTGCAGTTGGCCGCCAGCTGCGTCGCCGATCCGTTCGATCCACGGAGCTGACCTCGCCGCCGCCGGCTGCCGTTGCGCCGGGCCGGTTTTCGCCGCCGACGCGCGAACTCGCCCGGTCCGATGCCGATGGTCCGACGATTACCGACCGGTAGGATCGGGACGCGTATCGGCCGGACGTCGGCGCTCCGGTCGGCAGGACGGAGGACAACGGTGTTCGAAGGCCAACTACTGCAACGGGCGATCGGCCTGGTGAACCGGACCGCGAGCGTGAACGGGACACCGTTCGACCCCGCCACCCCCATGCCCCCGCCGGCCGGGCGGATGCGGAACTGGGTGCACTACGGCGTGATGGTTCCCGAACTGCCCGAACCACATCGATCGTTCGGTGTCATGTCGATCCTCGGCACCCCGGGCGTCACGGTCTTCGCCAACGACCAGGCGATCACCACCGACCCGGCCGACACCGTCTACACCTCCTCGGCGACGGCGTCCATGCCGGACGAGCAGTTCCTGGTGCACAGCAGGGCCTACGACTGCGAATTCGCCCCGGACGGCAGCCATCTCCGGTTCGGCGAGGAACTCGTCATCGACGGCACCTACCCGCATTTCACCGTGCGCCGGATCCATCCCGACGTCGTGGTCGAACTCGAGATCGAGGCCACCCCCAATGTGGCCCATTTCGCGAATATCCCTGGCCTGTACAAACATTGGAGCCTGCTGTCGACCTATCGCGGGCACGTCGACCACCACGGTGACCGCGTCGCGGTCGAGGGTCTGTGTACGGTCGAGTACGCCGCCGGGGTCGGCCTGCACAGCCTCGCGCCCGCGACCCGGCACAACCTGCCGGTCAAGTTCTTCACCTACCACGTCCTCAACCTCAGCGACCGCACGCAGGCACTGCTGGTCCAAGTCCTCGGCCCCTGCGGCTTCCCGTTGCAGAAGGCGGTCTACCTGCGCTCCCTCGACGGTTCCGGTGGCGTCTACACCCGCGGATTCGACTTCGAGGTCACCGAATTCGAGCCCGAACCGCGTCGCACCCCCACCGGTCGCACCATGAGCCTGCCGCGATCGCTGTCGTGGCGAGTACTCGACGGCGACGGGCGCGAACTGATCACCATCGAGGGAAAGGGTGGCGGCGACTACTCCTACGGGCTGGGCGCCGGGTATGTGGGGACCTACGAGTACAGCGGCACCTACCGCGGCCGGGACGTCGCCGGCCGCGCCTACATCGAGTACATCGACTGTCGCTGAACGCTTCCCAGCCGCGAACCGGGCCTAGACTGCCGTTGTGCCGGAGACCAATTCGCTGCCAGCTACCGTGACCCGCGACATCGTCCTGGATGTCCGCCTGCCGGAACCGTTGCCCACCAGCCGCATCGAGGCGCGCCGGATTCGGATGCCCGCTGGCACCGCGGCCGGGCTGCACGTGCACAACGGGCCGGTGGTCGGGAACATCATCAGCGGCCGGGTGGCCTACCAGATCGAGGGCGAGCCGGTGCAGATCCTCGGTCCCGGTGACGTGTTCTACGAGCCGCAGGACGCGCGCATCGCGCGCTTCGACGCGCTGGACGCCGATGTCGAGTTCCTCGGATACTTTCCGCTGACCGCCGGCCAGGAACCGGCGCTGGAGTTCCCCGCGCAGTGACCGACCGGCCCGTACCGCCGGTGGGTACCGGCGGTACGGGTGGCCCGAGGTTGCGCGGAACCTCAGATCAGGGTGCCGACATCCTCCGCGACGATGCGGTCGAGCGCGCGTTCGGCGACCGCGGCGATGGTCATCGACGGGTTGCAGGCCGCGGTGTTGCCGGGCATGAGGGCGCCGTCGAGCACGTAGAGTCCGCGCTGACCCAGCACCCGGCCCTCGAGGTCGCAGACGGCGCCCATGCACGCGCCGCCCAGCGGATGCCAGGTCGAGGGGAAGGCCAGGTTGGTGTCGAGCAGGATGCCGTCCGAGCCCGCGATGGCGTGTGCGGTGGGCGCGATGTGACCGTCCTGGATGACCGCGTCGCCGTCGGCCGGCCAGTGCAGGGTGGCCGCGTCGGTGGCCGCGTCGTAGGTGAATCGGCCGCGGCCGTCGCTGACGCCGTAGCCGACCATCATGGTGCTGCCCGGGTCGGCCGGTAGCGGCGGGATCGAGGCCTGGATGACGGTGTGCGCGTACCGCGGGTCGTCCCAGTTCAGGCTGCCGTAGACGACCGGACCGCCCTGGGTGGTACCGAACCCGGCGTTCGGGTCGGTCCACACGTAGATGCGGTCGGCGTTGGTGCCCCAGCCGCCGCCCAGTTCGCCGGGCAGGTCCGGGATCCGGCCGGTCGCCGCGGCACGCACCAGCAGTGCGGTGGTGTTGAGGCTGCCGGCGGCCAGCACCAGCGCGCCGGTGGTGAGGATCAGGTTCTCCCGCACCGCACCGGAGGTGTCGATCCGGTCGACGTACACGACCCAGCGGCCGTCGGCGGCGCGCTCGATGTCGGTGACCTGATGCAGGACGCGGACTTCCACGTTCCCGGTCGCCTCGGCCGCGGCCAGGTAGGTGACGTCGACCGAGTGCTTGCCGCCGTTGTTGACGCCCATCGCGCCGTCGCCGTTGGTGTAGGACGGCTTCATCTCGCCGCGCAGTTCGGCGAGCGCGTAGTTCCAGTCGATCGGCATCGGGATCTTCGAGACCGGCAGCCCGGCGTCGCGGGCGCGCTGGGCGAACACCCGTGCCGCGGTGTACTGCGGGCTGTCGACCAGTTCGTCGGGGGCGACCTCGAGGCCGAGCATCCGCGCCACTCGCGGATAGTGCACGCGGTCCATGGTCGCCCAGTCCAGTTCCGGCGGGAGATGGGTGTTGAACACCGCCTCCGCCGGTTGGAGCGACATCCCTTGGTAGACCAGGGATCCGCCGCCGACGCCGGCGGCGCAGAGCGCGGTCATGTTCTCGCCCGCGACGGCTTCGATCAAGCCGGTGTAGGGCTCGAAGGCGAGCGGCTGCCCGAACAGGTTCGGGTCCGAGCGGTACCAGAGGATGCGCTTGTCGGGTGCGGACGGATGCGGGAAGGTTTCGGCGTTCGGGCCGGTCGGCCAGCGCCGCCCGCGTTCGAGGACGAGCACGGGAATTCCGGCCTGGCCCAGGCGAAGTGCGGTCACGCCGCCACCGAAGCCGGAGCCGATCACCACCACCCGATGCTCTTCGCGGGTCAGCGGGACGACCCCGGCCCGGGCGGTGCGGGCGAACGCCACCGGGGCGCCGGTCAGGGTGGCACCGGCGGCGGCCGCGGCCGCGCCGGTGAGCAGGGCGCGGCGGGACAGTGCAGACATGGGCGAACCTTCACTACGACACAGGGATTGGCGGTGACCGGGACACCCGACGAGGCGGACACAGCCCCGAGGGCCGGGCCCGGGATGGATCCCTGGCCCCGCGACCTGCCTGGATCCACCCCGTACCGCCACGCGTGTGGTAGGGGGACTCGCGCGACGGTAACCCGGTTACCGGTAACGAAGTTACCATTGACGGATGAGGCGCGAGTCGGAATCGGACGTTGCGGTACGGATCGTCGATGTGGTCGTCCAGCTACTGGAAACGCAGGGCTACGACGCCGTTCACCTGCGCACCGTCGCCGGACTCGCCCACGTCTCGCTGGCCCGGATCTACAAGCTGTTCCACACCCGCGACGAGCTGATCGCCGCCGCCCTCGAACGCTGGATGACCGAGCACGCGTACGGCGAGGTCGCGCCCCCGACGCCGGACGAACCGCTGCGCGACGTCCTGATCCGCGTACTGCGCTCGGTGTTCCAGCCTTGGGAGCAGCACCCCCACATGCTCGAGGCGTACCACCACGCCCGATCCGGTGCCGGCGGCGACCGCCTCGACGCACACGGCCTGTCGGCCATCATGCCGATCGCCGAGATCTCGCTGCGGGACCTCGACCCCGAGTACCTCGAGGACGTCGCCATCATCCTGCCCAGCATGGCCGTCGCACTGATCGGCCAATTCGCCTCCGGCGCACTCGAAGTCACCGAGATCCTGCCCATCCTGGAACGTACCGTCCGGCGCCTCACCGCCGACAACGCCGCGGCCGCCGCCAGCCGCACCCCAGCGGGCGGCGGGCTGCCGCACGCCACGGTCAGCAACAGCCTGCGCCGGGCGGCCCCCTGAGTGCCTCTCGTTGCGGCACAACGAATCCCGAGTCACGGTGCGCGGCAGTGAGGACCGCTGCGGAGGATCTCCGGTCGCGTTTACATAGTTAGTAAATGATGATTTACTAACTCCATGGCCCGGCCTCGAGAAACAACGAACGACGAGCTGCTCGTCCACGCCCACGCTCTCCTGCTCGAGCGAGGTGGGGCGGGATTCACGCTGAGCGACGTGGCCGCACGCGCCGGTGTCGCCCCCGCCACACTGATCAAACGATTCGGTTCTAAATCGCAGCTGATCATTGCCGTATCGGAGCGATGGCTGGCTTCGATCGCACCTGGGATGGCGGCCGCGATGCGCCCGCACGACGACCCCGTCGAGCGACTGGTCGCCGGAGCTTCGTGGGACATGGGCAACTTCGACGACGCGGTCACGGCGGGCAGTCAGCTCGCCGCCTTCGCCGACGACCTCCAGGACCCCGCCCTCCGGGCCCTCCTCGCGAAAGGGTGGGAACGGGAGACACAGATCCTCCAGGCCGCAGTGGACGAAGTACGCACACACCTCCCGCTCGCTCCCGACAGCCGCAAGGCCGCGCGCATGCTGCGCGCCTTGGCCGTCGGCATCCATCTCTCCTGGTCGATCGCGCCCGTCGGCAGCCTGGTCGACGACGCGCACGACCACCTCACCACTCTTGTCAACTCCTGGAAGGACATTCGATGACCGCGCAGTACCGCCCCCTCACGGGACAAGTCGCTCTGGTGGCCGGCGCCACCCGCGGAGCGAGTCGCGCGATCGCCGTGGAACTCGCGCGCGCAGGTGCGTTCGTCTACGCCACAGGTCGAAGCAGCAGATCCGCGGGACGGTCGGAGATCGATCGACCCGAAACGATCGAAGAAACGGGTGACCTCGTCGCGGCCGTCGGCGACGGCCGCGCGCTCGTCGTGGATCACCTCGACATCGCCGAAGTGTCCGGTCTGATCGAGCAGATCGAATCGGACCAAGGTCGACTGGACATCTTGGTGAACGGACTGTTCGGCGGCGACATCTATGCGCAGTTCGGCGACAAACTCTGGGAGCACGACCTGCGGCGAGGGCTGCGCATGATCCGCCTGGGTGTCGACGGTCATGTCATCACCGCCCACCAGGCCCTCCCGCTGATGCTGCGCAAGCCTGGATCGTTGCTCATCGAACTCACCGATGGAACCACCGAGTACAACAGGTCCTATCGCAAGAACCAGGGGTTCTTCTACGACCTCGTCAAAGCATCGACCGAACGGATGACCGGCGCCCTCCACTACGAGATGGCTCCGCACGGCGGCGCGGCGATCGCGGTCACACCTGGGTGGCTTCGTTCCGAAGCGATGCTCGAACTATTCGGCGTCCGCGAAGACAACTGGCGCGACGCCCTCGACATCGAGCCGCACTTCGCGATCTCGGAGTCACCGACATTCGTCGCGCAGGGAATCGCAGCCCTCGCTGCGGACCCCGATCGCGCTCGCCTCGGCGGATCGGTCGTCTCCAGCTTCGACCTCGCATCCCGCTACGACCTCGACGATGTCGACGGCACCCGTCCAGACGCGTGGCGGTACATCGTCGAGGTGCAGGACCCAGGGCTTCCTGCCGACGACTCGAGCTACCGCTGACGCCAGTCACCGACGAGGTCTCCGCAACTGCACAGCAATTGCGGAGCTACGTCGAGCCGAGGTGAGCCCACCGGATCCGCACCCTCAGTGCACGAAGCTGGTGGCTTGGTGGGCCAGGTTCAGCAGTGGCTGCGGTGCGATGCCCAGCACCAGCGTCACCGCCGCGCTCACCACCACCACACTCGTCGTCAGCGCCGGAACCACTACGCGCACATCACCTTCGGGCTCGGAGAAGAACATGAGCACGATGACCCGGATGTAGAAGTAGGCCGCGATCGCGCTGGTGATCACACCGAGAACGACCAGGCTGGTGTATCCGCCCGCCGCGGCGGCGGAGAACACGGCCAGTTTGGCGATGAACCCGGCAGTCAACGGGATTCCGGCGAAGGACAGCAGGATGAGTGCGAATGCCGTTGCCAGCCAGGGGGATCGGCGGCCCAGGCCCGCCCACGCGGACAGTGCGGTGGCCTCGTCGCCGGCCGAATCCCGCACCAGGGTGATGACCGCGAAGCCGCCGACCGTGCCGACACCGTAGACCGCGAGGTAGAACAGCACCGCCGATACGCCCCGGTCGTCGGCCGCGGCCAGCGCGGTCAGGATGAATCCGGCGTGGGCCACCGACGAATACGCCAGCATCCGCTTCACGTCGGTCTGCGTCACCGCCAGCACCGCGCCGACCACCATGGTCGCGATGGCGATCGCGGCGACGATCGGCCGCCAGTCGTCGCGCAGTCCGGGCACCGCCACCTGCAGGATCCGCAGCAGCGCGCCCACGGCCGCGATCTTCGTCCCGGCCGCCATGAACGCCGTCACCGAGGTCGGGGCGCCCTGATACACGTCGGGGATCCAGGACTGGAACGGCACCGCACCGATCTTGAACAGCAGGCCGACCGCGAGCATCGCCAGCCCGAGGATCGCCAGCGTGCGCGAACCCGAATCCTTCGCCACCGCGTCGGCGATCCCGCCGAACCGGACCGTTCCCGCGTATCCGTACAGCAGCGCCATCCCGTACAGGAAGAACGCGGAGGAGAAGGCACCCAGCAGGAAGTACTTCAGCGCCGACTCCTGCGACAGCAACCGCTGCCGCCGCGCCAGCCCGCACAGCAGATACAGCGGCAGCGACAGCACTTCCAGGGCCACGAACATGGTCAGCAGATCGTTCGAGGCCGGGAACAGCAGCAGGCCGCCGACCGCGATCATCGTCAGCGGGAACACCTCGGTGGTCGTGATCCCCGCCCGCGCGGCGGCGATCTCGTCGGAACTGCCCGGCACGGCCGCGGCCTGCGGGGCGAAACCGTCGGCGACCGGTATCCCGGTGGCCAGCGCCGCCGCCCGGCTCCAGGTGCCGGGACCGTCCCCGCGGACCCGGGCCGTCCGGGACTCGATGCCCCGCTCGGCCATCAGCGCCAACCCCAGGATCGACACCACCAGGATCGTGCCCTGCAACATCAGGGTCACCCCGTCGACCGCGACCGCGTCGACCACCGCGGTCGCGTGGGTGCCCGACAGCGCGATCACCGCGGCCAAACCGCCTGCCAGACCGCCGAATCCGAGCAGCAGCTGCAGCCGGTACCGCCACGGGCGCGGCGCGAAGGCCTCCACCAGCACGCCGGCCACCGCCGCGCCGAACACGACGAGCATGGGCGAGAGCAGGTGGTATTCGATCGACGGTGCCGGAACGGTCTGCGGCCCCGCCAGCAGAACCGCCGAGAGTTGCTGACTCACTTGTGCGTACCTCCGGTCGTGGCGGCCTCGGGCTGCGGCACCGTGGGTGCCGGATCGTGGACGCCGATGCTGGTCAGAGTGCCGCTCACCGCCGGGTTGATCCGGTCCAGCACGGGTTTCGGGTAGACGCCGAGCACCAGCAGCGCCAGGACCAGCGGCACCAGCACCACCAGTTCGCGGGGCAGCAGGTCGCGGATCCGCTCGTTGCCGGGCCGCACCGGGCCGGTCATCATGCGCTGGTACATCCACAGGATGTAGAGCGCCGCCAGCACCAGGGCGCCGGTCGCGAAGACCGCCGCCACCGGGTAGCGGGTGAAAGTGCCGATCAGAACCAGGAGTTCGCTGACGAACGGCGCCAGCCCGGGCAGCGAGAGCGTGGCGAGCCCGGCGATCAGGAAGGTGCCCGCCAGCACCGGCGCCACCTTCTGCACCCCGCCGAACTCGGCGATCACTCGTGTGCCGCGCCGCGAGACGAGGAATCCAGCGACCAAAAGCAGTGCGGCCGTGGATATTCCGTGGTTCACCATGTACAGCGCCGCACCCGAGCCGCCCTGGGTGGTGAGCGCGAAGATACCCAGGATGATGAACCCGAAGTGCGAGATCGAGGTGTAGGCGATCAGCCGGATCACATCGGTCTGTCCGATGGCCAGCAGGGCCCCGTACAGGATTCCGGCGACCGCGAGCACGCTGATCAGCGGCGCGTAGGTGTGGGTGGAGCCGGGGAACAGCAGCAGGCAGTAGCGGAGCATGCCGAAGGTGCCGACCTTGTCCACGATCGCCATCATGAGCACCGCGCTGGGCGGGCCGGCCGCGACGGCCGCGTCGGGCAGCCAGGTGTGCAGCGGCCACAGCGGCGCCTTCACCGCGAACGCGAACATGAAGCCGAGGAACAGGGCGTTGAGCACCACCGGCCCGGCGCCCAGGTGACCGGATCCGGCGGCCGCCACGACGGTCCGGAAGTCGAAGGTGCCGCCGTCACCGCCGAGGTGCTGCCGGGCGGTGAGCACGTACAGGCCGATCACCGCGGCCAGCATGATCAGGCCGCCGAACAGGTTGTACAGCAGGAACTTCACCGCCGCCCGCACTCGCTGCCGGCGCGGTTCGGCGTCCTCCCCGCGCGGGCCGAAGCCGCCGATCAGGAAGTACATCGGGATCAGCATGACCTCGAAGAACACGTAGAACAGCAGGATGTCGAGCGCGACGAACGAGATCAGCACCATCGCCTCGACCACGAGAGTGAGCGCGATGTACACGTGGGTCACCCGGGGGCCGTCGGCGGCCACCCGGTCGTCGTTCCAGGCCGCGATCAGCAGCAGCGGTACCAGCGCCGCGGTGAGCAACACCAGAACCAGCGCGATCCCGTCCACGCCGACGGTGTAGCCGGCACCGAACGACCGGATCCACTCGTGCTTCTCGACCAGCTGGTACCGATCGCCGCCGGGTGAGAACCGCACGGCCGCAACGACACCCACGGCCAGGGTGGCCAGCGCGGCCACCAGCCCGACCCAGCGGGCCGCGGTGCGCCGCGCGGCCGGAACCGCCAGGGTCGCCGCGGCGCCCGCCACCGGCACCACCCACAGTGTGGTCAGCCAAGGGAATTGGTTCACGACTACCTCACCGCCAGCAGGGCGGCGACCACCAGGGTCGCGCCGACGAACATGGACAGGGCGTAGGAGCGGACGAAACCGGTCTGTACGCGGCGCACCCGGCTGGAGATCCCGCCGATCAGGGCGCCGGTGGCGTCGACCAGTCCGTCGATACCGCGGACGTCGAACAGGCCGAGACCCTGGGTCAGGCCCTGACCGGTCCGCATGAACACCGCCTCGTTGATCGCGTCGCCGTACAGGTCGGCGCGGGCCGCGACGGTCAGCGCCGAGACCTCGGCCGGCGCGGTACGCGGCACCTCCCGAGCCCAGTACTGCCGCACCGCGATTCCCACCCCGATCGCCACGACGACCAGGGCCAGCGCGGTCACCACCCAGGCCGGCAGGCCGCCCTCGGCGGCCTCTTCCCCGACCACCGGCCGCAGCCAGTTCCGCAGGGCGGAACCGTAGACCAGCAGTCCACCGGAGAACACCGATCCGAGCGCCAGCAGGATCATCGGGCCGGTCATCACCGCGGGCGCTTCGTGCGGGTGGGTGTCGGGTTCCCAGCGCCGCTCACCGAAGAAGGTCAGCACCATCACGCGGGTCATGTAGAACGCGGTGATCCCGGCGCCGAGCAGCGCCGCACAGCCCAGGGTGATCCCGGATGCACCGCCGTGCGCGAACGCGGCCTCGATGATCCTGTCCTTGGAGAAGAAGCCCGCGAACGGCGGGACCCCGATGATCGCCAGGTAGCCGAATCCGAAGGTGGCGAACGTGATCGGCATGAGCACCCGTAGCCCGCCGTAGCGGCGCATATCGGTTTCGTCGTTCATGGCGTGCATGACCGAGCCGGCGCCGAGGAACAGTCCGGCCTTGAAGAAGCCGTGTGTCAGCAGGTGCATGATCGCCACCGCGTATCCGGCCGGTCCGAGCCCCGCCGCCAGCACCATGTAGCCGATCTGGCTCATGGTGGAGGCGGCCAGCGCCTTCTTGATGTCGTCCTTGGCGCAACCGATGATCGCACCGAACAGCAGCGTGACGGCGCCGACGATCAGCACCCCGGCCCGGGCCGCGGGCGCCAGATCGTAGATCGCGTGCGAGCGGGCGATCAGGTACACGCCCGCGGTGACCATGGTGGCCGCGTGGATGAGTGCCGACACCGGGGTCGGGCCCTCCATCGCGTCCCCGAGCCAGGACTGCAGCGGCACCTGCGCGGACTTACCGCAGGCACCGAGCAACAGCAACAGCCCGATCGCGGTCAGCGTGCCCGAATTCGCGTGCGCCGCACCGGCGAACACGTGCCCGAAGTCGACCGAGCCGAAGGTGGCGAACATGACCATGAGCGCGATCGCCAGACCCATATCGCCGACCCGGTTGACCACGAACGCCTTCTTGGCCGCGGTCGCCGCGCTCGGCTTGTGGTACCAGAACCCGATCAGCAGGTAGGACGCCAGGCCGACCCCCTCCCAGCCGAGGTACAGCACCAGGTAGTTGCCGGCCAGGACCAGCACCAGCATGGCGGCCAAAAACAGGTTCAGATAGGCGAAGAAGCGGCGGCGACCAGGGTCGTGGCTCATGTACCCGATCGAGTACACGTGGATCAGCGAGCCGACCCCGGTGATCAACAGCGCGAAGCACATCGACAGCTGGTCGAGTTGCAGCGTGAAGTCGGCCTGGAAGCCGGCGGCCGGCACCCAGCTGAAGAAGTTGTGCGCGATGAGCCGCGTGGCGTCGGACCGGCCGAGCATGTCGACGAACGCCCACGCCGCGACGCCGAAGGACCCCAGCGCGGCGGCGGTGGCCGCGAAATGTCCCCAGCGATCGGCGATCCGGCCCGACAGCAACAACAGCACGGCACCGGCCAGCGGCAGGGCCGGCAGCAACCAGAGCTCTGCGGTACCCATGTCAGTACCGCAGCAGACTGGCGTCGTCGACCGAGGTCGAGCGGCGGGCACGGAAGATGGTCATGATGATCGCCAGGCCCACGACCACTTCCGCGGCCGCGACCACCATCGTGAAGAACGCGTACACCTGCCCGTCGAGATTGCGATGCTCGCGGGCGAAGGTGACGAAAGCCAGGTTCACCGCGTTGAGCATGAGCTCGATACACATGAACACGACGATGGCGTTGCGCCGCACCAGCACCCCGGCCGCGCCGATGGTGAACAGCAGGGCGGACAGATACAGGTAGTTGTCCGGATTCACCGCGAACCTTCCTCACCGGCGGCGGAACCGCCCGGGGTTGCTGGGGCTTCGGGAACGCCGGCGTCGTCGACCACCGCGACCCCGAGCACGGCGGCTTCGGTGTGGGCGCGGCGGCGACGGTGCCGCAGGATGGTGCTGACCGATTCCTCGGCGAACGAGCCGTCCGGCAGCCGGGCGGGGACGTCGACCGCGTTGTGCCGGGCGTAGACGCCGGGCGTGGGCAGCGGGGTGACGCGATGTCCGTCGCGCAGGCGCCGTTTCGACAGTTCGCGCTGATCTGTGCGGGGACCGAACCGCTCGCGGTGCGCGAGCACCATCGCGCCCAGGGTCGCGGTGATGAGCAGGGCCCCGGTGAGTTCGAACGCCCACACGTAGCGCACGAAGATCAGGTCGGCCAGTTCGTTGATCGAGTAGGAACCGAACCCGGGTGTCCCGGTGACCGCGACCGTGTGGTCGTGCACCCCGCGCGCGATCGCCGCGATCAGCAGCAGCCCGAATCCGATGCCCGCCGCCACGGCCGCGATGCGCTGGCCCGGCAGCGTCTCCTTCAGCGATTCGGCCGAGTCGACGCCGACCAGCATGAGCACGAACAGGAACAGCATCATGACCGCGCCGGTGTAGACGACGATCTGCACGATGCCCAGGAACAGGGCGTCCTGGGCTATGTAGAACACCGACAGCGAGATCATGGTGGCGGCCAGGCACATCGCCGAATAGACGGCCTTCGGCGCGCAGACCATCCCGAGCGCGCCGGCCACGGCGACCAGTCCGAGAATCCAGAAGACCGCCGCCTCGCCACCGGAGGCGTGCGTGGCCGCCGCCTCCGCGAGTGTGCTGTGCTGGGTGATCATCGCGCGCCCTCCTCGGTCCGGCCGGCGGTGGTGATGTGCGCGACCTCGTCGGTGGCCCGCAGGCCGGTGTCCTGCGCGGTACCCGGGGCGCCGGGAACCCGGCCCAGGTAGTAATCCGCTTCGGTGGCACCGGGATACATCGGGTGCGGGGCGGCGAGCATGCCCGAGCGCAGCGGCGCCAGCAGCTGGTCCTTCTCGAAGATCAGGTCGGCGCGGTTGTCGTCGGCCAGCTCGTACTCGTTGGTCATGGTGAGTGCCCGAGTGGGGCAGGCCTCGATGCACAGGCCGCAGCCGATGCAGCGGAGGTAGTTGATCTGGTAGACGCGGCCGTAGCGTTCACCCGGCGAGAACCGCTGCTCCTCGGTGTTGTCGGCGCCTTCGACGTAGATGGCGTCGGCGGGACAGGCCCAGGCGCACAGTTCGCAGCCGATGCACTTCTCCAGCCCGTCGGGATGCCGATTGAGCTGGTGGCGGCCGTGATAGCGGGCCGCGGTCGGCGTCTTCACCTCGGGATAGAACTCGGTGTTCGGCTTCTTGAACATGGTCGCCGCGGTGACCGCGAAGCCGGCGAGCGGCTCGAGCAGACCGGGGCTGCTCGCGGCCGGTTCCGGTCGCGGTACCGGCGGGACCGGGAATCCGGCATCCGCGTCCGGCGGCTCGAATTCGGCGGCCCGGTCGTCGCCGCGGTGCCCGGCGCGCAGGAAGACCCCGATCAGCACACCCGACAGCGCCGCGCCGCCGATCACCAGCCCTGCGGTCTGCACGTGATACCCGTTGTCCTGCAGGATCTTCAGCGTGGCGACCACCATCACCCACAGCAGCGACACCGGGATCAGCAGCTTCCAGCCCAGATTCATGAACTGGTCGTAGCGCAGCCGCGGCAGCGTACCGCGCAGCCAGATGAACACGAACAGGAACGCCCACACCTTGGCGGTGAACCAGAGCACCGGCCACCAGCCGGAATTCGCGCCGTCCCACAGGTTCAGCGGGAACGGCGCGTGCCAGCCGCCGAAGAACAGCGTGGTGGCCAGCGCCGATACCGTTCCCATGTTGATGTATTCGGCCATCATGAACATGGCGAACTTCAGTGACGAGTACTCGGTGTGGAAACCGCCGACCAGTTCGCCCTCGGCCTCGGGCAGGTCGAACGGTGCCCGGTTGGTCTCACCGACCATGGCGATCGCGTAGATCAGGAACGACGGCAACAGCAGGAAGACGTTCCAGGTACCCCACTGGCGTGCCACGATGCCGGAGGTGGACATCGTGCCGGCCAGCAGGAACACCGCGGCGAAGCAGGCGGCCATGGCGATCTCGTAGGAGATGACCTGCGCGGTGGAGCGCAGCCCGCCCAGCAGCGGGTAGGTCGAGCCGGACGACCAGCCGGCCAGCACGATGCCGTACACCCCGATCGAGGCCATGGCCAGGATGTAGAGCACTCCGACCGGCATGTCGGTGAGCTGCAACGGGGTTCGGGTGCCGAAGATCGACACCTCCGGGCCGAACGGGATCACGGCGAACGCCATCACGGCCGGGATCAGCGAGATCACCGGCGCCAGAACGAAGATCGGCCGGTCCACGATCGCCGGGACGATGTCCTCCTTCAGCAGCATCTTCACGCCGTCGGCGATGGACTGCAGGGTGCCGCGCGGTCCGACCCGGTTGGGCCCGACCCGCATCTGCATGAACGCCACGATCTTTCGCTCGGCGTACACCGCCAGCATCGGGATCAGCAGCAGGAAGACGAAGATCGCGATCGACTTGCCGACCACCAGCCACCACGGATCGTGGCCGAAGGCCGTGAGATCGGTGTTCGCGGCGAGTTCATTCATCGTCGTCCTCCCGTCGGATCCGCACCAGGTGCCCGGGGGTGGTGGCCAGCCGGTTGTAGACCACGGAACCGGGGGAATTCAGCGGCAGCCAGACCACGCGCTCGGGCATCGGCGTGATCGCCAGTGGCAGTGTCACGTGACCGTGGTCGGTGCTGACCCGGACCGGATCACCGTCGGCCGCACCGATTTCCGCCGCGGTGTCGGGGGCGAGCCGGACCAGCGGCGGTCGGGCGGTGCCCGCGAGTTCCGGCGCGCCGTCCTGCATGACGCCGAGGTCGAGCAGCTGCCGCCAGCCGGCCAGCACCGCGGTGCCCTCGGCCGGGCGGGGTGCCGGTGCGGGCTCGGTGGCCGGGTTCGCCGCGGCGCCGCGCCGGACCCCGATCGTGGCGAGCTCGCTACGGGCAGCGGCGATATCGGGCAACCCGATCGGGTGGCCCATCTCGCGAGCGAGAGCGTCGAGCACCCGCAGATCGGACAGCGGTGCGGCCGCGCGGCGGACCGTCGGGTCGGCGAGGGCCGCGTCGAAGGGGCGTTCGCGGCCCTCCCAGGTGAGGTAGGTGCCCGCCTTCTCCATCGCGGTGGCGACCGGGAAGACCACGTCGGCGGCCGCGGTGATCGCGGTGTGGCGCTGTTCCAGGCAGATCAGATAGGGCGCGCTCTCGATGGCGGCCAGTGCGGCCCGCGAGTCCGGCAGGTCGGCCGGGTCCACCCCGCCGATCAGCAGGGCACCCAGCAGCGGCGCGGACGCGAGGATCGCGGCGGTGTCGCGACCGGTGCCGGCAGGCAGGTCGGAACAGTTCCAGATCGACCGAATGTCTTGGCGCGCCTGCGGATCGGTGACCTGGTGGCCACCGGGGAGCAGGTTCGGCAACGCACCGGCCTCGATCGCGCCGCGTTCCCCGGCCCGGCGCGGCACCCAGCCGAGCGTGGCGCCGGTGGTATCGGCGAGCCGGACGGCCGCGGTGAGCGCTCCGGGCACGTCGGCGAGGCGTTCCCCGGCCAGGATCACCGCACCCGGCTGCCGCAGCAGCCGGCCGATCTCGGCCAGGTCGCCGGCGCTCTCGGTGTGGATCGCGCTGAGCACATACGGTTCGGTGCCCGGGGTCGCGGCGACCAGCTTGCCCGACATCCGTTCCAGGCCCCGGCTGGCGTACGGCGCAACGGAATACACCGCGACACCGCGCTTGCGGGCCGCGCGGCGCAGCCGCAGATACACCATCGGCGACTCGTCCTCGGGTTCGAATCCGACCAGCAGCACGACCGGTGCGGTGGTCAGCGCCGCGTAGTCGAGCATCCGGCCCTGGCCGGCGACCCGGGCCGCCAGGAACTGCGCTTCCTCGGCCGAGTGGGCGCGGGCCCGGAAGTCGATATCGTTGGTGTTCACGGCGATCCTGGCGAACTTCGAGTAGGCGTAGGCGTCCTCGAGGGTGACCCGGCCGCCGGTCAGCACACCGCAGTTGCCCTGCGCGGCCCGTAGCCAGGCGGCGGCCCGGGCCAGCGCCTGCGGCCACGACGCCGGGACCAGCTCGCCGCCCGCGTCGCGGATCAGCGGCGTGGTGATCCGGTCGGGTTCGGTGGCGTAGCCGAACGCCCAGCGGCCCTTGTCGCAGTTCCATTCCTCGTTGACCTCGGGATCGTCACCGGCCATGCGGCGCAACACTTTTCCGCGCCGGTGGTCGGTGCGCTGGGCGCAGCCCGACGCGCAGTGCTCGCACACCGCGGGGCTCGACACCAGGTCGAAGGGCCGGGCCCGGAACCGGTAGGAGGTGCCGGTGAGCGCGCCGACCGGGCAGATCTGCACGGTGTTGCCGGAGAAGTAGGAGTCCATCGGCTCGCCCGCGGCGATACCCACCTGCTGGAGGGCGCCACGGTCGAGGAGTTCGATGAACGGGTCGCCGGCCACCTGCTGCGAGAAGCGGGTGCAGCGGGCGCACAGCACGCAACGTTCCCGGTCCAGCAGCACCGCCGCGGACAGCGGAATCGGCTTGGGATAGGTCCTTTTCACCCCCTCGAAGCGCGATTCCGGCCGCCCGTTCGACATGGCCTGGTTCTGCAGCGGGCATTCGCCGCCCTTGTCGCAGACCGGGCAGTCGAGCGGATGGTTGATCAGCAGCAGTTCCATCACCCCCTCCTGCGCCTTGTGCGCGGCCGGCGAGGTGAGCTGGGTGTGCACGACCATGCCGTCGCTGACGGTCTGGGTGCAGGAGGCGACCGGCTTGCGCTGGCCCTCGATGTCGACCAGGCACTGCCTGCAGGCGCCGACCGGGTCGAGCAGCGGATGGTCGCAGAACCGGGGGATCTGCACCCCGATCAGTTCGGCGGCCCGGATCACCAGGGTGCCGGGCGGCACGCTGATCGTCGTGCCGTCGATGGTGACGCTGACCAGCTCGGCGGGCGTGGTGCCGCTACCGGTGCCGGTCGATACGGTGGCGGTCATCGCGCTCCTTCGGGCAGGCGGGCGGGCGCCCAGACGGTGCTGCGTGCCGGATCGAACGGGCAACCGCCCTGGCGCAGGTGGTCGACGTATTCGTCGCGGAAGTACTTCAGCGAGGACACGATCGGCGAGGCGGCGCCGTCACCGAGGGCGCAGAACGATTTGCCGTTGATGTTGTCGGCGATGTCGAGCAGTTTGTCCAGGTCGGCTTCGGTGCCGCGGCCGGCCTCGAGTCTTTGCAGCAGCTGCACCAGCCAGTAGGTGCCCTCCCGGCACGGGGTGCACTTGCCGCAGGACTCGTGGGCGTAGAACTCGGTCCAGCGCAGCACGGCCCGCGCCACGCAGGTGGTGTCGTCGAAGCACTGCAGCGCCTTGGTGCCGAGCATGGATCCGGCCGCGCCGACGCCCTCGTAATCCAGTGGGACGTCGAGGTGTTCGGCGGTGAACAGCGGCGTGGACGAGCCGCCCGGGGTCCAGAACTTCAGTTCGTGCCCGGCCCGCATGCCGCCCGCGTAGCCGAGCAGTTCGCGCAGTGTGATGCCCAGCGGCGCCTCGTACTGGCCGGGCGTGGTGACGTGCCCGGACAGCGAGTACAGCGTGAAACCGGGTGACTTCTCGCTGCCCATGGTGCGGAACCAGTCGACGCCGTTGCGCAGGATCGCGGGGACGCTGGCAATGGATTCGACATTGTTGACCACGGTGGGGCAGGCGTAGAGGCCGGCGACCGCGGGGAACGGCGGCCGCAGCCGCGGCTGGCCGCGCCGGCCCTCGAGCGAGTCGAGCAACGCGGTCTCTTCGCCGCAGATGTAGGCGCCGGCGCCGGCGTGCACGATCAGGTCCAGGTCGTAGCCCGAACCCAGGATGTCGTGGCCGAGATAGCCCGCGGCATAGGCCTCGTCGACTGCGTACTGCATCCGCCGCAGCACCGGCAGGACCTCGCCGCGCAGGTAGACGAACGCGTGTGCGGCGCGAATCGCGTACGCGGCGATGATGATTCCCTCGATCAGCGTGTGCGGCGTGGCCAGCATGAGGGGTATGTCCTTGCAGGTCCCCGGTTCCGACTCGTCGGCGTTGACCACCAGGTAGTGCGGTTTGGCCGGGTCGTCTTGCGGGATGAAGCCCCATTTCATGCCGGTGGGGAAGCCGGCGCCGCCGCGCCCGCGCAGGCCGGAGTCCTTGACCGTGGCGATCACCTCGTCGGGCTGCATGCGCAGGGCCTTGGGCAGCGCGCGGTAGCCGGCGTGCGCCCGGTAGGTCTCCAGCGTCCAGGACCGCGGGGCGTCCCAGTAGCGGGACAGCACCGGAGTCAGCGGCGTCGCGCGCTGTTCGTCCGTGGTCATGGCGCGCTCGTCTCGCCGGAACCGTTGGATTCGGGCAACCCCGAGGCGGCACGCAGACCAGCCAGCGTGGCTGGGCCGGGGGTGCCGTCGTTGGCGCCGGGGCGCCGGTCGGGGAAGCCGGCGAGGATGCGGGCGGTCTCCTTGAAGCTGCACAGCGGTGCGCCACTGCGGCTTCCGGTGACCTGGTAGCCCCGGCGCAGCGCCTCGACCAGTCCGAGTGCCGTCTCGGGGGTCTGGTTGTCGAAGAACTCCCAGTTGATCATGATCACCGGGGCGTAGTCGCAGGCTGCGTTGCACTCGATGTGTTCGAGGGTGATGATGCCGTCGGCGGTCGTCTCCCCGTGGTGCACACCGAGATGCTGTTCGAGCCGGTCGAGGATCTCGTCGCCGCCGAGCACCGCGCACAGCGTGTTGGTGCAGACCCCGACATGGAACTCACCGGTCGGCGTGCGCCGGTACATCGAGTAGAAGGTCGCGACCGCCGTCACCTCCGCGGCGGTGAGATCCAGCAGGCCGGCACAGAACTCGATGCCCGCGCCGGAGACGAAGCCCTCTTCGGCCTGCACGAGATGCAACAGCGGCAGGAGCGCCGACCGCGGATGCGGATAGCAGCCGATGATCGAGACCGCGTCCGCCCGCAGCCGGTCCGCGATCTCCGGCGGATACGGCACGGGCCGCGGGGAGAGTTTGAGCAGTAGTTGCGTCATCGATCTACACCACCCATCACCGGGTCGATGCTGGCGACGGCGGCGATGACGTCGGCGACCATGCCGCCCTCACACATCGCGGCCACGGCCTGCAGGTTCGTGAACGAGGGATCGCGGTAGTGGACCCGGAAGGGCCGGGTGCCGCCGTCGGAGACCATGTGGACGCCGAGCTCGCCGCGGGGCGACTCCACCGCGCAGTACACCTGGCCGGCCGGGACCCGCATGCCCTCGGTGACCAGTTTGAAATGGTGGATCAGGGCCTCCATCGAGGTACCCATGATCTTGCCGACGTGCTGGGGCGAGTTGCCGAGCCCGTCGGGGCCCAGCGCTAGGTCGGCCGGCCAGGCGATCTTCTTGTCGTCCACCATGACCGGGCCGGGCCGCAGCTTGTCCAGGCACTGTTCGACGATCTTGAGCGATTCGCGCATCTCGTTCACGCGCACGAGATACCTGCCGTAGCAGTCACATCCGGTATCGGTCATGACCTCGAACTCGTAGGTCTCGTACCCGCAGTACGGCTGCGACTTGCGCAGGTCGTGCGGCAGCCCGGTGCTGCGCAGGACGGGACCCGTAATGCCCAGCGCGACACAGCCAGCCGCGTCGAGGTAGCCGACACCGCGGGTGCGCGACTTCCAGATCGGGTTCTCGTTGAGCAGCAACTCCAAGTCCCGCAACCGTTTCGGCAACAGGTCGAGCAGTTCGCGGACCTTGGTGACGCCGTCGTCGGGCAGGTCCTGGGCCAGGCCGCCGGGGCGGATGTAGGCGTGGTTCATTCGCAGGCCGGTGATGGTCTCGAAGACGTCGAGGATCAGCTCGCGTTCGCGGAACCCGAACAGCATCGGGGTCAGCGCGCCCAGTTCCATGCCGCCGGTGGCCAGCGCCACCAGATGTGAGGAGATCCGGTTGAGTTCCATCAGCAGGACCCGAATCACGCTGGCGCGCTGGGGAATCGCGTCGGTGATGGCGAGCAGCTTCTCTACCGCGAGGCAGTAGGCGGTCTCGTTGAAGAACGGGGACAGGTAGTCCATCCGGGTCACGAAGGTGACGCCCTGCACCCACGGGCGGTATTCGAGGTTCTTCTCGATGCCGGTGTGCAGGTAGCCGATGCCGCAGCGGGCCTCGGTGACCGTCTCGCCCTCGATCTCCAGGATCAGCCGGAGCACGCCGTGCGTGGACGGGTGCTGCGGGCCCATGTTGACCACGATGCGTTCCTCGGCGGCGGTGCCGCCCAGTGACGCTCCGGCGGTGCCGCCGAGGCGCTCGTCGGTGGTACCGCGCGATTCGGCCGCGGTGCCGCCCACCACGTCCGCCCAGTCCTGGCCGACCACCGTGACGGTGCGTTCCACCGGCGGTGTCGTGCGGCCGGACGGTGTGGTGGATGCCGGTACGTGTTCGCCGGTCTCGCGCCGGCGCCGGGTTCCGAGGTTCATCAGCTGTACGCCCTCCGCTGGTCCGGCGGCGGTATCCGCGCGCCCTTGTACTCGACCGGGATCCCGCCGAGCGGATAGTCCTTGCGCTGGGGATGACCGCGCCAGTCGTCGGGCATCGTGATCCGGGTCAGCGACGGGTGGCCGTCGAAGACGATGCCGAAGAAGTCGTAGGTCTCGCGTTCGTGCCAGTCGGTGGTCGGATACACCCCGGTGAGCGACGGGAGGTGCGGGTCGGAGTCGGGCACCGACACCTCCACGCGCAGCCGGTACCCGTGGGTCATCGACAGCAGGTGGTAGACGGCGTGCAGTTCGCGGCCGGCGTCGTCGGGGTAGTGGACGCCGCTGACTCCCAGGCACATCTCGAACCGCAGCGCGGGATCGTCGCGCAGCGCCCGCGCGACGGCCGGCAGGTGTTCGCGCCGGACGTGCACGGTCAGCTCGTCGCGGAAGACGACCACCTTCTCGACCGCGTCGGCGAAACCGGCCGCCGCCCGGGACACCTTGGCGGACAACGCGTTCCGCAGCGCCTCGATCACATCGTCGAAGTGGCCGCCGTAGGGCGGCGGGGTGCCGCCGGGCAGGGTGACCGGCGCGACGAGCCGGCCGTAGCCGGAGGTGTCGCCGGTGCCGGTGACCCCGAACATGCCGTGCCGGACGCCGATCACCTCCGGGGGCGAGTCGTCGGCCGCGGGTGGGCCGGCGGTGGGTTCGTCGTCCTGCGTCATCGCAACATGCCCTTCAACTGGATGGTCGGGGTCGAGGCGAGGGCGGCTGCCTCGGCGGCGCGGACCGCCTCCTCGCGGTTCACGCCCAGCGGCATCTCCTGGATCTTCTCGTGCAGTTTCAGGATCGCGTTGAGCAGCATCTCCGGGCGCGGCGGGCAGCCGGGCAGGTAGATATCCACGGGCACAACGTGATCCACGCCCTGCACGATGGCGTAGTTGTTGAACATGCCGCCGGAGGAGGCGCAGACCCCCATGGCGAGCACCCATTTGGGTTCGGTCATCTGGTCGTAGACCTGCCGCAGCACCGGCGCCATCTTCTGGCTGACCCGGCCGGCGACGATCATCAGATCGGCCTGGCGGGGTGAGGCCCGGAAGGCCTCCATCCCGAACCGGGCGAGGTCGTAGCGACCGGCGCCGGTGGCCATCATCTCGATCGCGCAGCAGGCCAGGCCGAAGGTGGCGGGCCACAGTGAGCCCTTGCGCAGGTAGCCGGCGAACTGTTCGACTGTGCTCAGCAGGAATCCGCTGGGCAGTTTCTCCTCGAGCCCCATAACTCACTTCCGTGTGCGGATCGGCGATCCCGGCCGGCCGGTGTCGTGGGGCGGCACCGCCGCCGGGATCGGTTTCAGTCCCAGCTCAAGCCGCCGCGCCGCCATTCGTAGGCGTAGGCCACCGAGACGTTGACGATGAACAGCGCCATCGCGACCAGTCCGAAAACCCCCAGCGCGTCGGCGTGCACCGCCCACGGGTAGAGGAAGACGATCTCGATGTCGAAGATGATGAAGAGCATGGCGGTCAGGTAGTACTTGACCGGAAACCGTTGCCCGGCAGCGTTACCCGGCCCGCCGGCGACGGCGTGCGGTGTCGGCTGGATACCGCATTCGTAGGCCTCGAGTTTCGCTCGGTTGCGGCGTTTCGGGCCGATGAGGGCCGCCAGGCCCAGGGAGAAGAATCCGAATGCCGCCGCAACGGCGCCGAGCACGAGAGTCGGGACCTCGGTGTTCACTTCTGCACCACCCCTCCAGTTCACATCGGTCGGCCGGGTCGCGAGCACCCGCGGGGAATGCGGGCGAGAGTGTTATATCACCAGCCGCTCACATGTGATGTAACGCACAGCCTACAACTGTTCGTCATCAATAAAGACCGAATGCCCGGGTCGTTTGATCGCATTCGGTATTGCAACTTATGACTGAAGTGACGCAATCGAGATTGCCGGACGAGTGCCGCGGGCACCCGGGTGCGGACACAGAGCGACCGCCGTCCCGGCGGAACGACGGTCGAGCGGGATTGCCGTCAAGGGCGCTGGTCAGCGCCCCGCAGGACGGCGCTCACGGCGGCGGTGAGCTGGAACGGGTCGATCGGGTGCGAGACCGCGGCCTCGGCCCGCGACCAGGACGCCAGCCAGGCGTCGTCGGGACGGGCGGTCAGCACCAGAACCGGCGGGCACGCGGCGATCTCGTCCTTGAGTTGCTTGGCCAGGCCGAGGCCGCCGGTGGGGCTGGCCTCGCCGTCCAGGACCACCAGGTCGATCCCGCCGGCGTCGAGATGCTCGAGCACCATCGGCCCGGTGGCGACCTCCAGGTAGTCCAGCGGCGGCAGATCGGGATCCGGGCGGGTACCCAACGCCAGCCGGATCTGGTCACGAGTGTCGGAATCGCTGCTGTACACGAGAACCCGCAGCGCGGGGCGGTTCGCATCGGCCATCGGCGCATGGTACGTCCGCCGCCGCGGCGCCCGGCGCAGCTTCGCCGAACCCGCGCGCGTCGGCACCGGCGCCCGCGACCGCGGCCGGAGGTCGAGTGTGGCCGAATCTTGCCTGGTTAGAGCGCCGCGAACGGGGGATTCTGAGTACAGGTGGCGGGCCGGAGCGCGACAGAACGGACGGTGGACGATGCGGATTGCGGAAGTTTTGCGGGGGAAGGGCAGCGCGGTGGTGACCGTGGCGGAGACGGCGACGGTGCGGCAGCTGCTCGCGGTGCTGGCCGAGCACAATGTCGGCGCGGTGGTGGTGTCGCCGGACGGCCGGACGATCGCGGGGATCGCCTCGGAGCGGGATGTGGTGCGGCATTTGAATATTCGGGGCGCCGGCCTGCTGGACCAGCCGGTCGCGGCGATCATGACCGCGGTCGTGCACACCTGCGCGCCCGAGGATCACGTGGAGAGCCTGCGCGCGGTGATGACCGAGCACCGGATCCGGCACGTCCCCGTGCTACGCGACGGCCGGCTGGCGGGCATCGTCAGTATCGGCGACGTCGTCAAGTGCGCGATCCGGGAACTAGAGGTGGAACGCGAACATCTCGTGCAATACCTGCAGAGCTGAAATTACCGTTTTCGCGGCCGACCGGAATTCACAGAGGCGTAACTCGAACAGTGCGCCGTCGGCGATGCGAGAAGCGCATGATTTTCGCGAGGATCCATCCGGATCCTGTGGAACCGCGGCCCTGGGCCGCCGATCGGGTGGGGTCCGGGATGTGCGCCGGTCCCTCGGACCTCACCGCCCGGACCCGGGGGTCAGGTGGCGGGTAGCTCCATGATCTCCTGCCACCAGCTACTCAGCGGCGACGGGTCGGGCCAGACTACGGCAACCCGCGCGCCGCTGTCCTTGGGGTCGGTGGATGCCGTGGGAGTGGGTGAGCGGCGAGCTGTACGGGGGGTCTTCACGAATCTCCTCGAGAACCATTATGGGATCCCGGAATTCCGCACGCGGCGCGCGAAATTCAGGATGCCGGGGGCCTCCGTCTCACGGCGCTGTGAGCGTAGCGGAAGTTTTTCGCTGTAAGACTGTTTTAGCAGAGTTACTCACCGGAAGTTTCCGAACGTGATTTTTCCGACGTGAAAAGAATTCAGCCGGCCGGTGCGGCGGGTGCCGGATCGGCGAGATTGTCGGCGAGCCGATTCAGGGCGGCGACCAGCACCTCCCGCTCGTCGGACGGTAGTTCCGCGAGGGCGTCGGCGAGCCGTTGCGCCCGGACCGACGTGATGCCCGTCACCAGGGACCGGGCGGATTCGGTGGGGACCAGCAGTTGGGCGCGGCCGTCCTGGGGATCGGCGATCCGTTCCAGATAGCCCTGCTTGTCCATGGCCGACACCATGCGGGACATCGTCGGCGCGGAGACGCCCTCGTGGTGGGCCAGGTCGCCGAGCCGCATCGGCCCACGCCGCAGCAGGGTGGTCAGCGCGGCGACCGAGGCGGGCCCGACGGCCCCGATTTCGGTGGAGCGCCGCAGCTGCCGGATCATCCGGCCGATGGCGAGATTCACCTCGGCGGCCTGGGCCAGCTCTGCGGCGGTGCGGCGCTCCTGCGACATCATCGAGTGACGGCTCCTACCGGTTCGTTGTCGTTGTCGGCGATTATCCCCTCGCGGGCGGCCTCGTCGAGTTCGGCCTGCTCGTCGGTGGCGTAACCTCCGGCGAACCAGGAGGCGATCGCACCGGCCACCATCATGGCCGCGGCGGCCAGGAACACCGCCACCAGGCCGCTGTGGAACGGACCCGACACCAGGTGCGGGAAGAACTCCCGGCCGGTGAGGACGTCGGCGTGCACGCCGGGGTGCTGCAGCGTCCCGGTCGGTCCCAGCAGCTCCTGCAGCGGGTTGAAGCCCAGGAACGTGGAGAACAGGGTCCCGACCGGCGGCAGGCCGGCCACGTGGTCGGCGACCGGGGCGGGCACGCCCTGCGCCTGCAGGCCCGAGTTCATCGCGCCCGGCAGGGAGCCGGACAGGCCGACGATCATCAGGGTGAAGAACACGCCGATCGACAGGGCCTGACCACCGTTGAGCAAGGTGGCTCGCATACCGCTGGCGGCACCGCGCTGCGACGCCGGGACCGCCGACATGACCTCGGCGCTGTTGGGTGAGGCGAAGATTCCGGTGCCGAGCCCGTTGAGCAGGATGATCACCGCGAAGACGCGGTAGTCGAAGTCGACCGGCAGCAGGACCAGCAGGACGAACGAAACCGCCGCCAGCACAAGGCCACCCGTGGCGAACAGGCGCGCGCCGTAGCGGTCGGACAGCCAGCCCGCGATCGGCCCGGAGATCAGGAATCCGACGGTCAGCGGCAGCAGGTAGATACCGGCCCACAGCGGGGTCGACTCGTAGCTGTAGCCGTGCAGCGGCAGCCAGATGCCCTGCAGCCACACGATGAGCATGAACTGCATGCCGCCGCGGCCGAGCGAGGCCATCAGGTTGGCGAAGTTGCCGAGCGCGAAGGTGCGGTTGCGGAACAGTGAGAGGTCGAACATCGGTTGCGCGACGCGGGTTTCGATGACGCAGAACAGGACCAGCAGCAGTACACCGCCGATGACCGCGCCGAGCACCCACGGGTTGCCCCAGCCGGTGTTCGCGTCGTGGTAGGGCTGGATGCCGTAGGTGATACCGGTGAGCAGGGCGGTGAGGCCACCGGCGAAGGTCAGGGTGCCGGGCAGGTCCAGCGAGCCGGGGGTGCGGGTACCGAAGTCGTGCAGTGAGCGGTAGGACCAGATCGTGCCGATGACGCCGATCGGGACGCTGACCCAGAACACGGCCTTCCAGTCCCATTCGGCGAGCACGCCACCGATCAGCAGGCCGAGGAACGAGCCGGCCACGGCCGCCACCTGGTTGATGCCCAGGGCGATACCGCGTTTGCTGGCCGGGAAGGCGTCGGTGAGGATGGCGGCGGAGTTCGCCATCAGCGCGGCGCCGCCGATGCCCTGGACGACGCGCCAGCCGATCAGCCACAGCGCTCCCGAGCCGTGGGTGAACGGATCGAGCGAGAGCGCGATGGCCGACACCGTGAAGACCACGAACCCGAGGTTGTAGATGCGGACGCGGCCGAGCATGTCGCCGAGCCGGCCGAACAGCACCACCAGGACCGCGGAGGTGAGCAGGAAGCCCATGAGCAGCCACAGCAGGTAGCTGACGTTGCCGGGGGCGAGCGGGTCGAGGTCCACACCGCGGAAGATGGCGGGCAGCGAGATGATCACGATCGAGGAGTTGATGGTGACCATCAGCATGCCGAGCGTGGTGTTGGACAGCGCGATCCACTTGTAGGCGGGGTGATCGCGGTCGATGCGGCGGCGGCGGCCGATGGTCGCGACGTCGCCGGCGTCGACATGCGGCGCCGATGGGCTACCGGGCGTGTGGTTACCGGACAAAGCAGTCTCCGAGGCCGAGCGGAACAGGACCTACCCAATATAGTTGTCGTACGCTAACTAATGAAGTGGTGAGAGGCGAGTCACTCCGACCGGGCCCGCACGCAACCGGTCAGGAATCGAGAAGCGCCGAAGAGGCCGCGAAAAATACCGTTGTCGACATGGACATCACCACTGAAACCAAGACCGGCATCGACTCCGTCATCCTCGAGGTGGCCGACCCCGCGGCCGCCGCCGCGACCTACGCCGAAGCGTTCGGACTGCCCGCGGATCTGCTGCGCTTCCGGACCGCGCAGGAACCCAGCACCGGCTTCCGCGGCTGCGTACTCTCGCTGGTGCTCGCCCAGCCGGCCACCGTGGACAGCTACGCCGAGACCGCCCTGCGGGCCGGCTTCACCGTGATCAAGCCGATCACCAAGAGCTTCTGGGGTTACGGCGGGGTGCTGCAGGCACCCGACGGGACGCTGTGGAAGCTGGCCTGCTCCGAGAAGAAGAACTCCGGGCCGGTCGTGCGCGAGATCCAGGAGATGGTCCTGCTGCTCGGCGTCGCGGACGTGAAGGCCACCAAGCGTTTCTACGTCGAACAGGGCCTCACGGTGGGCAAGAGCTTCGGCAGCAAGTACGTCGAGTTCGCGACGCCCGGCGCGGCCGTGAAGCTCGCGCTGTACGGGCGCAAGGCGGCCGCCAAGGACGCCGGCGTCGCGCCCGAGGGCAGCGGTTCGCACCGGCTGGCGATCGGCAGCGCGGGCGCGGCCTTCACCGACCTCGACGGATTCGCTTGGGAGGCTTGAGTTCCGGACTGCGCCCGCTGCGGCCGGGGGCCCGCCGCGCTTCGCCCCCGACAGACAGCGGGCCCGGTGTCAGCCCAGAGCGGCGCCGCTGGCCACGACGACGCCGTACAGGTCGTGAACGGTGGCGAGCGCGCCGCGGTGGAGCTGCTCGGCGCTCACCTCCCCGGCCGGGGTCTGCAGCCTGCGCGTCGCGCAGGCGTCGGCGACCACAGTGGCGTGGTTGCCGCGCAGGAAGGCGCCCTGGGTGGTGAACGCGACGCACATGTGGGTCATGAACCCGGCGATGATCAGCCGGTTGTTGCCGGTATGTCGAGGCCCTCCGGGTCGAGGCCGCGCGCAATCGCCTGGAGGCCACCGACGACACCCTCGAGCGAGTGGCCGCCGCATGCGGCTTCAACAGTGCCGACACCCTGATCCGCGCGTTCCGCCGCAAGCTCGACACCACTCCGACCGAGTACCGGCAGCGACACCGATGGGCGGACCGCGGGTGACCGACCTCAGGACTCGAAGGCGGCCGCGCCGACCCGCTCCCGATCGGTGATGTGGGCGACGAACAGCCGGGCCGCCGGCGTCGGTGTACGCGTGGTGACGACGTGCCACGGGCGGTCCAGGGGAGTGCCCTCCATCGGCAGCACTTCCAACCGGCCCGCGGCGACGTCACCGTCGACGGCGTCACTGTGGATCAGCGTCACGCCCAGCCCTTCGCGCGCGGCCGCCAGCACCGCGCCGTGGGTGCCCAGGGTCAGCGCGGGCGGGCGGATCTGCCAGCGGTCCAACAGGTTCAGCGTGGTCTCGCGGGTGCCCGAGCCCTCGCCGCGCAGCAGCCAGGTCGCGGTGCGGGGGTCGAGGTGGCGGCCCGCCCGGCCGACCACCACCAGCTGGCTGGCGCGCCGGGCCCGCACCACCAGCCCGGCGTCGCGGGGCGGTCGCCCGGCGATCACCAGATCGGCCTCGTGATGGCGCAATTCGAGGAACAGGGTGTCGCGCGGATGGATGGACAGGCCCACCTCGATGTCGGGGAAACGGTCACGGAACGATGCCAGGGGCCGCAGTAGCAGGTACTCCCCGGCGGTCGACACCGCGCCCAGCCGCAGCCGGCCGGTCTCCGCGCGCCGCACCGCGGCCTGCGCCTCGGTCATGAGACCCAGGATGCTGCGGCAGTACTCGGCGTAGATCCGGCCCGCCTCGGTGAGTGCCACGCCGCGACCGGATTTCGCGATCAGTTTCGCGCCGAGCTGCTTTTCGATATACGCCACGGCCGCCGACACCGCCGCCTCGGTGATGTGTAGCTGGGCGGCCGCCCGGCGGATGCTGGAGTGTTTGGCCACGGCGAGGAAGGTTTCCATCCGAACCGAGCTGACCGTACCCATACCCGACGGTAACAAACTCAACCAATCGGTTGAGTGAATCGAGAAACTATCGAATTGTTTGTGGAGGTACCCCCGGGCATCCTGGAATTCGCAAGGCGCACAACCCCATTCGACAGGAGGAATGTGATGGCCGACGAATCCAGCCGGGACCGGTGGGATCCGGGCGTGCACTCGTACGCATCGATGGGTTACTACGACGCCGACTACGAGCCCAAGGACACCGACGTTCTCGCGGTGTTCCGGGTGACACCCCAGCCGGGCGTGGACCCCATCGAGGCCGCGGCGGCCGTGGCCGGCGAGTCCTCCACCGCCACGTGGACCGTGGTGTGGACCGACCGGCTCACCGCACACGACCGCTATCAGGCCAAATGCTATCGCGTAGAACCGGTTCCAGGTAGGGACGGCGAGTACTTCGCCTACATCGCCTACGACCTCGACCTGTTCGAGGAGGGGTCGATCACCAATCTGACCTCCTCGGTGATCGGCAACGTGTTCGGGTTCAAGCCGCTGTCGGCGTTGCGGCTCGAGGACATGCGAATTCCGGTGGCGTATGTCAAGACCTTTCAGGGTCCTGCGCACGGAATCGTTATGGAACGTGAGTATCTGAACAAATACGGGCGACCACTGCTCGGTGCGACCGTGAAGCCGAAACTGGGTCTGTCGGCACGCAACTACGGCCGCGTGGTCTACGAAGCCTGTAAGGGCGGACTGGACTTCACCAAGGACGACGAGAACATCAACTCCCAGCCGTTCATGCGCTGGCGGGACCGTTTCCTGTTCGCCATGGAGGGGGTCAACCGCGCCGTCGCCGAAACCGGTGAATTGAAGGGCCATTACCTCAATGTCACGGCTGCCACCATGGAGGACATGTACGAGCGCGCCGAGTTCGCGAAGGAACTGGGCAGCCCGATCGTGATGATCGACCTCACCGTCGGTTACACCGCCATGCAGTCGATGTCCTTGTGGGCCAGGCGCAACGGCATGCTGCTGCACCTGCACCGGGCCGGGCACTCCACCTTCACCCGGCAGAAGACACACGGGGTGAGCTTCCGCGTACTGGCCAAGTGGTGCCGGCTGATCGGCGTCGACCATCTGCACGCCGGCACCGTGATCGGCAAGCTCGAGGGCGACCCGTACAGCGTGAAGGGCTTCTACGACACGTTGCGCGACGGCCACATTCCCGCCAACCCGCGCAACGGCATCTTCTTCGACCAGGACTGGGCGAGCCTGCCCGGCGTGATGCCGGTCGCCTCCGGCGGCATCCACGCCGGCCAGATGCATCAGCTGCTCGACCTGTTCGGCGACGACGTGGTGCTGCAGTTCGGTGGCGGCACGATCGGGCATCCGCTCGGGATCGCCGCGGGCGCCGAGGCCAACCGGGTGGCGCTGGAAGCGGTCGTGAAGGCCCGCAACGAAGGTCGTGACCTGCTGAAGGAGGGCCCGGACGTACTGCGCAAGGCGGCGCAGAGCAACCGGCCGCTCGACGTCGCGCTGGCCACCTGGGGTGACGTCACCTTCGAATACACCTCCACCGACGCACCCGACGCGGTGCCGACGGCCAGCCGCTGAAAGGAGCAGTGCCGCCATGTATCTGCGTCAGGGAACCTTCTCGCACCTGCCGGACCTCACCGACACCGAGATCGGCGACCAGGTCCGCTACGCCCTGCTCAACAACTGGCCGGTGTCGATCGAATACACCGACGACCCGCATCCGCGCAACGTCTACTGGGAGATGTGGGGGCTGCCGCTGTTCGACCTCGACGAACCCGAAGGGGTGCTGGCCGAGATCAACGCCTGCCGGGCGACGTTCCCGCAGCACTACGTCCGGGTCAACGCCTACGACGCCTCCTACGGGCGGCAGACCACGGCGCTGAGCTTCCTGGTGCAGCGGCCGGCGATCGAGCCGGGCTTCCGGCTGACCCGCACCGAGGGTGCCGACCGGCGGCAGCGCTACAGCTGGCAGCCGTACGCGACCGACGCGGCCCCCGGCGGCCGGTACCAGCAATGAGCGCGAGCGCGGAACGGTCCTCGGGACCGGGTAATCGGGGCCCCGGCTCCGAGCGCCCGGCCCCGGGGTTCCGGATGTACCGGCCGGGTGGGGCCGCCCGGCCGGGGCGCGGCGCGCAGGACCCACCCGAATCGGAGGGTCCGGAGTCGCTGCCGCCGGACGCACTGATCGATCTGTCGACCGATCTGGCGGGCAAGGACGTCGAGGACACCCTGGCCCGGCTGGACGAGGAACTGATCGGGCTGGCGGCGGTGAAGCTGCGGGTGCGCGAGATCGCGGCGCTGCTGTTGATCGACCGGGCCCGCCAGCAGTTCGGCCTGCAGGCGGTGCGCCCCACCATGCACATGAGCTTCACCGGCGGGCCGGGCACCGGGAAGACGACGGTCGCGCTGCGCATGGCCGAACTGCTGCACGCCCTCGGCTACATTCGTAAACCCAAGGTGCACACGGTGACCCGCGACGATCTGGTGGGCCAGTTCATCGGGCACACAGCGCCCAAGACCAAGGAGGCCCTGGCCAAGGCCGCCGGCGGGGTGCTGTTCATCGACGAGGCCTACTACCTGTTCCGCCCGGAGAACGAGCGGGACTACGGGCAGGAGGTCATCGAGATCCTGTTGCAGGAGATGGAAACCGAGCGGTCGAGCCTGGTGGTGATCTTCGCCGGCTACCCGGACCGGATGGACACGTTCTTCTCCGCCAACCCAGGCCTGTCCTCCCGGGTCGCCCACCATCTCGAATTCCCCGACTACACCCGGGCGGAGTTGCTCGCCATCGCGGAACTGATGGTGGCGCAACAGAACTTCACCTTCGCACCGGACGCGGTCGCCGCTTTCGACCGCTATCTGGAACTGCGGATGCCGCGGCCCCGGTTCGCCAACGCGCGCAGTGTGCGCAATGCCCTGGACCGCTGCCGGCTGCGTCAGGCCAACCGGCTCGTCGGCCTGCACCGCCCGGTGAGCCGCGACGACCTGATGACCCTGACCGTCACCGACGTCGAGGGCAGCAGCGTGTTCGCGGCCGGCCCCGCAACCGAATCGACCCCGGATCCGGGGTGATCGGCACGAGCTCGAGGAGACGACCCACCGATGCCCGACGGATTGACGACGCTCACCCGGTACACGATCGAGCAGGAGCACCGGCACCCCGGATCCTCCGGGGAGTTCTCCGCCCTGCTCAACGTGATCGCCACCGCGACGAAGATCATCGCCAATCAGGTGACCCGGGGCGCCATCGCCCCGGGTTCCGGCGACGGTGTGCCGCTGCACCGGCGGATGGACGCGCACGCCCACGACGCCATGCTGGCCCAGGCGTTGTGGACCGGCCACCTGAGTGCGCTGCTGTCCGAACAGAACCGCGAGATCGAGCCGGTCCCGGTGACCCAGCGCCGGGGTAAGTATCTGCTCGCCTTCGACCCGCTCGACGGATCCTCCAATATCGACGTGAATCTGCCGGTCGGAACGATATTCAGCGTGCTGCGTTGCCCCGACACCGACCGCGCGCCGGTGGCGGCGGACTTCCTGCAGCCCGGGGTCGAGCAGGTGTGCGCCGGGTTCACGCTGTACGGCGCCGCGACCCTGCTGGTGATCACCACCGGGGACGGGGTGGACGGTTTCACCCTCGACCGGGAGATCGGCGCCTTCGTCCTGACCCATCCGAGAATGCGAATTCCGCAGGAGTCCACGGGATTCGCCATCAACGCCGCCAACGAACGGTTCTGGGAGCCGCCGGTCCGCCGTTACGTCCACGAGTGCCTCGACGGCGCGGCCGGGCCGCGCAAACGGGACTTCAACATGCGCTGGGTGGCGTCGCTGGTGGCGGACGCGTTCCACATCCTGACCCGGGGCGGGGTGTACCTGTACCCGTACGACACCCGCTACCCGCAGGGGCGGGTGTCGTTGTTGTACGGGGCGAATCCGATCGCGTTCATCGTCGAACAGGCCGGCGGCGCGGCCAGTACCGGGCACGAGCGGGTACTGGATGTGCGGCCGGCCGAACTGCACCAGCGGGTGCCCATGATCTTCGGGTCGCGCAACGAGGTGCAGCGAATCCAGCACTACCACACCGAATCCGAGGACGGGCCGCGCTTCGACGCGTCCCTGTTCGGGCAGCGGTCGCTGTTCCGGCGGGCGCGGGGCTGAAAGGGGATTCTCAATGACCTTGTCAAGCCGCTGCGGCCCTTGGGATGGGCTGGTAGGGCGTGCTTGTGCGGAGCATTGCCCACAGGACGTTGATGCGGCGGCGGGCAAGGGCGATGACGGCTTGGGTGTGGGTTTTTCCTTCGGATCGCTTGCGCTGGTAGTAGGTCCGGGATGCGGTGTCGTTGATGGCGGCGATCTGGGCGGCGAGGTAGCACGCTCGCAGCAGGCGTCGGTCGTAGCGGCGTGGCCGTTTGAGGTTGCCGCTGACTTTGCCGGAGTCGCGGGGGACCGGGGCCAGGCCGGCGACGCCGGCGAGGCGGTTCGCGCTGTCGAAAGCGGTCATGTCACCGCCGGTCGCAGCGATGAATTCCGCGCCGAGCAGGACACCGAAGCCGGGCATGCTCAGGAT
The DNA here is from genome assembly GCF_003696265.1 of Nocardia stercoris. Taxonomy (GTDB): domain Bacteria; phylum Actinomycetota; class Actinomycetes; order Mycobacteriales; family Mycobacteriaceae; genus Nocardia; species Nocardia stercoris. The sequence continues at coordinate 172,642 of NZ_RFFH01000003.1, read as the reverse complement.
GGTTTCAGCGTGGCGGTGGCGGCGAAATCGCTGCTCGATCATCGCTTCGATCTCGGTGATCTCGATGTCGAGCTGGATGACCTCTTGCGCCATACGGGCGACCATCGCCGCACCGAGTTGCTGCCCGGCGATGGTGACGTGCTGCGACCGGGCTGCTTCGAGTGCGGTGGCAGCGACGCGGGCGCTGTTGCGTGTCTTGCGGTTACGCAGCCATGTTTCCAGACGCGAGGCGCCGATCTTGCGGAGCTGGTCGGGGGTCTGGAAGCCGGTGAGCAGGATCAGCGCCGCCTTGTTGTGCGCGAGATCGAACGCGCGCTCGAGAGCCGGGAAGTAGTCCAGCAGCTGCGCGCGCAATCGGTTGATCGCGCGGGTGCGGTCGCAGCCCAGATCGGTGTGCCGCGAGATCAGGATCCGCAGCTCGACCGCGGCTTCGTCACCGACACGCAAGGGCTGCAGGTCGCGACGCATGCGGGCCTGGTCAGCGATGACGGCGGCGTCTTTGGCGTCTGTTTTCGCGTCGCCACGGTAGGTTCCGGCTGCCCAGTGCACTGTGCGGCCGGGAATGTACAGCAGCCGCTGCTCCCGGCTGAGAAGCAAGGCGATCAGAAGTGCGGCACCACCGTGGTTGAGGTCGATGGCCCATGTCACCTCGGCGTCGCTGGTCAGGCCGATGACGGCGTTGATCAGTTCCAACAGCGCGGGCTCGTCGTTCGCGATCCGGCGGGACAGCAGCCGCTTGCCGTCGGTGTCGATCACGACGCAGTGGCGCGCCGCTTTCCCGGCGTCGATTCCTGCCCACAACTGTTGTTGCACAAGCACTTCCGTTCTCTACGCGTTGATCGGGTATCCCGCAGACGACTGCGCCGTCGTGTCCTTACGAAGCGATCGGGTCGCATATCTCAATCAGCGGTCGAGTCGTCGCGGAGCGCCGGGCGGCCAATCCCCTTGGGCCATCAACGGCTCAGCCATGAAAGCCATACCCGACGCTCCTGGGTGCCGGAAAGCCTATGGCAGCCAGTAGCTTCCAGCACCCAAGAAGAAAGGTAAGGAAGTCATGTCGGTCAAACATCCCGTGGTCGCCATCACCGGGTCCTCCGGGGCCGGGACGACCAGCGTCACCCGGACCTTCCAGGAGATCTTCCGGCGGGAGGGGATCCATGCGGTGATCGTCGAAGGGGATTCGTTCCATCGCTACGACCGCGACGGAATGCGGCTGGCCATGGCCGAGGCCGAAGAGAACCTGGACCTCAGCTTCTCCCACTTCGGTGAGCGGGCGAACCTGCTGCCGGAGTTGGAGAAGCTGTTCCGCACCTACGGCGAGACCGGCACCGGACTCACCCGCAAGTACCTGCACAACGAGCTGGAGGCGAAACCCTATGGGCAGCAACCGGGTACGTTCACACCCTGGGAGGAGATGATCCCGGGCAGCGACCTGCTGTTCTACGAGGGCCTGCACGGCGCCGCGGTCACCGACTCGGTGAACGTGGCCCGCCACGCCGACCTGCTGGTCGGGGTCGTGCCGATCGTGAACCTCGAGTGGATCCAGAAGGTGCACCGGGACAAGCACGAACGCGGCTACTCGGACGAGGCCATCATCGACACCATCCTGCGCCGGATGCCGGACTACGTGAACTACATCTGCCCGCAGTTCTCCCGGACCTATGTGAACTTCCAGCGGGTTCCGACCGTGGACACCTCGAATCCGTTCACCGCCCGCACGATTCCGACCGCCGACGAGAGTTTCGTGGTGATCCGGTTCGCCGACCCCAAGGTGATCGACTTCCCGTATCTGCTGTCGATGCTGCACGATTCGTTCATGTCCCGGAACAACAGCATCGTGGTGCCGGGCGGAAAGATGGCGCTGGCCATGCAGTTGATCTTCACTCCGCTGATCCTGCGGCTGATGGACAAGCGGCCCAAGCGCGGCCGCTAGCTCAGGACCGCCGGTACTTCCACCACGTGTAGGCGCAGACCACGGCGCAGCCGATGGTCGCGCCGTACAGCATCCAGCGGCTGCCCTGGGTGACCAGGGCCAGCAGCCCGCCGAGGAGGGCGCCGAGCAGGAAGAACGTGTACTGCACGGCGTAACCGAGCCATTCGCGGTACGTGCCGCCGGCCAGGTGCCGCTCGATGCCCTGCATGAGTTTCACCATGGTGCCGGTCACGTAGGTGACCGGGATGGAGACCTCGCCGTTGCGGACGAAGGCGGTGTTCAGCGCGCCCATCGCGAAGGCCACACACAGAATGGGGCCCAACGGGATCGGCGTCTCGTCGGAGTAGGCGAAATTGTCCCAAACCGTTCCGGCGGCGAGCGCGACAGTGCACAGCAGAGTCGAGTCACCGGGCGGATTGCGCCAGAACCGCCGCCGCAGGATCGATCCGACCAGCACACCGCCGAGGAAGCAGGCGATCAAGGCGGCGGCGCCGATCGCCATCCCGCCGTGCCCGACGAACCCGCCGACCACCGCGCGTTCGGTGTTGCCGGTCATGAAGGTGACGAAGTATCCGTCGGAGCGGGCGAACGCGATGGCGCCGACGAATCCGGCGAGCAGCAGCAGTGCGGCGGCCAGCCGGTTTTCCAGGGTCCAGTACTTCTCACGGGTGGGGGAGTCGCTGGTCGCAGTCACGAGCTACAGGTTAGCTATCGAAGGTGTGTCCCCCCACGTGCCGCGCGACACAACACCCCGGTCGTCAGCCCCGTTCACCGCCACCGGTAAGCAAACTCACCGGGCGCCGGCGGCGGGCCCGGCAGTTCCGACCCGACGGTGAGCCCGTCGAGGATCAGGGCCAGCATCCGCTGCCGGAGTTCGGTGGTGCGCGCGGGGTCGGGGACGGTGATCGCGGCGCACGACTCCAGGATCAGGCCGAGGTCGTGCGGGGTCACGTCGGCGCGCAGCCGGGTGGACTCGTGGGCCCGGCGCACGATCTCCGTGGTCAGTTCACCCGATCGCCGCACCTCCGGGAGGAATTCGGCGTCCGGGGTGAAGGTGCCGGCCAGCCGCACGGTCAGCGAGTGCACGTCGGCGTCGACCACACGCCGCAGGAAGCCGGCCAGTGCCGCCCAGCCGTCCGGATTCTCCAGTGCCGCTTCGGCTTCGGTGTTGTAGCGGCGCAGGCCTTCGAGGCACAGGGTACGCAGCAGCACCTCCTTGGAGGAGTACCGGCGGTAGAGGGCGCTGATGCCGACGCCGGCGCGTTCCGCGACCGCCGCGATGGGAGCGTTCGCATCGGCCAGGAAGACCTCGCGGGCGGCCCGCAGGATGATGCCGTCGTTGCGGGCCGCTTCCGCCTGCCGCCCGGACCGACCGCGCCGAGCTGGGGTTTCGACTGTTTCGGACATGAGTTCAGACTACCACTGGATCGGAATGCTTCGTTCTGTTACGGTTGAAACAGAACGAATCATTCCGATCCAAATCCAGGAGCGACCATGACCGCCGTACGGCCCTTCCAGATCGACATTCCGCAGTCCCGCCTCGACGACCTGACCGATCGGCTCCGCCGCGCCCTGTGGCCCGACGAGCTGCCCGGCACCGCCGACACCTACGGCGTGCCGGGGGACCGGGTCCGCGGCCTGGCCAAATACTGGCTGGAGGAATTCGACTGGCGCGCATTGGAATCGAAGCTCAACGCCTATCCGCAGTTCGTCACCGAGATCGACGGCGAAGACATCCACTTCCTGCACGTCCGCTCGTCCCGGCCCGACGCGACCCCGGTGATCCTCACTCACGGCTGGCCGGGCTCGATCCTGGAATATCTCGACATCGTCACCCTGCTCACCGAGCCCGAATCCGCCGACGACCCGGCCTTCCACGTCGTGCTCCCGTCCCTGCCGGGCTTCGGCTTCTCCGGCCCGACCCGCAGCACCGGCTGGAACCGCTACCGGACCGCCGCGGCCTGGGTCGAACTGATGGACCGGCTCGGGTACGAGCGGTACGGCGCGATCGGCAACGACGGTGGCTCGATGATCTCGCCCGAGATCGGCCGCCTGGCACCGGAGCGCGTCACCGGAGTCCATGTGACCCAGCTGTTCTCGTTCCCCTCCGGCGATCCGGCCGAGATGGCGGACCTGTCCGAGGCGGACACGGCGGCACTGCAGCACCTGCAGTGGTTCCACCAGAACAAGATGGCCTTCAACACGCTGCACAGCCAGCAACCGCAGACCCTGGCCTACGCGCTGGCCGACTCCCCGGTCGGGCTGCTGGGCTGGAACGCGCAGCTGTTCGGGGAGTCCCTGGACGCGGAGTTCGTGATAGGCAACGTCGCGATCTACTGGCTGACCGGCACATCGGGCTCGTCCACGCGCTTCTACTACGAGGACGCGCACACCACCGATCACCCGCAGGGCCCGACCACGACACCCACCGCACTGGCCATGTTCGCCGGCGACTTCCGGTCCATCCGCCGGTTCGCCGAGCGCGACCACGCGAACATCGTGAGCTGGAACAGCTACGACAGCGGTTCGGTCCGGGGTGGCGGCAACGACGCCGCCGGGCACTATGCCGCGCACGAGGCGCCGGAGATCCTGGTCGACGACATCCGCCGGTTCTTCGGCAGACTGCGCTGATCCCGGGCGTGCTGGGCGCGGTCGCGCCCAGCACGCTGCGCGACCGCGTACATGGAATCTATTTTCTAATTGGAAAGTAGATGCTAATCTTTCAGCATGAGTAGCGAAACACCTCCCACGGCGGCCCTCGACGCCGCCCGCACCGCACAGCGCGCCGCGATCGGCGCCGCCCGGGTACCCGCCTGGTTTCCCGCCGTGGCCGGGCTGACGTATGTGGCCGGATTCGGCCTGCTCGGCGCCGCCGCGCTCACCCACGGCGGCGGGCGGCCAGCGCTCGCCGCGGCCGGTGCCGTGCTGTGCGTTCTCAATATCGTGGCCTTCGCCCTTGTGGCCGGGCGGGCGGTGCGTGCGGGTGTACTGCCGCGATCGAGCGGGAGCACGGTGCCGGCGCAGTGGGTCTGGGTGTCCGGCTGGCTCGTTCCGACCGAGATCCTGCTGGCCGGGCTGGTCTGGCTGGTGACCCGTGAGGTCGGGTGGGGATGTGTCGCCTTGGGCGTGCTGCTCGGGATCTCGACCTGGTGGCGGATGTCGGCCCTGCGGCAGCACGTCGCAGCGAGGTGAGCGCAGTGGGTGGCCTCGACGAAGCTTTCGCCACGATGCCGCGGCTCAAGGCCGCCGCGTTCCTGGCGGGCTGCGCCGAGGCCGAATTCGGCGTCGTCGCGGAGAAATGCGATATCGCGCCCTCCGCGCTGTCGAAGGCCGCGGTCACGCTGGAAGAGGCGGGCTACGTGCGGATCCGCAAGGGTCATGTCGGCCGTCGGCCGCGAACCTGGCTGTCGCTCACCGAGTTCGGCCGCACCGCCTTCACCGCCCACCTGGCCGCACTCACCGACCTGACCGAACGCGGTCGCGCGCACACGCCCACGGAGACGCCGGAAGGCAACGCGCCGTAGGCTGCCCGGGTGCTGACTGAACCGGATCCGCGGCTGATCGACACGGTCGCCTGGGTGTTGATCGAGGGCGGCCGCATCCTCTGCGCTCGCCCGGCCGGCAAGGACGAGTTCTACATCCCGGGCGGCAAACGCGAAGGGGCCGAGACGGATCTACAGACCCTGCTGCGGGAGATCGACGAGGAGCTGACCGTGGCACTCCTGCCGGAAACGGTCGCGCACGTGGGCACCTACGAGGCCGCGGTATCGAGTGACACCGCGACGGTGGTCCGAATGGCTTGTTACACCGCCGATTTCACCGGCGTCATCGCGCCGAGCAGTGAGATCGCCGAGATCGACTGGTTCGGCTACGCCGACCGTCCCCGGGTGCCCCTGGTAGACCAGGTGCTGTTCGACGATCTGGTTGCCCGGGGGCTGCTGCCCGCCGATTCACAGGACTGAAGGTCCGGGCCTCATCGGGTTCGGCAAGCACCGAACACCGTGTCCGACCCACCCAACTGGTGCTGGGTGACGCCGTGTCGGGTGACCGTGTCGTAGTTCTGCTCGGAGCCGTTGGCGAGCGTGTCGGATTCGGCCACCCACTGCTCTCCCCATTGCCGGGCGTCGGTTGCGGTGCCGGTGAAGGTGGCACTACCCGTCTGCACCCGCGCCACCTCCGCGAGCACTCGTACATGGCCTATCTCGTGCGCCCGTACCCGCCGCATGTACTCGGCGACGGATTTCTGCTGGACCGCGGTCTCGCCCGGCCATGTAGGCGTGGTCAACGTGATCGTCGTGGTGCGGAGCGGGGTCCCGGTGAAAGCGACTCGATATGACGATGCGGTCAGCGGAGCGAATGTGTATGACCTGTTCCACCGCCAGTTGGTTATCCCCGCGTTACCCACGACCTGAATCCAGGACGCGGCAGCCTGGCAGTTCGCGAGGCTCTTGGTTTTCGTAGACACACTCCACCACTGCCCGAAGCCGTCTTCCGCGGGGGTTTTCAGCGCGGTGCACAGGTCGCTGCTTCGGAATCTTCCCGCGATCGGCTGACAATCGAGTTGCGCGACCGCTGGACCGGACAGGCCGGTGATCGTCACAGCGAGAATCACCAGCGGCAATACCCGGCACAGGATCCGCCGCATGGAAACCGATCGGCCGATTACCGACCAGCCCGCGGTGAACCCGTTCCGGTCGCACGGCACCTATCCATTCTGAATCGTCGGTTCCGGATCCACTAGGGGGGCTACGACGAGCAGGTGACCGTCTGGCCCTGCGGTCGTCGACATCTTCAGCCCCTCCGATCCCACGTGCCGCCACCGACCCGCTCCGGGACTGAGCGCCCCACCTGCGGCGCTGTCGACTTCTGCGCGGCGCGACTCAGGCGGTGGGGCGCAGGCCGCTGAGTACCCGGATCGCGTCCGACAGCGGGATCATTCGCTCGGGTTGTTCTGCGGCCAAACCCATTTCGATGTATTGCCGGATCAGCATCGAGGCGGTGACGCATCTGTCCGCCGCCACCTCGCGCAACCGGTCGCGCAGGCTCGCGGGCAATTTCAGCGACGTGGTCACCATGTGCTGTTCCGTCTCCGCCGCGGTCGGCGGTAGCGCGGGGACCGCGCCGGTGTCGTCGAAGACCAATCCGGCGACGATATCGGCTGGGTCGCCGCCTACGGGTTCGAAGCTGTCGTTCATCGCTGTGCCTCCCATGCGGTGTATTCGGCGAGCTGATCGGGCCGCATCGGGGCGGCCAGCATGATCTGCCAGGAGGTGGCGTAGGGGCGCGGCCGGCGCAACAGCACCACGAGGGGCCGGTTCTCGTCGGTGCGTCCCCAGACAGTAAGCACGGACAGGCCGTTCGGGGTCTTCGCCGGCCGGGGCCAGCGCGTCGCCGAGTAGAGCACCTCGATCACCTCCCACCGGGCGATGTGCGCGCGGTCGAGCAACGGCTGGGCGCCGATCCACCACTGATATTCCACGTGGGTAACCATAATACCTCGGTATTACCCCTCGTCGGAGGGTTGCCGAACCGCAACGCCCGGCTTTACGGCATCGACCGTAATTGCGCGTGCAGCCGCTCGTACTTGTCCCCGTCGTGCCACTCGCCCGGCGGGAACGGGGAGGGCTCGCCGCCCATCTCCCGGTATCGCTGCCGCATCGGCCCGAGATCGAACAGGTCCACCGGGCCGATGTCCCCGCCGGCCGCTTCGAGCTTGTTCTGCCACTGTCGATACCGCGCGCTTCCGGCCTCGACCTCCGCCGCCCACTGCGACGACGACGTCAACATGTCGTGGTCGAACACGGCGACAGCGCTCGGCGACCTACCCGCCTGCTCCAGCCCGAGGTTCATCAGGATCCGCGAATGCCGGCCGTGGAAGTCGCCCTGCCAGGCGTGCGCGGAAATGAGCCGCTGCTGGAACTCGGCGGCCAGCCGGTAAGGGTCGGAACCCGGCTCTACCTTCGCGGCGTTGTACCAGTCGCACAATTCCTCGTGGAATGCGCGCGCATTCTCCACGCTGCCGAAGTGCGGGTAAATGATCAGACCGTTCTCGGTGGGCGGGTTGATTTGACCGTGCTGACCGACCAGCCCGCCCGGTGGATGGTATGTCGACAGCGGATCGTCTGCGATCGCGGCCAATTGCTCCGCCGTAGGCAGGGCGTCCAGCCGACGCACGGTCCGAGCACCGGGCCGACCGGCGATTTCGGGCTCGAACACGAGCCCGTAGGGTTCGGTGCGGACCGGGCCCGACACATGTGTGAGCAGCGGGTTCTCCTCGATGGCGGCCAGCTCGCTCCGTGACAACGGCCTCCGCAGACTACCGATTCCCAGCATCGGGATCCCGCCCATCTGCCCGGCGATCTCCGGGCTGTGCCGAATTTGCAGCCTCCGATGTATTTCGCCCATGAGGTCCACCGACATGTCGCGGTCGAGGTTTCGCCGGGCGTCGAGCCAGCTGGCCCAGCCCTCGGGACCGTCGAATATCGTTTCCGGCCGTGGCTGGCCGGAGATGTAGCCGATATCGCGGAACTTGTCCTCCATGAACAAGCTCATTTCGAGCGCCCAGTCGGCGTCGGTCCGGATACCGTGCGCGGCCTCCAGCCGGCGGATCTGCTCCTCGATGGGCAAGTCCAGAAAGCCGTCCGCCGCGGTCGGGTCCGGCGCGTGGACCGGTCCCCGCGCATCCGCGCCGGAATCCGAGTTCGCGGCGGTGGGATCGCGGGCGACGGGCGGGTCGCCGATCAGTTCGCGGCCGTCCTGGTCGACCGCGCTCATCCGTTCCGTCTCCCGGACCTCTTCGGCCAGATCGCCCAGGGTGCGTTGCATCCGGGGGCCGGCCCGGTGGGCGAGTACCTCGACCATGTCGTCGCGCATGCGCCGGAGCAGAGCGCGTCCCGCGTCGACCAGGGGCGCCTCGCTCACCGAGCCCTCCGGCAGACCGCGGGCCGCGCATCGTCGGCCGACCGCGGAAGCATCCGCACCAACTCCATCTCATACCCGAATCCACTGCCGCACATAGCTTCCCGGGTCATGACGGCGCGGAACGCCATACGCGCCCGCTCATTGTGACCGGAACGGCTCAGTCGGGGAGCATCGGGACCGTCAGGCCGGTACCTCGGTGCAGTAGGGCGGCGCGCGTGACGGCGTCGGACCCGAACCGGTCGCGTAGTGCGTCGAGCGTGGAATCCAGCGTGGAGTCGGCGCGGGCTTCCAGCGGGAGGGTCAGTTGCATACTGTCGGCGTCGTCGAGATTGGTGAGCGACAGGCCGATCAGGGTGAGGCCGCGCTCGTGGATCAGCGGCAGTGCCGCCGTCAGCAGGGTACGGACGGCGTGCAGCAGGACCGCGTCGCGGTCGGTGGGCTCGGGCAGGGTGTGCGAGCGGGTGGCGCGGGTGAAATCGTCGAATCGCATGCGCAGCACCACAGTTCGGCATACTCGCCGGGCCGCGCGCAGGCGCCGGCCGAGCCGGTCGGCGAGACCGTGGGCGTAGGCCTCGATCTCGTCGTCGGCGCGGACCCGCCGGCCCAGAGCGCGCTGGGCACCGATCGAGCGCCGCCGGCGCCCGGTATCGACCCGGCGCGGGTCCTGAGCGCGCGACAGCGCGTACAGATGGCGGCCGGCCGCCGGTCCGACCGCGGCGGCCAGCGGGCCCTCGCCCAGTTCCGCCAGTTCACCGATGCGGCGAATACCCCGCTCGTGCAACGCACGAGCGGTGACCGCGCCGACGCCCCACAGCCGCTCGACCGGCAGCGGGTGCAGGAACTGCAGCTCGCCCTCGGGCGGTACCTCCAGCAGGCCGTCGGGCTTCGAGACCGCGCTGGCCACCTTGGCCAGGAATTTCGTGCGCGCGATACCGACCGAGATCGGCAGGCCGACCTCGGCACGCACCCGCGCGCGCAACCGCTGGGCGATTTCGACCGGGGAGCCGGCGATCCGCCACAGCCCGCCGACGTCGAGGAACGCCTCGTCGATCGAGATGCCCTCGACCTCGGGGGTGGTGTCGCGAAAGATCTCGAAGACCGCCTTGCTGGCCGCCGAATAGGCGTGCATGCGTGGCGGTACCACGACGGCGTGCGGGCACAACCGCAGTGCCTGTTGCACATTCATCGGTGTGCGCACGCCGGAGGCTTTCGCCTCGTAGCTCGCCGCCAGCACGACGCCGCCCCCGACCAGTACCGGTCGGCCGAGCAGGCGTGGGTTGTCGCGCTGCTCGACCGAGGCGTAGAACGAGTCGAGGTCGGCGTGCAGGATCGCTGCCCGCGCGGCGTGTGGAGGCCGCCGCTGCTGGGCGGCATCGCGCGCAGAACTACTGGTGGACGATCCGGGCACTCACCGATGGTCGCACACCGGCGCCATGGTGTCGAATATATGTTCGATCAGTTGTGTTCGATCCGGGCGGATCGAATCAGAGCATGACCCCGGGGACCGACAGGGTCGAAGCGGTGATGACTGCCGCGAAAATGAGTCCGATGACGTGCTTCATGTTGCCCTCCAACAAGATTCGGCTGCTGCTTCAGCGGGCTGAATACTAACAACAGACGAACCCGACACGAAATCCGTTACCGCCAACACGCCGCTTGTGATATGGCCGAGATTTTCCAGCGAAAAAGTAGAACCTGTTCTACTCTGGAGGCGAGAGCCGGACGGACGGCCCATCGATCGCGCGACCGTGGCATCCGTTCGGGTGGATCCACCAAGAGGAGTACGCAGGTAATGCGCACCGAGATTTGTGATCGCCTGGGCATCGACGTCCCGATCTTCGCCTTCACCCACTGCCGCGACGTGGCCGCCGCGGTCAGCAACGCCGGCGGGATGGGCGTGCTCGGCGCCGTCGGGTTCAGCGCCGAACAGCTCGAGATCGAGCTCACCTGGCTCGACGAGCACGTGAAGGGCTTCTACGGTGTCGACCTGGTGATCCCCGCCCGCTACGAGGGCGCCGGGATGGACGACCTGTCGCCCGAGCAACTCGAAGCCGCTCTGGCGGAACGGGTTCCGGCCGGGCACCGCGAATTCGCCGAGGAGCTGCTGAACTCGCACAACGTGCCGCACCTGCCGCCGGAGGAGCAGCACGCGCAGCTGCTCGGCTGGACCGCGGTCACCGCCGCCCCGCAGGTCGAGGTGATCCTGCGCCACCCCAAGGCCAAGCTGGTCGCCAACGCCCTCGGCACCCCGCCCAAGGACGTCGTCGAGAAGATCCAGGAGTCGGGCCGGCTCATCGGCGCGCTGTGCGGCTCCGTCAAGCACGCCATGAACCACAAGAACGCCGGGCTCGACTTCGTGGTCTGCCAGGGCACCGAGGGCGGCGGCCACTGCGGCGAGATCACCTCGATGGTGTTGTGGCCGCAGGTCGTCGAGGCCGTCGGCGACCTGCCGGTGCTGGCCGCCGGTGGCATCGGCTCCGGCGCGCAGATCGCGGCCGCGCTGGCCATGGGCGCCGCGGGCGCGTGGACCGGCTCGCTGTGGCTGACCGTCGAGGAGGCGAATGTGCCTCCGGCCCAGCAGCAGACGCTGCTGGACGCGAGCAGCAGCGACACCGTGCGGTCCAAGTCCTGGACCGGTAAGCCGTGCCGCATGCTCAAGAACGACTGGACCGAGGCGTGGGAGCGCTCCGACACTCCGTCGCCGCTGCCCATGCCGATGCAGATGATGGTCGCGCTCGACGCGGTCAAGCGCGGCCACCGCTACCCCGAGGCCGCGAAGGATGTCGCGTTCAACCCGGTCGGCCAGGTCGTCGGGATGATGACGAAGGTCGAACGGACCGGTGCGCTCATGGGCCGGCTGGTCGAGGAGTACCTGGCGGCGTGCGCCCGCCTGGAGGCGCTCAACCAGCGCTGATTCCCCAGGCCCGTTCGAGGCCGGGAAAATACGTGCAATGTCCGGATCCGGTTGTGGAGAAAGATCTTTCGCCACAGCCGGATCCGGACGTGAGTCACTGGATGTTCACATGCGCTGCTCGGCACGGTCTTTCACGGCGGCGGTCATGGCCGCGAAGCCGCTGCGCAGCGCCGGGCCCATGATCGAGGTGACCACCGGCCGCAGCCAACCGTCGATCTCGAAGTGCGAATCGTAGCGGCAGGAACCGTCGCCCTGCGGGGTGATCGTGTGGGTGCGCAGACTGCGCAGCGCGCCCGCGGGATACGGCTTCATGCTGTACCCGAAACCGGTACCCGGGTTGACGGTGTGGATCCATTCCCGCTGCCGCACTTCACGTCCCGCGATCAGCTTCACGGTCATGTCGATCGGGGCGCCGGGCGCCAGGGTGGCTTCACAGGACAGGCAGAACGGGTTCCATTCGGCGTAGGCGGCGAAGTCGGTGAGGACGTCCCACACGGTCTGTGCGGGCGCGTCGATGTGGACCGAGTGGTCGAGAACGAAGGCCATTTCCGCACCGTACCGGTCGGTCGGAGCCCGCCGCAGCGAGACCCCGGATCACCCGCGAATTCCCCAGGCGGAACGCGTTCCTCCACAGGAACGCGTTCCATTCACAATCGGCGGCCGCCGGACGTGAACAACACTCGTTCCACCCCCGTCCCGAGTCGCCCATAACACCCGAAACGGGAAGGGGCACGGACGGATTCGAGTCGGGTTGTCCCCAGTGGGGACAACGCTCGAGGATCAGGCGCGGCCCAGCGCGAGGGTCACGTTGTGCCCGCCGAAACCGAACGAGTTGGTCAGCGCGTAGCTCATCGCCTGCTTGCGCGCCTCGCCGTGCACGATGTCGAGCTCGACACCCTCGTCGGGCTCACTGAAATTCAAGGTGGGCGGGACGATTCCGTCGCGCAGCGTGCACAGTGTCAGGATCGCCTCCAGGGCGCCGACCGCCCCCACCGAGTGCCCCAGTGCCGACTTCGGCGCGTACACGCTCGCGTGCGGGACCACCGAGGTGATCGCGCGGGCCTCGGAGACGTCGCCGACCGGGGTCGCCGTCGCGTGCGCGTTGACGTGCTCGATATCGGCCGGCACCAGACCCGCCGTCGCGATCGCCTTCCGCATCGCCCGCGCCGAACCGGCGCCCTCCGGGTCGGTGCCGGTGAGGTGATAGCCGTCGGAGGTGATGCCGGCGCCCAGGACCCGGCCGTGCACGGCCGCGCCGCGCGCGGCCGCGAACTCCGCCGACTCCAGCACCAGCAGCGCGCCCGCCTCGCCGAAGACGAAACCGTCACGGCTGCGGTCGAACGGCCGGGAGGCGCCCGCCGGGTCGTCGTTGCGGGTGCTCAGAGCGCGCAGCATGGCGAAGCTGGACAGCTGCAGCGCCTCGATGTAGCTCTCCACACCACCGGCGACCACCACATCGGCCTCACCGGTCGCGATCAGCCGCCACGCGTGCGCGATCGCCTCCGCACCCGACGCGCACGCCGAGGTCGGGGCGAAGACACCACCGCGGGCGCCGACCTCCAGCCCGACCCGCGCGGCCGGGCCGTTCGGCATCACCATCGGCACGGTCAGCGGGGCGACCTTGCGATACCCGCCCGCGCGGATGGCGTCGATCGCGGAGATGAAGGCGTCACCGCCGCCGAGCCCGGTGCCGATACTGACCGCCAGCCGCTCCGGGTCGACCCCGGGCGTACCCGCCTTGGCCCACACCTGCCGGCCCAGCACCAACGCCAGCTGCTGCACATACGAGTGCCGGCGCTGCTCGATCCGGGTCAGATGCACGCTGGGGTGTTCGACCAGCCGGCCACCGATCCGGACCGGCAGATCGTACTCGGTGAGGAAATCGTCGTCGAGGGCCCGAATACCGCTGGCGCCGTCCACGAGCGCCGACCAGGTGGCGTCCAGCTCGGGCGCCAGCGAGGTGGTCGCGACCATTGCCGTCACGACGACATCGCGGCCGGTCGCGGTATTCGAAACAGTCATGCGTCACTGGATACCGCGACCGACCCTCACCAGTCAAACCAATGCCGCAACTCGGACACCGCGCCGCCGCCGGTGACACAGACGGCGCTCCGGGGAACCACAGCCGGGCGCCGCGCGCCGCGTTCGCTACCGTTGATCCGAAATGCCCGAATCCGCCGGATCGACCGACCGGCGAGAGATGCGCGAGCGGAAGGTGGAGACGGCGGATTGAGTGAGAGTTCGATCGCGTGGGAAGACGGTGCACTGGTCACCATCGATCAACGCGGGCTGCCGCACGAGCTGCGGGAACTGCGGATCACGACCGTGGACCAGGTCATCGACGCGATCTCGACGCTCGCCGTCCGCGGCGCGCCCGCGATCGGCGTGGCCGGCGCGTTCGGGGTCGTGCTCGCGGCGCAGAAGTTCGGCGGTGATATCGAGGAGGTGACGGCCGAGGCGCAGCGCATCGTCGCCGCCCGGCCCACCGCGGTGAACCTGGCCTGGGCGGTGCAGCGCGTGCTGGCCCGCCTCCCCGAGGGCGCCGAGGCCGTGCTCGCGGCGGCACTCGAGCTGCTGGCCGAGGACGGCCGGGTCAACCGGGCCGCCGCCGCGCGCGCCGCCGACCTGGTCCAGGAACTGGTCCCGGGCCGCCCGCTGCGGGTGCTCACCCACTGCAACACCGGCCGCCTGGCCACCACCGCCCACGGCACCGCGATCGGCGCCCTGCGCGAACTCCACGCCCGCGATGTCCTCGAGTCGGTGCTGGTCGACGAGACCCGCCCGCTGCTGCAGGGCGCCCGCCTCACCGCGTGGGAACTGGCCGAGGCCGGTATCCCGCACCGGCTGACCATCGACTCGGCCGCGGCCTGGGCGATGGCCACCGGCCAGGTCGACGCGGTCCTGGTCGGCGCGGACCGGATCACCGCCGACGGCTCGGTCGCCAACAAGATCGGCACCTACCCGCTGGCCCTCGCGGCCCGCGCCCACGGCATCCCGTTCATCGTGGTGGCGCCGGAGTCCACGCTGGATCCGGCGACCGCGACCGGCGCCGAGATCGTGGTCGAGGAACGGTCCGCGCACGAGATCACCCACGTCGGCGGCGTCGCGACCGCACCGGCCGGCACCGCGGTCTTCAACCCCGCCTTCGACGTCACCCCGCCGGAACTGGTGACCGCCGTGGTCACCGAGGACGGCATCCGCTACGGCACCGTGCTCACCGCCGCCGCGGGCGCGGCGATCGCGGCCACGGCCCGCGGCCTGTACGACCGGGACTGGATGCCCGGCACCGCCGGCAACATCTCGGTCCGGGCCGGCGAACGCGCCGTGGTCACCGGAAGCGGCCTGTCCAAGGGCGAATTGACCGCCGCGGACATGGTGACCGTGAACGTCGCGGACTCGGCGAAGGTGTCCGGCAGCCGGAAACCGTCCGCGGAGACCACGATTCACACCGCGGTGTACCGGGCCACCGACGCCGCCGCGGTCGTGCACGTCCACCCGCCGTACGCGACCGCGCTGTCGGTCGGCGCGCCGGATCGCCTGCGGTTCACCGGATACGAGCTCATCAAGGGACTCGGCGCGACCGAAACCGTCGACATTCCGGTCTTCGCCAATCATGCTGAGGTCGCCCGGATCGGCGCCGACATCGAGCGTCACCTGATCGAGCACCCGGACAGCCCGCCGGCGCTGTTCATCGCCGGCCACGGCATCACCACGTGGGGCGCGAGCCTGGAACAGGCCCGCGATCGCGCCGAGTGCCTGGAGGCGATGAGCCGCCTGGCCCACCTGACCGGCCGGCGCGAGATCGACCCGGGCACACCGGGGACCGACCGTCACCCGGACCGGACACCACAGAGTTCTCAGGAGCAGCCGAAATGACCCTGTTGCAGATCATGGCCGACAGCGACGCCACCGACATACGGTTGCGGACCTCCGACCCGGCGGTCATCGCGGCCGAATTGAACCGGCGCGGAGTCGATTTCGACCGCTGGCCGATCCTCGAGACGCTGGACGCGACCACGGCCACCGACGACATCCTGGCCGAATATGCCGGGCGCATAGAGGAATTGAACGCCGACGGCCGGTTCAAGTTCATCGACCTGGCCCGCATCCACCCCGACGCCGCCGATCCGGAATGGCCGGCCAAGGCAGCCGGGGCGCGCGGCAAGTTCCTCGCCGAGCACCGGCACGCCGAGGACGAGGTGCGCTTCTTCGCCGCCGGGCGCGGCTGCTTCTACCTGCACCTCGGCGACGAGGTCCTCGCAACCGTCTGCGAGGCAGGCGATCTGGTCTCGGTCCCGGCGGGGACCCTGCACTGGTTCGATATGGGAACCGAGCCGGAGTTCGTCGCGGTGCGGTTCTTCGAGGAGGAGGACGGCTGGATCGGCGACTTCTCCGGCAACACCATCGGTGAGCGGTTCCCGACTCTGGACGAATTGGTGGTGACTTCATGAGCGCAGTGGTCTCGGCGATCGTCGTCGACATCGAGGGCACGACCAGCCCGACCGATGCGGTACGCGGTGAGCTGTACGGTTACACCCGGCAGCGGCTGCCGGAATGGCTGGCCGAAAACGCCGGCGGCGTGGCCGACGAGGTCGTCGCCGGGGTGCGCGAGCTGGCGGATCGGCCCGACGCCGACCTCGACGAGGTCGTCGAGATCATGCGCGGCTGGCTGAACGCCGACGTGAAGGCGGAGCCGCTGAAGACCGCGCAGGGCTATATCTGCGCGGAGGGTTTCCGCTCCGGCGACCTGTACGGCGAGTTCTTCCCCGACGTGCCGCCGGCGCTGACGGCCTGGCACGCGGCGGGCCGCACCCTGTACGTGTATTCCTCGGGATCGATTCGCAACCAACAGGATTGGTTCACCTTTGCCCGAGACGGCAAGCTGTCCAACCTGATCAGCGGCTGGTTCGACCTGACTAACGCCGGACCGAAACGCGACATCGCCTCGTACCAGGCGATCGCGGCGGCCGTCGGGGTGCCCGCGGGCGAGATCGTGTTCCTGTCCGACCAGGCCGACGAACTGGACGCCGCGGTGGCGGCGGGCTGGCAGGTGGTCGGGGTGACCCGGCCCGGCGAACCGAATCTGCCCCGCGAACCGCACCGGTGGGTCACGACGTTCACCGAACTCGCCGACCTGAGCCACTGACCGTTCGGGGGTCTCCGGCCGGAGACCCCCGAACAACGGTGTGCCGCAGTCAGTTCGACATGGCCTGCGAGCGGTTGATCAGGTGCTCGATGAGCGTGGTCAGCACCGCTTTGCAGGAGTTGCGGTCGCGGGCGTCGCACAGCATGACCGGCTGCTCGCCCGGCAGGTCGAGCGCTTCACGCACCTCTTCGGGCGTGTAGCGCGGGGCACCCTCGAAGCAGTTCACCGCGACGGTGAAGCTGAGCCCGCGCCGCTCGAAGAAATCGATGGCGGCGAAAGAGGATTCGAGGCGGCGGGTGTCGGCGATGACCACCGCGCCCAGCGCGCCACGCGCCAATTCGTCCCACAGGAACCAGAATCGGTCCTGGCCCGGGGTACCGAACAGGTAGAGCACCAGCTTGTCGTCGATGGTGATGCGGCCGAAGTCCAGCGCGACGGTCGTGGTGCGCTTGCTCTCCACGCCCGACAGGTCGTCGACACCGGCGGACAGCTCGGTGATCATCTCCTCGGTGCGCAGCGGCGCGACCTCACTGATCGACGCCACCATCGTCGTCTTGCCGACACCGAACCCGCCGGCGATGAGGACCTTCACCGAAGCGGCGAGGCCGAGGTCTGGATTGGTTTGGGGCACGGTGTTCCTACAGCTTTCGGATTCCGTCGAGCACTGCTCGCAACACGGTCAGGTCGCCGGTGTCGACGTCGGCCGCGGGCGCTCGGAACCGCAGCAGCCCGTCAGCGATGAGGTCACCGACCAGGATCTTGGACACCGCCAGCGGCAGTGTCAATTTGGCCGAGACCTCGGCCACCGACTGCGGCTCCCGGCAGAGCCGCAGGATTTCGGGATATTCCGGTTCGGTTCGCCGCAGCCGGGGTCCGGGCACCACTGTTGCGACCAGGGTGAGGATGTCGAGGTCCTGGCCCGCCCCCACGGTGCGCCCACGGGTCACCGTGTAGGGACGGACCAGTGGGCCCGCCTCGTCGTCGAACCACTGACCGCGCCCGGTCATGACGAGTGGCGACCGGCCTGGTCTACCAGTCCGGTACGGGGATAGGTGGTCAGCAGGCTGCCGATCCGCTGCACGGTCAGATTCATCTCGTAGGCCACCATGCCCAGGTTCGCGTCGTCGGTGGCCTGCAACGCGATACAGGCGTTCTCACCGGCCGCGGTCACGAACAGCACCGCCCGGTCGAGCTCGATGACCGCCTGCCGGACACCGCCACCGTCGAACCGGGTGCCGGCACTGCGCGCCAGACCGTACAGGGTGGCCGACATCGCACCGAAATGCTCGGCGTCCTCCCGGACCATGGTCGAGGACCGGCCCAAGAGCAGCCCGTCGGTCGAGTGCACCACTGCGTAGCGCACTCCGGCCAGCCGGTCGACCAGTTCGTCGAGCAGCCAACCCAGATCACCTGCGGAGTTAGAAGTCACCGCTGCCTTCCTGTTCCTGCGCCCGGAAACGGTGCGCTGTCGTCGTGACGGTCTCGTCGGGTACGGCCCGGCGGCCCTGCCGGGTGCCGTTCTCGATGGCGGACATCAGGTCTCGCGCTTGGTCCGCCGACCGGGGCCGCTGCACCGCAGGCCCGTCGGCCGGGCGATGCGTCAGTTCGGGGGAGATGCTGGCCTGACGCCGGCGCCGCGGCAGCGGCGGGCGTCCCGGCACGTCCACCGGGCCGGGAGTGGCCGGCGCCTCGTAGGACTCGCGCAGCGGGGCCTGCGGCCGGAACTGCGGCTGCGACGGGTACGGGTCCGGCTCGGCGAAGGGCGCCTGCTGCGGGTAGGAGGTCGGCTGCTGGAAGGAGGCGGGCTCCGCGATCGGTGCCTGCTGCGGTGCCGGTGTCGGCTCGGGGTACGAGATCGGCGCCGGCGGCGCGACGGCCACCGTGGACTCCGTTTCCGTTGCGCCGGTGACGATTTCGGCCGTGATGATCGGGAGTGCGGCCGGCTCGGCGGCGTGCGCGGGCGCCCGGTCGAGTTCGGGGCGGCCGATCGCGGTCCGGTCCCGGAGGTGGTCGGCGTCGGCCGCCTCGCTGACCACGAGCGAGGTGGGGATCAGCACGATGGCCTTGATCCCGCCGTAGTCGGACTCGGTGAGCCGCACCGAGATTCCGTGCTGGGAACCCAGCTGCGCCACCACGAACAGGCCCAGGCGGGAGTCGGCGGTGAGCGAGGCGACCCCGATCGGCGGCGGGTTGCGCAGCAGCTCGTTGCGGCGCTCGCGGTCCTCGGGCTCCATACCGACACCCTGGTCGGAGATCTCGATGACCAGGCCGCGCCCGACGACATTGGCGTTCACGTCCACCCGGGAGTCGGGCGGGGAGAACGCGGTGGCGTTGTCGACCAGTTCGGCGAGCAGGTGCACGAGGTCGGTGACGACCGCGCCGACCACGAACAGCTGCGGCATCCGGCCGGTGCGCACCTGCGCGTAGTCCAGGGTCTCGCCGACCGCACTGCGGACCAGCTCGACCAGCGGCACCGGGCGCCGCCACTGCCGGCCCGGCCGGCCACCACCGAGGATGGTGAGGTTCTCGGCGTTGCGGCGCTCGCGGGTGGCGAGGTGGTCGAGCCGGAACAGCATCTCCAGCAGCTGCGGGTCCTCCTGGCGGGCCTCGGCCTCGTCCAGGATCTCCAGCTGCCGGTGCACGACGAGCTGACTGCGGTGCGCGAGATTGAGGAACACCGCCTGCACGCCCTCGCGGGTGCGGGCCTCGGTGACGGCACCCTTGACCGCGGCATTGAACGCCTGGTTGAAAGCCGCTGCGACCGAGCCGATCTCGTCGGAGCCGAAGTCCAGGTGGCCGGCCTCGATCTCGGTGGGGTCGATCTGCTCGCCCGCGCCGAGCCGGCCGAGCAGATCCGGGAGCCGCTCGTCGGCGAGCGCGATCGTCTCCGAGCGCAGCCGCTTGAGGCGGCGGGCCAGCCGGTCGGCCAGGTACAGCGACACCAGGAACACCAGAACCGAGGCGCCGAAGGCGAGCCCGACCGCCTTCTCCGCGTTGGCATTCTGGTGATCGGTGAGCGCGATGGCCTCGTCGGCGGCCTGCTTCTGCTGCAGGGTCCACAGTTGCAGCATGTCCATGGCGAGTTTCTCGACGTCGCCGCGGTACGCGTTGAGTGTCATCGGCGCAGCGGGCACCGCGCCGCCGGGCTTGGCCGGCTCCGGCGGCCGGATGATGTAGTCCTCGAGCGCGCTGATGCGCTGCAGCGCCGGGTCGGCCAGCATGGCCTGCGCCCGCTTCACCGTCTCCGACTTCGGATCACCGGTGGCCAGCTCCTGCAGCGTCGAATGGTAGGACCCGACCAGGTTGCGGTAGATGGTGGCCTGTTCGGGGGTCAGGCCGGGGCCGTCGAGCGCGACGGCGGCCCAGCCGCCACTGCGGGTCAGGCCCTCGAGTGCCTGCAGGGTCACCAGCGCGCCACCCAGGTCCAGGGCGATGCTGCCGGTCGGCGCGACCTTCGCCATGACCTGCAGCGCCACGGTCATCGACCCGAGCATCTGGGTGAACGCCGCGTCGGTGTCGGTGGGCGGGATCATCTGGGCGTCGATGGCCATGCGCAGCTTGTCGAGCGCGGCCTTGGTGGCGGCGGTCTGCGCGTTGCTGTTGGGGGTCTCGGCGGGCAGGCTGTAGCCGGGAAGCTTGTGGAAGTCGTCCACCATCTTCATGACGGCCACGGTCGCGGAGTCCACCTGGGCGCGCGCGCCGGGCAGCGCGGTCTGGTCCGGTGGCTCACCGGCCAGCGACCACATGGACGCCATGCGTTCGCGTTCGACGGCGGCCAGAATAGCGGCGGTCGGGCCGCTGCCCGCGGACAGCGCGTTCTGGAAATCCTTTGCGTCTCGGGCCCGGTACACCAAATATGCGGTCCCGACACCACCGAGGGTCACCAGCGAGATGCTGGGCACGAGTGCGATGGCCACAATGCGGGTGCGGAGACCGAGCCACGGTTTCGACATCACAGCAACATAACGCCCAAAACGAACGGTGTAAACTCGATCTCGATGAGCGGGACGTGATTTGACATGTCACCTGGGAAAACGACTGTGGGGCCGGAAAATTCCGGCCCCACAGTGTATAGCGACTATCGGTCGCCCCGAAAAGGTCAGCGCCCGGGCAGGAATCGCAGCGAACGCGCGATACCCATCAGCATGGGCTGCCACACCGACTGCGACAATCCGAAGGGCGCGTCCAGGTTCAGGAACCGGGTCACCACGACCGTCTGTGGCTCGGTGAACTTCAGCAGGCCGTCGTCACCGTGGCGGCGGCCGACCCCCGAGATCCCCATGCCACCCATCGGGGCACCGGTGGAACCCCAGGCCGGCGCGTAACCCTCGTCGACACAGACGGTTCCGGTGTGCAGGCGTGCCGCGATGGCCTCGCCCTCGGCCTTGCTACCGGCCCATACGCTGGCGTTCAACCCGTAGTCGGTGTCGTTGGCACGGGTGATCGCCTCCTCGACATCGGCGACCGGGTAGATCGAGACCAGCGGGCCGAAGGTCTCGTTCCGGCACACCTCCATGTTGTCGTCGACCTTCGACAGCACGGTCGGCTCGAAGAACAGCGGGCCGAGGTCCGGGCGCGCGTTACCGCCGGTCAGCACGGTCGCGCCCTTGGACACGGCGTCGGCGACGTGCTTGGTCACCGTCTCGAGCTGCGATTCGGAGATCAGGCTGCCCATGTCGGTCGAATAGTCGTAGGCCACACCGAGTTTCATCGCCTCGACCGCGGCCACGAACTTGGTGGTGAATTCCTCGGCGACGGCCTCTTCGACGTAGATACGCTCGATGGAGATACACAGCTGGCCGGCGTTGGAGAAACACGCCCGCAGTGCGGCCTTGGCGACCTTGTCCAGGTCGGCGCCGCGGGTGACGATCATCGGGTTCTTGCCACCGAGTTCGGCGGAGAACCCGATCAGGCGGCGCCCGCACTGCTCGGCGAGCAGCTTGCCCGTCGCGGAGGAGCCGGTGAACATCAGATAGTCGCAGCGGTCCACGATCGCGGTGCCCACCACACTGCCGGGGCCGGGCACGACCTGCAGCAGGTCGGTGGCGAGGCCGGCCTGGCGCAGCAGGTCGACGTTGGCCAGCGCCGAGTACGGGGTCTGGCTGTCGGGCTTGATCACCACGGCGTTGCCGGCGAGCAGCGCCGGGAGCGCGTCACCGATCGCCAGCGCGGCGGGGTAGTTCCAGGGGGCGACGACACCGACGACACCCTTGGGCTGGTGCAGGACGGTGGTGCGGTTGAGGACCGGGAACGCGCCGCGCACCGACTGCGGGGCCATGAGCCGGGGGGCGTGCTTGGCGAACCAGCGGGCGGCCAGGATGAGCGCGAGGACTTCTTCCTGGGCGGCCCAGCGGGCCTTGCCGGTCTCGGCCTGGATGACGTCCATGAGGAATTCACGGTTGTCGATGACCAGTTCGCGGTAGCGCTCGAGCACCGCGGAGCGCTGCTTGGCGGGCAGGGCACCCCAGGCGGCCTGTGCCTTGCGGGCCTTCTCGAAGGCGATCTCGACGTCCTCGGCGGTGCCGACGGGCACCTCGCCGAGCGGCTTGCCGGTGAACACTTCCGAGATGGTCCGCGTCGGGCGCGATGCCGCGGGGTCGACGGCCGCGTAGCCGCGCAGCCGTTCGAAGACGGCAGCTTCCGGCACAGGCATCTTTGCCTCCAAATTGTCAGTTACTACGAGGTACACCTAACCTACCCGAAGGGTACAACCCGGATGGTCCGGTAGGTCACATCCATCCGTACTCCAGAGTAGGTCGCGGGTCACTTGTTGAAAAAGATTCCCGCGACGTCGGCGTTCTTGATCGGGGTCTGCGGGTCGCGCTGCGTACTGCACAGCAGACCGACCGCGGCCATCGTCATGTCCACGGTCGTCCCCGCGGGCTGATGCTGGGTGTCACCGGACTGCTGCTGGACGAACTTGGTGACGGTCATCCGCTGGGTGTCCTGGTCCTGCTTCACGTACTCGCTGCACGGGGTGTCGCCACCCTTGTTGAGGGCCTGCTTCACCTCGGTACAACCGGACAACAGAACGGCGGCCACAGCGGACAGGGCCAGACCAACGGCGGACCAACGGCGAATGCTCATGTGCCCAGCCTAGGCCCTCGCGGCCGCGACGGCAGCAGCCGAACCGGCCGCTGACGTCGGCGCCTGCCGCGGATCGACCCGAACGCGGACGGCGCCGGATCCGGATACCCTTCGCCAGGTGAAGGTGTCGCAGATCTCCGCCGAATTGTCCTCGGTGACCGACCGACTCGGTTCGGTCTCGGCCGCCCCGCCGCCGTGGGTCGTGCTGGCCACAGCGTTCGCGGCACTGCTGCTGGTCGGCTGGAATCCGGTGTGGCGACGGCTGCGCACCGGGGTCACCATCGTGCACGAGACCGGCCACGCGATCGTCGCGGTCGCTACCGGCCGCAGCCTCAGCGGCGTGCGGCTGCACTCGGACACCTCGGGGGTCACGGTGTCGCGGGGCAAGCCGTACGGGCTGGGCATGGTACTCACCACGCTGGCCGGCTATCCGGCACCGTCCGCGGTCGGGCTGGGCTGTGCCGCACTGCTCGGCGCCGGCCGGCTGACCCTGATGCTGTGGATCGGCGTCGCCGCGCTGGCCGTGCTGCTGCTGTTCATCCGCAACGCCTTCGGCCTGCTGGCGGTGCTGCTGGCCGGGGCCGCCGTGTTCACGGTGTCGTGGTTCGGAACCGTGGTGCAGCAGAGCGTGTTCGGCTACACCACGGCCTGGTTCCTGCTGTTCGGCGGCCTGCGGGCGGTGGCCGAACTGCAGCGCACGCGCGTGCGTGGCGACGGCTCCGACGCCGACCAGCTGGCCGGGCTGACCAAGATTCCCGGCCTGTTCTGGGTGCTGCTGTTCGGCGCGGCCGCGCTGGCCGCCCTCGGGTTCAGCACGCGGCTGCTGATCGACTTCCGCGCGGTCGGCTAGGCGGCGGCAGCCACACCGGCTCCGCCGGGATCCGCTCCAGCACCCCGCCCGCGAAGACGTCGTACAGCGGGACCTGCTCGGCGTGCACATAGCCGATATGGCAGTCGCAGACCTCCAGCGGGCAAGGCCTGGGCCGCAACGCGTCCCGGAACGAGCCGTCGTACAGGTTGCCCAGTACTTCGGGCACGAAATGACAGCGCCGGACGGTGCCGTCACCGTCCACCGACACCACCGACTCCCCGGTCCGGCAGGCCCGGCCCCGCGTCCGGTGCGGGCGCCGGCTGTAGTCGAACAGGGGGTCGACGGCCGTCCAGTCGACCGCCTCGGCGTCGGTGTACCGGTGGCCCTCGGCGGCGTTGACCCACAGGTACACCGCATCGGCGAGGTCGGCGCGCAGGCGGCGGGCGGGCTCCAGATGCTCCGGCAGTCCGACGACCCCCACGCTGAAACGCACCCCGAGCGCGGTGAGTTCGGTGGTCTTCGTCAGGAACCGGTCGTACGGTGTCTGGCCGGGGTGGTAGGTGCACCACAGGGCGACGGTGTCGCGGTCGGCGTCGGCGAGCCAGCCGGTGCGGCAGCTCAGGTTGGTCTGGATCGCCACCCGGCGCACCTGCGGCAACCGGGACAGCTCGACCAGCGCCCGCCGGTACCAGGACCGGACGAGACCCTCACCCCAGGGCGTGAACAGGATCGACAGCTCCCGCTCCTGGCCGGCCACCCACGCGCAGAAACGCTCCAGCGCGGCGCGGTCGGCGCGCAGCTGTGCGGTGGTGTCGCGGCGCTTCGCGAACGGGCAGTACGGGCAGTCGTAGTCACAGGACGCGAGCGGGCCGCGGTACAGGATGGTCAGCACGGTCAGCGGCCCTCGTAGGCGGCCATCGCGGCCCGCACCCGGGGCGAGAACAGTTCGGGCCCCAGCGCGTCGGAGTACGCCAGACCCAGCTCGGTGAGCCGCAGCCGGGCGTCGCCGGCGCGCAGCCAGCCCCGGGCGGACCAGCGGTCGAGCTCGGCACCGAAATGCTCGTGGGGATCGGCGCCGAAACGGGAACGGTAGTCCGCCAACGGCATTCCCGTCGCCTGCAGGATCGACTGCAGCAGGTGCCGGCGCCGGGCTTCGTCCTCGGTCATCACGTGGCCCACCGCGGCGTGCCGGAAGTCGGCGACCGTGCCCGCCACATAGTCGTCGATGATGGCGCGCACCTCGTGCGCGCCGACCGCGTAATCGAAGGAGTAGTGCAGCGTCCGCGTGTACGACCGTGCGCCACAACCGAGTCCGATCATGCCGTCGGTCTGGCAGGCGTAGTCGCTGGGACCCGGATCGGGCGCGTCGCCGCGCCGGAACATGCGCATCGACTCCTGCACGTAGCCCGCCGCGAGCAACCGATCGCGGCCGCGGCGATACAGGTCCAGGCGATGCGCGTCCCACTGCGGGTCGGGTCGACCGCCCCGCCGGGCCAGGCCCGTCAGCGGCCGCACGTACAGCGGGTACAGGTACAGCTCCTCGGGACGCCAGGCCAGCGCGGCGTCCAACGACGAAGCCCAGGAATCCGTTGTCTGGCCGTCGATTCCGTAGATCAGGTCGATATTCAGCAACGGGATCGCGGCGTCGCGGACCCGCTGCAACGCGGCCTCGACGTCGGCGCGGCGCTGCGGCCGGACTGCGGCACGGGCCTCGGTGTCGTCGAAGCTCTGCACGCCGAGGCTGAGCCGGGTGGCACCGCGAGCGGCCAGCACCGCGAGCCGGTCGGCGGTCGCCGTGGCCGGTGACGCCTCCACCGACAGCGGGACCGCCCGCAGGTCGGCACCCAGGCTCTCGGCGATGTCGCACAACCGGTTCAGCTCCGCCGCGGTCAAGTAGGTGGGGGTCCCGCCGCCGAACGCGGCGGTCGCGAACCTGGCCGACGGCACCAGCGCCTCGCGCACCGCCTCCGCCTGCCGCTCGAGCGCGTCGAGATAGCGGGTGGTCAGCTCGCCCGGCGCGCCGACCCGGGTGAACAGGTTGCAGAAGCCGCAGCGCACCTCGCAGAACGGCACGTGCAGGTAGAGCGACAGCGCGTCCTGCGGTTCGTGCGCCCACAGCTCGGTCAGGGCCGGACGGGGACGCAGCTGCCGGTACGCCGTCTTGTGGGGGTACGCGTACACGTAGTTCTGGTAGGGCGCAACGTATCCCGGCGGCACCTCGTCCGACGGCGGCGCCGGCACGGGCAGGTCGGTGACGGTCATCGCGGCCCCGCCAGGAAGAAGTGGGCGTACGGCACGGTCCACACCACGGGGTGTGCGAGCCGATGCCCGGTGTAGCCGTCCTCGCCGTAGGCGGTGCCGTGGTCGGAGCACACGATCGCGAAGCAGCGCCGCCTGCTCGCCATGGCGGCGAACAGGCGCCCGATGTGCCGGTCCACGTACTCCAGCGCCGCCGCGTGCGTGGCCCGGGTATCCCCGGCGTCCGCGGTCGCGCCCGCGGCGTAGAACCAATTCGGTTGGTGCAGAGCGGAAACGTTGACGAACAGGAACAGCCGGCGTTCGGCGGGAAGCCCGGCCACCACCCGCGCGGCCAGCTCCACCTGCGCCTCGAACGAGGTCGGCGAGGTCACCCCCAGCTCGGGTGACCAATGTGCCTCGGCGAACAGGCCGGGCAGCACCGAACCCAGCGCGCCCCGGCGGTTGAAGAAGCCGACGCCCCCGATGCACGCCGTGTGGTAGCCCGCGGCGGTCAGACCCGCGACCAGATTCGATTCCGGGAACACGAATGTCCCGGCGGCCGTGGACTCGCTCCCGCCGAACTCGGCGGCGAACAGCCGCGGATGCGGACCCGGCCCGACCGGGGTGGGCAGGAACCCGGCGAATATCGCTTGATGTGCGGCGTAGGTGAAACTGCCGGGGGCGTGGCGCTGCTCCCATCGGCCGCCGGGCAGGTGTCGCGCCAGGTTCGGGATCCGCCCGGCGGCCGCGAGCTCGCAGGCCACGTCGTAGCGCAGGGTGTCGAGGGTGACCAGCAGGATGTCGTCGGAGCCGACGACGGCGGTCATGTCCGGGTGCACGGCAGTGCGCTGGTCAGGCCGCGGCACGGTCGGACCAGCCTTCGCTGACCGCGACCAGTTGGGCCGCGTACGTGTCGAGGCCGTCGGCGCGGCCCGGGAGCCCGGTCAGGCCCGGGAGCAGGTCGCCGAAGGCATTGACCTCGCCGACCGCGACGCCGCGCCAGTTCGCGGCGGGCAGCAGGTCCACCCCGACGCACAGGGTGCGCGGGAAGGCCGCGGCGGCCGCTTCGGCCACCGCGAGTACGGTGTCCCAGCCGTAGCCGGCCGAGTCGAACGCGGCCCGCGCGGTGTCCAGGTCGCCGCGCCGCCCGCCCAGGTGCAGGTTGGTCATGGGGTGGGCGCTGGTGCGCAGCACCGCGTGGGTCGCCCGCCCGGCGATCACGACGATGCGCAGGTCGGCGGTGCGGCCTTGCCACGACGGTTTCGGTAGCCATGCCTCGAGGTGCAGGCGTTCGCCGGCGAGCGCGTCGACGAGGGCACCGACCTGTGCCTCACCGGTGAGCCGGCGCACGCGCAGCGAGTTGTGGACACCGTCCGCGGCGACCTCGGCGCTGGTGCGGGCCTGCACCCGTCCGCCGGACGCGGTCTCTACCGCGACCACTCCGGCCGCGGCGGAGCCGTGTGCGGGCTTGAGGAAGAATCGCCGCAGTCCGGCCGCGGCGGCCAACTCGCGGACCGCCGGCCAGTCCGGTGGTACCGGGGCCCCGGCACCCGAGGTGGGGGAGGCCGGCACCGGGACGTTCCTCGCGGCGAGTTCCGCGTGGCAGCGGCGCTTGTCGAACAGGACCGCCAGATCGCCGGGATCGGTCAGCCGTCGTCCGCCGCGCAGGGTATCGACCGCGGCGAGCAGTGCCGTGTACCAGCGTGTTCCGTCCGCGATGCGCGTCGGGGCGCCCGGGCCGCGCAGGGCGGTGTCCACGTCCGGGTTCTCGCCGGGTGAGTCGAGGCGCACCACCTCGTCGGGGTCGAACCGGGCACCGCGTGCGGTGAGCACCTCGCGCCACGACACCACCCGGGGGCCCGGAATGCCCAGGCGGGCAGCGGCATCGAGCAGCATCGTGACGCGGCGGTTCTCCGGGTTGCCGACGACCGCCAGGCGGGGCGGGGTCATTCGGCGACCGCGACCGACCGGTAGACGGTGCTGTCGTATTCGTACTCGTCGGCGTCGCCGGGGTCGAGATCCAGGCGCACGCCGGACGGTTCGAGGGCCGCCCGCACGCGGGCCCGCATGTCGTCGCTGAGATAGTTGTGGTGCAGATCGAGCGATTCGAGGTGGGTCAGCGGCTGTCCGGCGAGCAGCGCCGCGGCACCCGCGTCCCGCAACACTCCCTTGGACAGGTCGAGCGCATGCAGTCGCGGCAGGATCGGCGCCGTCGCGACGGCGGCCGCGATCTCGTCCTGGTATTCGCTGTCCGACAGCGCGAGCCGGGTCAGTCGCGGCAGCTTGTCACCCGACAGGATCGGGGCGAGGTCCTCGACGGACGAGTCGGCCCCGTAATCGGCTGCGCCCAGCCACAATTCGAGTTCGGTCAGGCCCGGCAGGTCGGATGCGGCCACCGCCCGCACCACCTCGGCCGGCAGTCCGCCCGACTCGATCACCAGGCTGTGCAGGGTCTCGTGCCGGACCGGAGTCAGCGCCAGCTTGTTGCCACCGCGTACCCCGAGGCGCTCGAGCCGGGGAAACGCGGACAGCAGGGCGGTGATGTCGGACTGGGTGATCCAGGAGATCTCGCAGTCCTCGGCGGTCATGTCCCCGAGGAACACCGCGCGCAAGGCGGTCAGTTCGCCGGCGGCCGCGACGAGGGCCTCCACCACGGGCGCGGAACTCCGTTCGTAGGGATCGGACCAGCCGCCGACGACGATCGCCTGCACGCCCGCCGGATCGACTGTGGCACGGAACTTCTCGAACGCCTCCGGCCAGGTGGTGGGTGCGTCGTAGGTGGGGACGGAGATTCGCCAGGCGACCGGGCCCGGTACGGGCGCGGGGTCGGTGTCGACGGGGAACTCCACGACGGGCAGGCCGTGGAACTCGTGTTGCAGCTCGCTGATCACCGTGGGGCGCTCCTGGTCTCGGGTGGGTCCGGTGGGCATTATGCCCGTTGCGCGCGGCCGCATCCGACCCCGCGGTTCGGAATCCGTGGTCGGGCGAGAGTCTCCCAGAACCCACTGACACTAGGCCGGTACGGCGGCGGCGCTGGCTCGCCAGGCGCGGGCCTCGCCGGCATTGCCGCGCCGGTCGAGTACCTCGGCCAGTCCGGCCATGGCGCGGGCGTCGCCGTGGCCGGCGGCGGCGCGCCACCAGCGCTCGGCCTCGGCGTGCTCGCCGAGCCGGAACCGCACCACGCCCAGGTCGTAGGCGGCGCCGGCATGACCGAATCCAGCTGCCTGCCGCCACAATTGGCAGGCCTGTTCGACGTCACCGCGCCCGTGCATGGCGACCGCCAGCTCGTAGAGCGCGCGTCGGTATCGTTCGGCCTCCGGGCTCGGCGGCGCGGTCGCCAATTCGACCACCAGCTCGGAGAATTCGACCGCGCCGACCCCGACGCTGCAGTGCAGCACCACGATTCCGCGCGGATCGTGTTCGATGACCATGCCGTAGTTGCCCGACCACGAGGTGACCGTGCCGTCGGCACTCATCCAGACCGGGGTGAGGCTGAACGCCGCCTCCGTGTCGTCCGGGCACAGTGCCAGTTGCACGCCGCCGGTCATGGCGTCGGCCCACACGTCGACCCCGCGCAGCACCCGGCCCTCGAATTCGACGTGCCCGCCGCTGACCGCCAGCCCGATCCCGACCCCGCGCAGTCCCGGCGGCGGCACCACGGTGCGCAGGGTCAGGGTGACGGTGGCGGATTCGGTGCCGAGTTCGCGGAAGAACATGGGGTGCACCGGAGTGCCGTGCCAGTCGACCGGGTCGGGGCTGAGATAGAGCTCGGACAGGGGCGGCGCGGACGGGTCGTCCCGCCCGTGGGTGTGGGGGTACGGGCCGGTCATTCTGCCCCGCCTTTCGCCGTGCTCGACCGTACGACTGCTGCGATATCGCGCAATAGGCTAGCGGGGGGCGCGCGGAAAATCGGCCGAACGACGAGCGCACTCTCGGGAAATTCCCTTGCAGCAGTGGATGTTTCGGGTGATATATCCGATAAGCGAGCCGATTTGTCGGACCCGCCCCGAATGGTCAGTCGTCGCTGCGGGTCCGGTCGCCGAGGAATTCGAGCAGGGCGGGATCGGTTGAGCTGATTCGATCCATCTCGGCATCGCCGCCGCAGTCGCACAGCGCCACCGTCACCACCGCACCGCGGCGGGCCACCACCCGCCAGCTGCCGCCGGCTTCGGTCCAGCGCCGCAGCACGCCGATCGGATCGTCCGTCACGAGATCACCGCCGATTCAGGAAGAATGCACACATGACCAGTCAGGATTGGAACACGCAGATCATCGACGAGTTCCGCGCGAACGAGGGACGCGTCGGCGGCCCGTTCGAGGGCGCACCCATGGTGCTCGTGCACCACGTCGGCCGCAAGTCCGGGCGCGAACTGGTGACACCGCTGGTGCACCTGCCCGACGAGCAGGACCCGAACCGGGTGTACATCTTCGCGTCCAAGGCGGGAGCACCGACCAACCCCGCCTGGTACCACAACCTGGTCGCCGCCGGAAAGGCCACCGTCGAGATCGGAGTCGAGACCTTCCCGGTCACCGTCACCGAGATCACCGGCGCCGACCGGGACCGGATCTTCGCCGAACAGGTCCGGCGCAATCCCGGATTCGCCGAGTACGAGGCCAAGACCGCGGGCATCCGCACGATTCCGGTGCTGGCGCTGCACCGGGCCTGACCGCCCGTCCGGCCGGTGACATCCACCACCGGCCGGACCCGGCTCACACGCCGACGTAGTCGGCGAGGTGTTCACCGGTGACGGTGGACCTCGCCGCGACCAGATCCGCGGGCGTGCCCTCGAACACGATCTGCCCGCCGTCGTGACCGGCGCCGGGACCGAGGTCGATGATCCAGTCCGCGTGCGCCATCACAGCCTGATGGTGCTCGATCACGATCACCGATTTCCCGGAGTCGACGAGCCGGTCCAGCAGACCCAGCAGCTGCTCCACGTCGGCCAAGTGCAGACCGGTGGTCGGCTCGTCGAGCACGTACACCCCGCCCTTCTCACCCAGATGGGTGGCCAGTTTGAGCCGCTGCCCCTCACCGCCGGACAGCGTGGTCAGCGGCTGGCCGAGGCTCAGATAGCCCAGGCCGACATCGTCGAGGTGACCGAGGATCTTGACCGCCGCCGGGATGGCGGCCTCGCCGGAGGCGAAGAACTCCTTGGCTTCGGTGACCGGCATCGCCAGCACCTCGCTGATGTCGCGGCCGCCGAGGTGGTAGTCGAGCACCGCCGCCTGGAACCGTTTGCCCTCGCAGTCCTCGCAGACCGTGGCCACGCCGGCCATCATGGCCAGGTCGGTGTACACCACGCCCGCGCCGTTGCAGGTCGGGCAGGCGCCCTCCGAATTCGCGCTGAACAGTGCGGGTTTCACACCGTTGGCCTTGGCGAACGCCTTGCGGATCGGTTCGAGCAGGCCGGTGTAGGTGGCGGGGTTGCTGCGGCGGGAGCCCTTGATCGGGCTCTGGTCGACCGAGACGACGTCCGCGCCGGCCGGGATCGAGCCGTGGATGAGCGAACTCTTGCCCGACCCCGCGACTCCGGTGACCACGACCAGCACCCCGAGCGGGATGTCGACGTCGACGTTCTTCAGGTTGTGCGCGGTCGCGCCACGGATCTCCAACGCGCCGTTGGGCTTTCGCGTGGTCTCCTTGACCGCGGACCGGTCGTCGAAGTGGCGGCCGGTGACGGTGCCGCTCGTGCGCAGACCCGCCACGGTGCCCTCGAAACAGACGGTGCCACCGGCGGTTCCGGCGCCCGGACCGAGATCGACGACGTGGTCGGCGATCCCGATGGTCTCCGGCTTGTGCTCGACGACCAGGACGGTGTTCCCCTTGTCGCGCAACCGCAGCAGCAGATCGTTCATCCGGGTGATGTCGTGCGGATGCAATCCGATGGTGGGCTCGTCGAAGACGTAGGTGACGTCGGTGAGCGCCGAACCGAGATGACGGATCATCTTGACGCGCTGGGCTTCACCACCGGACAGGGTGCCCGAGGGCCGGTCCAGCGACAGATAGCCGAGCCCGATCTCGACGAACGACTCCAGCACGTGCCGCAGGCTCGCCAACAGCGGCGCCACCGACGGCTCGTCGAGTCCGCGCACCCATTCGGCCAGGTCGCTGATCTGCATGGCGCACGCGTCGGCGATGCTGATCGTCCCGATCTTGGACGAGCGGGCCGCCGCGGTGAGCCGGGTGCCCTCGCAGTCGGGGCAGGTCTGGAAGGTGACCGCGCGGTCCACGAACGCCCGGATGTGCGGCTGCATGGCCTCGGGATCCTTGGCGAGCATCGACTTCTGGACCCGGGGGATCAACCCCTCGTAGGTCATGTTGATGCCCTCGATCTTCATCCGCTCCGGCTCGTGGTACAGGAAGTCGGCGAGCTCCTTCTTCGTGTACTTGCGGATCGGCTTGTCCGGATCCACCAGCCCCGACGACGCGTACAGCCGGTAGTTCCAGCCGCCGGTGGTGTAGCCGGGAATGGTCAGCGCGCCCTCGGACAGCGACTTCGAGTCGTCGTAGAGCTGGGTCAGGTCGATATCGGTGACCGAACCGCGGCCCTCGCAGCGCGGGCACATGCCGCCGGTGATGCTGAAACTACGGCGCTCCTTGACCTGTTTGCCGCCCTTGTCCACGGTGACCGCGCCGGCGCCGCTGATCGAGGCCACATTGAAGGAGAACGCCTTGGCCGAGCCGATGTGCGGTTTGCCCAGCCGGCTGAACAGGATGCGCAGCATGGCGTTCGCGTCGGTGGCGGTGCCGACGGTCGAACGCGGGTCGCCGCCCATCCGCTGCTGGTCGACGGTGATGGCGGTGGTGAGACCCTCGAGTACGTCGACCTCGGGCCGGGCCAGCGTCGGCATGAATCCCTGCACGAACGCCGAATAGGTCTCGTTGATCAGCCGCTGGGACTCCGCGGCGATGGTGCCGAACACCAGCGAACTCTTCCCCGAACCCGACACCCCGGTGAACACCGTGAGCTGCCGCTTCGGGATCTCGACGCTGACGTCCTTGAGGTTGTGCTCGCGGGCGCCCTGGACGCGGATCACCTCGTGGCTGTTGCTCGCTGCGCTCATCAGCGGGCCTGCTGGATGCGGATCAGGTTGCCGGCCGGGTCGCGGAACGCGCAGTCGCGCACCCCGTAGGGCTGGTCGGTGGGTTCCTGGACGACCTCGCCGCCACCGGCCGCCACCTTGGCGAAGGTGGTGTCGAGGTCCGGGCTGGACAGCAGGATGTTGGCGTAGGTGCCTTTGGCCATCATCTCGTCGATGACCCGGCGTTCCTCGTCGGTGAGGCCCGGGGTGGCGTGCGGCGGGTAGAGCACGATCGACACCTCGGGCTGTCCGGGCGGTCCGACGGTGATCCAGTGCATGCCGTTGAATCCGACATCGTTGCGGACCTCGAAGCCGAGCGTGTCACGGTAGAACGTCCGCGCGGCGTCGGGATCGTTCTGGGGCAGGAAGCTCGATGCGATGCTGATGTCCATGCGAGTCAGGCTAGTGCGGGACCTGGCAGTGCGGCTTCTCGATTCCTGATCGAGTCCGGGTGGTGCCGTTCACTGCCCGTTGCCGAAGGACTCCCGGAGTTTGAACTTCTGCAGTTTCCCGGTGGCGGTGCGGGCCAGTTCGGTGCGGAACTCGATCCGGCGCGGGATCTTGTAGCCGGCCAGGAACGTGCGGCAGTGGGTGACGAGTTCCTCGGCGGTGACCCCCGAGCCGTCGGTGACGACGAGGGCGGTGACCAGTTCACCCCATTTCTCGTCCGGGGTACCGATGACGGCGGCTTCGCGGACCGCCGGGTGCGAGGTGAGCGCGTCCTCGACTTCGATCGAGGAGACGTTCTCGCCGCCGGAGATGATCACGTCCTTCTTCCGGTCGGAGATCACCACGTAGCCCTCGGCGTCGATGGTGCCGCCGTCACCGGTGTGGAACCAGCCGTCGGTGATCGCGGCCGCGGTGGCCTCGGGTTGTTCCCAATAGCCTTCCAGCACATGGTTTCCGCGGGCCAGGACCTCGCCGTCGGCGTCGACGCGCACCGAGACGCCGAGCGCGGGTACGCCCGCCCGGGACAGCCGGCGGGCCCGTTCCTCGGCCGGCAGGCCCGCCCATTCGGCGCGGTCGCGGTTGACGGTGAGGATCGGGGTGGTCTCGGTGAGCCCGTAGATCTGG
The DNA here is from genome assembly GCF_003696265.1 of Nocardia stercoris. Taxonomy (GTDB): domain Bacteria; phylum Actinomycetota; class Actinomycetes; order Mycobacteriales; family Mycobacteriaceae; genus Nocardia; species Nocardia stercoris. Next base: position 138,435 of record NZ_RFFH01000003.1, on the reverse strand, counting down.
TTGAACTGCCAGCCCAGGACCTCGCCGACCCGGGCGATGGTCCGGGTGGGCGGCGGCGCGCCGGCCACCACGATCCGCACCCGGTCCCGGCCGGGGATCGGGCCGTCCCAGGTGGCGGCCGCGTCAAGGACGGCGTTGATGACCGCGGGTGCCGCGCACAGCAGGGTGACACCGTGGCGTTCGACGCGCCGCAGGATCTCGGCGCCGTCGACCTGGCGCAGCACGATCTGCGGTACGCCCATGGCGGTGGTGATGTAGGGCATGCCCCAGCCGTTGCAGTGGAACATGGGCAGGGTGTGCAGGTAGACGTCGTCCTCGTGCACGCCCATGTGCAGCCCGAACACGGTGGCGTTGAGCCAGATGTTGCGGTGGGTCAGCTGTACGCCCTTGGGGCGGGCGGTGGTGCCGGACGTGTAATTGATCGTGGCGGTGGCGTTCTCGTCGGGGTCCGCCCATGCGGCGGGTTCGACACCGTCGAGGTACAGGTCGTCGTCGGCGCCGAGCACGAATTTGTGTGTGGCCGTGAGGTGTTCGAGGACGTGTTCCAGGGCGGGGTCGACGTAGACGACGTCGGCGCCGCAGTGTTCGACGATGTACCGGATTTCGGGCAGTGCGAGCCGGAAGTTGACCGGCACCAGTACCCGCCCCCATCCCGAGACCCCGAAGAACGACACCAGCAGCCGCGCGCTGTTCTGCGAGATCACCGCCACCCGGCCCCCGACCGGCACGCCCAGCCGATCCAGCCGCGCGGCCTGCGCCCGCGCCCGCGCGGCCACCTGCGCGAAGGTGAGCGTGCCCAGGCCGGGAGCCGGCTGATCGGGCTCGTCGACCACCGCGATCCGATCGGGGTAGACGTGCGCGGCGCGATCGAGGAAATCACGAACCGTCAAAGGCACCAGCATGATCGGACTCATTCCCTGAAAGCCTGGCGGGCCGGCGACGACCGCGCCCCTACTCGCAGTCCAGCGTATCGAGTCCCGATCGAACGCTCGGGGAATCAGCGAGAAGGCTTCGGGCCCACGATCGAAGCGCGTTCGACGATCCGGCGCTGCGGCCAGTAGTCGCTGGCCGCGTAGTGCTGGACGGCGCGGTTGTCCCAGAACGCGACGGTGTCGGGCTCCCACTTCAACCGCACCTGGATCTCCGGTGCGTCGGCGGCGCGGCACAGGCGGTCGATGAGGTCCCGGCCCTCGTCCGCGTCGAGGCCGGCGATACGGTCGGTGAAGATGCGGTTGACGTAGAGATGCTTGCGGCCGGTGGCCGCGTGTGTGGCGACCACCGGGTGGGTCACCGAGGGATGCGCGGCCCGCATCTGCGCCTGCTGCTCTTCGGTGGCGAAGGCGCCGAACGCCCGGGTGAAGTCGTGGACCGCGTCGAGGTGCTCGATCTGCGCCTTGGTTTCGTCGTCGAGGCCGTCGTAGGCGGCGTACATGTCCGCGAAGAGGGTGTCACCGCCGATGTCGGGCACCTCGATCGCGTGCAGGATCGCGCCGAGGGACGGCTGTTCGCGCCAGGTGACGTCGTGGTGCCAGGAGTTCTCGAATCCCGCTACCTGCGCGGTCTTCTCGAAGCGCACCAGTTCCGGCTGTCCGGTGTTGGATCCGAGGGCCGGATGGATCTCGAGTTCGCCGAAGCGGCGGGCGAAGGCGACATGCTGGTAGGCGCTCAGCGGCTGGTTACGGAAGAACAGGACCTTGTAGTCGTGCAGGGCCTGACGGATCTCGGCGATCGTGGCGGGCGGGAGGTCGGTGGTGAGGTCGATACCGCTGATCTCGGCACCGACGGTGGCGCCGATCGGGCGGGCGTCGAAATGTTGCCAGCGCAGGCCGGCGAGCCGCTCTCGTTCGGCCGCGAGATGGGTGAACGGCCCGACCGGAATCGGGTATCCGGGTAGCCGCAGCGCTCGCACCGTGTTCTGGTCCGCGATTGTCGTCTCGGTCATGTCCGCTCCCGCCGCAGTAGTGGTGTAGTCGATTGACTACACCACTACTGTAGACACATGACTACACCGCGGTCGAGGAAAAAACCCACCGAGATTCCAACCGGCCGGGACGCCGTGAGCACCGCGGTGCTCACGGCCGCCACCGAGCTGTTCGGCGAGCGTGGACCCACCGCCACCTCCATCCGCGATATCGCCGAGCGCGCCGGCGTCAACCACGGACTGGTGTTCCGGCACTTCGGCGCCAAGCAGGCACTGGTCGGCGCCGTCCTCAACCACCTGGCCGCCGAATCCGCGGACGCGCTCACCGGACCGGACCCGGCATCGGATCCGCGGCTGCGCCGGCACTGGACCGTGCTGGCCCGCTGCATCCTCGACGGCTACCCGGTCGGTGAACTACAGGACCGGTTCCCGGTGATCGCCCACGGCGTGGCCATGGTCCGCGAGCGCGGCGCCGACGAACGCACCGCCGCGCTCACCGTCGCGCACGCGGCCGCGTTCCGGCTGGGCTGGGAGATGTTCCGGCCGTTCCTGCGGGCCGCCGCGGGCCTGACCGAGATGTCCGAGACCGAACTGGACCGATCCATCGATCGCCGGCTGGAACAACTCCTCGAACTCGACTGAGGCGCAGCGTCTCTCGGCGCCGGAGTCACCAACTCACGTGCAGCGCACCGGGACCGCGCAACGCGGTGCCGACCTGGGCGACGATCGTGGCGTGCGTCGCGGCGTCGGGTTTCAGCCGCAGGCCGGGCAGGCGCTGCAGCAGGATTCGCAGTGCGGTCTCCAATTCGGCCATGGCCAGCCAGTTTCCGGCGCAGCTGTGCACGCCCTGGCCGAAGGAGAGCATGGACATCGAGCGCCGGGTGATGTCGAAGTCGTCCGGCCGCTCGTACACGGCGGGGTCGCGGTGGGCGGCGTTGATGGAGAAGATCATCGGGGTCAGCGCGGGAATCGACAGCCCGTTCCACTCGACCGCCTCCGGGCACGCGCGCGGGAGCAGCCCGACCGGCGGCTCCCAGCGCAGTCCTTCCCAGATCGCCCAGCCGATTTCGGTCGCCGGGTCGGCCTGGACCGCGGCGAGCTGCTCGGGGTGGGTGAGCAGTGCGGACAGGATGTTGCCCAGCGCCAGCATGGTGGTGTCGGCGCCGGCGGGGAACAGCAGCCGCAGGTGGGCCATCACCTGTTCGTCGGTGAGGTATTCGCCTTCGGAGGATTCGGTGACCAGCAGGGAGATCATGTCGTCGCCGGGGTCGGCGCGGCGGGCGGCCAGGATCGGGGCGACGTAGTCGGTGAACTCCTGCGAGGCGCGCACGGCGGCGGCGGGGTCGAGCGGGAAGTAGAACAGGTCGTGTGCCCACCGGTGCACCACGGCTTCGTCGTCGACCGGCAGCCCGAGCATGCGGCTGATCACGAGCACCGGGTATTTGACACAGAATTCGGCGACCAGGTCGGCGTGGCCGCGGGATTCGAACCGGTCGATCAACTCGTGGGCGAGCGGTTCGAGCAGCGGTTCCAGATATTCGGCGATCCGGTTGCGCCGCAGCGAGGGTGCGACGACACCGCGGGCGATGCGGTGTTCGCGCCCGGTCATGCACTGCAGGGTGTGGCCGAGGACCGGTTCGGTGGTCATCCGGTACACCGCCGAGGCGGGGAAGGTCTGTTCGTCGGTGAAGGCCGCGCGGACCAGGTCGTGGGTGAGCAGCAGCACCGCGCGGACGCCCGCGAACGGCACGATCGCGTACGGCTTGCGGCTGCGCAGGTCGGCCAGGGTCGCGTGCAGGTCGGGGATGTGGTCGAAGGCGAAATCGATCCCTTCGATATCGAGCTGATCCAGGAGCGCGGGTGTGGACATCGGACCTCCAATACGGATATTCGTATCGTATGATGCGAATATTGGCGCCGAGACTGTAGGAGGTCCGATGCCGGACGGCAAGACCCGAATCGACGACCCGTCACCGCCGACCCAGCGCGTGATCTCGGTCCTGGAATACCTCGCGGAATCCGACAGCCCCCGCACCTCGGCGCAGATCGCCGACGACCTGGGCCTGAACCGGTCGACGGCGGGCGCGATCCTGGCCGGACTGCAGTCGCGCGACTGGGTCCGCCGCCGCGACGACCTGCGCTACGAGCTCGGCCCGGGCCTGTGGGCGATCGCCCACACCGCCCGCCCGGCCGCCGGCAGCGACCCGCTCGACGCGGCCCTGCGGGCGCTGTCGGCCGAAGTGGGCTGCGGGGTGGCACTGACCCGGATGGACGGGGCGGAAATCGAATTCGTCGCCCTGATCGAGACCCACGGCCGGATCCCGGCCGGGCTGGCCCGGGGCAGCCGGCTGCCGCTGATGCCGCCGGCCGCGGCGACGATCGTCGCCCATTCCGGACCCGAGATCCGCCGGGCATGGCTGGACCGCGCCGACCCCGCCGAACGCCACCTGTATGCCCGCCTGCTCGACGATATTCCCCAGACCGGGGGCGCGGTCTGGGGTTCGGGTGCGCAGGGCGAGGCCCTCGACGTGCTGGCCGAGGTCGTGGAACACCTGGCCCGCGACCGCGCCCAGGCGCAGCTGCGCGACCGGGTTCTGGCGCTGCTCGGCCAGATCAGCGGCACGGCCTACACTGCCGAGGACCTGGACGAACCCCGCCCGCTGCCGGTCAGCTACCTCTCCGCGCCGGTGCTGCGTCCCGACGGCAGTGCCTGCGCCGAGCTGCTGATCGGCCCGATGCGCCACGCCGCGACCCGGGCCGACCGCAGCCGCTACCTGGCCGCACTGGTCGGCACCGCCCGCCGGATCGAACCCTTGATCTGACCGAAAAGAACGTTCCCCGAGCGGATTCGGGCGGACCCGGCGACACTGTCCCAGATGAGAAGTCCCAGGGGCACAATGGTCGCCGGGCGAGCCGCGGTCGACGTCCGCCGGCTCGGCCGGCGCGATCGCGCCTGGCGCGCGGTTCCGGTCGAGAAGGTGGTCGAGGCGATCACCCCGCCGGGCGCCGACCGGATCCGGGCCCGGCTCACCGACTGGATCGCCGCGCACCCCCGCGACCCTCGAATTCGCTTGCTGGACATAGACACCGGTCACACCGGCGGGGTATTGCCCGCGGAGCGGGCCGATTTCGTCCGGGCGCTCGTGGTGGCCTCCGACGCGCCGTGCCCGGCGGTGGGTTCCGGCTCCGCCGATCTGGACGGGCTGCCGTTCCGCTTGACCGTGGGCCGCGACTGGGCGCACCTGCGGCATTCGCACGCGCTCGGCGACGGCGCCTCGACCTGGCAGTTCCTGGGCATGCTGCTGACGGAACAGGATCCGCCGGCGGCGCGGACCCCGGCACCGCTGCAGCGGGCACTGCTGCGCACCTTCGGCCGGGTGCCGCGGCTGTGGCGGGCGATCGCCCTGTACCGGGAACTCGAATCCGGACGCGCGCCGGCCGAACCCCGGAATATGCTGTGCCCGTACGACTCCGGCTATTCGTTCGCAACCTCGACCGCGGTGAGTTCCGCCGATTTCGGCGCGTTGGTCCGCGGTTTCCGGGGCGAGCGGGAGTCGACGGCGTCGGTGATGGCGATCATGACGCTGCGGGCGCTGCTGCTGTGCCGCCACCACGGTCTCGCGGTCGACGACCGGGTCGCCTTCATGGTCGACCTGCGCCGGTATCTGCCCGCGACCCCGGCCGTGGAGGGCAATTTCAGCTGGTCGAAGTCGGTCCCGGTCCGGGACTCCGATACCCCGGCGCAGCTGGGCGCCCGCATCGCCCGCATCGTCGCCACCGGCCTGCCGCTGCTGGTGTACAGCCGAGACGTGTTGCGGCGCAGCCTGATCCGGACCGGCCGGATGTCGCCGGCCCCGGCACCGACGGGCGCCACCGTGCGTTTGATGATCTCGTACGCGACCCGCTGGACGACCACCCCGCCCCCGGCCGGGGCCGCGACACCCCGGATCGCCGTGGCCATCGCGCCGCCCGGCCCGGGCTTCGTCGGCTTCAACGTGATCGAGGCCTACGGGCGGATCCACGCGTCACTGAACTGGTGTTCGGCCTCGCTGGATCCGGTCCGCGCGGCCCGGATCGCCGCGGATTTCGTGGCCGATCCGGGTACCGGGCCGGTCGACGCCGCGCTGTGGGACCGCGGCCGGTTCGAACCCCGGGACCCCTCGCCCGCCCCCGGTTAGTTCAGGCGCCGGATCTGTTCGGCCACATCGTAATCGGCCTTCGGCCAGTCCAGCCGCATCCGTTCCAGGGCGTCGACGAGCAGGTGCTGTACCGCCAGGCGCGCGTACCACTTCTTGTCCGCCGGGACCACGTACCAGGGCGCGTCCGCGGTGGCGGTGCGTTCGAACACCAGCTGATAGGCCTTCTGGTATTCGTCCCACAGCTCCCGTTCGTCGATGTCGCCGGGATCGAACTTCCAGTGCTTGTCGGGCCGGTCCAGCCGGTCGAGCAGGCGGCGGCGCTGCTCGGCGGGCGAGAGGTGCAGCATCACCTTGATCACCGTGGTGCCGCAGGCGACCTGGGCGGCCTCGAAGGTGTTGATCGCGGTGTAGCGGCGTTCGATCTCCTCCGGCGGGGCCAGCTTGCGGACGCGCCCGATGAGCACGTCCTCGTAGTGCGACCGGTCGAAGACGCCGATCATGCCCGGTGCGGGAACGCGTTTGCTGATCCGCCACAGGAAGTCGTGTTCCAGTTCCTCGGGGGTGGGGCGTTTGAACGCGGTCAGCTGGACGCCCTGCGGATCGACCGATCCCATCACGTGTTTGACGATGCCGCCCTTGCCGGCGGTGTCCATGGCCTGCAGGACCAGCAGGATCCGGCGGCGGTCACCCAGCCGGCTGGTGGCGAACATTCGTTCCTGCAGTTCGGCGAGCACGAGTGCGCCCTCGGCGAGTGCTCCGCGGCCCTGCTCCTTGTCACCGTCGAAACCCGGCGTGTCGTCGGTCGGGCGGTCGACCAGGGAGAATTTCTTGCCTACCCGCAGCAGCTCGGAGGGATCGACGGTCCAAAACGATTCACGGCCCATACCGGTCATGATGCCGCGCCGCGGCACCGAAGCCACGTACCCGCGCCGGGATCGGCGGCACTGTGAAACGGTCCCGTGCCGCTCAGGTGGTTTCGTCCCCGCGGGCCCGGGCCACGATCAGCGCGGCCAGTTCGGCGGGCCGCTCCTCGGGCACCCAGTGGGTGGCGTCGAGGACCTCGATCCGGTACGGGCCGGTGACGTAGCGGGCGGCGAGGTCGGCGCTCCTGCGGGCGATGAAGGCGTCGCGGGTGCTCCACACGTGGGTGGTGGGCGCGGCGACCTTGGCGAGCCCGCTGCGCGGCGTCGTGATCGCCATGGCGCGATACCAGTTCAGCGCGTAGGGCAGCGCGCCGCCGTCGACGATGTCGCGCAGCAGCCGATCGAACTGTTCGTCGTCCAGGTGCGCCGCCGCCATGGCCCGGGCCCGCCGCTGCGGGCCGCCGGTCGCCGCGGCGCGCAGCATCCGGGTCAGTACCAGTTCCGGTAGCCACGGAATCTGGAACACCGCCATATAGATCGACCGGAAGCCCTGGCTGCTGGACACGATCGACCGCACGAACGCCATCGGGTGCGGCACCGACACCGAGGTGAGCGTGGCGACCAGGTGCGGGCGGTTCGCGGCGGTGGACCAGGCGACCGCGGCACCCCAGTCGTGGCCGACCAGGTGCACCGGCCCGGCGCCGAGCGTGTCGATCAGGGCGGCGACGTCGCCGACCAGCGCGCTCATCCGGTAGGCGTAGCGCCCTCGGGGACGGGCGCCCGGCGAATATCCGCGCTGGTCCGGGACGATCGTGCGGTAACCGGCGGCGTGCAGGTGGGGCGTGACTCGCGCCCAGGAGGCCGAGGTCTGCGGAAAGCCGTGCAGCAGCACGACCGGGGTCCCGTCCGCGGGACCGTCGTCGTGGACGTCGAAGGTGAGACCGTCGTTGGTGAACGTGGTCAGGCGTGCGGTCATGCTTCCCCCCGGATCGGATTCGAGTTGCAGGCGACGGCAACCCTACCGGCGCGTAGCGGTTCGCGGCAGTCCCCGCATCAGGCTCCGGGATCCGCGGTGTCGGGCGCCTCGGATTCGCTCGCGTCGAGCATCGCCGAGATCCGCGGGGAGAAAACGACTTTCACCGCTGCCGCGAACGGGATCGCCATCAGCGCGCCCACCAGCCCGAGCAGTGTGCCGCCGGCGAGCGCGCACAGCAGCACCGTCATCGACGACAGGTCGACCGCGTTGTGCAGCACGCGCGGCACCAGGATGTAGTTCTCCACGGCCTGATAGCCAAGGAAGAAGGCGACGACGACGATCGCGGCCCAGATGCCGGTGGTGGCCACCGTGACCACCACACACACGATGGCGCCCAAGGTGGCCCCGACCAGCGGGATCAGGTCGGCGAGGCCGACGGTGACCGCCAGCGGCAAGGCGAACGGAACATGCAACAGTTCCAGGCACACCCAGGTCGCGCCGCCGGCGATGAACGAGACGGCGATATTGCCCATCATGTACCCGCCGACCTTCTCCACCACCACGTCGACGACGTCGACGACGCGATCCCGGTAGCGCGGCGGGGACAGCTGGGCGAGCCCGCGCCGCAGCCGCGGCAGGTCGGCCATGAAGTAGATGGTCAGTGCCAGCACCGTGACCGTCGAGGCCAGGAAGCCGACGAACTGTTCGAAATAGCCGATGGCGCCGCTGCCCAGGGCGGCGGGGATCCGGCCCGCGAGGTCGGTGAGCCGTTGGGTGAGGTGATAGCGGTCGGTGACCTGGCGGACGGCGCTCGACTTGTCCGACAGCCGTTGCAGATAGCCGGGCAGGTCACCGAGCAGGTTGCCGCCCTGATCGACCAGCGGCGGCACGACCAGCCAGAAGAACCCGCCGACGAGCGCCAGCCCGACCAGCACCACCGTCGTCACCGCGGTCCAGCGCGGCAGGCCGCGTGCGGTGAGCCAGCGCACGGTGGGATCGACACCCACCGCCAGGAACAGCGCGACCAGCACCAGGACCAGTACGCCGCGCAGCTTGTACACGCCGTAGGCCCCGACCGCGACGGCCAGCACGCCGAGGGTGGCGGCGGCCGCCTGCCGGAACACGGTGCCGGGTGGGGTGGGCGACGGTGGCGTCATGTGCCTCACGCTAGCCGCCGGGCGGCGTCGCGGGAAACGTCTCCGCCCCTGGGCGGTTCGTGGCGGTGCCGTGAACTGCCCAGGGGCGGTGGACGATCGGTGGCTAGGGGGTCGGGTCGAGCGAGTTGCCCGGTGCGATGGACCCGCAGGTCGACGGCGCCGGCTTGCCGGCGAACCGGTCGTTCAGCCACACCAGCGAGGTGGGCAGCCAGGCGACGGCCGAGGGGACGTGGCTGAGCAGGTCGTACTGGTGGTATTCGACGGGTGTGCCGTCGGCGCAGTACTGGTTGGCCAGGCTGCGCACGTCGCCGGCGATCATGACGCCGTCACCGCCGCCGATGCCGGGCTTGTCGTTGTCGGTGCCCTCGATCGAGCCTTGCGCGCCCTGGCCGATCAACATGGGGATCGTCGGTGTGGGCGCGAGGCCGAGGTCGATCCGTCGCAGCGCGTCGACCATGGGCGGGACGCTGGCCGGGTCGGCGTATTCCGGCCGGACCACCTGCTGCCAGGTCAGGCCCGGGTACTGCCACAGCACATTGCTGATCGCCGCGTACCGCATGCGGTCGACGATCGCGTGGCCGTAGTCGCTCATGTAGGGGGTGAAGTCGATGTCGAAGGAGCGCGCGACACCGATGATCGCCATGCCCGCGACCCCTGCCCAGCCGACGCTGCCGCTGACGTATCGCAGGTTGCGGGCCGGGTTGACCAGGACTCCGCCTTCGGCGGCGCCGACCAGGCGCGCGTTCACATCCGGCGCGTAGCCGGGGGCCAGCGCGGCGGCCCAGTTGGTCGCGATCGCGCCGCCGGAGTATCCGGTCAGGCCGATGCGGGTGTCGGGGCCGAGCCCGGTGTCGGGGGACCGGGTGGCGGCGCGGATCGAGTCCAGGGTGTTCATGCCGTATTCGGGTCCGGCGGCGAAGTCCGCGTGCTGGCCTTCGGTGTCGGCGACGATGACGGTGTAGCCCTGGGCGAGCGAGGCCGCGAGCAGCGGGCCTTCCGCGGCGTTGGTGAGGCCGCCGAAGCTCACGTCGCCGGCGATGGACCGCGAGGGGCCGTCCTCGGGGTTGAGCGAATCGTAGAACGACTGGTAGGCAATGGCTTTGGCCGGGTCGCCGCCGCCGGGCGGCTTCAGCACCGAGGTCACGTTGGCGACCGCGCGGTCCTGCGCGTCGGTGGTGCGGTACAGCAGCTGCACGACCGGGACCGGCAGCGGTACGCCGGCCATGTGGTAGTCGAGGGTGCGGGTCGCGAGCACGGTGCCGGGTTCGATCGACGCGAGCGGGGTGTCGCCGGTGTATTCGTAGAACGGGTCGGTGGCGGCGTGCGCGGCCGGTGCGAGCTGGGCTGTGGAGGCGAAGAGCACTGTGAGCGCGGATAGCGCCGTCGCCACGTTGAGAACGGTTCGTGCCTTGCTCAATTGATGCCCCTTACAGCGTATTTCCCGACCGGTAACCGTGTTACCGAACAGTAGTGTGAACGAGGTCACCGCGGTTCGTCAACACTCGAACGACAAATCCCGGTGCGGTCGGCCCGTTCCGGTAACAAGAAAATGCCCCCGGCCGCAGCCGGGGGCATCGCTGTTTCCGCGTCGATCGTCGCGGCTAGATCAGGACCACGTTCGCGGCCTGCGGGCCCTTTTCCCCCTGGGTGATATCGAACTCGACCCGCTGCTGCTCTTCGAGGTTGCGGAAGCCCTGGGCCTGGATGGCGGAGTAGTGGACGAAGACGTCCGGGCCGCCACCGTCCTGCGCGATGAAACCGAAGCCCTTGTCCTGGTTGAACCATTTCACGGTGCCTTGAGCCATCAATTCACTCCCTGTTGTGGTCCTCGATCCGGCAGCGGTGCCGGTTCGGGTGAGGTCGGCCAGGAGCCGGCCTGCCGCAAGCCTCCCACACCCGAACCGGCGAATTCCGCTACGACACCCGGGGTGTCACAGGGTCGCCGCCAGCCCGGCCCGCAGGTCGGCGAGGATGTCGTCGATGCCCTCGATACCGACCGCCAGCCGGACCAGGCCCGGCGTCACGCCCGCGGCGAGCTGCTCGGCCGGGGTCAGCTGGGAGTGCGTGGTGGAGGCCGGGTGGATCACCAGCGAGCGGACGTCACCGATATTGGCTACGTGACTGTGCAGGGTCAGGGCGTCGACGAACCGCTTGCCGGCGTCCACGCCGCCGGCCAGCTCGAAGCCGATCACCGCACCGACGCCCTTGGGCGCCAACGCCTTTCCGCGTTCGTACCAGGGCGAGCCGGGCAGGCCCGCGTAGTGCACCGCGGTCACCTCCGGCCGTTCGCTCAGGAACTGCGCCACCGCCTGCGCGTTCTGCACGTGCCGTTCGATCCGCAGGCTCAGCGTCTCGAGGCCCTGGCTGATCAGGAACGCGTTGAACGGCGCGATCGCGGCACCGAGGTCGCGCAGCAGCTGCAGCCGGGCCTTGAGCACGTAGGCGGGCGCGCCCAGGTCGGCGTAGACCACGCCGTGGTAGCTGGGGTCGGGGGTGGTGAAGTCCGGGAACCGGCCCGAGCGCCAGTCGAAGCTGCCACCGTCGACGATGACGCCCGCGATCGCGGCACCGTGACCGCCCAGGTACTTGGTGGCGGAGTGCACCACGATGTCGGCGCCGTGCTCCAACGGCCGGATCAGGTACGGGGTCGCGACGGTGTTGTCGACGATCAGCGGAATCCCCGCGGCATGGGCGACCTCGGCGATCCCGGGAATGTCGAGGATGTGGTTCTGCGGGTTGGAGACCGTCTCGCCGTAGAAGGCCTTGGTGTTGGGCCGGATCGCCGCGCGCCACTGCTCGAGGTCGTCGGGGTCCTCGACGAAGCTCACCTCGATGCCGAGCTTGGGCAGCGAGTAGTGGAACAGGTTGTAGGTGCCGCCGTAGAGCCGCGGGCTGGACACGATGTGGTCGCCGGCGCCGGCGATGTTGAGGATCGCGGCCGTCTCGGCGGCCTGCCCGGAGGCCAGCAGCAGCGCGCCGACGCCGCCCTCGAGCGCGGCGATCCGCTGCTCGACCGCGTCCTGGGTGGGGTTCATGATGCGGGTGTAGATGTTGCCGGGTTCGGCGAGGCCGAACAGGGCCGCCGCGTGCGCGCTGTCGCGGAAGGCGTACGAGGTGGTCTGGTAGATCGGCAGTGCCCGCGCCCCGGTTATCTCGTCGGGCGTCTGCCCGGCGTGGATCTGCTTGGTCTCGAAACTCCAGGCAGCGGTGGGATCTTCGGTTCGATCCTGATCGGTCATCGGGGCCTCCGGGCGAGTGGGTGGGACGGACCTGGCGGTCGCGGCGCACGGCACGCGCAATCGCCGTGCCGGCCCCGGCCGTCATCCCCGCCGACGCTACGAGAGCACGCTGGCACGGGCGAGGCTTTCGCGCACGCTGATCCCATTTCGTCGCCGAAGCTGGATCACCGGGCGGGCGCGGGATCGGTCCGGTCGGCGGCGGCCGCGACGGTGGTGAGCATGTCCCGGAAGCGGGCCACGGCGGCGGGCGCGCCGTCGATCTCGAGGTCGGCCCCGCCGAACGCGGCCGCCGCGAAGGAGCCGGTGTCGGTGTCGATCGTGAGGTCCGGTTGCGCGGGAACGGTGTCCGGGGCCAGGGTCCAGGCGTGGCCGTCGCAGGTCAGGGCATAGTCGAGGCCGTCGAGGCGCAGGTACCACCGGGCGGGCGCGTGGTCGCCGGCCTGTTCCACGGCGCGGGTGAACGCGCGCAGCAGGTGGTCGGGATGCAGCGGTTCGCCGGGCAGTGGGGGCCGGAAGGCGTGCCGCAGACCCCAGTCGCCCAGGGCGTCGAGGATCGGTTCGAGGTCGGCGCCGGCGGGGGTGAGCCGGTAGCGGACCTCGCGGCGGCCGGGTTCGCGGTCGGCGACCACCAGGCCACTGTCCTCGAATTCGGTGAGCCGCTGGCTGAGCGTCTTCGGGGTGATGCCGCCGAGGCGGTCCATGAGGTCGGTGAAGCGTTTGGGGCCGCTGAGCAGGTCCCGGATCACCAGCAGCGACCAGCGGTCGCCGACCTGTTCGAGGGCGCGCGCGAGGAGGCAGAAGTGACCGTAGGTTCGGGCGTTCCGCGTCATGCCCTCAGACTACTATCTTCGAACTAGTATCTAAAGTATAGTTTCTTGGAGATATCAATCTGAGGAGGATCCGATGTCCGAAGCCCCGTTCTACGTCTGGGCGATCGCGCTCGCGGGCGACGTCGCACTACCCACCCTGATCGGCGTCGCGGTGTTCGGCGGCGCCCTCGCCACGGGCCGCGACCGGGCGCGCGCCGCCTGGTTCGCCGGTGCCGCGGCCACTGTCGTCGGCGCGTGGACCCTGGTCAGCGCACTGATCGCGCAGCGCGGCGGATATCACGGCCGCCTCGGCGACGGGCCACCGTGGCTGCCCATCGCCGCGGTCGGCGCGATCGCGGGGTTCTATGCGCTGACCCGGATTCCGGCGGCGGGGCGTGTGCTCACCGCGCCCGGGATGGAATCGCGCCTGCTGGTACCGCATGCGATGCGGGTGGCCGGGTTCGTGTTCCTGGCCATGATGTTCCTGGGACGCCTGCCGGCGTTGTTCGCGATCCCCGCCGGACTCGGCGACATCGCGACCGGCCTCGCGGCGCCCTTCGTGGCCCGCAGCGTGAGCGCTGGGAACGGTTACCGGAATGCGCTGTGGTTCAACATCTTCGGTATGGCGGATCTGATCCTGGCGCTGACGCTGGGCGCGATCACCGGCTTCCACCTGATCGATGTCACCCCGGCCTCGGACGCGAACGGCCTGCTGCCGCTGGCACTCATCCCGACCGCGGAGGTCCCCGCGCTACTGATCCTGCACGTCACCGCGCTGCGTGCCCTGCGCACGCGGGCCGGAGCGCCCGTACCGGCACGTGTCCGGCCCGCGGGAGTGCCGGCCTGAACCCACCTGGCCGCCGCTCGCACGGGTGCGCGAAGTCCTTGCTGGCGGCCCGAATTCGTAGTGCGGGTGCCCACATCGAACCTGACGTGGGCACCCGCGCTGTCGTGCGAAACCCTCAGTTGGCCACCATCATCAACATCTCCATCACCAGCGCCGGCTTGGCCCCGCCCGCGTCGACCACGACCCGCAGGGTCAGCACCGCGCCCGCGGCGTTCTCGGCGATATCGGTGAAGGTGACCGTCGAGCGCAGCTCGCTGCCCACCGGCACGGGGGCGGGGAAGCGAATCTTGTTGGCGCCGTAGTTCACCCGGGCCGAGCCGAAGTCGATGGTGTAGAGCTGCTCGCCGAACTGCGGCACCAGCGACAGGGTCAGGTAGCCGTGGGCGATGGTCGTGCCGAACGGCCCGGTGGCCGCGCGCACCGGGTCGACGTGGATCCACTGATGGTCGCCGGTGGCGTCGGCGAAGGCGTCGATGCGTTCCTGGGTGATCACCAGCGGTTCGCTGGGACCGATGGGTTCGCCGAGCGCGGCGCGGACCTCGTCGAGCGAGGCGAATACTCGGGGCACTGTCTACTCCTGCTGATCGGATGGTCGGGGCCGGTGCGCGAGTGAGCCGGGTCACCGGCCACCGCGTAGCCTACGGCCGGGCGCGCCGATCCCGGTGCCGAGTCGTCACCTCCGTCCGTCGGCGGGAGGCCGGCCCGGGTGGGCCGCGCCGGCGCCCGGCCGTTCAGCTCGACGGGGTGTCGGTGAAGCGCTGCAGGTAGAGCTGCTCGCCGAGGGTCTCGAACAGGGCCAGTTCGGTTTCCAGGTAGTCGAGGTGGTGTTCCTCGTCGGCCAGGATGTTCTCGAAGATGCGGGCCGAGGTCGCGTCGCCGCGCTTGCGCATCAGTTCGATGCCGGGCCGCAGCCGGTCGACGGCTTCGATCTCGATCTGCAGGTCGGCCTTCAGCTGTTCGGGGACGGTCTGGCCGATGCGCAGCGGGTTGAGCTTCTGATAGTTGGGCAGGCCGTCGAAGAACAGGATCCGGTCGGTCAGGATCTCGGCGTGCTTCATCTCGTCGATGGATTCGGCGCGGGTGTGCGCGGCCAGCTTCGGATAGCCCCAGTTCTCCTGCATCTTGGCGTGCAGGAAATACTGGTTGATCGCGGTGAGTTCCGCGGTCAACTGCTCGTTGAGCAGCGCGATGATGTCCTTGTCGCCTTTCATGCGGCACATCCTGGCATCCGCCCGCGCCGGCAGGCCCCGTTCGCGCGTCCGTGTCCGGGGTTTTTCAGGCAGCGGGCAGTTCCAGGGCGGCGGGCGTACCCCGCATCTCGCCGACGATTCCGGCGATTCGGGAGACGCAGGCGCCGCAGCCGGGCTTCCAGCCGCAGGCCTTCTTCACCTGGCGAGTGGAGCAGGCACCCGCTGCTACGCAACCACGCACCTCGTCCTCGGTGAGGGCGTTGCAGATACACACGTACACGGGAGCCTCATACGCTTGGAAGATTACGGTTAGCCTCACCTAATGTAACTGGCGATGCGCCGATACACCAGAGCGAATCGCGGCCAGTTATCCCTTCGCCACGGTGACGAGGCTCACCAGGCCCGGCATGAGGAATCCCGCCGGCACCTCCGGCGCCGGATGCCCGAGGGACGCGAGCAGATCCGACAGCTTCGTGGCGGTCCCGGACCAGCCACGCGCGCCGAACCAGGCGACCGCCTCGCTGTGCGGTTCGTTGTGGATCAGGCTCGCCCACGCCGCCTGGTCACCGCCCGGCTGGTCCTGGGCTTCGAGCATGGCCCGGTAGACCTCGGGGTCGATCGGGTCCATCTGCTCGACGCCCACGAAACTGCCCGGCGCGGACAGCGACTCGATCCGCTCGTAGAGCACGTCCTGTTCGGCGGGTGACAGGTAGATCAGCAGGCCCTCCACCAGCCACGCGGTCGGGGCGGTCGGGTCGAAGCCGGCGGCCCGCAGCGCGGCCGGCCAGTCGGTCCGCAGATCGACGGGCACCTCGCGCCGCCGCGCCACCGGCCGGTCGCCGTGTGCGGCCAGTACCGAGCGCTTGAATTCCAGCACCAGGGGCTGGTCGAGCTCGTAGACGGTGGTGCCGGCGGGCCAGGGGAGCCGGTAGGCGCGCGCGTCCAGGCCGGCGGCGAGGATCACGATCTGCCGGACGCCCGTGGCGACGGCGGCGGCACAGTAGTCGTCGAACCAGCGGGTGCGCGCCGCCTGGAAGTTCTGGAACGGGATCCCGAAATCGGCTGAGCGCAAAGGGTGTTCGGCGGTAGCCGCTGGGTCGCCGGTGAACAGCGCCGCCCATTCGTCACCGGCCGCGACACAGAACACCTCGGCGAAGCGGTCGACGGCGATCGGGTCGGGCCGGCGCGCCGCGAGCCCGCGGGCGGCGGCCACGAACAACGCGGTGGATCCGACGCTGGTCTTGATATCCCAACTGCCCTGATCGCGCATGGTGTGCACCGTACCGGCGGCTGCGGCGAACCCGGCGGACCGACGCGGCGCCGGCCCGAGCTCCCCGTCCGACAATCACGATGCGACGGGCCGCATTTCCGGCATCATGAGGGACACCCGAACCGGCTCGCCGAGCCGCCGCACCCCCGCGAAGGACATACGTGGCACGAATTCTGGTCACCGGCGGCGCGTCCGGCCTGGGTGCCGCGCTGGTCGCGCGGTTCGCCGCCCGCGGCGACCGGGTCCTGGTGACGGACCTGGCCGACACCTGCGCACCGACCTGGCCGCCTCGCTGCACGACGACGACCCGCAGATGAGCGCGACCGCCCGCAAACTGATCGACCACACGCCCCGCGACGCCGACCAGATCGCCGCCGCCGTCGTCTCCGGTATCGACCCACGCCGCTTCCTGATCCTGCCCGACCCCGACGCCCGCAAGGCGTTCCGGATGAAGCGTCTGGCCCGGCCGTTCTACGACCGCACCATGTTCGGCATGGGCCGCCGGACCGCCACGCTGCGGGAATGACACTCACGCGAAGTTGTGAAAAGTTTTTCCCAGCCCGTGTCGATCCGGCCACTGCGCCGTTCGACCTTGCCGTGAGAGGGTCGGACCGCGACCCACGACCAGGAGGACGATCGTGAAGTACATGCTGATCTGGCGCGCCACCGACGAGGGCAATGCTGCGCTGGCCGACGCCGACTTCGACAAGATGCTCGAGACCGTCGGGCGCTTCAACGACGAACTGATCCGCGCGGGTGTGCTGCTGGCCGCCGAGGGGCTGGCCGAGCCGGAGGACGGCGTGGTCGTCGACTACTCGTCGGATCCGCCGCTGGTCACCGACGGGCCCTACGGGGAGACGCGGGAGCTGTTCGGCGGCTTCTATCTGCTGAACGTGGCCTCCAAGCAGGAGGCGATCGAGTGGGCGAAGCGGGCGCCGTCGTTCGGTGCCGGTTTCAAGACCGAGATCCGGCGGGTCACCACCATCGACGAGTTCCCGCAGGACAACGAGTGGGTGCAGAAGGAACGGGCGTGGCGCGAGGCCACCGGGCAGCTGTGAGCCGCTGACCGATGGCGGACCCCACCGGTCGTGATGCCGTGGCCGCGGTGTGGCGGATCGAATCCGCTCGCGTGGTCGGCGGATTGGCCCGCTACACCGGCGATTTCGCCTTGGCCGAGGATCTCGCGCAGGAGGCGTTCGCCGAGGCGCTGGTGACCTGGCCGCGCGAGGGTGTGCCGCGCAATCCGGCCGGCTGGCTGCTCACGGTCGGGCGGCGGCGGGCCATCGACGCCTTCCGCCGCCGGGCCACCCGCGACGACCGGTACCTCGCCCTCGCCCGGGAACTGGGCGAGGGCGAGGCGGCCACCGGCGGCGCGCCCGCGCAAGACGATGGGGCGCAACCACTGTGGGATCCCGATCGGATCGACGACGATGTGCTGGCGCTGATGTTCGTGGCCTGTCATCCGCTGCTGTCGCGGTCGGCGCAGGTGGCGCTGACGCTGCGGGTGGTGGGCGGACTGACCAGCGACGAGATCGCCCGCGCGTTTTTGGTGCCGACCGCGACCGTGCAGGCCCGGATCACGCGGGCGAAGAAAACCCTTGCCGCGGCGAATGTTCCGTTCGAGGTGCCGTCCGCGGCGGAGCGCGGCGCGCGGGTCGCGGCGGTGCTGAACGTCGTCTACGTGATCTTCACCGAGGGGTCGTCGGCCACCACCGGCGCCGAGCTGATCCGGCTCGACCTCGCCGCCGAGGCGCAGCGCCTGGCGCGGGTGCTGGCGCGGCTGGTGCCGGGCGAGCCCGAGGTGCACGGGCTGCTCGCGCTGCTCGAACTGACCGCGGCGCGGTTCCCGGCCCGCACCGATGCGAGCGGGCGGCCGGTGCTGCTGGAACATCAGGACCGCGCGCGCTGGGACCGGGCCGCGATCGGGCGCGGGCGGGCCGCACTCGAGCGGGCGGCCCGGTCCGGGCGCGGGCTGGGCGCGTACGGGTTACAGGCGGCGATCGCCGAATGCCACGCGGTCGCCGAGTCGGTGGCGGCCACCGACTGGGAGCGCGTGGTCGTGCTCTACGAGGCGCTGGGCCGGCTGGCGCCCTCGCCGATCGTCGACCTCAACCGCGCGGTCGCGGTCTCCATGGCGCGCGGACCGGCGGCGGCCCTCGAGATCGTCGACGGCCTCGGGGCCGCGGCGGCGCTCGCGAATTCGCATCTGCTGCCGAGTGTGCGCGGTGAGCTGCTGGCGCGGCTGGGCCGGGCCGGGCAGGCCCGGACGGAATACGAGCGGGCGATCGCGCTGTGCGGCAACGATCAGGAACGCGCGGTGCTGCGGGGCAAGCTCACCGACCTACCGGCCTGAGCTCAGAGCTTCTTGCCCACCCCGCCGTAGAGCGAGACCTTCTTGTCGTGGCTGCGCGGGTGTTCGATGCCGGGGTTGCGCCAGCGGTGGATCACCTCGATGCCCGGCTCGACCAGTTCCAGTCCGTCGAACAGGCGCTCGACCTCGGCCTTGGGGCGCGGCGACACCGGAATCCCGCGGTCGATGTAGACCTGCAGCAGGCGCATCATGCCGTCGGGGTCGGCGGGGCTGTCGTCGAAGTCGGTGGTCACGTGCGAGATCGCCAGGTAGGAGCCGGGGGCCAGGGGTTCCATGAGCTTGCGGACGATCTCGTGCACGTCGCCGGGCACGAAGTGCAGCAGCGCCATCAGCGACACCGCGACCGGCTGCGACAGGTCCAGTGTGTCCAGCAGTTCGGGGGAGGACAGGATGGCGGCGGGGTCGCCGGCGTCGGCCTCGACGTAGGCGGTGGCGCCCTCTTCGGTGCTGGTGAGCAGCGCCCGCGCGTGGGAGAGCACCAGCGGATCGTTGTCGACGTAGACGACGCGGCTTTCGGGGGCCAGTTCCTGAGCGACCTGGTGCAGGTTCGGCGCGGTCGGGATGCCGGTGCCGATGTCGAGGAACTGGCGTATCCCCTGGCCGGCCAGGTAGCGGGTGGCGTGGCGCATGAATTCGCGGTTGGTGCGGGCGGTCACCCGAACGGCGGGGAATTCCTGCAGTGCCTTCTCGGCGGCGTCGCGGTCGGCCTGATAGTTGTCCTTGCCGCCGAGGAAGTAGTCGTACATCCGGGCCGAGTGCGGCACATCGGTGTGGAGGTCGATCGAACCGGACACGGCAAAGTCTCCTTGCGCGTTGGGATCTCGAAGTTCCGTACCGGACAGATATACCGCAGCCGAGCGTGTCGCACCGCGTGTCGGTGCGAATGCGGCGCGATCGGGACAGGGATTCCGCTCGCGGCGCAACCGCTTCGGACCGGTCCGGGGACGCGCTCCGGCTGCTAGACTTCGAATTAGAACACGTTTCACTTTTGATGGGAGTTTCCATGGCAGTGCAGCCCCGGGATGTGGTCGAGCAGTACGTGAAGCTGGTGGCCACCGGCCCGATATCGGCGATCCTGGACCTCTACGCCGCCGACGCGGTCGTCGAGGACCCGATCGGCACGCCGGAGCGCCGCGGCCACGAGGCCATCGCCGAGCTGTACCAGGCGCTGGAAGGCCTCGAGCGCACCACCGAACTGCATACGGTGAAGGTCGCCGGCAACCACGCCGCCGCCTCGTTCACCCTGGTCGCGGTCGGCAACGGGCACCGGATGACCCTGGCGCCGATCGACGTGATGGAGCTGAACGACGAGGGCAAGATCGTCGCCATGCGCGCCTTCTGGGGCCCCGACGACCTGAAGGTCGTCCCGGCCTGACCGGCTCGCGCTGCGGTGTGGGGTTTCCGCAGCGGAAATCCCCACACCCCATCACGATTCACGCTATCCCGGTCGCCGAATCCCGCCGCCGAGATTCCGACCGCTGGGTAACCTACCGCCGGAACATGGCCCACCAGCTGGTAGGCAATGGGCGTCTAATGTTCGACCGAAGGGATAGCTGTGCGCGCATCGGCCTTTTTGGCCTTGTTACCGGTGGTCGCGCTCGCACTGCCCGCCGCGGCGGCCGTCGCCGATCCGGCTCCTCCGGCGATTGGCGACTGGAACTGCCATCCGACGGCCGAGCACCCGCGTCCGGTGGTGCTGATCCACGGAACCGCCGGTGGTGCTCGCGATTGGCGGGTGCTCGCGCCGCGCCTGCAGGCGCAGGGCCGGTGTGTGTTCGCCCTCGATTACGGCCGTGATCCGCGAATTCTGTTGCCGTTGAACGCGTTCGCGCCGATGGCGCAGTCTTTGGACGCGGTCGGCGCGTTCACCGAGCAGGTGCTGGCGGCCACCGGTGCGACGCAGGTCGATCTCGTCGGGCACTCCCAGGGCGGCGTGCTGGCCATGCAGATCGCCCAGCGGCTCGGCCCCGACGCGATCCACTCGGTGCTGGCGATCGCGCCGACGACGCACGGGACCGCGCTGGACGGCCTGGTGGACCTGTCCGACGGCACCGGGCTGCGTCCGGTGGTCGACGACGTGCTGCGGCAGGGGGTCTGCCCGGCGTGTGCCGATCAGGAGGTCGGCTCCGAGGCGGTCGACGAGCTGAACAGCGCCCCGATCACCGTGCCGGGGATTCGCTACGGCATTCTGGCCACTCGGCAGGACTTGGTCGCCACGCCCGGCGGGCCGGGGTCGTTCGTCGACGAGCCGGGTGTGATCGACGATCTGGCCGACGATCTGTGGCCCGGGCATGTCCTCGAACACGGTTCGCTGCCGCGGGATCCACTGGTCGACGATTGGGTCTGCGCGCATCTCGACGATTGACCTGGACAGCGTCTCCCGTCGAGCGGTATGAAATTGGAACACGTTTCAGTTCGAGGGAGTGGCGATGGAGAACACGGCAGTCGACCCGGTGTGGGCAGGGTTCCAGCAGCTCGGATTCATCCGGTACACCGGCATGGAATCGGTGGAGTACCGCCCGGGCCGCAATGTCGTGCAGATCGCGCCGAAACCCGAACACCTCAACCACAACGGGGACCTGCACGCCGCCATCCTGTTCGGGCTGGCCGAGACCGCGGCGATGGGCGCGTCCGTCTCCGGGATCGTGGACCTGATGGGGGAGACCTTCATCGTCGCCCGCGACGGCCGCATCGAATACCTCGCCCGCGCCAAGGGGGACGCCGGGCCGATCCGCGCCACCGCCGAACTGTCCGACGAGGTGCTGCGGCAGGCCCGCGCCGACATCCAGGCGCAGGTCCCGGTCGAACTCGCCGTCACCGTCGACCTCACCGACAACACCGGAAAGTCCGTCGCCGCAGCCACTTTCACCGCCGTACTCCGCCCGCGCCGCAAGTAGGCGGTGCGCGGTGCCACACACCGGCGGGCCTTCCCGGCACCGGATCACCGTGCTCGACCAGGCATTTCGCGGTCGAGCCGCCACGGCGCCGGTTCCGGCGGTGCGGCGGTGCGCAACCGGTCACACGCACAGACCGCTGGTGGTGTGGCCCTGATCGCCTAGGCTGGTGGCATGACGGTGATCCTGCTGCGGCACGGGGTATCTACCTCGAATACCGCGCGCACGCTCGCAGGTCGCAGCCCGGGCGTGGACCTCACCGACCAGGGCCGCGAACAGGCACGATCGATCGCCGCGCGCCTGGGTGAACTGCCGATCGGCGCGATCGTGCACTCCCCGCTGCTGCGCTGCACCCGGACCGTCGCGCCGCTGGCCGACAAGCTCGGGATCGAAGGCGAACCCGACGAACAGCTCATCGAGGTCGACTACGGCGAATGGACCGGCCGCGCCCTGGCCGACCTGATCAGCGAACCACTGTGGAAGATCGTGCAGCGTCACGCCTCCGGCGCGGTGTTCCCCGGCGGCGAAGGCCTCGCCGACGTCCAGTACCGGGCCGTGGCCGCGATCCGGTCCCGCGACCGGGAACTCGCCGCGGCCCACGGCGGCGACGTGCTGTGGGTGGCGTGCACGCACGGCGACGTGATCAAGTCCGTGATCGCCGACGCCTACGGCATGCACCTGGACAGCTTCCAGCGCATCGTGGTGGAACCGGCGTCGATCAGCGTGATCCGGTACACGCCCGCCGCACCCATGGTGTGGCGGGTCAACGACACCGGCAGCGACCTGTCGGCGCTGGCCGTGACCGCCGGCCACGGTGGCGAGCGGTCCGGGCCGGTGCCCGGCGGAGAGGTCGGCGCACGCACCTCCCCGCCACCGGACCCGGATAATGGGAGTGCGCAACGTTCCGATGCTGGTGAGTGAGTCGGTTATGCAACCGGTTTCAGGAGGTGCTGGTGGCCCGTGCAATTCATGTGTTTCGCACCCCCGATCGTTTCGTCGCCGGAACGGTCGGTGAGCCGGGCGACCGCGCCTTCTACCTACAGGCCGTCCAGGAGCCCCGGGTGGTCAGTGTCCTGCTGGAGAAGCAGCAGGTGAAGGTGCTGGCCGACCGGATGGGCCTGCTGTTGGACGAGGTGGCCCGCCGCTTCGGCGCCGAGGTGCCCCCACAGCCGTCCGACGTCGACGACACCGCCCCGCTGCGCACCCCGATCGACGCGGAGTTCCGGGTCGGCACCATGGGCCTGGGCTGGGACGCCGACGCCGGCGCGGTGGTCGTGGAACTGCTCGCCATCACCGAGAGCGAGGTCGACGAATCGGTCGTCCTCGACGACACCGAGGAGGGCCCGGACGCGGTGCGGGTGTTCCTCACCCCGAGCCAGGCCCGGGAGTTCGCCCTGCGGTCGACGCGGGTCATCGCGGCGGGACGCCCGCCGTGCCCGCTGTGCGGCGAACCCCTGTCCTCGCGCGGGCACATGTGCGTGCGCACCAACGGGTACAAGCGCGGCGATATCTTCGGCGCGACCGATCTGGAGGAATGAGCGTTTGCAGTCGGCCGTCGACGACAGTTTCCACACCGGTGACCTGTCGGTCCTGGGACGGGTGTCCACCGCCAGCAATCTGACCCTGGTGTGCGAACTGCCCACCGTCGGCGACGCGGCTGCGCAGCGGGTGGTGTACAAGCCGGTACGCGGCGAGCGGCCGCTGTGGGACTTCCCCGACGGCACCCTCGCCGGCCGCGAGGTCGCCTCCTATCTGGTGTCGCAGGCGCTGGGCTGGGGGTTGATCCCGGAGACGGTGTTGCGCGACGGCCCGTACGGTCCCGGCATGGTGCAACGCTGGATCGAGATCACCGAACCCGATCCGGCCCACCCCGACCTGGTCGACCTGGTGCCCGCGGGGGCGGTGCCCCCGGATTTCCTGGAGGTACTGCAGGCCGTCGACGGCTCGGGCACCCCGGTGTCGCTGGTGCACGCCGACGATCCACGACTGCGGCGCATGGCGGTGCTGGACGTGCTGATCAACAACGCCGACCGCAAGGGCGGGCACGCGCTCGACGGCGTCGACGGGCAGGTGTACGGGGTCGACCACGGTATCTGCCTGCACAGCGAGCCGAAGCTGCGGACCGTGCTGTGGGGCTGGGCGGGCACCCCGGTCCCGGCGGACCTGCTCGGCGATATCGAACGCTTCGCCGCTGCCCTGCCCGGCGCCACCGCCGACGCGCTGGCCGCGCACATCACCGACGCCGAGATCGACGCGCTCGCCGGGCGGGCGAAGACCCTGCTGGAACAGCCGGTGCTGCCGTTCCCGAATTCGGCGCGCCCGATCCCGTGGCCGCCGTTCTGATCCGGATCGAATCGTACTGATTTCAACTATCGACACCTGCGGATATCGGCAACGACGCAGGTCACCACGACCCTGCCCGATACTCGCCGGGGTGCTGTGACCGGGGTCGACGTACGCGGTGTCCGGTTCGGCCACTACCCTCGAATCATGCAGTCCTGGTCCGAAACCGCCGTCCCGACCGTCCCCGGATCCGGACCGCCCTTGCGCCTGTACGACACCGCCGACCGCCAGGCCCGCCCGGTCACCCCGGGCAAGGTCGCCGGCATCTACGTCTGCGGGATCACCCCCTACGACGCCACCCACCTCGGGCACGCCGCCACCTACCTGACCTTCGATCTGGTCAACCGGACGCTGCGCGACAACGGCCACGACGTGCACTACGTGCAGAACGTCACCGATGTCGACGACCCGCTGTTCGAGCGCGCCGACCGCGACGGCATCGACTGGCGGGACCTGGGGACCCGCGAGATCGAACTGTTCCGCGAGGACATGACCGCGCTGCGGGTGCTGCCGCCACGCGACTACATCGGCGCGGTCGAATCGGTCGGTGAGGTGGTGGAACTGGTCGACAAGCTGCTGGCCTCCGGCGCCGCCTACACCGTCGCCGACGCCGGGTTCCCCGACGTCTACTTCCGCCACGACGCCACCGAACAGTTCGGCTACGAGTCCGGTTACGACCGGGCCACCATGGACGCCCTGTTCGCCGAACGCGGCGGCGACCCGGACCGGCCGGGCAAGCACGATCCGATCGACGCACTGCTGTGGCGGGCCGCGCGCCCGGGTGAGCCGTCGTGGCCGGCGCCGTTCGGTGCGGGCCGGCCGGGCTGGCACATCGAATGCGCCGCGATCGCCCTCAACCGGCTCGGACCCGAGTTCGACATCCAGGGCGGCGGCAGCGACCTGATCTATCCGCACCACGAGTACTCCGCCGCGCACGCCGAGGCGCTGGTCGCGGGGCGCCGCTTCGCCCGCCACTACGTGCACGCCGGGCTGATCGCGCTCAACGGGGAGAAGATGTCGAAGTCGCGCGGGAACCTGGTGTTCGTGTCGAAGCTGCGACGCGCCGGGGTGGATCCGGCGGCGATCCGGCTGGGACTGTTCGCCGGTCACTACCGGCAGGACCGGGAATGGTCGGATCCGGTTCTGGCGCAGGCACAGTCGCGGCTGGCCCGCTGGCGGGAGGCCACCGCGCTCGCGTCGGGCCCGGACGCCACCGACACCGTGGCGCGGGTGCGCGCGCATCTGGCCGACGACCTGGACACCCCGAAAGCGCTGGCCGCACTGGACAGTTGGGCCGAGCGGGCGCTGGCCTACGGCGGGGCGGACGCGGCGGCGCCGCAGGCGATCGTCACGGCGGTCGACGCGCTGCTCGGTGTCACGCTGTAGCACCACGACCCACCGGTGGCCCCGGCTCGCGCGACGAGCCGGGGCCACCGGTGTATCCGGGTGCGGCCGAGCGCGATTCGTCAGGCCGTGGCGACGACCTTGACGTACTCCTCCTGCAGCGCGGGCCAGCCGCCGGGGGAGGCGACCGCGTCCCGCATGGATTCCCATCCGTCGCCGTGGTTCTCGAATCCGGAGTGGATCAGGGTCACGCTGGTGCGGGTGTCGTCGAGCGGGGTGAAGGTGACATCGACGCGGCTGGCGCGGGCGGGGTCGGTCTCGAGCTGCCAGGTCAGATCGATGGCCCAGGTGAAGGAGAACGCGGTCGGCGGCTGCCACACCAGCACCCGACCCCAGGCGCATTCGGTGCCGTCGACGCAGCGGCCGTAGAGGCGGCCGCCTTCGAACGGCTCCACCACCTCTTCGGCGAGCGGGCTCGGGCCGATGTGGTGGTCGCGGTTCCACCAGCTGTCGATGCCGGTCGTGAAGACCTGGTACGCCTGTGCGATCGGCGCCTCGACGACCATGTCGACGCGCACCTCGGTGCCGGTGCGCGCGGGGCTGTCCTGAGTCATGGTTGTTCCTCCGTTGCGGTTCGGGTGCCTTCCTGGGCCTGCCGGTGGGCTTCGTCGCGGTAGGCCGACAGCGCTGTCGACCAGAAGTGGGTGAAGTAGGCGCAGAGTGCGTCGATGCCGGCCGGGTTCAGCCGGTACACCCGGCGGGTGCCGACCGCGGCGTCGGTGACCAGGCCGGCCTGTTTGAGTACCTTCAGGTGCTGGGACACGGCCGGCCGGCTGATCGGCAGTTCGGCCGCCAGTTCCCCGACCGCGCAGGCTCCGTGGCCGAGCCGCTCGAAGATCGCCCGGCGGGACGGATCGCCCAGCGCGTCCAACGCGGCCCCTTGGTAAGTCCCCACGAACCGTAAGTCTACGCTTACATATATCGCTCGACCAGCCCCGGAAACGACGAACGCCGCCGGAGCACCGGCGGCGTTCGTCGTTGGTCGTGACGGGCTAGCTGTCCACGTGGACATGCGGCCGCTGCCGACGCTGGGGGATCTCGCGACGCAGGATCTCACGGGTCACCGGCGCCACCTCACCCTCGCCGCCGAAGATGAACTTCAGCAGGTTCACCAGCGGATTCCCTTCCGTCCATTCGAAATAGACGTGCGGGTTGAGGCCGGTGCGGTCGCGGATCGCGATCAGGATCGCCGCGATCGAGTTCGGCACCGCGGTCGCCTCCACCGACAGGATCTTGTACTTCTCCAGTTCGACCGCCTTGACGTGCAGGGCGGTGGAGAACTCGGAGGCGTCCTTGACGATGACCTCGAGGAACAGGATCGGCTCCTTGGCCGGAATGTGCGATTCCAGCCGCTGCTCGGCCTCCTTGGCCCGGTACTCCTCGGGATCGCGGTCCTCGACGCCTTCCAGGTCGTGGGTGACGATGCGGATGGTGCCGGTGGCGGCGATCTTGTCGATCAGCCAGGCGGCCTTCTCGTCGAAATCGACCTCGATGGCGCGCAGCTCGAACGCGCGCCGCACCCGCGACACCATCGACACCACGATGATCGCCACGATGAACAGCGACGCCAGCTGCACACCCTCGGGGCGTTCGAACACATTCGCCACGGTCGTGTACACGAAGACCGCCGACACCGCGCCGAAGCCGAGGATCTTCCATTTCTCGCCGGCGCGGGCCGCCGACAGCGTCACCGCGACCGCGGCCGAGGTGATCAGCACCAGCACACCGGTCGCGTACGCGCCGCCCTGGGCGTCGACGTCGGCGTCGAAGTACACGGTGATGCCGAAGGAGATCACCGCGAACACCAGCACCAGCGGCCGCGACGCGCGCGCCCACTCCGGTGCCATGCCGAAGCGGGGCAGGTAGCGCGGCACCAGGTTCAGCAGGCCCGCCATGGCCGAGGCGCCGGCGAACCAGAGGATCGCGATGGTGGAGATGTCGTAGACGGTGCCGAAGCCGTCACCGAGGTACTGGTGGGCCAGGTAGGCCAGGGCGCGCCCGTTGGCCTCGCCGCCGGTCTGGAACTTCTCGTTCGGGATCAGGATGGTGGTGATGATGCTGGTGACCACGAGGAAGCAGCTCATGATGATGGCGGCGGTGGTCAGCAGTTTGCGGGTGCCCGCGATCCGGGTGGTGGGGTGGTCGGGGTCCTCGCCTTCCTTGCCGCGGATCTGCGGCATGACCGCGACACCGGTCTCGAACCCGGACAGGCCCAGGGCCAGTTTCGGGAACACCAGCAGCGACACCCCGATCATGGCGACGATGTTGCCGTGCTGGGAGAACATCAGGTCTTTCCACACCACGGTCAGGTGGGGGGCCTTGACGACCTCGTAGACGCCGACGACCGACACGATCAGGTTGAGCGCCAGGTAGGCGAACACCAGGACCACGGCGGTCCCGATGGCCTCGGCGAATCCCTTCAGGAAGATCGCGGCCAGCAGGGCGAGCAGCGCCAGCGTGATGAGCATGTTGTGGCCGTGCAGGGCGTGCGGCACGATCGGGTTCTCGACCAGGTGCGCGGCGCCGTCGGCGGCCGACAGGGTCATGGTGATGACGAAGTCGGTGGCCGCGAACCCCAGCAGCACCAGGATGAAGAACTTGCCGGTCCAGCGCGGCAGGATGGCGGTGAACATGGCCAGTGAGCCGCCGCCGTGCGGGCTCTCCGCCGCCACCCGCCGGTAGACGGGCAGGGCGCCGAGCAGGGTCAGCGCGACCAGTACGACGGTGGCCATGGGGGACAGCACACCGGCGGCGACGGCGGCGATGCCCGGCTGGTAGCCCAGGGTGGAGAAGTAGTCGACACCGGTCAGGCACATGACCTGCCACCAGGAGCGCTGGTGGTGGACCTCGGCCTTCTTGACCATCGGTCCGGGGTGGCGCGAGTACTTCTCGTCGTCGGCTCCTTCCAGGAGCCACGTTGTGAAACCCGAACGCGGCCGTTCGGTGGTGGTGGTCACCTATGTCCCCCTCAGGGAGTCCTCGTCCGGAATGCCCGAACCCCTCGTCTGTCCGGGGTCAATGTACAAGTTCCTTACACCACGCGAACCCAAGGGTGAGGACCGTACGGTCCGCGACACCGACCGTCCGGCCCGCCTGCGGCACCGGCGATCTCCACCCGCTGGCAACTGTTCGGCATCCTTGAAGGGTATCCGGTCACCATCGCGAAGTGAGCCGCGATCCGCTGAACAGCATCGATGCCGCAACCATCCCCGGAACGGGCCCACCACCCACCCGTCCCCCCGGAATACCCGGTTGCGCACCCGCGCCCTGCCCGCCCGGATCCATACGAATCCTTTACGCCCCCACCGTGTTACCCGGATCACGCACACGACCGGAACGGCGCGACGACGCATATGCGCCACCCGCGTGTCATACACTGCGACCAGCACCGAATCGCCCACCGCACAACACTGTTCACACCCGCCGAGCCCGCGCCGACCACACCGCGGGCCACCCGCCGGCATTCGGCTTGCGCACGGGCGGTCCGCTCGTGTGGGATCGACACAACGGCCCGCTCCCGCGCGCCGCACGGAAGGACCGACCCAGATGCGCCCGCTGGCCCCCGACGACCCCACCGTCATCGGACGCTATCGACTCCTCGGCGTCCTCGGCGCGGGCGGCATGGGCAAGGTCTACCTCGGCCGCACCATCGGCGGCCGCACCGTCGCCGTCAAGGTCGTCCGCGCGGAACTGGCCCACGACAACGAGTTCCGGACCCGCTTCCGCCGCGAGGTCGACGCCGCCCGCCGCGTCGGCGGCCGCTACACCGTGCCCGTCCTCGACGCCGACGTCGACGCACCCACCCCCTGGCTGGCCACCGGCTACGTCGCCGGACTGTCGCTGCGCGACGCCGTCGACGAATACGGGCCGCTGCCCGAGCCCGCGCTGCACACCCTCACCGCCGCCCTGGCCCACGCCCTGGCCGACATCCACCGCGCCGGGGTCGTCCACCGCGACCTGAAACCGTCCAATGTGCTGATCACCGTCGACGGGCCACGCGTCATCGACTTCGGGATCGCGCGCGCCGCCGACCAGAGCGTGCTCACCGCCACCGGCGACGTCATCGGCTCACCGGGATACATGTGTCCCGAACAGATCACCGGCGCGGCACCGGTCGGCGCCGCCGGTGACGTGTTCGCCCTCGGCGGCGTCCTCACCTACGCGGCCACCGGAGCCGGCCCGTTCGGGGAGGGCGATTCACTGGCCATGCTGTGGCGGGTCGTGCAGGAGGAACCGCGCCTGGACGCGGTGCCCGCCGGCCTGCGCCCGATGATCGCGGCCTGCCTGGCCAAGGAACCCGCCGAACGGCCCGAGCCGGGGGAGCTGGCCGCCCGGTTCCCGGCCACCGACACCGTGGGCTGGCTGCCCGGACCGATCCTCGAGGTGGTCAGCCGCCGCGCCATCGAACTGCTCGACCTGGAATCGCATCCGGTCGACGCCCCCGAACCGACCGCGACCCGGCAGTCGCCGGCCTGGGAGAACACCGGGGCACCGGGATTCCCGACCGCGGCACCGGCGTTCCCGGTCCCCGCGCACCCGCACACCGACCGCTCGGCGATCACCGCACACCATCCCGGCCCGGCCCCCGCGGCCCCGGTGACGGCGCGCCGGTCGCGCCGGAAGGTGCTGGCGACCGCCGGTGCGGGGATCGTCGCGCTCGCCGCCGCCGGTGGGCTGAGCGCACTGTTGGCCTACAACCACGGCGGCGGGGGGAGTGCCGCGACCACGACGACCACGTCGGTGGTCGTGGCGGCTACCACGGGCGCGACGGTCGCCGGGGCGCCGGGCGCGGCGCTGCCCGCCGCGTATGTCGGCACATGGACCGGTACCGCCAGTGACGGTCTCGCCGCCTTCGACATCGAGCTGACCCTGCACGCCGGCCAGGTCGGCGACGAGCTCGGCACCTCCAGCAACACCGGTCAGACCATGGGCGACAGGTGCAGCCGCGCGGAGACCCTCACGGCCGTCACCGGTACCGCCGTCACCCTGCGGGCCCGCCTGACCGGAGGAGTCGCGTGCATGGACAACGGGCAGCCCTCCACCGTCCAGCTCGGCACCGACGGCACCGCGAACTACAGCATGACCGGACCATTCGGCGATATCCACGGAATCCTGCACAAGAGGTGACAGCCACGTAGCACCAGGGAGATCCGCCCCCACCGACCGTTTCCGACCGGGAACGGCCCGTCTGAAAGATATAGCGTCACACCATGATCCACACCGGAGCAGCCGCGACCAGCCCGTACGAAGACCCGTGGCCGACCGCACAGCGGCCACGCCTGGACGTGCTGGCATCCGACTCGGCCCCCGAGGTCCCCGCCCTGGGCGCCAACCCGCTCCCGGCCGCCGACATCGCCCGCCTGCCCAAGGCTGCCCGCCACCGTATCTCGGCCTACATCCACATGCAGCTGGCAGCGCTGGAGGAGATGCCGGACCCCCTGTGATGCGCTTGTGGCCACGGCCCTTCGGGCTACAGGGCCCGGTGATCCGATCGGGAGACGGGGGAGCCGGCAGCAATGCGCCGGGCACTTCACCGAACTCGCTTATCTGACATAACGTATTGCGATTCGGGGCGTTCAGCGGCCAGCCGATCCATTCCGGTGTCGGCGTCCCGAAACTGCGGCACGGCAAGGGCGGGGTTGTGCGGCGGATTCCATGAGTCCGGCACAATCTCGACCCATGCAGCGCGCGGCCATCATCAGCGCGCCAGTTTTTCTCGCGGATCAAGTCGCCACGGCGGCCTGATTCCGTTCCTTACCGTGCCTCAGGAACGTGGACACAGAGCCCCTTCACCCCGCCTTAAAACGTCACTGTGACGAAATAATGGAACACAAAGGGGAGGAGGGGCGTCCAGAGTGGCCACCGCAGAGCGCCGACGACACAATACGACGCGTCACCGAAGACGGTCCGGGACATCACATCGATTGCCTCGCGGCGACCCCAGCAAGAATAATCGACGGCAGCGAGTAAACGCTCCCGGTCGTCACGAAAGTTTCCCAGCCCGACGTTGTGCGCCGGACACAGCAGTCCACGTAGCGCGATCGTGGTCGACCGACAGTGGCATCTTCAGCACAGCAGAGCCCGACCATTCACGGGCTAACGAAGCTGAGGGCTTCCCGGTGCGCCGCGCGTTCGCCGGCGTTCCGTCCGGTCAGCTGCCTGGCACTGCACGAGCTGGCTAGGCGACATTGGTCATGCCGGGAAGCGGGGTACTACATCCCCTTTACTTGTCATAATGTCGATTATCGGCGTTACATAACTTCGCAGATTACGTTGTTGTGCAACAGATTTCGCGCGCCAGGTGTCGCTATGTGCCGGTGGTGGCAATCAGGTCACCGGTTTCGAGCAGGGTTTTGAGGTCGGCGAGGACGCGGGGCCAGCCGCGGCTGATGCTGTCGAGGACTTTGCTGCCGGGCGGGAAGCCGTCGTGGATCACGGTGAGTTTCACGAGGTCGCCGAGGTCTTCGATGTGGAAGGCGACTTTGGATCGGGGTTCGGTTGTTCCACCGTCGCAGGTGGTCGTGTGGTGCCAGGTGTAGGCGAGCAGGCGGAACGGGTCGGATTCGAGGACGACCTGTTCGGGGTCGTCGGCGATGCGGCCGTCGCCGGTGGTGACGGTGATGGCCGAGCCCGGCCGCCAGTCCGATTCGAAGGTGTAGCCGGCCCAGTACCGGCGGGTGAAGGCGGGTTCGGTCAGTGCCCGCCACAGCTGTTGTGGGGTGGTGCGGATGTAGGTGGTGTAGACGAAGTCGTCTCGGCCGCGCGTGTCCACGGGGGTCCCTTCCAGGGCTTGTTTCAGATCGGCCAGCGCCTCGACGCGGGCGCGGTCGTAGCGGTCGATCCAGCGTTCGGCGATCTCGTTGATCGGCGCGGGGTTGAGGTAGTGCAGTCGTTCTCGGCCGCGTCGCACCGCGGTGATCAGGCCGGCGTGCTCGAGGATCGCCAGGTGCTTGCTGACGGACTGCCGGGCCATGTCCGCGCCGGCGCACAGTTCCCGTAGCGTCTGGCCGTTGCGGGCGTTGAGACGGTCCAACAGGTCGCGGCGGGTGGGATCGGCCAGGGCCCGGAAGACGTCGTCCACGAGGGCGGTCAATTCCAGCTGCTGGCGCGCGGCATGTCCGCGACCGGCTGCCAGCCGCCGTGTTCGAGTCCGTTCTTCAGGCTGAACAGGAACTGTCCCCAGCGGGTGGAGCAGTGGTGCATGAATTCCACCGGCTCACGCCAATCCGCGTGGGTGAAGTTGACGACGGTCTCCCCTGCCGCCGGTCCGGGAGAGAAATCGAAGGTGATGGTGGTGCCGACCCATTCGCCGGGGCCGGTGACGCATTCCCATCGCACTCGCCTGCCCGGCACGAGTTCGGTCACCCGCGTGGTAAGGACAGGTTCGTCCTGATCGCCGAATTCGAGTGCGTGTTCGCCGTCGCCGCGGGCGGGCATCCACCATTTCGATACCCCTTCGGGAGTGCGCACGGTGTCGTAGACCTGCTGCTGTGGCGCGTACACGCCGACGCGATGACGGATGTCGGGCATGGTGGTCCCTCCTCGGCGATAGGCAGCCGATCGACTACCCATTCAGATTAGGCAGCCGATCGGCTGCACGTCAACGGGCAACGCGAAATACACCGACCAATCGGCGGGCTCTCCGGCGTCTCAACAGGTGCATGGGCCGGACAGGGCCCGGTGGCGGGACGGAAGGCGAGGATGGATGCCGATGGAGACAACGGAGCTGATCGCGCGGGCGCGGGCCGGCGACGAGGACGCGTTCCGCGATCTGGTGCACGGCCACTCGCACGAGTTGCAGGTGCACTGTTATCGCATTCTGGGATCGTTGCAGGACGCGGAGGACGCGGTGCAGGAGACGCTGATGTCGGCGTGGCGTAATCTGGCCGGCTTCGGCGAGCGGTCGTCGCTACGGACCTGGTTGTACAAGATCGCGACGAATCGGTGTCTGGACATGGTGCGGGCCGAGGGTCGTCGCCCGCGGATCGCACCGCGGTTGCCGGCGGCCGTCCTGCCCGATCCGTCGGGTGCCGGGGACCCGCCCTGGCTGGACCCCTACCCCGATGTCCTGCTCGACCGTCTCGTCGAACCGGGACCGGAGGTCCGCTACGAGACCACCGAGGCTGTCTCGCTGGCGTTCGTCACCGCCCTGCAACTGTTGCCGCCGCGCCAGCGTGCCGTGCTGGTGCTCCGTGACGTGCTGGGCTACCCCGCCGCGGAGGTGGCCGGGATGCTCGACACCACCCAGGATTCGGTGCAGAGCGCGCTCAAACGGGCCCGCGCCACGGTCGACGATCACCTCGCCGGATCCGGCAGGCCGGCCCGGCGAGCCGACTCCGCGGCCGAGCAGCGGCTCGTCGCCCGGCTCGCCGACGCGCTGGAACGCGCCGACCTGGACGCGCTGATCGAACTGCTGGCCGCGGATGTGCGGCTGTCCATGCCGCCGGTCATGCTGGAGTACCACGGAATCGACGCGGCCCGGCGTGTTTTCGCTGCCGCGATCTTCCGTCCCGGCCTGGTCTACCGTGTGGTCCCCACCCGCGCCAATGGCCGGCCCGCGTTCGGGGTGTACCTGGCGGACCTGCACACCGGCATCTTCCGGGCGTACGGCCTGCACGTGGTGACCACCGACGGCGACCGGATCTCCGCCCTCACCTGTTTCACGGCCGATGTTCTGTCGCGCTTCGGACTCCCCCGCACGCTTCCCGAAACAGATTGACCGGCTCCCGCACACCGGCTGGTCGCCTGTCGGCGGCGGTGAGCCCGACGACTGGACTCGTTCGCCTGCGCCATCGCCTCCCCAGCCGCCACCTGGGCTGGGGAGCACCGCATCGGCCGCTGGTTCACTGGAAGTCTGGGTGATCGCGCTCGCGGGCGACGTCGCACTACCCCCTGAAGCCGCCGAACAGCTCCCGCGTCTCACTGCAAGGCACCGGGAGTGCCCTCTTCTGGATGGGGTCGGCGCCACGGGATCCTGCCGCCGACTGGAAGGCGAAATATGTTCTACTGCAACCGTAGTGAAGGTGTCAGCAGCTCTTTCACCTGCCGAGGACTGAGGAAATCCGCCGATTCCGCCGCTGAGCGGGGCCGGTGCGGCTGCCGCCGGTGATGCTGGGCACGCCTCGAGGCGTCGGCCGCGACCGGTTCGGGCGACCCGAATGGAGGCCGCCGCGGCCCTCGTCGCATGCTGCCGCAGACGAGCGGCACCGATGAGTCTCGGGCCGGTTCGTCGTCGGTAGTGCGAAGGGTTCGACCGACAGGAGTTGCAGCTGTGACCAGACCGTTTCGATTCGGGGTCGTTGCCCCGCTCATGACCGAGGTGGCGACCTGGCGGGATCAGGCGCGCCGGATCGCCGACAACGGGTATTCGACGCTGCTGGTGCCCGATTTTCCGTTGACGCAGCCGGCGCCCGCCGCGATGCTGGCCACGGTGGCGGCGCTGACCGAGTTGCGGGTCGGTACGTGGGTGTACGCGTCGCCGTTGCGTCCGGCGTGGTCGACGGCGTGGGAGGCGCATTCGCTGTCGGTGCTGACCGAGGGCCGGTTCGAGATGGGTATCGGTGTGGGGCGGCCGGGTATCGAGGACGAGTTGCGGGACAAGGGGCAGCCGGAGGTGCCCGGGCCGGGTGCGCGGCTGGCGGGGATCCGGGAGACCGTGGACCGGTTGCGGGAGCTCGACGGCCCCGACCGCTACACGCCGGTGGCGATGGCGGTTTCCGGCCCGAAGGCGCGTGCGTTGGCGGCCGAGGTCGCGGACACGGTGACGTTGGCGCTGGGCGATCAGCCGCGCGCGGAGGTGGCGCGGCTGGCGCGGGAGTTCCGGACCGAGGCAGGTCCGGAACTGGCGCTGGCGGTGCCGGTGGTCGGCGATGTGGTGGCGCCGTATATGGCGTCACCCGCGACGGATGCGGCGGCGTGGCGGGCGGCGGACGCGATGACGGTGCTGCCGGACGATCCGGCGGCGGCGATCGAGGAGATTCAGCGGCGGCGCGAGGAGATCGGCTTCTCCTATTTCGTGTTCGGTGCGGTTGCCGCGGACCGGTTCGCTCCGGTGGTCGCCGCACTCGCGGGGCGTTGACCGGCGAGCCGGGCGGATTCGACTGGCGGGCTGCCGAGTTCGACCGGCGGGCTGCCGAGTTCGACCGGCGAGCTGCCGGACTCGATCGGCAAGCAGCGCGGACTCGACTGGCGGGCTGCGCGGTTCGAGTCGGCCGACGGGTTGTCGGCGCGTGGTTGCCGTGCGGTGCGGATCTCGAGAGCGGTTGCCGCTCACTGCTGTAGTCGGCGGGTGACTTCTTCCAATCCGTCTGCGAGCGCGGTCAATTGGGCGGGGGTGAGGACGTCGATGAGGATTTCGCGGGCTTTGGCGACGTGGCCGGGGGCGATGGCGGCGAGGCGTTCCCGGCCGGCGTCGGTGAGGACGGCGTTGATGCCGCGGACGTCGGTCGGGCAGGGTTCGCGGCGGACGAGTCCGGCGTCGACGAGTTGGCCGATCTGGTAGCTGAGTCCGCTCTTGGAGTGGGTGAGGTCGGCGGCGAGTTCGGTCATGCGGACCATGCCGCCGGGTGCTTCGGAGAGCCGGACGAGGACTTCGTATTGCAGGTGGGACAGGCCGGCGTCGGCGCGCAGTTGCTGGTCGAGGCTGCGGTTGACGAGTCCGGCCGCGGTGAGGAAGGCGCGCCAGGCCCGTTGTTCCTCGTCGTCGAGCCACTGCGGTGGTGTCACGTGGTTCACCCTACCCGCCTGTTGTTCGAATTCGAACTGGCTGCTACGGTCGCAGTAGTTCGAATTCGAACATGTCCGAGGTTTGGAGGCAGCATGGCGACCACCACCGACCGCATGCCGGTGATCTACCTGTCCCACGGCGCGCCACCGCTGGCCGACGACCCGATCTGGCCCGGCCAGCTCGCCGCCTGGTCGGCGGACCTGCCGCGCCCGACCGCGATCCTGATGATCTCCGCGCACTGGGAAGCGGCCCCGATCACGGTCGGCGCCACCGAGACCGTGCCGCTGGTCTACGACTTCGGCGGCTTCGCACCGCACTACTATCGGGTCACCTACCCCGCGCCCGGCGCGCCGGAACTGGCCGCGAAGGTCGCGGCGCTGCTCGGCGGCCCGCACGGCGCGGTGCGGCAGGAACCCGAGCGCGGACTCGACCACGGCGCGTACGTGCCGCTGGCCGAGATGTATCCCGACGCCGACATCCCGGTACTGCAGCTGTCGATGCCGACGCTGGCCCCGGCCGAACTGGCCGCGCTCGGTCAGCGGCTCGCACCGCTGCGCGACGAGGGCGTCCTCATCGTCGGCAGTGGCTTCTTCACCCACAATCTGCGCGCGATCCGCGCCGGCGACCGGCGGCTCGCGCAGGCGCTCACCGAGTTCGACGATTGGGGTTCGCGCGCACTGGACGCCGGCGACCTCGACAGCCTGTTGAACTTCGAGCACGCCGCGCCCGCCGCCCGCCTCGCGCATCCGCGTACCGAACACTTCGCGCCCCTGTTCGTCACCTTGGGCGCGGGCCTGGACGATCTGGGCACCCAGCGCAGTGTCATCGACGGCGAGTGGCTCGGACTGTCCAAGCGTTCCATCCAAATCGGCTGACCCCCGGCCACTCTCGAAAGGCTTCCCATGACCACGCTCGCTCCCTCCCCCGCAGCCGACACCCGCACCCACGACCTGGGCGTGCTGGTGCTGCGGGTGATCGTCGGCGGCATCATGGCCGTGCACGGCACCCAGAAACTGTTCGGCTGGTTCGGCGGTCACGGTCTCGACGGCGCGGCCACAGGGTTCGCCGCCATGGGGTATCCGGCGGCGAAGGCGATGGCGACGCTGGCCGCGGTGATCGAGACCTTCGGCGGGCTGGCGCTGATCGTCGGGCTGCTCACGCCGTTGGCGGCGGCCGCGATCGTCGGCAACATGCTCAACGCGGTCGTGGTGAAGTGGGACGGCGGGTTCTTCGCCCCGAACGGTTACGAGTACGAGCTGCTGTTGACCGTGGCGGCGGCGGCGCTGGCGTTGACCGGGCCGGGCGCGATCGCGGTGGACCGGTTCGTGCCGGTGTTGCGCCGGCATCGGCTGGGTTACGGGGTGGCGGCGTTGGTGCTCGCCCTGGTCACCGGTGTGATCTTCGCGCTGATCCGGAACTGAACGACGAGCGTGCGGGCCTGCGGCTGTTCGCGGCAGGCTCCGGCGGATCGCGATGTGGTCTCCGTTCGGCTACCACCGGGCAATCGGTCTCGCGGATCGGGTGCACAGGGCATAGCGTCGGTGTCTTGCGGCTTTGGCTCGACAGCAGAGGAGCACCGATGCCCGACGATCAGGACTGGAGCAAACCCGCCGCGCTGGCCATCCCCAAGGGGGGCTATTTCGAACTGGAACGCGGCCGGTTCGGCCCGATTTTCCCGAGAACGCCTGCCTGTTACGGGTTTTCGATCATCGCGAAGGTGAAGCCGGGCCGCGAGGACGCGATCCGCGAGCACGGCAAAGTCTTGGAGCAGGCGGTCGCGGCGGATCCGACCGTGCTGGCGGTGCTGAAACTGCACTATCTGCGCTGGCAGGTGTTCCCGATCGGCGACGACCTGTACTTCCAGTATCAGGGCATCTTCGACACCGATTTCGACAAGTACACCGAGGACGCGGTCGCCCTGTTCAGCGCCACCGGCATCGACACGGTGTTCACGAACCTGGAGGGCTTCCCGGCGGACTGGAAGGAGAACCCGGCCGCGTTCGTCGAGTTCGTCCGCGAGCATCACGTCCCGAGTTTCCTCGAGTACGGCGAATACCCGTACGTGTCCGCCGACGAGATCAAGAAGGCGTTGCGGCTCAAGGCCGCGTTCTCCGACATGCTCGACCAGATGCAATGACGCTGGAACTCGACGACATCCAGCACATCCTGCTGACCCGCACCCCCGCCATCACCGGCCGCTACGAGTTCCTCACCTTCGACACCGCGGCCGGGGGGCGGGCGTGGCTGACCGCCCTGCTGGACCGGGTGCAGTCCGCGGCCGATGTGCGTGCCACCGTGGACGCCGCCGACCGGTGGGTGACGGTGGCGTTCACCTGGACCGGGCTGCGGGCGCTGGGGGTGCCCGAGGACGCGCTGGCGAGCTTTCCCGACGCGTTCCGGGAGGGTATGGCCGCGCGTGCCGACATCCTCGGCGACACCGGCGACAACGCGCCCGCGCACTGGGGCGGCGGGCTGGCCGGGCCGGACCTGCACGCGATCGCGATCCTGTTCGCCCGCACCGACGAGCAGTGCCGGGCCTCGATCACCGAACACGACCGGCTGCTGGCCCGCACCGACGGGGTGCGCAGCCTGTCGCATCTGGATCTGAACGCGACCCCGCCGTTCGACTACGCCCACGACCATTTCGGGTTCCGGGACCGGCTCTCGCAACCGGTGATGAAAGGCTCCGGGGAGGAACCGACCCCGGGGTCGGGGCCGCCGCTGGAGCCGGGCGAGTTCATTCTCGGCTACCCGGACGAGGACGGTCCCGCACCGCCGCTGCCGCAGCCGGACGTGTTGTCGCGCAACGGGAGTTATCTGGCGTACCGGCGGTTGCGCGAGCATGTCGGCGCGTTCCGTGACTTCCTGCGCGCACACGCCGACACCCCGGACGGGCAGGAGTTGCTGGCGGCGAAGTTCATGGGCCGCTGGCGCAGCGGCGCCCCGCTGGTGCTGTCCCCCGACCGTGACGATCCCGAACTGGGCGCGGACCCGTTGCGCAACAACGACTTCGGCTACAAGGAGCAGGATCCGTTCGGGTACGCGTGCCCGCTGGGCTCCCATGCTCGCCGCCTCAACCCTCGCGACACCGCCGCGAACATCAACCGGCGCCGCATGATCCGCCGCGGCGCCACCTACGGTCCGGCCCTGCCCGCCGACGCACCCGACGACGGCGCCGACCGGGGTATCGCGGCGTTCATCATCTGCGCGAATCTGGTGCGGCAGTTCGAGTTCGCGCAGAACGTGTGGATCAACGACGAGAGTTTCCACGAGCTCGGTAACGAGCACGACCCGATCGTCGGCAGCCAGGACGGCAGTCTGGACTTCACGGTCCCCAAGCGCCCGATCCGCACCGTGTACCGGGGGTTGCCGGCGTTCACCACCGTCACCGGCGGCGCGTATTTCTTCCTGCCCGGGCTGACCGGGCTGCGGTATCTGGCATCGCTGCACACCTGACCTCGCGAAGGGGCCCCGATCATGGGTACACCGGCACGCACCTACAACCAGAACCATGTGGCCCGCCCGCACACCGGTGGCCGCCGGATCAGCATCTACTGGACGTGGAGTTATCCGTGGGAGGCGCAACGGGATCCGGCGGCGATGGAGAACCGGTTCTCCACGATGACCGAGGTCCGGAATGTGACGTGGCCGGCGTACGAGACTCCCGAGTACGCGGCGGATCATTTCCTGCAGGGCATCGCGGGCACGCTGGAACTGTTCCACCGCTCGACACTGTCGTTCCAGGCGCTGGCCGGGCAGGTGACCGGTCATCCGGTGGCGGTGTTCCAGCGCATCGACCAGGCCGGGTATCGGCTGCCGATCGACGAACGGATCCTGGCCGACACCGACACCCTGCTGGTGTTCGGTCTCGACCATCTGCTGGCCGAGCAGGAGGCCGGACCGGAGGAGATCGAGGCGATCCGGGCGTGGCTGCGCCGCGAAGGCACGTGCCTGCTGTTGGCCCCGCATCATGATGTCGGGTTCACCGACGATTACGCGCAACGCCAGATGGAGTACCTGCATCACGGGGATCCGTTGGTGCCGCGTCAGCAGCGGTTCGGCCAGTACACCCGGTCGCTGATGCGGGCATTCGATGTTCCGGTGCACAACATCTGGGGTCTGCGTCCGGCGGTCGTCCCCGGTACCGACGAGATCGCGCCCTTGAACGGCCGCCGTGATCTGGACGCGGCCGGGCTGCTGACGGATGTGACCACGTTCAACTTCCATCCGCATCTGCCGCATTACGAGCTGACCGCTCCCGAGAGCGACGCGCTGCGGGTGCTGGCCCGCCAGCCGGTGGAGCTGTCGCGCCCGCACCCGTTCACCGAGGCCGGTAACACCGAGTTCAACACGCTGGTGTGGCTGCCGCCGGCCGGTGACCGGGCCGGTGACATCGTGCTGGCCGATTCCACCAATTTCACGACCCTGTTCGGTGGGACGGACAGTTTGGAGAACTTCTGGCGCAATCTCGCCACCCTGGGCCGCTAGGCCGCCGGGGGATGTCGGCCACGCCGGACGGAACCGACCTGGCCGAAGTCCAGCCGCAGGGTTGAATTCCTTGCCGCACAGTGTGTTTCGTGGTGGTACTGCTGTTCGGCGGCCGGGAACCGGACCGGTTGCACCGCGTCGGCGAGCCAGTAGCCCGGCGTGGTGTTCCGTGCCCGGCCGTCGCGCCGGTGACCGTGTGGTGCGGGGTCAGTGGTCGCGTCGGCCGATGATGGCGGTGGCGGTGGCCGCGACGGTTCGGTCGCTGTCGGTGGTGAGTTCGGTGAGCGCGTGGT
This sequence comes from Nocardia stercoris, assembly GCF_003696265.1. GTDB lineage: Bacteria > Actinomycetota > Actinomycetes > Mycobacteriales > Mycobacteriaceae > Nocardia > Nocardia stercoris. Next base: position 97,505 of record NZ_RFFH01000003.1, on the reverse strand, counting down.
GGGCGGCGGGGCCGGGAATCTCGGCGAGCGCCTGTGTGATTCGCAAGCGGACCGCGGGGTCGCCGGTGTCGGTGAGTGTCGCGCGTAGCTCGGTGACGATCTCGGCGCCGGAATCGGCGGCAGATACGTCACCGGCAGCTATGTCGGTGGCAGCTATGTCGGTGGTAGACGAGTCGGCGGTGGTCGGCCCGGCGGCGATCACCCCGAGCGCTTCGGCGGCCTCGATGTCGGCGCGGCCGGCGACGATCATGTCGAGCAGGGCCGCGACGGCGGCGGTGTCGCGGCGTGCTCCGAGCGCGAGGGCGGCGCGGTCGCGCACGGTGGGGTCGCTGTCGGCGAGTGCGGTGCGCAGCAGGCCGGTCGCGGCCGCGGTGGGGACGGCCGCGATCGCGCCGGCGGCCCGGCGGCGGATCTCGGGTTCGGGTGCGTCGAGGCCGGCGGCCAGCCCGGCCAGGCCCGCGCCGCCGGCCCGGGCCAGCGACCAGCGCAGTGCGCCGGCGACATTCGCGTCGTCCTCGGCCAGGGCGGCCTCGACCAGCGCGGCGACCGGCAGCGCGCCCCCGTGCTGGGTGAGTACGGCCTGCTGGCGGGCGGCACCGGAATCCGATTCCAGGGCTCGTAGCAGGGCGACGACGCCGGTGACGTCCGACCAATCCGCGGGTGCGGCGGCGTCGACGCGTTCGAGCCGGTGCAGCAGTTCGCGTTCGGCGGCGATCCGGGCGCGGGTGTGGTCGATGAGGTCGCCGACCAGGTCGGCGGGCGCGAATTCGGGGTCGTCGAGTGCTCGTTTGGCGTCGTGCAGGGACAGTCCGAGGGTGCGCAGGCATTCGACGTGGAACAGGCGGGCGATGTCGGCGGTGGTGTACTCGCGGTAGCCGCCGGAGGTGCGGCCGGTGGGCCGCACCAGTCCCAGGGTGTCGTAGTGGCGCAGCATGCGGGTGCTGACGCCGCAGCGGCGCGAGACCTCACCGATCAGCATCGCGTCCTCCTCCTAGCGGTCCGGGCCGGTCACCGCGACCCGTTTCGCCAGTTCCCGGGCCGTGTCGAAGCCGCGGTCGGGGTCGCGGCGCAGTTGTTCGGTGGCGGCGGCGTGGGCGCGCACCCGGGGGTCGGGGCTGGTCGTGGCGGCGGCGAGTACCGGGTCGGCGGCGTCGCCGAGCGCGGCCAGGGCGCGGCTCAGTGCCAGGTGTACGGTACGGTCGCCGCGGCCGAGCGCGGTCCCCAGGTCGGCGGCGAGGGCGGGTTCGGCGCCGGAGGGGACGAGCGCGACCGCGGCCCGCCACGCGCTGAGCGCCACCTCGTCGTGGTCGTCGTGCAGTAGCGCGGTCACGGCGGGCCAGGCGGACCGGTCCCCGATCTTGGACAGGGTGTGCAGGGCTTGCGCGCGTGCCTGTGCGGCGGCGGAGGCGAGTTCGGCGCGCAGGGCGGGCACCGTGATCCGGGCCGGCATCCGGCACAGCGCCCAGGTCAGCATGTCGCGGACGTAGAAGTCCGGTTCGACGGCGCTGCGGGCGAGCAGGATCGGTACGAACGCGGGGTCGGCCAGGCTGCCGGCGGTGAGCGCGGCCCGCAGCCGGGTGGACGGGTCGTGGCCGGCGAGGGCGGCGAGGAGGCGAGCGTCGGGCTCGCCGGGGTGGGTGGGGTTCATGTGACCACCTCCTTCACCGACCAGTGCAGACCCTGTCACTGTGTGAAGGTCAAGTCCTCGGTGAGGTAGTCGCTGCCGCCGACGAAGACGGTGCGGGCTTCGGTGCCGGGGCGGGCGGCTTCATCGGCGACGGCGGTGGCGAATTCGGTGACGGTGGGCAGGGGCAGGGCGGCGCGGCGGGCGGCGACGGCGGCGGGGTCGCGGCGTTGCAGGAGCCGCACGACGATGGTGCCGTCGACCATGTCGCCGGACACGATGGACAGGCCGATGCCATGCTCAGCGAGTTCGGTTGCACGGCAACGCATATCGTCCTCACCGGCGCGTTTGGACTCGGCGACGGGACGGTAGGCGGCTGGAACGTCGCGGCGGGCGACGAAGTGGGCTTGGTGGCTGGTGACGAACACGATGCGGGAACCGGGGGCCAGCAGGGGCAGGGCGGCGTCGACGAGCCGGTTCGGGGCGTCGCGGTTGACGCGCATCGCGTAGCCGGGGTCGGCGCCGACTTCGAGGCCGCCGGAAGCGTTGAGGACGAGTGCGTCGAGCCGGCCGTGGCGGGCGCGGATCTCGTCGAACATGGCGGTGACGTCGGCGGTGTCGGTGATGTCGGCGGTGTCGGTGATGTCGGCGCGGACGGTGCAGGCGCTGCCGCCGGCGGCGGCGACGGTGGCGGCGACGTCGCGGGCGCGGCGTTGTTTCTCGCGGTAGTTGATGATCACGTGGTGGCCGCGGGTGCCGAGGAGGCGGGCGGTTTCGGCGCCGATTCCCCGGGAGGCGCCGGTGATCAGGGCGATGCGTGTGCGCGGTTCGGCCATCGGTGTCGCTCCCATGCTTCTGATCGAGAAGTGCTTCTGATCGAGAAGTGAGTATGGTGGTTCGAAATGAGAAGCGCAACCGCGGACGACGACGACCCCGAGGCCCCCGTGTACGCCGCCATGGACCTGCTCGGGCAACGCTGGATCCTGCGCGTCATCTGGGAACTCGAACCCGGCGCGCTCGGTTTCCTCGAACTGCGCCGCCGCATGGGCAACTGCTCGTCGAGCATGCTCGCCGACCGTCTCGCCACCCTGACCGCCGCGAACATCGTCACGAAACTGCCGGACAAGAGCTACGAGATCACCCCCAGCGGCACCAGTTTGGGACGCGCGCTCGAACAGGTGTGGCGGTGGGCCGACAAGCACGCCGCCGACCTCGACACCGCCACCCGCACCACACCCGCCGGCGCCGGCGCCCGCCGCCGCACCTGACCGAGACCCGCTGCCGTACAAGAGAATTCGAGAACCCGGATTCCGGTACCGATCGCCGGAATCGGGCTTTGCGCCTACGAGATCGCCATGGCCGCCTGTTTCGCAGGCGGTGTTCCTGCCGGCCGTCGCGCCCGGCCGGGAGCGTTCTCGACCGGGACCGGCGGCGAACCGATCCGGGCCCGGGCGGACGCGGTGAGCGCACTGCCCGACAGGACTGCCCGGGGTTGCATCCGGTACCGGGGTACAGGCTTACCGTCGAGGTATGACGTTGTCACCAGCTCACGAGGATTGGGTGCCGTCGGCGTGCACGCTCGCGACCGCGGAGCAGCCGATCCGGGTCGCCGAGCTCGACCGGTTCTTCGCCACGTCCGTGCGTGCCGTCCGCCGTCGCGGACCGGCGCGGCTGGAGGTGATCGTGGATGCGGGCGCCGGAGCGTGGGCGCGGGATCTGGCCGGGCGCGAGTCGCGATGCTGCTCGGTGTTCGGTTTCGACTTCACCGACACCGCGGACGATGTGGTGATGGGTGTCGCGGTGGCGGCGGCCCACCGCGAGGTGCTGGACGCGTTCGCCGCGCGGGCGGAGTCGAGGATCGGTGCCCGGCGGTGAGCGCGCTACGTACCGGCGAGCTCGCGGCCGCAGCCGGGGTGAACATTCAGACGTTGCGCTACTACGAGCGCCGCGGGCTGCTCGCCGAACCCGACCGCAGCCCGGGCGGGCATCGGCTCTATCCGCGGGAGTCGGTGACGGCGCTGCGGGCGATCAAAGCCGCCCAACGCCTGGGGTTCACGCTCGACGAGGTCGCGCAACTGCTCGCAGGCTCCCGGGCCGGTTCGCGCCGGCGCCCGCCGGCGGGCCTGCGGTCCCGTGCCGGCGCCAAGCTGCCGAAATCGACGCCCGGCTAGCCGAACTCACCGAAGTCCGTGACACGCTGCGCGCGGCGCTGGCCGCCGGCTGCGCGGATCTGCTGGCGTGCAGCGAATCCCCCGCTTGCCCTGTTCCGTTCGACCCGGCGCCTACCGGACGCCGGTGACCGCGACGGCCCGTGCGGTGACCGGGCCGCGGCTGGAACGGTTCAGGCCCGTGCGGCGAGGTCGGGGTGGGCGCGGCCGGCGACGACGGGCAGATCCAGGCTGGATTTGATGCCGGGCGCGGCCGCGCACACGTACGGGATCGAGTTGACGCAGTGGTTGGCGGTGGCCACGATCCCCGGGTTGCGTTTCAGGCCTTCGGCGATACTGCTGGGCTGCCAGCCGCGGATGGTGACGAAAGTGTCGGGGTCGCCGTTGATCTCGATCTCGTAGCGTTCACCGTCGGGACCGAATTCCCAGCCCGGTTCGAGGCCGTCCTCCCCCATCAGCCAGTTGACCGCGATCCGCACCACCGGCCGCTCGCCGACGATCGCGTCCCAGCAGAAGCGTTGCGCGGCGACCTGCCCGGGTTCGATGATCCCGAGCGGTGATTCGATCGGCGCGGCCGCGACCCCGACCTCATGGGTGGTGTCGATGCGGGCCTGCGCGAAACCCAACGTGTCCAAGCACATTCGCACCGACTGCCGGAATCCGCCGGACAGCAGTTTCAGCATCGGGGACTGCCGGGCCTGTTCGGGTGTGCCACCGAATCCCATCACGAAACGCAGCACGTCGGGGGCGTCGTAGGTGCGCATATCGGAGAATTCCTCGGCCCGCACGAACGTCACCGCCGACGACATCGCCGACAGCACCAGCGGATGCAGGTCGGTGGTCCCGCCCGGGTTGATCCCGATACCGTGCAGGGTGACACCACCGTCGAGGCACGCCTGAGCCAGTTCGCGGTCACGCTCGCCGGGATAGAACCAGCCGACCGGGGTGACGACGTTCTTGCCCGAACGCAGAATCCGCGCCACCTCAGCGGGATTCGGGACCAGCGGCGCGTACACGACCGCGTCCGCGTCCAAGGCCAGGATCTGCTCGATATCGGTGGTGGCGGACACCCCGATCGGCGCGATACCGACGATGTCACCGACGTCACGGCCGTGTTTGGTGTCGCTGTGTACGTAGCAGCCGACCAGTTCCAGGTCCGGATGTGCTTGCACCGCTTCGACAGCCGCTTTCCCGACCCCGCCGGTGGCCCACTGCACGACCCGCACCATCGGTCCTCCTCGACAGACGCTGTGAGAGACGATCTCCCGAGCAGGCTCGAGTCTCACAGAGTCCCGCGGTTCGCGCAGCGATTCCACACCCGCGGTCCGGGCCTGTTCGGTCAGGGCAGGGCGGCGCAGTTGTCGGGGGCGGGGATGCCGGCCAACCGGTCGCGGACCCAGGCGGCGGCGTCCCCGATCGCGGGCGCGAACTCCAGTCCGTGCCCGATCGCGGTGCCGGGGAACAGCGGGGGCAGCCAGGCGGTCCGGTCGAGTTGCACGATGGCGCCGTGTCCGCACCAGTCGGCGGCGAGCTGACGGACCTGACTGTAGGGGATGACGTCGTCGGCGGTGCCGGCGGCGATCAGGACCGGCGCGGCCGGGTCGAGGCCGCCGATGCGCTGTTCGTCGACGCGGGCGGCCAGTTCCGGTGACCGCTCGATCATCTGGTCGACCGATTCGCGGCCGTCGGTGTAGCTGTCGATCGGGCGCAGCATGGTGCGCAGCCCGAGTTCGGCGACGCAGGATCCGGCGGCGGCGGCGAGCATCTGCCGGCCGTCGGGGGTGAGCGCGCTGTCGATGGCCGGGCGCACGTCGGGATAGTCGGCTTCCATGCCGTTGAGGACGTAACCGACCAGGCCGGGCGCGAGACCGCCGACGATTCCCGGCAGGGGCCCGTCGATGACCGCGCTCTGGTCGAGCACGGCCCGCAGGTCGGCGGGCGGGGCGCCGACGTAGGAGCCGACGAGGTCGATGTCGGGCGCGTACCGCGACTGCAGTTCGGCGGCCGCGGCGGCGGCGTTGCCGCCTTCGGAGTAGCCGACGATCGCGGTCGGCGGGTGGGTGCCGGTGAGCGCTTCGGCGGCCCGGACCGAGTCGAGGACGGCGTGCGCGCCCGAGAGCCGGTTGACGTAGTCGTGCACACCGCCGTTGGTGAATCCGGCGTAGTCGGTCATGACGACGGCCATGCCCTGGGACAGGAACGTGTAGGCGGTGAGGACTTCGTAGCTGGTGACCCAGATGTCGAACGGGAACGTGTAGTGGACGAGCTCGCCGAGGGTTTTCGACGGCGCGCACTGGCTGCCTTGGCCTTGGGTGCCGGGTGCGACGGCGACCAGCGGGCGCGGTCCGGGCCCGGTCCACGGGGCGGCCGGTTCCAGGTAGGTGCCGGTGACGGCGTTGGGTGCGTCGTTGGTGTCGTTGCTGCGGTACATGATTCGGGTGGCGTTGCCGGGCAGCTGGCCGCCGGGGCCGGGGACGGCCAGGGTGAGCGGGAACGGCTGGCTGCGCAGGATGTCGCCGGGCGCGCTGCCGGACAGGTCGGGGGCGTCGTAGAAGGGGTCGTAGGCGGCGGTCTTGTGCGGGCCGGTGATCGGTGCGGCGGTGGCGGTCCAGGTGGGTGCGGCGGCGAGGACGGCGGCGGTGACCGCGGCGCCGAGCAGGCGCGTGGTGGTGCGGCGGGTGGCGTGGGGGTCCCGGGGCATGCTGGTGCGGGCGCAGCGGCGTGCGCGGGAGGGGTCGAGCGTCATGGTTCGGGACTTCCTGGACGAGCAGTATTTCCGCGCCGGGATCGGCAGCGTCGGATTCGGGTGCGGCGCCGCGAGAACTCACATGGCGGGCCATTCGGTGGCCACCGCGGCGGCGGTGGGAGCCACACGATCGAATCGAAATACGAGCGTCGCAAGCAACGATCCGGACGATAGCGGCACGCTCTCGCCGTGGTCAAGAGTGTCGTGGTCGACCGACCGGTTCAGCTACCGGTGGGCAGCGACCGTGGACGGCACCGTTGCGGAAACCTGCGTGTAACCCACCCGGACCTAGCAGTCCGCGACACCCGGTTGCGCGCCGGCGATACGGCCGACGCGCGCAGCCACGAACGGACACAACACGACCAGCGCGGTGACCCGCGCCGATCGTGTTGCCGGGCAAGATCTTGCCGCCGTCGCAGGTACCGGGACCGCGACCGCGACATCCACCGGCACCTCCGCCGAGGGCCGCGCTTCCGGGCCGCGATCGCACCACACCCGCGCCACGGACCCGGCGGCGGCACCGACCCGCCGGGATTAATGCCAGGTTACGAAAAAGCGCATGTTAACTACAGATTCGCTATCTGAGGTGTCTGGGCGGCGGCGATCTATGGGAGGGATCACACCCCATCGAATACCACCCGCCGCCCGAACAGGACGGCAACCCACCGGCATACGAAGGCCGAGGTGCCGTCCCGGATCCACGGGCCCGCATCCAGCGCATCAAGGCAACGCAGCGCAGTTCGTCGGAGCGGGTTTGCCGAGCAGCCGCTGCCCGATCCACCCGACCGCCTGGGCGAGCGCGGGCAGCATCTCCAAGCCGTGGTCGACCGCGAAACTGGGCAGCAAGGTCGGCAGCCACGCGGTGCGGTCGAGTTGCACGACGGCGCCGTGCCCGCACCAGTCGGCGGCGAGCTGACGGACCTGACTGTAGGGGACGACGTCGTCGTTGGCGCCGGCCGCGATCAACACCGGTGCCGCGGGCCGCAACCGCCCGATCCGCTGGGCGTCGAGCACGCGCGCCACTTCCGGTGATTCGTCGATGATCCGGTCGAGCGGCCGGCCCGCCGCCGTATACCGTGTGATCTCCCGGAACGTGGTCGACACCGCCAGCTCAGCCACGCACGTGTGCGCCACGGACTTCAGCATGGCGCGCCCGGCGGGGCTCAGCGCCGCGTACAGGACCGGCCCGACCTGCGGATAGTCGGCGATCAACCCGTTGAGCACGTACCCGACCAGACCGGGTGCGAGTCCGCCGAGTCCGGGCACGACACCGTCGATGACCTGACTGTGGTCGAGCATGGCCCGCAGGTCCGCGGGCGGCGCACCGACATACGAGCCGATCAGGTCGAGTTCGGGCGCGTACTGCGACTGCAGTTCCGCCGCCGCCGCCGCGGCGTTACCGCCTTCGGAGTAGCCGGCGATGACGGCCCGGGGCCGGGTGCCGGTCAGGGCGTTCGCCGCCCGGATCGAGTCGAGGACCGCGTGCGCGCCCGAGAGCCGGTTCACGTAGTCGTGCACGGTGTTGTCGGTGAACCCGTAGTAGTCGGTCATTACCACCGCCATCCCTTGCATCAGGAACGTGTAGGCGGTGAGGACCTCGTAGCTGGTGAACCACAGGTCGAACGGCCCGGTGTAGTGGACGAGTTCGCCGAGGGTCTTCGACGGCGCGCACTGGTGACCTTGGCCCTGGGTGCCGGGCGCGACCGCGATCAGAGGGCGCGAGCCGGGACCGCGCCAGGCCAGGGCCGGTTCCAGGTAGGTGCCGGTGACCGCGACCGGCGCGTCGTTGGTGTCGTTGCTGCGGTACATGATTCGGGTGGCGCGGCCGGGCAGCGGGCCGTCGTGACCGGGGACGGACAGTTTCAGGGTGAACGGGCTGCTGCGGATCACGGCACCGGGTGCGCCGGCGGGCAGCGGATCGGGTGCGCGGTAGAAGTCGTCGACCGCCCGACCGATGGTCCCGGCCGCCGGATCGCTGGACCCCGAACCCGATCCGGCGCCCGAGCCCGAACTCGATCCGATGGCCGGTGCGGCGCCACCGATTCCGGTCGCGCACCAGGGCGCCACGATCAGTGCGGCCAGAGCCGCCCCGATAAGCAGCCGCTGACGCGCGGGGCGCCCCCGCCGCCGCGGTGTGCGGGCGGGTGGGCCGGGCCACCGCACCCGGGCGCGGTCGGCGGGGCGAGCGGCGGCTGGGCGCGTGGGCGGCTCCTGACGGTCAGGCGGTGGCGGCGAGCGCGGCGGCCACCGTTGCGGGTGCGGTCCGCATCGCCGATTCGAACGCGCTGCGACGATGCTTGCGGTCCATGAAGTTCGGCGGCAACCCCGCCAAATCGCGACTGTCCGGACAGATAGTAACCACACGAGTGCCCCGCGCCGCGGTAGCCGCGATCTCCGTGGCGAGTACCGCGGTCATCGGCCGCCGCAGCAACCGGTCCTCCAACAGCCCACCGATCCCCGGAATCCGGTCACCGGACAGCGACGCCATCGGCGCCACGACATAGATCTCGTCGACGTTCTCGCCCGCTAGCAGGTCGACCGACGCCGTGGACGCGGCACCCCCGTCGATGAACACGCTGCCCGCCGCGTGCACGGGCGGCATCCACCCCGGCACCGACCACGACGCCGTCAGCGCCGTCGCCGGCGACACCCGCGGCGCGCCCGGCGCACCGAACGCCACCCGCTCCCCGGTACGCACGTCGACCGCGACCATACGAGTGTCCTTGTGCGCCACCCATTCCCGCCCGCCGGTCAGCGCATCGGCCAGGCGCCGCAACCACTGCGGGTTACCGCGGCCCACCGGCGCCAGACCGGCCAGCGCGGCCAGCCCGCGCTGGGTGCGTAGCAGCGACGGATTCAACGGACGAGGAAAGGGCAGCGGCGGCAGGCTCGGTGGCGCGGCCGCGTAATGGGCCCGCAGCACCGGGTCGGTGGCGGCACCGCGTTCCATGGCGACCAAGTCCCCGACCCCGATCCCGCTGCCGAGCACGGTCACCAGCTCCGCGCCCGCCGACGTCCCCTGCAGGATGTCGGCGTCGCGCGGATCCCAGTCGAGCTGCTCGGACAACGCGGCGAGCGCGGCGACGATCCACGCCCCGCCGATGGTCCCACCGCAACCGATCACCAGCGCACGTGTGGTCATCGCATACCACCCGAATCCGGCCGGACACACCGGGACACAGCGGGAGACGCGATCCGGTGACCCGCGGTCACCGCGCCGGACACGACACCGGGTCCGGCGCAACAGCTCATGGCAGACATCGCCGGAAAACATATCGGCCCGCCGAAGTACCGGTCAAGGACGACCGGCCCGCGCGCCCGGCCCGGAAACCCGGTCGCGCCCTGCCGATACCGGCCCGCGGCGGGCATGCGACATCGCGTGCCAGTCGACCGGCAATTCGTGCCTATCTCGATGTTGTTGGTAGACAAGCGTTTACCGGTGCCGCCCGGGTCGTAGAGTTAACGGCACGGGTGCTGGTCGTCGCATTGAGCCGCCGCGATCAGCCCCGTTCACCCACCGAGGCCCTTCCCCCGCGAACCGCACGCACCCCCGCGACTCGCCACACCGGCCGATCCCGGGGTGCTCGCATCCGCACCACCGGCACACTCTCGCACGCCGTGCCCTGGGTCACATCGATCTCCCGTGATCACCCCCACCCTCGCACAACTGGGACCCATCGATTCCATTCGGTAGTGTTTCCGGTGTAGACGCGGCCCACCGGAGCGCCCGCTGAGTCCTGAGAGAAACGACAGGAAAAGGTTGATCATGGGACAGCAGACACCACCGAAGACCACCGACCGCCGCGGTAACGACCTGATCGCCGCGGTCGCACGAGCCCGCGCAGCACTGCCCGGCGACCCCGCGTTCGGCGACCCACTGTCGGTATCCGGACCCGGCGCCCCCGAAGCCATGGGACGCGTCGTCGCCGGCGGCTCCACCGGCGTGGCCCGTGAGATCGGCCTCGGCGCACTCCAGCTCTGGCAGGCCGCCCTGGGCCGCGGCCGCGGCACCCAGGAAATGACGATCCTGTTCACCGACCTCGTATCCTTCTCCACCTGGTCCCTGCAAGCCGGTGACGAGAAGACCCTCGACCTGCTGCGCGCGGTCGCCCAAGCGATCGAACCGCCCGTCACCGCCAACCGCGGCCGCGTCGTCAAACGCATGGGCGACGGCATGATGGCGGTGTTCCCCACCGCCGACGGCGCCGTCCGCGCCGCCCTCGCCGGGCGCGCGGCACTACGGCAGGTCGAACTCGACGGATACCGGCCACAGATGCGCATGGGCCTGCATACCGGCACCCCCCGCGAGATCGGCGGCGACTGGCTGGGCGTGGACGTCAATATCGCGGCCCGCATGATGGAAGCCGGGGGCAACGGCAACACCATGCTGTCGGAGGCCACCGTCGCTGCCGCCGGGGTCGACACCAGCCCCGGACTGGGCACCCGCGCCCACCGCGCTACGCGCCGCCACCTGCAACCACTCACCGGGGTGCCTGCGGACCTGCAGATCTTCCGCCTCGCCGACGAACACTCCCACCTGCGGCCGGTGCGCGACGACGACGGCGTGCCCGTCGCGGGCCTGTGCGCCGTTCTCTGAGCGACGGTCCGATCACGGAGCCGGTCAGCGCGTCGGCGCGACCGGCTCCTGCCCGCTGCGCACCACGACCAACCCCCAATGACTCACCCCGGCGCCCACACCCAGGAACGCCAGATACGCCAGGTCGACCATCGGCCCGAACATCCGGATCAGATCGTCGAGCCAGCGATATCCGACCGCACCCCCGATCAGCATGATCACGCCCAGAATCAGCGCGGGCAGCCCCAGCGGCGCGAGATCGGAGTCGCGACCGGCCCGGCCGATCGACAGGATGGGGTGTGACGCGGTGGATTCCATGTGGTTTCTCCCGGCTCGCCGGCCGCGACGGCCGACATGTGATGTCAACTGCGAACGCCGGAACCCACGCCACGGTGAAAGGGTGGAATCCGGATCACGAACCGCGATCGGGAAGAACGTCGATCACGAGTAGCTAACGATCAGCTACGCGAGAATGTACACGGAATCCACCCGAATCGAGGCCGTTTCGGCCGAATAATTCCGGAGATCCCATATGAAAGATTCCACTGCCCGACATCACCGAACCCGGTAACACCGCAGGTCACAGCAGCGATCACACCCGTCCACGTCCCGCACCCAGCAACCACCGCCACCGCGGCAACTCCGCCACAATCGTCACCACCACCAACACCGAAACCCCCCACACCGCCCACACCGGCAACAACGCCCACGCACCGTACCCAGCCGCCACCAACTGACTCACCATCATCGCGATCGTCGCCACCCCCGGCACCGCCACCGGCACATCCTTCTTGTCACCCGGCGTCGCGAACACCCCCGGCACCACGATCAACACCACCAACGCCACCGGCACCAACCACACCGAACACCGACTCAACGCCCACGGCGCCGTCACCCACCCCACCAACTCGACACACACCCGCAACACCGACGGAACCCGGCCCGCAACAGTGAGATTCGGCGACACAACAGCACGATCGGACACCCCGCCACCCTGCCACAACCCACCCCCGCCAGCCACCGGGCAGCCGATCACCACGGACCCGATGACGCCGACCATCGAGCCCGAAGTAGCCCAGGGCAACTGGCTGCCGATCCCCAGCACCGGCCCATTCACCCTCGTACTACGCCTCTACGCACCCAAACCCCAAGTGGCCAAGGGTGACTGGAAACCACCAGTAGTCAGCCCGCAAAACTGAACCGGCGGTCCGTCCAAGGCGATCCGACAGGGCGCCACCGAATCAATCCGTCGCATAGCAGGAGCCTGGCCGCGATCAGCCATGGTCCGGAGGCCCAGTCCGTGACCAGAAGCCCTGCACCGGTGGCTCCTGGCCGCGTCGAAGTGATGCTGCGGGCCTCGCCTACGGTCCCGGAGGCGGGTCGCGCACTGCAGCCGCCCGACTACAACTCGAAGTTCCCGCGGAAACCAACCGCGATCAGCCCCGCGGCCGCATCCGCACCGCGGGCAACGGCGGCGCCGGCAACGCCGCACCCTCATACCCCGGCACCACACCGAACCGGCGCTCCCCATCCGCCTCCGGCTCGGCCAGCTCCCGCTGCCACTGCTCCCGGAACCCCGCGACCTCCTCATGGGTACGGCCCACGAAGTTCCACCACATCAGCACCTGCTCACCGAACGGCACACCACCCAGAATCAACGCGCGCGCCGGGCGCGCCGTCGGATTCCCCAGCACCAGCTCACCCGGCCCGCACTCCTGCGCCGCCAACTCCGACCGCTCCACCCGATGCCCCGCCACCGTCATCGGACCCGCATCCACCAGCACACCGTGCTCGAAAGCAGGATCCACCGGCACACTCACCCGCGCACCCGGCGCCAACACCACCTCCGCCCCCAACAACGGCGTGAACGTCCGCACCGGCGACGACGCACCCGCCAACTCACCCAGAAACACCCGCAACGTCGCCCCGTCGAGCTCGACCGGCTCCGGCACGTAATGCTCGAACGCCGGCGGACAGTCCCGCGCCGCATCCGGCAACGCCACCCACAACTGCACCCCGTGCAGAATCGACGTCCCCGCCGTCGACACCTCCGAATGCGCGATCCCGTGCCCCGCCGTCATCAGATTCAGCTCACCCGGCCGCACGAACGCATGCGACCCCAAACTGTCCCGATGCTCGATCTCCCCGGTGAACAACCAGCTCACCGTCTGCAACCCCGTATGCGGATGCGGCGGCACCCGCATCCCGCCGGTCTCGGCCACATCATCGGGACCGTAATGGTCAGCGAAACACCAAGCCCCGATCAGCGACTTCACATGCTGCGGCAACGTCCGGCGCACCGTCATCGCCCGCGGACCACCCAACGGCACCTCCCGCGCCGACAACACCGTCACCCCACCCGCGACAGGCCCCGGCACACACCGCACTTCATCGGTCGTCGTGTTGCTCATGCCCTAACACATACGCCAGCCGCCCCCACACCGCCACCGCCGGCCGCACCACCCCCGACCAGACCGCCCACAACAAGCCCGGTAGCCCCAGGTCACCCCGCTGACAACGGCGCCACCGCACGGGCCACACCTCCGGCTTCCCGCACACCGGAACCGACGACCCCGCAGGTGACTACCGCCGCGCGAACATCACCGCGTGCGCCGCCCGCACCAACTCCACCAGCTCCTTACCCTCCACGTCACCCAGCACCGAGAACGCTGGTGCGACAAGCTCATCGGTCAACGCCTCCGCCGCCTCCCACCGCCGCACCACATCCGCATCGACCTCCGCGTACGGCTCCGGCCAGCCGAAATTCGCCGCCGTCTTCGAGCCGTCACCCATCGGACCGCCCTTCACCAGCACCGCCTGCTGCGGCGTCAACCCCGTTGCCCGCACCGCCAACAGATGTGCGCCACCACGGAATTCCCGCAACACCTGGATCAGCTGTTCCACCCGCCCCGTCGCGTCCGCCCCCAACGGCAACGCCCGCCAGCCCGCGAACAACGGCAGCCCCGCACTGTCGCCGGCCACCACCACCCGCTCCAGCAGCCCGGCCAGTCGCTCCGCCGCATCGAACGACTCCAACTTGCGCATCCCGAACCGCCGGCACGCCTCCACATAGCCCTGTGCCGCCTCGGACGCGGGCATCGCCACCGACTCCCACGCCCGCCGCACCGCGCCCGGCTCGAAGAACCCGAACGCCGCGCTCACCACGTCCGCGTCGACCTCTCCGAGCACGCCGCCGCGACCCCGCGTGTACGGGCCCATGAACCCCTCGACCCCCGTACCGGCGGCGAAAGCGGCCGCCTCCCGGGAGAACATGAACGCACCACCCATCACCTGGATCTCGTCTGCGACCTGGCCGGCGACCGACACGGGCGCCCCCTTCCTCGGAGAATTACACTGCCGCGCAGCGTATCTCACTATCCCTAACTGATGTCAGGTCCCGCCGAAACCCCTTCCGGACCACAATCATTCGAACAAGATCGGCTAATCTCGCTGCGGTGCTAGGACATTCCCATGCGACCAGCGGCGCGCTCGCCTGGTCCGCGGCCGCCGCCGCGCTCCCGCTGTCGGTACTCACCTTCCCCGTGCTCGAAACCGGCCACCTCACCACCCCCACGACCGGCCACCTCGGCATCGCCGAAGTACTGCTCGGCACCTTCCTCACCGCGGGCGCAGCCCTCATCCCCGACGCCGACCATCCACACGGCACCATCGCGCACGTCCTCGGCCCGCTCTCGCACGCCGCCTGCAAAGCGATCTCGAAAATATCCGGCGGGCACCGCCACGCCACCCACTCGTTCGCCTTCGTCATCGCCTCCGGAGCCGTCACCTGGGCCGGCGAACACTACATCGGCCGCTGGTTCACCCTCAGCCTCACCTTCTTCCTGCTCGCCCTCGCCGCCCGCGCCCTCAACCTCTGCCCACCCGGCAAGGGCGTCGACTCCTACGGCACCATCATCGTGCTCGCGCTCGCCGGCACCTTCGTCATGGACCAGTGGATCGAAGACCGCCCGGTGTGGCTACCGTTCTGCGTCTTCCTCGGCGGCCTCACCCACCTGTTCGGCGACTGCCTCACCGACCACGGCTGCCGCCTGTTCTGGCCACTGCGGATCCGGACCTCCGTCCCGTTGATCGATCACACCGGCAACCGGCTCGAAACCTGGGTATTGTCACCACTGTTCGTCCTCGGCACCCTCGCAGCACTGTGGTACGGATTCACCCATCACCCCTGATCCGGTGCCGGCCGTTCAACTGGAAGGGGACAGCGCATGTCCGACCGGGAAGAGCTGACCTGGGAACTCTTCGGCACCGCCAGCCGCGAACTCGCCGAACAGATCGCCGCCGACGATTTCGAACCCGATCTGATCCTGTCGATCGCCCGCGGTGGACTGTTCGTGGCCGGCGCCCTCGGCTACGCCCTCGACGTCAAGAACCTGCACGTCATGAACGTCGAGTTCTACACCGGCATCGATCAACGGCTCGACATGCCGGTCATGCTGCCCCCGGTGCCGAGCGCGGTCGACCTGGCCGGCGCCCGCGTCCTGGTCGCCGACGACGTCGCCGACACCGGCGCCACCCTGGAACTGGTGCGCGACTTCTGCGCCGGCAAGGTCGCCGAGGTGCGCTGCGCGGTCGTGTACCAGAAGCCGCGTTCCCACGTCGACTGCGAATACGTCTGGAAGCGCACCGACCGCTGGATCAACTTCCCCTGGTCGGTGCTGCCCCCGGTGGTCGACCGCATCCCGCGCGTCGTCGAAGCCTGACTCCCGCGGGAACGACACGGGCCCCCGCCCGGCAGTGCAGCCGGAACGGGGGCCCGAGGTGTACGGGTGCGATCAGACGATCTCGGCCGAGGTGATCGTGATCGCGTCGACCGGCACATCCTGGTGGCCGGCCCGCGAACCGGTGCGCACCTTCTCGATCGCGTCCACGACGTCGGTACCCGAGGTCACCTTGCCGAACACGGTGTAGCCCCAGCCGTCCTGGCCCGGGTAGTTCAGGAAGCCGTTGTCGGAGGAGTTGATGAAGAACTGGGCGCTCGCGGAGTGCGGGTCCGAGGTGCGGGCCATCGCGACGGTGTACTTGTCGTTGCGGAGGCCGTTCTTGGCCTCGTTCTCGACCCGGTTGGGCGCCGGTTTCTGCGTCATGTCGGCGGTCAGGCCGCCGCCTTGGATCATGAAGCCGGGGATAACCCGGTGGAAGACGGTGCCCGAGTAGTGGCCCGACTTCACGTAGTCGACAAAGTTCGCGACCGTCTTGGGGGCCTTCGCGTCGTCCAGCTCCAGGGTGATGTCGCCGGCAGAGGTCTTCAGCAGCACTGTGGTCATCGGCCCATCGTATGGGACCCCCCTCTCCTCCCGGCGAAGTGATCATGAAAACCGGTCGGTCGTCCCGATCTGTGGGACGACACGCTGTTTCCGGACATGCATGCGTAGATGCGCATATCTACGTTTCCTACTGAATGAAATCAGGCCTCGTAGAGCTCCAGCGGCAGATCGTCGGGATCGAAGAAGAACGCGTAGCGGCGCCCGGTGTACTCGTCCACGCGCACCTCCTCCGTCCGCACCCCCGCGGCCCGTAGCTCCGCCAGCGCGGCCGGCACATCCCCCACCGCGAACGCGAGATGCCGCAGCCCGCACGCCTCCGGACGCGACAGCCGCGCCGGTGGGTCGGGGAAGGAGAACAGCTCGAGCTGCACACCGTCCGGAAGCGCCAAATCGAGCTTGTACGAGCGCCTTTCGGCCCGATAATGCTCCGCCACCACGCGCAGCCCGAGCACGTCGGTGTAGAACCGTTTCGACTCCGCGTAGTCCGAGGCGATGATCGCCGCATGATGTATCCGCCGCAGTTCCATGTCGGCGACGCTAACCGATCCCGCGGCCACGAGCGGCCGACTCGGGACCCCCTCCCCTCTCCTGCGCGCTTGCGCGCGTCCGCATCCCCCACGCCGGACGACACGGCGGCAAGGTTGGCATCACATGCCAAGATGCGCATATCTCCATTTCCACATCATCGAAACCCATGTCCACGCTGTCCGAATTGCCTTGGCGCAGGCCCACTCCGATCAGCGCCCGGCCCCCACCAGGGCTATGGTGGGTTCGTGTCGATGGTTCAACCTGTCCTCGATCGGCTCCCCCAGCAGTACCGAGCCGCACTCCAGCAGCACAGCGAGCTGCTCAAGTTCGCGATCGTCGGCGCCGTCACCTGGTTCGTCGACACCGGGACCGTCTATTCGCTGAAACTGACCGTCCTACAGGACAAGCCGCTCACCGCGCGCTTCCTCGGCGTGCTGCTCGCCACCATCGTGTCCTACATCCTCAACCGCGAATGGTCGTTCAATACGCGCGGCGGCCGGCAGCGCCACCACGAGGCCGCGCTGTTCTTCACAGTCAGCGCGCTCGCCATCGTGGTCACCCTCCTCCCCCAGGCCGTCGCCCTCTATGTCTTCGGCCTGCGGGTCCCCCACGTCAGCGCCCCCACCCAGGCCGTGTCGAACTTCCTCAGCGGCCAGATCGTCGGCGTCCTGCTGGCCATGGGCTTCCGGTTCTGGGCGTTGCGCCGCTTCGTCTTTCCCGACGAACTCGAACCCGCGCTGACCACCGGCCGCGCCGCCTGAATTCTTCACCCGCTCCACCGCCCGCGTTCACTCCCGCGCACCGTGCCGGATCGCCCGGCGCTCCTACGATGTCGCCAGCCGTAACCGACCTCGCAGGAGAACAGCGCACCGATGCCGGACCACCCTGTACTCGAGCACGGCATCGCCGGCACGACACGCCCGTTCACCCGCTTCGTCGCGCTCGGCGACAGTCAGACCGAGGGCGTCGGCGACCCGGACGGCCGCGGTGGCCTACTCGGCTGGGCCGACCGCTTCGCCGGTCGGCTCGCCGCGGCCGATCCGCAGGTCCGCTACGCCAATCTCGCGGTCCGCGGCCGCAAGACCGCGCAGATCCGCGCCGAACAGCTCGCTCCCGCACTGGAATTGCGGCCCGACCTGGCCGCCGTCATCGCGGGCATGAACGACCTGATCCGGCCGGTGTTCGACCGCACCGCCCTGCTCGCCGACATCGAGGCGATGGTCGCCGAACTCGCCGCCGCCGGCGCCCGGATCATCATGTTCACCTACCCCGATATCGGGGACGTCGCGCCGATCGTGCGGCCGATCTCCGCCCGGGTGCGCGACACCAACGATCACCTGCGTGAGCTCGCGAGCCGGTACCCGACCACCCTGGTCGACTTCGAGGCCGAGCCCGCGGCCGTCGACCCTCGGGTCTGGTCGCAGGATCGCCTGCACCTCAATCCCCTCGGCCACGACCTGGTCGCCCGGGCGGTGGCTGCCACCCTCGGCCTGCCGGGCGCCGGCGAGGACTGGCGCACCCCGTTCCCGCCCGCGCCCGCGCCGTCACTGCCCCAGCGGGCGTTCGACGAGGCACGCTGGCTCGCGCTGCACATGATGCCGTGGATCGGCCGCCGCCTGCGCGGTACCTCCTCCGGCCGCGGCCGCACCGCCAAACGCCCGGACCTGCTACCGGTCGCCGAACTCGCCGTCCCCTGACCACGGGTCGAACAACCCGCTGTGCCCGAGCGCAATTCACTCCACGAGAGTGAGACGCGCCACGATCGCAATCGCCGCGGGCGTCCACCACACACCCGACCACAGGCCCTAGGCTCTGTAGCCGTGACGGAACGGCAGGCACGGTGATGGAACAGCGGGCGGTGGGGCACAGCGGACTTCGCGTCTCCCGGATCGGGTTGGCGACCCATACCTGGGGCGACCGAACCGATCCCGAGTCCGCCGCGGCCCAGCTGGTGGCGTTCACCGAGGCCGGCGGCACCTTCATCGACACCTCGCCGATGTACAACGCGGGCGCCGCGCAACAACTGCTCGGCAGCCTCCTCGGCGACCTCGTCCCCCGCGACGAGCTGGTGATCAGCGGCTGCGCCGGCCTGGCACCGGTTCCCGGGGTCGTCGACCCGGCCGGTGCGGGCGCACTGCGGTGGCGGCCGGACGCCTCCCGCCGCACACTCATGCGCCAACTCGACGACACCCTGGCCGATCTGGGCACCGACTATCTCGACGTGTGGAGCGTGGCGGCCTGGGATCCGCACACGCCGCTCGCCGAGGTGGCCGCGACCGTCGAGCACGCGGTCGCCTCCGGCCGGGTCCGCTACGCCGGTGCCCGCGGCTTCGAGGCCTGGCAGCTGGCCACCCTCGCCGGTGCCGCGCCCCTGACCGCCGCGCAGGCGCCCTACTCGCTGCTGGCGCGCGCCGGGGAAGCCGACTTCGTTCCCGCGGCCCTGCACCACGGCATCGGCCTGTTCGCGACCGCCCCGCTGGCCGGCGGCATCCTCACCGGCAAGTACAGCGACGGCGTGCCCGCCGACTCGCGCGGCGCCGACGAGGACACCGCCGCGGAGATCATCGACAGCCTCGACGACCGCGCGGTCCGGGTGGTCGACGCCGTCGTCACCGCCGCCGACGGATTGGGCACCTCACCACTCGCGGTGGCGCTGGCCTGGATTCGTGACCAGCCGGGGGTGGCGACGACCATCGTCGGGGCACGCGACATCGCGCAGCTGACCGGGATCATGGCCGCCGAGACCCTGGAACTCCCCCGGGCCATCGCCGCCGCCCTGGACGACGTCAGCCGGATCTGAACGGGCGGCAGCGCTCACTTCCGCGGGCGCCACACCAGTTTCAACACCGCGGGCGTCAGCAGCATGCGGATCACGGTGGCGTCCAACAACAATGCCGCGATCATCCCGTAGGCGATGTACTTCATCAGCACCAGGTCGGAGAACCCGAACGCGCCGGTGACCACGATCAGGATGGCCGCCGCCGACGTAATCACGCCGCCGGTGTGGGCGATCCCGAACCGGATCGCCTCCTGCGGTGAGGCGCCCGCGGCCCGCGCCTCGGTGATGCGGGACTGCAGGAACACCTCGTAGTCGGTGGACAGCCCGAACAGCACCGTCACGATCAGCACCAGCACCGCGAACATCAGCGGCCCCGGCGTGAAATGGAACAGCGTCGAGCCGTGGCCCTGCACGAAGATCCAGGTCAGCACGCCCAGGGTGGCGGCGAGGCTGAGCGCGCTCATGGCGACCGCCTTCACCGCCAGTACCAGTGACCGGAACGCGATGTACATCAACGCGACCGCCGCGACCACCAGGATCAGCGCCAGCTGGGGCAGTCCGGCGACCAGCCCGTTGATGCTGTCGCGTTCCAGGGCCGGCACGCCCGCTACCAGCACCCGCACCCCGGGTGGGTGCGGGACGCGGCGCAGCGCGCTGATCGTGGTGTCGGCGGTGCGTTTGTCGACCAGGCCGCTGGAGAGCACGTTGATGCCGTTGGTGGTCGGTTCGGCCGCCTCGAACGGCCCGGTCAGCCCCGGCGCCTGGTTGGCGGCGTAGCGGATGTCGGAGAGTTGCTGCGGATCGGCGCCGACGACGACGAGTTTCAGCGGGTCGGTGCGGAATTGCGGGAACAGCCGGTCGAAGTGCTCCTGCGCCACCCGCGCCGGATTGTCGACCGCCAGATAGCGTTCGCTGAGCCCGCCGAACTCGATGGCCCGGAACGGGATCACCAGGACGGCGATTCCGACCAGGATCGGCACGATCACCGTGACCGGGCGGCGCATCGCGAACACGGCCAGCCGGGAGAAGAATCCGGCGTCGATCTGTTCGGCGGTGCGGACCTTCGACACCCGATGCCAGCCCCACAGGTCGATCCGGGTGCCCACGATGCTCAACGCGGCCGGGAGCGCGGTCACCGACAGCAGCGCGGCCAGCGCGACGGAACTGATGCCGCCGTAGGGAACCGACCGCAGCACCCCGATCGGGTAGATGAACAACGCGCCCACACTGACACTGATGATGGCCGCCGAGAACAGCACGGTGCGTCCGGCGGTGGCGACGGTGCGGGCGGTCGCCTCCTCGACGCTGCGGCCGTCACCGAGTTCCTCCCGGAACCGGGTCACCGCGAACAGCCCGTAGTCGATGGCCAGCCCGAGACTCACCAATGTGACCACGGCGGAAGCGAACACGTTCACCTGGATGTGGTGGGTGATCTGTTCCATGATGCCCTGGCTGCCCAGGATGGTCATGCCGCCGATCAGCACCGGCAGCAGCGCGGCCACCACGCCGCCGAACACGAAGTACAGCAGGATCGCCACCAGCGGCAGCGCGATCAGCTCGGCGCGGTGGATGTCGTGCTGCATACCGATATTGATGCCTTCGGCGATCGGTTGCAGCCCGGCCAGTTCCACGGTGGTGCCGCCCGGGCCGCCGCCGGGTTTCCCGGCGCCGAACGAATTCTCCAGCGCCAGATAGTTGTTCACCGCGTCGGTGCCCTGCCCGCGCAGGCCGACGCTGGCGAACGCGTGGGTGTGCGAGTCGTCGGCGAACGCGCCCAGCAGGGCGGTGTCGAAGTAGCTGTCGATCTTCTGGATGCGGGTCGGGTTGTCGCGCTGCAGGGCCGCCAGCGTCGCGGTGATCGCGGGCCGGATCCCGGGGTCGTCGACGGTCTTCCCGGGCGGCGCGGTGTAGAGGACGATGATGTCGCCGTCACGGTCGCGGCCGAAGGTGTCGTCGGCGATGCGCGAGCCGATCACCGATTCGCTGTGGTCGTCGAACCAGCCGTCCTGGCGCAGGTGCGAGGCCATGTCGCGGCCGTAGAACCCGGCGACCGCGACGGTGAGCAGGCAGATCACGAACACCAGGTAGCGGTGGCGGTGGACGAAACGGCCCCACCGCAGCAGTGCGGAATCGATCATTGCCGGTCAGCCGCAGGCGGTGGTCTTGTAGTCGGCCGAGCGCAGGATCCCGCACAGGTCGTTGCGGGAGATCTTCCACATGCCGTCGATGTCGATGAAGTGGACGATCGAGGTGCGCACGTTCTCCCCCGTCCCGGACTTGTCCAGTTTCATGGTGGCGGTGAGGGTTCCGTCGTGGTTGTCGAATACCGGATCGGTGACTCCGTAGACGGCGTTCGGGTTGTCGTGCAGCGCCTTGTACAGGTCGGGGATGGCGTCGGAGAAGGCCTGGCCGTCCTGGATGAGGGCGGTGCGGTCGCTGTCGGGCAGGTTCGGGTCCAGCGCGCGCTTGATCTGGGCGTCCAGGTCGGCGGCGCTGGGGATCGGGGGCCGGTTCGCCGCCGAGGAGGCCGAGGACAGCGAGGACTGGGTGAGCGAGGCGTAGGCGGAGGAGCGGGCGGCGTCGACGGCCGACTCGTCGGTTCCGCTGCTGCAGGCGGTCGCGACCAGGCCGGCCGCGAGCACGGCGATCCCCGTACCTGTGGCACGCACTGTCCTGCTGTGGCGTGTCCTGTGTGACCTCACCGACTGTTCCCCGTTCTGTGTTACCGACCTCACGGTCTTTGCGCCCAGTCTTGCACGGGCCGGAGCGGGGTGGTGATCACCTGTGGTCAGAGTCCGCTGAGCCGCTCGAGGAGGGTGCGCACGGTGTTGTTGCCGGACACGACCGGGGTGGCGGTGGGTATCAGGTCGCGGACCAGCGCGGTCACGCTGCGTTCGTCGTCGAGGTCGATGTCGGTGACGGGTGCGGTGGCGACGGCGACGATGTCGGTCGCCGCGGGGACGGGGGTGTCGAGGTCGGCGCGGTAGATCTCGACGGTCAGGGTCGAGCCGACGGTCCGGAATGCGAACGGGCGTCCGTCGTGTGCGGTGCCGAACCCGTGCGCGAACCGTCCGATGGTTATGTCTTCTAGGACAAACCCAAACATCGGGTCTGGTTTCAAGGCTTCTCCCTGACTTGCGTTACGTTTCCTGCTCGACCGTAACCCCTAGTATCGAACGCCGGTACTTGTGATCGGATGTCGCGTCATCGAATTGTGGCCGGAAACCGGAGGCGCGAAGCACCCCGCCGCGCCGGGCGGTGGGGCAATCATGGTCAGATGGACTGAAATGCACGAACGCTCGGTGACCCGGTCACCGGCGCGGACCCTGCCGCGGACACCCGCGCCAGCGGAGGAAGAGAGGGCAGCATGACTCACGCCTCGGCGCATCGTTCCACGCGCAGATGGTCACTCCCGGCGAGCTGGGAAGAACTGCGCCAGGAGGACGGCTACGAGTACGTCCCGCTGCACCTGCCGCGCGAACTCAACCGCGTGACGGCCTCCATGCGGCTGGCCATCCAGGCCGAGTTCGGCGGCTGGGAACTGTCCCGCGTCCGCGCCTACACCGACGGCAGCCGCCGCGTCCTGCTGCGCCGCAAGGCCGTCAGCGACCAGGCCACCTCGGAAGCGGGGATCTGACACCCATGTTCTACGCCTTGCTGTTGCGCCTGATGTTCCTGTTGCCCCCGGAGCGCGTCCACCACCTCGCCTTCGCCGCCATGCGGCTGGCCACCGCGTTCCCACCGACCCGCGCCCTGCTGCGCCGGCTACTCGCGAACCCCGACCCGATCCTGGCCACCACCGCCTTCGGCGTCGAGTTCACCGCTCCCCTGGGCCTGGCCGCCGGCTTCGACAAGGACGCCACCGGCGCCGACGCGTGGGGCCCGCTCGGCTTCGGCTACGCCGAGGTGGGCACGGTCACCGCGCAAGCCCAGCCCGGCAACCCCGCGCCCCGGCTGTTCCGCCTGCCCGCCGACCGCGCCCTGATCAACCGGATGGGCTTCAACAACCACGGTGCCGCCGCGGCCGCCGCCCGCCTGGCCGCCCGCCGGCCCGGCGGGGTCCCGATCGGCGCGAATATCGGCAAGACCAAGATCGTCGAACCGGAGCACGCGGCCGCCGACTACGCGGTCAGCGCCCGCGCGCTGGGCCCGCTCGCCGACTTCGTGGTCGTCAACGTCAGCTCCCCCAACACCCCCGGGCTGCGCGACCTGCAGGCCGTGGAGTCGCTGCGGCCGCTGCTGGCCGCCGTGCTCGACGCGGTCGAGGTACCGGTCCTGGTCAAGATCGCCCCGGACCTGTCCGACGACGACATCGATGCGGTCGCCGACCTGGCCGTGGACCTGGGCCTGGCCGGAATCGTGGCCACCAACACCACCATTCGCCGGGACGGGCTGGCCACCGACCCGCGGATCGTGGCCGACGCCGGCGCCGGTGGGCTGTCCGGTCCGCCGGTCGCCGACCGCTCGCTCGAGGTGCTGCGCCGGCTCTACGCCCGCGTCGGCGACACCCTGGTGCTGATCTCGGTCGGCGGAATCGAGAACGCCGATCAGGCCTTCGAACGGATTCTGGCCGGCGCGAGCCTGTTGCAGGGCTACACCGGATTCATCTACGGCGGCCCGTTCTGGGCCCGCCGCATCCACCGCGGTATCGCCGCCCGGCTGCGTGAGCACGGCTTCCGCAGTCTCGGCGACGCCGTCGGTGCCGCCCACCGCAGCGCCCGTTCGTAACTCGCGCCGGCCCGGTTCGGGCCGGTGATCGCCGCTCGCCGGCGCACACGAGCGCGCAGTCCGCGGTCGAAGGGACCGAACGGGGATGGCCGGTTGCGGGGCACCCCAGCTGCGCCGCGCCGTCCGGTTCGGGGCAGTCGGGTCCTCGTGTCCGGCACGGGACGCGGCGCCGCACTCGATGCAACCCCGCACCGTCGGGATCGGGACCGCTCTGCAACGAATCGGTAGAAACCGTCTCAAATGCCCGGTCAACGCTAGGATGAGTGAGCCACGCCACACCTGAAGTGCGGCGTGGCCACCGCCCGGTGGAGGTGCCCCGGGCGCGCGGCGCGACGGGGATACGACATGACCGATATCGGATACACCCACCAAACCGGCGAGACGGTGCACACTGTGCCAGAAGGCTTCCAGCAGACGGTGACCTTGCGGCCCGACCAGGTGGCGCTGCGTACCTCCGGCGGCGGCACCGAGATCACCTGGGCCGAGTACGACCGCCGCGTGCGGGAACTGGCCGCCGGCCTGGCCGGGCTCGGCGTCCGCCACGGTGACACCGTCGGCATCATGCTCACCAACCGGCCCGAGTTCAACATCGTCGACACCGCGGCCCTGCACGTGGGCGCGGTCCCCTTCTCGGTGTACAACACCAGCTCGGCCGAGCAGGTCACCCACCTGTTCGGCAACGCCGGCAACCGGGTCGTCGTCACCGAACGGGCGTTCCTGCCGGTCGTCACCGCGGCGGGCGCCGACCTGGCCTACATCGTCGTCGTCGACGGACCCGCCGCCGACGCCGACGACACCGCGCCCCGGCAGCTGAGCCTCGACGACGTGGTCGCCGCAGCCCCTGCCGATTTCGACTTCGATGCGGCCTGGCAGGCCGTGCAACCCGACGACCTGGCCACCCTCATCTACACCTCCGGCACCACCGGCCCCTCCAAGGGCGTCGAGATCACCCACGCCAACGTCATCGCCCAGCTCGCCCTGCTGCAGAGCTCGTCGCAGCCCTGCACGATCGACGACCGGCTGGTGTCCTACCTGCCCGCCGCGCACGTGGCCGACCGCATGTCCGCGCACGGCAACAACCAGCTCACCGGCGCGGTCGTCACCTGCGTCGCCGACCCGCGCCAGATCGCCACCGCCCTGCCCGATGCCCGCCCGACCGCCATGTTCGGTGTGCCGCGGGTGTGGCAGAAGCTCAAGGCGGGCATCGAGGCGAAACTGGCCACCGAACCGAGCCCGGTCAAGAAGGCGCTCGGCCTGTGGTCGCTGCGGACGGCGGTCGCGCACGCCCGCGCCGAGCTGCGCGGGGGCGCGAATCCGCTGCTCGCGCTGCAATACCGGCTCGCCGACGCGCTCGTGCTGTCGAAAGTCCGTGCCGCGCTCGGCCTGGACCGGTTGCAGGTCGCCGCCTCCGGCGCCGCCGCCATCCCCGCCGAGACGCTGGAGTTCCTGCTCGGCCTCGGCTTCGGGGTCAGTGAGGTCTGGGGCATGTCCGAAACCACCGGTGTCGCCACCTACACCCCGGTGGAGGCGCCGCGTCCGGGTTCGGTCGGCACGGCCGGCCCAGGTATCGAGGTCAAACTGGCCGAGGACGGCGAACTGCTGGTTCGCGGCCCGGTCGTCACCCGCGGCTACCGCGGCATGCCGGAGAAGACCGCCGAGGCGCTCAGCGACGACGGCTGGCTGGCCACCGGCGATGTCGCCACCATCGACGCCGACGGTTACGTCACCATCGTGGACCGCAAGAAGGAACTGATCATCACCGAGGCCGGCAAGAACATCTCACCGACCAATATCGAGAACGCGGTGAAGACGGCCTCCTCACTGGTCGGGCCGATCGTCGCGATCGGTGAGGCCCGCGCCTACGTCACCGCCTTGATCGTCCTCGAACCCGATACCGCCGCGGCCCGCGCGCAGACCCTCGGCCTGGCCACCGCCGACCCGGCCACCGTGGCCGCGCACCCGGCGGTGATCGCCGAGATCCGCGGGGCGGTCGCCACCGCGAACGCGCGGCTCTCGCGGGCCGAGCAGATCAAGCGCTTCCGGATTCTGCCGCAGGCCTGGGAACCGGGCGGGGACGAACTGACCCCGACGCTGAAGCTGCGGCGCGTGCCGATCGCGGCCAAGTACGCCACCGAGATCGAGGAGCTCTACACCTCGCCCGCACCGGACGGCGTCGTCGACCTGGGCTGAGTGCGGCCGCGAATGTTGTGGATTCCGAACGCTTTCCGCGCGGCCCGCGGGTTCCTAGGATAGATCGCTATGGAGTCATCCCGCGCCGGCGCGCGACATACCGACGACGCGGCGGTCCGCGCGGGCCAGGCGCGGCCGAGTGTCGCCCGGGTCTACAACTTCCTGCTCGGCGGCAGCGAACACTACGCGGTCGACGAGGCCTACGGCGGCTACTTCGACCAGGCCCTGCCCGGTTCACCGCGCATCGCCGTCACCAACCGGCAGGCGGTGGAGCGCGCCACCCACGCCGCGGCCCGGGCGGGGATCCGCCAGTTCGTCGACTTCGGTTGCGGCCTGCCGACATCCGACAACGTGCATCAGATCGCGCAGCGCTACGACGCCACCGCGCACACGGTGTATGTCGACCATGATCCGATCGTGGTCGCGCATGTGCGCGCCGAATCCGATGTCGACGACCGCACCGCCGCCGTGCACGCCGATATTCGCGATCCCGAGGCGATTCTCGACAGTGCGGAGATCCGCGACCTGATCGACTTGGATGAACCGGTGGCCCTGCTGTTCAGTACTGTGCTGAGCTTCCTCGACGACGCCGACGACCCAGCGGGCGCGGTGCGGTTCTGGACCGACCGGATCGCATCGGGCAGCTTCGTCTACGTCTCGCATTTCCGCAGCGGCGGCAACGCGCAGACCACGGCGCTCGAACTGAAGGTCCGGGAGGCGTTCGGCCGCGGCCGGTGGCGGCGGCCCGACGAGATCGCCGCCCTGCTCGCCGGTCTCGATCTACTCGACCCCGGCTGGGTGCCGTGCGTCCAGTGGCGGGCGGGCACCGACGACATCCCGGAACCGCCCACGGCCTGGGAGGAACTGATCGTGTCCGGCCTGGCCCGCAAACGGTGACCGAGCGCGATAGCCCCCACACCGGGGGCTATCGCGTTGCGGCTCAGAGGATTTCGTAGGTGGCCAGCAGCTGCGCGCGGCCCAGCGTGTGGAAGAACAGGTGGAAGCCCAGCACCGCGGGCGACACCGACGGGTCCAGCTCGAGCGACTCCACATCCACCGCGTGCACCACGATGAAATACCGGTGATAGCCGTGCCCGGACGGCGGGGCCGCACCCACGAACCCGGGGAACCCGGCGTCGTTGCGCAGCGACAGCGCACCCGCGGGCAGCGAACCGCCCGCACTGCCGGCGCCGCTGGGCAGCTCGGTGACCGTGGCCGGGATGTCGGCGACCGCCCAGTGCCAGTAACCGGACGCGGTCGGGGCGTCCGGGTCGAAGACCGTCACCGCGAAACTCTTGGTCTCCGGCGGGAACCCGCTCCACGACAGCTGCGGCGACACGTCCTCACCACCCGCGCCGAGCACCCCGCTCACCTGGGGGTGGGCGAACGGCTCCCCCTCGGCGACATCGGCGGACACCACGGTGAAGGCCGGCACCTGCGGCAGCGCGGCGTACGGATCGTACGAATAATCAGGCAAGGCACATCCTTTCGGAGAGAACAGGTCAGCTGTGCAGCAGGAAGTGTTCCAGCACCCGGGTCCCGAATTCCAGTGCGTCGACCGGTACCCGTTCGTCCACGCCGTGGAACAGGGCCGCGAAGTCCAGTTCGGGCGGTAGGCGCAGCGGCGCGAACCCGAAGCAGCGGATCCCCAGCTTCGCGAACGCTTTCGCGTCGGTGCCACCGGAGAGCATGTAGGGCACGATCCGCCCGCCCGGGTCGTGGGCCAGGACGGCGGCGTTCATGGCGTCGACCAGATGCCCGTCGAAGGTGGTCTCGTAGGAGTCGAGTTTCGTGATCCACTCCCGCTCGATGTCGGGGCCCAGGATCGCGTCCAGTTCGGCTTCGAACTGTTCCTGCCGGCCCGGCACCACCCGGCAGTCGACGGCCGCCTCCGCGGTCTGCGGGATCACGTTCACCTTGTAGCCGGCGCGCAGCATCGTCGGATTGGCGGTGTCGCGCAACGTGGCTCCGATGATCCGGCCGATGCCGCCGAGTTTGGCGAGCTGACCGTCGAGGTCGGGGCCGTTCGGATCGAACGGAACCCCGGTCTCCTCGCTGACCGCGGCCAGGAACTCGGTGACCGATTCGGACAGCACCAGCGGGAACCGGTGCCGGCCCAGCCGCGCCACCGCCTCGGACAGGATGGTGACCGCGTTGTCCTCGTGCAGGAACGAGCCGTGCCCGGCGCGGGCGCGGGCCCGCAACCGCATCCAGCCCAGCCCCTTCTCCGCGGTCTCGACCAGGTACAGCCGCGAGTCGCCGCCGTCGCGGCGCGGCACGGTCAGCGAATACCCGCCGACCTCACCGACCGCCTCGGTGACTCCGTCGAACAGGTCGGGCCGGTTGTCGACCAGCCAGTGCGATCCCCACGTGCCACCGTTCTCCTCGTCGGCGAGGAACGCGAACACCAGATCCCGTGGCGGCACAGTGCCTTCGGCCTTGAACTGGCGGGCGACGGCCAGCGTCATCCCGACCATGTCCTTCATGTCGACCGCGCCGCGCCCCCACACGTAGCCGTCGCGGACGGCACCGGAGAACGGGTGCACACTCCAGTCCGACGCCTCGGCGGGCACCACGTCCAGGTGCCCGTGGATCATCAGCGCGCCGCGCGAGGAATCCGCGCCCTTGAGCCGGGCGAACACGTTGCCGCGCCCCGGCATCCCCGATTCCACGTATTCGGTGGTGTACCCGGCCTGATGCAGCTGATCGGCCACCCACTGCGCGCATTCGCGTTCCCCCGCCGTGGTGTCGGGATCACCGGTGTTGGAGGTGTCGAACCGGATCAGCCGGCTGACCAGCTCGACCACCTCCGAGACGGCACGGGACGGACTTGCGCTGGAGACATCACCGGTTGCGGACACGCCACCCTTCCTACCATTGCGCCCGTCGCGCGCAAGGGATCCCCGCACGGTGCGCGCAATCGGGCATGCGGGGGACGTGCTTTCACCCGGGCGGTACCCGCCCTGGCGCCGCCGGATGTGTACGGCGGAACATACTGCGGGACAGGCACTTTGGCCTGCGTGTGCGGAAGTCGCACTCGGTCCGGGGTTATCGGTGTACTCACGGCCGCGAGGCTGCGGCGCACCGGGCGGACACCGGCGCATGCGGCGCAGCAGCGCGAGACCGCGGCAGGCACCGGCACGTGCGGCGCAACAGCGCGAGACCGCGGCGGGCCCCACGCGTGCGGCACAGCAGCGCCAGACCGCGGCAGGCACCGCACGTGCGGCACAGCGGGCACCGTGCGTGCGGCACAGCAACGCCAGACCGCGGCAGGCACCGGCGCTAGACGCGGGCTGGAGACAGGCGGTCGAGGAGGCGGCGCAGTGCCGTGCGCGGCCGGTCGGGCCGGATCCAGTCCGCGATATCGGCGGCCACCTCGCCGGCGAAGTGGGCGGGTACCTGATAGCCGGCGGCCGTCGACGGTCCGGAGCCGGAGAAGTACATATGGTCGACGCCGGGATAGGTGCGCAGCGTGGTGTGCGGGCGGCCGGCGAGCCCGGTGCGCCAGGCGGGGAAGTCGTCGGCGACGGTCACCTGGTAGTCGCGTTCGCCCTGCAGCACCAGCGCCGGGCAGTGGAGCGCGGCGGTCGCGGCGACGGCGTCGTAGTCGAGGCGGTCGCGCCAGTAGGCCGGGGACCAGCCGAACAGCAGGTCGGCGGCGGTGGCGGTTTCCAGACCGGGACTCTCGACGACGGCGGCCTGCCGGATGATCGTGTCCACCAGTGCCGGGGTGGCGAATTGCGGTTCGGTGGTGGCGAGGTGGCGGGCGACGCGCACGGCGGACCGGGGCAGCGGCGCGGTGGCCACGGACAGCAGGATCACGCCCGCCGCCGCGGGCGCGGCGATGGCGACCCGCGGGGCCGAGCCGGCGCTGTGGCCGAGCAGATACAGTCGCTGCGAGTCGATTCCCGGTGTGCGGCGCAGGATTTCGAGGGCGGCCAGCCCGTGCGGGATGAATTCCTCGGCCATCGTGAACGCCGGGTCGTCGGCGATCCGCGGGTGCGTGAAGGTCACTTTGTCGAAGCGCAGCACGGCCACCCCGCGCGAGGCCAAACCCCAGGCGAGGTCCTTGAACGGCTTGTTCGGTCCGACGGTGGCGTCGCGGTCGGCGGGCCCCGACGCGAGCAGCACCACCGCGGGATGGGGGCCGCGCCCGCGCGGCACGCTCACCGTGCCACCGACGGCGAGCTCGCCGGAACCGACGGTGACCGCGTGTTCGGTGAACCGCTTCGGATGCACATATTCCGGTGCTACCCAGCCGCTTTCGGGTGCGGCCAGCCGGAAGCCGTGCAGCGTCCCCGCGGCGTCGACGGCCATGCGCACCGCCAGCCCGCCGCGTTGGGCGTCGAGGTCGACGATCGCGCGGACCTGCCCGCCGCCGATCGGTTCGGTGCGCGGCGCCACGACCCCGGTGATAGCGCCGACGCGGGCGAGTTCGGCACGCCAGGCCGCCGCGACCACCGGCGCGGCGGCCGCTTCCCGCAGCGGCGGCGCGAAGCGGCGGGTCAGCTCGTCGAACCGTTCGGCGCGCAGCAGCTCGACGACCTCGGTCGCGACGGCCGCGGGATCGGTTGTGGTGCCCATCGTTCCACCTTTCTCGTGATATGAGAATGGTAGCGCGATATGAGAACATTGGGGAGTGGAGACTCTGGAACTGCTGGCCCACCCCGTGCGCTTGCGCATCGTGCACGCCCTGAGCGGCGGGCGGACCCTCACCACCGGCGAGCTCTGCGAACGCATTCCCGACGCCTCCAAGCCGATGATCTACCGGCACGTCGACCTGCTCGCCACCGCCGGAATCCTGGAGGTCGCCGCGGAGCACCGGGTGCGCGGCGCCGTGGAACGGCACTACCGACTGCGCGAGGGCAGCACCGCCGTCGACTTCCGCGCCATGAGCCTCGACGACTTCCGGCGCACCTTCGCCCTCCAGATGGCCGTCCTGGTCACCGAATTCAACGCCTACCTCGACCGCGGCGACGCCGACCCGATCGAGGACATGGTCAACTTCACCCAGCGCGCCCTCTGGCTCACCCCCGCCGAACTCGCCGCCACCTTCACCGAACTCCGCCGGATCCTGCGCCCCCTGATCGGCAACGAACCCACCCCCGATCGCAGCCGATACATGCTCAGCCCCATCATCTTTCCGCTCGAAGGGCCCGCGGAGGAGAGCTGAACGACACCCGTTCCGGTACGCACCCGGCCGCTACACCGAAGCAGCAGACGCCGTGGCGATCAGATCCCGATACACCCCCGCCAGATCACGCAACGCACCCGCGCCGTCACCCCGGAACGCGGGCCCGTGCATGAGCGCCAGCGTCGACGGTGACAGGGCCGCAAGACTTTCCATGATCACCGGGGTCGCCGGGGCCAGCGTGGAGAAGTGGAACATCTCCTCGGCCACCGCGGCGGGCCCGACCAGATCACCGCCGTCGAGCAGCGCCCCGCTCTGCCCCGACTGACTGAACAGGTCACCACACAGCAGGGTGCCGGTGGTCTCCTCGAACAGCACCCGAGCCTCCCACCCGTGCGGCACGTGCGGGGTGTCGAGGTGGCGGACCCGCAACCCGCCCAGGTCGATCACCTCACCGTCGATCAGCGGGCGCGGCGGCCGGTCGGCCATGTGGTCCAGCGACACCATGCAGCCGATCGCGCCGTGCGCGACCCGGGCACCCGGCGCCGCGGTCAGGAACTCGTTCATCGCGCCGCATTCGTCGGATTCGACGTGCCCGAACGTGATCCAGCGCAGCGCCGATACCGGCAGCACCCGCTCGATCGCCGCGCACACGTCCGGGAACATCGCGCGATGCCCGGTGTGGAACAGCAGCGGCTCGTCGGCGTCGAGCAGATACTGGTTGAACACCATCCCACCCGGCCCTGCTTGCGGCACGTAGGTCGAGATCCGGTAGATGCGCGGGGCGATCTCGTCGACGGTGGTCATGGCGGCCTCGATTCGGTGCGGTGCGATGCCGGAACGGCGGCCCACCCGGTGGCCGGGCCACACCTGGTCATTGTCCCATCGGGTCCCTGGGCTGCCGAGATCGAGAACCGGCCACCGGTATGGACCTCGGACCACACGAACGGCCGGACGGTGGATATCGCGCGCCCGCGAGCAGATCATGGAAGACGGGGACGATCGGCCGGAGGTGCCGGTATGGGATGGTTCAACGCAGACGACTACTGGTGGAGCCGGCTGATCATCGAACGCGGCGTCGCGGTGATCTATCTGTGCGCGTTCCTGGCCGCCGCCCGCCAGAACCGCGCGCTGATCGGTACCCACGGACTCACCCCGGTACCGCGCTATCTGGCCTATCGCTCGTTCCGGCAGGCGCCCACCCTGTTCCAGCTGCGCTACACCGACCGCCTGGCCGCCGGCGTCGCCTGGACCGGTGTGCTGCTGGCCGCCGCGCTCGCCGTCGGCGCGGCCGACCTGGTACCGCTGCCGGTCGCGATGGCCGGATGGCTGGTGTTGTGGGCGCTGTATCTGTCGATCGTCAATGTCGGCCAGCTCTGGTACGGCTTCGGCTGGGAATCGCTGCTGCTGGAGACCGGTTTTCTGGTCGTGTTCCTCGGCAACGACCACGTCGCCCCGCCCGTGGTGACGCTGTGGCTGCTGCGCTGGTTGCTGTTCCGGGTCGAATTCGGGGCCGGACTGATCAAGATGCGCGGCGACTCCTGCTGGCGCGACCTGACCTGCCTGTATTACCACCATGAGACCCAGCCGATGCCCGGACCGTTGAGCTGGTGGTTCCATCACCTGCCGCGGCCGCTGCACCGGGTGGAGGTCGCCGCCAACCATGTCGCGCAACTGATCGTGCCGTTCGGGTTGTTCGCGCCGCAGCCGGTCGCGACCTGGGCCGCCGCGGTCGTGATCGTCACGCAGCTGTGGCTGATCCTGTCCGGCAATTTCGCGTGGCTGAACTGGCTGGCGCTGCTGGCGGGGTTCGCCGCCGTCGACCCGAGCCGGGTACTGCCCGCGCACCTGCTCACGCACCCGGCCACCGGCGCCGCCCCGGTGTGGTTCCAGGTCGCGGTGCTCGGCTGCGCGGCGGCGGTCGCGGTCCTCAGCTACTACCCCGTACTCAACCTGCTCTCGCGTCGGCAGCGAATGAACCAGTCCTACAACCACTTCCACCTGGTGAACAGTTACGGCGCCTTCGGTGTCGTGGGCCGGACCCGCTACGAGGTGGTCATCGAGGGCACCATGGACCGGCAGCTCACCGACGCCACCGTGTGGCACGAGTACCGGTTCAAGGGCAAGCCGGGCGCGGTCGGGCGGCTGCCCCGGCAGTGGGCGCCCTACCACCTGCGCCTGGACTGGCTGATGTGGTTCGCGGCCCTGTCACCCTCCTACGCTGATCCCTGGTTCCGTCCGCTGCTGCACCGCCTGCTGACCGGCGATCCCGCCACCCTGCGGCTGCTCGGCGCGAACCCGTTCCGCGACCACCCGCCGCGCTACGTGCGCGCCCGGCTCTATCACTACCGCTTCACCACTT
Source organism: Nocardia stercoris (assembly GCF_003696265.1). Classification (GTDB taxonomy): domain Bacteria; phylum Actinomycetota; class Actinomycetes; order Mycobacteriales; family Mycobacteriaceae; genus Nocardia; species Nocardia stercoris. The sequence goes on along the minus strand of NZ_RFFH01000003.1, from coordinate 63,388 downwards.
TCACCGAACTACGCCACGAGCACGCCTGGTGGCATCGGGAACCGGCCGGGCTGTTCCACCCGGCGACGACCTTGGACCGGCACGTCCGCCACCGCTGAGCGGCACACAGCGGGCCCACAACAATCGCTCAGCTTCATCCCATACGTGCTGCCTATCGTCGGGCCCATGACCGAGAACAACGAGCCGGCGCGCTCGCCCGAGCCGCACCCGGCACCCACCGAACCGCAGCCCGCACCCACCGAACCCCTCACGGCCGGTACCGCACCTGTGACCGGCGATGCCGCAACTCCAGTGGCGGGTGCCGAAGCCTTCGCGACCGGCACCAACCCCGCCACCAGCGATAGCGCGACTCCCACGGCGAGTACCGAATCCCTCGCGACCGGCACCGCGCCGACCTCGGCCGACCCCGCGCCGCACGCGACCGGCGCGGCGCCCGGCACAGCCGCAGCTCCCGCGACCGGCACCGCTCCCGCCGCACCGGCACCAGGTCCGGTCCCGCCTCCCGCCGCACCGGCACCAGGTCCGGTCCCGCCTCCCGCCGCACCGGCGCCCGGCTTCCTCGCCACCCGTCAACAGCGCACCGTCGCGGGCGTCGTCGGCGCGCTGGTCGCCGCGGTGCTGATCGGCGGCGTCGGCTTCGGTGCCGGTGTCGTGGTCGGCCACCACGACGGCCACGACCGGTACGGCCCGATGGCCGCCCACGACCACCGATTCGGCGGCCCCGATTTCGGTGGCCGCTGGGACGACGACCGCGGCGGCATGATCTGGCGGGGCGGCCCGAACCAGGGCCCGCACCTCCGGATGCCGATGCCCGACGACACCGCTCCGGCCGCTCCCACACCGGGTACCAGCAGCCCGGCACCGACCCGCTGACCCGGTCTCCGCACACCGATCGACCCCACAGGGCTCCGCCACGGCGGCGCCCTGACCGTTTCGACCTCGGGCGGCGCCCGCGCACCCGAAAACGACCGCCGCGCAACCCCGTTGCCGCGGTCTGTACCGAAGCTGTTCGCGGGCAAGGCGATTGATCGCTTTGGTCGGATGACCTACCGTGGGTTCCGGGCGCGCGGCACACTCGAACATGTCGGAAATGTCGCAGCACGCGGGATGAAGCGGGGGGACATGAGGATTCAGCCTCGGCAACAGCTGGTCGATCTGTGGCGCGCGATCCTGGACTCGTGTTACGTCCGCGATCCCGAGTCCGCCGACCCCGACGCCCGGGTCTGGATCTGGGGCGGCACCGGCGGCGCCAATTCGATCAGCGACGCCGAACAACTGCTCTGCCTGCTGTACCCGGCCACCCAGATCGCCACCTTCGCCCTCGACCAGCCCGACAACATCACCGGCGACGTCCGCGACGCCCTGGAACCCTTCGGCACGCCCACCCGGATCGGCGGCGTCGTGGTCGGCCTGCTGGAACAGTTCTTCGAGCGGCACGCCGAGAACGGGGAACCGGTCTTCGCCGCGGGCAGCTATCTCGGCGGCACCGACGGCATCGAGCCCACCGCCGACCAGTACCGGCTCGAACTCGTCGACTCGTTCTCCATGTCATTGAGCCTGTGCATCGCCGCACTGCGCTTCCTGCGCGGCTTCGAGGGAGTACTCGGCGGCGAGGTGCGCCGCGAGGCGAAACTGCTGCGGCCCCGCATCGCCGCACTGGAGCCGGTGGTCCGGGCCCGGCTCACCGCCGCCATGGTCGGCCTGGTCCGCAGCTTCGTCATCCACACCCCGGAACCGCGCTCGGCGGCCGGGCGCGCGATGCTGCAGATGCTCAACCGCGGCGAGGCCGCCTCCGACGCCGCGCTGGCCGCGATCGCGGCCCGGCTGGAACGGCTCCGGGTTCAGACCGCCAACGAGGTCCGGCTGGCCCAGAGCGAGGACATCGACGTCGCCGACGACCGGCTGCTGTTCGAATGCGGCTGGACCTGGGGAGTGTCCAGCGCGGCGGACGCGGTCGACCTGATCGGCCACCGCATCGCCACCACGCCCGGTGTCGCGGAATCGCGCCCCTACCTGTACTTCACCGTCGTGGCCCTCGACGGCATCCTCGATCTGCTGTCGGAGAAGATCAAGGAACGCGATCTGCTCGACGACACCCAGCGGCAACTGGCCAACGCGCTGAAACTGCGCCTGGAACTCACCCAGAAATACTGGTCCACCGTCGCCCGGTTCTCCCCCGGCCACTGGCCGCTGGAGGACTTCCCGTGGCGCACCTCCGACGGCGAGGAGTCCGACTACTATTCGCTGGCCGTAGGCGCCCTGCTGATGCAGGACATGATCTACCGCGAATCCACCGACGACCTGGTCCGCACCGTCGCCGTATTCGACCAGCTGGCCCGCCGCGGCCGCATCACCAGCCGCCTCACCGCCGGCGACCCGGCCGCCGTCATGCACAGTCCCGGTGTTCCCATGCGCCTGGTCGGCAGTGAGCACGCCGGTGACGGCACCGGCCCCCGATTGCTGTGGCAGGTACCGGATTTCGCGACCATGATGCTGAAGCGCTGCCTGCAGGCCGCGGGCCTGCCCAGCTCCGTCGACACCCGCGACCGACTGCTGGAACTGGCCGACTCCGCCATGGACCACCTGGACGCGCGCATGCTGCGGCACGGCGCCGCCGCCGGCCTGTGGGACGACACCAGCGTGATCGCCGGCTCCGCGGCGACCAACGGGGCCGGTCCCTTCGCGCCGGACCGGCCGTCCTGGTTCATCACCGAACGCATGATGGAGTGCTTCGTCATCGCCTACGACACGTTCAGCCAGCCGCCGCTGGCGCCCGAGCCGATGATCAAACGCGCCGTCGAATCACTCAGTGAGGCAGAGCATCTGCTCAATCAGGAGCGGCTCGAGGTCGGCGACGACGACCAGTCCGCGAAACGGGTGGCCCTCGACCGGATCGAACAGTCCCTGGAACGCGCCCGCAGCGTGCTGGGGCGGCGGCCGGCGACCGCGCTGTCCCTGGCCACCCAGGCGCTGGCCCAGCTCGACGAACTGGCCTACGCCCGCGAGAATGCGACCCGGTGACCATGCTGGTGTTCTCCACCTCCGACAAGGGCGGTACCGGCCGCTCGGTGACCAGCGCGAATCTGGCCTACCGGCTGTGCCTGACCGGACGCAGCGTCGCCTATGTCGATTTCGACTTCGGATCACCCACGGCCGGAGCGCTGTTCGAGATCAGCAATTGCGAACGCGGCCTGCCCGAGGGCGGCGGCACCCACTCCAACCTGCTGGGCAATATCGGCACCATCGTGAAACTCGATATCGGCGCCCACACCAGCCGCGCCGAATTGCGCCGTGCCGCACCGCGTCTGGGTCGGCTGGCGCTGGTGCCCGGCGACGAGGGCGGTGCGGAGTTCCTCGAATGCGACGAGGCGATGGTCAAACGCTGCCACAGCATGCTGAACACGTTGAACAACGAGTTCAAGGTCGTCATCGTCGACCTGTCGGCGGGCCGGTCGGCGGCGTTGGAGCTGGTGCTGCGCGCTACCGCGCAGATGCCGCGGCACACCGCCCGCTGGCTGATCTTCCATCGCTGGACCCGACAGCACATCATCGCCGCGAACGGCCTGGTGTACGGCCCGAACGGGCTGCTCGCGCTGGGATCCGACGACAGTGAGACCTCCGAGCCGCGCCACTCCCGCGCCGATCTGCTGGCCACGCTGCGTTTCGTCCGGGTCGCCTACGGCGGGGACGGCACCGGCGAGCAGGCGAATCAGCATCCGGCACAGGCGGCCTGGTTGAAGGAGCAGAACTCGGCGCTCAAGCGGATGGCGTCGGCCAACAAGCTCGGGGAGACCACCATCCTGGGGTTCGTCCCCCGCGAGCCGATCCTGCAGTGGCGCGAGCAGATCATCCTCGACTCCGACGTCAACGCCTACCTCGCCAATCGGGAGACCGCGCGCGCCTACACCGATCTGGCGCGCCGGCTGGTGGATCCGGCCACCTGGGAACTGGCGTGATGGCCGGCTACACCGAATCGACCGAGCACCCGGTCATCTCGTCGCTACCGCTGTCGCACCTGTCGATCGAGGTCGGCCACTTCGCGCTCAAGGACATCGCCCGTGATCCGCGGGGCATCCGGGCCCAGCTCACCCACATCGCGCCGCTGGTGGCGGCGTTCACCGAATCGGCTCGGCTGCGTTTCGGCCGTGGCGCCCGGATCAGCACCTGCTACCTGATCGACGACTACTTCCAGCCGGAGCTCCCCCCGGCCGATATCGTGCCCAAACTGCTGGCCGCGGCCGCCGACACCGGCGTCCGGATCGACTATCTGGCCCGGGAATCGGGGTGCGCGTCGGCCACCCGGTTCGCCGGTGGCGAGCCGATCGGTGAGCCGGTGCCGATCGCGGAGATGGTGGCGGCCCGCATCGTGCCCGATCCCGCGCCGCCGGCCACCGGCGGCCGCGCGCCCACCGCCGAGTCGGGCTGGTTGTGCAACGGCCGCCGCTCCTCCGAACACGATCCGGCCCAGGCGATGACCGACCGGCGGTACCGGCCGCCGGAGGAGTTCGGCCGCCGCGAACACACCATCTTCCTCGACGTGGAACTGTGGAGTCACCCGAACGGTCCGGGCCGCGACAAGCGCTGGTCGTGCGCGTTCCTGGCCGCGGTCTGGCATCTGCTGCGGCTGGGCATGTTGCGCGATCACGGTGCGCCCGTGCTGGATCCGCTGGTGTGGGTGCCCGACGACCCGGCCGAGCCGTGGCCGGACGAGTGGAGCGATCTGCCCGCCGTGATCCGGCTGAACCCGGCCGCCCAGCCGTTCGCCGCCTACCAGACCCTGTCCATGCTGCCCAAGCGCTACATCGGGATCGAGCACGCGGTGCGGGTGATCCTCGAACACCTCGATCTCGACGAGGATGTGGTGGCCCGCACCGTGGCCGACGGGGTCGCCGACGGGGTCACGGTCCCCGATCTGGTCAGCGAACGGCTCTCGCATCTGCTGCTGGACGGGTCCTGACATGGTGTCCGCGGCGCCGCTGGCGGCGTTCGGTGAGGTCCGCACCTGCCTGTTGCCGTCGGCGACGGCATTGACCCGCACCGAGGCCTGCGATCTGCTGGCACTGATGCCGGGCCGCGACATCAGCTGGCGGGAGCGGCCCGGAAGTCTCGCGGTCTCACCGAGTCTCGCGGTCGGCGTGGACTGTCACGTGCACCTGGGCGCGTCGGCGGACGACGCGGTCGCATCGGCGGCGACGGCGACGGCGCAGATCGTCGGCACGGTCGCCACCCGGGTGGTGCTGGCCGGCGGGATCGTGCTGCAGTCCTCGGTGAACACTCGCCTGGTCCGGGCGGCCGACCGGCGGCGCCAGACCTGGTCGCACTACATCCGCCGGCGCGGTGTCGCCGAGGTGATCAGCCCGCTGCCCGATCGCGCCACCGCGATCGACGCTCTCGTCGAGGGCTATCTGCGCGGCCGCCCGCATCCGCACGTCCTCGATCTGGCCTCGATCGGGGAGCGGCTGCTCGGGCGGATCCGTTCCGATCCGCTGCTGGATCAGCAGCCACCACTGGCGGCCGGCGCCACCCGACTGCGCTGGACCGCCGTGATCGGCGGCGCCGCGGGCCCGTCGGCGTCGTTGCGGATGAACGACGACACCACCCGCTCGGTGCGCCTGATCCTGCGCCAGGAATCCGATCTGGTTGCCGCGCAACGCTTCTGCGAGGACCTGGCGGCCCACGACTGGCTGCTGACGGTACTGTCGGCGGGCCTGGCCGACGCCGACCGGTACCGCCCGCGCAGCCCGGAACGGCACGATATCCTCGCCGCCCTGCTCGACACCCTCACCGGCCTGTGGATGCCCGGCGCCCACACCCCGGCGTCGATGCGCAGCCTGTGGACGGCCCTGCAGGCCGATCCCGGCCTGACCCGGCAGTGGGCCGCGCTGGTCGAGCGGCTCCGCGACCGGGTCGCGGTCGCCACCCTGGACATGGTGCGGCACAAGGAATCCTACTGAGCCGGCCGTTCACATCCGGAACCACAAGCGCACCAGCAACGCGAAATACACCGACATCGACACCGTGCCCGCCCACGACTCCACCGCCAGGACCGGGCGGGCGAACGGCCCCTGGGTCGCGGTATCGCCGGGGCCCATCGGGTTCAGGAAGCTCGTCGTGCTCATGTAGAGCGTGGTCTGCCAGTCCTGGCCGCGGAAGGTCAGCAGCCCCACCACGGTGAACACGACCAGCTCCACCACGACCCAGGCCAGCAGCCGGAACGGCTGATACCCGTAGCCGCACAACGTATCCGCCACTCGGCCGATCAGGCGCCGGCGGCCGGTCTCGGCGGCGGTGCGGGCCCGCTCCAAGGCCAGGCCGCTGCGATCCTGCCCGGTGAATTCCTCGACGGCACGGTACAGCGACACCGCGCGCCGCAGGGCCAGCACCGCCAGGCGGGGCAGTCCCGCCGCCCGGAATCCCGCCCCGCAGCGTTCGTAGACCTCGGCCAGCTGGTTCTGCTGCCGGGTCCCCAGCCGCAACGGGCCCCGCGACTCCACCTCGGCGGCCAGCAGCCCGGCGGCCAGGACCCGCAGCAGCGGGCCGGCGTCCTCGGCATCCGGCGGGTCGGCGCGGTACGCGTCCAGACCCGGCACGGCCGCGTACAGCTCGCCGAACAGCGCGCTGTCGGGTACCCGGCGGGGTGGCTCGTAGTAGGTCAGCATGCGCGCGACGTAGGTCTCGAACTCGTCCGGCCGGTCCGCTCCGGCCGCGCCGCTCTCCTCGATCCATTCGGCGAATTCGGTGGCGCGCTGGGCAATTCGATCGGCGAACGACTCGACGAACTCGGAGAGGTCGGTCATTCCGCCAGTCTAGACACCGGCATTCGGCGGGAACCGGACGTTGCGACCGGGGCTGGGTACACCGGGGCTGCGTGCGCGAATTCCTTGTGCAGTGCGAGGGCCTGATCGGCGACGATCCGGGCGTAGGACGGGCCGACACTCCATCCCACGCCGATGAAACCGTTGGCGTGCAACACATTGGGCCGCTCGGAGTCGACCTCGATCCGGATGTCGCCGGACCGGAATCCCACCCGGTTGCCGGCCGAGTGATACAGGATGTCGCAGTGCCGCAACAGATCCGGACGCAGCCCCGCGGCCAGGTGCGCCACCCGTTCCAACAGGATCGGCAACCGCCGCAGCAGATCCTGCGCCTCACGGCGCTGCGGCACCGACCGGCCGGCCGGGGCGTAATACGGCGCCCCGATCCGCACGGTGCCGTTCTCGTGGGGTACCACGACCAGATCGTCGGCCCCGAGAATCTGGTCGGGCAGATAGCCGCGGTGCGGCCGCAGGGTCACCACGTGTCCCTTGAAATGCTCGAGATCGGGGTCGCCGGTCAGCCGCTGGGCGCCGTCGCCGGTCGCCGCGACCACGACCCCCGGCAGCTCCCGCAGGTCGTCGGCGGTCACGGTGCGCCGCCGGAACTCGACCCCCTTGCGGGCCGCGTCGTGAGCCAGATAGGCCAGGGCCTTGACCGCGTCGATGGAGAAGGTGTCGAAGCAGTACCGTTCGGTCACGGTGACCGGTGGCCCGCCGCCGCTGGGCAGCTCGATCGGCGCGTCGAGCCGGGTTTCGGTGACCCGCATCGAGGCGGCCAGCCCGGCCGGCCAGCTGTCCCGGCCGACCAGTTCCACGTTCCCGACCGCCATCACGCCCGTCTCGCCGGGCCGGCGCGCGAGATCGCCGTAGAACTCCCGGCCGCACGACACGATCGATTCCAGGTTCTGCAGCCCGTCGCGCATCGATTCCAGGTGCGCGGGCGGCACCCACGGCAGGAACTGGGCGGCCGCGATCGACGAGGTCGAACCCGTGTACGCACCGGGGCGCCCCTCGGTGGCGAGGACGGTGACCGGATAGCCTCGGTCGGCCAGCTCGTGCGCGGTCAGCAGCCCGATCACGCCCGCGCCGACCACGGTGAATGCCGCAGGCGCCGACCTGCCGCGCCGCGGTACCGCTGAGCCGTCCATGTCCACGATGGCAGCCTAGGGCCTGTCTGTCTCAGCTCGGTACGCGCGGCGTGCGCGTCGGTCCGCGTGTCGCGCACGGAAACGGAACAATTCGGTATCTTCTTCCGCTGCAGTCTGTTTCGGTGAATGATAGGTTTCCCGGCGGGCGAGGGGGTGGTTGTTTCGTGACGGACCGAACCGTGACCGATCCGGCGGATCCGGTGTGGAAGCGGCTGAACGATCAGATCGCCTGGTTCAGCCGCAGCAGCCGCCAGGCGCAACGCGCGTACAAGAGCGTGAAGACCGTCCAGGTCGTCGTCGGCGCGGTCGTCACCGTCCTCGCCGCCTTGAGCGCGCCGGCCCCGGTCACCGCGTCGGTGTCCGCGCTCGTGGTGATCGCCGAGGGCGTGCAGCAGGTGTTCCAATGGCATACCAACTGGCTGACCTACCGCAGCACGGCCGAGGCGCTCAAACACGAGAAGTTCCTCTACCTGGCCGAATCGGACCCCTATGCGGGAACGGATCGCCGGCAACTGCTCGCCCGGCGGATCGAGAACCTGCTCGCGCAGGAGAACGTGCAGTGGCGGTCGGACACGGACTCCGACAAGAGCACGGCCGGCGCGTGATCCCGCCCGACCGGCACCCGCGTCCCGTCGCCGGCTAATACAGCCAGCGCGTCCGCGCGACGACCTCCGCGGGTGCGGCGCCGGCGAAGGACTCGATTTCCGCGCGCCGGACCGTCACCAGGGTGTCGGCCAGTTCGGGGCCGTAGGCGCCCGCGACGACCGGGTCGGCGGCGAAGGCGGTGACGGCTTCGGCGAGCGATCCGGGCAGCCGTCGGATCCCGCGCCGGCGCAGTTCCTCCTGCGGGAGTGCGGCCGGATTGCCGTCGACCGGCGCGGGCAGCCGCGCCCGGTCCGCGAGACCGGCCGCGCCCGCGGTCAGCAGGCCGGTGAGCAGCAGGTACGGGTTGGCGGTGGCGTCGAAGCATTTGAGCTCGATATTGGCCGCGCGGTGGCGTTCGCCGTCGGCGCCGGTCACCCACCGCAGCGCCGCCTCCCGGTTCTCCGGGCCCCAGCAGGCGTAGACACCGGCCCAGCGTGAGGGTACGAGCCGGAGATAGCTCGCGGTGGACGGGCAGCCGACGGCGAGCAGCGCCGGCAGGTGCCGCAGGATTCCGGCGGCGAAGCTGTCGCCGTCGGCGGTCGCCCCGCACGGCCCGTTGCCGCCGGCCATCAGGTTGTCGGCGCCCCGCCACAGGCTCAGGTGGACGTGACCGCCGTTGCCGACCCGGTCGGGTTCGGCCGCGGGCGCGAACGTGGCGCGCAGGCCGCGGTCGGTGGTGACCGCGCGGATCGTCTCCCGGATCAGTACGACCGAATCCGCGGCGTCGACCGGATCTGTTGCGGCGCAGGTCACTTCGAACTGGCCGGGGCTGTATTCGGGATGGATCTGCTCGACGGTCAGCCCGGTGCGGGCCAGCGCGGCGAGCACATCGCGCAGATAGTCGGCGCACGCGGTGACCCGTGCCATGCCGTAGGCCGGGGCGGAGGTCACCGGCACGAACCGGTCCTCGTCCGAGCCCGCCATCCACTCCACTTCGAAACCGGCCCGCACCGACCAGCCCGCCGCCGCCAACCGATCGACGGTGCGCCGCAACAGGTTTCGTGAATCCTGCGGGTGGACCGCGCCGTCCTGGTCGTACCGTTCGCCGGGCGCCCACGCCCAGCCCGGCCGCGCGCCCAGCCGGGTCAGCCGGTCCAGGTCCGGATGCAGGCGCAGGTCGCCGGACGGACTGCCCGCGAACCGCCCACTGACGATCGAATCGTCGGCCAGAAAGGCGTCGAACACCGGGGAGGCCCCGACACCCCACGCCGCCGTATGTGGAAGCTTCTCCACCGGAACCACTTTCGCGCGGGTGATGCCGGAGTTGTCGACCCAGGTCACCGCGACCGCCCCGATTCGGGCCGGCAGCAGCTCCGCGACGATCCGCTGCGCCTGTTCGTGCCGTCGGTTCCGTTCGTCGATGGTCAGGGCCGGCAACAGACAACCTCCGGGATTCGGTGGAGTCGAGCACAGTGGACGGTGGTCGTTGCGACCCTAAGCCCGGCAGAATCTCAGGTGCGCGAAAGCCGCGCCGCCGAGTTGTCGATTCCGGCCGCCGCCGCACGTCGAACACAGTGAGACGGTCCGACCGGCGGACCGGACGACGAGAGGAGCCTCCCATGGCCGAGTACCTGGTCCTGATCTACCAGGACGAACGGCGCGTCGGTGACATCGGCGCGAGCACCGCCGTGATGCAGGGTCATCAGGACTTCATGACCAACAACGAGAGCGCCCTGCGCGGCGGGAACGCCCTCGAGCACACGCACACGGCCACCAGCATCCGACCCGACGGCGCCGGCGGATTCGTGGTCACCGACGGCCCGTTCGCCGAGACGAAAGAGCAACTCGGCGGCTACTACCTGATCGAGGCGGCCGACCTGGACGAGGCCATCGCCCGGGCCGAGCAGATCCCGATGCCCGAGGGTGGCGTCGAGGTCCGCCCGATCCACGTCTTCGGCTGACCGATGGCCCAGCGAGGTCGGGACCGGGCCGTGGCGGCCGCGGTGGCCGACGCGCACCGGCGGGAGTGGGCCTTCGTGCTCGCCGCGACGGTGCGCGTCACCCGCGACCTGGACGCCGCCGAGGAGTGCGTCCAGGACGCCTACGCCCAGGCCCTGACCCGCTGGGCCGCCGACGGCGTCCCGGCCCGCCCGGGTGCCTGGCTGACCACGGTCGCCCGCAACCGCGCGCTCGATCTGCTGCGCCGCCGCGCCACCATGACCCGCGCGCTGCCGCTGCTGGTGTCCGGCGACCGCGACGACGACATCGCCGACGAGGTGGTCGCCGACCCGGTCATCCCCGACGACCGGCTCCGGCTGATCGCCACCTGCTGCCACCCGGCGCTGGCCCCCGAAACCCAGGTCGCGCTGACCTTGCGGCTGGTGTGCGGGCTGGCCACCGCCGAGGTCGCCCGCGCGTTCCTGGTGTCGGAATCGACCATGGCGGCCCGAATCACCCGGGGCAAGAAGAAGATCGCCACCGCCCGCATTCCGTACCGGGTGCCCGGACCCGCCGATCTGCCGGACCGGATCCAGGCGATCCTCGCCGTCGTGCACCTGCTGTTCACCAGTGGTCACAGCGCGGTGGCCGGACCCGACCTGATGCGGGTGGATCTGGCCGATCGTGCCTTGGACCTGGCCCGCATGCTGCACGGCCTGCTGCCTGACGATCCCGACGTCACGGGCCTGCTCGCGCTGATCCTGCTGACCGACGCGCGCCGCGACGCCCGGGTCGCCGCCGACGGCAGCCAGCTGCGCCTCTCGGAGCAGGACCGCACCCGCTGGGACCGCGCCCGCATCGCGGAGGGCATCCCGCTGGTCCGCCGGGCCCTGCGGCAGCGGCCCAACCGATACGCCCTGCAGGCCGCGATCGCCGCGGTCCACGCCGAGAGTCCCTCGTTCAAGGACACGGACTGGCCGGAGATCGTCGGCCTGTACCGCCTGCTGGGCGAGTTGTGGCCGTCCCCGGTAGTGGCGCTCAATCACGCTGTCGCAGTGGGTTTCGCGGACGGCCCCGAAGCCGGCCTCGCCGCCCTGGACCCGCTCACCCTCGAACCGCGGCTCGCCGGCTACGGCTACCTCGCCGCCGCCCGCGCCCACTTCCTGGCCGCCCTCGGTCGCAGCCCCGAGGCTCGTCTGGCCTACGAGGAGGCACTGCACCTGACCACCAACGAGGTGGAACGCGCGTTCCTGGCGGCGCGGCTGGCGGAACTGACCGAGTGAACGGTGCTGCGCCACAGGTGCGCAGCACCGCGACCCGGCCCGCCGGGCTCAGCCGCGATAGCCGTCGAGGATCTGCCGGATCGACGAGGTGACCGGGAGTTCGCCGGCGAGCGGCACCCAGCGGTAGCCGGAGTAGTTCGACAGCCGAACCGGGCCGAATTCGGCGACCCGCGCCGCGAAGTGTTCGCGGCGCACGGGCTTACCGGCAGCGGAGAGATAGTCGAAACTGCCCAGATACCTGGTGATTTCGACGACCAGCAGGCCGGTCTCCTCGGCGACGCCGCGGCCGACCGCCGCCACCAGGCTCTCGCCGGGCTGCAGGATCGTGCCCGGTAGGTGCAATCGATTTCGGAACGTCAAGCGGTCGTCGCGTTCCAACAGCAACACCGCACCATTGCTCTCGAGCACGACACCGACTCGCAGTGCCACATCGTCCGCTTCCGCACGCTCCACCAAGCCGGCGAGTACCGACTCCTCGATGGACAGCTTGGGCGAAACCTCGAAACCCGTCACAGCACACCCCATCCCACGCAGCCTGACCCTTCCGCGGTCGGCCTGTGCGATCACGCTACCGGGCCGGACCAGGTCCGCAGCAGGGGTATCCGCCACATCCGGAGCATCGTGGCCCAACCGAGACAGACGCCGAAAACATTTCCGGACAGTGCGGTCGGTACTCGAGCGACCGGTTCGGCCACGGGGCGCCACGCCGCGTCGATAGTTGCGATGCATGGCCCGATTCCGCACTCTCTACCCTATGTCCCCTGCCTGTCCCGTGTGCTCCTGGCCTGCGCCGATGGCGGTGTCGGCGCACAACTCGGTGCGGTATCTCCGGTGTGTGTGCGGCAGTTGGCTGGTTGCCCACGGCGGCGGGGTGGACGCGGTCGCCGGCCCGCGCAACCACGCCCCGGAGGCCGAGCCCGAGGAGGGCTGGGAACCGCTCCCACTCCCTGAGATGTGAGTTGTTGCTCACCTTTTCCGGCGTCAGTCGCGCAGCGCCGGAACGACCTCCCGTTCGAACAATTCGATCCCCGAGGTGTCGTAGGCGGACTCCGCGAAATTGGTGATGGCGTACTCGAGCCCCAAGGCCCGCAGCGCCCGCAACCGCTCGGCGATCTGCTCGGGCGTGCCCACGGTGGCGCTGTTCGCGTACTGCTCGTGGACATACCGCTTCGCGGCGTCCGCGCCCAGGAACGGCGTCAGGCGGGCCGCGTGCGCGTCGATCCGGTCGGCGACCTCGGCCGCGGTGGCGCCGATGGCGACATTGAAATTCGACGAGCGGGTGATCGCGTCGAAATCGGTTCCGGCTTCCGCGCAGTGCGCCCGCAGGATCTCGGACTTGCGGGCGAAGGTCTCGGCGTCGCCGCCGAAGTTGGTGTACTGCGCGTACTTCGCCGCGATGCGCAGCGTCTTGCGCTCCCCGCCGCCGGCCACCCACAGCGGGATTCCGTTGTCCTGCAACGGTAGTGGCCGCACGATCGCCTCGTCGACCTGGTAGTGGCGGCCGTCGAGGGTGGCACTGCCCGTCGTCCAGGCCTGGCGCACGATCTGCACCCCCTCGTCCAGCCGGGCCAGCCGCTCGCCGGCGCTCGGGAACCCGTATCCGTAAGCGCGCCACTCGTGTTCGTACCAGCCGCCACCCAGCCCGAGTTCGGTCCGGCCGCCGGAGATCACATCGACCGTGGCGGCCAGCTTGGCCAGCAGCGCCGGGTTGCGGTAGCTGACCGCGGTACACATCTGGCCCAGCCGGATCCGGTCGGTGACCGCGGCGAACGCCGACATCAGCGTCCACGCCTCGTGCGTGGCTTCGGTGGTCGGGACCGGCACGGTGTGGAAGTGGTCGTACACCCACAGCGACTCCCACACCGACCGCGCGTCGGCCCGCAGCGCCAGGTCCCGCATCACCGCCCACTGCCGCCCGGGTTCGATCCCGGCCAGGTCCAGGCGCCAGCCCTGCGGGATGAAGATTCCGAAGCGCATCGCACTCCCTCTGCTCGCTCGTCCGGGCCCGCCGCTGGTCGCGACCGGCCGCGTCCACACTGACCACGGCCACCCCGACCGGCAAGCATTCCACTCCCCCTGAGGCGAACGTTTCCCGGAGCGGGCATACTGGCAAACAACCCGCATCCATGTCGAACGGGTCGTCCCGGCGGTGTGGAACCCCGGTTGTCCTCGCGGTGTGTCGTTACGGCACCTGCCTGACCGTGATGTTCAATCGGTGCGGTTGAGGTTCCAGCGAACGAGTGAAAGGTTGTAGATATGGCACTGCCCACGATGACCGCCGAACAACGCTCCGAAGCGCTGGCCAAAGCGGCCGCGGTGCGCAAGGCGCGGTCGGAACTGATCGATCAGATCCGCAAGGGGTCGGTCTCGCTGGCCGAGGTGCTCAAGCGCGCCGACCAGGAAGACCTGGTCAAGAAGACGAAGGTCGCCGCCGTCATCAAGGCGCTGCCGGGTATCGGCCCGGTGAAGGCCGCCAAGCTGATGGACGACGCGGAGATCCCGGTCGACCGTCGCATCGGTGGCCTCGGCTCCCGCCAGCGCGCGGCCCTGCTCGACGCCCTGGCCCACTAAGCCGGTTGCGCCGGAGGCACCACCGGCCCACCAGGCCCGGTCCCCCGCCTCCGGCTCCGACTTCCCTCAGTGGCGGCGCTCAGCCCCGAACCCAGCGCTGACCTGCGTAAATCCCTGTGATTTGGTCCACGCGAAACCTTCGGATAATCTTGCTGAGCACCACCGGTCCGGGTGGCGGAATGGCAGACGCGCTAGCTTGAGGTGCTAGTGTCCTATTAACGGACGTGGGGGTTCAAGTCCCCCTCCGGACACCAGTGTTGAATACACAAGAAATGGCGGCCACATCGGCCGCCATTTCTGTCTGTGTATCACCACGATGTGCTGTGCGCACCGGGCAAAGTCCCTGTGGGACAACGTTCGCCCCGTGCCTTGCTGTCATATCTCCAATGCCTGGTCCAGGAAAGTCGCCCACCAGGTGCCGGTGTCCAGGGCACGTGGATCGAGGGTTATCAGGCTCTCGACGATGGCGCCCACGGCCGAGCTCATGCTCTCTTCGTCGGGTTCGGCCAGCTGCCACAAATCGCGATAGACCCTGCCGACGAACATCACGAAGAGCCCGAGATTCGAGTTGGCCAGGAAGACCTCAGCCATACCGTCGAAGAGGCAGCACACTTCGTCACTGCCCACGTCCACGGCGAAACGGAAGTCCTCCGGTACACCGTTGACCACAGGGACGTACTCCCGGTCAGCCACATGCATGGAGCCGAGCACGCCGCCGTCCGGCAGCGGAGCGAAGGAGCCGACGTCCACGGTGGGCAGACCCACGGTGGTAAGGAACTCGCGGGTCGACGCGGACAGACCAGGATGCACCTGCTCCGGTGGCACAGTCGCGAGAAGATCCCCCCAGATCGCCGCGACAGCGGTGCTGAGATCGTCGTTCAACCAGCTCATCAGGGCACTCTCTCCTCAGAGAAGGGCTCGCCGGCCCCGAGCATCTCCATCGCGGTCGACAGCAGCGCCGCCCGCAGGACGCCGTGACGGTAGCCGCTCTTCTCCGATGTTGACATTGCTTACTTTTCCCTTCTATGCTGTGTTGGCACTGTAAACATAGCGCGGGTCCGAGAAACCCGGTCCGCACCCGGCCACGGTGGTCAACCGCATCGTCACTCGGTGGCACGATGCTCGTCACCGAGCTGACGTCGTCGACACCACCCATCACCTCGAGGAGACCCCATGCAGACCGTCCTCGGCGCCGGCGGACCGATCGCCGACGAGCTCGTGAAAGAGCTCCACCGCAACTACACCAAGGACATTCGCCTCGTCAGCCGCAAACCGTCGAAGGTCGACGACACCGATGAACTCGTAGCAGCAGACCTCACCGATGCCGAGGCCACCAGCCGTGCCGTCGCGGGCAGCCGAATCGCCTACCTCACCGTCGGCCTGCCCCTGGACTCGGAGCTGTGGGAGCGTCAGTTCCCCACCATCATGCGCAACGTCATCGACGCCTGCGCCGAACACGGGACGAAGCTCGTCTTCTTCGACAACACCTACATGTATCCCGGAACGTCGACGCCCCAGACCGAGTCGACGCCATTCGCGCCGGGCGGCCGGAAGGGACGTGTCCGTGGCGAGCTCGCCACGATGCTGATCGAGGCCGTGCGGGCCGGTCGGGTGCAGGGACTCATCGGCCGCGCCCCCGAGTTCTACGGGCCCGGCGCGACCAAGAGTTACACGAATTCGTTGGTGTTCGACCGGATCAAGGCGGGTAAGCGGCCGTTCGTCCCGGTCGACGCCCACGCCGTACGCTCCCTGATCTGGACTCCCGACGCGAGCCGGGCGCTGGCCCTGCTCGGCAACACCCCCGATGCCTACGGCCAGACGTGGCACCTGCCGATCGACCCGAACCGGCAGTCCTACGCCCAGCTCATCGAGATCGCCGCCGAGGTCACCGGCCGCGAGATCGGCTACACGGTGCTGCCGATGCTCGCCTTCCGCCTCGGGCGCCACTTCGTCAAGCCGCTTGACGAGATGTACGAGCTGGTCGGCCGCTACCGCGACGACAACATCTTCGACAGCTCGAAGTTCGCGGCCCGCTTTCCCGACTTCCAGGTCACCACCTATCGGCAGGGTGTGCAGCGAATCCTCGCCGAGTGACCGCTGGCCGCCACTGGTGCTCGTCGTGCCGGAGGTCTCCTGAACGACCGGTTCAGAGGGTCCAGACATGCTGGTGCAGAACAGAATTCGTCTCCGTTAGGGCGATCGATCAGGTCACGGACGCCTACCCTGGAACTGTCGGGGTAGGCGAGCGATACGACCGGTATCGAGAACGAAGGGTGTCAACCCGAGGAGTCGCGGCCGACAGCGAATTTCGTTCGGTAGACGTGCCGTGCCGCGGCGACGACCGCGTCGTCCACCACCGCGATCACCCACGCGTCCGTGATGACCGGGTCGTGGTCCGGGCCGCGCGCGACCTCCTGTCCCGCCAACAGCCAGGGCCGCCGGCCGTTACCCGCGCCGAGGTCGGCGTACGTGCACAGCCTGCGCGCCACCCACTCGCGCGCCGGCCGTGGCCACCGCGGCTCCGGCGCCAGCGTGGTCACCGACAGCCCAGGCAACTCGACACCCGACTCTAAGTCGGTGCTGCGCTGCTCGGCCTCGGCCGGATATTCCGAGTACCGCAGGTACACCGGACGGTGCACCACCAACTCGGTCAACTCGTCGAGACCGGCGACCAGCGGCACCGACCCCTGCGAGCCGGGTGCACCGGATGCGGTATCGGCCATACCCCCGGATACGCCGTTCGAGCGGTCACCACGCGAGGAGGCCGGGTGCGCAGCCACTCCTGTGCCTGCGGGTCGTAACCGATCGGTCCGGCGGCGGTCGGTTCGCACGGTGTCGAGCGGGTATGCCGCTGGTCGACCCGACGAGATTCGGCGACCGGCGAGGAGGTGGATCGTGCGTGACCGGACGATAGCGAGAGCGCACGGCACGTTCAATATCGTGGGCGGTGTCTGGCCGCTGGTGCACCGGCGCAGCTTCGAAGCGGTGTTCGGCGCGAAACACGACCGTTGGCTGATGCGCACCGTCGCCGGCCTGCTGGTGGGCAACGGAGTCGTGCAATGCCTGGCCGCCGATACCCCCGACGGTGTCCGCTGTGCGCGGCAGCTGGGTCTGACCACGGCATCGTGGCTGCTGGTCATCGATCTGGTCTACGCGCCGCCGGGGCGGATCCCGCGGACGTATCTGCTCGACGCCGCCATGGAAATCGGCTGGATCACGGCCTGGCTACAGCCCTCGACGCGAGGTACTTCGAACCGCTCGCTACCGCGGTTGAGGCTGGTCCGCGACGGTTCGGTGGCCGAGGCGAGCCAGGATCGCGATCCGCGTACCGGCCTGTTCACCCTGTATCCGAAGGAGTTGCGAGATAATGGCTTTCGAAGAAAGTTCGGTATGGGCGGCGGAACATGACACGTCGGTCGAGATCGTGGACGCGATCTTCGCCCGCGCCGGGAACGACGAACAACTCGCCCAGCGGATCTGGGCAGAACGGCCCCGCGACGTCCTGGACGCGGCCTTCGCCGAATCCACTGCGGCCAGCTTGATCTGGGACGGTCGAGTCATCCAGCGACCGAACGGGTGATTGCCGGAGGGCGCCTACGCGCCGCGGTGATCGCGGCCGTGCTGACCGCGGTCTGCGCGGTCACCGGTGTGTCCTGGGTGCTGGTGGAGCATCGCCGCGTCGAGAACCGCGAGGGGCTGGGTCTGCGCGACCCGCAAGGACACTGATCGGCACGCTCGGCCCGGGCCGCCGATCGGTTTCGGCAATCACCCTTCGGGTCGCCGGAGTGGGCGGCGCAGGACCGACCGCACGAAGCGGCCGCGCCGGGCCGGTCGCGCCGGCCCGTCCGCGGCGCGCGGCGGCGCCTTGGGCCGCGCGAACAGTGGCGACACGACGGGTACCGAGTCCGGGTCGGCCAGAACCAGGACTTCGTCGCCGACATCGAATCGCGTGTCGGGCGTGACGGTGACCAGCCGCCCGCCGCGGATGATCACACTCACCCAGAGATCACCGGGCGGCAGTTCGGCGACACTCATTCCGTCGGCCATCGACCCCGGCGCGACGAAGAACCGGTGCAGGCTTTCGGGTTCGGTCTCGAAGCGGGCGTTCATGCCCCACGGCCGCGGGTTCACCGGCCGCAACGGCACCCGCAGGAGGCGGGCCAGCGCCGGCACCGAGCCGCCCTGCACGATCACCGAGAACGCCACGACGACGAAGATGATCTCGTAGGCGCGGTGGGCGTCGGGCACACCGGCCTGCAGGATGAACATCCCCAGCAGAATCGGGACCGCGCCCTTGAGCCCGGTCCACGAGACGAACAAGCGTTCACCGCGGCTCAGGTCGACCCGCCACAGCAGCGGCGCGACCAGCACCGGCCGGATCACGAAGGCCAGCAAGGCGGCCAAGGCCAGTCCGATCCACAGGGCATGCCCCTCGACGACGCCGTGCGGCCCGGTGAGCTGGACGGTCAGCCCGAGCATCACGAACGCGACGATCTCGGCCAGACTCGCCAGGGCGGAGTGGAAGCGTTCGATCTCGACCTTGAACGGCGCGCGATGGTCTCCGACCACGATGCCCGCGACCAGGACCGCGAGAAAACCGGAACCGTGCGCGAGGGTGGTCAAGGCGTAGATCGCCATCACGCACATCAGCACGCGCAGCGAGTACAGACCGGCGGCCGGCAGCGTCACGGTGCGCATGAACCACAGCAGGCCCACCCCGCCGACGACACCCGCGACGGCACCCACGGCGAGCTGCAGCACGAACGCGGAGATCACCGTGCCGACGGCACCGAAGCTGACACTGCTTCCGGCCAGCAGAACGACCAGCAACGCGATACCGACCGGGTCGTTCGCGCCGGATTCCCCTTGCAGCAGTACGCCACTGCGGCCGGTGATCTGCCGCCGGCCGAGTACCGAGAACACCACCGCGGGGTCGGTGGGTGCGAGCGCGGTGCCGAGCAGCAGTGCGATCCGCCAGTCGAGCCCGAACAGCAGATGTGCGGCCAGCGCGACGGTTATCGCGGTCAGCAGGGTGCCGGCCACGCCGATCCACACGATCGGCCCGGCGTTGGCGCGCACTTTGCGCCACCCCATCTGCATGCCGCCGTCGAACAGGATCACCACGAGCGCGACCGTGACGATCTCCACCACGTGATCGATCGGCACCCGCTCGAGTCCGGGCCACAGATCGGACGCGAACGCCGCGCCGAGCAGGAACACCGCCGGCGCAGGAATGGGGATCCGCTCCCCCAGCCGGTGCGACAGCACCGCCGCCAGACCTGCCGCCGCCACGATCGCCAGCGCGACCGCGAACGCCGTCACCTGGGTCATCGCCGCCCCCGCGGCACGCTGGGGGATGGTTTCGTGCGCACGGTGTGCGAATCGGCAGCTGCGGCGAATGCCGGCACAGTGTCCTCCTGGTACCTCGAACGAACCTCATTCGCCGACCAGGCTTCCCGGCACTCCCGTACCGATCTTAACCTGGCACCGACACGCCGCTGCGGCCGAATAGGGACAATCCACGCGACCCGCACAGCCGAACACCCCCTGGCCGGCATTGCCACCGCAACCGACACCGCGGGACGATGAAGGCACCGGAGGTGAGTGCGATGGACATCGAGGCGACCTCGATGGGTGCATGGCGCGCGGATCCCGCCCGGCCGGGAGCGCTGCGGCCGGTGACCGAGCCGGTGCCCGAGCCCGCTGCCGGCGAGCTGCTGGTGCGGGTGCTGGCCTGTGGGGTGTGCCGAACAGATCTGCACGTGGTCGATCAGGATCTGCCGGTACATCTGCCCGACGTGATCCCGGGGCACGAGGTGGTCGGCGAGGTGGTCGGTGGTGGCGCCGGGGTGACGGTGCCCATCGGGACGCGGGTGGGAATTCCGTGGCTGCGGCACACCTGCGGGACCTGCCGGTTCTGTGTGCGCGGCCGGGAGAACCTCTGCACTGGATCGCGCTACACCGGCTGGGACGCCGACGGCGGTTACGCCGAATACACCACGGTGCCGGCCGATTACGCGCTGCGGCTGCCGGAGGGGTACAGCGATGCGGAACTGGCTCCCCTGTTGTGCGCGGGCCTGATCGGCTATCACGCGCTGAGCCGCGCGGAGGTACCCGAGGGCGGCGTGCTGGGCATCTACGGTTTCGGTGGCAGCGCCCACCTCACCGCACAGGTCGCGCTGGCCCGAGGCGCGCGGGTGCACGTCATGACCCGGGGCGCCGCGGCTCGGGAACTGGCGCTGGCCCTGGGTGCTACGTCCGCCCAGGGTGCCGGGGACCCGCCGCCCGAGCCGCTCGACGCGGCGATCCTGTTCGCCCCGGCCGGCGAGCTGGTGCCGCCCGCACTCGCGGCGCTCGATTCCGGTGGGACGCTGGCGGTCGCCGGTATCCATCTGACCGACATACCACCGTTGAACTATCAACGACATCTGTTCCGGGAGCGCCAGATTCGCAGCGTCACCGCCAACACCCGGGCGGAGGCGCGGGAGTTCCTGAACCTGGCCGGTGAGACGCGGCTCGCGGTCACGGCGCACCCGTACCCGCTGCGGGACGCCGACCGGGCGCTGCAGGATCTACGAGACGGCAGATTCGACGGTGCGGCCGTGCTGATCCCGGAACCCCGGTCGACGGCGCCGAGCTCCCGGTCCGCGGCACCCGACCGCCGGACCCTGCTGGCGGTGTTCCGGCTCGCCACCCGCGCGCCGTCGCTCCACAACACCCAGCCGTGGCGCTGGGTGGCCGACGGTGCGCACCTCGATCTCTTCGCCGACATCGATCGGCTGCTGCGCGCCGCGGATCCCCAGGGCCGCCAGGAGTTGATCAGCTGCGGCGTGGTGCTGCACCATGCCGTCACCGCCCTGGCCGCGCACGGCTGGCGCGCGGAGATCGACTACTTCCCCGATGCCTGCGACCCGGATCACCTTGCCGCCCTGAGTCTTCGGCAGACCGCCGGGGCGAGCGCGGCCGATGTCGAGCTCGCCCGTGCCATGGACGAGCGCTACAGCGACCGGCTACCGATGCTGCCGCCCCACGGACTCGAGCAGCTGGTGCCGCGGTTGCGGGCGGCGGTGTCGGCCTACGAGCTGGATTTCGATGTACTCCCGGAAGCCGGCCGTGCCCGCCTGGCCGCCTTGTCGGACCGGCACGCCGCCGACCGGGACAACGACGCGCTCTACCAGCAGGAATTGTCCGGGTGGGCCGGTCACGCGGACGCCCCCGAGGGCGTACCGCCGTCCTCGCTGGTCTCGGCGGCGGAGTTCGCCCGCACCGATGTCGGGCGCGCGTTCCCGGCGGCACCGCACGCGCAACGGCGCGCGGGACTGTCCGACCGCGCCGAGGTCGCCGTCATCAGCTCGTACGGTGATTCCCCGCTGCAATGGCTGTTCACCGGCGCGGCCCTCTCGGCGGTCCTGCTCGAATGCACCGTCGCGGGCCTGTCCACCTGCCCGCTCACCCACATCACCGAAACCACCGCCGATCGCCGCGCGCTGGCGATGTTGCTGCCGCAACCCGCACCCCTGCCGCAGGCACTGGTCCGGATCGGCACCGCCCCCGACGACGATCGGCCACCACCTTCGCCACGCCGGCCGCTGGTGGACGTCGTCGAGTTCCGGTCGTAGCCGGGGTCCACGCATCGCCGCTGCCCTGGGCCTACCAGCTCGCCATGACCGCCGTCGAACACGTCCCCCGGCTCAGCGGCCGCGCCGGGACCCTGCTGGCTATGCCGGCCGAAAAGCTTGATGCGGCACTGGCATACACCCGGCAGACCGGCGAGGACCTCCCCGAGATCAGCGACTGGAGGACCCGGCCACACGACCGATGTTCGGTGCCTCGATCCCAGCCGCGGTGCCCGCGAATGCGGCGCCAACGACACCGGGTACCCATCATGGCGCCGTTACTACTGATCCCGGACGGCCGACTCGCCATCCCCGCGAACGGGTTTCGCGCCGCCGGCCGAGGCGCCGGCATGTCGAGGCCAGCTTCGTTGCACAACAACAGCTTCGCCGTCGCAACCGGCACGTGACCGGTCAGGCGGTGCCGTAGACGCGGTGCGGGTCGACGAGCACGACCGCCCGCCGCTCGGCCGCCATCACCTGGTCGTAGGTGTCCCAGTCCTCGTGGGTACCACCGGCCGCAGTGAACACCTCCCGCAACAGCAGGCGCAACCGCTCGGCGTCGATTCCGGGCGCCGGATCGTCCGGCCCGGCGATCCACACCGGACCCTCGACCGTGGCCCATTGCCAGCCGACGCGGGCGACGATCGCCGCCCGCGGCCGCGCGCGCAGATTGTCCAGCTTGCGAGCACCACCGATCGCCACGAATCCGACGACAGGCCGTCCGGTCGACGGGTGATCCAGCACCCCGGCGTTGACCACAGACGATTGAACGGTGCCGTCCGCACGCACGGTCGACACGACACAGAGGCCGTGATCGCCGGCGATCAGCCGCCCGAAGTCCGCAAGATCGCTCATCGGCGCAGTATATGCCCGCGCGGGGCCTCCCCCGATGGCGCACAGCGCACCCCAGCTCGCGCAACGATTTTCGTCATCCGACCAAGATCGGTTACTCTTTCCCAGCACACCGGTCCGGGTGGCGGAATGGCAGACGCGCTAGCTTGAGGTGCTAGTGCCCTATTAACGGGCGTGGGGGTTCAAGTCCCCCTCCGGACACCAGTGCTAACCACACGCGGATTGGCGGCCACATCGGCCGCCAACCCTGTGTGTGAGTAGCGAATCTGCAAATCGAGCGCATCATAAATTCGAGCACGGTCCGAGGGGCTCCCCGCATCCAGCACTGACGCGATGTCCCCCAGCGAGTCGATCAGGTCGTGCAGCTTGCTCGGGTTGAGCGGCACCACCTGAGGCAAGTTGTCCAACTCGCGCTGGGCAATAGCCTTCTCGGCGTGTGCCGAGTTCATCGGTTCCACCAGGATCTGCGGATCGACACCAGCTTCGATCGCGCCACGGTGGCGTTCGAGCGTCCCGACCGCCTCCGAGATCCGCCGGCGAAGTGCCTCCCGCACACCGCCGTTGGCGTCCGCATTGTGTGCCTCGACCAGCGTGTCGATCGTGCGTTCCCGATGGTCGCCATCGAACAACTGGCCCAGCCACCGGTTGACCGGGCCGATGATCACAGACTCGCGCAGGTTCACCGTCTTCGGATGATCGCTCAGCGCTGGACTACCTGGGGTCAACGTACGAGCGAGACACCGGTAGTACACCACCTCACGTACGAGGAGAGCGTGATCACCGGATACCGGTACGCGGACTGCGGTACCCCGGACGCGAGTTTCCGCGTGGTGTCCCGAGTCGACGGCCGGTCGGACGAAAGCCTGTGCGGCGACGACTCGGACAAGGTGATCACCCTCGCCCAGCCACCCACCACTTTCTGCGTGAAGGATCAGTAGTCCGAAGTTCCGCATCGCAGCTGCGGGCACAGCCCGCAGGCCTGCCCGCATCCGGAACCGCAGCGGCCTCATCGGCCGCCATTTCTGTGTGCGAGTAGAGGCAATGCCCGACTCGGAGTCGTCCTCAGCTCTCCTGAAGCGGGCGGCCTTGTGAATCGGGAACCTTGCCGGTCAAGATCATGACGGCATCGATCAACGGCCAGATTCCGCCGAGACCGCAGGTGAGCCATGTGACCGCGATCTGGGCTATGCCGATGCGGGTGTAGCCCAGATAGAAACGCCCTACGCCCAAGCTGCCCAGGAAGATTCCCAGCAAGCCGGCGACCAGCTTGGACTTGTCCGAATACGGCTCACCCAGCCCGTTGCGACCGTTGGGCGCTTGCGGATCAGAGCCGGCCGGTCCGTACGGCGCCGGCCCGGGCACCGGCGAACCGTACCCCGGCTGGCCCTGCGGCGGTTCCGGCATGGGCTGCTGCTGATATGGATCAGACACGTGTGATCTCCTGGTTCCTCTGCGTTATGGCCCACTCCGGCACGGAAACTCGCCTGGTCGGCCTCAGGCGCACACCGTAAACCGACGGCGCTGCAACCCGATTGGAATCCGTTTGGAGGAAGCCACGCGTATCGCCCTCACGCCGTCGTGCCGGTACCCAGGTCGATCCCCGGTGTCGGTGGAGCCACGGTCAAGGGCGTCCCGTCCGGCACCGTGGCCCTGTGCGCCAGGGCATTCGAGTCGTGAACCGGGCCACCGGATCGAGGCCATGGCCACCGCGAAGTTCGCGGTGCCCGGCCACATTTGTCCCGCAGCGCAATTCGGGTGACGGAGTCTCTCGGGCGCTACCCCTCGATCGGGGCGTACCAGTCGGCGTTCTCGAGCAGCACCCTCGTGCCCAGGTCGCGGTTCCATTCCGGCTCGATGCCGTGCCGCCGGAGGATGGGAAATACCACCTCGTCGAGCAGGCGCGTCACGTCGGCCGTATAGAGGTCCGCTTTCGCGTCGTCGCTCAGCGCGTCGTAGGTGGCCTCGTCGAAGTCTTCGGGCGGGAACGCGCCGAAGCCGATATACGTCGCGCCGTCCTCGAGGAGCCGGCTGGTGTCCTGCTGATGAAAGTAGATGTAGCCCTTCCAGTGACGGCTGTCGTCGCGTTCGTCCCAGATCTCGCCGGACGCGCAGGTGCCGCAGCAGGAGAAGTCCGCTCGTGCGACCACACCGTTGGCATCGATCTCTTCGAACGCGGCGATCGTGCGGGAGGTGTGCGCGCCGATCTCCGCTTGCTGGCGCAGCCGCGCGGCGCGGAGCGCGGCGAACGCTACCCCGAGCTGCTCGTCGGTGAGGTCGTAGTCCTCGCCGTAGCTGTCCACGAAATCGTCGGCGTCACCTCGGCCGGTGATCAGCTGATCCCAGATCTGCCGGGCCAGCTCGACGCGGCCGGCCTCATCGAGAGGCAACTCGGGCAGAGTGGCGTAGGGCGGCAATGTGTTCGGGTTCGATATGGCGCTCACAGCGCAACCTCCAGACTGCGAGCGAAACAGTGTGAATCGCCCGCGCCGGCGATGCTAGCGTCCGGGTGTGACACCACTCGGGCGACATCGCCCCGAGCGGCATAGGGTTACGGCCGATATCGCGGGGCTACCTCCAACCCGGCGACGACCGCCTCTCTTGAAGGCAGCTATCGCCGGGGCACCGTTACCGGCCGACGGTGGCTTTGTGCTGTGTGACGGCACCCGCCAGATTCACCTGTGGCTCACAGTCCGAATGCGACCCGCTCCCGCCGACAGCGACGTCTGTGTCGTGGTCGCCATTGCGGAGGTCGAGGCTGTCCAGAAAGTCGGCGATCAGGTCGCTCACGATCTCGGGGTGGCTGATGTTCGGCAGGTGAATCGCGCCCTCGATCGTCCGCAACGGCGACGTGGGACCGCACCGCTGCCGCCGGGGAGTTCGTGGTCCAATCGGCGCTGTCCCAACAGCTGCGCAAGCTCGAGGACGAGCTCGGAGTGCGACTGTTCGACCGGACCACACGGTCGGTGCGGCTCACTCAGGCCGGAGCACAACTGCTTCCGTTCGCCGAACGGGTGCTCTCCGATGTGGGACTGCTGACCGCCGAGGCCGACGCGCTGCACGGCGTGCTACGCGGCAATATCGCGGTCGGCATGATGGAATGCCCGCCACTGACACTCGATATGGCGGGGGTCAGCCGCCGGGTCGCGTTCGAGGTGGTGCGGGTCGAGGAGATGGTGCGCTTCGCCGCACTGGGCTTGGGCCTGGCGATCCTCCCTCGGTCCATCGCGCAAGAGGCTGCCGACCGCGACGACGGCCCACGAATGCTGGAGATCACCGGCGCCGATCTGCGCCGTTCGGTAGCCTGGTCCACCGCCACGACGGTCCGGCTGCCCCCGCCGCCCGCGCTTTCTTCGACTTCGTCATGGACCTCCCGGGAGCCACCGGATCCAGTAGCGCCCCAACGTGATCCACCGATGGGCCACGGACCGAGCGATCCGCACACCCGCACTACTGAATACACGGCGGCCACATCGGCCGCCGTTTCTCCGTGCGAGAAGCAGATTCGCAGGTCGAGCGCTTCGTAGATGCGGGCGCGATCCGACGGGCAGCCCGCGTGCGGAACCGCTCCACCCAGCGAGCCGATCAGCTTGTTTCGAGAGGTCCGGCCGCACAGCCGGGCGAATCGCTGAGGCCGCCCGACCGAAGGTGTCTTGTGGGTCCGACGCTCGGTATCCCGGCATCAGCCTCGATCGGTGAATCCACCCGAACTCCACCCGTGGGTGGTGTGATCGGGCCTCGACGCCGCCGACGCTGGTATCCATGCAGAACTCGCAGCTTCAAGCCGCCCTGGTCGTGGTGCTCGTCCTCGGCTGGGTGGTTTATCGGCAGACTCGGTGGCAGGTGCTGGATCAGGCACGGATCTGGCGGGGGCCGGTCCTGTTCGCGGTGCTGGGAGTGGTGGCCGCCCGGGACTCGCTGCACGACGTCGGACCGGTGGACCTGGTCGCGTTCGCGGTGCAGGCGACGCTGTCGCTGGTGGTCGGCGCGCTCATGGGCCGGTTGTCGCAGTTGCGGCCGGTAGCAGGCGGGTTGGAGGCGCGCACCGGGTTGGCGGGTTCCGCATTGTGGCTGCTGCTGATCGTGGTCCGGGTAGCACTCGATAGCGGCGCGCGGGCGATGGGCGCGACGGCCGTCACCTCCGTCGGTGTGATCCTCCTGCTGCTGGCGGTGAACCGGGCGGGGCGGATCGGGGTCCTGGTGCGGCGTGCCGAGTTCCGGTCGGGTGCGGCACACTGAATCGGTGCTCGCCCCTGCCACCGCGACGCGGCTGACCCGGCTCGTCCGGTTGATCGGCCTGGTCGCCGTGGTGTGGGGGTCGGTGGGGCCGGAGCTCACCCGCTATCCGTTGGTCACCGCGCTGACCGTGGTGTCGTGGCTGGGCTGGGCCGGGTGGGCACTGCTCCCGCGCCGCGATTCCGCCGCGGTCCGCTGGTCTCTGGTGGTGATGGGAGTTGCGGGCGGGCTCAGCGCCGCCTACCTGCCGGCTTCGCTGATCACCGCCTACGCGGTCGCGTTCGGTGGGCCCGCGCTGCTCGGGGTGACGTTGACGCAGGGTTTGGCGCTGTCGAGCCTGGCGACCGGGTCCCTGTTGATCTCGGCGCTGGTGGCGCAGCTGCCCGCGCGCGGTGTCGCGAGCATGGCGGCCGGTGCGGTGGTGGCGATGCTGCTCGGGGTGACCCGCGGCCAGACTCGGCTGGCCGCCGAACAGAACCGGCTACTGCTCGAACAGAACCGGACGATCCGCGCCGAACGGGACCGGGCGGCCGCGCTGGCCGAGCGCGGCCGGATCGCCCGCGACATCCACGACGTGCTGGCCCATACCCTCGGCGGGCTGGCACTGCAGCTGGATGCGGCCGACGCGTTGCTGGAGGCCGGGCGGGTGGACGAGGCGGCCGGCCGGGTCCGGTCCTCGTACCGGCTGGCGCTGTCCGGGCTGGCCGACGCTCGCCGGGTGGTGGGGACATTGCGGGCCGGGGACTTCGAGCCGGCTGCGGAATTGGGGCGCCTGGCCCGGGAGCATCGGGAGGCCGGCGGTACCGTGGAGCTGCGGCTGGACACCGAGCTGGCCGGACTGGACGAGCAGGCAGGTGTGGCGGTGCTGCGCGCGGTGCAGGAGTCGCTGACCAACGCACGTAAACATGCTGCGGGACAACCGGTCACGTTGACCGTTCGAGACGAGGACGCGGATCTGGTGGTGACGGTGACGAATCCGTTGACGTCGCACCGTACCGTGCTGGGCCCCACCGGATCCGGGGCCGGCCTGCTGGGTATGTCCGAGCGGCTGCGGGCCGTCGGCGGAACGGCCGACGCCCGGCGGGTGCGGGATCGGTGGGAGGTCCGCTTGACGGTCGGTCGTACGCGAGGAGAGCAGCGGTGAGTTCCGAACCGGCGCAACGGATCCGGGTCGTGGTCGCCGACGATCAGGCCGCCGTCCGGGACGGCCTGGTCACGGTGCTGTCGCTGCTGCCCGATATCGAGGTGGTGGGCGAGGCCGGCGACGGGGCTGCCACGGTCGACTTGGTCCGTACCCACGCGCCGCACGTGGTGCTGATGGATCTGCGGATGCCGGGAACCGACGGCGTTGCCGCTACCGCCGCGATCACCGCGCGCTATCCCGGCACCGCCGTCCTGGTGCTCACCACCTACGCCGACGACGCCTCGGTGTCCGCCGCCCTGCGTGCCGGCGCCCGCGGCTACCTGACCAAGGACGCCGGCCGCGCCGAGATCGCGGCCGCCGTCCGCTCAGTAGCCAGCGGCCACACCACGCTCGCCGCCGCTGTCGGCGCGCGCCTGGTGGCCGGTCTGCGGCAGCCCGCCGACCTCCCGCCCGATCTCACCGCCCGGGAGTCGGAGGTTCTCCGGCTGATGGCCGCGGGCCGCAACAACGCCGAGATCGCCGCCGAACTGTTCATCGGTGTCAGCACGGTGAAATCCCACATCAACGCCCTGTTCGCCAAGCTCGGCGTCCGCGACCGCGGGCAAGCGATTGCCGCGGCCCACCGATCGGGGCTGACACCCTAGCCCTGCCGTACTTTGAACCGCCGTTCTCGCCGGTTCAACGGCCACCAAGACGACCGCGCTGGTGTCCAGGGCCCTCAACATGGCTGTCTGGCGGCGCGATCACTACGGGCATCCGGTCGAGCCAGGGCTGATCTTCCAGACCGATGCCAGCTCCCAATACACATCGATCAAGTTCACCGAATCCCTTGCCCTGCGGGGGCTCTCGGCATCGGTAGGTTCTGTTGGGGATGCCTACGACAATGCTCTCGCCGAGTCGATCATCGGTTTGTTCAAGACCGAGGTCGTCGACCGGCACGGCCCGTTCAAGACCCTGACCGAGGTCGAGTTCGCGGTCATGGAGTGGTGCGACTGGTACAACAACGCGCGCCTGCATTCCCGGCTGGACTGCCTGACCCCGGCCGAATACGAGGCCGCGCACTACGCTCAATCATCGCCACGCCGACCGGCGCTGGTCTGAAACCGAAGCCGGTCCCTTACCCGTGACGGTTCATGTTCCCGCAATGACAAACCTGTGGAGCTGAGGGGACTCAAGCCCCTGGCCCCACATGTGGGTCGATCACGTCGTGGTTCCGCCGATGACCTGCACTGCCGCGTGCCGTTTGGACGATCATTTCCGCAGGTCGATCCGTGTGGTTAGCCGATGTGTCCCCCTCCGGACACGGAACATGACGAAAGCCGTTGCATAGCAACGGCTTTCGTCATGTCATGACAGAGGTCGATCACCCCTTGGCGCAGTCGTAGCTTCCACCCGCCGTCGACAGAACGGTCAGTGAGCCTGGCCGAGCTCGGCGAACTGCCACCGTCTCATCAGGTTCGAGCGGACCGACGGCACCGCAATGGCGAACTGAATCCCCTGGCCTTGTCCGGAGACTTTGGTCTGCCCCGGCTTTTCCGTAGTCGCGTGGCTAGGTTCTTGTGCCACTGATGTGAAGGAGCGGCAGGGGACGGCGTGAGTATCCGACGGAGTTTCGGCGCATGGTCCTGGATCTCGTCGAGGCCGGCGGTCGCTGACGTCGCGCGTGATCTCAGGATCAGCGATCGGACGATCTACACATGACGCCGCCAGGACCCCCGCATCGACCGCAGCTTGGAGTCCGGTCTATCCAGCGCCACTGCTAATTCACCCATTTCGACGCGCACTGGCGTGAGATCCCCATCTCCGCGGCGACCGGAGCGATTGGGCGGGTCTGGCAGCACTGGACGAGCCGGCGGCGGCCCTCGACGGTCAGCGTCAAGCCGGCCTGCTGCGCATGCGCACCTGCGAGGGGATGGCCGTGGCCCGCGTGACAACGATCTACAGTCTGTGGTGACCACCGTCATGATGGGCAGGAGCCGGGGTGCGGATCAGCAGGGCGATTGGCAGCCTGTTTCAGGAGCGGATAGTCCCGGCGATCCTTCGGGCGGGCGAGGCAGCCGAACACGATGCGGGGGTCATGCGTGAGATCAGCGATGGGGCAAAGGCAGCCGCACAGATGGCGAAAAACGCCGATCAGAAGGGTGCGGGGCAGGTTTATGCCGGCAAAGCCGCGCGCGTTTCAGGCTTCAATCCGCTTTACGGCCCAAGAAAAAGGAGTAGCACACCCCTGTCCGCCATATACGGCGACCGGCTCAGAGTTACCGGAAATCGGCGCCGCACGAGACAGCACCTACGTGACTTGGAACGCATACCCGACAGCTTCCATAACAAACTCCTCGAGCACTTCGCCAGCCATCCCGAAGGCGGCATAGATATTATCGACGGCACAGTGACCCAAATCATGACCGACCTTCGCGGAGTAACACCTCGCGGCTGGCCCCCCGGACAGACCTGGGACAACGTACCAGGACTGTACCGTACGACAACGCACCAGGTGGCCCTCGGCAGCAAGGGCGAGCACGATACTCTCTCGCTGGCATTGCATGAGACCGGTCATGCCTTCGACGCAGCCCTCGGCACGGCGTCCGAGTCGGCAGAGTTCCGACAGCTGTACGACCGGATGGACGGATTGAATCCTTATTTTGCCCAGCCAGGTGACGCCGGACGGTCAGAAACCTTCGCCGAGGGGTTCGACTGCTGGGTATACAACCGCAATATGCCACCCAATTACCGAGCTTATGCTATCGCCGATGGCCTCGGAATAAGCAAGAATAAACTGGCTTCGGGGTCTCTGCTCGAACGCTATTTCTCGGACATACAACACCGCCTCGAGTCAGATCAGCTCTAGAAAGGAACGATTGATATGACAGCAACACGCAACTCCGACGGAACTCTGACGGTGCCGATGCGCGCCGAAACCAACGGGATAATCGGCGATGCTCTCGTCACGATCGATCGAGATCATCCCGACTACGAGGCATGGGACTCCTGGCTACGCGGGCAAGAGGAGAACGACAATGCCTGATCTTGATCGCCCCGGACGCAGAACAATACGATAGCCGCTGCGAAGCAACGGCTATCGTCGCTTCCGAGTGAATCTTCGGACGCCGGAGCGGGTTCGGCGACCGGCAACGGCTGAGGTACCCACACTCGGCCGAGCCCGGTCAGAGCGCCGCAAGGCAAGCCTCCGCCAGCCTCGCGCCCACAGCCTGCCCCAACCAGCGGGAGTAGCGCCGGGAGACCGAGCCCCTGGGGGGCGACACCACCAGGAACCGGCTCAGCGCCGGCCGACCAACCACACCGCGCGCAACACCGCTCCCCTCACAGCCGCTTTTGAAAGAGCAGCCCGGAGGTCCGCAGAGGTTGTTCGACGCGGCATCAACGGCTTACATTCTTGGATGCGCATATCCACATTTCTACAAAAATTGCCGACCATGTCCTCCCCGATCGGCGAGAGCCTGCGAACGAACCGGAACTCATCCACACCGGCTGCCTACCCGCCACTCCCCTGTGCCGGCCGCCCAGTCGCATGCCCCCACCTCCATCGAGGTGTCGTGTTCGGCAGCTGCCAGCGCCCGATCCGCGCCGCCAGGTCCGCTCCCGCGACGCCGTACCCGATCCGTAGCGCCGCGAGCCCGTATGCCTTCGAGAACGTACGCGGTGAGGAGCTGAATATCGCACTACGCCCGCTGGAGAAGTGGGGGGAGCGGCACCGCATCCGCCTCCAGGCCGTTCAGCCCTCGGCGGGTAGGGTCAGCTAGCTTGAGTTTTAACCTCGGGGCTGGTCCCCGGTCTGCGGCGGGCACTGGCAGCGGTGCCGCTGCCGCGGGCCGCGGACGGGCGACTGGTGCTGGCGGTGGACATCACCTGCCGGCTGCGGCCCGAAGCGCACACCTGCCCACAGCGGATCCTGTGTCACATTTACGGCCGGGCCAAGAACACTCACCAGATGATCCCGGGCTGGCCGTTCTCGGTGGTGGTCGCGCTCGAGACCGGCCGCAGCTCCTGGACCGCACTACTGGATGCGGTCCGGCTTGTACCGGGTGACGACGCCGCCGAGGTCACCGCAGCCCGTTGCGGTCGGTGATCGGCAATCTGACCACCGCCGGTCAGTAGCGTCCCGGTGATCCCGACATCTGGGTCATCGCCGATGCCGGCTACGACGGGCCGCGGCTGGCGTTCCTGCTGTCGGATCTGCCGGTGCGAGTGCTGGCCCGGATGCGCTCGGACCGTGTCCTGCGACGTCCGGCCGCCCTGGCTGCCCGGCACCAAGGGACGCCCGCCCCGCCACGGTGGCGAGTTCGTGTTCGGCGACCCCGCGACCTGGGGTGAACCAGCGACCGAAACACTCACCGAGACCAGGCTTCACGGACCCGCGCATGCCCGCTCGTGGGACCGGCTACCTCCCCGGCTGACCCACCGCTCGTCCTGGGTCGCCGCCGCCGGAAAACTCCCCGTCATCGAAGGCACTGTGATCCGCCTCGACGTCGCACGGCTGCCCAGTGGCGCGATACCGAAACCCGTCTGGCTCTGGCATTCGGGCATCGGCCTCGACACCGACACTGTCGATCTGCTCTGGCAAGCGTTCCTGCGCCGCTTCGACATGGAGCGCACCTTCCGCATGCTCAAGCAAACCCTAGGCTGGACCGCCCCCCAAACTCCGCGACCCCGACAGCGCGGACCGATGGACCTGAATGCTGTTCGCCGCCTACACCCAGCTGCGCCGCGCTCGCAGCCTTGCCGCCGACCAACGACGACAATGGGAGAAACCCCCTTGCCGCGCAACAACTCACGCCAACATGTGTCCGTCGGGTATTTCGGCACCTGCGCCCGAACATCGCCTGTCCGGCCAGCGCACCGAAACCCTCACGGCCGGGATCCGGCGGGCCGCCGCAACCAGCTGCCCAGACCGCCACGACGTCCACATGAAGGCCGCCAGCAACGCTCACGCACCAACCCCAGCCGGGCCGCGGCCACGCCGACAGGGTTACACTCGAGCTAGTGTTCCGCGCCTGAAATCCGTTGCCTAAGTATAGGATTCGACGGTGGCGAGGACTGGACGGCCGAGGTCGGGGCCGGAGTCGGTGGTGACCGAGGCCCAGCGTAAGGAGCTGATTCGAGGGGCGCGGGCAGCGACATCGGCACAGGCATTCGCGTTGCGGTGCCGGATTGTGCTGGCCTGCGCCGAGCCCGGCGCGTTCAACACCCATGTCGCCGCCCAGGTTGGGGTGACCGGAATGACGCGCAAGTCCCCGCCGGTCCAGCAGTGGCTCGCCGCGCACCCGCGTTTCCGTGTGCATTTCACCCCGGACCGGGTCGCCGTGGCTCGACCAGGTCGAACGCTGGTTCGGGTTTCTCACCCAACAGCTGCTGCGCCGCTCGGTCCACAAAAGCGTGTGAAAGACGAACGCCGCCGGATCGGTGTCGTTGGCCTGGATCAGCGCTCGTATGCAGGCGATGCGTCACCGGCAGCGAGGGCGTGAAGACGACGTCCGTCTCGCAGCCGCAGGGCCAGATCTCCGGTCGAGGCTTCGGACGATATTCACAGATCCGTTATCCCGGATCGTTCATGGCGGCGACAGCTGAACGTCCTGTACTGCCGAATCGAGCGTGTCGGAAGAGTGTTCAGATACATCGTTGCTGCGTCATGCCGCCAGGGCCGCACGGAGGAATTCGCGGATCTCCGCCTGGGCGAGCTCGGCCTGCGGTTCCATGCCCGGCAGAGTGAGGAACGCGTGCCGCGCTCCCGGATATTCGGTGAGCTGTACGGACGTTCCGGCCGCCCGCAGTCGCTCGGCATAGCGGCGGCCGTGATCGGCGAGTGCGTCCTGGGTCGGCACCACGACCAGGGCGCGGGCGAGTCCGCTCAGGTCGTCCGCGTACAGCGGCGAGAGTGCGCGGGCGTCGGTTCCCGGCGGGGCGGCGAACCCACGCAGGAGCCGCAGTACCGGCACGGCGGGGCCCGGGTCGTAGGCGTACTCGGCGATGGAGGGATAGTCGTACATCGTCTCGGTCACCTCGACCGCGGGGTTAACCAGCACCTGCGCGGCGAGCCGCAGGCCGGCGTTCCGGGCTCGGATCGCGGTCAGCGCGCTGATCAGCCCGCCGAAGCTCTCGCCGAAGACCGCCGTGCGAGCCGGGTCGGCACCCCATTGCGCGGCGTGCCGCACCACGTGCTCGAGCACGTCCCACCCGTCGTCGGCGGCGTGCCCGAGCGTGCTGTCCGGGCCGACGAGGCGGTGCTCGACCGAGACGACGAGCGCGGGCAGGTGGACGGCGAGGTGACTGTTGGTCCAGTCGCATTGCGCTGCTGTGCCCACGTAACCGCCGCCGTGCACGTGGATCACAAGTGGCAGGCCAGTTCGGGTGTCGGCTCCGCCGTCGCTCGTCGACGCGGGCCGGTACACCCGGACCGGAAGGCCGCGGCCCGGTAGTGCCAACTCCTGCCACTCGATCACGGCCCCGGGGTCCGGCGCGCCGATGAGCGGCCATGCGGCGCTGGACGCTCGCCAGCGATTCTCCGCGTCGCGGTAGGCGATCAGTTCCTCGGGCTTCATCGCTGAGAACTCCGGCGCCCGTGGCCGCTGCACAGCGGTGGTCTCGCTCATGTCCATCTCTCCCTCTCCCGGCCAGGCTCGTCCGCCCGCCAATGCGCACAGTGTTGCACGCACCGCGTGCATCGTCAAGTGCATAGGCTATGCTGAGCTTGGACGAGAGGGGCTAGATGGCAGGCCGAAGGCGTTGGTCGACCGAGGAAATTCTGGATACGGCGACGGAGCTGCTGCGTACGAGCGACGCCGAGTCGTTCAGCGTGCGCAAGCTTGCCGCGGCGCTCGGGACCGACTCCTCGAGCCTCTACCGGCATTTCCGCAACAAAACCGAATTGCTGCGCGCGGTCGCCGACCGGATCCTGGTGGCCGCGATGGACGGCTATCGCCCCGAGGGCGACTGGAAGCAACGCATCACCGCAACCGCCCAGCGCCTGCGCGGGGCCTTCGGCCGGCACCCCCAACTCGCCGCACTCTGGGGACGCTATGGCTCCGGCGGCACCGGTTCCCGCCTGGTCATGGAGGAGGTCCTGCAGGCCTTGCGGGCCTCGGGCCTGCCCGATGCGGAAATTCCGCGCCACTACCACCGGATCGTGATCCTGCTCGCCGCGCTGATCGCCTCCGAGGCCGGCATCGACACCCTTACCCCCGGCGAGTACGAACAGGGCATCGAGCAGTTCCGGGTCGCGGTCCTGGGCGCCGACCCCGACCGCTTCCCCACCCTGGCCCACTTCGCCCGCGAGATCCGCCCCCTCGGGGCCGACCGCCACGCCGCATTCGAGGAGATCGTGACCGCCCAGCTCGCCCGGATCGAGGCCGCAATTCCTTGACACGGAGGCGCGTCGGAGCCGTCCGCCCCAATCTGCGACATCCGGCGCTGAGATCCCAGGACGCGGGTGCCGAAGAGTCCGAGCACGATCGCGAGCAGGCGCACTTCGAGGTTCTTGCCGTCGCGGACATTCCGGGAATCGCTGCACTGCAACGGATCTGAGCGAGGGATCGGATACTCAGACCAATTCGACGTCACCTGGTCGGCCCATCCGGTGGACGGGCTGTCAGAAGAGGACGAGGTGACGGTTCATACCGAGGGGCGCGACGATCGCTGCAGTTGCCTGGGGAGCAAGGGCTTCCTTCACGGCGCGGCCGGCTCCGAGGAAGACCACGAATCGGACGCTCCCGTAGCTGCGATGGTCGATCCACGGCAGGCGCAAGGCATCCCGCGGTGAAGAACGCTGCCGCGATACCGAGCCGTGCCGACCAGGATCGCCGGGAGACCTCGGACGGTGACCACGAGAAAGAGCCGACGCAGGGGCATTCGAGGGTTCTCCCGGTGTCAGCCGCGAAGGCCGGATATCGGGACTGCGAGCCAGCCGCACCTTGGCGGCCCCACGTCTGGCTACGCGGTGAATCCCGGCGGGGCGCTGACCGATTCTGGCAGCTGGACTGAACTGCGGATATCGCCCTTCCCCGACACGGAGACGACTGCCTGTGAACCCCTGTGACAGAGGTAGGGCCTCGTCGGCCCTGGGCCCGAAGCAGCGTCGGCCTCGGGACACGACCGCGGTCACCGACAGCCACCGAGCAATAGTCCAGCAACTATCGCTGTGACCGTATACTCGGCAGATGGCCGAGTGGATCTTGTTCATGCATCCGCCTCGCGACAATTTCATCGCAACCATGACCGCTGACGAAAGATCCGCGTTCGCCGCGCACAGGGACTGGCTGGCGCGACTGGACGCCGCCGGTGTGCTACTGGCGGCCGGGCCTACTCTGGGCACGGTCAATACCGGTGTGGGGATCTTCACCGCCGACGACGAGACCACCGCACGGCGCATCATCGCTGACGAGCCTGTCACCAGCGGAGGCTTCATGCGCGGCGATCTGCGATCGATCCAGCTCGGCTACCTCAACCCCCGCAACGAGAGCGGCCCAGCCACCTGACCGTCGCGCCGGAACGATGGCCGCGCGGTCCGATCACAGTCCCGCGAACCGCACCGAGGGCCAGTCCATGGCATCTGCGGTGAAGTCTTTCCCTACCATCGGAGGACCGGCAATGGCCATCGCGTATCCGACCGAACATCACGAGATCATCGACGTCACCCGTGCCCAGCGTCCGCGAGTGCTGATGGTGGTCGCCAACCCGTCGACCTCGACGGCGCTGAACATTCCGGTAGGCTTCTGGGCCGCCGAGCTCACACACCCCTATTACGAATTCACCAGGGCCCGTTACGATATCAGCATAGCCAGCCCCGACGGCGGACGTGTCGAGATGGACGCCATGTCCGATCCGCGCGACGAGAGCCGCTGGTCGGCAGACGATCTGATCACCATGGGCTTCATCAACACCCCCGAATTGGCTGCCCTGCTGGACGATACCGCTGTATTGGCTGATCGGAACCACGACGACTTCGACGCCATCGTGGTCTGCGGAGGCCAGTCGCCGATGTTCACCTTCCGGGGCCGCAAGGATCTGGCTGCCACGATTGCGGCATTCCACGCCGCCGAGAAGCCGACTGCGGTGCTGTGCCACGGCACCTGCGCGCTGCTGGACGTGGTCGCCGACAACGGCACGCCGCTCGTCGAGGGCAAGACCATGACCGGCTTCTCCAACGTCGAAGAGGACTTCTCCGATCAAGCCCTCGGCCGCACCGTGATGCCGTTCCGAATCCAGGACGAGGCCATCGCGCTGGGCGCCAACTTCGTCACCGGCGGACTGTTCCGCGCCTTCGCCGTCCGCGACGGCAACCTCATCACCGGCCAACAGCAGTACTCCGGCGCGAAAGTCGCTCGGATGGTGATCGAGTCGCTGGGAATCTGAACGGATCGGTGGGCACAGCGAACAGCCCGGTGCCCACCGGGTTCCACCTCGGATCAGGCGGGCCGGAAGCCGACGCGCCGGGACTCGAGGCCACGGATGACCACGTTCGGCTTGAAGGGGGGACTCTCCGAGAGCAGTTCGATGGCACCGACTTTGCGGAGCAGCACGTCGAGCAGGATCTCCATTTCCAGCAGAGCCAAGGGGGGCGCCCAAGCAGTAGTGGATGCCGAGGCTGAAGCCGAGATGCTTCTTGGCGGGGTGCATGGGATCGGAGTAGCGGGCGACGTCGGTGCGATCGGGCTCGGGGAAGACGCGCTCGTCGTGGTTGGCGCAGTTGATGAGGACCACCACGCCCTCGCCGGGTTCGAAGTCGTGTCCGGCGACGGTGATCGGGCGGGTGGCGGCCCGGGTGGTGATCTGCACCGAGGGTTCCAGGCGCAGGAGTTCGTCGGGCGCGCAGGCAGTGAGTTCGGGGCGGTCGCGCATCGCCTGGATCTGGTCCGGCGCGCGCAGCAGCCGCAGCATGCCGGTGCCGATCAGGTTGGCGGTGGTCTCGTGCCCGGCCACGAAGGTGGTGATGCAGGTGGCGAGCAGTTCTTGCTCGGTGAGCACATCACCGCGGTCCTCGACCTGCGAGAGCGCGCTGAGCAGGTCGTCGCGCGGGTTCACGCGGCGCTTGTTGAGCAGCTGCCGGAAGTAGCCCATGAACCCGCGCGAGACGGCGCTGCGCGCCCGCAGCGATTCCTCGGGCAGCGTGTAGTCGTGGTCGAATCCGCGCGCCAGATCCTGCGACCAGTGGTGCACCTGCTCGTATGCTTCCTCCGGCACACCGATGAGCTCACAGGCGATGATCAGCGGCAGCGGGTAGGCGATCATCTCGACCAGATCGAATTCGCCTGCCTCCAGGGCCTTGTCGACCAGCTCCGCGCTGAGCTTCTCGATGCGCGGGCGCAGCCGGGCCACCGTGCGCGGCGTGAAACCCTTGGTGACCAGGTTGCGCAGGCGGGTGTGGTCCGGCGGCTCCATCCACAGGAAGGAGATGGGCAGTTCCTCGGGGGCGTCCTCGGGTTTGACGGTCGGGTGCATCATCCCGGCTTCTTCGGCGTGGCTCCACGCGGTGGTGGACAGCACTGCGGCGCAGTCTTCGTACCGGGTGAGCACGCGATGTCCGAGCGGGGTCTGATGGATGGGCCCGGCATCGCGCAACACGCGCGCCGGGGTTTACGGGTCCGAGCGGCCGTCGGGCCCGAAGAGCCGGGCCAGAGCGTTCACAACGGCCGGGTCCTGCGCTTCGGCAACGGCGTTCGCCTCTGGGGCGGCCATGATTGTCCTCCTGGATTCAACGATCGGCCGGCATGACGAGTGCGGCGCCATTGCCGCGCAGCATGATCCGGGCCGCCAGTACCGGTCGGGTCAGTGCGGGGTTCGACGAGATGGGCGACGCGCATGAAGGTGCGCGCCACCAGCGGGTCCAGGTGGGCGGCGCGATGCACCTGCGCCACATACGCATTGGTGAGCCGAGTGCGCAGCCCGCGCCGGCCCGCGACCCGCGGATGACGCAGATCCGACGCGGCCGCGAGCTGCCAGGCGGTAGCGCCGGCCTCGGCCGCGGCCGCGTAGAAACGCGCGGGCAGCTCCGCGTCCGGCAGGCCGCCTGCCAGGCATTCACGCAGCGCGACCGCATGCAGCGCCGCGACGGTCACGCCCTGGGCATAGAGCGGGTTGAACGCGCACTGACGTCTTCGGTGCAGTCGACACCGTCGACGATGTTCTGCCAGTACTCTCGATGGTTGCGTGCATTGGGCAGCAGGCCCGACATCCCGACGATGGCAATCGGGTCGCGCGCCAGGCGTCTGTCGTCCGTCACGGAAATTCCTCTCGAACCACGGTGTGGTGAGCCGTGTCGCTCAGGCGGCGACGATGGTGGCGGTGGTGGTGGACGCGATGAGTTCGGCCGCGATGGCGGCGAACAGGCGATGACCGGACGGGCTCGGGTGCAGGCCGTCCAGGTGTTCGGCTATCGGACGGTGTCCCCCGACCGCACCACCGCGGCTGCGGGCGCCGACGGATCCAGATATCCGGAACGGACGGTGGTGGAATCGGATTCGACAATGTGCGTGGACGTCATCTGCTGCCCCGTCCCTCGTTCATGATGCCGGTCTTCTCGACCCTGGTCGGTACCGGCGCCACGGGGCAGCCGCACGATGTGCTGAGCCCGCATACTTCGGTGCCGACTCCGCGCGGCCGCCAGTGCCCAGCTGGCGGCATCGGCGAACGCGCCGTGCCCGAGAACAACGGTCGAGCCCGGACTGCGAACAACACCGGGCCCGAGCAAGGCCGAGAGCACCAGGAGGGGGCATGCTCGGTGCGCGCCAGCACACCGTTGGTTCACGAAAATCTCGCCTCCGTGATCATCGTGGTGGAGGATCTGGACCCGTGACCGCCCAGCGGCGGGGCCTGCAGGCTGGTGGCCATCATTTCCGCAGGTCGATCCGCGTGTTTAGCGGATGTGTCCCCCTCCGGACACCAGTGCTGACCACACGCGGATTGGCGGCCACATCGGCCGCCAACCCTGTGTGTGAGTAGCGAATCTGCAGATCGAGCGCATCATAAATTCGAGCGCGGTCCGAGGGGCTCCCCGCATCCAGCACTGACGCGATGTCCCCCAGCGAGTCGATCAGGTCGTGCAGCTTGCTCGGGTTGAGCGGCACCACCTGAGGCAAGTTGTCCAACTCGCGCTGGGCAATAGCCTTCTCGGCGTGTGCCGAGTTCATCGGTTCCACCAGGATCTGCGGATCGACACCAGCTTCGATCGCGCCACGGTGGCGTTCGAGCGTCCCGACCGCCTCCGAGATCCGCCGGCGAAGTGCCTCCCGCACACCGCCGTTGGCGTCCGCATTGTGTGCCTCGACCAGCGTGTCGATCGTGCGTTCCCGATGGTCGCCATCGAACAACTGGCCCAGCCACCGGTTGACCGGGCCGATGATCACAGACTCGCGCAGGTTCACCGTCTTCGGATGATCGCTCAGCGCTGGACTACCTGGGGTCAACGTACGAGCGAGACACCGGTAGTACACCACCTCACGTATGACAGCGGCCTGCATCTTCCGCGAGCAGCTGGCGCAACGAACACGGCCCCGCAGCTGATATTCACGGGGCAAGGTCGTCGTGCGAGTGCGAACACTGCATATCCGGTGTAGTGGGGATTCCGTAGGATCGCGGTAACCGTCGGCCCCTGACACCCGTCACCCGCACGATGCCGATTCTGGTCCGGTCGGCGCGCCGAAGGACACGGGATGTTATCCAGGTTCAGAGATGTGGCAATCGCCTTGTCTCCAGAACCTGCGATGTACTCGCGCCACAACCGCAGTGTCTCGTGATGCACATCGACCCATCGGGCCGATCGCGCGCGCTGCCGCGTAGGCGATCCGTACTCATCGAGACGTTCGAGAGCCAGGCGCACGGCCTTCTCGGGGTAACGCTTCGACATGATGGGAACCATCTTCCTCGAGAAGGAAGCGGTCTCTAATCCGTGACGGTTCAGTCGTTCGATATGTCGGTCCGTCGGCGAAATGGTTGCCGGGCGCGGCAGGTGCTGTCAGCTGCCGACAGCGCGGTATCAGCGGCGGCGACCACTCTTCAGTAGTCACGATAAGCACTGCGACACCATAAGGAATCCGATGACCACCGTGATCAGTCAGGCCGAAAACTATGTCGATGGGCGCTGGATCACCGGCGACGGTGAGTCGATAGCGTCGATCAATCCGTCGACCGGCCGACAGCTGGCGCTCACCCCGGCCTCGGCACCCGCCCAGGTCGCCGCCGCCCTCACCGCGGCCCGGCACGCCTTCGACGAGGGCGAGTGGAGCCGGCTCGCTCCCGCCGACCGGGGTGCCCTGCTGAACCGTTTGGCGGTCCTGCTCGAAGAGCATCGGGACGAGCTGGTCGAGCTGGCGGCTGTCGAACTCGGCACCCCGATCGGCAGCGGGCCCACCCAGCATGTGGATCTGCCCGTGAAGTATTTCCGCTGGTTCGCCACCGCCGCGGCGAACGGACCCCGGGACGGCTACGAGCAGCCGCTGCCGCTGGACCACGATCCGATCAGCAACAGCAGCATGCTGCTGCGCGAACCGGCCGGTGTCGTCGCCGCCATCGTCGCCTACAACGCGCCGATCACGATGTCCGCCCTGAAGCTCGGCGGCGCCCTGGCTGCCGGGTGCTCGACGGTCCTGGTCACCTCGCCGAAGGCGATCCTGTTGACCTCGGCGTTCGTACGGCTGGTCGAGGAGGCCGGATTCCCCCGCGGCGCGGTGAATCTGGTCTTCGGCCCGCCCGAGGTCACCAGATTGGTGGTGCAGGCGCCGGAGGTCGACATGGTGAGTTTCACCGGTTCGCCCTCGGTCGGCAGCATCATCCTGACGCTGGCCGCACCGACCCTGAAGAAGGTGGTGCTCGAACTCGGCGGCAAGTCGCCCAATATCGTGCTGCCCGGCACCGATCTGAGCCGGGCGGTGCCGGCCTCGGCGCTGCGATTCACCCGTAACAGCGGGCAGGCCTGCGGCGCCACCACCCGAACCCTGGTGCCGCAGGCCGATTTCGACGAATACGTCGAGCGGTCGGTCGAGTTCCTGCGGAGCCTGACCGTCGGCGACCCGATGTCCCCCGACACAGTCCTGGGACCGCTGATCACCGCCGAGCATCGCGTCGACGTGGAGGGATTTCTCGCCCGCGCCCGCGCGGCCGGAGCGCAGATCCCCGTCGGCGGTGGCCGTCCGGCCGGCCTCGACGAGGGCTTCTTCCTCGAGCCGACCCTGGTGACCGGTGTGCCCAACGAGGCGGAGATCGCCCAGGAGGAACTCTTCGCACCGGTCGGCGTGGTGATGCCGTACACGGGCCTCGATGAGGCGGTCCGCATGGCCAACGATGTCAAATACGCGCTCAATGCCAATGTTTGGGGACCAACGGCCGAAGCCATCGCCTTCGGCCGCCGGGTCCGCTCGGGCACCGTCACCATCAACGGCGGAGCCGGAATGCGAGCGGACGCACCGTGGGGCGGGCCGGGATTCAGCGGTATCGGCCGAGAGGGCGGCGAAGAGGGATTCCGAGAATTCTTCGAGGTCAAGCACATGCAGTGGCCGCTGTAACCCGGCCCTGGCGCCCACCGGTCAGCTGGTCGGCGGACCCACGTCGAGCAGCGACAGCACCCGGGGACGCCAGTCCAGGACTTCGCCGCGGTGCCCGCACAGCAGCCAGTGCCAGATCAGTCCGCTGTACAGTCCGAGTGCCCGCTCTCCGTCCCCGGCGTCTACCGCCCACTCCAAGGCGGCCAGGCAGTTGGTGTATTCGACGGTGAGGAGGTCGGCTGTCTGTCGATCGTCGAGCAGCCGTGGCACCGCGTCCCGCACGAGCGCGAGGAAATAGTCCGCGTGTGCGGCCGCCAGTCGTCGGCTCTCGCCGGCCGCCTCCAATTCCGCCGCGGCGTAGGCGCGGATCGTTTCCACCATGCGGTATCGCGCGCCGTCGAACTCGACCAAGGATTTGGCCACCAGTGCCGTGAGTGCCTGTACGGTGCCGTCGCATACCGCGTCGATGGCGTCGAGTCCGGCGCCGTCGGCGAAAACGGCCAGCCTGCGGGCCAATTCGACTTCCGAGTCGCCGAGCAGGTTCCAGCTCCAGGACACCACGGCGCGCAGTGTGCGATGCCGGGGTGACATATTCCGGCTGCGCGAGTCCAGGACGCGGAACCGGTGGGGCAGCCGCTCGGCCAGGTGACGGACCGGCAGCGCGTTCAGGCGGGCCGCGGCGAGCTCGATCGCTAACGGCAGCCCGGAGAGGCAGCGCACGACGGCGACGACATCGGCGCATTCGGCGTCGGTCAGCCGGAAATCCGGTCGTACCGCGCGAGCGCGGTCCACGAACAGCCGGACGGCGGCCGATTCGGCGGCGACCGCCACCGACGCGCCGGGCTCCGGTGTCGCCAAAGTTCCTACCGGATAGAGCTTTTCCCCCTCGATCCCGAGCGGCTCGCGACTGGTGGCCAGTACGGTCAGCGCGGGGAAATGGCGCAGCAGGAACGCCGCGAACTCGGCGGCATCGTCTATCACGTGCTCGCAGTTGTCCAAGACCACCAGCATCCGGCCGGTTCCGATGGCCCGGTGCAGTGCCGCGCACCAGTCGCCGCCGTCGCCGGCTCCGACGAGACCCAGCGCCGACAGTACGGCCGCCGGAACCGCGGACCGCGTGGACGCGTCGCCCGCGCGCCGCGGCGCGATAGCCGCGAGCTCGGCGAAGACGCAGCCGTCGGGCCAATCCGGCTGCGTCACTGCGAGTTCCGTCGCCAGTCGGGTCTTGCCGACGCCGCCGGTCCCGGTCAGCGTCACCAAGGCGGAGCAGCGGAGCAGCCGGGTCAGCCGGTCGAGATCGCGCTCCCGATCGACGAGACTGGTCTCCCGCCGCGGCACCCCTTGCTCGCCTCCGCGGGGCGCTGCCGGCGCCGCCGGCTCGATCGCGGGTTCGGGCCCCGACCACGCCGAATCACAGTGCGTCCCTGTCGAATCCCGCGGTAAGCGGCTCGGCTCGGAGGTCGCCGGAGCGGCCGGAAGCTCGGCATCGGCGGCCGCGTCGATCGAGGCCAGTGCCGCGCGCAAAGCCGGGCCCGGAGCGACTCCGAGTTCCCGACGCATCAGTTCGGCCGTGTGCCGGTAGACATCGAAGGCCTCCGACTCGCGTCCCGAAGCCACGAGAGCGGTGATGCGCC
Organism: Nocardia stercoris; assembly: GCF_003696265.1. Taxonomy (GTDB): domain Bacteria; phylum Actinomycetota; class Actinomycetes; order Mycobacteriales; family Mycobacteriaceae; genus Nocardia; species Nocardia stercoris. The sequence continues at coordinate 19,080 of NZ_RFFH01000003.1, read as the reverse complement.
GAGCCGCCAGCGTCTCCCGGAAGGGATGCGCCACGCAGTACTGCGCCAGATCCGGCAGCGCCTCGTCGGCCCGCCCGAGCGCCGAGAGGAGATCGGCGCGCAGCTCGATCGCCGCCAGCCGCTGTTCGGTCAGGGCAGTGACCGTCGAGCGCATGGCGGCCGAGTCGACCACTCCGACGAGCGCGTCCGAACGCCAATGCGCCAGCGCCCGATCCAGCGCGCGGGTGGCGGGCTCGCGCCGCCCGGCCGCGCTCAGCCGCCGAGCCTGTTCGACCAGCCGCTCGAACCGGCACACGTCGACCGCCTCCGGTTCGACCGCCAAGAGATACCCCGCTCCGACCTTCACCACGCGATCCACGCCGACTGCCACGCGCAATCGGCTCACCAGGGCCTGAACCGCGTTCTCCACGTTCGCCGGTGGATCGGCGTCCCAGATCCCGTCGATCAGCGGTCCGGTCGGAACCACCGCCCCGGCGCGAAGGGCGAGCAGCGCCAGCAAGGTTCGCAACCGCGGCCCGCTGATCGCGAGTTCGCGGCCGTCGGCCGCGAGCACCGAGACCGGGCCGAGAACCCTCACCTGCACCACATGACACCTCCGCGCTCCCTCCCGCCCATGATCGCTGGAATCCGCGGTCACTGTTCGAACGGATTCCCACCATCGGGTGGCCGCCGACGATCACAGCGGAACCCGTTCACGCACCTTCCAGTTCGACGACCTGGTCGGCGGCGCAGTTCCCACCGCGCCGCCAACCAGGTCGGGGTGATCAAGCCCCGGTCTCGATCATGACGGTCTTCTGCTCGGTGTATGCCTCCAGCGCGGTGCGACCGCCCTCCCGGCCCAGCCCTGAGGTCTTGTAGCCCCCGATCGGCGCATTGGGCATGAAGGTGTAGCCGTTGACGCCGATCGCGCCGGCGCGGATGCGGCGGGCCAGCCGGAAGGCACGCGCGATGTCGGTGGTGTAAATGCCCGCGGCCAGACCGTATTCGGTGTCGTTGGCGATCCGAACCGCCTCGTCCTCGTCGGAGAACGGGATGACGGCCAGCACCGGACCGAAGATCTCCTCCTGCGCCAGCCGGCTGCGATTGTCGACCTGAGTGAAGATGGTCGGGTTCAGATAGTTGCCGGCGCTGAGCGCATCGCCCGGCCGGTCCCCGCCGAGCAGCAAATGCGCGCCCTCGGCGGTGCCGGACTCGACGTAATCCAGCACCTTCACCAGTTGCTGCTTGTTGATCAGCGGTGAGGCGTTGGTGTCCGGGTCGAACGGGTCGCCGTAGCGCACCGAGGCGGCGATCTCCCTTGCGCCGTCGAGGAATTCGTCATAGCAGTCCACGTGCACCAGGGCCCGGGTCTGGGCGGTGCACTGCTGTCCGGACATGCCCAGCGCGATCATGCGCATCACCGCCTTCCCGGCCTCGCGGACGTCCGCGTCGGGGAAGACCAGGCTCGGGCTCTTGCCGCCCAGTTCGAGGGTGACGCGTTTGATATCGCGGCCGCTGGCCTCGAGAATGCGCCCGCCGACCCCGCGGCTGCCGGTGAAACTGACCTTGTCGACGCCGGGATGGGTGATCAGCGCCTCGCCGGAGGTGGCGCCGACACCGGTGACGAGATTGAAAACGCCCGGGGGCAAATCCAGTCGATCGATCAGTTCGGCGATCGCCAGGCTGCTCAGGCTCGCGTACTCGGAGGGTTTGAGCACGACCGTGCACCCGGCCGCCAGGGCGGGCGCGACCTTGTTGGCCAGCTGCAGCACCGGCGCGTTCCAGGGCACGATGGCCGCCACCACGCCGACCGGTTCCCGGAAGCTCAGGTACTGCAGATCACTCCGCTCGGTGTACTGCGGATAGGTCTCCCCGCCGAGTTTGTCGATCCAGCCGAGGTGGTGGTCGAACACGTCCGCGGCGACCGCGGCCGATAGCCGGTACTGGGAGGTGAAGGAGATCGGCATGCCGTTCTCGAGCGTCTGGATCCGGCTCAACCGCGGTGCGGCCTCGCGCAGCAATGCAATCAGTGGTTCCAGGAGCGCCTTGCGCTCCTTGGCTCGCAGCCGCGGCCACGGCCCCTCGTCGAAGGCGCGCCGCGCCGCGCCGACTGCCCGATCGACATCGGTGGCCGAGGCGTCGGCGATGGTGGTGACCTCTTCGTTGGTCGCAGGGCTCAGGTGCTGCCAGCGCGCGTCGGAGTCCGAATCACGCCACTGACCGCCGAGGTAGAGCCGTCCCGGAGCGATCTCCAGCGCATCCCGGTTGGCAAGCACGGACAGTTCGGACCGGCTGAGATTGTCGGTATTCGTCATGCCGACCACATTCGCCCGCACGGCGGACACCGCGCTGGTACGCGGCGACAGTCCGGTATCAGCGGGCGCGCCCACGCTTGCGCGCATGGTGAACAATTCGCTCCGATCCGCCCCTGGGCGAGCCGGCCGTCACGCGCGGCTGCCGCGCCTGGCCGCGTTCTGGCTCCTGGTGACCGCGCTGGCACTGATGCTGTTCGCGTCCTCGGCGCCGTCGCCGCTGTATCCGATCTATCAGCAGCAGTGGCACTACTCCGCGCTGGTTTCCACGGGCGTGTACGCGACCAATGTCCTTGCGCTGCTGGCCACTTTGCTGACCGCCGGGTCGCTGTCGGACCATATCGGGCGGCGGCCGGTGCTGTTCACGGCCGCGGTGACGGCGCTGGCGGGGACGCTGATCTTCGCCGAAGCGCGCTCGGTGACATGGCTTTTCGCCGCCCGAGGGATTCAGGGCATCGCGGCCGGGTTGTCCACCGGGGCGATCAGCGCGGCACTGATCGACCTGCAGCCACCGGGGTCGCGGCTGGGCGTGCTGATGTCCAGCATCGCCGCAGGGGCGGGCTCGGCCGCCGGCGCGATGTCGTGCGGACTGCTGGTGGCCTTCGCCCCGGCGCCGACCCATCTGGTGTTCTGGCTGCTGGCCGCCGCGTACGCGGCCTTGATCGTGGGCGTCACGATGATGCCCGAGACGGTCACCCCCGACGGCCGCGCGCTGGACTCACTGATTCCGAAAGTGTCTGTGCCACAATCAGTTCGGTCGGTCTTTCGGACGCTGCTGCCATCGGTCGTCGCCACGTGGGCGCTGGGCGGGCTGTATCTGTCGCTCGGCGGGGCGCTCATGCGCGCGCAATTCCATCTGGCCAGCCCGCTGGCCGGTGGACTGGTGATCCTCGCGTTGCAGGGCGCGTCGCTGACCGCGGCCGTCCTGACCCGTGAGTGGACCATCGACCGGTTGCTACGCAGCGGCCCGGCCTTCCTGGTCAGCGGCGTCGCAATCGCCCTGACCGGCGTCGCGACTCGGGAAGTGGCACTCTTCCTGGTCGGCAGCAGCATCGCCGGAATCGGCTGCGGACCGACATTCACCGGCATTCTGCGGATGCTGACCGGATTAACCGAGGCCGACCGCCGCGCGGAGGTCATCACCGCGACCTATGTCGCCGCCTATCTCGCGTTCAGCCTGCCCGCCGTGCTCGCCGGACTGTGCCTGAGCCGATTCGACCTGTCCACCACCGCATTCGGCTACGGCGTGATCGTGCTCGTCCTCGAACTCGGCGCCGTGCTCAGCAGCCACCGCCACCACGGTGCGTTGGACACGCTCTCCGCCGCCCCGCCCTGCCCCGCACCCTGCCCCGGCACCGTTGCGGCGAACCCGCACGTCGTCGCCGCACACGCCTGATCAGCTCGGGCGCGGAAGGATTCGGACCTCAGCGCAGGGCTACCACTGCGTGTTCGACCTCGACGAGCAGCGGCTCCAACGCGGTGTCCTCGCCCTCACCCGCGAACTTCTCGAAAGCCTCGTCGCCGAGGGCTTTCCGGGCCAGAACCACCGCGCGCTGGTCGTCGGGTCCGAGCACGGTACGGCCCTCGCCGCGATACCCCCGCCGCTGGGCACCGAGAATTCGCGCCGCGTGTTCGGGCAGGTCCGCGGCGAGAGCGGCCAGGGCATGCGCGAACGCCACATCCAACAGCATCAGCGGGGATGCGGAGGCCGCGTATTCGCGTGCGATCCTCAGCTGTTGAACGGCGGTGTCCATCCGGTCCGCGTCGACCGATACGGCCGCGAAGATGGCACGCCATCGAGCCGGTACGAACATTCGCGTGACGCTGTGAAAGTCGGTGCGAAGGAGGGTGGGCGACACCACGTTTTCGAAGAGCTCGAATGCGTGGTCGATTCGTCCTTCCCGCCATGCCATGTAGGCCCGGTTCTGACACCGGTTGGTGATCTCGGCGCCGGTCAGGTCGGTCGGGTCGATCTTCTCGGCGCCCGCGAGATAGCCGGTGGCGCCTGCGATATCGCCGCCACAGAGATGCAGGTTCGCGGCCACGAGCAGGACCTGGTGCCAGATGTCGGGACTGAGTTCGTCGCTCAGCAGCTCCGTGGCACGGCTGATCGACGGTGCGGCACAGTCGATTCCGTGCCACAGCACCCGCATCTGCGCCAGTTCGAGCATCGCCGCGCAGAGCGTGCGAGGATCGCCGGAGTCGCTCAGACAGTCCACGGCCGCTTCGAGATCGGCGAAGATGCTCTCGATCGGCTTGGCATCGACGTCCTCGTACGCCCGAATCACGAGCGCCTGGCCGCGTAGTCCGCCCTCCTCGGCGGTCGCACAGCGGTCGAGCAGACTCCGATCGCCGCGGTAATGCTCCCGCAATGCCAGTAGCAGCATGAAGAACGGATGGATGCCGCGCGGTTCGGTCATCGCGACCCGGATCAGGTGCTCGAATTCGGCGGAGGTGTCGGGGATCGACTCCGGCCGGACGACGATCACGGGCGCCGAGATCTCCTCGGCGTACCGGCACATCAGAAACGATCCCGTGCAGCCGGGCGGTATCCGCGCACCGGTGAGGTCGAGCACCCGCGATCGCCAGGTCGACATGTGGGTGCGTCGACCACGGAACAGCCAGTACCAGGCCAGATCGCCGAACAGCCGCACCGCGACTTCCGGCTCCCGATGCCGGATCGACCAGGCCAGGGCCGCTTCGCAATTAGCGTGGTCGGCGGCGAATCGACGCATCCATTCGCGTTGGGCGGGTCCCCGTAGTTCGCGTGCGCCCGCTTCGCAGAAGTCCACGAACCATGCGGCGTGTGCGCGCTCCCACCGTTCCGTCTCGCCCACACGCGCCAATTCATCAGCCGCGTAGGTGCGAATGGTGTCGAGCATCCGATAGCGACGGCCGTCGAACTCCACCAGTGACATGGCGACCAATCCGGCCAGCCAGTCGGCTACGGTCTCTTGGTCATCGATGTCGGCTCCGCACACACCCGTGATCGCCTCCAGGGTCGTGCTGCCGGCGAAGACCGAGAGACGGCAGGCCAATTCGGCTTCGGCGGTGGGCAGTAGAGCCCAACTCCAGGCGACCATCGCCCGCAGGGAACGATGCCGAGGCGCCGCCTGGCGGGATCCATTGGCCAGCAGGTCGAAACGATCGTCGAGCCGGTCGGCCAAGGCCTGCGGCGACAGGCCGTGCAACCGCGCCGCGGCGAGCTCGAGCGCCAGCGGCACCCCGTCGAGAGTACGCACGACGGTGGTGATCGCGCGACAATTGTCCTCCGACAGTTCGAAATCCGGCCGCACGGCGGTCGCGCGATCCAAGAACAGCCGGACGGCGGCGCAGGCGACGGCCCCGTCGACACTCGCCTCCGGAGTGGGCACCGGCAGGGCTCGCACCGGATAGAGCTGCTCGCAATCGACTGCCAGCAGTTGACGACTCGTCGCGAGTATCGTCAGCCGCGGCAGCCGCGCCAACAGGTCGACCGCCAGTTCGGCCACCGCGGAGATCACGTGTTCGCAATTGTCCAGAATGAGCAGCATCCGCTGCCGCCCGAGCACGCGCACCAGCGCATCCGTCCAGTCCCCGCCGGGCTCCTCGAGGAGCACACCCGGTGCGACGGCCGCGCAAACCGCTGCCGCGACGGCATTGCGGACCGCGGTGCTCGAAAGGTCGGGCGCCACCGCCGACAGTTCCGCGAAACCGTATCCGTCCATCAACCGGGCACCGTGTGCGAGCACCAATTCGTTGGCGAGCCTGGTCTTTCCGATACCGCCCGGTCCGACCAGCGTCACCAGCCGGTGCCGCCGGAGCAGTGCCGCGACCTCGCAGACCTCCGCGCCGCGGCCGACGAAGCTGGTCAGCCGTCGCGGCGGCGCCTGGCCGGTCAGGGCGGCGCGCTGCGGTTCGGCCGGCGGTTCGAGTGGGGCGACCGCGCGGCGCAGCAGCGCCGATGGCTCGACGCCGCGTTCGGTGCGCAGCATCCACTCGATCCGGCGGAACGCCCGCAGCGCATCGGACGGACGCCCGGCCGCGGCCAGTGCGGTCACCAGGCGCGCCGCCAACGACTCCCGGAACGGATGCGCGGACGCCTCGGCCGCCAGGCCCCGCACCACCTCCGCGGCCCGCCCGAGTTCGAGGCAGGCGTCGGCGTGCAGTTCGACAGCCCGCAGCCGCTGCTCGCCGAGCGCTTCGGCGGCGGCGCGCAGTACCTCGGTCTGTGCGGCGTCCCCGAGCGCCGGCCCCTTCCACAGCTCGAGCATCCGGTCCAGCTCCGCCACGGCAACCTGAGCCCGGCCCTCCGCCAGCGCGCGGCGACCCGCATCGAAAGACCGCCCGAACCGATGCGCATCCACCGCGTCGGGCTCGACCACCAGGACATAACCCGGTTCCACCCAGTCGACGGCGGCTCTGCCGGTGATCGCCCGCAGCCTTTTCACCAAAGTGTGCAGAGAATTCTCGGGCGAAGCAGGGATCTCCTCCCCCCACACCGCGCCGACCAGCCGCGAGACGGGGACCACGGCTCCCGCTTCGAGCGCGAGCGCGGCCAGCAGCGCCGCCAGCCGTCTCCCCCGCACCTCGGCGACCGATTCTGTGCCATCGATCACCGCCACCGTCCCCAGTAGCCTGATCCGAATCAAGCCTTCGTCACCTCTGTTCCTGTTCGCCAGCCGATCGAAGGAAGGGCGCATCACAGTACCCGCAGCGCGAATTGCGCAGGAGCGACGGGGATTCCGGGTGCCGCCCGGCGGCAACCATGGTCATCTCGGCTCCGTTGTTGCCGCAGTAGCGGGCTCGAGCGCCGCGAGTTGGCCACGATCACCGACGGTGTCAATGGCTACGTGGTTGAGGGCGACCGTCCCCACACGCCGGAGTGGGGACGGTCGCCACAATTGGAAGACAAGGGGGCACAGCGTGTTCGAGGAATTCGCCGCCGATCGAGACCGCCGCGCCAGCACCCCGGGCTGTTCGCTGGGGTGCGGTGTTCATTTCGCAGCTAGCGGGCCTCGGCTGACTCCGTGTCCTCGGCGGCCGGAACACCTTCCGGCGCAGCCGGCTTCGCGCCCTTCATGAGGAAGAAGGCGATCACCGTGGCGGCCAGCACTGCCGTACCACCGGTCAGGAAGGTGCTCGACATGGCGTCGGTGAAGGCGGCGCGGGCCGCGCCCACCAGGGCACCGTCGCTGCTGGCGAAGGCGCCTGCGATGCCCTCCCGTGCCGCCGCCGGGGCATCGGCGGGCATGCCCTCGCGGTAGGTGCCGGCCAGCACCGCGCCGAGCACCGCGACACCGAGCGCACCACCGGTCTGCTGGATGGTGTCGTTCAGCGCGGAACCCACACCCGCCTGCTCCGGCGGGATCGCGCCCATCAGCGCACCGACCGCAGCCGGCATGGCCAGGCCCGCACCGGCGCCGACCAACGACATGGCCAGGGCAGGCAGCCAGAAGCCGGACTCGGAGGTCAGCGCGGCCAGGGCGCCGAAACCGCCGGCCAGCACGAGCATGCCGGCCAGGGCGACGGGCCGCACGCCCAGCTTCTGCACCAGCGCGGCGCCCAGCCCGTTGAACACCAGCGCGGTCAGCGCGAACGGCATGAAGGCCAGGGCCGTCTTGATCGGTGAGTAACCGAGCACGAACTGCAGGTACTGGGTCAGCACCAGGGTGAGGCCGGCATTGGCGAAGGTGACCAGCACCAGGGAGAAGCTGGACCCGGTGAAGACCCGGTTGCCGAACAGCTGCAACGGCACCATCGGGTGCTCGGCCTTCATTTCCCGGATCACGAAGGCCGCCAGCACGACGACCGCGAGCACCAGCGTCACCCAGATACCGGTGAGACCCTTGGCCGGGAACTCGATGATGGACCACACCAGCGACACCATGCCGACGATGGAGAGCACCATGCCGGGCAGATCGATCGGCCGGACGGGACCCTTGGACTCCGGCATCAGGGTGAAGGCGGCCACGATCGCCAGCGCCGCGATCGGCACGTTCAGCAGGAACACCGAACCCCACCAGAAGTGGTCCAGCAGTATGCCGCCCAGCACCGGGCCGCCGACCATGCCCAGCACGGACACGCCGGTCCAGGCCGCGATCGCCCGGGGCCGCTCGTCCTCGTCGAACACGGTGATCAGGATGGACAGCGTGCTCGGCATGATGAGCGCGCCGCCCACCGCCATGATCGCGCGGCCGGAGATGAGCATCCCCGTGGTGGTCGCATAGGCGGCGATGAGTGAGGCCGCGCCGAAGAGCGCGAGCCCGAGCACCATCACCAGGCGGCGGCCGAAGCGGTCCGACAGGCTGCCGGTGGTGAGCAGCAGGCCCGCGAAAACCAGGATGTAGGAGTCGATCACCCACTGCAGGGCCTGGGACCCGGCGTGCAGATGGATCGCGATCTGCGGCAGCGCCACGGTGAGAACCATATTGTCGATCACCAGCAGGAGGGTGGCCGAGCAGAGCACGGCCAGTACCAGCCAGCGCTTCGGGTTGCGCTGTGCCGCAGGCGATGTCATCGCCCCGGTCGATGTTTCGGCAGTCATTTCGAGTTCCCTCCGGGAAGCTGGTCCGCACACTGTTCGGTCATGCCGCACACTGTACGTTCGATCGCACACTGTTCGCAACATTGGAACGGCGTACGGTTGATCGAACGGTGTTCCAGCTGGGGTTATGCTGTTGCACGGATGAAGGAGGAGCCTTGGCGGCCAAAACCCAGGAATTCTCGTCGGTATGGACCCGGCCGCACCGTGAGCGGCGCGACCAGCCCGCCCTCAGTCGGGAACAGATCGTCGGTGAAGCATTGGCCCTGCTCGATACCGAGGGCTACGACGCGCTCAGCATGCGCAAACTCGGCACCCGCCTCAATGCCGGTGCCACGTCGCTGTACACGCACGTCGCCAGCAAGGACGAGATCCTGGAGTTGGCGATCGACGAGGCCTTCGGCGACGTCCGGACGCCCACCGACATCAAGCCGGAAAACTGGCGCGCCGATCTGCTCGGGCTCGCGCAAGACGTGCGGGCGGCGGTCCTGCGGCATCCCTGGATCAGCATCGCCATCACTGGGGCCGGACTCGCTTATCTGGGCCCGAATCTGCTGCGCACGTCCGACGCCATGCTCGCTGTTCTCGAGGCCGCCGGATTCGACGACGCCACCGCCGACCGGGGGGCCAACGCCATCTTCGCCTACGTCCTCGGCTCCGTCGGAACCGAGACCGCGATGCTCACCAGCGTCGAGCGCAGCGGACTCGGCGAGCAGGAATGGTTCACCGCGATGATGGCCGCCGCCGAACAAGCCGTGCAGGGCTATCCACACGTCGCCAGGCGCTATGGCGGCTATCGCCGGCTCGACTCCGCGCAGTCGCGCGAGGACTTCTTCAACGCCGAACTCGACCTCATCCTCGACGGACTGGAGTTACAGCGCAGTCGCGCCCAGGGGCGCTGAGCCGCTGCGCGCCGCGAGATTCCGCGCCGCACGATTGCGCCCAGCGCCGCCAACCGCTGCCACTGCGCCGGGTCTCGACGATCACCGGGACCGCGAGCACGGTCAGCGGCGCGGCCACCGAATGCAGGCATCGAGCGGCACCGTTCCCGGCGTCGGTGCCGGAGGCCGTCGGGGAGAAACCGAGACAGGCAGCGGTCTCGCCATGGTCGCCACGGTGAGACCGAGCCTCGGCATCGATGTCCTCCCGGCTCGCACACGCAGCGTATTCCCATATGCGGCAATCGTGTTCCGTGTCGACCACGAGACACGACTGCGGTCACCGACAGCTACTGAGCAATAGCCCAGCAACTGTCGCCGTGAACGTATACTCGGCACATGGCTGAGTGGATCTTCTTCATGCATCCGCCTCGCGACAATTTCATCGCAACCATGACTGCTGACGAAAAATCCGCGTTCTCCGCGCACAGGGACTGGCTGGCGCGACTGGACACCGCCGGTGTGCTACTGGTGGCCGGGCCTACTCTGGGCACAGTCAATACCGGCGTCGGGATCTTCACCGCCGACGACGAGGCCACCGCACGGCGCATCATCGCCGACGAGCCTGTCACCAGCGGAGGCTTCATGCGCGGCGATCTGCGGTCGATCCAACTCGGCTACCTCAACTCTCGCAGCGAGAGCGACCCAGTCGCCTGAGCCTCAGATGTCACCCGTGCCCAGCGTCCGCGAGTGCTGATGGTGGTCGCCAACCCGGCGACCTCGACGACGCTGAACGTAGCCAGCCCCGACGGAGGGCGAGTCGAGATGGACGCCATGTCCGACCCGCGCGACGAGAGCCGCTGGTCGGCAGACGATCTGATCACCATGGGCTTCATCAACACACCCGAATTGGCTGCCCTGCTGGACAATACCGCTGTATTAGCGGATCTGAACCACGACAACTTCGACGCCATCGTGGTCTGCGGAGGCCAATCGTCGATGTTCGGCTTACGGAACAGGCGATCCGTTTGCCGAGAATGATTGCCGAGCCGGCTACGCCACTGTGATCCGTGTCAGCGTGTGCCGAGCAGCAGGGTCTGGGTGCCGCGTCCGAGCGGGCCCTTCTGATCGAAGAGGCGGGACTCGGCCATGCCGATGCCGCTGCGTTCCGGGTAGGTGACCGCGTCCAGGCATATCCACTCGCCGACCGGGTCGCGGTGCAGGGTCACCGTCAGATCGGTGTTGATGAAAATGTATCGGCCCCAAGCCAGGACGGAGCTGACGCCGTTGCCGAAGTCAGCGGCGGCGAGGACACGGTGCAGCGGGCTGAGCGAGGTGCCGGCCACGATCGGGTAGCGCAGGCGAATCCAGCACACGGCCGGGCCCGGGGCCTGGAAAGCGCCTGAGACGAAACGGTATTCGACCCCGGTGTGGAATCCGACCGGCTGAGTACTCGGGAAGCTGTGATCCGGGCTCGGCGTCACGGTGGCCGGGCCGGGCGGGGTGCCGGTCGGCAACATCTCGGTCGGTACGTCGAGTTCCGGCTCGACTGGTCGAAGCCGCCACGCGGTGGCCTTCAGCACCGGACCTCGGTCCGAACTCAGTGTGGCCTCGATCAATTCGATACCGCGCCCGGGTTGGGCGACTCGCGCCTGGGCCCGGGTGACTCGTGCTTCGGCCCGTAGCGGCGCGATCGGCACCGGCCCGAGAAACTCCACCGTGACCCGCGCGACCCGGCACCCCGGCTGTGGCTCGCACTGCTCGATCACATACCCCAACAGTGCCGACGGCGCACCGCCGTGCTGAGCATCCGGCGACCACGGTCCACGGGTGAGTTCGGTGGGGTGGAACAAATCCGGGTCCGAAGAGTCGGGCAGGTAGAAGGCATCCATGGCGTTACTCCTTGCGGCACCGGAAGTACTGGCGGTGCAGTTGTCCTCAGCGTGTCACTTCGCGGCGGTTGATGGTCTTCACGATTGCGTCGCGCACGGCGTCAGCATGCCGGCGCAGTGTGGATCCACGGATTCCCGTCGGCGGTGGCCGTCCGGCCGCCCTCGACGACGGCTTCTTCCTCGAGCCGACCCTGGTGACCGGTGTGGCCAACACGGCTGAGATCGCCCAGGAGGAACTCTTCGCACCCGTCGGGGTGGTGCTGCCCGACACGAAGCATTCGCCTTCGGCCGCCGGATCCGCTCCGGCACCGTCACTATCAACGGGGGCGCCGGAATGCGGGCGGACGCCCCGTGGGGTGGGCCGGGCTTCAGCGGTATCGGCCGGGAGGGCGGCGAAGAGGCGTTCCGGGAGTTCTTCGAGGTCAAGCACATGCAATGGCCCTTGTGATCCGGCCCTGACCAGCAGTTGACCTGGCATCGTCCCGGACCGGCACATCAGAAACACTCCCGTACCGCCGGGCGGTATCCGGGCACCGGTGACCTCGAGCACCTGCGACCGCCAAGCCGACATGTGAGTACGCCGGCCGCGCAGCAGCCAGTACCAGGCCAGCACACCGAACAGCCGCACCGCGACTTCCGGCTCCCGATTCCGGATCGACCAGGCCAGGGCCGCTTCATAATTGCCGTGTTCGGCGGCGGATCGACGCATCCATTCGCGTTGCGCGGGTCCCCGCAGTGTGCGCGCGCCGACCTCGCAGAAGTCGACGAACCACGCGGCGTGCGCGCGTTCCCACCTCGCCCTCTCGCCCGTCCGCGCCAGTTCCTCGGCCGCGTAGGCGCGAATGGTGTCGAGCATCCGGTAGCGGTGGCCGTCGAATTCCACCAATGACACGGCGACCAGTTCGGCCAGCCGGTCAGCGACGGTCTCTCGGTCGTCCCCGTCGGCTCCGCACACCTCTGTGACTGCCTCCAGGGTCCCACCACCGGCGAAAACCGAAAGGCGGCGCGCTAATTCGGCTTCCGCGGCGGGGAGCAGATCCCAGCTCCAGGCGACCATCGCCCGCAGGGACCGATGCCGAGCCGCCGCCTGGCGGGATCCGTTGGCCAGCAGGCTGAAACGATCATCGATCCGGTCGGCCAGCACCTGCGGCGACAAGCCGTGCAGCTGCGCCGCGGCGAGCTCGAGCGCGAGCGGCACCCCGTCGAGGCTGCGCACGATGGCCGTGACCGCGCGGCAATTGTCCTCCGACAGTTCGAAATCCGGCCGCGTCGCGGTCGCGCGATCCAGGAACAGCCGAACGGCGGCGCTGGTGGCGGCCCCCTCGATGCTCGTCTCCGGCGCGGGCACCGGCAGGGCTCGCAGCGGGTAGAGCTGCTCGCAATCCACCGCCAGCAGTCGACGACTGGTCGCGAGGATCCTCAGTAGCGGAAGCCGCGACAACAGGCTGACCGCCAGATCGGCCACCGCGGTGATCACATGCTCGCAGTTGTCCAGGATGAGCAGCATCCGTTTCCGCCCCAGCGCTCGCACCAGCACATCCGTCCAGTCCCCGCCAGGTTCCTCGAGGTTCACCCCCGGTGCGACGGCGGCGAAGACCGCTGCCGCGACGGCCTTGCGGGCCGAGGCGCTCGAATGATCCGGCGCGACCGCCGACAGTTCCGCGAAACCATATCCGTCCGTCCACTGTTCACCCTGCGCGAGCACCAATTCGGTAGCGAGCCTTGTCTTTCCGATACCTCCCGGCCCGACCAGCGTCACCAGCCGGTGCCGCCCGAGCAGCGCCGCGACCTCGCAGAGTTCCGCGCCGTGGCCGACGAAGCTGGTCAGCCGCTGCGGCGGTGCCTGGGTAGGCCGGGCGAGCGGCAGCGGGTGGGACGGCGGGTCGAGTTGCGCGACCGCGCGGCGCAGGATCGCCGACGGCTCGACGCCGCGCTCGGTGCGCAGCATCCGCTCGATGCGACGAAACGCCCGCAACGCATCGGAGGCGCGCCCGGCCGCGCCCAGCGCGGTCACCAGGCGAGCCGCCAGCGACTCTCGAAACGGGTGCGCGGCCGTCTCGGCCGCCAGACCCCGCACCACCTCCGCGGCCCGCCCGAGTTCGAGGCAGGCGTCGGCGTGCAGTTCGATGGCCGTCAGCCGCTGCTCGACGATCGCTTCGGCCGCAGCGCGCAGCGCGTCGGTCGGCGCGACATCGCACAGCGCCGGCCCGTCCCACAACTCGAGCATCCGGTCCAGCACCGCCACGGCATCGTCCGGTCGGCCCTCCGCCAGCGCCCGGCGCCCCGCATCGAGCAACCGCACGAACCGGATCGCATCGACCGCCTCGGGCTCGACCGCCAGGACGTACCCCGACCCCACCCAGTCGACGGCATCGCGACCGGTGATTGCCCGCAGCCTCTTCACCAGGGTGTGCAGCGAATTCTCCGGGGAGACGGGAATCTCCTCCCCCCATACCGCATCGACCAGTCGCGAGACCGGCACCATCTCCCCGGCCTCGAGCGCGAGCGCGGCCAGCAATGCGGCCAGCCGACTGCCCCGCACGGCGGTAACCGAACCTTTGCCGTCGGTAACCTCCACCGCGCCCAGCAGTTTGACCCGGATCACGCCGTGCCCCTTCCGTTCCCGATCGCCAACGACCGAATGAGGACGCGCGCCGCGCCGGCGGCGCGTTCGAGCCTGTTCGGCCGCTGGAGTCTGCGTCTCCCGATTACGTTCCGGTGTTCATTTCCAATCTCAAATCACTTGCAGAGCAATGTGAAACAATCACTGCCCGCCATGCCACAACGCGGCCTTGTGGCGTGCCCGGCCGCCGTGGCCACCAGGTCGGGACCCTTCCGGCACACGTGGACGTGCCACGCTTGCCGATTTACAGTGGCGTGTGGCTGTTCTCGATACCCAACACGTCCGCTCGTTCGTAGCCGTGGCCGAAGCAGGCAACATCACCAGAGCGGCCGGGCAACTGCACCTGACTCAGCAGGCCGTGTCCCTGCATATTCAGCAGTTGGAGCGCACGCTCGGCGTCGCTCTGTTGGTGCGCACCTCACGCGGTGTCGTGCTCACCGCCGCGGGTGACGAATTCGCGCGCGGCGGAGCGGAAGTCCTGACCGATCTCGAAGCACTGGCCCTGCGGGTGCAGGCCGTTGCCAGGCGGCAGGAAGGAACCCTCCGCCTGGCGTGCTGCCCCTACTCGACGACCCTGTTCGCGACGTCCATCGCCGAGGCGATGGAACGCGCGGTGCCCGGAATCGACGTCGAACTCGTCACCGTCACAACGCAACCCGCGGAAATGGAGCTGTTGCTGCGCGGCGCCGCCGACGCCGCGTTCATGTGGCTGCCGGTCGGCGACGACCGGCTCCACCACGCGGAAATCCGCCGGGACGAGCGGGCGGTCGCCGTGTGCGCGAATCACCCACTGGCGGACCGGGAGTCGGTCGGTCTTGCCGAACTCGCCGACGATCCGGTGGTGCAGCCGAATGTACTGCTGTCCGACGCGGCGGTTCGCCATTGGCTGGCCGAGCCGCGGCCGGGCGGACAGCACGCGGTGCGAGGGCCGGAGACCGCCGAGATCGCAGAGGCCCTCATGATGGTCGCCCGCGGCCGGGGCGTGTGGCTGGCACCGCGACCGGTCGGCGACTGGGCCGCCACGCCAGGTGTGCGCTGGATTCCGGTGGTCGACGCCGAGCCCAGCGATTTGGCTGTCGTCTGGCTGCCCAGTGCACCCAAGGACCTCGTCACCCGGCTGATCACCGAGGTTCGTTCCATCACCGGATGGAGCGGCGCGACCGGCGACGACGTGCCGGCACAAGCCGGGCTTGTGGCGACGCCTCGAAGTGTTGTTTCAGCGTTCGACAGCGGCACAGCATGATCGAAACAGCAATATTCGAGGCCGATCGCTGTGGAGGAGCTGGTTGTGGAGCTCACGACGGGGCCGGTACGTGACCTGCACGGCAAGGTTGCCGTGGTCGTGGGCGGTAGCCGCAATCAGGGTGCGGCGTTCGCTCGGTTGATCGCCGCACGCGGTGCGACCACGGTGGTGAGCTATGCCCATGACGACACGGCTGCGGACCGCCTGTTGGCAGAGCTGAGCGAGCACCGGACGAGTGTCGAGGCGGTCCGTTCGGATGCCCGGGTCGCCGCGGACGTCACGATCCTGTTCGAGGGCGTCATCGAACGCCACCGCCGACTCGATATCGTCGTCCACACCCCCGGCGCGGTCCTCGAGAAGACCATCGCGGAATGTACCGACGACGACTTCGACCATCTGGTGAACTCGAACTTTCGCAGCGTGTTCCACACGCTGCGGGCGACGGGCCGGCACATTCAGGACGACGGCCGCTACATCGTCCTGTCCAGCGCGCTGACCGCTCGCCCGGCTCCCGCCTACGGCCTGTACACCGGGTCGAAGGCCGCGGTCGAACACCTGGTGGCAGCGGTGGCCCGGGAACTGGGGCACCGTGGTATCACTGTCAACGCGATCGCTCCGAGTCCGGTCGACAACAGCTTCTTCCGGGCGGCGAAGTCTCCGGGCGCGCTCGTGGAAGCGGCGCTGCGCAACCCGCGCAACCGCTTGGCGACAGCCGATGATGTCGCCGCACTGATCGGCTGGCTGATCAGTGCGGACGCACGGTGGATCTCCGGCCAGACGCTGTATGTCGACGGAGCCGAATTCTGATCCCTCTGCGCGGCCCGAACACGAACGTCCGGGTGGTGCGCGCGTCGAGACCCCACTGTCAGGTGCTGCCAGCGTCATGTCAGCGTCGTCGGACAGTATTCGAGGCGTTATGTCAGCGGCCGTCCGGCTGTACGAAAACTGTTCTATCGCACCGAAGTCCGCGTCAACTGAAGGAGTCGTTCATGTCGAATGCCGCGTACCGTCTCGCCCCGGTCGCTGTCCTCGCCGCTGTCACAGCCGGATCGGCCGTCGCCGCACCGCAGGCCACGGCACACACCATCACCGCGGTCACCGTCACCCCCGGTCTGGGCGGCGGCTTCGGCACCGGGTGCACCTATCAGGTCTCCGCCACCGTGGACGCGGACGCCTACCGAATCACTTTCCTCGACAACGACTATCCGATTCGCGGCAACCAGAACCTCCAGGTCTCCGGCAACACCGCGTCGCTCGCCTGGACCCCGTCCACCACTGGAACCCACGTCATCACGGCCCTGTTCACGGTCGCCGACCAGGCGCCTGTGAGTACCACCGTGCAGGTCGACAGCACCGGGCTCAACCTCGGCAGCGCCTGCTTCGCCCAGTAGCGGCAGGAACAAGGAGCGAACGATTGAATACCCGCCGTACCGGATCCGCCTCGTCTGCTGGGACATTGGCGCTCACCGGCCTCACGCCGATGGTCTGGGGATCCACCTACGCCGTCACCACCGAATTCCTGCCGCCGGATCGGCCACTGTTCACGGCGCTCATGCGAGCACTGCCCGTCGGCCTGTTACTGCTGGCGATCACACGGAAACTGCCTCAGGGGCAGTGGATTTGGAAGGCGGGAATGCTGGGCCTACTGAATATCGGCGCCTTCTTCCCCCTGCTGTTCCTCGCCGCGTACCGGCTGCCGGGCGGGGTGGCGGCGGTGCTGGGGGCCGCAGCGCCCCTGATTGCGCTCGCACTGGCCACGGTGGTATTGAACGAACGGCTCACCACGCGGAAAGTACTCGCGGGTGTGATCGGGCTGTTCGGCGTCGCGCTCGTGGTGCTACGGGCCTCCGCCACGCTCGACACCCTCGGCGTGATCGCAGGCCTGGCCGGCGCAGCCTCGATGGCCTCCGGGACCGTGATGACCAAGCGCTGGGGGCGGCCGGAAGATGTCGGTCCGATCACCATGGCAGGCTGGCAACTCACCGCCGGCGGCCTGCTGCTGCTTCCACTCGCTCTGCTCGTCGA
Organism: Nocardia stercoris; assembly: GCF_003696265.1. Taxonomy (GTDB): domain Bacteria; phylum Actinomycetota; class Actinomycetes; order Mycobacteriales; family Mycobacteriaceae; genus Nocardia; species Nocardia stercoris. The sequence goes on along the minus strand of NZ_RFFH01000003.1, from coordinate 1,605 downwards.
GGGTTCGCCGCCCGCGCTGGACTCCAAGGCCATCGGCGGGTACCTGTACCTCGGGCTGATCGGGACCGCCGCCGCCTACGCCCTCTGGTTCCGCGGACTCGCCCGGGCGAACGCCACCTCGATCGCCTACCTCGGACTGCTCAGCCCACTGTCGGCCGCCGTCATCGGATGGATCGCGCTCGGCCAATCGCTCACGCCACTTCAGGTACTCGGCATGATCATCGCCCTCGGCGGAACCCTGCTCGGCCAGACCGCGACAGCTCCCGCCCCGCAGCGCGCCGAACTCACCAGCGCCACAGCCTGACCCGCCACTGAGACAACGGCAGTCGGCAATCAGAAACCATTGACAGGAGACGAAATAACATGCACATCACTGTTTTCGGAGCATCGGGTGCGGTCGGTAGCAGGGTCGTCCAGGAAGCCGTGAGCCGTGGGCATCAGGTGCGGGCAGTGGCTCGCAACGCGGCGCGGCTGGGTGGATTGCCTGCGGGCGTGGAGGTGCGGGCTGGGGACGTGTCCGATCCTGAGCAAGTTGCAGAGCTGAGCGCCGGCAGTGATCTGGTGATCAGCGCGACTCGCCCGGTCCCTGGGCGTGAGCAGGAGCTTGCGGAGGTGGCTGCGGCTGTGCTGGAAGGGCTGGCGCACACGGGAACCCGGCTACTGGTGGTCGGAGGATCAGGGAGCCTTACCGTGCCGGGCACTGACACTACGGTGATCGAGCTGCCGGACTTCCCGGTCGAGGTGCTGCCGGTAGCCGTGGGGGGCAACCGTCAACTCGAGGTGTTCCGCGCCGCGGCCGCGCAGGCGAACGATGGGCCAGTGGACTGGGCATACCTCAGCCCATCGGCCGTGCTCGAGCCCGGACGGCGCACCGGCGCTTATCGTCTCGGCACCGATGAGCTCATTGTCGATGAGGACGGCAACTCGTCCATCTCGATGGAGGACCTCGCCGTTGTGCTGCTCGACGAGGCCGAACTCCCGAAGCACCACCGCACTCGTTTCACCGCTGGATACTGAACCGCCGTCGCCGCTGGCACGTCAGCGCCGTGTCAGCGGTGCGGGCCATCGTCGGCGAGAGCTGGGCGAAGTCGAGTGCTGCACAGTCGTCGGTTAGTTCGGTGAAACGGTCTTCGGGCAGGATCGCGCGAAGCTGCGCGGTGGCTCCTTCCACGTCCGGACCGAGCACGAGTCGGCCCATGCGACGGTACTGCCGGACGACCCAGCCGAGGATCGCGCGGCGTGTTCCGGGCCGCCCGAATCGACTCCATCCTCCGGTAGCGTTCACCGTCGAACTCAGGCAAATTCACCCGGGCCGCCGCTGTGCTGCACATCGCTCAGCCGGTGCTCAGCCGCCAGGTCCAGGTGCTCGAGAAGGAATTCGGCGGCCCACTGTTCGTCCGGTCGGTCTGGTCAACCAATGGAAACCCCACATCGCGTCGACGACAACCAGCGATCCGGTCGGTACGCTGACAGACGCTTAGGCAGTGTTTCGAAGTGGTGAGGGCGGGCCGTTCGGCCCGCCCTCACTCGTGTCGCAGCCATTGATTGATCGCAGCGACATGGACCGTCGCCACATAACGAACGGCGAGCTTGTCGTAGCGAGTG
>NZ_RFFH01000029.1 GCF_003696265.1 Nocardia stercoris | reverse complement strand
GCCCTGTAAGGGGTGGAGGTGACCGGTACTAATAGGCCGAGGGCTTATTAACGAAGGTGCTACGCGTCCACTGTGCGGTTCTGGAGCAACACACGTGTTGTGTGCCAGGACTTGTTGTTCTGGTTCCGGGGGTGTGAGTCCCTGGGAAACTCCATAGAGTTACGGCGGTTATAGCGGTGGGGAAACGCCCGGTCCCATTCCGAACCCGGAAGCTAAGCCCACCTGCGCCGATGGTACTGCACTCGCCAGGGTGTGGGAGAGTAGGACACCGCCGGAACATATTTCCCGAAAGGGGGACCCACACTGGGTCCCCCTTTCGGCGTTTGAGCACCCGTAACCGGTAGCCGAGCCCGGGGAGCTCGCGAGCACGTGATTGAATCGAGGTCGGCAGGTGCGGTGTGCCCGCCGAACCCGCAACGTCGTGAGCTGCAGTTTCGGCCGCATACATGAGCACAGATACCTAGAAAGAGGATGACCCGTGGCGGAACATAATGACGGTCGCAGGTCCTTCCGTCGCGGTGATTCGGACGGCGGGTCCAAGAACTTCGGTCGTGACGGCCGGTCCGGCGGACGCCGCGACGACGATCGGCATGGTTCGGGCAACTCCGCTGACCGCGGTGGTTTCCGGCGCGACGATCGCGATGGTGGCGGCCGCGACTCCGGCGGCAACCGCGGCGGATTCCGCCGCGACGGCGGTTCCGGCGGTGACCGCGGCGGGTTCGGTGGCGACCGGCGCGGTGGCCGGCCGTTCGGCGACCGCGACAACCGTGGCGGCGAGGGCCGTTCCACCGGTGGCGATCGCGGCGGCTTCCGGCGTGACGACCGGGATTCCGGTGGTCAGCGCGGTGGTTTCCGCCGGGACGACGACCGTGGCGGCTTCCGTGGCGGCGAGCGCCGCGACGACCGGGGCGGCTCCGGGCAGCGCGACAACCGAGGTGGGGACAACCGCTCGGGTGGTCGTTCTTATGGTGGCGACCGTGGGGGTTTCCGGGGCGGCGACCGTGACCGCGACAACCGTGGTGAAGGTCGTTCGTACGGTGGCGACCGCGGGGGGTTCCGCGGCGGCGACCGTGATCGGGACACCCGTGGTGAGGGCCGTTCCTACGGTGGCGACCGTGGTGGATTCCGCGGCGGCAACCGCGACGACCGTGGTGAGGGCCGTTCCTACGGCGGTGACCGCGGCGGGTTCCGCGGCGGCGACCGCGATCGGGACACCCGTGGTGAGGGCCGTTCGTATGGTGGCGACCGTGGTGGATTCCGCGGCGGCAACCGCGACGACCGTGGTGAGGGCCGTTCCTACGGTGGCGATCGCGGTGGATTCCGGGGCGGCGACCGCGACAGCCGCGGTGGCGGCCGCGACGACCGTGGTGAAGGCCGTTCCTACGGCGGTGACCGTGGCGGGTTCCGCGGTGGCGACCGCGATCGGGACACCCGTGGTGAGGGCCGTTCCTATGGTGGCGACCGCGGCGGATTCCGTGGTGGCGACCGTGGTGAAGGCCGTTCCTTCGGCGGTGACCGCGGCGGTAATCGCGACAGTCGTGGTGAAGGCCGTTCGCACGGCGGTGACCGCGGCGGTTTCCGGCGGGACGACCGTGGCGGCGACCGGCCGGGCCGGTCGTACGGCGACCGGGACAGCCGCGGTGGTGACCGTGACTCTCGGGCCGGTTTCGGTGGTGGTCGTTCCTACGGCGATCGCGACAACCGGGGTGAAGGCCGTTCCTACGGTGGCGACCGCCGGGACGACCGCGGCGGCTTCCGCAGTGGCGGCCGGGACGACCGTGGCGGCAGCCGGTCCTTCGGTGGCGATCGGCGCGACGACCGTGGCGGCTTCGGTGGCCGTGGTCGTGGCGACGACGACCGCGGTGGCTTCCGGCGTGGCGCGCCCGAGCGCGAGGGTGCCGAGCGGCGCGGCTTCCGCCGCAATGCCGACCCGCAACCGGCGGAACCGGTGCTCGACGCGGACCTCGCCGAGGACGAGGGCGTCGATCTCGCCGCGTCCGCGGCGAAGGACTTCGACGCCGATGTGGACGACGACTTCGGCTTCGGTACTGCCGCAGCGGAATCGGTGACGGACGACGAATCCGTTACTGACGCGGACGAATTCGAGTCCGCCGACAAGGACGAGCGCAAATCCGGCAGCGAATCCGCCGACCTGGACGACGAATCCGGCGACGACGATCCGGCCGATGCCGATCTGGAGTCCGCCGTGGCCCGCGAGCCCGGCGACCGCCGCGAGGGGGATCGCTCGAACGGTGACCGTCGCGACGGCGACCGCCGGCGCGGCGGCGAGGGGGCGCGCGAATCCGACCGGGGTGACCGCCGGGGCGGCCGGCCCGACGAGCCGCCGCTGCCCGACGACGTCGAGGCCTCCGATCTCGACGGTGCGATCCGCCGCGACCTGCTGAGCCTGGACAAGAACAATGCCGAGTCGGTGGCCCGGCACCTGGTGATGGCCGCGCAGCTGCTGGAGGAGGATCCGGAGCTGGCCCTGGCTCACGCTCGTGCCGCCCGGCAGCGGGCCGGCCGGATCGCCGTGGTCCGCGAGACCGCGGGTGTCACGGCCTATCACGCCGGTGAATGGGCCGAGGCGCTGTCCGAGTTGCGGGCGGCCCGCCGGATGTCCGGTGGTGCCGGTCTGCTGGCCGTGATGGCCGACTGCGAGCGTGGGCTCGGGCGGCCGGAACGGGCCATCGAGCTGGGCCGCAGCGACGAGGCGCGCCTGCTGACCGGTGACGAGGCGGCCGAGCTGCGCATCGTCGTGGCCGGTGCCCGCATGGACCTCGGCCAGTACGACCAGGCCGTGGTGACCCTGCAGACGCCGGACCTCGACCCGGCCCGCACCGGCCCGGCGGCCGCGCGTCTGTTCTACGCCTACGCCGAGGCCCTGCTGGCGGCGGACCGCAAGGACGAGGCCCTCAAGTGGTTCCTCAACGCGGCCTCCGCCGACCTGGACGGGGACACCGACGCCGAGGAACGCGCCGAGGAATTGGGCGACCACGACGGCGATCTCGCGGTGACCGCCGACACGGACGACGAAGAGCAGTAACAAGCGAAAGGTGCTGTGCCCGGTGGTATTCCGCCGGGCACAGCACTGCGGCCGAGAGCCGGAGTCCGGCATCGCACCGAACACGTCGGGCGGCTCGGTTGGAAGCCTGATATCCAGGTGCCCAGCGGCATTCGCCTTCGGCGCGACCAACCACGACAGTCCGGCGGTCCGCGGAACTCAGTACCCGGTGGCCCCGTCCACGCACTCCCGCAACAGATCCGCGTGACCGTTGTGGCGGGCGTACTCCTCGATCATGTGGTTCAGCACCCACCGCGCCGAGTAGGTGACCCCGGTGTGCGTGGAGACTCCGGTGGTGTCCAGGGACACGCACCCGGTGAGGATCCGGCGCGACCGTTCACATTCCTTCTGCCACAACCGCATCGCCGCAGCGATATCGGCGGTGTCGACATCGAAATCGGTTTCCTGCCGCGTCTCGGCGTCCCAGTACTGCGGCGGCCGGTCCTCGCCGCCGAGCACACCGGAGAACCAGCCGCGATCGACGTCGGTGAGATGCCGGACCAGCCCCAGCAGCGACATCGTCGACGGTGGCACCGCGCGTAGCCGCAGCTGATCGTCGGTGAGCCCGGAACATTTCCAGGCCAACGTATCCCGCTCGTGCTCGAGGAAGCTGACGAGAGTCGCGCGTTCGTCGAGGGTAGTCGGCCTGGTTCTCCGCGGTGGTGGCGTCATCGCCTCAGCATGGCCCGTTCGGTACCGAGGACGCGACCGGATATCCTGCGGGCGCACCGTGTTCGGCGGCACCGGCAGGCCAGTGGTCAGCGCCAGAAATCGGTGAGGTGCGCCGCCAGCGCCCGGCCCTGGTCGTAGCCGGCTCGCGCGGCGGGCGGACGCTGCGCCGGATCCATCTGGTTGGCGCCGAGGGCGAAGATCGCGACGGCATCGCCTGCCGGAAAGACGGTTTCGACGCTGCTGCCGGTAGCGCGCAATTGGTCGATCTGTGTGGCGAGGTGCAAGCCCCACTCCTCCGGTGTCCGGGAGCGGCCGCCGAACGGGGAGAGCACCAGGACCCGCTCGTATCCGGTTGCCAGATCGGCGTTTTCGCCGGCGCGGTAGCCGCCGTCGATATACCGGTGGTCGCCGATGGTGTGCGGTGGGCCGCCGGGCCCGGACGTGCTGGCGGTGACGGCGTCGGCCAGTCCGACTCCGCTGTCGCGGTCGAACACGACCGGTTCGCCGGTGTGCGCGTCGACAGCGACGATGCGCACGAGGGTTTCCGGCCAGTCCTGGCTGGGCAGCCGGGAGGCGACGAGCGCACGCCGTTGCGCCTGCGCGGCACTGTCCGTGGTCGCGTCGAGTTCGAGCGCCGCCGCACCGAGTTTGCGGCGCATATCGGCCGGGTCCGTGGCGGCGGCGATGATCGCGCTGGTCTGTTCGAGCAGGTTGCCGACCGCGTGCGGCGGGCGGCCGCCACCGGGTCCGCGACGCGGCGGGGGAGCTGCGGCAACGGTGGCCGCATACAGTTCGGGCGGCCGGATCGCGCTGGTCAGCTGGGCCGCGGTCGTCGAACCGGACGACGTCCCGATGATCAGATCGGCGTCGGTCACATCCAACCCGGCGTCGAACAGGCCGGCCACGACGCCGATCACCCATGCATTACCCGCCGAACCGGCACCACCGAGGACCAACGCGCGTTCGTTCACGACCGGGCACTCTACGCAGCACAGATATCGGCGGCAACGAAATATCGTAGGTCGTGTCGCCCCCGGCGGTCCGGTCCAGGACTCAGTGCCCGGTCCGCCGTCAGCTGCTCGCCTGGGCAACCCAGGCTCAGCAGGCCGCGGCGTCGAGGTCGGAGGCCTCGACGCCGGACGAGCAGCGGCGGCTCGTCGGGCCGGTCGCCACGGCGGTCACCCCACTCGGCGGCCGGACCGGCTGCCGCGCTGCGAGCCAACCGATCGGGCACCGCCCGCGCGGCGCGACCTACCCCTAGTCGGCCGGGACCCCACCCCACAGCTGGTCCATCATCACCGGGTAGCGCACCGGCCGGAACCCCGTGAACGTCAGGTCGCGAACGTGACTGAAGTCCGACCACAGCATCCGGCCGCCACGCAGTCGCAGCGCGGGCCGGACCCGGCGGCGGACCTCGCCCAGCTCGGCGTCGGTCGCCGGCCGGCGCGGCCCGGCGGTGCCGTACAGCCGTACACCGGGCGCGGCTACGAAGCGTCCCACCAGCAGCGACCGCAGCCAGAACAGGCTCCCGCTGTCCACCGCCATCAGGCAGAACCGGGGGTCGGCGTCGAGGTTGCGGGTCAGCGCGCTGGTGTACTGGTCGAAGTAGTACCCGGTGTGGTCGTCGCGCAGGAATACCGTGCCGATCGGTGTCACGGTCGGCATGCCGTCGGGGTCTACCGATGCGACGGTGAGGTGCCCGGTACTGCGGCGGGCGCGAGCGACGACCTCGGTGATCCGATCCCACTGTCCCTCGATGGCCGCCATCGCATCCCCCGCATCGTCCGATTACGAAACTCGTTCCGCCGCACCGCGGCCCGGCCGCCGACTGTACCGGCCACCAAGAGTGGGGAACAGATCGTCGCGAATTCGGGCTTGCACCTCACGTAACGTCAGGTCATAGCGTCGTGTTCACCGGCGCACAGGGCGGCGGTGGAAGCGAGACGGTGATGGGTGTGGCCGAACCGATGTGGAAGGTGGGGGAGCTGGCGGCGCAGGTCGGACTGACCGTGCGCACGCTGCACCACTACGACGACATCGGGCTGGTCCGGCCCAGTGAGCGCACGTCGTCCGGGCACCGGCTGTACCGGACCGCCGACGTGGAGCGGCTGTATCAGGTACTGGCGCTGCGGCAGCTGGGGCTGGGGTTGGAGACGGTGATCGAGCTGGTCGCCGGCTCGGCCGCCATGCCGCAGGTGCTGGCCGCGCACCGGGATTTCCTGGCGGCGCAGCTCGACGCGACCCGGGAGTTGTACGACCGGGTCGCCACGCTCGCCGCGACGGCCGAGAACCGGACGGACACCTCGGCCGACAGCTTCCTGGAATTGATCCGGAGGGTCGTCATGGTCGACGAGACCGTCAAGAAGTATTTCAGCGACACCCAGCTGGCGCAGCTGGCCGAGCGGCGCGAGGAGCTCGGTGACGAGCAGATCGCGGCCACGGAAGCCGCATGGGCCGAACTGATCCCGCGCGTGAACGCCGCCATGGACGCCGGCATGGAGCCCACGGACCCGCGAGCGCAGGAGATGGCGGCGCAGTGGATGGGCCTGCTCGAGGGGTTCCACGGGGGTGACGAGGGTCTGCGGGACAGCCTGTACCGCATGCACACCGAGAACTCGCAGCGGATCGTGCAGGAGTTCTGCGGCCCGACGCCCGAGCAGATCGCGTTCATCACCGCGGCGAACGCGGCTCGCGGATAACGCCTTTCGCGTGTTCGGGCCCGCATTTCGGTGCGGGCCCGAAACATGCGAGGTGCCGTCAGCCGCCCGTCTCGAGGTCCGCGGGTTCGTCGGGTGTTCCGCGCAGGACCTGGAATCTCGCGCGCTGCACGATGATCGGCGTCCGGCGGGCCGCCTGCAGGTGGCGGATGCGGGCCGCGTCGGGCAGGTCGGACCACGGCAGGGGCACGGCGTCGTCAGGCCCGTCCGGTGCGTCGGTGGCCCGGGCGGTGATTCGTTCCGCCATCCAGTGCTCGTATTCGAGCCGGGCCAGCGCGTGCACCTCGTCGTCGGACAGGGCCACCTCGAGGTCGGTGTCGAACGCGGGAACCATGAAACAGCCGATGGCCGCGAGGTTCTCGCCGATCCGGCGGGCCCGGAGCCGGTAGGCCGCCTGCCGGTGCGCGGGCAGCTCGTGCCACTCCCGCAGCACCGCGGCGTCCGCGGGAACCCGGCCGGTGGTCATGACGGCGTGCGCCCTGGCCTGGTGGTCGAGTCGCTCGTTGGTCTCGTGCACCGCGTGCGCGAGCTGTTCGGTCACCTGCTCGGTGATGTACCCGGTGAGGCTGTCGATGACCCGGTCCTGTGCGATCAGCCGGTCCTTCATGCGACGGCATTCGTGCAGCACCGCTTCGGCGTCGAAGTAGGTCTGTTCGGACCGCCGGTCGGCGGCCCGGGCCCCGACATCCTGGCCGACCATGATGATGATCATGAAGATCAGCTGCGCCAGGGTCGACAGGAAGCACATGAAGGCGAACGGGTACGGATCGAAGCGCTGGATTCCCAACTGCGCCAGCGCGATCCACAAGAGCTGCGTGATACCGGCCAGATAGAACGCCCACACGCTGCCGAGCTTGCGGGTCAGCCAGGAGGCGATCCGGTCGTTGCGGGTGACGGCCTGGTCGGCGGCCTGCGGCGGCGGCTGTACCCGATGCTGTTCGATCCACGGGTGCGGACTGGACTCCAGCAGGCTCAGGCCGCGGCTCAGCGCCCGGTCGTGGTGGTCCAGATGCGCCTGCAGGTCGGCGACCTGGGCGAAGATCGCCTCCGCGTTCTCGTAGGTCTGGATCGCGCGGCGGTCGGCGGCGGCGCTGAGCACCCGCTGGCCGACCAGGATGACCAGGCACAACACCAGCTGCGCCACATTGTTCAGGAACATCAGGAAGGGGAACGGGAACCCGTCGAAGCCGCGGACCGGACCCCAGGTGGACAGCGCCATCCAGCCACCGCACAGGATCAACACCAGATACAGGGCCGGCATGGACCCGACCGCGCGGGTGATGGCGGCCGCGGCGACCGCGTTGCGGCGGACCCGTTCCTCGGCGATCGTGACCGGTGCGGACCTCGGCCCGGTCTCGCCGTTGCCGCCTGTCATGCACACCCTCCGGACGCGATGTCGGTTTGTGGCACTCTACCGGCCGCTCGTCGACGCCGCGGCTCCGGAGGACTACCGTCGGGAGCGGACTTTCCGCGCGAAGGAGGACAGTGTGACCGACACACGGACCGCGATTCTGGCCGGTGGGTGCTTCTGGGGCATGCAGGATCTGATTCGGCGGCAGCCCGGCGTGCTCGCCACCCGGGTCGGCTACACCGGCGGGCGCAACGAGCACCCCACCTACCGCAACCACCCGGGCCACGCCGAGGCCGTCGAGATCGTCTACGACCCGGCGGTCACCGACTATCGGGCGTTGCTGGAGTTCTTCTTCCAGATCCACGACCCGACCACCAAGGACCGGCAGGGCAACGATATCGGCACCAGCTATCGCTCGGAGATCTTCTACACCGACGAGGAGCAGCATCGGGTCGCCTTGGACACCATCGCCGATGTCGACGCGTCGGGCCTGTGGCCGGGCAAGGTCGTGACGGCTGTGAGTCCGGCGGTCCCGTTCTGGGAGGCCGAACCCGAGCACCAGGACTACCTGGTCCGCTATCCCAGCGGCTACACCTGCCACTACCCGCGGCCGGGCTGGAAGCTGCCTGTCCGCAAGTAGCCCCGACGAGAGCTCCTGCGGGACAACGCTCTCCGTGTGCCGGCGGGCTCGAACGGGGAGCCCGCCGGCGCTCCCGCCGGTCCGTGGACCAGCCGATCGACCGGAGTCCGTACCCTGGGAGGGCAAGCGCCGGGCGGGTGTCGCGGCGGAGATCGGCGGAGTGGGTGGACTGTGGCTGATGTGACTGCGCTGCGGAGTGAGTTCGAAGTACTGCTGCTGGATCTGGACGGCACGCTCTACCGGGGGCACGAGGTGGTACCCGGCGGTCCCGCGGCGCTGGCCGCGGCGGACCAGGCGCTGATTTACGTGACCAACAACGCCAGCCGGTCGGCGGACGCCGTCGCTGAGCACCTGGTCGAACTGGGTTATGCCGCAACCGCATCCGAGGTCGTGACCAGTGCGCAGGCGGCGGCGCACCTGCTGGCGAGCCGGGTGCCGGCGGGCGCCACGGTCCTCGTGGTGGGCACCGACGATCTGGTGGCCGAGGTGGAGCTGGTCGGGCTGCGGCCGGTCCGCCGGTTCGACGGCGCCGTCCCGGCGGCGGTCGTGCAGGGCCACTCGCCGTACACGGCGTGGCCGGACCTGGCCGAGGCGGCCTATGCGATCCGGTCCGGTGCGCTGTGGGTGGCCGCAAACACCGACGCGACGCTGCCGACCGAGCGCGGCCTCGCCCCCGGCAACGGTTCCATGGTCGCGGCCGTGCGCACCGCCACCGACTCCGAGCCGATCGTCGCGGGCAAGCCCTTCGCGCCGATCATGCTGGACGCGCTGGACCGTGCCGGCACCCGGTCTGCCCTGGTGGTCGGCGACCGCCTCGACACCGACATCGACGGCGCGCACACCGCCGGCCTGCCGGTCCTCATGGTCCTCACCGGCGTGAGCACCCTCGACGATTTGCGCAAGCGGCCCGCCGACCGCCAGCCCACCTACATCGCGGACACCCTGGACGCGCTCAATCGTCCGGTGGCACAGGAACTTCCGGCCGACGACCCGGATCTCGTGGACCGGCTCGCGGCCGCCCTGCGGGACAACCCCGGGCAGGCGGTACGGATTCGCGCCTGAGGCCCCCTGAGCCCGTACGGCCGCCGCCGGTTCCGCGCCGGCGGACCGAGCTCGTCGAACCGGCGGCACTGGACAGTCGCCCAATTTAGGATCGGGAGCCTATCGATCTTCTGGGGGAGTTCATGTATCGCTCTGCTGTGACCGCCGGAACCTTGCTGGTCGCGACCGGTGTCGCGCGGACAGCGCCGGGCCCGGCCACCGCCGAATCCCTGCCCGGCGCGGTCTGTGTCCTCGCGGGCCACGAGATGGCGTATCCGCCGGGGATCGGCCTGGCGCCGTCCCAGCAGCACATCCATGACGAGGGGTTGCCGATCTCGTGCACCGGCCACCTCGGGGACCGGCAACTCGATTCCACCCGGCTCGGCACCTTCAGTGCCGACGTCGTGAGCGGTTCGCGGCCCGGACTCGCCGGAACCGGTACCTGCCTCTCCGACGGCGGGGAGGGCTCGCTCACGCTGAGCCTGCCGGCCACGGACGGCGGGGCGATCGATGTGACGGGTCCCGGCGGCTACCTCGCGCTGGGCGGGGAGAATCGCCTCGAGGGCGATGTCGGCCCTACCACTATGTTTCGTTTATCCAGTCGGTTCCCGATCTGAGCTATCCGACCGAGAACTGCTTCCAGGCGCCGGTCCAGCACTGGCTCAGCGCGGGTGTGCTGCTGCTCTCCGAGGGGTAGCTGTCAGCCGAGCTGCGGCAGCACCCGGTCCGCGATCAGTTCCATGGTCACGTGCCGTTCCGGCTCGGCGACCAGCAGGTACACCCGGCTGCTGCCCAGCTCGGCGTACCGCCCGATCCGGTCGACCACCTCGGCGGGTGAGCCGGTCAGGCCGGTGGTCTGCAGTTCGGCCGGGTCGAATCCCATGAGCGCGGCCTGCCGGGCCACCTCGCCTCGGTCGGTGGCGACGCAGGTCACCAGCGCGTTGGAGAAGGTCAGCGAGCCCAGGGCGCGCCCGGCCGTCCGGGCCGCCGCGCGCACCCGGTCGAACTGCCGCGCACTGTTGCTGAGCGACGAGTACGGCATGTTGAATTCGGTCGCGTAGCGAGCCGCCAGCCACGGCGTGCGGTGCGGACCCTGGCCGCCGACGATGATCGGCAGTGGATCCTGGACCGGTTTGGGCAGCGCGGGGGAGTCGGTGAGCCGGTAATGGACGCCGTCGAAGTCGAAGGTCCGGCCGATCGGGGTGTCCCAGAGGCCGGTGATGATCGCCAGCTGTTCCTCGAAGTGGTCGAACCGGTTGGGCGGGAACGGGATTCCGTAGGCGGCGTGTTCCTCGGCGAACCAGCCGGTGCCGAGGCCGAGTTCGACGCGGCCGCCGGACATGCGGTCCACCTGGGCCACGGCGATGGCCAGCGGTCCGGGCAACCGGAAGGTGGCGGCCGAGACCAGGGTGCCCAGTCGGATGCGGGAGGTCTCCCGGGCCAGGCCCGCGAGGGTGATCCAGGCGTCGGTCGGCCCGGGTAGCCCGTCGACGGCGTCCATGGCCAGGTAGTGGTCGGAGCGGAAGAAGCCGTCGAACCCGAGATCCTCGGCGGTCTGGGCGATCCCGAGCAGCGTGTCGTAGTCGGCGCCCTGCTGTGGTTCGGTGACGATACATACTTCCACCGCGCCCATCCTGCCGCAGCGCGGGTGCCGTCGCCTACCGGTCCGGCTCTGGGGGCCAACGAGATTCGCGCTGGATCGGGCACCGCGGCGGACCGTGCCAGGGGACACCGGAAATCGCCTAGACTACTGTCCGGACAGTAGTCGAATTGCCGATGGTCCGACCCGGGCGCAGTAGGGTCGAGGTCGTTCCGTCGTCGCCCGAAGGAGTACGCATGTCGCAGCAGGTCCGCGGTGTCATCGCCCGATCGAAGGGAGCGCCGGTCGAGCTCGTCGACATCGTGATCCCCGATCCCGGCCCGGGCGAGGTAGTCGTGGCGGTCCAGGCGTGCGGGGTCTGCCACACCGACCTCACCTACCGCGAGGGCGGCATCAACGACGACTTCCCGTTCCTGCTCGGCCACGAGGCCGCCGGTGTGGTGGAGAGCGTCGGCGAGGGCGTCGACCTGGTCGCCCCGGGCGATTTCGTGGTCCTGAACTGGCGTGCGGTGTGCGGAAAGTGCCGGGCCTGCAAGCGTGGCCGTCCGCAGTACTGCTTCGACACCTACAACGCCACCCAGAAGATGACCCTCACCGACGGCACCGAGCTCACCCCGGCCCTGGGCATCGGCGCCTTCGCGGACAAGACCCTGGTCCACCAGGGCCAGTGCACCAAGGTCGAGCCGGGCACCGACCCCGCGGTGGCCGGTCTGCTCGGCTGCGGCGTGATGGCCGGGCTCGGTGCCGCGATCAACACCGGCGGCGTCGACCGCACCGACTCGGTGGCCGTGATCGGTTGCGGCGGAGTCGGTGACGCCGCCATCGCCGGCGCCCGGCTGGTCGGCGCGCACACCATCGTCGCGATCGACCGCGACAAGCAGAAGCTGGAATGGGCGCGCGAACTCGGCGCCACCCACACCATCGACGCCACCGAGGTGGACGACGTGGTCACCGCGGTGCAGGACCTGACCGGCGGTTTCGGCGTCGACGTCGCGATCGACGCGGTTGGCCGCCCCGAGACCTGGAAACAGGCCTTCTACCTGCGGGATCTGGCCGGAACCGTGGTCCTGGTCGGCGTCCCGACCCCGGACATGAAGCTGGAGATGCCGCTGCTGGACTTCTTCTCGCACGGCGGCGCGCTGAAGTCCTCCTGGTACGGCGACTGCCTGCCCGAGCGGGACTTCCCGGTCCTGATCGACCTCTACCGGCAGGGCCGGCTCCCGTTGGAGCGGTTCGTCTCCGAGCGGATCGCCCTGCAGGAGGTCGAGGAGGCGTTCGAGTCCATGCATCGCGGCGCGGTATTGCGTTCGGTGGTCGTCCTGTAATCCACGCCACCACACCGCGCGGTATCGGGGTGCGCGCGGGCGCTCACCTGCCGAACGGTACGTGTGTTCGAATCCGGACTCCGGTACCGTGGGCGTCACGATGAGTACTCCGATGCCACAGCGACCGCCCGCGCCGGGGCCCCGTCCGCCGCTGCCGGGCCCGCACACCGGCGGGGTGAATCCCGCGGAGTTCGCCGACCCGGCGCAGGTGCGCGCGGAAGTCGGCGCGCTGCTCGCGGAACTGAAGGCCGTGGCGGCGCCGGAGCGCGACGTCCACTGGACCCAGGGCTCGACCGCCGAAACCGACAGTGCCCGCGCGGGAGTCGACATCACCCGCAAGGCGAAGATCCTCGAGCAGGCGCACGACGTCCTCGTGCACGCTCTGGCCACGGTGGACAAGATCTGAGGTGGCCAAGCGAGCACGGGTGGACGCCGAACTGGTTCGCCGCGGAATGGCCCGATCGCGCGAACACGCGACCGAGCTGATCACGGCCGGTCGCGTCCTGATCAACGGATCGGTGGCCTCCAAGCCGGCCACCGCGGTCGAGGCGGGCACCCCGCTGCTGGTGCGCGACGAGCCCGACGAGGTGCAATGGGCCTCGCGCGGGGCGCACAAACTGCTGGGCGCGCTGGCCGCCTTCGAACCGCTCGGCGTGTCCGTCGCCGGCAAACGGTGCCTGGACGCCGGGGCGTCCACCGGCGGGTTCACCGACGTGCTGCTCGCGCGTGGCGCGCGGGAGGTCGTGGCCGCGGATGTGGGCTACGGGCAACTGATCTGGCGGCTGCAATCCGACGACCGGGTCCGGGTGCACGACCGCACGAACGTGCGCGCCCTGACCCCCGAACTCATCGGTGGCACAGTCGATCTCGTGGTGGCCGACCTGTCGTTCATCTCGCTCGGCCTGGTGTTGCCGGCGCTCGCGGCCTGCTGTGCGCCGGGCGCGGACCTGCTGCCGATGGTCAAGCCGCAGTTCGAGGTCGGCAAGGATCGCGTGGGTTCCGGTGGCGTGGTGCGGGATCCGGCGCTGCGCGCCGAGGTGGTGTGCGCGGTCGCGGCGACCGCCGCCACCCACGGTCTGCAGACCCGGGGCGTGGTCGCCAGCCCGCTGCCCGGGCCGTCGGGCAATGTCGAATACTTTCTGTGGCTGCGTAAGTCCGATCCCCGGGCCGACGCGGCCGAGGAGCCGGCGGCCGATGTGGCCGCTCTGGTACAGCGCGCGGTCGAGGAGGGACCACAGTGAGCGGCAGGCCAACGCTGTCGCGGGAGATCCTGCTGGTCGCGCATCCGCGCCGGCCGGAACTGACCGAGACCGCCCGACAGGTGGCGAAGATCTTCGAAGCGGCCGGGATCGGGCTGCGGGTGCTGGCCGACGAGGCCGACTGCACGCGCCTGGATCCGCACGGCGCCGCCGACGGTCTGCCGGTGCGCGTGGTCGAGCACGGTGAGGCGGCCGCGATCGGCTGCGAGATGGTGCTCGCCCTCGGCGGTGACGGCACCTTCCTGCGGGCCGCGGAGGTGGCCCGGCCGGCGCGGGTGCCGGTGCTGGGAATCAACCTGGGCAGCATCGGATTCCTCACCGAGGCCGAAGCCGAACATCTCGACGACGCACTGGCGCAAGTGGTTCGGGGCGACTACCGCATCGAACACCGCATGACCATCGACGTCAGCGTCCGGGTCGACGACGCGGTGGTCGGGCGCGGCTGGGCGCTGAACGAGGCGAGTATCGAGAACGCGGTCCGGATGGGCGTGCTGGAGGTGGTGCTCGAGGTGGACGGCCGCCCGGTGTCGCAGTTCGGTTGCGACGGTGTGCTGGTCTCCACCCCGACCGGGTCCACCGCCTACGCGTTCTCCGCCGGCGGGCCGGTGGTGTGGCCGGAACTGGAAGCGCTGCTGGTCATTCCGAGCAACGCGCACGCCCTGTTCGCCCGGCCGCTGGTGACCAGCCCGCACTCCCGGATCGCGGTGGAGACGGTGTCCGGGGGTCCCGACGCGATCGTGTTCCTCGACGGCCGCCGGACGCTCGCGTTGCCGCGCGGGGCCCGGTTCGAGGCGGTCCGCGGCACCGAACCGGTGCACTGGGTGCGGTTGGATTCCGCGCCTTTCGCGGACCGGATGGTGCGCAAATTCCAGTTGCCCGTGACCGGCTGGCGAGGGCGACGCCGAACGGAGAGTTCGAATGCTGACAGAGATCAGGATTGACGGCCTGGGCGTCATTTCCAGTGCCGCAGCGCAATTCGATGCGGGGCTGACCTGCCTGACCGGTGAGACCGGCGCCGGCAAGACCATGGTGGTCACCAGCCTGCACCTGCTCAGTGGTGCGCGCGCGGACGCCGGCCGGGTGCGGCAGGGCGCGGCGCGCGCGGTGGTGGAGGGCATCTTCACCGTCGACGGCGCGCACGACGCCGCCCGCGACGAGACCGCGAAGGTGCTGGAATCGGCGGGCGCGCAGCTCGACGAGGACGGCAGCGTGATCGCGGTCCGGACCGTGGGCAGCGACGGGCGCTCGCGGGCCCATCTGGGCGGGCGCAGCGTACCGGCCGCGGTCCTGGGCGAATTCGCGGCGCCGATCCTGACCGTGCACGGCCAGAACGACCAGCTGCGGTTGCAGCGCCCGGACCAGCAGTTGCGCGCGCTGGACCAGTTCGCCGGCGACGCGATCGCCGGGGTGCTGCGCCGCTACCGGCTGGCTCGCGAGGGCTGGCTGCGCGCCCGCAACGAGCTGCTCGAACGGACCGCGCACAGCAGGGAATTGGCGCTCGAGGCGGACCGGCTGCGGCACGCCCTCGACGAGATCGACGCCATCGCACCGGAACCCGGTGAGGACGAACGGATCGTGGCCGAGGTGCGGCGGTTGTCGGACCTGGACTCGTTGCGCGAGGCCGCCACCGGCGCGCACGACGCGCTCGCCGGTGGTGCCGACGGATACGGCAGTGCCGCAGGCGCATTGGACGCGCTGGGTACCGCCCGCGCCCGCCTGGAGGCGACCGACGACCCGGCGCTGAGCGGACTGGTACCGCGGCTGAACGACGCCATCGCGGTCGTGGTCGATCTCACAACCGAACTCAGCGGCTATCTCTCGGAGCTGCCCGCCGACCCGGGCGCGCTGGACACGCTGCTGAACCGGCAGGCGGAGCTCAAGACGCTGACCCGCAAATACGCCGCCGATATCGACGGGGTGCGGGCCTGGGCGCAGGAGGCCCGGGACCGGATGGCGTCGCTGGACGTGTCCGACGAGGCGCTGGCGGCGCTGGCCGCCGAGGTCGAGACCGCCGCCGTGCAGGTCCGGGAGACGGCGAAGAAACTGACCGCGGCCCGCACCAAGGCGGCGAAAAAGCTTGCGGCGGCGGTGAGTTCGGAGCTGAGCGGGCTGGCCATGGGCCGCGCGAAACTCGAGGTCGTGGTGCGGCCGCTGGTCGCCGGTGAACGGGATTCCGCGCCGATCACCATCGACGGCGCCGACCTGCACGCGGGCTCGTCGGGCACCGACGACGTGGAATTCCGGCTCGCCGCGCACTCCGGCGCGCAGGCATTGCCGTTGAGCCGCAGCGCGTCCGGCGGTGAGCTGTCGCGGGTGATGCTGGCACTGGAAGTGGTGCTGGCCAGTTCCGAACACGGCACCACCATGGTGTTCGACGAGGTCGACGCCGGTGTCGGCGGCCGCGCGGCGGTCGAGATCGGGCGCCGGCTGGCTCGGTTGGCGCGCACCCATCAGGTGATCGTGGTGACCCACCTGCCGCAGGTGGCCGCCTTCGCCGACACCCATCTGGTGGTGTCGAAGGTGGACGACGGCAAGGGCGTCGACAGTGGCGTGCGAGCGCTGACCAGCGCCGAACGGGTGCGGGAACTGGCGCGGATGCTGGCCGGCCTCGACGACACCGAGACCGGCCGCGCCCATGCCGAGGAACTGCTGGCGACCGCCCGCGCCGAGAAGGACGAGGGCGAGGACCGCTCCGCGTGAACCGGCCCGGCCCACAGCTACGGACAGGTGGTGGGCCGGGATCGCGGCGCCGGGCGAATTCCGGTGTTACACGGCCTTCTTGGCGGCGCTGAGGAACTGCTTGATCAGGGTGCGCAGCAGCGCCTGCACGGCGAACGCGGGCGCGGGCAGGCTCGGCTCCGACACCATCCGGTAGGACACCAGCGTGCCCTCGGGCGCGTCGGTGAAGGTGACGGTGCCGACGTGGTTGCGCACCGGCAGGCCGCCGACGACCTTGTATTCCATCCGCTCGTTCGGCACGAGTTCGGTGGTCTGCTCCTTGGCGCCGAGACCGAACTTGCCGAGCTGGTACACCGCGCCGACACCCGACGGCTCCGGCGCGCCCGGGGTGAGCAGCGTGATGTCGATCGGCAGCCGGCCGCTGAGGGCGTCACGTTCGACGAAGAGCTTGTAGACCTGTTCGCGCGGTGCGCGGATGAGGGTGTCGACAGTCGTACTGACCATGTGTGGGACTCCTGTTCTGTAGTGGCAGCAGCCTATCGGTTCGGTGGGTGGATCCTGTTCGGGAATATCACCCCCGATCGTCCGCTCCGGCCGCACTATTCGCTTTGCCTATAACCGTCGGCGCGCCTCCACCGCTGGTCGTGGGTTTCCGACGATTATCGGAGCCCATGAGGATGCCGGCCCTGCTGTCCAAGAACGCCGACGCGTTGCCCGGATCGACCGGAACGGCGCGGGTGGACCGCAATACTCGGCGGTTGCTGAAGAGAATCGGACCCGGTGAGATCGCGGTCCTCGACGAACTCGACCTGGATCGGGCCACCGCCGACCGGCTCGTCGAAGCCGGCGTGGTCGCGGTGATCAACGCCTCGCCGTCGGTCTCGGGGCGCTACCCCAACCTGGGCCCGGATGTGCTGGTGGCGAACGGGATCGTGCTCATCGACGTGATGTCCTCCGACGTCTTCGCGCGGATCAAGGACGGCGCGAAGGTGCGGGTGTGCGGCGGCGTGGTGTACGCCGACCGGATCACCAAGAAGGAGCCCGACGCGCTGGTCGAGGGCATCGAGCTGACCGCCGACGTGGTCGCCGAGCGAATGACGGAGGCTCGCAACGGGATCGCCGACCATCTGGCCGCGTTCGCCGGAAATACGCTGGAATACATCCGGACCGAGAGCGCGCAGCTGATCGACGGCATCGGCATCCCGGAGCTGGAACTGTCGATGCGTGGCCGGCACGTGCTGATCGTGGCCGACGGACCGGAGACCCTGCCGCACCTCAAGCGACTCAAGCCCTATCTGCGCGAACACATCCCGATCGTGGTGGGGGTGGGCCGCGGCGCGGATACCGTGCGGCGCTGCGGATACGAGCCCGATCTGATCGTGGGCGACCCCGACGAGATCACCGCCGCCACGCTCAAGTGCGGTGCCGAGGTGATCCTGCCGGCCGACACCGACGGGCACGCCAAGGGCCTGGAGCGGATCCAGGATCTGGGGATCGGCGCCACCACCTTCCCGTCCTCGGGTTCCCCGTCGGACCTGGCGCTGCTGCTGGCCGACCACAACGGTGCCGAGCTCATCGTCACGGTCGGCGCGGCGATCTCGCTGGACGACTTCTTCGACCGCGGTCGGCTCGAATCCAGCCCGGCGACGTTCCTGACCCGGCTCAAGACCAGTCCGAAGCTGATCGACGCCGCGGCCGTGGCGCTGCTGTACCGCAACCGGACGGCCGGCTGGGCGCTGGCGCTGGTGGTCCTGGCGGCGCTGATCGCCATGGTCGCCGCGCTGGTCGCGACCAGCACCGGCGGCGACCTGCTGGACTGGGCGGTCACCTCCGGTCACCACGTTTTGGCCCGGTTCCACCAGGCCCTCAACCGAGAAGGATAGGGGCACTTGTGATCTCACTACGCCAGCACGCCGTCTCGATCGCCGCCATCTTCCTGGCGCTGGCCATCGGGCTCGTTCTCGGTGCGCACTCGTTCGGCGCCGGACTGTTGTCGTCGCTGCGCAACGACCGCGCCCAGCAGGCCACGATCGACCGCCTGACCGCGCAGAACGCGAGCCTGTCGGCGCAATCGGACGCGGGCGACAGCTTCATCGCCCATTCGGCCGGCCGCATTCTGGGCGGCACGCTGGCCGAGCACAGTGTGCTGGTGTTCAGCACCCCCGACGCCGAGGCCGCCGACGTCGAGGCCGTCTCAAAGGACCTGACCACCGCCGGTGCGGCGGTGACCGGGCGGATCGCGCTGGCCGCGCCGTTCCTCGACTCCGGTGAGGGCGACCGGCTGCGCACGGCGGTCACGAACATGATTCCCGCCGGCGCTCAGTTGTCCACCAGCGCGGTCGACCAGGGCAGTATCGCCGGTGATCTGCTGGGGCTGTCGTTGCTGAACGACCCCGCCAACGGGCAGCCGCGCGCGACCGGTCAGGAACGCGGGCTCATCCTGGACACGCTGCGCGGCGGCGGTTTCCTGACCACCACCGGTGACATACAGCCCGCGCAGCTGGCCGTCGTGATCACCGGGCCGGCCGCGAAAGCCGATGAGAGCGGCCAGGGTTCGATCGTGGCCCGGTTCGCCGGCGCGCTGCGCGCCCGGGGCGCCGGTGTGGTGCTGGCCGGGCGGGAAGGCGCCGCCGCCGACGACGGCGCGATCGCGGTGGTGCGCTCGGATCCGCAGCTGTCCGCCGCGCTGACCACCGTCGACAATGTCGACCGGGAGATCGGCCGGGTCACCACCGCGCTCGGGTTGAGCGAGCAACTCGCCGGTGTGACCGGTAACTACGGCACCGGCGCGAAGGCCGGTGCGCTGACGGTGGCGGCCCTGCCGCACTGAGCTCGACCCTCGCACTGTCCCGGCGCGTGTGGCCGGGGCAGCGCTGTGTTCAGCGGTCCTCGACCCCGGCTGATCGCCCTGTTTGCGGTGATGTAGCCAGGGTGGAACGTGTGCCGCGTCACTCGCTACCGGCCGCGGGTCCGGT
Organism: Nocardia stercoris; assembly: GCF_003696265.1. GTDB lineage: Bacteria > Actinomycetota > Actinomycetes > Mycobacteriales > Mycobacteriaceae > Nocardia > Nocardia stercoris. The sequence goes on along the minus strand of NZ_RFFH01000029.1, from coordinate 27,141 downwards.
AGCGGCCCGGCCAGCGGATGGTCCGGGTGCGTGGCATTCGTGCCGGGGCGGCCCGGGGTGTTACTGTGAAGTCCCGTGGGTCAATCACGGATTCCGTCGCGCACGGTCACCAAGCACATCTTCGTCAGCGGTGGCGTCGCCTCGTCGCTCGGTAAGGGGCTAACCGCCTCCAGCCTCGGCCAGCTGCTCACTTCGCGCGGCCTGCGCGTGACGATGCAGAAGCTCGATCCGTACCTCAACGTCGATCCGGGCACCATGAACCCGTTTCAGCACGGTGAGGTCTTCGTGACCGAGGACGGCGCCGAGACCGACCTGGACGTCGGCCACTACGAACGCTTCCTCGATCGCGACCTTTCCAAGGACGCGAATGTCACCACCGGACAGGTGTATTCGACCGTCATCGCCAAGGAGCGGCGCGGCGAGTACCTCGGTGACACGGTGCAGGTCATCCCGCACATCACCGACGAGATCAAGAACCGGGTGCTGGCCATGGCCGCACCGGACGCCGACGGTCAGGTTCCCGATGTGGTGATCACCGAGATCGGTGGCACGGTCGGCGACATCGAATCGCAGCCGTTCCTGGAGGCGGCGCGCCAGATCCGCCACGACGTCGGCCGTGACAACGTGTTCTTCCTGCACGTGTCGCTGGTCCCGTACCTGGCGCCCTCGGGCGAGCTCAAGACCAAGCCGACCCAGCACTCGGTGGCGGCGCTGCGCAACATCGGTATCCAGCCCGACGCGCTGATCCTGCGCTGCGACCGCGAGGTGCCGCAGCCGCTGAAGAACAAGATCGCGCTCATGTGCGACGTCGACGTCGACGCCTGCATCTCCACCCCGGACGCCCCCTCGATCTACGACATCCCGAAGGTGCTGCACCGCGAGGGCCTGGACGCCTACGTGGTCCGCCGCCTGGGCCTGCCGTTCCGCGATGTGGACTGGACCGTGTGGGGCGATCTGCTCGGCCGGGTGCACAACCCGCGCGAGCAGGTCACCATCGCGCTGGTCGGCAAGTACGTCGACCTGCCCGACGCCTACCTGTCGGTCACCGAGGCACTGCGCGCGGGCGGTTTCGCCGCGCACGCCAAGGTGAACGTGCGCTGGGTGCAGTCCGACGAATGCGAGACCGAGGCCGGTGCCGCCGAGCACCTCAGCGATGTCGACGCGATCCTGATCCCCGGCGGGTTCGGTATCCGCGGGATCGAGGGCAAGGTCGGAGCCATCCGGTTCGCCCGCACCCGTGGCATCCCGCTGCTCGGCCTGTGCCTGGGCCTGCAGTGCGTGGTGATCGAGGCCGCTCGGTCGGTCGGCCTGACCGACGCCAACTCGGCCGAATTCGAGCCCGACACCTTGCATCCGGTGATCTCGACCATGGCCGACCAGGAGCAGATCGTGGCCGGTGAGGCCGACCTGGGCGGCACCATGCGGCTGGGCGCCTACCCGGCGGTGTTGAGCAAGGGTTCGGTCGTGGCCCAGACCTACGGCGCCACCGAGGTTTCCGAGCGGCACCGGCACCGCTACGAGGTGAACAACGCCTACCGGGACCGGATCGCCAAGAGCGGCCTGCGGTTCAGCGGCACCTCGCCGGACGGCCACCTGGTCGAATTCGTCGAGCTGCCCGCCGACGTGCACCCGTTCTTCGTGGCCACGCAGGCGCACCCGGAGCTGAAGAGCCGGCCCACCCGCCCGCACCCGCTGTTCGCGGGCCTGGTCCAGGCGGCGCTGAAATACAAAGCGGCCGAACGTCTTCCGGTCGACCTGCCGGGTGACGCGGTCGCCGGCGACCAGTCGCCGGAACAGATCGACGTCTGAGTCTCGTCGTCGTCGCAGTTCCGGGCCGTCCGCACCGTCGCGGGCGGCCCGGAGTCGTCCGGGGAAGATCACGCTCGGATACCAGGACGGCCCGATGTCGGTCGTTACCTCTAGTCTGGCAGGGACGACAGCCGCATCGTGAGGGGTTCGGTGCGCCGCCAGAAGAGGTGAGCAGATGACGTATCCACCTGAGCCGCCGTCCGGCGCGGGTTCGCCGAGCGGCGAACCGCAGCCGGAACCGCAGGACAATGTGACGGCCTGGTGGAACCAGGCCTCCCAGCCCGCGGCCGAGCCGACCCAGCACGTCGCCTGGCCCGGTCAGCCCGCCGACCAGGGCTGGACCGGGCAGCAGGCGCAGCCGGCCCAGCCGGTCGACGCCTGGGGGCAGCAGGTGCCGCCGCAGTCGCAGCCCGGATACCCGCAGCAGCCGGGATATCCGGCGCAACCGGGTTACCCGCCGCAGCAGGGCTTCGCCCAGCCGGGATATCCACAGCAGCCCGGGTATCCGGGTTACGGGCCCGGATACCCTGTGCCGCCGAAGAAGTCCCGGACGGGCCTGATCGTGGGCCTGGCGCTCGGTGTGGTGGCACTGCTGGTGATCGGCGGCATCGCCGTGTACGCGGCGAGTTCGCACGACAGCAACAACGATGCGGCGGCGTCCAGTTCGTCGTCGGCGGCGGCGACGACCACGTCGTCGTCCACGACCACCACCACGCGCAGTTCGGCGCCGACCACCAACCCGTCGACGGCGAACAAGTTCAGCTACACCGAATTCGGCAAGGACTGGAACTTCAAGCTCGGTGACGTCGCGCTGACCGCGAGTTGGGTGAAGGGCGAGGACTTCCCCAGCTGCTCGCCGATCGAGAAGGCGGGCAAGATGACCGGGCTGGGTTGCAAGTCCGCCTCCCGGTTGACCTGGAAAGCCGAGGGCGGCGCGCTCATGCTCAGCCAGCTGGTATTGACCATGTCCGACGAATCGTCGGCCTCGGCGGCGTCCCAGGACGGCCAGTTCGAGGACGACGACCTGCACTGGCCCGCCGACGGTGAGATCTCCGACTGGGCCACCGGAAAGTGGCGGGACGGCAGCCAGAAGAACTTCCTGGTGATCACCGAGGTGACCGCCACGTCGGGCGTCGACCCGGACCTGGCCGCCAAATACCTGAAGTACCGGCAGAGCGACAGTGTCACCGCGTTCCTGTTCCGGTGAGGTGGTGTCCCGCTGCGGAAGTGGCAGCGGGACGGCCGGAAAGGGGCAGCGGACGTCGCGGCGGTACGGCGTAGGGTGACTCTCGTGAGTGATGAGCAGCCCGCGCCGGGAACGCACGTGTTCGACACCGTCGGTAGCGAAGTGGTGTATTCCGGTGCGATCGTGGCGTTGCGGCTGGATCAGGTCGTGATGCCCGGCGGGAAGGTCGCCGAGCGCGAGGTGATCGAGCACCACGGCGCGGTCGCGGTGGCCGCCATCGACGACGCCGGTGAGCTGGTGCTGATCGACCAGTACCGGCACCCGGTGGGGCGGCGGCTGCTCGAACTGCCCGCCGGCCTGCTCGACGAACTCGGGGAGGATCCGCTCGCGGCGGCGCAGCGTGAACTCGCCGAGGAGACCGGGCTCGCGGCCCGCGAATGGGCGGTGCTGGTGGACGTCGCGCTGTCGCCGGGCTTCACCGACGAGGCTCTGCGGGTCTACCTGGCCACCGGCCTCTACGAAACCGACCGGCCCGAGCCGGAATTGGAGGAGGCCGACCTGCGGATCGTGCGCATGCCGGTGCCGGACGCGGTCCGTGCGGCACTGGCCGGTGAGATCACCAACGCCACCGCCGTCGCCGGTGTGCTGGCGCTGGCCGCGATCCGGACCGAGGGCATCACCCCTCGCGCGGCGGACGCCCCCTGGCCCGGCATGCCCACCGCGTTCCTGAATCGCAAGGCGGGCCGGACCGGCGAGTCCGCCGGGGACTGATCCGGTTCGGCGGCGGTAGCGACCCGACCCGGCCCGGCGCAGGCGATTCCGCCACGACGGTTCCCGGGTGCCCACCCCGCATTCGGGTGTTTCGGACGGCCCGTTGCGGCGTGCGAGTGCCATGATGTGTGCGTGAGCGATCCAGGGGCGAGTCGGATTGTGGCCGTGGGGGCCCTGTCCCGGGAGATCGCGGCCTACCTCGACCACCTCGCCGTCGAGCGGGGCGCCGCGCGCAACACGCTGGGCGCGTATCGCCGGGACCTGCACCGGTATCGAGAGTTCTTGGCGGAGCGCGCGATCGACGCGCTGGCCGGCGTGACCGAGGGGGATATCGCCGATTACGCGGTGGCACTGCGGGAAGGCGACGAACATCGTCCGGCACTGGCGGCGAGTTCGGCGGCGCGTGCCCTGGTCGCGGTGCGCGGCCTGCACCGGTTCGCCGCGGCCGAGGGATTCACCGAGGGCGATGTGGCGCACGGCGTGAAACCGCCGACGCCGAGCCGCCGGTTGCCCAAAGCTCTTCCCTACGAACAGATCTCACAGTTGCTGACCGCTGCCGGCGGGGCCGGCGCGGCGGACGGCGGTCCGCGCGGACTGCGGGACCGCGCACTACTCGAACTGCTCTATTCCACCGGCGCACGCATTTCGGAGGCGATCGGCCTCGACGTGGACGACATCGACACCACCGACCGCTCGGTGCTGTTGCGCGGCAAGGGCGGCAAACAGCGGATGGTTCCGGTCGGCCGGCCGGCGCTCGCCGCATTGGACGCCTATCTCGTGCGCGGGCGTCCGGCGTTGACACAGCGCGGAACCGGCACCGCGGCCCTGTTCCTCAACGCGCGCGGCGGCCGGCTGTCGCGGCAGAGCGCGTGGCAGGTGCTGGCCGACGCGGCCGCGCGCGCGGGCATCCGGGCCGCGGTTTCGCCTCACACACTTCGTCATTCGTTCGCCACCCACCTGCTCGACGGGGGTGCCGACGTGCGAGTTGTGCAGGAACTCCTCGGGCACGCCTCGGTGACCACCACACAGATCTACACTCTGGTCACGGTCAACACCCTGCACGAGGTCTGGGCGACAGCCCATCCTCGCGCACGGTAAGGAGCGTGTCCGATCGCAGGTCCGGTACCTGCAAGCGGTAGCGTCTACAGCGAGACGGACAGCGAGTACGCCGCGCTGTCCGGGCTTTTCTCGCCTCGCAGCGTCTCGGTGGGGCAGTGGGTTGGTATGTGAAGGAGCAGCGGTATGACCACATCCGATGCGGCGCAGCCGCCGGTCGGGAATGAGGCCGAACCGCTTTCGACCAGATCGGCCCCTCGCATCGAGCGAGCGGCCCGAGACCTGTGGGAGGCGAAGGACATCGTGTCGGACGGCGTTGAGATCGGCCCCACGGGACGACCGCTGCGTGTTATTCCTGCGCCGCCGCCGGTAGTCCCCGCAGACGAAGCTCTCATCGTGGCCATGTGCAATCAGAAGGGTGGCGTCGGAAAGACGACGACCACGATCAATCTCGGTGCCGCGCTGGCCGAATACGGCCGCCGGGTACTGCTGGTCGACCTGGATCCCCAGGGCGCGCTGTCCGCCGGACTCGGTGTGGCGCACCACGATCTGGAGCTGACCGTGCACAACCTGCTGGTCGGCGGTCGCGCCGCCCCGTCGGATGTGTTGCTGAACACCAAGATCGACGGCCTGGACCTGCTGCCCAGCAACATCGACCTGTCCGCCGCCGAGATCCAGCTGGTCAACGAGGTCGGCCGCGAGCACACCCTGGGCCGGGCGCTGGCGCCGCTGCTCGGCCAGTACGACTACGTGCTCATCGACTGCCAGCCGTCGCTGGGTCTGCTCACCGTCAACGCGCTCGCCTGCGCCGACGGCGTCATCATTCCCATGGAATGCGAGTACTTCTCGCTGCGCGGCCTGGCGCTGCTCACCGACACCGTGGACAAGGTGCGCGACCGGCTGAACCGGCGCCTGGTCCTGTCGGGCATCGTGGGCACCATGTTCGACGCTCGACTCCTCCACTCGCGTCAGGTGATGGCCCGTGTGGTCGAAGTATTCGGTGACCTGGTGTACGACACCGTGATCAACCGGACCGTTCGTTTCCCCGACGCCAGTGTGGCCGGTGAGCCGATCACCACCTGGGCGCCGAAATCCGGTGGTGCGGAAGCATATCGGGCTATGGCACGGGAAGTCATCCACCGGTCGGGCCGGTGACGGAGGAGACTCCAGAGCGCACCGGCACGTTCCACCTGCGTTTGAGTAATTTCGAGGGACCGTTCGACCTGCTGTTGCAACTGATCAGCCAGCGCCGCCTCGACGTGACGGAGGTGGCGCTGGCCCAGGTGACAGACGAGTTCATCGCACACACCAAGGCTTTGACCGCGGCCCTGGACGCCGATCCGGGGCTGCGGGCGGACAAGGTGCTCGACCAGACGACGGAATTCCTGCTGGTCGCCGCCACACTGCTTGACCTCAAGGCCGCCCGGCTGCTGCCCGCCGGCGAGGTCAGCGACGAGGAGGACCTGGAACTGCTCGACGCCCGCGACCTGCTGTTCGCGCGGCTGCTGCAGTACCGGGCCTTCAAACAGGTGGCCGAGCTGCTGGGGGAGCTGGAACAGGCCGCGCTGCGGCGGTACCCGCGCGCGGTGTCGCTCGAGGAGCGCTATCTGGACCTTTTGCCCGAGGTGACCCTCGGCGTGGACGCGGCCCGCTTCGCCGATATCGCGGCGACCGCGTTCACCCCGCGCCCGGTCCCGAAGGTCGGCCTCGATCACATCCACGCCCACGCCATCTCCATCGCCGAACAGGCCACCCTGGTCATGGAGATGCTGCGCAACGCCGGTATCGGCGCCTGGACCACCTTCCAGCAGTTGTGCGCCGACTGCGAGCGGCCGATCGAGATCGTCGCCCGGTTCCTGGCCCTGCTCGAGCTGTACCGGGGTAAGACCATCGAGTTCGACCAGTCCGATCCGCTGGGCCCGCTGGCGGTCAGCTGGATCGGTGAACCCACCGGCGACCGGCCGGTCACGACCCCCGACATCGACGAGGACTACGGATGATGGCCACCGGCGGCAACGACACCCTGTTCGGCGACGACGAAACCGCCGGCGGCGAACCGGCCCCCGACCGCGCCGCATCCGGCGAGGTGGCCGAGATCACCGAAGCGCTCGGCGACGACGAGTTCCACGCGGCCCTCGAGGCCATGCTGCTGGTGGTGGACAGCCCCGCACCGGCGGAATTGCTGGCCGCCGCGCTCGACGACAGCCCCGAGCGGGTGGATCGGACACTGCGCCGGATGTCGGCCGAGCTGACCGCCCGGCGCAGCGGCATCGACCTGCGCAATGCCGGCGACGGCTGGCGGTTCTACACTCGAAGCGAGTACGCACCTCAGGTCGAGCGCATGTTGCTCGACGGATCCCGGTCCAAGCTCACCCGGGCCGCTTTGGAAACCCTGGCGGTCATCGCCTATCGTCAACCGGTTACGCGAGCACGGGTGAGTGCGGTACGAGGGGTCAATGTCGACGGTGTCATCCGCACCCTGGTGGCCCGCGGATTGATCGCCGAAGCAGGCGCCGATCCGGAGACCAACGGCACTCGGTATGTCACCACCGAGCTGTTCCTCGAGCGGATCGGGCTCGCGTCACTGGCGGAACTTCCGCCCCTGGCGCCGTTGCTTCCGGGCGTCGACTTGATCGACGAGATCAACGAGAGCCTGGAGACCGACCCCCGGTTCACCCGGCTCAGGAAACCTGCCGCGGCCGATATCGACCTCGGCACCGACGATTGAATTGACAGGACCACGTGAATACACCCGCTCGCCGAGATGGCACACCGGATCGTAGGAAACGTCAGGGCGAGCCGCCACGCGGCGGCTCGGGACGCACCGGCGGCGGATCCGGCCGCACCGGGAACACCGGCGCCGGGCGCGCCGGAGGCCGGGGAACCGGCAGCGACCGCGGGGGCTCCGGCTACGGCCGTGGAGACAGCGGTCGCGACTCGGGACGCGGATACTCCGGTAACCGCGGGGACTCGGGGTACGGACGGGGGAGCGGCGGTAGCCGGGGCGACTCGGGTTACGGGCGCGCGGGCGGTAGCCGCGGCGACTCCGGGTACGGGCGCACGGGTGGTGGTCGTGGCGACGGTTACGGGCGTGCGGACGGCGGCCGGGGCGACTCGGGCTACGGACGCGGGAATTCCGGTGGTGGCCGCGGTGATTCCGGTTACAGCCGCGGCGGTTCCGCCGGGCGGGACTCGGGTTACGGTCGTGGCGGTCGTGATTCCGGTTACGGTCGCGACGCCGGGTACGCCTCGGGCGATCGCGGTTCCAACTTCACCTCGGGTCGCAGCGGCGCGCCCGCCAGCCGGGCGGGAACCGGTGCCGGTTCCCGGCAGTCCGGCATCGGGCCGGGTCGTCCCCTGCATCCGCGTCCGGCCCCGGATCGCAAGCCCCGCCCGCAGCGGAAAAAAGAAGAGCCGATCATCGTCAGCTTCGCCAAGCCGGCCCAGCACCAGCACATCGAGGGCGAGGGGCCCAAGCGGCTGCCCGCCGGTGAGGGTGAGCGGCTGCAGAAGGTGCTGGCCAAGGCGGGTGTCGCCTCGCGCCGGGTCGCCGAGGAACTGATCGAGCAGGGCCGCGTCGAGGTCAACGGCGAGATCGTGCGCGAGCAGGGTCTGCGCGTCGATGCCGACACCGCGATCGTGCGGGTCGACGGCGTCCGGGTGGTGGTCCGTGAGGAGCAGGTCTATCTGGCGCTCAACAAGCCCAAGGGCTGGCAGTCGACCATGTCCGACGAGCTGAACCGGCCCTGCGTGGGCGATCTGGTCGCCGAGCGGGTGATGGCCGGGCAGCGGCTGTTCCACGTCGGGCGGCTCGACGCCGACACCGAGGGCCTGCTGCTGCTCACCAACGACGGCGACCTCGCGCACCGGCTCATGCATCCCTCCTTCCAGGTCTCCAAGACCTATCTGGCCGAGGTCGACGGTGAGGTGCACCGCGGCATCGGCAAGCGGCTCAAGGCCGGCGTGGAACTAGACGACGGTCCGGCGTCGGTCGACGACTTCCAGGTGCTCGAGCTGGGCGCCGGCAAATCGCTGGTGAAGGTCGTGCTGCACGAGGGCCGCAAGCACATCGTGCGCCGGTTGCTGGCCGCGGTCGGTCACCCGGTCATCGCGCTCGTGCGCACCAACATCGGACCGGTCGCGCTCGGCGACCAGCGGCCCGGCACCCTGCGGGTGCTCGGCCGCGACGAAATCGGAAAGCTTTACCAGGCGGTGTCGTTGTGAAAGGTGGACAGATGCTCGACGGTCAGCGGTCGGCAGGAGGTATCGGCGTGGCGGACGACGTGGATCCCCGGCTGTTCTCCGGCGAGCTGGTCGTGGCGATGGACGGTCCGTCGGGCACCGGGAAGTCGAGCGTGTCGCGGCGGCTGGCGCAACGACTCGAGGCTCGCTACCTCGACACCGGCGCCATGTACCGGGTCGCGACGCTGCGGGCGCTGCGGTCCGGTGTGGACCTCGGTGATCCGGTGGCCATCGCGATCGCGGTGAAGGATCTGCCGCTGACCATCGGCACCGACCCGGCCCGCGAACTGATCGCCCTCGACGGCGAGGACGTCTCGGCGGAGATCCGCGGCAATGCGGTCACCCGCGCGGTATCGGCGGTCTCGGCGGTGCCCGAGGTGCGCGAACAGCTGGTGGCGTTGCAGCGCGAGATGACCACGGCCGCGGGCCGAATCGTGGTGGAGGGCAGGGACATCGGGACCGTCGTGCTCGTCGACGCCGACGCCAAGATCTACCTGACCGCCTCGGCGCAGGCCCGGGCGCAGCGGCGCAATCAGCAGAACATCGCCGAGGGCCGGGGCGACGACTACGAGGCCGTGCTGGCCGATGTGCAGCGTCGCGACACCCTCGACTCGACGCGCGCGGTGTCGCCGCTGCGGCCGGCCGCGGACGCGATTCTGGTCGACACCAGCGAACTGACCATGGAACAGACCATCGACGAGCTGTATCGGGTGGTGGCGGAACACATTTCGGCAGGAGGTAACCGGTGACGCAGGACACCCTGCCCGGGGACGGCGTCTGGACCGACGAATCCGATTGGGAATTCGCCGATCACGAGGGCGAACTGGACCAGGAGCACGTGCCCATGCCGACCCTGGCCGTCGTGGGACGGCCGAACGTCGGCAAATCGACACTGGTGAACCGCATTCTGGGCCGCCGCGAGGCCGTGGTCGAGGACATCCCGGGCGTGACCCGGGACCGCATCTCGTACGAGGCGCAGTGGGCCGGCCGCAAGTTCTGGGTGCAGGACACCGGCGGCTGGGAACCCGACGCGAAGGGCCTGCAGCAGTCGGTGGCCCGGCAGGCCGAGCAGGCCATGCAGACCGCGGACGCGATCGTGCTGGTCGTGGACGCCACCGTCGGCGCCACCTCGACCGACGAGGTCGTGGCCCGGACCCTGCGCCGCGCCAAGACCCCGGTGATCCTGGTGGCCAACAAGGTCGACAGCGAGAAGCTGGAGGCGGAGGCTGCGTCGCTGTGGTCGCTGGGTCTCGGTGAGCCGAAGATGGTGTCGGCCACCCACGGCCGCGGCACCGGTGATCTGCTCGACCTGGTGCTGGAGTCGCTGCCCGACACGCCGCGCGAAACCCTCGGCGGTACCGGCGGTCCGCGCCGCGTGGCGCTGATCGGCAAGCCGAACGTCGGCAAGTCGAGCCTGATGAACAAGCTCACCGGCGAGGAACGCTCGGTCGTGCACGATGTCGCCGGCACCACGGTCGACCCGGTCGACTCGCTGGTCGAATTGGGCGGCAAGACGTGGCGTTTCGTCGACACCGCCGGTCTGCGGCGCAAGGTGTCGCAGGCGGGCGGCACCGAGTTCTACGCCTCGCTGCGCACCAAGTCGGCGCTGGAGTCGGCCGAGGTGGCGGTCATGCTGATCGACGCGTCGGAGCCGGTCACCGAGCAGGACCTGCGGGTCATCTCGATGGCCGCGGACGCCGGCCGGGCCCTCGTGATCGCCTACAACAAGTGGGATCTGGTCGACGAGGACCGCCGCGAGCAGCTCGAGCGCGAGATCGAGCGCGAGATGGTGCAGGTGCAGTGGGCCAAGCGGGTCAACATCTCCGCGCACACCGGCCGCGCCGTGCAGAAGCTGGTGCCCGCCATGGAGACGGCGCTCGAGTCCTGGGACAAGCGCATTTCCACTGGTGCGCTGAACAATTGGCTCAAGGAGATCATGGCGGCCACGCCGCCGCCGATGCGTGGCGGCAAGCTGCCCCGGGTGCTGTTCGCCACCCAGGCCAGCACCCGGCCACCGACCTTCGTGCTGTTCACCACCGGCTTCCTGGAGGCCGGGTACCGCCGGTTCCTGGAGCGAAAGCTACGGGAGGAGTTCGGTTTCGACGGTTCGCCGGTGCGGGTGTCGGTGCGCGTGCGGGAGAAGCGGGAACGCAAGAAGTAGGTTCCGGCCCGAACGAAACGAACCCGTTGCCACCCGGTGGCAACGGGTTCGATCGTTTCAGCGGGCCTGGCTCAGTGCAGGTCCTGCATGCACAGCGTGTAGTTCTTCCAGGAGCCGGTCCCGGTGTAGGTCTCGGTGAAGTACGAGTCGAAGTTCGGATACGAGCCCTGGCAGGCGGATTCGCCACCGTCGCCGGACAGGCGGCCGAGGATCTTCTTCTCCGCGCGCGAGTCGGTGCACGCCACGACCTGCATATCGGGGTTGTTGTCGTCGTCACCGGTGTGCGGGTGCGCATTCCACACGCAGTCACCGGCTTTGGCGCTGCCGGCGTCGCCGGTGGTGGCGCCGGTGGTGGGCGCGGTGGTGGTCGGCTTGGCCGGTCCGGAAGGCTTGGTCGGCATCGAGGGCATCGACGGCATGGTGATCGAGGGAACCGTGAACGGCGTGTAGCTGGACGCGGTGTTGCTGGTCTTCGCGGTGGCGCCGATCACGACCAGGGCCACGATGGACAGCAGTCCGATCACGGGCAGCAACAGCATCAGCATCGGTGCCCGCTGAGTCAGCGGCTTCCCGGGATCCAGGGGCTGGTACTGGCTACCGGGCAGCGGCGGCGGCAACTTGTCGACCGTGCTGCGCGGACCCAGGTTGATCAGCATCGTGATCGGGTTGATGATCGACGAGGCGTAACCCCACCAGCCCTGAACCAGGCTCTCGCCCTGCATCTTTCGGAACGTCGCGAGGCCGCAGTTGCGGCAGTACGGGCCGGGCGCGCGCCGGAACCGCATTATGATGATCAAGCCCTGGTGGGCGCGGAAAGTTACGTCCGCGGCGGGCGTCGCGCCACACACGCGGCAGTACACCCCGTTGGCGGTGGAGTAGTCCACGTGCTGCTGCGGCTGCATCGCGTCCTGCGGCCCCGGCTGGTACTGCGGTTGCTGCTGGTACTGCGGCTGCTGATACTGCGGTGCCTGCTGGTACTGCGGCTGCGGTGGTGGCGGCGGGTATTGGGTCGGTGTCGGTTGATATGGCGGTGTCGGCTGCAAGGCAATGCCCCCCAGTTGAATTCGGCAGAACGCGACATTCAATCACGGACCCCCGAATTTTCCAACAGAGGGAAATGCAATTACTTGGATATGCGCATCTAGGCATGAATGGCCGGATTGTCGGATTCTGATGGTCCCGTCGCGAATCGCGGCCGGCGGTGGTTCGGGCGACGGCCACGAGGAAGGCGGCGTCCGCGCAATGCCCGCGTACACCGGAGCCGATTTGCCGGTTCGGCAAATTTCTTTGGCAGATTTCGCAGGTCGCCCGCATGCTCGTGGGCATGGACCACCACGACCACGGCGACCACCAGAACGCCCACACGCATCACCATCACCACGACGACGACTTCGACTGGGCCGCAATGGCCGACCACCTGGAATCCGAGGCCGAGGCCTACCGTCCCTTCTACGAGGGCGCCCTCGACCTGATCGAAGTGGGTGCGCCGCAGCGCATTCTGGATGTGGGCAGTGGCCCGGGCTTCGCGGCGGTGCTGCTGGCGCAGCGCTTCCCGGACGCGGAGGTCATCGCCGTCGACGGCGCGCCCGAACTGCTGGAACGGGCCACCGAGCGGGCGAAGGACGCCGGCGTGCGGATCGGCACCCGGGTCGCGCAGTTCCCGGAAGGGCTCGCCGACCTGCCCGCCGCCGACCTGGTGTGGGTATCCAACGCCGTGCACCATGTGGGCGACCAGGTCGGAGCCCTGCGCGCGCTGGCCGCGACCCTGCGTCCGGGCGGCGTGCTCGCCGTCGCCGAGGGCGGGCTCGCACCGCGCTGGCTGCCCAAGGAACTCGGCTTCGGGCGATCGGGCCTGCAGGAACGGCTGGACGCCGCGCAGGCCGAACGGTACGCCCGCATGCGGGACGAACTGCCCGGCTCGGTGATCGTCGCCGACGACTGGGTGGCACTGCTGGCGGAGGCCGGGCTGCCCGGAGCGGTCAGCCGCAGCGTGCTCGTCGACCGGCCGGCACCGGCGAGCGATATCGTGCGCCGGATCGCGCGGGCCAACCTTGCCCGGTTCCGGGACATGATCGGCGCGGATCTCGACTCGACCGACCAGGCGGCGCTGGACCGGCTACTGGATCCCGCCGACCCCGCGAGCGTCGACCTCCGCCCGGACCTGTTCCTGCTGGCGGCCCGGACCGTACACCTCGCGCGCAAAGTCTAGGACGGGTCAGGCCGTGACCCGCTCCTTCGGGACCAGCAGCGCGAGCAGGGCGACGACCAGCGCGCCGCCCACCAGATACAGGCCCCACGTGCCGGACAACAGCGTCCGGTAGTCGTCGCGCAGCTGGGCGTCGAAGCGCTGGTCGAACCGCCACGCGAAGACGCCCAGCAGGCCGAACCCGGCCAGCACGCCGAGCCAGCCCAGCAGCCGCGAGCCGACCAGCGCCGCGATCAGGATCAGCCCGGCCACGATCAGCAGCAGCGGGGTCAGTGCGGAGTTGAAACCGACGTCCCGCCCGGCGAGCCCGGCGAAGGTGCTGCCGGTGGGCAGTCCGTCGCGCAGTTCCGTGAACCGCAGGTGCCGGGCCGACACCGAATCGACGAGCGGTCCGAACGTTCCCACCCCCAGCGCTATCGCGCAGGCGAACAAGACCAGATGTACGAAAGTTCGCATAGCTATACCGTATTGCCCGTCCGGCCGGATTGCACTGCCGATCCTCGGTTGTTACTTCGGGTCGTCCTCGGGGTCGCACCGCCGGGCCAGGTCGGCGAGCCGCGCCCGGTACTCCAGCGGGCTCAGTTTGCCGGCGAGGCGCTCACGCAGCAGGGCGTTCTCGGCGTTGAGCGCCGGCCACACCTGATTGCGGGAGGCCCATTCAGTGGTCAGCTGGGTGTCGAGTTCGGCCGCTGCCGCCGCGGCTGTCGCGGGCGTGGGGACCGGTGCCGGGCGGCGGCGTGGCCGTGCGCCTCGGGTCCGCCGGACGACCCAGGCCACCAGTAGTGCCCACACTGTTACTGTCACGCCCGCACAGACGACGAGCACCGCGATGTCGGTAGTCATCCGCACGCCTCCTCAACAACCGGTCAGCGCCTGCTGAGTACCGAATTCCCGGTCTCGGCCGGATCTATGCACAGAGAGTGCGCCGTCCGAGGTGCGTCCGCAAGAGTAATCGCAAGCGGTGCTCAGAATGTTGCGAACGGTGAGACCGAACCGTGTCGTGGCCTGTTCGAGCCTCAGCGCGGCTCGGCCGAATCCTCTTGGGGCGCAGTCGGGTACAGGCGGTGCACGATCAACGCGGCCGCCAGCAGCCGGGAACCGTGCGGGTCGGCGGGGTCCATCCCGGTCAGCTCGGCGACCCGCCGCAACCGGTAGCTGAAGGTGTTCGGATGGACGTGGACCTCGGCCGCGGCGGATTTGCGGTCCGAGCCGTGCCGCAGGTAGGCGGCGACCGCCTCCATCAGGTGCCCGCTGCCGCGCAGCACCGCCAGCCGCTCGGCCAGCCGGTCGCGGGCCGGGCCCGGGCGGGTCAGCTGGTACTCCAGCAGCAGGTCGTCGAGGTGGTACAGCCCGGTCGGGCGGCCCAGCAGCCGGGCCAGGTCGGCCACCTCGGCGGCCTGAGCGGCCGCCTCCGGAACCGAATCCCGTGCCACTCCCGCGCACTCGGCCACGAAGACGTCGACCCCGAAGCGTTCCGCCAGCTCGGCGGCCAGGCCGGAGTGGTCGCCGGCGGCGAGTTCTGGGCCGGTGGGCAGCAGCGCGATCCCGGTGGTGCCGTCGAAGGTGTTCAGGGTGGTGGTGGCGGTAAGGCTGTCGAGGGTGCGTTGCAGCTGCCGGATCCGGCGGCGGGGGAGCAGATCGGTCACGGCGACGCCCGGGGATCCGGGTGGCAGCCGGATCGCCAGCACCGTGTACTGCTCGGCGAGGGTGGTGTTGGCCCGGGCCGCCAGTTCCGCGGCCGGCGCGCCGAGCAGCAGCGCCGTGCACAGGGCGCGGCGGGCCTCCCGCTCGGCGTTGTAGATGGACTGCTCCACGTCGGTGTAGGTCTCGACGCAGGTGACGTTGATGTGGGTCATCAATTCCAGGAGCTGGCTACCGAATTCGACGAGTTGGGCGGTGTCGCCGGGCTCGGCGAGGGCGCCGGCCTCCCGCACGACCAGCTGCGCCGAACCGTGGATGGCGTCGAGCAGGACGCGCAGCGGAATCCGGTCCTCGGCATGCCGTTCGGCGACCGGCACCACGAATTCGGCGACCTCGGCCCGGGTGAACGGCCGCCCCTGCTGCGCGGCCCGCAGGAACGCGTGCCCGCACATGTAGATGGCGGGCAGCACCTCGGCGGTGAAGTGGTCGGCCGGCAGATCGGAGACGGGCGCGGTGGCACCCAGTCCGGCGGCGAGCATCCGTTCGGCCACACGCGGCCACTCGCTGACCAGGCGGGTGACGATGGGCGCGGTTTCCGTGACGGGCATCGGCCGATTGTGTCGATCGCGGGTATCCGATGGCAACTCCCGGCCCCCGATCCGCCGAAGTTTCGTCACCGGAAACAAATCCTGACTGGAACGTTTTCCTGTGCGACCCAATGACTGTGGATCATACGCGTCCTAGATTCGGTGCTCACGAAGCATGACCGCGATCACAGTGATTGCCGGACGGTATGACTCGGGGGGCGTGCGGATCGGATGAAAAGTAGTGTTCGGAAACAGATCCCGGCTGCCGCTGGGGGCGGTCGGGTGCGTGCTGGCCGGCGCGCTGGTGTTCGGGGTGGCGCAGGCGAGCCCGCTGGTGGATTCGGGCAGCGGTGCGGATTCCGCGATCGGCTCGGCCGCGGGTAGTCACGCCGCCGATACGGTCGGCACCGGGCCGGAACAATCCGCCGCGCTGGCCGCCTTCCTCTACGGTGTCGGCCATCCCGACGCGGCGCCGCCGGGTGCCGACGATTGGGATTGCGTGCCGAGCCCGGAGCATCCGGAGCCGGTCGTGCTGTTGCACGGCAGCTGGATGAACGCCTACGAGAGTTTCGCGGCCCTGGCGCCGTTGCTGCGGCGAGAAGGGTTCTGCGCCTTCACTTTCGAGTACGGGATCATGTCCGTGCCGGAAGGCGGCGGCGTGGGGCCGGTGCTGCCGGGCCGGTACGCGGTCGGGCCGATCGAGGACTCGGCCGCGCAGGTGGGCGCCTTCGTGGATCGGGTGCTGGCGGCGACCGGAGCGGGGAAGGTGGACGTGGTCGCGCATTCGCAGGGCGGTACCGCGGCCGACTGGTATCTGAAGTTCCTCGGTGGTGCCGGCCGGGTGGATCATCTGGTCACGTTCGGGGCCACCCATCACGGGACCGCCCTGGACGGGATCGCGTCGCTGGGCCGGTTGCTGACCGACGCGGGGATGGACGCGCTCGGGTACTCGGTGCCGATCGCCGGTCCGGCCAATATCGAGCAGGCGATCGGCTCGCCGTTCCTGCGCGCGCTCAACGCGCCCGGCGACACGGTTCCCGGGGTGGACTACACGGTGGTCGGCAGTGTGTGGGACGAGGTCACCAATCCGTACAGCCTGACGTTCCTGCGGCCGGGACCGGATGCGACGGTCTCGAACATCACGCTGCAGGACGGCTGCCCGCAGGACATGTCCGATCATCTGACCATGATGTATTCGCCGCGCACGCTGTCGATCGTGCTGCGGACCCTCGACCCCGGCGGGCATCCGGATCTGGTGTGCGCGCCGAATCCGTGGCTGATCGGCGCGGGCGGCACCGGCAGCGCGGTGGGTCCGGCGGATCCGGCGAGCGGCGCGGCCGCGACTGCCGAGGTGGCCGGGCTGCCGGGCTCCTGACCAACGCGGCCGGTGCGAATTGGTACGGGCGACAATTCTGCCGCCCGGCCGGTCCCCCTAGGGTTTGGGTCGAGCCGACGCGGCGGATCTACCGATACCCGAAAGGACTGTGCGGTGAGCATGCGAGGTGCCCGGGTGCCCAAGCCCGGTGACGACGAGTTCTATTCCGCCCCTGATGGTTTCGAGAAGCTGGCCACCGGCGCGGTGATCCGGGTGCGGCCGGTGCGGATCGGGTTGTTCGGGGTGATCCCGCAACGGGTGTCGGCCTGGCAGCTGCTGTACCGGACCCAGGACCTCGACGGGCGGCCCGAGGTCGCGGTCACCACGGTGCTGGCGCCGCACGGTGCCCGGCCGTGGGGGCGGCCGCTGCTGTCGTTCCAGTGCGCCATCGATGCGGTTGCGCCGCAATGCCTTCCGTCGTACGCGCTGCGGCAGGGGGCCCGGGTGATCGGCGCGCTGCCGCAGCTGGAGCTCCCGCAGATCGGTGCGGCGCTGGAACGCGGCTGGCTGGTGTCGGTGCCCGATCACGGCGGCACCGCGGGCCGGTTCGGGGTGCCGCGGGAGCCGGGATACCGGGCATTGGACGCGGTGCGGGCCACCATCGGTCACCTCGGCTTGGACGAGAGCAATCCGGTCGCGCTGGGCGGATATTCGGGTGGCGGGCTGGCGACGGTGTGGGCCGCGGAGGTCGCCGGCGACTACGCGCCGGAACTGAATCTGGTCGGCGCGGTGGCGGGTTCGCCGGTCGGTGATCCGGGCGCGACCCTGGTTCGATTGCAGGGCACCGTGTTCGCCGGATTCCCCGCCGTGTTCGTGGCCGGACTGTGCAAGGCCTACCCCGAGCTGGACCGGCGGGTGCGGGCGGGACTGTCGCCGGAATACGCGGCGCGCCTGGACCGCGCGGCCCGGCTCGCGACCCTCCCGCTGCTGGCCCGGTTCGCGCGCAGCGACGTCGACCGGCACATCACCGGTGGCCTGCGTGCCTTCCTGGCGACTCCGCAGGTCGCGACGGTCATCGACGATATCCGTCCGGGGGTGGTGGCGCCGAAGCTGCCGCTGCTGGTTTTCCAGGCGGTGCACGACGAGGTCATCGACGAGCGCGACATCGCCGGGCTGGTGGACCGCTACCGGGCCGGGGGAGCCGACGTCGACTACCTGCGGGACCGGCTGGGTCTGCACACGCCGCTGCAGTTCGCGGGCACTCCGCTGCTGCTGGACTGGCTCGCCGATCGCCTCACCGGGCAGCAGATCGCGGGGCATACCCGTACGGTCGTCTCGATCGGGTTCGACCGCCGAACCGCGCGGGGACAGCGCCGTTTCGCTGCCACCGTCGGCCGGATGCTCACGGGACGGCCGCTGCGTGATCGCGGTACGGCGGCGGCACCGGCTCGGATTCGGCGGTTGCGCAGTCGTCCGGTCGCGAGCTGAACCGGTCGGGCGCTGAGCCTGGCAGCACGTGGGCATGGTCCGGATCGGCGGCTGCGCTGCCGTTCGGTCGCGAGCTGTCAGGCCTTCAACCACTCCAAGAGGTAGTGGTACACGGTCGGGTGGTTGAGCAGGGCCAGGTGGTGGGCGCCGGGAAGCAGTGCGGCGACAGCGAATTCGATCTCGTGGGTGCCGCCGCTGCCGGTGGCGCTGGCCACGCGCACCAGGCCGTCGCCGATCAGCTTGCCGACCAGGTGCTCGGGGTTCTCGGTGAGGGTGGCGCCCACGTAGTAGTAGGCGCTGCCCGGCAGCGGCGGTAGCTCGGTCACCGGTGGGCGGCTCAGTGCCTCGGGATCGACTCCGTCCCAATCGGATTCGACGAGTGCGGCGTGGCGCAGGTCGCGGATCCCGGCGCTGCGGCGGCGCAGCAGCCGGGCGAAGGGCCGGGTCTCGGGCAGCAGTTCCAGTGCGGTGGCGGCGTAGTGGACGAATTGTTCGAGCGGCGCACCCGCGTGCGGGGACCCCAGGCAGACCACGTGGGTCACGTGGTCCACCCAGCTCGCACCCGCTGCCACGGCCTGGTGGCAGGCGCTGCGCACCACCAGCCCGCCCATCGAATGCCCCACGAACGCAATGCTTTCCACCGGTAGCGGCCAGCTCTCGACCAGGGCGTCGACCAGTTCGGCGAGATCGGCGCCGTTGTCGTGGATCCGCAGTCCGGTGTTGTACCGGACCTGCAGCGACGTGCAGTCCAGGTCGTGTTCGAGCAGTTCGCCGTAGGCGGTCCGGCCGCCCCAGCGCCAGGCGTACTCGGATTCGGCGAGTCCGTGCAGGAAGATCACCAGCCGCCCGCGGACCCGCTCGCAGTGCTCGGCCGCCGCAGCGGGCGGCACCGGCGCGCCGTCCATCCGCAGTGTCATCGGACTCGCCAGCAGTGGTTCGTGATCGGCCAGCGTGTCCCCGATCAGCCCCTGCACCGCGCTCAGGACCCCGGCGCCCAGCGCGGTCCGCGACGGTGTCACCCCGGCCAGTCCACCGGCTTCTCCGGCCACCCGCCCGACGACCCCGGCGGTCATCCCGATCGTGCGGTACACGGCCTGCGATATCGCGTCGTGTGCGACCTTCACCGGCGCCGCCGCCGGCCCGACCCCGAGCCGTACCGCCGCGAACACCCGGTCGGAGATCGCCCGGTGTACGGCCGCCACCCCGTCCACCGCGCTTCCGACCTCGACGCCGGTCAGCCGGCCCAAGGCGCGCGCCTCGGCGGCTCGGTACGGATCCAGTTCAGTCACCAATTGAGTGTACAACTGTTCACTGAGTTGGTTCGGATCCGGCGCTGGATTCGGACGCCGGGTGGGTACCCAGCACTGGACTCGGTCGGACGTTCACCGCGAGTGCCGGACAAGGCGGCGAAGGTCATCCGGCCCGCCCCCACCGCGAGCGACCCGGCGATCGCCGCCGAACTGTGTGACGCCTCCGCGGCTGCGGTCGGCCTGTCACTGTTCGCCTCGGAGTTGTCCGGTGGGACAACGGGAATCGTTCCTGTCAGCGCGACGGCATAGTGTCGGCGGATGTTCTCGATCGTCAAGTGCGCGAAGGTGACCGTATGTCGTTGAAGCCGGTGATGTTGGCCGTGCGGTTCCTGCTCGAACTGGTTGCCGTGGTCTCGTTCGGGATCATGGGCTGGCTGGCCTTCGATCCGCCGTGGCGCTACCTGACGGTGCTGGTGCTGCCGGTCGCGGTGGCCGTGGCGTGGGGGACCTTCGCGGTGCCCGACGACCCGAGCCGGAACGGGGCGGCGCCCGTGGCGGTGCCGGGGGCCGTGCGGCTCGCGCTGGAGATCCTGGTGCTGGGCGGCGGGGCGGTTGCGCTGTGGGCGGCCGGACTGCCGGTCGCGGCGGCGATTTCGGCGATCGTCGTGCTGGTGTACCAGGCGCTCGCCTACGACCGGGTGGGCTGGCTGCTGGCCCGCTGAGGGGGCCGGTAATACGCGCCTTCCGTGGCATGTCCGATTTGCGAAGTTGGGGACCGTCCCGAATTGGAATAGAAGGACACGTATTCCGGTAATTGAAAGTTGTGCCATGAATGTGGGTAGGCTCCAGGCTATCCGGATATCACCGCAACAGGGAGGTGGGAGTCGGCATGATAAACATTCCAGCTGTGGTCACGCTCCAATTGTGGACAGCGTGGAAATTGTCGCGGCGGCAAGGCGATTCGGCCGCGCGAAAGCCGCTGTTCCGTCGCCGCGGTGCGATTTCGTGAACACCGGCAAGGACCTGTTACGCAGCATCGAGACCACCTGGGTCGGTGAAAGTGCGCAGTTCCTGGCGTTCAGCACCGATATTCCCGGCCTGTTCACCAAGGACCGGACGTCGGCGATGCGCGCCCGGAGATCCTTCGAGGAACAGGTCCGGGCACTGTTGATCGCCAACGAAATGTAAATCCGTTGCTGCCCGGCCGGTGCCGAATCACCGGCCGGGCAACGGAATTCACGCCGGGTGACCGTCCCGATCGTGGAGTTTCGACGCCAGCACCGCGGCCTGGGTCCGGCGCTTCATACCGAGTTTGGCCAGCAGCCGGGACACGTAGTTCTTCACCGTCTTCTCCGCCAAGAACATGCGCTCGGCGATCTGCCGATTGGTCAGCCCCTCGCCCAGCAGATCGAGCAGTTTGCGCTCCTGCTCGGTGAGGGTCGCCAGGGGACCGTCGAGCTCGGTGCTGCGGCGCAACCGCTCCATGAGCGCGGCGGCGGCGCGATTGTCCAGCAGCGAACGCCCGGCGCCGACCTCCTTGATCGCCTTCGCCAGCTCCATTCCCTTGATGTCCTTGACGACATAGCCGCTGGCTCCGGCGAGGATGGCGTCCAACATGGCCTGTTCGTCGGTGAAGGAGGTCAGGATGAGACAGCGCAGACCGTCGTGGTGGGAGAGCAGTTCGCGGCACAGTTCGATGCCGTTGCCGTCGGGCAGCCGGACGTCGAGGACCGCGACATCGGGCCGCAGGGCCGGAATGCGCGCCAGCGCTTGGCCGACGTCGCCCGCCTCGCCGATCACGGTGAGTTCGGGATCGCTGTTGAGCAGGTCTGTGAGACCGCGCCGGACGATCTCGTGATCGTCCACCAGGAACACCGTGGTCATGGCCGTGTCCTATCCGCTCGTGATGACACAGGACAAGATAACCCGCGCGCCGGGGCGCGGATATGGACGAAAGTCCTCAGTTCGCGCCGCTCAATGCAGCGCGGCCGACCAGGTCAGCCGGGTCCCGCTGCGGCGGCGGCCGTCGCCCGCCGGCGGACCCGGTGCGACCGTGAACCGCCCGTCGCAGGTCTCGGCGCGCTGAGCGAGATTCGCCAGGCCACTGGCATCGATCTCGCCCGGGATACCGATCCCGTCGTCGGTCACCGTGATGACCAGGTCGTTGCCGACGCTGATCTCCACTTCGATCGCGGTCGCCTGCGCGTGCCGGACCGCGTTGCTGACCGCCTCCCGCACCACGGCCTCGGCGTGTTCGGCCAAATCCACGCCGACGATCGACAGCGGGCCACCGATCCGCAGCGCGATGCGCAGATCGGCGTCCCCGACCTGCTGGTGTACCGCCTGCTCGATGCGCCGTCGCAGCTGTGTGGCCGACGCGGCGTCCCCGTGCAGATTGAAGATCGACGTCCGGATCTCCTGGACCACGTCCTGCAGGTCGTCGACGGCGTCGGTGAGCCGCTCCCGCACCTCGGGAACCGACGACCGCGGCACCGTGCCCTGCAGGTTCAGCCCGACCGCGAACAAGCGCTGGATCACGTGATCGTGCAGATCCTGCGCGATGCGATCCCGGTCCGCGAGCACGTCGAGTTCCCTGACCCGGCGCTGAGTTTCGGCGAGCTGGATCGCCAGAGCCGCCTGATCGGTGAACGCCACCGCCAGATCGAGGATCTCGTCGTCGTAGGGCGGCGCACCCGCCTCGCGCACCGCGATCAGCACGCCCACCACCGAATCCGGGGTGTGCAGCGGCAGTACGATCACCGGCCCGGCGCCGGGGAATTCGGTTGCGAGCTCGGTGGATTCGACATCGTCGACGCGCTGCGGCCGTCGGTCGCGATAGGCGGTGCCGACCAGCCCGGCGCCCAGCCGCAGCGCGGTACCGGTCGCGGGCCCCGCACCCGAGCGGTGACTGACCTCGATATCCGCGGTGGAGTCCGCGGGTCGCTCCGGGTCGGTGTCCACCGCCAGCCACACCTGCCGGGACTCGGTGAGCCCGCGCACCCGGTCGACGAGCAGGGCCAGCACGTCGTCGGAGTCGGTGCCGGCGAGGAATTCGGTGGTCAGATCCCGGATCGCCTCGATCCACGCCTGCCGGGCGTGGGACGCCGCATACAGCCGGGCGTTGTCGATGGCGACACCCGCGGCCGCGGCGAGCGCCTTCACGATCAGCTCGTCGTCCTCGGTGAACTGCTGGCCGTTGGCCTTTTCGGTCAGGTACAGGTTGCCGAAGATTTCGTCCCGGATCCGTACGGGCACCCCGAGGAAGGTGCGCATCGGCGGGTGGTTGGCCGGGAAGCCGACCGAGGACGGGTGGTCGGCGATGTTCTCGAGCCGGATGGCGGTGGGTTCGCGGAACAGCAGGCCCAGCACGCCGTGCCCTTCGGGCAGATCTCCGATCCGGGCGCGGGTCTCGGCGTCGATGCCCTCGTAGATGAACTGGCTCAGCTGCGGGCCGTGGCCCCGCACGCCCAGGGCGCAGTAGCGGGCGTCGACCAGATTCAGCGCGGTGTGCACGATCGTGGTCAGGGTGTCGGCGAGGTCGAGGCCCGAGGTGACGGTGAGCATGGCGTCCACCAGGCCGTCCATTCGGTCGCGGGCGTCGATGATCTGGTCGACTCGATCCTTGACCTCGTTCAACAGCTCGCGGAGCCGCAGTTGCGACAGGGTGTCGCGAACCGAGTAGCCGGCGTTACCCGGGCCGTCGCTCATGCGGGTGATCCTGATCTCTCGAGATGGTGGCCGGCTGCATCATCGGTCGGCCATGGCGGGCAGGGCCTGAGACACGATGTCGGAACTCACTTCGATCCGCGGCCCGGTCGGAGGGGGCACTAGGTCAGCGGCGCACTCCAGCGCACGCGGGTGCGCGGACCGTTCGTATGGCGCGCAACGTCGTCCTCCACCGTCACGATCACGTCGTCGGCGACCGCGACCTCGACCAGGATGTCCCGGGCCCGGCCGTGGACGGCCGCCACCACCGCGGTGCGTACGACACCTTCGACCTGGTCGGCCAGTTCGGCGCCGATCACCGACAGCGGGCCGGTCACCCGGAACTCGGTCCGGATGCCGGTGCCCGCGGTCGGGCGGCGTAACGCCTCTTCGATCCGCTGCCGCAACCGGATGCTGTGCCGGGGGTAGCCGTGCAGGTCGAAGATCGAGGTGCGGATCTCCTGCACGATCTCCTGCAGTTCGTCCACCGACTGCTCGATTCGGTCCCGGACCTCCGGCCGGTTC
The DNA here is from genome assembly GCF_003696265.1 of Nocardia stercoris. Lineage (GTDB taxonomy): Bacteria > Actinomycetota > Actinomycetes > Mycobacteriales > Mycobacteriaceae > Nocardia > Nocardia stercoris. The sequence continues at coordinate 3,199 of NZ_RFFH01000029.1, read as the reverse complement.
GTCCGGTTCACCGTGGCCCGCAGGGACAGTCCGATCGCGAACAGTCGCTGGATGACGTGGTCGTGCAGGTCGCGGGCGATCCGGTCGCGGTCCGTGGAGACGACCAGGTCCCGCATCTGCCGCTGGGCCGTGGCCAGCTGCCGGGCCAGCGCCACCTGGGTGGCGAATGTCGTTGCCGGGCTCACCATCTCGGCGTCGAACGGGACGGCGCCGCGGGAGCGCAGGAGCACCAGCGCGCCCAGCGCCGCGTCCGGCGCGGCCAGCGGCAGGATCAGCGCCGGACCGTACTGCTGCGGCAGGCCGTCCTCGTGGAAGCTGGTCAGGCACATCGGGGTTCGGCTCCGGAACACCTCGCCGACCCGGGTGTCCGCCACCGCGAGCCGCTCGCAGCCGCACGGCAGCGGCGGACCGGCGGGATGCGAGATCTCCAGGTGCGTCACCGATTCGGCGGGCCGATCGGGGTCCGGGCTCAGCGCCAGGAAAGCGTGTTCGGCGCCGGTGAGTTCGCGGCTCAGTGTCACCAGCCGCTCGGACACGATCTCCGGGTCGGTGCCGGCGAGGAAGTCGGTGGTGATGTCGCGGGTGGCGGCGATCCAGGCCTGCCGGTTGCGGGCCGCCTCGTAGAGCCGGGCATTGGCGATGGCGACGCCGGCCGCCGCGGCCAGCGCCTGCGTCACCACTTCGTCGTCCTCGGTGAAGGGCTGACCGCCGAGTTTCTCGGTCAGATAGAGGTTTCCGAACACCTCGTCGCGAATTCGGATGGGGGTGCCGAGGAACGAGTTCATCGGCGGATGCCCGGGCGGGAATCCCACCGACTCGGGATGGTCGGAGATCCGTTCCAGGCGAATCGTTTTGGGCCGGTCGATCAGGACGCCGAGCACGCCGCCGCCCTGAGGGAGGTCGCCGATGCGGGCGCCCAGCTCCTCGTCGATGCCCTGGTGGATGAACCGGACCAGTTCGGTGCCGTGCCCCCGCACGCCGAGCGCGCCGTAGCGGGCGCCGACCAGGGTGATCGCGGTGTGCACGATCGACCGCAGGGTCTGGTCCAGATCCAGACCCGAGGTGACGGTCAACAGCGCCTCCACCAGGCCGTCGACCCGGTCGCGGGCGTCGATGATCTGGTCCACCCGGTCGCGGACCTCGGCCAGCAGTTCACGCAGGCGGAGCTGGGAGAGGGTGTCCCGTACCGAATAGCCAGCCGCTGCGGCGGTCGCGGTGTCGGGTATGTCCCTGCGGGATTCGTCGAGGCGCTGGTCCGAAGGCGCCCGGCTCTGGTCGAGCGGCACCGGCCAAGTGTAGGCGCCGAGGGAGGTAGGCCGGGACCGGTTGGGCCTGGATAAGGGCTTTCGGCCCGATTCGGACCGAACCCCCGCGGCATCGCGGTCATCGCACCGCGGACGGGACGGCCTCGAGGATCTCGCTCCGCGGCAGCCGCGGCCTCGGCGGGGGAGTCTGCGCACCCACCGGCCGGGTGCCGACCCGGATCAGCGCCTGCGGCAGCACCCGGCCGCCCAGCAGTGTCCGCAATTCGGCTCGGCTGGGAGCGAATTCGGTCATGTGGGTGAGCGTGCAGGTGGCGTAACCGGCCGCCGTGCAGTCCAGCAGTACCGCCGACAGCACCTCACCCGCCCGCAGCACGTCCTGCGGCCGGTCGGACTCGCTGGAGACGGCCAGAATTCGGGCTCGGTCCACTGTCTCCGCGCGGCGGACGGCGGTCCCGCCCGCGGGCATGTGCCGCCCGACCGCCACCTGCTCCCGCTCCGCCGCCGATACCAGCGCGGTCCGCGGAATCCCCGCGGCCTGCACGACATGGCCGGTCCACCAGTACAACTCGGCGTGATAGCGCGAGTCGTAGCGCTGCAGCCCGGTGGCGAGCCCCGAGATTCGGCGCAGCGCGGGCCCGCACTTGCTCGGCACGATGTCCAGTACCGCGTCGTCCGGGGCGAAGCCGGCGCGTAGCGACGGCACGAACTCGTCCCAGCTCACCGGCGCCTCGTACGGCAACCGGTCGGTGTACCGCCGCGAAATCGCCGCAGCACGAGCGTATTCGGCTTCGGTGACCATGCCCGTGGGTTCCCACTCGAGGTCGGCGAGGTGCCCGGGCCGCGCCGGCGCCGGCAAGCGCCGCACCGACGTGCGCCAACCGAGCACCGCCAGCGCGGATCGCATGTGATGCAACACGATCCCGCAGCTCAACAGCAACTGTCGTCCGGCCCCGTCGGCGACCGGCAGCATCCGCTCCGGCACCGCGTGCAGCTGCAGCACCCGGCCGTCGAATACCCATTGCCACGGGTGCGTGTTGTGAAGTGAAGGCGCCCGCCCGGCCAGTGACGCGGCCCGTGCGACGACTTCGGCTGTGAGCTGTCCATTCATCCCTCGACGGTATGAAGGTTGCCCGGCGGAATACAGGGGCCTTTGGTCACCGGTTCGGTCGACCAGCGTCCCGCACCGGACGTACCGGGGCGCTTCGTCCGCGCGAGCTTGGAACGGGGTGACCGGGCGGCTACGAGCCGGTCGCTGCCGTGGGATCGGCGAGGACGGCGTGCAGGTCGTTGTGGTTGAGGTAGACCACGATGCGCAGCTGCCCGTCCTCCCGGCGCAGCAGGAATGTGGACTTCAGCGCCAGCGGCGCCGCCCCGTCGCGCGACGCGACCCACTCGGCGCTCACCACGATGTGCCGGTCGTCGAGCACCAGCTGGCTCGCGGCCGCCCGCCGCAGCTCGCCGACGCCGGCGTCGGCGAACATGCGACGTCGCGCCGGCAGGGCGCCCGCCAGCACCTGCGGGGTGAGGCTGACCGCCGTTGCGGGATCCAGGGCGCGAGCAGCCGCCGCTCCTGCTCACCGCAGCCGGCGAGCGCTTCGTGGATTCGGGCGATGCCGGCGATTTCCCTGCGCTGCCTCGACGAACGGAAACGGCAGTGCGGTGCCGCACTGCCGTTCGAAGCCGTTCGCTCGGTCAGAGGCCGAGGGCGGTGAGGATGCCTTGGAGGATGGTGCCGTCGGCGCTGCCGGTTCCGCTTCCGGTCGTGCCGCCGGTGCCACCCGAGCCGGTGCCGGTCGTCGTGGTGGTGGGCGGCGGCGTGGTGGTGGTGGGGGCGGCGGTTGCGGTGAAGCAGACGTTCAGGGCGGGGGAGTTGCTGACGCCGACGGTGCCGCTGACGCTGATGCCGCCGGAGGTGACCGGGCCGGCGGGCTCGT
>NZ_RFFH01000028.1 GCF_003696265.1 Nocardia stercoris | reverse complement strand
AGCGGCGGGCGCCGGGGCAGCCAGCACGGGTGCCGGGTTGGGGGCGCCGGCGGCGCGGCTCACGGCGCGGCGGCGCGGGCGGCGCGCGGCGGGTTCGGTGGGATCGGTCATGCTGTCTCCGTTCGGCACGACCGGGGCCGCTGGGTTGTCGGATCGTGATTCGCTCATGCTGTTACCTCGTGCGCCTGTCCGCGGCGCCCTCCGTGGTTATGCAGGTTGCCGCCTCCGGGCCCTGGCGCGGTCATGCGGTGACCCCCGCGAGCTCCAGGTCGGCGGCCAGTTCGGCCACCTGCGCCGCGGACGGCATCAGCTGCGGCAGCCGCGGTTCGCCGACGTCCACGCCCAGCAGACGCAGGCCCGCCTTGCTCATGGCCACGCCGCCGAGGCGGGCCATGGCCCGGTTCAGCGGCAGCAGGGCCACATTGATCTCACGGGCGCGTACCACGTCGCCGGCCCGGTAGGCGTCGATCAGCTCACGCAGCCGATCGGGCACGAGATGCCCGATGACACTGATGAATCCGGTGGCACCCACCGAGAGCCAGGGCAGGTTGAGCACGTCGTCGCCGGAATAGAAGGCCAAGCCGGTCTCGGCGATCAGTTCGGCGCCCGCGCCGAGGTCGCCCTTGGCGTCCTTGACCGCGACGATGCGCGGGTGCTCGGCGAGGCGGCGGATGGTGTCGGTGGCGATCGGCACGACCGAGCGCGGCGGAATGTCGTACAGGGTGACCGGCAGGTCGGTCGCGTCGGCGACCGCGGTGAAGTGGGCGAGCAGGCCGTCCTGGCTGGGGCGGGAGTAGTACGGGGTGACCACGAGCAGGCCGTGCGCGCCGGCGCGCTGGGCGCTGCGGGCGAGGTCGACGCTGTGCGCGGTGTCGTAGGTGCCGGCGCCGGCGATGACGGTGCAGCGGTCACCGACGGCCTGGACCACAGCCTGCAGCAGATCGAACTTCTCCGACTCGGTGGTGGTCGGCGACTCCCCGGTGGTGCCGGAGATGGCGAGGAGATCGACGCCGCGGTCGACCAGGCGGGCAGCCAGGGCGACGCCGGCGTCGACATCGAGCTTGCCCTCCGCAGTAAAGGGAGTCACCATCGCGACACCGACCGTGCCGGACGCGTGCAGCTCCGATCGCGTCGATTCACCGTTCGTCATGGTCGGAAAGGCTACCCGGTCATTGTGTGACATCACTTATGGCGTCATAATGGCGTCATGGACCTAGCGCAGTACACGGCCCGGCTCCGCGACGACCTGATCGCCGCCGCCGCCCTGGGCGACGAGAAGACCCAGGCCACAGCGGCCGCGCTCGCCGCCGCCACCGAGAACGCCGGCCGGCTCACCCTGCTCGCCGCCCTGTCCGAACTCGCCGCCGAGGTCACCCGCGAACTGGGCGACCGCACCGTGCACGTCTCCGTCGACGGTACCGACGCCCAGATCGACGTCCGCCGCACCCAGGCCGCCGACCCGCACCCCTCCTTCGAGGAGATGACCGGCGACATCAGCCGCGTGACCCTGCGCCTGGTCGAGAACATCAAGGCCCGCGCCGAGGAGGCCGCGGCCGCCAGCGGGCAGTCGCTCAACTCGTGGCTGGCCGGCGCCGTACAGGGCGCGCTGCGCGAGCAGATGCGGCGCGGCGGCCCGGGCCGCTGCGACGCCTGAACCCCTATTCGACCTCGGTGCACCGGCCCGAGGTATCGATCTCGATCCGGCGGTCCGTCCCGCCCGAATCGGCCAGGATCGTGGCCAGCAGGCGCCGCCCCGGCGGCAGCACCCGCACGGTGATCGAACCGGTCGCGGCGGCATCCAGCTCCGCCACCGCGGTCCCGATCACCGAATCGCGCACCCACGACGGCACCTGACCGAATCCGCCGTCGTCGAGCAGCACCACCTCCACACCGCGACCACGCGCGCCGCGGGCGGCCGCGGCGAGCGCCGGGGTCGCCAGCCAGGGCGCGCGAAGTCCGTCGCGCAGTTCGGCTTCCAGCAGCCGGCATTCCTCGCGTTGCGCCGCGGTGGGATCGACACCGGCCGCGATCCATTCCAGGATCGGCCGGGCCGCCCGGTCCAGCCGGGCCAGCTGCCGGGTTCGTTCCCCTTCCGCGGCAGTGAGACTCGCCTGCGCGGCGGCCCGGACGGTGGCCTCCTCCCGCAGGCGCCGCAACGATTGCTGGGTGGGCCGCATGACGATCCCGAACCCGGCCACCGCGACCACCACCGTGATCGGCGACGCCGCGGCCAGGACCTCGTCCGGCCGCACCTCGAATTCCACGCCCGCGCCGATGATCAGCGCCAGCAGCGCCGCGGCGGCCAGCAACGCGGTGATCATCCGATCCCGAATGACCAGTACGGCAAGCACATACGCCGAGGCGAACACACCCCACATCACGTGATGGGTCCGCGTGCTGTGCAGATCCGATGCCGTGAGCGCGGCGGACCCGACCGCGGCCACCCCGACGAGCGCCGCGATCGGCAGCGGCAGCGGGTCGGTGGGCACGACCAGCGCCAGCGCACCGGCCCCCAGGATCAGGCCCAGGCCGGCGAACACCGGCAGCGCCGCGTCCCGGGTCAGGTCGGGCAGCAGATAGACCACGATCGTCAGCTGCAGGACGAACAGGAACAACCATCCTCGTAAACCGTGCAGGCCCAGCAGGTCCCGCAGGCCGATTCCGGGCTCGGCGCCGGGCCGCCGGTCAGTCGGTGCCATCGCCGCCCCAGGCCAGGGCCACGGTCGTGCCCGCACCCGGCCGGGATTCCACGAATCCGGCGCCGCCGGACAGTTGCCGCATCCGGCCCAGGATGCTCGCGGCGATACCGAGCCGGTCGACCGGCACCGCCGCCGGATCGAATCCGGCCCCGTCGTCGGTGAGCACCACGCGGATGCCGCCGGATCCGACGACGATTCGTAGCTGCCGCCGAACCGTCCGGCCGGGAACCGCGGCATGCCGCACGCTGTTGCGCGTCGCCTCGGCCAGCGCGGCCGCGACGGTGACCACGACCGGGACCGGGATCTGCAGCCCGCCGGAATCCGGCCGGCTGTCGGTGTGAACCACCACCGTGGGATCGATGTCTTCGACGGCACCGCGCAGATATCCGAACGCGGTGCGCGCGTCCATCTCCCCGGTCGACGTGCCGCCGTGGCGATAGCGGTCCAGTTCGGCCAGGGTCGCGGCCGCTTGGCGTTGCAGTGCACCCGACAGCTGGCTCCCGCGCGCCGCGCCCAAGAGCGTGAACAGCACGCCGTCGTGGATCAGTGCCGCGAACCGGGCCCGCTCGCGGTCCCGGGCCGTCGCGGCGGCCGTGGCCGCCGCCCGCCGGCCGGCCGCGCGCGATTCGAGATCCACCCGGCCGGCCGCCCGCAACGCCGAACTCGCACACCACAGGAACAGCACCGACAGGCCCGCCGACCGGGCGAAGATCGCCAGCCACGACGACACCGTGAGCGGATCGACGCAGTACACGCTGGCTTGGGCTTCGGCGGCCGAGCCGACCAGGACGTACCCGAGCGCGAGCGAGCGACGCCAGGCGAGGCCGGCGAGCAGGGTGGCCGTCGGCAGCATGCGGTACAGCCACAGCGATCCGGTGTCGATGGTGTGCGGCTGCACCATCAGCGGCAGGGTCAGGTACGCGGCGAGATAGCTCAGCGCGCCGGCCGCGGCGAGGGCACGCAGCGTCGCCGGCCGAGCGCGCACCGACGTCACGGCCAGCACCGGGAACAGGGCATTCGACATGGTGGCCGCCAACACCGACCAGGTGGTGGGCTGCCCGTGGCCCTGCACCACGATCTCCGGCAGTTCGCCGAACGCCCAGATGGTTCCGCTGACGCCGATACCGGCCGCGAGCCGCCGCAGCACCCGCTCGTAGGCGGTCGGCGCGGTCCGGCCGCGCCGACCGCCGGTCCACGCGCCGAAACGGGCGCGGGGCCGGTCGAGCAGTGTGGTCACGCCGTCGGCGGCCGCCGCGGAATCGGCAACCAGCCGTCCTCGACGGCCCGCTTGTACAGGTCGGTCTTGGTCGGCGCGGGCCGGCCGGCGTCGGCGTACTTCTGCCGGATCCGGCTGAGGTAGTCGTTGACGGTCTGTTCGGACAGTCCGGTGGTGCGCGCGACCCGGGAGGCCTTCTCCCCCGACGCGTACAGCGCGAGCACTTCCTGCTGGCGCGGGCTCAGGCCTACGTCGTGCAGGTCGGGGTCGCCGTCGATCGCGGCGGCCCAGTCGGCGGAGACCACCTGGCCGCCGTGTGCGGCGGCCCGCACGCCCGCCACCACGGTGCCGACGTCCGCGGATTTGCGCACCACGCCGAGCACACCCGCGCGGGCGGCCGCCCGGACCAGGAAGGGGTTATCGGCGCCGGTGAAGACGAGCACCTCGCAACCGGCGGCGCGCAACGCGCGCACGTTCTGTTCCGGATCGGACCCGTCGGCCAGCCGCAGATCCAGCACAACCAAATCCAATTCCGTTGCGGCCGTAAGTAACTCGGACACCGTGGGCGCGGTGACCACCAGCTCGAGATCCGGTTCGGGGGCGAGCATCGCCGCGAGCCCCATGGCCACCGATTCGTGGTCCTCCACCAGCCCGATCCGCCGCTGCCGGGTCGCCACACTCACCACTACGATCTCCGTCCACCCGATCGTTCTCGGACCCCCCGGCCCGTCGATCGATTGCCCAGTATGCCGCAGTAGTCCGGTGATGTACGCGGTTTGATCACTACCCCATCAGCTGCGCCGCGACCGTGGCACCCAGCTCCCAGCAGGCCTCGAGGTCGCTCTTGGCCGGTTTACCCGACACCGCAACGTATTCCGCGGCCTTCGTCCACCCCAGACCGGTCGTGATCGAGGTGACGCCCTTCTCCGCGCCCTCGGTGCCCTCGTTGCCGTGCAAGTAGAGGCCGAACGGGCGGCCGCGGGTCGAATCGAGGCAGGGGTAATAGATCACATCGAACGCGTGCTTGAGCGCGCCGCTCATATAGCCGAGGTTGGCGGGGGTGCCGAGCAGGTAGCCGTCGGCGGCGAGCACATCGGACGGGGAGACGGCGAGCGCCGCGCGGCGCACGAGCCCGACACCCTCGATCTCGGGATCGGTCGCGCCGGACACCACAGCCTCGAACATGGCCTGCATGAACGGGGACGGGGTGTGGTGGATGAGCAGCAGGGTCGGCACGGGTCGAGCGTAACCGGCCGGGCGGCAGGAGCGATCGAACGAGCCGGGGCGGCCGGTTGTCGGCCGGGAACCGCGGTCGCGCAGAATTCTGGGTGCCCGCCTGCCGGGCATGTCGACACACCGGACACCGGCCGAACTCGTCGGCCACAGATCGTGAGGAGCCGCAGATGGGTTCGCGGGTACCGAGTCAGTGGGAGGAGATCGTTGCCGCCGATCCGACACATTCGACGCGGTACGCGGAACGGTTCCGGAATCTCGCCGCCGAGGGGAACGACATCGTCGGCGAGGCGCGGCTGGTCGACGCGATGCTCGAGCGGGGGTCCCGGGTCCTCGACGCCGGCTGCGGCGCCGGGCGACTGGGCGGATACCTGCATCAGGCCGGGCACCGGGTGGTGGGCGTGGACGTGGACCCGGTGCTGATCGAGGCGGCCGAGCACGACTACCCGGGCCCGCGCTGGCTGGTCGGCGACCTGGCCGCGCTGGATCTGCCCGCGCGCGGTGTGGATACACCGTTCGACGTGGTGCTGTGTGCGGGCAATGTCATGGCCTTCGTGGCCGTCTCCACGCGGCGCGACGTCCTGGCCGGTTTCGCCCGGCACCTCGCGCCGGAGGGCCGCGCGGTGGTCGGCTTCGGCAGCGGGCGGGGCTACGAGTTCGACGACTTCCTGGCCGATGCCGAGGCGGCGGGCCTGCGCGCGGACGTGTTGCTGTCGACCTGGGATCTGCGCCCGTTCACCCCGGAATCCGACTTCTTGGTGGCGGTGTTCTCCCGGGCGTGACCCGGTTCCTCCGGCGTGTGGCTGGCGCAGATCAGACCGATGAGTACTATTCGTACACATGTTCGAACACTGGCCGGATGAGGTTGCCCCGACGCTGCGCCGCGAGGTCTCGCCACCCACGCCGGTCGTGGTCGACCTCGCCCTGGCCATCCCGTCCGGCACCGGCAGCTTCCGCCGCGACGGGATCCCGTTGCGGATCCGGTCAGGCGGACTGAACGTGTCGGGGCGCGTGCCGGGACTGCTGCACGCGTGGGCCCGGACGAATACCGGAAACTGGCTCGCACTGGTCGAATTCGTGCTGGCGACCGCGAACAATCGTGGGCGGGTGCCGGTTCGGCAGTGGTGTTCCGAAGCGGCGGTATCCCCGAACCCGCCGGCTCGGCGCCGATAGGGCCGTGCGGCCGAGGTTACGACCACCGCCGAGACGGCGGCAGGCCGGTCCGGGATCCGGACTCGGCCCGCCGCACGCTCACCGGCTCACGCCGCCGCGTCCCCACGCAAATGCCGGGCGAAGAAGCGGGCCGAGATGTCGATCTCGGTCCGCGGGATCCGCTGGTGCGCACCTGGGAAAGCGTGCAGCGCCTTGTCCGCCGACCCGCACGCGCCGAACAGTTCCAGCCCCAGCTCGCGGTCGATCTCCGGGTCGTCCCAGGCCAGCTGGAAGCGGACCGGGATGGTCAGCTTCCGGGCCGATTCCAGCAGCGCCTCGTACACGAACACCGGCCCGAATTCCGCGACCCGGATCCGGGATTCGACCGCGGTGAGCATCAGGCCGATCGCGGTGCCGAGCGTGGTGCCGGCGTAGCCGATCGGGCCGGCGCCGACTTCGGGCAGCGCCTGCAGCGCGTCGATGGTCGCCTGCCATTCCGGTACCGCGCGCTCGGCCAGGGAGGCGTTGTAGTCGGTGATGACGCGGCGCATCGATTCGCCGGCGGCGCGGGCGGCGGACATCTCGGCGACCCACTGCTGATCGCGTTCGTCGCGGGGCCGGTCACCGTGCCCGGGGGCGTCGATCGCGGCGACGGTGTATCCGTAGCCGGTGACGAAGTTCCGGGCCCGGGCGACGAGTCCGGGCGACTTCTTGTGCAGACCGCCGGTGTGCCCCATCAGGATCAAAGGCGCGTCAGCGGTAGGGGTTTCGGGTGACCAGAGCACGCCGGTGACGTCGCCGAGCGTGAATGCACGCTCGACGACACCGTCGTGAGTTGTTGCCGCGGTGAGATTCATGGTGGTGCCTTTCGGGAAAGCCTTGGTGTAGAGGCACTCCCGGCGACCGTTGATCGGTCGCGCAGCGTTGTCTGCTCAGCCGTGAAGGGAGGGAGCACCCAGGGGTCGTACGTACATCGGGTCTCACCTCCTAGCGAGTCGAACGGCTGTCGTTCGGCGACTCGGGAAGGCTAGCAACCGAATTGCCTTCCGACAAGCCCGCTTTCCACCGGCACCCTCGCGGACCGGACGCCGTCAGGCGGCAGACCGGCGCTCGGCTCGCCAGAGCACGACCGAGGCGCCCAGCGCCACCACTGTCGCGGCCGTCAGCCAGCCGAAGGCCTGGTGGTATCCGCTGACCAGCGGCGCACCGGACCGCGCGGACTGCACCAGCACCACCGCCAGCAACGCCACCCCGGCCGAACCGCCCACGCGCATCAGGATATTCACCAGCGAGGCCGCGTCGGCGAGCTTCTCCCGCCCGACCGAGGCGTAGGCGGCGGTCACCGCCGGCATCGCGGTCAGGCCGGCCGCCAGTCCGCGGACGAACAGCAGCACCTGCACCAGTACGAGATTCGTCGACGCGTCCCCGAAGACGAACGGTACCGTCACCAGCGCGGTGACGAGATTGCCTGCGACGGAGACGATTCCGCCACCGAAGCGGTCGGTGAGCCGGCCGCCGGCGGGCAGCGCGATGACCCCGCCGAGCCCGAAGGAGAACAGCAGCAACCCGGTGGACACCAGCCCTTCCCCGCGCAGGATCTGGAAGTACAAGGGCAGCAACAGCATTCCGCCGTACATGGCCAGACCGGCGAAGAAGTTCGCCGCACCCGCGGCCGCGAACACCCGGTTGCGGAACAGGCCGATGTCCAGGATCGCGTCCGCCCGCCCGGCCGAGCGGATCAGGAAGCCCGCCAGCGCGACCGCGCCGACCACGACCGGAATCCACACCCGCGGCGCGCCGAAGCGGCCCTCGGTGCCGAACGCACCCAGCCCGTACACCAGCAGCGACAGCCCGGAGGCGACCAGTACGAAGCCGGTGCTGTCCAGCGGCGTGAATCCGGTCCGCGCGCTGGCCGGCAGCAGCCGCACACCCAGCACGAAGGCCACGACACCCAGCGGCAGGTTGATCAGAAACAGCCACGGCCAGCTGAAGTGCTGCAGCAGCAGCCCGCCGACCGTCGGCCCGATGGCGGGCGCGGCGACGACCGCGATCCCGACCACGCTCATCACCCGGCCGAGCCGGTGCGGACCGGCGACCTGGCCGATCAGGGTCTGCCCGGCCGGGACCAGGAAGCCGGCGGCCAGCCCCTGCGCGATCCGCGCCACGATCAGCCAGCCGACCGACGGCGCGAGCGCGCACAGCCCGGAGGTGACGGTGAACCCGGCCAGCGCACCCAGCCACAACCGGTCGGCACCGACCACCCGGCCCAGCCAGCCACACAGCGGCAGCGTGACGGCCAGCGCGACCAGGTAGGCGCTGGCGATCCATTGCGCGGCATCGAGGGTCGCGCCCAGATCCGCGCTGATCCGGTCGAGACCCACATTGATCAGGGATGTGTCGAGCATCCCCATGATCGCGCCGAACACGACGACCCCCGCGACGCGCCAGACGGCGGCGGGGATCGGTTCGACGCGCGATTCGGTGGCAGTAGTCACCGCACCCTCCCGATAAGTAGTGGAGCAGATCTGCTGTTGAGGTTAACAATCGTTGAGATCCCCCACAATAGATATTCTCAACAGTGGGTAGAATCGGGCGGTGTCCCTCGGAGCCGAGTTCCCGCGCAGCCTCCTGCAGCACCCCACCTACGTGTTCGGCCGCCTGCACAAGGCCATTCACGCCGAGGTGAACACCTCCCTGCGCGACCACTGGGTGCTCAGCTATCTGGCCGAACAGTCCGACCTCACCCAGCAACAGGTCTCCGACGCACTCGCCATCGACCGCAGCGAGGTCGTGCGCCTGATAGACGGCCTGGAACGCGCCGGATACGTGGTGCGCGCCCGCGACACCGAGGACCGCCGCAAGTACCGGCTGAGCATCACCAAGGCCGGCCGGGACATGGTGGCGCGCACCGACGAACGCCTCAAGGAGGCCGCCGACCGGCTCCTCTACCGGCTCACCGCCGAGGAACGCCGAACCCTGCACCGGCTGGCCCTCAAGGCGATCGGCGAGTAGCCGCGAAATCCGCCGACGAGCGGAAATCGGCCAGGGCCGTTACCGTGACCCGATGCCACCCCGGTCCCGCCTGCCCCGCCTGCCCACGGTCCTCCCGCCGCGAGATCCGCGGCGCGGATACACCCAGCAGGAGATCCTCGAACATCTCCGCCGGCTGATCCTGGACGGAAATCTGCCGCCGCGCACCATGTTGCCGCTGCGCGAGTTCTCCGAGCGGTACGCCGTCAGCCCGATCCCGGTCCGGGAATCCCTGCAGACCCTGATCGGGGAAGGCCTGGTCGAACATCGCCAGCACTGCGGCTACACCGTCACCCAGCTCACCGTGCGCGAACTGCGCGAGCTCTACCTGGTACGCGAACAGCTGGAGAGCACCGCGCTGGCTGCCGCGGTCCTGCGCGCCGGACCCGACGATCACCGGCTCGCCGCCGAGTCGCACGCCCGACTGGAAGCCGCTGTGCGCGAGGACGATCCGGCCGCCTATCACCGCGAGTCCCGCATCTTCCATCTCGCCCTGACCCGGCCGTCCGGGATGGCCCGGCTGGTGCACATGCTCGAATACGCGTGGAACATCACCGAGCCGGTCCAGCCGATGGTGCACGTCAGCGCCGCCGAACGCGCGGTGCTGCAGGACGATCACGCCCGGCAGCTGGCGGCCTTCCTGGCGGGCGATGCGGAAGGATTGCTGGCGGCAGCCGAACGTCATCACACCAGGCTCAACGGAGTGGTCGCCGGTTTGCCGACGGACACCGGACTGCTGGCGGCCGAAGATATATAGTTCGGGCAACACCGAAGCAATGCGCGCTACCTACCGTTCTGCTCATCATTACTTGACCGAGCACGATCGGATGTGCGCAATGAGCGATATCGCCGCCCCGGCCACCGCGGACTTACCCGCCTCCTACGACCCCCGGCTCACCAACGACGATCTCGCTCCGCTGCGGAAACAGACGTGGGGCAGCTACGACATCTTCGCGTTCTGGATGTCGGACGTGCACAGTGTCGGCGGGTATGTCACCGCCGGAAGCCTTTTCGCGCTCGGCCTGGCGGGCTGGCAGGTATTGATCGCGCTCGTCGTGGGCATCGTGATCGTGCAGGGCTTCGTCAACCTGGTCGCCAAGCCGAGCCAGACCACGGGCGTGCCGTATCCGGTCGTGTGCCGGAGCGCGTTCGGTGTGCTGGGTGCCAATATCCCCGCCATCATCCGCGGCCTGATCGCGGTGGCGTGGTACGGAATCCAGACCTTCCTGGCCTCGGCCGCGCTGGATGTCGTTCTGGTGAAACTGTTTCCGAGTCTGGCGCGGTTCGCCGTGGTGGCCGATCACGGATTCCTCGGGCTGTCCACGCTGGGCTGGGGCAGTTTCCTGCTGCTCTGGGTGGTGCAGGCGTGCGTGTTCTGGCGCGGCATGGAGTCGATCCGCCGGTTCATCGAATTCTGCGGTCCCGCGGTGTATGTCGTGATGTTCCTGCTCACCGGCTATCTGATCCACAAGGCCGGCTTCGGCGCGGTCGACCTGAACCTGTCCGCGGTGACGCACACCGGCTGGTCGGCGGTGCCGGTCATGCTGGGTGCCATCGCGCTGGTGGTCTCCTACTTCTCCGGCCCGATGCTGAACTTCGGTGACTTCGCCCGCTACGGGCGCTCCTACGCGGCGGTCAAACGCGGCAACCTGCTGGGCCTGCCGGTGAACTTCCTGCTGTTCTCGCTGCTGGTCGTGATCACCGCCTCGCTGACCGTCCCGGTGTACGGCAAGCTGATCACCGACCCGGTCCAGACGGTCGCCAAGATCGACTCGACGTTCGCGATCGTGCTGGGCGCGTTGACGTTCACCCTCGCCACCGTCGGCATCAACATCGTGGCGAACTTCATCTCCCCCGCGTTCGACTTCTCCCACGTGGATCCGCAGCGGATCAGCTGGCGGGCCGGCGGCATGATCGCCGCGGTCGGCTCCCTGCTGATCACCCCGTGGAACCTCTACAACAACCCCGAGGTCATCCACTACACGCTGGAGGTGCTGGGCGCCTTCATCGGCCCGCTGTTCGGGGTCCTGATCAGCGACTACTACCTGGTGCGGCAGCAGCGGATCGTCGTCGACGACCTGTTCACCCGGTCGGAGAGCGGAACCTATTGGTACCGCGGCGGATTCAATCCGGTTGCGATCGTCGCCACCGTGGCCGGTGCGGCGTTCGCGGTGTTCCCGGTACTCGCCGACCAGCTGCGCGGCATGTACACCGCGGCCCAGTACAGCTGGTTCATCGGCTGCGCCGTCGCTCTGGTCACCTACCTGGTGCTGTCCACTCGCGGCCCGCTCGCCGCCCCGAAGGCCGTCGAAGGGAGTTCCGCGGTATGAGGATCCGCCTCGTCAACCCCAACACCACCGCGAGCATGACCGCGGCCGTGCAGCAGTGCGCCGAGAAAGTGGCCGGCCCGCAAACGATCGTGGAGGCGGTCACCGCGACGATGGGACCGGCGTCGATCGAATCGCACTACGACGAGGCGCTCGCGGTGCCGGGCCTGCTCGCCGAGATCGCGCGCGGGGAGGCCGAGGGGGTCGACGGGTATGTCGTCGCGTGCTTCGGCGATCCGGGGCTGTACGCGGCCCGGGAGCTCGCCTGCGGGCCGGTGGTCGGGATCGCCGAGGCGGCCATGCGGACCGCGAGCCATCTCGGGCGCGGGTTCAGCGTGGTCACCACGCTGGGCCGGTCCGTGGGCCAGACCTGGGACCTGGCCGACCGGTACGGCATGCGCCGGTTCTGCCGGGGCGTCCACCCGACCGGGATCCCGGTCCTGGGGCTGGAGGATCCGGCGGTGCGCTCGGAGATCGCCGCGGCCTGCCGGGCCGCGGCGGCGGCCGACGACTCCGATGCCATCGTGCTCGGCTGCGCCGGGATGGCCGACTTCTGCGCCTATCTGACCGCGGAATGCGGCATGCCGGTCGTGGACGGCGTGGTCGCGGCGACCCTGGCCGTACAGTCGCTGGTGACGATGGGCCTGCGGAAATCCGGACGTGGCGAGTTCGCGAGGCCGCCGGCCAAGGAGTACACCGGACTGCTGTCGGACTACGCGCTGACCGAGCCGGGGGTGGAAGGAGACCGCCGGTGACACGGTTGACCACAGCGGCTGTCGAGGAACTGGGTGACTCGGTCCGCCGGGTCGACGGCGACCTCGCCCGGCGCTATCCCGGCGACCGGCCGGGCCAGCCGATCCACACCGCCTACGTCTCGGCGGCCGACGCCGATTCGACCGTGCCGCAGCGTTGGGCCGCGGTCGCGCTGGATCTGGCCGACCGGCATCGCGAGTTGCTGACCGAGCTCGCCGGTCCCGAGGTGGTGGCCGCGGCGCTGGGCCGGATCGGCCGGGATCCGATCCAGGATCTGCGGCTGGATTTCGAGGACGGATACGGCACCCGTGCCGACGCGGCCGAGGACCACGACGCGGTGCGCGCGGGCCGCGTCCTGGCGCAGTTGGCGATCCCGGGGCGGGGCGTCCGGATCAAGGGCCTGACCGGTGCCGAATTCGCCCGCGCCACACGAACTCTGGACCTGGTTCTCGAAGGGGCGGGTGGGGTACCGCCCGGCTTCGTGTTCACCGTGCCCAAGCTGCGGTCGGCCGACCAGGTCGACATCGCCGTCCGGCTGTGTGAGCTGCTGGAGGCGGCGCACGGATTACCTTCCGGCGCATTGCGTTTCGAACTGCAGATCGAGAGTCCGCAGGCGGTGGTCGCGGCCGACGGCACCGCGCCGGTGGCCGTGGCGATCGCCCGCTCGGCTGGGCGCTGCAGCGGATTGCATTACGGCACCTACGATTACAGCGCGGCCTGCGGGGTCGCCCCACAGTTCCAGTCGCTGGAGCATCCCGCCGCCGATCACGCCAAGTCGGTCATGCAGGCGGCGGCCGCGCAGACCGGGGTGTGGGTGTGCGACGGTTCCACCCAGGTGCTGCCCATCGGTACCGACACCGAGGTCCGCGCCGCCCTCACCCGGCACTACCGCCTGGTGACGCGTGCGTTGGAACGCGGCTACTACCAGGGCTGGGACATGCATCCGGGCCACCTGGTCACCCGTTGGGCGGCCACCTACGCCTTCTTCCGCGGCGCCCTCACCGCGGCCGCACCCCGCATCGACCGTTACCTGCGCGGCCTCGGCGGACCCGTCGTCGACGAACCGGCCACCGCCCAAGCCCTGGCCACCGTGGTCCTGCGCGGAATCGACTGCGGCGCTTTCGATCCCGCTGAGGTCACGGCCTTGGTCCCGGCGGCGGGCGTGGATGTGCTCACCCGGCTGCGCAATCGGGAGCGCCCGTGGTGACCGCCACCGCCGGCCCGACCGTCGCACCCGCCCGCACCCGGCCGAGCGTCGTCGACCCGCTCACCCACGCGATCGTGAACCCGGTCGCGCGTACCGAAGGAGCTTCCCGATGACCACCGAATTCACCGCCCTTCCCGACCTGGCCCTGCGCTCCCTGGGTGGCGCGGTGATCTGGGCGGACGACGAATCCTTCGCCGAGAAGGAACATCTCGTGCTGCCCGAGCCCGCCGGATTCCGTCCGGCGACCTTCGGGCACCGCGGCCAGGTGTACGACGGCTGGGAGACCCGCCGGCGGCGCGGACCCGGCGGCGCGTCCCCCGCCGCCGACGACTGCGACACCGCGATCGTGCGGCTCGGGGTGCCCGGCGTCGTGCACGGGGTGGTCGTGGACACCGCGTGGTTCAAGGGCAACTATCCACCCGAGGTCTCGGTGGAAGCCGTAGCGGTGGAGGGTTATCCGACCGGCCCGGCGATCGCTGCCCGCGACGACTGGACGCCCCTGGTACCCCGGGCCGCGGTGCGGGGTGACACCCCGAACCCCTTCGAGGTCACCGAACCGGGCCGCTTCACCCACGTGCGGCTACGCATCTATCCCGACGGCGGGGTGGCGCGGCTGCGGGTGCACGGGATCGCGAAACCCGATCTGCGCTGGATGGATTCGGGTCCGTTCGACCTGGCCGCGCTGGAACACGGTGGCCGCGTGACCGATTGCTCCAACCTGTTCTACTCCCATCCGCAACAGCTGCTGCTGCCCGGCCCCGCGCGGTCGATGGGTGAGGGCTGGGAGACCGCTCGCCGGCGCGGCGGCGGCAACGACTGGGTGCGGGTCCGGCTGGCCGGCGAAGGCATACTCACGGCGGCCGAGATCGACACCTCCTACTTCCTGCACAACGCCCCCGGCGCCGCCGCCCTCACCGGCTTCCGCGCCGACGGCACCACCGTCGACCTGCTCCCCCGCACCCCCCTGCTCCCCGACACCCGCCACCGCTTCCGGCTCACCCCGGCCGACCCGGTCACCGAGGTGCGCCTGGACACCTACCCCGACGGCGGCCTGTCCCGCCTGCGCCTGTTCGGCACCCGCACCGCGACCGGGCCGGACCTGTGACGGTCGCGGTCCCATCCCCGCTGCCGATGCGCGATCGCCGCGGCTGTGGCTGAATCGAGGTATGGACCAGTTGATACCCGTGGAGCTCGGCACCGTGCAGGAGACACTGCTCATCACCCTCGCGGGCCGGGCCCGGGAGTCGGTGAAACCCAAGCCGATCCTGGTCGACCCGAAAGCGGTCGAGATCATGGCCGCGCTGGACAATCCGTCGGCGAGCCTGACCAGGGGCTCCCGGCGCGGACCGGAACCCACCGTGCTGCGCACCGCCATCCTCGACACCTGGGTGCGGGAGTTCCTCGCCGCGCACCCGGACGGCACCGTCGTGGAGATCGGCACCGGCCTCAACGCCCGTTTCGAGCGGGTGGATAACGGCCGGGTGCACTGGCTCGATCTCGATCTGGCCGACACCATCGCCCTGCGGCGGCACTTCTTCACAGATACCGAACGTCGCCGCATGGTGGCCGCCTCGGCCCTCGACGACAGCTGGTTCGACCTCGTCGCCGCCCTGCCCGGACCGTACTGTTTCGTCGCCGAGGGCGTGCTGTTGTACCTTCCGGAGGCGGAGGTGCGCGCCGCGCTCACCGCTGTCGCCGCCCGCTTCCCGGATGCCACGGTGCTCTTCGACCACTACAGTGCCGACATGATGCGTCACCAGCACCGCATGGCCGACAAGGGCGCGATGGACGCGCGCTGGGCCTGGACCGGCGGCGAACCGGAGTCGTTCGCCGCACAAGGCTTGCGCGTCACCGATTCTCGCGCGATCACCGACCCACCGCCCGCCCTGCGCCGGTCGCTGCCGCGCGGCTACCGCGTCCTGCTGCCGGTGCTACATCGCGTACTGCCCAAGGGTTTCGGCCTGGCGCGGTTCCGCACCGACTCCGCGCCGCCGGCGTGATCTCCCTGCGCAGGCCGTGACACGCGGCACCCGAGACCCGAGACCCGAGCGAACGACCCGAAGGAGCGACGATGGCGGCGGAAACCCCCGGATACCCACGTGATCTCGTCGGGTACGGCCCGAACCCACCCGATCCACAGTGGCCGGGCGACGCCCTGATCGCGGTGCAGTTCGTGCTCAACTACGAGGAAGGCGGGGAGAACACCGTCCTCGACGGCGATCCCGCCTCGGAGACGTTCCTCTCCGATATCGTTCCGGCGCAAGCGTTCCCGGACCGGCACCTGAGCATGGAATCGATCTACGAGTACGGGTCGCGGGCCGGGCTGTGGCGGGTACTGCGCGCGTTCGCCGACCGCGACATCCCGCTGACGATCTTCGGGGTCGCGCGGGCGCTGGAA
This sequence comes from Nocardia stercoris, assembly GCF_003696265.1. Taxonomy (GTDB): domain Bacteria; phylum Actinomycetota; class Actinomycetes; order Mycobacteriales; family Mycobacteriaceae; genus Nocardia; species Nocardia stercoris. The sequence goes on along the minus strand of NZ_RFFH01000028.1, from coordinate 30,758 downwards.
CGAAATCCCGAGGCGGTAGCGGCTTTTCAGGCACTCGGCCACGAGGTCGCCTGTCACGGACTGCGCTGGATCTCCTATCAGGAGGTCGACGAGGACACCGAGCGCGCCCATCTGGCGGAGGCGGTCCGGATCATGACAAAGCTGTTCGGTGCCCCGCCGCGCGGCTGGTACACCGGCCGGGACTCGCCGTGCACCCGGCGGCTGGTGATCGAGCACGGCGGTTTCGCCTACGACTCCGACTCCTACGCCGACGACCTGCCGTACTGGGTGCGCACGCCGGAAACGGCTGCCCACCTCGTCGTCCCGTACACCCTCGAAGCCAACGACATGCGGTTCTCCTCCCCCGCCGGCTTCGCCAACGGGGACGAGTTCTACGGCTACCTGCGGGACGCGTTCGACGTCCTCTACGCCGAGGGCGCCGCGGGCGCCCCGAAGATGCTGTCGATCGGCCTGCACTGCCGCCTCGCGGGGCGCCCGGCCCGTGCCGCCGCCCTGCACCGGTTCCTCGACTACGCGCGTTCGCACGAGCGCGTATGGTTCGCCCGCCGGATCGAGATCGCCGAGCACTGGGCGCGAGTCCACCCGCCGCGGGGCTAGCCGCGGGTGCGCTCCGCGCGCTCCAATTCGACTGCGCGGCGCATGGTTTCGCGGGCGCGGGTGCGGTCACCGGCGTAGTCGTAGGCCCGCGCGGCGCGATAGTTGGTGCGCCAGTTCTCGGGGTCGGCCTCCCATTCGGCCTTCACCTGCTCGAACAGGGCCACCGCGGCGTCCCGGTCGATGCGCCCGCGACGGTCGCGCGGCAGACCGGAGGTGTCCAGCTCGCCGCCCTCGTCGTGCATGCGGCGCGCCAGCCGCTGATGGGCGAGCGCGGCCCGCAGCGTCGAGTACACCACCCAGACGCCGACCAGCGGCAGCAACAGCAGCCCGATACCGAAGCCGAGGAAGGCGGGCCGGCCGTCGTGGATCATGTCCAGCGCTTCCCGGCCGAGCAGCAGGAAGTAGAACGCCATCATCAGGACCAGCACGACGATGACGCCCACGGTCCAGACGACCTGCCGAGCCTGACCGCGCTCGTCGGCCGGGTCCGCAGCGGTTCCGCCCGCCGCCGCGTCGTGGTCGCCGACCCGGCCGGGCTCGTCCGCCGGGTTCGCGGCGGGCCCTCCGGCTGCCGGGTCGTGGTGCCCGACCCGGCCGGAGTCGTCCGCCGCGGCCCGGTCGTCGCCGCGTTCGCTCACAGATCCAGCAGCGGGTCGAGGCCCACGGTCAGGCCGGGCAGTGCGCCGATCCGCCGCACACCCAGCAGCACGCCGGGCGCGAAGGAGTTGCGGTCGATGGAGTCGTGGCGGATGGTCAGGGTCTCGCCCTGGGTGCCGAACAGCACCTCCTGGTGGGCGACGAGGCCCGCGAGACGCACCGAGTGCACCCGCACCCCGTCGACGTCGGCGCCGCGAGCGCCTTCCAGCTCGGTGGTGGTGGCGTCCGGGCTGGGGCCGACCCCGGCCTCGGCGCGCGCGGCCGCGATTATGCCGGCGGTGCGGTAGGCGGTGCCGGACGGCGCGTCGGCCTTGTTCGGGTGGTGCAGCTCGATGACCTCGACGGATTCGAACCAGCGGGCGGCCTGCTCGGCGAACCGCATGGACAGCACCGCGCCGATGGCGAAGTTCGGCGCGATCAGCACACCGACCTCGGGCTGCCCGGCCAGCCAGCTCCGCACCTCGTCGAGCCGGCCGGCATCGAAGCCGGTGGTGCCGACGACGGCGTGAATACCGTGCTCCACCAACCACTTCAGGTTGCCCATCACCACGTCGGGGTGCGTGAAGTCCACGACCACCTGCGCACCGGCCGCGCTGAACGCCGCCAGGTCCTCACCCTTGTCCACGCCGGCCACGAACTCCAGATCGGCCGCCGCCTCGACCGCCGCACAGATCGCCTGCCCGACCTTGCCCTGCGCCCCGAGCACACCCACCTTGATCCGGTCCGCCACCGTGAACTCCTCACTCACCTCGCGCCACTACTCCCGGCCGAGCCTACTGCGCCCACCCATCACCCCCGACACCCCCCGACTCGTCGAGTGCGCAGTGATGTACGAAATCCGGCCTGAACGCATGCACCACAGCGCGCTCACTGCCGAGGAAGCTGGGTGTCGTCGCGTGATCAGCAACCGAGGCGGCCGGGCGAGTCAGTCGAAGATGATGACTTGGCGTAGGCCGTGGCCGGCGGCCAGGTCGTCCATGGCGGCGTTCACGTCGGCCAGCTCGATGCGGGACGAGATCAGCTGTTCGATCGGCAGCCGGCCGGCTCGCCACATTCGTACGTAGGTGGGGATGTCGCGAGACGGGACCGCGGAACCGAGGTAGCTGCCCGCGATGGTGCGGCCCTGGGCGACCAGGCCGAGCGGCGAGATGCTCGCGCGCGCTTCGGGATTGGGCAGGCCGACGGTGACAGTGATGCCGCCGGGGGCGGTGGCGGCGACCGCGGTCTCGAAGGCCCGCACGTTGCCGGCGGCCTCGACGACCGCTTCGGCGACGATACCCTGCTCGGCCAGCTCGACCGGGGTGTAGGCCGCCGTCGCACCCAATTCCCTTGCCAGCTTCAGTTTTTCGGGAACGGTGTCCACCGCGATCACCTCGCAGCCGAGCTCGGCACGCAGCGACGCGGCGACCAGCACCGCGGCCATCCCGACACCGCCCAAGCCCACCACCATGATCCGGTCCCGGGCCACCGGCTTCGCCGAATTCAGCAGCGCCCCACCGCCGGTGAGCACCGCGCAGCCCAGCACCGCTGCCACTTCCGGCGGTACGTCGTCCTCGACGGGCACCACCGAGCGGCGGTCCACCACCGCGTGCGTAGCGAACCCGGACACCCCCAGATGGTGATGCACGGTTTCCCCGTCGCGCCGCAATCGGCGCCCGCCGCCGAGCAGTTCACCGGCATTGTTGGCCACGCTGCCGGGCACGCACGGGGTGCGGCCGCCGGTCGCGCAGCCGGCGCAGTCACCGCAGCGCGGCAGAAAGGTCATGACGACCCGCTGCCCGATCCGCAGGTCGCTGTCGCCGCCGATCGCCTCGATCCGCCCGGCCGCCTCGTGTCCGAGCAGCATCGGGACCGGGCGGACCCGGTTGCCGTCCACCACCGACAGGTCCGAGTGACACAACCCGGCTGCCTCGATCCGCACCAGCAGTTCGCCGGGCCCGGGCTCGGCCAATTCGAGGTCGGTGACGGAGATCGGCCGCGACTCGGCGTACGGCGCCGGCGCACCGATTCGGTCCAGGACAGCTCCACGAATCCGCATACGCCCGACGCTACCGGGGGTGGACCAGTTCCCGGTAGCGATCGGACCCGTAGCAGTGCGGCGCACCCGGCGGGTCCGGTGGGAGCGTGCCCCGGATCAGGGCGATCACCGTTTCTCCGAGCGCGACTACCGACTCCGCCGGCAGTACCTCGCCGGGCTGCCAGGTGAGCCGGGACTGATCGTCGGCGGGCCACAGCTCCCGGGCTTCGGCCGCGGTGATCACTCCGCGGCGCAAGAGCCGCTGGTTGGCGGCCTCGAGCAGCCGGATCAGGGTGTCCAGTCCTTCGCGCGGCCAGTCCCGGTCGATCAGCCAGGCCAGGTCGCAGATGCCGGCGGTCAACCGGAGGTGCCGTAGGACCTGCGGCAGCCAGGCCGGTCCGGTCCACTGTTCCCCCACCCGGGCCGTCTCGGTCAACAGGACCGACCGGCTCACGTCGTACGCCTCCAACCACCGATCACCGAATTTGATCACTGTGGAGTTGGACACCCGACCTCCTTCCGGCAACGCACGTCACGCGAACAGATGCGCAGGGGAGCATAATCGCCGTATCGGCAAAACTCAGCGACGAGGCGTGCTTATGAAGACCACCACCGCGACCAGAGGCTTCAACGACCTGATCACCGGGTCCTTCGACCGGCTGGCCCAGGCCTACGACTTCCCCCTCCTGCAGCGTGTGGTGTACCAGCCGCCGCAGGACGAGGCGATCGCCGAATTGCGCGCCGCCCGGTCGCGGCGGGTCGCCGACATCGGTTGCGGCACCGGCGTTCTCACCACCCGCATCGATCGGGTGCTGGCACCGGAGCAGGTGTTCGGGGTGGATCCATCGGCCGGGATGCTGGCCCAGGCCCGGGCGCGCTCGAACCGAATCACCTGGCTCGAATCCTGCGCCGAGGAGTTGCCTTTCGAGGACCGCGCACTGGACGCGGTGGTGACCACCACCGCCTTCCACTTCTTCGACCAGCCCGCGGCCCTGCGGGAGTTCGCGCGGGTGCTCGAACCCGGCGGCCTCGTCGTGATCGCCACCGTGCACTTCGACGGCCCGCTCGTGCGGCCGCTGCAGGAGCTCACCCGCCACTCGCTCTCACCGGCGCATACGCCGTCCCCGGCCGAGACGCGAATGCTGCTGGACGAGGCCGGTTTCACCGTGACCGATCAGCGCCGGATCAGCCGCAAGCTGCCGAACTGGCTGGTGCCCGACGTGATCACTGTGGCGCACCGCCACCGGTAACGGGTGGCCACACCTCGGGGGTGATGTGGCCGGGCTGCCGGCGTTCGGGCTCGGCGTCCCAGTCGGTGAACACGCCGTCCCAGGCGACGGGAGCGTCGAAGCTGACCGCACGGGCGTCGAACCGGGTGCGGCGGAACGAGATATCGCCCGCGAAGTCCGCCCCGGAGAAGTCGGCGGACTTCCCGTCGACGACGGTGTCGGCGAACGAGACCGAATTGCGGAACTGGGCGCCGCGGAAGTCGATCTCGTTGGTCGACGGCCGCCGCAGCCGGCCGCGCCCACCCAGCCGGGCATCGTCGAACGCCGTGCGCAGGGCACGGAAACCGGTGCCCGCGAAACTGATTCGCCGCCCCTCGAAGGACGTCTCACTGAACCGGACGCCGGCGCCGGTGAAGGTGGCGTCCTGGAAGGACACCAGGTCGGCGTGGAACCGGGCGCCGGTGAACGCGGTCTCGGCGCCGGCGAACGTCGCGTCGGTGAATCGCACTCGGGGACCACCGAATTCGGCGCCCTCGAAGTTGGTCTCGGCGGTGAAGACCGCCCGCTTGAAACTGACGCCCGACCGCCCGTCCAGATCGGAGTTACTGCTCGGGTCGGAGACGAAACGCGTTGCCTGGAACCACACCGGCTGCTCGAAGCGCGCACTGTGAAAACTGATGTGCCGCCCCACGAATCGGACCTGTGAGAAGTTGGTCAACCGGGTGCCGACGAACCTGGCCCCACGGAAATGCGTGTGCCGCCCCGCGAAGACCGCGAACCGGAAGTCCGCGTCTTCCAGCACGGCGTCCTCGAAGTTGAAATTGCAGTCCGACCACGAGTTTTCGGCGCCGGGCCGGAGATGCCGCACGATCACCGCCACGATCGTCCGCCGCACCCGGCTGTCGTTCTGCCGGATCCCAAACGTCTCCTCGTGTTCGGTGCCGTCCGCGGTCCGCCGCGACTTCCGCGTGGTCAGATGGTTGCCGCCGTCGGCCGGGTCGAAGGGCAGCCGCAGGTACCCGCACAGCACGTCGACGCACTGCTGCCGTCGGGCGGGCGCACTGAACTCGTCCGCCACCCCGGCCATCGCGTACACGCCCGCGATCCGCACCGCGACATCGGGATCGCCGAGCTGTTTCGCCGCCGCCCCGAACAGTTCCGCGAACCGGCCCCGCTCGTTGTCGCGCTGCCGCCGGTAGGCCACGACCAGGGCCACCGCACCACCGATGCCCGCGGTCACCGACAACGCGATCTTGGTCAGATCGAGCTGGTTCGGCGGCTCCGAGTGCACCCCGAGCAGCAGCCGCAGCAGTCCCCACGTCGCCGCGACGACCACCAGCCCGCCGAGCACCACCCCGACCACATTGACCAGCAACGCCGACCGATGCAGACGTCCGGCCACCCAGGTCCTCACGCCGCCCGCCTTTCCGCGAATCCCGCGCGCGGCCCGAAACCGTGAGCAGACACGCGATTTCGAGCCTAACCCAAACCCCGACCCTAGCGAGCCGATGCGCGGACCGTCACGCTATGCGAGTTCCGCACGCCGACAGACGATTCGGCCCTATCCCGGGTCCACCGGCGAACCTCACCGGATCAGGCCCGGCGCCCACTGCGCAGACCGAGTACCGCGGCCAGCACACACGCTCCCGCGACCACCAGCACGAAGGGCGCGAAGATCCGCGACATCCCCCACTGCGTGGCCGCCCACCCCGCGAGCACGGTGGGCAACGCCATGGCCGAGTAGGCGAGCAGGTAGTAGGCCGACATGGTCTCGCCGCGCTTGTCCTGCGGTACCACCGTCGACAGGTGCCGCAACGACCCACCGAACGCGAGCCCGAAGGTGCCACCCAGCAGCACACCGGCGGCGAGTACCACGATCCAGTTGTGGCTGTTCAGCGCCGGGATGGTCAGCAGCAGTGACACCGCCATACCGACGTCGCCGATGACGGCCGCGCGGCGGGCCGGGATCCCGCTCGCCGTCAGCTGGGCCAGCGCCCCCGCGGTCGCGGTCGCGGCCACCACCGCGCCACCGAAGACCAGGTTGTGCACCCCGGTCTTCTGCGCGGCCAGCCCGGGATACAGCGACAGCAGCACGCCCAGCACCGACCAGGAGGCCATCACACCGACCGCGGAGAACCAGAAGTCACCGCGGATCTCGCCCGGCACAGCGGGTTTCGCGATCCGGATGGGCCCGGGTACGCGGTGGGCGTGGGTCTCCTCCATGGCGACCAGCCCGGCGGCGATGAGCAGGCACAGCAGGGTGATCACCACGTAGGGCGTGCGCAGCGGGTGCGGCGCGTACTGCGCCAGCGCCGCCGAACCCAGGATCGCCACCGACATACCGAGATTGAAGGCCACGCCGCTCAACTGGCCCGACCGCGCACCCTGTTGCGGCCGCATGTCCAGCAGGGCGGCGGCGCCGGCCACGACCGTCGCGCCGACCGCCATCCCGTGCAGGGCGCGGGCCACCAGCAGCATCGCCACATTGTCGGCGAGCAGGAACACAACGAGGCCGGCGACCATGGTGACGAAGGAGCCGATCAGCACGGGCTTGCGGCCGACCGAGTCGGATATGCGGCCCGACACGAGCACCGCGGCGAGGGCGGCCACGGCGTACACCGCGAACACGATCGTGGTGGTGAGCGGCGAGAAATGCCATTCCTTCTGGTACAGCCCGTACAGCGGCGCGGGAGCACCGGAAACGCCGAGCGCGACCGCGCTGGCCAGCAGGATCAGCCCGTACGCCCAGCGCTGGCTGCGGCGTCCGACCTCGGAATCGGCCGGGATTGCGGCGGCTGCTGTCATCGGTGCCCTCCATCGGATGATCACGCAGCCGGAACAGGCACCCGGCTACACAACACCCAACCTGCCACCGAACGCGTTGATTCCGTTAACCGAGCTAATGATCCGTGATCGTCGTCACGACCGCCCGCTCGGAGCACAGCCTCCGGCCTCGGGGCACGACCTTCGGCGTCGTCCCAAGGCTTTTCGCGCCACCCGAGGCAGCGGCCGCCCCGCTCAGCGAACCAGCTTCCGCACCGCCGCCGGTACATCACGCGACCGCTGGAACGGTCCCGCCAACGCCACCGCGTACGGCCGCGCCAGCAGTGTGCGTGCCACCGCCGACACCTCCTCGGTGGTCACCGTGTCGATCCGCGCCAGCGTCTCCGACACACTGCGGTGGTTGCCGTAGGACAGTTCGCTGCGGCCGATCCGGTTCATCCGCGAGCCCGAATCCTCCAGTCCCAGAACCAGTCCCCCACGCAGGGAACCCTTGGCCCGCGCGCACTCCGCGTCGGTGATGCCGTTCGCGGCGACATCCTCCAACACGCCCCGAGCCAAAGTGGTTACCTCACTGAGGTTTTCGGGCTGGCAACCCAGATACACCGAGAAGGCGCCGGTGTCGGCGTAGGTGTCCACGCTCGAATACACCGAGTACGCCAAGCCGCGTTCCTCCCGGATCTCTTGGAACAGGCGAGAACTCAGCCCGCCGCCGAGCACGGTGTTCAAAACCGACAGCGGCCAGCGCAGCCGCCCCTCGTGCCGACCGTAAGCCCGCACCCCGAACACAAGATGAGCCTGTTCGCTGTCGCGGTGGATCCACTTCAGTTGCGGTTCGGTGCGCGCGCGGTAGCGGCCCTCGCGGCGCGGCGCCGGTTCCAGGCCCGGCTCGAGCCGGTCACCGAACGCGCGATGCACCAGCTCGACGACCCGCTCGTGCTCGATGTTGCCGGCCACCGCCACCACCATGCGGTCCGGGCGGTACCGGCGCAGGTGGAAGCCGCGCAGCTGCGCGGCCGTCATGGTCTCGATCGATTCGACCGTGCCGATCACCGGTCGCCCGACCGGATGGTCACCGAACAGTGCGGTCAGGAAGGTGTCGCCGACGATGTCCTCCGGGTCGTCGTCACGCATGGCGATCTCTTCCAGCACCACCTGGCGCTCGACGGCCACGTCCTCGGCCCGGCACAGTCCGCGCAGCACCACGTCCGACACCAGATCCACCGCGAGCGGCAGATCCTCGTCCAGCACATGGGCGTAGTAGCAGGTCTGTTCCTTGGCGGTGAACGCGTTCAGCTCCCCGCCGACCGCGTCGACCGCCTGCGCGATATCCAGCGCCGAGCGCGTGGGTGTCGACTTGAACAGCAGATGTTCGAGGAAGTGCGCGGCACCGGCCACCGTCGGGCCCTCGTCTCGCGAGCCGACCCCGACCCACACCCCGACCGACGCCGAACGCACGCCCGGCACGTGCTCGGTCACCACGCGCAACCCACCCGGCAGCACGGTGCGCCGCACCCCGCTGTCGGCCGCGGAATCCGCGGATAGCAGCACAGGGCCCCCTTGCCCGGATACGAGCAAGGGGGCGGTGCGAGCCGCGGTATCGCCCCGCATACCCGCGGGGGCGGCGGCCGGCGAGTTCACGCCGGCCGCCTCGTCCTGCTTCTTCGTCACTCAGTAATGATTACTCGACACCGGCGTCTGCCGCAGCGGCCTCGTCGGCGGGGGCCTCGTCCGAGACGCCCGCGGACTCCTCCTCGACCGGAACCAGCGAGATCTTGCCGCGGTTGTCGATGTCGGCGATCTCGACCCGGATCTTGTCGCCGACGTTCACCACGTCCTCGACCTTGCCGACCCGCTTGCCGTTACCCAGCTTCGAGATGTGCACCAGACCGTCGCGGCCCGGCAGCAGCGAGACGAACGCGCCGAAGGCGGTGGTCTTGACGACCGTGCCCAGGTAGCGCTCGCCGACCTTCGGCAGCTGCGGGTTCGCGATGGCGTTGATCATGTCGATCGCCGCCTGCGCCGACGGGCCGTCGGTCGCGCCGACGAACACGGTGCCATCGTCCTCGATGGAGATGTTGGCGCCGGTGTCCTCGGTGATCTGGTTGATGACCTTGCCCTTCGGCCCGATCACCTCGCCGATCTTGTCGACCGGGATCTTGATGGCCGTCACGCGCGGGGCGTACGGGCTCATCTCGTCCGGGGTGGCGATGGCCTCGGCCATCACGTCCAGGATGGTCAGGCGCGCGTCGCGGGCCTGGTTCAGCGCACCGGCCAGCACCTTCGAGGGGATACCGTCCAGCTTGGTGTCCAGCTGCAGCGCGGTGACGAACTCCGGGGTACCGGCGACCTTGAAGTCCATGTCACCGAACGCGTCCTCGGCACCGAGGATGTCGGTCAGCGCGACGAAGCGGGTCTCCTTCTCGCCAGCAGTGTTGGTGACCTCGTCGGACACCAGGCCCATGGCGATACCGGCGACCGGCGCCTTCAGCGGCACACCGGCGTTCAGCAGCGACAGGGTCGAGGCACACACCGAACCCATCGAGGTGGAACCGTTGGAGCCCAACGCTTCCGACACCTGACGGATCGCGTACGGGAACTCCTCCTGCGAGGGCAGCACCGGCATCAGGGCGCGCTCGGCGAGCGCGCCGTGGCCGATCTCGCGCCGCTTCGGCGAACCGACGCGGCCGGTCTCACCGGTGGAGAACGGCGGGAAGTTGTAGTGGTGCATGTAGCGCTTGGTGGTCTCCGGGCCGAGCGAGTCGACCTGCTGGGCCATCTTCACCATGTCCAGCGTGGTGACACCCATGATCTGGGTCTCGCCGCGCTCGAACAGCGCCGAACCGTGCGCCCGCGGCACGACCGCGACCTCGGCCGACAACGCCCGGATGTCGGACACGCCACGACCGTCGATGCGGAAGCCGTCGGTCAGGATGCGCTGGCGCACAAGCTTCTTGGTGACCGAGCGGAACGCCGCGCCGATCTCCTTCTCGCGACCGGCGAAGTCCTCGCCGATCGAGGACAGCACCTCGAGCTTGATCTCGTCGATGCGGGCCTCACGCTGCTGCTTGTCGGCGATGGACAGCGCCGCGTCCAGCGGGGTCTTGGCGGTGTTCTCGACGACCTGGTACACGTCCTGCTCGTAGGGCAGGAACAGCGGGAACTCGCCGGTCGGCTTCGCCGCCAGCTCGGCCAGGTCGGCCTGCGCGCGGCAGAGGCGGGCGATGAACGGCTTGGCCGCCTCGAGGCCCTCGGCCACCACGATCTCGGTCGGGGCGGTGGCGCCGCCGTCGATCAGCTCGAGCACGTTGTCGGTGGCCTCGGCCTCGACCATCATGATCGCGACGTCACCGGACTCGGTCACCCGACCGGCCACGACCATGTCGAAGACCGCGCCCTCGAGCTGCTCGACGGTCGGGAACGCGACCCACTGGCCACCGATCAGCGCCACACGCACGCCACCGACCGGGCCGGAGAACGGCAGGCCGGCGATCTGGGTGGACGCCGAGGCCGCGTTGATCGCGACCACGTCGTAGAGGTCCTTCGGGTCCAGCGACAGGACCGTGACCACGACCTGGATCTCGTTGCGCAGGCCGTCGACGAACGACGGACGCAGCGGCCGGTCGATCAGGCGGCAGGTCAGGATCGCGTCGGTGGAGGGCCGGCCCTCGCGACGGAAGAACGAGCCCGGGATGCGGCCCGCGGCGTACATGCGCTCTTCGACGTCGACGGTCAGCGGGAAGAAGTCGAACTGGTCCTTCGGGGACTTGCCGGCGGTCGTCGCCGACAGCAGCATGGTCTCCTCGTCCAGGTAGGCGACCACGGAGCCGGCGGCCTGCTTGGCGAGGCGGCCGGTCTCGAAGCGGATGGTGCGGGTGCCGTAGCTCCCGTTGTCGATGAGGGCGACCGACTCGAATACGCCCGGTTCGACCTCGACGGCGGAGCTGGTCTTGGTTTCTGCCATTGTTCTGTTCTCAACCTCTCGTCTTCGCCGGATCCAGCGCACGTCTTGCGCGATCCGGCATGGTTCCCTCAGCGGGATGTCAGCCGTACCCGGCCGGGGCGTCGCAGCCCGTGTGGCTGCACCGCGCACGCCCGGTTGTTCCCCCTTGGGAACGCGCGGAGGCGGTCATCGATCGAAGCCCAACGACGCATCGCATCGTGTCGAAAGGCCACTACCGAAGACCGACGCCACGAACGAGCGTGTCTACGGCTGTGTGTGTTGTCGTGCTGTCGTGCCCGCCACCGTTCCCGGTCCGGACACACGACAAGCCGACGGGGAGATTCTATGCCTCCCCGTCGGCTGTCTTGCGAACTGCCTAGGTTGCAGATCTGTGTGTCGTCCTACTCAGCGTGTCTGTGCGCCGAGGATCAGCGACGCAGGCCGAGCCGCTCGATCAGCGTGCGGTACCGCGCGATGTCCTTGTTCTGCAGGTACTTCGACAGCCGCTTGCGACGACCGATCAGCGCCATCAGACCGTGGCGGGTGTGGTGGTCGTGCTTGTGCTTCTTGAGGTGCTCGGTGATGTCGGCGATCCGCTTCGACAGCATCGCGATCTGGGCCTCCGGCGAACCGGTGTCCGTCTCGTGCAGGCCGTACTCGGCGAGGATCGCCTTCTTCTGCTCGGTGGTCAGCGCCACGTCGTCTCCTGGTGTTCCAGTCCGCGCTCATGATGACCGGGCAAGCCCGGGTGGGCAGCCGCCGCGGACCGCAGCAAACCCGAGGAGCCAGCGTACCGGTACCGCACGCTGACGCTGCGCCGGGGGCCGGTCACTGTCCGGCGAGCACCTCGCGGGTGCGTTCGACGTCGCGGCCCATCTCGGCGATCAGGTCCTCGATGGAGTCGAATTTCACCATGCCGCGCAGGTGGGCGACGAAATCGACGGCCACGTGCTGCCCGTACAGGTCGACGTCGGCGTCGAGGACGTACGCCTCCACGGTGCGGGTGCGGCCGGAGAAGGTCGGGTTGGTGCCGACCGAGACCGCGGCCATGGCCCGCTTGCCGGGCACTGTGGTGCCGCCGGGTCCGGGGGTGAGGACGGTGAACCACGCCGCGTACACGCCGTCGGCGGGAATGGCGGCGTGCTCGGGCGGCGCGATGTTGGCCGTCGGGTAGCCGAGTTCGCGGCCGCGGCCGTCGCCGTGCACGACCACGCCCTCGACGCGGTGCGGGCGGCCCAGCGCGTCGGCGGCGGCCGCCATGTCACCGGCGTCGACGCAGGCGCGAATGTAGGTGGAGGAGAAGGTGACCGCGTGCTCGCCGACCAGCTTGACGCCGTCGACCTCGAAGCCGAAGCGGCCGCCCAGCTCGCGCATGGTGTCCACGGTGCCGGCGGCCTTCTTGCCGAAGGTGAAGTTGTCGCCGACGACGACCTCGGCGACATGCAGCCGTTCCACCAGCAGGTCGTGCACGTATTCACCGGGGTCGAGCTTCATGAACTCGTGGGTGAAGGGCATCACGCAGAAGACGTCGATGCCCAGTTCCTCGACCAGTTCCGCCCGCCGGGTGAGGGTGGTGAGCTGCGCGGGATGCGAACCCGGGCGGACCACCTCCATCGGATGCGGGTCGAACGTCATCAGCACCGACGGAACGCCCCGCACGGCAGCGGATTTCACCGCGCGCCCGATCAGCTGGGCATGGCCGCGGTGCACGCCGTCGAAAACCCCGATCGTGAGCACGCAGCGGCCCCAGTCCGGGGGCATCTCGTCGAGACTTCGCCATCTCTGCACACCCCGAAGCGTACGCAAGCCCCCGCACCATCGAAATCACGGCTGCCCGATATTCACCACTCGGTCACGCGTGACCGCCGCGTCGCAGCATCGACACGCCGACCGCCGGTGTGCGCGCCAGGGTCGGTGTCCGCGCCGGCGAAGTCCTGGCGCCGCGATCGACGGATCGTCCGGTGTGCGGCTGCGAGCGGCTTTCCCATCTCCGGCGCCCGACCGCCTAGGCTGGACGATGTGCCCGGAAAACGCGACACCTCGACCCGCCGTGAGCTCGCAGATCCGTCCGAACCACAGGGCGGCGCCGCCGCCGACAATCTCGCCCCTGGCCTGTCGTCGGTCGCCCAGGATTATCTGAAGGTCATCTGGACTGCCCAGGAGTGGTCGCAGGAGAAGGTGACCACCAAACTGCTCGCCGAACGGATCGGCGTCTCGGCGTCGACCGTGTCGGAGGCGGTGCGCAAGCTGTCCGATCAGGGCCTGGTCGACCACGCCCGCTACGGCTCGATCACCCTCACCGAGTCCGGTGGGCGGGCCGCGGTCGCCATGGTGCGCCGGCACCGGCTGATCGAGACCTTCCTGGTGCGCGAACTCGGCTACGGCTGGGACGAGGTGCACGACGAGGCCGAGATCCTCGAGCACGCGGTGTCGGAGACGCTGATGAACCGCATCGACGCCAAACTCGGCCACCCCGATCGCGATCCGCACGGCGACCCGATCCCGTCGGTGGACGGCTGGGTGCCCACCCCACCCGCCCGCCAGCTCTCAGCGTTCCAGGCAGGCGAATCCGGCCGCGTGGCACGGATTTCCGACAACGATCCCGCAATGCTCCGCTACTTCGACTCGGTCGGCATCGCGCTGGACACGGTGATCACCGTCGCCGAGCGGCGGGATTTCGCGGGCACCATCGCGATCACCGTCGGGGAGCGAGAGCTGGATCTGGGTAGCCCTGCGGCAGAGGCGATCTGGCTGACCGGATAGTTCGCCGCCGCGGAGGGCGCCCAGATCCTGGTCGACCAGAGCACAACCCGCCGCCCGTCCGCGATCGCGCGCTGCACGCTGCCGGGCGCTTGCATCCAGCGGACGCAAGGCCATCTGCAGCGGCGGGTCTGGCTGCCGCCGCGGCGGACCGGGATCGTCCGAAAACGCTCACGGCCGGGGCGGACCGCACCGCACGCCGAACTGATAAGGGCTGATTCCCCTGCGCCACTTGACAACTCACGACCACGCTCGAATACCCGTCGATCGAGCCGCGAAACGTCTCATTTGTGCCGCATGGAAGGGCTGTGAGCTGCACCTGCGCGACTGACTAGAATTCGTTACAGTCCGATCGTGAAATATCTCGTGGGATGTGCTCTGGCCGCTTCGATCGCGCTCGCGGGTTCCCCCGCCGCGCAGGCCGCACAGACCTGTACCAGCACCCCCAACCTCTACACCCCCGGCTGGCAAGTCGGCTGGGCCGCTTACCAAGTGGCGCAGATAACGCCGCCGATCGGCGACGCGACCCGCGTCGACGACCTGCCCATCACCATCAACGCGCCGATCGCCCACGTCTGGTCCGCGTACTCCAACCTGAACAACGCCCTCGGCCGCCACCCGTTCCTCCAGGCCCTCTACCCCCACTGCCGCTGCACCGACGGCGTCACCACCACCCTAGATTTCACCGCGATCGAGAACATCACGTTCGTCCCCGGCGTGACCGACCCCGCGCAAACCGAGGGCGAGCAGATCCTGCACCCCGACCAGTACTACTACACCAGCGACACCTACGACCTCCCCGGCGTAATCACCCATCAGAAGATCACTTTCGTCGACAACGGCGACGGGACTACGTCGGTGAACGAACACCTGACCTTCATCGCGAGCATCGCCCTGATTGATTTCACCGAGACGAACGGCGTGTCCTCGCACAAGACGCTGCAGGCGGCGTTGAAGCGCGATATCGAAAACGGGACAATTTGAACGCGGGCCGTCCGCGGAAACCGCCACCCCGGCAACGCGCCGCCGTTACCTGCGCACCCCGGGAGTAATACCCGCGCACCACCCGGGCGGGCAGCCCAAGGGATCCCCGGCTCAACGACGCCATGATCAGCCGCGGCATCCAGATCGAAGCGGAACTGGTCCTACCCGCCCTGCTGGACGACCTCGGGCCGGGCTGAGAGCGGATGTACCCGGAACTGCGCGGGAACGTGAAGTTCGACCAGAACCACGCCACGTCGCCGGCGGCGGCGACTCACAAGACACCTGCTAGCCGGAGGCGCCGACAGCGTGGGGGCCGACGAGATCGATGAGGAATTCCTGGGTGGCGGGATCGACGGCGTAGAGGACGACGCCACGCATTCCACGGGTCAGCAGCACCTTGTAAGTGTTGCGGATCAACCGGGCGAAATCGTCGTCGAAGATCGGCTTGTTCTTGGTCGATTTCAGCGCCGGATCGACATTGCCGCTGCGGTTCACGGTCAGCCGGCCTTGATCGACAACCAGGTCGGGGCCGAAGATCACTCCGGCCCAATCGAATTCGAAGCCCTGCGCGGTGTAGATGCAACCGATCTGGCCGAAACCGCCCGGATCGGTGGCCCAGTAGATGCTGGGGGGCACGTCCTGCACTTTCCGCTCGGCCCGCGAGTTCCATGGCATCGACCACGATCCGATCCGGACGTCGGGAACCAGTGAGCCGTCAACGTTGGGCTGGCTCCACGGCCAGCAGTACCCGGCACTGATCCGGGCCGACTCACCCGCCTCGTGCCGGACGCGCAGCAGCTCGACCATCTCCTGAGGCGAATGTGCCACTTGCACTTCGAAGTTCGGGTCACCGGTCCAGCGGGTCGGCCCACCCACCCGCAGACCCAGCAGCCGGCGAACCCACTCGTCGTATACCGCGCTACCCCCGCAGCGAAAGATCCCGTCCAGCTCGATCTCGAACACCGGGCATCCGGACCGAGCCGCGTGCGAACGGATCTCGTCCACCGTGCCCACCTCACCGGGGCGGACGACCTGATGTTCGTCCAGCAGGAAAACCGGGACGCGGGCCACCGAGATCAGCTCGTCGATCTGCGGCCGATCCGTCCGGCTGGCCTTCTTGGTGTAGCGGTTCGTGGACACCTCACGAATGCGGTGTGCCTCGTCGCAGATCAGCACATCGAGGTCGTTCTTGGGGTATTCGGCAAAAGTCCGATAGAACTGGAACAGCCCCTTCAGCTCTGTGGAACCCTTCGCTGGAAACTTCCGCAGCGACTGGGTGTAGGCGGAGGACCCCGTTGCATGCTGTACCCGTTTGCCCTCCCGATGCAGTTCCGCCAGCAGTGTGACCGCGATCAGGCTTTTCCCGCTGCCGGGCCCGCCTGTTACCACGATCACACTCTTGTGGTCCTCGCGATGCGACTGACGAACCCGATCGATGACCCGCTCGTAGGCCACCTGCTGGTTGTCCAGCAGTGTGTACTCCGTGGCGGACCGCAGCTCGGCGGCGGTGAACGAGAACAGACTCGATCGTTCCCGGATCGGGCTGTTCAACAGTCGATCCGCCGCCGTTCGGCCAGGGACCGACGCCAATTGTGTCCGCAGGTACTCGAGGAAGTCGTCTCGGCCTTCACCGGTGAACAAGCGTCCCTGCCGATCCGCGCTGCGGGCCCGCAACCCACTGATCGAGTTCTCGGTGGCATTGTGCAGATAGGCGACCCCGTGCACCGCCTGAGGCCGATTGTGCAGGATCTCGACGTACTGGGTCAGGTACTGGCAATACCCACGCACCTGATCGATCGGGTGGAGCAGCTCACCGCGCATGCCGAACGCCCGCACGATCCGGTCGCTGTGCCACGCCCGCTCGGCGGCACTCCACTGCTTCAACTCCACGACCACGTAGTTGTCCTCGCCGGTAGCGGGGTGGACACCGGACAGGATCACATCCGCACGGGAACTCGCTCCAGGAAGTTGATACTCGATCAGCATCTCGACCTGTTCCAGCCCGGCATCACGCAGATCGCGCGCGATCCAGGGCAGACTGACCTCCCAGGAACGCTCTTCGGAAGACGGCTTCGCGCCCGGCGTCCGGCCTAGATGCGCAGCGATCAGTACCCGCAACTGCTCTTCCGCCGACAGATTCAAGACGCCGGTAGCGGTCGACCGGACAGCCCTCTCCACCACGAATCAACTCCCGCGCAGCACGAAACCTCGTGCGGTGGGGGCGTATCCGCGTGCCGCAGAAGCCCGTCGGGCCGCAACCTGACGAAAGATGATCGTAGCGGCAGAGTCCGGGTCGTTCGACGGCCCCGCGACCGGAGCAGCGGATCTGGTCACGCTCGGCCGGTACACCGGTCACCCGGCGCACCGGGCAAGTGCCGCCCCCGCTGAGCTGTGCGATCGACCAGCTCGCCGTGAGCGCCTGAACCTACTGCACTCCTCATCACGGTAGACCGCAGCTGGACCCTGACTTGCCGCCCGACATCGTCGCGCTCAGTCCGCCGCGTACCCGATCTACCTGGCGAAGGACTCCCGCGGCAGCGTCGCGCGTTCGGCCCGCGGCCGCTGCACCGATTCGCCGCGGCGCCTGCCCCCACCAGCAACCCGACAGACTGCGCAGCATGGCTTTCGCGTTGCTGGGTGCCCGCCCGCAGGCTCGTCGGCCACCCCCGGTGAAGGGAGACGGCGGTATGCGGCCCGCCACTCCCGCTCAGCGCGCCGGCCGCGGCGCAGTAGACCTCCTCGGTTTTCGCAGACGGCCCAGCTCTCTGTTGATCGCCTGCTTGTCGAAAGCTCTGGGGCGCAGGTCCTTCACGGAGGCCAGTCCGAGCCGTCGGAGACTGTCGCTGTGTTCGGGATGATCGGGGTCGGCAAGGACGGCGAGCAGGTGGTGGTATCCGCTGAGGCCTCCGCAGTCTTCCGGCGGGGCGGCCAGGCGGCCGCCGGTGCAGGTCGGGTAGGTCGCGAAGGATTTCGGCTTCTGGGCGTTCTCGATCTTGATCACGAGTTCCCAGGTATCGCCGACGTCGTAGCGGTAGTGGATCTTGCGGCGGACTACCGCGACCTGCTCCAGCGTCACCGAATTCTCGTTCTCCACAACCGACTCCGGGCCGTCGGCACCGAATTCGCCGAAGGCGGTGTCGAAGACGTGTCGGTGTGTGTCCTGCCAGCCGAAGGCGGCCTGAAGGACGAGGTGTAGGTCGCGGAGGCTGATGTCGGCGGGAACCGCCAGCCTGCGCCAGATCGGTGGCCTCGCGTCGCGAATGTCCACGCGGAGCAGCAGGATCGGTGCCGTTCGGCTCCTCGGCCTATGTGTCGTCGACACCGTGGGATTCTTCTCCCGGCCCATCGCCTCGATCCGACGGAAATCCTGGATCAGCTCGAGTAGTCCGTCGGATGAATGCGCCTCGCGATGATCGGGTTTCGGCTCGAGCGAGTTCGGTAACCCGCGCAGCTTGGCCCGCACGAGCAGGGCCTGGGTGGCGTACTCACCTGGCCGCTGGTTCTCCACCGGGCCGGTGGCATCACGCTCGTGAAATTCGCGTGCGTCCAACGCCACCTCTGTGGCCCAGCGGAATTCGGCCGCACCGATCTGGTGTGCGCGCAGCTCGACGCCCTCCTTCCCGATGGCCTCGCACACCTCGGCGAGGAGTGTCGGCAGCTCCGTGGCGGGCAGGAACACCACCCGAACGACCACACCGCAGTCGGGGTCGAGCAGCAGGAACACAGCGTCGGATCGGTCGTGTCGATCGAAGCAGGCGGACAGCACGATTCGCCGGCCGGAATCGTCGATGAGCGCCTGCGTGTCCCGGACGGACCACGGCTGCGCCAGCGTCGCAACCACATCCGGCAGCCGCACACCGCCGGCCCGCAGCCGGTCGACAGCGGAGAATGCCGCCACGGCCGCCGCCGGCCCGCCCACCGCCGCGACTCCGGCCAGCACCGCCTCTACGGTGCCGAGCCGCTCGAGCTGTGGGAGTAATGCGTTCGACCACACCATGTCGGTATCGCCCGTGGAGGTGGCGGCAACCGCTGCCAGCATCTGCGCACAGGCGTCTTCGATCTCGTGTGCTTCCGTCAGGCGGGCGGCCCGCCTCGCATCCCCGGCAGTCACTGCGCATGGCTCGGGCGACGACGAGGGCCGAGACGTCCTGCGGCGGCTCATTCGCTCATTCACACAAGTACTTTTCCACGGCGCGCCCGCATCGCACCCGGACGTCCGCACAGCCGCACACTTGGTTCGCCGAATCCCCAGCAAGCGCCACCCGCCAGGTACTTCGTGCCCAGCTCTCCGGCGTCAGAAGCGTAATCGTGCGGTGGTGCGGACTACCCGCGCCGAAACGGGCACAGCTCCCGGCCGCACCGGCCGGATTCGACTCCCGCGCTCAGTCGATGAGCCCCCGCGGTCGCACCACCATCACCGGTGACGATCGCTTCCCCTTCTCCTCCAACAAGGCGATCGCACGCCCGTCGGCGGTCAGTGCCGCATGCACTCCGGTGATGCCGACCGGGTCCAGCCAACGCCCGTCTCGGAGGACCGTCGCCTCCGCGTCGGTGATCGTGCGGTGCGGAAACGCAAGGGCCGCAGCGGTATCGATGTCGAGGTTGAGGGTGGGGTCCGCGGCGAACTGGTCGAGGGTGCGGGCGTGCTCGAGGGTGAAGGGGCCGACTCGGGTGCGGCGGAGGGCGGTCAGGTGGCCGCCTACGTCGAGGGCCGCGCCCAGGTCTCGGGCCAGGGCGCGGATGTAGGTGCCGGAGGAGCAATCGACTTCGACGTCGAGGTCGACGAAACGCACTGGGCCACTGGGACTTTCGCGATCGTCAGCGACAGCAGCCTCTCCGGCCGGCCCGCCCGCACGGCTCGCGGCAGCGACTCCGTCCGACTGCGGTCCGAGCTCGGCATCCACATCCCGCCGAGCGAGCACTTCGAACCGGCTCACTGTCACCGGACGCGCCGCCAGCTGCACATCCTCCCCCGCGCGAGCCCGCGCGTACGCCCGTTCCCCATTCACCTTGATCGCCGACACCGTGGCGGGCACCTGCTGGATGTCGCCGGTGAGAGTCGTTATGACGGAAGCGATTTCGGCGTCGGTCAGGTGCCCTGCCGAAGTCGTCGACACCACCTCGCCCTCGGCGTCGTCGGTCACCGTGCTCTGTCCGAGCCGGATGGTCGCGGAATACGACTTCGTCGTGAGCATCAGCAGGCCCAGCATCTTGGTGGCCCGCTCCACGCCCAGCACGAGCACTCCGGTCGCCATCGGGTCCAAGGTCCCCGCGTGCCCGATCTTTCGGGTGCGCAAGATCTTTCGGCAGCGCCCGACCACGTCGTGGCTGGTCATGCCGCCGTCTTTGTCGATCACCAGCAGGCCGCCGAGGGCGTCGACCAGGGGTGGCAGGCGTTCGGCCATCAGCCGTGCACGATCGCGGTCAGGATCAGCCCGTCGGTGATCAGCCAGCGGCCGTCGAACGAATCCAGTGGCGCGCCACCGTCGTTCACGCCGCCGGGGACCAGGATGCGGCTGTGGAAGGTGCCGCTGTCGCCGGTGGAGTCGACCTCGAAGGTGATGTGCGCGTCCTCGAAGCCGAGCCAGCGCAGGGTCAGCGGGAACCACGCCTTGTAGGTGGCCTCTTTGGCGCAGAACAGCAGGCGGTCCAGGTGCCGGTTGTGCTCGGCCATCGCGCCGGCCAGCCATTGCCGTTCCGGTGCCAGGCTCACCGATTCCAGGACCCCGTCGGGCAGCGGGCCGTGCGGTTCGGCGTCGATTCCGATCGAACGCCAGCGCAGCCGGTGCGCCAGCGCCGCCGCCCGGTAGCCCTCGGTGTGGGTGAGCGCGCCGACCACGCCGCGCGGGAACAGCGGCATGCCGCGCTCGCCCTTGCCGATCACCACCGGCGGCTCGCCGAGCTCGGCCAGTGCCTGCCGCGCACACCAGCGCGCGCCGATGAAGTCGCGCCGCCGCTTCTCCACGGCCTTCTCGATCAGGTGTTCCTCGCCGGGATAGACCTTCAGATCCTCCGGATACGCCCGCAATTCCGCCGCCGCGACGCCACTGGGCAGAATCCGCCCGAGCAGCTCCGCCGCGCCCGCCCGCTCCTCGATGATCGCCTCCTGGTCCGAGTTCCGGTCGCACGAAAGCCTAGCCGACCGCACGAACCCCGCCCTGGGGACCGAACCGCGAGCGCCACCACCCGCGAGGCACGGCCCCCGCACGCCGGTACCGCGACCACGCACAGCTTGGGCACCGTTGCGCGACCCACCGACTAGGTCCCGGGGCTACGCACGCCCGGACACCCGCGGCACCACCAATCGGCCCTGGGCGCTACGGACTCCGCGGCGCGTGGCCCACCTCGCTACCCTCACCCGGCCTTAGGTGCTCCGGGCACCTTCAACGCACGCCCGCCGATGTACTGCTCGGACTCGATGAGTCCCTCGTCGCTGGGCGCGATGCCCTGGCCGAATACGCGCGCCGCCTGCCGTCGGCGCAGCTCGGGGTGCGCCTGGGCGGGTGTGTCGAATCCGTAGCGCCGCTGGGCTTCTCGCGGGGTCATAGTGCGCGGCGACTGGGCGGGTAGGCCGACCAGCACGGGACCGACGATCGGGACGGTCGTCGGGATGAAGAACTTCGCCACCGTTGTGTACAGCGCCGGGTCGTGGTGCATGGCCGCGAACACCGGGCGCAGCACGACTCGCAGCAGCAGGTCCTCGAGGTGCGGCTGCCGGATGTCGAACAGCTTACGGATGTACTCCGGGTAGGTGGCGACCACTGCCTTGCCGACCAGCTTGCCGATCGCCTTCTGCACCGGCTCGGTCCACGCGGGCAGCGTTTCCGGGAAGATGAATTCGGTGCCGAGGATGAACTCGGTCATCGACTGGGCGTGCTCGGAGGCGGCCAGATGCGGGCGCCACGACTCGAAGTAGGCGGCGACGTCGGCGCGGGTGCGCGGTACGTCGGCGGGGTCGATGGTCTGGCACTCGGCGGCCCGGGCGCATTCGGCCCAGTACTGCAGCTCCTCGTCCTCCGACAGCCGCCCCGGGCCGTAGGTCTCGTAGCAGTAGAGGATGGAGTGCCACGCGGTCATGTGGATCCACAGCTGCAACGCCGGATTGTTGGCGTCGTACCGGCCCCGGGTGACCGGGTCGGTGCCGATGGACTTGGAGTGCACCTTGACCAGGACGTCGGCCGCCTTGGTGGTGGTGGCGGTGTCACCGAAGGCGACGAGCGCGAAGTAGCGGACGGTTCGCTCGTAGCGGGTCCGGGTGCGGGACCGGACGTCGCCGGTGTCCTCCACGGCCGCGTTCAGATTGGGATCGAGCTGCTCGATGGTGACCGCCCGGACGAAGCCGACGGTGATGGACGTCGGATAGGACCACACCTTCCAGGTCACCGAGTCCGGACCGAAGAAACCGTTGTCGGCTGCGGGAACGAATTCCTCGCGCAGTGCCGCGAGCCCTGACCGCCCGTAGATCTTCGACAAGCCGATCACGATGACCCCCTTCGACAGCAGTGTCTGTGTGGGCACGCACACACATAACTCTAGCCGTCGACGGCCACCACAAAAAGGGTGTCTACCTGCGGAAACAATTCCGCCCTACCTACGTCAACGTAACCTCCGGTACCGTAATCCGTCCGCGACGGCGGGCGGAATCGCCTCAGGCCAGCCCGCGGCGGCGCTCGGCCTGCTTGCGCATCTCCTCGCCCGCGGCCCGCATCTCCGGGGTGATCTTGAAGTGCCCGCCCCACTCGTTCAGGTCATCGGGCCCGTACTCCGGCACCGGCAGGATCTGACGCAGCAGGGGGTCCGGCACGCCGCGGCGCTGCCACTCACGCGGGTAGCCCAGCGACACCTCCTCGAAGCGCACGCCGTCGTACCAGGTGGTGCGCGGGATGTGCAGATGCCCGTACACCGAGCACACCACGTTGTAGCTGGTGTGCCAGTCGGCGGTCTGATCGGTGCCGCACCACAGCGCGAACTCGGGATAGAACAGCATCCGCGTGGGCTCCCGCACCAGCGGGAAATGGTTGATCAGGACCAGCGGGGTCTCCGCGGGCAGCGCGTCCAGCCGGCGCTGCGTGTACTGGACGCGCGCGTTGCACCAGGCCGCTCGGGTGGCGTACGGCTCGGGCGTGAGCAGGAACTCGTCGGTGGCGACCACATTGCGGTCGCGGGCGATCGCCAGGCCCTCGGCGGAGGTGCGGGCGCCGTCGGGCAGCCACGAATAGTCGTAGAGCAGGAACATCGGCGCCAGCGTCACCCGGCCACCGAACGCCTCCGCGCCCGGGCCCTCCCACACCGGATACGGGTCCTCGGGTGTCAGCACGTCGAGGTCACGGCACATCGAGACCAGGTAGTCGTAGCGGGCGGCGCCCACCATCTGCACGGAATCCTTGACGGTGGTCCACAATTCGTGGTTTCCGGGCACCCAGATCACCTTGGCGAAGCGTCCGCGCAGCGTTTCCAGCGCCCACCGGATGTCCTCGACCTTCTCCCCCACGTCACCGGCGAGGATCAGCCAGTCGTCGGGCGACTCCGCCCGGATCTGCTCCACCACAGGCTTGTTGCCCTGGTGTCCGACGTGGATATCGGATACCGCCATGACTCTGGGACCCACCCGAACCAACCTCTCTCCTCGCGTGCCGCGGATCCCACCGTAGCGACCGTCACACGTCGGCACCGGTCCGGGCCCACCGGCCCGAATATGCCCTGGCCAGCACCGCGATACACCGCGCGACGATGAAAGTGGCCAGCCCGGACCAGATCCCGACGACACCCCAGCCGAAAGCCAGCGACAGCCAGATCATCGGCAGGTAGCCGAGCAGACCGCCCGCGAGGGTGATGTTGCGCAGGTAGGCGGCATCGCCCGCGCCCAGCAGCACACCGTCGAGAGCGAACACGACACCGCCGATCGGGATGAGACACACGAAGATCCACCAGATGGCGTGTACCCGGTCGAGCACTCCCGGGTCGGTGACGAACCAGGTCGGGATCACCGCGTGACCCGCGGCGAATCCCAGCGCCAGCACCGTCGCCAGCGCCGTCGACCAGAGCGTGAGGCGGCCGGCGAGCCGCTTCGCGCCCTCGGCGTCGTCGGCACCGAGCGCGGCACCGGTCAGCGTCTGCGCGGCGATCGCGAGCGAGTCCAGGAACATGGCCAGGAAGTTCCATATCTGATACACCAGCTGGTGGGCGCCCACCGAGTCCGGCCCGAACCGGGAGGCCACCGCGCCCGCCGAGATGAAGCAGATCTGGAAGGACAGGCTGCGCAGCACCAGATCCCGGCCCAGCAGCAGTTGCGCCGCCATCACCCCGAAGTGCGGTGCGAACGACACCTGTTGCCGCAGTAGGACGCTCAGGAACAGCGCACCGGTCACCGCCTGCCCGGCCACGTTCGCGACCGCGGAACCGGCCAGCCCCAGTTGTGGGGCGCCGAGCCAGCCGTGCACCAGCACCGGGCACAGCACCGCCGACACCACTTCGCCGGCGAGTACGAACGCCAGCGGCAACCTGGTCCGCTGCACGCCCCGTAGCCACCCGTTGCCCGCCATGGTGAGCAGGATCAGCGGAACACCCCAGACCGCGATCCGCAGCCAGCGAGCGGCGGCCTCGGCGCTGTCGGGCTCCCCGGCGACCACCGCGCAGATCCAGCCCGCGCCGACCTGTACCACCGCCACGATCGCCAGTCCCGCGCCGATCGCGATCCAGCTGGCCTGTACCCCCTCCTGCACGGCACCCCGGTCGTCACCGGCACCGTGCTTGCGGGCGGCCCGGGCGGTGGTTCCGTAGGTCATGAACGTCAACTGGGTGCTGACGACACCGAGGATCAGCACACCGATGGCCAGCCCGGCCAGCGGCAGTGCCCCCAGCCGGCCGACCACCGCCAGGTCGTACAGCAGATACAGCGGTTCCGCGATCAGCACGCCGAGCGTGGGAATCGCGATCCCGAGGATCCGCCCGGCGCCGGCGTCCACCTCGGACGCGGGTGCCCGTCCGAGCCCGGACGGCGAGTCGATTGGGCGGTGTTCCGCGACCGCCTCGGCTGCGTGAGCTCCCCTGGCCGGTGCGATCGGTCCGATGTGCTCCGTTTCCGTCCCTTGACCGCCCACGCTGGCTCCCACCGTCGTCGTTGGACAAAACTGGACACAATCACGGTAGAGGGGGCGAATCGGGCACCTCGACCCGGCTCACGTCCGGTGGGCCGCGGCCGGTCCCCGGCAGTGCGGATCCGGCGGGCCTGTCATAGCACGACCGACCCCGGACACGAGGCCCGCCGAACCCACGATCGAATTCAAATCACTTGCACGACAACACTTTCGAGACACATGCCGCATCCTCGTCAATTCCGGTGCTGATCAGCCGCTTTCGCCCACCTGGCACATCGACAGCCGCCGACCGCACCGCGAATCCGCACCGGACGCACAGACAATCGGCTCGAGCAGCGTCCTGACCGGGGGTAGGGTCGGGGCATGGCGATCGAGAGCGTGACCATCTCCATCGACAGTGGGGAACTGGGAATTCTGCGGGAAGCGGCGGCCCGCGCAGATATGGCGTTGGCGCCCTACATCATTCGCTCCGCCCGAGCCTGGGCCATGCTCTCCGACGCCGACCGGCACGCGCGCCGCCCCGGGCAGGCCGCCCACGACCGGCGCGAAGCCGAGGCACTCCTGCACGAGCACCGGGCCGCCGAGGCCGAAGCGCGACGCCGCGGGCACGCCGCGTGAAACAGGGCGAGATCTGGGAATACATCCATCCGCGTCCGGCCCGCAGAGACGACGAGCGCACCCCGTACCGGATCATCCTGTCCGCGGACTATCTGCTCGCCGCACCCCAGAACTGGGTGCTGGCCGCCCCCATCGACCGGTTCGACCCCGACATCCTGGTCTCGGTCACGCTCACCGAGCAGGACCCGCTGCCCGGCGGCTGGGTGCGTCTGGACCGGATCGCGACCCTGTACCGGCCGTGGCTGCGTGGCCCGGTCGGCCAAGTCGGCGAAGGCACGCTCGAACAGATCGCCACCCTGCTCCGCGCCACCTTCGACGTCTGAGCTGCCCGGTCAGTCCCGCTCCAAGCCCGCCAGCAGCGCGGCGATCAGCTCGTCCTCGGTACCGCGCGTGGTGTACCCGGCGGCGAACCGGTGTCCGCCGCCGCCCAGCCCGGCTGCCACCCGCGCCACGTCGACCCCGTCGTCGGCCCCCACCGCGCTGTCGCGCGACCGCAGCGACACACTCCACAGCCCCGCGACCGCACGGGCCTCCTTGAACACCGCCGCCACCGCGGCCTCCCCGGTGGTACGGATGATGTCGATGACGCTCTCGACCTCCTCCGACCCGAGGTCGGCGCGGTCGGCACGATGCACGAACGTGTACACCAGCCCGCTGCCGTGCGCGGCCTGCGGCGCCAGCCGTGCCGAACCCAGCACCCGCGACAGCATGGCCAGCCAGGCGAAGGGATGGGTGTCCATCAGCGCGCGGGTGATCCCGCGGCCGTCGATGCCGGTGGACAGCAGCTCATCGGCCAGCCGGTGCGACGCCGGACCACCCCAGCGGAAGCAGCCGGTGTCGGTGACCAGCCCGGCGTAGAGGCAGTGGGCGACGTCGCGGTCGATCGGCTCACCCCACTCGCGCAGAATCCCGGCCACCAGGCTCGTGGTGGAGTCCGCGCCGACGTCGATCACGTTCAGGGTGCCGAACCGGGTGTTGGACACATGGTGGTCGAGCACCAGCACGGTCCCGGCGCCGGGAAGCCGGTCGGCCAGCGCACCCAATCGGCCCGCACTACCGCAGTCGACGGTGACCAGCAGGTCGACCTCGCGCGGCACGTCGGCCGCCGGCACCAGGAACTCGATCCCCGGCAGCGACCGCATGGCCTCCGGCAGTTCCGCCGGCTCCGCGAACGACACACACACCGGGACGCCCCGCCGGTGCAGCACCAACGCCAGCGCCAGCCCGCTGCCGATGGTGTCGGCGTCGGGCTGGATATGGCACAGCACCGTCACCGATCGGGCAGCGGCCAGCGCTCCGACAGCGGCACAGATATCGGCCGCCGGGGATACTGCAGTCATCGTTCGCTCTGTTCTTCCAGCGGCGGGCAGCCGGTCCCCGCCCGCCGCGGCGGGTCAGTCCTCGGACTCGCGCTCGGTCTTGTAGGGGTCGGCGTCACCGGCGTGACTGGCGTCCGCGGCGACCCGCGCCACCCGCTCGTCGACCTCGCGCGCCCGGCTGAGCAGCTCCTCCATCTGCCGCGCCGCGTCGGGCACGGTGTCGAGGACGAAGCTGAGGGTCGGCGTGAATTTGATCCCGGTCGCGGCGCCCACCTTGGACCGCAGCACGCCGGCCGCCTTCGCCAGGCCGGCGGCGGCGCCCTCGTAATCCGGCTCCGCGGAAAGACTTTCACCCATGACTGTGTAATAGACGGTCGCCTCGCGCAGATCCCCGGTCACCCGGGCATCGGTGACGGTCACGAAATGCAACCGCGGATCCTTGATCTCGTACTCGATCGCGGTGCCCACGATCGTCATGATCCGCTTCGCGAGTCGGCGGGCCCTGGCCTGATCCACCATGGCTAGACCTCCTTTTGCGGTGGCGCACTGTCAGCAACTGTAACGCGATATTCCTCGCCGTACTCCAGTCGCCGGTCAGGCGCGGTTTCGGCCGGATCAGCCGGCCGTTGAACAGGGGAACGGGCCGCATGGGCCCGCTGGTGCTGCGGCTCAGTCCTCGGGACCGAAGATCCGGCGACGGACGGCCAGCAGCTCGAACTCGGGGTGAGCGGCGACCCGCCGCTCGCAGGTGTCGAGGACCTCGGTGAGATGGTCGACCGCGGGGGCCACGACCGCCACCCCCAGCAACGATCGGCGGTGCAGATCGTGATCGCCGCCCTCGGCCGCGCTCACGCCGAATTTCTTCAATTCGGCCAGTACCGGCCGGATCACCGAACGCTTCTCCTTCAGTGAATGGACATCACCGAGCAGGATGTCGAACTCCAGCGATCCAACGAACAAATGCTCACCTCATGTGTGGACGGAATGTGCCGGGTGCGATTGTGCCACCCGAACGGCTGTGCCGCCCAGGCAATTTCGTCTGGGCGGCACAGCTCGAGCACTACATCAGACTGTGTCTGTCGGGGCCTTCGCCTGGGCCTGCGTGGTCACGCTTCGCCCCCGCCTCCGGCCCTGACGGCTCAGTCCCGCGGCTTCTCCCGAAGCTCGTACGCTTCGATGATGTCGCCTTCCTTGATGTCGTTGTAGCCCAGCGTGATACCACATTCGTAGCCCTCGCGGACCTCGGTCGCGTCGTCCTTCTCGCGGCGCAGCGACTGGATCGAGGTGTCGGAGATGACCACGTTGTCGCGGATCAGGCGCGCCTTGGCGTTGCGCTTGACAGAGCCGGACGTGATCCAGCAACCGGCGATGTTGCCGAACTTGGAGGAACGGAACACCTGGCGGATCTCCGCCCGGCCCAGCTCCACCTCCTCGTAGATCGGCTTGAGCAGACCCTTGAGGGCCTTCTCGATCTCGTCGATGGCCTGGTAGATCACCGAGTAGTACCGGATGTCGACGCCCTCGCGGTTGGCCAGCTCGGTGGCCTTGCCCTCCGCCCGGACGTTGAACCCGATGATGATCGCGTTGGACGCGGACGCCAGGTTGACGTTGGTCTCGGTGACACCACCGACACCGCGGTCGATGACCCGCAGGCGCACCTCGTCGCTGATCTCGATCCCGAGCAGGGCTTCCTCGAGGGCCTCGACGGTACCCGAGTTGTCGCCCTTCAGGATCAGGTTCAGCTCCGAAGTCTCCTTCAGCGCGGCATCCAGGTCCTCGAGGCTGATCCGCTTGCGGCTGCGGGCGGCCAGCGCGTTGCGCTTGCGCGCATTGCGGCGGTCCGCGATCTGCCGCGCGATGCGGTCCTCCTCGACCACGAGCAGGTTGTCACCGGCGCCGGGCACCGAGGTGAAACCGATGACCTGCACCGGCCGCGACGGCAGCGCCGCGTCGATGTCGGCACCGTGCTCGTCGACCATGCGGCGGACGCGACCGTAGGCGTCGCCGGCCACGATCGAGTCGCCGACCCGCAGCGTTCCGCGCTGGATCAGCACGGTGGCCACCGGGCCACGGCCGCGGTCGAGGTGCGCCTCGATGGCGACACCCTGCGCGTCCATGTCCGGGTTGGCCCGCAGGTCGAGCGAGGCGTCGGCGGTCAGCACGACCGCTTCCAGCAGCGCCTCGATGTTGGTGCCCTGCTTGGCCGAGATGTCGACGAACATGGTGTCGCCACCGTATTCCTCTGTGACCAAGCCGTATTCGGTCAGCTGCTGCCGGATCTTGTCCGGGTTCGCGCCTTCCTTGTCGATCTTGTTGACCGCCACCACGATCGGCACGTCGGCCGCCTGGGCGTGGTTGATCGCCTCCACCGTCTGCGGCATGACGCCGTCGTCGGCCGCGACCACGAGGATCGCGATGTCGGTGGCCTTCGCACCACGGGCACGCATGGCGGTGAACGCCTCGTGACCCGGGGTGTCGATGAAGGTGATGAGGCGGTCCTCGCCGTTGACGTGCGAGAGCACCTGGTAGGCGCCGATGTGCTGGGTGATGCCACCGGCCTCGCCCTCGCGGACGTTCGCCTGACGGATCGTGTCCAGCAGTCGGGTCTTACCGTGGTCGACGTGACCCATGACGGTCACGACCGGCGGCCGGACCTGCAGGTCGGACTCGTCGCCCTCGTCCTCGCCGTAGGTGAGGTCGAAGCTCTCCAGCAGCTCGCGGTCCTCGTCCTCGGGCGAGACCACGTGCACGACGTAGTTCATCTCCGAGCCGAGCAGCTCGAGCGTCTCGTCGTTCACCGACTGGGTCGCGGTGACCATCTCGCCGAGGTTGAACAGCGCCTGCACCAGCGAGGCCGGGTTGGCGTTGATCTTCTCGGCGAAGTCCGACAGCGAGGCGCCGCGGGCGAGCCGGATGATCTCGCCGTTGCCGCGCGGCAGCCGCACGCCACCGACGGCGGGCGCCTGCATGTTCTCGTACTCGGCGCGCTTCGCCCGCTTCGACTTGCGGCCCTTGCGGGGCGCGCCACCGGGACGGCCGAAGGCACCTGCGGCACCGCCGCGACCACCCGGACCACCCGGACGGCCACCGCCGCCACCGGGACGACCCCGGAAACCACCGGGAGCACCGGCGCCACCACCGGCACCGGGCGCACCGGCACCGGCGCCACCGCCGCCACCACGGTACGGACCGCCACCGCCGCCACCGGGACGACCGGCGCCACCGGGCGCACCGCCCGGACGCGGACGACCGGCGCCGGGACCACCCTGACCGGGGCCCGGACGCGCGGAACGCGACGGCATGGCACCCGGGTTCGGGCGCGGCGGCATCGAGCCGGGGCTCGGCCGCGGGCCACCCGGGCGGGGACCGCCCTGACCGGCCGGCGGGCGCGGACCGCCCTGACCCGGCCCCGGACGCGGACCACCCTGGCCGGGCATCGGACGGGGACCGCCCTGACCCGGAGCCGGACGCGGACCACCCTGGCCCTGGCCCTGACCCGGACGCGGGCCGGGGGCCGGGCGCGGCGCGGGACGCTCGGGCGCGGACGAGAAGGGGTTGTTGCCGACCCGCGGTGTCTTGGGGCCGGGCTTGGGACCGGCGGCCGCGGGACGCGGCGCACCCGGCTGGGCCGGACGCTGGGCACCCGGCTGCGGGGCCTGACCGGCCGGCTGACCCGGGGTACCGGGACGCGGCTGGCCCGGACGCGGACCGCCCGGAGCCGGACGCGTGGTCTCCGGCGCAGCGGACGCAGCGGCC
>NZ_RFFH01000027.1 GCF_003696265.1 Nocardia stercoris | reverse complement strand
CCCGCGCGCGCTTCAAACCTTCACTGTCGGGGTCGATCCCGACCATCCACCGCGGTTCGATCTTCTCCGAGCGGAGCAGCTTGTACAGCAGATCCGTCGAGATATTGCCGGAGCCGACAATCGCGGCAGTGACCTTTCGGTTGGCAGTCACAAAATTCTCCTGAGTCTCTGGGATGTGGTGACCGCGGCGCTACGGCCGGTCGAATTGCAAACGGACAGAACCGAGTCCGGCGAACTCGGCGTGGAACTCATCGCCCGGACGGACGTCGATCGCGCGGGTGCACGACCCGGGGAGCACGATGTCGCCTGCCTTCAGCCGGACACCGAAGGAGGCGACCTTGCGGGCCAGCCAGGCCACCCCGATGGTCGGGTCGCCCAGGACGGCGTCGCTGCGCCCCTCGGCCACCACCTCGCCGTTGCGGGTGAGCACGGCGTCGATCGCCTTGATGTCCAGGTCGGCCGGTGCCACGCGCTCCTTGCCCAGCACCCAGCCGGCGGACGACGCGTTGTCGGCGATGGTGTCGCACAACCCGATCTGCCAGTTCTTGATCCGGGTGTCGATCAGCTCGATCGACGGCGCGTAGGCGATCGTCGCGTCCAGGACGTCTTCCTCGGTGCAGTCCGCGCCGGGCAGGTCCTTGCCCAGGACGAAACCGACCTCGACCTCGACCCGCGGGAACAGGTACTTCGCAGTCTCTACCGGCACGTCCTCGAAGACCTGCATGTCGGCGAGCAGGTGGCCGTAGTCCGGTTCGTCGACGCCCATCATCTGCTGCATAGCCTTGGATGACAGCCCGACCTTGTGGCCCACGACCTTCGCACCCGCATCCAATCGCCCGCGAATATTGACCAGCTGGATCTCGTAGGCGTCGACCACATCGATGCCGGGATGGCGGTCCACCAGCGGGGTGAGGGGCACCCGGTCCCGTTCGGCGGCGGCCAGTTCAGCGGCCAGCTGGTGACGAACCTCGTTGCTCAGCACGCGGTTTCCTTTCTGATGATTCCCGCGCTCGACGGCAGCTGCGGCGGGTGCGAGGGCGACCGGTCCCGCGGGAACGTGTTTCGTTGCGCAGCAAGCGGTTTCCTGGCGCTCAAAAGCGGATACGGACGGTGTCGGTGCGTGGGCGGGCCTGGCAGGCCAGGGTGTAACCCGCGTCGATGTCGTCCTGATCGAGAACGCCGCCGGGCGGCATGTCGACCGCGCCGTCGACGACAGTGCAAGCGCACGAACCACATTCGCCCGCCCGGCACGAATAGGGGACGTCGAGACCGTGCGCCAGCATGACGTCGACCAGGGTGCGACCGCGCGGCCAGCTCAGCGCGTGCACAGTGCCGTCGAGTTCCACATCCACCTGGGCGGCGTCGGCGAGTTCGGTGTCCGCGACCTCGACCGGCTCGGCGAACGGGTCACCGGACAGCGAGGTGAACACCTCGGTGTGCACCCGCTCGCGCGGCACGCCGGCCGCGGCGAGGGCGGCGGTCACGGCGGCCATGTACGGCGCCGGGCCGCAGATGAACGACTCGTAGCCGGGGTAGCGGCGCGCGAAGTCGGTCAGCCGGTCGGCGGTCGGCAGGCCCTGCTGCGACTCGAGCTGGTGCACGACGGTGAGCCGGCAGGGATGCTCCGCGGCGAGTACCCGCAGCTGGTCGGCGAAGATCACCGACTCGGCGTCGCGGTTGGCGTAGAACAGCACGACCTTCCGGGTGCCCGCGGTGAGGGCGGAGATCAGGATCGACATCACAGGGGTGATACCGCTGCCACCCGCCCACAGCAGCAGGTCGACGTCGAGGGAGGCGGGGGTGAAGGTGCCCACGGGTGGCAGTACGTCAACGGTGTCGCCGACAGAGATGTTGTCGCACAACCAGTTCGAGCCGTAGCCGTCGACAGTGCGCTTCACCGTCACCTTCGGCGCGGGATCGATGAACGGCGAACTGGACAGCGAATAGCAGCGCGCCACCGTCTCGGGCCGTTCGCTCGGGATACGCAGCGTGAGGAACTGGCCGGGCCGGTACGCGAAGCGGGCGGCGGCCTCGGCCGGCACCTCGAAGACCAGCGACCGCGCGTCGGCCGTCTCTTCGATCACCGCCGATACGCGCAGCGTCGTCACCCGCGTGGGTGCGTCCACGATCGCGTTCGACATGTCGTCCTCCTTCGGTCACGATCCGGCGAGCGTGGACAACGGTGACAGTTCCGCGCGGATCCGCGACCAGGCGATCCCGGTAGCCGGGAGGCTGCCGCGCACCGCCCGCTGACCGGGAGAGGGTTGGGCTCCGCGCGCCGCGGCGGCTACAGCTCGCGCGCGGTCGGCCCGGTGATCTCGGTGGCCGATCGTGTGCCCGTGCCGGCTGGTGCGCTGGAGATCCGGGTAGTGGCTCATCGCGTGGGTACAGGCGGTTCGTTGACACCCTCGATCGCGACAGTCGAGCTGATAGTGCGAACCGGCTGACCGGGAGTGTGCTCGCCCTCCGGTGCGCTGGAGATCCGGGTAGTGGCTCATCCGCGCGGGCGCAGCGGGCCGTCGACAGCGTCGATCACGGCAGCCGCGCCGAGGTGCGACCCGGCTGACCGGCTCGTCCTCGGCTGACCTGGGTAACCGGCAGCCGCGTTCGGTGGCAGGCGATCCCGGCAACCGGGACGTCGTTATGGACTGCCCGCTGACCGGGAGGACGGCGGATCGACCGGCGCGCGCGGCCCTAACGTCGCCCCTCATGACCGGACAGATTCCCGGGGGCGCCCGATGAACCGCATGCAGGACAGAGTCGCGCTGGTGACCGGCGCGGCGCGGGGGATGGGGCGGGCCCACTGCCGCCGGCTCGCCGAGGAGGGCGCCGACATCATCGCGCTCGACCTGCCCGCGGCGGCCGAGGAACTCGCCGAGACCGCGCGGGAGGTGCAGGCCGTGCGGCGCAGCTGTGTGGTCGGGTACGCCGATGTGCGCGATCAGGCGTCGCTGGATGTGGCGGTTGCCGAGGGGGTGCGGGAGTTGGGGCGGCTCGATGTGCTGGTCGCCAACGCGGGGATCTACGCCGATCTGGCGCCGTCGTGGGAGCTGTCCGAGGCGGCCTGGCGGCGCACCCTCGACATCAATCTGACCGGGGTGTGGCACACCGTGCGGGCCGGGGCGGGTGCGCTGGCCGACGGCGGGTCGATCGTCATCGTCAGCTCCACCAGCGGGCTCAAGGGTGGCGCGAACACCGCGCACTATTCGGCGAGCAAGCACGCGGTGGTCGGGCTCGCGCGCACCCTCGCCAACGAGCTGGGGCCGCGCGGGATCCGGGTCAACACCGTGCATCCCGGGTCGGTGGCGACACCCATGATCCTCAACGACACGGTGTACGCGAAGCTGCGGCCCGACCTCGACGCCCCGACCGAACAGGACGCGGCGCAGGTGCTGGCGAGCAAGAACATCCTGCCGGTGCCGTGGGTGGAACCGGTCGACGTCAGCAATGCCGTGCTGTTTCTCGCATCCGACGAGTCCCGTTACGTGACGGGAACCCAGCTCGTGGTGGATGCCGGACTGAC
The DNA here is from genome assembly GCF_003696265.1 of Nocardia stercoris. Classification (GTDB taxonomy): domain Bacteria; phylum Actinomycetota; class Actinomycetes; order Mycobacteriales; family Mycobacteriaceae; genus Nocardia; species Nocardia stercoris. The sequence goes on along the minus strand of NZ_RFFH01000027.1, from coordinate 48,261 downwards.
TCAGAAGGTGTGACATGGGACGGGTTTCGGGCAAGGTCGCGCTGATCACCGGCGCGGCACGCGGGATCGGCGCGGCGCAGGCCGTGCGGCTGGCCGAGGAAGGGGCCGACATCATCGCCCTCGACCTGTGCGGGCCGGTGGAGACGGTGGTCAGCGGGCACGCCACCCCCGACGATTTCGCACCGGTCGTGGCCGCGGTGCAGGCGACCGGGGCGCGGATCCGCACCGCGGTGGTCGACGTGCGCGACGGCGACGCGCTGCGGGCCGCCACCGACGAACTGTCCGCCGAGCTCGGTGGCCTCGACATCGTCTGTGCCTCAGCGGGTATCAGTTCCAGCGCCCCCGCGCTGGAACTGACCGAGAAGCAGTGGGGCGACATGCTGGACGTCAACCTCACCGGTGTCTGGCAGACCTGCAAGGCGACCGCGCCGCACCTCATCGAGCGGGGCGCCGGCTCGGTGATCCTCACCAGCTCGATCGCGGGCCTGCGCGGCCTGGTCGGCGTGGCGCACTACACCTCCGCAAAGCACGGTCTGGTCGGCCTGATGCGTTCGATGGCAAAGGAATTGGCGCCCCACCACGTACGGGTCAACTCGGTGCACCCGACCACGGTGGACACCCCGATGATCCAGAATCCCGCGGTGCGCAAGAAGTTCCGGCCCGACCTGGAGAACCCGACCCGCGAGGACTTCGCGGAGGCGGCCGCGAAGATGAACATGCTCCCGATCCCGTGGATCGACCCGGTCGACGTGGCGAACGCGACCCTGTTCCTGGCCTCGGACGAGGCACGCTACATCACTGCGGTGACGCTGCCGGTGGACGCGGGCAGCACCCAGGTCTAGGTGAACGCTGAAGCGCCGCACGATCTTTCGGGGTCATGCGGCGCTTGGCTGTCCGGATCGGGCAAAGGTGCCGACCCACGGCTCGAATCGATTGCGTAACCGATGTCGACCAGCCGTTACTATCGAATCGAATGCGTGAACGTGTGGGTTCTGTTGCCCCGGCACGCCGTGGGGAGTTCCTGCGGGACTGAGAGCTGCCCGAAGTGCAGTTCCAACCTGGTGCTTTCGATGGACGGATGAGCTCAGGACCGGTCAGTCGCCGAGAAGCTGAATGATGTCCTCGGTCAACGCGACCGCCTCGCTCTCGGCCTGCGCCAGCGGAAGCGGGGTACCCGGGACGTGGTCGCGGTAGTCGGCTCGGGTACCGGGCGGATAATCAGCGCCTACCCACCGAACCTCGATCACCGCATTGCGGGCTCGGACCAGGGTCGCCACGCCCGGTTGCGTATAGCTGTGGAGGTCGACCCGCTTCATCGGCTCGCCTGCCTTCGCCCCGAAGATATAGTTCGCGTTCGGAATCGGGCCGGCCACCGCCTGGTCGCCGACATTCGGCAGCGGCGCGGTGCGGATGTCGTACCACGAGGGGTTCTCCAACGCTGCCCGCCACAGGTCGAACCTCGTATGTGCGGCGGGCGGGTCGGCTTCCACACTGATGCTCACCGTGAGTAGCCACGTCGAGATGACGGCGGGATCTTTTGCCGACCACACGCACTGCTGGCCACGGTCGCCGAAAAGACTGGTATCCAATTGCAGCCCACGTGCTTTCGCGGGCAGGAGTGGACCCAGCTTGTCGCAGGTCCCGTACCCCGGTGCGGGGACCCTGGCCCGGCTGTCCCAATCGGACCGGGTAACCACACCGACTACCGTCAGCAACGCGAGAACCAGCAGGACCCCCGAGCTGATCAGCATCAACCGCTTGTTCCGGGTGAAATGCTGCCGGATGGGCGGCTGCTGCCGGAACGTCGGTTGTGGATCCGGTGATGGCGGAACAGGCTGTGGCTCAACGCTGATCGCAGTCTGCGGCATCGGCGAGTTGTTTTCGGGCACCGGCAGGTCGGCGCCCCAGACGGCACACCAGTCGACACCGCCGCTGTCGTCGCCCACCGTCATTCCCCTCGAACTCGAATCGGCCTCAGCGTAACGAGTTCGCGCAGCGGCGGCTGAACCAGGAAGCGCCGCACGGTTGTTCGGACCGTGCGGCGCTCTTGCTGTCCGGATCGGGCTAGCGATCCGGATCGGGTGGGTACCTGGCTTGCCCCGGATCGGGCAGGTACCCACGCACTGGGCAGGCCTCGGACCGGGGGTGTGAACGGTGAAGCGCCGTGCGGTCTTTCGGGACCGCACGGCGCTTCGTTGCCGGATCAGGCGGTGCGGGTCAGGAACGCCAGGACGGCCGACTCGAAGGCGGCCTTCTGTTCGATCATCGCCCAGTGTCCACAGTTGGGGAACACGTGGAGTTCGGCGCGCGGGATGGTGCGCATGGGGATCAGGGCCATGTCGAGCGGGGACACCCGGTCGTCGCGGCCCCAGGTGACCAGCGTGGGGGCCTTGACCTTGTGCAGCATGGCCCACGGGGGCGGGGCGTCGGAGGCTTCCATGGCTTTCACCATCATGGCGAAGGCGGCCTTGCTGTACATGCGGCGGGCGCTGTCCAGGGTGGCCGGGTCGGTGGCCTGGGTCCAGCGTTCCTCGATGAGTTCCGTGGTGACCAGCGCGGGATCGAAGACCATCGAGTGCAGCCACTCGATCAGCCGTTCCCGGGTGGGGTTCTCGGTGAACTCCTGCAGCAACTTGATGCCCTCACCGGGGCCGGGGCTGAAGATGTTCTTGCCGATACCGCCGATGGTGACGATCTTGCCGACCCGCTCGGGGTGGGCGATCGCGTAATTGAGCGCGACCCCGCCGCCCATCGAGTTGCCGACGATGTCGACCCGTTCCAGGCCGAGCGCGTCGACGAACCGGACCACCGCGTCCAGGGCGGTGACCATCGGGTGGCCGCCGAAGTCGTCGCTCACCCCGAAACCGGGGAATTCCAGGACCAGACAGCGGAAGTGCTCGGCGAACAGCCCGAGGTTGCCGCGGAAGTTGCGCCAGCCGGTGACACCGGGACCCGAACCGTGCAGGAGCAGCAGCGGGGGACCGTCACCGGCCTCGTGGTAGCGCAGAACGCCTGCGTCGGTGGGGATTTCGCGGAGCGTGCCCTCGTAGCTGAGGTCCGTGGTCATGCGTGGGTCCCTCCGTCGATGCGGATCTCGGTGCCGGTGATGAACGCGCCGTCCTCGGACACCAGCATCGCGATCACCCCGGCCACCGCGCTCGGGTCGCCCATGCCCGCGCCACCGGACTCCAGGTCGGTGGGCAGGACCGGGGAGAGCTTCGCGAACAGCGCCCAGTCCGCATCGGCCGGCACGTAACCCGGTGTGGCGTCGGTGATTCCGGACTTGATGCTGCCCGGCGCGACGCTCACCGCCCGCAGGCCCTTCCCGCCGAACTCCAATGCCAGTGCGTGCGTGAAGGACTGGATGCCGCCCTTGCTCGCCGCGTAAGCGCCCATGTACGGGTGCGCGAACGCCGCCGACGTGGAGCTGAAGTTCACGATGGTGGAGCGCGGGTTTGCGAGCAGGGCCGGCAGCGCCTCCCGGACGACCAGGAAGGTGCCGGTCAGGTTGACGTTGATGATCAGGTTCCACAGCTCGAGCGAGGTCTGCTCGGTGTGCGAGGCGCGCAGGATGCCGGCCGCGTTCACCACCGAATCCAGGCCGCCCAGAGCCGTGATCGCGGACGCGACCCCGTCGACGACGGACTGTTCGGCGCCGATGTCGATGGTCAGGGTGGCCAGGCGGTCGGCCAGGTCCCGGGACTGTGCCTCGGCGTAGGTGCTCGCGAGGCCCTCGGCCGCCACGTCGGCGGCGACCACGGCGGCGCCCTCCTCGAGCAGGCGCAGCACGGTGGCCCGCCCGATCCCCGAGGCCGCGCCGGTGACCAGGCTGCGATGGTCGGTGAGTCGTTTCATCTGTACTCCTTGCTGGTGGGTGCTCAGCCGAGCCGGCCCGGGACCGGTTCGTGCCGCAGTTCGTCGGTGGCCAATTCGCCTGCGCGCACGGCGTTCTCGATGGAGTCGCGCAACGCGGGACAGGTCGGGATCCAGCTGCTGGGCACGCCGAGTGCCGCCTGCCGGGCGAACTCGGGGCACGACCGCTCGGCGTCGCCCAGCCACTGCACACTGGTGTGGCTCGGGCTGAACTTCTCCACCAGAACGCCGGTACCGCAAGTGCCGCACTGTATGTCGCGCATCGCGAATCCTGTCGTCAGCGGGCTCCGGCGGCGTGCCGGGCCCCGATGTAGCCGAACACCATGGCGGGGCCGATGGTGGCGCCCGCGCCCGCGTAGTCGTTGCCCATGACCGCCGCCGACGTGTTGCCGGTGGCGTAGAGCCCGTCGATGACACTGCCGTCGCCGCGCAGCACCTGGGCGTGCTCGTTGTAGACCAGTCCGCCCTTGGTGCCGAGGTCGCCGATGCGGATCCGCAGCGCGTAGAACGGGCCGTGGTCGATCGCGTCCAGCGTGGGCTGGGCGAGTGTCGGGTCGCCGTAGTAGTTGTCGTAGGCGCTGCGGCCGCGACCGAAGTCGTCGTCGCGGCCGGCGTGGGCGAACGCGTTGTATCGGTCCACGGTCGCGGTGAGCGTGGCCACCGGCACCCCGATCGCCGCGGCGAGTCCCTCGACGGTGTCGGCGGTGCGGACGAGTCCGGTCTCCAGCCAGGTCGCGGGGAACTTCTGACCGGGCACGAGACCGCCGATCGGATAGCGGCTCTTGGCTTTCGCGTCGAACAGCATCCACGCCGGGTCGTGGCCGCCGGCCAGCTGCGCGTGCACGAAGGTCACGTACGGCGACGCCTCGTTGGTGAACCGCTCACCGCGTGCGTTCACGATGATCGAGCGCGGGATCGAACGCTCCGACACCAGAACCTGGTTGATTCCCTCGGGCCGCTGGAACGACGGCATCCACCACGCGTCGTCCATGAGATCGACTGCGGCACCGACCTGTTCGCCGGCGATGATGCCGTCGCCGGTGTTGTCGGTGGAGGCGGCGCTGAAGTTGTCGTGCGCGCCGGCGGGCAGGTACCGCTTGCGCATCGCGTCGTTGTATTCGAAACCACCGGTCGCGAGCAGGACACCGGCGCGGGCCCGGATCCGGATCTCACGGCCGTCGCGTTCGGCGACCACACCGATCACCGCGCCCCGCTCGTCGGTGATCAGCGAGCGCATCGGGGTGTTCAGCCACAGCGGGATACCGGCGTCGCGCGCGGCCAGCCGCAGCCGGGCGATGAGCGCGCGGCCCAGGGTGTCCATGTGTCGGCGCAGCGCGATCGCCTTCACCGCACGCATGCCGGTGACCAGCGCGGTCCAGCGCGCCTTCCAGGTGCGCATCACCATGTTGAGCTGGACGAAGTCCTTGGAGGTGATGAACAGGCCGGGCGGGGTGGCCAGCGCGGCGGGCCGCAGCTTGTCCTCCTCGTCGCCGAGTTCCTTCAGGTTCACCGGCAGCGGTTCGATGGACCGGCCCGCGGGGCGGCCGCCCGGCGCCTCCGGGTGGTAGTCGGAATAGCCGGTGCACCACTGGAATCGCAGGTGCTTGCTGCTGGTCTCGAGGAATTCCAGCATGCGCGGGCCCTCGTCGATGAACGCGTCCAGGTTGGCCGAGGGCACCCGGTCGCCGACGACGGCGTCGAGGTAGCGGCGGACGTCGGCGCGTTCGTCGCGCAGGCCCTCGCGCAGCAGGGTCGGGTTGTTCGGCACCCAGATGCCGCCACCGGACAGGGCGGTGCTGCCGCCGTAGTAGGCGCCCTTCTCGATGATCAGGGTGTCGGCGCCGCGGTCGGCGGCGGCCAGCGCGCCGGTCAGGCCGCCCGCGCCGCTGCCGACGACGAGGAAGTCGACCTCGTGGTCCCAGTTCTGTTCGGACATCTGTGGCTCCTACGCGAATGCGATGTCGGCGGGCGACCAGAACGCGCGCATGCTGGTGATCCGCGCGTTCTCGTCGAAGGTCATGACATCGATCGGGTCGATGGTGATGGTCTGGTCACCGGTCTCGGTGACGACGCGGAACGAGAACGCGGCCTCGTTCTCGCCGCCGATGCGCAGCGCGAACAGTTCGGTCTTGTTCTGCACGGCCTCGAGCGCGCTGTAGAACTGTTCGATCGCGGCGCGGCCCTGGTGCACCGGCGAACCGACCGGGTCCTCGACGGTGGCGTCCTCGGCGTAGAGGGCGGCGATCTCGGCGGCGGTGCCCTCGGCGACGAGCTCGAGGTAGCGGTGCACTGTGGCGCGGATCTGTTCGGGGGAAGGCATATTCGTGATTCCTCTAATCAGTTGCCGAGCATGTCGAGCACGGCGAGATGGCTGAACAGCATGGAGGCGCCGATCGGGTTGCCGCCGCCGGGATAGACCGTTCCGCTGACCGCGGCCATGGTGTTGCCGGCGGCGTAAAGGCCTGGGATGACGGCATTTTCGGCAGTCAGGACCCGGGCTGCGGTGTCGGTGCGCAGCCCGCCCTTGGTGCCCAGGTCGGAGATGCCGAACGCGGCCGCGTGGAACGGGCCCCGCGTGATCGGAACCAGCGGCGGCTCACCGCCGGAGAACGCGCGGTCGTAGGCTTCGTCGCCGCGCCCGAAGTCGGGGTCGACGCCGGTCGGGACCATGGCGTTGAACCGATCGACGGTGGCGACGAGGTTCGCGGCGGGTACGCCGATCTTCTCGGCCAGCTCCTCGAGGGTGGCGGCGGTGTGCCACAGCCCTTCCGCCTCGTACTTCTCGGGCTCGACCATGCTGACGTTGCTGGCCTTGACCGGCGGCACCACACCCTCGGTGTCGTCGTAGATCATCCAGAACGGCAGGGTGAGCGAGCCGTCCTCGATCCGTTCGATGATCGAGCGGCCCAGCCGGTCGTAGGGACCGGATTCGTTCACGAACCGGTTGCCGTCCTGGTCGACGAAAATGCCGCCGGTGAACCACAGCGCGAACGCCGACCGCCCGTCCGGGTGGGTCATACCGGGCGACCACCAGGCCTGATCCAGCAGATCGGTGTCGGCGCCGGCCGCGATACCCGCGAGCAGTGCCGCACCCGTGTTGCCACCCGGGCCCATCGAATCGCGCGCCTCGCCGGGTACTCCGTACCGCTTGCGCAGCTCGTCGTTGTTCTCGAAGCCACCCGCGGCGAGCAGGACACCCCGCGTGGCCTTGATCGCCACCCGCTCATTGTCGCGCTCCACGATGGCGCCGGTCACGGCACCGTCCTCGACGACCAGTTCCACCAGCGGCGAGTTCAGCCGGAGCTGGACGTGCGGGTAGGACGACAGCGCGTGCAGGAACCGGCCGATCAGGGCCTGCCCGCCGATCAGCGTGTCGGGCAGGGGGGCGCCGAGCCGGTCGGTGTCGAGCGGGCCGCGCAGCGAGGTGCGCAGGTCACCGAGCACGGACGCGGGCAGCGGGGTCGGCATGACGTGGCGCTGACCGTCCAGGCGCGCCTTGGGCGCGGTGCCGAAATAGTCCGGCCAGGGCAGCATTTCGAAGGCGAAGCGGTCGTCGGCCTCGAGGTATTCGATCAGGCCGGCACCGCGGGTCACATAGGTGTCCTGCAGCTCGCGCGGCGTGCGGTCGCCGACCACGGCGTGGAAATAGGTGAGCGCGTCCTCGATCGTGTCGTCGGTGCCCGCGCGGCGCAGCACCGGGTTGACCGGGAACCACACGCCGCCGCCACCCGAGTAGGCGGTGGTGCCGCCGAACTTGTCGGTCGCCTCGACCACCGTCACGCGCAGTCCCTCCCGGGCCGCGGTGTAGGCGCCGGCCAGGCCGGCACCCGATCCGGCGACCAGGACGTCGCATTCCTCGTTCCACTCCACCACTGCAGCTCCTCCTCGAGACCGGTGTGGTGGCGACGCTAAGCCCGGGGCGGGGGCGCGGAGCCCGGCTCCTCCCGGTCACCGGGAGGGGTATCGATTCGACGAATGTGCCGGTCAGCGGGAGGACGGTCTGCTGCGCGGGCGCGCGGGTCCCTAGCGTGCTGCGGAACTGGTCTCCATCGAAAGGTGCGCATTGTGAACCGAGAGCCGTCAACGTCGACCCGACTGTCCGGCACCGAGCTCGACGTGGTCGTCGTCGGTGCGGGCATCGCCGGTCTCTACGCCCTGCACAAGTTCCGTTCTCAGGGTCTCACCGTGCGGGTGCTCGAGGCCGGGGCCGGCGTGGGTGGTGTCTGGTACTGGAACCGTTATCCCGGCGCGCGCTGCGACGTGGAGAGCGTGGACTACTCGTACTCCTTCGACGACGACCTGCAGCAGGAGTGGAACTGGAGCGAGAAGTACGCGGCGCAGCCGGAGATCCTGGCCTATCTCCAGCATGTCGCCGAGCGGTTCGACCTGTACCGGGACATCGAATTCGGTACCCGGGTGACCGATATCGAGCTCGACGTGCCGACGCTGCGCTGGACGGTCCGCGCCGACACCGGACTGGAGTTGTCGGCGCGGTTCGTGGTGCTGGCGACCGGCCCGCTGTCGAACGCGAACACCCCCGCGATCCCGGGGCTGGAGTCGTTCGCCGGGCAGGTGCTGCACACTTCGACCTGGCCGCACGCCGGGGTGGACCTGGCCGGGCAGCGGGTCGGCGTGATTGGGACGGGATCTTCCGGGATCCAGGCGATTCCGCATCTGGCCGCGGCGGCCGAGCGGCTCACGGTGTTCCAGCGCAGCGCCAATTACAGTGTGCCGGCGGGTAATACGGCGCTGGACGACGAGACCCGGCGGCGGCAGAAGGCCGGTTACCCGCAGCGGCGCCGGCTGTCGATGCACAGTGGCGGTGGCTCACCGCATCTGGCGCACGAGAAGTCCGCGCTGGAGCTGTCCGACGCGGAACGGCGGGCGGCCTACGAGGAGCGCTGGAAGCTGGGCGGGGTGCTGTTCAGCAAGACCTTCCCCGACCAGCTCTCCGATCCCGCCGCCAACGAGACCGCGCGGCTGTTCTGGGAGGAGAAGGTGCGCGCGGTGATCGACGATCCGGAGGTGGCGCGGGTGCTGATCCCACGCGACCACCCGATCGGGACCAAGCGCATCTGTACCGACACCGGCTACTACCAGACCTACAACCGCGACAACGTGGAACTGGTCGACCTGAAGGCCGCGCCGATCGACCGGATCGACGCCACGGGCGTGCACACCACCGCCCGCCACTACCCGCTCGACACTCTGGTCCTGGCAACGGGATTCGACGCCATGACCGGTTCGGTCGCGCGGATGAACATCGTCGGGCGCGACGGGGTCACGCTCAACGAGGCGTGGCGGGAAGGCCCGAAAACCTATCTGGGCCTGGGTGTCACGGGCTTCCCGAACCTGTTCCCGCTCACCGGTCCCGGTAGCCCGTCGGTGCTGGCCAACATGGTGCTGCACTCGGAACTGCATGTCGACTGGGTGGCCGACGCCATCGCCTACCTCGATGCCGGTGGTGCGACGGCGCTCGAGGCGCGGCCGGAGGCGGTGGCCGACTGGGTGGCCGAATGCAGTGAGCGGGCCGCGGGAACGCTGATGACCCAAGCGAATTCGTGGTACCTCGGTGCGAACATCGAGGGCAAGCCGCGGGTGTTCATGCCGTTCTGCGGCGGGTTCGGCGTGTACGGGCAAATCATCGCCGATGTGGCGGCCGCCGACTACAAGGGGTTCGACGTCATCGTGGCGTGACAGCACAGCCGAGAAAACGACCGCGGGCGGGGTGGATATCCGATATCCACCCCGCCCGCGGTCGTCGGTGCCTCAGGCGGCGAAGCCGCCGAAGGCGCCCTTGTAGAACAGCAGCGGCGCCGCGCCCTCGGTGGCGCGCAGCGCGCCGATCCGGGCCAGGACGATGGTGTGGTCGCCCGCCTCGTGCTCGAACTCGACCGTGGCCTCGATATGGGCCAGCGCCCCGGCCAGCAGCGGCGCGCCGTTGGCGGCCAGCTGCCAGTCCACGCCGGCGAACTTGTCGGCCCCGCTCACCGCGAACTGACGGCACAGTTCACCCTGGTGGTCGGCCAGGATATTGATGCACAGCGCGCCCGCTTCCCGCAGCAGCGGCCAGCTGGTGGACGTCTTCGCCGGGCAGAACGACACCAGCGGCGGGTCGAGCGACACCGACACCACCGACTGACAGGTGAAGCCGAGCGGCCGCGTCCCGTCGTGGGCGGTGATCACCGCGACGCCGGTGGCGAAATGGCCGAGCACCGCGCGCAGTTCGGCGGGCGTCAGCGCGGCCGGGCCGGAGTCGAGGACGACGTTGTCTGTGTTCATGATCTCAGAATCCGGTTCGGTGGTGCCGGTCTCAAGACACCTTCCCGGTCAGCGGTTGTCGAGGGCGCCGGAGGTGCACTGGACGGTTGATAACATGCACCGGTGGCTACCAGCGAACCCGATAACGGCGTGATCAACCTGCCGCCGACCAGTTGGGCGGTGCTGGCCATGCTGTCCTACGAGGAAGAGGTCTCCGGCTACGACCTGAAGAAATGGTCCGACTGGAGCCTGCGCTACGTCTATTGGAGCCCGTCCTACAGCCAGATCTACGCGGAGCTGAAGAAGCTGGAGAAGTACGGCTTCGCGACCTCGCGGATCGACAGCGACAACGCCATGCGGGGCCGCCGCCTCTACCAGATCTCCGACGCCGGCCGGGAGGCCGTGACCAAGTGGTGGAACGAGGCGCCGGTCGACCCGTCGGTGCTCAAACACCATGTGCTGCTGCGAGTCATGTTCGGTCACCTGGGCTCGCCGGAGCGGCTCAAGGAGATCCTGCGCAACCACATCGCCGACGTCGACAAGATGGAGAAGCGCGCCGCGATCGACGCCGAAGCGGCGAAATCCGAACCGGGCTGGGCATATTCGCAGCTGGTGCTGCAGTGGTCGCAACGGCACTACGCCGCCGAACGCGAACTGGCCCAGCAGTTGATCGACGACATCGACGCCGCGGCGAAGCGCCTGGACGAAGCCGAACACGACGACCGTTCGGAGTATCCGCATCCGACACCGGGCCGCTGGCGCGAGATCGAGCAGCGCGTGGAGCGCGAGCACCCGGAGCACTGACGGGCCGGAAAGTCGCAGGTACCGGCTGAGCGCTGCGCGGATCTCGGCCGGATCTCGGTGCGGCGGGCGGATGGCTTTGCCCGCGGATAGGTTGTGATCGCTCTGCTTCGGAGCAATGTCAAGGGCTCGAAACCGAGATGTCGGTCAGCTCCGAGCGGCTTCGGTGATCCGAGGATGGAATCTGTTGCGGCTCTGTCTATCCGAGCACGGCGCGGATCATTTCCCAGATCTCGGTGCGGGCGGCTTGGGTTGCCGACAGGCCGGGGATGGTCAGGAAGCCGTGGAACAGGCCGTCGTAGCGGCGGTGTCGGACCGGGACGCCGTCGGCGGCCAGGCGGGCGGCGTAGGCGTCGCCTGCCGAGCAGGGCGGGTCCAGTTCGGCGGTGATCACCACGGCGGGTGGCAGGCCGGCCAGGGTCTCGGCGCGGGTGGGGACCAGGCGGACGTCCGCGGTGCCGTGGGGGGCGTATTGCTGCCAGTACCAGCGCATGGCGGCGGTGGTGTTGTAGTGGCCGGTGCCGAAGCGGCGGTAGGACTCGGTGTCGAAGTCGTCGTCGATGACCGGGTAGAAGAGGATCTGGGCGGCGAGCGGGGGGCCGCCGGCGTCGCGTTCGGCGATCGCGACGGTGGCGGCGAGGTTGCCGCCGGCGCTGTCGCCGGCCAGGGCGATGCGGGTGGGGTCGCCGCCGTGCTCGGCGGCGTGGGTGGTGGCCCAGCGCAGGGCGGCGCGCACGTCGTCGTGGGCGGCGGGGGCGGGATGTTCGGGGGCGAGGCGGTAATCGACCGCGACGACGACCGCGCCGACACCGGCCGCGAGCGCGCGGCAGAATTCGTCGTGGCTGTCGAGGTCGCAGAAGACGAACCCGCCGCCGTGCGCGAACACGATCACCGGGAGCGTGTCGTCGGTGTGGTGCGGGCGGTAGACGCGCAGCGGCAGCGGGCCCCCGGGGCCGTCGACGGTGCGGTCGCGAACTTCACGCATGTCCGGAATGCGTTGCAGCGGTGCGCGTCTGGCGTGGATGGCGGCGCGCACGTCGGCGGCGCGCATGGTGGATACGTCGGGGAAACCGGCGTCGAGCACCGCGAGCAGGTCCGCCACCTGGGGATCCGGTACGGCACCCGGTCCGGTGCTGGGAAAGACGCGGTCGATCACTGGCCCTCCTGAACGTGTGGCGGCGCGTTCGAGCGCCGCGTCCGGTCACCGTAGAACCGGGCTCTACCGGCGGGAACCGTGTTCTCCCGGTGGGTGGAAACACCGGGCCGCGGTGCGCCGCCGGATACCTACCGTCGACGCATGGATACACAGGTCTATGTGGTCGACACGGTGGTGACGAAGCCCGGCCGGGCCCGCGAATTCGTCGACAGTTATCTGCGCGACTACGCGCCGGGCGCCCGGGAACGGGGGATGACCCTGGAACGGATCGTGGTGAGCCCGCCGGTCTGGTTCCCGGACGCGTCGAACACGGTCACCGCGACCTGGGTGCTCGACGGCGCCGCGGGATGGTGGGCGATGACCTTCCAGGGTCGTACCGACGAGCGGGTGCGGCAATGGTGGTCGGGGGCAGCCGATCTGATCGTCGAGCGGTCGCGGGTGACGGGTGCGGCGGCCGCCGATGTCGACGAGCTGTGCGGAACCGGGGGAGTTGCCGTGGAAGACGCGTTCGCCGATTCCGGGCGGGTCGCCGACGGTCCGGGGCACGCGGGATTCGCCGACGCCGTGACTGCCGCCGAGACGCGTGCCGACGCAAGGGAGTCCACCGATGCGTGAGGTGATCCGGCTGCTGCACCTGCCGTCCGTTCCGGCGGCGGAGGCCGCTGACCTGCTCCGACCCGACCTGCGGCAGATCGCCTCGCAGGCGCTCCGGATTCTGGTCGAGCCGACGCTGCCCGGTACCCGCAACGGCGGCGACGTCCTGGTGCGCCTGCGTTTCGCGGCTCCCGCCGACTGGTCCGCGTGCGCGGCGCGGGTGGACGCGGCGATCGCGGCCGCCGGTGCGGTTCACGTCGACGGGGTCGAATATGATTGCGGCACAGGTGGTTTCAGCGAGCCGCGGCAACCGGGTGCGGTGTATCGCGCGCTGTTGCTGCGGGTCGCGCCGCAGACGCCGCCCGATGTGGTCGCGGAATTCGAGGCCGATCTGCTGCGCATGCCCCGCTATATCTCGAGCATCCGGGCCTGGCGGCTGAGCCCGGTGCTGCGGGCGACCGGCTCGTCGCCGTGGACCCATGTCTGGGAGCAGGAGTTCACCGATCTCGACGGGTTGAACGGTCCCTATCTGATGCACCCGATCCACTGGGCGCACGTCGACCGGTGGTTCGATCCGGAATTCCCGGGCGCGATCGTCGGCGACCGGATCTGCCACAGTTTCTGTGCCGCAGGCGAGTTCGCACTCGATTGAGGCCGGTCGTCGCCCGGTGCGGGGACCGGGCGACGACGCTCACGACGCGTAGCGGGGCGTGCGCGAGTCGGGCTGCGGCCGAGTGGCGGGGCCGTGGCCGAGCGGGCGGGCGTGCTGCAGCGTGGGATGCACCCGGACGCGGCCGTCGTCGACCTGGCGCCAGATGTTGAGCGCGGTGGTGCGCACGGGCGCGGCCAGGCGGTGGTCGAACTGCATCCGGTCCACCGGGCCGCATACCGACACCGCGGCGACGGCGGCCTCGCCGAGGTCGCCGATCGGTGCGGCCAGACAGCCGACGCCGGGTGTGGACTCCTCGCGCTCGACGGCGATGCCGTGCGTGCGGACCTTCTCCAACTGGGCGTTGAGCTGGGCGCGGCTGGTGATGGAGTACCGGGTCTGCGCGTTCGCGGGGCCGGTGACGATGTCGTCGAGCCGGCGCGGGTCGGCGGAGGCCAGGATCGCCTTGCCGGCGGCGGTGCAGTGCGCCGGGCGGCGGCCGCCGACCCGGGAGGGGATGGCGGTGGACAGGTCGCCACCGATCTTGTCCAGGAACACGACGTCGGGGCCGTCGAGCACGGCGAGGTGCACGACGAGACCGGTGACGCGGTGCAGTTCGTGCAGGAACGGCTTGGCGGCGCGGTGCAACCGGTCCTGGTGGACGGCCAGCGAGCCGAGTTCCACGAGCCGGATGCCGAGCTGGTAGTCGCGGCCTTCGCGGCGCAGCCAGCGCAGCTGGACCAGGCGTTCCAGCATCCGGTGGGCCGACGATCGGGGTAGGCCGGTGCGCCGGACGATCTGGGCGAGATTGAGCCGGCCCGGTCCGTCGAACGCGTCGAGCAGCAGCGATGCGCGGTCCAGGATCGCGCTGGGGGTGGTGGCCTCGGCCTCGATGATCATGAGGGCTCCGTTCGGATCTACGAGAGAATGCCCATGTTTCGATTAGGCATATGCCTATTCATACCATCCCTTGTGTGGGCTGTCACATGAAATCTCGAAAGTGGCCTGGACAACGAACGGCCCCGGACCGAGCCGAAGCTCGGGCCGGGGCCGCTCAGGGGGTGTTTTCACCCCACGGGGGTGAATTACATGGCCGCCAGGGGCTCGCTACCGGACCAGTCGTGACCCCAGTAGCTGTCCGCGGTGATCTCCTCCGCGGTGTAGAACCGCTCGTCGACCCGCATGCCCTCGGTGCCGAACTCGATGTCCCAGCCGCCGGGCGCCCGCACGTAGAACGACACCATCTTGTCGTTGGTGTGCCGGCCCAGCGTCGACGACACCGAGAACCCGTCCTTGGTCACGCGGTCCAGCGCCTGGCCCACGGCGTCGAGGGTGTCGACCTCCACCATGATGTGCACCAGACCCGGCGCGCCGCCGTGCGGCGCCGGGCACAGCGCCAAGCTGTGGTGCCGCTCGTTCACACCCATGAACCGCACCCGCATCGGGCCGAACTCCGGCGGCGCCGGGATCCGGAACGCGCCACGCGGCAGGAAGCCGAGCACGTCGGTATAGAAGGCGAACGTGCCGTTCGGGTCCATCGTGGGCAGCACCACGTGGCCCATGCCCTGGTCGCCGGTGACGAACTTCGCGCCGAACGGCGTCACCACCGGACTGTGGTCGAGCACCGCGCCGTGGAACACCTCGAGCGTGGCACCGGTCGGGTCTTCGAAGGTGATGACCTCCTCGACCCGGCGGGCGTCCGCCTCCTCCAGCGACAGCGGCTTCACCGCGATCCCGGCGGCCTCGACGGCCTCCCGCACCCGGACCAGCGCGGCGTGGTCACGCACCTCCCAGCCGATGGTCACGATGCCGTCGGTCTCGCCCGGTACCACCGTGATTCGTGCCGCGCGCTCGTCCATCCGCAGGTACAGCGCATTCTCGTCCGGGCCGCTGCCCTGCGCGAAACCCAGCACCTCGAAGGCGAACTTGCGCCAGCGGTCCAGATCGGCGGTCTGGATCGTGACGTAGCCGAGGCCCTTGATGTCAGTCATTTCCGTTGTCCTTCTTCGATTTTCGATCAGATCATGGCCCGCAGCGGGCCCACCGGGGGCTCGATGCCCAGCGAGCTCAGCGACGAGGCGTGATAGACGGTGCTCGGCACGTGGATGGCGTGGGCGAGACCGGCGTGGGCGTCGCGCCAGAAGCGCTGCAGCGGCTTGTCTTTGCGCAGCGCGTTGCCGCCCGAGCGGGCGAAGATCTGGTCCACGGCCTGCACCGCGCGCCAGGCCGCGCGGACCTGGGTGCGCCGGCCGGCGGCCCGGTCGGCGAAGCTGACCTCCTTGCCCGCGTCGACCAGGTCCCACATGCGGTCGGCGTTGGCCAGCAGTTCCTGACGGGCGGCGTTGATGTCGGCCGCGGCCTCGCCGACGGAGAACAGCACGTACGGGTCGTCCTTGATCGCGGTGCCCTGGGCGCCCACCCGGTCGCGCTGGTAGTCCAGGTGCGCGGCCAGCGCGCCCTCGGCGATACCGACCACGGCCGAGCTGATGCCCAGCGGGAACATCGTCGACCACGGCATCTTGTACAGGGTCTCGGTCACGCCGTACTCACGCTGCGCGGTGCCGTCGATCACGTGGTCGCCGTTCATGACCCGGTAGTCGGGCACGAACGCGTCCTTGACGATGATGTCCTTGGACCCGGTGCCCGACAGGCCCACCACGTTCCACGAGTCCTCGACGATCTCGTAGTCCTTGCGCGGCAGGATCATGTGCAGCATGGTCGGCGGCATGACGGGAGCGCCGTTCGCGTCACCGAGCAACGCGCCCAGGAAGATCCAGTCGCAGTGGTCGGTGCCGGAGCTGAACTGCCAGCGGCCGTTGAAGATATAGCCGCCGTCGACGGGAACCGCGACACCGGTCGGCGCGTACGGCGAGGCCATCCAGGTGTCGTGGTCGGAACCCCACACCTCCTCCTGCACCTTCGGGTCGGCGAAGGCGAGCTGCCACGGGTGCACCCCGACGATGCCGGTGACCCATCCGGCGGCACCGTCGAGAGCCGCTGTAGCCATGACGGTTTCGGCGAATTCGCGCGGGTGCGCCTCGAACCCGCCGTACTTCTTGGGCTGCAGCAGGCGGATCGAGCCCGCCTCCTTCATCAGCGCCGCGGTGGCGTCGGGGAGCTTGCCGAGCTGTTCGGCCTCCTCACCCTGCGCGCGCAGTTGATCGGCGATCGCCGCGATATTGTCGAGAACTTTGCTCATGGTCGTGCTTTCTCCCTCGATGCGTAGATCAGACGGTGGTGTCGAGGACGGCGCCGCGCGCGACGTTGTCGGCGACCTCGGCCTCCCAGCTGGTGACTGCGCGCTCGGTGTCGATCTCGAACTCGAAGCGGGCGGTCATGTCCTCGGTGACGTCTTCGATGTCGACGTAGAACTGCTTGTACCAGCGGCGCAGCTGGTAGACCGGCCCGTCTTCCTCCGACAGCAGCGGATTGTCGATCGGGGCCTTGTTCTGCCAGATCTTCACGTCCTGCTCGAACCCGACCTCGACGCCCTGGGCGAACCCCGCGGCCATCGCCGTCGCGTCCTCGTCGGACATGCCGGTCGGCTTCTTTACCATCACGCCGTACTGGAGCACGAACGAGTTCTCGGTGACCGGGTAGTGGCAGTTGATCAGCACGGTCTCGATCGTCATGCCCTGTGCGTCGCTCCACAGCCGGTCGATCATGTACGACGGGCCGAAATACGAAGCGTCCGAACGCAAGGCGGAGTCCGGGTCGTTGTAGTTGGCGCCGCTGATGACGTCCTGACGCGGGGTGGACCGCATGTACTGGGTGGCGACGTGGCCCTGGAAAACGTTCTTGAAGTAGCGCGGGAACGAGTAGTGCACGTAGAAGAAATGCGCCATGTCGACGACATTGTCGACGATCTCACGACAGTGTGAGCCTTCGATCAGAATCGAGTTCCAGGTCCAGTCGGTCCACTCGTCGGAGCCGTATTCCTCGATAACCGGGATGGTCACCTCGTCGGTGGGCTTGCTGCCCTGCGGGTCGTTCCACACGTAGAGCTGGCCGTTGCGTTCGAGGGTCGGCCACGACCGGGTCTTGGCCACCGGCGGCACCCGGCGCGCGTACGGGATTCCCGTGCACTTGCCGTTGCCGCCCCACCGCCAGTCGTGGAACGGGCACGCGATCGAGTCGCCCTTGACGGTGCCTTGGGCCAGGTTGCCGCCCATGTGGCGGCAGAAGCCGTCCAGCACGTTCAGCTTGCCGTCGGTCTCGGACCGGAACACGACCAACGTGGTCCCGAAGGCCTTGACCTCGTGCGGCTGACCGTCGCTGAAGGTCGAGATCAGCCCGAGGCAGTGCCAGCCCCGCGCGAAGCGGGTGGGCGCCGCGGCGGCCTCGATCTGCCGATATTCGGCCTCGGCGGGTTGAGTGCGGCTGTTCGCCGTCTGATCCGGCATCGAACCTCCATGTTCCAGCGGATTGCAGTTGAGCTGCGCCGATCCTGGACCCGCGGGCGGAGGGTGGCAGCGGTCACATCCCGGTCAGTGGACAGGTTTCTGCGGGCGGCCATGGTGCTCCCGGTCAGCGGGAAGAACCCCGGCGGCCCGGCCGGCGCCGGCTCTACCGTGCGGGGACGGGGACGACGAAAGGAAGTGGGACGTGCCGCACGTTGCCGAATCGGGCCGGATCGCCGCGCCGGTCGACCTGGAACTGCGCGCCGACGCCATCCGCGCGTTCGCCGCGGCCGCCGGCGCGGACGCCGCGGAGTACTTCGATGCCGCGAATCCGGTTGTGCCGCCGACGTTCCTGTCCGCCGAGCGAATGCCGGCCGGGAGCCTGGAGACCGACCACTGCTTCTTCACCCCGCCGCCGCGCGCGGGTGACCGGTTGACCGTCGTCGACGGCGCCGAGCGCACGGTCGAGACCGCCGACGGGGTCGCGAGGTCGGAATCCGTGACCCGGTACTACGACCGGACCGGGCGGCTGATCGCGGAGTCGTGGGCCAGTGCTCCCACGGATTCGACTGTGGGCGAAGTCGATTCAGCCCCCGCAGCGGCCCGGCTGGCGGCGTACGCGACCGACTGGCTCGGCGCCGGGAACGTGCGCCGCTTCCGCACCCGGTCGGTCGCGGCGGGCGAGATCGCGCACTGCTCGGGACACATCGTGCAGCAGTACGTGCGCGACCGGGAGCCTCGGGTCGACGTCACGCTCGTGGGTACCGACCGCGACGGCGCGGTCGTGATCCGCGCCTGGGCTACGTTCGCCCAGCCCTGAGCGGGTACGGCGGCCGGAGCGCCGGTGGATCCCGGCGCGGTTACGGGCGCAGGACCGAGACCAGGAAGTCGGTCTGGTCGGCGACGGCTTGTTCGAAGGCGTCGTCGACGTAGATGTCGAAATGGCCCACCGGGTAACGCTTCACGATGGCGTGCTTGGTGCGGTCGGCGGCCTTGAGGGTCGGCTTCACCGGCGCCACCGTGTCGTGGTCGCAGACCGCGTAGAACACCGGGACCTTGATGCCCTTGGTGCGCCGCCACGGCCGGTCGAACATGATCGACAGGCCGGTGCGGGCGGCGACTTTCGGCTGGTAGAGCTCGCTCTCCTCGGCCAGCCGGCCGAAGCCGGCGACCACGTCGTTCGCGCTCATCAGTGCCGAGGAGTGCCGGCGGCCGGCCAGCCGGGCCTTGATCGGCCGCCGCACGACGGTGCCCACCAGCAGATCGGTGGCGGCCAGCGTGCCGGTCTTGACGATGCTGACCGGGCCCTTGGCCCAGGTCGAGGCGGGACCGCTGGTGAACGGGCACTGCGCCACCACCGCGCCCAGGTAGTCGTCCTCGTGCGCGATGGACAGCACGTGGCCGCCGCCGAACGAGGTGCCCCACAACGCGATCCGGGTCGAGTCGAAGCCCTTGAGCGTGCGGCCGTAGGCGATGGCGGCCCGCCAGTCGTCGCGCTGCTTGCGGATGTCGATCACCTGGCGCGGCGTGCCCGCGCTGGCGCCGAAACCCCGGTAGTCGAAGACGAGTGCGCCCATCCCGGCGGCGGCGAACCGGCGTGCGTAGCGGTCCAGCCCCATCTGCCGGTTCGCGCCCAGCCCGTGCGCCATGATCACCAGCGGGCGGGGCTTGGGCGGACCGTCCGGCAGATACAGCCAGGCCGCACATTGCTCGCCACCCGAAGGAAACCCCACCTCCACACGCTCCATGACCGGTTACGGTACTTGCTCGTTTCCCGGGATGCCGAGTCGGCGGCCGGTTTTCGCCGTGAACCGGGGGTCGGCGGCCGGTGCGCCGGGCGGCGCGGCACAATGGAGTACGGCGAGTCGGTCGGGCGGCTGCGGCGACGGGAACGGGCACTTCGGTGCCGCTGCCCGGCGCCGAGGAAAGTCCGGACTCCACAGAGCAGGGCGGTTGTTAACGGCAACCCGGGGTGACCCGCGGGACAGTGCCACAGAAAACAGACCGCCGGCGGGCAACCGCCGGTAAGGGTGAAACGGTGCGGTAAGAGCGCACCAGCGCCCCGGGTGACCGGGGCGGCTAGGTAAACCCCGCCCGGAGCAAGGTCGAAGGCCGCACTCCCCGGAGTGCGGCTGCGCAGGTGCCTGAGGGCTGCTCGCCCGAGCCTGCGGGTGGACCGCTCGAGGTGCCCGGCGACGGTGCACCCAGATGGATGGTCGCCCCCCGGTGCGAACCGGGGACAGGATCCGGCTTACAGACCGACTCGCCCCTACCCTTCATCCACCACGGTCCCGGCCCGCGCGGTGTATCCGCATGCGGCACGGGCTGTCAGCGTGCGGACGCCTGGTTGCTGATGTTCATCGGCGCCGAACCTCGACCGGGCCGTCGGTCAGTCTGCGTCCGGCTCGGCCGGTGTGAAACCGGTGTCGGCAGCCCAGGATTCGAGCTCGTCCAATTCCGCGAGCCGTTCGGTGAGCGTCGCGCGGATTCCCGCGAAGGACTCCGGGCCCAGCGGCAGGCGCAGCGGTGGCGGGTCCATGGCGACGGCGCGCAGGATGGCGGCGGCGGCGCGGTCGGGATCGCCGGGCTGGGCGCCGTTCTGGGCCTCGAAGCGCGTGCGTTCCGCGGCCATCACCGGTTCGTACGCCGGCAGCGGGTCGGCCCAGCGGACCGACCGGCCCGCGAAATCGGTGCGGAACGGGCCGGGTTCGACGATGGTGACGCCGATGCCGAACGGCGCGAGCTCGTAGGACATGCCCTCGGAGAGTCCCTCGACCGCGAACTTGGTCAGTGCGTAGGGCGCGCCGCCGAGCCGGGCCCGCACGCCGCCGACCGAGGACATCTGCACGATGTGCCCGCTGCCCTGGGCCCGCATCACCGGCAGCACCGCCTTCGTGACGGCGATCAGGCCGAAGACGTTGGTCTCCATCAGGTCTCGCAGGTCGCGGTCCGAGCTTTCCTCGATCGCCCCGCGATATCCGTAGCCGGCGTTGTTGACCAGCACGTCGATCCGGCCGAAGTGTGCGACGGCCACGTCGACCGCGGCGGTGATCGTGGCGGGGTCGGTGACGTCCACCCGCAGCGGCAGCACCCGGTCGGGGGCATGCTCGTGGATGTCTTTCAGGGCGGCGGTGTCGCGGGCGGTGGCTACCACCCGGCCCCCGGCGGCGAGGACGGCATTCGCGATGGCGCGGCCGAATCCGCTGCTGGTGCCGGTGACGAGCCAGACCTGGTTCTCGATCATGGCGCCACCCTACGCGTGTGCCTGGCACATCGCCGGAACCGCTGGCGGGCAGCATATTTCGGTGCCCGTATGCAGAGCGTAAATGTTCTCGCCGGGCCGCCGGGGGAGGCGCATCATCGAGACAGCGCCCGGCCATGGAGACCGAGCCGAGTGATATGGGGGAAATCCGATGAGTGTGGCGGGAATTGCCGCTCTTTTCGTCGTGGCGGTGGTCGTGATCCTGCTGTTCCTGCTGTCCACCACCGTGCGTGTGGTGGAGCAGTTCGAGCGCGGCCTGGTATTCCGGTTCGGCAAGGTGCGCGGTGTGCGCGAACCCGGTCTGCGGCTGTTGATTCCGTTCATGGACCGGATGGTGAAGGTGCCGATGCGGATCGTCACCATGCCGGTGCCCGCCCAGGAGGGCATCACCCGCGACAACGTGACGGTGCGCGTCGACGCCGTCGTGTATTTCCAGGTGACCGATCCGGTCAAAGCGGTGGTCGATGTCCAGGACTATCTGTTCGCGGTCGCACAGGTGGGCCAGACCTCGCTGCGCTCGATCATCGGAAAGAGCGATCTCGACGAATTGCTTTCCAACCGTGAGGAACTCAATGCCGGTTTGAGCGCCATGATGGACAGCCCCGCGATGGGCTGGGGTGTGCACATCCACCTGGTGGAGATCAAGGACGTCGCGCTGCCGGAGTCGATGAAGCGGTCGATGTCGCGGCAGGCCGAGGCGGAGCGGGAACGCCGCGCCCGGATCATCACCGCGGAGGGCGAGTTGCAGGCCTCGCAGATGCTGGCCGAGGCGGGCACCACGATGGCGGCCGCACCCGCCGCCATGGAATTGCGGTTGCTGCAGACGGTGGTGGAAGTGGCGGCGGAGAAGAATTCGACGCTGGTGTTGCCGTTCCCGGTGGAGCTGTTGCGATTCCTGGATCGCGCGGCGCCGAACACCGGCGAATCCGCGCCGGTGACGAACACCGATACGTCTGTAGCTGAATAATTGCTGACTGATCCGGGTGCCTGTGCGTCCGGGTGGGTATCCGGGGAATCCGCCGGTGATCACCGGTGGATTCCCCGATCGGTGGTTCCGATCGGATGGTCACGGACAGATCTCGTCCGAGTGAACATTCGGTGCATCGGCTGGTGGCGGCGTTCGGGCCGAGCCGAACGGCTATGGGTATTCCCGCGTGTCACACACGTAATTGCCGGACCGACTGGCATTTCGCGTGATGGACGTCATAAAGTGTTGCGCATCGAAAGATTCCGCAACCGGGGCGGCTGCGGATCAAGGGTGCCAATGGACGTCGGAAAGCAGGTTCTGTCTTCATGGGAATGGTTCGCAAGTCGGTTGCCGGAATGTTGATCGTGGGTGCCGCTTCGGTTCTGGCGACGATGGAAGCCGGCTCCGCGTCGGCGCTGGCGCTCAATCCGCTGCCGGGTGGTGTCGAGGTGGACCTGTCCCCGGGTGACACCCAGTGGGTGCACCAGACACACTTCGGTCTCACGATGTCGCGGCTGCCGCACCCGTCGGCGGCCTCCTTCGGCCAGTCGCTCGAGGCTGCGGCCAACCTGTCGTCGCAGTACCCGGACGGCCGGGTGATCTTCACCGTCTACGGTCCGCTGGACCAGCTGAACGGCACCATGCTGGCGCTGCAGTAGCCGACTGCCACGGTCGAATTCCGGCCCGCCGCACGAGAAGTGCGGCGGGCCGGTGTGTTTCGGCGGCCCTCAGCGGAAAGCGTCGGTCGCCGTGACCAATCGGTGCGTGATCCCCGGTTCGGTGGCCGCGTGCCCGGCGTCGGGCACCAGATGCAGTTCCGACTTCGGCCAGGCGCGGTGCAGGTCCCAGGCGCTGACCGCCGGGCACACGATGTCGTGGCGGCCCTGCACGATCACGCCGGGCAGGTGGGCGATCCGGTCCATGTCGCGCAGCAGCTGCCCCTCGTCGAGGAAGCCGTGGTGCACGAAGTAGTGGTTCTCGATCCGCGCGAACGCGAGCGCGAATCGTGGCTCGCCCGTTTCGGCTTCGCGTTCCGGCGCCGGTAGCAGCGCGCTGGTCGCGCCCTCCCAGGTGGACCAGGCCACCGCGGCCCGCAGCGCCGTCTCCGGGTCGGGGGAGTGCAGCAGCCGGTGGTAGGCGGCGACCAGGTCGCCGTCGCGTTCGGCCGCGGGGATCGGCGCCAGATAGCGCTCCCACACGTCGGGGTAGACGTAGCCCGCGCTGCCGTTGTAGTACCAGTCGATCTCCTTGCGGCGCAACAGGAAGATGCCGCGCAGCACCAGCTCGGTCACCCGCCCCGGATGGGTCTGGGCATACGCCAGGGCCAGCGTGGAACCCCAGGAGCCGCCGAACACCTGCCACCGCTCGATCCCGAGGTGGGTACGCAACCGTTCGATATCGGCGACCAGATGCCAGGTGGTGTTCACCGACAGGTCGGCGCCGTCGGCGACGTGTGGCGCCGATCGGCCACAGCCGCGCTGGTCGAAGAGCACGATCCGGTAGGCGTCGGGGTCGAAGAACCGGCGATGGAACGCGGCGGTGCCGCCGCCGGGCCCGCCGTGCAGGAACACCACCGGTTTTCCGGCCGGATTGCCGCTGACCTCCCAGTACAGCTGCTGGCCGTCGCCGACGTCGAGCATGCCGTGGTCGTGCGGTTCGATCGGCGGGTAGAGGGTGCGCAATGGCTCGGTCATCGGCCGAGTGTGCCATTGCCGGCGGCGCCTTACCCAGCCCGGACAGGCTGGAATCGGACATGGCTCGAGGAGGACTTCGGCCGGGTGCCTGGGCTTTCGGCGCGGCCACCCGAACGGGGCTGGCAGAGCGACTTCCTTGTCGGTAACTTTGGTGGACATGACTGTGGGGGAACAATCGTCAGCCGCCCCGGCCTCCGTGTTGCACCAGCCGATCCTCGAACTGGTCGACTGGGCTACGGCGGAACTCGCGCAACGCGGCATCCGGGTCATCGGGCAGGTGGAGGAAGCCCGGCGCCGGGACTGGTCGCTGCTGGTCCGGATCCCGACGTCCGCGGGGCAGGTGTGGGCCAAGTCGACCGCCGCCGCCTTCGCGCACGAGGTCCGGCTGGTCGAGACGCTCGACCGGCTGTGCCCGGGCAGCGTGCTGACCCCGCTGGCGGTGCACCGGGGCAACGGCTGGCTGCTCAGCCCCGACGGCGGGCCCTCGCTGGAAGAGGCCTCGCCGGGTGGGGTGGTGCCGTCGGGCTGGTCCGGCGTGCTGCGCTGGTACGCGACGCTGCAGCAGCGGCTCACCGATCACGTCGGCGAACTGCGCACCACCGGGACGCCGTATCTGCCTCCGTCGCAACTGATCTCGGTGTACCGGCACTTCGAGGAGCGGGTCCCCGGCCTCGGCCCCGCGATCGAGGCGGCGGCCGCCGAACTCGAGCAGTACGGCCGGCTCACCCTGGAGCACAACGACCTGCGGCCCGCGCACGTATTCGCTTCCAGCACAGCGTTCTTCGACTGGGGTGACGCGGTGCTCACCCACCCGTTCCTGTCGGTGCGGTTGTTCGCCGACCCGCTGCGCGAGGACTACTTCGACATCTGGCGCCGGATCGGGGTGGTCACATCCACCGAACTGGTTCTGGCGCAACGGCTTTCGCCGCTGGTGGCGCTGCGGCCGTGGCTGGCGATCGATATGGCGCCCGGCAGCTACGGGGAACGGTTCACCACCGTCGTCGACGGTCTGCTCGACCAGTTGCGGGCCGGATTCGGGTCCTGAGCACGCGACCGTGCCGGGGCGACGACGCCCCGGCACGGTTCCGGCCTCAGAAGCTGTGTTCGGGGCCGGGGAACACGCCCTGGCGTACCTCGGCGGCGTAGGTGGCGGCCGCCTCGCGCAGGTCGTCCCCGAGCCGCGCGAACCGCTTCACGAACTTCGCGGTCTTACCGCTGGTGTAGGCGGCCATGTCCTGCCAGACCAGAACCTGGGCGTCGCAGTCGGCACCGGCCCCGATACCGACGGTCGGGATCGTCAGCTTGCGGGTGACCATGCCGGCCAGTTCGGCGGGCACCATCTCCATCACCACCGAGAACGCACCGGCCTCCTCGACCGCGATGGCGTCGGCGATCAGCCGCTCGGCCGCGTCACCGCGCCCCTGCACCCGGAAACCACCGAGTGTGTTCACGCTCTGCGGGGTGAACCCGATGTGCGCCATGACCGGAATGCCGGCGCCGGTCAGCAGCGCGATGTGGTCGGCGACCCGCTCGCCGCCCTCCAGCTTCACCGCCTGCGCGCCGCCCTCCTTCATGAACCGGGTGGCCGTGGCCAGGGCCAGCTCGGGCGAGCCCTCGTAACTGCCGAACGGCAGATCCGCCACGACCAGCGCGTGCGGCGCGCCGCGGACCACACCGCGGACCAGCGGAATGAGTTCGTCGGCGGTGACCGGAACCGTGGTGTCGTAGCCGTACACCACGTTCGCGGCCGAGTCGCCGACCAGCAGCACCGGGATACCGGCCTCTTCGAACAGCCGGGCGGTGGAATAGTCGTAGGCGGTGAGCATGGCCCACTTCTCCCCGGCCGCCTTGAGCTGCTGGAGATGCTGGACGCGGGTCTTGCGCCGGGCGGGCTGCGCCGCGGGTGCCGCGCCGTAGGCAGGGATGTCTTGCTCGGACATCTTCGTCCCTTTCGTCTCCTCGAGGCCCGATCGCGGGTCCCCGGGTTGGTGTGACGGTCTCAGTCTGCCACCGCCGTCACGGTCCCGGTGAGGGGCGCCGGCGATGCGATTGGTCACAGTGCCTGGGGCGGTGCGGGCCGGTGGGATGGCAGGATCGTCAGCATGTCGTCGATGCGATCCGGCCGAGTCGCCGCTCTGGTGGCCCTGGCGTGTGTGGCTGCCGCGTGCACCACCTCAGGCAAACCCACACCCACCCAGACCGGCGCGGCCGCGGCGGGAATGGACAAGTTCTATTCCCAGACCGTGAAGTGGGGGAGCTGCGACACCTACCCGACCGACTCGAAGCTGCCCGCCGGCACCGAGTGCACCCGCGTCGACGTCCCCGTCGACTACGCCAAGCCGGGCGGGGCGACCGCGCAGATCGCGCTGTCCCGGGTGAAGGCGACCGGCCAGAAGATCGGTTCGCTGCTGTTCAACCCGGGCGGTCCGGGTGAGGGCGGCCTGTGGATGGTGGGTCAGGGCAACGGCACCCCGATCGCCGAACGCTTCGACCGGGTCGGATTCGATCCGCGCGGGATCGGCGCCTCGGTGCCGCTCATCCACTGCCTGTCCGACAAGGAGAGCGACGCGTTCCGCGCCGAGCCGCCGCACGACAACTCGCCGGCCGGGATCGCCGCCACCGAGTCCGAGGCCAAGCAGGTGGCGGGCGAGTGCACCAAGAACACCGGCAACGAGTTCCTGTCCCACGTCGGCACCCGCGAGGTGGCTCAGGACATGGACATCATCCGGGCCGCGCTCGGTGACGACAAGCTGAACTACGTCGGGTTCTCCTACGGCACCCGGCTGGGCACCGCGTACGCGGAGAAGTTCCCGACCAAGGTGCGGGCCATGGTGCTCGACGGCGCCGTCGACCCGAACGGCGACCCGCTCTCGGATTCGATCAACCAGGCCACCGGTTTCCAGAAAGCGTTCGAGGCGTACGCCGCCGATTGCGCCACCAAGCCCGACTGCCCGCTCGGTACCGATCCGGCGCAGGCGGTGAACCGCTTCCACGACCTGATCTGGCCGCTGTGGGACCACCCGTCGGTGGCCAAGGACGGCCGCGTGGTGACCATCGGCGACGCCACCACCGGTGTGCAGGCCGCGCTGTACGGGGAGGACGGCTGGCCGATCCTGACCCAGGCGCTGAACCAGTTGCAGCACGGTTCGGGTGACCTGCTCATGCGGCTGGCCGACAACTACGACGGCCGCGGCCCCGACGGCACCTACACCAACTCGCAGGACGCGTTCAACGCCATCCACTGTGTCGACGACCCGCCGATCACCGACCAGGCCACGATCGACCGGCAGGACGCCGAATACCGCAAGGCCGCGCCGTTCCTCGACGACAATCACGCCGGCGCGCACGCGCCGCACCCGCTGTGCAACTTCTGGCCCGTGCCCAGCACCGGCGGGCCGCACAAGATCGACGGGATCGCCGGCCTGCCGACCATCGTGGTCGTGTCGACCACCGGTGACCCCGCCACGCCGTACCAGTCGGGTGTCAATCTGGCGAACGATCTGAAGGCGGCGCTGATCACCAACACCGGCACCCGGCACACCGCCTACCTCGGCGGAGTGCAGTGCGTGGACGACGCGGTGAACGCCTACCTGATCGATCTCACCATCCCGCCGGCGGGCCTCACATGCGGATGACGCACGGTTCTACCTGCCCGGTAACACAGATTTAACACCGCATGCCTACGCTCGCGCCTATGGATCGCCAGAAGGAATTCGTGCTGCGGACGCTCGAGGAGCGGGACATCCGCTTCGTGCGACTCTGGTTCACCGACGTCCTCGGTTACCTCAAGTCCGTGGCGATCGCGCCCGCGGAGCTCGAGGGCGCCTTCGAGGAGGGCATCGGTTTCGACGGCTCGGCCATCGAGGGCTTCGCCCGCGTGTCCGAAGCGGACATGGTCGCCCGCCCCGACCCGTCGACGTTCCAGGTGCTGCCCTGGTCGACCAGCAAGGGCCACCAGCACTCCGCGCGTATGTTCTGCGATATCGCGATGCCGGACGGGTCGCCGTCGTGGGCCGACCCCCGGCACGTGCTGCGCCGGCAGCTGAACAAGGCCGGTGACCTCGGCTTCAGCTGCTACGTGCACCCGGAGATCGAGTTCTTCCTGCTGGAGAACGGCCCCGAGGGCGCCCCGCCGCGCCCGGCCGACTCCGGTGGCTTCTTCGACCAGGCCGTGCACGACTCGGCCCCGAACTTCCGCCGCCACGCCATCGACGCGCTCGAGTCGATGGGTATCTCGGTGGAGTTCAGCCACCACGAGGGCGCGCCCGGCCAGCAGGAGATCGACCTGCGCTACGCCGACGCGCTGTCCATGGCGGACAACGTCATGACCTTCCGGTACCTCATCAAGGAGGTGGCGATCGACGAGGGTGTGCGCGCAACGTTCATGCCCAAGCCGTTCGCCGACTACCCCGGTTCGGCCATGCACACCCACATGAGCCTGTTCGAGGGCGAGGCCAACGCCTTCTACGACCCGGACGACCCGCTGGCGCTGTCGGCGACCGCGCGCGCGTTCGTGGCCGGCATCCTCGAGCACTCGCACGAGATCAGCGCCATCACCAACCAGTGGGTGAACTCCTACAAGCGGCTGGTGCACGGCGGCGAGGCGCCCACGGCCGCGTCGTGGGGCCGGTCCAACCGGTCGGCGCTGGTCCGCGTCCCGATGTACACCCCGAACAAGGCGTCCTCGCGCCGGGTCGAGATCCGCAGCCCTGATTCGGCCTGCAACCCGTACCTGGCGTTCGCGGTGCTGCTGGCCGCGGGCCTGCGCGGCATCGAGAAGGGGTACACGCTGCCGCCGGAGGCCGAGGACGACGTGTGGTCGCTGACCGCCGCCGAGCGCCGGGCCATGGGCTTCCGGGAGCTTCCGGCGAGCCTGGACGAGGCGCTGAAGGCGATGGAGAAGTCCGAGCTGGTCGCCGAGACGCTGGGCGAGCACGTGTTCGACTTCTTCCTGCGCAACAAGCGCCGGGAGTGGGCGGACTACCGCGCCCAGGTGACGCCGTTCGAGCTGAAGGAATACCTCGGGTTGTGAGCCGGGGGACCGCGAGTGGCGAACCGCTCGCGGTCCTGGGTTCCGCTCCGCTCGCCGTGGCGGCGCGTTGTAGGTTGGTTTCATGACGAGGCCTCCGACCGCGCGACCGGTCGTTCCCGGTGTCGGCCGGCTCGGATTGCTCGAACCTACGGCGCCTGCCGCGCTGCGGGAGTTCGGCTGGGACAATCCGGACAGTATTCCGCTGTTGTGGGCGCTGTCCCGCGCGCCCGAGGCCGATCTGGCGTTGCAGACGCTGATGCGGATGCGCGAGCGGCTGGGTGACGGCTGGGCCGAACTGGATTCGGCGCTGCGGTCCGGAACCGCGTTGCGCGCCAGACTGTTCGCGCTCGTCGGGTCCTCCAGTACCTTCGGCGACCATCTGGCCGCCGACCCCGCGGCATGGAAAGTGCTGCTGCGCCCGGAACTTCCGACCGCGGCCGAGGTGACTGCCGACCTGCTCGACGCGGTCGCGGCGGTGCCCGAGCCCGGCCCCGACGGCGCGCCGTCGTATCACCGGGCGGGGATCGCCGGTCCCGAGGTGATCGCGTTGCTGCGCAAGCGGTATCGCGATCAGCTCATGCTGCTGGCTGCGCTGGACGTGGCGCCCACCGTCGAGAACGAGCCGGTGCTGCCCTATGTCACAGTGGGCCGCCATCTTTCGGACCTGGCCGACGCGGCGCTCACCGCCGCGCTGGCCGTGGCGGTGGCCCGGGTGTGCGCGAACAAGCCGGTGCCGTCGCGGCTGACCGTCGTCGCCATGGGCAAATGCGGTGCGCGCGAACTGAACTACGTCTCCGACGTGGACGTGATCTTCGTGGCCGAACCGGCGGACACCACCGCGACCCGGCTCGCCGCGGAGATGATGTCGGTGGCCAGCGGCGCCTGCTTCGAGGTGGACGCCGCCCTGCGGCCCGAGGGCAAGGCGGGTGCGCTGGTGCGCACCCTGGATTCCCATGTGGCGTACTACAAGCGGTGGGCGCGCACCTGGGAGTTCCAGGCGCTGTTGAAGATGCGGCCCGTCGCGGGGGACGCGGCGCTCGGCGAGGACTACCGTGCCGCGCTCATGCCCATGGTCTGGAACGCTTCGCAGCGGCCGGATTTCGTGCCCGACGTGCAGGCGATGCGGCGGCGGGTGGAGGACCTGGTGCCCGCCGAACTCCGCGACCGGGAACTGAAACTCGGGCACGGCGGCCTGCGTGACGTCGAATTCGCCGTTCAGCTTCTGCAATTGGTGCACGGCAAGGGTGACGAGGCGCTGCACGTGCCGGGCACGGTGGAGGCGCTGACCGCGTTGGCCGCCGGCGGATACGTGGGCCGCGACGACGCCGCGGACCTCACCGACTCCTACGAGTTCCTGCGCCTGCTCGAACACCGGTTGCAGTTGCAGCGGCTGCACCGCACCCACACCCTGCCCGCGCCCGACGACGAGGAGGCCCGCCGCTGGCTCGGCCGGGCCGCACACCTGCGGCCCGACGGCCGGCTCGACGTAGCCGGAGTACTGGACCGCGAGATCAAACGGCATGCCGCGCGGGTGCGCCGGCTGCACGCCAAACTGTTCTACCGGCCGCTGCTGGAATCGGTGGCGCGCATCGGTTCCGACTCGCTGCGCCTGAGCCCGGAGTCCGCGGCCCGGCAGCTGGCGGCCCTGGGCTACGCGGCACCGGAGAACGCGCTCGGCCACCTGCGGGCCCTGATCGGCGAGGTCGGCCGCAAGGGGCGGATCCAGGCCCTGCTGCTGCCCACCCTGCTGGAATGGCTGGGCGACACCCCCAACCCGGACGCCGGCCTGCTAGCCTACCGGCGGGTCTCCGAGGCGCTCGACCAGCAGATCTGGTTCCTGCGCGAACTTCGCGACGAGGGTGCCGTCGCGCAGCGGCTGATGATCGTGCTCGGCTCGTCGGCCTACCTGCCGGACCTGCTGATGAACGCGCCCGAGACGATCCGGATGTACGCCGACGGCCCTAACGGCCCGCTGCTGCTGGCCCCCCAGCCCGCCGACGTGCGCACCGGCCTGCTCGCCGGTGCCGGTCGCTACGACGACCCGCGCCGCGCGGTCGCCACCGCCCGCTCGCTGCGCCGCCACGAACTGGCCCGGGTCGCCTCGGCCGACGTGCTCGGCATGCTCGACGTGCCGCAGGTGTGCGAGGCACTGTCCTCGGTGTGGGTGGCGGTGCTGGAGGCGTCGCTGCAGGCCGTGATCCGGGCGAGCGAGGCCGAACGCGGTGCGCCCGCGCCCGCCGACATCGCGGTCATCGGGATGGGCCGGCTGGGCGGTTGGGAACTCGGCTACGGCTCGGACGCCGACGTGCTGTTCGTGTGCGATCCCCGGCCGGGGGTCGAGGAGTCGGTCGCGGTGCGGTGGTCGATCTCGATCGCCGAGCAGGTGCAGCGGCTGCTGGGCGCGCCGAGCACCGATCCGCCGCTGCAGGTCGACGCCGGGCTGCGGCCGGAGGGCCGCCGTGGACCGCTGGTGCGCACGCTGGCGGCCTACCGGGCCTACTACCAGCAGTGGGCGCAGCCCTGGGAGATCCAGGCGCTGCTGCGCGCCCATCAGGTGGCCGGCGACCAGGAGCTGGGGCTGCGCTTCCTGCACGTGATCGATCCGGTGCGCTACCCCGAGGGCGGGATGTCCGCGGAAGCCGTACGCGAGATCCGCCGCATCAAGGCGCGGGTGGACAGTGAACGGCTGCCGCGCGGCGCCGATCCGGCCACGCACACCAAGCTCGGGCGCGGTGGCCTGGCGGATATCGAGTGGACCGTCCAGCTGATGCAGTTGCAGCACGCGCACCGATATCCGCAGCTGCACAACACGTCCACGCTGCAGACCCTCGACGCGATCGAGGAGGTCGGCCTGCTCGAGCCCGACGACGTCGCGCTGCTGCGGGACGCGTGGCTGACCGCGACCCGGGCGCGCAACGCGCTGGTTCTGGTGCGGGGCAAGCCCTCCGATCAGTTGCCGGCGCCGGGCCCGCTGCTGGCGGCGGTGGCGAAGGTGGCGGGCTGGCAGACCGAGGACGCCAGCGAGTTCCTGGACAACTATCTGCGGGTGACGCGGCGCGCGAAAGCCGTGGTGGACCGGGTGTTCGGGGGCGCGTGAGCCCGATTCGCGTGTGGGCGTGACGGTTCCGAACGTTCCCAATGATGGGGACCCGGGATGATAACCGGAATGAAGCAGTCCGCACCCTCGATGACACGAGGACGCCAGTGGGCGCACATTCTCACCTCGCATTCGGTTCGCCTGTCCCATGTTCGCGACTGAGGAGCTGTCCAGAACCGGCCGCGAACTGTTCCTGCGGCTGAACCACACTTTCGGGGATCTCTCCCGCGGGGTGTCCACTGCCGAACGGTCGACCGTCCGCGCCATCGTGGATTCGGCCTACGACGCCATGCGGGCCGACGCGGAGGGCCCGCTGCACCTGGCGGTGAACCCGGTCGAACGGCGCCGCGGACAGCTGCGTCCGCCGAAAGGCCGACCGCCCACCTACCAGAAGCCCGACCGGGTGCGGCGGCGCCGTTTCAACCAGGAGGTGCGGGCGGCGCGCGAACTCGACAACTGGCAACAGATGTCCGAGCGGCTCTATCAGCCGTTGCTGCGCGACAACGTCACCGGCTTCTACGACGGGCGGCTCGACCATTTCAAGATGTCGGAAATCGAACGCGCGCAGGAGTTCGTCCGGGAGTCCGAGACGACCGCCTACTGGGCCGCCGGCGACATCGCCAATCTCGGCGGTCTCAATGCCCGCTTCAGTAACCGGGCGGACGCGGCCAACGTCCACTTCAAGGGGCTGACCGACATCTTTCACGACACGTTCCGCGAGGCCGGTGGCACCGTCGTCCCGATGCGGACCGGTGGCGACGAGATCGGCGCCGTGGTCGTCGGTCTCGACGAGCGGCAGATGGCCGCCGCCACGGCGAAGATGCGGGAGCGGACCGCCGACTACGCGCGTACCCACGGGCTCACCGACATCGAACACCCCAAGCACCCCGGTGAACCCGAGCACTTCGGCGTGGGACTTCACACCGGTTACGCTGAAATCGTCCCGGGCGTGGCCGCGAAGGACACGCTCACCGACGCCGAGGCCGGAATCAACTGGGACAAACTCAGGAGGAATCATGTCGCAGGAGAGCCGGGACCAGCGTCTGGGGCTCACGGGCCTGACGCCGGAACAGCGCATACAGCGACTCGAGGAGATGCGGCGGGACTACGCCACGGCGGTGGCGGAAGCGAAAGCGAAATTGCGGGCCGAGCAGGAAGCGGAAGCCCCGGGCGAACCGAGCTGAGCGAATACCCGTCACCGGACACGTTGCATCGGCAGCAATGGGACGACAAGGTCCGGCAGGCCTGGGACATGCCCGATTGGCACGCTCAGGCCGACCATCTGTTCACCCCGTATCCGAAGGACGGCGTGACGGACTACTACGACGGACGACTGTCCGATTTCAAGGTGTCTGAGCTCAAACGGGCGCAGAACTACCTGAATCGGTATGGCGCGACCGGTCATTGGGTCTCCGGTGACATCGCCAATCTCGGGGGTCTCAACGCCTTCTACGAGGATCGGTCGGAATTCGCGAACGTCCACTTCAAGGGGTTGACCGATATCCTGCACTCGACGCTCGCCGAGGCCGGTGGGGCCGTGGTGCCGCTGCGGACCGGCGGGGACGAGGTCGGCGCGGTAGTGATCGGGCTCAGCAACGAGCGGATGGCCGCGGCCATGCAGTCGGTGCGGGAACAGGCCGGCGCGTACGCGGAAGAGCACGGCCTGACCGGGATCGAACATCCCAAACACCCTGGCGACCCGGCCTACTTCGGCGTGGGGCTGCACACCGGCTATGCCGAGATCGTCCCGGGGATCGATGTGCGGGAGACGCTGCGGGCCGCGGACCTCGGGATGGACCTGAGCAAGGCAGGCTGACGGTGCTCGGACACTGTAAGAACAAGATCGATCGATCGGGAACAAAGCGGTTGGGACCGAGGTTGCAGCCGTAGATGTGCAGTGTGCCGCGGGGTACGACACGGTCCGGCAACAGCCGGTTAACGTGGCCGGTCCGCCTCGCCATACTGGTAGTAGCGAATCCGAATCATCGGGAACGACCATGATGCCGTGGACCGTCCAGGGGAGTCCGGCGCCAGCGCCGGGGACGTCGCGCGGCCTGGAGGTATAGATGGCCGAGACGAGAACCGCCGCCGCCGCCGGCGCGCGAACCTATCGGGACGTGGCGCTGAATCCGACGCGGGCGGTCCGATTGCCACTGATCGCCGGTCTGCTGCTGGTCGGGCTGATCCTGATCTACGCGGCCAACCGCGGTGAGCGGGAAGGACTGGACCGGGGCTGGTTCGTGGCGTTGTCGCTGGCCGGGCTGTTCGCGGCGCGCGGCCTGCACCTGCGGCGCCCGATCACACTCCCGCACTTCGCCGTCGCGCTGATCACGCTCGGGGTCTCCGAGATCGCCTATCGGGCCACACATCCCGGTGTGGGGTTCGCGTGCCTGGCCGCCACCGGAGCGATCCTGATGCTGCCGGTGGGCTCGCGTCCACAACCGGAACTGCGCGCCCGGGTCGCGGCGCTGGTGGACCGGTCCACGGCGGACCCGTTGGCGCCGTTCGCGTTCCATTCGGCCAAGAGCTACTTCTTCGGCAGTGCCGGCACCGCCGCGCTCGGCTACCGGACCAGGTTCGGGATCGCGGTCGTCGCCGGCGACCCGATCGGTGACCGGGCCGCGTTCCCGGCCGTGATCGCCGAGTTCTCCGAGTTCGCCGCTGACCACGGCTGGCGGGTCGCGGTCCTGGGCGCGAGTCCCGAGGCCGCCGAACTGTGGCGCACCCGCGCCGCCGAACAGCCGGGCCTGCACCCGATCCCGATCGGCCGCGACGTCGTCATCGACGTGCCGCACTTCGCCATGACCGGGCGGCACTTCCGCAATCTGCGCCAGGCCGTGAGCCGCACCCGCAACGCGGGGGTAACCACCGAGATCGTCGCCGAACGCGACCTCCCCGCCGACCTGCGCGCCACCCTGCTGTCGATCGTGGCCGAGTGGGGCCACGGCGCGCAGAACCGCGGCTTCTCGATGATCCTCGACCACCTGCTCGACGGCCGGCACCCGGGCATGCTGGTCGTGATCGCCCGCGACGCCACCGGCGAGGTGGTCGGCTTCCAGCGCTACGGCAGCTCCGGCCACGGCACCGAACTGAGCCTGGACGTCCCGTGGCGCCGCCGCGACGCCCCCAACGGCCTCGACGAACGCATGGTCGCCGACCTCGTCACCTACGGCCAGGAGCACGGCGTCCAGCGAATCTCCCTGGCCTTCGCGGCCTTCCCCGAACTGTTCGCCGACACCAGCCGCTCCCGCGTCCGCCAGGGCCTGTATCTGGCCACCCACACCCTGGACCCGCTGATCCGCCTGGAGTCCCTCTACCGATTCCTCCGCAAGTTCAACTCCTTCGCCGACCAGCGCTACGTCCTGATCCGCTGGCGCGAAGTCCTCTTCGCCGCCGCGGCCCTGCTCACCCTGGAGTTCCTGCCGCACCGCCACGAGAACTGAGCGGCGGCCGCTACGCCGCAGGTGCCGATCCGAGCATCAGGCATGGTTTCGGCAGTTGCGATCGATGCCGTTACTCAGGGGCCGGCGATCCTTGCCGCCGGTACCGGCCGGCGGTCGGATCTGGCCGGACAGCTTCGCGTGCCGATGTTCCGTTCGCGGGTTCGCGGGTATCCGCGCGATATCGCCAGTTCGAACTGGACGAAAGGCTCTGTGATGATCGAGACCTCGAAACTTGTCGGCGCCCAGCGGCGGGAAGCCGCCGAGAAGGCCCTTGACCGGCTGACCACGCCGGGAGAGCAGGTACTGCTGCGGGTGCGCTGCGGACGTGGCCACCACGTGGCGACGGTATTCGAAACGCTAGTGGGACCGGTATTCCGCTCCACCGTCGGTCCGCGCGCACACGGCGATCGGGATTTCGCCGACGCCGCCCATGGTGCCCACGGCCACGGCACCCGCTTCGCCGACCTGCTCTCCGCAGACGAGTTCACCGACGACGGGCTACCGGCCACCTGTGAATGCGGCCCGCACATACTGTCGTGCACCCTGCTGCGCCAGGCACTCGAGCGCGGGGAGCGCACCGTCCATCTGGGATGACGCCGCCCTCGGACGGAACGACAGCTACTGATCAGGCGACCGCGGTCGTGGGTTACCCGCCCGCGGCCGGATCTCCCGTGCGCCTGCGGCTTCCGTTGCGCCCGTGGGTGTTAAGCGAACCTCGAGAGTTTCGTTGGGGTGGTGCCGGAGCCTACGATGTGGACGCTCGACACCGGGGGGACCGTGGCTGATCGCTGCCGGCCTGCTCGAGTTCGGGGTGGTAGCAGTGACATTCACGGGAGTGGGAGCTTCATGCGATCGAAGCGATTGCGGGTGGCGGCGGTCGGGGCACTGATGGTGCTGGCGGCTGCCGTGGCCGGATGTGGTGGGAACAGCGGTAATTCGGCGTCGGATCTCGCGGTGCAGCAGAGCCGGGCGACCGCGAACGACTGGCCCGTGGCGGGGGCGACCGCGGCCACCACCGGGCCGAACGGGCCGCGGATCGGGGTGCCGGACGCACCGCTGAGCGCGGACAACGGCGACGGCGGGGAGATGGACCGGCTGGCGCTCAACACGCTCGCCGACCTGAAGGACTACTGGGCGGCGGAGTATGCGAAGAACTTCCCGGGCAAGTTCGCGCCCGTGTCGAAGTTCATCTCGTGGGATTCCACTGCGCCGCAAGACAAGTCGGTCACCTTCTGCCGGTCCTCCACGTATCAGGTGGTGAACGCGGCCTACTGTTCGGTCGACGACACCATCGGCTGGGACCGGGGAACCTTGTTGCCGCTGGTGGCGAACAAGTACGGGAAGATGGCCGTGGTGATGGTCCTGGCCCACGAGTACGGGCACTCGATCCAGCACATGGCCCGGCTGAACGGGTTCCTCACCCCGGGCATCGTGCTCGAACAGCAGGCGGACTGCTTCGCCGGCGTGTTCCTGCACCACGTCGCCGACAACGGTGCCGCGCACTTCACGCTCAACACCACCGACGGCCTCAACGGGGTGCTCGGTGCGACCGTGGCGGTCCGTGACCATGACCCGAACAACCCGAACAACGTGCACGGATCGGCGTTCGAGCGGGTCACCGCGGTGCAGATCGGCTGGACCGACGGGGCGGCCGGGTGCAAGACCATCAACAAGAAGGAGATCCAGCAGCGCCGCGGCGGGCTGCCGACGACCTTCGAGGACGGCGCCAAGCAGGACCAGGAACCCGTCGACGAGGGTGGACTGGAGGCGGTCAAGAAGGCGCTCAGCAAGCTGTACCCGCTGCCGGCGGGCCCGAACGTGGTCTACACCGGCATTCCCAAGAACTGCCCGAAAGACACATCCACCGAACCGGTTTCGTACTGCCCGGCGAACGACACGCTCGGCGTCGACGTCCCGGAACTGGCCAAGCGGGCCGGTAAACAGCCCGGTGATCACGACCCGCTCTCGGCAGTGGTCGACGGCAACTACAACGCCTTCCTGCCGTTCATCTCCCGCTACATGCTGGCCGTCGAGAAGAACCGCAAGCAGTCGCTGACCGGGGCAGCCACCGCCGGTCTGCGTACGGTGTGCCTCGCGGGTGTGGTGACCGACAAGCTCGCCGACAAGAACAGCAGCCCGCGCCTGGACGCCGGTGATCTCGACGCCGCCGTATCCGGCCTGCTGGCCGACGGTATCGCCGCCGGGGACGTGGACGGGAAGGTCGTACCGACCGGTTACGATCGACTGGAGGCATTCCGCACCGGAGTCCTCGACGGTGAGTCCGCCTGCCAGTCGCATTACGCGTAGGCCCGGTCCGAACGCGTAGATGCGACCAGTACGACGCGGCGGCACGGTTGCCTACCGTGCCGCCGGCCGGTGCTCCGCCGGCCCCTTGTCCACCGATGTTGCCAGGATGTGTTCATGACCGGTCCGATCGCAAGCCTCGGGCTCGGACCGATGTCCACCGGTGAAGTGCTGAGCATTCTGCTGGCGCTGGTCTCGGCCATGCTGTTCGCGGTGTGCGCGGCCCTGCAACAGAGCAGTACCCGCAAAGCCGCGCTCGCCCGCGAGGGCGACTCCCGTTTCCTCGCGGTCGCCGGCCTGGCCCGCACTCTGCTGACCAATCGGGCCTGGCTGCTGGGCCAGGGTGCCACCGTGATCGGCTTCGCGTGTCACGCCGCGGCGCTGCGGTTCGGGCCGATCGCCTTGGTGCAGTCGCTGCTGGTGGTGCAGCTGTTGTTCGCGCTGCCCATGTCGGCGCAGCGGCACCACAGCAGGGTGCTGCGCCGCGACTGGATCGGTACCGCGCTGGTCTGCGTCGGCCTGGCGTTCATGGTGGCCCAGGGTGTGCCGCACGGCGTGGTCCGGTCCGAGCGGCTGCCGTACGCGGCCGTGGTGATCGTGTGCGCGGTGGTCGTGCTGATGGTGGCGTCGCGCCTGGTGCCCTCGACTCAGCTGCGCTCGGCGCTGACGGCCATGGCGTCGGGCTGCTGCATCTCGGGCACGGCCGTGCAGACCGCGGTCGCCACGACCGCGCTCCCGCATTTCAGCTGGGCGCTGCTGGGCATCCCGATCACCACCACGGTCGGCGCGATCCTGACCCAGGAGGCGTACGCTCACGGCTCGCTGCCCACGGTCCTGACCACCATGACGATCACCGACCCGGTGCTCAGCTACGCCGCCGGCCTGACCCTGTTCACGGTGTCGGCGGCACCCAACCCGCTGTCGCTCGGCCTGACCGCCGCCCTGGTGTTCACCGGCGTCACGATCCTCGCGAACTCACCGACCCTCTACGACGACCGCAAACCCGGTGCGGGAGCGAGCGATCGGGCGTCAGACGCGGATCCCGCGGCCGAGCCGCCGGCCGCGATCAACGATTCGGCCGACCCTACCGCGGCCTGAGCCTCTCGAGGCCTCGGGTCAGCCCGCGGCCTGTGCGGTCGGCAGATACCCCGCGTACAGCTCCAGCATCCCGGTGACCGTGGCCGACCACGGGAAGCGTTCGGCGCTGAGCCGGGCCGCCCGGCGGCGTTCCACCGCGGGCACCCGCAGCAGCGCCTGCACACCGGCGGCGAGCCCGTCCGGGGTGCCGTCGCATTCGATCCCGGACCCCACCGGGCCCAGCAGTTCGCGGGCGGCGCCGTCACGCGGAACCACCACCGGGGTGCCGCAGGCCAGGGCCTCCAGCACCGCGAGGCCGAAGGTCTCCGCCGGTGACGGGCAGACCGCGACATCGGCGCGGGCCACCAGATCGGCCATCACGGCCCGATCGGTGACATGCCCGAGGAACTGCACCGGGAGCCCGGCCGCACGCTGCTGCAGGCGTTCCCGCAGCGGGCCGTCACCGATCACGGTCAGCTGGGCGGCGATCCCGGCGTGCACCAGCAGGCGCAGCGCCTCGATCGCGCGGCCGGGGTGCTTCTCCCGCGAAAGCCGGCTCACCAGCACCAGATTCACCGCAGCGCCGGACAGGTCGTCATCGGGTCCACCGGCCGGGACCGCGACGTGGCTCCGCGGCGCCTCGGCCCGCGCCGTACCGTCCGGGACCGCGCCCAGGTGCCGCGACCGGTCGGCGGCGCCGCGCAGCGCGCCGGCGGGTTCGGCGATCGGTTCCAGCGGATGGAAGATGTCCAGGTCGACCCCGAGCGGCACCCGGCGCACATTGCGGGCACCGATCCGGGTGAACTCGGCGCGCGCGAACCCGGAGGTCACCACGATGTACTCCGCGCGGGCCGACAGGCGGCGGTTCGCCAGATCGGCGGCGGTCGCCAGCGGGAACCCCGGTGGTACCCGGGTGCGCAGAATGGCGTCGATGCGCTCGTGCGAGAACAGCACCAGCGGCACCCCGTGCCGCCGCGCCCACGGCGCCAGCCAGCGCATGCTGAGCTTGTCGCTGCACTCGATGACGTCGGGCCGCAGCTGCTGCAGCAGCGGCTTGGTCCGGCGCGCGGTCAGCACGTGATAGCCGCCGGAACCGAAACGCGGGCCGCGCAACGTGATCCGCCGGCCGGACGGGGTCTGCTCGTCGGCTTCGGTGAGGCCCGGCACCACCAGCACCCGGTCGTGCCCGGCCGCCAGGTAGCCGCGGCCGATCTCGTCCACACAGGTCCGCAGGCCACCGGAAGCAGGGGTGTAGAAGTTGGCCAGCTGAACGATGCGCATCAGGCCATCACCTCGGCGTATGTCGACCCGACGGCACCGGCGGCGAGCGCGCCCTCGATCGAGCGCAGCGCCGCCTCCCGCAGGCCCGGACGGGTC
Organism: Nocardia stercoris; assembly: GCF_003696265.1. Taxonomy (GTDB): domain Bacteria; phylum Actinomycetota; class Actinomycetes; order Mycobacteriales; family Mycobacteriaceae; genus Nocardia; species Nocardia stercoris. The sequence continues at coordinate 8,274 of NZ_RFFH01000027.1, read as the reverse complement.
AGATCGTCGGGGTGCAAAGCGATCCGCACGAAACCGCCGCGCGCGGCGGTGCGCTGCGACGCCCACTCCATCAACCGGGCCCCGGTCTTCTCCCCGGTACCGCCGGGCCGCTGCGACAGCGCGAACCCGCGCCAGCGGCGACCGCTGCGCAGGTCCTTGAGCCCGAAATGATCGGTGGTGTGCGAGAAACCGGCCTGGCACAGCGCGCGCTCGGCGGCGGGGGAGGCCAGCCAGCCGGGCGGGGTGAAACCGGTGGTGGACAAGCCCATTCGTTCCATCACGTCCATGGCGGGACGCAGCCGGGCCCGGGCGGCCTCGTGATCGAGGGCGGCGAATTCCGCGGCGCCCCGCGCCACCAGCTGAGCGACACCGCGACGCAGCAGTGTGCCCTCCTTCGGAGCCCGGTGTTCCCAGCCGTGCATCATGATCTCGTCACCCTGTGCCCGCCGCGCCTTGAGGAAGTCGGCATAGTCCGGCGCGTCCGCCAGACTACCGCCCCGCCAGGGCCCGGGAATGACCAACAACGACACGGGGATGCCGAAAGAGTCGGCGTCGGCGCACCATTGCGCCGTCGCGGCTTCGGTCGCGGGAGCGACATCATGAACACTAACCACCAAGCGTGCGGACACGCGCGCACGGTAACACCGACTGGTTGCCGTCGGCTGAACACCAGGGTGTCCTTCCCGTGTGGCGGTTGTGCTAGGGCCGGGCCTGTCCTCCCGCCGCGCGGTCACTCGACCGGCAGGGCGCGCAGCGACGCCAGGGTGGTGGCCAGCGCGCGTGCCGCTTCGGCGCCCTTGGTGGCGAAGTGTTTGGTGAAGTAGTCGACGTGCTCGCTGTGCTCGTGGAAGTGGTGCGGGGTGAGCACGACCGAGAAAACCGGAACGTCGGATTCGAGCTGGACCCGCATCAAGCCGTCGATCACCGCGCTCGCCACGAAGTCGTGCCGGTAGATGCCGCCGTCGACCACCAAGGCGGCGGCGACGACGGCGGCATACCGGCCGGTGCGGGCCAGCCGCTGCGCGTGCAGCGGGATCTCGAAGGCACCGGGGACGTCGAATACGTCGATGGTCTCGGGGGCGAAGCCGAGGTCCGCGTACTCGGCGCGGAATCCCTCGTATGCCTGGGTCACGATCGACCGGTGCCAGTTGGCACGCAGGAACGCGACGCGTTCGGCAGAGTTACGCATGTCCGGATGTTACTGGCCTGCCAGGTGATTCTCCAACCATCCCGTGAGGTCGCCGAGTACCTTCTCCTGCTCGGGTTCGTTGAAAACCTCGTGGTAGAGGCCGGGATAGCGGATGACGGTCAGGTCCTGTGACGCGGCCCACCGCTCGATGAGGTCGGCACTGGCCGGGTCGGCCATGACATCCCCCTCGCCGTGCAGCACCAGGGTCGGGACGGTCAGCTGGTCGAGTCGGCGCACCACCAGTTCGGAGGTGGCCAGCATTTCGGCGCCGGTGCGGATCGGCAGCTTGCCGCGGAACACCAGCGGGTCGGCGTCGTAGGCGGCGACGACCTCGGGGTCGCGGCTGATCTCCGCCGAATCCAGTTGCACGATACCGATATTGGGAATCAGCTTGCTCAGCATCGGGGCCAGGCGGCGTTGCAGCGCGGAGCCGCCGTGGAAGAGCAGCGGGGGCGCCGAAACCGCGATCCCGGCCACGTCGAGCGGGGCCCGGGTGGCCAGGTGCAGGGTGATGAGCGAGCCCAGGCTGTGCGCGACGAGGAAGCGTGGCACGCCCGGGTACCGGGACCCGGCCAGGTCCAGCACGGTCGCCACGTTGTCGGCCGCGCCGTCGAGGGATTCCACGTTGGCGCGGCGGCCGCCGGACTTGCCGTGCCCGATGTGGTCGGGGGCGAACACCGCGAAACCGTGCGACACCAGATGCTCGGCGACGTGGGCGTAGCGGCCGGCGTGTTCCGCGACTCCGTGCACCAGGACGACGACCGCGCGCACGGTGCCGTCCGGCAGCCAGGCCTGCCAGCTCACCCGGCCTCCGCGTCCGTCGAACTCCCCGCTGTCGGTCAGCGTTGCCACCACGTCCTCCTCGTCCTGCTCGGGCGGCCGTCCGGCCGCTGCGGTCATTGTCACCCGGGTGCGGCCGGTGCCGCCAGCCGTTGTCCCGGGGCGGTTCAGGGTTGGGCGAGGCGATCGAAGAGCAGCCGGTAGAACTCGATCAGCCGGGCGTAGTTCAGCCGGGACAGCCGCTCGTCGGTGCCGTGGATCCGGTCCAGGTCGGCGCTGTCGAGCACGATCGGCGCGAAGTTGCAGCGCGCCGCCGCCAGATCGGCGAAGAAGCGCGAGTCGGTGGCGCCGGGCACCACGCCGGTGGTGACGACGATGCCGGGCACGACCCGGCGGGCCAGGTCGGAGATCAGCTCGAACTGCGGGCCGGGTGCGGGAATGACCGAGGGCTCCGAGGTCGAGCCCGACACCGCGATGGTGATCCGGGGGTCGCGGATCACCCGGCGGCAGTGGGCCAGCACGTCGGCGACCGAATCTCCGGGCAGGATCCGGAAATTGACCAGGGCGTGGGCGCGCTGGGGGAGCACGTTCGCCTTCACGCCGCCGTGGATCACGGTCGCCGCGGTGGTGGTGCGGACCATGGCTTCGGTCTTGGGCTGCCGGGCCAGCACCCGGGCCACGAGCGAGCCCGCGACCGGCAGCAGGGTGAGCAGGCCGCGGCGGCCGGCCGAGAGCGCGGGACGCAGCCGGGTCAGCATCTCCTCGATCGGGGGGATCAGGCGCAGCGGCATGGGATTGTCCTGCAGCCGCGCCACCGCTTTCGCGATCCGCCCGACGGCGGTCTGTCGCCCGGGCATGGACGAGTGCCCGCCGGGGTCGGTGGCGTCCAGTCGTACTGTGACCCAGCCTTTTTCGCCGAGCATGACCGTTGCCACCGGCCGGACCGCGCCGTCGGCTACCCCGGAGGTGATCACGCCGCCCTCGTCGAGCAGTAGGTCGGCGTGTACTCCGTTGTCGCGCAACCGTTCCGCGATGCGGGCCGCGCCGTCGGTGCCGAACACCTCCTCGTCGTGCCCGAAGGCCAGGTAGACGGTGCGTCGCGGGCCGATCCCGGCGGCCAGGGCCGCCTCGGCGGCCTCCAGGATCGCGAGGACGCGGCTCTTGTCGTCGACGGCACCACGGCCCCAGACGAATTCGTCGTCGACGACTCCGGCGAACGGCGGATGGGTCCAGCGCGCTTCGTCGTCGACGGGTACGACGTCCTGGTGTGCCAGCAGGATCGCCGCGGTACCGGGTTCCGTTCCGGCCCAACGGTAGAGCCGGCTGTGCCCGAAGGTCTCCAGTTCCAGGTGCCGGTGCACGAGGGGGAAGCTGGTGCGCAGATGTTCGGCGAGCCGGTCGAATTCGGCTGCGGCGACGGGGCCCGCCTCGGTCGACACGGTCACGCAGCGTAGTGCCGCGGCGAGGCGCTCGGCGGTCTCGTCGTCGATCGGGGACACGGTCACCGGAGCCATTGTTCACCATCGTCACCCGGGTCCGCGGGGAACATGACCGGTTCGATGCCGCACAGCGGGGTTCTCGCAATATTCACGCTAATTTGACTGTTGTTCACCTAAAATTGGTGGACAATGACTTCTGTAGCCCGATCGAGGAGGTTCGCCATGTTCGACACCCACGCCGTCCGTGTCCAGTGTGAGCAGACCGCGACCGCGTTCCGCAGCATGCTGAACCGCGCCGTGGCCCGGCACCGCCTCACCGCGGAGGAACGCGCCAACCTCGCCGCCGGCCGCCCCCACGCGGCCATCTACAGTGCGTCGCTGGGCTACCACGCGACCCACTGACCCCGAAAACTCGAGGGTCCGGCCGCATTCGGCCGGACCCTTGCCCGTCTGCGCACCCATCCCGCCGACGTTATCGCGCAGGTAGCCCCACCGGCAGCCCCCAAAAGCAGGGGCGCCCACCGTGGTTCGACGGAGGGTCACAGCGTGTCCGACTCGAGCAACTGCGACCGGTGCGAGATCACCCTTCGCTCAGGCCGATTCGCTCACCGCTGTCGCGCCTGCCCGCAGTGGTCGGCCAATGCGGGCAGGTCATCGCAGACTCCGCAGCACATCACGGTGCAGCTCGTCGATGACCTGGGCGGTCACGTGTGGCACGGTGACGATGTGGGCACGAGTTCCCTCCGTGGCGAGGTGATACTTGCGGCAGATCCACTCGGCCGGCCGATCGAAGACCACGATGATCGACGACGGATGCAGTATCGGATGCATTCCGGCGTCGGCCAGCTTCTTGGCGGTGTACTCGGCCATGTCGAGGGCCCTGCGGGCATTGTTCGCCAGGCCCGTCCTGCCCTTTGTCGCCAGCGCATACCAGAGCAGCGTGCTGGCCAGTCCGCTCCGGGAGCAGGCCAGGGTGGAATCGGTGGCTCCGACGTACTCACCCTCCACACGGGAGTCGACCAACTCCGCCCGGCACATCGCGAGCGCGCACGGCACCGGCATGCCCAGCCCCTTGTGCATGCTGATCGCGACGCTGCCGACTTCGGGCCGGGCGAAACCCCACGACTCCCGTTCGGGAGTGAACGGCACGATCAGCCCGCCCAGGGCCGCATCGACATGGACATACACGCGGCCGGCCGGTGCGGCGGCCGCGGTGATCGCATCGACATCGTCGATCGCCCCGGTCATTGTCGTGCCGACGGTGGCGACGACTACTGCACCCCGCCCCGGATGATCGCGGCATTCGCGGGCGAGTGCATCGGTGTCTATCCGGCCCCGGTCGTCGCATCCGACGACCACCAGCTCCTTGCGCATCAGCCGGGCGCTCTTGCGGATGCAGTAGTGCGCTCCCGCGCTGCAGTAGATCCTGGCCTCGGGCAGTAGCGTGCAGCCGCGGTCCAGCCCGAATTGATCGGCCTCGCTTCCGCCACTCGCCACGTATCCATAAACGTCCCGCGGGTCGGCGTTGGCGAGTTCGGCCATGAAATCGACCACGGCACGTTCCATGGGTTTGGCACTGATATCCGACTTTTCGCCGCTGTCCGGGTCGCCGACGTTGTTCACGAGAATGTCGAGCAGACCTGCCAGGTTGCTGAAGCTGAAGTCGAGATTGCCGGGGAACCCGAGGACGTAGGGTCTCTCTGCTCGCATTTCCGCGATGAAGTCGTCGATTCTCCCGAGCGGATCCCCTACGGGCTGCGGAGCTGGATGGATCCGGTACTGGTCGAACGGTGCCGTTCTCATGCCCGGTACCAGGGCTGCTGATTCAGGGGGATCGCCGAGAATGGCAGGCGGACGCGGTTACCCATGGTTAACGCATGCGGGGGCAGAGGTATGCACGGACGGCCTTACATTTGGAGCCACGTTGGCAGTCAGAAGGTACGTCCGACGTCGCGGCGACTCAACCGACGCGCCTCCTCATTGCTGAGAAGAAGCTCGGTGTCGACTCGCGCGACTTCCCTTGTCTGGGAATCCAATCCGGTCGTGGTGGATGTCACACTTGCCGCAGCCTCCGCTGACAGGTGGCCCGCCGCGAGGAGATCAGATGCGTACCCTTCGAACCTTGACTCGATTCGGCCTCGCGGCCGTCGCGGTGCTCACAGCCTCGCTGGCGGCGGCCGGTCCGGCCGAAGCCAGTACGGCCTGGGGTGCGGCGAGCGTGTGCGGCTCGGGCTACTGGCCCCTCGATCAGCACAGCCTGGGCATCTCGACTGTGTACCTGGCCTACAACGGCAGCACCGATTGCGTGGTGAACTGGCTGGATACGGCGCACGAGGGCCAGCGGACATTCCTCGGGGCCGACGTCGAGACCGCCGCGCTGCGGCAGGACGACTACGACTTCTACTACCACTACGCGGGCCCGGTCCGGCTGAACGCTCCCGGCCAGTGCATCTATTGGGGTGGCATGGTCGGCACCGACGCGAACCACCTCTCCGGCAACTGGCAGTCCGGCGCCTCGCACTGCAACTGACGTCAGCGCCATGGCCGAGCAATGGATTTTCGTCCGGCTGGGTCCAGTGCGGGCTGATTCGTAGGGCAGACCGGTGAAAAGGGCGGAGCCCCCAGCTGATTCGGCTGAGGGCTCCGGGAATGCTTGCGGCAGTACGACTTAGACGTCGTAGTACAGCGAGAACTCGTACGGGTGCGGGCGCAGGTTGATCGGGGCGATCTCCTGCTCGCGCTTGATCGAGATCCAGGTCTCGATCAGGTCCGGGGTGAACACGCCGCCCTCGGTGAGGTAGTCGTGGTCGGCCTCGAGGCGGTCGATGACCGAGGCCAGCGAGGTCGGGGCCTGCTGGATGTTCTTGGCCTCCTCGGGCGGCAGCTCGTAGAGGTCCTTGTCGACCGGAGCGGCCGGCTCGATCTTCTTCTTGATGCCGTCCAGGCCGGCCATCAGCATGGCGGAGAAGGCCAGGTAGGGGTTACCCGAGGAGTCGGGGGCACGGAACTCGATGCGCTTGGCCTTCGGGTTCGAGCCGGTCACCGGGATACGCACGGCCGCGGAGCGGTTCCGCTGCGAGTACACCAGGTTGATCGGGGCCTCGTAGCCCGGCACCAGACGGTGGTAGGAGTTCACGGTCGGGTTGGTGAACGCCAGCAGCGACGGGGCGTGGTGCAGGATACCGCCGATGTACCAGCGGGCCAGGTCGGACAGGCCACCGTAGCCGGCCTCGTCGTGGAACAGCGGCACGCCGTCCTTCCACAGCGACTGGTGCACGTGCATGCCCGAGCCGTTGTCACCGAAGAGCGGCTTCGGCATGAAGGTGACCGACTTGCCCTCGGCCCACGCGGTGTTCTTGATGATGTACTTGAACAGCTGCAGGTCGTCCGCGGCGGACAGCAGCGTGTTGAAGCGGTAGTTGATCTCGGCCTGACCGGCGGTGCCGACCTCGTGGTGGCCGCGCTCCAGCTCGAAGCCCGCGTTCTGCAGGTTGGTCGACATCTTGTCGCGCAGGTCGACGTAGTGGTCGTACGGCGCGACCGGGAAGTAGCCACCCTTCGGGCGGACCTTGTAACCACGGTTCGGGGTGCCGTCGGCGTTGAACTCGACGCCGGTGTTCCAGGAGCCCGAGATCGAGTCGACCTCGTAGAAGGCGCCGTTCATCTGCGAGTCGTAGCGCACCGAGTCGAAGATGTAGAACTCGGCCTCGGGGCCGAAGTACGCGGTGTCGGCGATACCGGTCGAGCGCAGGTACTCCTCCGCCTTGCGGGCGATGTTGCGCGGGTCGCGGGAGTACGCCTCACGGGTGAACGGGTCGTGGACGAAGAAGTTCAGGTTCAGCGTCTTGGCGGCGCGGAAGGGGTCGATCCGCGCGGTGCTGAAGTCGGGGAGCAGGAGCATGTCCGACTCGTCGATCGACTGGAAGCCGCGGACCGAGGAACCGTCGAAGGCGAGGCCTTCCTCGGCGAGGTCGGCGGTGAAAGCCTTCGCCGGGATCGAGAAGTGCTGCTGCACACCGGGGAGGTCGGTGAAGCGTACGTCGACGTACTCGAGCTCCTCCTCCTTGATGTACTTGATGACCTCATCGGCCGTGCTGAACGCCACTTAGTACTCCTTACGGATCGGTTCCCAGCCAATGCCGACTGCTGGGCGCTTCCGCCGAACCTAGGTTCGCGGTGTTTCCCGGCAATCAAGGCTGTGTTTCGCCAGTGTTACAAACGCAGGTCTACCGGCTGCAAGCCGGGGTCCCGCGTTCGTCCCTGGTCAGGGTAGCTCAGGCCCGAACGGCCGCCTGTTGTGCCCTCACCGCATTCCTGCAGCGCTTTCGGCATGTTCACCGGTGTGGGCGACCGGGTTTCGGGGGCGGCGCCCACGGATGTGTCGGGGCCGTGGGAGGCGGGCGAGTTTCTTCTCACAAGGCAACGAAAAAGCCCCTCCCGGTCGGGAGGGGCTTTTCGGCGCGCACCGGAATCGGCGGTGCGGCACTCTGCCGTACCGCCGATTCCGGAAGTGCCGAATTCGGGATCAGGCCCCGAACGCGCCCAGCAGGCCCTGCAGGACGGTGCCGAGGGCGCTGCCGCTCGCGCTGCCGGTGCCGTCGCCGCCCGGTGCGGTGGTGGTCGTCGAACCGGGGGTGGTGGTCGACCCCGGAGTGGTGGTCGTGCCCGGGGTGGTGGTGACCGGCGTAGTGGTGGTCGGCGGAACCGTGGTGGTCGGCGGGACGGTTGTGGTGGTCGGCGGCGGCGGCGTGGTGGTGGTGGGGGCGGCGGTTGCGGTGAAGCAGACGTTCAGGGCGGGGGAGTTGCTGACGCCGACGGTGCCGCTGACGCTGATGCCGCCGGAGGTGACCGGGCCGGCGGGCTCGT
>NZ_RFFH01000026.1 GCF_003696265.1 Nocardia stercoris | reverse complement strand
CCGGTCGCGCCGCCGGTCGCGCCGCCCAGCCCTGCGCTGGCTCCGCCGGTCGCCCCGCCCAGGCCGGTGGTGGCTCCTCCGGTCGCGCCGCCGGTCGCGCCCCCCAGCCCTGCGCTGGCTCCGCCGGTCGCCCCGCCCAGGCCGGTGGTGGCTCCGCCGGTCGCCCCGCCGGTCGCCCCGCCCAGGCCGGCGTTCGCGCCACCGGTGACACCGGCACCGGTTCCCGGAGCGGTGAATCCGCCGCCGAGCCCGCCGGTGATCCCGCCGAGTGCGCCACCCAGCCCGCCGGGCAGGCTGTTGGTGATACCGCCCAGCGCGCCGCCGAGTCCGCCCGGCAGGGCGCCGGTGAGGCCGCCGAGGACCTGGCCGGGCAGGTTGGTGGCGCCGCCGAGCCCGCCGGGCAGCGGCAGTGCACCCTGCGCGTTCACGCCGGCGTTGGCGCCCCCGCCGCCGGGCAGTACGGCGGCGCCGCCGCCGGTGACGCCGTTGGGGGTCGCGTTGGCGCCGCCGGTCACGCCGGGGTCGGCGGCGGCCGTGCCCGCCAGCGCGATTCCGGCAGCGGCGAGCGCACCCAAAGCAATAGTTGCTGAGAATTTGCGAATCATCTTTAAGACTCCCGACCTGTCGATGGATGATTGACAAGGACCGGACCAGAGGTCCGATTGTCCTGACGCCCAGTCAACAGACCGGCAAGCCTGTTTGCTCGGCTGTGCGTGCCCACGTTTCGGCTGTCCCTGCCAGCTTTGCGGCAATTCGTTCTCGCTTCGTGACTCACGCCACCCTTGTCATCGACCGATTGCCGATATATCGTCGAACTGTCAAAGAACATCGAGCCTTGAAGGAGGCACGACCATGCGGAACATGGACGACATTCAGAACGGCGGCTTCGACCGCCGCCACCGCCGGGGTGGACGACCCGGCATGCACCCGGGCGAGCGCGGGCACTTCCGCCGGCACCCGCACGGTTTCGGGGAGTTCGGGCCGGACTTCGGCCGGGGCTTCGGTCCGGGCCCGGTGGGCCGCGGACGCGGGCGGGGCGGCCGCGGCCGGCGCGGCGACGTCCGGGCCGCGATCCTGCTCCTGTTGCAGGACAAGCCGATGCACGGTTACGAACTCATCCAGCAGATCCGGCAGCGCAGCGACGACGTCTGGCGCCCGAGCCCCGGCTCGGTCTATCCGGCACTCGCACAGCTCGAGGACGAGGAGCTCGTGCTCATCGAACGGATCTCCGGTCGCAAGACCGCGAAACTGACCGAGGCCGGCGCCGAATACGTGCGCACGCACGCCGACGAACTCGGCGATCCGTGGGCCGAGGTCCGCGACGGTATCGGCGATCAGGCGCTGGACCTGCGCGAACTTGTCGGGCAGCTGATGGGCGCGGTCGGGCAGGTCGCCCGGGCCGGTACACCGGAGCAGGCCGCCAAGGCCGCCGAGGTCCTCACCGAGGCCCGCCGCTCGCTCTACCGGATCCTCGCCGACGACGCGGTCACCGGCGAATAGCCGCCCCGGCGGTGTCCACGCGCCGGGACCGGGCAGAATCGGGGCATGGGTTCGCCGACGCGGTACTCCACCCGGTTCGGATTCGCTGCGGCGGTCCGGTCCGGCCTAGCCCTGGCGGGAGTGTGCGCGACCCTGGTCGCGGCCGGGCCGCTCGCCACCGCCGATCCCTACCTCGCCGGCGGCTACCCGCCTGTCGAGGTGCCGGTCGACTGGGGGCCGCCGCAACCCGGATATATGGCCGCCGCCGACTATCAGCGTGACCATCCGGACGCGGCGCCCATGGGCGCCAACGACTTCGGCTGCCGGCCGACCCCAGCACATCCCCGCCCCGTGGTCCTCGTGCACGGCACCGACGGCAGTGCGTACGCCAACTGGTCGGTGCTCGGAGCCGAGCTCAGTGCCGCCGGATTCTGTGTCTTCGCACCGAACTACGGTGGTGTCGGCGGAGACCGGCACTACGGTGTCGGCGACGTCTGGGCGTCCAGTCATCAGGTCGGGGACTTCATCACCCGCGTCCGGACCGCCACCGGCGCCGCGCAGGTCGACGTGGTCGGCTTCTCCGAAGGCGCGAGCGTCAGCCGCTATTGGATCGACAAGCTCGGCGGCGCACCCGCGGTGGACCAGTGGATCGGGCTGGCCTCCCCGAGCTACGGCGGCGACATGTACGGCCTGGTCCCGCTCGTCCGACAGAACCCGAATCTGCTGGACCTGGTGCAGGAATTCACCAATCTGGCCACCGTCCAGCAGGCCGCGGGATCGCAGTTCGTGACCGAGCTGAACGCCGGGGGCGACACCGTGCCCGGCGTCCGCTACACCACGGTCGGCAGCCGGTTCGACGAAGCCGTGCAGCCGTTCGAGAACATCGCCCTGCACGGGCCGGGCGCGGTGAATCTGGTGCTGCAGGACCTGTGCCCGCCCGATCAGACCGGTCACTTCCACATGGTGTTCGATCCGTTCGTGGCGCAACTGGTGCTGCAACTGCTCGACCCGGGCAACGCTCCCGCTCCGGTATGTCAGCCGGTTCCGTTCGGCACCGGCCTGCTGGACTCGCTGATCGCCGGACACCAGCCCTGACCGATCTGCCGATATTCCCGGCATCCCGCGTGGAATCCGGCAGAATCGGCGCAGTGAGAACGCAGTGGTGGGCCCGCAGCGGCCTGGTGGCGATGACATGCGCGGTCGTGCTGGCCGCGGCCGGTTCGGCGGACGCGAGCCCGGCGCCGGTATACCCGGCGACCGACGTGCCGACCGACTTCGGCCCGGCCCAGCCCGACCACCTCGGTGCCACAAGGTATCTCGTACAGCACCCGAACGCCGCGCCCGCGGGCACCAACGATTTCTCGTGCGTGCCCAGCGCGGAGCACCCGCGCCCGGTGGTGCTCGCGCACGGCACCGACTCGACCGCCTACGCGGACTGGTCGGCGATCGGGCCGATGCTGGCGCAGGCCGGGTTCTGTGTATTCGCCCTGAACTACGGCGGATTGGGTGAGGCCGGCCACTACGGGGTCGGTGATATCTGGGAATCCACCAGGCAGGTAGGCGATTTCGTCGATCAGGTGCTGGCGGCGACCGGTGCCCGGCAGGTCGACCTGGTCGGTTTCTCGCAGGGTGCCAGCGTGACGCGGTACTGGATCGACCAGCTGGGCGGCGCGCCGAAGGTAGGTCAGTGGGTCGGCGTCGCGTCGCCGAGCTACGGCGGCATCATGTACGGCCTGGTTCCGCTGTCCCGGGTCGTTCCCGGTTTGATGCAGGCGTTCGAGGTGGCGACCAGCCTGGCCGCGGTGCAGCAGGCCGAGGGCGCGCCGTACATGGTCCAGCTCAACGCCGGCGGCGACACCGTGCCGGGCGTGCGCTACACCACGATCGGCAGCCGGGTCGACGAGATGATCCAGCCGTTCGACAACATCGCGCTGCACGGGGCGGGCGCGACGAACCTGGTGCTGCAGGACCTGTGCCCGGCCGACCTGACCGGCCACTTCCACATGGTCTACGACCCCTACGTGCAGCAACTGGTGCTCAACACACTCGACCCCGAGCACGCGCGGACTCCCGACTGCGTGCCGGTGGCACTGGGTACCGAGATCCCGGGTGTGATTCTCGGCGCCCACAGCTGACCGGCTTCGGCCCCCGAATCTGGGTGGCACGACCGTCGGGTCCGGGTGCCCGCGCGGCGTCTGGAAAAATGAGACGACCTGTTCGTACGCCCCGGGGAGTCTGACGTGACCGTTGCGCCTGTCCGCCTGTTCGGCGACCCTGTCCTGCGCGCCCGCGCGGACGAGGTCGGCACCTTCGATCGGGACCTGCACCAGCTGGTCACCGACCTGACCGACACCATGCACGCTAGTGGTGGGATCGGCATGGCCGCGCCCCAGATCGGTGTGGGGCTGAGGGTTTTCGTGTACGACACCTCCGCGCGCGACCGGTTCGGGCAGGCGGGGCACGTGGTCAATCCGGTGGTGACGGTGCTCGGTGAGCAGCGCCAGTACGGGTTCGAGGGCTGCCTGTCGATTCCGGGTGTCCGCTACGAGGTCGACCGGGCGTTCAAGGTGCGCGTGACCGGTGTCGACATGTACGGCAAGGCGGTCGAGTTCACCGCCGAGCGCACGCTGGCGCGGGTGGCCCAGCACGAGACCGATCACCTCGACGGGGTGCTGTTCCTGGACCGGCTGGACAAGGTACAGCGCCGCTCGGCAATGAAGGACGTGCGGGAATCGGGCTGGTTCGCGGCCGGCAAGACGGTGATGACGGCCGACGAGGTCGACGACTACCGGCGCGCCGCGATCGCGGAGCGGGCTCGCTGATGCGCGTCGTTTTCGCCGGCACTCCCGACCCGGCCGTCCCGTCGCTGCGCCGCTTGATCGAATCGCCGAACCACGAGGTGGTGGCCGTGGTGACTCGGCCCGACGCGGTCTCCGGCCGTGGTCGCAAGGTCACCCGCTCGCCGATCGGCCGGCTCGCCGACGAGCACGGCATCGAGGTGCTCACCCCGCGCAGCCCGTCGGAGCCGGAGTTCCTGGACCGGTTGCGCGAGCTCGCGCCCGACTGCTGCCCGGTCGTCGCCTACGGCGCGCTGCTGCGGCAGGAGGCGCTCGACATTCCGGTGCACGGCTGGGTGAACCTGCACTTCTCGCTGCTGCCCGCCTGGCGCGGTGCCGCGCCGGTACAGGCCGCCATCCTGGCCGGCGACGAAATCACCGGTGCCTCGACGTTTCTCATCGAGACCGGATTGGACACCGGGCCGGTGTTCGGTGTCGTGACCGAGACCGTGAAAACCGGTGATACCTCGGGTGACCTGCTGGGGCGGCTCGCGGAAACCGGTGCGCAGCTGCTGGAGTCGACCCTGGACGGGATCGCCGCGGGCGCGCTGGTGGCCGTGCCGCAGAGCACCGAGGGCGTGTCCTACGCGCCCAAGATCGAGGCCGAGGAGGGCCGGGTCCGCTGGGACGAGCCGGCTCTCGCGATCGACCGCCGCATCCGCGCGGTCACCCCGGCGCCCGGCGCGTGGACCGAGATCGACGGTAAGCGAGTGAAATTGGGGCCCGTGGAGCTGACGGACGAGGTGCTGCCCGCGCATGCGATCGAGGTGCGCAAGTCGGGAGTGTTCGTCGGTACCGGGACGACCGCGGTTCGGCTGCTGCAGTTGCAGCCGCAGGGAAAGAAGATGATGAACGCACTGGACTGGGCACGCGGTGCCCGGCTGGAGCCCGGCGCGGTGGCGGAGTGAGCCGAGCGGCGATGTGCGGTGCTGCCGACCGGCCCCAGCCGGCGCGTGGTGTGGCGACGAGCGGCCGGGAAAGCTCACTCGGACAGGGTGATTCGTGTACAGCCCACGGTGCGGGCACGGTGGCGCGATGAGTGAGGTGCAGCGATGAGTCGCGAGGAAAGTTCACGCGGGCAAGGGGATTCGCGTCGGCGCGGCGCCGCGGAGGGGCGGCCCGAACGCAACGGTGCCGGGCGGGCCGACCGGCGTCCCGCCGGCAGCGGCGGTGCCGGGCGCGAAGGCCGGGCGGGTGGTCCGCGCGGCGCTTCGGGCGACAAGCGCGGATCCGGCGGCGGCCGTGCCGGTGCGGCCGGTGATCGGGGCGCGTCTACCGGGCGGTCCGGCGCCTCGGGCGGCCGGGGCGATGGTGGTCGTGCCGGTTCCGGCGGTGGTGAGCGCGGATCAACCCGAGGCGCAACGGGTTCCGGTGGCGGGAAGCGGCACGGCGGTGCCGGTGGCGGCCGGTCCGGCGGTGACCAGCGCCAGCGGCACGGCGGTCCAGCCCGGTCCGCTGGCAGTGGTGTCGATCCGGCCCGCGAGGCCGCACTCGAGGTGCTGCGCGCGGTCCGGGAGCGCGACGCGTACGCGAACCTGGTGTTGCCGGCGCTGTTGCGGGAACGCAAGATCAGCGGCCGCGACGCCGCCTTCGCCACCGAACTGACCTACGGCGCCTGCCGGTCGCTGGGCATTCTCGACGAGATCATCGGCGAGTGCGCGGGACGCTCGCTGCACGACATCGACGGCCCGGTCCTGGATGTGCTGCGGCTCGGCGTGTATCAGCTGCTGCGGACCCGGGTCGGCGCGCACGCCGCCGTCGACACCTCGGTGCGGCTCGCCACCGCCGAATTCGGTCCCGGCCGTGCGGGATTCGTCAACGCCGTGCTGCGCCGGGCCAGCGAACGCGACGCCGAGGGCTGGGTGGAGTTGCTGGCGCCCGCGGATCCGGTGGGGCACTTGGCCTTCGAGTTCGCGCACCCGATCTGGATCGCCGACGCCTTCGCCGACGCGCTCGGTGAGCGAGCCGGTGAGCTCGGCGCGCTGCTGGCCGCCGACGACGAGCGCCCGGCCGTGCACCTGATCGCCCGGCCCGGGGATATCACCGCGGAGGAACTCGCGCTGGTCACCGGCGGCGAGGAAGGGCGTTGGTCGCCGTACGCGGTCTATCTCGACGGCGGCGATCCCGGGCAGCTGGAACCGGTCCGCGAGGGCATGGCGGCGGTGCAGGACGAGGGCAGCCAGCTGGTCGCGCTCTCGCTCACCCGGGCCCCGCTGCTGGGCCCGGACCAGGGCCGGTGGCTTGACCTGTGCGCCGGTCCGGGCGGGAAGGCCGCGCTCCTGGGCGCCCTGGCCGAGATCGACGGTTTCCACGTCGACGCGGTCGAACCGTCCGAACACCGGGCGGAACTGGTCCGCAAGACCACCCGCAACGCCCCGGTCACGGTGCACGTCGTCGACGGCCGCGACAGTGGCCTGACTCCCGGCTACGACCGAATCCTGGTCGACGCCCCGTGCAGCGGGCTGGGCGCACTGCGCCGCCGCCCCGAGGCACGCTGGCGCCGCACCCCGGACGACGTTCGCGAACTCACGGTGTTGCAGCGCGAGTTGCTCAGTGCCGCTTGGGAACTCGTGCGTCCCGGTGGCGTCGTCGTCTACTCGACCTGCTCGCCGCACCTGGCGGAGACGGTCTCCGTGGTCGCCGACTTCGTCCGCCACTGCGGCGCCGAACAGCTCGACACCCGCGAATTGCTGCCCGGGGTAACGGATCTGGGCGAGGGCCCGAGCGCCCAGCTGTGGCCGCACCGGCACGGCACCGACGCCATGTTCATGGCAGCGCTGCGGAAGCCTCGGTAGGGGCGAACCCGCCAGCGGGCGGCTGCAGCCGGGCGCCCTGGCCGAACGTGCCGACTCCGACCGAGCCGTCCGGCAGCACCAGCTCGCCGGACTCGAGCCGTTTCCGCAGGTAAGCGAAGATCTGGGCGGTCTGGGCGAACAGGTGCTCGCCCGCGCGCAGGGGCGCCCGGCGCGGACCGTCCGTGTCGGCGAACTGGGGGAGCGGTGCGACGACGGTGTCGTAGTCGACGTTGAAGAACAGCGGGAACGAGTACCGCTCCTCGGTCACCTTGCGGACCCGGTGGGTGGTGGCGACGAACTCGCCGTTGGTCCACAGCTCCAGCATGTCGCCGACGTTGATCACGAACGTGTCGGGAAGCGGCGGCACGTCGATCCACTCGCCGGCGCCGTTGAGCACCTCGAGGCCGGGCGCGGTGGGTTTGAGCAGGGTGAAACACTCGAAATCGGTGTGGGCGCCGATGCCCTGGACGTCCTCGGCGGCGGGGTCCTCCCAATAGTGGATCAGGCGCAGCTGACTCGGGGTCTTCGTGGCGAACCGCAGGAACGTGTCCGGATCTTCGCCGAGCGCGATCGCGAAGGCCCCCAACAGGTCCCGGCCGATCGCGAGCACGGCCTGGTAGTAGGCGGTGACCGCCTCGGCGAAGCCGGGCAGCTCGGGCCACACATTGGGCCCGAGCATCGGATTACCGGCCAGGTGGTCCGGATCGTCGGCCGGCAGATCCAGCGCGGTGTCGAAGGCCTCCTTCAGATCCGGCTTGCTGCCGGGGCTGTGATCGCCCTCCTCCCCGGTGGGCACGTAGCCACGGTGGCAGCTGGACAGCCCGATATAGGAGGCCATCTTGCGGTCCAGCGGCAGGGCGAAGAACTCCTCGGTGGCGGCCAGCATGGTGTCGAACAGCGCCGGGTCCAGCCCGGTGCCGCTGATGTAGAAGAAGCCGACTTCGCGTGCGGCCCGGCCGATCTCGGCGGCCACCGCGGCTCGGTCGGCGGGTTCGCCGGAGCGCAGGCCGGAGATGTCGACGACGGGGACGGAGGTGAACGAGGTGAGTCCGCTCATAGCGTGGGATCTCCTTCGGTGTCGATGACCTGCCAGCGGCGCACACAGCCGTGGCCGTCGCGGTCGAGGTCGTGAGTGTGTACCGCCCCGTCGGCTCGGAACGGATCCAGGTGATCGCCTTCTCGCCAGGGCAGTGCGGAGTCGGTGATCGTCCAGGTGTCGCCGGTGACGGTGCCGAGGGCCAGTTCAACGAGCCCGGCGCTGCGGGCGGCCCACCCGAACCGGTCCCCGGCCCGCAGCAGCAGGGCGGTTCCGGAGCCGTCCTCGCCGGTGAGTTCCAGTGCCCAGCAGGGTGATCCGGGTTCGAGAGGGCTGTGCGTCCAGTGTTCGACGTAGTCCGCGTGGATCCCGGTCTCGACGATGACCGCGCCCTCGCGCCGCATCCGCCCCTCGTCCGGGTGCGGCCCGGGCGGTTGTAGGGCCAGTTGTCGTCCCCAGTGGAAGCGGTCGCCGTCCCGGGTGAGCAGACCGGCGAAACCGTCCTGGGCGTCGAGCCAGTCGCGGTGCGCCGCAGGCAGATCCGCCAGCCCGGCGGCGCCGCGCAGGTCGGCGAAGCCGGGGCGGCGGGCCGGCCGGCGGAGGTCGACGAACCGGGAGTTCGCTTGCAGCCAGCGCACATCGGTGGTGGTGTCGGTGGCGCCACCGGGCTCGATCAGCAGGGTCCGCTGCCACAGGCCCGCGCAGTCCAGCGTCTCGATGCTCGTCATTGCCCGAACCGCTCACGAAAGTGTTCGGTCCAATACGGCCAGGCGTGCGGATCGTGGCCGGGGATCAGGGGGTAGCCGTGGTCGGCGGCGAGTTTCTTGAGCCGCCGAATGGGTTCCACCGTCTCCTGGGCCTCGACGCCGATGTAACCGCCGATGGCGAGCTCGTGCTCGATGTTCTCGGTGAGGTCGGCCGCGTCGAAGGCGAAGACGAAACCGCCACCGCCCACCGACTCGTCGAGTTCCACCACGAAACTCTGGTGGCCCGGAGTGTGACCGTAGGTGGGCACGGCCCGTACTCCGGGAGCGATCTCGGCGTCCCCGTCGGCGAGCCGCCAGTCGATGCGCGGATCGTCGAAGTCGATCCGCGCCATGGCGTGGTGCTCGGGATCGGGATGGTTGGACAACCCGTACTCCAGCTCCCGGCGCTGGGCGTGCACCGGGACCCGGCCGGCGAACAGTTTGAGCCCGCCCGCGTGGTCGTGGTGCAGATGGCTGACCGCCACCGTGTGGATGTCGTCGATGTCGATCCCGATGTCGTGCAACGACTCTTCGATCGGCTCGCCGGGGCCGGGCAGCACCGGAATGTACTCGATATTGGGATAGAACCGGCGGTACAGGGCGGGATCGCGGATGAGGGCGGTGTTGAATCCGGTGTCCAGCAGGACCCAGCCGCCGTTGGTCTGGATCAGCACACCGGGGGTAGGCTCCCGCAACCGCTCGTGCGGCGCGGCACCGTGTACCGAAATGGCCTTGGGCAGTTCCTCATAGCCGAGGGTCAGCAGGACGATCCGCCGGGCACCCGCCGGCCGCACGAGTGTCGTCATCGGGTCACCCGACCGAGAGCGAGGCCAGCCGAAGCGTGTTCGGCTCGGAGACGATGTGCGATTCCGCGACGCCCTTCAACCACGGCTGCGCGACCATGAAGTCGTCGATGTCGACCATGTTCAGCCAGCATCCGGTCGCCGACGCCTTCTCGGCGGCGTCGGAGAACGCCCGATCGGCGCCGCTCGCCTTCCCGGTGTTCAGTGCCGCGGTGACATCCGGTGCGGCACAACCGAAGTAGTTCAGGCCACCGTCCGGGTCGAAACTGATGTGCCCCCACGTGTAGGGCGAGGGCGCGTCCGGCCAGCCGGCCAGCGCCAGCATGTCCGGGGCCTGCGCCGCGTCGGTGCCGATCCAGGAGTAGATCTGCGCGGTGGGGTATCCCTGGACGGTCGCGGTGATACCGACGGTGGCGAGCTGGGCCTGGATCAGATTGCCCACCAACAGGTTATCGGGGTTACTGGAGTCGTAGCCGATGGTGATCGACTTCTTGTCCGCGGGCAGCGTCGCGGCGAGTTTCGTGAGCGCGGCGGTGTCGTGCGGGATCTGCTGCTGGGCGAACTCCGGGCCGATCATGTTGGGCGGGTAGATCTGTGGGGCCACCTTGCCGCGTCCAGAGAACGCCTGCTGGACCAGTTGTGCCACGTCGATCGCCTGCTGGGTGGCCTGGCGGGCCGCCTGGTCGGCGAACAACCCATGATGCGGGTTCAGGTACAGGTAGTCCGACATCATCGACGGCAGTGAGTAGTTCGAATACTTGGTGTTGCCGATGTAGGAAGCGACCGCCGAGGACGGCAGGTCGTGCATGATCGCGGCGAGCCCGCCGTTGTCGAACTGCAGCTGCTGCGCGGAGGTGTCGGTGATCACCGGCAGGTCGACGGTGGTGAAATACGGTTTGTTGCCCCAATATCCGGGATAGGCGGCCAGACCGTAGTGGGCGCCGACCCGGGCGTCGGTGAGGGTGTAGGGGCCGGTGCCGAGATCGTGGGTGGTCAGGTAGGTCTGGTCGTTGTCGGTTCCGGCGTTGGCGGCCAGGCCGGTGGGGCTCATCATGCGCGGGCCGTAGGGCGAGGCGAGGTAGTCGAGGAAGGCCGAATTGGGGGACTTCAGCGTGATGGTGACGCCGAAATCGCCTTGGGTGGTAACGGAATCGACCTCCGAGACCATGTAGGCCGGGCCCTGGTTCACCGCGAGCCGGCGATCGAACGACGCCTTCACCGCGGCGGCGGTGAACGGGGTGCCGTCGTGGAAGGTGACGCCTTGGCGCAGCTGGAAGGTGAACACCCTGTTGTCCGGGGAAGCCGTCCAGGAGGTGGCGAGCAGTGGCTGTAGCTGCACCTTGTCGGTGCCGGGGGCGAACTGCAGCAGACCCTCGTAGGTGTTGGTGGTGAGCAGCAGACCCTGCGCCGCGTAGAACACGTCCGGGTCCGGTGGCTGCCCCGGGTCCTGCAGGAACGACAGGTGCAGGGTGTGGTCGGTCGGGGCGGCGTTGGGGGTGTTGTTGCCGCCGCACGCGGTCGCGGCCAGCATCAGCGCTGTCCCGATCACGAGGGCACCGAGGTGACGGCGGGGGATTCTCATAGGGGCTCCTGAGGGGTCGAGGCGGAGACGGAGGAAGGGGGCTAAGTGGCGGCGATGCGCGGGTCGGCGGCGGCCTGCAGTAGGTCCACGACCGTGTTCAGGACGACATAGAACGCGCCGAGCAGCAGTGCGACGCCCGCGACCGCGGGGAAGTCGGCGACCGGGATGCTCTGCGCGACATACTGTCCGAGCCCCGGCCAACCGAAGACCTGCTCGACGACCAGGACGCCGGAGAACATCAACCCGACCTGCAGACCGGTCATCGACAGTGCCGACCCGACGCAGTTGCGCAGCACGTGCCGCACCAGTACCCGGGCGGGGGTGAGGCCCTTGGCGGTCGCGGTCCGGGCGTAGTCGCTGTCGATATCGTCGAGCAGGCTGGACCGCAGCACGCGGCCGATCGCCACGGCCGGCCCGATCGCGACCGCGGTCGCGGGCAGCACCAGGTGGCGCAGCGCGTCGCCGATCACGTCGAACCGGCCGGCCAGTAGCCCGTCGACGGTCAACAGTCCGGTCGGGCCGGTCGGCGCCCCGGCCAGCGAACTGCGGCCGTTGGCGGGCAGCCAGCCGAGCTGCTGGTAGAACACGATGAGCCCGACGATGCCGAGCAGGAACAGGGGAGTGGAGGCACCCAGGAACAGCGCCGCTCGCAGCAGCCGCGCACCCGGCCACCTCAGGGTGGTGCCCAGCGCCAGCAACACCGCGAGCACGAGGGCGATCAGGATGCCGTAGAGCGCGAGTTCCGCGGTGGCCGGCACATAGCTGGCCAGGTCGGTTCCGACCGGCCGGCGCGTACGGTAGGAGACCCCGAAGTCGCCGTGCGCGGCGCCGAGCAGATAGTGCCAGAACTGCACCAGGATCGGCTGATCCAGGCCCAGGACGTGGCGCCGGGCGGTGATCGCCTCCCGGGAAGCCTGCGCGCCCAGCTGGGCGTGGACCGGATCCAGCGGCGAGATCCGTTGCAGCGCGAACATGACGGCGGTGAGACCGACCAGGATGGCCAGCATCGACGCGATCCGCGACAGGACGAAGGTACGCATCGGACTCCTATCGGGTCTTGACGAGATTGCGCAGGCAGTCGCCGGCGACATTGCCGACCAGGGCGAGCAGCCCGACCGCGATGCCGGGCATCACCGGCAGCCACCACTGCTGCAGGAAATAGGTGAGGTTGCGGGCGGCGTCGGCGCCGAGTTCCGGTGCGGGAGCGGCCTGTCCGAGCCCGAGGAACGACAGCGAGGCCAGGGTGAGGATCAGGGTGCCGAGGTCCATGCTCGCCGCGACCAAGGCGCTGGGAACCGCACCGGGCAGCAGGTGCCGCACCGCCCGCCGGATCGGTCCGGTTCCGGCGAGTTTCGCGGCCTCGAGGTGCGGCCGGGCCGCGAGCCGGGCGACATCGCCACGGACCAGCCGTGCGTAGAACGGCCACCAGACGATCGAGACGGCCACGAGCGTGTGCGCGAATCCGGGGCCCAGCGCGGCCACCAGGGCCACCGCCAGTACCGGCGCGGGCAGGGCCAGGAAGGCGTCGGTGATCCGCATCAGCACCGCGTCCACCCACCCGCCGGCCGCACCGGCGATGAGCCCGATCAGCCCGCCGATCAGCAGTCCGCCGGCGACCACGGCGAGGGCGGCGAACCAGCTGGCGCGCATGCCGTACAGGACTCGGCTGAGGATGTCGCGGCCGATGCTGTCGGAGCCGAGCAGGAAGCCGTCGGTGCCCGGCGCCCGCAGCGGGGCGCCGGCGGGCACCAGCGGGGCGTGCGGGGCCAGCAGCGGCACCGCCAGCGCGATCACGGTCACCAGCAGCGGGAGCGAAACTCCCAGCCAGTTCAGCAGTTCGGTGCGGGACGCGGGCAGGGCCGCGGCCAGCCGATCGCGGGTGATGCCCCCGCCGGGCACGGTGACAGCCATCTCAGCTCGCCTTTCGTTGGATGCACGCCACCTGGTGCGTGCTGCCGGGCCGTCCCTCGGTGCGGACGTCCAGCAGTGGGTCCGCGCAGGCCGCGATCGCGATCGGGCAACGGGGGTGGAAAGCGCAGCCGGTGGGTGGATCCAGTGGGCTCGCCGGTTCACCGGCGGTGGGGGCCGGCTCCTTGCCGAGTTCGGGGACCGAGGCGATCAGCGCCGCGGTGTACGGGTGCGCCGGGGCGGCGACCACTTGGTCGGCCGGTCCGATCTCGACGATCCGGCCCAGGTACATGACCGCGATCCGATCGGCCACGACGCGCGCCACCGCGAGGTCGTGGGTCACGAAAACCACCGACATGCCCAGCTCCGCACGCAGTTCGGCGATCAGGTTCAGCACGGACGCCGCGAGCGACACGTCCAGGGCGCTGGTGGGTTCGTCGCACAGCAGGATCGAGGGTGGTACGACGGTGGCGCGCGCCAGCGAGACCCGTTGGCGCTGACCGCCGGACAGCCGGGCGGGCCGGGCCCGGGCGACCTCGGGTGGTAACCCGACCCGGCGCAGGGACTCGAGCACCGCAGCCCGGCGTTCGGTGCGGCTCGCGCCGGTGCCGCGCAGTCGCTCGGAGATCAACTCGCCCACCGACATCCACGGTGTCAGGGAGGCGCCGGCGTCCTGGAAGACCAGCTGCGGTCGCCCCGCGACGGAGACCGTGCCACCGGACTCCCGTTCCAGCCCGGCGATGATCCGCAGCAGCGTCGACTTCCCGCAGCCGCTCTCGCCGACGATGGCCAGCGATTCACCCGGGGCCACGGTGAGCGAGACCCGGCGCAGGGCGTGCAGTGGCTGCCGCCCGCGCAGGGCGCCGCCGGTGAAGACCTTGGTGACGTCGTGCAGCTTCGCGGCGGGCGGAATGTCCAGTGGTGCAGCGGGTTCCGGCGCGCTCGGGTCCGAGGTCGGTCGGGGCCGAGTCGGGTCGGCTGGGGTTTGCGGCACCGAGCTGGTCGTTCGGGCCGGATCGGTGGGCCGATCCGAAGCGGCTGCGGCCGCGCTCGCCGCGGGCGGGGGCGGGACCGGGCAGGCGCTCGTCCGATTCGCGGTGGTCGGCAGCGGATCCGGCAGGATCACAGCGCAGGTGTCGACCGCCCGTTCGCAGCGCGGGGCGAAGGCGCACCCGGGTAGCGGGGTGACCGGGCTCGGGACCGCGCCGGCCAGCGCCGGTAGCGGCTCCCCGCGGGGGGTGTCCAGGGTGAGCCGCGAACGCAGCAGGCCGACGGTGTAGGGGTGGGCCGGGTCGGTGAGCACCGCTGCGGCGGGCCCGATCTCGGCGATGCGGCCCGCGTAGAGGACGGCGATCCGGTCGGCGATCTGCCCGGCGACGCCGAGGTCGTGGGTGATGAGCAGGATGCCGCAGCCGAGGGTGTCACAGATGCCGCGTAACAAAGCCAGCACCTGCGCTTGCACGGTGACGTCGAGGGCGGTGGTCGGCTCGTCGGCCACGATCAGTTCGGGGTCCCCGGCGATCGCCATCGCGATCATCACCCGTTGGCGCAGCCCGCCGGAGAGCTGATGGGGAAAGCTGCGCATCCGGCGCGCCGGGTCGGGGATGCCGACCGCGGCGAGCAGGCGTTCGGCTTCCGCGCTGCTGCCGGCTGCCTCGGTGACTTGGGCGCCGATCCGCATGGTCGGGTTCAGCGAGGTCATCGGATCCTGGAACACCGCACCCAGATCGAGTCTGCGCACCCGACGCAGGGCGGCCGGGTCGCCGCCGAGCATGTCGGTTCCGGTGACCCGGACCGTGCCGGTGGCGGTGGCAGCCGGCAGCAGTCCGAGCAGGGCCGTGCCGAGCACGCTCTTGCCCGACCCGGATTCGCCCACCAGGCCGAGGATCTCGCCGCGGCGCACCGTCAGCGTGACACCGCGCAGGGCGTGGACGTCGCGGCGGTCCCGCCGGAACGTCACCCGTAGATCCGTCACGGCCGCAACCTGTTCGGACCCCGGTGTATCCGCGGCGACGGAGAACCGCTCGGTATCGGTTGTCGCAGTGCTCATCTCGTGCTCCGGCAATTGATGGATGCGGCCGGTGCGTTCCGGGCCACCCTGTCGATTGACAGTTTTTCCCGCTGTGTGTCCGATTCGGTGACGTACGGGTGTCGATCGTGCTGCGCCGGGTAACTTCTGGTTTGCGGATGTTTCTGTCGGGTGACAGAAATCTGTTCCGGTGCCGGATCGCCTGGTCACGGCGGCGCGCACCGGCATCGCCGGGTTAGTTTGATGCCATGACCGCAGGTGCTGAGACGACAGGGGTGGGCCCGGGCCGGCCCCGGCTCGAGCAGCGGCGCCGACAGGGGCGAACCGCCCGGGCGGAAATCCTGGACGCGGCGGCGGAACTGTTCACCGCCAACGGCTACGGCAACACCTCGACCCGGGCGGTGGCCGACGCGGTCGGTATTCGCCAGGCTTCGCTGTACCACCACTTCGCGGCCAAGGAAGATATTCTCGACGCGCTGCTGGCCGAAACCGTTGCGGTACCGGCGCCGCTGGCGGAGCGGCTGCGCACCGAAGCGGTTCCCGCCGTGGTCCGGCTGTACGCGCTGGCCTGGTACGACGTGTGGCAGTTGTGTGCCGCCCGCTGGAACACCGCCGCGCTGTACGCGATCCCGGAGCTGCGCACCGAACGCTTCCGCCGTTTCCGGCTGCGCCGCGACGAATTGCGCAGGCAGTACGAGACATTGGCCGCCGCGACGGTGGACCGATCCGGGGCGACCGGCGTGTCCGCCGCGATCGTGCTGCCGTTCCGGCTCGTGGAGACCGTCGTCGACATCCGTTCGGACGAGGGCGACGCGCCGGAGTGGGCGGTGCGGGCGATCCCCGACGCGATCATCCGTATGCTGGGCCGGCCCGGCGAACTCGCGGAGGTGCGGGCGCAGGCGCGGGCGTTCCTTTCGGCCTGCGGCATCGAATTCTCCGATGGCGCATGATATTTCGGCGCGGCGGTTGGGCCGGGGTCGGCGGCGGGCCGCCGGCCGGTCGGCCTGTCCGACCCGGCTGGCACTATCGGGGGATGAGTGTCACCGCCGAAGCCGTTCGCTCGCTGGCTCTGTCGCTACCGGAGACCTCGGAGCAGTTCGCCTGGGGGATGCCGATCTTCCGCGTGGCGGGCAAGCTGTTTCTGACCCTGCCGGAGGACGAGACCTCGATGGCGGTGCGCTGCCCGATCCTCGACCGGGACGAACTGGTGGTCGCCGAGCCGGAGAAATTCTGGATCGCCGCGCACGAGGCGAACAACGCGTGGGTGCGGGTGCGGTTGGCGGCGCTGGACGACGCGGACGAGCTGGCCGCCATCGTGCTCGACTCCTGGCGCCTGGCCGCACCCGGCCGCCTGGCCGACGGCGCCGCCGAATGAGTGCCGCCGCCCTGTCGCCGTCCTAGCGGTGGGCCGAGAGCAGCCAGGCGGGCAGCGTGATGCGATCGCCCGACACCCGTTCGATCCCGGCGAACTTCGGGGCGTTCGGTGAATCCAGGACGGCCGCACTGAAATTGGCGTGGATCCGGGCCGGCCGGATCTCGTCGATCGTCCAGTACGGCGCGACGGCCGCACGCAACTCCTCGGCGGTGACCGGGTTCGGGCCGGGGCCGGTGGGGTCCGGCAGCGCGGCCCGGTCGAAGACCAGCGCGTAGTAGTGGGCGCCCGGCGCGGCGGCCCGCAGGATCGACTCCTGGTAGCCCTTGCGCGCCTCGACCGGGATGGAGTGGAACAGCGTGCTGTCGACGATGGTGTCGAAGCGGCCGTCGTAACCGGTGAAATCGCTGATGTCGGCGACCTCGAACGAGGCCGTGGTCAGGCCGCGGCGGGCGGCCTCGGCCCGGGCCAGCTCGATCGCGGTGGGGGAGAGGTCCAGGCCCACGGTGGTGAAACCGCGGCCGGCCAGCTCCAGTGACAACGCGGCCTCCCCGCACCCGACATCGAGGACCTCGCCGCGGATCGCGCCCTGCTCGATGAGGGCGGCGAGCTCTGGCTGCGGTTCACCGATACTCCACGGTGCGGCGGCGCCCGGCCCGAGTGGGCTGGTACCGCGATAGACGTCGTCGAAATCCAGCATCCCGGGATCCGTCATGGGACCAGGTAAGCACTCGACCCGGCGGCGGTCAACGCTCCGGCGTGTCGGGCACGTTGCGTTCCAGCTCGTCCAGCCAGGCCGTCGCCACCGCGTCGCTGGGCGCCCGCCAGTCACCGCGCGGCGACAGCGAACCACCCGAACCGACCTTCGGGGCATTGGGCAGTGCGGACCGCTTGAACTGACTGGTCTGGATGAACCGCCGCAGCAGCACCGCCAGCCAGTGCTTGATGGTCGCCAGGTCGTATTCGTGGTGGTCCTGCTCGGGCAGCAGGTCCGGCCACGAGCCGCGGGAGCGGTCCGACCAGGTCCGGTAGGCCAGGTAGGCGATGCGGCTGGGCAGATAGCCGAACCGCAGCAGGAAGTACAGGTGGAAGTCCTGCAGTTCGTACGGGCCGACCGTGGCCTCCGAACTCTGGCCGGGCTGATCGCCGTCCCCGTCGGTCGGGATCAGCTCGGGGGAGATCTCGGTGGCCAGGATCGACGACAGCACCACACCCGCCTCCGGGCCCAGCTCACCGGTCCGCACAGACCAGGCGATGAGGTACTTGATCAGTGTCTTGGGCACCGAGGCGTTGACGCTGTAGTGCGACATATGATCGCCGACACCGTAGGTGCACCAGCCCAGCGCGAGCTCCGAGAGGTCCCCGGTGCCGATCACGATGGCGTTGTGGTGGTTGGCCAGCCGGAACAGGTGCGAGGTGCGCTCCCCGGCCTGCACGTTCTCGAAGGTGACGTCGTACTGCGGAACCCCGTCCGCCGCAGGGTGTCCCAGGTCCCGCAGCATCTGCAGGCAGGACGGCCGGATGTCGATCTCGTGCGCGGTGACGCCGAGCGCGGCCATCAGCCGATGCGCGTCGCCCAGCGTGCGCGAACTGGTCGCGAAGCCGGGCATGGTGTAGGCCAGCACATTCGAGCGCGGCAAGCGCAGCCGGTCCATGGT
Source organism: Nocardia stercoris (assembly GCF_003696265.1). Lineage (GTDB taxonomy): Bacteria > Actinomycetota > Actinomycetes > Mycobacteriales > Mycobacteriaceae > Nocardia > Nocardia stercoris. Next base: position 42,987 of record NZ_RFFH01000026.1, on the reverse strand, counting down.
CTGCACCGCCACGATCAGCGCGACCGTGGAGTCCAGGCCGCCGGACACCCCGATCACCACCCGCTGTGAGCCGGTCGCCGCCAGCCGGGTGGCCAGGCCCTCGACCTGGATGTGGTGCACCTCGGCGCACCGGCGGTCGCGGACCGCCGGATCGGCGGGAACGTATGGGAAGCGCTGGAATTCGCGTTGCAGCGGCACGGCGTGCGCCGGGACCGGCAGCCGCACCGAGATCCGCCGGAACTGCCGCAGCCGGTCCTGGTGGTCGTGCACCGTGTCGTTGAAGCTGGTCATCCGCATGCGGTCCGCGGCGAGTCGTTGCAGATCGACATCAGCGGTCACCAGCTGCGGGTGGTCGGCGAAACGTTCACCCTCGGCGAGGATCTGACCGTTCTCGGCGACCAGCGCCTGCCCGTCCCAGGCCATGTCGGTGGTCGATTCCCCGTTCCCGGCCGCGGAATACAGGTAGGCGGCCAGATAGCGCGCGGAATGCGAGGCGCACAGCTCGCGCCGGTAGTCGGCCTTGCCGACGACGATATTGCTGGCCGACAGGTTCACCAGCACCGTGGCCCCGGCCAGTGCGGCGAAACCGCTGGGCGGCAACGGAACCCAGCCGTCCTCGCAGATCTCCAGGTGGAAGGTGAAGCCGTCCAGGTTCGCCGCCTCGAACAGCAGGTCGGCGCCGAACGGCACCTGCTGACCGGCGATGGTCACCGTGTCCGCCAAAGCCTCACGGGCGGCGGCGAACTGGCGCTTCTCGTAGAACTCGCGGTAGCTCGGCAGGTAGCTCTTCGGCGCGGCGCCCAGCACCCGGCCGTCACGAATGACGATGCCGCAGTTGAACAACCGGCCCTGCGCCCGCACCGGCGCGCCCACCACCAGCACGGTGTCGATCTCCGTGCTCTCGGCGACGATCCGCTCCAGCGCCGCGCGCACGCCGTGGTCGAGCGCGTCCTGCTGGAACAGATCGTCGGCCGTGTAACTCGACAGGCCCAGCTCGGGGAACACCGTCAACACCGCGCCCGCAGCGGCGGCCTGCCGGGCCAGGACCAGGGTCTGCTCGGCGTTGTAGGCCGGATCGGCCACCCGGACCGATGGCACCGCAACCGCCACCCGGGCGAATCCGTGCCGGTACAGCGAGTCGAACGGCAGCAAGATGTCCCCTTCGGCGTCGATGGTCGGTTTCCGAAGAGCAAATCTACCTGCCGCCGGAACCACTTCCGGTTCCGGCGGCAGCACGGCCGGCTCCGTGACCCGTTACCGCTCCGACTGTTCGCGCAACCGGGCCAGGGTCTTGGCCAGGATCCGCGACACGTGCATCTGCGAGATGCCCATCCGCTGCGCGATCTGGGTCTGGGTCATCGACTCGAAGAACCGCATGGTGAGGATGCGGCGCTCCCGTTCGGGCAGGCCGGCCAGCAACGGCCGGATCGCGATGTACTCCTCGACCCGGTCGAACTGGGATTCCTCGGCGCCCAAGGTGTCCAGCAGCGAGGCGTCGCTGTCGCGGCCGCTGGAGACGGCGTCGATGGAGGTGGGCTGGTAGGCGTTGCCCGCGATCACCGCCTGGGTCACCTCGTCGGGATCGATGTCCAGTTCGGCGGCGATCTCCTTCGCCGTGGGGGATCGGCCCAGCCGCTGCGACAGCGCGTCCACGGTGGCGCCGATGCGGAGATGGGTCTCCTTGACCCGCCGCGGCACCCGCATCGCCCAGGTGTTGTCGCGGAAGTAGCGGCGGACCTCGCCCATGATGGTCGGCACCGCGAAGGACAGGAAGTTGTTGCCGCGGCTGATGTCGAAACGGTCCACCGCGTGCAGCAGGCCCACCCGCGCGACCTGGGTCAGATCGTCGAACGGCTCGCCACGGCCGCTGAACTTGCGGGCGATGTGGTCGGCCAGCGGAATGCAGCGCTGGACCAGCTGCGCGCGCAACGCGGCCCGCGCGTCCGGCTCGGTCGTCCCGGCCAGCTTGGTGAACAGGTCCGCGACGTCGTCGTAGCCGCCGGCCGTGGTGACCGTGCGGATCTCTTCCTGGTCGAGTTCGGCGTCCTCGGATTCGGTTGCGGCCGTATCCGTTTCGTCCTGGTCGCGGACGTGGCGCGAGTCTTCGGTGTGCGGTTTTCCGGGCTCGGGTGGAACGGATGCGGCGGGCGGGAGCCCACTGTCGTCGACCACTAGATCTTCCCCCGGACCCGCCGGAACTCTACGGTGGTGGGATATCCGGCGCTGGCCTGGTCGAACGGATCCTGGGTGGCGAACACCTCGTCGGTGAGGGTCCGCAGCACATGCCAGCCGAAGCTGTGCTGATCCGGTAGTCCGGTCACGGCCGCGACCCCCGACACCCGCACCAGCAACTCCTGCTCGCCCACCACGAACCGGCAGCACAGCGTCGAATCCGGCGCCGCCAGCGCGATGAGGGTCGAGCACGCCTCGTCGACGGCCAGCCGGATATCGGCCACCTCGTCGAGAGTGAAATCGCTGAGCAGGACCAGGGTCTCGGCCAGGCCGCGCACGATGGGCAACTGCGACACCGCGGCCGCCACCCCGATCTCGACCGGCGCGCCGCGCAGTCCAGGTTCCGCCGACATGTTGATCACGCTAAGAAGGCTACCCACTTCGGGGAGCGGCAACCGTCGATCGGCCGTTCGGGCCCCCGGCTACACTGCGGCGGTGTCCACCTCGCACTCGCATTTCGACCGGCCGTCGCCGATGATCGCACCGTCCATCCTGTCCGCCGACTTCGCCCGGCTCGCAGACGAAGCCCGCGCCGTGGCGACCGCGGATTGGCTGCACGTCGATGTCATGGACAACCATTTCGTGCCGAATCTCACGCTCGGACTCCCGATCGTGGAGAGCCTGCTGAAGGCGACCGACATCCCGCTCGACTGCCACCTGATGATCGAGGACCCGGCCCGCTGGGCGCCGCCGTACGCCGAGGCCGGCGCGTACAACGTCACCTTCCACGCCGAGGCCACCGACGACCCGGTCGCGGTCGCTCGCGATATCCGCGCGGCGGGCGCGAAGGCGGGGCTGTCGGTGAAGCCGAACACCCCGATCGAGCCCTACCTGGAGATCCTCAAGCACTTCGACACGCTGCTGGTGATGAGCGTCGAACCGGGCTTCGGCGGGCAGTCGTTCATGCCGCAGGTGCTGGACAAGGCGCGCATCGTGCGCAACCTGGTCGACGCCGGTGAGCTGCGGCTGGTCGTGGAGATCGACGGTGGCATCAACATGAACACCATCGAGCAGGCCGCGGAGGCGGGCGTGGACTGCTTCGTGGCCGGTTCGGCCGTGTACGGCACCGCCGACCCGTCGGCGACCGTGGAGAAGCTGCGGCTGCTGGCCTCCGACGCCGAGAAGCGGCTGGTCTAGCCGTCCGCGCGGGTCCCGGGGCGGCGCCCCCGGGACCGGCCGGTCAGTGCATCGGGACTTTGCGGCCACAGACCGCGGTGGTGGCGATCAGGACCTCTTCCAGCGCCGGCACGGTGTCGGCGGTCTCGGGTGCCTGCACCCAGGTGCGGTAGCCGGTGCGCTCGTCGTCGGCGGACGGCAGCACCACCTGACTGCCCGGACACGCCACCGTCGCGTACAGCCGGAACAGTTCCGCGGTGACCGCCTTGGTGAGGGTGCCCGGGCGCGGCGCGAGGGTGAGGAAGGTCCAGCGGCGGGCGCGCGGATGGTGCACGACCGGCCCGGCGATTCCGGTGTCGGTGAGCCGCTGCTGCACCCGCTCGCCGAGTTCGGCCGGCATGGTGATCGCGCCGAAACGTGGGCCTATCTCCAACAAAATGTGGCGTGACGCCGGGTCGATCGATGCCGCGAGATGGAATTCGCGGCGATATTGAACACAGCGAACCTCCAGTGTCGAATCGAATAATGTCGTCACGCATACCTCTCAGGAGTGTCGGCGGGCGCGCAATGCGTACCCGTGCGGGTATCACCTCTCGGTCCGGGGAGCTGGTGGTGGCTTCTCGGCGGGTGCTCGAACTGGGACGACGGCGTGGTGCGGAATGTTCTGCACCGGACGGCGTCGGGCGGAACTCGAGCTCGGAAAAGACGACTTCGTAACAATTCTGCGGCCCACCCGGCGGCGACGCAAGCTTGTAGTGTGAGCGCGTCGTCCGGTGGGTACTACTATCCGGCCGCTACGGGCGGGATGATTACCGGAGTGGTTGCAAGCGAGGCCGATCGGGTCTCGAAAATGCACGATACGACAAATTTGTCGGAGCAGCGGTCCTGTTTACCGAATAGTTTCTCGAATGACATCGATGTATTTTCCGGTATCGATTGTGAGAACTTTTCAGGGCCCTTGACCGAAGTGCCGGTCAAGTCGCCGCACACAGCCCTCGACCATCCCGGAAGGCCGGTTTTACCATGACCAAGCGCATTCTGAACGTCGTCACCAATGTCGGGCACTACGACGACCCGTCGCATCCCACCGGCCTGTGGCTGTCCGAACTCACCCACGCCTGGCAGGTCTTCGAAGAACACGGCTTCGAACAGACCCTCGTCAGCCCCGCGGGCGGGCACGTGCCACTGGAACCGCGGTCACTGAAGTTCCCCAGTTACGGCCGGACCGCGAAGGCGTGGCGGGCCGACCCGGCGCGCATGGCACTGCTCGAGAACACCGCCGACCCCGACCACATCGACGCCGCCGACTTCGACGCCGTCTACTTCACCGGCGGCCACGCCGTGATGTACGACTTCCCCGACAGCGCCGGGCTGCAGCGCATCACCCGCGAGATCTTCGAACGCGGTGGCATCGTCGCCTCGGTCTGCCACGGCTATTGCGGACTGCTGAACACCCGCCTCTCCGATGGCTCGCTGCTCGTGGCCGACCGCAACCTCACCGGATTCGCTTGGCAGGAGGAAGTTCTCGCCCGAGTCGACAAACTCGTGCCCTACAACGCCGAGGCCGAGATGAAGAAACGCGGCGCCCACTACGAGAAGGCCATGCTGCCCTTCGTCTCCTACACCGTCGTCGACGGCAACCTGATCACCGGTCAGAACCCCGGCTCCGCCAAGGAGACTGCGCAGAAGATCGCCGCGCGGCTGAGCTAACCTGACCGGGGAAACCGGGCGAATTCGGTAGCCGGGCCCGGCCGTCGTCCGGGAACAATGCCGCGGACCGGATGGTTGGCGCACGGTGAGGGCAGCGCCCACCCGCCCGGACCAGCGAGCGCGGGCACCGGACCAGGCAGCAGAACAGGAGACGCGGGCACATGTTCACAGGGATCGTCGAGGAACTCGGCGAGATCGTCGCGGCCGAGGAGAGCAGCGACGCGGCTCGCCTCACCATTCGCGGTCCGGTGGTCGTCTCCGACGCCAAACACGGCGACTCGATCGCGGTCAACGGTGTCTGCCTGACCGTCGTGGACGTCGTGGACGGAAACGCCTTCACCACCGACGTCATGGGCGAGACGCTGAACCGGTCCAGCATCGGCGGGCTCGGTGTCGGCGCCCGCGTCAACCTCGAGCGCGCGGCCGCGGTGGACAGCCGGCTCGGCGGTCACATCGTGCAGGGACACGTCGACGGCACCGGGACCGTGCTGTCCCGCTCCCCGCAGGACAAGTGGGAGGTGGTCCGGGTCTCGCTGCCCGACCGGCTGGCCCGCTACGTCGTCGAGAAGGGCTCGATCACCGTCGACGGCATCTCGCTCACGGTCTCCGGCCTCGGTGCCGAGCCCGGGCAGGGGGACTGGTTCGAGGTATCGCTGATCCCGACCACCCAGGAACTCACCACCCTCGGCGCCTCGCCGGTGGGGACGGTCGTCAACCTGGAAGTCGACATCATCGCCAAGTACGTCGAGCGGCTGCAGCAGCGCGGCGGAGACGCCACCCAGCAGTAGCGCACGGACGCGTCCGGCCACTGGGCGGGACGCGCCCGGCAGTAGGGCAGTGGTGCCGCCCGACAATAGGGCGAACGGCACGCCGTACTGTAGGAACAGCCGATTCGAGATGGAGCACAGACAGACGTGACCAGGTTCGACAGCATCGAACGCGCGATCGCCGACATCGCCGCCGGTAAGGCGGTCGTGGTCGTCGACGACGAGGGACGCGAGAACGAGGGCGACCTCATCTTCGCTGCCGAGAAAGCCACCCCGGAGCTGGTGGCGTTCATGATCCGCTACACCTCCGGCTACATCTGTGTGCCGCTGACCGGCGCCGACTGCGACCGTCTCGCGCTGCCGCCCATGTACGCGGTAAACCAGGACAAGCACGGCACCGCCTACACCGTCGCCGTCGACGCCCGCGAGGGCGTCAGCACCGGAATCTCCGCCGCCGACCGCGCCACCACGATGCGGCTGCTCGCCGACCCGAAGGCCGGCGCCGGCGACTTCACCCGGCCCGGTCACGTGGTCCCGCTGCGCGCCAAGGACGGTGGCGTACTGCGCCGCCCCGGCCACACCGAGGCCGCGGTCGACCTGGCCCGGATGGCCGGCCTCGAGCCCGCCGGCGTGATCTGCGAGATCGTCAGCCAGAAGAACGAAGGCGATATGGCGCGCACCGAGGAGCTGCGCATCTTCGCCGACGAACACGAGCTGTCGCTGATCTCGATCGCCGACATGATCGCCTGGCGCCGCAAGAACGAGAAGCAGGTCGACCGGATCGCCGAGGCCCGCATCCCCACCCCGCACGGCGAGTTCCGGGCCGTCGGCTACAAGACCATCTACGACGACGTCGAGCACGTCGCCCTGGTCATGGGCGACATCGCCGGGCCGGACGGCTCCGGCTCCGACGTGCTGGTGCGCGTGCACTCCGAGTGCCTCACCGGTGACGTGTTCGGGTCGCTGCGCTGCGACTGCGGCCCGCAACTGGAAGCGGCGCTCGAGATGGTGGCCAAGGAAGGCCGCGGCGTCGTGCTGTACATGCGCGGGCACGAGGGCCGCGGCATCGGCCTGATGCACAAGCTGCAGGCCTACCAGCTGCAGGACGACGGGCACGACACCGTCGACGCCAATATCGAACTCGGCCTGCCCGCCGACGCCCGCGACTACGGCACCGGCGCCCAGATCCTGGTCGACCTCGGCATCAGCTCGATGCGGCTGCTCACCAACAACCCCGCCAAGCGGGTCGGCCTCGACGGCTACGGCCTCTCGATCACCGAACGGGTCCCGATGCCGGTGCGCGCCAACGCCGAGAACCTGCGCTACCTGCGGACCAAGCGCGATCGGATGGGCCACGACCTGGTCGGGCTCGACGACCTGGACCTCGGCGAAACGGCACAGTGACCTGCCGCGCGGACGCGGCCGGAAAGGAACATTCATGAGTGGCACCGGCGTTCCCACCTTCGCGCTCACCGAAGCCAAGGACCTGAAACTGGCCGTGGTCGCCTCCCGCTGGCACACCACCATCTGCGACGCCCTGGTCGCCGGTGCCGAGCGCACGGCGAAGGCCTCCGGCGTCGCCGAGATCACCATGGTCCGCTGCGCGGGTGCGATGGAGCTGCCCGTGGTGGCGCAGACGCTGGCCCGCACACACGACGCCGTCGTGGCGCTGGGCGTCGTGATCCGTGGTGAGACACCGCATTTCGACTACGTCTGCGACGCGGTGACCGCCGGGCTGACCCGGGTCTCGCTGGACGAGGGCACCCCGGTCACCAACGGCGTGCTCACCGTGAACACCGAACAGCAGGCGCTGGCCCGCGCCGGCCTGCCGGGCTCGGTGGAGGACAAGGGCGAACAGGCGTGCGCGGCGGCCCTGGACGCCGCCCTCACCCTGCGCGCCCTGCGGGCGGCGGTGTGAGCGCGGTGGCCACCGAGCAGACCACCGGCGACTGGGATCTGGTGGTGCGGCCGCGGCGGGCGACGCTGCGGATCCGGATCGTCGCCGCGCTGATCGCGGTCGCGTTCCTGGTCGCGGGACTATTGAGCTCGCACCAGACCACCGGCGTGAACTTCCGGGTCGCCGACCAGGGCGCGGTCGTGCTGCTGGGCCTGCTCATCGCCGGCGGCGTCCTGGTCCTGGCCCGCCCACGGGTCCGCGTCGGCGCGCGCGGTGTCGAGGTGCGCAACCTCGCGGGCACCGACCTGTTCGCTTGGCCCGACATCCGCGGGGTGTCTTTCCCGGAGCAGAAGCGTTGGGCGCGACTCGAATTGGTCGGTGACGAATACGCGCCGCTGATGGCGATCCGCGCCAACGACGGTGAGTACGCGGCTCAGGCGATGGCGACCTTCCGGAAGCTGGGTGCCCACTACACGGGCACGGAATAGGCCGGTCGGTCCGATCCGATGGCACCAGCGGGCACGAGTGTGATAGCACTGCACAGATCCGATTCCGGGCGGTCGCCGGCCGCCCGACACTCGAAGGGTGTTGTGTCCATGCGTCGTGGCTTGCTTCTCTCCGTGGCGGCTCTGCCGATCCTGCTCGCGGGGTGCTCGTCGTCCTCCTCCTCGGCGCCCGCGCAGATTCCGGCGCAGAACCTGCAGCCCGCACTGACGAACCTGTACCAGCAGTACGCCGGGGTGGCGATGCCGAAGGGCACCTGCGACGGAACCGTCGTCGCGCAGGAGGGTTCCGCGGTGAAGTGCACGATCACCGACGGCGCCGGGACGGCCTGGCCGGCCACCGTCACCGTCGCCAAGGTGCACGACGGCAACGCCGACCTGAACGCGGCCTTCGTCGACCCCATGATCAGCGTCGCCGACGCCAACGCCAATGTGGCCACGCTGTACAAGATGTTCACCGACGCCGACGCGACCAAGGTGGCGTGCGTGGGCCTGCAGAAGGCCGCGCCCGCGAGCGTGCGTCCCTGTGTGGTCACCGATTCGACCGGCAAGACCGTGAAGGTCTCGCTCAGCGTGTCGTCGGTGAGCGGCGACAAGCCCGCCTTCCAGCTGTCCATCCCCAACAGCTGAGTCCGCGCCCGGGCTAGCCTGGGAACACTGCGGAGTCCCGCCGTTCACCGGTGCCGCAGGCTCGTCTGTAGTTGTCGCGTTCCACCGATCGCGAAGGGCCAGTGGTCATGACCGACGTTCAGCGGGAAGCACGCCTGGAAGCGGAGGACGCCGGCTATCACAAGGGCCTGCATCCGCGGCAGGTGAAGATGATGGCGATCGGTGGCGCGATCGGCACGGGCCTGTTCCTCGGCGCGGGCGGGCGGCTCGCCAAGGCCGGGCCGGGGCTGTTCCTGGTGTACCTGCTGTGCGGCGCGTTCGTCTTCCTGATCCTGCGGGCGCTCGGTGAGCTGGTGCTGCACCGGCCGTCCTCGGGCTCGTTCGTGTCGTATGCGCGCGAATTCTTCGGGGAGAAGGCCGCTTTCGTCGCCGGCTGGATGTACTTCCTGAACTGGTCGATGACCGGGATCGTGGACAGCACCGCCATCGCCACCTACCTGAAGTACTGGGGCGCCTTCCAGCACCTGCCGCAATGGACGATGGCGCTGACCGCGCTGCTGGTCGTGCTGGCCGCCAACATGATGTCGGTGTCGCTGTTCGGGGAGATCGAGTTCTGGGCCGCGCTGGTGAAAGTGGTGGCGCTGCTGTCGTTCATCGGTATCGGCACGGTGTTCCTGGTGGCCCGCGGGCACGTGGGCACCGAACCCACCGGGCTGTCGGTGGTTTCGGCGCACGGCGGCTGGTTCCCGACCGGGCTGCTGCCGCTGGTAACCGTCACCTCCGGGGTGGTGTTCGCCTATGCCGCGGTGGAAATGGTCGGCACCGCGGCGGGGGAGACGCAGGACGCGCGCAAGATCCTGCCGCGGGCGATCAACGCGGTGATCGTGCGGATCGCGGTCTTCTACGTGGGGTCGCTGCTGCTGCTGGCAGTGCTGCTGCCGTACACCGCCTACTCCGAACACGAGAGCCCGTTCGTCACCTTCTTCTCGAGACTGGGTGTGGCGCATACCGGTTCGATCATGAACTTCGTCGTGCTGACCGCCGCGCTGTCGAGCCTGAACTCCGGGCTGTATTCCACCGGCCGCATCCTGCGCTCGATGGCGATGAGCGGCAGCGCCCCGGCGTTCACCGCGCGGATGAACCGCTTCGGTGTTCCCTACGGCGGCATCCTGTTGACCAGCGGCATCGCGCTGTGCGGGGTGGGCCTCAACTATGTGGTCCCCTCGGAGGCCTTCGAGATCGTGCTGAATATCGCCGCGCTCGGTATCCTCGCGTCCTGGGCCACGATCGTGGCCTGTCAGCTGCAGATGTGGCGGTTGTGGCGGCGCGGGGAGATCGAGCGGCCCGACTTCCGGATGCCGGGCGCACCCTGGACCGGGATCGCGACGCTGGCGTTCCTGGGAATCGTGTTGGTGCTCATGGCTTTCGACCACCCCGTCGGCACCTGGACCGTGGCGAGCCTGGTGGTGCTGGTCCCGGCGCTGGTGGGCGGGTGGTTCGCGGTGCGGCACCGGGTCGCGGCGATGGGCATCTCGGCTCCGCCGCTGCACTGACCGGCCGAGTCGGCGCCGATCGGCCGAGCCGGGCAGCATCGATCCGGCCGTGCACTCGCCGGCCGGGTGGTCGGCTGCGCCGCTACCGCACCGCCGCGGCCAGTGCGCGCCCCGCGGCCCGGCCCGAGAAGATGCAGCCGCCCAGGAACGTGCCTTCCAGCGCGTTGTATCCGTGCACGCCGCCGCCGCCGAAGCCGGCCACCTCGCCCGCCGCGTACAGACCGGGGAACGGCGTGCCGTCGGGCCGCACGACCTGGGAGTCGAGGGTGGTCTGCAGGCCGCCGAGGGTCTTGCGGGTCAGGATGTTGAGCCGCACCGCGATGAGCGGGCCGTGCGCCGGGTCGAGCAGCCGGTGCGGCGCGACCACCCGGGTGAGCCGGTCGCTGAGCCCGCGCCGGGCATTGCTGATCGCCTGCAGCTGAGCGTCTTTGGTGAACGCGTTGGTCACCTCGCGGTCGCGGGCGACGATCTGCCGCTCCAGATCCGCCACGTCCAGTACCGGGGTGGTGCCGTCGTGGGCGGGGCGGGCGAGCGCGTTCATCTTGGTCACCAGGTCGGTGAGGTTGTCGGCGGTGACGAAGTCGATCCCGTGCTTCAGGAACGCCTCGATCGGGCCCGGAGCACCGCCCGCGGCACGGGATTTCAGCACGAGCTTCAGGTCCTTGCCGGTCATGTCCGGGTTCTGCTCGGAGCCCGAGAGCGCGAACTCCTTGGCGATCACGGTGTGGTTCAACACGAACCAGGAGTAGTCGTGGCCGTGGGCCAGGATCGCCTTCATGGTGGCGTTGGTGTCGAAACCCGGGAAACACGGTGCGGGAAGCCGCTTTCCGATGGCGTCGAACCACAGCGAGGTGGGGCCGGGAATGATCCGGATCGCGTGATCGGGCCAGATCGAGTTCCAGTTGTGGATGCCCTCGGTGTAGTTCCACGTTCGGTCGCGGTTCACGATCCGGCCGCCGGCGGCCTCGGTGATGGCGAGCATGCGGCCGTCAACGTAGGCCGGGACACCCGAGATCATGGTGGCGGGGGCCTGGCCCAGCCGCTGCTCGGGCCAGTTGCGGCGGATCAGCTCGTGGTTGTGCCCGATGCCGCCGGAGCTGACCAGCACGGGCGCGCCCCGGAACTCGAACTCGTCCACCACGTCTCGCGGGGAGGCGGAACCGCGCCCCAGTTCGGTGGGGACCAGCACACTGCCCCGCACACCGGTGACCGCACCGTCCTCGACGATCAGCTCGTCGACCCGATGCCGGAACGCGAAGCGCACCAAGCCTTTTCGCTCCGCGGCGAGCACGGGTTCGGCGAACACCCGGACCACTTCCGGGCCGGTGCCCCAGGTCATGTGGAACCGCGGCACCGAATTGCCGTGGCCGTCGGCCAGCGCACCGCCGCGCTCGGCCCAGCCGACCGCGGGAATCACCCGCAGACCCAGATCATGCAGGTACTGCCGCTTCTCCCCGGCGGCGAACTCGACGTAGGCGCGCGCCCAGCGGCGGCCCCACTGGTCCTCGTCGTCGCGGTCGAAACCGGCCGAACCCAGCCAGTCCTGCCACGCCAGCTCCAGCGAGTCCTTGATCCCCGTGCGCCGCTGCTCGGGACTGTCGACGAAGAACAGTCCGCCCAGCGACCAGAACGCCTGCCCGCCCAGATTCGCGCGGTTCTCCTGGTCGAGGACGAGGACCCGCCGCCCGGCGCGGGTGAGCTCGTAGGTCGCGACCAGGCCGGCCAGACCGGCACCGACGACGATGACCTCCGGTGTCCACGATTCCGTCACGGATTCCTCCAGCTCCCGGGGGTACGGCTTGTCGTATTTTGCGAAGGTAACAGACGGCGCCGACAGCCCCGGCGACTTGTCGGTGCCTTCTGTCACCATTCCCGGGTGACCACCACGACCACCACCGTCGGCCGGGCGCGGGCCGGCGCCGACCGGATGACCGCCGCCGCGGCGCGCCGGACCGCGTTGGCCGCACAGGGTTTCGGCAAGCTACCCGCGGCCGCCGCGTCCCGCGGCGCGGTGCACCGGCTGCTCGAGCGCACCCGGCTGCTGCAGCTGGACTCGGTGACCGCGGTGACCCGCGCCCACTATCTGCCGGTGTTCAGCCGCCTCGGCGCCTACGACCGCGCGCTGGTCGACGAGGCCGCCTGGTCGCACCGGGCGCGGCGGCCGCGGCGGCTGGTGGAGTACTGGGCCCACGAGGCGGCACTCGTCCCGATCGAGGACTGGCCGCTGCTGCGCTGGCGGATGGCCGAATACGGGCACGGCCGCTGGGGCGGCGCCCGCAAGGTACTGGAACGGGACCCGGGGCTGCCCACGGCGGTGCTGGCGGTGATCGCCGAACGCGGGCCCAGCACCGCGGCCGAGATCGAGCGGGCGCTCGAGCTCGGCGGTCCGCGCGCCAAGGATCACTGGGGCTGGAACCACAGCGACACCAAGGTGGTGTGCGAGCAGCTGTTCGCCGTCGGCGAGCTGTCGGTCGACAAGCGGGTCGGTTTCCAGCGCTACTACGACCTGACCGAGCGGGTGCTGCCGGCCGCGATCCGCGCCCGCACGGTGGCCGAACCGGACGCGGTACGGGAACTGATGCTCAAGGCAGCGGCGGCGCTCGGCGTCGGCACCGCCGCGGATCTGCGCGACTACTACCGGCTGCGCAGTGCGCAGGCGGCCCCGGCGCTGGCCGAACTGGTCGCCGCCGGGGAGCTGGAAGCGGTGTCGGTGGCGGGCTGGGATCAGCCGGCCTACCGGCATCCGGCCGCGCGCACCCCACGCCGGATCGAGGGCACGGCACTGCTGTGCCCGTTCGATCCGCTCGTCTTCTACCGCCCGCGCACCGAGCGCATGTTCGGCTTCCACTACCGGATCGAGATCTACACCCCGGCCGCCGAGCGGGTGCACGGGTACTACGTGCTGCCGTTCCTGTCCGGCGACCGGCTGGTGGCCCGGGTCGACGTGCGGGCCGACCGGGCCACGGGCCGGCTGCTGGTGCCGGGCGCGTTCGCCGAGCCGGACTGCGGCACAGCCGAAGTCGCCGCCGATCTGGCGGATTCCCTACGGCGGCTGGCGGATTGGCTCGAGCTCGACACCGTCGAGATCGGTGAACGGGGCGATCTAGCCGCCCGGTTGCGGGCCGGGTGACGGCCGCTGTTCCGGTCGAAATCGGGTGGGCGGTAACTCGATTGGATTGCGGGATTCCTGCGAGTACCCTGTGGACGTCCGGTCGGGGGAGCGGAGCGGACACGGAACAGAAATTCGGGAGGAAATCCGATGACGGGAACAATTTCGCGCGGCCGTCGCATGGTGGTCGGCGGTACCGCCGGTCTGCTGCTGGCCGGTGGTCTGGTCGGGGCCGGTGCCGCGCAGGCCGACGGCTGGTACTACGGCGCCATCGCCGTGGACAGCCACGGCAATGTCGGCAAGTCCTGGGACTACGACGACAGCAGCAGCGCCGAGCAGCGTGCGCTGGACGAGTGCGGCAACTCCGACTGCACCATCGTGGCCAGCTTCAGCAACGGGTGCGGTGCGGTCTCCGACAACGGTGACCGGTACTCCGGTGGCACCGGCGACGACCTGGGCACCGCCGAGAACGTGGCGGGCGGCAACATCATCGCGTGGGTGTGCACCTCGGGTCACTCCTGATCGGCGGCGGGCGCGGATTCCGATCCGCGCCCGCGGCTTTGTCGGTGCCCGTCGTTAACCTGGATGCGTGGCAGATCCCGCGACCTACCGGCCGGCAACCGGCACCATTCCCGTCGAGCCCGGCGTCTACAAATTCCGGGACGGTTTCGGCCGGGTCATCTATGTCGGCAAAGCCAAGAGCCTGCGGTCGCGCCTGAATTCGTATTTCGCGGACGTCTCCTCGCTGCATCCGCGCACCCGCCAGATGGTCACCACCGCGGCGTCGGTGGAGTGGACCGTGGTGTCCACCGAGGTGGAAGCCCTCCAGCTCGAATACAACTGGATCAAGGAATTCGACCCGCGGTTCAACGTCCGCTATCGCGACGACAAGAGCTACCCCATGCTCGCGGTGAGCATGAACGAGGAGTTCCCGCGGGTGTTCGTTTATCGCGGCGCCCGCAAGAAGGGCGTCCGCTACTTCGGCCCCTACGCGCACGCCTGGGCCATCCGCGAGACCGTCGACCTGCTGCTGCGAGTGTTCCCCGTCCGCACCTGTTCGGCCGGAGTGTTCAAGCGCCACAACCAGATCGGTCGCCCGTGCCTGCTGGGCTACATCGACAAGTGCGCCGCGCCCTGCGTCGGCCGGGTGGACGCCGCCGAGCACTACGCGATCGCGGAGGCGTTCTGCGACTTCCTCGCCGGCCGCACCGACCGGCTGGTGCGCGAACTCAAGCGCCGGATGGCCGATGCCGCCGCGGAGCTGGACTTCGAGAACGCCGCGCGGCTGCGCGACGACGTGGCCGCGCTGGAACGGGCGCTGGAGAAGCAGGCCGTGGTGCTGGGCACCGGTACCGACGCCGACGTGATCGCCTTCGCCACCGACGAACTCGAGGCGGCCGTGCAGATCTTCCACGTGCGCGACGGCCGGGTGCGCGGGCAGCGCGGCTGGGTGGTGGACAAGTCCGGCGACGCCGTCGATCTGGAGTCCGGTGAGGTGCCGGCCCTGGTCGAACAGTTCCTCACCCAGTTCTACGGCGAACAGGTGGCCGCCGCGGAGCGCTCGGTGGGCGAGGAGGCGGCGACCGCGGTGCCGCGCGAGGTGCTGGTGCCCGCCCTGCCCGACGACGCCGCCGAGGTCGGCCGTTGGCTCTCGGAGCTGCGCGGCTCGGCGGTGCAGTTGCGGGTGCCGCAGCGTGGCGACAAGAAGGCGCTCATGGAGACCGTCGAGCGCAACGCCGCCGAGGCACTGGTCCAGCACAAGCTCAAGCGGGCCGGCGATCTGACGGCCCGGTCGGCGGCGCTGCAGGGCATCCAGGACGCGCTCGACCTCGACAGTGCGCCGCTGCGTATCGAATGCGTGGACATCAGCCACGTACAGGGCACCGATGTGGTGGCGTCGCTGGTGGTGTTCGAGGACGGGCTGCCCCGCAAGTCCGACTACCGGCACTACGCCATCAAGGAGGCCGCCGGCGGCGGCCGATCCGACGACGTGGCCAGCATCGCCGAGGTGACCCGGCGGCGGTTCGCGCGGCTGCGCCGCGATCTCGCCGCCGCCGACGCGGACGCGGCGGCCGCCGAATCCGGCGACACCGAACCCGGCCTGCCCGGCATCGATCCGCAGACGGGGCGCCCGCGTCGCTTCGCCTATCCGCCCAACCTGTACGTGGTGGACGGCGGTGCGCCGCAGGTGAATGCGGCCGCGGAGGTCCTCGACGAGCTCGGCATCACCGATGTGGCCGTGATCGGCCTGGCCAAACGGCTCGAAGAAGTGTGGGTACCCGGTGAGCCCGATCCGGTGATCATGCCCCGCAACAGCGAATCGCTGTACCTGCTGCAACGGGTGCGCGACGAGGCCCACCGCTTCGCCATCACCTTCCACCGCAGCAAGCGCTCCCGGCGGATGACGGCCTCCGCGCTGGACACCGTGCCCGGACTGGGCGAAGCCCGGCGAACCGCCCTCGTGTCGCACTTCGGCTCGGTGGCCCGGATCCGGGAGGCTACGGTGGAGCAGATCACCGAGGTCCCGGGTATCGGGGTGGCGACGGCGAAGGCTGTGCTCGCGGCGCTCGGTGAGGACGCGAGTTCGTCGACGCCCGGGTAACCGGGCCGACCTCGATTGGTTACGTCGGTTTCGCGTGGGTGTCGTACGGTCGGGTCCGGCCGCGCGGCCCGAGGAGCTCGAGAAGAGGACAGGATGCTCTCATGACCGAAGTCGTGATCGTCACCGGGCTCTCGGGCGCCGGCCGCGGAACCGCGGCGCGCGTCCTCGAGGATCTGGGCTGGTACGTCGCGGACAATCTGCCGCCCGAGCTGATCGGCCGGCTGGTGGAGCTGGGCGCCGAGACCGACCCGCAGATTACCCGGCTCGCCCTGGTCATGGACGTGCGCAGCCGGTTCTTCACCGGCGACCTGTCCGGCGTCACCGAGCAGTTGCGCGGGCAGGGCATCCGCACCCGGGTGCTGTTCCTGGAGGCTTCCGACACGGTGCTCATCCGCCGCTTCGGTTTCGCGCGCCGACAGCATCCGCTGCAGGGGGAGAACGCCGACGGCACCCTGTCGGCCGATATCGCCGCCGAGCGGGCGCAGCTGTCGCGGGTGAAGACCGCCGCCGATCTGGTCATCGACACCACCACGCTGTCGGTGCATCAGCTGGCGCGGAAGCTGGAGGAGGCTTACGGTGACGGCGCGGCCCAGCCGCTGCAGATCACCATCCAGTCCTTCGGCTTCAAGTACGGCTTGCCGCTGGACGCGGACATGGTGTTCGACCTGCGGTTCCTGCCCAACCCGCATTGGATACCCGAATTGCGGGAACACACCGGACAGGACACGGTGGTCAGCGAGTATGTACTCTCGCGTCCCGGCGCACAGGAATATCTGCAGACCTGTGGCCGGCTGATCGACCTGACCATCACCGGGTACCGGCAAGAGGGGAAGCGATACATGACCGTCGCCGTGGGTTGCACGGGCGGGAAACACCGAAGTGTGGCGATGTCGGAGGCGCTGGGTGACCTGCTCGCCGAGCGCGACGCGGATGACAAGGTGCGCGTGGTACATCGAGATCTGGGGCGCGAATGATCCCGGACGAGATCGCGGCGGGGGCCGCGACCGACGGGAGCGACGCCGGCGGGCCGGCGATCGTGGCCATGGGCGGGGGGCACGGGCTGTACGCCACGTTGACTGCCCTGCGGCGACTGACGTCGCGAATCACCGCGGTGGTCACGGTGGCCGACGACGGCGGCTCGTCGGGCCGGTTGCGGGCGGAACTGGGGTTGCTGCCGCCCGGCGATCTGCGGATGGCGCTGGCCGCGCTGGCCGACGACACCGACGGTGTCTGGGCGCGCACGGTGCAGCACCGGTTCCGTGGTTCGGGGGCACTGGCCGGGCATTCGGTCGGCAATCTGATCCTGGCGGGCCTGACCGAGGTGCTCGGCGACCCGGAGGCGGCCCTGGCCGAGGCCGGGCGGATCCTGGGCGTGACCGGCCGGGTGTTGCCGATGTCGCCCACGCCGCTGACCATCGAGGCCGACGTTTCCGGGCTGGAGGCGGATCCGCGGGTGAGCCGGTGTATCCGCGGGCAGGTCGCGGTGGCGACCACGCCGGGCAAGGTGCGCCGGGTCCGGTTGATCCCGTCCGATCCGCCGGCCAGCAGCGCGGCGACCTCGGCGATCGAGGCGGCCGACGTGGTGGTGCTGGGCCCGGGATCGTGGTTCACCAGCGTCATTCCGCACGTTCTGGTGCCCGCGTTGCGGGACGGGCTCGAACACACCCGGGCGCGAAAGATCCTGGTTCTCAATCTCGCTGCGGAACCGGGCGAAACGGCGGGATTCAGCGCCGAGCGGCACCTGCATGTATTGTCCCAGCACGCACCGGATTTCGAAGTCGACCAGGTGGTGGTCGATTCCGGATCCGTACCCGAGGGTAGGGAACGCGAACATCTGGCAAGAGCTGCCGAACAGTTGTGCGCGCGAGTAACCTTTGCCGATGTCGCCGAGGCGGGCACCGACCGGCACCATCCTGGAAAGCTCGCCGCCGCACTGGATCAGGTGATTCGGCAACCTCGGCCGGAGCTGGCAGGACTTCGAGCAGAAGGACGGCAGATGACCGAGCACGTACGGTCCGCATTGGGCGGGAAGGAGCGCGTCTCGTGGCGATGACAGCCGAGGTGAAGGACGAGCTGAGCCGGCTCAGCGTGTCCCAGGTGAGTTCGCGCAAGGCCGAATTGTCGGCATTGTTGCGGTTCGCCGGTGGTTTGCACATCGTCGGCGGCCGCGTCATCGTCGAGGCGGAGGTCGATATGGGGTCGATCGCGCGGCGGTTGCGGCGCGAGATCTTCGAGTTGTACGGCTACGGCTCGGACGTGCATGTGCTGGGCGCGGGCGGCCTGCGCCGCACGTCCCGCTATGTCGTGCGGGTTTCCAAGGAGGGCGAGGCGCTGGCCCGCCAGACCGGGCTGCTGGATGTGCGCGGCCGGCCGGTCCGCGGCCTGCCGGCTCAGGTGGTCGGCGGCAGCATCAGTGATGCCGAGGCGGCGTGGCGGGGCGCGTTCCTGGCCCACGGTTCGCTGACCGAGCCGGGCCGCTCGTCGGCGCTGGAGGTGAGCTGCCCGGGTCCGGAGGCCGCGCTGGCCCTGGTCGGTGCCGCCCGCCGGATGAGCATCTCGGCGAAGGCCCGCGAGGTGCGCGGCACCGATCGGGTGGTGGTGCGCGACGGTGAGGCGATCGGTGCCCTGCTGACCCGGATGGGCGCGCAGGACACCCGGCTGACCTGGGAGGAGCGGCGGATGCGCCGCGAGGTCCGGGCCACCGCGAACCGGCTCGCGAACTTCGACGACGCCAACCTGCGCCGCTCGGCGCGCGCCGCGGTGGCCGCGGCCGCCCGGGTCGAGCGTGCGCTGGAGATCCTCGGCGACGAGGTGCCCGACCACTTGGCGGCCGCCGGCCGGCTGCGGGTGCAGCACCGGCAGGCGTCGCTGGAGGAGCTGGGCCAGCTGGCCGAGCCGCCGATGACGAAAGACGCTGTGGCCGGCCGCATTCGGCGCCTGCTGTCGATGGCGGACCGCCGCGCCAAGGAACTCGGGATCCCCGACACCGAATCGGCGGTCACCGCCGAATTGCTCGAGGACGCCTGAGCGATAGCTACCCACCACGACGGCCCGTCACTGCCCCGGCAGCGGCGGGCCGTCGGCCGCTCGGCGGTGCCCGCGCTTGCGGTTCATGGTGTGCCGCTGCGGTATTCGGCATCCGAGCTTGCCCGGTCGATACCGCCTGCTTGCCTGTCCGGTACCGACCGGTCCGCCGAACCCGGTGCATTGCTTGTTGTTGCAACGTGCAGTGGCCCGGTGCCGTGACCTGAGCCGGTTCACCGTCTCGCAACGTTGTGAGCTTCACAGGTCACGGCTGTCTTACGAGGCCCAGGGCCGTGTCCGGGAACGCTATGGTGTGCCGTTAAGGTGGAATTCGCATCGGAGCGAAATTCCGCTGGAGAGCTGAGGAGCGATAACGTGACTGTCCGGGTAGGTATCAACGGCTTCGGTCGTATCGGACGCAACTTCTTCCGCGCGGTCGAGGCGCTGAAGGCGGTCGGCAAGACGGATATCGAGATCGTCGCGGTCAACGACCTCACCGACATCAACACCCTGGCGACGCTGCTGAAGTACGACTCGATCCTGGGTCGGCTGCCGCAGGACGTCTCCGTCGACGGTGACACCATCGTGGTGGGCGAGCAGCGCGTCAAGGCGCTGGCGATCAAGGAAGGCCCGTCGGCGCTGCCGTGGGGCGAGCTGGGCGTGGACATCGTGGTCGAGTCCACCGGTATCTTCACCGACTCCGCGAAGGCCAAGGGCCACCTGGCCGCGGGCGCCAAGAAGGTCATCATCTCCGCGCCGGCCTCCGGCGAGGACATCACCATCGTCATGGGCGTCAACGACGACAAGTACGACGGCAGCCAGAACATCATCTCCAACGCGTCGTGCACCACGAACTGCCTGGGCCCGATCGCCAAGGTGCTCAACGACGAGTTCGGCATCGTGCAGGGTCTGATGACCACCGTGCACGCGTACACCCAGGACCAGAACCTGCAGGACGCGCCGCACAAGGACCTGCGTCGCGCCCGCGCCGCTGCCCTGAACATCGTGCCCACAGGCACCGGTGCGGCCAAGGCCATCGGCCTGGTGCTGCCCGACCTGCAGGGCAAGCTGGACGGCTACGCGCTGCGTGTGCCGGTCCCGACCGGCTCGGTCACCGACCTCACCGCGACGCTGGCGAAGCCCGCCACCATCGAGGAGATCAACGCCGCGATGAAGGCCGCCGCCGAGGGCCCGCTGAAGGGCATCCTGAAGTACAACGACGACCCGATCGTGTCGACCGACATCGTCACCGACCCGCACTCGTCGATCTACGACGCGCCGCTGACCAAGGTGATCGACAACCAGGTCAAGGTCGTCTCCTGGTACGACAACGAGTGGGGCTACTCCAACCGTCTCGCCGACCTCATCGGCCTCGTCGGCAAGTCCCTCTGACCCGCATGGCAGTCAAGACACTCGCAGACCTGCTCGCCGAGGGCGTCGAGGGCCGGGGCGTGCTCGTGCGCTCCGACCTGAACGTGCCGCTCGACGACAACGGGGTGATCACCGACGCGGGCCGCATCGTGGCCTCGGTGCCGACCATCAAGGCGCTGGCCGAGGCCGGTGCCAAGGTGGTCGTCACCGCGCACCTGGGCCGCCCGAAGGGCGAGCCGGACCCGAAGTTCTCGCTGGCGCCGGTCGCGGTGCGTCTCGCCGAGGAGTTGGGCCGCAACGTCCAGTTCGCCGGCGACGTGGTGGGCTACGACGCGCTGTCGCGCTCGGAGGGCCTCACCGACGGTGACGTCATGCTGGTCGAGAACGTGCGGTTCGACCCGCGCGAGACCAGCAAGGACGACGCCGAGCGGGCCAAGCTGGCCGCCGCGCTCGTGGAACTGGTCGGCGAGGACGGCGCGTTCGTCTCCGACGGTTTCGGTGTGGTGCACCGCAAGCAGGCGTCGGTGTACGACGTGGCGAAGCTGCTGCCGCACTACGCGGGCAACCTGGTCGCCGCCGAGGTCGACGTGCTGCGCAAGCTGACGGCCGACCCGGAGCGGCCGTACGCGGTCGTGCTGGGCGGCTCGAAGGTCTCCGACAAGCTGGCGGTCATCGAGGCGCTCGCACCGAAGGTGGACACGCTGGTCATCGGTGGCGGCATGTGCTTCACCTTCCTGGCCGCGCAGGGCTACGAGGTGGGCACCTCGCTGCTGCAGGCCGAGATGGTCGACACCTGCAAGCAGCTGCTGGAGACCTACGGCGACGTGCTGCATCTGCCCGTCGACATCACGGTGGCGGACAAGTTCGCGCCGGACGCGGAGTCGAAGGTGGTGTCCGCCACCGAGATTCCCGACGGCTGGATGGGTCTGGACATCGGTCCCGAGTCGGTGAAGCGCTTCTCGGCGCTGCTGACCGAGGCCAAGGTCGTGTTCTGGAACGGCCCGATGGGCGTGTTCGAGTTCGAGAAGTTCGCCGACGGCACCCGCGGGGTCGCCGAGGCCATCGTGACCGCCACGTCGAAGGGCGCGTTCACCGTGGTCGGCGGTGGCGACTCGGCCGCGGCCGTGCGCACCCTGGGCCTGCCCGAGGACGGTTTCTCGCACATCTCCACCGGTGGCGGTGCGTCGCTGGAATACCTGGAGGGCAAGGAACTTCCGGGCCTGACCGTGCTGGAGGCATGAGATGGCGCGCAAGCCCTTGATCGCGGGCAACTGGAAGATGAACCTCAACCACCTCGAGGCCATCGCTCTGGTGCAGAAGATCGCGTTCGCGCTGCCCGACAAGTACTTCGCGAAGGTCGATGTGACGGTCATCCCGCCGTTCGTCGACCTGCGCAGCGTGCAGACGCTGGTGGACGGCGACAAACTGCTCATCACCTATGGTGCGCAGGACGTCTCGACCCACGAGTCGGGTGCCTACACCGGTGAGATCAGCGCGGCCATGCTTGCCAAGCTGGGCTGCACGTTCGCGGTGGTCGGGCACTCGGAGCGGCGGCAGTACCACAACGAGGACGACGCGATCGTGCTGGCGAAGGCCAAGCAGGCGCTGAAGCACGAGCTCACCCCGATCGTGTGCATCGGGGAGGGGCTGGGTGTGCGCGAGGCGCAGACCCACGTCGCCTACAACCTCGAGCAGCTGCGTGGTTCGCTGAAAGGCTTGACGGCGGAGGAGATCTCGAAGATCGTCATCGCCTACGAGCCGGTGTGGGCCATCGGCACCGGCCGGGTCGCGACCCCGGCCGACGCGCAGGAGGTGTGCGGCGCCATCCGTACCGAGCTCGGCAAGCTGGCCGACCCGGACACCGCGGCGGGCGTGCGGATCCTCTACGGCGGTTCGGCCAACGCGAAGAATGTCGGGGAACTGCTCGCGCAGCCCGATATCGACGGTGCGCTGGTCGGCGGTGCGTCGCTCAAGGGTGACGAGTTCGCGACCATGTCGGCGATCGCCGCGGGCGGTCCGCTGCCCTGATCGGCGAACGCCGCTACGTCGTCCGGCCCGGTACCACGCGGTACCGGGCCGGAGCCGTTTCGTGGCACCGGGATGTGGTGCGGATCGGGGGTCGCGCTCGCTTGTGGTGACAGCGATGGTGCGCGATGCGAGGATCGGTGGATGGCAACGGAATCCGGGCGGACCGCGCGCGTGGTGATCGAGCTGGACGCGGACCGGGCGCGGGCGCTGGGCGATCTCGCGGAGCTGTACCACGCGACGCCGGAACGGCTGGCGGCGTCCTGGGTCGCCTATCACGTCGACCGGCTGCGTGCGGGACTGCCGCCGGATGCCGAGCCCTCGCAGTGGGAACCGGATCCGCCGCAGTGAGTCAGGGTCGGCTGGGCCCGCCGGAGCCGGTCACATCCCACATGAGTTGTATTGCGGCGGACTCGATCTCGTCTTCGCTCAGCCAGACGGTCGCCGAGGCCGGTCCGAGCGGGCCGAAACTGTCGGCGCTGGTGACCCGGCTCAGCGCGCCCCGGTAGCCGCCGTCGACCAGGGCGGTGACCACCGCCTCGGAAACCCCTCCGCTGCGCCGGGTTTCGTCGGCGACCAACACTCGGCCGGTGGCGTGCGCGTGAACGAGCAGATCCTCGACGGGCAGCGGTGCGAGCCAGCGCAGATCGAGCACCCGGGCCCGGATTCCCTGGCGCGCCAACCGCTGTGCCACCCGCAGGCTCATCGGTACACCGTTGGCGAAGGTGACGATCGTCAGGTCGCTGCCGTCGCCGTGGCAGCGGGCGCGGCCGACCGGGACATGACCGGTTCCGGTGGGGGACAGCCACTCTCGATCACCGGATGCGTACAGGTCCTGGGTGTGGTACAGCGCGATCGGTTCCAGGAACACCGACACCCGGCCGTCGACCCGGGCAGCGCCCACGCAGGTGCGCAGCATGGCGGCCGCGTCCTCGGGACGCGACGGTGACGCCACGATCAGGCCCGGGATATCCCGCAGGGCCGCAACGGAATTGTCGTTGTGGAAGTGGCCGCCGAAGCCCTTCTGGTAGGCGTAGGCCGCGATCCGCACCACCATCGGGTTGCGGAACTGCCCGGCGGAGAAGAACGACATGGTCGCGGCCTCGCCCCGGATCTGGTCGAGCGCGTTGTGCACGTAGGCCAGGTACTGGATCTCGGGGATCGGCAGGAAGCCGGCCAGCCCGGTCCCGAGCGCGACGCCCAGCACGGTCTGCTCGTCGAGCGGGGTGTCGAAGACGCGGCGGCCGCCGAAGGTGCGCTGCAGGCCCTTGGTGACGCCGTACACGCCGCCCTTGCGGCCGACGTCCTCACCGAAGACCAGCAGGTCGTCGTCGCGATCGAGCAGTTGCCGCAGCGTGCGGTTCACCGCCTGGGCGAGGGTTGCCGGTGTGTCGTCCGCGGCCTCGGGGTCGGCGGGCGCGTGGTAGACGGGTGCGGAGTCGAAGGCGACTTCCGGGCCGGATTCGGGCATGGCGACGATGGCCGGTTCGGTCGCGCCGAGCGCGGGCCACCAGGACGCCGGGGAATCCGGCCGGGCGCCGAAACTGCCGTCGAACGGCGCGGCGAAGTCGGGATAGGTGGGTGCGGCAGCGGGTGCCGGTGTGCGGACGGCCGGTGCCGGTGGCGCGGTAATGCGTTGCGGCGCAGGCGGTGCCGGTAGCGGCGTCTGCCGGGCGGCGTCGCGCTCGATCCGGTCCGGGTGCAGGGGCGCGATCACCGCGCTCACCTCGGTGCGGTCGCGCAGCTTCGCCGCGTCGACGACCTCGGCGGCTGTGGCCGCGACCCGATCACCGATCCGGTCGTAGGCGTCGATGACCTCGTCCGCGCTGACCCCGAGCCGGACCAGCAGGGTGCCGGTGGCGGTGAGCGGATCCCGAGCGACGTCATCGGCGATATCGGAGCGGCGCCGGTACGCGGAGTCGACGTCGGAGCCGGCGTGCCCGAACAGCCGGACCGTGCGCAGGTGCAGGAACGCGGGCCGGCGCTGACCACGCACCCAGTCCATGGCCGCCGCCGCGGCGTCCAGGGTGGGCAGCAGATCGCAGCCGTCGGCGAAGAAGTAGCGCAGCCCGGGCCGGGAGGCGTAGGCGGCGGCGATCCAGTCGCGCGGGGTCGGCACACTCAGGCCGATCCCGTTGTCGAGGCAGATGAACAGCACCGGGACCGGAATCCGCCGGTGCGCGGCATTGATCGCGGCGTTGATCGCGCCGGTCGCGGTGGAGTGGTTGGCGCCACCGTCGCCGAATCCGCAGAGCACCACCGAATCCGGTGGCCAGCCGGTGGCGCGGCCGAGCCGGGCCGCGCGGTCCAGGCCGAACGCCAGCCCGAGCGCGCGGGGGAGATGGGAGGCGATGGTGGAGGTGGTCGGCACGATCGCGGCCGCCCGGTCGCCGATCACCTTGTGCCGGCCGCCCGAGATCGGGTCCGCGGCCGCCGCGACCACCCCGAGCAGCAGGTCGCGGACCGGATCCCCGGAACCGGCCCGCCGGACCCGTTCCACGTAGAAGGCGCCCGAACGATAGTGCGGCAGTGCGGGATCGGTGACCCGGGACACGGCCGCCACCGCCACATCGCCCTCCCCGCCGGCCGAGGAGATGCTGTAGTACCCCGAACCGGCGGCCGTGAGCCGCCGGGCGGCCAGGTCCAGGTGTCGGCTGGTGGCCTGCGCCTCGTACAGCTCCCACAGCTGACCGGTCGTCCATGGGCGGCCCGCGACCGCGGCATCGACATCGGTGACCCGGGTGCCGGACACCGCGCCCTTGACCGCGTTGCGGAAGAACAGGTCGAGCATCGCTTCGCGGTCGTCGGTCATGGCGGTCGGCGCTCCTTATTCGGCACGCAGTGTGAGACCAGTGTGCTCCGCCAGGTTGCGCAGGGTCAGGGTGCCGGGGCCGGTCACGGCCTCGACCGGTCCGCGCAGCGCGCGCAGCACCTCTTCTTCCAGCGCCAGCACCGCCGAGCCACACCACCGGCTGGTGGTGGCGGTCCGGAACACGATTCGCGCCGTGTGGTCCTCGGCCGGGCCGACGGGATCGATGCGGGCGTCGCCGGTGAGCCGGTTGCATCCGGCATTGCCGAACACGGCGCCGCCGGGGGTGATGGTGAGAGTCGGCCGGACCTGCGCGAGTGCCGGGTCGTGATCGCCGCCGCGCGCGTTCAGGACCGTCACGACCACCCAGGGCGTGCCGAGCAGCGGGGCCGGCGGACCGGGCGGGCCGAACGGGTTGCCCAGCGGGTCGGTGGGGGCGCCGGGATCGGCGGCCGACGCGTGCAGCTGTCCGGCGACGGCCCGGCCCACGGCCGGCGGCGGTGCGGCGGTGGTCGGTATCGAGCAGGCCGCGGCAACCAGCGCGGTCGGCAACAGGGGGAACCATCGCAGCAGGTGGGCCGCCATGTGGCGGATGTTACCGGCCGGAAGTGCGTGTTCCCGGCTGGCGCGCAGGGCGCTCGGGCGGCGTCCCGGTCAGGTGGTCGTTCGGCGCGCGGGACGGGGCGGGTCGGGGCCCGCCGGGGCGGCTCACCCGGTAGCGAACCGGCCCCGCGGACCGCATAAGCTGTCGAGCATGCGCATGTTCCTGGATATCCTCCTGGTGATCACCAGCCTGCTACTGGTGCTGCTGGTGCTGCTGCACCGGGCGAAGGGTGGAGGCCTGTCCAGCCTGTTCGGTGGCGGCGTGCAGTCCAGCCTGTCCGGTTCCACCGTCGTCGAGAAGAACCTCGACCGGATCACCGTCTTCACCGGCACCATCTGGCTGATCGCCATCCTCGGCATCGGCCTGCAGATCAAGTTCTCGCACTGATCACCGAACACCAGCCGCGGGAGTGCCGGACAGGTTCCGGCACTCCCGTGGTCTTTCGGCCCCCGATGGGAGGCCGGTGACCCTCCCTCTCTGCGGAACAGTGGCGAGGTTCGGCCGCGCCGAGAATGTTCCGCCCGGACATTTCCGTGGCGGTGGGATAGTGGTGCAGGTCACGTCCGGACGGCGTGGCGACCAGCGGTATCCCACAAGGAGGGTCGGTCATGTCCTACGCGAAGCCCGGTACGGACGGCAGCATCGTCGAATTCGCTACTCGCTACGACAATTTCATCGGCGGTGCGTGGACAGCGCCGGTGGCGGGACAGTATTTCGAGAACCCGTCGCCGGTCGACGGTGAGACCTTCTGCGAGGTAGCGCGTTCCACCGCCCCCGATATCGAGCTGGCACTCGACGCCGCGCACCGTGCCGCCGACGGCTGGGGTGCCACACCGGTCGCCGAGCGGGCCGACATCCTCAACAAGATCGCCGACCGGATCGAGGCGAACCTCGAGGCGCTGGCGGTGGCCGAGACGTGGGAGAACGGCAAGCCGGTCCGGGAGACCAAGGCCGCGGATCTGCCACTGGCAGTGGATCATTTCCGGTATTTCGCCGGTGTGGTGCGTGCCCAGGAGGGCGGTATCTCCGAGATCGACGCCGACACCATCGCCTATCACTTCCGCGAGCCGCTGGGTGTTGTCGGTCAGATCATCCCGTGGAACTTCCCGATCCTGATGGCGACGTGGAAGCTGGCACCCGCGCTGGCGGCGGGCAACGCCGTGGTCCTCAAACCCGCGGAGCAGACTCCGGCCTCGATCCTGAAGGTCGTGGAGCTGATCGCGGATCTGCTGCCGCCCGGAGTCGTCAACGTGGTCAACGGATTCGGTGTCGAGGCGGGTAAGCCGCTGGCGTCCAGCCCGCGGGTGGCGAAGGTGGCGTTCACGGGGGAGACCACCACCGGCCGGCTGATCATGCAGTACGCCAGCGAGAACATCATCCCGGTGACCCTGGAGCTCGGCGGCAAGAGCCCGAACATCTTCCTGCCCGATGTCATGGCGGCCGACGACGAATTCCTCGACAAGGCGATCGAGGGTTTCGTGATGTTCGCCCTCAACCAGGGCGAGGTGTGCACGTGTCCCTCACGCGCACTGGTGCATTCGTCGATCTACGACGAGTTCATGGCGCGCTGTATCGAGCGCACGAAGGCCATCGTCAGCGGTGACCCGCTCGACGACGCCACCATGATCGGCGCCCAGGCCAGCAACGACCAGTACGAAAAGATCATGTCCTACTTCGACATCGGCCGGAAGGAGGGCGCCGAGGTCCTCGTCGGTGGCGGCCCCCGCAAGGTCGAGGGCCTGCCCGGCGGCTACTACGTCGAGCCGACGATCTTCGCCGGCCGCAACGACATGCGGATCTTCCAGGAGGAGATCTTCGGCCCGGTCGTCTCGGTGACCACCTTCGACACTCCCGAAGAGGCGCTCGCGATCGCCAACGACACCCTCTACGGCCTCGGCGCCGGCGTGTGGACCCGCGACATCAACGCCGCCTACCGGCTGGGCCGCGGCATCAAAGCGGGCCGGGTGTGGACGAACTGCTACCACGCCTACCCCGCACACGCCGCCTTCGGCGGTTACAAGAAGTCCGGCATCGGCCGCGAGAACCACGCGATGATGCTCGACCACTACCAGCAGACGAAGAATCTGCTGGTTTCGTATTCTCCGAAGAAGCTCGGATTCTTCTGATTCGCCAGGTCAGGAAGGGTTTTCGGGGCGTGTCGGCGGGCCCTGGACAGGGTCGAAACCGGGCCAGTGTGCCAAGAGTGTGCCTAGCTGCGGTGGGCTGGGTCCGAGCCCTGATCGAACAGGGTCGCCGCGGCCGCCTCGAGGTCCTCAGGCTGTGCCGCGCTGTAGGTTGACAGTGAAATCGAGGGGTCATGGCCGTGCCAGGCTGCGACGATGTGGACCGGGACTCCTGATGCGAGCATCAGCGAGACCGATGTGTTCCGCAGTCCCTTCAACGGGATTCGTCGCAGCCCGGCACGGCTGCGCAGCCGCTGGAACTCCAGGGAGTACCAGTCCGGCGGGATGGGGGTGCCGTCCTCATGGACCGCGATCAGTCGATCGTCGGACCAGGGGATACCCAGCTCCCGACACTCTGCCTGCTGCCGGAGTTTCAATGCGCGCAGTGCTGCGGCCAAGTCGGCGGGTGGCGGGAGGTCGCGTTTGCTGCGGCGTGACTTCGGCAGGTTTTCTTCGGTTTCCTTGCCGAGAGTCGTTCTGGCTCGGCGGATCTGCATTGAGGTGTCGTCGAACCGGGTCCAGCGCATCCCGAGCACTTCGGAGCGACGTAGTCCGTAGGTGGACATGATCCAGCACGCGGCCAGGCGATGATCGGCGACGAACTCGCGAAAGGTGTTGATCTCGGCAATATTCCACGACTTTGTATTCAGCTCGTTGTCGTCGTCGGTGAGGTCATCGCTGGGGCGCTCGACCAGCGAGATTACGTTCCGCGGCAGTGCTCCTTGATCGACATAGGACTGGACCACCATGCTCAGGGCGGTCAATGTGGATCGCACGGTAACAGGCTTTACCCCGCCGACTGTCTCTGCTGGGTGAGCGGGGGCATACACGCCCCGCCGGAGTCTGGTCGCGCGGCCGGCCTTGACCAACGCCCAGGTAGTGGCATGAGCAGGTTTTCCGGGGAATGCCGCCCGGATCTCTTGTGCGGTGATCCCTTCCGGGTGTTGCGCGATGAGGTCGGCTACCTGCGACAGGAGGCTGTTCGGGCGGAAGTTCCTGCGGGAGCGTCGGCCTTCGCTGAGCATCCAGGTCACCAGGTCGTCGCCGTCCTTTTTGGTGAGGTTGGCCAGTTTGAGGCCGCCGAGCTGGCGCCGGGCGGGCTTGAGATCGTTGTGGTAGGTCCGCATCGAGTTCCGGCGGAGACCGCGCCGCCCGTTCAGCCATTGCTCACATGCTTCATCTACCGTGGCATCGGTGATTTTCACGTATCGTCCGGCGGCGACTTCCGAGGTGATCCTGCGATACTCGCGTCGCGCTTCGGTCAGTGTCCGGTAGGTGAATCGCTGTCGGTCGCGAGTGCCATCGGGCTTGGTGCCGACGTCGACCTGGAACGTATAGGTGACGTTCCCGTTCCTGGCTGTGCGTTTGTTGATCGGCTCGCTGCGGCGAGTTTTCTTGGGCTGCTCGGGATCTTCGTACGGGTAGAAGAGACTGTTCTTGGGCATATCGATCCTGCTGTCGTAGTGGAAGATTGATACGAGGCGGAGGTGCAAATGGGGACGACGCATCGTTAGACGGCACGAGCCCAGGTACTGGCCCGTTGCGAGCTCGGCGTGCCGACGGCCCAATGGGCTGGATCGAATCGAGGTCCCGTGGGTCGTTTCGTGTCAGGCCTTGTGGGCACCGTGCTCTGCGGCGGAGATACGGATATGAATCAGCACCATGGAGGGTGTGACGCCGTCGATGGGATAAAGGCGGCGGAGTGCGGTTTCCGCTGTCGTGGGTGCCGGCTCCGGCGCTCGCGCCTTATGAGTCCAAGATCGTCTATGGCATAAGGCAGTGCCGATGGAGGACTGGAAGTGGCTGGCGCAGAGAGCTACCGCGGATGGGGTCCTGCCATGCCGTTACCTGGGATCTTCATCCGGGTCAGACTCGAGGTGGAGTATTTTGCGCATCCACCGAGATGGAATTCGAATGAGGTGCCCGACCCGAATGGCCGGGAGCTCACCGGTCTTCACTGCGGCGTAGGCTGTGGAGCGCCCGATGCCGAGCAGTCGAGCTGCGTCGGGTACCGAGATGGTCGGATTCTCCAGTAGGTGCTGTGCCGGGTTCTCGGAACCGGTCGGTTCGTCCTCGTGTGGTGTGCGTAGGTGCTTGGCCATGGCAGGCTCCTGACGGGCATATCATCCGGTCAGTCCCTCGCACAGACCAGGGTACCGGCATTGGGGACTGTAAGAAGACCGGGTCTGGCGCACTTTCGGTGGTCGCCTCAGGCCAGCAGGATCCGGTGCCGGAGTAGCTCGAATCCTGCCCGCCCATACATTTGTCGCTTGATCAGCTTGGTTTTGGTGTTGACGCCCTCGATCGGCCCTTTGTTGTAGGGCAGAGTCAGACCGGCGACCACGGCGTCGTGGTCCTGGTCGAGCCCGCGTAGGAATGGGCCGAGCTCGATCAGCCCGGCCTCACGGACCTGCTTCATCCAGCCGTCGAGGTCGCTGCCGCGGCGCTCGGTCAGAATCGCAGCGAATTCACCGATGAGGCGGGACAGGTCGGTCATTTCAGGGCAGGCCGCGACGAGTTCGTCCAGGTGGGATTTCCGGCCGGCGGGCAGGTCGGTGGGCCGGGTCAGGATCCATGAGGTCAGCCGCCCCGGCGAAGGAGTGATCCGCTCGGTTTCGGCGCGGCCCTGGTTGAGGTATTTGTGCAGGAGGTTGAGACCGCCGGTGTAGCCGAGGGCTTTGATCTCGTGGAACAGGTGCAGCACCGGGACACCGGGCTGTTCGGCGCGCCGCCGGCGAAGATGGTCGCGATACGGATCGACCAAGTAGGCCCGGTATTGCGGCGGCAGGCGCAGCTGATCCGGTTCTGCCGCGCGGGCATACCGTTTCACCGTGTTCAGCGACAATCCCAGCCGCCGTGAGCAATCTAGCAGACCGACGCCTTGATCGAGCAGGTTGTGCACCGCATGCCAGCGTTGCAGCGTGGTGGTTTCCCGGACCAGCGTCTGTCGTTTCGGGCCGGCGGCGGCCCAGCATCGGCCGTGCGCGGCAACGACGTCTCTCACCGATCGGGCCAGGCCGTGCCACAGGTGCCAGCGGTCGCTGACCTGCAGTGCGCGGGGCAGCGCGCGGCGGATCGCTTCGGCGTAGGTATTCGAACCGTCCCGGACGACGACCTCGACGTTCGGGTTGGCGCGTAGCCATGCTTCGAGAGTCTCGGACTTGCGGTCACCGAGAACGTCGATCCGTTCATGGGTGACCGCGTCGATGACGACGGTGCCGTAACGGTTGCGGCGGCGCAGGGCGAAGTCGTCCACGCTCACCACACGAGGAACCGGCTGCGCCGGCAGCGGGATACCCAGCAGGATCCGCACCGCGGTATGACGAGACAGCCGCACCGGCAGCGCCGCCAGCAGCCGGACCGCAGCGCGGCCGGCCAGCTCCCGCACGACCACCCGAACCTGGCCGGTCAGCCGGGCGGTGCGGCGCTGGTAGCGTTCGAGCACGCCGGGAACCTGCTCACGGAATGTCCTGCAGCACAGCGATGTCGGACAGACAAGCCGCCGCACCCGCACCCGGATCACGACCGGGCGCCCGTCCAACGGCACGTCAGCGACAGTCCGATAGTGGTAGCTGTGAACCGTAACTGACCATGCACCGCACCGTGAACACTCGGCCGGACCGGACGCCGTTCTGGCCGCTACCACGATCCGTTGGCCCTCATCGACCACACCGTCGATCACCAACGGATACAAACCCGAAAACACACGCCCCACAGCAACATCCGCCACATCCATCGAGGCATCGTGCCGTCAACGACCCGTCGGCCACCACCGAAAGTGCGCCAGACCCGTTATCCCGACACTCCCCGGAGGCCGTCGTCGTCGGGGCGGTGCCCGGGAACGGCAACGCAGCGACATTCGGCGCGCTCGTTCTGGCTGGCCACACACCGGACGGGCGACTGCGCGGGATCGGCAGTGTCGGAACAGGGTTCACTGTCGATGCGCGGCGAGCGATCCGGGCGGCTCTCGACCAGATCCGACGCGAGGCCTGCCCGCTCGACGAACCACCTCCGGCGATTGTCGGCCGGTCCGTGTGGTGGGTCGACCCGGTTATCGTCGCCGAGGTCGAGTACCGCGAGTTCGCCGGTGTGCTAAGGCATCCCAGTTTCCGGGGCATTCGTACCGACAAGGCTCCCGAACAGGTCAAAGTGTCTTTATAGGATCAGATGTCATTGCGGCTGGTGAGAAGGCTCGGCACTGCCCCACCTTGGCGGGAGCAAGGTGGATCGAGGTCGGTCCAGCCTGCTAGCCTGTAGCGCTGCCATTGTGGCGCTTGATATTTCGATGAGTTGGATGGGCCGGACAACCACCGGGCCAGGGGGAACGTACATGCGATTTCGGTCCACAGCAGGAATTCTCGCCCTCGGGGGCTTGGCGCTGGTAGGCCCCGTGGAGGTGGCGACAACCGCGGCCGCCGACGGCTCCTCCTCGGGCTCGCCCTACACGCCGGTTGACCTCGCGCCGGGTGTGCAGTGCAACTACGCGTTGCAGTGCACCAACGACAATGACCAGCCGTATGTCATCCACGCCACCGCACAATGCCCGCCGCAGGACCCCAGGACGCTCCCTCCGCTTGTCTCGGCCGCTCCGATGCCGCCGAAGATCCCCTTCAGCGTGGTGGCCGATCCACACACGACCGTTGCCCTGAAGACGCCGACACTGTGGCCCTGCTTCGCGAAAATCGTCCCCGTCGACGCCGAAGAAGTGCAGGAACAGCCACAGGATGCACCCACGCCTCTGCTGATCCCATCCAACTGATCCCCGGCGGAAACAGGTACAACACTGAAGGTGAACCAGTGGTACAGGAGAGCTCCGATCGCACGACCTACGGGCCACAGCAGCAACTGACGGTCAACGGCCGGGTGGTGACCGATCCGAACGATCTCACCGAGCGTGAGTTCATCGCCCTGTTCGCCAAGCGCAGCGGCATGTACATCGTCCGCACCGACGTGCGCAGCGTCATCAACTTCCTCAACGGCTACGACGCGGCGGCCGGCCGCCACGGCCGGCCGCTGCTCGACGGCTTCCGCGAGTGGCTGATGGCCAACTACCTCGGCCACCACAGCAGCCTCGCGTGGTGGGCGCTGATCGAATCGATCGTGCTGCCGGATCGCGACCTCGCCGAGGCTCTCACACCCGAGCAGGAATCGCAGGTCCTCGAGTTCCTCTTCGACGTGCTCGACAAGTTCCTGGCCGAGCGCGAGACGGCCGGATAACGCCGCCTGGCACTACCCCTGGCACGACGAAATCACCTACTGGCCTTGGGATCTGAGTAGGTCGCCGTATCGGCGCAGCAGCTGGCGGACCCATCGCTGGTCTGCCCAGACCTGCGGGTCGTCGGGGTCGGGGTCCGCGTCGATCAGGGCCTGCCGGTCGATCCAGTCCTCGTCGATGTCCATACCGGTTGGACGCAGCACCGCAGGGGATGGTTCCGGACAGAATCGCCTCTACCTGCAACGACTCTCCTGTGGCTGACCACCATATCTGTCACCGCGAGGTGCGGTTGAGCGCGCGGATGCGGTGGCCTGATCACGACATCTGTCACCGTTTTTCCAACGTGGGTGTCACCAATCTATGCGTTCCGCGCCGCGTGACCGACGATGTGAGGTTGTATGTCGCGGTGCCGATGAGCCGTGATCCGTTGTGGTCGCACTCTTGTTGTTGGACCGAGTTGGCAGTTCCCGCAGTGATTTCCAAGGACGCGCATAGAGCACTACAGCTCGACGCAGGGTGGCCGGCTCGGTGGTCCGTATCGTGCCAGTACAGCGCCCATGAGGTGTCAGCCCCGGTGAGGGACCTGGGATCGTTGTCGATGGCGGGCCGGACGCCGGTCCGGCGATTCTCTTGGCGGCGAGGTCAGCGGCATCGAACGCGCCAACCCACCAGCAGTATCGGGCTGACAGACCGGGTTCTGCAAAGAGCTCAGAACCACTGCTCTCGGGGTCTTCGAACAGCGATTGAAATCGTCACGCAGAGGATGTCCTGACGGGACAGCATTTGTCCTGATCCGGCGCGGCTGGCCCCGGCCGAGTTTGCGAGGATGGCTCGGTGTGGAAACCGGCACCCATCTTTCACGGGGAATTCGAAGCCGAGCTGACGACGCAGCCCGCCGACGCGGATCGTCTGGCTGAGTTCGCGGCCGAGCGTGGGCTCGAGTTCGCGCGCATAATGCTGGACCGAGGACGGGTGCCAGATGAGCCGATGCTGATCTGGTCGGCGACGGGTGACTTTACCGCGGTTCGCGAATCGATTTTCGCACTGGTCGCAGACGTTCGTGCGATAGGTATTTCGTTGGCGCGCATCAAGATCGGGGCGACACCACAGACGGTCGGGGTGCCGGAATCGGAAGCTGCGGCGCGGGAGCTGGGGCAGCTCTACTACTTCGAACACCACATCGAACTGTTGCTCCCCGGCACCACGGAGGCAGACGGTCTCGCGGATCTCGCCATGGCGCACACAGCACACCTGTCGACGGATACCCGGAAGCTCCGTACCGACGGACAGATCGAACGGATCGTCACCCAGCGCTGCCGGTTCGTCGGCGACGACGTCGCAGCCGCCAGATGTGCGGCACTGGTCGCGGCGCTGCGGGCCCAGCACTATCAGGTGACATCCGTCGAGCGGAAGTTTGTCGTCCACGACAGCACCCCGTCCGTCGACGACGGATGGATCAAGGAAAAGCCGGATGCCGTGCTGGAATCGGCCACGATTCACCGCTGGAACATCCGAAACGGCACCGGAAGCCTGACCCGCGCCGACGGATCGCCGGCATGGTTCCATTTGGCTGACGTCGCGTTACGGGATGTCCTCGAGTTGCGCGAGGGCGATCGGGTCGACGCATTGATCCAGTATGGTCGGGAAGCGGGCTATCCGCGCCCGGCGGAGTCGGTTCGGCGACAGGACGTGGCAGACCGGCCGGTGGCGCTCGACTACCTGCGATTCGAATTCACGAACTTCTCGGAGTACGACGGAGGTGTCTTTGCGCACGATTGCCAATGGGTTCACACCAAGCACTTCCGGCTGCAGTCGGAGGCGATCGCCGACCGGATGATCCTGGCCGCGTTGATTGCCCATCCGCAGTTCGGCGACGACTACTTGGGACCCGACTCGGCCGCGAAGTCGAAGTCATTGCATGGAAAGTGGTGGCGTCACCGCATCGGACCGGACACCTACCAGCAGGTCGACGTGGATCGCGCTATCGAAGTCTTCGATGAGTGGGCAGGTGACGTCGACGAGATGCCGGCGCGCTTTCGGGAACGACTCGAGGCCCATGTCTACGCGCCGACTCGGACGGCAACCAGCCACTACGTGCTCGGGCCGCTCTCACCGGATGCGGTGCACGACTACGGGGATGTACACGTCGGGTTCTGCGAACTGGTTCTCATCGACCGGGCGGCGGAGACTGTCACCTTGCTCGTCGGCACGGACGATTGACGAGACCGGGCGGATCGTTGTCCATGGTGGGCGGGACGCCGGCCGGTGATTCTTGGCGGCGAGGTCAGCGGCACCGGTCCGGCCGAGTGGTACGGATGGATCGGACGAGTGAGGCAGACTGATCTCCGCGACAACCTGACGGGCTGTCGGCAGCGTGAAGGAGACAACAGTGGCCGACGATGTTGCTCGAGTGCGGGTGGGATTCGAGTTGCCTCAGGATGGGGACAATTGGCCGCCGGTCGGAGTCGAAACGATGTGGGCGATCACGCGCGATGAGGACCTCGTCGAGTTGGACAACATCCCCTTCTTCGTTCAGGGGTTCTCTGCCGGGGACGTGGTGCGTGTCGTTCCCGACGATGACGGCCTCCTATGGGTCAGGGAGGCCGTGGAGTACTCCGAGAACTGCACGATCCGCATCGTCCCTTATGGCGACGGCGATTCGGCGCAGAAGCGACAGGCCGTGTTGGATGCGTTCGCACCGTTGAGAGTCGAAGGCGAGGGACTGAAGCGGTTCAATCTGGTCGCCCTGCATGTGCCGGCCGATGCCGACATCCGCGCGGTGAAGCAACTCGTCATTCAAGGCGCGCAGAGCGGACGGTGGGACTACGAGGAAGGCTGTATTTCCGAGGAGTGGCGCGCCGCTGACTGATCGGACCGGCGGCGGCGTCACATCACAATCCGCGCGCGTACTCGTGCCAGTAGGCAGCCGCGTCCGAGGTCTGCCGCACTACTCGATCCGGTTCGGCTGGGGCAGGCCAGAATTGTAGGAGGTAGCAGTCGACCGGCGGTTCGTCATCCACTCTGGTGTCGGCCTCGCGGCCGGCATCCATACCACGTGCGCAGTACCGAACCCGATAGTCGACCTCCGCCAGGTCCAGCGTCCAGGCATTCTGCTGTAAGAATTCGACCAGTTCGCTGGAATCAGACCTCGGGCGGAACGAAACTTCCACCACGTCTTCCCATTCCGGGTCCAGCGCCGGAGCCTGATCGAGCACCTCGACAGTGAATCCGACCTTGCCGGTATGCAGCCCGGTCATGAGAAGGAGCGCGCCGGGTACCGCCGCACCGCAGAGCCCGCCGCTCTGACCAGCGAAGGACTCTGGCAGCTCCGAACCGGGGCTCGACGGGTCGCTGTGGACATAGATCTGGCCGTAGTGAACATCTACCTGACCGTCGACCAGTCGCCCGATTGCCACCCTGTCCTCCTCATCTGCGGAACCCGGCGCCTGGCCGTACCGGCGCCCCTCCAAAACGGGCAAGTTGCCCGTCGTAGAACGTCCGCTCATGCCGATGTGCGGACAAGGTGATGTCGTGTGGAATCCGGTCGTTGATGCGCGCGAGTTCGTGTTCGGCGGGGCGCACTGCGGATGTGGGCGGATCAGTGTGCCACAGGACCTTGGGGAGGTTGTAATGGGCGGTCTCCCCACCAGTGGATGCCGTTGGCGTCGGCTCGCAGATGTTCAGCGATCGTGCCGAGCGGCTCGCCGATGTCGCATTCCGCGACGTCTTGACCGAAACGCGTCGGGTCCGGAGGACAGGTAAGCCCGCCTCCATACTGCATCTTGTAGAACGTGTTGCTGTCGCGCTCGTAGGTCGAGCGACGTAACCCGATACGGCGGGCAACATCGTGCCACGGGTCCTGGTAGACGACGGCGAAGGTCCACTCGTCCTCGGCCCAAGCGTCTTCGACGGCGATGCGCGCTGCCGTGTGGCTGATCAAGAGAGAATTCAGACAGGCCGACAAGGCACGTTCGGACCAGCGGGGAGACTCGATCGCAGCGAAAGTCTGCGCGAGGCGCCGATGCGCATCGGTGGTCCTGCGGTGCGGATGGCGCGGCGGGGGCCAGCTGAAGGCGGCCACGTTGTTGGCCGGCTCGAGTACGCTGGGCCAGCCCGCCGCCGGTGGTATTCCCCACCAGCGGCGACCGTCTTGCTCGGTCCATCCGACAACCACGTCCTGGCCGTCATCCGGTACCCCGTCGAGCAGGTGCCTGGCCTGCGACCGCGCCGAAGCATGTCGCCCACCCCGGACGAGCGGGTCCGACAGTGTGCTCGGCTCCCGAGGAACGTGCAGGTCGACCACCCGCATCCCGAAGGCTTCGTCGGCTTGGTCGCGGTACCGCGCGCACAGTGCCCACTCGTTGTCGACCCAGCACTCGTCGACCCATATTCGCGAACCTGGTTCTGCGGCAATGTAAACGAAGTTCTCCGCGACAAATTCAGTCCACCGCCGCGACGGTGCGCCCAAGAACTTGGCGATAACAAGATCCGTCGGCTCGAGACGCCCCTTGGGCGCCGGTATCACCGCGTACTTCGGACGTTCGTTGCTCACCACCACAACGTAAAGGAAAACACCACTGCCCGAACGCCTTTCCCCTGGCCGCACCGGAACAGTCGACACGGTGCGCGCGCGTGCTGAGCCCTGCGTTCGTCGCGAGTGCGGCGCCAGTCACTCCTCACACCA
Source organism: Nocardia stercoris (assembly GCF_003696265.1). Lineage (GTDB taxonomy): Bacteria > Actinomycetota > Actinomycetes > Mycobacteriales > Mycobacteriaceae > Nocardia > Nocardia stercoris. Next base: position 4,974 of record NZ_RFFH01000026.1, on the reverse strand, counting down.
CCTGACTACCCTTAGATACAGTGAGCAATATTGCCGCCGTGCGGGAGTCCGGGCCGGCCGATCCGAGCCCTGGGCCGCGCGCTCGTCTCGTGCTGTGCTGCCCGATAGCTACCGCGTGTCCGCCTGTATCAGGATCGGGTGCATGGGCACGCTTTCCGGGCGCCGACTCTTGGATCCGTAGATTGCCCTTGCGTTTCAGGTACCGGATCGGCGAGTATCCAGGGCATGAATACACGGAAGGGCGGATTCGCCCAGGGCCGTTGACGGCCCGCGAGTCGGCGCAGTCGCCGACCGACCTTGTCGAGTCGTGGCTCGCTACTGCTCTGAAGAGCTCCTCCGGTGAGGGCTACGGGTCCGCGAGATCCGGGATCTTCGAGGCGCTTCGTTCCGACCCGACCCATCCGATCGCCGAACACTTGCTCGCGCTCGTCGAACATCCCGATCCTGGGGTCCGTTCCATCGTGCTTCAGTTGCTGGCCGATCTTGCGCCGCTGAACTCCAGGCGAAGCGCCCTCGTCGAGGCAGCCGAGAGCTGCTTCACGGACAGCGACATGCAGGTGCGGCGCCGGGCTGTGTGGCTGGTCGCCGCTGCCGATCACGATCGTGCGAGACATCTGCTCTTGGTGTGTAGTTCCGATTGCGAGCCGGTTGTGCGGCTTGCTCTTGTCGAAGCTGTGATCGGCACTCGCTGCCCGCACCAGGAATGCCCGTGCCAGGTCCTGGTCCAGACACTCATGAAGGACTCGGATCCGGCGGTACGTTTGCGCGCGGGCCTTGCCTTCGCCCGCTCAGCCAGCGCTGCGGAACTCGTTCCTACCGAGGCTGCCCTGGTCCAAGACCTGGTCGCAGCCGGCGCGCGTTTGGCCGGCCCTGGTAGCAGGCTGCGATGGTCGGCAGGCGAGTTGTGGGCGAGTGCCTTGGTCGTGCAGGACAGGGAATCGGATTGCTATCGGTGGGTTGCCCAGTTACTCGCCCGCCCCGAACCGGTCTGCCGACACGCCGCGGTCGAGATGGCACATCAAGCGATCCGTCGCTGGCGCGCGGCAGCCTCGCGGCTGTCCTGCCCTCTGGCGGCTGCGCTCGGTGACGACGTGGCGGAGGTCGGATCGGCCGCCGCCGCCGTGATATGCGCAAGCCTCGAACTGACCGGGGCGCATGCGGACGAACTAGCCGAACTGTTGGAGGTGCCTCGGTTCCGCGAAGTGGTGTCAATGGCGTTGGGCCGGATCGGTGACCGCCGGATTCACCGGCCCCCTGTAACGGAGTCCGAGGCCCTGGCCGCGCTCCGTCGGGAAGTCGAATCCGGACATCGGGAATGTGCGGTGGACCGGACCGGCGGCTGCAGTCTGGGACAGGCCGTTACGGTACTGATCCGGTCCTTCCCACTCAGCCCAGCTCTCAGAGCTCCTCGGTGACCGACGGTGCCGGCACCAGCGGCACGACGGTTGCCACGAGCAACCTGCAGGGCCAGGTCTCCAACTATCAGGACGCCAACGGAATCAAGACCGCCAACACGTTCGACACGTCCGGTCGTCTGATCCGGGCGGCGACCACGAACAGCTCCGGCTTGAGCAGCGAGGTCGAATACACCTTCGACAACGCCAGCCGTCTCAAGACGGTCGCGCTGGACTACTCCACCGCAGCCACCGTGACCTACGACGCCGCCGGTCAGGCTAATGGGATCACCTACAGCAACGGCACATCGGCAACGGCGCCGCAGCGTAACAACACCGGAGCGCTGACCAGCCTGGAGTGGAAGGGCCCGGCGTTCGACTACCTGTCGAAGGCGACCCGGTCGCAGAACAACCGCATCACCGACGAAGGGATCTACACCGGCGGCACAACCCAAACCCAGCTGGCATCGGACTCCTACACCTACGACGCCGGCGGCCGGCTCGTCGCGGCGACGGTACCGCACCACCAGTTGACCTACGGGTTCGCCCCCACCGGCGGATGCGGGCAGAACACTGCCGCCGGTGCCGACACGAACCGGACGTCGTTCAGCGACAGCCAGGACGGCGCCGCCGCGACCACGACGACGTACTGCTACGACAACACCGACCGTTTGGTGTCGTCGAGCAGCGGGGGAACACCGACCTACGATGCCTACGGTGACACCACCAAGATCGGCGGCGACACCCTCGCCTACGATGCGGCCAGTCGTCACCTGAGCACCACGACCGCGTCGGGGACCACCATCACCTACACCCGTGACGCCGGCGGCCGGATCCTGCAGCGAACCCTGACGGGCTCGACGACCGGTACGACCCGTTACGGCTACACCGATGGTGGTGGCAGCCCGTCACTGGTGCTGGTCCCGAACGGTCTCAGCGACAACGTGCAGCGTGTGCTGCCGTTGCCCGGTGGCGTGGTGTTGTCGAAGTCCTACGCCGTCGGCCAGGTCCGCAACTGGTCCTACCCCGACATCCGCGGCAATGTCCTGTTCACTACGGATAATTCGGGTGGAACGGTCAGCCCGATCCACGTGTACGACCCGTACGGTCAGGACATCAACCCGACCACCGGTGTTATCGGTGACATCGCGATGCCGCAAACCGAGCAGGGTGGCATGGACCTGGGCTGGCAGGGCGGCAACGGCTTGCCGATCGAACACAGTGGTGGCCAGCAATACATCGAGATGGGGGCACGTACCTATCTGCCAAGTCTGGGCCGGTTCCTGCAGGCCGATCCCGTCGCCGGTGGGTCTGCCAACGGCTACCAGTACACCTACGGCGACCCGATCAACGCCAACGACCCCACCGGACGCGACACCGACTGGCTCGGCATCATCTCGTTCGCCTGCGGTATCGGCGCTCTCGTGGCGACGCTGGCTGGACAGCCCGCGATAGCAGCAGGTTTCGAAATCATCGGCGGGGCCGCGGCGTTCTTCCACGGGCTGCTGGCACTCCCCAAGGCGAACAGTCCTTTGGAGGTTCTGGGCGATATCGTCGAAATGGCGATGGGTGCTCTCAGCGTGTACTCCGGGGTGGCTGCACTGGCGCAAATGGCATCCGCAGCCGCCGCAGCCGCCAGCGCGGGCGCTCTTCCGGGAGACGCTGCAGACGTTGCGATGGCCGAACCATCGTATGGTGGCGGGCTTTACGGGCTTGCTCATAACACACTGGACGAAGCTGTCTCGAACGGTATTCCTGTTTACGATGCATTCCTTCCGGGGGACGGCCCGTTGTGGACTCGGTATTTGATGACTTTTACGGATGAAAAAAACATCCTCAATCAATTAACCTGGCTCAAAATCGTTGTCGGCATGGGTAGGATACTCGGAATGAACTTGCCTTTGGTTGGGTACGAGATTATTACAGAGTAGGTTCGTAATTGGTTATCTGTGATAGCCAGGATTGGTTGCGTCGTTGCGGGGGCACGAGTGGCAAGTGTCCAGGCCTGAGCTGGCGGGGCTGTTGCTGCGTCATCGAGTGTGCAGATATGGCGCTCTCGCCTCGGCAGGCTTTCCAGGGCGGGATGACCCTTATTCTGCAGGGTTCGACTAATTCGAGCTGTTGGAAGGTGTGGCTCTCTCGAAGGAGTGGGTTGGGTAATTTGGATTCGATATACGCATATCTGAACTTGGTGCCCGGTTCTAGTGCATTCAGGACTGTGACGCCACCCCGCCGATTCTATTTGTGATGCGATTCGAATGGTGGTGCAAGCTCGATGGATGGCCGGGGGCGTATGTCAGGTGGCGAGCTGCTGGCGCTGTCGAAATCCATAGGCGCCTGGAATGTTCGAGTTGAGCAATAGGCTTGATGCCCAAGGGGTCACCCATCTGGCGCATCAATTCGAGGTCGACGGCAGTTAGGTCCGGTAAGGTGATGTCAAATCAGACAGGGGATCATGGTATGTGGAAGCAACTGCGGGCAGGGATGTTCGGGTTATTGACGTTGGCTACACTTGCGGCCTGCCGCCCGGACGGTACGCCGACTGGCAGTCCGGTGACGGTGGCGTCGGTACCCTCGCTCAGCGGTAGTGCGGATCCCGTCGCAGCACCCGGACCCGGAACATCACTCGCGGATGTGACTACCTGGATCAACGCTGGAATCCAAGTCGACCCAACTGGCTATCAGAAAGGTGCGCTGAAGGCAGTAGTCCCGGATACCGCAACGGACACTGGGGGTTACGACCCGGCCGGCGCGGTGCAGATAGTCCCCAGCGGCATCGCCTTCCAGAGCCCCAGCGGCAAGATTAAATGCATTGCGCTCGCAGGCCTCCTGTGCGGGGTCGACCTGCAGAAGCCCCCACCGGACCCCCAGGAACAGTCCCGCCTGCCTTGGCAGGCCAACGTCGTCGAAGCGGTGAATAGCAAAGTCGAGATCGGCGAGTACAGTGGCAGCCCAGCCCCCTGGGAGGTGGACGGCCCAGGCAACCGGCTCCCCTACGGAAGCACGGTGACGACCCGAAACGGACCGACTTGCCGCATGGACCAGGTAGGCCTCTATTGCCTGAATCCGGATGCCAAGTCCGCCTATCGAATCAGCGATGTAGGCGTCGTGCCCTTTGGCTGCCTCGCTCCTTCGGTGACCGGCCGTGAGGCGTGGCACTGCTGATCCCGGTCCGCGTTCGGGTCCGTGAGCCTGGAGATCCAGGGTGCTCAAGAGCGCCGCATAGATGTCGTCCTCATTTTAGGCGCCGGTGCCGCGGCTGCTGCCTGGTTCTGCGTCATCACGGTGCGGCGTGACACCGATGCGCACATGCCCAAGTACACGGGCAGTACACGGTTTGACGGAGAATCGATGGGCTGCAACGGGAAACGGGAAGCCATGCAATTCCATTATAATCACAGTTGGTGGTGCATATTGAGAATCGTTGGGATATACGCCGGGAATCTGTTTCTAGGTCAAGGGGTCGCAGGTTCGAATCCTGTCAGCCCGACGTATCGACGCAGGTGGGGCCGGTTTCACTGGCCCTGCCTGTTCGTCGTTTCGGTTCTTTGTACACGGGTTGTACACGCTTTGGCTGTTC
>NZ_RFFH01000025.1 GCF_003696265.1 Nocardia stercoris | reverse complement strand
GCGCGGCCGCGCGGCCGTCCGGCGGGCGGCTCGGCGACGTGCCGCCCGCCCGCCGGAGCGGGTCAGGCCGGGACGCGCCGGAGGACGGCCTCGGTGTCGATACCGGCGGGCAAGGTGCCGAAGGCGACGCCCCAGTCGCCGCCGAAACGGCTGGCGCAGAAGGCATCCGCGACCGCGGGGTCGCCGTGGCGGACCAGCTGGGCGCCCTGCAACACCATGGCCATCAGTTCGACGACCCGGCGGGCGCGGAACTCGATGTCGTCGAAGTCGGTGAGCTCCTTGCCGATTCGGTCGATAGCGGCATCGAGGTGCCGGTCGGCGCCGCGTGCCTGACCGACCTCGTCGAAGTACGCCTCGACGGTCTCGGGCTGACGTCCCATGGCGCGCAGCGCATCCAGCGCCGCCACATTGCCCGAGCCCTCCCAGATCGACATCAGGGGCGCCTCCCGGTAGAGGCGCGGCATCCCGGAGTCCTCGACATATCCGTTGCCGCCCAGGCATTCCAGGGCCTCGGCGACGTGCGCGGGGGCGCGCTTGCACACCCAGTACTTGGTCACCGCCAAGGCGATGCGACGCAGCGCGGCCGCCGCCGGGTCGGCGCCCGCGCGATCGGTGGCGCCGGCCAGCGACATCATGACGGTGGTGGCGGCCTCGGACTCGATGATCAAGTCGGCCAGCACATTACGCATGGCCGGCTGGTCGACCAGGGTCTTGCCGAACACCTGCCGGTGCCGGGCGTGATGGACGGCCTGGGTGATCGCCATCCGCATCCCGGTCGCTGAACCGATCACGCAATCCAGGCGGGTCATGTTCACCATCTCGACGATGGTCTTCACGCCCGCGCCCTCGGCGCCGACCAGCCAGCCGACCGCGTTCTCGTACTCGATCTCCGAGGACGCGTTGGACTTGTTGCCCAGCTTGTCCTTCAGGCGCTGCAACCGGATCGGGTTGCGGCTGCCGTCCGGCAACACCCGGGGCAACAGGAAGCACGAGAGCCCGCCCGGCGCCTGCGCCAGGGTGAGGAACATGTCCGACATGGGCGCGGAGGTGAACCACTTGTGCCCGACGATCCGGTAGGAGCCGTCGGATTGCGGTGTGGCCGTGGTGGTGTTGGCGCGGACGTCGGAACCGCCCTGCTTCTCGGTCATCGACATACCGGCGATCAGACCGGCCTTGCCGGACGGCTCGCGGAGGCCGTAATCGTAAGTGCGCGAAGCCAACAGTGGCTCGAAGCGGGCCGACAGCTCCGGATTGTGCCGCAGCGCGGGCACGATCGCGTAGGTCATCGAGATCGGGCACATGTGTCCGGCGTCGGCGGCACCCCAGGTGAAGAACTTGGCCGCCCGGGCCGCGTGCGCGCCGGGCCGGTCGTCGACCCAGGGGGTGCCGTGTAGGCCGTGGGTGACCGCGACATTCATCAATTCGTGCCAGTACGGGTGGAATTCGACCTCGTCGATGCGGTGCCCGTAGCGGTCGTGGGTGCGCAGCACCGGCGGATTCTCGTTGGCCAGCCGCCCCCACTCCTGGACCTGCGCGCTGCCGGCCCTGATCCCGAGTTCGCGCACCTCGGCCTCGGCCCAGCCGGCGCCCTCGCGGTGCAGGCCCTCGATCAGGGCGGGGTGCCGGGAGAAATCGAAGGGGACCAGGGGCGGCACCTGGTTGAAGACGTCATGGGTGTGCACGGGTCACTCCTGGGTCGAGTCCGCGCCGGTGGCGCGCGGGGTGGGTGGGGAGACGGGCGGGACGCCGAGCGCGCGCAACGCGAAGGCGACCAGTTCGGGGAGCACGCTCGCGCTGTCCAGCTGGGCCGCGAGCGGGCCGACCAGCACCTCGCCGATGGCGCCGACCAGCGCCGCCGCGGTGGTGGGCGCGTGCTGCGGGGGTAGGTCGCCGGCCGCGACCCCGGCGGCCACCGCGTCCTCGAAGGTGGCGGCGAAGGCGCGGCGGAAGCGCAGCCGTTCGGCGTCGACGGCGGCGTCGACCGGCTCGGCCAGCAGGACGTAGGCCAGTTTGGGGTTCTTCAGCGCGCGGCCGGCGAAGGTGTCGACGGCGGCGGTGACGCGGTCGACGACCGGGCCGTGCGCGGCGGCCGCGGCGACCGCCGCCACCTCGCGGGTCACGACGTCGCGGAACACCCCGGTGACCAGCTCGGACTTGCCGCTGAAGTGCTTGTACACGGTGCCGGTGGCCACGCCGGCGGTGCTGGCGACGGCCGCTACCGAAAGGCCCGCGAAGCCCGCGGTGGACAGCACCTTGGTCGCGGCCTGCACGATCGCCGCCGCCTGAGCGTCCAGGCGGGCCTGGACGGCGGGGGTTCTGCGATAGGCCATACCAAGAAGTGAACACCGATTCACTTCTTTGTGCAAGGTATGGACAACAGGGGCGGTGCGAGGCATAGGGTCGAGGACGTGACTGATACCGACAGCCCGGCGGTGCGGATCGAGCGCGACGGCCCGGTGTTCACCGTGATCCTGGACCGTCCGCACGCCCGCAACGCGGTCGACGGCCCGACCGCGCGGGCACTCGCCGACGCGTTCCGCGAATTCGACGCCGACCCGGCCGCGTCGGTCGCGGTGCTGTGGGGCGCCGGTGGAACCTTCTGCGCCGGTGCCGATCTCAAATCGCTGGGCACCGAGCGGTCCAACGTCGTGACTCCCGACGGAGACGGGCCCATGGGCCCGACCCGGATGCGCCTGTCCAAGCCGGTGATCGCCGCCGTCTCGGGCTACGCCGTCGCCGGCGGACTGGAACTCGCCCTGTGGTGCGACCTGCGAGTTGCCGAGCAGGACAGCACATTCGGCGTCTTCTGCCGCCGCTGGGGCGTCCCGCTGATCGACGGCGGCACCGTGCGCCTGCCCCGCATCATCGGCACCGGGCGGGCCATGGACCTCATCCTGACCGGCCGCGCCGTCGGCGCCCCCGAAGCACTTCGGATCGGCCTGGTCACCCAGGTCGTACCCGCCGGCGAATCCCGTCGGGCCGCAGAGGAAATGGCGCGCCAGCTGGCCGCCCTACCGCAGACCTGCATGCGCTCCGACCGGATGTCGGTACTCGAACAGGACGGGCTCGACGAATTCGAAGCCATCGCAGGCGAACTCCGCCACGGGATGACCGCACTGCAGGACGGGGCGCTGGAAGGGGCGGCGCGCTTCGCCTCGGGGGCCGGCCGTCACGGTAGTTCCGCGGAATGAACCGCGTGCCGGGCGGGCCCGGATCGGCGCTTCCGGCAGTCATTGCGAGCGCACGGCCGATCGGCGGCGCCGCGTGCCGGGATCGGGATGCCGCGGTGATGCGGGTCTCCGCGTTTCGGTTCATGCCCGAATCGGTTGTGCCAGGAGATGTTCGGTCGATCGGTCGCGTCCCGGCGTCGGCCGTCCGCCCGGGCCGGTGGCGCGGGGTGCCGTGCGGATGAATCGGCTCGGGGTGGTCGACGAGATCTTCCTGCGTACCCATCGCGGGATGGGGACACCTATTGCGCTGCAAGGCATCTGGCGGACCGCCGCACCGGTGGAGCCGGAGTTGCTGCGTGCTGTGCACGCGGCGCTGCGGACCGGGCCGCTCGGCAGACGGGTGGTGCGAGCGCGCGTACCGGGCGCGCGGCCGTTCTGGCGGGTCAACCACCGCGCGCATCCGCTGCGCCTCGCGGACGAGCCCGTCGCCGATCTGCTGACCTGGGCCGATGGTCAGGGAGACGGCTTGGATCCCGAGACCGGGCCCGGGTGGCGCCTCTCGGTTGCCACGCTCGCCGACGGCAGCGGGGCCGTCGCGCTGACCTGTTCGCATGTGCTCGCCGACGGCCGGGGTCTGATCCATGCCATCGACCTCGCGCTGCGCCGGGTGCGGGAACCGCTCGGCGAGCGTGCGGTACCGGGGACGATCGGCCCGGACGGAAGCAGCGCGCTCGGGCGGGTGCCGCGTTCGGATTGGGCGGACGCGGTCCGGCAGTGGCGGCTGGTGCTGGGCGGGACCTCGCGGGCACTTCGGCGTGGGCTTCCGGCGCCGCCGGCGGCGGTGGCGGCTCGCTCGGCGGCCGCTGCCGGGCCCGAGTTCGTCCCGCCCGGCGCGGTGCTGCGCATCTCGGCTCCGGATTGGGATACGGCGGCTGCGGCCCACGGTGGTACGCCGAACTCGCTGTTCGTGCGGGCCGTCGCCGATATGCTCTGGGACAGTGGGTTTTCGGAGTCGACAATGGCGGTGAGCCTGCCGGTCGACACCCGGGACGAACCCCGGATCGACAACGATCTGGCCATGACGGACATCGTGCTGACCCGCGCCGACACCCCTGCGACGATTCGCGAGAAGTGCCGCGCCGCTTACGAACACCGGATGACCAGCCCGGGCGGGCTGCCCGAGGAGATCCTGCAGGTCATCCCGGATCGCCTGGCCCACCGGCTTTCTCGTGGTGCCGGTGAACGGGACATCCTGTGCTCCAACCTCGGCACCCTGCCCGACACGCTGGCGGCGCTCGGTCCCCATGGGTGCACCGGGGTCGCGGCCCGGGCGATCCATCCCGGACTGCGCGTTGCCGCGCTGCCGCGAACTCGCCTGTCGGCCTACCTGTCCCGCCTCGGAGACACCTACAGCCTGGCCCTGGTCGGACTGGACCCCGAGCACACGGCTACGCCCGCGGCCTTGCGAGAGCTCGGGCTCGCGACCCTGGCCCGGCTCGGTCTCGACGCCGTCGCGTGGTGAGTGGTTGTCGCGCGGCCGACCGGACGGCGGCTCGGGCCTCAGGGGGGTTGCCGGGTCGCAGCGCAGCGCGAAATTGTGGTCGTTCCCCCCGGAATCCGGGGGCGAACGACCACTTTCCGGTGCGTCAGGCCGGTAGGAGGTCGGCGAGCGCGTCGTCCACTGTGGGGTAGCGGAAGCGGAAACCGGCCGGGCCCAGGATTTCCGAGGTCGCGTGGCGGCCGGTGAGGCCGAGGGCGGGGTCGGTGCGCAGAACCACCGCGCCGACGGCGAGGATCGCCGCGGGAGTCGGCGGGGCCGGCGGGCGGTGCAGGTGCCGGCGCAGGGCCGCCATCAGATCACGGTTGCGGACCGGGAAATCGGTTGCGGCGACCAGGATTCCGTCGGGCAACCGGACCTGCGGATCCAGGCCCAGGGCGGCGCGGACGATCGCCAGCCAGTCCTGCAGGTGGATCCAGCTGAACCACTGCCGGCCGTTGCCGACACTGCCACCCAGGCCGGCTTTCGTCAGCGCGCTGAGCCGGCGCAGCGCGGGCGCCTCGGGATCGAGGACGATCGAGGTGCGCAGGATCGTCCGGTGCCGGGCGACGGCATCGGTGAACTCCCGCTCCCACGGCACCGCCACGCCGGTCATCTGGGGCAGCCCCGGTTCGGGCACGGGAGTGGTTTCGGTGCAGCGTATTTCACCGGCGTCCGACCAGATCGCGGTGGTGCTCGCCTGGATCCAGTAGTCGATCGGGCGCGCGAGCTGCCGCGCCGCGGCGACCAGGGCTGCGGTGGAATCCACTCGGCTGCTGCGGAGTTCGCGCACATTGGCCTCGGTGGGGCGGCAGTCCACGAGCTTGCCCGCGAGATTGATCAGCGCGAGCTCTCCGTCGCCACGGTCACTCAGCACGCGCGCCCAGTCGCCGACCGACTGTCCGTCCCACTGCACTTGAGCGAACGGCAGGGTCGGATCGATCCGCCGGGTCAGGACGGTGACCCGCTGCCCGCGGCAGACCAGGTCGGCGGCAACCTGCCGACCGAGTGCGCCACTGCCACCGGCGATCACGACGTGCAGGGCGTCCGGCGCCGGGGCGATCCCCGCCAGCTGCGCCAGCCTGGCGAAGTGCACCCGGCTCCCGAATTCGAGCGGCTCACCCGCGATTCGGCGCCACACCGGGGCCGACGGGCCCGACACGGTGAGTTCCTGCGTCAGCTCCGTGCCGCCCGGCACCGCGGCCAGTGTCCAGGTGAACCGCAGGACGCCCGCCGGTTCCGGCTGCTCCAGCGCGATCCGCCGCCCCGGCTCGAAAGCGCTGAGCACGAACGGTTTCGCCAGCCGCCCGTGGATCCGGGCACTGATCCGCCTGGCCGGAAGATAGTCCCCGGCAACCCCCGGCCCCGGTTCTCCCCGCAAGGTCACCGCCCCCACGGCCGGATTCCACTCCGGCCACCGCCGCGGATCGGCCAGCACCGCCCACAACCGTTCCGCCGAAACCCCGATGAACTGCGTGTACTTCGTCGTACTCCCCATACTCGGACGCTAGCGCGATCCCGTCCCGCCCGACACCGTGTGCTCGCTCACGCACCCGCCGGTCAGGCGATACCCACGCAGCCGCTGTTGGATACGCAGCGGTGCCGTTCAGACTCCTGCCAAGCAGTCGGCGGTGACGGCGGCGGCGGGGCCCAGGTCCGCGTGCGCGGGTGTGGCGTAACCGATCGCGATGCCGAACGTGGACGGGGTGCCGATGTGGTGGCGGGCCAGCCCGTCGAGGTGGATGCCGCGGGAGCGGGCGGATTCGATGGCGCGTTGCTCGGCGGCCGGGGAGGGGAGAGGCACGACCAGGTGGGAGCCGGCGTGGTCGCCCTGGACCGGGAGGTGGCGGCGGCGCAGTTCGGTGACGACGGTGGCGCGGCGGTCGGCCATGCCGCGGCGCAGGCGGCGCAGGTGGCGGGACAGATCGCCGCCGCGGGACAGTTCGACGACAACCTGTTGACCGGCGGGGGCGGGCAGCGTGCCGGTCGTTTCGCGGTGCGCCACAACGGCATCGGTGATCGCGGGCGCGGCGACCAGCCAGCCGACGCCGAGGGTGGTGCTGAGGATCTTGGAGGTGGTTCCGAGGTGGACGACCAGGTCGGGGGCGAGCGTGGCGAGCAGTGGCAGTGGGGCGGTGTCGTAGCGGAGCTCGCCGTCGTAGTCGTCCTCGACGATCAGCGCGCCGGTGCGGCGCGCGAAATCGATCAGCTCGATCCGGCGGGCCGCCGGCATCCGGCAGCCGAGTGGGAACTGGTGTGCCGGAGTGCAATACACGGCCCGGACGTCGGGCGGAATGCGGTCGACGCGTAGGCCCTGTTCGTCGACCGGCACGGGGACGACCCGCATCCCGGCCGCGCGGAACGCTCCCACCGCACGCTGGTAGCCGGGGTTCTCGATCGCCACCCGGTCGCCGGGGCGCAGCAGCGCCGCGGCGAGTTCACCTGCGGCGCTGCTGGTTCCGCTGGTGGCGAGAACGGTGTGGTTCGCGGCGCTCAGGCCACGGTGCCGCAGCAGATGCTCGGCGACGGCCGCCAGGTAGGCGGGTTCACCGCGGCGTTCCTTGTACACCAACGGCATTCGGTGCCCGGCCGCGCGCCAAGCGCGCCGCCACGCCGCCGGGTCCAGCAGTTCGACGCAGGGGGTGCCGGAGCGCAGGTCCACCAGATCGCCGGTCCGGGTGGCCGGTCCGGTGTCGGCCGGCTGCGGGGGAGCGGCGGTAGGCGCCGCGGCCAGATAGGTGCCCGAGCCCGTTCGGCCGCTCACCCAGCCCTCCGCGTGCAACTGGTCGTAGGCGGCGGTCACGACGGTCCGGCTGACGCCGAGCCGGGTGGCCAGTGTCCGCGAGGACGGCAGGCGCTCGCCGACCCGGATCCGGCCGGAGACCGCGGCGTCGCGCAGTTCGGCCGCGACCTGGGCGGCGAGCGGCACCGCCAGCGTGCGGTCGACGGTCAGGGGCAGTTCGGCCCAGCGGTCGGTCACGAAATTGGCCTTCCGGAATTGATCAGAATTGGCCATTCCAGAATGCCACTTGCTCGGACAGGCTGGAGACATGAGCGTCACCGAGCCCACCCGCACCGCCCTGTCCCCGACCCCGCGCAGCACTCTCACCCGGTCGAAGGCCCGCGGCACGGCCGACCGCGCCGCCCTCGACGCGGTTCTGGACGCGGGCCTGGTCTGCCACCTCGGCGTACTGTCGCACGGCGCTCCGGTCGTCGTCCCGACCACCTACGGCCGCGACGGCGACACCCTGTACCTGCACGGTTCCACCGGCGCCGGCAACCTGCGCGCCGCCGTGGGCGCGGACGTCTCGGTCACCGTCACCCATCTCGACGGCCTGGTCTACGCCCGGTCCGCCATGCACTTCTCGATGAACTTCCGCTCGGCGGTGATCCACGGCCGCCCGATCGAGATCACCGACCCGGCCGAGCGCGTCCGCGCCCTGCGGACCGTCGTGGAGCACGTCGCCCCCGGCGCCTGGGACACCGTCCGGCCTCCGAACCCGAAGGAACTGGCCGCCACCATGGTCCTCGCCCTGGACCTCACCGAGGCGTCGGTGAAGATCCGCACCGGCGGCCCCGACGACGACCCCGCAGACCTGACCGGCGACGCCTGGGCGGGCGTGCTCCCCATCCGCCAGGTCTTCGACGCACCGATCCCGGCCGCCGACCTGGGCCCTGGGATCGAGGCTCCCGCTCACGTATCGGCCCGAGTCGCCCGAACCGAGGTCGCTGCGGTCCAGTGAGCCGGAACCCGTTCAGCGGTGGCTGCGGTACCAGTCGACGAGGGTGCCGGTAGACGAATCGAGTTCGTGGGGAACGGATTCCGTACCGGTCAGGATCGGGGCCAGCGCCAGAGCCTGTTGCTTGCCGAGTTCGACGCCCCACTGGTCGAAGCTGTCGATGCCCCAGATCACGCCCTCGACGAAGACCTGGTGTTCGTAGAGGGCGATGAGCTGGCCGATCGTGCCGGGGGTCAGCATGGGGGCGAAAATTGTTGTGCTGGGGCGGTTTCCGGGCATCACTTTGTGTGGGACCACGGCGGGGTCGGTGCCTTCGGCGCGGATCTCGTCGGCGGTCTTGCCGAAGGCAAGCACCTCGGACTGGGCCAGCAGGTTGCTGATCAGCAGGTCGTGCATGCTGCCTGTGCCGTCGATGGTGGGCAGATCCCCGGTGGGACGGGCGAATCCGATGAAGTCGGCCGGGATCAGGCGCGTGCCCTGGTGCAGCAGTTGGTAGAACGCGTGCTGGCCGTTGGTTCCGGGTTCGCCCCAGAAGATCTCGCCGGTCGACGTGGTGACCGGGGTGCCGTCGGCGCGCACCGACTTGCCGTTCGATTCCATGGTGAGCTGCTGCAGATAGGCCGGAAAACGGGCCAGGTCATTGGAATACGGCAGTACCGCGCGGGACTGGGCGCCGAAGAAGTTCGAATACCACACGCCCAGCAGGCCGAGCAGCACCGGCGCGTTCTCCGCCAGCGGTGCGGTCGCGAAATGCCGGTCCATGCTGTGCATTCCGGCCAGGAACTCGTCGAACCGGGTGCGGCCGATCACGGCCATCACCGACAGCCCGATCGCCGAGTCGACCGAATACCGGCCGCCGACCCAGTCCCAGAAGCCGAACATGTGGTTGGTGTCGATACCGAAGGCCTCGACCCGTTCGGCGTTCGTGGACACCGCGACGAAGTGCTTGGCCACCGCGTCCTCGCCCAGCGCGGCCACCAGCCAGCGCCGGGCGGCGGTGGCGTTGGTCAGCGTCTCCAGGGTCGAAAAGGTCTTGGACGCAACGATGAACAGCGTCCTGGCCGGGTCCAGTCCGGTGAGCTTCGCGATCAGATCCGCCGGATCGATATTGGACACGAAGCGCGCGGAGATGCCGGCGTCGGCGTAGTGGCGCAGGGCGCGGGTCACCATGTCGGGGCCCAGATCCGAACCGCCGATACCGATGTTCACCACGGTGGTGATCCGCTCGCCGGTCGCGCCGCGCCATTCCCCGGAACGGAGCTTGTCGGTGAAATCGCCCATCCGGTCGAGGACTTCGTGCACCTCGGCGACCGCGTCCGCGCCGTCGATCGTGGCGGCGGCGTCGCGGGGGAGCCGCAACGCGACATGGCCGACCGCCCGGTTCTCGGACGTATTGATGTGCGCGCCTTCGAACATGGCGTCGCGCCGCTGCGGCACACCGGCGGCTTCCGCCAATTCAACCAGCAGATCGAGAGTTTCGGCGGTGACCCGGTGCTTGCTGTAGTCGATGTACAGCTCGGCCGCGGTCAGGGTCAGCTCCCGCCCACGGGCCGGATCCGCCGCGAACAGTTCGCGCAACGTCCGGCCGGCGATCGCCGCATGATGATCCTGCAGTTTCCGCCAGGCCGTCGTCGCGGTGATGTCGCTGCTCACGTGCCGAAGATTCCCTTCCAGTCGACGGCCCCGCGGGTGTGCCGGGCGGTGCGGCGGCGGCCGAACCCGGTGAATCGGCGCCCGGCCGAAGACTACCCGCGCGCACTGCCGCTACTCCGCAATCGGCGCAGATGTCATCTGCTCGTAAGAGAATCGCCGGATTGCCCGGTGCGACTGTGCGTGCGCGCGGCCCCGACGCTCGGGCCCGCGATTCGTGGCCGCGCCGATGCTCAGACCCTACGCTGGGCTCATGGCGCGCGAAACCGAACTTCTGCAATCCATTCCCACCGGTCTGTGGATCGGCGGCCAGGTCGACGCGACCGGCGGTGGCACGTTCCCGGTCGAGAACCCGGCCACCGGCGCCACGATCGCGCAGGTCGCGGACGGTACCCCGGAGGACGCGCTGCGCGCGCTCGACCTGGCCGCCGCCGCGCAGGCCGGCTGGGCTGCCACGTCGGCGCGCGAACGCGCCGAGGTGCTGCGCGCGGTGTACGAGGCGATCCTCGCGCGAAGCGAGGACCTCGCCCTGCTCATGACCTTGGAGATGGGCAAGGCGCTGCCGGAGAGCCGCAACGAGGTCCGCTACGGCGCCGAGTTCTTCCGCTGGTTCGGTGAGGAGGCGGTGCGGGTGCACGGCCGGTACCAGACCGCGCCCGGCGGAACCGGCCGGATCCTGGTCCACCGGCAGCCGGTCGGGCCCTGCCTGGCGATCACGCCGTGGAACTTCCCGCTCGCGATGGGCACCCGCAAGATCGGCCCGGCGCTGGCGGCCGGCTGCACCATGATCGTCAAGCCGGCGTCGGCGACCCCGCTCACCATGCTGTTGCTCGCGCAGCTGTGCCACGAGGCCGGACTGCCCGCCGGCGTGCTGTCGGTGATCACGTCCAGTCACTCGGGGGCGGTCACCGCGCCGCTGCTGAGCGACCCGCGGCTGCGGAAACTGACCTTCACCGGGTCCACCGCGGTCGGAAAGAAGCTGGTCGGCGAGTCGGCGCACGGGCTGCTGCGCACCTCGATGGAACTCGGCGGCAACGCGCCGTTCGTGGTGTTCGACGACGCCGACATCGATGCCGCGGTGGCGGGTGCGGTGCTGGCCAAGCTGCGCAACGGCGGTGAGGCGTGCACGGCGGCCAACCGCTTCCACGTGCACAACAGCGTGCGCGCGGAGTTCACCGACAAGCTGGTCGCCGCGATGGCCGAATACCGGGTCGGGCCGGGCACCGACCCGGAGACCACGCTCGGGCCGCTGATCAACCAGGACCAGCTCGACACCGTCGCGAGCCTGGTCGACGACGCGGTCGCCCTGGGCGCCGAGGTGCGTCTCGGCGGGAAGGCCCTGCCCGGACCGGGGTACTACTACCCGGCGACGGTCCTGGCCGACGTGCCCGCACAGGCGCGCATCCTGCGTGAGGAGGTGTTCGGCCCGGTCGCGCCGATCGTCGGCTTCGACACCGAGGCCGAGGGGCTGGCCGCCGCCAACAACACCGAGTACGGGCTGATCGCCTACATCTACACCCGGGACCTGGACCGGGCGCTGCGCGTGTCGGAGGCGCTGGAGACCGGCATGGTCGGGGTGAACCGGGGTGTGATCTCCGACCCGGCCGCGCCCTTCGGTGGCGTCAAGGAGTCGGGCTTCGGCCGCGAGGGCGGGTTCGAGGGCATCGAAGAGTACTTGAACACCAAGTACATCGGCCTGGCTTGACGGCCACGAAGGCTGCTGGAAACGAGACAACTGATTTCGTGCGGGCCGGGTAACTCACCGGGTACGCCCGAAATCGCCGTGCCTTCGGGCGGCCGCCGAGCGTGCTCACTCCGACGGCACCCGAGCCGCGCCAAAAAACTCGGGGAGGCGGCTAATGCCCGAGGCGGCCGCGGCCGAGGCGCAGCAGCAGCATGGCGAGGGTGTGGCCTTCCTGGCCGAGTTCGCTGAAGCGTTCCAGCACCTTCATCTCGCGCGAGTGCACGAGCTTGGTGCCACCGTTGGCCATGCGGGTGCGGCCGATGATCCGGGAGACCTCGGTGCGGCGCTTGATGGCGGCCAGGATCTCGGCATCCAGGCGGTCGATCTCCTTGCGGAGTTCGTCGATCTCGGCCGCGCTGCTGGGCGCGCCGGGATCGGAGCCGGGTGCTGTCATAGAGGTGCTCATAACTGTTTCTCCTGGTACCGGCGGTTGCCGCTCGTACAAGTCTGCCATCCGCGCGGGAGCCGAGCAAAATGCTCCCCCGGGCCCCGGGCCTTGACACAAACCTTGTCGGTGCCCAGCGGTAGCGTGGGTGGGCGATGGAGACGACCTTGGCTGACACGATGCGTACGCCCGACCGATCGGCCGGGGAAGGATCTGCCTCAGGTGACCGGATCGCACCGGTCGACCGCAGTGCCGAGCGCGCGGCCCGGGCCGCGGAACGCGCGGCCGAGCGGGCCGAGCAGGTGGCCCGGCTGCTCGAGGGGCTGAACCCGCAGCAGCGTGCGGCGGTCGAGCACAGCGGTACCCCGCTGCTGATCGTGGCCGGGGCCGGCTCCGGCAAGACGGCCGTGTTGACCAGGCGCATCGCCTACCTGCTGGCCGAGCGCGGGGTCACGCCCGGGCAGATCCTCGCCATCACGTTCACCAACAAGGCCGCCGCCGAGATGCGGGAGCGGGTCGCCGGTCTGGTCGGTCCGCGGGCTGCCGTCATGTGGGTGTCGACCTTCCACTCCAGCTGTGTGCGCATCCTGCGGGCCCAGGCCGACCTGCTGGCGCAGGCCAACGTCCGCTACACCGGTTCGGCGCGGATGATGAACTCGAACTTCTCCATCTACGACGCCGACGATCAGCGTCGCCTGCTCGGCATGATCGTGCGCGACTTCGACATCGATCCGAAGAAGTACACGTCGCGGCTGCTCGCCACCGCCATCTCCAATCTGAAGAACGAGCTGATCGACCCCGAGCAGGCCGCGGCCGACGCGGCCGACGCCGCCGACGGTGAGCTGCCCCGGCTGGTGGCGCGGGTGTACGACGAATATCAGCGCCGGTTGCGCGCGGCCAATGCCCTCGACTTCGACGACCTGATCGGCGAGACGGTCGGTCTGTTGCAACGCTTCCCGCAGGTGGGTGAGTACTACCGGCGCCGGTTCCGGCACATCCTGGTCGACGAGTACCAGGACACCAATCACGCGCAGTACGTGCTGGTCCGGGAGCTGGTCGGGCACGCCGGTGACGAGGTCGAGCCCAGCGAACTGTGTGTGGTGGGTGACGCCGACCAGTCGATCTACGCCTTCCGTGGCGCCACCATCCGCAATATCGAGGAGTTCGAGCGCGACTTCCCGGATGCGGAAACCATTCTGCTGGAACAGAATTACCGTTCCACCCAGCGCATCCTGTCCGCGGCGAACGCGGTCATCTCGCGGAACGAGAACCGGCGCGACAAGAAACTGTGGACCGACTCCGGCGAGGGTGATCTGATCGTCGGCTACGTGGCCGACAACGAGCACGACGAGGCGCAGTTCGTGGCCCGCGAGATCGACCGGCTGGTCGACACGGGCGAGTACAACTACTCCGACGTCGCCGTCTTCTACCGCACCAACAACAACTCGCGGGCGCTGGAAGAGATCTTCATCCGAATGGGCTTGCCGTACAAGGTGGTCGGCGGGGTCCGCTTCTACGAGCGCAAGGAAGTCCGCGACATCGTCGCCTACCTGCGCGTGCTGGAGAACCCGGACGACGCGGTCAGCTTGCGGCGCATCCTGAACACGCCGCGGCGCGGCATCGGTGACCGTGCCGAGGCGTGCGTGGCGGTGCACGCCGAGCAGCGTGGCATCGGTTTCGCGGCCGCGCTCGAGGACGCGGCGGCCGGCGAGGTGGCGCTGCTGAACACACGCTCACAGCGCGCGATCGCCGGATTCCTGGAGTTGATGGCCGAGATCCGGGCCGCGGGTGTGCAGGAGGACCTGGACTTCCCCGACGTCGGCAATGTCGTCGAAGCGGTGCTGGATCGGACCGGCTACCGCGCCGAACTGGCCGCCTCCGACGATCCGCAGGACGGCGCCCGGCTCGACAACCTCAACGAATTGGTCAGCGTGGCACGGGAATTCAGTTCCGAGGCGCGAAACAACCTGGAGGCCGCGCGCGCCGAGGGCCTGGTGCCGGAAGCCGCTGAGGGCGAACCGGATCCGGGCTCGCTGGCGGCGTTCCTGGAGCGTGTGTCGCTGGTCGCCGACACCGACCAGATCCCGGACGAGGGTTCCGGCGTGGTCACCATGATGACGCTGCACACCGCGAAGGGCCTGGAGTTCCCGGTCGTGTTCGTCACCGGCTGGGAGGACGGCCAGTTCCCGCACATGCGGTCGCTGGGCGATCCCACTCAGCTGTCGGAGGAACGCCGCCTCGCGTACGTGGGCATCACCCGCGCCCGACGCAAGCTGTACCTGACCCGCGCGGTGGTCCGCTCCGGCTGGGGCCAGCCCACCTCCAACCCGGAATCCCGCTTCCTACAGGAGATCCCGGGCCACCTCATGGACTGGCAGCGCCTGGAACCGGCGGTCCGCCCGGTGACCCGGCGCGGCGGTGAGAGCTTCGGCGAACGCGACTGGACCCGCGGCTGGGACAACCACTCCGGCCCTCGCCCCGGCCTGTCCGACCGCCCGGCCCCCGGCCGCTCCGCCCCGAAGCGCAACAACACGGGTCTCGTTCTGGCCGTGGGTGATCGAGTCAGCGACGACAAGTACGGGCTGGGGCGCGTGATCGCCGCCGAAGGGTCGGGGCCGACCGCCTCGGTGCTCATCGACTTCGGTTCCGCGGGCAAGATCCGGTTGATTCCGTCCTTCAGCCGGACACTGACAAAGCTGTAGGCGCCGTGTACGGCCCGCGCCGCGGACCACGGCAACCGTCAGTCTGCCGGACCGGAGCGGCCGTGATACCGGCGTGTGACGGCCTTGCGGAGCGGGGAGTAGTCGACGGCGAACAGTCCCCAGACACCGGCCAGCGGGACGATCGTGGTGACGATGTGCAGGGAGGAGAAGCCGACCTGAGCGAGCGCGGGCACCAAGGCCGCGACGCTCGCCGCCGCGGAAACGGCGAACAATCCTTGGAATCGGCGTAATTCGATCTCGCCGCGATAATCGCCGAGTTGGCGGGAATAGCTTTCCAGGGCGCGAAGCCGTGCCTGTGCGGTTTCGTGATGCTTGCTGACCTCGAAGTGAGCTTCGAGATTCACGGCCACCCGGAGCATTGCCGGATCCTTGAGCATCACGTTGAGGTTGCGTGTTTCCGCCAGATACGCTGCGGCCAGCGCCAATTGGCTGGCCGACAGGATGTGCCGGTCCGGGTGCCGCCATCCGGCGCGCAGTTGCGGGTCGGTCACCTCGTGCGCGTTGATCCACATTTGGCAGGCATACCAGTGGGTGTGGACGAGATTCAGCAAGCCGAGCACGGACGCGGTGTCGTAGTCGGAGTCGAGTTCCAGCGCGCGGATCACGGTCGACCAGCCGGAGCTGGCCACCTCGACGGTGCCGGCGCGGAAGAACTCGGCAACGGCGTCTTCGCTCGCGTCGCCACTGTCGGACAGCCAGAGTAGTTGCTGTGCGGTCGTATCCGTGATGTTCGGCCGGTCGACGATCCAGCAGATGCGGAAGTCGTGGAATGCGTAGAGGAAGTGGCGTGGCTCGACGAATCGGGCGACCGCGGCGCGCAGTTCGGTGATGATGCCCGTGTGCAAGTCGAGTTCGGTACCGGGTTCGATCGCGACGTGACCGGCCAGGCTGGTGCCGAGGGCACCCATCTCGGTCAGATAGGGGATGTAGTCCCGATTCTTCCAGTCGATGATGTCGTCGTAGGCGGGCAGCGGGTCGATCACCGGCTCGTCCGGCGACAGCCGGTAATCGATCGACGCGATGCCCAGCCACGGGAACAGCTGCAGCTGGCGGGTGTAGTGCCAGCCGATTCCACCGAGGTCGACCTCGCCACCGGGCAGCGTGTGCCGGATGATCGGCGCGTGGCCGGCGAGATAGGAGAGGTTCCAGCTGCGTAGCAGGGCCGGATCAGGCGTCGGTGGACCGTGCAGCCGGGTGAGTACCCCCTCCAGCGCCTCCGCGTCGCGAATCTGTCCGCCCAGATCGTATTTGAACGTCAGAAACAGCGAAAACCCCACCTGCCCAACGGTACTCGGATGGTACCCGGTCGACAGTCGGCCGTGGGCTCACCGGATCGGTTCGAGCTTCACCGGTGATTGTGGGTGAGCCACTCCGGAGTCGCGGCGCTCGCGTGGACGGCGTCGCGGTCGGTGAGATCGATGTCCACGTCGCAGTGCGGGCAGCGGGGGACTACCGCGATGTCGTGGCCGCAGGTGTGGGTGAAGGCGACCGGTGGTTCGTCGACCACCCAGCGGTCGCCCCAGGCGCGGACCGCGTTGAGCAGCGGGAGCAGGTCGCGGCCGGCTTCGGTGAGGCGGTATTCGTAGCGCGGGGGGTGCTCGGAGTAGGGCTCGCGGTAGACGATGCCGTTGGCTTCCATGCTGCGCAGGCGGGCGGTGAGTACGTCGCGGGGGGCTCCGGTGGCGGACGCGATCCGGCCGAAGCGGGTGTTGCCCAGGCTGATCTCGCGGACCGCCAGCAGGGTCCAGCGTTCGCCGATCAGGGTCAGCGCGCTCGCGATCGAGCAGGGGCGGCCCGGTACCTCGGCGGCAGCGCGGCGCGTGGGGGACGCGGTGGTCGGCGATTCTGCGGCCATACCTATAGGTTGCCATATCCAACTCACTACCCCTACCATCCGAAGCGAGTTTGAACTTCAAACTCACTTCGACGTATCAGGGAGAACACATGAGCAGGGCTCGGAGCGCGGCGCTATCGACCGCGAATTGTGATGCGCGGGAAAGGGATCCGAGATGACCAGCGGAACCGCGGCGCAGCGGGCCGCCACCACGACGCCCACTCGGTTCGGCGTCGTCTTCGCCCTCGTCGCGGCCGGGGTGGCCATGGCCAATCTCGACCTCTTCGTGGTCAACGTGGCCGTCCCCGACATCGCGCGACACGTGCCCGGGGCGAACCTTTCGAACACCTCCTGGGTGCTGAACGGCTACACCGTCGTCTTCGCCGGGATGCTGGTCCCGATGGGCACGCTGGCCGACCGCATCGGCGCCCGGCGGGCGTACCTGGCGGGCGTCGCGGTATTCACCCTCGCGTCCCTGGCCTGCGCGATGGCACCGAACCTGTGGCTGCTCGTCGCGGCCCGGGTCGTCCAGGCCGTCGGATCGGCACTGCTGACGCCCTCGTCGCTGGGGCTGTTGCTCGCGGCCGCGGCACCGCAGCAGCGGCCCGCCGCGATCCGGAACTGGGCGGCCCTGAGCGCCCTGGCCGCGGCCGTCGGACCGGCGATCGGCGGTGCGCTCACCGAAATCGACTGGCGCTGGATCTTCGTGATCAACATTCCGGTCGGCATCTGCGTGGTCGGATTCGGGCTCCTCGCCCTGCGGCCGAGTCCGCGTGGTGCCGCCGGTGGGCGCATCGACCTGCTCGGGTCGGCCCTGCTGATCGCGGGCTGCGTCGGTGTCGTACTTGCGTTGGTGCGCGGAAACCCTTGGGGCTGGCTGTCTTTCCCGGTGCTCGCCCTGCTGATCACGTCGGCCGCCCTGCTGAGCCTCGCCGTGGTCCGCGCGGACCGGCACGACCACCCGGCGCTGCCGATCGAGCTGTTCCGGCTGCCGGGCATGCCGGGCGCCTTGGTCGCCAACGCCCTGTTCGCGGTGGCCTTCGGGGCCATGCTGCTGGCAATTCCGCTGTGGTGTCAGCAGAGTTGGGGCTGGTCCGCGATGCGGACCGGGTTCGCGTTCGCGCCCGGCCCGCTGATGGTTCCGGTGCTGACCCGTCCGGCGGGCGCCCTGGTGCAACGGCTCGGACCTGGCCGGACGGCGGCACTGGGCGCGACGATCTTCGCCGCCGGCGCGCTCTGGTGGATCGTCGCCGTCGATCAGCGGCCCGACTACACCACCCTGCTGCCGGGCTTGCTCCTCACCGGAGTCGGTGTCTGCCTGGTACTTCCGACACTCATCGGCTACGGCCTGCACGCGGTCCCGCCGCAGAATTTCTCGGCCGGTTCGGCCTTGATCACCATGGTCCGCCAGGCCGGCCTGGTGATCGGGGTCGCGGGCCTGATCGCGGTCACCGACGGCGACCTGCACACCTTCACCCGCAGTGGGGAATTCGTGCTCGGCGCCGCACTCGTCAGCCTGGCCGGCTGCCTACCGATCGCGCTGAAGCGCGGCCCCCGCACGTAATCGGGCGGGTCGCGGTTTCCGCTAGTCGCCCTGGGGCCCCAGGGCGATGCCGCGGGAGGCCAGCCACGGCTGCGGGTCGATGCGGTCGGTGCCGTTCAACCACACCTCGAAGTGGCAGTGCGGCCCGGTGGAGAAGCCACGGTTACCGACGGTGGCGATCTGGTCGCCGGCCATGACGTGGTCACCGACCGAGACGGTCGTGGTGTCGACGTGGCCGTACACGGTGACCGTGCCGTCGGCGTGCTTCAACCGGACCCACATGCCGAAGCCGTCGGCCGGACCGGCGTCGATCACGGTGCCGTCCTCGACGGCGTAGATCGGGGTGCCGATCGGGGCGGCGATGTCCACGCCGGGATGCATTGCGCCCCAGCGGCTTCCGTAGCCCGACGTGTAGGTGCCGTTGGCGAACTTGGAGTACAGCGGCCGGAACTTGGCGTCGACGGCGGCCTGCAGGTCGTTGGCGAACTTCTCGCCGTGCTGCAGGATGTCCTGGAACTGGCTGAGGTCGCCGACCGGCGCGGCGTTGAGGATCTGCGGCGCCGCGGGGCTGCTGGCGCCCGGTTCGGGCGCGGGATCGCCGACCACGCTGCTGGCGCCGGTGAGGCTCACCGTCTGCGCGGCGAGCTGCTGGTGCATGGCGGCGTCGGCCTCGGCGGTGTTGTGCTTGGCCCCGGCGACCTGGCTGCCGGCCTGGCCGGCGGCGACGACCGCACCAGCGGCCATGGCGACGACGGCGGCACGGCCCTTCAGCGCGGCGGGCGGTGCGGGCAGGCGGTGCGCGCCGCCCGAGCGGCGTTCGGTGTCCGGCTCGCCGGCGGGTTCGGCGCTGCGTTCGACGGGCAGCCGGGCGATGGTGAGCGCGGAAGCGGCTGCGGCGGAACGGGATCCACGGCGCGCCGGGCGGTCGGCCGCGGGGGTCTCGCCCTCGGCGGCGGAACTCGCGAATCCGGCCGCCTTGCCGCGGGATTCGCGGCGGGACCGGCGGGTTTCCAAGCGGGCCAGGTTGACCGGTTCCTCGACCGGGGCGGCGTACTCGTCGTACATGGGCTCGGTGTAGGCGACCTGTTCGGGCGCGGACCAGTCGAGATTCGGCTGCTGCCAACCGGATCCGGGCGCGGGTGGGGTGGCCTGGAACGCACCGGAGTCGAACGCGGATCCCGCCGCCCAGGGCTCGGCGGCCTGCCAGGCCGCGGCGGTCTGCTGCCACCGCCCGGTATCGAACTCGGGCTGCGGCTGTGCGAGGGTGGAGCGGTAGCGCGGCTGGTGCGATCCGCGCTGGGTGAAACCGTCGTTCATCGGAGGTCTTCCGCCTGGTGGAACAGAGTTGACCGGCGGAACGCGGGACGGCTCGAAACCTGTGGAGCGCTGTGCTGCCTCAAGCGTGCCGTCCTCCTCCGTCGTCGTGCGTGCCCTGGATCATGGTGGTCGGGTGTAACCGCGCTGTGACATTCGACTGCACCGACGGTAACGAACCGATTGCAACGCGGCAAGCGATCCCGGAGATCTCGAGCACATGTGAGCTTGATCACGGTAACAGATCGGAATACCTCACCGTGGAGTGGGGTCTTTGGTGCGATTTTCCAACGACAACTTGTAGTACTCGAGGCGGCGTGCGGCCCTACCTGGCCGGAATCTCGCAGCTACTCGTCAGTAGCCTTGGCCAGGCGTTTTACCGCCCCCGGAAGAACCTTCGTGACCTGCGCCACTTAGTCTGGATGCGGCTGATTTCGTCCCTCCGCGACTGTTTAGAGTCCGATCGACCCGCCCCGAACGACGGGCCGCCCACAAAGACGTTGTTACAGCAACGCAGACGAGACGGTGAGTACATGGATCTCTTCGAATATCAGGCGAAGGAGCTCTTCGTGAAGCACGGAGTGCCCTCGTCGGAAGGTCGGGTCACCGACTCGGCCGAGGAAGCCCGGGCGATCGCTACCGAAATCGGTAAGCCCGTGATGATCAAGTCGCAGGTCAAGGTCGGAGGCCGTGGTAAGGCCGGTGGCGTGAAGTACGCCGCCACCCCCGACGACGCCTACGAGCACGCGAAGAACATCCTGGGCCTCGACATCAAGGGCCACATCACCAAGAAGATCCTGGTCGCCGAGGCCAAGGACATCGCGGCCGAGTACTACATCTCGTTCCTGCTCGACCGCTCCAACCGCACCTACATGGCCATGTGCTCGGTCGAGGGCGGCATGGAGATCGAAGAGGTCGCGGTCCAGAAGCCCGAGATGCTCGCCAAGATCCCGGTCGACGCCGTCAAGGGCGTGGACCTCGCGTTCGCCCGCTCGATCGCCGAGCAGGGCCACCTCCCGGCCGACATCCTCGACGCCGCCGCGGTCACCATCCAGAAGCTGTGGGAGACCTTCATCGGCGAGGACGCCACGCTGGTCGAGGTCAACCCGCTGGTCCGCACCCCGGACAACGAGATCCTCGCCCTCGACGGCAAGGTGACCCTGGACGAGAACGCCGAGTTCCGCCACCCGCAGCACCTCGAGTTCGCCGACATCGACGCGACCGACCCGCTCGAGCTCAAGGCCAAGGAGCACGACCTCAACTACGTCAAGCTCGACGGTGAGGTCGGCATCATCGGTAACGGTGCCGGTCTGGTCATGTCGACCCTGGACGTCGTCGCCTACGCGGGCGAGAACCACGGCGGCGTGAAGCCGGCCAACTTCCTCGACATCGGCGGTGGCGCCTCGGCCACCGTGATGGCCAACGGCCTCAACGTCATTCTGGGCGACGCCCAGGTCAAGAGCGTGTTCGTCAACGTCTTCGGTGGCATCACCTCCTGCGACGCCGTCGCGAACGGCATCGTGAAGGCCCTGGAGATCCTGGGCGACGGGGCGACCAAGCCCCTGGTGGTCCGCCTCGACGGCAACAACGTCGAGCTCGGCCGCAAGATCCTCGCCGATGCCAACCACCCGCTGGTGACCATCGCGCAGACCATGGACGAAGGCGCCGACAAGGCTGCCGAACTGGCTGCGGCCAAGTAAGGAACGCGAAGAACATGTCCATCTTCCTGAACAAGGACAACAAGGTCATCGTCCAGGGCATCACCGGCGGCGAGGGCACCAAGCACACCGCGCTGATGCTGAAGGCCGGCACCAACGTCGTCGGTGGTGTCAACGCCCGCAAGGCCGGCACCACCGTGTCGCACGTCGACAAGGACGGCAACCCGGTCGAGCTGCCCGTGTTCGCGTCCGTGGCCGAGGCCATGGAGAAGACCGGCGCCGACACCTCGATCGCCTTTGTGCCCCCGGCCTTCTCGAAGGACGCCATCATCGAGGCCATCGACGCGGAGATCCCGCTGCTCGTGGTCATCACCGAGGGCATCCCGGTGCAGGACTCCGCGTACGCGTGGGCCTACAACGTCGAGAAGGGTGAGAAGACCCGGATCATCGGCCCGAACTGTCCCGGCATCATCACCCCGGGTGAGGCGCTGGTCGGCATCACGCCGAACAACATCACCGGCAAGGGCCCGGTCGGCCTGGTGTCGAAGTCGGGCACCCTGACCTACCAGATGATGTACGAGCTGCGGGACTTCGGCTTCTCCACCGCGATCGGCATCGGTGGTGACCCGATCATCGGCACCACCCACATCGACGCCATCGAGGCGTTCGAGAAGGACCCGGAGACCAAGATCATCGTCATGATCGGCGAGATCGGTGGCGACGCCGAGGAGCGGGCCGCGGCCTACATCAAGGCCAACGTCACCAAGCCGGTCGTCGGCTACGTCGCCGGTTTCACCGCGCCCGAGGGCAAGACCATGGGCCACGCCGGTGCCATCGTCTCCAGCGGCGCGGGCACCGCGCAGGGCAAGAAGGAGGCCCTCGAGGCCGCCGGCGTGAAGGTCGGCAAGACGCCGTCCGAGACCGCCGCCCTGGCGCGCGAGATCCTGGAGAAGGCTTCCATCACCGCCTGATCGGTCAGGGTCCGCAGGCGGCAGCGCAGTGTAACCACGGAGGACCTCCGAGCAGGCGCTGTGTTGCAGTCTGATCGGACTCCTGAAGGCCGCCTTTCCGATTCGGGAAGGCGGCCTTCGTGTGTCATGGCGTCAGTCGGCCGCTGTCACTGCGGGGTCATCCGCGGTGGCGGCGGGAGCAGATCGCACCAGCCCATCGCGCGTACCCAATCGCAGAACATCTGTACCGGATCCATCGTGTACCTCCCTGTTCGCCGACCGGTCGCACGGCCGGTCGCGGCTCGGAAGCGGCGGCTGCCCGGCGGTCCCGGAATTTCCGCCTCCGCTCACATCACGGTGCGGTGCGTTTACCGGTTCACGCGGGGGTGAATGTGGTAGTGCGACTTCTGCGCTGGCCGTGACCGCGAATGCCGGGTGCAGTAGCGTCGAAGACGAGACGACGAAGGACTCGAGAAGGAGACGACATGTCCTACCCGACCGGGGGCTCCGGGTACGGTGCGCCTGCCCAGACACCCGCTGCCGCGTCCGGCTACGGCCAGTCCGGCCCCGCGTCCGCGGCTCCGGCCGCCGCGAAGGGCCTGCCGTACTTCCTGACCATCGGCGTGGCCGCACTGGGCGTGCTGAACTTTCTGCTCGGGTTCACGCCCTACCACCAGTTCAGTGCGGGCGGCCTGAAGGCCACCGAAACCACGTTCAACTTCTTCGAATCCGGTTCGGGTGACCTGCTCGCGCTGCTGCTGGCCGGTGGCGTGCTGGCCGGTCTGAGCCTGCTACCCAAGCAGAACTGGATCCCGGTCGCGTTCGCCGTCTCCGTCGTGTCGTTCCTGGCCCTGCTGTTCCAGGCCTTCGACACCGGCAGCGGTGTCGAACTCGCCTGGGGTGCCTGGGTGGTGCTGTTCCTGTCGCTGATGCAGGCCGCGGCGGCCGCCGGCGCGACCCTGTTCGAGGTGGGCCTGATCGGTGGTTCGGCCGGTGGCGCGTCCACCGCGTTCGCGGGCTTCGGTCAGAGCGCGCCGCAGCAGCCCTCCCCGGCCGGGTACCAGCAGGCCGCCGCGCCGGCGCAGCCCGCGGCCGGTTACGGCCAGTACGGCCAGCAGGGCTACGGCCAGCCCCCGGCCCAGCCGCAGTACGGCCAGCAGCCCGCGCAGCCGTCCGCCTACGGCCAGTACGGTCAGCAGCAGCCGGGCTACGGCCAGCAGCCGGGCCAGCCCCAGTACGGCCAGCCGGGCTACGGTCAGGCGTCCTACGGCCAGCCGGCCGCCCCGACCACCGTCCAGCCGGGCAGCGCGCCGTCGGGCGCCGCGAGCAGCGCTTCCCCCTACGCCGCCACCCAGATGGCCCGCCCGGCGACGCCCGCGCAGCCGTCCGAGACGGAGGCCACCCAGCACATCGGCGGTTCGAACTCCGGCCAGCAGTACGGCTCGCTGAACTTCGGCTCCAACCCGTTCGGCACCGAGGCCACCGCCGACCCGGCCGCCGAGTCGACCACCCAGTTCCGCCCGGGCGTCGACGACGCGAAGTAAGCACCGATCGGCTTCCACTGCCGACCGATCGCAGCCACCCTGCGACCGGTCGGCAGTGTCGTATCCGGCGAACGTAACCCGGCCGCTCGCTCGTACGGCCTGTTGTCGAGATCCGGGCAGTCTCAGGCGGGCGACGGCGGCAGTATCCGGTCGACCAGCTGCTGTGCCGCCGCGGCGACCCGCTCGCTGTCGCCGGTGATCAGCTGATCCTGGATGAGGCCGCGGACACCCGAAATGAGCAGCGTGGCAGTCGCTTCCGGATCGGAGATCGGTGGTTCCAGGCGCTGCAGGACGCCGGTCATCGCGTCGACGAGGACCCGCACCGCGCGGTAGGCGTACGGCCGGAACGGGCTGTCGGTCACGGTTGCCGCGCCGATGACCTGCATCAGCACCCGGGTGCTCGTGACGACGGGAACGCCGGTCTGATCGGAGCCGACCGCCAGCAGCCGGGCGCGCAGTTCGGCCACGGTCGTCACTTCGGCGAACATCGCCGCCACGTCGGGCCGTTGCGTTTCCAGCGCCGCGATCAGCATCTGTTCCTTGGTGCCGAAGTAGTGGATCAGCATCCGGGAGCTGGTGCCCAGGTACGCGGCGAGCGGCCGAAGCGACAGTTCGGCGAGACCGTAGGTGGCGATGTAGTCGACGACTCCGGCCAGTAGTTCGACGCGCCGCTGTTCGTCGGGTGGGCGAGGCATTCCTTGACTGTAACGGATGGTACAGGTATCCATGGGAGCCATGACTGTAGCGACCGATACACAAATGCGGGATGTCGTCGTCACCGCAACCGCGGCGACCACCGCGCTCGCACCCGACCTGGACGGCACCTGGTCCGCCCTCGTCGCCGGAGAGAGCGGGATCCGTGCCCTCGACGACGATTTCGTGGTCCGCTACAACCTCCCGGTCCGGATCGGCGGCAAGTTGCGGGAACATCCCGCTGCGCACCTGAGCCGGATCGAGCAGCGTCGGCACTCGTATGTCCAGCAGCTCGCGCTGGTTCTGGCGCGGCAGGTCTGGCAGTCGGCCGGTGCGCCCGAGGTGGATCCGCAGCGGCTGGCGGTGAGTATCGGCACCGGCCTCGGCGGCGGCGACGCGCTCGTCTCGGCGCTGGAAGCGCTGAACACCGGTGGGTATCGCACGGTCTCGCCGCTCACGGTCCCGATGGTGATGCCCAACGGCCCCGCTGCCCGGGTGGGACTCGAAATCGGCGCCAAGGCGGGAGTTTTCGCGCCGACCTCGGCCTGCGCCTCGGGCGCCGAGGCAATCGCGCACGCCTGGCGGCTGATTGCCACCGGCGCGGCCGACATCGTGGTCGCCGGCGGCGTCGAAGGCTACATCGAGGCACTGCCGATCGCGGGGTTCGCCATGATGCGCGCGCTGAGTACCCGCAACGACGATCCCCGCGGTGCGTGCCGCCCGTTCGACCGCAACCGGGACGGATTCGTCTTCGGTGAAGCGGGAGCTCTGCTCGTGCTGGAATCGGCCGAATTCGCCGCTGCCCGCGGCGCCCGCGTCCACGGCCGGGTCCTCGGCGCGGGCATCACCTCCGACGGCTACCACATCACCGGAACCGACCCGGACGGTGACGGGTCGGCCCGGGCCATGCGCGCGGCGATCGCCGCCGCGGGACTGACACCGGCCGACATCCAGCACGTGAACGCGCACGCCACCGGCACGCCGGTCGGCGACAGCTCCGAAGCGCGCGCCATCGCGGAGGTGACCCCGCACGCCGCGGTCTATGCCCCGAAGGGCGCGTTGGGCCACTCGGTCGGCGCGGTCGGCGCACTGGAGGCACTGCTCGCGCTGAACGCTCTCCGGGACGGAATCATCCCGCCCACATTGAATTTCGAGCAGCACGACGGTGCCGTGGACATCGACGTGGTGCACGGGACCGCGCGCCGGGAGCCACTGACATACGGCCTGAGCAACTCCTTCGGATTCGGCGGACACAACGTCTCGTTGGCTCTGGGCCGGCCGTGAGCCGTGCATAGATCCCCGCCCGTCGGGGGTGACCGCCGAAACAGGTGATGTTCGCATCGGCGTGGACGTGGTTGACTCGGTCCATGATTCATACGGTCGAGGGCGACGTGTTCGAGGCGGCGCGGCCTCGGCTGGAGGCGATCGCGTACCGGATGCTCGGGTCGGCCAGTGATGCCGAGGACGCGGTGCAGGACACCTACCTGCGGTGGCAGGCGGCGGATCGGGAATATGTCGAGACGCCGGAGGCGTGGCTGACGACCGTGCTCACCAACCTGTGCCGCAATCAGCTCGGTTCGGCGCGGGCGCGGCGCGAGACCTACGTGGGGTATTGGCTGCCCGAGCCGGTGTTCGCGGGCGACTCGATGCTGGGTCCGGCCGATACCGCCGAGCAGCGGGAGTCGGTGTCGCTGGCGATGTTGACGCTGATGGAACGGCTTTCGCCGAACGAGCGGGTGGTGTACGTGCTGCGGGAGGCGTTCGGGTATCAGCACGCCGAGATCGCCGACATGCTCGAACTCACCGAGGCGAACTGTCAGCAGATCTACCGGCGGGCCAAACAGCATGTGGCGTCGGCGCGGACGCGGCAGCAGGTCGACGACGCCGCGGCCCGCCGGATCGTCGAGGAGTTCCTGGCGGCGGCCATGAGCGGGAAGACCGACGATCTCGTCCGGCTGCTCACCGACGACGCGTTCACCGTCGGCGACGGCGGCGGGTACGTGTACACGCGCAAGGAGCCGCTGGTCGGGGCGCTCGTGGTGGCCCGGTTCCTGCGCGGGCTGTTCAAGCCGAGCCAAGCCAAGCGGGACCAGTTCGGTGGTACGCCGGTGCTGTTCGCGTCGATCGTCAACGGTGCGCCGGCGGTGGTGGTGGAGGTGAACGGTCAGCTGGCCGGGGTGATCGTGCTCGACGTGACCACCGACGGTCTCGCCGCGGTGTTCTCGCCGGTCAACCCCGACAAACTGGGACGCGCGGCCCGCGGCTGGGCGGCGCTCGACCACGGGAAACCCGTGCTCGACGCCTGGTGACCCAGATCACACTCGAGATCTGTCAGGGTTTCGTGCCCTGTCCGGTTCAGGTAGCGAACCACACCCGGACAGGAGTGAAACCATGGAGCAGCACAACACTTCCGCACACCGCGTCGTCGTCCTCGGCGCCGGGTACGCCGGTGCCAACGCCGCCGGCCGGCTGGCCCGCCGGGTCCGCCGCGACGAGGTCGAGATCACGGTGGTGAACGCCGACTCGGAGTTCGTGGAGCGGGTGCGCATGCACCAGCTGGCCACCGGGCAGCAGCTGAAGGCCCGCCCGCTGACCGCCGCGTTCGCCGGCACCGGCGTGGTCCTGCGCGCGGCCCGCGTCACCGCGGTCGACGTGGACCGTCGGACCGTGGCGGTCACCGACGACCTAGGCGACCAC
The DNA here is from genome assembly GCF_003696265.1 of Nocardia stercoris. Lineage (GTDB taxonomy): Bacteria > Actinomycetota > Actinomycetes > Mycobacteriales > Mycobacteriaceae > Nocardia > Nocardia stercoris. The sequence continues at coordinate 39,209 of NZ_RFFH01000025.1, read as the reverse complement.
GAAATCGGTTACGACACACTGATCTACGCACTCGGCAGCACGGTCGCCGACCACGGTGTCCCGGGTGTGCGCGAGTACGCCCAGGAGCTGACCGGCAAGGCGTCCGCCCAGCGACTCGGTGAGCGGCTGCGCGCGCTGCCGGCCGGCGCGACCGTGCTGGTCGCCGGCGGCGGACTGACCGGGATCGAGGCGGCCACCGAAATCGCCGAGGCGCGAACCGATCTCGTGGTCGCGCTCGCGGTGCGGTCGGAACTCGGCGACTGGCTGGGGGAGAAAGCACGCACCCACCTGCGCAAGACCTTCACCCGCCTCGGCATCACCGTCCACGAGCACACCGACATCACCCGGGTCGAATCCGACGGTGTGGTGACCGCGGCCGGCGCCCGGATCGCGGCGGACACCACGGTGTGGACGGCGGGCTTCGCCGTGCACCCGATCGCCGCCGCGACCACGCTCGCGGTCGCCGCGGACGGCCGCATCGAGGTGGACGGCTCGATGCGCTCGGTCTCGCACCCGGACGTGTACGCGGTCGGCGACGCCGCGCTCGCGGAAGGCGCGGGCGGCCGCCCGCTGCGCATGTCCTGCGCCTCGGGCATCCCGATGGCGTGGGCCGCCGCCGACGCTGTCGCCGCCCGCCTCACCGGCCGCGAACCGGAGGTGAAGCCGATCGGCTACACCGTCCAGTGCGTCAGCCTCGGCCGCCACGACGCGATCATCCAGACCGTCACCCCCGACGACCGGGCCAAGCCGGCCGCCCTCATCGGCCGCTCGGCTGCGCGAGTCAAGGAGATGATCTGCTCGGGCGCCGCCTGGTCGGTGAGCCACCCGACCGTGCTGATGCCGACCCGTCGGCGGCGAATCGTGCGGGCGGACAACATGATCGACACCGCAACCGTGTGATCGGAGGCCGACGACCGACCGACGTCCCGTAATCGGTTGCATCTGGTGCGATCCCACTCGCCGACTCCGCCGCCCGACGGGCGGCGGAGTCCTGCCGTGCCTCGAGGACGTCTGTGTCGGCCCGAGCATCCTCCGAACTTCGCCGCCGATCAATATTCGAGCACAACGTATTTCGGCGTGCGTGCCAGGCGATCTGCCGGACCGGGCAACAATTCCGCATTACCGGATTGTGCAATGGCGGTTTGGATCGAGACGCACCGGCGACACGTCGATGTCCAGTGTCGATGGACGTGTGTCCGTTGAAAATCGCCGATTGTGAATGGCAAAGTGACTGGGCTGCAAATATTTTGAGCACATGCCTGGCTACCTACACGAGGGACTGCTGGAGTTGTTCCGAACCGATGTGACGCTCGCCGCATCGCTACTCACCGAGATCTGCGGGCTGACGCTGCCGCCATACGTCGAAGCCGCCACTGAATCATGCGATTTCACCGACAATCGGGCCGAAGGAGTTTCGCGGCGACTTGGCCCTGTGCCTGCGTGATGCCGACGGTAATCCGGTACTCGGTATCTGTCTCGAGGTGCAACTGACGCCAGATGAAAGCAAGCGGTGGAGTTGGCCGGTCTACGCGACGACTTTCCGGGCCCGGCTGCGGTGCCCGGTGGTCCTGCTGGTGGTCGTCCCGGACGACACAACGGCAGCGTGGGCGGCGCAGCCGATCGAAATTGCCACGCCCGGATGCTTCTTGCGGCCGGTGGTCATCGCACCGGCGCAGTTGCCGATGATCTCCGACCGCGCCGAAGCACAGGCAGCCCCGGAACGCGCTGTCTTGTCGGCGATGGCGCACGGCGGCGGGCCGGACCGCAAGCCGGTCCTCGAAGCCCTGCTCGCGGGGCTGATGAAGGCCGACGAAGACCACTCCCGAATGTACTATGACCTGGTCAACGAAGTGTTGCCAAAGGATGCACGCGAACTCTTGGAGGCGTTGATGACTATGACGTACGAGTACCGGAGCCGCATCGCAGGCAAGTACGTAGCCGAGGGCCGGCGGGAAGGCATTCAGGAAGGCATTCGACAGGGCGAGGACTCGGCGCTCGCGAAGTTTTGCGCCGACCTGTCCGAGCGTCTGCTCGCCCTGCTGAATGACCACCGAGTGCCGGTAACTGCCGCGGACCGCGAACGAATCATGCAGTGCCGCGACCATTCCCAGCTCTCGGACTGGCTGATTCGCGCAGTCACCGCGGGATCCTGCGCCGAGATCTTCGAATGACGGCGGTGTCGACTCCCGAGACCGACGAGACCGGCTTCTGGATGACCCGCGAGGCCATCCGGCGCAACGCATGCCGCTGCAGGCCGCGGAACTGCGTCGAATCGTGGAATGCCACGACCTCGCTGAGCTGAGCGAGTGGGTGATTCGTGCCGGGACCGCGGAGTCGGCCGCGGAGCTCTTCGCCGCCTGTCGCTGAGGCGACACCCGACCGCCAGTGGCTCATCCGGCCCGGTCGGCGCGCCTGAAGTGCAAGACTGTCGAGACCTGGCAGGCTGGGGGCGGCCGGTGCTCGGGTGTGTTTCGCACGATTGTCCTGGGGGACCGGTCAATCCATGCACTGGCCGTTCGGGGCGGGCACCGACCGCGGCGGACGAGGCACGAAATCCGTTCGCGGCCATGGTCGCGTACGTGGTGAGGCGGCGATGAGACCAACACGTTCGGAGCGAGCGGACGGGCGACGGAACCGGCCGGCGGGCGGGCGGCCGCCCACCGGGACGACCCTGACCCGCGAGGCGCGGGAGGCGGCGGCCCGGCGCACCGGAGAACCCGACGCGGGACCGGCCGTCGCGGCGCTCGACGCCTTGTTCGCGGCCCTGACGCCCGAACGGGCGAAGGTACTGCTCATCGTGGCCGCGCGGACCTCCAGTTTCACCATGGTCACGGTGGTCACGGTGGTGATCGGCGCGCTGCTCTGCGCGCACAGCCCGATGACCGGCGCGTCGGGCGCGATCGCGGCGGGCTGGCTTGCCGTGCACCAGGTTCCGGTCACCATCGGCACCACCACGATCAGCATGCTGCCGCTGGTACCGACCGCGCTGGTCGTCTGGTTGACCGGCCGCGACTGTGCCCGGGCGGTGACACCGGACGCGATGCGCAGCGATCTGGCCTGGATCGTGGGCGCCGCGCTGTTCGGCCCGCTGCTCATCACCTCGGTGTGCTTGGCCGTGGCGCAGGACGCCGCAACCGTGCTGCCGTTGCAGCCGCCGACCACGCTGCTCGCTTTCGCCTGGGTCGGTGGCCTGCATTTCGCGGGTGCTGCGGTCGGGATCGCGGCCCGGCTGGCGGCGATCGGACGCCGGCCCCCGGCCTGGCGGCAGCTGACGGCGGGTGTGCCACCGTGGGTGGAATCCGGTGCGCGGATCGGGGTTACCGCGGTCGGACGGCTGCTGCTGGCCGGTGTGGTGGTGACGATCGGTTCGCTGGTGTGGCACTGCACCCGGCTCGGCGACGCCTACGCGGCGGCCGGGAACGTCGGCGGTGTGATCGGCCTGACCCTGCTGTCGATCGGCTATCTGCCGAACCTGATGATCGCCGCGACCGGCGTGCTGGTCGGTTCCGAGGTCCGCATCGGTGACGGTGGATTGAGCCTGTTCGCGGTGACGGACGCGCGGCTGCCGGCGGTACCGGTGACGGTGGCCGTGCCGTCGGGCCCGGCGCCGACCTGGTGGGCGGTGCTGCTGCTGATTCCGGTCCTGGTGGCCGGTGCGGCGGGCGTCGAGTGCGCCCGCGCGGGTGACGACATCCGTTCCCCGCGCACCCTGCTCACCGCGACCGCGGTGGCCTCGGTGGTGTTGCTGGTGCTCGGCTCGCTCGCCGGCGGCGAACTGGGTGCCTTCGGCTCGAACGGACCCGAGATCCCGCTGTTCCCGGTCGTCACCGTCGCGTGGCTGCTGATCGGCGGCGGGGTGGGCCTGTTCGCGGCCCGCCGGCTCGCACCGCGATTCGGCCGCCGGGCGCCGGGATCGGCGGACGGCTACGACGACGAGGACTACGCCGACTACGACGACGAGCGGTACGAGGACTACGACGAGTACGACGCCGCCGGCGAGTACGAGACCGCCGGCGAACCCTTCGGTGACGACGAATACGAGGTCGAACGTGACGGTTACCGGGCGCCCCGCTATCGCGACTACGCGGACCCGGCGACCCGGCCCGCCGGCGAGGGTGTGATGGACGGCGAACTCCTCGACGACGAGTCCGCGGCAACCGGCCGGTCCCGCGACGGATATCCCGATGCCGACGGCGGCGATATCGTCGATGCCGAGGTCGTGGAAGCGGACCTGCCGGACAGAGGCGAACGGGACGGTCGTTAGGCTTGACGTCAGCGGTCGTTCGGCCGCTGTTCGCTCGCCCCGCCGCACAGGAGTAGACCGGTGACCGCTCCGTCCGCCCAGTTGTTGCCGCCGACCGCACCCGCGACGGTCGTGGTGCTCGCGTCGGGTACCGGTTCGCTGTTGCAGTCGCTGATCGCGGCCACCCGTGCTCCCGGCTATCCCGCGCAGGTCGTGGCCGTCGGTGTCGACCGCCCGTGCGCGGCCACCGATCACGCGCAGGCCGCGGGGATCCCGTCGGTGCTGGTGCAGCTCGGTGACCATCGCGACCGCGCGACCTGGGACCGGGCGCTGACCGACGCGGTCGCCGCGTACACCCCGGATCTGGTGGTGTCGGCGGGCTTCATGAAGCTCCTCGGTCCGGTTTTCCTGGACCGCTTCGGCGGCCGGATCATCAACACCCATCCCGCGCTGCTGCCGGCCTTCCCGGGCGCGCACGGGGTACGCGACGCCCTGGCGTACGGGGCGAAGGTGACCGGCTCCACCGTGCACCTCGTCGACGGTGGTATCGACACCGGGCCGATCCTCGCGCAGGAAGCGGTCACGGTGCTCCCCGATGACGACGAGGCCACGTTGCACGAGCGGATCAAGGTGGTCGAGCGGCGGTTGCTGGCCGATACGGTCGCCGCGGTCGCGTTGCGCGGCATTGTCTCCGACGGACGAAAGGCAGAAATTCCCAATGAGCGAGTACGCCAGTGAGTGAGGTAACGATGGACGCCGTGGCCCGCAAACCGATTCAGCGGGCGCTGGTCAGCGTCTACGACAAGACCGGTCTGATCGAGCTGGCCACCGGCCTGCACGCGGCCGGTGTCGAGCTGGTGTCGACCGGGTCCACCGCGGCCCGGATCGCCGACGCCGGCATCCCGGTCACCCCCGTGGAGGACCTGACCGGTTTCCCCGAGACGCTGGACGGCCGGGTCAAGACCCTGCACCCGCGGGTGCACGCCGGCATCCTGGCCGATCTGCGCAAGCCCGAGCACGCCGACCAGCTGGTCGAGCTGGGTGTGGCGGCGTTCGAGCTGGTGGTGGTGAACCTGTACCCGTTCAGCGAGACCGTCGCGAGCGGCGCCACCCCGGACGAGTGCGTGGAGCAGATCGACATCGGCGGGCCGTCGATGGTGCGGGCCGCGGCGAAGAACCATCCGTCGGTGGCCGTGGTCGTCGACACCGGTGACTACGACGAGGTGCTGGCCGCGGTGAAGTCCGGCGGGTTCACTCTCGCCGAGCGGACCACGTTGGCGGCCAAGGCTTTCCAGCACACCGCGAGCTACGATGTCGCGGTCGCGAGCTGGATGACCAATGTGCTGGTCCCGGGAGCGCCTGCGGCGCAGGAGTTCCCGGCCTGGCTGGGTGGCACCTGGACCCGGTCGGCGGTGCTGCGTTACGGCGAGAACCCGCATCAGTCCGCGGCGCTGTACACCGCGGTGGGCGCGAATCCCGGTCTGGCGCAGGCGGAGCAGTTGCACGGCAAGGAGATGTCGTACAACAACTACACCGATGCCGACGCCGCCTGGCGGGCCGCCTGGGACCACGAGGCTCCCGCGGTCGCGGTCATCAAGCACGCCAACCCCTGCGGCATCGCGGTGGGCGCGGACATCGCCGAGGCGCACCGCAAGGCGCACGCCTGCGACCCGGTCAGCGCCTACGGTGGCGTGATCGCGGCCAACCGTGAGGTGTCGGTCGAGATGGCCGAGCAGGTCGCCGAGATCTTCACCGAGGTGATCGTGGCCCCCGGCTACGCCGACGGCGCGGTGGAGGTGCTGCAGCGCAAGAAGAACGTGCGAATTCTGGTCGCGCAGAACCCGGTTCGCCCGGGCGGCGAGCTGCGCCCGATCAGCGGCGGTGCGCTGCTGCAGGAGCGCGACATCATCGACGCGCCCGGTGACGACCCGGCGAACTGGACGCTGGCCGCGGGTGAGCCGGCCGACGCCGCGACCCTGGCCGACCTCGAGTTCGCTTGGCGCGCTTGCCGTGCCGTGAAATCGAACGCGATCCTGCTGGCGCACGACGGCGCTTCGGTGGGGGTCGGTATGGGCCAGGTGAACCGGGTGGATTCGGCGCGGCTGGCGGTGGACCGGGCCGGTGACCGGGCGGCGGGTTCGGTGGCCGCCTCGGACGCGTTCTTCCCGTTCTCCGACGGCCCGCAGCAGCTGATCGCGGCGGGTGTGAAGGCGATCGTGCAGCCGGGTGGTTCGGTGCGGGACCAGGACACCGTGGACGCGTGCAAGGCGGCTGGGGTGACCATGTACTTCACCGGTGCCCGGCACTTCGCCCACTGACCTGTCACATCGTTTTATCGGAGCCCTGTGCGAGCTGCGGATCTCGCACAGGGCTTCGATCATCCGATCCCCGGGCCCACAAACATCCCGGATCTCGGGTTCCGCATCCGCGCCTCTCGACGCGAATGCAAGCTGATTCGGTTGCGTCGCAAGATCTTTCGTAACCCCTGCTCGATCTCGCGGTCCGCATCCCCTGGACCCGGTGAACGTACCACCGCACTCTGGCCAGAGTGTCATGGGTGATGCCTATAACACCTGAACGGAAGAATCGTGTGACCGAGATCACTCACCGATTCGGGGTCTGTTCGGTGAATTCCATACTGCACGTATGAATTCCGGCCGCGGCAGGTGTATCGGTCACTGCACCTTGCGGCTGCCCAGCGGGTGTTGCAGGTCGATCTCCATGCTGCCGAATACCGCGATCATGCTGCACATGCGGCCCACCGCCTGGGGCAGCGTCCCGGTGCGCAGCGCGACCGTCACCGCGGAATCGGTTTCCGTGGTCTCGACGTCGACTCCGTAACAATCCGGCGAACCCAGCTGGAAGTTCACCGCGATCTTGTCGTCCGCGATCTTGTACCAACTGTCGAAGCGCAGCGGCCGCGGGTTCACGATCGCCGGATCGGCGGTGAACGTCCGGCCCGGCCGCGGCTGCGCCAGCGAGCTCGGCGGCGCCGGCGTCGTGGTCGTCGAATTCTTTTGTGGTGCAGCGTTGCCGGTGTGACCGCAGGCGGCGACGGTCAGGACGGCGAGAGCGGTCGCGGCTGCGGCGGCCAGGCGGCGCGCTCCCCGGAGGGCGTTCATGCGCACGACCCTACTGTGGTGGGTGCCACCGCCGGATCCGGCCCCGGACCTCGCCACGGTGACGATTCGACCGCCGGTCCGGGTAACTGCTGCGCCGCGCAGGGCACCACACTAGAGTTGGCAAACGATTGGCGAATCTAGTTCTGTGGCACGGATCGACTCCCGGTAGTAGCAGCCTCTACGAAAGGACTTCCAGTGGGCGACACACTGAACCTCGGTCAAGAGCTCGGCCTCGGACAGAGCCTGCAGGGTGGGGCGTACGCCCTGACGCTGCAGGAAGACGGCAACCTGGTCCTCACCGAGCCCGGTGGCAACGTGGTCTGGGCGGCCATGACCCACGGCCAGAACGTGAACCGCGCCGTACTGCAGGACGACGGCAACTTCGTGGTGTACCGCTCCGACGGCACCAGCGCCTGGTCCACCGACACCGACGGCCGCGCAGTGGACCGCCTGGTCGTGCAGTCCGACCGTAACGTGGTGCTCTACGACCGCGACGGCAATCCGATCTGGGCCACCGACACCGTCACCGACAACCCGATGCCCGCCCCCGACGACATCGCCCAGGAGATGGCTGCCACGGCCGCCGCCGACCAGGCCGGTGCCCGCACCTACACCGTCGAGCCCGGCGACACACTGTGGGCGATCGCGGAGCGTTTCTACGGTGACGGCAACCGCTACGAGGAGATCGCCGTGGCGAGCGGGATCGACAACCCCGACCTGGTGAATGTCGGTCAGGTGCTGACCATCCCCTGATCCCCGACAGACCACTACGGGCGAAGCGGCTGCGGCTCCGATCATCGGGGCCGCAGCCTCGTACGGCTACCGGTTGGTGAACGGCAGCAACGCCATCTCGCGGGCGTTCTTGATCGCGGTGGCGACCTGCCGCTGTTGCTGCGGGGTGAGGCCGGTGACCCGGCGGCCGCGGATCTTGCCGCGGTCGGAGATGAACGTGCGCAGCAGGTTCACGTCCTTGTAGTCGACGACTTCGACGCCGGCGGCGATGAGCGGGTTCTTCTTCGGTCGCCGGGCTTGCTCGGCGCGGATCTTCTTCGACGGTGCACGCTTCACTGCCATATCAGCGGTCCCTTCTCGCTTCCGAGTGCCGCGTGGCCGCGGCGGTGTGACCGGGCCCCCCGAGGCCTTCCCGATGGCGCCATGGTACCGGGCGGTCGCCCGGGCCCGGCCGGGCGCGGTGGTGATCCTCCGGCGAGACCCGCCGCGGCGGCGAAAGTTGTTCTGTTTGCCGGATTTCGGTGTGTGGGTTGATGAAAAAGTCCGTACGAAGTGATGTTTTCGTGCTCTGGCGCCGGTACTCTCGTGCGAGAGGGCGGGTTCTCCGGTTACCGGAGAACCCGCTCATCGCCACTTCCGGGCCGGGTGCCGTTTCCCCGCCGCTTCCTCCTCGCCCGCGAGCGCCCGCTTTTCGGTCGTTTGTCCAGCGCATGGCCCAAACAAGCAAGTGCCGAACTGGTCAAACTTGTCGTACCGGGCTGGTTGACTAGGGGCGGCCGTACCTCCGGCGTCATCGTCGTACGGCCACCGGCGGCAGGCCGCTGTAGGGCCGGTCGGCGGTTCCCCTTCAACAGGCAACCAACCAGGAACGGAGAATCCGATGCCTGTTCGTAGCACTCCCTGGCCGCAGGGAACCCCGTGTTGGGTCGACTGTCAGGCCGACGATGCGGTGAAGGAAGCCCAGTTCTACGCCGACCTCTTCGGCTGGACCGTCGATCAGCAGGGTCCGGAGGCCGGCGGCTACATCATGGCCATGCGCAACGGCAGATCCGCCGCGGGTATCGGCCCCAAGCCCATGGCCGGCACGCCGTCGGCCTGGACCACCTATTTCGCCGTCGACAGCGCCGACGAGACGGCAAAGAAGGTGACCGAAGCAGGCGGCCAGGTCGTCGTGGCGCCCATGGACGTCATGAGTGTCGGCCGCATGTTCGTCGCCATGGACACCGTCGGCGCGATCTTCGCCGGCTGGGAGGCGCGCGACCACAGCGGCGCCCAGATCTTCAACGAGCACGGCAGCTACAGCTGGAACGAACTGCACACCCGCGAACTGGACCGGGCCGAGGAGTTCTACGCCCAGGTCTTCGGCTTCGACTACACCGAGGTCGGCGACGGTAAGACCATGCGCTACGCCATGTTCACGCCGCCGGGAGCGGACGAGGCCGTCGGCGGCATGAACGACGACACCAAGATGCCCGGCGAGCCCGGCCCGAGCTACTGGCTCACCTGGTTCCAGTACGACAACGTCGACGAGGGCGTCGCGCGGGCGATGGAACTGCGATCCGAGGTGATGATGCCCGCCACCGACTCACCGGTCGGGCGGATGGCCATCCTGGCCGCCCCGCAGGGCGAGATGTTCGGGATCATCGACACCAATGTGCGCGTGGGCGACATGCCGCAGTAGCGGGTGCGGGAGCCGGGCCGGTGCCCGGCTCCCGGCTCGGTTCAGCGCGCAAAGTCGGCGACCGGTACCGATGCCGACGCCTGGCTCGCCTTGCGGTCCGGGGCCACCAGCACCGCCGTGATCGGCACCGCGAGGGTGAGCGTGCCCAGCACGAACAGCGGCACGAACATGCTGAACAGGTCGGAACCGGTGGGCATCGCGGCCGTGTGGTCCAGCCGCACGCTGACCCCGGCCAGGCCGAGGTAGTGCACGCCGGCGTTGGCCACCGCGAAGGCCACCGCCACCGCGGTGAGGCCCGGCAGTGTCCGGGTCCGCAGCGTGCCCGCCAGCGTGGCCGCGACCAGCACCAAGGACAGGACCGCCACCGCGGCGATCGCGAACGGTGAGGTACGCACCGAACCCTGCACGGTGAGATCGGAAACCATCAGCACGTGCATGACCGCGACCCCGGCACCGGCGACGGCACAGGCCAGCGCCAGCTGCGGCAGCGTCGCCCGGGCACCCAGCAACAGCAGCGCGGCCAGCGTCACGGCCACCACGATCGCCATCGACAGGGTCAGCCGGGGCAGATCGAAGCGGATCACGCCCGGGCCGTCCGGCCCCAACCCCAGCATGGTGATGAAGATCGGCAACCAGGTTCCGGTGCCCGCGAACGACACCGCGGCCGCGGTCCGCCAGATCATCCGGAACCAGCTGGTCGCCGACAACATCGATTGCCGCAGGCAAGCCAGTCCTACCACCGCTCCCGCGACCGACACCACGATCGCAAGTCCGACGACCCAGGTGCCGAGGGTGAAGTAGGACATCGCGGTGGTTACCTCTTTCCGGAGGGCGCCCCCTGTTGCAGGGCGGTGAGACGTTGAATCGCGTACTCGGTGACAGCAGCCAGGGCACGCCGCACTTCGAGCGGGTTACGGGCATCGAGGTCGACGATCGGTACACCCTCGCGCACCGACAGCGCCTCCCGCAACTCGGCTACGGGGAACCGTGGTGCATCAGGGAATCTGTTGACCGCCAACAGGAACGGCAAACCTCGCGCCTCGAAGAAATCGACCGCGGCGAAGCTGTCCTCGATCCGGCGGGTGTCCACCAGCACGACCGCGCCGATCGCGCCCCGGATCAGGTCGTCCCACATGAACCAGAAGCGGCGCTGCCCCGGCGTGCCGAACAGGTACAGGGTGAGGTTTCCCGGCAGCACGATGCGTCCGAAATCCATGGCCACCGTGGTGGTTTCCTTGCCCGGCGTGGCCGACAGATCGTCGACACCGTCGGACACACCGGTCACCAGTGCCTCGGTGCGCAGCGGCATGATCTCCGAGACCGCGCCGACGAACGTGGTCTTGCCCACGCCGAAACCACCGGCCACCACGATCTTGGTCGATGCGACGTTGCGGCTGTCGGCCGCGAACGACCGGCCCGCGGCCCCGGCGTCAGAGCGCGCGAAGTCCATGCAAGGTCCTCTCCATCAGCGAGCGACGTTCGTCGTAGGTCGCGTTCTCGGTCAGCGTGGCATGGACGCCGATGGTGCCGGCGACCACCAGGTCACCGATCACCACCCGGACCATGCCCAGCGGGCGCTGCAGGTGCGCGGCTACCTCGGCGACCGAGGGTCGGGTGGTGCCGAGCTTGAGGATCTCCGTGCGGATGTCACCGACCGGCCAGTCGAATTGGCTGGCGTACGGCAAGGTTTCGACGACTGCCTCGAGGGGTAGATCTACTGCGGGCTCGGTGCGCCCGGAAGTCAAGGCATAGGGGCGAACACGTGTGGTCGGTCGGCCCGAACCGGTATCGAAAGGGCTCGACATCTCAACCTCAGACAGCCTGGCGGGCGGTCGCCTGCACGACCGATCCGACTCGATCGACCAGCAGCGCCATCTCGTAGCCGATTCGGCCGATGTCGTGCTGCTTGTTTGCCAGGACGGCCAGGTGCGAGCCGTTGCCGACGCTCATGACCAGCAGGTAGCCCCGCTGCATGTCGACGATCGACTGCATCACCTTGCCGCCGTTGAACAATTGGGCAGCGCCGGCCGAGAGGCTGGCCAGGCCGGCGGTCACCGCCGACAGCTGCTCGGCGCGGTCGGAGGGCAGGTGCGGGCTGGTCGCCTGCAGCAGGCCGTCCGCCGAGACCAGTACGGCGTGCGAGACGCCGGGAACTTCCCGGGTGAACCGGGTGACCAGCCAGTTGAGGTTCTCGTCGGTCGATTGTTTCTGGCTCACTCGGTGCCTCCGTCGGTGTACTGGGCGTCGGCTCGTCCACTGCGGACGCCACTGAGATGCCTGGACAAGCTGCTCCGGATCTCTTCCGGGTCACGGTTGTTGGAGTCGTCGGCCACGGTCAGGCCGCCGGGTACCAGCTGTGCGCCGGGGCGCCGGATCGGCAGACCACCGGAGGTCTTGCCTTCGCTGGCGGGTTCGATCGATTCTGCTGCTGCGGCCCACCCTGCGTCGGCCGGTGATGACCACATTTCGGCTTCCCCATCTGCGGCCGGTTCGACCAGCCATTCCGAGACCATGCGTTGATAGATCGGCGGTGTCGACCCTTCGGGTCGGGTCGGCGCCGCCTGCGGGGCGGGTCGGCCGTTGCCGTTGCCGTTGCCGCCGTTGGTGAGTGGCCACTGCTGGTCGCGCATCGGCGGCTCGACCGGCGCGAAGGCCGCCTCGGCCGGTGCGTACTGCTCGGCCGGTGCGTACTGCTCAGCCGGTGCGTACTGCTCGGTGGCCAGGTACTGCGAGTCGGCCGCCGTGGGCTGCGGCTGGGCGGGCGCGTATTCCGCTTCCACCACCGCGAATTGCGGCTCGGCCGTGGCGAACTGCGCCTCTGCCGCGCGGGTGTCGTCTCCGGTCGCGAAGTCGGGCTCCACCGGGGTGAAGTCGGACTCGACCGGGGTGAACCGGGACTGCATCGGCACGAACTGGCTCTGCGCGGCGAGCCGCGAGTCCGTCACCGGACCGAAAGCCGAAGTGGCGGGCCCGGTCTGCTGCGGCTCCACGGGGGCGTCGACCACCGGGGAGAGCGGCTTCGGCGCCTGGTAGCGGCCCGACGGGCGCGGGTCGCGGAACGCGGCCGCGTCCTCCTCGGGAGCCGGTGACGCGAACAGGTCGATCGGACCGGAAGCCGGCTTGTTCACCGCGGGCCACGGGTTCGGCGGCGTCGCGTCGGTGTTGTGCCCCGCGACCGGCGGCAGCTGCAGGCCGGTACCGGTGGCCGGGCCGTCGGCGGCCGAACTGAGCCGGGTGACCGGCGCGGAACTGCCGAAGTCGGCCGCCGCGCCCGGGCGACGCTGCGGCAGACCGGTACTGGTGACACCGGAGGCGCCGGAATCCACCGGACCGGGCGCGGCGGCGGGACTCGGCAGGGCCGGAACAGACGACAGCGCGGGAGTCGACACGGTACCGGGCAGTGCCTCCAGTGCCGGGCGGGAGAAGGTCGCGGTGACCTGCTGGCCGTTGGTGGTGTTCTCGCTGACCGGCGCGACCAGGGTGCCGGGCAGGTGGACGCTGGCGGTGATACCCGGCTGCTGGGCCATCATCGACGTGCGGCGCAGGTTGACCGTGATGGCGTGTCGCTGTGCGAGCCGGCCGACCACGAAAAGACCCATGCGGCGGGCGGTTTCGAGGTTGACCTCACCACCTGAGGCGAGCCGTTCGTTGATCTTGGTGACGTCGTCGGCGGACATGCCGAGGCCGCGGTCGGTGATCTCGATCAGATAGCCGCCGTCGATCGCCCGGCCGACCGACACCGCCACCGGAGTGGACGGCGGCGAGTAGCGCAGCGCGTTGTCGATCATCTCCGCGAGCAGGTGCTCGACGTCGACCGCCGGCTCACCGGCGACGATGCCGTCCGGCACCGCGCCGATCTCGACGCGCTGGTAGTCCTCGACCTGGGAAACCGCACTCCAGAGCATGTCGGACAACGGAACCGGGGGCAGGTGGCCACGGCGCAACGCCGTACCGGCCAGGACCAGCAGGTTGTCACCGTTACGGCGCATGCGGGTCGCGAGGTGGTCCAACCGGAACAGGCTCTGCAGCCGGGTCGGGTTCTCCTCGTCGCGCTCGAGTTCCTCGATGAGCGTCAGCTGCTGCTCGACGAGGGATTGGCTACGGCGGGAGAGGGTCTCGAACATGTTGCCGATCTGCAGGCGCAACCGCGCCTGGTCGGCCGCCAGGTGGAGCGCCTGGCGGTGCATGTCGTCGACCGCGCGCGCCAGCTGGCCGATCTCCTCGGAGGTGTGCACGTCGATCGGGGCGATCTCGGGCGTCGGGTGGCCCTCACGCACCACTTCGAGCTCGGCGGGCAGGTCCACCGTCGCGACCTGTAGCGCGCCACGCCGCAGGCGGCGCACCGGCACGACCAGCGACCGGGCCACCGCCAGGGCGAGGGCAAGGCCGAGGAGCAAGGTGGAGACGACGATCGCGACGTCACGCAGGACGGCGCCGCGGGCCTCGGAGGTCTTGGTGGACAGGCCGGCGGTGAGCAGGTCCGTCATGTTCATGGTGGCCTGGGCGTAGGCGTCCTCGCCGACGCGCAGGGATTCGGGCACGCCGGGGACATTGACCGGCTCGATCGTGTTCTGGCTCAGGGCGCCGATTCGGGTCTGCAGCGAGTTGAGCATCAGGTCCGACTTGATCGCGGACTCGGCGTTGGTGCCCGCGTACTGGGCGACGGTGACCATCTCACCGCCACCCGCGCTGAGCACCCGGGCCATACCGACCGGGTTGTTGCTCAGCTCGCCGCTGGTGATCGCGAGGTCCTGCTGGATGAACAGCTGGTGACCGGTCGTCAGCGTAACCAGCTGAACCTTGTAGCGGCTCAACAGATCGTCCTTGGCCGAGGCCAGGGAGACGAGGACGCCGACGATGTGGGTCGAGACGTCGTCGGCCTGCTTCCCGATGGCCGCCGGGTCGCCGCTGTGCAGGCTGTTGCGCAGGGTCTGGCCCCGGTTGAGCGCCTCGGTCAGCGCGGCGACGGTCTTCTTGTCCACGCTCGCCACCTGGATGGCGGACTGCAGATTGACCGCAGCCTGATCGTATTTGGCCGCGGCCTGATCGATCGCCGGGTTCGCGGAGCCGCCGACCCCGCCGCCGGATGCGGCGATCGCGAGGGTGTCGGAGGCGAGGTTGTACTCGATCATCGGGCGGATGATCTGTGACTGGTCGGCTGCGGTGGTCAACTGTGCCGTCGTGGCCAGCTCGTCCCGGATGCGCAGCACGGCGAACGCCGACGCGAGGAGGACGGGGAGCAGCAGTACGATGCCGACCTTGCTGGTAACCGACAGATTGGACAAGACCCTCTGCCAAGGCCGCGGTGCTTTGTCCATCCTGGTGCTGTCGCCTCCTCGCGCGATTGCCTCATCGTTCGGTGGCAAGCCCGATGTTGTTACATCGTCTACCGGGACTCCGCGCGGTCACCAAAATCGTAGTCGATATTCGAGTTCAGGCTACCGGCTGGGAACAAACTAGAGGTCTTCTTTTACCGCAGGCAACATACCGTGAGATTTACAGGTCGGCAATTCGATCGTTCCCTGTATAGACATGCTGCGGGCTTCTCATGCGACTCTCAGTCGTTCCGGTCAGACTGTGCCCATGCGGATTCTGGTAGTCGATGACGACCGTGCGGTTCGGGAATCGCTGCGCCGGTCCCTCACCTTCAACGGCTACACCGTCGAACTCGCCGGTGACGGCGTCGAAGCGCTCGACAAGGTCGGCGCGGCGCGGCCCGATGCCCTGGTGCTGGACGTCATGATGCCCCGGCTCGACGGCCTCGAAGTGTGCCGCCGCCTGCGCAGTACCGGCGACGACCTGCCGATCCTGGTGCTGACTGCGCGCGATTCGGTATCCGAGCGGGTCGCGGGCCTCGACGCCGGCGCCGACGACTACCTGCCCAAACCGTTCGCCCTGGAAGAGCTGCTGGCCAGGCTGCGCGCCCTGCTGCGGCGGACCGCGACGGAATCAGCCGCTGACGCATCCGAGACAATGCAGTTCGCGGACCTCTCGCTGGATCCGGTGACCCGCGAGGTGTCCCGTGGCGAGCGATCGATCAGCCTCACTCGGACCGAGTTCTCGCTGTTGGAAATGTTGATGGCGAACCCGCGCCGAGTGCTCACTCGGGGTCGCATTCTCGAGGAAGTTTGGGGATACGACTTCCCTACCTCGGGTAATGCGCTCGAGGTATATATCGGTTATTTGCGTCGGAAGACAGAATCGGAGGGCGAGCCACGTCTGATCCACACGGTGCGCGGCGTCGGGTACGTGCTGCGCGAGACCCCGCCATAGGCCCGCCAGTGGACGCGCAGCAGTATCGACACCAGTGGCCAGAACAGTGATCCGTCCCGGACGTGGAGCCGAGAACGGCTCCACCGTGCCGCCGTGGCCGGAGTCGCCGGACATGCGCCCACCGACGCCGTTGACGCAGTCGGTCTCGCTGCGCATGCGGGTGACCCTGCTGGCCGCCACCGTGGTGCTGGTCGCGGTGGCCGTCATCTCCATCGCCGCGTATGCCATGGTGTCGCGGGCGCTGTACGCCGACGTCGACAAGCAGCTGCGGGCCCGCGCCACGGTGATGATCAACAACAACCTGGACAGCTTCGGCATCCTCCCGGTCCTGCAGATCGGCAGCCTGTACTCCAACGACATCGGTATCGCGCTGATCTATCCGAACGAGCAGGCCTACGTGCCGCCGCAGCCCACCAACCCGCCCATCGGGGCGCAGGAGCTCGCCGTCGCGCACGGCGCCGCCGACTCCTCGCTGCGCACCGCGAGCAACCAACGGGTCCTCGCCGAACGGATGAAAACCGGTGCGACACTAGTTATTTCGCAGCGACTCCAGCCGACCCGGGATGTGCTCGACCGGCTGGCGTGGCTGCTGTTCGTCGTCGGCGGCTGTGGCGTGGTGGGCGCGGCCGCATGCGGAGCCGCGGTGGGGCGCACCGGATTACGGCCCATCGCCCGGCTCAGCGCGGCCACCGAACGCATCGCCCGCACCGACGATCTGACCCCGATCCCGGTGACCGGTGACGACGAATTAGCCCGTCTCACAGTCAGTTTCAACACGATGCTGCGCTCGCTGGCCGAGTCGCGGGAACGCCAACAGCGTCTTGTCGCCGACGCCGGACACGAGCTACGCACGCCGCTGACCTCTTTGCGCACCAATACCGAACTACTGATCGCCGCGGCACGCCCCGGCGCACCCGCGGTGCCCGAACAGGACATGGCCGAATTGCGCGCCGACGTGATGGCGCAGATCGAGGAATTGTCGACCCTCGTGGGCGATCTGGTGGACCTGGCCCGCGAGGACGCGCCCGAAGCGGTGTACGACGTCGTCGACCTCGGCGAAGTCGCCGAGCGGGCGCTGGAACGCGCGCGGCGCCGCCGCAGCGGGATCGAGTTCGTCGCGCAGTTGTGCCCGTGGTTCGTCTACGGGCACGAGGCCGCATTGGAACGCGCGATCCTGAACGTCCTCGACAATGCTGCCAAATGGAGCCCGACCGGAGCACAGGTCCGGG
Source organism: Nocardia stercoris (assembly GCF_003696265.1). Lineage (GTDB taxonomy): Bacteria > Actinomycetota > Actinomycetes > Mycobacteriales > Mycobacteriaceae > Nocardia > Nocardia stercoris. Next base: position 21,929 of record NZ_RFFH01000025.1, on the reverse strand, counting down.
TTACTATGCGCGAATCTGCCGAGGGACTGCTGGAATTCGTCGTCGACGACGCCGGCCCCGGGATTCCCCAGGCGGAACGGGAGCTGGTGTTCGAACGGTTCTATCGCACTACCGCGTCGCGGTCGATGCCCGGATCCGGACTCGGTTTGGCGATTGTCAAACAGGTAGTTACCAAACATGGGGGCACCATCTCCATAGACACATCCGAACGTTCCGGAGCGCTGATCCGAATCGTGTTGCCGGGTGCTGGTATTCCACCGCCGGTTCCCGATATCTCGGAGAACTGATAGTGCCGTCTCAGTGCGTTCTCAGATGAGGTCGCCATGATGATCGCCAGACTCGAGGAGAAACGAGAGATATGACCCAGGACTCGAACACCACGCGGGGCGACGACGACCGCGCGGACGGGCCCGACGCCCCCTCCGCTGGTCCGGCGAACTCGACGGCAGCCGGAGGTTCGGCAGCCGCCCAGCCCGCGGGTGCCGATCCTCAGGGTTCCGCCTCGGCCGGTGCCGAACCACCGGCCACCGGGAAGCCCGCCAGCGTGGCGTGGCAGCGTGGCGGGCGCATGAAGCCCGTCCGCCCGGGCACCTTCTCGACTCCGGCAGCAGCCCCGGCCCGACCGGCGGGAGCCGCGCCGAACGGGACCGGCGGCCAGACGTCGGGTGGACCGGCCGCGAACAGCCAGACACCGGCTGAACCGGCGCCGACGGGTCAGGCGCAAGGCGGTCAGGCATCGGGTAATCCGGCATCGAGTGCTCAGGGCGCAGGTAGCCAGGGTGCAGGTGGCCAGGCCGCGAGTAGCCAGGGCGCAGGTAGCCAGGGTGCAGGTGGCCAGGCCGCGAGTAGCCAGGGTGCAGGTGGCCAGGGTGCAGGTGGCCAGGCCGCGAGTAGCCAGGGTGCAGGTGGCCAGGCCGTGAGTGGCCAGGGCGCAGGTAGTCAGGGCGCGAGCGGCCAGGCCGCGAGTGGCCGGGGCGTAGGTGGCCAGGGCGCGAGTGGTCCGGGTGCAGGTGGCCAGGGGATAAGTGGCCAGGGGATAAGTGGCCAGGCAGGTGGCCAGGCCGCGAGTAGCGAGGGCGCAGGTAGTCAGGGCGCGACTGGCCCGGGCGTAGGTGGCCAGGGCGCGAGTGGTCCGGGTGCAGGTGGCCAGGGGATAAGTGGCCCGGCAGGTGGCCAGGCCGCGAGTAGCCAGGGCGCAGGTAGTCAGGGCGTGAGTGGCCAGGGTGCAGGTGGCCAGGGCGCGAGTGGTCCGGGTGCGGGTGGCCAGGGGATAAGCGGCCAGACCGCTGCGGATAGCCAGGCGTCCGCAGGCCGGTCGTCGGCTCCGCAGGGCGTGGCCGGGCAGAGTCCGGCTCCTCGAGGCGTGGCGGACGACCGCAGAGCAGCAGCTCAGAACGGCGGCGCCCAAGGGACGGCTGCGCAGAACGCCGGTGGGCAAGGGGCGGCCGTCCAGAATGCGGGCGCGCAGGGTTCGGCGGCCCAGAACCGGCCCGCGCCGGAGCCCGCACGAACCTCCCCGCCGCAGTACGCCGCAACGCAATCGCAGACACCGCAGGTGAGCGCTGCCCAGCCGGCCGCAAGCGGGCGCGGAACCACGCCGAATTCGCCTGCATCCGAAGGCCGAGCGGCCTCGACCACGCCGCCCCCGGCCGACGACGAATCATCGCACCCCACGGTCGTGGTTCCGGCAGTTACTACGTCGAAGGCGCCGGGAGCCGCTGCGCAAGCGGCAAATTCGCAGCCGTCGGCCGCGACTCCGGCAACCCCGGCCCGCCAGACGTCGGCAGCCGCCTCGGCATCAGCTGGGCAATCCCCGGCGAATTCGAATGCGGCCCAGGACGCCACCGTGAAGTCCCCGGCCGCAGGGGCCGGACGGTCCACCGCGGCAGCGGGTTCGGCGGCCGCGCCGACCGGTTCGGTCGGCGCTGAGGCGAATTCGCAGGGTTCCGCACCCCAGACTTCGGCCGCGCAGACTCCGGACTCCGGAACCCGGGCGCCGCAGGCTCCGGCCACGCCGCCGCACCCGGCTGCGGGCTGGGTGCAGGCGGGATCCGCAGCCGCGGCCCGGTCGGCGCAAAGCGCTGTCGCACAGCAGGCTCCGGCCGCCCAGGCACAACCGGCAGGGGGCGCCCAGGCGCAGTCGGCAGCGAGCGGGCAGGCGCAGTCCGCGGTGGGCGGGCAGGCGCAGTCCGCGGTGGGCGGGCACCTGCAGTCGGCAGCGAGCGGGCACGTGCAGTCCGCAGCGGGCGGGCAGGGACAGTCCGCAGCGGGCGCCCAGGCCCAGCCGGCGGCGGGCGGGCAGGCTGCGGCCGACGCGGCGCACAGCGGCTGGCAGCGTCCTGGTACCGACCAGCCGACCACCCAGATGGGCGGACCCGGCGGATACGCCGGCTGGGGGAACAGCCCCATGGATTCGGCCGCCACCGCGGGCGATTCGGCTGCGGGCGGGGCGAATTCGAACGCGATGGCGCAGACCACGCAGCTGCCGTTGTTTCCCGGTGCCCCGGCCGGGCCGGGACACCCGGGTCAGCCGGAGGCGGCGCCGGTCAAGCGGCGGGGCCGGGCCGGCCTGGCGGCCGCCGCGGTGGTGATCGCGCTGATCGGCGGTGCTGCCGGCGGTGCGGTGGATCACCTGGCCACCGACCACTCCGGCGGTTCGTCCGGCAGTAATGCGCTGAGCGCGCCGCCGGGCAAGACCGGCCCGCTGCCCAATGCTCCGGCCGGCACGGTCACGGCCGTGGCGCAGAAGGTGCTGCCCAGCGTGGTGATGATCCAGGTGCAGGGCCAGCGCGGTGCCGAGGCCGGATCCGGGGTGATCCTCTCGGCGGACGGCCTCATCCTGACCAACAACCACGTCGCCAGCGGCATGGGCGCCAACGCCAAGATGCAGGTCCAGTACAAGGACGGCACCACGACCTCGGCGAGCGTCGTCGGTGTCGACCCCGTCTCGGACCTCGCGGTGATCAAGGCGGACAACAAGTCCGGCCTCACCCCGATCGACCTGGGCACTTCGCAGAACCTGCAGGTCGGCCAGGGCGTGGTGGCGGTCGGCGCCCCGCTGGGCCTGGCCGGCACCGTCACCACCGGTATCGTGTCCGCCCTGAACCGGCCGGTCTCGACCAGCAACGACGCCTCGAACAGCCAGGGCACGGTGATCTCCGCGGTGCAGACCGACGCGCCGATCAACCCGGGTAACTCCGGTGGCGCGCTGGTCGACATGGACGGCAAACTGATCGGGATCAACACTGCCATCGCGACCATGGGCGCCGGTGACACCTCGGGCCAGCAGAGCGGCTCGATCGGGCTCGGTTTCGCGATCCCGATCGACCAGGCTCGCCGGGTCGCCGACCAGCTGATCAAGACCGGGCACGCCACGTACGCCCAGATCGGGATCTCGGTGCGGCAGACCGACGACGTCAACGGCGCGCGAGTGCTCGACGTGATCGCGGACGGTCCGGCGGCGAAGGCCGGCATCCCGGCCGGGTCGATCGTGACCCGGATCGACGATTTCGTCGTGGATTCCGGCAACGGGCTGATCGCCGCCGTGCGATCACACCAGCCGGGTGACAAGGTAACGGTGACCTACACCGACGACAAGGGCCAGAACCCGACCAAGGTCGACGTCGTTCTGGCCGAAGCCGCAGCGGACGGAACGAGATGACACAGAACAAACCTCGCACCCTGACCCTGATGCCCCAGCACACCGGGGGAGCGGCGCCGATGTCAGCGGAGGACGCTACGGTTGGCGGCATGGACATGGATGCCCCCGTCGCGGGCCGAGCACTTGTCGTGGTTGTCGACGACCGGACCGCCCACGGCGGTGTCGACTCGCTGGGCCCGCTCGTGACAGAGCTGCTGACCGAGGCCGGTTTCCTGGTGGATGCCACGGTCTCGGTGTCCAACGACGAGGTCGAGATCCGCAACGCGCTCAACACCGCGGTCATCGGCGGCGTCGACCTGGTGATCTCGGTCGGCGGTACCGGCACGTCGCCGCGTGATGTCACTCCCGAGGCCACCTCGGAGGTCCTGGACCGGGAACTGCCGGGCATCAGCGAGGCCCTGCGCGCCTCGGGCCTGGCGGCCGGCCAGCTGGACGCGGGCCTGTCCCGTGGTCTGGCCGGGGTCTCGGGCAGCACCCTGGTCGTCAATCTGCCGGGCAGCCGCGCCGCAGTCCGCGACGGTATGGCCACCCTCGGCCCGCTCGCCGGTCACGTCATCGACGAGCTGTCCGGTCTCATGGAGTGAGGACCGCTCACTCGTGACTCCCACCGATCCGGCCGCAACCCCCCGCCCCGACGAGGCGGGGGAGCGGTCGGCCGCGGAGAAACCGGCCGCGCGCAAGTCGCCGCGACCGCTGTCGGCCGCCGATGCCGCCCGGCTGGCCGCGGTATTCGGTGATGTCATGCCCAGCACCACCAGCGACGAGCGCGGTCCGGACGGCAGTGCGGGACAATCGGATTCCGACGACTGGCTGCGCCGCCAGGTCCCGCCGCATCACGGCTGACCGACCCGGTTCACCGCCGCATAGACGCGGGTGGTTCCGAACTTCCGTTCCGTTCCAGTAGATCGCGGATCTCGGCGAGGAGTTCGAGCTCGGTCTTCGTCGCCTCGGATACCTTGCCCCACCGGTTTTTCGCGTGGGTATAAGGCATCACCAGGACGAAATACAGCACCGCCGCGATCAGGGCGAAATTGATACAGGCGGTGATGATGTCACCGACCTCCACATAGGTGGCCGGCTTGTCCGACACCAGCCGGAATCCGAGACTGCGATCACCGTTGCCGCCGAATATCGCCAGAAGCGGGTTGACGATGCCGTTGGTGAATGCCGTAACGATCGCGACGAACGCGGTACCCATCACGACCGCGACGGCCAGATCGATGACATTTCCTCGCATGAGGAAGTCCTTGAAACCCTTCAGCATTCATTTCTCCTGTCTCGCGGGCTCGACTGGAACTCGATGAATTACCTGACTGTGGGGCATTGTTCGCCGCGTATGTGAACTATTCCGGATCGTAGTCCAGCTCTCCGCTAACAGTGGGCGAATGTGACGGGATCGGCCCGTCGCCGGATCACCGCAGGGTGACCGTCAGCGCGCTGCGCAACGACCCCGCCGCGACCACCGCCGCCCGGCCGGCGTCGAGCGCCACGAGCACGATCCGATCGCCGGTACCGCGGCTGCCGCCGGGCGGAGTGACCAGCAGGACCACCGCATCGGTCGCCAAAATCCGGGCCGACGCGGCCGGGTCGCCTCGGGACGACGTCCCGGGATCGTCCGCGGCGATGACGTCGACGCGATCACCCGCCCGCAGGACTTCGGCGACCGCACTGTCGGCCGGCCTGATCGGCACGATCCGAGCGTCGGGACCGGCCGCGGCGGCCGCGAGCCGCGGGCCGAGGACACGCAGGTCGGTGAGGATCTCGCCACCACGCACCGGCCCCGACAGCGTCGCGCCCCGGATCGGACCGGGGTCGCGCAGCGCGCCGCCCGGTATCGAGGCCGCGGGCCGGGTGACCGCCCGCACATCGGCGGTGCTCAGCACCGTGCCCGGGGCGAGATCGTGTGCGGCGACCAGCACGCCGGTCGCGTCGGCGCCCGGATCGCCGCGCAGGGCCAGCGTGGCGGCGAAGACCGCCAGTAGCACCGCGGCGATTCGGCGGGCGAAGACGCTGTCGGCCCAGGACGGTCTGCGGTGCAGTAGTGCGGTCCAGCGTGGCTCGCGGCCCAGCCGTGGCCCGCGACCGCCGCTCGCCAGTGCGCGGGAGGAAGTCATGCCCGAAGGCTAGGCGCGCGGAACCGGCCGGCTCGCACGAAAGCCCAGCTCGATTTCGCCCTGTGGACAAGCGAATATCTGTGGATAACCGCTGGCCGCAGGCCTGCGTCGAGCCGGGCGCGAACGGGCCGGAATCAGGCCGCGCTGGTGCTGGAGGTAGTCGACGTGCTCTTGTCGGAGGAGGTGGCGGCCGGAGTCGACGCCGGTGTGCTCGCGGCGGCGGGCTTGGCCGGGTCGCTGGACGTGCTGGAGCCGTTGCGGCTGTCGGTGCGGTAGAAGCCGCTGCCCTTGAACACGATGCCGACCGAGTTGAACAGCTTGCGCAGCTTGCCTTGGCACTTCTCGCAGGTGGTGAGCGCATCGTCCGCGAAGGACTGGACAATGTCGAACTTGTCGCCGCACTGGGTGCACTGATACGAGTAAGTAGGCACAGGAACCTCCACAGTCTCCGTCTGTTAGCACTCTACAGGCGACAGTGCCAGCGGTCCTAATTCCGCCGCAGCGGTATTTCTCACATGTCGGGAACGCGGCGGCCACGCGCACGATTCCCGCCCCGCCTGATCAGGGGTCCGCGGTCGTGCCCGTGCAGTCACGACGCGTCGGCGCCGAATCCGCCGATCGATCCGGCAGTCTCCGGTTACGCCGGTCGGTCCGGTCCCGCCGCCAGCCTCGACAGCCCGCGCCCGGGCGTCAGCGCCCAGCCCATCCGCCGGTCGTGGGCCTCTTCGGGCAGCCGACGCACCACTTCCGCGTCCCGCACGACCGCGACCAAAGGCACCCCGGCTCCCACCGACGGCAGCGTGCGGTCGTAGTACCCGGCGCCCCGCCCGAGCCGGACACCCCGCTCGTCGACCGCCAGCGCCGGAACCAGGATCGCCGCGGCCGTCGCGAGCACGGTCGGCGGCAACTCCGGCCCGTCCGGTTCCAGCAGTCCGTACCGGGCCCGGCGCAGCTCCCGCGGCCCGGTGAACTCGGCCCATCGCAGCGGCCCGGGTGGCCCGGTGACCGGCAGCACCACCCGGGTCCCGGCGGCGAGCAACGCGGTCAGCATGTCGAGTGAACCCGGCTCGCCACCGACCGGCACGTACGCGGCAATTACCGGAGATTCGCCCGATTCACCGGACCGTTGGACGTCGAGCGCGTCGAGGACCCTTGGCATCGCCGCCGCCAGCGCGCTCGCCTCCGCCGCACGGGTCGCGGCGTCCACCGCGGCCCGTGCCGCCAGCAACTCCGCGCGCCACCGCGCCTTGTCCCACGTCGCGAAATCCGTGTCGCTCCCCATCGCCACACGGTAACCAGCCCGTCGATCGAAGCCGTGACCGCCGCATAACCGCCGGTCCGATGGGCACCCAGGTTGGGACGAAGGTGGCGGACGGCGACCGGGACGCTGTGTCGCGACTGTCGTGCGACGGCCGTTGTCGTCGGTTCGGCGCGCTCGATACGGAGGTGACCTCTAGGCTCTCGGGTGGCCGTCCGGCAACGGCGCCGGACCGGCCACAGTAGATCTACGAATAGGGTGTGCCTTCATGACAGCTGACGCCGGAGCGGCCGAGTCGTCCTGCTTCCGTACCGCGGTGGTGCCGGCGGCCGGCTTGGGAACGCGATTTCTGCCCGCGACCAAGACCGTGCCGAAGGAGCTGTTGCCCGTAGTGGACACGCCCGGTATCGAATTGGTGGCCGCGGAGGCCGCCGCGTCGGGCGCCGACCGGCTGATCATCGTGACCTCCCCCGGCAAGGATGGTGTCGTCGCGCACTTCGTCGAGGACCTGGTGCTGGAGGGCACGCTCGAGGAGCGCGGCAAACTGCACCTGCTCGAAAAGGTCCGCAAGGCACCGGCTCTGCTGGACGTCACCTCGGTCGTGCAGGAGGAGCCGCTGGGCCTGGGCCACGCGGTCGCGCAGGCCGAACAGGCGCTCGACGACGACGAGGACGCGATCGCGGTCCTGCTGCCCGACGACCTGGTGCTGCCCAACGGTGTGCTCGAGGTGATGAACCGGGTGCGCCGCAAGCGCGGTGGCTCGGTGCTGTGCGCGATCGACGTGCCCAAGGAGCAGGTCAGCGCCTACGGCGTCTTCGATGTGGAGACCGTGCCGGATGCCGTGAACCCCAACGTGATGAAGGTTCGCGGCATGGTGGAGAAGCCGGATCTGGCCGACGCGCCCTCGACCTACGCCGCCGCCGGCCGCTACCTGCTGGACCGCGCGATCTTCGACGCGCTGCGCCGGATCGAGCCGGGCCAGGGTGGCGAACTGCAGCTCACCGACGCCATCGCACTGCTCATCGACGAGGGACATCCGGTTCATGTTGTCGTCCACCGTGGGTCGCGCCACGATCTGGGCAACCCGGGCGGTTATCTTCGAGCAGCGGTCGATTTCGCGTTGGAGCGGGAAGAGTACGGCCCGGCACTGCGCGAGTGGCTGGAGCAGCGTCTTGCTCCGGACTGGAATCCGCAGCTGACCGCGACGGTGTGACCGTGAGGTCGCGATCCGCCACGCGGATCCGACCGATCGGTGAGGACAGAAGGGGATTGGCCGCATGCGCTCGGTGGAGGATCAGCAGATCAAGGTGACCGCCGCGGCGGTCGCCCCGCGCCCGGTTCGCGTCGCGATCGCCGAGGCGCAAGGTCTGCTCTGTGCCGAGGACGTCGTCACCGAGCTGCCGCTGCCCGGCTTCGATCAGGCGGCGATCGACGGATACGCCGTGCGCAGTGTCGATGTGGCCGCGGCCGGCACCGATCTGCGCGACGGTGAAGGCAAGCTCGTCGACCTGACGCTGCCGGTGGTAGGTGAGGTCGCCGCGGGTTCCCGGCAGCCGATCCGCTTGCAGCCCAGGCAGACCGTTCGGGTGGACACCGGCGCGCCGCTGCCCACGCTCGCGGACGCGGTGCTGCCGCTGGAGTTCACCGACGGCGGCCGCGCCCGGATCAAGGTGTACGAGCCGGTGCGTTCCGGCGACTATGTGCGCCGGATCGGCGACGACGTGCAACCCGGCGACATCGCGGTGCGGGCGGGCACCATCATCGGCGCCGCCCAGGTCGGCCTGCTGGCGGCGGTCGGCCGGGACAAGGTGCTGGTGCATCCGCGGCCGCGGCTGTCGGTGATCTCCATCGGCGGTGAGCTGGTGGACATCGACCGCAAGCCGGGTCCGGGCCAGGTCTTCGACGTCAATTCCTACGCGCTGGCCGCCGCCGCCCGCGACGCGGGCGCCGATGTGAACCGGGTCGGCATCGTGAGCGGTGACCCGAAGGCGCTGCGGGATGTGGTGGAGGGCCAGCTGGTTCGCTCCGAAGTGGTCGTGATCGCCGGTGCCGCCGGTGGTGCGGCCTGTGAGCAGATCAAGGAGGCGCTGTCGGGCCTGGGCGAACTCGAGGTCGACCGGATCGCCATGCATCCCGGATCGGTGCAGGGTTTCGGCCGGCTCGGCCGTGACGAGGTGCCGACCTTCCTGCTGCCCTCGAATCCGGTGGGCGCCCTGGTGGTCTTCGAGGTCATGGTGCGGCCGCTGATCCGGATCGCACTGGGCCGCCGGCATCCGATGCGCCGGATCGTGCAGGCCCGCACCATCATGCCGGTGGTATCCATGCCCGGCCGCCGCGGATATCTACGCGCGCAACTGATGCGTGACGAGCAGACCGGTGAGCTGCTGGTGCAGCCGCTGGGCGCCAACGGTTCCGCGCACCTGCTGTCCACGCTCGCGGAGGCGAACAGCCTGATCGTGGTGGATCCGGAGGTCACCGAGGTGCGCACGGGCGACGAGGTCCAGGTCGCCTTCCTGGCCCAGCGCGGCTGAGGGTCGGCTCGAATACATGGATATGAACGTCTTTCGCGCTGCGCAACACCCGGGCTGGCCGGCGCATCTGGGTCCGGTGCGGGTCCCGGCGGGCCGGGTCTCGTTACGTCCCATCCGGTTACGGGACGCTTCGGTGTGGTCCCGGATCCGGATCCGCGACCGTGCGCATCTGGAACCGTGGGAGCCGACCGGCCGCGGGTCGTGGGAGGCGCGTAACCACACCTCGAACTGGCCGGCGCTGTGGTCGTCGCTCAAGGCCGAGGCGCGCCGGGGCGCGATGATTCCGCTGGTGATCGAGCTGGACGGGAATTTCGCCGGCCAGTTGACGATCGGCAATATCGTGCGGGGCGCACTGCGTTCGGGCTGGATCGGGTATTGGGTGGCCAAGGACGCGGGCGGGCAGGGCGTCGCGACGGCGGCGCTCGCGCTCGGGCTCGACCACTGTTTCGGCGCGGTGGGTCTGCACCGGGTGGAGGCCACGGTGCGGCCGGAGAATCTGGCCAGCCGGGCGGTGCTCGCCAAGGTCGGTTTCCGGGAGGAAGGCCTGTTGCGTCGCTATCTGGATGTGGACGGCGGGTGGCGTGACCACCAGCTCGTCGCACTCACCACCGAGGATCTCCAAAGCTCGGTAGTGGAGCGCTTGATTCGGGCGGGCCGCGTAACATTGCCCTGAACCAGAACGGTTTTGGAGTAGACGGAGCAGACCCCAGCGCCGTTCTGCAGTGCCGGTGGCAGTGTCGCGCTGTGACAGATGTTTCCGGTGTGTCTTCGGGTTATTCCTGTGACCGAGGGTTAGCCTGTGGGGGACGGTGGTATCTCGTGGTATCGCCGGAGAGGAGGCGGGGACGGAGGTGCGAGCACAATGCCCAATTCGGTCTTGTGGATCGGTCTGGTCGTGTTGTGGATCTTCGTTCTCTTCCCCATGCTCACGAATCGGCATCCGCGCGTGCGGCGTACGACCGATGCCGCGCAGGCAACCCGGGTGTTGCACCGTGGCGGTACCGGAAGACGTACCAGGACAGGGCCCGCGGCAGGCCACGACACCGATCCGGATTGGGTGCCGACCCGCACGCGACGACCAACTCAGCACGGCGAGGATGCGGAGGTCGCGATGACCACGACGGCTGGTGAGTCCGTCACGGCGGAGGACCGGACCGACACCGAGGCGAACGAGGCGGCGGGCGAAGCGGATCGGCGGGCGTTGACGACCGGTCGCTCCCGGGTTGCCGCGGCTGATACCACCGCCGAATCGGCCGTCCTCGCCGCGGATCCCGCGTCGGTGGCCCTCGCGGACGACGCGACCGAAGCCGAAGCATCCGGCGGCGCAACGGATCCGGAGACCGCCGAGTCCGATATCGAGGCCGGGTCCGACGACGAGACCGCCGCGGCCGAACTCGACGCCGAAGCCGAAGGTGAGCTCGAGGACGACGCTCCCGACGAGCTCGAGGACAGCGAACTCGACTCGGCCGAAGACGAATTCGACGACGAGGCAGCCGAGGACGACGATCTCGAAGCCGGTGAGGAACGCGACTACGCCGAATCCGATGCCGCGGCCGAGGAGCAGTCGGCCGCCGAGACCGGTGGCGGGCGGTTCCGGCGGAACCGTAAGCGCCGCTTGCCGGTACGCGCTTCCGATGCCGCAGTCGAGGACGAAACCGCCTCCGAGGAAGACGATTTCGTGCCGAGCCGGCGCGGCCGCGGCGGCTTCGACCCGCAGGCCGACGCGGTGGCGCGCGCGGCCCGGTACGAGCACCGGCAGCGCGCGGCGCTCGGCCTGCTGCTGAGCTCGCTGCTGTTGGGTGCCGGTGGTGTGGTGTTCACGCCGATGCTGTGGTCGGCCTGTGCGCTGAGCGTGCTCGCCCTGATCGTCTACATGGTGCATCTGCGCCGGCAGGTCCGGATCGAGGCCGAGATCCGGCGGCGACGCGCGGCGCGCCTGTCGCGGAACCGCGTGGGCGACACCGACGCCGAGGGCCGCGATCGCCGTCGTGAGCCGCTGGACCCGGATTCCGCTCGGGCGCTGCGCCGCCGGGCCGTGGTCCTGGACACCGACGACGAGGACCCCGTGTTCGAGCAGCTCGAGCCCTTCGCGGCGGCGACCGCGCGTGCGGTCCGCAACCGGGCCGCGGGTCGCGAAGTGCGGCGGGCCGCCGGCGAGTAGTCGAACGGCCCGCCGATCGGCGAAAACCCGCTGCCCCCAAGCGGTATCGCGGACTTCGCCGTGCGCACCGGCCGAATCCCCTGTTAGGGTCGAGCTCGACGTTTCGAGTCGGGTGGGCACCGTGGGACCACTGCGCGCGGGCCGGATGCACCGGTTGTCGAGACCCGTACAGGCGTGGCCGGCACGGTCCGGCGGTTCGCGTCGTACCCGGGGAGCCCGCAGCGCTCGGCAGGCCACCGACAAGGACTCCGATGACCCGTGATGTGCCCTCCAGCTCCGACCGATACAGCCCGGCCGGGGAGCCCGACGCGGTAGCGATCGTCGGAATGTCGTGCCGGGTTCCCGGGGTGGGCTCGCCCGCGGAACTCTGGGAACTCGTGCTCGCCGGCCGCGACACGATCGCCGAGATCCCGCCGAGCCGGTTCACCATGCCGGGTGCGGCATCGGCCGCGGAACGGTACGACCTGCCGCCGGGCTCCTACTTCGCCGAGCCGCACGCCTTCGACCACGACTTCTTCGGGATCGAGGCCGCCGAGGCAGCGGCGATGGATCCCCATCAGCGGCTCACCCTGGAGTTGGCCTGGGAAGCGTTCGAAGCGGCCGACATCCGGGTGTCGACCGTGGCGGACAGCGCGACCGGGGTATTCGTCGGGGCGATCAGCAACGATTTCCCGATCGCCGCGGCCCGGCTGGACGAGGCGTCGTCCGGTCAAGCCCTGACCGGCCTGAACCGCGGCCTGATCGCCAACCGGGTCTCCCATCTGCTGGGCCTGCGCGGTCCCAGTTTCGTCGTGGATTCCGGCCAGTCCTCCTCGCTGGTCGCGGTGCACCTGGCCTGCCGCAGCCTGCTCTCGGGCGAGAGCGAGCTGGCGTTGGCGGGCGGCGTCCACCTCAATCTCGCTCTCGACTCCACGCTGGGCATCCAGCGGCTGGGCGCGCTGTCGCCGGAGGGGCGCTGCTACGCCTTCGACGCGCGGGCGGACGGATTCGCCCGCGGGGAGGGCGGCGGGCTGGTGCTGCTGAAACCGCTGTCCCGGGCGGTGGCGGACGGCAACCGGATCCACGCGATCATCCGTGGCAGCGGCGTCAACAGCGATGGCCGGACCGGCACCCTGACCACGCCGAGCGCCGTGGCACAGGCGGCGCTGGTGCGCGACACCCAGGCTCGGGCGGGGGTGACGCCGGCCGAGATCGGCTACGTCGAATTGCACGGCACCGGTACCCGGGTCGGCGACCCGGTCGAGGCCGCGGCACTGGCCGAGGTGTTCGGGCCCGGCCGGACGGCGGGACGGCCGGTGCCGGTCGGGTCGGTGAAGACCAACATCGGTCATCTCGAGGGCGCCGCCGGCATCCTGGGGTTGATCAAGGCCGTGCTGTCGGTCGAGCGGAACGTGCTCGCGCCCAGCCGGAACTTCCACGAGCTCAATCCGGACCTGGCCGCCGCGGCGGACGTGCTGCGCGTGGGGGTCGAGGCGGCGCCCTGGCCCGCCGGCGGCCCCAGGGTCGCGGGAGTGAGCAGTTTCGGCATCGGCGGCACGAATTGTCATGTGGTCGTGGGGGAGTTCGCCGGAACCGCCGGATCCGAGCCCGCTGAGCCGGTTCCGAACGAGTCGCCGGCCGTGTGGGTGGTGTCCGCCCGGTCGGACACCGTGCTGCGGGATCAGGCGGCGCGGCTGTACGACCGGCTGCGTGATCGGCCCGACGCGTCGCTGGGCGATGTCGCGCAGAGTTTGCTCCAGGCCCGCGACGTGCACCCACACCGGGCGGTGATCATCGGGTCCTCGTTCGAGGAGAACCTCGACGGCCTGCGCAGCATCGCGCGCGGAATCCCGGTCGACAACGTCGAATTCGGTACCGCCGCCGCGTTCGAGTCCGGCCCGGTCTTCGTGTTCCCCGGTCAGGGTGGGCAGTGGGCCGCGATGGGCCGCGACCTCTGGGAGACCGAACCGGTGTTTCGCGAGGTGATCACCGACTGTGACCGGGAACTGCGCCCGTACGTGGACTGGTCGCTGGTCGAGGTGCTGTGCGGGCCGGAGGCGGACTCCGAGCGGGTCGACATCGTGCAGCCGGCCCTGTTCGCCATGATGGTGGGACTGGCCCGGGTCTGGATGTCGTGGGGTGTGCGGCCGGCCGCGGTGATCGGGCACTCGCAGGGCGAGGTGGCCGCGGCACACGTCGCGGGTCATCTGAGTCTCGCGGATGCGGTGCGGGTCATCTGTGCGCGCGCGTCCCGCCTGGGGGGCTTGCGGCCGGGACAGATGGTCTGGGTGGAGGCTCCCGCGGAGACTGCGACCGAGTATCTGGCCGGGACCGCGGTCGCGGTGGCCGCGATCAACGGGCCCCGCCAGACCGTGATCAGTGGTGAGATCGCCGAGTTGGAACCGGTTTTGGCGCGCTTGCGGGCCGACGGCTTCCGGGTCCGCCCGGTCCGGGTGTCCCGGGCCTCGCACAGTCCGGTCCTCGACGAGATCGAGGACGCGCTGCGGTCGGATATGCGTCCGGTGGTGCCGCGCCGCGGTGCCGTCCCGATGTTCTCGACCCTGCTGGGTGCGTGGGTGGACGGTGCCGAGCTCGACGGCGACTACTGGTACCGGAATATCCGGCAGCCGGTGCTGTTCGGCCCGAGCATCGTGGAGCTGGTGCGGGTGGGGCACGGTCAATTCGTCGAGGTCGCACCGCATCCGGTGCTGGGTGCCGCGATCTCCGATGTGCTGGCGGGCACCGACCGGCCGACGGTGCTGGCCGGTTCGCTGTCCCGTGACCACGGTGATCGGCGGGAGCTGCTGACCTCGGCCGCACGATTCTTCGCCGGAGGCGGTGCCGTCGACTGGCTGCACGGCCCGCTGCGCGGTCCGGCCGCGCGCCGAATCGAGTTGCCCACCTACGCTTTCCGGCACCACCTGCTGTGGCCGCACACCGTGGGTGGCGCGGACGGTGACGCGGCGGAGTGGACCGTGGACGAACTCGAACGGCTGATCGTCTCCTATGCGGTCGCGGTGCTGGGGGATGCGGACGCGGCAGGGTTCTCCGCGACCGACACCTTCAAGGCCATGGGTCTGGGCTCGGCGCAGACGGTGAACCTGCTGGCGCGGCTCGGTGCGGTGGTCGGCGTGAAACTGGCCGCTAGTGACGCTTTCGATCACCCCACCCCGGCCGAACTCGCCATCCATATCCGGACGCGATTCCGGGCCGTGCCGACGCCGGCCGACAGTCTGGATACCGAGCTGGCGGATCTGACCCGTCGGATTCGGAATGCGGCAGGTGACCGCGGCGCCCGGACGCGAATTACCGGATGGTTGCGGGCATTGGCGTCGGAATACGGCGCGGGGGACGATTCGACCGCGAATTTCGACGTGGTTGCGGCTTCGGAGGACGAACTGCTGGATTTCATCGACAGCGAACTGCGCGGCGACGCACCCGGAGCCCGCTTCGATTGATCGTCGGCGAGACGATGCCGCCGCGCCGGCATCACACGGGGTCGGAGTGGGCGCGGGTACCACCAGTCCGGGCTTCGATTCGTGATGTCCGCAATCGGACCGGAGCTGCATGTGCGACAACGACTTCGGTGTGACATGTCTCGAGTTCGACACCGGCGCAAGGCCTTCGGGACCTGGCGGTTCGGTGGTATACCGACCGGCCGGTCGACCGTCCGGGGCGGCGGTGTGGTGTCTCACCTGCGCCCTTCTGGTTTAGACATGATCTTGTTGTCGGTTGAAGTGACAGCTGCCGGTTGTTGGACTAGCCTCCCATTCGGGAGGATTTACGAGGAGGCTGGATCACTGTGAGGCAACGCCATTCACCTGACGATCGAGTCCTCGTGCCGTCCGGGCGTATCACCGCCGTCGGGCCTCCCTGTTTCAGTGACGGCGCAGCCGCCGGAGTGCCGCTGGCCGAGTAATCGGCGATAGCGCCCACGTAAATCCTGTGCGTATCCGTCCGGCCGGCGAGCATCCTGCAGCCGGTCGTGATCTGTCGTGTCTTCGTACACCCCGGATTTGCCTGTGGCCCGAATCTTCTGCGGTTGTTCACGAAAGTTTGTAGCGGGGTTTCCATGACGACGAGCAATGCCAGATCTCTCGAGACACTGCGGTGGATGACGGGCGAACTGCAGCGGTCCCGGTCGAGAGTCAAGGAACTCGAGAGTCGCTGGAACGAGCCGATCGCCATCGTGGGCATGAGCTGCCGCCTCCCGGGCGAGGTGAACTCGCCGGACGACCTCTGGTCGAAGGTCGTCGAGGGTGCGAATCTCGTGGTCGACTTCCCCGTCGATCGCGGCTGGAACCTCGACGAGCTGCCGGGGCCCGACGACCCGGAACCGAGCCCCCGGCGGGGCGGATTCCTCTCTGGAGCAGCGCAATTCGACGCGGACTTCTTCGGGATCTCGCCGCGGGAAGCCCTCGCGACCGACCCCCAGCAGCGACTCCTGCTGGAAGGAGTCTGGGAGGCGCTGGAGCGGGCGCAGCTGGACCCGAAGGCCCTGCGCGGCAGCCGGACCGGGGTATTCGCCGGTCTCTACGACCAATCCTACGGTGGCGGGCTCGGGGGCCGTGACCGCAGCCTGGACGGATTCCGGCTGACCGGAACCACCAACAGTGTCGCCTCGGGGCGGATCGCCTACACCTTCGGCTGGACCGGTCCCGCGATCTCGATCGACACCGCGTGCTCGTCCAGCCTGGTCGCCCTGCACCTGGCCTGCCGGTCGCTGCGCGCGGACGAATGCGATCTGGCCGTCGTCGGTGGCGTCACGGTGATGGCGACGCCCGCGATGTTCGTGGAGTTCGCCCGGCAACAGGGCCTGGCCCCGGACGGGTTGTGCAAACCGTTCGCCGAGGCCGCCGACGGGACCGGGTGGTCCGAGGGTGTCGGTGTCCTGGTGGTCGAAACCCTCTCGCGGGCAGAGCGTCTCGGTCACCAGGTGCTGGCGGTCGTGCGCGGGTCGGCCGTGAACCAGGACGGTGCCTCCAACGGCCTCACCGCCCCGAACGGCCTCGCGCAGCAGCGGGTGATCCGAGCCGCGCTGGCCGATGCCGGACTGGCTGCCACCGAGATCGATGCCGTGGAGGCCCACGGCACGGGCACCACGCTGGGCGATCCGATCGAGGCGCAGGCGCTGCTGGCGACCTACGGCCAGGATCGGCCGGCGGACCGGCCGCTGTGGCTGGGTTCGCTGAAGTCGAATATCGGGCATACCCAGGCCGCCGCGGGTGTGGCGGGTGTGATCAAGATGGTGCAGGCGATGCGCCACGGTGTCATGCCGCGGACGCTGCACGTGGACGAGCCGTCCTCCCATGTGGATTGGGACAGCGGCGCGGTGGAGCTGCTCACCGAGCAACGCGCCTGGGACACCGACGGAGACCGCCCCCGCCGGGCCGGTGTGTCCTCCTTCGGTATCAGCGGTACCAACGCGCACGTGATCCTCGAAGCGGCCCCGGTGCCGCCGGTACCCGAGACACCGCCCGCCGCGGCCGGACCCGCCGACGGCGGGTCGATCGCGCACCTGCCGCTGCTGGTGTCGGCCCGCAGCGAGAGCGCGGTGCGGGCGCAGGCCGCGGTGCTGCGGCAGTGGCTGATCGAGCGCCCGGACACCGACCCGCGGGACGTCGCCTATTCGCTGCTCACCACCCGCACCCGGCACGAATGGTCGGCCTGGGTTCCCAGCGGTGATCGCGACGCGGTGATCGCGGGGCTGGATGGTCTGGCCACGGGCCGCGAGCCGGGTGCGCCCGCTCGGAGTTCGATGCGGACGGCCGGCCGGCTCGCGCTGGTGTTCCCCGGTCAGGGGGCGCAGTACGCGGGCATGGGTCATGAACTGTCCGAGGCGTTTCCGGCGTTCGCGGCAGCGTTCGACGAGGCATTGTCCCTGCTGGACGGCCATTTCGGCCAGTCGGTGCGGGAGGTGTTGTGGGGCAGTGACGATGCGTCGGCCGACAACACGATGTTCGCGCAGGCGGGGCTGTTTGCGGTCGGTGTCGGTGTGTATCACCTGTTGGAGTCGTGGGGTGTGACTCCGGATGTGGTGGCGGGGCATTCGATCGGTGAGATCGGCGCCGCCTACGCGGCCGGTGTGCTGTCGCTCGCTGATGCCGCCGCACTGGTGGCGGCGCGCGGGCGGTTGATGGCGGCGTTGCCGGCGGGTGGCGCGATGGTTGCGGTCGCGGCGGACGAGGAAGCTGTCCGGGAGGTGCTGCGCGACCTCGGATCCGACGTTGCCGTCGCCGCGGTGAACGGGCCACGGGCGGTGGTGATCTCGGGTGCGCAGGAGGCGGTCGAGGCGGCCGCGGAGCGGCTCCGGTCCGAAGGGCACCGCGCGAGCCGGCTCCGGGTGTCCCACGCCTTCCATTCGCCGGCCATGGAGCCGATGCTGGCCGAGTTCGGCGCGATCGCCGGCGGGCTCACCTTCGGTGAGCCACGGATTCCGTTGGTATCGAACCTGACCGGTGAACTCGCCGGGCCCGAGGTACGCACGGCCGAGTACTGGGTCCGGCACGTCCGGGAGACGGTCCGCTTCTCCGCCGGTGTGCGGTCGCTGCGGGCCGCCGGTGCGGGCACCTTCGTGGTGGCGGGTCCCGACGGTGGTATGAGTGCGCTGATCGCGGAGAACCTGGACGCGGGAACGGAATCCACTGCGGCGCTGGTGGTTTCGATGCTCCGGAAGCCCCGGGCGGCCGGTCCCGCGCGCAGCGAGGCCGAGACGGCCTTGCGGGCCGCGGGCGAGTTGTCCGCCGGCGTGCCGGTGGATTGGTCCGCGCTGTGGCCCACCGGCACACCGCGCCGGGTGGAACTGCCGACCTACGCCTTCCAGCACCGCCGCTACTGGGTGAACAGCGTGGCCGACGCGGCGGACGCCGAGTCGGCACCGAGCCGCCTGCACGCCGTGCGCTGGTCGCCGGTGCCGCCCGTCGCGGAACCCGGCGCGGTCGAGATCGGGGACTGGGCAACGCTCGCCGAGCGGGAGCCGGCACCGGAGGCCGTGGTCCTGGACTGCCGCGATCACGAATCCGCACCGGACGTGCCCGCGGTGCTGCGTACCGCGACGCATCGGGTGCTCGAGGTGCTGCAACAGTTCTCGGCGCAGGAGCGGTACGCGGGCAGCCGGCTCGTGGTGGCGACCCGCGGTGCCGTCGCGGTGCCCGGTGAGACGATCGCCGACGCGCCGGGCGCGGCGCTGTGGGGTCTGGTGCGGTCGGCCCAGCTCGAGGCGCCCGGCCGGATCGTCCTGCTGGACACCGATATCGAGGGCGATCTCACCGCCGAGCACCTGGCCGTGGTGCTGGGGACCGGCGAATCGCAGCTGGCGCAGCGCGGTGGCGAGCTGTACCACCCGCGGGTGACCCGGCTGCCGGAGACCGCGGCCGACGCCACCCTTTGGACACGGGTGGCGGCGGGGACCGTGGTGCTCACCGGCGGCACCGGCGGCCTGGGTGCGCTGCTGGCCCGCCATCTGGCCGGTACGCACCGCGTCCGGTCCCTGGTGCTGGGCAGCCGGAGCGGACTCGCCGCGCCGGGCGCCGCGGCATTGGTCGCGGACCTGGCCGCACTCGGTGCTCGAGCGCACGTGGTGGCCTGCGACGTCTCGACGCGGGAAGGTGTCGCGCGGCTGCTGGCGGCAGTGCCCGCCGAGTACCCGGTCTCGGGGATCGTGCACGCCGCCGGTGTCCTGGACGACGGCGTGTTCACCGAGCTCACCCCGGCGCGACTGGACGGTGTGCTGGCCGCGAAGGCGGACGCGGCCTGGTATCTGCACGAGGCCGCCGCGGAGCTGGATCCGGCCGTCTTCGTGCTCTTCTCGTCGATCACCGGCACGCTGGGAGCCGCCGGTCAGGCCAATTATGCCGCGGCCAACGGATTCCTCGACGGGCTGGCCGGGCAACGCCGGGCCGCCGGCCTGCCCGCGACCTCGATCGCCTGGGGGATCTGGGCGGCATCGACCGGGATGACCAGCCACCTGGGTGCGGCCGACGCGGCCCGGTGGCGGCGTCTCGGCCTGCCGGGGCTGGCGAGCGAGCAGGGCTTGGCCCTGCTGGATCTCGCGGTCGCGTCCGACCGTGCCGCGGTGCTGGGGGTGCGCTTCGACACCGCGGCGCTGGCCGTCCAGGCGCGACTGGGCACCCTGGCGCCGATGCTGCGCGAGCTGACACCCGCGGTCGTACCGGACGCGGTCACCGGCGTTGTGGCCGAACGGGTTCCGCCCGTACGACAGCTGGAACCGCTGCTCGAGCTGGTGCGCGCGCAGATCGCCGCTGTGCTGGGACACGACGACACCGAGGCAGTCGCCGCGGACCGGAACTTCGCGGAGCTCGGGTTCGACTCGCTGCTCGCGGTCGAGGTGCGCAATCGGTTGAGCGCCGCGACCGGCCTCGTCGTGCCCACCACGCTGATCTACGACCGGCCCACCCCGCGGGCAGTCGCGGAGTACCTGCTGGTGCAACTCGGCGGCGACGTGGCCGAGAAGTCCACGGTCGCAGCGGTTCGCACCGATCTCGACGACCCGGTGGTGATCGTCGGAATGGGCTGCCGGTATCCCGGTGGCGTCTCGTCGCCCGGCGAACTGTGGGATCTGGTGCGCGACGGCCGCGACGGCATCGTGGACTTCCCGGCCGACCGCGGCTGGGATCTGGATACGCTGTTCGACCCGGATCCCGCGGCCGCCGGCAAGTCGTACGTCCGTCGCGGTGGATTCCTGCCGGACGCAGGCGATTTCGATGCCGCGTTCTTCGGGATCAGCCCGCGCGAGGCGTCGGCCACCGACCCGCAGCAGCGACTGCTGCTCGAAACGGTCTGGGAGGCACTGGAGGACGCGGGCATCGACCCGATGACGCTGCGCGGCAGCGACACCGGTGTGTACCTGGGCATCTCGGATCAACACTACAGCGGGGCAGCCGGTTTCGAGATCACCGGAACCAGCACCGCGGTCGCCTCCGGCCGGGTGTCGTATGTGCTCGGACTGGAAGGCCCAGCGGTATCGGTGGATACCGCGTGTTCGTCGAGTCTGGTGGCACTGCACCAGGCTGCGGCCGCGGTGCGCGGCGGTGAGTGTGGACTGGCGCTGGTCGGCGGTGTCACGGTGTTGACGACGCCCGCGAATTTCGTCGCCTTCTCCCGGCAGCGTGGGCTCGCGCCCGACGGGCGATGCAAGGCGTTCGCGGCCGCGGCCGACGGTACCGGCTGGTCCGAGGGCGTCGGGGTGCTGGCGATCGAACGGCTCTCGCGCGCACGGCAGCTGGGCCATCGGGTGCTGGCTGTCGTGCGTGGGAGCGCGATCAATCAGGACGGCGCGTCGAACGGGCTGAGCGCGCCGAACGGTCCGTCGCAGGAGCGGGTGATCCGGCAGGCCCTGGCCAACGCCGGACTGACGGGCTCCGAGGTCGATGTCGTCGAAGCCCACGGCACGGGAACGGCGTTGGGCGATCCGATCGAGGCGCAGGCGCTGCTGGCGACCTACGGCCAGGATCGGCCGGCGGACCGGCCGCTGTGGCTGGGTTCGCTGAAGTCGAATATCGGGCATACCCAGGCCGCCGCGGGTGTGGCGGGTGTGATCAAGATGGTGCAGGCGATGCGCCACGGTGTCATGCCGCGGACGCTGCTCGTCGACGAGCCCTCCACGCATGTCGATTGGGACAGCGGCGCGGTGGAGCTGCTCACCGAGCAGCGCACCTGGGAGAGCCCGGGTCATCCACGGCGCGCGGGTATTTCGGCCTTCGGCATCTCGGGGACGAATGCCCACGTCATCGTCGAGGAGGCGCCGGAGCCGGCCGCCGAACCCGCGGCCGGTCCCGGCGACGGGATCGCCGCGGTGCCGTGGGTGCTGTCCGCGCGGAGCCCGGAAGCGTTGCTGGCGCAGGCTTCCCGGCTGGCGGCAGTCGTGTCCCAGCAGCCCGGCATCGACATCTCGGCTGTGGCCTGGTCCCTCGTGTCGAGCCGGGCGCGACTCGAGCACCGTGCGGTGGTCGTCGGCGGTGACCGGGACGCACTGCTGGCGGGTGTGAACGCACTGGCCGCAGGCCGCGACGCCACCTCGCTGGTGCGCGGTACGGCGCGCGCCGGAGGCCGGGTCGCCCTGGTGTTCCCGGGGCAGGGTGCGCAGTGGGCCGGGATGGGCCGCGAATTGCACAGGGAGTTCCCGGTGTTCGCGGCGGCGTTCGACGAGGCCGTGGACCTGCTGGAGCGGGCGTTGGATCGTCCGGTGCGGGATGTGTTGTGGGGC
>NZ_RFFH01000024.1 GCF_003696265.1 Nocardia stercoris | reverse complement strand
CTCCGGCCGTGACGGCGTCGCCGGATCCACCACCACCCAGCAGGTCACCGTCGCAAACGGCACCACCACCACGACAACCACGCCCAAGCCCACCACCACCACGCCCAAGCCGCCGGCCCCCGACGCCGTCATGGGTGGCGACCCCTACACCATCGCCGCCACCGGCGTTTGCTCGTTCGGCTTCAACGGCGTCGACGGTTCGGGCAACATCGTGAACATCACCGCCGGACACTGTGACGAGAGCGACGCGCCCCTGACCCTGGGCGCCGGCACCAGCGACCCTGCAATCGGCACCTTCGACGTACTAGGCCCTGATGGCGTCGATTTCTCGACTATCAAGATCGACGACGCCGCCGCCGAGCGTTTCGAGAACAACTTCGTTCGCGGCCCCGGCGGGAAAGCGCTGGCGATCACCGGCACCGCGGATCCCGTGGTCGGGGCGCCGGTGTGCAAGTCCGGCTGGAGAGCCGGCTACAGCTGCGGCACCATCTTGGCTGTCAACCAGACCATGGACGGCGGTAACGGCCGCATGATGAAAGGCGAATTCGTCGCGAACCACATCTGCTCGCTGCCCGGCGACAGCGGTGGACCCGTTGTGACCGGCACCCGGGCACTGGGCATCACGAGCATCGGCAACAAGGGTTCTCAGGCGGAATGCGACGCGACGTCGGGGCCCGACATCAACCCCTGGAGCCAACCCTACGACTCGGCGGTGCCGATCAAGACGATCCTCGAGGCGGTCCCCGGCCTGAAGGTTCGGACCAACTAGATTACTGCCGAAGTGGGTCGATGGTGTGGCACCGCGCAGCGGCGCCACACCATCGACGCGTATTTAGTGAAACCTGTTGGCCGCGTTGGTATATGGGCGATGTCTCGGGTAGGTGATTGTGTGACCCGGCAACACCGGATGCAGGCAGTCGCGTTACCCGTGACGGTTCACAGTGCCGCAATCGAAACGAGCCCCGCACCGAGCAATGGGGTAACCGCAGCCCGGGGCGTGTCGAGGGTGAGCAATGTCCGCTCACCGGAGTGATGGTACCGACAGAAAAATCGACCGGAAACCATTCTTCACGGTTTGTCTACCAGAATTTGTTGTCGAGCCCGGCATTCAGTCCAGACCGCACTGTGACAATGTTCACTTGTCGATACGTCGGAATCTGTTGTTTCACAAATCCATCGGCGCATATTTACCATCCACTTCCGGATCACTCGTCAGAGCAAGGAAATTTCATGGCATATCGAGCAATCGCTCGCGGTGTAGTCGCCTGCGCGGCCGCCACATCCGCTGTCGGGGCGCTGGCTGCGGTCCTCGGCGCCGGCCCGGCCGCCGCCGCGCCCGGGACGATCAACTGGACCGACGGTTCGTCGCAGTTCACCCGCACGATCAGCAATACGTCACCCAAGGAGGGTGATGTCATCACGGTGTCGACCCAATTCGCGCGCAACAGCATCGTGGACGAATACCTCTACAGCATCAAGGACGAGCATCCGGCCTGCCTGAGCTACGTCGCCGGTTCGGCGAAGATGAACAACGGCACGACCGACTACCCATATAAGGATCCAGAGGTGGTGCCCGACGACGGTGGCAGTGGCTATGTGGGTGTCTCGTTCAGCATCACCAACTGGCCGGTGCAGAATCGCCCGCTCGCCCATCAGTCCCCGGTGTTCTCCGTGCAGTACAAGGTCGGGCCCGATTGTGCCCCGGGTACCGCGCTGACCACCGGTATGGAATACAGCGGGTCGCTGGGTTCCGGCCATTACTCCACCCAGGGCCCGTCGATCACGGCCAGCCAGAGCACCCCGACCACCACTCCGCCACCGACCACCGGGCCTGGCACCGGGCCCGGCACCGGCACCGGCAGCGCTTTCGCCGGCCTGGGCAGCCTGAGCGCGGCCAAGTAGCGGCTGCGGAACGGCTACTCGCCCCGGTGACTCTCCAGGTCACCGGGGCGATCTCTTGCCGTCGACAGGTAGGACAGGACGCTCGGGCGCGGATCGCATCCTCGGTCGATTCCGCAGCCTCGCGCCGCCGTGTCCGGCAGCAGACCGGCGGCGGGGATATTCCGACCGACGTGCCGCAGTGGCGAGCAACTGATGGTTGACGACGATCCGCTCGAAACGCAGCGGTATGTCGGTGTCGATGTCACGGAACTGAGCGCTGCCGGATTCGAAAACGCCGGCGAGTTCGTGTGACTCGAATGCGGGCCGGCGCCGCTGGACGCGATACGATCCGACCCGAAGCGGCGCTGGAATCAGTGGTTGCGGGGCATTTTCTCTTAGTGCTGTGTCTTCGCGTAATGGGGTGAGCCGGTCAGCAACGGGAGGTAGGGTTTATGCCCGGCTGATGGGCGATGAATCGACTGCGAGGTGAGGCAGTGGGGCGAGTACGTCTGTTGTCGGGATTGCAGCAGCCCGTGGGGCGTATCGGCCGGTGGTCGTGTCGAACCGGACCTGCTCCGGCGGCCGGGGCCGGGTAAGACCTGGGGTTCGACGGGCCGGCCGGTGGTCAGCGGCTTCTTCGGTTCCGCGGCAACGACATCAGGCGAACGACCGGCCAGTGAATTGCATTCTCGTCTCCCTCGTTTCGGTGTTGTCGGTCAGTGAGTTGTACTCACGCCGATGAAGTTCGCGGAGAACGGATTCGCAGGGAAGTCTCGGTTTCCGAGTTGGACACAACTATTGATTGTTATTTATCGCAGTAGTGTTCGGCTGATTCTCGGCGCACATGATGGTGATTGCGCGCTCGGGCCATGAGAGATCGTGGTAATACAGACCGCAGAACCCTCGATCGACGCGGTTCACCGAGCCCGAGGCAGGTTCTGGAAATGACATACACAACTTCCCCACCGAGACGATTTTCGGCAATCGCCGCGATTCTCGTGGTCGCCGCACTGACGATCGCTGTCGTGGCACTGGCCCTGATCGTCCCGCACAACGGCAGTGTCGGTACTGCCACAACCGCGCCGTCGACGACCTCGCTCGGCCCGGTGTCAGCGCCGCTGTCCGGCACCACCGCCGGCACGCCCGGCACACCCGGGGCGACGTCGGCACCCGCAGCGCCCCATTTCGGCTACCAGCCACTATGGCCGTTCACGAGCGTCACGCAAGCGCGGGCCTGGCAGCAAGAAGCGAACCCGGGCGGGCATCAACCCTGGCACCTGGATGCCGGGCTGGTCACGCAGATGTTCACCCAGCAGTACCTCGGCTATCCGAACGTCGACAAGATACTGCGCACCGATGTCCGTGGCGATCAATCTTGGGTGAGTGTGGGTTTCGACAATGGCGAGGGTTCAACTACCACGGCCGCGGTCGTGCATCTGGTCCGGATCGGCGCGGGCGCGGACCGACCCTGGGAAGTCGTCGGCACCGAAGACACGACCCTGTCGCTGACGACGCCCGGCTACGGTTCGGCGATGACCTCGCCACTGACCGCAGGTGGCACCGTCACCGGAGTCGACGAGAGCCTGCGGGTGCAAGTGCGCGGCGGGCCGAGTCCGCAACAACCGGTCGGCGAGGTGTCCGGAATTCCAGCCGGAGGCACGAATGCGCCCTGGTCGGTGACGATTCCACTGCACCCCATCTGTCCGGGCACCTTCACCGTCGCCGTCTCCACCGGCGGCCACGTCGCGCGGGTGGAACACTTCGCCGTCACCGGCGTGCACTGCTGAACTCGCCTCCCGCGACGATGGGCAACGCCGTCCTACCACTTTGGGTGTATGAGCTGGGCGGCCGGTTCGGCATCGAGCGTCGCGCGGTCAGTCGGATACTGGGTAGGTCGCCGATGGTGTCCCGATGCGCTGCCGTGGGTTGTCTCCCGGGCAAGTGGACGACGCCGCCCACCTCTACGGCCTGGGTTGGTCTTCTGCTCGGGTCGGTCGGCATCTGGGTGTCGAGCATTCCACGGTCCTGGCCAGGTTGCGTGAGCGTGGCGCCCCTTCTCGAGATACTCACGGCCGCCCGCGCACGTGAGTCGAGCCGGACGGCTGCGCAAGTCGCTTCCCCGGCGGCGCACGCTGATATCTGGCAATTCGCCGCGATGTGCCATCTCGCGCAACCGAACTCGCGACAGGGACCTCCACCGACCAGGTGTCACATCGGGGCAGAGCCGCGACTGGGGGCGGGTTGGCGGGCGCGGTGGTCCACCGCAGGGGGATGGACCACTGCGGGGGCGGAATCGGTTTCGGCCGGTGCGCAGATTCCGGCGGATCTGCCAAGGCATGCCGGCCGCGCTCATGAACGGAAGCTTCTCATCGTTGCAGTAGCGAACGCAGGGTTTTCTTGTCGATCTTGCCGACGGCGGTGACGGGCAGTGCCTCGGCTCGTCGTAGCAGGTCGGGAAGTTTATAGGTGGCCAGGCCGCGATCGGAGAGGAAGGTTCTGATGTCGGCGAGGGTAGGCATGGAGCCGCTGACGACAAGGACGGCGCAGACTTTTTCACCGAGTCCCGCGTCGGGGATGCCGATGACGGCCGCGTGCTGGATCGCTGGGTGGGACGAGAGGTGCTCTTCGAGTTCATCGCACGAGATGTTCTCGCCGCCGCGGTTGACCACATCTTTGATGCGTCCGGAAACCATCAGGTGGCCGCTGGTCAGGCGGCGCACGATGTCTCCGGTGCGGTAGAAGCCGTCGGCTGTGAAGGCGTGCGCATTGTATTGTGGCGCGCGATAGTAGCCGCGGATCGTGTACGGCCCACGGGTGAGCAGTTCGCCCTCCGCTCCGGGCGCCACATCTTTCCCTTCATTATCGACGATTCGCACCTCGTCCGCGGGCGACAGTGGGCGGCCCTGTGTGGTGCAGACGATGTCGTCCGGGTCGTCGAGCCGCGTGTAGTTGATCAGGCCTTCGGCCATTCCGAATACCTGCTGCAGTCTCACACCGAGTGCGGGTGCGACGGCTCGGGCGTCTGGCTCGGTCAGCCGAGCGCCGCCGACTTGTAGCAGCCGCAGCGACGACAGGTCATGGGGCTCCCATTCGACTGCGGCGCACCATAGTCGGGCCAGCGGCGGCACCACGGCGGTGACTGTTACCCGGTGTCGTTCTATCGCGCCGAAGGCGCTGTCCGGACTGGGGTCGGTGACGAACGCGACCGCGCCGCCGGTCGCGAGGGCGCCGAGGATGCCGGGGCAGGTGAGCGGAAAGTTGTGTGCGGCAGGCAGAGTCGCCAGGTACACGTCTTCCGGGCCGAAGCCGCAAACCGCTGCGCTGGCCGTCGCGTTGTAGCGGTAGTCGGCGTGTGTGCGGGGGATGAGCTTCGGTAGGCCCGTGGTGCCACCCGAGACCAGCAGTACCGCGATGTCGGTCGGATCGATGTCCGGTAGGGCGCCGCCGTCGGTCGCCAGTGTGCGCAGATCCGTGAACGCCCCTGCCTCGCCGAGGATCGCGACGTGGCGCACCGTGGGTACGGCGGCCTGGACGGCGGTGGCCAGCTCGCGATAGTCGAAGCCGCCGAACGTGTCCGCCGCGAGATACGCTGTCGCACCGGAGACGGCGGCCAAGTGCTCGATCTCGCTGCGCCGATGAGCGGGCAGCGCGAGTACGGGGACAGCGCCCGCCCGCAGCAGCCCGAACAACACCGTCGAGAACTCGGGAACGTTCGGCAACTGCATCACGACCCGGTCTCCCGGCATGATGCCGAGCTCGAGGAATCCGTACGCCATCCGGTCGGCGGCGACGTCCATCTCGGTATAGGTGCGGGGCCCGGTGTCGGTGAGCAGAGCCGGCCGGTCGGGCCACCGTGCGGCGCCCTCGCGAAGCAGTTCTCCCAGCGGACGATCGACCCAGTATCCGGACCGGCGGTAGGAATCCGCGACATCGGCGGGAAACTCGACGAAGCCTCTGCGCTGGTCAGGTGTCATAGTTCCTGTCTCCGAACGGGTTCCGGATGCCTGGCCGATTGCGGAACGGCCGCGAGTTTGTCCTCGGGCCGAACGAGCACCAGGCTCGCGAATGCGGACAGGACCGCGCCCACGCCGCTGATCAGGAAGATCACCGACAGGGCATGGGTATAGCCGGAGGTGGCGAGCGAATGGATCGGTGCCGCTGCGCCGGGTGCCAGCCGGGCAGCGGCCTCGAGCTGCCCCGCCGTCGCGAGATCGCGGACCTGCGCGGTGATTTCGGCCGGCACGCCGGTCCGTTGCAGCGCCTGCCCGGGCATGGCCGAGTCCACCTTCGCCGTGAAGACGGCACCGTAAACGGCGATGCTGAGCGAGGTTCCGAGCGGCAGGAAGCTGTTCACCGCTCCGGAGGCGGTTCCCGCCTCCGCGGGCGGTACGACGGCGATCGCGAGGTCGAGCAGATGCGGCAACACCAGGCCGCTGCCCAAACCGGTCGACAACAGCATCGGCAGTAGCGCTGTCCAGTGGGCGTCCGGACCGATCGGCACGGCCGTGAGCATGCCGATTCCGGTCAGCAGCATGCCGATCGCGAGTACGCGTGCGATCGGCATGCGCTTGGCGAGACCCATGCCGATCGGCGCGCCCACCATGAGTGCTACCGCGAGCACCGACAGCACGAGACCGACACGGATCGGCGAGAAGCGCAGCGATGCGCTGAGCCAGATGATGAGGAATGGGAACATCCCGAAGCTGACCATCCGGGCGACGAAGCTGAGCAGGATGGCGCCACTGAACGAGGGAATGCGGAGCAGCCGCAGCGGCAGCATCGCACGATCACCGAGCCGAACCATCACCACCACGAACGCCACGGCCAGAACCGCGCTGCCGCCGAGCGCGAGGTCCACGTCGGACTGCCGCCAGCCCTTGTGCGGCCCCTCGACGAGTGCGCAATTCATCGCGAACAAGGTGAGTACTGCGAGTACGGATCCGATTCCGTCGATGGTTCCGCCGCCAGGGCGGTCATCGTCGACCCGGCGCAGCGCGCCATAGAGAATGAAGGCACCCAGGGGGATGTTGACCGCGAACATCACCCGCCAGTTCATCGAGTCGATGATCAGGCCCCCGACGATCGGCCCGGCCGTCGCCGCGAGGGCTCCGGCCGCGGCGAACATCGCGACGGCGCGTTCCCGCCGGCCCGGTTCGGCACCGGAATAGGCGCCGGCGATGAGAGCCAGTGCGGTGGCCATCATCATGGCGCCGCCGATACCCTGCACCGCTCTCCCGACGATCAGCAGCTCGGTGGACCACGCGGACATACACGCCGCCGATGCGACGGTGAACACGACGGTGCCCAACGTGAAGATCCGGCGGCGGCCGAAGCGGTCGGACAGCGCGCCCGCAATGAGCAGCAGCGCCGCGAAGGTGAGCGTATAGGCGTTCACCACCCATTGCAGTCCGTCGAGCCCTGAGTGCAGATCGGATCCGATCCGGGGGAGCGCGATGTTGACAACGGTGATGTCCAACGTCATCACGGTCGCGGCTGAGGCCGCGACGATGGCGGTCCAGCGCCGGTTTCGGGCTGTGTCGAGGGGGTCGGTCGTCTCGGTCATCGCCGATGCCCGTCCTTCCGGTCGAAGGTGGACCAAGCGCCTACCGCAGGAACGACATACGGCGCGACACTGGTCAATTTCTCGCAGGTCTCCTCGTGCTCACGTGTGGGATCGGACGCCGCGACGACCCCGGCGCCGGCGCGCAGCCATGCCCGCCCCTCGTGCTGGTACACCGCGCGCAGCACGAGCGCGGCATCCAGTGCGCCCGTACTGTCCGCCATCAGCACGGCACCGCTGTAGAGGCCGCGTGGTTCGGATTCGAGAGCGCCGATCGTCTCGCAGGCCACAGTCTTCGGGATTCCGGAGGCCGTGACCGCGGGGAAGACAGCAGCCAGTGCATCCCATGACGTACGCGCCTGCGTCAGCGAGGTTTCGACCCGCGAACCCAGATGTTGCACGCTTCCGCGGTCCTTGATCGTGAGGAATTCGCTCACCCGAGTGGTTCCGGCCTGACCGACGGTGTTCAGTTCGTCGAAGGCCAGTTTCACCGAGGTGGCGTGCTCGTAGATCTCCTTGGTATCGGTGAGCAGTTCCGTGCGCAGCGCATGGTCGGTTGCGTGGTCCCCAGTGCGCGCCCTGGTGCCGGCCAGCGGCTGGGTCGCGACCGACCCGGACGCGTCTGCCTCCAGCACAGTCTCCGGGCTGAACCCGGCTGCCTGCCATCCGCCGAGATCCAGCAGAAAGGAGCGGGCCGGCGTGTTCGCCCGGCGTCCCGCCGCGTAGGTCGCGGGCATATCCACCTCGAACGGTATGTCCACGGTGCGCGACACGATCACCTTCTGCAGGAGGCCGCTCCGGATCCGCCCGACGGCCGACTCGACCAGGCCGAGGTAATGCCGGTCGAGTTCGTCGCTTCGAACGGGAGAGGATTCCGGATTCGGTTCGCCTGCGCCGATATTCGTGATGACCCTCGCCAGGTCGGCACCGAGGGCAGGACTCGTCGACCGTATGCGGGTCGATCCGTCGGCGATTTCCAGCTCCACGGTGGGCACCATGATGTGCGCGAGTACCTCCGAGGGTGCCGCCCGGTCGGGGCGACACAGTTCGAAGCATGCCCACCCGTAAGCGCGCCAGCTGTCGGCCGGCGTCCGCCGCAATGCGGCGTGCACCCTCGGCCACGGGCTGCCCACCCAGTTCTCGGCGTGCTCGCCTCCGAGCGTCGAGCGAATCCAATCCCGGCCGACGGTGACCTCGCCGAGCGGATTACTTGCGAGGTACCAGCGCTGGGATCGCTCGTACACCAGGTAGTCGGACAGCAGCCCGGAGCGGACCACGGAGGTGACCACCTCGATCGGGTCCGCCCTCGGGGTCGGGACGGTCCGATCGAATTCGGTTGCCGGCCCGAGCTCTCGGGTCACCGGGCTCTCGTTCTCTCCTGTCGTACGCACGGCCCCCGTCATGCGAAGTACTCGCGGATGCGCTGTGGAGCCTCGGTGCGGGTCCAGTACATGAACTGCGTCGTGAGATCCGGGTTGGTGTAGAAGTATCGGGTATCCGGCTTGCCTTGAGGCATGTACGTCGGCCAGAACCGACCCTGCTCGAGGTGCGCACGCAGCGTGGCCGCGGCGTCTCCCGGCGTCAGCTCGCCTCGGTCCACCGCTTCGCACGTCGTGCGCGCGGTCGCGAGCAGTTCCCGCATCATGGCCGCGAGTCCGGAGTCGAGTCGTTCGTGTGTCCGGAAGAGCTCGTCGTCGCCGGTAGTCTGATAGCGAGAAAACGTATGTGCGAGAGCGGCTTCGGTGTAGAAGTTGAAGGTGTCCCAGACCCGGATCATCACGTTCCACAGGTCGTAGTCGCGGAACGCCACATACGACGAGTAGGCCAGATCGTCGTGCATGTCGAACATCCGCTGCTGGATCGCGTCGACCCCGACGAACCGCTCCGTCGACCAATCCTTCTCCCGCGCCGCCGCGATGAGGCGCCACGCCAGGGCATTCACGGTCTGGAAGGAATTGGCCAGTCCTCGCGAGAACAGCGCGTCGACCGCACCCGCCGACTGCGCGGTGAGACAGAACCGGTCGCCGACGGTGTCGGTGGCGGAGTACTGCAATCGCCCGGTGCTCACCCAGGGGCGGACCGCCTTCGCGGTACGGAACTGCTCGGCCACCGCCGGGAACCGGCGCAGGAAGTCGGCGAACTCCTTGTCCGGCGCTTCGCGGTCAGCGAGCGCGGCCGCTCCGGTAAGGGTCAGCCCCACGCTGCACAACGGGTTCTTCGAGCTGTCGTGATTGTCGAACGGGATCACCCACAGCCAGCCGCCGTCGAAGACGTGGTGCAGGGTGCCGTCGTGCCACCGGCTGGGCTGGCCGTACCGCAGCGGCGCCACGTCGTCATAGGGTTCGACGCCGATCATGTGGGTGAACAGCGATCGAGAGTGAGTGCGAGCGCGGGTCGGCACCTCGCGCAGCCCGAACCGCTCGGCGAGGACCGAGCGGAAGCCCGTCGCGTCGACCAGGTACTCCGCGGTGAACGTTTCGCCGGACGATGTGCGCAGTTCGGCACCACTGTGCGGGTCTACGCCGATGTCACTGATACATGTATTCAGTCGTGGCACAGCACCGTAACGGACCGCTTGATTGAACACGTAGGTGTCGATGTCCTGCCGGAACCAATGAGCTTCGGTGCGCCACCAGATCGGCACCATCACCTGATTGGCCTTCTCCGCGGCCGGGGGCGCGTCCGGCTCGTGGTAGACAAATCCGAAGTTCTGCTTCTGTCCGCACATCGTGCTCACGTGGGTGGCGGTGTCCTTGAAGTTGGACAGCGGCGCCAGCTCCGGGACCCGGTACCGTTCGGCCAGAACGTGCATCGTGGACGTCGCATACGGAATAGTGGATTCCCCGATCGCGAACCGTGGGTGTGTTCCGGAGTCGATGAGCAGCACCTTGACCTCGTGCCGGGCGAGAATCGCGGCGAGCGTGCTGCCCGCGATACCCGCGCCGAGGACGGCGACCTCGAATTTGCTGTCCGTTGGTGTCACTGTGCGGCTCCCTGCGTGATTGCGGTGAGATCGGTTTCGGCACTGGGGGTTTCGGAGCCGAGCCGCCAGCCGGCGGCGCGTTCGCGGTCGCGCCAGAACCCCGCATAGCGGCCGTCGGCCTCGAGCAGATCGTCGTGGCGACCGCGTTCGGCGATCGTGCCGTCCGCCAGGAACAACACCTGGTCGGCGTCGGCGAGGGTGGCCGGCCGGTGCGCGATCACGATGACGGTCCGCTGCCGCGCCAGTGCGCGTAGCCCGTCACGGATCGCGACCTCGTTCTCCGCGTCGAGCGCCGAGGTGGGCTCGTCGGCAAGCACGATCGGCGCGTCCTTCAACATCGCCCGGGCGATCGAGACCCGTTGCCGCTCACCGCCGGACAAGATGGTGCCACCCTCGCCGACGCGGGTGTGCCAGCCCTGCGGCAACCGCGCGACGATCTCGTCCACCCGAGCCGCCGCGGCCGCCTGCCGTACCTCCTCCTCGGAAGCGCTCGGACGGGCCAGACGGATGTTGTCGAGGATGGAGACATCGAAGAGATACACGTCCTGGAACACCAGCGACAGCATCGACATCAGCACCTCGGGCCGCATGTCGCGCACGTCCTGTCCACCCACCCGGACGGTGCCGGAATCGGTGTCGTAGAACCGGGCGATCAGCCGGGTGATAGTGGTCTTACCCGCGCCGGAGGCGCCGGCGAGCGCGGTCAGGCTGCCTTCTGCCGCGGTGAAGGAGACCCCGTCCAGGACCGGCCGGTCGCCGTATCCGAAGGTGACGGTATCGAATTCGATCTGCGCACCACCCGGTTCCACCGGCTCGGTGGCTTCCGGAAGCGGTGGGGTGTCGAGGATTTCCTGCACGCGGAGCAGGTGGTTGCGGGCCACTTTCACCGCGGCACCGAGCCCGCTGGCCGCGATCAGTGGTTCGACGAATCGGACCGCGAGCACCAGCAACGCCAGCAGGGTCGGGGTGTCCAGCGAGCCGTTCACCGCCAGATATGTGCCGTACCACAGGATTGCGGTGAACGCCGCCTGCACGACGAAGCTGAACGTGACCAGGCCCGGAACGACGGCGGTCACCAGACGCCGCCCTGCGTCGCGCTGGGCCAGCAAGGCCGCGTCGAACGCGGCGTAGCCGCGCGTGATCTGACCGCTGGACCGCAGAATCCGCTGTGCCTGTGCGAATTCCACCACCCGCGCGCCTGCGGCTGTGGCCGTGGCGTGTGTGCCGTGTTCGGCACGCGCCACCAGCAGGCCGGTCAATCGGAACGTCGCGGCGATCACGGGGGTCGTCGCAAGCATCACCAGGGCGATGCGCCAATCGAAGAGGAACATGAGCAGCACCACGATGGCCGGCGTGACCACCGCGGACACGATCGGCCGCAGCAGATTCGCCACCGCGTTGGCCACCTGCATGATGCCCTCGCCAGCGAGGCTGCTCAGCTCTCCGACGCGTTCACCGCCGAACCAGCCCAGGGGGAGTGCGGCGATGTGATCACCCATCCGGTGATGCAACGTCCGCAGGATCGATCCACCCAGCTCGTATCCGGCGAGCGTGGTGCGCAGCAACAGCGCCCCGAACACCACGACAGCGCCCACGAAGCCACCCAGCCACGGCCCGCACGCTCCGGGCGTCGGCCCGAGCAAGGCGCGCAATACCGGTACGAGGAGCGCGAAGGCCACGCCCTGGGCTACGGCCGTCGCTACGGTGAGCGCGAGGACGGTCCGCAGGCCGGTGCGAGCGCTGCTCGGTGAGCCGGGTTTGTCGGTGATCTTCAACAGCACGCGAATCACGCGGCAGCTCCTTCCCACGCCGCCCACATGGCCGCGTACCGGCCACCACGGGACAGCAATTCGGTGTGTGTCCCGCGTTCCACGATCCGGCCGCGATCCAGCACGACGATCTGGTCAGCGTCGACGATCGTGGCCAGGCGGTGCGCCACCACGAGGACCGTCTTGCCCGCCGCAAGCCGGGACAGCCCGGTCTGGACGGCGGCCTCGGCGGCCGGATCGGCGAAAGCCGTGGCCTCGTCGAGCACCAGTACCGGCGCGTCGGCGAGTACCGCGCGGGCGATGGACACCCGCTGTGCCTCGCCACCCGACAAGGCCGGCGCGACGGTGCCGTACCCGTCGGGCAGGGCCCTGATCCGGTCGTCGATGGCGGCAGCCCGGGCGGCTGCCACGATCTCGGCGGCCAGGGCATCGGGCTTCGGCAGGGCGATGTTGTCTCGCACGCTCATTCGCAGCAATCGCACGTCCTGGAAGACGAAACCCACGCTGCGGTACAGGGCCGCTTCGGAGAGGTCGCGCACGTCCACGCCGCCGATGGTGATGCGCCCGTCGCTCGGGTCGTGGAATCGTGGGAGCAGCGACGCCAGGGTGCTCTTGCCCGAACCGGACGGCCCGACCAGCGCGGTGAGCGTCCCCGGCCGCAGCTCCAGATCGATATCGGTGAGGGCGTCGGTGTCACCGTCGTAGCTGAAGCGGACGTTCTCCAATCGGACAGTCCCGGTCTCCGGGCGTTCCGCGCTCCCGTAGGGCAGCTCCGCAGTGTCGAGGAGCACGCGAATGTCGCCGGCCGCCCGCATGCTCGCCTGCATCGCTTGGCCGGACTGCGCCAGGGTCTGCACCGGCGCCGACAGCGCCAGTCCGAGCAGGGCGAACGGCAGCAGGTCGACGGCGGTGAGGTGGCCGGTCGGCACTAGCGCGGCCCCGCCGAGGAGCACGGCCGCGAGCATCGACACCGGTGACAGCGCGAGCTGGGCGGCGGCCGACAGGGCGCTGGTGCGGCGGATCCAGCCCACGAAGAAGTCGCTGAACTCGTCGGCCGCGTCGAGATACCGCCGGTGTGCGCGGCCGGTCTGCCCGAATGTCTTCACCACTGCGATGCCGTGCATGAATTCGACTGCGCTCGTGCTGATCTCGGTCATCGCCGTGGTGTAGTCCCGCATGCCCGCGCCATAGCCCGCCATCGCGCGCCGGAACAGCTCTATCCCGGCCGCCAGCGGAATCATCGTGATCAGCGCCATCCGCCAGTCCACCCAGAACAGATAAGCCAGGCACACCAGCGGAGTCACCACAGCATCGGTGATATCGAGGGAGGAGTGCGCGATGACCTGGTGCATCGCCGCCACATCGTCGCCGACCGCCTTGCGGACCGCTCCGGACCCGCGATCGTCGTACCAGCCGAGCGGCACCCGCCCCACCCGCGCGGCGATCGAACGGCGCACCGACAACTGAATGTCGTTGTCGGCGTAGTGCGTCAGCGTTGCGGCCGCCAGTGACAACGCGAGCCGGACGACGAGGGCCGCGACCGCTACGACGACCGCGGGCCATGGGTCGTCGTGGCGCAGCAACCTGCGGCCCAGCTCGGCGACGGCCGCGAACGGCAGCACCCCCGTTACCGCGGCCAGGGCTTGGCAGACCAGTGCGGTCGCCAACCGTCCCCGGCCCGCCCGTGTCAACTCACCCATCCATGTCCTCCTGGCACTGCCCGAGTCGGTGCCGCCCCTGTTGGCCACCAGCCGAATTCGCGGCTAGCTCGAACCGTCACGCAGCCACCACCGCTCTGTTGCATATGAAAATCATTTTCAATAATGTACCGTACATCGGACAGAGTTCCCACAGGAGGTAATGGGTGTCGATCGCCCCTCACGCGGTAATCACCTGCGTCGCAGACATTCTCGGCGTCCCCGCCGCAGCGCTCGATCCGCACGAGGACCTGACGCTGCGCGGACTCGACTCCATCAGCGCGATGCGCCTGGCCGGACAGTGGCGCCGCGCGGGAGCCGCCGTCCGCTTCGTGGATCTGCTCGAGCGGCCGACACTGTCGGACTGGATCGCGCTGGTCGGCGAGGCGCCCGCCATCGAATCGGCGAACAACGGTACGCCCCAAGCCTTCTCGCCGGAACAGCCGTTCGACCTGGCCACGATGCAGCACGCGTACTGGGCGGGCCGTCAGGACACCCGGCGTCTCGGTGGTGTGGCCGCGCAGTTCTACAACGAGTTCGACGGCCGCGACATCGAACCCGACCGGCTGGAGGCGGCGGTGCGGGCGCTGCTGCGCCGCCACGAGATGCTGCGGGCCACCTTCGAAACCGATGGCAAGCAACGGATTCTGGCCGACAGCCCCTGGCCGGGCCTGCGCGTGCACGACCTGCGACACGATCCCGACGGGCCGGCCCGGCTGCGCGCCGAATTGTCGCATCGGCAGCTGGATGTCGCCCGGGGTGAGGTGTTCGACGTTCAGCTGTCACTGACCCCCGCGGGCACCACCAGGGTGCACGTCAACCTCGACATGCTTGCCGCGGATGCGCAGAGCCTGCGGATCCTGTTCGCCGATCTGGCCGCACTGTACCGGGATCCGCAGGTCCGGCTTCCCGACTTGGGCTACGGCTATGCCCGCTATCTGGCCGACCACGCGCGCCGGGTGTCCGACTCGGCTGAGTACGACGCGGCCCGGTCATACTGGCGTGCTCGGCTGGCGGAGCTGCCCGGCGCTCCGGATCTGCCGAAATCGACTGTCGCAGTGGACTCTCGGGTGATTCGCAAGCATCACTGGCTCGCCCCTGATGCGCGCCGCG
Source organism: Nocardia stercoris (assembly GCF_003696265.1). GTDB lineage: Bacteria > Actinomycetota > Actinomycetes > Mycobacteriales > Mycobacteriaceae > Nocardia > Nocardia stercoris. The sequence continues at coordinate 56,168 of NZ_RFFH01000024.1, read as the reverse complement.
AGCTGGAACGCCGGGCGCGCGGTAGGGGACTGACCCCGGCCGTCGCCGTTGCCGCGGTGTTCGCCGAGGTGATCGCGGCCTGGAGTTCCGAGCAGAAGTTCCTGCTGAACCTCCCACTGTTCGACCGGGAACCGGTACACCCCGACGTGGCGGCGCTGGTGGGCGACTTCACCTCCTCGGTGCTGGTGGCCGTCGACGCGACGGTGCCGGGCACGTTCACCGAGCGGGCCCGCGCGGTACAGGCGCGGTTTCGCGCCGATGTCGCCCACGCTGCCTACCCGGGCGTGGAGGTACTGCGCGACCTGAGCCGCCACCACGGTGAGACCGTGCTGGCGCCCATCGTCTACACCAGCGCTCTGGGTCTGGGCGAACTGTTCGATCCGCTCGTGCGCGAATGTTTCGGCGACCCGGTGTGGATCGTGTCCCAAGGTCCGCAGGTCCTGCTGGACGCGCAGGTCACTGAGTTCGACGGTGGTCTGCTGGTGAACTGGGACGTTCGCCGTGATGCACTGCCGCCCGGCGCCTTGGAAGCCATGTTTGAGGCGTATACCAGGCTGCTCGACCGATTGTGTGCCACCGAGACCGCCTGGGACGAGCCGGTGCCCGCCCTGCTTCCCGCGGCGCAGCGGGCTGTCCGCGCGGAGGTGAACGCCACGGCGGCACCGCGATCGGGCGCTGCCCTGCACGAGCGGTTCTTCGCGCTCGCCGAGGCGGCGCCGGAGGCGCCCGCCGTGTTGTGGGGCACGGACGGCCGTCTCAGCTACGGTGAGCTGGCGCGGCGGGCGCGGGAGCTTGCCGCGACATTGCCTGCGGGACAGCTGATTCCGGTACACCTTCCGAAGGGGCCGGAGCAGATCGTCCGGGTGCTGGGCATTCTCGCCGCCGGATCGGCGTATCTGCCGGTTGGGATCGACCAACCGCCGCATCGTCGCGACCGCATCCTCGCTAACGCCGGACCTCTTCCCGAGGCCGATCGCGACCTGGCCTACGTGCTGTTCACCTCCGGTTCCACCGGAGAACCCAAGGGCGTGCAGATCCCGCACTCGGCTGCCGTCAACACCATCGACGACCTCACCGCCAGGTTCGAGATATCTTCCGGCGACCGGACATTGGCGGTCTCGGCACTCGACTTCGACCTCTCCGTCTTCGATATCTTCGCGCCACTGTCCACCGGCGGCGCCGTTGTGCTGATGGGCGAACACGAGCGCCGGGATCCGGCGGTTTGGGCCGACCTCATGGTGACCCACCACGCCACGGTGCTCAATTGCGTGCCGGCCGTGCTCGACCTGCTGCTCACCGATCGCACCCCTCGGGCAGAGCTGCCGTTGCGAGTAGTGCTGGTCGGTGGCGACCGGGTCGGGCCCGATCTACCCGGCCGGCTACGCGATGTGGCGGCGGACTGCGTGTTCGCGGCCCTGGGCGGAACCACCGAGACCGCGATCCACTCGACTATCCAGCTCGTGGACAGCGTTGCGCCGCACTGGCGTTCGGTGCCCTACGGCGTTCCGCTGGACAACGTCCGATGCCGGGTCGTCGATGCGCTCGATCGTGACCGACCGGACTGGGTTCCCGGCGAACTGCACATCGGTGGTGCGGGCGTGGCCCGGGGATACCTCGGCGACCCGGACCGGACCCGGGCCAAGTTCGACTCGGACTGGTACCGCACCGGCGACCTCGCACGCTATTGGCCCGACGGGACAGTGGAATTCCTCGGCCGCACCGACCATCAGGTGAAGATCCGCGGCCACCGCGTCGACCTCGGCGAGATCGAGTCCGCACTCACCGCGCATCCGGCTGTCAGCAGTGCGGTCGCGGTTGTGATCGGCAACCGGACGGCCGCCGCCGTCACTGCGGCATCAGGTGCGGACGTCGACACCACGGAGGTGACGGCGTTCGTGAAGGACCTGCTGCCGGAAGCCATGCTGCCGAGCCATATTCGGGTGCTCGAGCGGCTGCCCCTGTCGCCGAACGGCAAGATCGACCGTGCGGCGTTGCGGCAGTCGCTCGCCGAACCCCGTGCCGCCGAGACCGTGTCGACACCGCCCGCCACGCTCGTCGAATGCCAGGTGGCGGCTGTGTGGTCACAGCTGCTCGGCGTGGTCGAGATCGGCCGCGAGCACGACTTCTTCGTCCTCGGCGGGGATTCGATGCTCGCCACCAGGATGATCGGCAGGTTCCCTGGGACGACACTGGCCGACCTCTACGACCATCGCACGCTGGCGGAATTCGCGTCCGCGCTGCCGGCGAGCAGCGTGCCCGCAGCGCGAATCGGGGCGAGCGACACCGAGATCGTGGCCGATCCGGGCTCCTGGTTCGAACCGTTTCCGCTCTCGGATGTGCAGCGCGCGTACTGGATCGGCCGCGATGCGGGTTTGACGCTCGGTGGTGTCGACGCGCATTTCTACACGGAGTTCGACGGTGCCGATGTCGATGCAACCCGGTTGGAGGCCGCCTGGAACCGGCTGATCGCGCGCCATCCGATGCTGCGGGCGGTGATCGACGCCGACGGCCGGCAGCGGGTGCGGTCCGAGGTGCCCTGGTGCCGCATCCCCGTGGCCGAAGCGCCCACGGAATACCGAGGCGCCCTTGCGGATCTGCGCGCGCGGATGTCGCATCAGGTGCGCGACCCACGGCACTGGCCGTTGTGCGACGTGCGGGCCGTCCGCTACCGGCTCGACGGCCGGCCGCGGATGCGGATCGGGGTGAGCATGAACAACCTCGTGCTCGACGGTCTCAGCATCATGATCGTGCTGGCGGAACTCGACCGGCTCTACCGCGACCCGGAAGTCGAGCTGCCGCCCGTCACCCTGGCGTTCCGGGACTACGTCCAGCAGGTGGCACCCGAACCCGACGCCGTCGACCGGGCGCGCGCGTATTGGCAGGACCGGCTGGTGGACCTCCCGCCCGCGCCGGCACTGCCGTTGGCGGTCGATCCGGCGACACTGCGCGCGCCGCGCTTCGAACGGCGCGTCCGGCGGATCGACGCCGGGCAGTGGCGGGCGATCGGAGCCGCGGCCCGCGCCCACGGAGTCACCGCGGCGACCACCCTGCTGACCTGTTACGCGGAGGTGCTGGGGGTGTGGAGCGGCCAGCGCGACCTCACCGTCAACCTCACCGTGTTCGACCGCCAGGAGGTGCACCCCGACATCAACCGCGTAGTCGGTGATTTCACCTCCCTGCTGCTGGTCGCCTGCCGACGGAATGCGGACGAGCCGTTCGTGGCCGGAGTGCGGCGGGTCCAGGACCAATTGGGTCGCGACCTGAGCCACCGCGAAGTCTCGGCGGTGTGGGTCCTGCGAGAGCTCGCCCGCAGCTCGGGTGCCAACGAGACGGCCATGCCGGTGGTGTTCACCAGCGTGCTGGGTCTTCCCGAGGAAAGCGGATTGGTGCAGTCCACCGCCTACGGCGAGCGGGTCTGGGGTGTGATGCAGACGCCGCAGACCTGGTTGGACTGCAAGGTGTACGAGTCCGACGGCGGCCTGGTGGTGGAGTGGGACGCGGTCACGGAGCTGTTCCCACCGGGTGTCCTGGACGCGATGTTCGAGGCCTACCTCTTCCTGATCGGCCGCCTGGCCGACGGCGACTGGTCGGCCCCGGTACCGGATCTGATTCCCGACACGCAGCGCGCGGTCCGGCAGCAGATCAACGACACAGGGCAGCCCGCCGCTCCGGCAACCCTGCACGCCGCGTTCTTCGCCACCGCGCGACGCGAACCCGACCGGACGGCGTTGCTGTGGGACGGCGGGCGGTACAGCTACGGCGAACTCGCCGATCGGGCGCTACGCGTAGCGGCCGGTCTGGTCCGTACCGGAACCCGGCCCGGGGATCTCGTCGCCGTGTCGATGCCCCGAGGTCCGGAGCAGATCGCCGCGGTACTGGGCGTGCTCGCCGCAGGCGCTGCGTACGTCCCGATCGGTCTCGACCAGCCGGCCGCCCGCCGCGACCGCATCCTGCGCGCAGTCGACCCCCGGGCAGTACTGGTCGATCTGGCCGACACCACGCAGGTCGAACCGCTCGCCGCGCCGGTCGACGTGGGTGCCGACGAGCTCGGCTATGTCATCTTCACATCGGGTTCGACAGGCGAGCCGAAGGGCGTCTGCATGACCCACGCCGCGGCCATGAACACGGTGAGCGATATCAACGCCCGCTACCAGGTGACCGGTCGCGATCGGGTACTAGCGGTGTCCGCCTTGGATTTCGACCTCTCGGTGTACGACATCTTCGGCCTGCTGTCGGTCGGTGGTGCGCTGGTACTCGTCGCGGACGAGCAGCGCCGCGACGCGGCGGCCTGGATCCGGTCGGCCCGACGATTCGGCGTCACCATCTGGAACACCGTCCCCACCTTGCTGGACATGTTGCTGGTCGCCGCCGAACACGACGGTTTCCCCGCGTCCCTGCGGCTGGCGCTGGTCTCGGGCGACTGGGTCGGCGTCGACCTGCCCGCACGGGTGGCCCGGCACAGCGATGGGGGCTGCCGTACGGTCGCCCTCGGCGGTGCCACCGAGGCGGGCATCTGGTCCAACGCCTTTCCCGCCGACACGGCCGGCGAGCTGGAGGGCTGGACGTCGATTCCGTACGGATTCCCCCTGCGCGGTCAGCATTTCCGCGTGGTCGATCCGCTGGGCGCGGACTGCCCGGAGTGGGTGGCGGGGGAGCTGTGGATCGGCGGCGCGGGGATCGCCCGCGGTTACCATGCCGACGCCGAGACGACCGCCCGCGCCTTCCCTCTGGTAGATGGCCAACGATGGTATCGCACAGGCGATTTCGGCCGATATCGGCCGGGTGGTGTGCTCGAGTTCCTCGGCCGCCGCGACAGTCAGGTGAAGGTCCGGGGACACCGGATCGACCTGGGCGAGATCGAGACCGCACTGCGCACCCACCCAAGGGTCGACCGCGCCGTCGTGGTCGCGCCGGGCGAGCGCAACCGCAGGCGGCTGGTGGGCTTCGTCGTGGCGGATGCATTGGAGCCGGACGAGATCACGGACTACCTGTCCACCAGCCTGCCTCCCTACGCCGTGCCTACCACTGTCGTCATCGTGGGCGCACTACCGCTGACCGCCAACGGGAAAGTCGATCGGCGGGCGCTGGAAGCACAGGCCGCGGCGGCCGAGGTCGAGACCGGCAGCGAGCCGCCGCGCGGACTCATCGAGAGCACGGTGGCCGAGTCGTGGTCGGACCTGCTCGGGGTAGCCGCAGTCGGCAGACACGACAACTTCTTCACGCTGGGCGGCGACAGCCTGCTGGCGACCCGGCTCATCCCGCGCTTGCGGGCGGCCGGCCTGGCTGGAGTGGAGCTGGCGAATCTGTTCGCCGCACGCGATCTCGCCACCTTCGCGGCCGGTCTGCGTACCGGACAAGCCATCACATCGAAGCCGATCATCCCCGCGCCCGCGGCACGCCACGAGCCGTTCGAACTCACCGACGTCCAGCAGGCGTACCTGATCGGACGCACTCGCGGACTCGTCCTGGGCGGCGTCGGCTCCCACTATTACCTCGAGTACGACGACCCCGATGTCGATCTGGAGAGGCTGGGGCGGGCCTGGAACCGGCTCATCGCACGGCACGAGATGCTGCGCGCCGTCATCGATACCGATGGCATGCAGCGGATCCTGCCCGACGTCCCGCCGCTGTCCATTCGAGTGGTCGAAGCGCACGGCGACCCCGAGACCGCACTGACGGCACTGCGCGCGGAGCTGTCACACCAGGTGCTCGACCCGACGCGCTGGCCGGTTCTGGACGTGCGGGCCGTCCGCTACGACTCGGAGACCGGGCCGCGCGCTCGGGTCGGGGTGAGCCTGGACAATCTCGTCCTCGACGGCATCAGCATGATGATCCTGCTCACCGAGCTGGACCGGCTCTACCACGAGCCGGATGTGGAACTGCCGCAGCTGGATCTGTCGTTCCGCGACTATCTGCTGCAGCGCGCCCCGGATCCGGAAGCGCTGGCCGCCGCCGAGGACTACTGGCGGGTGAGGGTGCGCGAGTTGCCGCCACCGCCGACGTTGCCGTTGGTGACCGAACCCACTGCGATGTCGGTGCCGCGTTTCGTGCGTCGCCACACCGTGATCGCCACGGAGGTCTGGGCCGAGCTCGAACGGGTCGCGCGGGCGGCCGGCCTGACACCGTCGGTACCGTTGCTCGCCGCGTACGCCGAGGTGCTCGGCCGGTGGAGCGGCCGCCGCGACCTGTCGGTCACAGTGACACTGTTCGACCGGCAGGACGTACATCCCGACGTACACCGGGTGATCGGCGACTTCACCTCGGTCCTGCCGGTGGGCTACGCCCCCATCGCAGGCGAGCCGTGGCTCGACAGCGTGCGGCGACTACAGGTACAGCTCGGCCGCGATCTCGACCACGCACAGGTCTCCGGGATCTGGGCCGCCCGCGAACTCGCCCAGCAGACCGGCGGGTCCGGTACGGCCTCGCCGGTGGTGTTCACCAGCATGGTCGGCGTCGGGGGCGGGGTATCGCAAGCCCTGCGCTGGCCTACCTGGGGCATCTCTCAGACCCCCCAGGTCTGGCTGGACAACCAGGTCGTGGAGTGCGCCGACGGCCTGCACGTGGCCTGGGACGCCGTGGCGGATCTGGTCGAACCGGCCGTTCTCGACGATATGTTCGCCGCCTACCGCGAGCTGCTCTGCGGGTTGGCCACAACCGGGCTCGCGGACGCGGTAACGCCGGGACTGCCCGCCCGGCAACGCGAGGTCCGGGACGCGGTCAACGCGACAGGTAGTGCGCCGGACGGCGAAATTCTGTTGCACGCACCGTTCTTCGCGCTCGCTGCCACCCGCCCGGACCGTCCTGCCGTGTGCTGGGGCGAGGACTTGCGCCTGTCCTACGGCGAGCTCGCCGATGCGGCCCTGCGGGTCGCGTCCTGGTTGCGGGATGCCGGGGTGGTGCCGGGTGATCTGGTCGTGGTCACCATGCCGCGCGGTCCGGAACAGGTGATCGCGGTGCTGGGTGTGCTCGCCGCCGGCGCGGTGTACGTACCGGTCGGGACCGATCAGCCGGTGTCCCGACGGCGCCGCATCCGCGACGCGGCCGGAATCCGTTACGTGATAACGGATCTCGCTGCCGCCACACACGCGGTCCCGTTGGACGAGCCGCTCGCGGTCCACTGCGACGGCCCGGCCTATGTGATCTTCACGTCGGGAACCACGGGTGCGCCCAAGGGTGTGGAGATCTCCCACCGCGCGGCGTCGAACACCGTGGGCGACGTCAGCGCCCGGATCGGACTGGGCAGTGGCGATCGCGTGCTCGCGGTGTCGGCGCTCGACTTCGACCTGTCGGTCTACGACCTGTTCGGCCCGCTGTCGGTCGGCGGCGCGGTAGTGCTGCTCGACGACGGCGCGCGTCGCGACCCGGCCGCGTGGCTGAATTCGATTCGACTGCATGGTGTTTCGGTCTGGAATTCGGTTCCCATGCTGCTGGAGATGCTGCTCGCCGGGGCCGAGCCCGAGCAGCTGCCGGACCGGCTGCGGGTCGCGCTGGTCTCCGGTGATCGCGTCGATATCGATCTGCCCGACCGGCTGGCCCGGGCGAGCGACGGCCGTTGCCGGCTGCTCGCGCTGGGCGGTGCCACCGAGGCGGCGATCTGGTCGACCGCGCTTGAGCCGACGCCGGTGGACCCGCGATGGACCACGATCCCGTACGGACCGCCGCTGCGCGGACAGTACTTCCGCGTCGTCGACGAGTGGGAAGCGGACTGCCCGGACTGGGTGGCGGGCGAACTATGGATCGGCGGAGCGGGTTTGGCCACCGGGTACCGAGCCGACGCGGCGCGGACCGCCGAACGCTTCGTGGTCCGCGCGGGCACGCGGTGGTATCGCACCGGCGACCGGGCGCGCTATCTGCCCGGCGGGAACATCGAACTGCTGGGCCGGCTCGACGACCAGGTGAAGGTCCGCGGCCACAGAGTGGAACTCGGTGAGGTCGAGGCCGCCCTGCGCAGCCATCCCGACGTCGCCGCCGCGGTGGTCGTGGCGATCGACGGCCTGGCGCTGCATGCCTGGGTCGTCCCGGGCGCCGAGCTGTTTGCCGAGCAGGACGTGCTGGATCACGTCGCCGGCCTGGTGCCGGGTTACGCCGTGCCGGTCCGCGTCACGGTGGTCGACGCGTTTCCCCTGACCGCGAACGGCAAGCTCGACCGGAACGCCCTGCGGGAGCGCGCACCCGCCCGCCCGGCCGGGGCCGGCGAACCGCCCGCGGGCGAGGTCGAGACCACGCTGGCCCGGCTGTGCGCCGAGCTGTTGGGTACGGCCGACATCGGCAGGCACGACAACTTTTTCACCGCCGGCGGCAACAGCCTGCTGGCCACCCGGCTGGCTCAGCGGGTGCAGCGCAGTTTCGGTGTCGAGCTGTCGCTGCGTGAATTCTTCACCACTCCCACGGTGGCGGCCCTCGGTCGCGTGATCGAACGCCACCGCAGCACTCAGATTTCGGAAGAAGGCGTCATATGAACGTTCGTGAACTCGTCGACGAGATGTCGCGGGCAGGTATCGCATTGTGGGTCGAGTCCGGACAGCTCCGATTCCGGGCGCCGCAGGGCGTCATGGACGACCGGCGCCGGGAGACGCTGCGTGAGCGCCGGGACGCACTGGTCGAACACCTGACGCGGCAACCGGACACCCTGATCCCGGACCCGGACAATCGATATGCGCCCTTCCCGCTGACGGGTGTGCAACAGGCCTACGCGCTGGGCCGCAGCTCCGCCTTCGCCTACGGCGGCACCGCCGCCTCGGCCTATCTCGAAGTGCTGTTCCCGGGTGCCGAGCCCGAACAGGTCGCGACCGCGTGGCGGACCCTGGTGACGCGACACGACGCGCTGCGCACCGTGGTCGACATCGAACAGGGCAGCCAGCGGGTGCTGCCTGAGGTACCCGGCTATCAGCTCGAGGTAGGCGACGTCCGGGGTGCCGATGCCGAAGCCGTACGGACCGCGATCGAGACCGTTCGCAACGTACTCGGCGCCGACCGGTCGCCCGACCGGTGGCCGTTGTTCGGACTTCGCGCCACCCACACCGACGACGGGCTGCTGCTGCACCTGGCCATCGATCTGCTCGTCACCGATTCGGCGGGCATCCAGATCCTGCTCGGCGAACTGGCCGTGTTGCTGAACGACGAGAGCGCGGACCTGCCGCCGTTGCAGCTCGGCTTCCGGGACTACGTCCTCGCCGAGAACCGGCTCCGTGAAACCGCTCGATTCCATCGTGACCGGGTCTACTGGATGGACCGGATCGATGAGCTGCCACCGGGTCCCGACCTGCCGGTGCTCAACGGTGCCGCCCAGGAAGTGGGGCGATTCCATCGCCTCCAGGCCGATCTGAGTGTGGCGGAGTTCGCCGTGCTCGACGAGCGGGCCCGGGCTCGTGGCGTGACAGCTTCGGCCGTCCTGCTGACCGCCTTCGCGGAAGTGATCGGACGGTGGAGTCGCCGACCCCGGTTCACCCTCAACCTGCCGACATTCAACCGGATCCCGTTGCATCCCGATGTGCCGAATCTGGTCGGGGACTTCACCTCGATGGAACTGCTCGAGGTCGATCCGACGGCGTCGACGAGCTTCATCGAGCATGTGCGGGCGTTGTCCGGCAGGCTGTTCGAGGATCTCGACCACCGTACGTACACCGGTCTCGACGTGCTCGCCGAACTGCGCCGGCGGCAGGGGCCGGACGCGGCGATCATGCCGGTGGTCTTCACCAGCACGCTCGGGGCCGCGAATCCGGTGGTGGGCCGCATCGTCCACGGACTGACCCGAACTCCGCAGGTGTGGATCGACTGTCAGGTGCTCGAGCACAACGGCGGACTCCTGCTTGGCTGGGATGTTCGCGAGGACGCGTTTCCGTCCGGCCTGGCCGAGGACGCGTTCGCGGCCTTCGTCGGCCTGGTCCGGCGGCTGGTCGCCGACGACGCGGCTTGGGCCGCGGAGTCGCCCGTCGAACTCCCCACCCATCAGCGGGTGCGCCGGGAATCCGCCAACGACACGGCCGCACCGCAGCCCGATGGTCTGCTCACCGATGCCGTTGTCGCACAGGCGTTCCACGATCCGGCGGCACCGGCGGTGATCGACGAGCGGGCCACGCTCGACTACGGCGAGCTGCTGGCCCGCGCGGCCACGGTCGCCGAGACACTGAGCTCACGCGGTGCCGAACCCGGTTCGGTGGTCGCGCTCGTGATGGACAAGGGCTGGGAACAGATCGTCGGCGTGCTCGGAATCCTGTTGGCCGGCGGCGCCTATCTGCCGATCGACACGTCACAGCCCACCGAACGCCGCAACCGCATGCTCGCCGCCGCCGGCGCCGACCTCGTACTGACCCAATCATGGCTGCCACCGGAAACTGTCGGGCCGGAATGGATCGCGGTCGACCTGCTACCGCGCGGCGCCGATGTCACCGAACCACCGAAGCCCCCGCGCCTGCCGGACGATCTCGCCTACGTCATCTACACCTCCGGGTCAACCGGTACCCCGAAGGGCGTGATGATCAGCCATCGGGGTGCCCTCAACACCATCATCGATATCAATCACCGGTTCGGTGTCGGCGCGTCGGACCGAGTACTCAGTATCGCCAACCTGGGCTTCGATCTTTCGGTGTACGACATCTTCGGACTGCTCGGTGCGGGCGGAACCGTGGTGCTGCCCAGCCCCGGTCGGCGGACCGACCCGTCGCACTGGGCCGACCTGGTGGCCGGTCACCGGGTGACGGTGTGGAATTCCGTTCCGGCGCAACTGCAGATGCTGCAGGAGTACCTGGACGGCGCACCGGAGGACCTGGGTTCGCTGCGGGTAGCGCTGCTGTCGGGTGACTGGATTCCGTTGAGCCTGCCGGATCAAGTGTGGCGCGTGCTGCCCGCCGTCGAACTGGTCGGTCTCGGGGGCGCGACCGAGGTCTCGATCTGGTCGATCTTCCATCCGATCCGGTCGGTGCAGCCGCAGTGGCGCAGCATTCCGTACGGCACTCCGCTGGCCAACCAGCAGTTCCACGTGCTCGATGCCGCGTACCGGCCGGCACCGGAATGGATTCCGGGGGAACTCTATATCGGCGGTGTCGGCTTGGCCCTCGGCTATCTCGGTGACGAGGCCACCACCGCAAAGCGGTTCATCCCGCACCCGCTGACCGGCGAGCGGCTGTACCGCACCGGCGACCTGGGTCGCTATCTCCCGGATGGCTCCATCGAATTCCTGGGCCGCGAGGATCATCAGGTCAAGATCCGAGGTCACCGTATCGAGCTGGGCGAGATCGAGGCGGCGCTGCGCGCCCACCCCGGCGTCGGTGACGCCGCCGTCGTCGTGGACGGTACAGGTAGCGACCGCCGGCTCGTCGCCGTCGTGGAGAGCCAGCGGATCGACGATCCGGCTCTCGTGGCGGCCACCGCCGAGGTAGTGGTGGCGGCCGGGGTGCACGCGGCCGCGGCGGCCGCCGCGCCGCTCGACGGTGCCGCGTTCACCGAGATGATCCGCCACGCCGAACGGGCATCCGTGCTCGCGATGGTGTGCGCGCTGCGCGACGGTGGCTTGTTCGCCGGCGCGGACCGCAAGCACACCGAGACCGACATCGTGCGATCGCTACAGGTGGCCGACGTGCATCGCAGACTGCTGCGGCGCTGGCTGTCCGGCCTCGTCGCCGCGGGCGCACTCGCGCAGGACCGGCCGGGTGGCCCCTACTTCGGCTTGGCCGACGCGACCCCCGAAGATGCGGCGCGGGAGTGGCAACAGGTCGAGAAGCTCGATGCCGCAATCGGATACGGTGCCGAAACGCTGCGTTACACCCGCGACTGTAGCGAGCGGCTCGGTGAACTCCTGCGCGGCGAGATCGATGTGCGCACGCTGCTGTTCCCGGACGGGGAGCAGTACACCGCGCACGCCGCCTACGGCGCCAACCTGGTCAGCCAGGGCATGAACCGGATCGTTGTCGGCGGTGTGGGCCGGATCGCCGCGCAGCATCGAGGTGACGGTCCGCTGCGGATTCTGGAAGTCGGCGCCGGAGTCGGCGGCACCAGCCGCGACCTGGTACCGGCGCTGGCCGAGGCCGCGGCCGCCGTCGACTATCTCTACACCGATATCTCCACCTACTTCCTCACCGCCGCGCAGGAACGCTTCACCGACTACCCCTTCGTGCGTTACGGACTGTTCGACCTCAACGCGGACGCGCAACCGCAGGGCATCGCGCCGCACTCCGCCGACGTCATCCTCTGCTCGAACGTCCTGCACAACGGCCGGGACCTGCCGCGCGTGCTCGACCGGTTCCGCGAAATCCTTGCTCCCGGGGGCTGGTTGGTCTTCATCGAGCCCACCCGGGTGCACAACTATCCGCTGTTGGTATCGATGGAGTTCTTCGAGGAGCTCACCGGGTTCACCGACCTGCGTCAGGCCACGGACCAGACCTTCCTTACCCGTGCTCAGTGGCTCACCCTGCTCGCGGAGGCGGGCGCGGATCCGGTCGAGTGTGTACCCGATACCGCGAACGCCTTGTCCGAGGCCGGTCAGCAGGTGTTCTTCGCCCAGTTCAAGTCCGACCGCAGTCGGGTGACCCCCGGCGAGCTGAGCACGCACCTCGCCGGGCTGTTGCCGGAGTACATGGTGCCCAAACAGATTCGGCTGACCGACGCCCTGCCCCGGTCGGTGAACGCGAAACTCGACCGGGCTGCGGTACTCGCGTCGTTGCCGAAGGCGGCTGACCAGTGCGCGGCGCGGGTCGGCCGGGAAGCGCCGGCCGACGATCTGGAGCGTCGGCTCGCCGTACTGTGGGGCGAGCTCCTGCGGGTCGAGCAGGTGGGCCGTAACGAGGATTTCTATGCCCTGGGCGGTGATTCGCTGTTGATCGCGCGCATGGTCGGCAAGCTGCGCGAGACCGAGCCCACCGCGGCGGATCTGGACTGGGAGGTGATGCTCGGCCAGATGTTGCGGCGGCCCACGGTGGCTGGGCTGGCCGCGTACCTGCGCTCAGGTCCGGGCGACGCCGCCCGCACCGCTGCGACCGCGCACTCCAATCTGGTTCCGCTGCAAGGAGACAGCGATCCCGTACACGTACTGGTGCACGCCGGAACCGGCACGCTGCTCCCGTACCAGTTCGTGGTCACCGAACTGCGGAAGCGGTGGACGGGTATCGGTTCGCTCATCGGTTTGGAGGTCGCCGACGCCGAGGCGTACCTGGCGTTGAACCCGGACACCCTGGTCGAGCACCTCGGGGCCGATTACGCCCGGCAGTTGCTGGAGAGCGGTGCCCGGCGCTTCCACGTCGTGGGTTATTGCCTCGGCGGCCTGATCGCCACCGAGGTCGCGTCCGCGCTCACCGAGGCGGGTGCCACGGTGGAGAGCCTCACAGCGATCAGCTCCTACCATCCTCCGTTCCGGGTGGACGACGAACTGCTGGTGGAGTTCTCGTTCGGACTCGCCATGGGCGCGCATCCGGGTGACATCGGATTTCCGGCCGAAACGAATGTCTTCGGACGAGCAGTCCGGGCGGTGCTGGATCGCACGCCGGACCGGCTGGCAGACGGCTGCTTCGCCACCCTGGACGGCGAGTTCAGCGGCATCGCAGCGCAATTCCGGGCTCTCGCCCAACGCGGCCGCGCCGACCGCCTGGCCGCACTGCACGCCACACTGCCCAGCGCCGAGGAGGAGCACGGCTACACCCTGGAGAAGTTCACCGAACTGTTCCACATCTTCCGGCAGAGCGTCTTCGCCGTCACCCGCTACCGACCGCGGACATACGCGGCCGACATCTCCCTGTTGCGGCACAGCGGCTACATGCTGCTCCCGGGCATGCGTTCCGACGTCGCCGCCTACTGGCAGCAGGTCTGTCTCGGCGACCTGCGGGTGGCTGACGTCCCCGGTGACCATTTCGACTGCCTGTCCGCCTCGCACGCCGGCTCCGTCTGCGATCTGCTGCCGGGCGGCGGCCGATGACCGCGCCACTGGTCGCAGTGGTCGGTGCCTCCGGCCGGGTGGGCCGAGCCGCGGTCGAGATGCTCGCCGAGCTCGGCGGGGTGCGGCTGCGACTCGGCGGACGGAACCCCGAGCTGCTCGCCGCCACGGCCGGCGAGCTCGGCGCCGAGGTCAGGCATGTCGATATCGACGACCCGCCGGCCCTGGCGGAATTCTGCCGGGGCGCGCGTGTGGTGCTCAACTGCGCCGGACCGTCGTACCTGTTCAAGGAACGCGTCGCACTCGCGGCCGTCGCGGTCGGCGCGGACTATGTGGACGTGTCCGGGGACGACCCCGCCTACGCAGCGCTGGCGGGCCTGGACCTCGGCACTGCGGCGGTGCTCTCGGCCGGGATGCTGCCCGGCGCAGCCAATCTGGTTGTGCGCTGGGCGGCCGGCCTGGCCTTCGACCGGGTCTTTCGGCTGGTCGCCCAGGTCGGAGGTCTCGAGCGGTTCACTCCGATCGCGGCGCAGGACCTGGTGTTGTCGGTATTCGACGTACCGGACGGTGCCTGGTATGGCGAGTCGTTGGCGGCGTGGCGGGGTGGCCGCCGCGCCTCCCGCGCCCTGTTGCCGGTGAGCGGCGTCGGAGTGCCGTATTTTCCCGGCACAGTCAGCCTGCAACCGTACTTGAGCACCGGTTGTGAACGAGTCGGTGCGGTCCTCGATCTCACCGAGCTGGACTGGTACACGGTGTCCGGTGGGACGCGGCTGAGTACGGCGCTGAGTACACAGCGCGGACTCCCGGCGGCGCAACGCCCTGCGCTGACCGCGGCCGCGCAGGAGATCCGTGCGGCGGCCGAACTCGATCTGGCCGGCCGCGATCCGTATCACCTGCTGGTCTTTCACCTCGCGGGGGAGCGCGACGGGCACGCAACCGAGCGCACAGCAGTCCTGCGGGCTTCCGACAGTTACCGGCTCACCTCGGCCACCGCCGCGCTCGCGGTACGTGCCCTGATCGACGAAACAATCGGGCCCGGTGTCCATTTCATCGACACCGTCCTCGACCCCGCCTGGTTCGTGGCGGGACTGGAGCGTCTGGGAGCGATCGACTTCGTGCACCTAGTCGACGGCGCACCTGGCGTCGTCGAGGAGGGGGTCCTGTGATGGCCGCCGCCGCTGAGCGTCCGCTGCGGGTGGTGGTGTGCGGCACCGGTTTCGGACGGTTCTATCTGCGTGCGCTCCGGAGCCGGGACCCGGAGTTCCAGCTCGTCGGGATCGTGGCGCGGGGCAGCGCCTTCTCCGCGGATTGCGCACGGGAGCACGGTGTTCCGTTGTACACCGACGTCGAGCAGCTTCCAGCGGACGTCGACATCGCCTGCGTCGTCGTACGGGCGGGCGTGGCGGGTGGTTCAGGTGCGGAACTCGCCCAGGCCCTACTGGCCAGGGGAATTCATGTGCTGCAAGAACACTCGCTGCATCCGGATGAACTCGCGGCGTGTGTGCGTGCTGCCCGGCGGCACGGGGTCTACTACCACCTGAACACCTTCTACCCGCACGTGGAGCCGGTACGAAGGTTTCTCGGCGCCGCGCGGGCCATGTCCGCGCACCAGCCGCCGTTGTTCGTCGACGCCGTGTGCGCCAGCCAAGTCCTGCATTCGACGGCCGATATCATCGGCGCCGCTGTCGGCGGGCTGCGGCCCTGGACATGGGAGCCGCCCGCACCGTCTCGCGGCGTGCCGTTCCGGTCGGTGGCCGGTGTCCTTGCTGGGGTTCCGGTGCAGCTCCGGGTGCAGCACCAAGTCGATCCGGGCAACCCCGACAACCACGCTCATCTGCTACATCGGGTCAGCATCGGGTGCGAGGGCGGAGTCCTCACGCTCGCCGACACACACGGACCGGTGCTGTGGAGTCCACGCATCCACGCCGAGAAGGGACCGGAGGGGAGACTGGTGGTCGACGGCGCGGGCACCGAACGGCTCGACGCGCCGAGCACCCGGATCCTCGGCCCCACCGCATATCCCACGTTCCGCGAGGTCTTCACCCGGCTGTGGCCGCAGGCGGTGATCGATGCGCTGCGCGGGCTGGCCGACGTGATCGGCGGCCGGGCCGATTCGCTCGCCAAGACCCAGCGCGATCTGACCACTACGCAGTTGTGGCACGAGATCCTCACGGGCCTGGGCCCGCCCGACATCATCCGGCCGTCCGAACCGCGGCCCTTGGCGTTGCCGGAACTGCTGGCCGGCGCCGAGCGCAACGAAAGGCTCCCATCGTGACCATGAATACGTGGCTGCGGCCGTTCACCCGGTATCCTCACGCCGTCATTCGCCTGGTGTGCTTCCCGCATGCCGGCGGCGCGGCCAGCGCTTACCGGAGTTGGGTGCCGTATCTCCCGACCACGGTAGACCTGGTCGCAGTGCAGTATCCGGGTCGCGAGGACCGGTTCGGCGAGCCGTTTCCGGCCGACCTGTCCGACCTTGCCGATCAGGCTGCCGAAGCGGTGCGCACGCTGGCTGATCGGCCGACCGTGTTGTTCGGGCACAGCATGGGTGGCGCGGTGGCCCACGAGGTGGCCAAACGGTTGGCCGGCGTCCGCCCGGTGGCTCACCTGGTGGTCTCCGGCCGGCAGCCTCCAGCGCACCATCGCGCGGGACAGGTCCACCGCGCCGACTCCGAGGGATTGCGTGCCGAGCTACTGCGCCTCAGCGCGGCGAACCGCCCGCTGGTGGACAACCCCGCGCTCCTCGACGTAATGACGCCGGCGATCCGGGCTGACTACCGCCTCGTCGAGACCTATCGAGCGGTGCCGAGCACCGTATTGCGCTGTCCGGTAACGGTGTTCCTCGGCGAAGAGGACAGGGAACTCACCGAAGCCGAAGCCGGGGACTGGCGAACCGAGACAACCGGCGCCTTCGCAGTGCGCCGGTTCCCGGGCGACCACTTCTACCTCGTGCCGCATCGCGCCCGCGTGGTGGCGGCCCTGCTGGCTGCTGTTCTGCCGCAGCCATCCACCCCGTGACGAGACCGAAAGACATGATGTCCGAATCGTATTCACCCGTAGCCGAGTTCTACGACTTGGCTGCCCGCACGCAGACCGAAACGGCGAGGCTGCTCACCGAAACGCTCGCCGACGTCGACACCGGCTACGGCCCGGTACTCGATTTGGGTGCGGGCACCGGGCGTGCCGTCGAGACCATCGCCGCCGCGCTGCCCGATGCCCGTATCCTCGCCGTCGAGCCGGCGACCGCTATGCGGGCGGTGTTGCTCAGCCGGGTCGTGTCCGACGATGATCTGCGCCGCCGGGTCACAGTCCTGGCCGACACCGCCCAGAACGCACCACTGCCGGACCGCCTGTCCGCCGTCGTGCTCTTGGGCATGGTCGGCCATCTCGACCGACAAGAGCGAACGGCGTTGTGGCAGCGACTCGCAGACCGCCTTCCAGCGGGTGCACCGGTCATCGTCGAAGTGATCCCGTTGCCCGCCCCCGCCTCGATGCCGGAGATGCGCTTCGCCCGCGAGTCGGTCGGCGAGGACGACTACGAGGGCTGGATATCCGGTGAACCCGCCGGACCTGATCTGATGCGGTGGCGCACCCGGTGGACCGTCTCCCGGCAGCAGCGGATTCTGCGTACCGTCGAGTACGTCAACGACTGGTACACCGTCGGCGTCCAGGACTTGATCGCGGAGACCGGATGGAGCGGGCTGGCATTGAGCTCGAACGTGGGTGTGCTGCGCCGGTGAACGTCTATCCGTCGCTACCCGATGTATCTACGCACTTCTTCCTGCAGATGGCGGCGATCCTGGTCGCCTACCGGCTGCTGTGGTCAGTATTCCGGCGGATGGGCCAAGTGGAGGTGGTCGCGATCATGGCCGCCGGGTTTCTGCTCGGCCCCTCGGTTCTGGGTGCTGCCTGGCCGGCAGCTCAGAATTGGCTGTTCCCCGCCACGCTCCGGATCGCCGACGCGGCCGTCCCCCATCCGACGCTCACCGTGCTCTATGCGGTCGGCCAACTCGGCCTCGTGCTCTACATGTTTCTGGTCGGAACATCGTTCGACACAAGCATTTTCACCTCACATCTGCGCACGGCCGGGATCACGGCGACGACCGGTGTCGTCGTGCCGATGCTGCTGGGTGGCGCAACCGGCTTGGTTTTAGCCGTCCGGGGAGGCTATTTCACCGGCAAGGTCACGCCGTGGGAAGCCGCACTGTTCCTGGCCGCCGCCGTGGCCGTCACGTCGTTTCCCGTGTTGGCGTGGATCATTCAGGATTCCGGTCTCGGCCGAACCCGGCTGGGCACGATGGCGCTGTCGTGCGCCGCCATCGATGACGCGTGCGCCTGGATACTGCTCGCCGTCGTCATCGCGTTCGCCCGGCACAATCCAGCCGACGCGATTCTGGCGCTCGCCGGTGGTGTGGGGTTCACCCTCGTGATGATCCTGATCGCGCGACCGGTGCTGCGCAGACTCGACTATTGGGACCGACCCGAAGCCCTCGTCGGCGGCCTGCCGATCGGTCCGTTCGTCGTGATCCTGGTCCTCGGTCTGGTGAGTGCGTGGTTCACCGATTTCGTGGGAGCCTCCTCGGTGTTCGGGGCGTTCTTGGCCGGCGTGGTGGTACCGCGCGACCGCTTCGTGGACATGATGCGCACCCGACTCGAACCGCTGGTTTCGTACCTGCTGCTGCCCGCCTATTTCGTCTTCTCCGGCCTGAACACCCGACTGAGCTTGGTTTTCGAGCCGTCGGTACTGGTCGTTGCTCTGGTGGTGCTCGTGGTCTCGTTCGGCGGCAAGTTCGGCGCGATCACGCTCGCCGCGCGTGCCAACGGAATGAACTGGCGGGAAGCGAGTTCCATCGGCGCCCTGGCCAACGCCCGCGGCCTGATGGAGCTGGTGCTGGTGAACATCGGCCTGACCCAAGGCATTATCACCCCCGCCCTGTACACCATCCTTACCGTGATGGCGCTGGTCACCACGTTCACTGCCACCCCCGCCTTCCGTTTCATCGAGGCACGTGCGCGAAAACGAGAACCGGGCTCTATCGCGGTGAGCGGGAAGCCCGCACCCGAATCGGATCCAGCGGCCAACCGGAGCCCGACGGCTGGAGCGCGAGCTACCGAGCATCTCGAAGGCGTTGGAGTTCAGCCTGACCGAGTCCGAGGACAGCGGGCTGCGGATCGTCACCGCCCTGTACGTGTTCTGGATGTTACGGGGCCGGATCAGCGAGGGGCGCCGGTGGTACGAGCGGATTCTCGCCCGCCCGTCCGGCGGCCCGACGGTGGACCGGGCCAAGGCGCTCTTCGCCGCCACCTTGATGGCCGGGCTTCAGGATGACCTGCAGACCGCCGCCGGCCACGTAACGGAACTGGCCGGCTTGGCCGAGCAGACCACCGACCCGATGGTCCCGGCGCTGCTCGCGCACACCCGGGCAAATTACGTTCTCACCGGTGGCGAGGGTGATCCGTCCCGGACCCTTGCCGATCTGGAATGCGCGCTGCGCACCTACATGCTCTGCGGTGACGGCAAGATGCAGCTGGACGCTCGGATCTCGCTGGGATGGGCCTACGGCCTACTGGGCGAAACCGACAGGGCCCTCGGCTGTCTGGAGAAGGCAGTCGATCTCACCGAATCCGCCGGTGAAACGATCTACCGGTCGCATGCACTGTGGACAGCGGGCTTCGCCGCGTGGCGCGGCGGTGAACCCGACCGTGCCGCACGCTCGCTCGCGGACGGAATTCGATTGGCCCGCAGGGTCACCGATCCGCTCGTCGCGACCGGGTGTCTCGAGATGCTGGCCTGGACTGCGGGGGAGCAGCACGATGCTCGGCGTGCGGCTGTCCTCATGGGCGCGTCGGATGCCTTGGGACGCCTGGTCGGTAGCTCCACCATTCTTCGCACTCTGCTCTGCCTACGTGAGGAATGCGAGCAGCGCAGCAGCCGGGCGCTCGGTGCGCGCACGTTCGCCGCGGCACGCCACGAGGGCGCCGCGATGGGTCTCGATGCCGCGGTCGCTTTCGCACTCAGCGAGCGATCCTGTGCCACCTCGTCGTCGGATAGTCGGCTCGGGAGTCTCACCGCGCGCGAGCGCCAGGTCGCCGGTCTCGTCGCCGAGGGACTGACAAACAGGGCGATCGCCGATCGCCTGGTCATTTCCCTGCGGCCGCGCAGGGGCACGTCGAGCATATTCTCACCAAACTGGGCTTCACCTCACGCGCTCAGATCGCGGCATGGGCTGTTGCACACGTTGATGACGCGGCCGAGTAGACGGTCGTTGTGGGCAGGTCTGTGCGTATTTCCCGCACAAGCGCCTGCGGGCCCTAGTTGTTGCGGGTCGTGACGTTGGTGACGCGGGGCGCGGGGTGAGCTGAAAGAGGCGGTTTTTTCAGCGGCAGGATGTGAAGCGCCAACTCACTCCCTACGCCCGCGAATGGACGTCAGATCTCCAGCGCCAGCAGGCTGTGCCCACCCATCAAATGCAGGTCGGGCCCGGCTTGATGCCGGGCCCGACCTGCATTTGTTCCACCACCCCCGCGCCCGAACGACTCCCGCCCGCCGGCAGGGCGCGCTCATACCGAATTGCGAGTGCTCGCCTGGTTCATGCATCTTCGCGCGCTGCGATGAACAGAGCTTCGAACGGCGGATCGCCGAATGTGACCGTGCTGTGCCCGAGCCCATCGACATCGGCGGCCAGCAAGAGATCTCCCAGACCGAACACGTGCGTCTGTCCTGAGGTGACGGTAACCTCGATCGTGCCGCGAGTCATCACCACCGATTGCCGCGCCGGTGCCGTATGGGGTGCGCTGTCGAATCCACCGCTGCGCACGAACACCACTCCCGCAGTGGCCAATTCGCCGGTTGCCATGGGTTCCACTCCAGCCGCCACAGGACGCACCGACAGCGGGAGCTGCTCGTCTGTGAACCTCGAACCACCATCCGGCGTCGTCTCGATCCTGGTGTAGTGAACGGTCTCAGCTTCAGTTTCGATGCCGTACTCAGGGATCCAGCGAATCCGGCGGCACTGCTCGCGCCGTACGCGAGCCCGACGGCCTGCATCCGAGCCCGGCGGGCTACCGGCGCATGGCCGACACGATCGACCCGGCCACCTTCACGACGAGCCACTGCTGACTGTCTCACCGAGAAGCGCGGGGTGTCAGCCGGCGACCTCGGCGGCCAGCGCCTCACTCACCGCGGTCTCGAGCTGCGGTCGCGGATGCAACACGAGCGGCAGCCCGACGTCGGGCAGGTCGAAGGTCTGCACCCATGGATCGGTGGCGCATTCCTCGTGACCGGCGTTGAGTGCGCGCACATCGAGGTATTCGACGCCGAGCAGCTGAGCGGCGTCGCGCTGGGCGGCCTCCAAGCGGTCGAAGTATCCCGCCACCGCGCCGTTGTGCTCCTGGATCTGGACCGGGCCGAGGTCCACGCACAGCGTGTTCTGCCCAGGGACGAACTCCTGCGGATAGCCGACCAGGACGATCTTGGCGGCGGGCGCGTAGTAGCGCATGTACTGCACCACCTTTCGCACTTTGTCGGCGTAGTGGCTGCCGTTGAGACCGTGGTCGTCGGTCACCCAGGATTGATCGTCGTTGCTGCACAGCAGCCCGGCGGTGATCGCACAGTTCACGAAGACCTGGGAGTACGGGTTGGGTTCACCGTCACGCCAGGTGTCGTTGAGCCCGAACTGGAGCGCGACCATCTTCGTCTGCGGACCGAACGCGTCGGCGGCCGCCGCCGCGCGGGCCTGGACCGTCAGTGTGTAGTCCTGTCCGCTGTCGATCGTCGCGCCGGTGCAGGATTCGTCGACGAAGTCGTCGGGACCCGTCCCCAGCCGCGTACTGAGCTGATTCGGCCACGACGTCGCCCCGTGGTTGCAGATCGTCCCGCCGGTGTGCCACTCGTAGGGCACGTTCGCGGCCATCGAATCACCCAGGACGACAAGGGACTTGCCGGGTGTGGCGGCATCGTCGGCATGGGCCGCCCCTGCCGCCCCGAGCTGTGCAGCAGCGGCAACGACCGCGAGACCGATCCACAGGAGCCGCTTACCGGGTTTGTTCATGGTTCTTCAATCGACAAGTGATGTATCTGTATTGGCTGTGGGGCAGGGGGAATCGTGTGGGTTCCTATGCGGCGTGTACAGCAGCCGCGGCCGCCCTCGGCCTCTCTTTGCCGCGCGCGAGATTCCGCATGATCGGCAAATCGACCCAGTGGTAGATGAGCGCGCCGGCGCCGACCGACAGCGCCAGGCACAGCGCCGCGAAGCCGAGCCAGCCCAGGAACCCGAACGAGTGGCCGCCGATCAGGAAGCGCGTGACCGCGGCCATGACCGGGTACTGGATCAGGTAGAAGGCGAAGGACACATTGCCCAGCCACACCATTGGTGGTGATGCGTTCAGTCCCCGGACGCCGGCCAGGTCCCGGGCTGCCATCGTGGCGATCACCGCGGTCGTCGGAACCAGTAGCAGCACGCCCATCTTGTAGTTCACCGGCACGAACCAGGTCGCCACGAACGAGGCGGCCAGCGCGATCAACGGCGGCCAGATCCGGGTGTTGCGCCACTTGCCCTCGAGCACCATCCGCGCTGTGAGCACGCCGAGCAGGAATTCGGGCAGCCGGGTGAGCGGGAAGGTGTAGCTCAGCCAGTAGGAGCGCGGCGGCGCCATCGTGTCGAGGGTGAACCAGCGCGGGTCGGCGTGCGGTTCGAAGTGCGGTGAGACGTCGTGCGGTGCCCGCAGTCGGGGTGCGAATTCGTTGGTGATGCCCTTCGGGCCGTCCACCCACAGGTAGTAGGAGGTGTGCAGGGCGACGATGAGGACGAAGATCACTGCGGCGGCCAGCCACAGGTGGTGGGACGGGATCCGCCGCAGTACCGGCAGAAACAACGGGAAGGTCAGATAGAAGAGCATTTCCGCGCCCAGCGACCACGACGGCACGTTCAGTCCGCCGACCAGGGTCCAGGTCGGCACCCAGGTGTGCACCAGCAGCAGGTTCGGCAGCCACACGTGCAGGTGTGACCACGGAATGCCACCGGCGGCGAGGATGAAGGCCGCCATACCGACCAGATGCGACGGATAGATCTTCAGGACCCGCCGCCGGTAGAACGCGCGCACGTCGGTGCCGGGTTTGAACGACCAGTAGATGATGAAGCCGGACAGCACGAAGAAGAAGGTGACTCCGCACGCGCCCAGCTGCATGGGCGCGAACCAGTCGATCCGGCGGAACAGGGCCGACCATTGGAACGGGTAGACCGGCAGGAACACCATGGCGTGCAGGAGGAATACGGCGAACGCCGCCCACCATCGGGCTCCGGTCAGCGACGGCAGCGCAGGCCGGCGCCGATCGATCTCCTCCGTGGGCGGCCGGGGCCGGCCCCGCTGCGCGGCGTGGTGCGTCGCGACGGTCTGAGTCATCGCTTTCCTTCGAATGCTGGCTGAGTGGTGGGCATGTCATCGGCCGCCGTGTAGGGCGGCCGGCGGGTATCGACTCGGTCAGTGACCGATTATTCGAGCTCGGAGGCGCATGCATAGGGGAGGGGATTTTCCTCGAGTGACGTCGAACTACATGCGACCGTGAGCCGTTCCGCTCACATCGGGAAATACTAAAATTCGACGGAGCGCAAGAGAAACCGCAGTTTCCGGATAGGTCACAAGAAATTACTGTGGTTTAGGCGCGAGTCGGGCCTCATCGAACACAATAGTCCGCCGCGAAGAGGCCCTTGAATCAGTGGTTGCGGGGCTGTTTCCGGTGGTGCGGCGCCGTTCCGCAATGGTGTGAGCCGGTCGGCAAGGGGCGGGGTTCATGCCCAGCTGATGGAGCAGTGAATCGACTGCGAAGGTGATGTAGTGGAGCGAGTGCGTCGGTTGCTGGAATTGGAGCAGCATCGTGGGATCGCGTCGGCCGGTGGGCGTGTCGAACCGGAACTGCCCCGGCGGCGGCCGGGGTCGGGTCGGCCTGGGGTTCGGCGGACTGGCCGGTAACCGGAATTAGACAACAGTTCATTGTCGAGGCACTACGAAGAGTGGTTTCCGTTCGCCCTTCTCCCCGCTTAAGGTCTTCCCCGAGAGCAACGACGCTCACACCCGGCGCGCCGTGCATCCCCGCAATCCCATGCACGTGATGAGACGCACCGATCTCGTTGAAGGAAAGGAGAAATTCTATGAACGTGGCCTTCGCCCGCAGGCCGTTCGCCGACGACGGGGTCTGATTCGACACACTGTTCGCCGAGCCGCTGATGGTGATGGTTCCCGCGCGGCACCGCCTGGCCGGCCGCACCTCGGTCCGCGCCAGGGAACTGCTGGACGAGCCACTGCTCGGCGCGACCACCGGCGACCCGGTCTGGAATGCATTCTGGGAGCTGCGGGCTCATCGCGGCGGAGGCGCCGCGCCTGTGGTCTCGCGTTCGAATTCACTGCTCGAGGAGCTGCCCAAGGTCGCCACCGGAGCCGGAGTGGTGATCACGGTGGCGTACGCGCGGTGGATCCCGTTTCCCGGCGTGCGGCTGATCCCGATCGTCGATGTGCCGCCGAACGAGGTGGCGGTCGGCTGGCGCGGCTGCCGAGAAAGCGCTCTGGTCCGATCGTTCGTCGATATCGCACGCACAATTCGGGATTCCCGGCCCCATGCTGACTTGACGCGTGCCAGGAATTCGGCGGCTTGGTCTGGACCGTAGGGCCTGGGCACTGTGGTGTACCGGAGCATGCCCGCGTCATTACACTGCTCGACGATCGCCGGCAGGTCGTCGGCGCGGTGCTCGCGCAGCAGTAGCCGCCCATCCCGGAGAAGTGGTACACAGTCTGGGAATCGCCGTGTCATCACCTCAGCAAACGCGCCAACTTGGCCGTCGGCAACCGAATTCCCATGCCATGAAGCGGTCCGCCACTCGGCCGTACCGTCTACCGCTTGACCAGGACGGCGAGGTAATCCTGCTGGTCGCTGTGGTGCAGGTCTTCGAGCCGCCATGGTGTCGCCGCCAACACTTCGACGAGTTCATCGGCCGAGGTTAGCCAGTAATCAAACCACCCGGTGGCGGTGCGGCGGTGCCGCACACGCAACCGTAGTTGCCCTCCTGGTCGGCCTGCGGTCCGGTTGCGGTCGTGATATTCCAGGTGCAGTGGGTCGCTGGTCCGGTACGGGTCGGTGCCACGACCGTAGATCCGCGCGCCGTGGCTGGTCACCGCCGCGAGCGCATCCAGAAACTGCGGCGCCTGCTTCGGTGATGCAAGCAGGCCGAGGTTGTTGCCCAGCAACAATACCGAGTCCCACACCGGCTGGTCCTGATTCGCCAGTTCACCGACTTCGCCGTGGAAGGTGTCGGATACGCCCCTGCTGCCGCACACCGCGATCGCGCCCGCCGAGGTGTCCAGCGCCAGCACTGGAACACCGGCCTGCTGTAAGGCCAGGCTCGCCCGACCTGCGCCGGCACCGACGTCGAGAACACGTCCCGCACACGCCGCGACCGCCGCCCGGTCCAGCTCTGGCCACTCTTCGCCGACGGCGACGTAGCGAGCGGCAGGTGTTGCGAAGATGTGGCCGTCGTCACGCTCGACGATCTCCGCTACCCCTGGCGCCCCGAGCTCGTCGATCAGCATGTCCCCGAATGCGTCGCCCTCTACTGGTTGGACTCGGATCTGCGGCCCGACCGCTGTCAGGGTGTTCGCGTTGTGGAGCGTTAGGCCCACTTGAAGACGAAGTCGCAGGTCAGGGGCACGCAGCTTGAGTCCTCTGTTCAGTGTGCGAACACTTGGATTGGGTGGCGACGTTTCATCTCCTCGGCAACCTGGCCACGCCGGGGAAGCTAGGTGCGGGCGGCCGCAAGGAGTGGTTGGGAACCGATACAGGGGCGATGCTGAGATTGCCTGTCGGCGTCGGCCGGATGGTGAGCCGCGGTCAATGGCCGGGTCCGGCGGCAGGCCGGTGGTGGTCCGGCCCGCCGCTGGTGATGGGGTCAGGCGAAGGCTTTGGCGACGAAGGGGATCGAGTCGACCAGGGAAGCGTTGACGGTGCCGGGGTGGTCGGTGGGGTAGGTGTGCAGGGTCAGGGGTTGATGGTTGGCGGTCAGGGTGGCCGCGTAGCGCAGGGTGTTGGGCATGATGATGTTGGTGTCGCGCAGGCCTTGACCGATGAATATCGGCTTGTCGAAACCGGTTTCGGGCAGGGCGAGGTCGTCGTGCAGCACCCCGGGCGGAAGATCGGCCAGCGGGCGGGCCAGCAGGTCTTTCAGCGAGACTCCGGCATCGGTGAGTTCGGTGTACATGTCGTCTCCGCAGATCTGTTGGGCGCGGGTGAACCAGTAGCGGCCTGCGTCAGTGAGGTAGGAGTCGATGTCGAGGTCGGGGTGGCTGGTGGCCAGTCCGTTCAGGACGTAGAGAGTGGCGCGGGTGTTGTAGCCGCTGAGTTTGATCGGCGGGAACGCCGGTCCGGTCAGACCGATGAGTTCTTCGTTGTAGGCGGGGACCCCGGTGCCGACCGCGCCGCGGTAGTCCAGTTCGCCGCCGCCGAATTCGGTGGCATAGCGGGCGGTGAACATGGCGGCTTCTCCGCCTTGGGATTGGCCGACTACAACCCATTTGTTGGACAAGTTCTGGTAGTGGCGGGTGGCGGCTTTGACGCCGTCGACGATATTGGCGGCTTCGACTTTGCCGTTGAGGTAGGGCTGCCCGCCGGGGGTGCCGAGGCCCGCGTAGTCGGAGGCGACAACGGCGTAGCCCTGGTTGAGCCAGGCGCCGAGGTAGGCCCAGTCCCGGTCGACCTCGGCGGGTCCGCGCACGGAGTAGGCGCATTCGTCGGCCAAGCCGAGTGTGCCGTGTGCCCAGGCGATGATCGGCCAGCCGCCTGCTGGTGGCTGGCCCGGTGGGAAGTAGACCGCGCCGCTGGAGGTGGCGGGCGCTCCACCCGCGGTGGTGGTCGAATAGATGATGCGGGCAGCGTCGACCGAGCCGGGTGGTGTCGCCGCTGTGGGCAGGGGTTCGATCGATTCGATGACGCCGGTGCTGGGTGTGGGAGCAGCGGCGGCGGGCACGGCGGGGAGCGCGGCCAGGCAGGCGAGCACGGTTGCCGACAGCGGCCAGAATGCGGACATAGGGATCGGTTCTCCAGAGTGCGGGGATCGGTGTGGATCTGGTTGTGGGACAGAGTGTTCGGAGGTGGCCGGGCGATCAGTGGCTGATGGGCACGAACGCGGTGACGGCGGCGGCGACGGCTTGCGGGTTTTCGAAGGGCAGGAAGTGGCCGCTGTCCGGGACTTCCGTGTAACAGGCGTTGGGTGCCATCTCGGCCAGCGAGCGGCCCATGGCGATCACGGCGACGGGGTCGTCGATCGCCCACACCAATTGCACGGGCGCGGTCTCGGATTCGTGGATGAGGGCTTCGAGCCAGCGCTGCTGGTGCAGGTAGCGCTCACGGACGTAGCCGTATGCGTTGGGCAAGCGGGCGTTGCCGCCGCGGTAGGCCATGAGTTCGGTCATGACCTGGGCGTCGTCGTCGCTGATCCGGTCGGGGCGGGTCATGATCTGCTTCAGGCCGGGCACGTAGTCGGGCAGCATCTGCGCGCACACCTGCACGGCTTCGGGGATGCGGGAGGGGGTTTCGAGCATCTTCTGGAATTCGGTCAGCTGGGCGTGGGTTTTCAGGATGCTGCCGTTGAGGAAGGTCGAGGACGCCAGCGTGAAGGTGAGGGTCCCGCGGTGTTTACGGGCCAGCAGTTCGGTGTGCAGGCTCGTGCCCATGTCGTGGGAGATCACGTGGACATCGGCGAGGTCGAGGGCGGCGGCGACGGCTTCGACCGTGTCGGCCTGCTGGAACAGCGAATAGCTGTAGGCGATCGGCTTGTCGGACAGCCCGAATCCGGGCAGGTCCAGGGCGACGCAATGGTAGTCGGCGGCCAGCAACGCGACGGGGTGCCGCCAGTCGTGGCTGGAGGTGGGGAACCCGTGGATGAACAGCAAGGTGGGAGCCTGGCGGGGGCCGTGTTCGGTGACGAAGATGTCCATGCCGTTGGGGTTGACGACGCGGCCCTGCTCGGCCCAGGCGAGCAGCGTGGGCGAGAGGTTGTCGTGCTGGAGGGTCATCGGGATCTCCTTGTGGCTGTCTCGTTTTCACGGAGTGGTGTGCCAGGGCCGGGCGGGTGGTTCAGGTGTGAGCCGAGCTGCGGCGGCCGCTGCCACGGACCCAGACCCAGGTGCCGGCGGAGGCGGTGAGCAGGGCGGGTTTGTTGAGGATCAGCGCGAGGGTCCCCAGCAGTACCACGTTGTCGGCCAGGTACACCGGGGTCATGATCAGCACGTGCGCGGCACAGAACACCGCCCAGGCGGCGGTCAGGCGCCGGTGCAACCGCGCCCGCGCGGCCGGATCGGACGTCTCGATGGGTTCGATCCGGAGCTTGCGGCAGATCGGCAGCGTGAGCGGGGTGGCGGCGAGGCTGAGCGCGAACGCGACCGTGAGTGCGGCGTAGAGGATCAGCGGCGGTAGGAAGAAGTCGCGGCCTTGGCCGGTGGTGGCGGCCAAGGCCGAGAACACCAGCACGATCGCGGTGGAGACGGCCACGACCTTGGGGCGGTCGCCGTGCCGCAGCCGCACCACCCCCACGATCAGAGCTGTCCCGACGGCGGCGGTGATCCCGGCCACGATGCCGGCCATCGAGAAGCCGGCCACGTAGCCCAGGACGGGTGCGGCGCCGTCGACGAGGTGGCGGGCACCGCCCATCTCACGGACCTTCGACCACAACGCCCGCATTCCCGGCACCGCGGCGGACGTGGTGCCAGGGCCGGGTGGGGCCGGGGTGCTGGGTTCGGGGGGAATTGTCATGCGAGTCAACGCCTTCGATACGTCGGGAAGTCAGAGGGTGGCGTGCAGGGCGCGGCCGGCGGTGCGGCCGGAGAACAGGCAACCGCCGAGGAAGCTGCCCTCCAGGGCGCGGTAGCCGTGCATACCGCCGCCGCCGAATCCGGCGACCTCTCCGACCGCGTACAGGCCGGGCAGCACTCCTCCGTCGGGAGCGATGACACGTGCGCCGAGGTCGGTTTCGATGCCGCCGAGCGTCTTTCGGGTCAGCAGGTGCAGCCGCACCGCGATCAGCGGGCCGGCGGCGGGATCGAGCAGCCGGTGCGGCGCGGCGACGCGAATGATCCGGTCGGGCAGGTACTTGCGCGCCACCGTGATCGCGGCGAGTTGCGGGTCCTTGCCGTACGGGTTGGCCAGCTGCGCGTCGCGAGCCGCGACCTGCGCGTGGACGCGCTCGTAGTCGAGCAGATTCTCCCCGGTCAGCGCGTTCATCGCCGCCACGAGCTCGGGCAGGGTGTCGCGGACGATGAAGTCGACCCCGCGCCGGGTGAACGCGTCGACCGGACCGGGCGCCCCACCTTTGGCGCGTTGCAGTAGTTTGCGCAGGTCGCGGCCGGTGAGGTCGGGGTTCTGTTCCTGCCCGGAGAGCCCGAATTCCTTCTCGATGATCTTCTGGGTCGCGATGAACCAGGTGTGATCGTGGCCGGTGGACAGAATGTGCTCGGTGGTGGCGAGGGTGTCGTAACCGGGGAACAGCGGGGCGGGCAGCCGGGTACCGGTGGCATCGAGCCACAGCGAGGAAGGCCCGGGCAGGATGCGGATGCCGTGGTTGGGCCAGATCGGGTCGTAGTTGGTGATGCCCTCGGTGTAGTGCCACATGCGGTCGCGGTTCACCAGATTCGCGCCCGCGGTCTCACTGACGGCGAGCATGCGGCCGTCGACATGGGCGGGCACCCCGGTCAGCATGTGCCGGGGCGGAGTCCCCAGCCGCGCCGGCCAGAACCGGCGAACCAAGGCCGGATCGCCGCCGATGCCGCCGGAGGCGACCACCACCGCTTGGGCGCGGAACTCGAAGTCTCCCACTGTAGTTCGCGATGATGCGACGCCGCGCGCGGCATCACTGGGTTCCAGGACCGACCCGCGCACCCCGGCCACCGCGCCGGCCTCGACGATCAGTTCGTCGACGCGGTGGCGGTGCGCGAATCGCACCCGCCCGGCCGCCACGGCCGGGGCTAGGCGCCGAGTGAACAGTTCAACCAATGCGGGCCCGGTGCCCCAGGTGATGTGGAACCGCGGCACCGAGTTACCGGGCGCGTCCGCGCCCGCCCCACCACGCTCGGCCCAACCCACCGCCGGGAAAACTTTCAAGCCCATGCGACCGAGCCAGGCGCGTTTCTCCCCGGCCGCGAAGTCCACATATGCCTCGGCCCATTGGCGGGGCCAGTGATCGTCGCGGTCGCGGTCGAACCCGGCGGTGGCCTGCCAGTCGCGCCATGCCAGTTCGTGCGAGTCACGGATTCCGGCGCGGCGTTGTTCGGGGCTGTCGACGAAGAACAGGCCGCCGAACGACCAATATGCTTGCCCGCCGACATTTTCGGCGTTCTCCTGTTCGACGAACAGGACCCGGCGGCCGGCGTCGGCCAACTCCGCGGCCGCGGCCAGGCCGGCCAATCCGGTGCCGACGATGATGACGTCGGCGACCTGTGCAGTCGACAATGTGAAATCCTCTCTGATAAGGGGGAACGCAGGCCTCGGCGCGCTCGACGTGCCGTGCGGAGGTGCGCCGAGGGCTGCGCGTGGGGCGTTAGCCAACGGCCGGGGGCGGGGTCTCGCCGGGGGTGCCCAAGGCTGCGGCCGCTTCGGGCCCGCCGAAGCGGTCCACCAGAGCCGCCTGATCGGCCTTGGCTTGCTTGTCGACACCCTCGCTGGTCTCCGGGTCGAGAATCCGGGTGAGTTCCGAGGTCAGCTCGGCGACCATCCCTGCATGGTCGGGATCGGCGGCCAGGTCGCGGGTCTGGTCCGGGTCGCCCGCCACGTTGTAGAGCTCGGGGCCGTAGCCGACGTAGTGGTGCAGCGCGTAGTCGCCCTTGCGGATGAGGAACGCCGCGCTCGGCGCGCCCATGGCGTGGTACTCGCTGAACACCACTCGCTGCGGATCGGTGGGGCCGGTCGCGAGTTCGCGCAGTGACCGGCCCGGCCGGGCGGGACCGGACGGGACGACGTCGGCGGCGTCGAGGATCGTGGGATACAGGTCGACGAGGCTGGCCGGGGTGTCGCATACCTGCCCGGTCGGCACGCCGGGCCCGGCCATGATCAGTGGGACACCGGAGGATTCGGTGTACATCAGCGATTTGCCCCACAGGCCTCGGCTGCCGACCATGTCGCCGTGGTCGCTGGTGTACACGACCAGGGTGTTGTCGGCCTGGCCGGACTCTTCGAGGGCGGCCAGGATACGGCCGAGATTGTGGTCGAGGTAGGACACCAGCCCGTAGTAGGCGGCCGCGGCGCGGCGGCGCTCCTCCTCTGTGTTCGAGTGGTCCAGGCCCGGTAGGACTCCGGCGAATGTCTCGACCCACGGGTGGCGGGTGTGGCCGTGCTCGGGCCGCATCGTCGGGACCGGCATCTGCGCGGGGTCGTACATTTCGAAGTATTCCGGTGGCGCGAGGTAGGGGAAGTGCGGGGCCAACAGCCCGGTGTAGAGCACCCACGGCTCCGCGCCGGCGTCGTGCGTCAGCCACTCGCAGGTGCGGTCGGTGACCGCGCCGTCGTAACGGGTGTAGTCCGATTCCGCGCCACCGGAGATCGACACCATGAGCGGGGCGTTGTCGCGGCGCGGCAGCGGGTCGCGCACCGACCCCCACACCTGCCCGATCCCGCCCGCGAGGTGCATCGGCAGATGCTGGACATCGAACCCGGTCGGGTCGGAAGCGTTGCGGTAGTGCAGCTTCCCGATCGACTCGACCCGGCGGCCCGCACGCTGAAGCTGATGGCCCCAGCCCTCGACGGCGCCGTCGTAGCCCATCGCGTTGTCCCAGTACCCGGTCTGATGCGGATAGAGCCCGGTCGCGAAGGACGCCCGTGACGGCACGCAGATCGGGCTCGGGCAATACGCGTTGGAGAAACGGGTGCCGCGCGCGGCCAGCGCGTCCATGTTCGGGGTCGAGATGATCGGATTGCCTGCGGCGCCGAGGATTTTCGGATTGTGCTGGTCGGACATGACGACCAGTACGTTCATCGGTTGTTCGGACATGGTGATGTCCCCTTTCGGTGCGGCCGGGCCGTAACGGGTGACGCAAGGCCCGGAGGTGGATGGGTGCTCAGGCGGCGACGCGGAATCCGGTGTTGCCGCTGGAGGAATCGGGTGAGTTGTGGATGCGGGCCGCGACGCGGTAGCGGTTGCAGTAGCTGTCGTGGCACAGATACGACCCGCCGCGCAGCACACGGGTCTCACCGTGGGCGGGCCCGCGCGGATCGACAGCCGGGCCGTCGGTGTGCTCGCTGGACCAGTTGTCAGCGCACCATTCCCACACGTTGCCGACCATCTGGTACAGGCCGAAGGCGTTGGGTGCGAACGCCTTCACCGGCGCGGTGCCGGGGTAGCCGTCGGCGGCGGTGTTGTGGGCGGGGAATCGGCCGCGGAAGATGTTGGCGCGGTAGCGGCCTTCGTCCTCTGGTTCGTCGCCCCACGGGTAGCGGGCGTGCTCGAGGCCGCCGCGTGCGGCGTACTCCCATTCGGCCTCGCTGGGCAGTCGCGCTCCCGCCCACGCACAGAAGGCCTGCGCGTCGTGCCAGGACACGTGCACGACGGGGTGGTCGGCGCGGTCGTCGGCGTTGCTGCCGGGGCCTTCCGGTGCGTTCCAGCTGGCCCCGGGTACCGCGCACCACCATGGGGTGTGGTCGGGGCGGCGGGCGTTGCGGCGCAGCGTCGCCGGCAGGAATCCGGCGAACACGTATGACCAGCCGAAACGTTCGGCGTCGCTGAGATACCCGGTCGCACTGACGAAGCGGGCGAACTCGGCGTTGGTGACCGTGTGCGCGGCGATGGCGAACTCCGAAACCCGGACCGGCCGCACCGGTCCCTCTCCATCGGCCGCATAACAGTAGGGGTCCTCGCTGCCCATCCAGAACTGGCCGCCCGGGAGCCGGACCAGTGCCGAGGCCGCAGTGGCGGCCGGCAGCGCGGTGAGCGGCTCGGGAGCGCCGAGGGCGGTGCTGGGGCGTGATGGCGCGGGATTCTCGCCGGTCGGGCTGGAGCCCGGACGTGCCGGGGCGCAACAGCATCCGCCGGTCGGCTCGCGGTTCGGCTCGTGGCCGGGTGTGGGTGGGTGCATGGCGGGTTCTCCTTCCAGAGAGTTGCTGTTCACAGGCCGAGGCCGAGGGTCGCGGTGGCTGCGGCGAGAGTCGCCGCGGCCGCGACGGTCGCGATCACCGGGCTGATCCGGTGTGGGCGCCGTGCCCGCAGTGTGAGGTTTCGGCGGTAGCAGCAGGCTGCGGTGACGGCGAGCGCGGCGACTGCCGCCGCGGCTGTCACAGCGAACGCGACCGTTGTGGCGTTGATCGCGGCGTGGGTGAGCACCGACGCGGCGAGCACCGACGACAGCGCGGTGCGCCGCCAGGCCAATGCGGTCCGTTCGACCGCTAGACCTGTATCCGCCGGCCATGGCACTGCCACGCTCACGACGCCAGCACTGCGACGTCCGCTGCCAGCGCGACCGCGCCGACTCCGATCGCGAGCACCGGCACGAGCGCCGATCCCGGTAGATGCTCGCCACGGGTCATGGCGGACTCGACGCTTTTCCACTGCCGGTGCGCGTACGCCGCGATCGCGACTGCCAAACCGGCACACACCGCGGCGACGGCGCGCCGGAAGCCCGAGGTCGAGAACTGCTCGGCCAGGGTCTGCACCGCCACCGCACCGGCCAGCAATCCGAGCGCCGTACGGATCCACGCCAGGAAAGTGCGCTCGTTGGCCAGGCTGAACCGGTAGTCGATCGGCCCGGCATCCCTCTGGCCACTTTCGGCCGGGTGGGGGCCGGAGACCTCGGTGGCCTGTTCGCTGGTGGGGCTGCACACGTCGTTCGTCCTTGATCTGTCGCGATCCAACACTCAACCCCCTGTTAAACATCATGACTAGAAACAGACATGATGTCCAGAAACCTGTGGAAGTTCACAGGAATGGCAGGTGTGGTCGGGAAGCTGCAACGGCTAACTCGCGTGTGAAGGCGAAACATCATCCAGAGGCCGTGGACAAGGGCTTGGAGAATCGAGGCTCGAGGCCTGACGGTGACAGCGGCAACGCCAACAGCGGTCCGGCGATGTCCTCGGTGCTGGTCGAACCGCCCGAATTCGGTCGCAGGTCTCACTCCCGACCATGAAGTGACGCAACAGCTATCGGCGGCCGCCCGGGCTGAAGCCGGCGCGAACGGCGCGGCGGAGGCCTGCGCGGTTCGGGATCGACGCCGAGGGCTTTGGCCCCGGCGGCCAGCGAAGCGTGCGATGAAGGAGGTCCGGAGCCGGAGCCGGCTCCTGCCGGACACTGCCGCGGGCTGGCGCGGGGAAACGGGTGCAGGTGATCAGCGCAGCCGTGCACTGGCAATTCGGCGGCCACGTTGTCCGGGCCTGGGCCCCCGGTCGCCGATGGGATCCGCCCAGGCAACAAACCCCGCCTGCTGTGAAATGGCGGCGAGGGCGGGGCCCGGGAACCGGTCGGACCCGGTGGCCGATCGGCGACCGGTGGGCCGGTCAGGGGCGTGCGGGCGGGATGTCTCCGAAGCCCGAGGCCCAGTAGCGGCCGCGCAAGGACAGGTTGAGCAGCTCGTCGGTGATCTGCTCGGCCGACTGGGGCATGCCCTGCTCGAGCCACCAGGCCATCACCTGCACCATTTCTCCGACCCAGGCGCGGGCGAGCATGTCCGCGGGGATCCGCAGCTCGACGCCCGCGGCGGCGGCGCGGTCGGCGAACACGGTCGCGGTGGCGGCGGCGCGGTCCTCGACGAAGCGGCGCAGCGCGCGTCCGTCGCCTTCGCCGCGGAGCACGACCCGGTAGGCGTCGCGTTCCTCGGCAGCGTGCCGGAACAACTCCAAGACCGGTTTGCCGGTGAACCCCTTCACGGAGTTCGCGACAAGGGGCTGCAATCGCCGCTGCATCTCCTCGATCAGTTCGGTGACGACCGCGTCCAGGAGGGCGTCCTTGTCGGTGTAGTGGCCGTAGAAGGTGGCCCGGCTCAGATCAGCGCGTTCGGTGATGTCCTCCACGGTCACCGACGCGTAGCCGCGTTCGAGGGTCAATGACACGAACGCCTCCCGCAACAGGCGGCGGCTGCGGCGGCTGCGGCGATCTTCGGATACCACCAGGGCCCCTTCCGGCTACTCAACGATGGTCGACATCCTATCGAAAATGGACACGAAGGATGAATACAGACGATGTGTCCAATAGTAGCCATCAGACCGGCGGACCACGACCGGCGTGAGCGGAGCGCATTGACGCACACCGACATTGGGGGGTGCCCAAGGGTTCAGGTGACATCCGCGTTAATCAACAGTGAATCTACTAGTAGACACAGTGTAGTGAAACGTGTTAGCTTCGGACCCGCACCTGAGATACACGTCACTCTCTCGCATGGTTGTGACTCAGGGCATTCAGCCGGGCAGGAGGATGCGCGCTGCGCTCGACGGCGCAAGGGACGCATCCTCTGACCTTGCGGCCCAGACGCTTCCCGGTGAGCGACCGCCGCGCCCGCCCACACCGTGAATGAGGAAACCGATGAGAAACAGCCGACACGTCCTGACCGCGCTGATGGCGGCCGCGAGCATCGAAGTCGCCACCGCCACCGTCGTCCACGCCGACACCGCGCCCGCACCCGTTCCGGTGCACTACCACGCGAGCGTGGACGGCACGGACATCGTCGCGACCCTGGATCAGGGCAGTTTCACCGATTCCGGTGACGGCCGCGCCGTGACGGTGCGCGACGCCGCAGCGCAGCCACTCGACGCGATCCCCTTGTCCTACACCCTCGCCGACGTCGCGCATGCGATCCGCCACGAGATCTCCGCCGACGGCCGCACGCTGCGCCTGACTCCGGACACCAGCGGAGTCGAGGCGACCACGCTGGAATCGATCGCCTCGCCGGTGGAGAACCAGCTCGCGATGAACGACCTGATCAACAGTGTCAGCATCGGCACCTCCCTAGGCAGCCTTGTCGGCACCGTCATCGGTGCCACCGCCGGTATCGGGGTCGGCTTCGCCGTCGCCGGGGCATCGTGCCTGGTGCTGTCGCTGGGCTGCGTCGTCGCGGTCCTGCCGGTCGTCGCCTTGGTCGGCGGCATCGGTGGTATCGCCGGACTCGCCGTCGGGGGCGGCCCGATCGCCGCCTATTCCCTCTATCAGTACATGCAGACTCTGCAGGCCCCGCCGGGCACCTCCCAGTACGGCGACTACTACAACAACCGTCGGCAGCAGACCTCCGCCGCCGACGAATCCCGCTAGACAGCACCCTCTTTCAGGAGACCTCGTGAAAATCGGCTCTCTCGGCCTCGCCGGCGCCGCCGCCGCCTCGCTCGTGCTGGCCGCCGCCACCACCGCCGACGCTCAACCAGCGGACCCGGCCTACCACGCCACCCTCACCGGCGGTGCGGTCGTCCTCACCGTCGACCGCGCCACCATCGCCGCGGGCCCTGACCGGACCCTGCAGATCAGCGACCTCTCCGGCGCCCGGCTGGCTGCCTTGCCGCTGGGGTTCCTGCTCGACGACCAGCGCGGCGACCTCGGCTACAGCCTCTCCGATGACGCCCGCACCGTGACCCTCACTCCGGACCTGACGAGCCTGCGCCCG
The DNA here is from genome assembly GCF_003696265.1 of Nocardia stercoris. Classification (GTDB taxonomy): domain Bacteria; phylum Actinomycetota; class Actinomycetes; order Mycobacteriales; family Mycobacteriaceae; genus Nocardia; species Nocardia stercoris. The sequence goes on along the minus strand of NZ_RFFH01000024.1, from coordinate 19,705 downwards.
GCAACCGCCACCGAGATCGCCTCCCCGCTGGAAGAACAACGCGCCCTCGACGACCTGGCCAGCGGCTTGACCCGCAACACCCTCGCCGGGCTGGTCATCGGCACTGTCGCGGGAGCTCTCGTCGGCGGCGCCGTCGGCCTGGCCTCCTGTCTCGTCGTCGGCCCAGGATGCCTGGCCACCGTGCCGGCCGCGGTCGCCGCGTTCGCCAGCGGCGGCGGTATCACCGGCACTATCGCCGGTGGCGGCACGGGCGCGGTCGGCGGACTGTGGAAATATCTCACCATCCGCAACGTCGACCCCGGCCGGAGCCCCGACACAGGCGGCGACCTCAACGACCCGGACGGCACCGGCATCCCTGACGCCCACCTCCGCCTGCCCAGCGGATCGGCCGCCGGCCTCAAATCCGGATCGTCCGCAGGCTCCGCACACCACTGAACCCGCGATACGCCGACCACCCCACCTGCCCGATGTGCTGTGGGGTCGTCGGCGGATGCCTTCGTGTGGGCTTGTTGATTGCGCCGCTATCGAAACCGGAGCATGCCGCTTATCCGGCGTTCGCGCCGACCGTCTCAGGGAGGTCGCAGGTGCGACACCTCCGTCAGCAGCCCCGAGTGCCGCAGGCGGATACCTGGTACATGCCTACGATGACCTCTTGTCAGTGAACACTGCTCGCGGCGCGGGTGCCGACCGGTTGGACCTGGATCTGCGGCCCGACCGCCGTCAAGGTGTTCGCGTTGTGGCACGTTAGGCCCACTCATTTATGCAGTTCAGGCCCGGATTCAATCCGGGCCTGACCTGTTTTATTTCACCGACCCCGCGTTTACCCCACGGATTAGATTCAGTTGTCATCGTTCCATGGTGTCGGGCGGTTCGGTACCTGTGGTCCGTCTATGCCGATCTTCTATCTGGCGAGAAGCTGCATTACTGCGTCGGACGCCGATCGGTCGGCGACGGTGGTGCGAATCTCCGCGCCATCGAAGGATTTGACCGAGATGCCGGAACGGCTCAGTATGGCGGCGAGGCGCGCCATGTGTTCGGTATCGCAGGGTATGAACGAGAAGTTCGCCGAATTCGGTGGGACCGCGTACCCGTAGCCGCGCAGCGCGGCTGCCAGCCGATCACCGCCGACTACTCGGGCACGGGTACCGCGACGACTGCCGGCACGGCCGATGTCGCCGCCGCCGGATTGACCGGTGGCGCAACGGGATCGGCCAGCGGCTGACCAAGCGCCGCGCTTCGACGACGACGGGCGAAGCCGAACGGGCGGAAATGACCGCCCAGATGGCGCGCAGCGGGGCAGGCCACCGCTTCGCGGGTTCGATCTCCGGCAGTGGCGCGTGTGACGAGTCAGCGGGTGTGGTGGTCGCGGCGGCGCAACTCTTCTTCGTGCTCGTGTACGAAACGGTCGAGTTCGACGCAGTCCCCGGTAGACGGTTGGGACTGCCGTAGCGCAACCGTCTACCGCATCAGCTCTATGTGGTCCTTTTCGCGCATGAGTATCCCGGCATCGACGGCGTCCGGAACTGCGGGTCGACCTCGTCCGGGTCCCGGTGGCGACGATGCCGCGCTGTGGCCGGGTTCTGGCTAGGTGTCAGCTCAATTCGGAGAGATCGAGGCCGAGCATGGCCAGCAGTTGCGCGCAGTCGGCGGTGTTTCGCGAATGTCCCGCAACTATTTTCGCTGCCAGAACATCCTGCTGGACACGGAACGCCTTCTCGGCCGCCCGCATGTTCGCGAAAGCGCTCTGGTCATCGACAAGACGGGTGTTTCGGATCGAGGTCATCACGTATCAAGACTCCTTGCGGGTAGTCCTCAACTGGATGCCTGATGCCTCCACCCGAGGCCGACGCGCGATCCGTCCCGACGTCCTCGACGCCGACACCCAAGATCGTCGCCGGTGGTATCGACGCTACTTCGACATGGCGTGTGGTGGCCCATATCCACCGATCTGGCTACTGAGCTCCCAGATTTGTCGACTGTGTCGACCGTACGGATCGGGCCGGTCGATCGGATCGTCTACGACCCTGACAGCTGGTCTCCGCCGCCGCGGCAGATGACGGTGGGAGTTCGTTCGATCAGCCTCGCGCCCTACCGGTTCCAGTTGCGGAACACGACGGGAGCTCGGCGACGAGGTTGCTCGATCGCGGCCGGATCGGTGGTGCGGACTACTTCGCGCCTGCTCGCGGGCACGATGGTCGGCGTTCCACACCGGTTGCAGCATGTGCCAGTCGGCCGGGTGCGCGGCGATGCCGATGGCGAACCGGTCGGCCAAGGCTTGGGTCGTGGCCTGCACGCCATCGGTGGTGCCGATCGGCGCGCTGACGTGGAAGCCCCAGCCGTCTGGGGTGAGCCAGCGGTGCACCGGCAGCAGTGGTGCACCGGTGTCGATCGGCAGCTGGGCCGGACCGGCCGGCATGCAGGCCCAATCGCCGAAGAGGGTGACCGGCACTCGATAATGAACCGCCTGCGGCCGCCCCGCCGCTGTCCGATGGTAGGTTCCTCGATCGCGGCACCGAAAGTAGACGGTTCAGTTGTCGGCGTGGGCGTCGGGATCCCGCAGCGAGCGTCTGTCCGTCGAGGTTGCGCAGGCGAAAGCGCCATTTCCGGTTGTCCGTCCCTCGACGAGCGATAGGCCGGTAGCTCTGAGCAGCGTGGGCAATTCTGTTCGGAAACTCCGAAAGCCGTTGCGCAGCTGAGCATATGGCGGGTGGTTCGGCTATGGGCCCGAGCGGGCCGGTATCGCGAGATTTGCGGCACATACGGTTGTCCGACTCGCCGAATAGGCTGGCGGCGAGCAGGCAGGTTGCATCGAGCATGCGAAGTGCCTCGAGGAGCAGCGATTCCTGTCGACGTGCGGGCTGCCTGCTCGGCGATCGCAGTCGGCGGGGACCAGCAGTGCTCGCGGTGCGCGCACAACTCCTCCCGAATCGGGCCGCTGGGCGCGAGGCTACGCACGTTTCCGATCCGTAGCCGTCGGTGCCGCGGCGCTTCGATCTCGATCAGTCGTCATCGATCTCACCTCGGGATCGGCTGAACTCGACGGCAACGCGATACCCGCCGACGAGGGGGTCGTACGGGTCGACTGTTGCCGACAAGAAGTCGGTGATCGCGGACACCGCATACCAGCCGAAGCTATGCTCGTCCACCGCGTCAGGGGCAGTGACATCTGTCGTGACCGTGACGTGCATGCGCGCCGAGTCGTAATCGAAATCGCAGGCCAGCACGGCGCTTTCCACGGCCTGGCTGATCAGTGCGGCTGCGACCTCATCCACGGCGATCGCCAGGTCGCACACTTCGTCGACTCTGAAATCGGCTATGTAGCAGACTGTTTCGGTAAGGCATCGCAGTGTCGGCAGGTCCTGAGAGCGGGCCGCGATTCGCACGCCGATCGTGCGGGCGTGCCAGGTTGCCGGGGGATATGGCGGTGCGGTTGTTTCCGCGCCCCAACCCCGCACTGCGGCTACGCCGTGGCGTCGGGAAATCATGGCAGAAGTCTCACCCCAAAGGTCGAATCGGTGAGCCTCATCTGGGTGTGAGACTCCCGCAGGATTCGGGCAAATACCCTCGGCGAGCATGAGCGGCAATGCCGCGAAATTGCGCTTCTGGTGTCGGCTTACCCTGAATGGTAGGGATGAAACTCCGGATCGCGATAGTTCGGACAGAACCGGCAATCACCGGTGACCTCCGTTTTGGTGCTGGCGGTCAGTTGTGGCTGAGGATGGCCTTGCCGATACCGCCACCGGATTCGACGTAGGTCAGCGCCTGCGGGAGCTGACCGCAGGATGAACATGCGGTCGATCACCGGACGCCAGCGGTGGACGCCCAGCTTCCGTAACCTGTCCGCCTTGGCCGCACTGGATGTCGTCGCGATTACGGCCGCATCGGCCGCGGCAGCCAGTTGCGTCGCGGTATCGAACCGGAACGGCCCGTCGACCCGATGCGGGCGCACCGCCGCAGCCACCGGCGTTCTCGCGAAATATGCTGCGACAGCGGCGATTGAGCGTCAGCCGACGAACGACCACTGGGCCGGCCGTTCGCGACGCAGCCGTCACCGGTCTGGGTTCGCGCGGTGACACGCCTTATCTTTGGATGAAGTGCTTGCTGTCGGGACCCCATGTCGCCAGTTGAGCGCTGGTCTGGTCGATGTCCTGGTAGGCGTTGTCGGCTGCCAGCGCCGCATCAGCCACATTACCGTCGGTGGTGGAGGGAATGACCTGTAGCACGACGACGATGCCGTGCGCACTGCAGACGTACATCGTGTTGAACAGCACGAAAGGATAGGGGTCCAAGCGGATCCGACGACTGCCGAGCTGGAGGCGCCGAGCGGAGGCTGACCATCCGGTGGGGTCGTAGACGACCCGCCATACCGGTCCCAGACGCGGCCGGAGGACGGTGATCAGTCCGGGGAGTTCGGCGGCGAGGTGCTGCGTGCGCGGCCACCAGATGCCGTCGACATATCCGGTGCCATCGCCGCGCGGACGCACTCGCAATCGCAATCGTGGTGTATGAGGCGGTAGGCGACGAGGTGGTGCGGGGGGCAAACTCGTCGATCGTGGCGCCATGAGAGGCTCCTGTCGCAGCCCCCGCCGGGGCCGGAATTCGAATCGGAAACGACGCGACCTTGGCTGGTCGGCGTGCGAGGTGCCTCCGGATATTGTTCAGCCTACTCGCTGACACCCAGCGAGCTGCGCAAATGGATGCAGGGGTGGTGTGCATGCCGCGCTGTCCGTGCCGGATCCGCGCTTGCGCTGATCACGATCAGCGAGGTGCCGGCGGGTGGCCAGGTTGGACAAGCCGCTGGGGGTGGGGTCGGCGGGGATACCGATGCCGTTGTCTTCGACGGTGATGGTGAGGGCGTCGTCGACGATGACGGCGATGGTCAGGGCGTCGGCATGGGAGTGGCGCACAGCGTTGCTGACGGTTTCATGGACGACGGCTTCGGCATGGTCGGCCAGCTCGGCCGGCACCGCGTCCAGTGGCCCGGAGAACTCGGTCGTGACCTGTATGTCGGAGTGCTCGGTGTGCTGGCGCACGATGTCGGCGAGGTGCTGGCGCAGCCGGGTGCGGTGCGGGTCGGCGTGCAGGTCGTAGACGCTGTCACGGATGTCTGTGACCACCTCTTGCAGGCCGTCCACCGCGCTGCAGAGTCGTTGGCGCATGTCGGCGTGGTGGGTGCGCCCGATGGTTCCTTGTAGCGAAAGCCCGATCGCGACGACTCGCTGGGTTACGTGATCGTTCAGGTCGTGGGCGATGCGATCGCGGTCGGCGAACACGGCCAGTTCCCGCAGCCGCTGCTGGGTCCGGGCCAGGTGCAACCCCAGCGCGGCCTGTCCGGTGAACCCTCCACACAGTTCGGCGATCTCGCCGGGATAGGGCGGTTGCCCGCCGCTGCGGGTGGCCATCAGCACACCGAGAACGGTAGTTCCGGTACGCACGGCAGCACCAGCATCGGACCATCCCCGAATAGGGTGACGTCGTCATCGATACCGGGCACGGTGACCGAGGCTCTGCCGCGGAACACCTCGGCCACCGTGCCGGTGACCAGGATCCGCGGCCCGCGTTGCGCGCCTGCTCCAGCCCACTGCGTGATGACCAGTTTGGTGACCTCCAGTGCCGACATTGGTCGCGCCGCGATCGGCGGTGTGGTCGGCCAGGTCACGCGCGCGAGAGTGCTGGCGGCGGCACTGGCGATCATCGATCGTGAGGGCGTGGAGGGGTTGTCGATGCGCCGTCTGGCCGAGGCCGTGGGCCGGGACCCGATGGTGATCTACCGGCGTGTACCGAACAAGGCGGCGGTGCTCGACGGTGTCGCCGAGATCGTCTTCGGGCAGCTGAAAGTGGACAGCGCCGACCCGGACTGGGCCGGCCGGTTGCGGACGGTCGCCCGTGATTTCCGCGCACTGGCGTTGGCGCATCCGCGGGTGGTGCCGCTCCTGGTGACGTGACCACTGGCGACACGGCTCGGGCAACGTCCCCGAGCGGTCGTGCGCCCGCTGGAGGACATACTGACTTTGCTCACCCGCGCCGGTTTCCCGCAGCCGACGCGCTGCGCATCTGTCGCGCGCTGTTCGGTTTCCTCTACGGCCATGTGCTCAATGAAGTGCAGGAATTGGTGGAGCATCCGGAAGAGACCGACGAAGTGCTGCGCCTCGGTCTGTATCGGCTACCGGTCACCGAATTCCCGTTACTGCGACAACTCGCCCCGCTGCTGGCCGATTACGACGGCGAGGCCGTGTTGGAGCGTGGGCTCGACATCCTGCTGGCCGGCCTCACAGCCACCATGGCGCATCCCGGCTCGGGTGCCGCCACACCCGACGCCGAGGCGGGCTGAGTCACTGATCGGCGCAGGTGCCCATCGCAGCGTGGTTGGTGATGGGGCGGGGTTCGTGGCTCCCGCTCGCCATGTTCGGTGCTGTGGATCGGGATGGTTCGCCGGGCGCTGGGGGCATGGGGTCGGTGCTCGGGTGGACGACCTGCAGGACGATCACGGTGCCGTTGGTTCCGTACACGTAAATGGTGTTGAACAGCTCGAACGGGTATGGATCGAGTCGGATCTCACGCTCGTTCATGAGCAGATGCGAGCCGGCGGGTGACCAGACGGTCGGGTCGTACACCACGCGGGATATCGGACCGGTACGTAACTGGAGTGCGGTGAGCAGATCGGGGAGCTCGGTGTCGAGGTTGCTCGATCGTGGCCGCCAGGTGGCGTCGATGTAGTCCTTCGGATCCGCATGAAGATGCAGGCGCGATGTCGACGCGAGAGGTTGCGGTGGTAGGGGTAGTGGTGATGGCGTCATCGGACGCTCCTGTCACAGCCTTGTCGGAAGGCCGGATCGTCGAATCCGGTGACGACGCAACCTCTGCTGGTCAGCGCGCGTGTTGCCGCCGGATACTGTCGAGCTTACGCCCCGGAGGTGGCCGTCTGGGGCAGGCGGTGTCAGCGGGACCGGGACGCGGTGCGCGCTGATGAACGGTTGTTCCGGATCAGTGGCGCGGATTACCGCGCGCCTGCCGGCGGATGAGCTGGTCGGCGGTCCACACCGATCGCAGCATATGCCAGTCGGCGGGATGCGCGGCGATTCCGGTGGCGAACCGGTCGGCCAGGATCTGAGCCGTGGGCTGCACGCCGCCGACGGTGTCGATCGGCGCGTCGACGTGAAATCCCCAGCCGTCGGGGGTGAACCAGCAGTGCACCGGCAGCAGCGGTGCACCGGTGTCGATCGCCAGCCGGGCTGGGCCTGCCGGCATGCGGGCCGGTTCGCCGAAAAAAGTGACCGGAACACCCGCATCGGTCAGGTCCCGGTCGGCGAGCAGTCCGACGATCCGTCCCTGCCGCAGCCGCGAGGTCAGCTCCTCGAATGGCGGTACGGCGCCGCCGGTGAGCGGGATGATCTCGAATCCCAGCCGCTCGCGGAACCGGACGAAACGCCGGAACAACGACTCCGGTCGCAGCCGCTCGGTGACGACGGTCGGAGTGCCGACCCGCTGTACCAACCACACTCCCGCCAGGTCCCAGTTGCCGCTGTGCGGCAGTGCCAGCACGGCCCCGCTCCCGCCCCGGACTGACTCGTGGATGTGTTCGAGCCCGGTGGCCGCGGTTTCGATGTGCTCGGCCAGCCACACCGGATCCATCGACGGCAGCCGGAATACTTCGCACCAGTAGCGTGCGTAGGAGCGCATGCTCGCGCGCACGAGTTCGTCGGGCACCTGCGCCGGGGTGGTGGACAGCACCCGGGCCAGATTTCGGCGTAGCTGAACCGGTCCACCTCGCTGGGACGCGCGATCGGCCGCGACCTCGAACGATCGCATCGCCCACTGCTGTGGCAGGGCCCGCACCAGGCGCCAGCCGGCCGCGTACCCGAGATCCCACGCGCGAGCGGTCAGGGTCACCGACCCGCACCGGACCCTGCTGAACAGCAGCGAATCGGGGCGGTGTCCGACTGCGTGTCAGTGGGTTGGCCGGACCGGCGCGGGCGCCGACGATCGTTGCCTTCCATGTCTCGAGTGTCCTCCCCACGACACCACCGACGCAGACAAACTCGGTAGAAAGAGCGCACGTCACCGTGCATGCGTGCACCTCAGGCCGGTACATACCCGGGTAGCATGGAGGTGTCGGGGGCTTTTCGTACGAGACCACCCCTGGTCTGGTCGTCGCCCGGCGAATGAACAGGGGCCGCCACGCGGCCCCGGTCAGGAGCGTCATGATGACGCTACAACACGAGCCGGTCCTGCTGGACCGCTCTTCGCGCTTTGCCCTCTGCAGCGACCCGCCGTCGTCACGGCGGTCACCGGCACGGCGAGCACCCCGCCCGGCGGCGGTGGATGGGGCCTGGTGGCCCCGCACGACCGACTTGGTCGCCGAGCTTTCCGATCTGGCAGTGCTGCTGGGTCGGCGGGCAGACAGCATCGACCGAATCATGTACAACGTGGACGCCTGGCAGCCGGCACCGAGGCGCACGACGATCGGCGGGCGGTCGATTCACCTGGACGGATACCGGCACCTGCCTGCCCACACACTCTGCGTTCTGGGCCTGGACCGCACCCGTCTGGTCCTGCTGGTGATCCCCGCGGGCACCCCGAACGCCACCGCCCAGGCCTTGCTGTCGGCCGCATCCCGACCGGGCAATCAACTCACCGCCGACGAACTCGTGGCCGCCGACACCCGGCGCAGCCTCGAGTACCTCCAGAACGACGCCGCGTTGCGTCGCTGGGACGACGAAGGCGGTCACCCCGCGCCGATGGACCCGGCAAACCGGCGCGCATCAGGATCCCCGGCCCTGGCCGGAGGCCTGATATGACACAGCACCCGCCGCAGCGCGGAGGTGGTGTCGCCGCCGACCGCGGTCTTGGCCGATTTCAGGCCGGCGCCGACGGTGGGCAACCATTCGACACGCCGACCCGCACACCTCGGCTGCTGCTGCGCGAGCCGGACGAGGAATCCGGCGGCATCGACGGCGCCTGGTGGCCCAGAACCGACAACCTCACCAGCGAACTGCACGACCTGGTCACCGCACTCACCCCGCGACTGGGCGCGACCGTCCGGATCAGTTTCGACTGGAATGCGCTGAGCCTTTCCCAACGCCGCATCGACACCCCCGACGGGATCGAGGTCACCGGACCGCTTCCGGACCAGCCACCCCAGGTGATGGATGTCTTCGGCCCACGCGATCGGCGACTTCGATTGCTGGTGATCAACCCAGCCACCGCCGCCGACCACGCCCACACGCAGATGCGCAACGCGGTGAGCGCCGGCGCCGACCAGCAGCAATCATGAACCGCTCTGATCGTGTTCGGTGGGACGTTGGCCGTCAGGTTTGACGTTGTCGGGCATGCCTCGAGTTCTGTCCGCAGGCGGATCGTGTGATCGGATCGCTGAGCGGGTCTTCCCGGAGTGGGCTGACGCAACTCGAGGCTCAACCGCCAACGAACTCGAGAACCCCTGTGTGAATTCTTCAAGACCTGGGCAGCGCTCGAGGACGACGTTGACCGCTGACCGCAACTCGCGGTCTGAGCATCCGCTTCTGCCGCTGAGCGGGCCGATCCGCAGTCGAACGACAGCAGCGTGCCGCCGCTATCGACCTCCGCTCGCCGCACGGTTACCGACCGGTCGAACCCGGACCTGCGGCCCGACCGCCGTCAGGGTGTTCGCGTTGTGGCACGTTAGGCCCACAAGCCCACAGTGCGCGAACACCCGATCGAGCAACCTGTCTGCTCCGTCGATCCGGCGAGGTATGCGTCCCCTATGTCAGGGTGTCCCTGCGCCGTCCGTCGGCGTCCGCTCGTGTCGAATTCTGTGATGCCGTTGGGCTCGTCTTGATTGTGGCCTACCAGCACAAGGAGTTCCGTGGACATCACGCGCGGTCGCACGTGCCGGGTGCCGCATATTCTGCTGCGCTGCAAGGGTGTTCAGCCGGTAAGCTCGCCGCTACGACTACGGGGGAGCGCGGATGACTTCGGCGATATTGGCGGCCGTGGCGGGGCTTGTCGGCATCGGGGTCGGTCGGCTCTGGGACTCGCGGGCGGAGTCCTCCCGGTGGCGTCGTGACCAGAAGACCGCGAGCTACCAACGTCTCGCCGAGCAGTTCCGGATCACGTACGAGACTATTCGTGCGATTGCTCTTGCCGACCCCAAAGAGTCGGCAACCACGGACATGGTCCGTGAGGCTCGCACCAGCAGTTTCCAGCCGTGGGACAGTGCCTGCACAGCTGTGTGGCTACATGGAGCGGTCGGTGTCGTCGAAGCGACATCGGACGTGGATCGTGCGATGACTGAACTCGCCGCAGCTGCGCAGGAACGTATGTTGACGGTCGCCGAATGGAACGATGCACGGCTTCCGGTTCGGGAGGCGTTCGAACGCTTCATTCACGCAGCGCGGCGCGAGCTGGATCTGCCGACGGTATCGGTGAGGTTCATCGTCGACGCCGAGAACTGATCGGCGCTTCTCGGCGACATCCGCTCATGCCGCATTCCGGTCGTTCGGGCCGACCGCGACGGCCGCCCTGATGGATGTCCGCTATTGGCTGCGAGCGGGCGATCCACAGTCGCTCGCATGACAGGGGTCTTCCGCGCGGCGGCTGCCGCTATAGCACCCCGCTTGCCGCGCGGGTGCCGACCGGTTGGACCCGGATCTGCGGCCCGACCGCTGTCAGGGTGTTCGCGTTGTGGAGCGTTAGCTAGTCCGGACCGGCCGCCGGTAGCGAGTGTTCTACGACTCGATCGCGTTGGTCGAGCAGATGACCTTCCGGATCTCGATGTCGTAGGCCAGGAAGGGCACGAACTCGGCCCACGAGTTCTCCCCGAGCCGCACGATCGCCGGATACTGCCCGCCCTGGGCCGCGGCGAACTCGGTGGACCGTTCCTTCGCCGCGGCTTCGGTCGGTGCCGTGTAGACCGGCTCGAGGTCCTGCTGATCCGGTCCCAGTGGTGGCGGCCGGCGTAGCGGAAACTGGCTGATCTTCCATCAGACCGAGCGAGGTGCGCAGGGCGTCGGCGGCGAGTGTCGTTGCGAGCCTTGGGCTTGCGCTGTCGGTGGCGATGTTGCTCTTGCGCATCTGGACGGGCGCCGGCGCGATCGCCGGTTCCCTGCTCGGCGCCCGCCACCGGCTCGTCGCGGGAAGCTGTGGCCCAGTATGGTTCTCGGCACGGTGTCCCCGAACTGGACACCTACCTGTCGCCTGACAGCGCTGTCAGCTAGTACTGACCGGGGGATAGGCACTGCTCACCGCCAGGAGCCAGTCGCCGCGCCCGGTCCACGACACGGCCGAGTAGACGGCCGGTGACAGGCGGGCCTGCGCGTAGATCCTGCGCAACCGCCTTGTTTGGCCGGGCTGCCTACCAGCTTCGCCGGATCGTCTGGATCAATGGATCGGACATGCAGAAATCGAGTAGGACATCGTCGAACCAGGGTGCAGCATCGGTGATGCCAGCAGCGCGGACAAGGTGAATCCCGCCGCTGACATGCCAGGGATTGCACAACGGTTCGTTGTCGGCAATCCATGAACAGTGGTTTCCCTTCCGTGGTCTTCGCCGAAAACGTCTGTGGTGGAGTATGAAACTCGCTCCAATGGTTCGTCTCGCACCGTATTACGCATGATGCGGTGCGAGACGAGCCGAATCTCGACTCGCATGTGACCGGCGCCACGGTGGGCCAGGTCACCACGCTGACCGGCGGCACCGTGGACAGCAACGGCGAGGCCGCCTTCTCGTGGATTCCGGCCGTGGCCGGCAGCCACTCCATCACCGCGAACTACGGCGGTGCGACGACCGCGAGCACGGTCAGCGTCACGGCCGCCGGATCGACCGGTAGTGCCCTGCAATCGCTGCTCCCTGGTGCCCTGCAGGGCTTGTTCGGCAGCGTCAGCGCCGGCAAGTAGATTCCGCCGACAGAGCGGGGCGCCAAGGTCGTCAGCAACAGTTACGGGGGCTCGGAGAATGGGGAGGCCGGGTCGGTCGGCCCGGAACTCGCGATCGACCGAACGCATGTTCACGACAGCGGGGATAGGCTGACTGTGTGCCACTGTTGCGAGCGACCGGTGGTTGACGGCGATCCCCTCTCGACGCAGCGTGATGTCGGTGCTGATGTCATCACGGAATTGAGCGCTGCCGGATTCGACGATGCCGAGGAAATCGGGCGGGGCGGCTTCGGCGTGGTGTACCGATGCCGCCAGGCCAGTGCCGACCGCACGGTGGCGGTCAAGGTTCTTACCGGTGAGCTCCCGGAGAATCGGGTGCGTTTCCTGCGTGAGCAGCGCGCGATGGGCCGGCTCACCGGTCACCCGAATATCGCCGGAATGCTCGAGATCGGCGAGACCGCCACCGGGCATCCCTACCTGGTGATGCCCTATTACTCCCGAGGCTCCCTGGACGACCACATCCGGCGCGACGGTCCGCTGCCGCTGGACGAGGCCCTCCACCTCGCGGTGAAGACGGCCGGGGCACTGGAGACGGCCCACCGGATGGGAGTCGTGCATCGTGACGTCAAACCGGCCAATATCCTGCTGACCGACTACGGCGAACCCGCGTTGACGGACTTCGGGATCGCCCACCTCACCGGCGGTTACGAGACCGCATCCGGGTCGATCGCGGGCACACCCGCCTACACCGCACCCGAAGTACTCGGCGGCCGAGCACAGACTCCCGCCTCGGATGTGTACGGGCTGAGCGCCACACTGTTCTCGGCACTCGCCGGGCACGCCGCATTCGAACGCCGCACCGGCGAGAAAGTTGTGGATCAATTCGTGCGGATTACCACCCATTCGATCCCGGACCTGCGCGAATCCGGCATCCCCGACGATGTGTGCGCGGCCATCGAGGCGGCGATGGCTCGTGACCCGCACGACCGGCCCACCGTCGTGGAGTTGGGTGAACAGCTGCGGCAGCTCCAGCGACATCACGGTTTCTCGGTCGACCAGATGGCGCTGCCTGCCGAGTCGGGCGCAGCACAGGAGCTTGCCGCCACTTCGAAAGATGCCGTGCCGCGCAGGGTGACGCGTTTCCGGGCCGATGGATTGCGGGCGGGGACCGGAAATCTCCCTGTGGAGCTTTCCAGCTTCGTCGATCGCAGGACCCCGCAGTCCGAGGTCAAGAACCTGTTGTCCGGCTCGCATTTGGTGACGCTGACCGGGATCGGGGGCGTGGGCAAGTCACGTTTGGCCTTGCGGGTCGCGCACAACCTGCGGCAGAAGTACGCGAACGGGACCTGGCTGATCGAGCTGGGCAACCTGCGTGCCGACGAATCACTACCGAACGTGCTGGCTGCCACTCTCGGGGTGTTCGACCACGGCGGTGGACCGCCACTCGACACACTGATCGAGCTACTGGCCCACCAGGATGTGCTCCTGGTACTCGACAACTGCGAACACATGATCGTGGCGGTCGCCCAGCTGGCCGAATCGCTGATACGCGCCTGCCCGGGCGTGCGGATCCTGGCCACCAGCCGGGAGCCCCTCGATATCGGAGGGGAGGTCGTCTATCCGCTGTCGCCGCTGGAGATACCCGATACGTCCGCCGAGCCGCCGCTGGGGGGCGCGGCGCAACGCTCCGACGCGGTCACACTGTTCGAGGAGCGGGCCGCTGCGGCCGTGCCCGGATTCGAAGTCGACGGCGATAACCGGTTGCCCGTCGCCAGAGTCTGTGCGCGCCTGGAGGGCCTGCCGCTGGCGATAGAACTGGCTGCGGCGCGGACGCGGACGATGTCGGTCGAACAGATCCTGACCCGGCTCGACGACCGGTTCGCTCTCCTGACTCGGGGCAGCCGCAGCGCACCCAGGCGACAGCAGACGATGCACTTCTGCATGGACTGGAGTCATGACCTGTGCACGCCGGACGAACAGCGGCTGTGGCGCCGGTTGTCGGTGTTCACCGGCGGGGTCGAACTCGACGCGGTCCTGCAGGTGTGTTCTGCGGACACGACCGAGACGGAACTGCTCGATACGTTGTCGGGTCTGGTGGACAAGTCGATCCTCGTCCGCAAGGAAGTGGCCGGGTCGGTGCGGTTCCAGATGCTCGAGACGGTCCGTGCGTTCGGTCAGGAGAAGGCCGAGGAGTCCGGTGAGGATCATCTGCTGCGTCGACGGCATCGGCAATGGTGCGAGCGTCTGGTAGCGCAGGCGGGTGCCAGCTGGATCGGACCGCAGCAGATGTACTGGGTCGACCGGCTGGAACGAGAGCTCCCGAATATCTCCGAGGCGCTGGAGTTCAGCCTCACCGATGCCGAGGACAGCGGGCTGCGCATCGCTGTCACGCTGCAAATGTTCTGGATGTCGCGGGGCAGGATCAGCGAGGGACGTCGATGGTACGAACGGGTTCTCGCCCGCCCGTCCGCAGGCTCGACGGTGGACCGGGCCAAGGCGCTCCACGCCGCCACGTTGATGGCAGGGCTTCAGGGTGACCTGCGGTCCGCCGTCGGCCACGTCACGGAACTGGCCGGCCTGATCGAGCAAACGGCCGACCCGATGGTCCCAGCATTGCTCGCGAACATCCAGGCGGACTACGCACTCACCAGTGGCGAGGGTGATCCGTCCCAGGCGGTCGCCGATCTGGAACACGCGCTACGAACCTATGAGCTCTGCGGTGATGTCAGGATGCAGTTGGACGCCCGGATCTCGCTGGGATGGGCCTACGCACTACAAGGTGATACCGTCCGAGCCCTCGCCTGCCTGCAGAAAGCAATCGACCTCACCGAATCCGCGGGTGAAACGCTCTATCGGTCGTGGACACTGTGGTCAGCTGGATTCGCCGAATGGCGACGCGGTGAGCCCGATCGGGCCACACGCTCGCTTGCGTCGGGAATTCGATTGGCTCGCACGGTCGCCGATCCGCTCGTCGCCACCGGCTGCCTGGAGACGCTGGCCTGGATCGCCGCGGAGCAGGGTGATGTCCGGCGTGCGGCTGTCCTCATGGGCGCGTCGGACGCCTTGGGACGACTGGCCGGCAGCTCCACAATTCTTCGCCATCATCGCCCCTTTCGTGACGAATGCGAGCAGCGCAGCCGCCGGGTACTGGGTGTACGCGCATTCGATGCGGCCCGGCAGGAGGGAGCCGCGATGAGTCTCGATGCCGCGGTTGCTTTCGCGCTCGGCGAGCAACCCCGAGGGACCTCGTCTGCCGATCGTTCGTGCGGGGGCCTCACCGCGCGCGAACGTGAGGTTGCCGGCCTCGTCGCGGAGGGGCTGACCAACTGGGCGATCGCCGATCGTCTGGTCGTCTCGCAACGGACCGTGCAGGGGCATGTCGAACACATTCTGACCAAACTGGGTTTCACCTCACGAGCCCAGATCGCGGCCTGGGTCGTAGCCCAGGCCCACGGCACAGCTGAGTAGTCCAAGTCTGGAGGTATCGCGGCCATCCGCGGGTTTCGGTGAAGGATCTGGAACACCGCCTGCTGTCCGCTTCGCTGAGACCGCTTCGGGTTTCGTTGCCGCGCACTGCACTTCGGTTGTATCCGTCTGTATGGTCGGCCCTTGGCTTTCGCGGCGTCGCCCCGAATGCGGGTCTTCGAGGTTGCTGTGTTATGCCCAACCTGATGGAGCGACCGGCGGATGACCGTCGCAGGTTCGATTCCCCGGCGGGGCGCTAGGTGTAGGTTCGGCCGATCCCGATGTGGTGCAGGCGCCCGTTATGACGCAGCGTGACGACACCCGCGGTGTCGACGGTGTCGTGGCGGACCCGGAAGTGGTCTCCCGCGCCGGTGCCTGGGCCTGGTGTTGCCTTGGGCCGGGCTCGGTAGGCGGTGGCTGGGGTGCTGTGGTGGGGCAAGGACCGGTGGGGCCGGTGGTTGTTGTAGTGGTCGGTGAATTCGTCGAGCAGGCCTGCAACTCAGGTAGTGAACGTGGTTGCGGGGTCTGGGTTTTCAGCCACTTCTTCATGGTCTGCTGGAACCGTTCGACCTTGCCGCAGGTCGTGGGGTGGTTGGGCCGGGAGTTCTTCTGGGTGACGCCGAGTGCGGCGAGTTCGGTTTCGAAGCCGTTGCGGCCGCCGGTGCCGCCGCCGGCGAAGCGGGTGGTGTAGACGAGTCCGTTGTCGGTGAGTGTGGAGGCCGGGATTCCGTGGGCTGCAGTGGTTTTGCCGAACTGCTCGACCACGGTCAGGCCGGTGACACGCGGGTGGGCGGTGACTGACAGGGCGTAGCGGGAGTGGTCGTCGAGGAAGGTGATGATCTCGGTGTCACGGCCGCCTGCCAGCCGGTAGTGGGTGTAGTCGGATTGCCAGGTTTCGTTGGGCAGGTCGGCCTGGAACCGGATGTAGGAGGAGCGCGGGCGTTTCCGGGGCTGGGGCTCGACCAGGCCGTTGCGGGTCAGGTGCGGGAGATCGTCGCCGGGGACACGGTGTGGCCGTGGTGGTGACGCAGGTGCCAGGCGATGGTGTGGGGGCCGGCGTCGAGCCCGCGGGCGGCGAGGTCGCGGCGCAGCCCGATGATCAGGTCCACGACGTGTGGTGGTGTGGCGTTCGGGCTGGTGTGGGGGCGCCGCGAGCGGGGCTCGAGGGCGGTGTCGTCTTCGGCGTGGTAGCGGGCGACGAGTTTGGAGACCCAGCCCGGTGAGATGCACGTAGGTGCGGGCGACCTCGGCCTGGGTGCGGTGTTCGATGATGACGGCGGTGATGACCAGGCGGGCGGTCGGCATGCCTGGCAACCGTTTTCGGTTCGGTGGGTGTTTCCGATGTCGCGAGACATGGGTTTCCTATGCCCTGAAACCACACACCCGGTGGGGCGCTAGAAGGATGGGAACGGGGTCGACGAGCAGTTTTCCTGGGGAACGCTGACGATTGACGCGGAATTCGCCTATCCACGAGCGGATTGACCCGCTGTCAGCGAGGGGCCTGCCTCCCGACTGTGTGGAAGCTCGGGAGCCGCGGATCCGCTACCCGGCTATGATCTTGTTCGATTTGGTGCGGTTGCACCGCCAGCACAATGTCTGAAGGTTGTCAGGAGTGGTCAGCCCGCCCCTGGACACCGGAATGATGTGGTCCACCTCGAGCAGCAGGTGAGGCTCGTCAGCGAGCGAGACAGAGCAGTACCTGCAGGTGTACCAGTCGCGTTCCTTGATCATCGTCCGCAGCCTCGTGGTCATCAGCGCCCGCTGCCCTTCCGCGCTCTTGCGGAACTTGATCTTCGCCGACATCGTCTCGATCAGCGCGTCGATCGCTTCTCGATTGAGCGTGACGGGCGCGCGTTGAGAGCTGTTCCCGCCGGCACTGACGTACTCGAAGACGTACATCGGGTACGGCACCGTGATCGGCGACAACTCGACCCCGACATGCCTCATGAACTCGCCGGCGTAGTACTTCCTGATGAACTTGGGAGGGTTGATCGCCTGGGTGATGCTGGCCTCGCGCTGCCGAAGGCTGGTGACGGCATCCTCGAGGCGGGTGATGGCATCGCCGAGGCTCTCCACGGCGGCCAGGTCGGTCTCGGTGGCCTTGATGTTGAAGTACTTCATGAGGTACTTGATCGGTTCGCGGCTGGCGTTGCGGACCACCTGTAACGAGCAATGGTGCACGAACGGCGTCTGATAGGTGGCGATGTTGCGGTCGCGCCGGTACTTGTGCCGGCTGGTGTTCTGGAACGACGCGAGATGCGCCTGCGCGCCACTGGAGGACCCGCCGAGGGTGAACGTGCCCCGGCTGCGGATCTCGGCGACGTAGCGGGCGAGTTCGTTGTGGTCAGTGACGAACGAGGCGATCGCCGCCTTGTGAGCGAGGAACTCTTCGCTAGCGAAGTACTGCCTCATGAGTATGTGCCGGATCAACAGGACCAGACCCCACGCCCCGAGCACGACACCGGCGACCGATGCGATCAGCACCCAGTTCGCTGCCGCCACGATGATGACCAACAGGATCAGCCCGATGATTATCAGGCCCACGATTGCTTGCACTAGCTCGCCCTCCCCGGACAGTGCTCATTGTGATCGTTCTGAACGGTAGCAAGCGGGCACGACAGGGACGTGGGAAGCTGTTGCGGCACTGTGTACTTCACGAATCGGGCCGTGACGGAGCCGAAAGACTGGACTGTAGCGGTTTCAGAAGCCAGCCGATCTTGAGCAGGGCAAGCGGTCGGCCAGTGGTCTAGCCTTCTGTGCTGGATATCTGCGCCGGTGCCAGTCCTATTACGTCGGATACAGGGTTCCATGAAGCCCCTCCGCAGTGGTTTCCGGAATCCTCTTGATCAGGATGCGTACTGCAGGGCGGTCATTACTGAGGTGATGACGGCAACGAGCACGAGGGCTGTTTAGGTGGCCGGCCCGAATACAGCCATCCGGAGTCCGATCGATGCGATGACGATCTGAACGATGCCTCGGGCGTTGAGTCCGGCTGCTGTCGTGAGGCTTTCGCGGTGGGACATCTGTGCAAGCCGGGCCCGACATGGGCGCCGCCGACATTCGCGGCACCGGCTGTTGCGATCAGACCGGCCACGGCCCCCAGCGGGACTCCGGCACGTATGTGGCTTCGGACTGGCAGTACTCGATCGCCTTGCGCGGCCGGCCATCCCATTAGGTAATCAGGGCTGGGGTGCCTCGCAGCCAGAGTCTGGTCGAGAATCTCGCGGGTGGCTGCGACCGATGATCGTGTCGGCACGGTGGTGCCCACGTCGGATGTGCCGGGGCGTGGGGCCTCATATTCAGGACGGGGGTGTGGCGATGACGACGCGCCGGCCGGATCGGATGGTGGTCAGCTCGGTCCCTGTCGAGCGGGGCGTGGTGGTCTGTGGGCTGACTTTGTCTTGCGGGGTTCGGTACGCGGCGCGTTGGATGTCGCCCGGTGCCGGCTGTGGCCGGAACCGCACAATTTTTTGTTGTCGGGGCATCGCAAAAAATTGGTTTCTGTTAACTCTCGGCTACCCATAAGGTCTTCTACGAGAGCAACGATGTTCACACCCGGCGTGCCTCGTGTCCCGCAACCCGATGCTCGTCGCGAGGCGCACCGGTCTCGATGGAAGGAAGGCAAGAAATATTGGGGTCCGCTGAACAATTCATCGTGCAGGCCCTGCTCGGCCGGGTACAGAAGATGGTGTTCGGCAGCCTTTCGGGCAAGACCGCCTGACTCGACGGAGGGAGGGCCCGACGCTTCCTCGGCCCGCCCTCTGCTCGTACCGGCCAGCACGCCGGGTGCGGATCGTAGGGGCAGCCGGTCCGCCCACCTCGAAGGGCACCCACGACATCGCGCCGATACGAAATCGACTGTCCCACAACCTGACTCGTTCAGATACGCGAGACTCGCGCCCCAGCCCTCGGCCGTCGCAGCCGAGCCACTGACCTGACCCCGTGATTTCGGTCCGGCGACTGTGAGAGCCTTGCGGCCCACGAAGTGGGCAGGAAGGCTCGAAGACCATGGCGACACGCAAGAGGCACACCCCTGAACAGGTCGTGCGGAAACTGGGCGAGGCTGATCGGCTGTTGGGCGAGGGCAAAGACGTCGCCGACGTGTGCCGGACTCTCCAAATCACCGAAGCCACCTACTACCGGTGGCGAAACCAGTTCGGCGGGCTGAAGGCCGACGACGCCAAACGGTTGAAAGACCTCGAACGCGAAAACTCCACCCTGAAAAGGCTTCTCGCCGAAGCCGAGCTGGAGAAAGCGGCATTGAAGGAGATCGCCAAGGACGCTCCTATAGATGTCAAGCCGCCATCGCCCGGTAGTCGGTGCGTAAGGCGCGGAACACTTCTCGTGCAAGATAGCGTTTGAGACAGCGCAGGATTTCGGGGGTGGT
>NZ_RFFH01000023.1 GCF_003696265.1 Nocardia stercoris | reverse complement strand
ATGTCGCACACCCAGCCCCCCGAAGCGCTGGCCAAGCAGGCCCGGATCATGGCCGACGCCGGCTGCCAGTGCGTGTATGTCGTCGACTCCGCCGGTGCGCTGGTCCTCGAGGGTGTCTCGGACCGGATCGCGGCGGTGGTCGCCGAGCTCGGTGACGACGCGCAGGTCGGTTTCCACGGCCACGAGAACCTCGACCTGGCCGTCGCGAACTCCGTGTACGCCGTGCGTGCCGGGGCGAAGCAGATCGACGGCAGCGCACGGCGTTTCGGTGCCGGTGCGGGTAACACGCCGGTCGAGGCGTTCGTCGGTGTCTGCGACAAGCTGAACATCAAGACCGGAATCGACTTCTTCAAGATCGCCGACGCGGCGGAAGATGTTGTGCGCCCGGCCATGCCGCAGGAGTGTCTGCTGGACCGTCAGGCGCTGATGATGGGCTACGCGGGCGTGTACTCGAGCTTCCTGAAGCACGCCGAGCGTCAGGCCGAGCGTTACGGTGTCTCCGCCGCGGAGATGCTGGTCCGCGCCGGTCGCCGCAAGCTGGTCGGCGGCCAGGAGGACCAGCTGGTCGACATCGCTTTGGAACTCCAGCGCGAACAGTCCACCGTCACGGTCTGACGCGTCCCGGACGACGAACAATGGTCGTTCATCCCCGGAGAGCGGGGGTGGACGACCATTGTTGTCGGCGGGGCTCGGGCGGCGGTCGTGAGACGGGCGGATAAAAATCCGAGACTCCAGGGCATTCATCGTCTGACTCGGCCGCCCTAACGTTGTCCTCGTTCGGTTCACCGGAACAGCCGGGGAAACGGTATGAGGGAGAAGACGATGCGTGCGGTGATCCAGAAGAGCTTCGGTGGGCCCGAGGTACTGGAGGTGGCGGAGGTCGACAAGCCGGAGCTGCTGTCGGGTGAGGTGTTGGTGCGGGTGCACGCGAGCGCGGTCAACCCGGTGGATCTGGCGGTGCGGTCGGGGGCGTTCCCGCTGTTGGGTCTGCCGCCGTTCAGCCTGGGCTGGGACATCTCCGGGGTGGTCGAGGCAACCGGTCCGGGTGCGCGGTACGAGATCGGCGACGAGGTCTACGGGATGCCGTTCTTCCCGCGTGCCGCCTCCGGATACGCCGAGTACGTGGCCGCGCCCTCGCGGCAACTGGCGCGGAAACCGAAGTCGCTCGACCACATCGAGGCCGCTGCCCTGCCGCTGGCCGTGCTGACCGCCTGGCAGGGGCTGGTCGACAAGGCCGGTGTGGGCGAAGGCGATCGGGTGCTGATCCACCGCGCGGCCGGCGGTGTGGGCCACCTGGCCGTGCAGCTCGCCAAGGCGCGTGGCGCATACGTCATCGCCCTGGCCAGCGCGGGCAAGCACGATTTCGTGCGCGGCCTGGGCGCCGACGAGGTGATCGACTATCAGAGCGTCGATTTCACCGAGGTCGTGCACGATGTCGACATCGTATTCGACTCGGTCGCCGACGGCCTGCGGTCGCTGCGGGTCCTGAAGCCCGGCGGTGTACTGGTGACGATTCTCGAGCACATGAACCCGGAACTGGAGGCCACGGTGAAGGCCGGCGGATTCCGCTTCGCGGGAGTATCGGTGGAGCCGGATTACGCTGCGCTGGAAGCCGTCGCGGAACTGGTGGACGCGGGCGAACTGCGCCCGACCGTCGCGGAGACCTTTCCGCTCGCGGACGTGGCGAAGGCGCACGAACTGGTGGCGTCGGGAGCGACGGTCGGCAAGGTCGTCCTGACGGTCGACTGAGCTTCCGGTGGCGTCGAGCTGGAAAATGCTGCCGGACAACAGTTCTGGTGAGGAAGGTCGCGGTTCGGCGGGCCGGTTCGAAGATCCGCCGAACCTGCTGACGCTGGGCCTGGTGCTGGCTTGCCCTTCCCATGCGGTGATCGAATAACCTGCGGCGGAATACGGTTGTAGTGCTCAGCTTGCCCGCATGGGTCGGGTCGGAAGGGGTTCGGATGGACGTGCTCACCGAGGCGTTGGCGTCGATGCGGACGGGTGCGCCGAATTCGGTGCGCACCGAGGGGCACGCGCCGTGGGGGTTGCGGTTGCCGGCTACTGCGGGCGCCGGTTTCCATGTTGTGCTGCAAGGGAACTGCTGGCTGTATCCGTCCGCGGGTGCGGACCGGCCGATTCGGCTGGGTGCCGGTGATGTGGTGTTCGTGCGGGACGGCGCGGGGCACATTCTCGCCGACCATCCCGATACGGTCGCGGAGGTGCCGCGCCCGGAGCAGTTCGTCGCGGCACCGCCGGTCGGGATGCTGCGCTTGGGCGGGGACGGGCCGGTCACCAGTCTGCTGTGCGGCAACTATCACCTCGACGGGCAGCGGCCACACCCGTTGCTGCGGCAGCTGCCCGAGCTGATCCACCTGCCGGCCGAGCCGGGCCGGCACCCCCAGCTCGCGGCGGCGGTGGCGCTGCTGGGCACCGAACTGGATTCGCCGCGCATCGGTTCGCACGGCATCGTCCCGGCGCTCGTCGACGCGCTGCTGCTGTACATCCTGCGTGCCTGGATCGACGCGCAGCCGGAGTCCGATGCGACGGGATGGGCTGCGGCCCTGCGTGATCCGGCGGTCGCACCGGCCCTCGCCGCCATTCACGAGGAGCCGGCGGGCGCGTGGACCGTCCAGTCCCTGGCCGACCGTTCCGGCCTGTCCCGCGCCGCGTTCGCTCGCAAGTTCAGCGCCATGGTCGGCGAACCGCCGCTGGCCTACGTCACCCGCTGGCGCCTCACCACCGCCGCCCGCCTGCTCCGCGAGGAAGACCTCCCGGTCGGCGTCGTGGCCGAACGTGCCGGATACAGCTCCGAATTCGCTTTCAGCAAGGCCTTCAAGCGCGAATACGGTTCCGCCCCAGGGCAATACCGCCGCCACGCCCGCGCGGCAGCGTGACGACTGCTACCTCGGCCGGTACCTCAGATCGCGACGAGGTTCAGCAGCGGCTCGAGCCCTCGGAAGTCGTCCGGGTTTCGTGTATAGAGCGGCAGGGCGTGTTGTACCGCGGTCGCGGCGATCTGCAGATCGGCGACACGTTTGCGTGGCTTGCGCCCGATCCGCTGTACCAGCAGTGAGAGGGAGCCGTAGACGTACGCGCTGTCCGCATCGAAGGCCAGTGGTTCGAACGTTCTTGCCACCCACTGCAGCTGCAGCTGGCGCTGGGTCTGACGGATCGGATCTGGGGAAGAGTTCACTCCGGCAGCCAGCTCGGCTAGAGTGACCGCGCTGATCGAGGCCGCGCAGTCCATCGGCAGCTGATCGTGGATCTCCCCGAAATCGACGAGGACCGAGGTGTCCAGCAGGATGTGCCGGTGTGTGAAGGTCTCACTCATCCGCGGGCATCTCCGGGTCGAGCATTGCGTCCATATCCGTGCGCCACTGGGAGTAGTCGACCCGCGGTACTGCGGCGTTGGTACGGACCAATTCGGCGACCGGCACGAACGTGCGCCGAGTGATCGGCTCGAGCCTGGCAACCGGCTTACCGTTGCGAGTGATGGTGAAACTCTCGCCGGCTTCGACTGCAGCCAGCACTTTGCCGCTGTCGTTACGGAGATCGCGCTGCTGGATGGTCCTCATACGTCCAGGTTACGCAGATGCTACGCGGTGGGCACTGTGCTACGAGATGTGCGCTAGTCGGTGGTCTTGGCGGCGTCGGGGAAGGTGGTTTCGCGGATGTGGCGGAGGATGCCGACCAGGGTTTCGCGCTGTTCGGGGGTGATCAGGTCGAAGAACCAGGTGTCGAGGGTGGCGAGGTATTTCGGCCAGACGGCGGCCATCGTGGCTTCGCCGTGGTCGGTGAGGACGGCGTAGGAGCTGCGGCGGTCGACGGGGTCGGGTTCGCGGCGGGCGAAGCCGTTGCGTTCCAGGCGGTCCACCAGCCGGGTGACGCCGCTGGTGGAGAGCTGGGCCTGGGCGGCGAGGTCGGTCATGCGCATGCGCCGGCCGGCGGAGCGGGTGAGCCGGGTGAGGGCGGTGAAGTCGAGGACCGACAGGCCCGCCTCCTGCCAGATCGGCTCGAGTTTGCTGCGCACCCCGTTGGCGGCTTCGAACAGGATGCCGATATCGGTGATGCGGGGGTCGTCGAACTCGTCCATGTCGACAGTCTAGCCGATAGTTGCGGCGCGGAAAATTGCCATGGGGAATACTGCGTGGCGGGTCGAGCGAGGTGTGCCTCAGTGTGTGATGGGCGCGCGATCGGACCAGGCGGTGAACACCTCGGCGGTGTGGCTGCCGGGGTCGGCGCAGTAGATGATCATGCGCTGGTCGGTATCGGCGATGTGCAGGACCTGGCAGGTGAATTCGAGCGGGCCGGCTTCGGGATGGACGACGCTCTTGCGGTGGGCGCGGCGGACCTCGACCTCGTGGTCCGACCACATCTGTGCGAATCGTGGTGAGGTGCCCAGCAATTCGGTCACCAGACGGGCCAGGCCGGGGTGGCCGGTGTAGCGGGCGTAGGCCGCGCGCAGGTCCGCGACCGTCGAGCGGGCGAACCGTTCGGCCTCGGTGGTCCAGTTCGGGACCTGGTTGCGGAAAACCCAGCGGACCATGTTGCGGTCGTCCGCGGGCTTGGTCGACACGTCGCCGATCATCGGCACCGCGGAGGTGTTCCAGGCCAGGATGTCGTAGGTGGCGTCCACGACGTAGGCGGGGGTGCCGCGCATGGTGTCCAGCATGATCCGCACCGAATCCGGGACGGTCCGGATCGGGCCGGTCACGGCGGGCGGATTCTCCTCGGCGATGCGGTAGAGGTAGTCGCGCTCGTCGACGGTGAGCAGCAGCGCGCGGGCCAGCGCGGCCAGCACCTGCCGGGACGGCTTGGCGCCACGCGCCTGCTCCATGCGGATGTAGTACTCGATCGAGATACCGGCCAGCTGCGCCACCTCCTGGCGCCGCAAACCCGGTGTGCGCCGGTTGATTCCCGTCGGCAGGCCCACATCCGCGGGCTGCAGCCGTTCCCGCCGGGTGCGCAGGAACTCCGCCAGTTCTCGACGATCGACCATGGTTCGAGTATGCGCCGGGGTGGGCCGGGCGTGGGTGGTACAAACCGGTCCTCCCAGGGCCCGCGATTCGGCGGCACGATCGAACGCATGACGAACACGAACCACACCGTCGCCCTGATCACCGGTGCCAACAAGGGCATCGGCTACGAAACCGCCCGGGCGCTCGGCGCTCGCGGCATCACCGTCCTGGTCGGCGCCCGCGACCCCGAGGCCGGCCAGCGCGCCGCCGAGGAGCTGAAGCACGACGGAATCGACGCTCGCGCAGTGCAACTCGACGTCACCGACGCCGATTCCGTTGCTCGCGCGGCAGACTGGATCGGCACCGAGTTCGGCCGGCTCGACATTCTGGTCAACAACGCCGCTGTCACCGGTGGCGCCGCCGGTGGGATGACCGCCGCGACCGCCTCGCTCGACGTACTGCGAGAAGTGTTCGAGACCAATGTCTTCGGCCTGGTCGCGGTCACCAACGCGCTGCTGCCGCTGCTGCGCGAGGCGCCCGCCGCGCGGATCGTCAATGTGTCGAGCGAGGTCGGCTCGCTGGCCCTGACCACCGATCCGGCCGGCCCTATGTGGGGGATGACCTCGATTCCGTACGGCACCTCGAAGACCGCGGTGAACATGATCACGACGAAGTACGCGAAGGAACTTCACGACACCGCGATCAAGGTCAATGCCGCCAACCCGGGCTACACCGCCACCGATCTCAACGGCCGCACCGGCTTTCGCACCCCGGTGCAGGGCGCCGAGCCGAGTGTGTACCTGGCGACCCTGCCGGCCGACGGTCCGACGGGGATCCTCTGGGGCTACCGGTGGGGTGCCACCGACGGCGTGGAGTACGGGCAACTGCCCTGGTGAGGGCGGGTCGACAAGTAATTGTTGTGCGGATAGTTGACGCGCGGAATATCTCTCGTTATTGTCTGTCGTGAGGATATTCCGCACAGCAAATACTTGGAGTTGTCATGACCGAGACCTGGATCGCCGGTTTCCGCACCGCCGTCGTCGACCCCAGCGGAGCGAACAATCTCGCCGCGCCGCGCGGGTTCGCCGACGAGACCGTGCTGCAGGTGCTGCACCTGGCCGGTGGCGGGAAGCGCCTGCGGGTGCGGGTGAGCAACCGGTACGGCACGGCGCCGCTGGTGGTCGGTGCGGCCGCGGTCGCGCGGCATGCGGGTGAGTTCCAGGCCGAGCCGGGAAGTGTTGTCGCACTGTCGGTCCGGGGTGAGCGGCGATTCACGGTCGCGCCCGGGGCCGAAATCGTCAGTGACGATGTGGAGCTGGCGGCGGCGTCGGGGGAGGACCTGTTGCTGGGTCTCTATCTGCCGGAATCGACGGAGCCGGCGACCTATTCGCAGGCGCCCGCGCAGGATGCGTTGGTCGTGGCGGGTGAACAGGTCGGCGGCCGGCGTACCGGCGACGGCACCCTCGCCCCCACTCGCTTCTACGTCTCCGGGGTGGATGTGCTTGCTGCACAGGGGACGCCGGTGGTGGTCGCCCTCGGTGACTCGTGGTTCGAAGGGGTGGGCACGACGCCGGGTACGAACAACCGCGTGGTGGACCGGCTCACCGCGGGCCTGGCCCGCGGGTGGGCCGTCAACCAGGGCATCTCCGGAAACCAGCTGCTGCTCGACGATGTCGGCGAAAGTGGCCTGCACCGCTTCGACCGGGATGTGCTGGCGGTGCCCGGTGTCACCCACGTCGTGGTCAACCTCGGCATCAACGACCTCGGGCTGGGCGAAGTCGCCACGGCGGCCGATCTCATCGCCGGATACACCGAACTGGCCGAGCGCGCGCACCGAGCCGGAATCGCGGTGTACGCGAACACGATCGGGCCGTTCGCCGGCGTGATCTACCCGGAGGTGAACGTCGAACCCGCCATCCCCGTGCGGCGCCAGGTCAACGAGTGGCTTTGCGCCACCGATGTTTTCGACGGCGTCTTCGACATCGCCACCGCGGTCGCCGATCCCGCGAACCCCGACTACATCCGCCCCGACCTGGACTGCGGTGACGGACTGCACTTGAACGACGAAGGATCGCGGATCATGGCCGCCGCCATTCGGATTCCGGACCTCGTGCGAGTTGCGGCCGCTGCCTGAGCCGTGGCGCGCGGGAGCGATTCGGATAGCCGGGCCGGTCCGACGACCGAGGTCACCGGACCGGCCCGGGGCGCGTCACGTCCGGTAGCGGAACAGGATTCGGCCGCGGTTCAGGTCGTACGGGCTGATCTCCACCAGGACCCGGTCCGCCAGATAGATCTTGATGAAGTTCTTCCGGATCTTGCCGCTGATCCGGGCCAGGACCCGGTGGCCGTTGGCCAGTTCCACGACGAAGGTGGCGTCGCGGAGGCATTCCACCACTCGGCCCTCGGTTTCGATGCCCTTGCTCTTCTTGGACGGGCCGGTGCGTGCGGTATCGGTCATGCCAGCACCAGTTCCACGACGGTGCCCCGCACCCGCCCGCCGACCGAGTCGAACAGGGCGGCCGCCGCGGCGTCGGTGTCGTCGACGTCCGCGACGGCCTGCCCGACTCCGTGGTCGCGCAGGTCGCGCAACGCGTGGGCCAGCAGGGCCCGCGCGATACCGCGGCGGCGATGTTCGGTCAGGACGGCGACCAGGGCGATTCGGGGCATCCGGATCACCGGCGGGACCCGGACCAGGCCCACGAGGCGGTCGTCGGCGACTGCCACGGTGTACTGGGCCGAGTCGAAGATGTCGTCGCTGTCGGAACGGTATTCCGGCATGACCGGCAGCGGTGGGCCGCCCGCGGCATCGACTTCGGCCCGGATCGCCTGGTCCAGGGCATACACGTCATCGGCGTCGACTTCGGCACCGGAGACGATCGTGATGCGTTGCGGGACGGCCGTTCCGGCGGCCAGGACAGCGGTCGGTCCGGCCTCGGGGGCCGCGGTCCGTCCGGCGGCTGATTCGGTGCCGGGTAAGACCTGAGCCTGCGGATCGGTGGGAACGAGATACTCCCGGATTCGCTGGCGGACGGTGAAACCGGCTCGCTCCCAGCGGGATACGAGCGCGGAGTCCGCCTCGTCGACGAGGGTGTGCAGCGGTCGCGGTAGTCCGGCCGCCATGGCGGCGGCGAGCTGGTCGAAGACCGAGTCGTGCCAGGCGTCGATGCTGACGAAGCGGCGGCCGTCGCGGCGGTGGGCGACGTCGCCGCAGCCCACCGCCATCCGGCGATCTGTTGCCTGCCACTGGAATCGGGAGAGACGTTCGACCACTGCGGTCGAAACGCCGTTGTGTTCAGGGGGAAGTGAAGTGTGCATAGCTGTCACCTTTTCGGGATGCCTTGGATCTCAGGCCCTCCCGGCGACACCTATGGCGTGTGTCCACCCGTGACAACGAGCGGGAGATCCCAGATCGATCGTGTGGTCATGGGTTCTCACCTCCTCAGGTGTGGTCACGGTGACGACACGGTACCGCGCCCCGACGGCGCGGTCCATTTCTTTTCCGGCGGTTGTTCCTACAGCTCGATCACCACCTTTCCGAACGGGCCGCCGTCCCGGTAGTAGGCGAACGCGTCCGGGGCCGCGTCGAACGGGAAGATCCGGTCGACGACCGGGCGGATGCGGTGCGCGGTGACCGCCCGGTTCATGGCCTCGTAGTCGGTACGGCTGCCGACCGCGATCCGGCGGATCGACAGGTACTTCCCGTCGAACGGATTCCGGGTGGGGGTGCCGCCCGGGAACGCGCCGATCTGTGTGATCCGGGCGTTGTAGGCGCCTGCCGCCACCGATCGCGGCAGCGTGAGCATGCCGACGCAGTCGACGATGTGGTCGGCGCCGTCACCGTCGGTGAGCTTCAGCACCGCCTCCTCCCAGTCGGGGACGAGGGTCCGGTCGATCGTCTCGTCGGCACCCAGTTCCCGCAGCCGCGCGGCCTTCTCGGGGCCGGAGGTCACCGCGATCACCCGGGCGTCGTGCAGCCGGGCGAACTGCACGGCGAACAGGGCCACCGCACCGCTGCCGACGGTGAGCACGACCTCGCCGGGCGCCACCGGAACCGGCTTGGTCAGCGCCGCCCAGGCGACCAGGCCCGCGCAGGTCAGGGTGGCCGCCTCGGGCGCGGTCAGGTGCTCGGGCACGTGGACGGCCGAATCCTCGTGCAGCACGATGTGTTCGGCGAGCCAGCCGTCGTGGTTCGCGCCGAACTGCTCGCGCACCTGCGCGATCCGCTGCGGGCCGCCCACCCAGTGCAGGAAGTAGGTGGAGGCCACCCGGTCGCCGACCGCCACGCGGGTCACCTTGTCGCCCACCGCGATCACCTCACCGACACCGTCCGCCAACGGGACGACACCCGGCTCGGCGGGCAGCGGATAGGTGCCGTCCGCCAGCATGAGATCCCGCCGGTTGAGCGCGGTGGCCAGCACCCGGACCAGGACCTGATGCGGTCCGGGTACCGGCAGCCGCCGAGATCCACGGCGGAGGCCGAAGCGGGCGCCGATGCTCTCCGGTGCGGACGTGCCCGCGCCTTCGGGTTCGGGCTGTGGCTCGGGACCGCCGTGCGAGCCCGTATACGTACGTCCGCGTTCTGGTAGCGGATCCAGTTGGTACACCTGGGAATTCACGGTACTCATGCCACGAACTCGTGGTCGGAGCGGACGCGGCCGTCGGCGCCGAAGGTGAGGACTTCCAGGCCGGAGCCGGCCACCGTGCCGTCGGTCACCGACCGCATCACCCAGGTCAGGGCCACGGCCGCACCGGCCTGCCGGGCCACCTCGCCGGACTGTTCGAACCGGTACTCGCCGGAGCTGATGTATGCCTCATAGGCGCGGGTCACCCGGTCGAACATGGCTGCGTGCCCACGGATCTCGATCTCGGGGAACGGGACACCGAACTCGGCCGCCGTGTCGCGGATGCCCTGCGGCGGGTTGACCATCGTCTGGTAGCCGTCGTCGGTCCAGACTTCGGCGATCAGCCGGCGCCGTTCGGCGGCGTCCGGCTCGTTCCACTGGGCGATCCAGTTCTCGATCAGGTGCTTCAGTTCGATGTCGGTGGGTTCGTAACTCATGGCGTCGAGTCTGTTGTCACGTCGCGCCGCACGCGATTCCCTGCAGGGTATGGCGCAGCGGTGGGGCGGAGCCGAGGATGGGAGGACTATGACAACCATGGCCGAACCGGGACATTTCGCCGCCGAGTTGCGCCGCTGGCGGGGGACCCGCCGGCTCAGCCAGCTGGATCTGGCGATCCGCGCCGACACCACCCAGCGCTACGTGAGCTACCTCGAGCAGGGGCGTTCCCGGCCCGGCCGGACGGTGGTGTTGCGGCTGGCCGAGTCGCTGGAACTGTCACTGCGGGAACGTAATTCACTGCTGCTGGCGGCCGGTTTCGCGCCCGCGTTCGGGGAGTCCGGGGTCGAGTCGGCGCAGCTGGAACCGATCCGGACCGCATTGCGCAGCGTGCTGGCCGGGCACATGCCGTATCCCGCGCTGATCGTCGACGGTGACGCGGTGCTGGTCGAGGCCAACGCGGCGTTCGAGCTGTTCTTCGAGGACTGTGCGCCGCACCTGCTGGGGCCGCCGGTGAACGTGCGCCGGCTCGCGCTGCACCCGGACGGACTGGCCCGCCGCGTCCTGAACCTCCCCGAATGGGGGCGCCACGTCACCGAGAACATGCGGGCCCGCGCGCGGCTGAGCCCCGACCCGAAGCTGGACGCCTTCGCCGCCGAGCTGGAAAGCTATCTGCCCGAAGCGACTCCGGGCTCCGACTATCTGGGCTTCGCCGTTCCGCTCCAGCTGCGCACCGCCGACGGCGATCTGCGGCTGATCACTACGCTCATGTCGGTCGCCACCGCCACCGACGTGACCCTCGCCGAGCTGCGGCTGGAGGCGTTCCTGCCCGCCGATGCGGAGACCGCGGAGATCCTCCGCCGGCGTGCCGCGAATCTGTGAGACCTACTGGGCGGCAATAAAAATGGGGCCCTCGCGTTCGGAAGATCGTCCCGAATGCGAGGGCCCCTACCGCCTCGACCCTAGAGCCAGGTGTCGGCCGAAGCGGAGCTGAGGAATTCCTCCAGGTCGGCCCGCCAGGGCGCCGGTGTGGTCTTGTCCGGCTCGATGCCCGTGTACTGGCCCCGGTAGAACAGCAGCGGCCGGCCGTCGGCGGTGGTCTCCGAGAGGGTCAGGACCCGGCCGACGACGATGTAGTGGTCGCCGCCGTCGAGCACGTTGTCCACCGTGCACTGCATGGTCGCCAGCGAGCCGTCCAGCACCGGGAGATCCAATTCCGAAGTGTGCCAGTCGACTCCGGCGAACTTGTCGGGTTCGCGGGAGCCGAAGCGGGCGCACACCGGCTGCTGCTCCTCGGCGAGCATGTTCACCGCGAAGCTGCCGTTGCGCTCGATCGCCGCCCAGGAGCGGGACTCCTTGGTCGGGCAGAACAGCACCAGCGGCGGGTTCAGCGACAGCGACGAGAAGGACTGGCAGGCGAAGCCGATCGGAGTCTTCGCCTCGCCCTCGCCGTCGAAGGTGGTGATGACGGTGATGCCCGTGCAGAACTGCCCGACGACGTTGCGGAACTGCCGCGGATCGATCGCGGGCAGCCCGTCGCCCTGCACCTCGCTGGCCGTCTCGGTCATCGCTACCGCATCCCCACCGAGAAGTCGTGGCCCCACAGGCTGACCGCCGTGGACTCGCGGGCGATCCAGCTGTGGTCCTCGACTTCCAGTCCCTCGCAACCGAATTCGATGTCGAAACCGCCGGGCGTCTTCATGTAGAACGACAGCATCTTGTCGTTGATGTGGCGGCCCAGGGTCGCCGACATCTTGACCTTCTTGCGGTTCGCGCGGTCCAGGCAGAGGCCGACATCGTCGGAGTTCTCCACCTCGACCATGAGGTGCACGATCCCGGTCGGGTTGGGCAGCGGCAGGAACGCCAGCGCGTGGTGGCGCGGGTTGCAGCCGTAGAAGCGCAGCCAGGCGGGGTCGCCGTCGGCCGGGCGACCCACCAGCTGCGGGGGCAGCCGCATCGAGTCACGCAGGCGGAAGCCCAGGACGTCCTGGTAGAACGCCTGCGCGGCCGCGTCGTCGGTGCAGGTCAGCACCACGTGGCCCAGACCCTGCTCCGCGGTCACGAACTTGTGGCCGTAGGGGCTGACGAACCGGCGGCCCAGGTACTGGGCACCGTAGAACGCCTCGAGGGTGTTGCCGGACGGGTCGTCGAAGCGGATCATGCCCTCGACGCGCCGCTCGGCGAGCTCCTCCTTGGTGCCCTCCACGAAGTCCACGCCGGCCTTGGTGAGGGTGTCGCGCAGCTCCTGCAGGCCGGGAGCGTCGGTGACCTCCCAGCCCGAGACCAGCAGCCGGTCCGAGTCGCCGGGCACGATCACCAGGCGGGCGGCGAAGTCGTCCATCCGCAGGTAGAGGGCGTCAGGGTTGGCGCCGTTGCCCTCCATCATGCCCAGCACCTTGAGCCCGTACTCGCGCCAGGCCGCCATGTCGGTGGCCTGGATGCGCATGTAGCCGAGCGCCTTGATACTCATGCTCACTTCTCCTTGACGCCGAGTAGGAAGTCGGTCGCCAGCCGGTTGAACTCGTCGAACTTCTCGAGCTGGGCCCAGTGGCCGCAACCGCCGAACACGTGCAGCTGCACCCGGGGAATCATCTTCAATGCCACGAGCGCGCCGTCGATCGGGTTCACCCGGTCCTCCCGGCCCCAGATCATCAGGACCGGCTGGCGCAGCTTGAACGCGTCGCGCCAGATCATGCCCTTGGCGAAGTCCGCGCCCGCGAAGGACTTACCCATCGCGCGGGTGGCCGCCAGCGACTCCGGCTCGCTCGCCGAGGCGAAACGCTCCTCGACGAGTTCCGGTGTGATCAGCTTCTGGTCGAAGACCATGATCCGCAGGAACGCCTCCAGGTTCTCCTTCGTGGGTTCGAAGTTGAACTTGGACAGCAGTTTCACGCCCTCGGTCGGGTCCGGCGCGAACAGGTTGGTGCTCAGGCCGCCGGG
The DNA here is from genome assembly GCF_003696265.1 of Nocardia stercoris. GTDB lineage: Bacteria > Actinomycetota > Actinomycetes > Mycobacteriales > Mycobacteriaceae > Nocardia > Nocardia stercoris. The sequence goes on along the minus strand of NZ_RFFH01000023.1, from coordinate 73,335 downwards.
GCCCATCAGCACCAGCTTGCCGGCGCGGTCCGGGAAGTCCAGCGCGAACCGGGTGGCGGTGCCGCCGCCGAGCGAATTGCCCAGCAGGTGAACACGTTCGGTGATGCCGAGGGTGTCGAGCAGGTCTTTCAGTGCCGAGGACGAGTGCACGAAGTACTGCGGATGCTCGGTCGGCTTGTCCGACTTGCCGAACCCGGGCTGGTCCACGGCCAGGACGTGGAAGTCGTTGGCCAGCACCGGAATGTTCTTGGCGAAGTTGGACCACGAGCTGGCGCCCGGCCCACCGCCGTGCAACAGCACGATGGTGGGACCGTTGCCGACGCCGGCCTCGTGGTAGTGCAGCTTCAGGTCCGGTCGCACCTGCGCGTAGCGCGAGGTGGATTCGTAGGTGATCTCTCCCACTGCGGTCATGGTTACACCATCGTGTCCGCGATCGGCAGGCCGAACGCGTGGGTGCCGTACATCTGGTAGGCGCGCTCCGGGTCCTGCGAGGCGTGCACCCGGCCGGCGTGCGCGTCACGCCAGAAGCGCTGCAGCGGAGTGCCTTCCGCGAGCGCGGTGGCGCCGGAGGCCTCGAACAGCCGGTCGATGGAGGCGATGATGCGGCCGGTGGCCCGCACCTGGTCGCGGCGTGCCGCGACGCGGAGGTCGAAGGGGACCTCCTTGCCGGCCAGCAGGTACGCGTACTCCTCGTTGATGTTGCCCGACAGCTGACGCCAGGCGGCGTCGATGTCGCTGGCGGCCTCGGCGATCCGGACCTTGCCGAACGGGTCGTCCTTGGCCTTCTCACCGAAGAACGCCGCGCGCACGCGCTTGCCCTGGTGCTCGACGTGGGCCTCGTACGCGCCGTAGCCCATGCCGATGATCGGGGTGGTGATGACGGCGGGGTGGATGGTGCCCCACGGCATCTTGTACAGCGGGTCGGTGTTCTGCTCCAGGCCCGGCGACGCCAGGTCGCTCATGGTCTTCATGCTCAGGAAGCGGTGCCGCGGGACGAACACGTCCTTGACCACGACGGTGTTGGAGCCGGTGCCCTTGAGGCCGACCACGTGCCACACGTCGTTGACGGTGTACTCGCTGCGCGGGATCAGGAAGGAGCCGAAGTCGACCGGCTTGCCGTTCTTGATGACCGGGCCACCGACGAACACCCAGTCGGCGTGGTCGGAGCCGGAGGACCAGGCCCACGAGCCGTTGACGATGTAGCCGTCGCCGTCCTCGCTCACCACACCGGCGCCCATCGGGGCGTAGGAGGACGAGATCCGGACGTCGGTGTCCTCGCCCCAGACCTCTTCCTGTGCGCGCTGGTCGAACAGGGCCAGGTGCCAGTTGTGGATGCCGAGGATGCCGGCACACCAACCGGTGGAACCGCAGGCGCTCGCGATCTTGCGGACCGTGTCGTAGAAGATGATCGGGTCGCACGCGTAGCCGCCCCACTGGCGGGGCTGAACCAGCTTGAAGAAGCCGGTGGCCTGCAGGTCCTTGACGGTCTGCTCGGGGAGCTTGCGCAGGTCCTCGGTTTCCTGGGCCCGGTCGCGAAGGGTGGGCAGCAACGCCTCGACCCGCTCAACTACTTCTTGCGTCATCTCGCCAGTTGCTCCTGCCTGGGCTGGTACGGCCGGGACGTTCGTCCCCTCAGCTTTGAGGCTAGAACACGTTCTTGTTTGCTGTCGAGTGTTCCCGGTAAACGCGTTGCTCCGAGCGACGGTGCGGCTAGTTTTCACTTTGCTGGCGGAGGCGGCGGCAAAAATGTAACGTGTTCCAGTATCGAAGAGAGGAGCATTGCCATGGCGGAGGCGCGGGCAAAAGTGCGTGAGATCGATGTGGGGGCGAACCCCACCCGATACGCCCGGGGTTGGCACTGCATCGGCCTGGCGGCACCGTTCCGGGACGGAAAGCCGCACTCCATCGAGGCGTTCGGGACCAAGCTGGTCGTGTTCGCCGACAGCAAGGGTGCGCTGAAGGTACTCGACGGCTACTGCCGCCACCTCGGTGGGGACCTCAGCATGGGAACCGTCAAGGGCGACTCCGTCGCCTGCCCGTTCCACGACTGGCGCTGGGGCGGCGACGGCAAGTGCACGGGCATCCCGTACGCCCGCCGAGTCCCGCCGATCGCGCGCACCCGGTCCTGGACCACGCTCGAGCGCAACGGCCAGCTGTACGTGTGGCACGACCACGAGGGCAACCCGCCCCCGGACGACGTCACCATCCCGTACATCGAGGGCCCCTACACCGACGCCTCCGGCGCCGGTATCGAGGAGCGCAACCCGGGCTGGACCGACTGGACCTGGAACACGATGCTGATCGAGGGCGCCAACTGCCGCGAGATCGTCGACAACGTCGTGGACATGGCGCACTTCTTCTACATCCACTACGCCTACCCGACGTACTTCAAGAACGTCTTCGAAGGCCACGTGGCGACCCAGTTCCTGGAGAGCAAGGGCCGGCCCGACATCGGCGCCGCCGCCAAGTACGGCGGGGAGAACCTGCTGAAGTCGGAAGCCTCCTACTTCGGCCCGTCCTACATGATCAACCCGCTGATCAACTCGTACGGCGGGTACGAGATCACCGTGCAGCTGGTCAACTGCCACTACCCGGTCTCGCAGGACTCGTTCGTGCTGCAATACGGCCTGTCGGTGGAGATCCCGAAGGGTCTCGACGACAAGACCGCGAACAAGCTGGCCAAGAGCATGGCCGACTTCTTCGGCGACGGGTTCCTGCAGGACGTCGAGATCTGGAAGCACAAGTCCAAGATCGAGAACCCGCTGCTGTGCGAGGAGGACGGGCCGGTCTACCAGCTGCGTCGCTGGTACCAGCAGTTCTACGTCGACGTCGCCGACATCGACCCGAAGATGACCGACCGCTTCGAGTTCGAGGTCGACACCACCCGCGCCAACAAGGCGTGGGAGGCCGAGGTGGCCGAGAACCTGCGCCAGCGCGCGGAGGCCGAAGCGGCCACGGCCGGGGCGGCAGACTGATGGCCTGGGCGAAGGCCCCGGACTTCGCCGGGGAACCGGCGAAGCAGGCCGAGGTCCGCGCCCAGACCACCCAGGACCAGGCACGCTACACCGAAGGCGGCCTCACGCCGCTGACCTGCCGGTCCTGTGCGGCCGAGGTGCTGGTCCGCAAGTCCGGTCAGCACCAGACCACGGTGCAGTGGACCGCCGACCCGGCGGTCGCCTGCCCGTACCTGCGGCAGTTCGCACCGCCGCGTCCCCAGTCCTGCCCCGACCTCTTCGCCACCATCGAAGCGGCCGTGGAATCCGGAGACCTACCGGTCGGCGAATAACGGGCTCGGGTCCTGCTGGCCCGGACGACATACCTATCGGCACCCACGGTGGAATCCACCGTGGGTGCCGATGTCGTTCGAGGGTCGCTGTCGTTCGAGAGGCTCTGCCAGTTGGGTATTGCTGTCGATCGCCGTCGACGCGGCTCGTGCCGACGCCCACCGTTCGTGCGCTCAGGCCGGTGAAACCCGCTGGGCCGTGACGAATTCGGCGAGCAGCTGGGCGACTTCGGTGGGGCGCTCCACATTCGGTGAGTGGCCGGCGCCCGCGACGACGTGGAACTCGGCGCCCGCGTCGCGGTAGCGCTGCTCGGTGCGGGCGGTGTCGTACATGGAGTCCGAGTCGCCGTGCAGGACCAGTGCGGGGAGGCCGAGAGCGCGCAGTTGTGCGTCGAGAGGGTTGGCGGCCAAGCGGATCCGGCGGTCGGCGATGACCACCCGGGCCATGTCGGGGCTCGTCATGTGGTGGTCGACCACGGGCTGGTTCGGGTCGTCGAATGCGACGGCCAGATCGAAACCCGGTGCGACCGCGAGACGCAGACCGAGCCGGGTGAACGCGGGCAGCGAAAGCCGGTGCAGCATCGGGCCGAGCACCGGATGGGCGAGCAGCCCGTTGCCGGGCGGGAAGGTCGCGTAGCTGTAATCCGGTGCCTGGTCGATGATCCCGACCGCCGTGGTTCCCGGGAACTGTTCCGCGGCGGACAGCGCGACGTCGGCGCCGAAGGAGTGACCGATCAGCGTCACCTCCCGCAGGCCCAGTTCGCTCAGCACCAGCGCCAGGGTGCGGCCCTGCGCCGGAGCGTCCAGATCGGTGTCGCCGCCGCTGAATCCGTGACCGCGCAGATCCAACCGCAGCACATGGAAGCGGTCGGCGAGCTGCGCCGCCACCCGGTCGTACCAGCGCAGCGACCCGGCGAACCCGTGCACCAGCACGATCGCCGGCGCCGCCGGATCCCCGTCGCGGCGCAGGTGCACACGCCGGCCCCCGACCGTCACGAATTCGCCGATCGGTGCCGCGGGAGTCGGAAAGAACATGATGATCTCCTCTTCCGGGCGGTCCAGCGGCCCGGGGCTCGACGGATAGTAGCGGGAGCGGCGGTAATCCGGTCGCGAACGGGTGCCCGGCGGGCCACAATCGGCGGATGTGGACATTGCGCCGGGCCGTGCCCGACGACGCGACGGCCGTGGCCGCACTGCACGTCCGGTCCTGGCAGGAGGGCTACCGCGGATTGCTCCCGGCCGACTTCCTGGCCGGACTGGACCCGGCGCAGCGCGCCGCGCGCTACACCTTCGACCGGATCGGACCCGATGATCCGGCGACCCAGGTCGCGGTCGACACGGCCGGCCGCATCGGCGGTGTCGTCACCACCGGTCCGCGCCCGGCCGGGGAACCGGAGTCGGTCGGCGAGGTCCTGGCCTGCTACGTCGACCCGCCGCTGTGGCGGCACGGCATCGGACATCTCTTGTTGCTCGGCGCGTTAACCCAGCTCGGCCGGAACGGATACGACGAAGCGGTGCTGTGGGTGCTCGACGGCAACGAACGGGCCGAGCGCTTCTACCGCCGCGAGCGGTGGACTCCCGACGGCGGTACCCGCACCGCGAGGGTGTGGGGTATCGGGGTGGCGGAAAACCGCTTTCGGACCACCTTTCCCCGCTTCCCCGGGGACCGGCGGCTCGACTCGCACGAGGCATCGGACCACGGCTCTCCCGCCTGAATCACCGATTTTCACCGGCGGCCACGCGCGCCCGCCCACCACGACCATCGCCCGGGTGGGCAAAGATCCTGGACCACCGAAGCGATTTGCGGCGAACGGGATCCGCGGCCGTGGTCCGGTAACCCGGTGTCGCTCAGCTGAAATGGGTGCGGGGGCGTTCCTGCAGGACGCCGTCCAGGTAGATGTCGAGCTTCTCGTTGTAGAAGCAGACCAGGCCGGCGATCTTCTGGCTCTCGGGGAGGGGAGTGCGGTAGATCCAGGCGAGGTCCGGGTGGTCGGTGCCCGCGATGCGGATCGTGAAGTAGGCCGCGGTGCCCTTGTAGGGGCAGTGGGTGACGGTCGCGGAGGGGGCCAGCAGGTCCATGCGGGTGTCGGTCAGCGGCAGGTAGTAGCGGGGTGGGAGGCCGGTTTCGAAGAGGATGCGGGGGCTGTGGGAGTCCGCGACGGTGACGCCGTCGAGTTCCACCCGGACGTGGCGGGAGCTGCCGAGGATGTCGACCCGCGAGTACGGGTCGCGGGGGTGGACGTAGATCGGCTCGTCCTCCTCGAACCACTCGTCCATGGCGTTCCAGTCCAGGCGGACCTGGTCGCGCAGTTCGGGGATCGGGGAGTCGGGGTAGCAGAGGGCCGCGCCCGGGCGGCGGAGGTCGTCGATGACGACGTCGTACTCGACGCCGTCGCCTCGGCTGGGTGAGTGTTTCGTGGTGCCGGTCGGTTCCAGCTTCGCCCGCACATCGGCGAGCGGGACGTAGTAGGTCGGAAAGTAGGGGAGTTCCCACACCAGACCCGGTGTGAGGGTGTCGGCCACCAGCCGGCCCGCAATATAGGTGCGAACCCGCTTGTGGCCGCGCTCGAACTTGACCCGCCCGCGGTTGGCATCGCTCATACCAACTCAACGTACTCGCGGTCGAGCTGTCGGGTAGCGGCCGCACTCGGTCGGCAGCTGCTCCGCTCCGAGCGCACAGCCTTCGGTCCGATCGGGCGGGAATTGCCGCTCGCGGCCGAACATCGTGCGCTCCCGCCCGGCTCGAGCCGCGCAGGTAGTGGACTCCGGCGGCACGACTCCGGCCTGAGCGCACAATCATTCGTCCTACCAGGCGAAAATTGCCGCCGGAGGGCGAAGATTGTGCGCTCGGGCCGGATGCCTACCTCGCGCTCGGATGCTCAGGCCGAGGCGACCGGCCGCGGCAGACTGGTGGGCTTGCCGAACAGCTGGGCGTCGCCGTGGGCGCGCTTGAAGTACAGGTGCGCGTCGTGCTCCCAGGTGATGGCGATACCACCGTGCATCTGCACGGTCTCGGCGGTCACCGCCTGCAGGGCCTGGGTGCAGTAGCGGCGGGCCGACGCCACCTCGAGGGCGGTGTCGGGGGAGCCGTTCTCCAGGGCGGCGGCCGCGGCCAGCGCCATCGAGCGCGCGGACTCGACCTGCACGTACATGTCGGCCATCCGGTGCTGCAGTGCCTGGAAGCCACCGATCGGCCGGCCGAACTGCTCGCGGGTCTTGGTGTACTCCACGGTCATCCACAGGCAGTGGTCGGCCGCGCCGACCTGCTCGAAAGCGAGTGCGACCCAGGCCAGTTCGCGCAACCGCTGCTGCGGGACGTCGCCCAGGCGGGTGGCGGCCACGCCGTCGAAGGTGAACTCGGACAGCCGACGGCTGGGGTCCATGGTCTCGCGGTCGCGCCGGGTCACACCCGTCGCGGCGGCGTCGACCTCGTACAGGCCGTCCTCGGTCACCACCAGCAGGGTGCCGGCGACGTCGCCGTCGAGCACGTAGGAGGCGGTCCCGTTCAGGACCCCGTCGGCTGCCACGACACCCGGGGTGTCCCAGCCCTGCTCGCCGGCCCAGGCCAGCGCCAGGACCCGGGAGCCCTCCGCGACCTCGGGCAGCAGCCGCTCGCAGGCCTCGGTGTTGCCGGTCCACAGCAGGGCCTGGGTGGCCAGCAGCGCCGAGCCGAGCAGCGGCGGGGTGTGCAGGGTGCGGCCCAGCTCCTCGACCACCGCGAACATCGGCGCCAGGCCGGCGCCGATCCCACCGTACTCCTCCGGGATCGCCAGCGCGGCGACACCGACCTGGTCACACAGGATGCGCCACAGCTTCTCGTCGAAGCCGGGCGCGGTGCCCAGGGTGCCGCGCAGCGAGTCCCTTCCACCGTGCTTGGTGAGGACGGCCCGCACGGTGTCGGTGAGTTCGGTGAGTTCCGCGGCGGCGGTCATGCTGTGGCTCCTTCGGTGCGCAGGGCGGCGGCGATCCGCGTGCGGTGTTCGAGTTCGGTGCCCCACACCTGGCGCAGACCGAAAATGGTGGTCAGCCAGGGGGCGAGATTGAATTCGGCGGTGTAGCCGAGGGCGCCGTGGATCTGCACGGCGGTGCGGGCGGCCCGGTAGGCGGCCGCGGCGCAGGCCAGGTGGGCGGCCGAGACGTCCCGCGATCGAGTGGATTCGGCGGACTCGGCCCAGCCCTCGGGACCGGTCTGGGTGAGCGCGGCACGCAGCAGTAGCGGCTCGGCCATGTCCAGGGCGATCCGGACGTCGGCCAGCTGGTGCTGCACGGCCTGGTAGCGGCCGATCGGGTCACCGTACTGGCTGCGCTGCTGCGCGTAGGTGACGCTGGTCTCCAGCAGCGCGCGGCCCGCGCCCAGCAGGTAGGCGGCGGCGGCCAGCACACCGGCGTCGAATCCGGCGGCGACCGCTTCCGCGACCCCGTCACCCTGGGCCAGGACCCGATCGGGCACCAGCGCGAAGATCCGGCGGCCCGGGTCGATCGAGTGCGCGCGCTCCCCGGCGGTAGCGGTGCTGAGCGTGGGCACGCCCGACTCGTCGGTGGTGACCAGCAGGCGGATCTCGGCCAGGTCGGCGTCCATCGCGGGGGTGGTGGCGTCGAACGACACGGTCGCGACGGTCCCCTCGGCGGTCTGCGACAGGAGCTCCTTGGCCGGACCGGAATCCGGAAGTGCTTGCAGCAGTGCGGGAATCGCGGCAGCGCTGGCGATCAGCGGACCCGGGGCCGCGGCGCGGCCCAGCTCGGTGAACGCCACCACCAGATCCACGGGAGTGGCACCGAGGCCGTCGAATTCGGCGTCGACGGTCAGGCCGAACACACCGGTCTCGGCGAGCTGCTGCCACAGGGCCGAGCCGCTGTCGGTCCGGCCGGACCGCCAATCACGGGTCAGCTCGGTCGGATTCGCCGCTGTGAGCAATGCCCGCAGGCTGTCGGCGAAGTCGTTCTGTTCGGAGGTCAGAGTGAAATGCACAGCCGTTCCTAACTCGCGCGTCGGGCACGCGGCAGACCGAGCAGCCGCTCGGCGATGATGCTGCGCTGGACTTCGTTGGTACCGGCGTAGATCGGGCCGGCCAGGGAGAACTGGAAACCGGCTTCCCATGCCTCACCGGTGATTCCGGCGCCGGCCAGGATGTCCAGCGCGGTCTCGTGCATGGCGATATCCAGCTCGGACCAGAACACCTTGTTGATCGAGGACTCCGAGCCCAGGTTGCCGCCCGCGGCCAGCCGGGTCACGGTCTGGAAGGTGGACAGGCGGTAGGCCTCGGCACCCACCCAGGCGTCGACGACGCGCTGCTGCATGGCGGTGTCGTTCGGGTCGCCGTGGGTTTCCCACAGCTCGAACAACTTTCGCGCGGTCGCGGAGAACCGGCCCGGGCTGCGCAGCGACAGGCCGCGCTCGTTACTGGCGGTGCTCATGGCCGCCCGCCAGCCCTGGTTCACCTCGCCGATGACGTCGCGGTCGGGGACGAACACGTCGTCGAGGAAGATCTCCGCGAAACCCACTCCGCCGCCGAGCTGTTCGATCGGGCGCACGGTGACACCCTCGGCGTTCAACGGGAACATCAGGTAGGTGAGGCCCTTGTGGCGGGCCTGCTCGGGGTCGCTGCGGAACAGCCCGAAAGCCCAGTCCGCGAACGCCGCTCGCGAACTCCAGGTCTTCTGACCGGACAGCAGCCAGCCGCCGTCGGTGCGCTTGGCGGTCGAGCGCAGCGCGGCCAGGTCGCTACCGGCCTCGGGCTCGGACCAGGCCTGCGCCCAGATGTCGTCGGCGCGCGCGAGTCTCGGCAGGATTCGGGCGTGCTGCTCGGGGGTGCCGTGCTCGAACAGGGTGGGCGCCAACAGGAACAGGCCGTTCTGGCTGACCCGGCCGGGTGCGGCGGCGGCGTAGTACTCCTGCTCGAACAGCACCCATTCCAGGATCGAGGCGTCGCGGCCACCGTATTCGGCGGGCCAGGACACCGCGGCCCAGCGGGCGTCGGCGAGCTTGTGTTCCCACTCGCGGTGCAGCTCGAACCCCTCGGCGGTGTCCATCGAGGGCAGCGGGTTCGCGGGCACGTTGGCGCGCAACCAGTCTCGGGCCTCGAGCTGGAATTCCCGGGCGGAATCGGGGATATCGAGATCCATCAGTGGTTCCCGTTCTTCTCGGCGGCAGCGGGATTCGCCGACGGCACTGCCGTCGCGGCGTCGCGCATGCTGCGGGCGTTCATGCCGGCCAGCGAATCGAGGCCGACCTCGGCGTTGTGGGCGTGGGCGAAGTGGTGCAGGCCGAACACCGAATCCATGCCGGCGCGCATCCCCATCAGGTCCTCGCACTGGTTGACGGCCTTCTTGGTGAGCGCCAGACCGAAGGGCGGCATGGTGGCGATCTGCTCGGCCAGCGCGAGGGTCTCGGATTCGAGGTCCGCGCGCGGCACGACACGGTTCAGCATGCCCCAGGCGTCGGCCTGAGCGGCGGTGAAGCGCTCACCGGTGAACAGCACCTCCTTGGCCCGGCGCGGGCCCAGCACCCACGGGTGGGCGAAGTACTCGACACCCGGAATGCCCATGCGCACAACGGGATCGGAGAAGAAGGCGTCCTCGGAGGCGACGATCATGTCGCAGGTCCAGGCCAGCATCAGCGCACCGGCGATGCACGCGCCCTGGACCATGGCGATGGTCGGCTTGGGGATCTCGCGCCAGCGGCGGCACATCCCCAGGTAGACCTCCATCTCGCGGGCGAAGCGCATGTCGCCGCCCTGGCGTCCGACGTGGTCCCACCACAGGGCGGCCTTGTTCTCGAAGACCGCCTCGTGGTCCCGGCCCGGGGTGCCGATGTCGTGGCCCGCGCTGAAGTGCTTGCCGTTGCCGGCCAGCACGATCACGCCGACCTCCGGGTCGGCGACGGCCCGTTCGAAGGCCGCGTCGAGCGCGTAGGTCATCGCCGAGTTCTGCGCGTTGCGGTACTCGGGCCGGTTCATGGTCACCAGCGCGACGCGGCCGCGCCGCTCGTAGGTGACGACGTCGGTCTCGGCGCCCGTGTCGGGTGTGGTCACGATTTCTCCTCTCGCAGCTGATGTTTGAGCACCTTGCCGCCGGCGTTGTAGGGCAGCGAGTCGCGGAACTCGACGTCGCGCGGCACCTTGAACTTGGCCATGGACCGGTGTGCGTGGGTGAACACGTCGGTGGCGGTCAGGCCGGAGCCGGGCTGCCGGACGATGAAGGCCTTGCCGACCTCACCCATGCGGGTGTCCGGGATACCGATCACCGCGACGTCGGCGACACCGTCGAGCCGGCGCAGCGCCTTCTCGATCTCGGCGGGGTACACGTTGAACCCGCCGCTGATGTACATGTCCTTGAGCCGGTCGGTGATCCGCAGGTTGCCGTTGTCGTCGACGGTGCCGACGTCGCCGGTGTGCAGCCAGCCCTCGGCGTCGATGGTCTTGGCGGTCTGCTCCGGGTCGTCGAGGTAGCCCTTCATCACGTTCGGGCCGCGCAGCAGCACCTCGCCGTCCTCGCCGATCCGCAGCTCGAAGCCGGCGATCGGCCGGCCGGAGGTGGTGGCGATGGTGTGCGAGTCGTCGCCGAGCCGGCACATGGTGCCGAAGCCGGCGGACTCGGACAGGCCGTACGCGGTGAGGACCACGTCGAAGGCCAGGTCGGAGCGCATGCGCTCGATCAGGATCTCGGGCACGGTGGCGGCGCCGGTGACGGCGACGCGCAGGCTCGACAGGTCGGCCGTGGCGCGGTCGGAGTGGTCGAGGATGCTCTGGTAGATCGTGGGCGGCCCGGTGAGCACGGTGATCTTCCGCTTCGCGATGATCCGCATCACTTCGGGGATGTCGAAGTTCGACTGCGGCACGATGCAGGCGCCGGTGACCAGGCAGGCCACCATGGCGGCCTTGTAGCCGAAGTTGTGGAAGAACGGCGGGATCACCAGGTAGCGGTCGTCGGGGCCGAGGGTGGCGCATTCGGCCCACGCCCGGGCGACGTCGACGGCCTGTCCGTGCGTGACGACGCAGCCCTTGCTGCGGCCGGTGGTCCCCGAGGTGAACATGATGTCGGACACATCGTCGGGGGTGACCGCATCGGCGATCGCGTCGGCGCCGCTGGTGTCGACGCCCGCGGCGAGAAGGTCATCCCAGCTCAGCGCGGTGTCGGCGGCAGTACCGGCGTCGGTGCCGCCGTCCACCGGAACCCGCACCACGACCGGCACCTTCAGGTCCGGGTCGGTGGCGCGCAGGTCGGCCAGCAGGTCGCGGCCGAGGAACGGCTCGGTGATGAACAGCGCCTTCGCGTCCACGCGACGGATGAGGTCGGCGGCCTCTTCGGCGATGTAGCGGGTGTTGAGCGGAACCAGGGTGGCTCCGGCGTAGTGCAGCCCGAGTAGGGCCACCACCCAGCGCCAGGAGTTCGGCGCCCAGATGGCGACCCGGTCGCCGGGGCGCACGCCGCTGGCGGTGAGTCCGGCCGCGACCGTGCGCACCTGCTCGAGCAGGTGCGCCCAGCTCAGGTGGGTTTCGCCGTCTTGAACGGCGGGTTGTGCCCCGCGCACTGCGGCGGCGTGCCGCAGTGCGAGAGGAATCGTCTCCGCGGTATCGGCCACGGTGACCCCCGATCTCTAAACAAGCAAGTGCTTGGTAGGTTACTCTACCGGAGTAGTAGTGATCCGAGTCCCACAATTGCCCATGAGACGTAGGTCTCCATGGCTTTCAGCGACGTAAGTCTCGACGGCCTACGCGACGGAACCATCCGCGCGCGGTTCGAGCAGCGTGGGCAGGGTGCTGAGACGACGGTGACGGAGGTCTTTGGATGACGCAGGACAACACGGACACAGCGGCGGGCGACGCCGAATTTCGGGCTGAGATCCGGGACTGGCTGGCGGAGAATCTGTCCGGCGAGTTCCGCGGACTGCGCGGACTCGGCGGCTCGGGCCGCGAGCACGAGGCCTTCGAGGAGCGGCTGGCCTGGGATCGGCATCTCGCCGCGAACAACTGGACCTGCCTGGGCTGGCCGGTGCAGTACGGCGGCCGCGCGGCCAGCCTGGCCCGGCAGGTGATCTTCCACGAGGAGTACGCCCGCGCCGAGGCCCCCGGCCGCGTATCGCACATCGGTGAGGAGCTGCTGGGCCCGACCCTGCTGGCCTTCGGCACCGAGGAGCAGAAGCAGCGCTTCCTGCCCGGCGTGAAATCGGTCACCGAGCTGTGGTGCCAGGGCTACTCCGAGCCCGGCGCCGGCTCCGACCTGGCCGCCGTGTCCACCACGGCCCGGCTCGAGGGCGACGAGTGGATCATCGACGGCCACAAGGTGTGGACCTCGCTGGCCCACCTCGCCGACTGGTGCTTCGTGGTCGCCCGCACCGAGCCCGGCTCGGCCCGCCACCGCGGCCTGTCCTACCTGCTGGTGCCGATGAAGCAGCCGGGTATCGAGGTGCGCCCGATCGTGCAGCTCACCGGCACCGCCGAATTCAACGAGGTGTTCTTCGATGGTGCCCGCACCGCCGCCGACCTGGTGGTCGGCGCGCCCGGTGAGGGCTGGCGGACCGCCATGGGCACGCTCGCCGTCGAGCGCGGTGTGTCCACCGTCGGCCAGCAGATCCGGTTCGCCCGCGAGCTCTCCGACCTGGAGGCCGTGGCCACCGAGACCGGTGTGATCACCGACCCGCTGATCGCCGACCGCTTCGACAAGGCGTGGATCGGCCTGCGCGTGATGCGCGCCAGCGCGGTTCGCACCCTGGCCGGCGCCACCGAGGGCGCCGCGTCCGGCACCGCCAACTCGGCGCCGATCTCGAAGCTGCTGTGGGCGCACTGGCACCGCAACGTCGGTGAGCTGGCCATGGACGTGCTCGGCCCGGCCGGGCTGCTGTCCCCCGAGGGCGACCTCGACCGCTGGCAGCGCCTGTTCCTGTTCAGCCGCGCGGACACCATCTACGGCGGTTCCAGCGAAGTCCAGCGCAACATCCTCGCCGAGCGCGTGCTGGGTCTGCCCCGGCAGGCGCGCTGAGCCCCGCGTAGAAATCCGGAAAGGACCACAGTGTCGAGTTTCCCCGCCCCGCCCAAGCCCGCCGGGCACGGCCTGCTGGCCGGTCGCAGCGCGCTGATCACCGCCGCGGCCGGCACCGGCATCGGTTCGGCGACCGCCGACCGGCTGCTCGCCGAGGGCGCCGACGTCGTGATCTCCGACCGGCACGAGCGCCGGCTCAAGGAGACCGTGGACGAGCTGTCGGCCGCCTACCCCGACCGCAAGGTCCAGGGTGTGCCGTGCGACGTCAGCAGCACCGCCGAGGTCGACAACCTGATCACCACGGCTGCCCAGCTGGCCGGGCGCATCGACATCCTGGTGAACAACGCCGGGCTGGGCGGTGAGACCCCGGTCGTCGACATGACCGACGAGCAATGGGACATCGTGGTCGACATCACGCTGACCGGCACGTTCCGCGCCACCCGGGCCGCGCTGCGGTACTTCCGCGACGCGGGCCACGGCGGGGTGATCGTCAACAACGCCAGCGTGCTGGGCTGGCGTGCTCAGCCGGGACAGGCCCACTACGCCGCCGCCAAGGCCGGCGTGATGGCGCTGACCCGCTGCAGCGCGCTCGAGGCCGCCGAATACGGCGTGCGGATCAACGCGGTCGCTCCGAGCATCGCCCGCCACGCCTTCCTGGACAAGGTCACCTCGGCCGAGTTGCTGGACAAGCTCGCCGACCGCGAGGCCTTTGGCCGCGCCGCCGAGCCGTGGGAGATCGCGACCACCATCGCGATGCTCGCCAGCGACTACACCTCGTACCTGACGGGTGAGACCGTCTCGGTGAGCAGCCAGCGCGCGTAACCCCGCGCGATGCGCGTCCGGGCTCCACAAGTTCGCCCGGATCCGCACCGGTACGACCTTCGAACGCGCCGTGCCGACGAACCCCACAGGGTGACCGTCGGCGCGGCGCGTTCGTGTGTACGGGCCGAATTCGCCGCGGCGGCGAGTTCCGTGCGTCGATATTGAGTGGCGCCGGCTGGGTATCCCCGTGGGATGCTGGTATGCACGGTTTTCCGCTTTCGAAGGACGTGACCCATGGGTCCGGACCGCCGCCGCGCGGGGCGTGAACAGCGCGATCCGCCCGACGTCGTACTCGCTGCGTTGCGGCTGGGTGCCGAGTTGCTCGGTGTCGACCCGGCCGGCGCGGCGCGTCGTGCCGTCGAGCTGATGCCCCCGGAAGGGGACCGGATTCCGGGTGTGACCCGGCGAGTTCCGGGTGCCGACCGGGTGCGGGGGTCCGATCGGTGGCACGGTCGCCACAGCGAACCCGACGACGAGTCGCGGGCGCGGCGGCTGGCGGTGTTGCGCGAGGTGCGGTCCGATCTGCTCGAGGTGGTGCGGCGCTGTCAGCGCGGCGGTACGGACCGGGCGGAATTCGCCGACGGGATCGCCGCCGGGCTGTGCGCGGCGACCGACAAGCTGGTCGCGGGCGCCGATATGGACACCTTCCGGGCGTGGCGGCGGGGCATGCTGCTGGAGCTGGTGGAGGTGCCGGCGCCGAAGGGGCCACCGCGGGTGCTGGCCACCGTGGACGCCGGCCCGGGGCGCGGGTTGTTGACCGTCGAGTGGGACAGCTGTGAGCGGCGGCTGGCATTGGTGGCACGGTTGATGCGGGCGGGGGTGCCGCCGGTGGTGATCTGTGACCGGTTGCTCGCGGATCTGTCCGTGTCGTCGCCGCTGCGATATTCGTACCGTTGACCACATCCCGTCTCCCAAGCAAGCGCTTGGTTGTAGGATGGGCGGGTGACCGTGTCCGACACCGTGAAATCCGCCCGCCGAGCCGAGCTGCTCGGCATCGCGGCCGACCTGTTCGCCGAGCGTGGACTGCGCACCACCACGGTCCGCGATATCGCGGACGCGGCGGGAATCCTATCGGGCAGCCTCTACCACCACTTCGATTCCAAGGAAGCGATCGCGGACGAGATCCTGCAAAGCTTCCTGACCGACCTGTTCGGCCGCTACCGCACCATCGTGGCCGCCGACCTCCCGGCCCGCGCCACGCTCGAAGCGCTCGTGGTGGCCTCCTGCGAATCGTTCGACCGGTTCAACTCGGCTGTCGCGATCTACCAGGCCGAGGCCAAACAGCTCAGCGGCACACCGCGATTCGCCTACATCGACGAGTACGCGAAGGAATTCCGCGACCTCTGGTACCAGGTGCTGCGGCGCGGCGTCGCCGACGGCAGCTTCCGCCCGGAACTCGACGTGGAACTGGTCTTCCGGTTCCTGCGCGACACCGTCTGGGTCGCCGTGCGCTGGTACAAGCCCGGCGGCCGCGTGCCGGCCGAGATGCTGGCCCAGCAATACCTCACCATCGTCCTCGACGGGCTGGCCGTGCCGAATGTCGGCACCGCCGACGTACCTGCCTCGATCGGGAACACGCAGTGACAAACACCACCACTCGGCCGCGCGGCACGGTGACACCGCGCCGGCGCCTGCGGGCGTTGACCGAGTCGGTGGACAACACCGGCACCGGCTTTCGGATGCCTCGCACGTAGGAGTTGCAATGCCCCCTTCCATTCCCCGTCCGGCAGTGACCCAGGCGCGTGAGGTCTTCGTCGTCGACGCCGTCCGCACCGCCATCGGCAAGCGCGGTGGTTCGCTGGCCGGCATCCACCCGGCCGACCTCGGCGCCACTATCCTGCAGGGTCTGTTCGCGCGCAACACCGCGGTCCAGCCGGCCGACATCGACGAGGTCTTCATGGGCTGCGTCGACGCGATCGGTCCGCAGGCCGGCAACATCGGCCGCACCGCCTGGCTGGCCGCCGGCTATCCCGAAGAGGTTCCGGCCGCCACCGTCGACCGCCAGTGCGGTTCCAGCCAGCTCGCCATCGGCCTGGCCGCCAAGTCGATCATGGCCGGCACCGCCGAGCTCGTGGTCGCCGCCGGTGTGCAGAACATGAGCGCCATCCCGATCTCCTCGGCCATGCTGGCCGGGCAGCAGTACGGATTCGAGTCGCCGTTCATCGGCGCCGAAGGCTGGGACGCCCGCTACGGCACCCAGGAGGTGTCGCAGTTCCGCGGCGCGCAGCTGATCGCCGAGAAGTGGGGCATCAGCCGCGAAGACATGGAGCAGTGGGCGCTGGGCAGCCACAACCGGGCGCGCGCCGCGATCGCCGAGGGCCGCTTCGACAACGAGATCGTCCCGGTCGGTGAGTTCAAGACCGACGAGGGCCCGCGCGAGACCAGCCTGGAGAAGATGGCCGGCCTCAAGCCGCTGTCGGAGGGCAGCTTCCTGACCGCCGCCCTGGCCAGCCAGATCTCCGACGGTGCCAGCGCCACCCTGCTGGCGTCGAAGTGGGCGGTCGAGGCGTACGGCCTGACCCCGCGCGCCCGGATCATCCACGTCAGCGCTCGCGGTGACGACCCGGTGTACATGCTGTCGGCCCCGATTCCGGCCACCCGGTACGCGCTGGAGGCCACCGGTCTCACCATCGACGACATCGACGTGGTGGAGATCAACGAGGCCATGGCGTCGGTCGTGCTGTCCTGGATCCAGGAGCTGGGTGCCGACCCGGCCAAGGTGAACCCGAACGGTGGCGCCATCGCCCTGGGCCACCCGCTCGGCGCCACCGGCGCCAAGCTGTTCGCGACCCTGCTCAACGAGCTGGAGCGCACCGGCGGTCGCTACGGTCTGCTCACCATGTGTGAGGGCGGCGGGACCGCCGACGTCACCATTATCGAGCGTCTGGGCTGAGTTCGTGAGTTCCCGCGAGCGGTATTCCGCTCGCCCACAGTGCTTTCGGTCGGCCTGAGCGCTCAATGTCGGGTCTTTGCGTGCGATTTCTGCCCGAATAGTCCGAAGATTGTGCGCTCAGGCCGGTATGGCGGCCGTTTCGTGCGGCGGCGCCGCCCGCGCCGACCGGTTCTGCGACACCTGTGGACGGCTGTGGACGAATCGGGTTACCCCGGCGATCGGGAGGCAGCTCGATCGCCGGCGACCCGTCGCCGCGGTTTCGTGTTCGTCGCCGTCCGGAGGTTGCCTGTGGACGGTTGTGGATCGATCAGGCGCCGGGGTCGTCCAGCAACGGGAAGCGGCCCGAGTGCAGCAGATCCGCGATCGCCGCGACTCGTGCTTCTGGTGCCGCGTAGTCAGGGTGGGACCGGAATACCGCTGAGGCGTCGTGCAATCGGACCATCTGTTGTTCAGCCGCGGCCACCGAGCGGCCACCGGGGGTGATCCGATGCGTCGCGAACACCGTACGGTGCGGGTCGATCCGGCCCAGCGCCAGGGCCTTGTCGACGCGACGGGCGCAGCGGCAGAAGGCTTTCGGGTTCGCCAAGCCGCAGGTCGAGTTCAGGAAGTTGCCGAGGCGCTGTCGGGCCCGTTCCAGGCGCTTGCGGTAGGCGGCGGGGGTGATGTCCAGGATCCAGGCGGCCTCGGTCGAATCGAGTTCGAAGACCAGGTCCAGGACGAAGGCGATCCGGTCGTCGCGGGCCAGGCACTGCAGCATGGCCTGGCTGCAGCTGAGCCGGACCTCGTGGGTGAGCAGCTCCGCCTCCGGGCCGCGGTAATCCTGTTCCGCGAGACCGTCTTTCAGGTCTTCGCTGAACGAGTCGAGGCTGATCTGGGCCTGCTCCTGCGGGCTGCGCCGCCGCAGGTTGAGCAGGTGATTGACACCGATGCGGTACGCCCAGGTGGTCAGTTTCGCCTCGGCCCGGAAGGTGCCGAGGCTGCCGACGACCCGGAGCAGGATCTCCTGGGTGGCGTCCTCGGCGTCGGCGGGCTTACCGGTCATCCGCAGCGCCAGGCGATAGATCGGATCCTGCAGCAGCCGAACGACTTCCGTGACAGCCGCCCGGTCACCGGCGACTGCGCGCGCAACCAGATCCGCCTCCGGTGCGGATACGTCGGCGGGGTTCAGGTCGTCGGCGGGTTCGGCATCCATCGCGCCATTCTTCGGCCACAGCGGACCCGCCGCAAGTACATACCCCCAGTTCGGGGAGGTGCGCCCCGATCTCGTTGTCGGCCAAGGAATGGTCATCTGCCCCCGGACCACGGAGGTAGATGACCATTTCTCGAGAAGTGACCGGGGCTGGTGGCGCCCATGGCCAGAGCGTGCTCGGCTGTTCTGTGTCGGCGGCGGGCGGTGCGACCACGCCGAGCGTGTTCGGCGGGTCGCCCGGCGCCGCCTCGGTGGGTGTTCGGTCAAGCCTGGCCGGTCAGCTCGTGTTTGCGGATCCAGTCGGCGACGGCGGCGCCGATGGCGTCGGGCTGGTCCTCCGGCGCGTGGTGGCCCGCCGGGCCGATGGAGACGACCTCGGTTGAGGCGAAAGTGGTTGCTGCCCAGTCGATCATCTCCGGTGAGCCGAGGCCCACGCCGTTCTCGACCGCCATCACCAGCTTCGGCACCGCAGGGGACGCTGCCATCCAGCGGTCGTAGTTCTCGACGATCGCGACCACGTCGTCGGTTTCGCCGGGGAACGGGAACGCTCGCGGCCAGGCCAGCATCGGCTTGCGGGACTCGCGGGTCGGGTAGTAGGAGCGGTAGACGTCGAGGTCGGCCGGGTCCAGGTGCTTGGTCGCGTTGGGCAGGTTGAACTCGATGAACATGTTGTCGTCGAGGATCATTCGTTCCCCTTCCGGCGATCGGAACCGCCGGAACAGTTCCTGGCCCTGCGGGGGCAGGTCGCTCCATCGCAGCGGCCGCAAGAACGTCTCGATCACCGCGATCCCCCGAACCCGCTCGGGATGCCGCGCCGCCCAGTCCATTCCGAGCGCCCCACCCCAGTCGTGGCCGACGATCACGACCTGTTCCAGGCCGAGTGCGTCGAACCACGCGTCCAGATACCGCGCGTGATCGGCGAACCGGTACTCGCTGTCCGGCTTCCCCGATTCGCCCATGCCGACGAGATCCGGTGCCAGCACCCGAGTCCGGTCGCTGACATGCGGAATCACGTTGCGCCACAGGTACGAAGACGTCGGGTTGCCGTGCAGGAACACGACCGGGACGTCGCCTGTCCCGACGTCGGTGTAGTTGATGAACGAGTCGAGTACATCGATGGTGGCCATCGCCGTAGTCCTTCCGTGTGAACTGCTTACACCCGGTTGGACACGGGATCGTGGGCCGCTGTGACCCCGCATCGATGTGATGTGCATCACCTTGGTCCGGCAACATTGCCAGTTCGGCACGGCTGATGTGAACAAGTCGCATTTCGAACATTGGGGAACGGTCGAATAGCGCCCTCACCCGGCTCTATCATGCGCGCATGCTCTCTCCGCTCGTTCGCAGCACCGCAATCCTGACCGCCACCGCCGGTATCGCACTGTCCGTCGGCGCCGGTGCCGCGCTCGCCCAAACCACCACGACCACGCCGGCACCGGCCACCACCTCGACCGGGTCGGGCACTGCACTCGCGGCCCAGCTCTACCAGGTCAGCCCGCTGCTCGCGGACCTCGCCTGCATCGTCGGCGGTGAGGGTGGCAGCTACGGCATGCAAGGGCCGCTGCCAGGCACGATGCAGTGCAGCAACGGCAGCGTGGTCGCCTACTGACGACGACACCGGGCCTCGGCGGACTGCCCGCGAACGAAGCGCCACGTGCGCACGCAGGCAGCCCGCGTGCGGGGCAGGTGGCGTTCGAATCTGCCAATGCCGCTGGTACTTCGGATCGGTGACCTCGTTACGGGCGTCGAATCACGTTGTGGTGAACAGCTACCGGTGCCGGTCGGCCCGCAGGTAGTCGGCCTCCGCCGGAAACCGATGCACCACCTCGATCCGCCCGACGATGTGCGCGTTGAAGTTCGGCAGCTCCTCGGCCGGGATCCAGTATTCGAGGATCTCGCGCCCACCCACCTGCTGCACGTCGTACCCCGCGAGATAGTCGGTGTCGACCGCGAACCGGGTGACGAACCCGCAACCCGACGCCGGCACATTCCAGTCCCGCGCGATCATGATCGCGTACTCCTCGGTCAGCACCGGGTAGAAGATCGGCTGGTCGGGCAGCCGCGCCGGCCACTCCCGCCACCCCGACGCCGCAACCAGCGCCAACTCCTGCGGACCGGTGGGCCGCCACAGGATGGTCGTCTGCCGGCTCGTCATCACCCTCACTCCTTCGGTACTTCCAGCATCTGATCATCTCAGCGCGGGCAAACGGTTTTCCGCCGTGCGCCGAAACGACCGAAGGTCACCCCCGGTGCGGGGGTGACCTTCGGGTGGAGTGCGGGTGCCCACACACGCCCAGACGGTGTGTGGGCGCCTCGCTTGCCCTGCTCAGGCGCGGAGCTTGGACAGGGAGTCGATGCGTTCGACGGCTTCGGTGACGATGCGGTCGATCAGTTCGGCGACGGTGGGCAGGTCGTCGATGATGCCGGCGACCTGACCGGAGGCCAGGACGCCCGCTTGCGTATTGCCTTCGACCAGACCGGCTTTCAGCAGCATCGGGGTGTTGGCGGCCATGATGACCTGGGACCAGGTGAGGTCCTTGTGCTTGCGCATGGCCAGGCCGTCGCGGACGATGGTCGACCACTTCATGCCGGTCATGCTCTTGAACTTCAGCGCGTTTCCGGCGGCCGCGGCGAAACCGCGGTACTTCCCGGAGTGCTCCAGCTTGTTCACCAGTTCGGTGTTGAGCACGCGGTGCGGCATGCCGTCGACCCGGGTCGAGACGACGGTGTCCTGCAGGCCGCGGGACAGGTACTGCTGCTTCACGGAATCGGGCACGCTCGAGTCCTGGGTGAGCAGGAAGCGGGTACCCATCGCGACACCGGCGGCACCGTAGGACAGGGCGGCGGCCAGGCCGCGGCCGTCGAAGAAACCACCGCCGGCCACGACCGGGATGTCGACCGCGTCCAGCACCGACGGGAGCAGCAGCGTCGTCGCGACGGAACCGGTGTGGCCACCGCCCTCACCGCCCTGCACGATGACCGCGTCGGCGCCCCACGAGGCGACCTTCACCGCGTGCTTGGCCGCACCGATGGACGGCACGACGACCACGCCGTTGTCCTTCAGCCGCGCGATGAGCTCCTTCTTCGGGGCCAGCGCGAACGAGGCCACCTTGACGCCCTCGCGGATCATCAGCTCGCAGCGCTCGGCCGCGTCGGAGCCGTCGGCGCGGATGTTCACGCCGAACGGCTTGTCGGTCTTGGCCTTCGTCTTCGCGATCGCGACCTCGAGTTCCTCGAAGGTCATGGTCGCCGAGGCCAGGATGCCCAGCCCGCCCGCGTTCGCGGTGGCCGCGACCAGGCCCGGGCCGGCGACCCAGCCCATCCCGGTCTGCACGATCGGGTGCTCGATGCCGACCAGCTCGGTCAGCGGCGTCCGCAGCTGCTGTGCGGTCATGCTTGAACCTCCTTCTCGCGGAATCCCTTCGGGTCCAGGACGGTCCGGATGATGGTGAGCTCTTCCTCGGTCGGCAGCCGGGTCTCGCCCGCCTCGGCCAGACCGGCGACCTCGAAGGAGGTGTTCTCCGCGACCTCGTCGGCGCTCACGCCCGGGTGCAGCGACAGCGCGCGCAGGGTGTGGTCGGGGCCGCCGAAGTCGAACACGCCCAGGTTGGACACCACGCGGTGCAGGTGGTGGAACCGGTAGGCCGGGTTCGCGGGATCGATCTTGTCGTAACCGATGCCGGAGACCACGTCGACGGTGTCGGTGAACACCCGCTTGTTGTGCTTGGGCACGAAGTAGCTGGTCGCGTGGTTGATGGTGTTGCCCGGGGCGCCGCGCACACCGAACATCTGCCGGGTCGGCTGCTGCAGCGGGCCGAAGGCGGACAGGTTCTGGTTGCCGTAACGGTCGAGCTGGTTGGCGCCCATGACCACGTGCCGGCGGCCGGAGTTCACCACGTCGAAGACCTTGGAGAACGGGATCCAGCCCTCGATCGGGGCCTTGCCGCCGATCGGCGGGACCTGGGCGAAGAACAGCGCCTCACCGTCGGAGAGCAGCAAGTCGGGCTCGAAGGTGAGCCGCGCCAGCCGGGCGCCGATGGTGGTGACGGTGGACATGGGGGAGGCCATGATCTCGCCGGCGCCGCGGAAGATCTCGGCGGACGCGACGACGCAGACCTCGGCGCGGGTGATGGTGCTGGTGTCGGTCACTTCTGCTCCTCGGCGAAAGCCTTGACGGCGCTCTGGTATTCGGCCTCGGACACGTCCAGGTAGCGGGCCTTGAACTCGGCCCACGACTCGGGAGTCTTCGCGGCCTCGACGTAGTGGCGCTGGAACTTCTCGTCGCGGCCGTAGCCGCCGGCGAAGGTGAAGTGCGCGCCGCCGGGGGCCTCGACCACACCGTCGACCATCATGCGGTTCAGCAGCAGCGACTGCGTGGGAACGGCTTTCACCAGTTCCTCGGTCTCGACCAGGCGGTCCACCGACAGGTAGCGCTTCTCGGCCGACAGCATGTACAGGTCGTCGAAGTACGGGTCGACGCCGGTGTAGGCGGCGTTGCCGTGCTTGTCGCCCAGGTCCAGGTGCACGAACGCCGCGTCCAGGTTCAGGGCGGGCATGGCGACCAGGGTCTCGCCGTCGGAGTAGGGCGACTGAACGGTCTTCAGCTCGCCCTCCCAGAAGTTCATCACGTCCGAGCCCAGGCCCGCGCGGATCGGCAGGAACGGCAGCCGGGCGGCGGCGGCCTGCAGACCGCACTTGACCATGCCCTCGTCCATCTCACGCACGGTGATCGCGCCCTCGGTGCGCGCCTTGGCGAACCACGGGTCGTAGAACGGCGCCGAGTCCAGGGACACGAAGCCGTAGTAGGCCTTGCGGACCTTGCCGGCCGAGCACAGCAGGCCGAGGTCCGGGCCGCCGTAGGTGACGACGGTCAGGTCGGTGACGTCGGAGCGCAGCAGGGCGCGCACGAACGCCATCGGCTTGCGGCGCGAACCCCAGCCGCCGAGGCCGATGGTCATTCCGCTGCGGAGCTCGCCGACGACCTCGTCGAGGCTCATTCGCTTGTCGCGCATGGCTTTTACTTCCCCTTCTTCTGGGCCGCGAGGTCGTCGTCGAAGCGCGCGCGGATCTCGTCGGCGACGCCCGCGAGGTTGAGCTCCATGGTGAAGCCCTGCTCGAAGCGGTAGGAGCGGTGCACGTCCTGCACGTCGATGCCGTTGAGCGCCTTCTTGGCGGCCCGGATGACTCGGCCGTCCTTGTTCGCGATGTTCTCGGCCACCTCCATGGCGGCCTTGTCGAGTTCGTCGCGCGGCACGACCTTGTACACCGAGCCGTAGTGGTGCAGCTGCTGCGCGGTGAGGGTGCCGGCGGTGTAGAACATGGTCCGCATCAGGTGCTGCGGGACCAGGCGGGCCAGGTGGGTGGCGGCGCCGAGGGCGCCACGGTCTACCTCGGGGAGGCCGAAGGTCGCGTCGTCGGAGGCGACGATGACGTCGGAGTTGCCGACCAGGCCGATGCCGCCGCCGAGGCAGAAGCCGTTCACGGCGGTGACGACCGGGACCTCGCAGTCGTAGACGGCGGCGAACGCGGCGAAGCAGCCGTGGTTGGCGCGGATGAGGGCGGTGTGGCCGGTGTCCGCGTTCATCTCCTTGATGTCCACGCCGGCGTTGAAGCCGCGGCCTTCGGCGCGCAGCACGACGACCTTGGTGTCCTGGTCGCGGCCGGCGTCGCGTACGGCGTCGGCCAGTGCGAACCAGCCGGCCGACGGAATGGCGTTGACCGGTGCGTAGTCGACGGTTACGACCTCGATACCGGCGCCCGCGGAATGTCGATTGATCCCCATGACCGTCCGTTCTAGAAAAACAAGCAAGTGCTTGGTAGGTTAGCATGATGGCGCTTCAAGTGGACCTATCCGGAACCGTTGTTCTCATCACCGGCGGTGTACGCGGTGTCGGTGCCGGCATTACGCGGGTGTTCCTGCAGGCCGG
This sequence comes from Nocardia stercoris, assembly GCF_003696265.1. Lineage (GTDB taxonomy): Bacteria > Actinomycetota > Actinomycetes > Mycobacteriales > Mycobacteriaceae > Nocardia > Nocardia stercoris. Next base: position 49,243 of record NZ_RFFH01000023.1, on the reverse strand, counting down.
CGCCACCGTCGTCACCTGTGCCCGCCGCGACCCCGGCGCACCCGTGGAGTTCGAGGGCCGGACCGCGGAATTCCTGCCCTGCGACGTGCGCGACAGCGCCGCGGTCACCGAACTGATCGACACCATCGTCGCCCGGCACGGCCGCCTCGACACCCTGATCAACAACGCCGGTGGCGCGCCCTACGCGCTGGCCGCCGACGCCAGCCCGCGCTTCCACTCGAAGATCGTCGAGCTGAACCTGCTCGCCCCGCTGCTGCTGTCGCAGGCCGCCAACGCGGTCATGCAGCAGCAGGCCGAGGGCGGCTCGATCGTGATGATCTCCAGCGTCTCCGGCGGCCGCCCGTCGCCGGGCACCGCGGCCTACGGCGCCGCCAAGGCGGGCCTGGACAACCTGGCCGGCACGCTCGCCGTCGAATGGTCGCCGCGCGTGCGGGTCAACACGGTCGCGGTCGGCCCGGTACGCACCGAATCCAGCGAACTGCACTACGGCGACGAGGCCGGCATCGCCGCGGTCGGCGCCACCATCCCGCTGGGCCGGATGGCCGAACCCGTCGACGTCGGGCAGGCCGCCGCCTTCCTGGCATCTCCGCTCGCCGCCTACATCAGCGGTGCCACGCTGCTGGTCCACGGCGGTGGGGAACGGCCCGCGTTCCTGGACGCGGCGAACGTCGACCACAACGCCGCGGCCGCCAACTGAACAGCCGAAATACACGGCCTCACAACAAGAAACGAGACAGACATGAGTGACAACGCCCTGCTGTGCGCCGGCCGCACCGTGATCGTGACCGGCGCCGGACGCGGCATCGGCCGCGAGCACGCCCTCGCCTTCGCCGCCGCCGGGGCCAACGTCGTGGTGAACGACCTCGGCGTCGCCCTCGACGGCGTGGACGGCGGCGAGACCCCCGCCGAGCAGGTGGTGGCCGAGATCGTCGCGGCCGGCGGCAAGGCCGTCGTCAACACCGACGACATCGCCGACTGGAACGGCGCGCAGCGCTTGGTCGAGCAGGCCGTCTCCACCTTCGGTGGCCTCGACGTGCTGGTCAACAACGCCGGTTTCGTGCGCGACCGCATGGTCGTCAACATTCAGGAAGACGAGTGGGACGCGGTCATCCGCGTGCACCTCAAGGGCCACGCCGCCACCATGAAGCACGCCTCCGCCTACTGGCGCGGTGAGCACAAGGCCGGCCGCCCGGTCGACGCCCGCATCATCAACACCAGCTCCGGCGCCGGCCTGCAGGGCAGCGTCGGCCAGGCCGCCTACGCCGCCGCCAAGGCCGGTATCGCGGCACTGTCGCTGACCGCGGCCGCCGAGCTGGCCCGCTACGACATCACCGTCAACGCCATCGCGCCGGTCGCCCGCACCCGCATGACCGAGACCGTCTTCGCCGCCGACATGGCCGCGCCGGTCGACGGTTTCGACGCCAAGGCGCCGGGCAACGTCTCCCCGCTGGTCGTGTGGCTGGGCAGCACCGACTCCGCCGGTGTCACCGGCCGGATGTTCGAGGTCGAGGGCGGCATGGTCACGATCGCCGACGGCTGGCGCCACGGCGTCTCGGTCGACAACGGCGCCCGCTGGGAGCCGGCCAAGCTCGGCGTCGCCGTCCGCGACCTGCTGGCCCGCGCCACCCCGCCGGAGCCCGTCTTCGGCGCGTAGGAATCACTGCGCCGCAACAGGTGCCGCTCGGGAGACGTCCCGAGCGGCACCTCGCGTTTCGGGGGTTCCGGTTGCGGGTGCGCTCGCGCCGGGAGGAGCGGGCGCAGCGGTGAGGTGGGCAAATGTGGGGTGGGGGTGGGTGAATTCGGGTTTTCGGTAGGGTGACCGGGCGGTTCCGTTATCAGTAAACGGCTCGTAAAGTGATGTGCGTCACGCGATCTCGGGCTGCGAGCTAATTTTCGGCAGCTATGATGATCGCGATCCGATGAACTGAGCTGGGCCGTCGGATATCGGCGCAGCGGGTGGAGCTGCGCGGCCGGATACCCGAGGGGAAGGCAGGCGCATGGCCGGACGGCGCTGGATGCGCGTGGTTGCGGTGGCCGGGATCGTGTCCGGCTACGGGCTGCTCGCTCCCGCATTCGCCTTCGCGCACCCGGGTAACGACGGTTGCGCGCATTGCTCGCCCGGTGGTTCGGACGACCGGCAGGCCGGCGGACCGCGCGGACACCTCGGCGCGGACGTCCCGGGTCGCGAAGATCGTTCCGGCCGAACAGGTTCGCCCCATCTGCCGGTCCCCGCGCGGGGACCGCACCCGGGCCGTGCCGACGCCGGTGACGGGTCCGACGGCGGCGATTCCGGTGCGCCGTACCCGATTCCGCTGCGCATTCCGGGTGACACGTCGGTACCGGGGCGCGGTTCCGCCCCCGGCGACGACGCGGACGCCGGTGACCGGCCGGACTCGGGCTCGGGTGAACGGCCGGCTCGGGGCGTGCCCGGTGAACATCCGGCCGGCCTGCTCGACCTGCTGCTCGGCACCGGTTCCGCGGGTCTCGGCTCCTCGATCGTTCCAGGCTCGGCCGGAATCGGTTCCGCCGCAGCGGGTTCCGCTGGGGCAGGCTCCGCCGCGGCCGGCTCCGCGGCCACAGGTTCCGCCGCGCTGGGCGTGGGGGCCCTCGGCTCGGCGGGTGTCGGCTCGGCGGTCGGCACCACCGGGTCCGTGGTCGGCGGAACGGGTTCCGCGGTGGGCGGCGCCGGGTCCGCCGTATTGGGCAGTGCCGCAGTAGGTTCGGCGGCGCCCTGGCTGCTGCTCCTGCTGCTGCGCCCCCCGCCGGTTCCCGCGATGCCGGCCCCGCCACCGCTGCCCGTGATCGCGGCACCGCCACTGCCGGCGATCCCGGTCCTCGCCCCGCCGCCGGCCCTGGCACCGCCACCGCCACCGCCGCCACCGCCGCCGCCCGCCGTGGCGCCGCCACCGGTGCTCGCGCAGCCCCCGAACCCGCAGATCCGGCCCACCTCCGACAGCAGCCCGCTGCTGCCCGCCGACCTGCTGACCGTGGTCGGCGGCATCGCCGCAATGGCTTTGGCCGCAGCCGGTTCCGGTGTCGTCAGCTTCCAGAGCGCGTCCGCGGCGCAAGCCCGCGTCGACGCCGCCCGCGCCGCCTTCTTCGGACCGCGCCCGTGAGGCGGATGAGATCGGCCGAGGCGATTCGGCTGCGTGTCGAGCGGCGGATGCCAGGTTCGGCACTGTGCAGGGCAATTCGGCTGCGCGTCGAGCGGCGGAGCCCGGGTTCGGCACGGTCCCGGCAGATTCGGCCGCGTTCGACGAGACCGGGCTCGCAGCAGCGCACCGTAGGCAGGAGGCGACGATGACCGAGAGCAGGATTCAGGGTCACCGGTCGTACCGCAGGGTCGCCGCCGCGGTCGACGCGGTCTGCGCCGTGGCCGGTGATTTCGACGCCACCACGCTCGACGAGGTGGTGCTCGCGATCTCCGCGGAGCGGCGACGGCCGATCGAGATCGCCAGTGCCCAGCTGGGTCCCGGCGTGTGCGGTCAGCGCCGCAGTTATCCGGAGAAGGATGTGATCGTGCTCGCGCAGGCGCTGCCGTCGCGCGAGCACACGCTGGCGCACGAGCTGGGCCACATCGTCTTCGACCATCCCGGCGAGGCGGCGGCCGACGTGGTGCTCGAGGCCAGTGACGATCTGATCGCCTACATGCTCAGCCAGCGTTCGCACCAGCAGATCGTGGATCTCGGAGAGGACGAACGCGCTGAGTGGGAGGCGGAGACGTTCGCCAGCATGCTGATGACCCGCCTGCGGGTGTTCCACAGCCGGGGCGCCGGAGTCTCGGTGCTGCGATTCGACGAAGCGCTCGGATGATGTCCCACGGGTTGGGGGCACGCGTGGCGGCGGCACCCGCGGTCGAAGCGGCGCCGGTGGGAAGACAGAGAGAGGAAGCACTGCCGTGACCTTCTGGCTTGTCGCACTGGTGATCTGGATGGCGGCCGGCGCGCGCGTCGGCCGGGTCCTGGTCAAACCGGCGACCACTGCCCGCACCGCCATCGTGGTGGCGGTGGCGGCCGTGGCCACCGCGGCGACGGTCGCTATCCCGGAGGTCGGCCTGGCCGTGGATCACCTGTACGGCAAGGGAATCGGCGGCGTGATGGTCGCCGACCGGGTGGTCACCTCGGCGTGGGTGCTGTTCGGTACGGCCACCTCGGTGGTCGCCGCGGCGGCCTGGCCGATCGTGTCGCGCCGCAATCTCGGCCAGATCGCGCGGCTGATCTACGGCACCGGTCTGACCGCGATCCTGGTGACCATGGCCTGGTCACTGATCTTCGGCTGGGTGATGGTGGCTTTCAGCTGTGTGTTCATCGCGATCACTGGTGCGCGCCACCTGGATTGGACCGCACTGGGCCGCGGGATCGCGCTCTACACCACCGGGACCGTGGTGGTGGCCGGGCTGGCGGTGGCCTCGATCCGGCAAATCCTGGTGGGGGAGGAGCAGGCTCGGCCTGCGGATCCGGGCTGGTTCTGGCCGGTGTGGCAGGTGGCGGCGCTGCTGATCGCGCTCGGCGCGGTGTGGATCGTGATCGAGCTGTGGGTGCGGGCCCGCCTGCTGCTGCGGCGAATTCGTGGCCTGCACAAGACCATGCTGGAACGGTTCCCCGAGGTGATGGCCCACGAGTCGGGTGGTACCGCGACGCAGCTGAAGGCGTCGGATCAGATCGCGCAGATCATGGACGCGCTGTATCTGCAGTCCGGTGGCGGTGTGGAGCTGGCCGCGGCCGGTGTGCCGCCGGAGTCGGTGCCGGAGCGGGCGAACCGGGTGGCGCGGTGGGCGCACAATCCGCTCGGTGAGCTGGTGATCGACGCCCGGTGGATCTCACCGCCCGAGGGCGTGAGTCCGCGCGGCTGGGTGCAGGCGATCGCGCGGGAGTTCGAGGTGTGCCGGGCATCCGAGCCGGCTCGAGCCGCGGCGGGTCGGTGACGCGACTGCGCGGGCATTCTGGTGCGCGCTGGGTCACATCTGCCGGGCGTTCGCCCGATTCGGGCGAATTGTGGCCCGGGTCATGATGTGTCATCGAAGCGTGAACCGAGCATTGCCGGCGCACGAACGGGCGGTGACGAGGATCGAACCGCCCCAGCCCCCTACTCGGCCGCGGCCCTACGGTCGGCTCGCTCCACGCCCGGATACGAAAGATGGTGCGGTCCCGAGTGACCGCACCACGTACCCCCTCGCGCCCCTGCTATTCGGTTCCGTCCGGCGGGATCTCGGGCAGCCCCTCGCTCGCCCGCAGCTTCTCGGCCATCGAGGTGAGGAGGTTCTGCGATTCCTCCGACAGATCGAACGCCCGACTCGACAACCGACGCAGTCCGTAGCCCTGCAGCTGGGACAGCAGCTCGAGATCGTGATCGATCTTGGCCGCGTAGATGTCGTTGAAGAAGTAGTCAGGCTTGACCTTGAAGAACTTCGCCAGAGCGGCCACCGTCTCGTCGGACGGATTCGTCCGCTGTCCCGACCGCAACTGCGAGAGATACGGTTTGGAGATCGGATGACCGGAGGCCGTCAGCGCAGCTGCGACCTCGGCGTTGGTGTGCGGCTTCCGCCCGGGGGGATGCACCGTTTCGAACAGCTTGTTCAGCCGCGCCGCAAAATCAGCCATTGTGAGCCGCCCAATTCCCTTCGCTGTACTACAGACGTTATCTCGGATACGTATCATTGATATTAGCGGCTAAGTAACTGAAAACCTACGCCTGTTTCGCAATTTCCTAACTGCCTCCGGTCGACACGTCCGAGTCCCTGTGACCGATGTGACGTTTGCGGGTCACCGTGATGACCGCTGGTACACCTACGTCACACCGGATTCTAGCTTGTCGGAAGGGCGTACGGGTTCAAACCGGCAGTAACTTGAAGGTAGCTGACCCGGTGAGAAGTCATCTGTACACGACATTGTGTGTCGTACGCCACTTCCGAACAGCAGTGAGATGAATGTTCAACTCGGCCGTAAACTCAGATGTACTTACATCCGCTCGATCACGGTGCCGGTCGCAAGTGCGCCACCGGCGCACATGAGGATCATTCCGACCGATTTGTCGGAACGCTCGAGTTCGTGCAGGGCGGTGGTGATAAGCCGCGCGCCGGTGCTGCCGACCGGATGTCCGAGTGCGATTGCGCCACCGTTCACATTCACCCGGCTCATGTCCGGGTTGTGAACCTTGGCCCAGGACAAGGGAACTGCCGCGAATGCCTCGTTGATCTCGAAGATGTCGATGTCCGACATGCTCATTCCGGTCTTCTCCAGCAAGCGGGTGGTCGCCTGGACCGGGCCGTCGAGGTGGAATTCCGGCTCGGCGCCGACCACGCACTGCGCGACGATGCGCGCCCGCGGGCGCAGGCCGTTGCGCTCGGCGACCTCGGAGTCCATCAGCAGTACCGCGGCGGCACCGTCGGAGATCTGCGAAGACGTTCCGGCCGTGTGCAATCCGCCCTCGGCGACCGAGCGCAGCTTCGCCAGGCCCTCGAGCGTGGTCTCGCGCAGACCCTGGTCGCGGGTGACGTCCATGATCTGGCCCTCGAATTCGGCCTTCACCGGGATGATTTCGCGGTCGAAGCGGCCCTCGGCCCACGCGGCCGCGGCCTTGGCCTGGGACTCGACACCGAACTGGTCCAGGTCGGTGCGGGTCAGGCCGCGCCGCTTCGCGATCCGCTCGGCGGCACCGAACTGGTCGGGCAGGTCGATCTTCCAGCTGGCCGGGCGGCGCGGGCCGGCCACCTCGGGGTTGAGGTTGGCGCCCAGCGGCACGTGGCTCATCAGTTCCACGCCGCAGGACATGCCGACCTCGATGGCGCCGATGTTGATCAGGCCCGCGATCAGGTGGGTGGCCTGCTGGGCCGAACCGCACTGGGTGTCGATGGTGCTCGCCGCGGTCTGCCACGGCAGGCCCGCGTGCAGCCACGCGGTCCGGGCGACGTTGTTGGACTGCTCGCCGGCCTGGGTGACGCAGCCGCCGATGACCTGCTCGACCAGGGCGGGGTCGAGCTCGGCCCGCTCGAGCACGCCGCGCTGGGCGAGACCGAGCAGCTCGGCCGCGTGCAGACCCGACAGCCAGCCGTTTCGCTTGGCGATGGGTGTGCGGACGGCCTCGACGATGACCGGTGTACCCATGATTCTCCTTAGAATTGAAACAAGTTCTCCCTGTCACGGGCGGTAGATGGCCATACTCTTCACTGGCAGCCCCGCCCGTGCTTCAATAAGTGTAGAACGTGTTCCAGTTTTTCGAAGGGAGCTTCCGTGGCTCAAGTCCATGCCTCATGTCCGATCGACGGCTTGCCGGACGGCTTCGATTCGACCGACCCCGTCATGTGGCGCGAGGGGATCCCGGTAGAAGAGTTGGCCAAGATCCGCCGGCAGTCCCCGGTCTGGTGGAACGCCCAGTCCGGTACGTCCGGCGGCTTCCACGACGGCGGCTTCTGGCTGATCACGAAGCACGCCGATGTCAAGGACGTCTCGCTGCGCAGCGAGATCTTCTCGAGTCACGAGAACACCGCCATCCCGCGGTTCCAGGACGACATCCAGCGCGAGCAGATCGACATGCAGCGCATCCTGATGCTCAACAAGGACGCCCCGGAGCACACCGTGCTGCGCAAGCTGATCTCGAAGGGCTTCACACCCCGCGTGGTCAACGGTCTGCGCGCCGAGCTGCTCGAGCGCGCCGAGTCCATCGTGGCCGCCGCCAAGGAGGCCGGCCACGGCGACTTCGTCACCAACGTCGCGGCCGAGCTGCCGCTGCAGGCCATCGCCGCGCTGATCGGTGTGCCGCAGGAAGACCGCGGCAAGCTCTTCCAGTGGTCCAACGACATGACCGGTTACGACGACCCGGACAGCACCGCCGACCCGCTGGTCGCCACCACCGAGATCCTCGGCTACGCGTACCAGATGGCCGAGGCCCGCAAGGCCAACCCGGAGACCGACATCGCCACCGCGCTGGTCAACGCCGACGTCAACGGTGAATCGCTGACCTCGGAGGAGTTCGGCTTCTTCGTGATCCTGCTGGCCGTGGCCGGCAACGAGACCACGCGCAACGCCATCACCCAGGGCATGATGGCCTTCATGGAGCACCCCGACCAGTGGGAGATCTACAAGGAGCAGCGCCCCAAGACCGCCGCCGACGAGATCATCCGCTGGGCCACCCCGGTGAGCGCCTTCCAGCGCACCGCCTTGGAGGACACCGAGGTCGGTGGTGTGCAGATCAAGAAGGGCGACCGGGTGGTCATGAACTACCGCGCCGCCAACTTCGACGAGGACGTGTTCACCGACCCGCTGAAGTTCGACATCCTGCGTGACCCGAACCCGCACCTGTCCTTCGGCGGCACCGGCGCGCACTACTGCATCGGCGCCAACCTGGCCCGCATGGAGATCGACCTGATCTTCAACGCGATCGCCGACCACCTGCCGAACATCACCGCGATCGGCGACCCGCGCCGGCTGCAGTCCGGCTGGCTGAACGCCATCAAGGAATACCCGATGGACTTCACCGGCAACGGCTGCCCGGTCAAGCACTAGTCACTACCTGACGCAGGCCCCAGCGTGGTGCGCGCCGGGCCGGTGCGCCGGTCGGCGAGTCCGACCGCCGTGCGCCGCGCCGGCCGCCGCCGACGCTGAAAGTTCGTGGCACACGCGAGAACCGGTGTGCCCGGCGAAAATCCGTGCGAGGAGCCGCTCCCCACGAGGGTGCGGCTTCTCGCACGTCTTCGTCCGCCCACCGTCGTTTTCGCCGCGCCGAATTCGACCGGCGGGTGAAACGGAAATCGCCGCCCCCGAATTTCGAGGGCGGCGAATTTCGTTGCGGTGGAATCTATTCCACGGTCGCTTTTTCGTCGGGCCGGAACGTGGCCATGGCCCGCTCCAGTTCCCAGAACGCGCGCAGCGCGAGGATCTTGCCGTCGGCGTCCACCTTGTAGGTGAACACGCCCTCGGCGTCGATCAGCTGACCGCCCATGTGGGTCCGGATCAGCCCGGTGAAGGCGACCTCGGACCCGCAGGCGAACTTGTCGCCGAACAGGAACTCGATCTCCGTGGTGGGCGCGATCGCCTTGTCCCAGAACGCGCCGATCGCCTCCCGGCCCTGATGGCCGACACCCTCCGGGTCGAAGGGGGAGGGGCCGATCGGGTCCTCGACCTTGCCGTCCGCGGCGAACAGGTCCAGCCACGCGTCCTTGTTCCGCGCCCGCACGGCCTGCTGCGAGGCGAGTCCCGCCACCACGGCCGGATGTTCGCCGCTCACGGCTTCTCGCTCCCCACGACCCACATCGAGAAGTACTGCGACCCACCGCCGTACGCGTGCCCGAAGGCCTTGCGCGCACCGTCGACCTGATGGTCCTCGGCGCGGCCCATGACCTGCCGGGCCGACTCGGCGATCCGGATCATGCCGGAGGCGCCGATCGGGTTCGAGCACAGCACGCCGCCCGACGGGTTCACCGGCAGCCGGCCATCGGGAGCGGTCTCCCCGGCCTCGGTGAGCTTCCAGCCCTCGTGCTCCGCGGCGAAGCCGAGGTTCTCCAGCCACATCGGCTCGAACCACGAGAACGGCACGTAGATCTCGGCCGCGTCGATCTCGGTGAACGGGTCGGTGATCCCGGCCTGCTTCCACAGCGCGGCGGCGGCGTCCCGGCCGGCCTGCGGGCTCACCTGGTCGCGGCCGGAGTAGGCCAGCGGCTCGGTGCGCATCGCGGTGGCGTGCACCCAGGCCACCTGGCCGGGGGACTTGGCCGCCGCGTCCTCGTCGCCGAGGACGATGGCGCAGGCGCCGTCGGAGGACGGGCAGGTCTCGTCGAACCGGATCGGGTCCCACAGCATCTGCGACTTCATCACCGATTCCACGGTGATGTCGGGCTGATGCAGGTGGGCCATCGGGTTGCGGGCACCGGCGCGCCGGTCCTTCACCGCGACCATGGCGCCGATGTGCGTGGGCGCACCGGACTTGTGGATGTAGGACCGCACGTGCGGGGCGAAGTAACCGCCCGCGCCCGCGCCGACCGGCATGGTGAACGGCACCGGATTCGACAGTGCCCACATGGCATTGGATTCCGACTGCTTCTCCCACGCCACGGCCAGCACGCGGCCGTACACGCCGCCCTGCACCATGTTGGCGGCGACGATACCGGTGGACGCGCCGACCGAACCGGCGGTGTGCACGCGCAGCATCGGCTTGCCGGTGGCGCCGATCGAGTCGGCGAGGAACAGCTCCGGCATCATGACGCCCTCGAAGAGGTCGGGCGCCTTACCGACCACGACGGCGTCGATGTCGGCCATGGTCAGCCCGGAATCGATCAGCGCGCGGTCGATCGCCTCGCGGATCATGCCGGCCATCGACACGTCGGTGCGTTTCGTCACGTGATGTGTCTGTCCGGTGCCCAGCACCGCTACACGACGACTCATGACTGCGCCTCGCTGACGCTCGGCTCCGTCATGTGCCGGGCACGCTGGCTCATGATTCGCTCACTCCGTTCGCTCATGAGTTACTCCCACTGATCGAAGCCGACAGGGTTGCAACCAGATTCTGTTGCAGGGCAGGACCACTCGCCGCGTGCGCGATGGCACGCTCGGCGGAGCCGTCCATGATGGCGGTGGCCGCGTAACCGAGCCGCTCCAGACCGGCGGCGAACATCGGGTTCCCGGCCAGCGTGCCGCCCGACGGGTTGATCCGGGTGCGGTCGGTCAGGCCCAGGGCCTCCCGCAGGATCAGCAGCTCGTGGCTGTACTGCGCGTGCAGCTCGGCCACGTCGAACTCCGTGCTGCCGTCGCCGATCGCCGCCTTCGCGGCGGCCGCGGCCGACGGAGAGGTCGACAGGTCACGCGCGCCCAGCATCGGGGTGTCGATGCGGTGCGCGATACCGGTCAGCCAGGCCGGGCGCTCGCACAGCTCACGGGCCTTGTCACCGGCCGCCAGCACGATCGCGGCGGCACCGTCGGTGATCGGCGCGATGTCGTGCGCACGCAGCGGCTGCGCCACATACGGTGCGGCGAGACGGTTTTCGATCTCGGCGTCGTCGGCGGCGGTGACCGCGGCCAGGTCCCGCTCGGTCCAGCGGCCCGCCGCGAGACCGGCCGTGGCGGCCAGGCCGGCGATGGAATCGGCGTCCGGCCACAGCGGCGCGGTCAGGTACGGGTCGGTCTGCATGGTCAGTACCTGGCGCAGCGTGCCCGCCGAGGGCTTGCCGAAGCCGTACACCAGGGCGGTGTCCACCTGACCGGACCGGATCTTGACGTAGGCCTCGAACAGCGCCCAGGCCGCGTCCATCTCGACGTGCGACTCGTTGATCGGCGGCACGGCACCGATCGCGTCGATCGCGGAGATGAACGAGAAGGCCCGTCCGGCAAGGTAATCCGACGAGCCCGAGCACCAGAAGCCGATGTCGGAGTTGTCGATGTTCAAGTCCGCGTAGAGCTTACGGAAACAGGGGGCGAGCATCTCGACACCGTTGGTGGTGCCGAACGTCTCAGGCACATGCGGCGCATGCGCGAAGCCGACGATCGCGACGTCGGGGAAGTTGTCACTCAATGGAATCGCATCCTTCTAGAGGTGGCGCGCGAAAGTCGCGTAGTCGGCGTCCGGTTCCCCGCTCGGCGCGAAGTGGTCCAGGTTCTCCGCCGTGTGGCCCCACTCCTCGCGAGGCTTCCACACCGCCTTCACCCGCAGGCCCATGCGCACCTCGGCCGGGTCGATGCCCAGAACCCGGTGCAGCACAGGGATGTCCGCGCCGTCGAGCAGGACATAGGCGGCCACGTACGGCGGCTTCACCCGCTGACCCATGAAGGGCACGTTCACGATGCAGAACGTGGTGACGGTGCCGGTGTCGGGCAGTTCGACGAAGTCCTTCGTGGGCTGACCGTCGATCGGGTCCGCGCCACGCGGCGGGAAGTACACGTTGCCACCCGCCGAGCGGGCGCCCAGCAGCTTGCCCTCGGCCAGGCCGCGCAGATAGGTCGACTCCTCCGGGGAGGCGGTGTGCTTGTAGCGCAAGTCGATCGGCGTCACGATGCCGGTGACCGGTTCGGTGTCGGCGTCCGGGTTCGCTGGTGCCGCGACCGCGGTGTCACCGGGTTCGAAGCACGCGATGTCCTGGATCGAGCCCTTGCGCTCGGCGGCCCAGCGCACCCGCACCCGCATGCCCACGCTCAGCTCGTCCGGCGAGGCCACGTCGATCGCGTGCAGCAGGTCGGTGTCGGCGCCGTCGAGGCGGACCAGCACGTAGCCGAACGGACGGTCGAACGGCTGGCCGGGCAGCGGCCGCGCCACCCAGGACCACGAGCGCACCGTGCCGGTGGTCGCGACCTCGACGAAGTCGTCCAGCGGCGCGGCGGTCACCGGATCGTATTCCGACGGTGGCACGATGACCCGGCCGTCCGATCCGCGTACGCCCAGAATCTGCCCGGCCCGCAGGGCGGTCAGGAAGCGGCCGATGACCGGTCCGACCGAGCGGGTGTAGTCGAAGGCCATCCGTAGCTCGGCGGCGAGCACGTCCGGGCTGTCCGTCTCTACGGTCGCTACAGGCGTTTGTTTACCCGAATTCACGATTTCGAGTAGAACAGGTTCTTATTCTGGTGGCAAGAGCTGGCTCGGAAGGAGCATGAAGTGCGGTTAGGACTGCAACTCGGATATTGGGGTGCGCAACCGCCGCACGCCGCGGTGCCGATGATTCAGGAGGCCGAGTCGATCGGCTTCGACGCGGTGTTCACGGCCGAGTCGTGGGGGTCGGACGCCTTCACGCCGCTGGCCTGGTGGGGCTCGCAGACCCAGCGGGTGCGGCTGGGCACGGCGGTCGTCCAGCTGTCGGCGCGGACCGCGGCATCCACGGCCATGACGGCCCTGACGATGGATCACCTCAGCAACGGCCGGCACATTCTCGGGCTCGGCGTATCCGGCCCGCAGGTGGTGGAAGGCTGGTACGGCCAGCCGTTCGCCAAGCCGTTGCAGCGGACCCGGGAGTACGTCGGAGTCATCCGGAAGGTGCTCGCGCGCGAGGCTGCGGTGATCAACGACGGGGCGCAGATCCGGCTGCCCTACGACGGCCCCGGCGCGACCGGTCTCGGCAAGCCGCTCAAGTCGATCACCCATCCGCTGCGCGCTGACCTGCCCATTTGGCTCGGATCCGAGGGTCCGAAGAATGTGGCCATGACCGCCGAGATCGCCGACGGCTGGCTCGCCATCTACTACGCCCCGCGCCTGGCCGGGATGTACGACGAGTGGCTCGACGAGGGTTTCGCCCGCGAGGGCGCCCGCCGCAGCCGGGCCGACTTCGAGGTTGCCGCGCATTGTCCGGTGGTGATCACCGACGACCCGGCGACCGAGCTCGCGAAGCTCAAGCCGGCCACCGCGTGGTACATCGGCGGCATGGGCGCGCCGGGGATGAACTTCCACGAGCGGGTCTACCGGCGGATGGGCTACGACAGTGCGGTCGACGAGATCTCGTCGCTGTTCCAGGCCGGTAAGCGGGCCGAGGCGGTCGCCGCGGTGCCCGACGAGATGGTCGCCGAGTGCGCCATCGTGGGCAACCTCGAAGAGGTGCGCGCGGGCATCAAGCGCTGGGAGCAGGCGGGGGTCACCATGCTGCTGATCACCGTCCGGGATTTGGATCAATTGCGCCTTATGGCACCTCTTGTCGAGGGGTAGAACGCGTTCTAGCGCCGGTGGGCTCACGGGCCCTCCGGCGCTGCCGTGCGACTCGGCTGGGAAGCCCGCGCGACGAAAAGTTCGGGAACTTCTGTCATAACCTTGTGCGCAACGAGAACAGGTTCTAATTTTGACGCGTGGGTTACAACATCGCAGACCTTGTCGAACACGTCGTTGATCTCGTTCCGGACCGCGTGGCGATCGCCGGCGAAAACGGCCAGTGGACCTTCGCCGAACTGGAGGACCGGGCGAACCGGCTCGCGCACCTGCTGCGCAGCAACGGCGTCAAGCCCGGCGACAAGGTCGGCGTGTACGCACGCAACACCCCCGGCGCCGTCGAGGCCATGCTCGCCATCTTCAAGGCCAGGGCCGTGATGGTGAACGTGAACTACCGCTACGTCGAGGCGGAACTCCAATACCTCGTGGAGAACTCCGACATGGTGGCGCTCATCCACGAGCGCCGCTACAGCGACAAGGTCGCCAACGTGCGCCCGAAGACCCCGCACCTGAAGACCGTGCTGGTGGTCGAGGACGGCACCGACCTGCCGATCGGCGACTCGCTGGAATACGAAGCGGCCCTTGCCTCCTCGCACGGCGAGCGCGACTTCGAGACGCGTTCGCCTGACGACCTGTTCATGGTCTACACCGGCGGCACCACCGGCTTCCCCAAGGGCGTCGTGTGGCGGCACGAGGACGTGTGGCGCGTGCTCGGTGGCGGCATCAACTTCATCACCGGTGAGCGCATCGAGGACGAGTACCAGCAGTCCCGGGTCGGCGCGGAGAACCCGCAGCTGGTCCGGTACCCGATCCCGCCGATGATCCACGGCGGCTCGCAGTGGGCCACCTTCCACAGCCTCTTCGACGGCGGCAAGGTCGTCATGCTGCCCGAGTTCAGCGGGCACGGCGTCTGGCAGGCCGTCGACAACCACGGCGTCAACGTCCTGTTCATCACCGGTGACGCCATGGCCCGCCCGATGCTCGACGCGCTCATCGAGGGCAACCCGGAGACCGGCGAGCCCTACAAGCACACCAACCTGTGGTCGGTGGCCTCCAGCGCGGCCCTGTTCTCGCCGGCGCTGAAGGAGAAGTACCTCGAGCTGCTGCCGAACACGCTGATCACCGACTCGATCGGCTCCTCGGAAACCGGCTTCGGTGGCCTGTCGGTCGTGACCAAGGGCGGCTCCACCGGCGGTGGCCCGCGCGTCAAGATCGACGCCGCCACCAAGGTGATCACCGCCGAGGGCAAGCCGGTCGAGGCCGGTTCCGGCGAGATCGGCATGCTGGCCCGCACCGGCCACATCCCGCTCGGCTACTACAAGGACCCGGTCAAGACGGCCGAGACCTTCAAGGAGTTCGACGGCGTGCGCTACTCGATCCCGGGCGACTTCGCGCGGGTCGAGGAGGACGGCACGGTCACCATGCTCGGCCGCGGTTCGGTCAGCATCAACTCCGGTGGCGAGAAGATCTTCCCGGAGGAGGTCGAGGGTGCCCTCAAGGCGCACCCGGAGATCTTCGACGCCCTGGTCGTCGGCATGCCCGACGAGCGCTGGGGCCAGCGGGTGGTCGCCGTGGTGCAGTGTCGTGGCGAGGTCCGCCCGACCCTGGCCGACCTGCGGCCGATCCTCACCCAGACCATCGCGTCCTACAAGCAGCCGCGCAGCCTGTGGTTCGTCGACGAGATCAAGCGTTCGCCGGCCGGTAAGCCCGACTACCGCTGGGCCAAGGAGCACGCCGAGTCCCGCGACGCGGACGAGGACGCACCCGTCAGCAGCACGAAGTAGTCGCGCCGACCTCGAAGCCGGCCGGAACAGCCCACGACCTGGGCGTTCCGGCCGGCTTCGGCGTTCGCGGGGGAACGCGACCCTTCAAATCTGTCGGTGGGTCGTGTCATGGTGGACGCATGACGACGACGCGAACAGGCGGCTCGGGTGCGGACGCCGCGGTGCAGCAGTTCGAACCGCATCGGCGCGAGCTGTGCGCCTACGCCTACCGCATGCTCGGCTCCTCGTTCGAGGCCGAGGACGCGGTACAGGAGGCGTTCACCCGAGCGTGGAAGGCCTACGACTCGTTCGAGGGCCGGGCCAGCCTGCGCTCGTGGCTGTACAAGATCACGACCAATGTCTGTCTCGACATGCTCGACGGCCCGCAGCGCCGCGCCCGGCCGATGGATCTCAACGGCCCGTCCACGCCGGACTCCCCGCTGCCCCCACCGCAGCCGGACTACGTCTGGATCGAGCCGATCCCCGACGCGCTGGCCTTCGGCGCCGATCCGGCCGATCACGCCGCCACCAAGGACACGCTGCGCCTGGCCTTCGTGGCGGCCGTGCAGCATCTGCCGGCCACCCAGCGCGCGATCCTCATCATGCGCGAGGTGCTGCGCTTCTCCGCCAACGAGACCGCCGACATCCTCACCATGTCGCCTGCCTCGGTGAACAGTGCGCTGCAGCGCGCCCGGGCCACCATGTCGACCGTGCAGCCGGCCGAATCCGGCGGCTACGACGCCGCCGACGAGCGGCAGCGCGCCCTGGTGAGCGATTTCGTGCAAGCCTTCGAGGCCTACGACATGGACCGGCTGACCGCCTTGTTGAAACAGGATGTGGCGCTGTCCATGCCGCCGTTCGACCTGTGGATCTCGGGTCCGCAGAACGTGGCCCGGTTCATGACCACCGTGGGTTCGCAGTGCCGGGGCTCGCGCATGGTCCAGTTGCCCGGCGCCAACGGCTTGCCCGCGTTCGGGCACTACAAGCCGGGCCCGGAACCCGGTGTGCTGGAACCGTGGTCGATCACCGTCCTGGAACTCGACGGCGAGGTCATCACCGGGCTGAACTTCTTCCTCGACACCGAGCGGCTGTTCCCGCTGTTCGGGTTGGAGCCGCAGCTTCGGGTGAGCACGTCCGAGGGCGGGGCGGCCGGGTAGCCGACCGGGCCGCGCCGCCGCTGCGGCTTTCGTCGGCGGAGTTGATCTTTCGCCGCAGGTCAGTCGCAGGCCTTGGCGTCCCAGTCGACGCGGAAGCGGTGGACCGGGCCGAACATCTTCTCCGGCTGCAGGAAGGTGCGGGTGGCGATCGGCATCACCAGGCCGAAGAAGAACTTCGCGATCGAGCCGGAGGTCTTGCCGTTGTTGGTCTTGGCGGCCTGATCGGAGATGGCCTGCACGCGTTCCCGGCGCAGGCCCTCGTAGGCCGCGAATGCGGCTGTGGGGTCGGCGAAGTCGCGCAAGCAGCGGGCCAGCTCGACCGCTGACTCGATGGCCAGTGACGCGCCCTGGCCCGAGCTCGACGAGGGTGCGTGCACGGCGTCGCCCACGAGTACCAGCCGGTCGCGATACCAGTTGGGCACGTGCGGCATCCGTTCCATCGGGCCGGCCACCAGCATCTGCTCCACGCTGGTCTCGGCGAACAGCCGCTCGCCGGGAGTGTCCCCGACATGCGAGGCGCGCAGCTTCGCCAGCCACTCCGCGGCGGGCACGGCCTTGGCCTGCGCCAGCGTCATCGGCTCGGCCTGCGGGAAGTTGCTGAAGAAGGCGTCGCTGCCGTCGGGCTGCCGCCAGTAGCCGTAGAAGGACCGCTTGCCGAAGGCGAAGTGCATCGTATCGACATCGCCGGAAATGCCGGTGGCCGAGTCGAAGTCACCGAAGCCGAAGCTCATCAGGCCGGTGTACTCCGGGCCCGGTGCCGCCGGATCGACCAGCGTGCGAACGGTCGAGTGGATGCCGTCGGCGCCGATCAGGATGTCGCCCGCGGCGCTGCTGCCGTCGGCGAAGTGCGCGACGACGCCGTCGGCCCGCTCGTCGACCGAGACCAGACGCTTGCCGTGCTCGATCCGGATGCCCGACGCCACCGCCTGCTCGTAGAGCACCCGGAACAGTTCGGCGCGCGCGATCAGGCAGCTCGGCTCGAGTCCGGGCAGGGTGTCGACCCGCATCAGCTGCCGTCCGCTGCCGGTCTCCATGACCATGCTGTGCAGCGGCCGGCCCGCGGCGCGAACCGCCGCGGCGGCACCGACGATGTCCAGTGCGGCGAGTCCGTTCGGTGCCACGGTCAGCATGCCGCCCACGTCGGTGGCGGGCCCGTCGTACGCCTCGAACACCGTCGCCTCGATGCCCGCCCGCTGCAATGCCATTGCCGTCACCGGGCCCGCGATACCGCCGCCGATGATCAGTGCCTTCGTGATGCCGTCCATAGTCTCGCGCTCTCCGGGAGTAGTGGTCGCTGTGCTGCAATAGTCGCACACAAACTAGTTTCTCTGCAACTAGTTTGTGTGCGACTAAATGATCGACCCCCTGCGGGCCGTGTGCGAATGTGCCCGCAGCCCGGTGTGTTTCGGAAAATACGCTGCTCCCAGCGCTGAGGACCGGCTCTGCCGCAGCTCCGAAGCTGCGGCGGTCGACGCCGCATCATCGGAAGTGCTTCTGCGCCGACCGCCTCGAGCGCGAACGCCCGATCTTCGATCGAGCCGTCGCCCGCGCCGAACTACCGCACACCGCGGACCCGGCGCAGGTGATGGACCTGATCGCCGGCGCGCTGTGGTTCCGGATCCTGTTGCGCGGCAGCGCAGTCGAGCCGGCGGACGTCGACGGCATCGTCGATGCGGTGCTCGACGGAGTGACGCGCGCCCGACCGGCGACGCGGCCGCCCGAACGGTGCGCGTTCAGCCTCGTCGGCTCACGCGGATTCGCACACCACACCCGGTTGTGGCATGTAGAACGGTTCCCAATGGTGGCCGTCCGGGTCGATGAAGGTGCGGCCGTGCATGCCGACCGCGCGCTCCTGGCGGCGCTTGTCCTCGTCGACGTGTTCGGTGCCGCCGGACGCCAGGGCGGCGGTGACCAGCTGATCGACCTCGGCGGCGCTGCCGAGCAGCAGCGCGTAGAGCGATCCGGTGCCAGCGGCGCGGTCCGGAATCGGGCGGCCGGTGAAGCTCTCGAAGAACTTCGGCACCAGCAGCATCAGGCAGATGTTGTCGTCGACCACCACGCAGGCCGCGTTGTCGTCGGTGAACTGCTCGTTCACCGGCCAGCCCAGCGCCCGATAGAAACTCTTCGACCGGTCCAGATCCGCGACGGGAAGGTTCACGAAGATCATTTTGGTGGGCATGGCCGTCCTCTCGCTGCGCGGATGTACAAGGGTGCAGACGAGCAGAACCCCGTGAATTCATCGCTACAGATCCGATGAATGCACGGGGTTCGCCTCAGCCGTCGCAGCGCTCAGGTGTGTCCGTTCGCCGAGCGCGCGAGGCGAGTCTCAGTCGGCCGCAGATCAGCCGGCGGCCAGCACCGCTCCGATCCCGCGGAGCTGGTCGGTCGCGCCACCGAGCGCGAACTCGTTGGCCTTCGCGCTGGTGAAGTAGTTGTGCACCACGTGGTCCCGGTCGATACCGACACCACCGTGGACGTGGACCGCGGTGTGGGCGATCTCGTGGCCGGCCTTGGCGGCCCAGTACTTGGCGGTGTGGATCGCGGCGGTCGCGTCCAGGCCCTCGGCGACCCGCCACGCGGCCTCGGTGATGGTCAGGCGCAGGCCCTGCACGCTGATGTAGCCGTCGGCCAGCCGCTGCGCGACCGCCTGGAACGAGCCGATCTTGCGACCGAACTGCTCCCGCTCCCGGGCGTAGTCGGCGGTCAGTTCCAGAGCCCGCTCGACGACACCGAGCTGCACGGCGGCCAGGCCCAGCCAGGCCCGCTCGAACAGCCGGCGGACCAGCTCCGGGCCGACCGTGCCGACGAGTTCCGCTGCGGCGTTGTCGAATTCGAGCAGCTGCACCGGGGTGTGGTCGACGATCTCCTGCGCCTCGCCGCGTACCCCCGGCTGGGCCGGGTCGACCAGGAACAGCGCGACGTCGCCGCCGTCGGTGATCGTGGCCGGCACCAGGATCCGCGCGGCCTCGGCCGCATACGGGACGGTGGTCTTGACGCCGGTCAGGGCGTAACCGTCGCCGGCGGCGACCGCCTGGGTCGCGGGCTGCTCGGGTTCCCAGTTGCGGTCCTCGCTGAGCGCGACGGTCAGGATCACCTCGCCCGCGGCGGCCTTGGTGGCCCACTCCTGCTGGGCGCGGCTGCCGTGCGTCGCGAGCAGGTCGGCCGCGAGCGCGATCGACCACAGGTAGGGGACCGGGTTGGTGGCGCGGCCCAGTTCGCGCAGGATCGCGGTCTGCTCCTGCGCGCCGAAGTCGCTGCCGCCGACCGCTTCGGGCAGGGTCGCGGCCAGCACGCCCGTCTCGGCCAGTGCCTTCCACAGCTGCGGGTCGAAGCGGTTCTCGTCCTTGTCCAGTTCCCGCAGCCGGTCCGCGGTGACCAGTTTGCCGCAGACCTCGCGGGTCAGGCCGCCCAGTTCCTGCTGGGCGTCGGTGGGGGTGAAGTCCATCAGTGGTTCCAGCTTTCGAAGGTCAGCGGGCGGCGGCCGGTTGGCGAAGGGCGGTCATGGCGATGATGTCGCGCTGGATTTCGTTGGTGCCGCCACCGAAGGTCAGGATGAGGGCGGCGCGGTGCATGCGCTCGAGCCGGCCGCGCAGCTGTGCGCCCGGGGTGCCCGCGCGCAGCGTCGCCTGCGGGCCGAGCACCTCCATGAGCTGCCGGTACGCCTCGGTCGCCAGTTCGGTGCCGAGCACCTTGCAGGCGGACGCGTCCCACGGCCGCGGGGCGCCGCCGGCGTCGGCCGACGAGGCGATTTCCCAGTTGAGCAGACGCAGGTAGGACACACCGGAGTGCACCTGGGCCAGCAGCAGCTGCACCCACTCCTGATCGATCACGCGCCGACCCTGCGCGTCTCGGGTGTTTCGTGCCCATTCCGTGGTCTGCTCGAGGGCATGCAGCAGCGGTCCCGCCGAGGTCAGCGCCACGCGTTCGTGGTTGAGCTGGTTGGTGATCAGCGACCAGCCGCCGTGCTCCGGGCCGACCAGCGCCTCCGCCGGGACGCGCACATCCTGGTAGTAGGTGGCGCTGGTGTCGACGCCGGGCATGGTGTGCACGGGCGTGTAGGAGAAGCCTTCGGCGGTCGCCGGCACGATGAACATGCTGATGCCCTTGTGCTTGCGGGCGTCGGGGTCGGTGCGGGCCGCCAGCCAGATGTAGTCGGCGTACTGGATGAGGCTGGTCCACATCTTCTGCCCGTTGATCACCCACTCGTCGCCGTCGCGGACCGCGCGGGTGCGCAGCGAGGCGAGGTCGGTGCCGGCGCCGGGCTCGGAGTAGCCGATGGAGAAGTGCAGTTCACCGGCGGCGATCTTGGGCAGGAAGAACTTCTTCTGCTCCTCGGTGCCGTAGTGCATGATCGTCGGCGCCACGGAGTTGATGGTGAGGAACGGGATCGGGACGCCCGCGGTGGCGGCCTCGTCGGTGAAGATCAGCTGGTCCATCACCGGTCGGTCCTGCCCGCCGTACTCGCGCGGCCAGGCCAGGGTCAGCCAGCCGTCGCGGCCGAGGTCCTTGACGATCTCGCGGTAGACGTCGCCGCGGCCGATCTCGCCACCCTTTGCGTCGAGTGCCTCGCGGCGCTCCGGGGTGATGAGCGCGGCGAAGTACTGGCGCAGTTCTGCGCGCAGGGCTTCCTGCTCGGCGGTGTAGGCGATGCGCATGGTTCCCCTCGCGTAGTTCGGCGGTCGCTTCGATCATTACACGAAAGAAGTGAAACTTGTTCCAGTATTAGTCTATGGGTCCACCCGAATCAGGGTTAGGCTCACGCTGAAGTGAGGAAGGAGCCAACATGAAGCTCAGTATCGATACCGACCGCTGCGAGGCGAACGCCGTCTGCGTCGGAATAGCCCCCGACATCTTCGAACTCGACGACCAGGACGTCCTGCACCTGACCCTCGTCGATGTCCCGGCCGATCGCCTGGACGACGTTCGCGAAGCCGTCGCGCAGTGCCCGCGGGCGGCGCTGGTGCTCGACGAATCCTCGCCGGATCAGTGAAACACGTTCTAGAATCGAGCCCCGTGAACCAGCAAAGCGAAACTGTCGAACGGTCCCTTGACGGCAAGGTGGCCCTCGTGACCGGGGCCGGCTCCGGACTCGGGCGCACCGAGGCCCTGGCGCTGGCCCGCGCCGGCGCCAACATCGTGGTCAACGACCTCTCCGGCGGCGACGCGGTGCTCGAGGAGATCCGGGCGCTCGGTGTCGGGGCCGAGTTCGTGGCCGGCAGCATCGCCGAACGGTCCACCGCCGACGCCATGATCGCCACCGCCGACGAGAAGTTCGGTTCGGTCGACATCGTCGTCAACAACGCGGGCATCACCCGGGACCGGATGCTGTTCAACCTCTCCGACGAGGACTGGGACGCGGTTCTGGCCGTACACCTGCGCGGACACTTCCTGCTCACCCGCAACGCCGCGGCGTACTGGCGGGCGGCATCGAAGAAGGCCGAGGCCCCGGTCTACGCGCGCCTGATCAACACCTCCTCCGAGGCCGGTCTGCTCGGCCCGGAAGGTCAGGCCAACTACGGTGCCGCCAAGGCCGGCATCACGGCGCTGACCCTCTCGGCCGCGCGTGGCCTGTCCCGTTTCGGCGTGAAGGCTAACGCGATCTGCCCGCGTGCCCGGACCGGCATGACGGCAGGCGTTTTCGCCGACGCACCCGAGGGTGATGTCGACCCGCTCGACCCCGAACATGTCGCACGCCTGGTCACCTTCCTGGCGTCGCCCGCTGCCGAGGCAGTCAGCGGTCAGGTGTTCGTGGTCTACGGGCCGATGGTGGCGCTGATGGCGGCCCCCGTGGTCGAGCAGCGCTTCGACGCGGAGGGCGCGGCCTGGTCCGACGCCGATCTGGCCGACACGCTCGGCAAGTACTTCGCGAACCGCGAGCCGGGGCGGACCTTCTCCGCCTCCTCGCTCAAAGATCTGGGCTGACCTGCTGTCCGGCTCGAGACGCCGAAATCCTCCAACTTTCGGGGGATTGATCTCGAGTCGGGCGCTTGGTACATATTGTCGGGCTGTGTCACACCCCACAGGGGTCACAGCGTGACGTCCAGCACAACCAATGCAGGGCAGGATTAGGGAGGTTCACTGGTGAACCCAGTCCTTGCAGTGCCACTACGGGCGGTCGGGGGGTTCTTCGAACTCATTGCCGATACCGCCAGAGCGACACTGCGCAGACCGGTACAGTTTCAAGAGTTCGTCGATCAATCCTGGTTCATCGCCGGGGTTTCGATCATGCCGACACTGTTGGTGGCGATCCCGTTCACCGTTCTGGTGTGCTTCACACTCAACATCCTGCTCCGCGAGTTCGGTGCGGCCGACCTGTCCGGTGCCGCAGCCGCTTTCGGCTCCGTCACCCAGGTCGGCCCGATCGTCACCGTGCTCATCGTGGCCGGCGCCGGAGCGACGGCCATCTGCGCCGACCTCGGCGCCCGCACGATCCGCGAAGAGATCGACGCCATGAAGGTGCTGGGTATCGACCCCATCGCCCGGCTCGTCGTCCCGCGGGTCGCCGCCTCGATGTTCGTGGCCGCCATGCTCAACGGCCTGGTCTCCACGATCGGCATCGTCGGCGGCTTCGCCTTCTCGGTCTTCCTCCAAGGCGTCAACCCCGGCTCCTTCGTCAACGGCATCACGCTGCTCGTCCACCTGCCCGACCTGGTGCTCTCCGAGATCAAGGCGACCCTGTTCGGCCTGATCGCCGGGCTCGTCGCCTGCTACCTGGGCCTGAACGTCAAGGGCGGGCCCAAGAGCGTCGGTGACGCGGTCAACCAGACCGTGGTGTTCTCCTTCATGGCGCTGTTCGTGGTGAACGTCGTGCTCACCGCCATCGAAGTCAAGCTGACGGTGCGGTGATGGCGAGAAAAGTGAAGCGGCGCCGGCCGGGCAAGCTGGACACCGCTGGTAAGCACGCGATCTTCTACGCCCGCACCGTCGCGGCCATGCCGCGCGTCATCGTGCACTATCGCAACGAAATGGTCCGGCTCATCGCCGAGATCAGCATGGGCTCCGGAGCATTGGCGATGATCGGTGGCACTGTTGTCATCGTGGGCTTCCTGACGCTGTTCACCGGTGGCACCATCGCGGTCCAGGGCTACAGCTCCCTGGGCAATATCGGTGTCGAGGCCCTCACCGGATTCTTCGCGGCGTTCATCAACGTCCGCATCGCCGCGCCGGTCATCTCCGGTATCGGCTTGGCCGCCACCATCGGTGCCGGTTCCACCGCCCAGCTCGGCGCGATGCGGGTCTCCGAGGAGATCGACGCGCTCGAGTCGATGGCGATCCGCGCGGTGCCGTACCTGGTCACCACCCGGGTGCTGGCCGGCATGATCGCGATCGTCCCGCTGTACGCGCTCGCGGTCATCGCGTCGTTCATCGCGAGCCGGTTCGCCACGGTGTCGATCTACGGCCAGTCGGCCGGTGTCTACGACCACTACTTCTCGACGTTCCTCATCCCGACCGACATCCTGTGGTCGTTCGCGCAGGCCATCCTGATGGCGTTGGCGGTCATGGCGATCCACACCTATTACGGCTATCACGCCGAGGGCGGGCCGGTCGGCGTGGGCGTGGCGGTCGGCCGCGCGGTGCGTTCGTCGCTGGTCGCGGTCGTCACCATCACCTTGCTCGTGTCCCTGGCCATCTACGGCCACTCCGGCAACTTCCATCTCTCCGGGTAGGCGGACATGGCAGCAGCAGCAGCGAAGAAGCTAGTAGACAAGAACACCGACGAGAGCAGGTGGGAATCCGGCTGGCGCGCCAAGACGGCCGGCGCCGGCCTCATCCTGGGGCTCGCCGGCGTGGTCGCCGTGGCGGGGACCATGTTCGCGGGCGGATTCGAGAGCACCGAGACGGTGTATGTCGAATCACCGCGCGCCGGACTGGTTCTCGACACCGACGCCAAGGTGAAGCTCCGCGGCGTCGAGATCGGGCGGGTCGAATCGGTGTCCTACACCGGTGACTCGGCGCGCCTGAAGCTGGCGATGAACCCCGACCAGATGCGGCTCGTCCCGGCCAACGCCGGCGTGAGCATCAACTCCACCACCGTGTTCGGCGCGAAGTACGTGAACTTCACCGTTCCGTCGCAGCCGTCCACGCAACACCTGCAGGCCGGCGACACCGTGCACGCGAACGCGGTCACGGTCGAATTCGACACGCTGTTCCAGCATCTGACCGATGTCCTGGGCAAGGTCGCGCCGGACAAGCTGAACGCGACGCTTACCGCCATCGGCACCGCACTGCAGGGCCGCGGCGACGAACTCGGTCAGCTGCTCGCCGACAGCGACACCTACCTGAAGGACATCATTCCCAGCCTGCCCGACCTGCAGCGGGATCTGGACACGACGGCCACGGTCGGCAACATCTACGCCGACGCGGCGCCGGACCTGCTGCGGACCACCTCGAACGCGTCCACCACATCCGGCACGCTCGTCGCGCACACCAGCGACTTCGACAACGTGCTGCTCAACCTCACCGGTCTGGCGAACACCGCCGGCGGGGTGCTGGGTGAGAACGAGAGCCAGCTGACCAGTGCGCTGAACCTGTTGCGGCCGACCACGAGTCTGCTCAACGAGTACAGCCCGGCGCTGAACTGCGTGGTCATGAGTATCGCCAGTCACGAAGAGGTCATGAACGACATCTTCGGTGGCAAGTTCGCCGGTGTCACCCTGAACGCCGGCATCATGCCCGGCGGAACTCCGTACAAGTACCCCGACGACCTGCCGAAGGTGAACGCCACCGGTGGTCCGCACTGCGAGGGCACCACCGATCGGGTGCCCGGCCAAAAGCCCAACTACCTGGTCACCGATACCTCGGAGGGCCATGTCTACACACCCGAACTCGCGCCGCACCTCAACAAGACGGTGTTCCAGCTGCTGTTCGCGGGAATGCCGGGGGTTTGATAGATGAAACTGCGATCCAGTTCGGTAAAACTGTCGATCTTCAGCGTGCTGATGGTCGCGATCATGTTCGGTCTCGGCGTGGTCTTCAGCCAGGTCCGATTCGCCTCGGAGAACACGTATCACGCGGTGTTCACCAGCGCGTCGGGAATGCTGCCCGGTTCCAAGGTCCGCATCGCCGGTGTGCCGGTCGGTTCGGTGTCACGGGTGACCGTCGGTCAGGATCATCTGGCGCACGTCGATTTCGACGTCGACCAGAAGTACCCGGTGTACCGCAGCACCCTGGCCGCCATCCGGTACGAGAACCTGGTCGGTGACCGGTATCTCGAGCTGGGTGAGGGCCCCGGCGACGCGCAGCGGCTGCGCGACGGCGGCACGCTGCCGCTCGACCACACCAAGCCCGCGCTCGACCTCGACCTGTTGCTCGGTGGTTTCAAGCCGCTGTTGCGCGGCCTCGACCCGACCCAGGTCAACGATCTGACCGCCGCACTGCTGCAGGTGTTCCAGGGTCAGGGCGGCACGCTGGTGACCCTGTTGAACAGCTCCGGCGAGTTCGGCAAGACCCTGGCCGACCGGGACGCGCTCATCGGCAGCGTGATCAACAACCTGCAGACCGTGCTGAGCACCATCGACGCGCACAACAGCGAATTCGACACCACGCTCACCGAATTGCAGCGCCTGATCAGCGGCCTGGCCGCGGACAAGGATCCGATCGGCGCGGCGCTGCCGCGGCTGGCCGGCGCGACCAGCGACCTGCAAGACCTGCTGAAGCAAGCCCGCCCGGACCTGCAGAACGACTTCGATCAGCTGGGCAAGCTGTCGACGAACCTCAACAACAACACCGACGACATCCAGTGGATCCTGGACCGTCTGCCCGACACGTACAAGAAGCTGACCCGTATCGGCTCCTACGGGTCGTTCCTGAACATGTACATCTGCGGCACCAACATCCTGGCGAACGCTCCGGATGGACAGGACATCGAGATCACCTTGCCGGGCTTGCAGACGACAGGGCGGTGTTCCGGATGATCGGCGAAGACTCCCGGCTGGCCCGGTACGGCACGGTCGGCCTGGTCGTCACCGCCGCCATCTCGATGACGGCACTGCAGTTCGACCAGCTGCCTTTCCTGCGCAGCGGCGCCGAGTTCACCGCCTACTTCGTGGACGCGGGCGGGCTGATGCCCGGCGACCCGGTCCATGTGGCGGGCGTGCGTTCGGGCAAGGTCGAGAAGATCTCGCTGGCCGGTTCGAACGTGCTGGTGACGTTCAATCTCGACGAGTCGATCACGCTCGGCAACCAGACCACCGCGGCCATCAAGGCCGACACCATGCTCGGCCGCAAGTCGCTCGAGGTGGTGCCCGGCGGGACCGGTGAACTGTTACGTGACGACACGATTCCGTTGGCGCGCACCATGGCTCCGTACTCGCTCACCGATGCCCTCGGTGATCTGAGCAACGACGTGGCGGGCATGGACACCGACAAGGTGAACCAGACTCTGGACGCGCTCTCGAGTGCGTTCGCCGACACCCCCGCGCCGCTGCGGTCGGCGCTCGACGGGGTGAGCGCGCTGTCGAAGAGTCTCAACACCCGAGACAAGGCGCTGTTGGACCTGCTCTCGCACGCGCAGAACGTCACCAAGGTGCTGGCCGATCGGTCCGATCAGCTCAACGCCCTGATCAACGACGGCGACAGCCTGCTCGGCGAGCTCGACAACCGCAAGGCCGCGATCAGCCAGCTGATCAGCGCGGTCGGCGAATTGGCCAGGCAGCTCAGCGGTTTCGTCACCGACAACGAGGCACAGCTCAAGCCCGACCTGGATCAGCTGAACCAGCTGCTGGGCCTGCTGCAGAAGAACAAGGAGCAGCTCGGCAAGGCGCTCGACGCGGTCGGCCCGTACGCGGCGGCCCTGGGTGAGGAGGTCGGCAGTGGCCCGTACTTCCAGGCCTACGTCTCCAACGCCAGCAGTCTCACCCTGCGGCCGCTCGTCGACTCGCTGGTGTGGCCGGATCACGTGCCCGATTCGTTCCGTGACTACCTCACCTCACCGCCGGGGGCGCCGAGGATCGACCCGATGGTTCAGGAGCCGCCCCGATGACGTACCTGCAGCGTATGCCCGACCTGCTGCGGTCGGGGTCCAAGAACAGATGGGTGCGGATCGCCGCCGCGGTCGTGGTGGTCGCGATCATCGGTACCCTCGCCGCCGGGAAGATCGCGGACATCGGCCGCAAGCACATCACCGCCTACTTCCCCAGCACGAAGGGCCTGTACGCCGGTGACGATGTACGCGTGCTCGGGGTGAACGTCGGCAAGATCGACTCGATCACGCCCGGTCCCGACCATGTGACCGTGAAGATGACCGTCGACCGCGGGGTGAACATCCCAGCGGACGCGAAGGCCGTGTCCATCTCGCCGTCGCTGGTGTCCGCGCGGTTCGTCCAGCTGGCGCCGGTGTACACCACCGGACCGAAGATGGGTGACCACGCCACGATTCCGATCGAGCGCACCGCGGTCCCGGTCGAGTGGGACGACATCAAGGCCGAGTTGACCAAACTGTCGACCGCGCTCGGCCCGGTCGGTAACGACCAGCAGGGTTCCTTCGGCAAGTTCGTGAACACCATGTCGGACAACCTCGGTAACGGAAACGCGCAGGCGATGCGCGACACGCTGCGCGAGCTGTCGAGCACGTTGAACACACTGTCCGACGGCCGGACCGACCTGTTCGCGACGGTCCGCAACCTGCAGCAGTTCGTGGACGTGCTGTCCAAGAGCAACGATCAGATCGTCCAGTTCGGTGGGCGTCTGGCATCGGTGTCGAAGGTGCTCGCCAGTGTCTCCGACGACCTGGGAACGGGCCTGGACAGCCTCGATGTCGCGGTGGCCGACATCAAGCGGTTCCTGGACGAACGTGGTGGCGCGCTGACCGAGAGCGTGCAGCGCCTCGCCGACGCCACCCAGGTGCTCGTCGACAAGCGCGGCGACCTGGAGCGGCTGCTGCACGCGGGCCCGACGGCGCTGGTGAACTTCTACCAGATCTACAAGCCGGCCCAGGGCACCCTGACCGGCGCGGTGGTCGGTGTGAACTTCGCGAACCCGGTCGCCTTCCTCTGCGGATCGGTCGAAGCTCTGGAGGCGAACGACTCGCAGAAAACCGCCGACCTGTGCAAGCAGTACCTGGGACCGGTCCTGGACACCATGCTGACGAACTACGCGCCGATCCTGCTGAACCCGGCCTCCGGCCAGCAGGCGTTCCCGAACCAGCTGACCTACAGCACGCCGGATGTCGCGTCGCGCGTGCAGATTCCGGGCGCACCGGCGAACTCCATGCCGAACGGCCTTGCCGGACTGGCCGTTCCGGGAGGTAACTGATGACCATGCGCCGAAAGAAGCTGGCCGGCACCGTACTCGGGCTGGCCATCGCGACCGGGGTTTCCGGCTGCCAGTTCGACGGGCTGAACAGCCTGCCGCTGCCCGGCACCCAGGGCACCGGCAAGGATGCCTGGCAGGTCAAGATCCAGATGCCGAATGTCACGACCCTGACCCGTAATTCGCCGGTCATGGTCGACGACGCCACCGTCGGAACGGTGACCGGTATCGACGTGGAGGGCTGGCACGCGCTGGTCACGGTCAGCCTGAACAAGGGTGTGTCGCTGCCCGCCAACGCGATCGCGCGGATCGGCCAGACCAGTCTGCTGGGCAGCCAGCACCTCGAACTGGCCGCGCCCACGGACGTCCCGCCGCAGGGGCAGCTGCACGGCGGCGACCTGATCCCGCTGGACCGGGCCGGCACCTACCCGACGACCGAGCAGACGCTGTCGTCACTGTCGGTGGTGCTCAACGGCGGTGGTCTCGGACAGGTGGAGACGATCACCCACGAACTGAACGCCACCTTCAAAGGCCGGGCCGACGCGATCAAGGATCTGCTGCCGGAACTGGCCCAGCTGACCACGACGCTGGACGGTCAGACCAGCGACATCATCTCGGCCATGAGTGGACTGGACCGGCTGTCGGGCACCCTCGCCCAGCAGAAGGACGATGTGACCAAGGCGATCACGGAAATCCACCCGGCCCTGACCGTGCTGGCCGACCGGCGCGAGGCCATCACCAAGGCGCTGTCCTCGCTCGGTGACATGAGCGCGGTGGTGCAGCGTGTCCTCGACACCGAGGGTGCCGACCTGAAGGCCGAACTCGCCGATCTCGGCCCGATCCTGAAGTCGTTGGCGGACACGGGGAACAACCTCGCGATCGCGTTGCAGATGTTGCTCACGTTCCCGTTCCCGATGAAGGGTATCGACCGGGCCATCAAGGGCGACTACATGAATCTGCTCATCACCTACGACATCCGGGCCGAGCGCAACGATTCCAACTTCCTCACCGGCACCCCGCTGGGCGGGCGCTTCGGTGGTGTCGAAGGCGCGCTGGGCACGTTCGCCGGCACCGGCGAGGGCAAGGGCGACCCGATCAACGGTCCGTTGCAGAACCCGCCGCCGGGCGCGACCACACCGGCACCCACCCCCAGCATTCCCGGCCTGCCGCCGATTCCGGGGCTGCCCGCCATTCCGGGTCTGACGGTTCCCGGTGCGCCGCAAGGAGGTCCGGGCCAGTGAGACTCACTCGGTTCGTTCGAGGACAACTGATCATCTTCTCGATCCTGACCGTGATCGGCATGGTCGTGATGGCGGGCAGCTACGTGCACCTGCCGGCCATGCTGGGGATCGGGCGTTACACGGTGACCGTGAAACTGCAGGCGACCGGCGGGCTGTACCCGACCGCGAACGTGTCCTACCGCGGCACCGACATCGGCAAGGTCACCGATGTCAAGCTGACCCCCGACGGGGTCGACGCGGTGCTGTCGCTGGGCACCGACCACAAGGTGCCCAAGGACGTCGACGCCTACGTGCGCAGTGTGTCGGCCATCGGTGAGCAGTACATCGACCTGGTGCCGAACTCGAACGCGGGCGGGACCCTGCGCGACGGCGCGGTGATCCCGGTCGAGCACACCAAGCTGCCGCAGGATGTCGGCGACATGCTCAACCAGGCCGACCGGCTGCTGTCCAGCATCGCCGACACCAAGTTGCGCGAACTGATCGACGAAGCGTTCGTGGCGTTCAACGGCGCCGGCCCGGACCTGCAGAAGTTCATCGACTCGGCGTCACTGCTGGTCCAGGAGGCCAAGAAGAACACGGATTCGACCAAGGACCTGCTGGCCCAGGTCGGGCCGCTGCTGGACACCCAGGTGACCAGCCAGGACGACATCCGTTCCTGGACAAGGGATCTGGCGACGGTCACCGATCAGCTGCGCCAGCACGACCCGTCGCTCGGGCAGTTGCTGCAGCGGACGCCGAGTGCCGCGGCCAAGGCCCAGGATTTCTTCCAGGACCTGAAGCCGACCCTCCCGCTGCTGCTGTCGAACATGGTCAGCGTCGGTCAGGTCGGGGTCACCTACCACGCCGGGCTCGAGCAGATCCTGGTGGTGTTCCCGCCCTTGATGGCGGGACTGCTGCAGGCGGCCAGTGGCCCGGAACGGTACGGCGCGTACGTCGACTTCATGCTCGGACTCGGCGATCCGCCGCCGTGCATGACCGGCTTCCTGCCCCCTGACCAGTGGCGTTCCCCGAAGGACCAGTCCATCCCCGACACCCCATCCGTATACTGCAAGGTGCCGCAGGACGCGCCGGAGGCGGTCCGCGGTATCCGCAACACGCCGTGTGCGGATGTCCCGGGCAAGCGAGCTCCCACCCCGGAGCTGTGCCACGATCCCAACGGATACGTGCCCCAGGGCACCAACCCTCCGTACGGTCCGCCGCAGCCGGTCAGCCCCGCTGGTCAGCCGGTGCCGGGCCCCGGTGCGCAACCCGCGTCGTTCACCGGTCATCTGGATCCAGGGACGGGCACCTTCACGGGCCCGGACGGAAATACATATCGACAAGGCGATGTCGCGGCGAACGGTTCCGGCAAGGTTCCGTCCAGCTGGCAGGCGATGTTCGAGGAGCAACAGGGATGAATGACACCACGACGACCAACGGGCGGTCCCGCCGCCGCGCGAGCCGGGAAGCCGGTTCGCCGGTGGCGGACACGCCGTCCGATGCGACCGTCGTGGTGACTGCGGCGGGCGACGCGGGCACGCAGCCCGCGTCGCCGACCGTGAAGCTGGACATCGACGCGGCCCTCGCCGAGGACTCGGCGAAGTCGGAGTCGGCCGCCGCGCCGGCGAAGCAGGCTCCGGCCGAGGAGTCTGTGAAGACGGAGGCTGCCGAACCTGTCGACACAGTGGCGGATGCCGACGAGGCCGCCGCCAGCGCATCGGCTTCCGAGACGGTGAAGTCCGCTTCCGCCACCGGCAAGACGGCCGAGGCCGCTCCGGCCGACGACGATGTCACGGTGTCGGTCGTGGTTCCCGAACCGGCCGCCGCGCCCGCATCGACGAGCATGAGCACCACGAAGACCCGGCGCGGCCTGGGGTGGGGTGAGATCGCCGCGGTGGTGGCGATCGTGCTCGGCCTGGTCGGGCTCACCGTGTCCGGCGGCTACTACCTGCACATGCGCAGTGACGACGCGGCGCGGACCTCCCGCGACCAGACCTACGTGCAGACCGCGCGGCAGGCGGTGCTCAACCTGACCAACATCTCCGACGACACCGCCCCGGCGGACATCGACCGGGTGCTGGCGATCGCCTCCGGGCAGCTGAAGGAAGAGTATTCGCAGCGCAAGGACGCGTACGCCAAGGTCGTGCAGGACGCCAAGGTGAAGGCGACCGGCGAGGTCATCGAGGCCGCCATCGAGAGCGAGGACGACTCGTCGGCCCGGATCCTGGTGGCCGCCAAGCAGACGCTGACCAATGCCAGTGACCCGAAGCCGCAGGAGCGGTACTACCGTTTCCGCGTCACGGTGAACCGGGGCGACTCCGGTACCACCGCCTCGCAGGTGGAGTTCGTGGCATGAGCGACAACGTGAAAGAGCCCGAAGTGCCCGAAGTCGAACCCGTGACCGTGCTCGAGACCGGTACCGCGCCGGAGACCGCCGCCGCGACCCCGCCGAACCGTTCGAAGCGGCCGCTGATCCTGACCACGACCGCCGCGGTCCTGGTGGTCGTCGCCGCCGTGTGCGGTGGGCTGGTGTGGTGGAAGCACCACGAGGACTCGCAGCTCGCGAGCGCCCGCAAGGATTCGCTGACCGCGGCCCGCAAGACCGTGGAAGCGATGTTCACCTACGACTTCCACACCGTCGACACCGAGCTGCCCAAGGCCGGTGACGGCATGACCGCGAGCTTCCGCTCCGACTACAAGAAGCTGGTCGACGGCGCCATCGCCCCGGGCGCCAAGGAGAAGCAGCTCACCGTCCAGGCCACCTCCCAAGCCGCCGGCATCATCTCGGCGGACAACAACCGCGCGGTGGTCCTGCTGTACCTGAACCAGGTCACCACCAGCAAGGACAACCCGCAGAACACGGTCACGCCCAGCCGAGTCCGGGTCAACCTCGATCACGACAACGGCCGCTGGCTGGTCGCGGGAGTCACCCCGATCTGATTCTGGCCCGCCTGGGCCGTCTGGACGGCTCGGAACTGCTACTGCGGCACCGGATCCGGGCCCGTCACTCCTCGTCCGACATGAGCGCCGGACCCGCGACCTTCCCCTTCGCCAGCGCGTCCAGAAACGAGCGCGCCCACCGGTCCACGTCGTGCGCCAGCACCTGCCGGCGCATCGAGCGCATGCGGCGCCGCCGGGTGTCCGCGTCGTCGGCGATCGACTGCATGATCGCCTCTTTGACGCTGGTCAGGTCGTGCGGGTTGCACTGGTAGGCCTGGCGGAGTTCCGCTGCGGCACCGGTGAATTCGCTGAGCACCAGGGCGCCGTTGAGGCCGCTGTGGCAGGCCACGTACTCCTTGGCGACCAGGTTCATGCCGTCGCGCAGCGGGGTCACCAGCATGACGTCGGCGGCCACGAAGAAGGCGATCAGCTCGTCGCGGGGGATGGGCCGGTGCAGATAGTGCACGAACGGGTAACCGACCCGAGAGAATTCACCGTTGATCCGGCCGACCTGGCGTTCGATATCGCTGCGCATCTGGACGTAGCTGTCCACGCGTTCCCGGCTCGGGGTGGCCAGCTGGACCATGACCGTTTCCTTGGGATCGATCTCCCCGGTCTCCAGCAGCTCCTCCAGCGCCCGCAACCGGATGTCGATGCCCTTGGTGTAGTCGAGGCGGTCCACGCCCAGCAGGATGTGTTTGGGGTTGCCGAGTTCCGCGCGGATCTGGGCGGCCCGCTCCCGCACCGAGCGCCGGCGCGACGCCTCGTCCATCTCCGCCGAGGCGATCGAGATGGGGAACGCGCCGACCCGCACGGTCCGGAAACCGACCTGCACCACACCGAGCTTGGACCGCACACCCACATTGCCGCGTGAAGTGGGCTGCCCGGCCAGCCGCCGGGCCAGGAACAGGAAGTTCTGCGCGCCGCCGGGCAGGTGGAAGCCGATCAGGTCGGCGCCCAGCAGGCCTTCGACGATCTCGGTCCGCCACGGCATCTGCATGAACAGCTCGACCGGCGGGAACGGGATGTGCAGGAAGAAGCCGATGGTGAGGTCGGGCCGCAGCATGCGCAGCATCTTCGGCACCAGCTGCAGCTGATAGTCCTGGACCCAGACGGTGGCGTTCTGCGCGGCCACCTTGGCGGTGTGCTCGGCGAAACGCCGGTTGACGTCCACGTAGGCCTGCCACCAGTGCCGGTGGTACTCGGGGCGCACGATCACGTCGTGGTACAGCGGCCACAGGGTGCCGTTGGAGAAGCCTTCGTAGTAGTTGGCGACGTCGTCGGCCGACAGCGGCACCGGGTGCAGCTCCAGGCCGTCCTCGATGATCGGGTCGACGTCCACATCGGGGACGCCCGGCCAGCCCACCCAGGCGCCGTTGTTGTTGCGGAGTACCGATTCCAGGGCGGTCACCAGACCGCCCGGGCTGCGCTTCCAGCGGGTCGTCCCGTCGGGCAGCCGTTCCAGGTCGACCGGGAGGCGGTTGGCGACGACGACGAAGTCGGCTCCCGCGGCCCGGGGTGTGGTGGTATCGGGCCGTTCGGCCGATAAAGCGGGCTGGGGGTCGCGCGTGCGCTCCACGGGCTTGGATCCTCCGGTCGCCGGGTGGCGGGCTCTAGCTCTTATTCTCCGCGGCCGCTGGGGCTGATGCCCAGCATCGACAGCAGCATCCGGCATTCGTCGGCGTCGGTGGCGTAGGCGGCTACCACGCGCTGGGCCTGGCGAGCGGTCTCGTCGGCCAGCGGTTCCAGGTCGTCGTCCGCGATGTCGTTGGTGCCTTTCGCGGCCATCGGCGCGTTCCTCTCGGCTCGGGTGACTCGGGTCTGCGGGTCAATCGTATCGGTCGCGCGCGGCGATCAGCGCGCGGTCGGGCCGAACCGCAATCCGCGTGACGCCGGACATTCGTCCTACCGATACGGTGGGTGAGATCGTCTCGCACACGAAAGGTTCAATCCACCATGCCTCTGGCCACGGTGAACGGAATCCCGCTGAACTATCAGTTGAAGGGCGACAAGGCCAAGGGCACCGACGTCAAGGGTGCCGCGCCGCTGGTCGTGCTCGTCATGGGCACCGGCAGCCCGGGCCGAGTGTGGGAATTGCATCAGGTTCCCGCGCTGCTGCAGGCCGGCTTCCGGGTGTGCACCTTCGACAACCGGGGGATCGCGCCCTCGTTCGAAGCGGCCGACGGCATCACCATCGAGGAACTGGTCGCCGACACGGCCGCGCTGATCGAGTTCCTGGACGAGGGTCCGGCGCTGGTGGCGGGGACCTCGATGGGTGCCCGGGTGACCCAGGAGCTGGCGCTGGCGCGCCCGGAGCTGGTCCGCAAGGCCGTGTTCATGGCCGGACACGCCCGGCTGGACCGCTTCCAGCAGACACTCGGAATCGGTGAGGCCGAACTGGACGATTCCGGTGTGCGGCTGCCGGCCAAGTACGAGGCCGCGATGACCGCGGTGATGAACCTGTCGCCCGCGACCCTCGCGAACCCCGCGGCGGCGCGCGACTGGCTGGACCTGTTCGAATTCACCGGTGGCCCGGTTCCCCCGGGTGTGCGGGCGCAGCGCCGCATGAGCCACGATTTCAACCGGGTGCAGGCCTATCGCGGGATTCGGGTGCCGTGTCTGTCCATCGGATTCGCCGACGACCGGATGATTCCGGCATACTTGTCGCGCGAGGTCGCCGACGCCATTCCGGGTGCGCGCTACCAGGAAATTGCCGATGCTGGACACTTCGGATACCTGGAACGTCCGGATCTGGTGAACAAGCTGCTGATCGATTTCTTCGGCGGCCTCGAGGGATCTACCATCGCGTAACGTCGACCTTGCTAGTGTCGACACAACGCCCCGGGGCCCGACTGTGGTCGGCCGCCGACAAGCGTCCGAACAGCGCCAGTATCCCAGTGAGGTGAGATGAGCACCAACCCCTTCGACGACGAGGACGGCCGGTTCTTCGTTCTGGTCAACGACGAGGAGCAACATTCGCTGTGGCCGGCTTTCGCCGAGGTTCCGGCCGGATGGCGAGTGGTGTTCGGCGAAGAGAGCCGTGCAGCCTGCGTCGAGTACGTGGAGAAGAACTGGACCGACATGCGTCCCAAGAGTCTGCGTGACGCCATGGCGGCGGACGACGCGGCCCGGCAGGCCGCACAGTCCTGACCCGCGGTATCCCCGGATACCCGCGCAACCCGGTGACGCCGGTGGGAGGACACCTCCGGGTGGCTCCCCACCGGCGCGGGTCGTTGCCGTCCGATTCTGTACTGGGACTTTCCGTCCCGCCGGCGTGTCCGGCTATGATGAGCACCGCTCCACGCCTCCTTAGCTCAGTGGTAGAGCACTCGCCTTGTAAGCGAAAGGTCGTCAGTTCAATCCTGACAGGGGGCTCAGTAAGCACGGCAGGGTCGACTACCAGCTCAGTGGTAGAGGCCCTGCCGTTGTTGTAAGCGAAAGGTCGTCAGTTCAATCCTGACAGGGGGCTCAGTAAGCACGGCAGGGTCGACTACCAGCTCAGTGGTAGAGGCCCTGCCGTTTTCTTTGTCCGGGAAGCCTTTACGGCTGAAGCTGCGCCCGGACCGCTCCCAGGAAACTCCCAGCCAGCCTTCAGCGACTTCTGCCGGGACGCGGGGACGATGGCCCCTATGACTGGTGTTCCCTCTTCTGACCGCACGCCCGAGGCGCGGGTGCTGGTGGTGGACGACGAGCCGATGATCGTCGAACTGCTGTCGGTGAGCCTGCGCTATCAGGGCTTCGAGGTGGCCACCGCCGCGAACGGGGCGGAGGGACTGGACAAGGCCAAGGCCTTCCGGCCCGACGCGCTGATCGTCGACGTCATGATGCCCGGGATGGACGGCTTCGGGCTGCTCCGTCGGCTGCGGGCCGACGGGATCGAGGCGCCGGTGCTGTTCCTCACCGCCCGCGACGAGGTCGACGACAAGATCACCGGTCTCACCCTGGGCGCCGACGACTACGTCACCAAGCCGTTCAGTCTCGAGGAGGTGGTGGCGCGGCTGCGGGTGATCCTGCGCCGCTCCGGTCATACGGTCGAGGAACGCAACACCTCCCGCCTGCGATTCGAGGACATCGAACTCGACGACGACACCCACGAGGTGTGGAAGGCGGGCGAGCCGGTGGCGCTGTCGCCGACCGAGTTCACCCTGCTGCGGTACTTCATGGTCAACGCGGGGACCGTGCTGAGCAAGCCCCGGATCCTGGATCACGTGTGGCGCTACGACTTCGGCGGCGAGGTCGGTGTCGTCGAAACGTACGTCTCCTACCTGCGCAAGAAGGTCGACACCGGCCCGGACCGGCTCATCCACACCCTGCGCGGAGTCGGGTATGTGATGCGGGCGCCCAGCCGGAGCAAGTCGACCGCCAAGTGACCGGCGCCGAACCGGACGCGGGCGCTCGAGCCTGGTTGTCCCGTCGTGCCGCCGCGGTGCCGTTGCGGGTCACCCTGGTGGTGGTCCTGGTGGCACTGGCCGGGCTCGGGCTGCTGCTGTCGGGCGCGGCCGTCACCTCGGCCATGCACCGGGTGCTCTTCGACCGGGTGGACAGCCAGATCCGCGGTGCCGCCAACACGTGGGCGAAGCCGGACAACACGCCGCCGCTGGCGCTGCCCGGGCGCGGTCAGGAGCACGAGCGGCCGGCCGAACTGTTCTACGTGCACATCACCGATGCCGCCGGCAACACCACCGTGCTGTTGCAGACGGGTGCCACGACGCCCGACGTACCCGCCGATCTCGGTGCGCACCCGCGCACGGTCGGTTCGGTCGGCGACGAGTCCGAGCACTGGCGGGCCGTGCGCGTGACCGACTCCGGCGGGACCAGCATCGTCGCCCTGCGGCTCACCGAGACCGAGAACATCATCGACCGGCTGATCGGCCTGGAAGTGGTCGTCGGCCTGCTGGTGCTGGTGGCGCTGGCCATGGTGGCGCACGTGGTGATCCGGCGCAGCCTGCGGCCGCTCGACGAGGTCGAGCAGACCGCCGCGGCGATCGCCGGCGGTGACCTCGATCGCCGAGTACCGGTGCGCGGCAACGACACCGAGGTCGACCGGCTGTCGCGATCATTGAACGGGATGCTGGCCCAGATCCAGCAAGCCTTCGCCAACACCGAGGCCTCCGAGGAGGAGGCGCGGGTCTCCGAGGCCCGGATGCGCCGGTTCGTGGCCGACGCCAGCCACGAACTGCGCACCCCACTCACCACCATCAAGGGATTCGCGGAGCTGTACCGGCAGGGCGCGCTGCCGGACGCGACGCTGCTGGTGGACCGGGTCGAGCGGGAGGCGAACCGGATGAGCCTGCTCGTCGAGGATCTGCTGATGCTGGCCCGGCTGGACGCGCAGCGCCCGCTCGACCGCCGGCAGGTGGATCTGCTGGCGCTGGCCAGCGACGCCGTGCACAATGCCCGCGCGGTCGACGCGGCGCGCCGGCCCGAAGGCCCGGCCCGGCAGATCGGCCTGACGATCGAACCCGGCGACGGCACCCTGGAGGTGCGCGGCGACGCGGCGCGGCTGCGGCAGGTGCTGGGCAATCTGCTCGACAACGCGCTCACCCACACCGCACCGGAAGCCGCGGTCACGGTCCGGCTGGTGCCGGCCGCGGACGAGGTGGTGCTGGCCGTCGCCGATACCGGCCGGGGGCTCCCGCAGGAGCAGGCCGACCGGATCTTCGAACGCTTCTACCGCACCGACACCTCACGCAGCCGCGACAGCGGCGGCACGGGGCTGGGCCTGTCGATCGTGCAGTCGCTGGTGGCGGCGCACGGCGGTTCGGTCGCGGTGCACAGCGAGGTCGGAGTGGGAACCACGTTCACGGTCCGGCTGCCCCGCGACCGCGCCTAGGCCCGATTCGGGCGGTGGCGACAGCCGAGCGTGACCACGCGGGCCGACCGAATTGCCGGCCGGTCAGCGACCCGTCGCGAGACTGGTGCCGCCATTGGCGTCGAGCACGACGCCGGTGATGAATCCGTTGGTGGCCAGCATGTGGATGGCCCGGGCGATGTCCGCGGGGCGGCCGACGCGGCCGACCGGGGTGGTCGCCACCAGTCCGTCGAACAGGGCGGTGCGCTGCGCCTCGGGAACCCGGTCCCACCACGGAGTGTCGACGACGCCCGGGGAGACGGCATTGATGCGCAGCGGGGCGAGTTCGACGGCGAGCGGCGGCACCATGGCGTCGAGCGCGCCGTTGATGGCGGCCAGGCCCGCGGTGCCGGGGAAGGCCG
This sequence comes from Nocardia stercoris, assembly GCF_003696265.1. Classification (GTDB taxonomy): domain Bacteria; phylum Actinomycetota; class Actinomycetes; order Mycobacteriales; family Mycobacteriaceae; genus Nocardia; species Nocardia stercoris. The sequence continues at coordinate 10,093 of NZ_RFFH01000023.1, read as the reverse complement.
AGCGGGACGAGCCCGCGGTCACCAGGGTGACCGATCCCTGCGAATCCAGGTGCGGGAGAGCGGCTTTCAGGATGCGCACCTGCGGCCAGAACTTGCCGTCGAAGCCGGCGGCCAGCTGATCCAGATCGAGGTCGGCGAAGGGGCCGCTGCCGGCCGAGCCGCTCACCGAGACGACCAGGTGGTCGATGGTCCCGGCTTGGGCGAAGAAGGCGTCGATATCGGTCTGGCTGGTGGCATCCAGGGCGTAGCCGGTGGTTTTGCCGCCGATCCGCGCGACGGCCGCGTCGAGCTTGTCCCGGCCGCGGCCGGTGATGACGACCTCGGCGCCGTCGGCCGCGAAGGCGGTGGCGGTGGCCTCGCCGATGCCGGAGCTGCCACCCATGACGACGACGCGCGGTGTTGTGGTCATTGTCGGAAGTCCTCTCTGTCGCTGTCCGTTTACGCTTACGGAACTGACAGTCTCGACAACACTGTTGACGAGACTTTTAGTCTCGACAAATCGGTGAGGTGCGTCACAGGAGGCGATCATGGACAGTACGGCGGCACAGCCGGCGCGACCGCACACCGGGCGACGGCGCAACGAAGCCACCCGGCAGGCCATTCTCGATGCCTCGCTGCGACTGCTCGGCGAATCCGCCGGCGCCCCGGTCACCATCGACGCCATCGCTCGAGCGGCGGGCGTCGGGAAGCAGACCGTGTATCGGTGGTGGCCGTCGAAGGGGGCGGTCTTGCTGGACGCGCTCACCGAACGGTCGGCGCTCGAGGTGCCGCCACCGGACAGCGGGTCGCTGCGCACCGACCTGCGCACCCTCATGGAATCGACTTTCCGTGGCGCGCAGAGCAGTTCGACCGCACCCGCGCTGCGCACGCTGGTACGAGAGGCGGCGCACGACCCGCATCTCGAGGAGCTGTTGCGGACCTTCACCGCCCAGCGCCGGGCAGCGGTGCGGGCCGTGCTCGAGCGGGGGCGGCAGCGCGGCGAGCTGCCCGCCGACGCCGATCTCGATCTGCTGGTCGACCAGTTCTACGGGGTGTTCTGGTACCGCTTCATCCTCGGCCACGCACCCCTCGACGACGCGCTCGCCGAACGGCTCACCGACTCGATACTGCCCGGCCGCTGAAGAAGGCGGCCGAGCGGTCGGTCTGCGCCGGATGCCACAGCGCGGCGAGGAGCGCCTCGAACGTTCCGGTCGCTACGCGGGTACGGACGCGCCGTATCCGAGGTCGCGCAACGCTCGCTTGATCTTGGACTGCGCTTCGTCGAGGGATTCCTTCGACGGGTCGTGGTCGGCGCCGCTGATGTTGAAATCGCCCAGCTCGAAGGCCGGGAAGACGTGCAGGTGCAGGTGCGGCACCTCGAGTCCGGCGATCAGCAGGCCGGCTCGCGGCGCATCCCAGGCCAGCCGGACCGCCTGACCGATCTTCTGCGCCACCTCGGTGAGCCTGGCGAAGGTGGCGGGGTCGAGGTCCTGCCACTGGTCGATCTCGGCTCGGGGGACGACCAGGGTGTGCCCCTGGGTGACCGGCGCGATGGTCAGGAAGGCGACGAACTCGTCGTCCTCCCAGACGAACCGCCCGGGCAGCTGGCCGTTGATGATCGCACTGAATACAGACGCCATGGGCTCACATTGTCATATCTCGACGGGGGCCCGCATGGCTGTCGGCGCTACCGCGCATAATTACCCGGTGCGCGTACTCGTGATCGGTTCCGGAGCCCGTGAACATGCCCTGGTCCAGGCCCTGCGCCGGGACCCAGGGGTGTCCGACGTCGTTGCCGCGCCCGGCAATCCGGGCATGGCCGGCCAGGCGACGCTGCGGCCGGTCGACCCGGCCGACGCCGAGTCGGTGGTGGGGCTGGCCCGCCAGGTCGCGGCGGATCTGGTGGTGATCGGCCCCGAGGTGCCGCTGGTCCTGGGCATCGCCGACGCGGTACGCGCGGCGGGAATCGCCTGCTTCGGCCCGTCGGCGGCCGCGGCCCGGATCGAGGGGTCGAAGGCGTTCGCCAAGGACGTGATGGCGGCCGCCGGGGTGCGGACCGCGCACAGCGAGATCGTCGACCACCCCGGTGAGCTGGATGCCGCGCTGGACCGGTTCGGCCCGACCTGGGTGGTCAAGGACGACGGCCTGGCCGCCGGTAAGGGCGTGGTGGTGACCGCCGACCGGCACGCCGCCCGCGACCACGGCGCCGAACTGCTGGAGAACGGCCACCCGGTTCTGCTGGAGTCCTTCCTGGACGGCCCCGAGGTGTCGCTGTTCTGCCTGGTCGACGGCGAGACCGTGGTCCCGCTGCTGCCGGCCCAGGACCACAAGCGCGTCGGCGACGGTGACACCGGTCCGAACACCGGCGGTATGGGTGCCTACACCCCGCTGCCGTGGCTGCCGGCCGAGGTGGTCACCGAGATCGTCACCGAGGTCGTCGAGCCGGTGGCCGCCGAGATGGTGCGCCGCGGCGTGCCGTTCTCCGGGCTGCTGTACGCCGGTCTCGCGATCGGTCAGGCGGGCCCGGCGGTGGTCGAATTCAATTGCCGCTTCGGCGATCCCGAGACCCAGGCGGTGCTGGCGCTGCTGGAGAGCCCGCTCGGCGAACTGCTGTACGCCACCGCGACCGGCACTCTGGCGCAGGCCGAGCCGCCGCGCTGGAAGGACGGCGCCGCGCTCACCGTCGTGCTGGCCGCCGAGAACTACCCCGCCCGCCCGCGCAGCGGCGACGTGATCACCGGCACCGAAGCGTCGACCCCCGACACCGAGGTGTTCCACGCCGGTACCGCACAGCGCGCCGACGGCGCCCTGGTCTCCGCGGGCGGCCGCGTGCTGAACGTGGTCGGCGTCGGCGCCGACCTCACCGAGGCCCGCGCCCGCGCCTACGAGCGCCTGGCCGCCATCAAACTGGCCGGCGGCCACTACCGCCACGACATCGCCCAGGCCGCGGTGGACGGCCGCATCAGCATCCCCGCCCGGGTGTAGTCGCGAGCGATCTACTGCCCCAACGGGATTCCGTGGGCTGCCAGCCAGGGCTGAGGGTCCACGTGCTGGCCGTTGATCAGGATCTCGAAGTGCAGGTGGGGGCCGGTGGAGTCGCCGCGGTTTCCGACGCGGGCGATCTGCTGGCCGGCCTGGACGTGCTCGCCGACCGAGACCGAGAAGTCGTACATGTGGCCGTAGACGGAGATGGTGCCGTCGGTGTGGCGGATGCGGACCCAGAGACCGAAGCCGTCGGCGGGGCCGGCGTCGATGACGGTGCCGTCGGTGACCGCGTAGATCGGGGAACCGATCGGGGCGGCGATGTCGACGCCGTAGTGGAAGGTGCCCCAGCGGCTGCCGTAGCCGGAGGTGAACACGCCGACCGCCGGCCGCGCGAACCGGCCGATACCCGGTAGCACCGCGGGCGCGACCCCGATCCAGTCCTGCGGCTGCCCCGAACTGGCCGCGGCCGCTTCGGCTCTGGCCCGTTCCAGGGTCGCCCGGGCCGCCTCGCCGACCACCTGCGCCTCCCGCAGCCGCTCACCCTTGTTGATGGCGTCGAGGTAGCGGCGGCTCGGCTCGGCCGCGGCCCGGACCTGCAGCGGGTGGGCGACCGGGACCCGCAGCCCGCCGCCGGGCGCAGGGGTGGCGGTGATCTGGTGCGCCGGAATCGTGTCCGCCGCGGCGAACAGCGTCACGGCCGCCAGTCCTGCTACCAGCACGCGATGCTGAATCAACCAGGCGCGCAACGGCATCCACTGCGCCTCGAACCAGGCCCGCCAATCCCGGCGCGCGAGTTCGCGCCAATCGGTATCGCGCGCGGCCGACCATCCCGCTTGCGTCGCCGACCAGCTCGCCCGCCCGGTGTGCAGGGCCGCACCCCAGGCCCGGCCCGCCGTCCGGGACAGTGCAGGCCGGAAGGTCTCGGGGAGCAGGGGAGTGCCCGGCCGCGACCCGAGCCCCCGCCGCTTCGTGGCGGACGAGCTCGGCCGTCGGGCGGAACTCGTGCTCGGACGAGTGGAATTCGTCACGGGCTGAGCGGAATTCGGACCGGGCCGGGTGGTGCTCGAGTCCGGTTGAGTGGTCCCCGAGCCCGGCCGGGACGACCGTGCGCCCGGCCGGCTGGAACGCGAACCTGGCTGTGTGGAGCGCCAATCCGGCCGGAAGACACGAGTTCCCCCGTGGCGGCTACGGAATCGGCCGGCCTGATCAGCCATGAGCTCGAGGTTAACAGCGCGCGGCCGGGAAAGCCCGGACGGCGCATCGGCCTCGGATGTCGGGAGTGTCCGGTGCGCCCGGATCGACCCGGCTGGGTTCGACCTCGGCCGGCTCGGGCCGGTGTCCCCGGCTGCCTCGGCGGTGGGGTCGTGACCTGCACCCGGGACGAACCGCGGATCCCCTGCGCGGGCGCTGCGCGGGTGTTCTACCGTCATCGGGTGCGTAAGGAATCTGTCCGGTCGACTGTGCCCACCTTCCATGTCATGGATGTCTGGAAGGCGGCGGGCGAGCGGGAGCGTACCCACGGTGACGTGCTGGTATTGGCTGCCGGTCAGCCGTCGACGCCCGCGCCGGAGCCGGTGCTGCGCGCTACTCGGGCTGCCCTGGGCGACGAATTGCTGGGGTACACGGAGACTTTCGGCCTTCTGGCGCTGCGGGAGGCGATCGCCCGGCACCACCGGGACGTCTACGGCGTCGAGGTGGATCCCGACGAGGTCGTGGTGACCACCGGGTCCTCGGGCGCGTTCTCGCTGCTGTTCCTTGCCGCCTTCGACCCGGGGGACACGGTCGTGGTGGCCCGGCCGGGTTATCCCGCCTACCGCAACACGCTGACCGCGCTCGGCTGCACGGTGATCGAGCTGGACTGCGGCCCGGAGACCCGCTACCAGCCGACCGTCGCCATGCTGGAGGAGCTGCCCGAGCCGCCGGCGGGCCTGATCGTCGCCAGCCCGGCCAATCCGACCGGCACCATGATCGCCCCGGCTGAGCTGGCCGACCTGGCGCGCTGGTGCGACGCGCACGGGACGCTGCTGATCTCGGACGAGATCTACCACGGCATCGTCTACGACGGTTCGCAGACCGCGTGTGCCTGGGAGACGTCGCGGGAGGCGGTGGTGATCGGCTCGGTGTCGAAGTATTTCTCGATGACCGGGTGGCGGCTGGGCTGGATGCTGGTGCCGGCCGGCCTGCGCCCGGCGTTGCAGCGGCTCGCCTCGAACTTCACGGTGTGTCCGCCCGCGATTTCGCAGTACGCGGCGATTCACGCGTTCGGGCCGGAGGCGAAGGCGGAGCTGGACGGTCACGTGCGCCGCTATGCGGTGAACCGCAAGATCGTGCTGGACGGTCTGCGGCGGATCGGTCTCACCGATATCGCGCCGGCCGACGGCGCGTTCTATGCGTACGCCGATATTGGTCACCTGACCGATAATTCGATGCAGTGGTGCGCGGATCTGTTGGCGGCCACCGGCGTAGCGATCGCACCGGGTATCGATTTCGACACCCGCCACGGGAACCGGACGGTCCGATTGTCGTTCGCGGGTGCCACCGCTGACGTGCAGGCGGCGATGGAGCGGATCGCCGGTTACCTGGGGGAACTGAAAAGTTAAGTGTCCCAAAAACTTTAATCACTACGGCACCTGTGACCGGGGCAATAAGGTAGAAAAAACGTAAGTTGTTGATTCGACGCTGCGCAATGAGTGGTTCGCATACTGCAGGTCAAAGCTCGCACCCGATTCGGTACGGATGAAACCATGACGACTGGCACGATGACACGGTGATCACCGCGACGACCCCGAAAGGCGAGCGGAGACGCCAGGCACTGGTGGCGGCAGCCGCCGAACTCCTGCTCGAAGGTGGTTTCGACGCTGTGCGCCATCGTTCGGTGGCCACCCGCGCGGACCTGCCCTTGGCATCCACCACGTATTACTTCCAGTCGCTGGAGGATCTGATCGCGCGCGCGGTCGAGTTCAGCGGCAACGCGGAACTCGATTCGATGCGCCGCCGAGTCGGCGAGATCTCGCACCGGCGGCGCGGCCCGGAAGCCACCGTCGATCTGATCCTGGATCTGCTGGTCGGCCCCGAGGGCAACGACGACCTGACGCGGGAACGGCTGATCGCCCGCTTCGAACGGTCGGTGGCCTCGGCCCGGCATCCGGAACTACGCGAGGTGCAGTTCCGACTACGCAGTCAGCTGGAGGATCTGCTGGCCGACGTGCTGCGCCGCTCCGACCGCCTGGTCCGCCTCGATCAGCTGCGCCGCGTCGTGGCCGTGGTCGACGGCGCGGTGGTCGCGGCGCTCACCGAGGCCGATCCGCAACCCCGCCGCGCGGCCCGCGCCGCGCTGCTCGAGCTGATCGACATCTGCGCACCCCAGGTCTGACGCGCGGCACCCCCGTCAATAGACTTCTCCTGTGAGTCTTGTTCCGAACGTCCTCGCCACCCGGTACGCCAGCCCGCAGATGCGGGAGCTGTGGTCACCGGAGAACAAGATCGTGCTGGAACGCCGGCTGTGGCTGGAGGTGCTGCGCGCGCAGGCCGACCTCGGGATCGAGGTGCCGGCCGGGGTCGTCGACGACTACGAGCGGGTGCTCGAGCAGGTCGACCTGGCCGCGATCGCCGAACGCGAGCGGGTCACCCGCCACGATGTGAAGGCCCGGATCGAGGAGTTCAACGCCCTCGCCGGTCACGAGCACATCCACAAGGGCATGACAAGTCGCGACCTCACCGAGAACGTCGAGCAGCTGCAGATCCGGCTCGCCCTCGAGCACGTGTACGCGCACGGCGTGGCGATCGCGGCCCGGCTGGCCGAGCGGGCCGCCGAATACCGGACGCTGGTCATGGCCGGCCGCTCGCATAATGTCGCCGCCCAGGCCACCACGCTCGGTAAGCGTTTCGCGTCCGCCGCCGACGAACTGCTGTTCGCGCTGACCCGGCTGCGGGAGCTGATCGACCGCTACCCGCTGCGCGGCATCAAGGGCCCGATGGGTACCGCCCAGGACATGCTGGACCTGCTCGACGGTGACGCCGGCAAGCTGGCGCAGCTGGAGGAGCGGGTGGCCCGCCACCTCGGCTTCGCCGGTGTGCTGACCAGTGTCGGCCAGGTCTACCCGCGCTCGCTGGACCACGATGTGCTCTCGGCCCTGGTCCAGGTGGGTGCCGGCCCGTCGTCGTTCGCGCACACCATCCGGCTGATGGCCGGGCATGAGCTGGTCACCGAGGGCTTCCAGCCCGGCCAGGTCGGTTCCTCGGCGATGCCGCACAAGATGAACACCCGCTCGTGTGAGCGCGTGAACGGCCTGCAGGTGGTGTTGCGCGGGTACGCGTCGATGGCCGCCGAGCTGGCGGGCGCGCAGTGGAACGAGGGCGACGTGTTCTGCTCGGTGGTCCGCCGGGTGGCGCTGCCGGACGCCTTCTTCGCCATCGACGGCATGATGGAGACCTTCCTGACCGTGCTCACCGAGTTCGGCGCCTACCCGGCCGTGGTGAACCGGGAGCTGAACCGCTACCTGCCGTTCCTGGCCACCACCCGCATCCTGATGGCGGCGGTCCGGGCCGGGGTCGGCCGCGAGACCGCGCACGAGGTCATCAAGGAGCACGCGGTCGCGGTGGCGCTGGCCATGCGGGAGCAGGGCCGCGAGCCCGACCTGCTGGACCGGCTCGCCGCCGACGACCGGATGCCGCTGGACCGCGCCGCGCTCGAGGCCGCGCTCGCCGACCGTTCCGCGTTCATCGGTGCCGCCGACGCGCAGGTGGGCGACATCGTGGCGCAGGTGCAGAAGCTGTCGGACGCGAACCCGCAGGCCGCGCGCTACACCCCGGCGCCGATTCTGTAGCCGGGTGTGCGGCTGTGCTGTTCGCACTTCCGCACCGGAACACTCTGCGCCTACGGTGATTCCATGAATCCGTACACGATCTTCTCCGACATCATCGCCGGCCGGGCACCTGCCTCGAAGGTGTACGAGGACGAGGATGTGGTGGCGTTCATGGATATCCGGCCCGTCACGCCGGGGCACGTGCTGGTGGTGCCGCGGGTGCCGGCCCGCAGTCTCGCCGAACTCGATCCCGCCTTGGGCGGCAAGCTGTTCCAGGTCGGGCAGCGGCTGGCGGCCGCGTTGCGGACGTCGGAGATCGGTGCGGACGGCGTGAACTTCTTCCTGGCCGACGGCGTCACCGCCGGGCAGGAGGTCTTCCATGTGCACCTGCATGTCGTGCCGCGCAAGCCCGGTGACGGATTCGGCCTGCGGGCCCGGCCGACGATGCCGCCGCGCGCGGATCTCGACTATCTCGCTTCGTCGATCCGGGGTGCGCTCGAAGTGTGATCCACTCGTGCCGGAACTGCCTGTGCTGTATGTTAGCTCTCGCACCGGGATGAGTTAGCCTGTAGTGCGCTGAATCCGGTGAGTGGAGGGTGATTATGCGTTCCAAGTGCAGTCTTGCGGCGGTTGTGCTCCTATTTTCGACAATGCTGGCGGGCTGGTTCGCCGCTGCCCCACAGGTTGCTGCGGCGACCGTGGTCGGGCGCAGTGATCAGAGCCCCACCCGATCGATCCTCACCGTCGACTCGCCGGCCATGGGCCAGCCGGTGCAGGTGGAGGTGCTGCACCCTGCGGGGGACGGACCGCGGCCCAGCTACTACCTGCTCGACGGCCTGGACGCGGGGACCGCGGAGAGCGGCTGGACCTACTACACCGACGCCGAGCCCTTCTTCGCGGGCAAGAACGTCAACGTGGTCATGCCGCTCGGCGGTGAGGCCGGGTACTACACCGACTGGACCACCGACTCGGCCAAGTTCGGCCGGTACCAGTGGGAAACCTTCCTCACCCAGGAACTTCCGCCGCTGATCGACAGCACCTTCGCCGGCAACGGGGTCAACGGGGTCGGTGGCCTGTCCATGGGCGGGATCGCCGCATACGTGCTGGCCGCGCGGCACCCCGACCTGTACCGCGCGGTCGCCGGATACAGCGCCTGCCCGGAGATGTCGATGGTCGCGCCGGTCATGCAGTTCTCGATCGTCAACCGTGGTGGCAACCCCGACGACATGTGGGGTCCGATCGGCAGCCCGGAGTGGGCCGCGCACGACCCGGCGGCCCTGGCCGACAACCTGCGCGGCAAGGCACTGTTCCTGTCGGCGGGCACCGGTATCCCCGGCCTGAACAGCACCGCCGTGCATCCCGAACCGCTCGACCACCTGGTGTACGGTTCGCCCATCGAGACCGGCGTCGACCTCTGCTCGGCCGCGTTCGGTACGTTGCTGCAGGCCCGCGGCATCCCGATCACCGTGGTGCACAACGCCACCGGCCTGCACTCCTGGGCCTACTGGCAGCAGGGCTTGCACGACTCCTGGCCGATGCTGGCCGGTGCGCTCGGCGCCTGACCGGAAAGCCTGACGCTCAACGCAATTCGCCCGTCCGGATCACGCTCCCGGGCGGGCGAATTCGCCATCCGCGGCACCCAGGACGAAGGCGCGCCATTCGCCGGGCGTGAAGATCAGGACCGGGCCGTCGGGTTCGGCGGCGCTGCGCAGGCCGATATTTCCGCTGGCGAGGAAAGCCACCTCGACAGCTCCGGTGCCGTCGCCGCTGCGCTGCCACACGGCGTCCGGTTCGATCTCGCGGTTCTTGGCCTGGCCATCGGCTGCTGCCACGTCTACTCCTGGTCACGGGAGTGCGGAGAACGCATCTGTCGGCCCACCCTAATCCGCGCCCGAGACCGTCGGCGGGCGTTTGCTGTGACCCGACCCACCGTCGATTCGTGACACGTCGTGTTTATCCGGTGTCAGGATCGGAAATCCCGCTGTTGGCGGCATATCCCGCCCGGTCGGCAGACGTGCCGGTCGACAGCGCACGGCCTGGAAGGAGCACGGGCATGGCACCTGCATTCGACAGTTGCGCCCAAGTGCCTGCGCGTCTCACCACCGAGCTGGCCGAGGGCATCGTGGCCGATCACCGCAGCTGCCCGCCCGGTCGCTGCGCCCGCCGCACCGCGGCGCTGTACTACCTGCTGGCGGCCGCCGCCGCGGAGGGCACCGGCCGGCTCGGCGCCTAGGCAGTGTTTCGAAGTGGTGAGGGCGGGCCGTTCGGCCCGCCCTCACTCGTGTCGCAGCCATTGATTGATCGCAGCGACATGGACCGTCGCC
>NZ_RFFH01000022.1 GCF_003696265.1 Nocardia stercoris | reverse complement strand
AATTGAATCCAAACCGTGGGGTAAACGCGGGGTTGGCTGAATAAAAACAGGTCAGGCCCGGCAGTATACCGGGCCTGACCTGCATCAATGGGTGGAGCTAAGGGGACTCGAACCCCTGACCCCCACACTTGGGGCCGACTTCTCGCCCGATCAGGCCGACTGCCTACGCCGTCGCCTTCTCGTACGCCTCGACCACCGCCGAGTGAATCCGGCCACGACTCGACACGTCGTGGCCGTTCGCCCGCGCCCACCTCCGGATGGCCGCGGTCTGCTCCCTGTCCGCCAGCGGCCGGGCACCGGAGCGCTTGGCCTTCAGGCCACGAGAAGTCTTACGCCCGTGCCCGGTCCACAGCTCGAACACTTCACGCAGTTTGCCGGCGTTCAGGACCGACAGATCGATCTCGTAGTCCACGCCGTCCAGCCCGAACCGCACCGTCTCCTCGGCAACAGACGCGCCGTCGAAATCGTCGATCATCTGGACAGTCACCTTGCGCGCCATCGGATCCCCCATCTCATCGATTACCGAAGTGAATTGACCAGCACAGTAATCCACGCCAAAACGCACCCCGGCCGCGGGCCAGCGCGGACGCAATGCGCGCCCAGCACGCGGGCGGTGAGCAGGTATGCGAACACACCCTGACCCACAATGCCGAGACCGACCCTGGTACCCGTTGGCACACACGCACTTCAGGACGCTGGGCGCAAGATCACACTCCTGAGATTGGAGTATCCTGACGGTTGCGAGGGACTGGCCGGTTGTCTACCTGTCAGGAGCGTGCATGACCGCACACCCTCGCCCCCACCGTGACAGCACTCACTCCGACGTCGCTGACGCGTTGCGACGGCTGTTGAACGAGCCGACGATCTCGATCCCCGACGCCGCCAGGCTCCTCGGGATCGGGCGATCCACCCTGTATGCCGCCGTGAAATCCGGCGAGCTACCGGCGATTCGAGTCGGAAACCGAGTGCGAATCCCCTCCAAGTCGATACGCCGAATACTGCAGGTGGAGACCGACCCGGACATCGAGGCCCAGTAACCCGGGCACGTATACGCTCCGCGACCCCAGGTTGGCCTGGTCGCTCCTGCCACGGAACCCGCATCCGCACGGCCAGTGGATACGCCTCGCCCCATGGGGTGCGGTGCGCCGACGCCCAGGTCGTGATCGGAGTGCGTTTCAGCCAAGGACCGACTGCTGGGTCGTCTTCGCCTCAATGGCAAGCCCATTCACATTCCCTGCCCGGCAGCCCACGCTGACCGGCACACCACGAGGACCCAGTTCGCCGAGTTGCTCCCGAGCCACTCATCGACCCCAGCCTCAGTCCGCTGCAGCGGATCGCTACCCACCTAAGGAGTTCACCCCGCCATGCCTGCCCGCCGCGCCGCTGCGAAATCCAAACGCCGCACCGAGCCGATCGACAAACGCACCGCCAAGGACGGCACCGTCACCTACACCTTCCGCGTCGACGTCGGCACCACCGCCGACGGCCGCCGCGACCGGCCACGATTCACCTACTCCACCCTGACCGAGGCTCGTCGCGAATTCCGTCGGATCACAACGGAAGTCGCCGACGGCTGCTACGTACCGGTGCTGGATACCACTGTTGACGACGCCTGCGAGGAATGGCTGAAGGGCCGGCGCGGGATCCGCCTGGTCAAGCTCGAGGGCTACCGCAACAACCTGAAGCCTGTCCGCCGCCGCCTCGGAGGGAAATTGCTGACCGAGGTCACCAAGGCCGACGGCGACGACCTCGTCGATTGGATGCTCACGCAAGGTCGAGTCGACCCCCGGCACTACCGACCCGACAGCCTGCTGTCCCGGGTGGCAGCGTTCATCGACCGATCACCCGCGGCCGGCATCGCGGTCGCCGAGGTCAAAGCCGCATTCCCCGACGACGACGTCTACAACTGCCTGTCGATGCTGGTCCGGACCGACCGAATCGCCCGCCCGCAGCGGGGCATTTACGCGCCAGCCACCGACCGCTCCGCAGTCCGCGCACCAGAGGGCGTCAAGCCCGTCACGGTCCGCACGACCTTGACGACGTTCGGCATGGTCGTGCAGTCCTATGTCGACCAGGGCATGTTGCCGCGCAACGTGATCGACCTGGTGGACAGGCCCCAGGACCCGATCGACGACGACGAGGACGAGGACGACGACGAGCCCGGAGGCTCGAAATCCTGGACTGCAGAAGAGGTTGCGGCATTCAGGGAGCAGGCACGTACTCACCGCCTGTACGCGTGCTGGCTGCTGTCCTGCTACGGCATGCGGCGCAGCGAGGTTCTCGCGGCGCGCTGGACCCGCTTCAACGGTTCACGCCTGCGCATCCGGCGCGGCCGGGTAGCGATCGGGAAGATCGTCGAGGAGAACCTGCCGAAATCCCGGCGCAGCCGCCGCGATCTTCCACTGCCCGACGATGTCGCTGAAGCGCTTCGGGTGTTGAAGGAGCGCCAGAAAGCCGAAGCCGCGCGGCTCGGCATCGCCTGGTCGGAGGACCGGCTGATCGCCGTCCACGAGGACGGGAGACCGCTGCGCCCGGCCTGGTACAGCGACGAGTTCCAGCGGCTACGCGAGCATGCAGGCTTGCGCCGCATCCCGTTGAAGGGGCTGCGCAATACCTCGGTGTCGGCCATGCTCGCCCGCGGCATCCCGGCGACCACCGTCGCCGCGTGGCACGGACACGATCCGGCCGTGTCGCTGCGGATCTACAACCAGACCCAGAACGACGAGCTGAGAGCCGCCGGAGCGACCCTGTTCACACATTCTCAGGATTGATAGCAGATACGCTTGACCCACTGGTGGACCATTAAGCGGTTTCCGGACAAACGAAAAAGCAGGCCATCCGGATAAAACCGGCTCTGACCTGCTCCTCTTCGGTGCGCGATACTGGGATTGAACCAGTGACCTCTTCCGTGTCAGGGAAGCGCTCTCCCGCTGAGCTAATCGCGCGGGTCTATGTGCCTCTTTCGAAGCTTGTTGCCTCTTTCGAGGCGGCGACGGGAATCGAACCCGTGTGCACGGCTTTGCAGGCCGTTGCCTCACCACTCGGCCACACCGCCAACCAGGCCGGGTTGGCCTTCGAGCGGATGACGGGATTCGAACCCGCGACCCTCACCTTGGCAAGGTGATGCGCTACCAGCTGCGCTACATCCGCATTCTGTCCCCGGGGGCCTTGCGGCTGTCTCGGCGACGAGAAGAACATTAGACGACGATCTGTCACGATCACAAATCGCCTGGTAACAGGGGGTGAATGCGAATCTCGAGCGTGTAATTCGGACGTCGGCCGACGCCCTCCGCCCCGCTCCGAACCGCCTTCCGCCGGACCCGCGCGGATGCATCCGACGAACCCGAACGCACCACAGGTAACTCGGGCCACACGGACCGATGTGTTGCACTTCACACAACGCCCGTACGCCGCCCACCCGCAACCACTCGACCGACATCCGTTGACCGTCAACCGATCCCCCGTCCGCACGTTCACCACCCACCCGCGGTAAACCCCCAGGCCGAGGGGCGATTTGGTATCACACCAGCCCCTCGTGTTAATGTTTCATCTCGTTCGGAGCGAGTACCTCAACTCCCCCGGACAACTACTCCCGGTCCTATAGCTCAGCGGGAGAGCACTCGCCTCACACGCGAGGGGTCGCTGGTTCGAACCCAGCTAGGACCACATATTCCCCTTTCACCCTTGGCCTCGATGCCGGGCGCACCATCCTGAACGTGGAGAAGGCAGCAGAGTGCGGTCTGAGCGCCATGGTTCGAGACCCATTCGGTAAACGTTCACGAAGAGCAGGCGTCAAGCTCCACATCGTCGCCGGTCACAGCGCGTCGATCCGACGAGGCTCAGGTTGTCGGAATAGTGGCGCGTCCACGTGGAGATCACCGGCCGTCCGCCGGCGTCCAGAGTTCCAGTCAGTGAACTGGCCGTCGGGTCGTATCCGGCGATGATCCGGGGCGTGACCGTGCCGCACTCGGTGTCGTCACACGAGTAAACGGTGACGTTCCCGTCCCGGTCGAGCCCGGCAACTAGTGGCCGGCCATCGGAACCGGCCATGACCACCGCACCGGGGCCCAACAGCCGCCTGCCGTCCATGATCTTCCGATTGTCGACGTTGTGGCACTGCGGGTCCCGGCAGATCGCCAACCAGGTCGAGTAATCGTCGCCGTCCACGACGGCCAGCACCGGTCGACCGTCGGGCAGCACGTCGATCGAGGTGACGGATGGGTCGGACTGCGGCACGTCGCCGGTCGATGTCGTCACGGGTTCCGCGCCTTGATGGTCGACCGAGATCACATGCAGCTGATGCGCGTCGGCATAGGCAACCACAAGACCGTCCCCGCCGCGCCCGACAATGCTCGGTACCAGTCTCCCCACGGACCTGACCGGGACGTGGGATGTCGCAGTGCATCCGCTCGCGCGACATACCGATGTGTCGATGACCTGCGGCCCGCCGCCGTAACTGTCGACCAGCGCCACCGCGAAGCCGTCCTCCGGCGACACACCGATTGCCGCATAGTCCGTCTCGCTCGCCGCGGCGAGGGCGAGATCGGCGCAATCGGAGTTTCGGCAGAACACAGCTGTCGGCTGTGCCATCCCATCCGAATTGCGCGGCACCTCGACACGTATGCCGGTACCTGCCGGACCGACACCCACGAAATCGGTCCAATCGGATGCCGAGTCTCCGGGATGCACGGACGACAGCAGTACACCACGCGGAACCGACTGGGACGTGACAGCCACTGTGCCGTGCGCCCAGCCCGTCACCGCACCAGCCGCTGATACGACGACTACGGCTGCTAGAAGTGTGGACGCAATCGTTCCACGGACCGGCGCATCACCCGTCGCCGCGGACCTGCCAGGTCCGGCGATCGCTCGGGCGAGAACGCCCAGCAGGACCAGACCCGCCATCGCGACAAGCACGCCCCACCAGCCCGGTAGCCACGAAATCGTGACTACCACGACCGCCACGACCACGACGGCCGCCACCAGACCGCTGAGGGCGGCCGCCACTCGGGACCATCGAATTCCCTTCCACAGGCTCGCCGCCCACAACCACACCAATGGGATCAGCGTCATTACAGAGCCGTACGTTGCCGGCTCGTGGTCGACTATTGCCTCGACCAACAGACCGCTGACCGGACCAACCACAAACATCGCGGTAACCGCTCCGAGGATCCACTTCCCCCACACACGTACCGAATTCACCGCCGGCACAAGAGCCACCGACCCACTGAGCGTCGATGCCGCAGCCCCTAGCGCGACGAGAAACGCGGCGTTGAACGCCCCAGTCGACACCGACAAACGCCATCCCCGCTCGACCAAACCGGGATCGAACGACCCGCGAACTCGCAGTACCCACAGCGTCACGGCCAGAATTGCGAGTGGCACCGCAACGACAGCAGCTGTACGAACGATCCCTCCCGCCCACAGCAACACCCCGGCCGCCCGATCTTCCCTGGGCCCAACGACATTCATGAACTACCCTCCCCCGTTCGGCTGGAAGCTAGCACAGCGCGGGTCGTAGGTGACAGCCGTTGCCCTCGTCCCCTACCCGCAACCTGGACGACCGAACAGACCGCACGCCTTGTAGGAATCGATCCATTCCGCATCAGCTCCCCGTCGCCGGAGCAGTTGCCTGCCTTCGGCCACGAATGCCCCACGGTTCATCGGTTGCGTGGGGTGACTAGTCCGGATTCGTAAGCGCGGATGACCAATTGGGCGCGATCGCGGGCGTGGAGCTTGGTCATCGCGCGATTGATATGGGTTTTCGCGGTCGACGGGCTGACGACCATGCGGGTGGCGATCTCGTCGTTGGTCAGGCCGCGGGCCGCCAGGGCGACGGCTTCGCGTTCCCGATTGGTCAGTTCGTCGAGGCCGGAGACCGGGCCGGGGTCGGATGGTTCGGTGACGTACCGGTCGATCAGCCGGCGCGTGATCGACGGCGCAAGCAACGCGTCGCCGCGGGCGGCGACCCGGACCGCGTGCAGGAAGTCCTCCGGGTGGACATCCTTGACGAGGAAGCCGGCGGCGCCGACGCGCAGTGCGTCGTAGACGTACTTGTCCATGCCGTAATTGGTCAGGACGACTACGTGTACGCCGGAGAGCTCCGGATCGGCGGCGATCCGCCGGGTCGTCTCGATGCCGTCGAGTACCGGCATCCGGATGTCGACCAGCGCCACGTCGGGCAGGTGTTCGCGGGCCGCTGCCACGCCGGCCGCGCCGTCCCCGGCTTCGGCGACCACCTCGATATCGTCCTCGATGTCGAGCAGCGCACGGAATCCGCTGCGGATGAGCGGTTGGTCGTCGACGAGCAACACTCGGATCACGACGCCCGCTCCACCGGCAGTTCGGCCTGCACCCGAAACCCGCCTTCGGGCCGCGGCGCCGCGTGCAGCCGGCCGCCGAGGGCCGTGACCCGTTCACGCATCCCCCGCAGGCCGACGCCGTGCGGGGGAACGGAATCCGTTGTGGCCGTGCCGTTGTCCTCGATCCGGACGACCACGGCACCGGGCTGGTAGACGATGCGGACCGTTGCCGCGGCGGTCCCGGCGTGCCGGATGACGTTGGTCAGCGACTCCTGCACGATCCGGTACACGGTCCGGTCCACCGCCGTCGACAGTTCGCCGGGCGCACCGTCGATCGCCAACGTCGTGGGCAGGCCGCCGACCCGCAGCCGTTCCAGCAGGTCCGGCACGTCGGCGATGCCGGGGCGCGCCGCGGCCGCGTCGTCACGGAGCGCCTCTAGGGTCGCGCGCAGTTCCCGGGCCGCCTCCCGGCCTGCCTCCCGGATGGCGAGCAACGCCTCGGATACCGGTTCACCGCGCTTGCGGGCCACGTGCACGGCAGCCTCCGATTGCACCTTGATGACCGAGATCTGGTGGGTCAGCGAATCGTGCAACTCGCGCGCGATATGCAGGCGCTCCTCGTCGGCGCGGCGGCGGGCGGTCTCCTCCCGGGTGCGTTCGGCCTCACCGGCCCGCTGTTCCGCCTGCCGCAGGGCCTCACCGGCCGCGCCGGCCGCGACCAGCCACGCGAGTTCGAGTGCGCCGCGGGCCTGCGCGAACGCGGCGCCCACCGGCTGCCCGGAGGCCAGCACCGCAACCGGCAACGCGGCGACCAGCACGACGGAGGCCACGACCGTTGTCCAGCGGTGCCCCGCCCGCACCGCGGCGTAGACGGCGAAGAGGAACGCCACGGCCGGCACGTCGAAGCCCGCGGCCTGATAGCCGAGTGCGCACAGCCCTGTCACCACGAGAACCGGCACCGGCCAGCGGTTGCGGGCCAGCAGCGTCAGTCCGCTGACCGTCAGCAGGGCGTATCCCAGCGGGGCCAGCGTGGCGTCGATGTGGTGCCGCGAGAAGGCGCCGGCCAGCAGTGTCACGGCCACCGCAGCGGCGATCGCGTAACCGCCGATCCGTCCGCTGCCCATGGAAGCACCCTAGCCACCGGAGGCGGTCCGGTAATCCCGCTTGCGCGGTATCGGCCGCACTACCGCGCCCGTGGTAGTGCGGCCGATACCACCACCACCGCGGCAGCGGGAACTGTCCACGCCTGCACGATGATCGGCCCCGCGCTCGGCCCGCATGCTGGTATCGGCCCGCAGATCCGATTCGGGCGCTGTCCGGCAATCGAATTCGCGGTATCCGATGTCGGTTGCGACGGTGTCCGGGGCGGGTGTTCAGCCGAAAGTCGAAGGAGTACAACAATGTCGGTCCACAACTCGCTCGTCGCCGACGGCGCGGCCCGGATGGCCGCCGCACTGTCCACGCCGGCCGGCTCGCTCGCGGTCGGTGCCGGCGAACTGACCTCGGGCCGCCTGGTAGCGACCTCCGCCGCCCTGCTCGGCGTGGCCGCTGCCGTCGTCGGGGTACTCGCTCTGATCCGCCCGAACAGCCGCTTCGGTGTCACCAACGGGCCCGCCTGGGCGGTGGCGGCCGTGGTCGGGGGCGTACTCGGCACGGTGGTCGGGGTCTGGGTCCTGGCGACGGCCACCGGCGGCCCCGGTACCGGAAACGGTGTCGTCGGCGGCTACCTCGCCATCGTGGCGGGATTGCTCGCCGCCGGGCTCGGCGGGTACGCCGCCGCCCGCCGCACCAGCTGATCCGCCCTGGCCGCAATCCGCTCGCACCGGAAACCCGCGAGCGGTCCCGACTCCCGATGGCAGCGCGGATCTCCCACGAAAGCCACCGCGACCCGCCCGGAACGCGCGACCGGCGCCCGGCACATTCGCCGTCCCGCTACTGATCGAGCAGGCCACGGATCCGTAATCGAAATCAGTTCCCTCCGCTCCTCGGGCGGATTTGGATCACAGCGTGTTGCCCGTTCGTGCGCCAGTTCGGATCGGAGCGGTCGAGCGAATCGACCTGGCTTCCGGACATGCCGACGGCGACTTCGGACTTCAGTGTGCGCAATGCCGCAACTGGTGCCGGAAAGTACGCCACCAGGTCCTCGAACGAGGTCGTCGGCGCCCAATGCCGGTCGCCCACCAAGCGGCGATAGTTCAGGTCGCCCTTCAGGATCACGAGGTCGGCGGCAGCGAACTGATCGGCGAGGTCTCGCGGCATTTGCTCGAATGGCAATGGACTGCAGAAGAACTCGTGGACATCGATCCCCACACCTCCACTGCGCAGGGCGGCGCTGAGTCGTCCGCCGATGTCTCGTGCCGCGGCGACGGCGCTGTTCTCCAGCACGGACAGGCAGTCCAGCAGGTCGCCCGTGGTGGCGTCGGACACGTAGTACGGACGCGGCTTCAGATGGACGACCATCCGATGAGCCAGACCCGCGGTCAGCAGATGATCCAGCAGGACAAGGTCCGGGATCAGTTCTCGACCCGCATTGTCGGCAACCAGATGCACGACCGGATCGCCGGCCGCTTCCAGGACCCGCCACATCCGGCTGCTGTCGTCGACCAGCAACGAGCCTGACTCACGGGTCGAGGACGCGGTCAACTGGAATCCCAGGTCCGCCTGGTTGCCCCACAGCGCCGACTTCAGCAACACCTCACGCACATCTGAGCCACCGGCGTGCGCCAGTGACTCGAGCGCCCGCAACTCCGCGGCCACTGCTGGGCCGGTCAGCTCGGCGCGCTTGGCGGGCCCGAACGGATCGACTCCGTGCCAAGGGCCAGGCCGGAGGTAGCCGACCGCGTCCAAAAGCAAGCGATAGAAATAGCTCTCGGCGAACAAGAACGGCGCCTCACCCCACGAACGCCCCCACCACTCGGCGCCCCAGGACCGCCACCGATCGGCATCGTCCGCCCCCGAGGGGAGCGGTTCGAGGACGCCGTGCAGACTGACGTCGAGCAGTTGTCGCAGTGCCGCGCGCTCGCCCGGCCTGTACGGGTGAGCACCCGCGACCTGCTCGATCAGCTTCGGGTGGCGTTCGGTGAATACGCTTCGCGCGAACGACCCCGGAGCTCCGGCGACAACCGGCGGCGCTTGACCCATGGATCCGATTGTGCCCGCAAGCGCGAACGCGACACACCCCGGCTCGACCATTACTCGAACATGTGTTCGATGATGAGGTACCCTGCTTCACGTGAACACACATTCGACCGCACTTGCACCGGATGCTCCGACGTGGAGATGGTCGGAACTACCCGATGTCGACTTGCTGCGTACCCTCGTCGAAACCGAACGCCGCCGGCGTCGACTGGGTGCGGCCATGGTCGCGGCCGTCGCCGAAGCCGAGCGCCGCGGCCTCGCCGCCGACACCGGCTACCGCGACACCGCGGATCTGTTGAGTGATCTGCTGCGGATCAGCCCTTCCGAGGCGCGTAGACGCATCGAATACGCTGCGCCACAAGCCCGCTCGCGCTCCAGGAAGGCGTGGCGGGCGATGACGATGGCGAGCTGAGACCGTCCCTGAGGCGCCCCCGGCCGATCACCCGGCCAGGTAGTCGACGATCAGGCGATCGACTCGGCCGGGCTGATCCAGATGCATGAAATGACCGGCGGCGCTGATGATTTCGTGGCGGCTTCCCGCGGGCAGGCGTTCGGCGCTGAAGGTGGCCAGAGCGACATCGATCGCGCCGTCGACCTCGCCGTGCAGCAACAGAATCGGAATGCGGGGTGGTTTGTCGTGGCTGGCGTGCAGTGAGCGGTACGGCGCGGCGAGGCGGCGGGGCTGGAAGAGGAAGCGGTAGTAGGACAGGGCCGCGGTGCGATGCGCGCGATCGGGCAGGGCCGCCCACAGGCGAGCGAGGTCGTCGGTGCTGTCGTAGGAGGCCGGCGTCCAGTCGCGCCACAGGGTGGGGACGACGCGATCGAGCGTGCGTTCCGATACACCGGGGAGTTGCTGGTAGAGCACATACCAGCTCATCCGGGTCTGGGCCGCCGAGCGCCGGAGCGTGCGCAGTGGCATGCGGCGCCGGAAGCCGGATAGCACCGGGATTCCCAGCGCGGCCACCTTCGCGAACGGCGAGTCCGGGTGCGCCGCGAGTCCGAGCGCGGTGAATCCGCCCCAGTCGTGGCCGATCAGCACCGCATCGGAATCCCCACCGAGATGACTGTGCAGCGCAACGGCATCGAACATCAGGGCACCGATGTGGTAGTCGCCGTCGGCGGGGATCGCGGTCGGCGCGTAGCCACGGCTGAACGGCGCGACGACCCGGTAGCCCGCCGCGGCGAGCGCGGGCCCCAGATGCCGCCACGTCCACGCGGTGTCCGGATACCCGTGCAGGCACAGCGCGAGCCGGCCGTCAACCGGTCCCCACGCCAGCGCCGAGACCGTCAGGTGCGGCAGCTCGAGGGTCAATACTTCCGGCTCGGCAGTCATACCCGGGCATCTTGCCAACGACCGCTTCGTACGACAACGGATGCGAGGCAACGAGTGTCCTCGAACCCGAATACTTGGTCCCCCGTCACGCCGATTCCCCTCGGCCCTCGTCCCGCCCGGCCACCGTGCGGCCCGCTCCCCACCGGAAAGTGTTCCCCCACAACGACAACCCGTCCTCGGCGTCCCGATCCGACCGGCGGGCCGTGACTGTCTCGACCGCCCGCACGACCGGTTCGACGATCCGGGCGGCGACCGGGCCGAGGATCGCCATGAGCAGCACGTAGGTGGTGGCCAGCGCGGCGAATCCGGAGGGTACCGCGCCGGCGGCGACGGCGAGACCGGCGATGACGATGGAGAATTCGCCGCGGGCGACCAGGGCCGCGCCGGCGCGGGCACGGCCGAGGCGGGCGGCCCCGGCGCGGCGGGCGGCCCACCAGCCGGTCGCGATCTTGGTCGCGGTGGTGATCAGCGCGAGCAGCACGGCGATGCCCAGCACCGGCGGGATACTGCCGGGGTCGGTCCGGAGGCCGAACAGGACGAAGAACAGCGCGGCGAACAGGTCACGCAACGGTTCGAGCAGTTTGGTCGCGTTGTGCGCGGTGGCCCCCGAGATGGCGATGCCGAGCAGGAACGCCCCGACCGCCGCCGACACCTGCAGCGCCGAAGCCACTCCGGCGACGAGCAGTGCCGAGCCCAGCACGGTCAGCAGGAAGACCTCCCGGTCGTCGCTGGACACGATCGCCGAGATGTACCGGCCGTAGCGCAGCGCCACGACGAGCACGATCGTCACCGCGACCAGGGCGATGGCGACGGTGGTCAGGCCGGCGGCCAGCCCGGCGCCGGCCAGGACCGCGGTCAGCACGGGCAGGTATACCGCCATCGTGAGGTCCTCGAACACCAGGATCGACAGGATCACCGGTGTCTCGCGATTACCGAGGCGGCCCAGGTCGTCGAGGACCTTGGCGACGATGCCGGAGGACGAGATGTAGGTGACGCCCGCCATCGCGATCGCCCCGGTCGGGCCCAAGCCCAGCAGCAGCGCCGCCACCACACCCGGGGTCGCGTTCAACACGATGTCGAGCACCCCGGCGGTCCACGACCGGCGCATCCCCGAAACCAGTTCGCCCGCCGTGTATTCCAGTCCGAGCAGCAGCAGAAGCAGCACCACCCCGATCTCGCTGGCGAGGTGGATGAATTCGTCGGTCTCGTGCAGTTCGACCAGTCCCCCGGTCCCGAAGACCAGTCCGCCCAGCAGATAGAGCGGGATCGGCGACAGGCCGATGCGGGCCGCGATGCGCCCGAGGATCCCCAATCCGAAGAACACGGCGCCCAACTGGATCATGGCCAGCATCGTCGGTGTCGGATGCACGGCGTCACCCGTCGGTGAGGATCGTCGCCGCGACCTCGAGGCCGTCGAGCGTACCGACGACGACCACCGTGTCCATCGCCTCGAACACGAATTCCGGCCCGGGGGAAGGGAGTACGCCACCGTCGCGCAGCACGGCCACGATCGAGGCGCGGGTCCGGGTCCGCAGCCGGGTGTCGCCGAGCGGCCGTCCGGCGAAGGGTGAACGGTGGCCGATCAGGATCGAACGGGTACTGACACCGTCGATTTCGCGGTGCTCGGCACGCAGTTTCGCCACCAGTTGCGGTGCGCCGAGCAATCCGGCCAGGGTACGAGCCTCCGCGTCCGACAACGGCACTTGCTCGGAGGTGTCCGGGTTGCCGACCGCGGTGAAGATCAGGTCCGTCCCACCGTCGCGCCGATCGATCACCCCCAGCCGGCGATCTACTTTCGACAACGAGAAGTCTTTGCGGACACCGACTCCCGGTAACGCAGTGACATCGACATTCATTTGCTCACCCACCTCGGTCCGCCACCATATTACCTTCTCTTTACTTTCGGCGTGGCAGCGGCCCGAATCCGGCTATCCCCGGGTGAGCAGCCGGGCCGCCGCGTCGAGCCCCGCACCCGTGCCGACCGTGACCACCCGATCCCCCGCGACGAGCACGAAATCCGTAGCGGGCGAAGGGATCGCGACACCGGCACGCACCACCGCCACGATGGACACCCCGGTCCGGGTCCGCATCTCGGTGTCCGCGAGCGGGCGTCCGTCGAACGGGCTGCCCCGGTCGATCCCGAGCTGCCGTGTGGTCAAACCCCCCGCACCCGAACGATCCTCGGCCGTCGTCACCGCCGGTACGCCCAACAGCCCGGCCAGAACGTCGATCTCGCTGTCCGACAACGGGATCGACACGGTCGTGTCGGGATCGTCGACCCGGGACACGATCAGTTCGACCGACCCGTCGCGCCGCTCGACCACCCCGATCCGGCGCCGCGCCTGCCGCAACGAGAAGTCCTTGCACACACCGATCCCCGGCAGCGGCGTCACCTCGATCTCCACCCGGCCACCCTAGCCGAGATTTCCGGCCCACCGCAGGTAGAGAGCATTTCGATGCGGTGACCCCGCCTGTCACACAGCCGATCCGGGTGCCGAGGACCGCGCCGTCGTGTCTCGCCGCGCCACGGCCTCGCCCACCTCCCGGACGGCGGTGCGGATCACCGTGCCGTATCCGTCGTCGGGCAGTTCGGGACAGCACTTTTCGGCGGCGGAGATGTGCTCGGCCGCCGCGGCGAAGGAACCGAGACGACGGTAGCTGTCGGCGAGGTTGAGATGCAGTGACGGGTAGAAGCCGGCGATGTGCAGGCCGGCATCGTGATCCTGGACGCGTTGTTCGCTGACCGCGTCCGCCGCGTCGAGCGCACGGATGTCCCAGGCGAGGGCTCGGGCCGGATCGGGGTAGAGATCCGCGAGGTAGTGCGCGAGTGTGCAGCGGTGCAGGGCGTCACCGAGGACCCCGATCTCCGACCACAGGGTCAGCAGTTGCCGGCGGGCGGCGACCGGATCGCCGGACCGGCCCTCGGCAACTGCTCGGGCGATGGCGTCCATGGTGGGATCGGTTGTGGTGTCGTCGGTCATCGAGGTTCTCCTGGTCGAGGTGTCGCGCCGAACGGTCGCGGGTCGGTGGGCATGGCGAGTGTGGTGAGGTCACCGTGGTCGGCGGAGCGGATCGTGGCGGGGCCGTCGGTGCCGCGGAGTTCGAGGATGAGATCTGGGCCGATCGCGGTGCCGACGGCCGGGTAGAGCGTGGTCAGCTCGAAGGCGATCGCGAGGTCCTGCCCGGTGACCGTGGCGGGAATCGGGTGTTCCGCGTCCGGCAGAATATCGAGTCCGTGCTGGGCAGTCACACGTAGCAGGACGTGTTCTCCCCCTCGGGATTCCAGCGCGCCGAGGAATCGGCCTTTCGGTACTGCGACGCGTGTGGTGGGGCTGGGCAGCGCGGCCAGCATCGCCCGGAAGTCGGGGAAGTCGTCGGGCAGGGATCGGCAGTGCCGGTCGTCCCGATTGCCGGCCCGGAACCGGATGCCGTGCGGGGCAGCGTCGATGCGGACCGACGCGCTGCGCCGGAGGTCGTTCAGCGCGGCACGCAGATCGTCGCCGTCGACAGTCGTAGCCCATTGCGTGACAAAGGAATCCGTGGGTACGAGCGTTCGGGTGGACAAGCGGTAGCGGTCGGTCGCGGTCAATGTCACCGCGTCCCGCGTAACCTCCACCCGCAGCCCGTTGAGCACCGGCATCGTCGGCTCGTGCGCGGTCGCGGCCAGGACCTGCTCCACCGCTGCGGCGAACACCGGTCCGCTCGCCTCCACCACCGGAAGATGGGTCGCCCCGGTCAGAGCCGCCTTCAGGGCGAGCGCTCTCCGGCGCACGGTCGCCGCATCCGCCACGATCCGCGCGACATGGTCGTCGATCAGCCGCGCCGCCGCGGCGGGCGCGGCGGACAGGATCGTGTCGGCGGCCTCCAGCGACACACCCATCTCGCGGAGCCGCCGCAGGGTGACCGCGCGCTCGAACTGGTCGCGGCCGTAATAGCGGTAACCCGTGACCGGGTCGACCTCGGCCGGCCGCAGCAGCCCGCTGTCGGCGTAGAACCGCAGGGCACTGGCGGTCAGTCCAGTGCGCTGGGCGAAGACCCCGATCGACATCAGCTCCGACGATGACATCTCGTCATCATCGGCCTTCGACCAACCTGAAGGTCAACTCGTGGCGGTGGTCACAGGTGCAGTGCGGCCCAGGAGCCGAGCAGCAGGACAGGTACTCCGCCCAGGCCCAGAGCCGCGAACTTCGCCGGTGCGATGCGGATTCCGTGAGCTCGGCAGCGTTCGGCCCACAGCAGGGTGGCCAGTGATCCCCACATCGTCACCAGCGGGCCGAGATTCGTGCCCAGCAACGCGTCGAACAGCCGTGTGTGGTCGTGGCCGGCAGCGCCTTCCATGGCCAGATAGGCGGGCAGATTGTTGACCACATTGCTCGACACGGCGGCGGTTGCCGTGGTCGCCGCGCCGGAGTCGCCGGCCAGGTGAGCCAGCACGCTGCCCAGACCGTGCCGGGTGATCGTCGCGACCACGAGAAACATCGCCTCGGTGGTCAGCACCAGCCGCCACGGCAGCAACGACCGGTCCAGCCGGGCCGGCTCGCGCAGCGCGAACACGGCGGCGGTGATGATCGCGGCGACCACGGCAGCGGCCCAGGGTGCGACTCCGGCGGCGACGGCACCCGCGAACCCGAGGCAACTGGCAGCGCAGACCCGGAAGGTCACCACGTCCGCCGACCGCACCGCAGCGGGCACCGAATAGCGTCCGGTCAGATCGCGCCGGAATATCAGGGCGAGGTAACCGACGGTGATCGCGACCGCGACGACCGCCGGCGCGGCCATCTGCCCGGCGAACGCGATGCTGGAGATTCCCGTGTGCTGCTGTGCCAGCAGATTCGTCAGGTTCGACACCGGCAGCAGCAGGCTCGCGGTGTTGGCCAGCCACACGACGAGCACCACGAACGGCATGGGCGGCAACCCGAGTCGGCGCGTGACGGTCAGGACGACCGGCGTGAGCAGGACCGCGGTGGTGTCCAGGCTCATGCCCACGGTGACGAGTGCGGCCAGTACCGCGATCAGTCCGAACAGTGCCCACACCCGGCCGCGCGCGAGCCGGGCACACGCTCGGGCAGCGGCGTCGAATACCCCTGCGGCGTCGGCCAGTTCGGCCAGGACGGTGACCGCGACCAGGAACACCAGAATCGGCCCGGCCCGCAGGACGCCGATATCGACTGCGTCCGCGGACGGAAGCCACCCCGTCACCAAGGCCAGCGTCGCGAGCCCGACCAGAATCACCCACATTCACCCCAGCATGCCAACACCGCGTCCGCGCGGCCCGGCCCGGGACGTGGCTAGGGCGCCACCGCGCGCGGGGTGGGCACTCGCGACCCCGCTCCCCGGTCGGCTCGCGTGAACGCCGAGCACTCCGGGCATTCGGCGATCACCGGGTGCCGGCATTCGGCGAGGTGGGCCAGGAAGCGGTCCGTGGCACGCAGCAACGCGAGCCGGCGGCTGATCTCGGCCCGTTTGCCGGCGATCAGCCGTAGCCGCTCGTCGTGTGCGCTGCTGCCGAGTTCGCGGATCTGGGCCAGCGACAACCCGGTTCGCTGCAGGATCAGGATCATGCGGCAGCGGTCGAGCACGTTGGGGGTGTAGCTGCGGTGGCCGGACGGGCTGCGTTCCGGGTGGAGCAGTCCGACGGACTCCCAGTGCCGCAGGACGTGCGCTTCGATGCCGAGCTCCGCGGCGGCGTCGCCGATCCGCAGCTCCTGAACAGTGGTCACGATTCGCCCCTTTACTTCAGGTCGACCTTAAGTTTTAGCCTGCCATGGATCACGGCGGAAGACCAGTCCGCCGGGACGACCAACGGAGGCGAGAGATGTCCGATCCAGTGCATTCCCCGAGCATCGTCGACTGCTGCGTCGCGGCGGCGGAGCTGGCCGGGGGTGCGATCCGGCCGCGGCCGGTCGACGAACGATTCCTGCGCTCGATCACCGATGCGGGGCTGCCCACGCCCCGGCGCACGGTCCGGGTGACGGCCCTGGAGCAGGCGCCGCGCTCGGTGCCGACGGCGATGGTCGTGGAGGGCGCGTTCGCCCCGCGCCGGATCACCAGCTCCCTGACCACGTTCGTCGTCACACACCCCGAGGCGACCTTCCTGGTCGATCCGAGCGTGTGTCTCGACGCGAAAAACCGTGCCATCGCCCAACTTCCGGCGATCCTGCGCGCGGTGGTCACCCCGCCGGACACCACACTGGCGACCGTGACCGCCCTGTCCCGCGAACCCGGCCTGCCCGCACCGGATTTCGCGCTGCCGACCCACGCCCACTGGGATCACGTCTGCGGACTGCTCGACCTGCCCGGGCTGCCGGTCCACCTGCACCGGACCGAACACGACTGGGTGAGTACCGGCACGGTGTCACCCGTCGGCGGAGTGCGTGATTCGCTGCGGGACCGCCCGGTGGTCGACTACGACCTCGACGGCCCGCCGGTGCTCACCTTCACCCGCAGCCGCGACCTGTTCGGCGACGGCAGCGTGGTGCTGGTCGCCCTGCCCGGCCACACTCCCGGCAGTATCGGGGTCCTCGCCCACACCGATCGCGGCTGGGTCCTGCTGGCCGGCGACGCCGCCTGGCACTACCTCCAGGTCGACAAGATCCGCCAGAAGTCCGCCTACCCGGGCAATTTCGTCGACCACGACCGGGACGAAGCCTTCAAGACCCTGCACCGATTGCATGCGATCCGGCAGATGGTCACCGTCGTCCCCACCCACGACCACGACGCGGCGCAGCCGTTGCGGTCCCAGGAGACGGTCGTGCACTGAGCGCGGGCGCACCGAGCGGAGTGAGGTCGTGGCGCCTCGCTCCGCCATCCCGGGTCACGGTGAAATCCTGGTCGAGGCGGACGGTCCGCGCGGCACTCACAGTCTGCGAGCGAAGATCTCCGCGATCGCGCGGGCTCCGGCGCTCGGATCAGCGACCAGTTCCGGGGGCAGGATGTGCGCGTTCCACAGGGTCGCGAAGCCGTGGACCAGCGACCACGCGGCCAGCAGGGCCGAGCCGTCCTCGGCCGCCTCGACTCCGATGCCTTCGGCCAGCAGCGAATACGCGCGTTCGCCCGCGGCGGCCACGGCGGGGTCGTCGGCGCGGTAGAGGTCCGGGCGGAACATGACCTCGAAGTGCGCGCGGTGATCGGTCGCGAAACGTACGTAGCTGACCCCTAATTCGACGATGCCGCGGCCGCGCACCAGCTCGAGCTGGTCGGCCAGCAGGTCGAAGCCCTCGGTGGCGAGGGCGGTGAGCAGGCCGACCTTGTCGCCGAAGTGGTGTGCGGGGGCGGCGTGCGAGACGCCCGCGCGGCGAGCCAGGTCGCGGAGGCTGAGGGCGGACGGGCCGTGCTCGTCGATGGCCGCGACCGCGGCCGCGAGCATGGCGCGGCGCAGATCGCCGTGGTGGTAGGGCTTCGCGTCGGTCACCTGACGACCCTATCCCAATCTAGTCATTGACAAGTTCGACTCCGGCGGTGTCCAATCTTTCCATTGGCAAGATCCGAGGAGAGGTCGTCATGGCTCCACTCATCATCCTGATCACGGTCACCCTGGCTGTCCTCGCCGCGGGCCGGCTCGGCGTCGCCGCCCTGCGCGATCCGACGGTCGCGCTGCGCGGCGGACTGGCCGCGATGTTCACCACCACCGGCCTGGCCCATTTCATCGGGCTGCGGCACGAGCTGATCGCCATGGTCCCCCCGGCGCTCCCCGCACCCGGATTCCTGGTGACGCTCACCGGCGTGCTGGAGTTACTTGGCGCCGTCGGCCTGCTGTGGCAGCCGTGGACAGCCCGGTGGGCGGCGATCGGGCTCACCGCCCAGCTGGTGCTGATGTTCCCGGCGAACGTCTACGCGGCGATCGACCATCAGTCGACCGCGTTCGAGGACCGGCTCGTCCCGCGCACCCTCATGCAGATCGTGTTCCTGGCCGCGACCGTCACAGTGGTCGCCCGGACCCGGCAGACGCCGGCGAAACTTCCGGCTTGACCTTGCCCTAAGGGCAGGGTTGCACGATGTATTCGACGCCGGAGACACCGGCCGAGAATCACCGAGGAGTCCCGATGAACGCCAGCAGCTCGACCGCCGACATCCTGCACCGCCAGCTGGTCCTGCCGGTCCGTGCCACCCGCGCCGGCCTGGGCGCGGCAGCGGGCCAGGACCCGGCCGCGGTCGCCCGCCACACCGCGACCGTGATCCCCGCTCTCACCGCTGCCGCCGACCGCGTCGCCGACCGGCGCGGCCGCCTCGAACAGCGCGCCGAAAAGCACACTGCCACAAGGTCGTTCCCCGACCGCCGTCGTGCCGCCTACGCCGACGCGCTCGCCGCCGTCGACGGCATCCACACCGCGTTGACCACCGCGGCCGCCCGCCTCGACCGCTGACCGGCAGTCCACCGCCACAATCGAATACAGCTCACCCACGGTTGAGCGGCCCCGGATTCGTTCGGGGCCGCTCCGCGTTTCGCCGGCGAAGCGTCGCCCCGCGGCACCGCGCAGGTCAGCCGGGCGTTCACCGAGCGACTACACGCGCACGTGGCGCGGCCTCCGACGTGCCTCGCCACCGCTACCAGGCACCCCGCCGCCCCCGGACACGCCGCCACTGCCAGGCACCCCGCCGCCCCCGCCGTCGGCCGAGTGATGCAGCGGGATCCGGCCGAATCACCAATGGCTGCCGATGAACTGGAGTTGAGCGGGGGCCATCGACCGCCAGAAGTCCGCGTTGTGCCCGCCGTCGGGGAATTCACCCGCGGGCGCCGGCGACAGGCCACCGACGAAGTCGAGGGTGGCGTTGTAGAACGGATCGCTCGTGCCACAGTCGATCCGCACCGGGATACCGGACAGCGCGGCCTCCCGCCCGAACACGGTGTGCGCCGCGAAATCGTCCGCGTCGTCGAACGCGCCGGCCGCGGATTCACCGAAACTGTGCCAGAGCGCGGGACTTTCGGCCGCCACGGAGGCGACCACCCCGGGCCCGAGCTGCGAAGCCAGCCACAGCGCCCCGTAGCCGCCCATCGACCAGCCCAGCAGCGCGATCCGGCTGGTATCGATCCCCAGCCCGGCCAGGACCGGCAGGAATTCGGCGGTCACCATCGCCCCGGCGTCCTCACCGGAATTCCGCGGATGCCAATAGCCGTCGCCGCCGTCCACCGCGGCGATCGCGAACGGCGGTGTCCCGGCCGAAACAACCTGCGCCAGAGCGGAATCCAGCCCCAGCCCGGCGAAGGCGTCGTTGTGGGTGGCCCACCGGCCGTGCAGCGCGATCGCTACCCGCAGCGGCCCGTTCACCTGCACCGGCGGATACGCCAGACTCCACCCGCAGGTCGCGCCCCCGCGCGCCGCCGACACGAACTCCCCGCTCACGATCTGCCCCGGCTGATAGGCCGTCCGCCGCAAAGTCGTTGTGACCGCAGTGGTTGCGACCTGAGCCGAACTGGTGGGCGCGATTGCCGAGCGCCCCGGCGCCGCGCACGCCGCCAACGCCAAACCCCCGCCGAGCAACGCGCGACGACTGAACCTCCGGTCGATCATGGGTCCCGATGATACGGGCCGTGGCCTCCGCCCAGCCCATGCGCGTCTCGAGGGCCCGGCCTCGGTCCCCACCCGAAGGCGGAAACGAACTCCCGAAGGGCTGACTCCGAGCCGACTACTCCACCGCACCGGCAACACCCGCGAGCCCGGCAAACAGGAGGTATTCAGATGACGAGCCCCCAGCATGTCCCCGGACGAGAACTCACCTTCGAGGCCGGACTTCGCCCCCGCAGAGACCGCCGAAGGCCCCGAGCCGACCGGCGACACGAAGGATCCGTCCACCGCGGTACCGGCCACACCCCGGGCAGGCGGTCACCAAGTCGGAATGGCCCTCGAACTGGAACCCTGACAACGAAAGACCAAGGGCTCCCGGCACATCCGAGCCGGGAGCCCACCGCCCGTCCGCGCGTTCCCGGCCAGTGTGGGCCGGGAACGACGTGAGCCGACGGGTCAGCGAGTGACGATCGTGGCGGAACCGTGGCCGAACAGGCCCTGGTTCACCGCGATGCCCGTGCGGGCGCCCTCGACTTGGCGGCCGTCGGCCTGGCCGCGCAGCTGCCAGGTGAGTTCGCAGATCTGGGCGATCGCCTGGGCGGGGATCGCCTCGCCGAAGCAGGCGAGGCCGCCGCTGGGGTTGACCGGGACGCGGCCGCCCAATGCTGTTGCGCCGCTGCGCAACAGGTCTTCGGCGCCGCCGGCCTCGCAGAGGCCGATGTCCTCGTACCAGTCCAGTTCCAGGGCGGTGGACAGGTCGTAGACCTCGGCCATGGACAGGTCCTGCGGGCCCAGGCCCGCCTCCTCGTAGGCGGCGTGCGCCATCGAGGAGCGGAAAGTCAGGTCCGGTGCGGGGACGGCCATCGCGGAGTCGGTCGCGAAGTCGGGGAGGTCGATGACGGTCTTCGGGAACGTCGGGGTGACCGTCGACAGGGCCTTGATCCGGACCGGGTCGGCGATGCCGTGCTTGCGCGCGTAGTCCATCGAAGTCAGCACGAGCGCGGCGCCACCGTCGCTGGTGGCGCAGATGTCCAACAGCCGCAACGGATCCGACACGATCGCGGAGGCGGCGATCTCCTCGGCCGACACCTCCTTGCGGTACCGGGCGTACGGGTTGTTCAGGCCGTGCCGGGCGTTCTTCACCTTGACCGCGGCGAAGTCGTCGAGCGTGGCACCGTGCAGCGCCATGCGGCGGCGGGCGTAGAGCGCGAAGTAGATGGGGTTGGTCGCGCCGAGCAGGTGGAAGCGCAGCCAGTCCGGGTCGTCGCGGCGCTCGCCGCCGACCGGCTGGAAGAAGCCCTTCGGGGTGGTGTCGGCCCCGACCACCAGTGCCACATCGGTGAGCCCGGCCAGAATCTGGGCGCGGGCGTTGGCGATCGCCTGCGCGCCCGAGGCGCACGCCGCGTAACTGCTGGAGATCCGCGCGCCCGACCACCCCAGCGCCTGCGCGAAGGTCGCGCCGGCCACGAAGCCCGGATAGCCGTTGCGGATGGTGTCGGCGCCGGCGATGTACCCGACGTCGAGGTGGTTCACACCAGCGTCGGCGAGCGCCGCGCGGGCCGCGACCAGCCCGTATTCGACGAAGTTGCGGCCCCACTTGCCCCACGGGTGCATGCCCGCGCCGAGGACCGCGATGTCCCGATCGTTCTCAGCCATTGACCGGCCTCCACATCCACACCGTGTGCTCTGCCTCGTCGTCCTCGTACAGCACGCCGACGGTCAACTCGACCGGCATGCCGACGGCCAGGTCGTCGACGGTCAGGCCGCGCACGACCTGCCCGAGGATCACCATCTTCTCGACGTCGAGTTCGACCGCCGCGATCACGTAGGGCTCGAACGGGTCCGGCGAGACATACGGGGCCGGCGGCTTGTAGCGCGCGTCGGCGTACGACCAGATCCGCCCCCGCGTGGAGAACAGGTACTCGACGAGTTCGGACCCGTCCTTCGGGCCGGTGCACTGCGGGTTCCGGCAGGCCAGCGTATTGCGTGGGAAGTACGGCGTGCCGCAGGCAGAGCACTGGCTGCCCTTCAGCCGTACGTCGTCTCCATCCGCAGTGAACCAGTCTGCCACTGCGGGGCGTTGTTCTTTCTGCACCAACCCGACGTTATAGGAACACGTTCTACTTTTGGGGCGAAATCCGATCCGCCGGTTCGCGGGCGAAGGTACCGTGAGAACGGATCCAGGATGTCCGGCATCCGCGAGTCGATCTGGAGTAGCACGCCGCGATGGAAGCCAAGCCCATTGACCCGCAGTCGATCTGCAATGTCACGATCGTCGGCGAACCCGCCGACACGGCCGCGGTGATCCACCGCCTCGCGCACCCCGCGGCCACGGTCGAATGGGCCGCCGACGGCGTCGATCACACGATCCACCTCGCCGAGCTGTCGATCCACGCGCCCATTGCCCGCCTGGAACGGTCCATCCGCGTCGCCGACGGCGTGATCGCGATCGTGGACGCGGTCGCCACCGCCCCGCGCCTGGAGACGGTACTGCAGGTCGCCGACGACCATCAGGTCGCGCGCCTGTGCCTGGTCACCGGCCTCGATCGACCCGGCGCCGACTTCGACCGCTGTCTGCGCACCCTCGCCGACATCCGCGGCGCGGTCCCCCTCGCCCTACAGATCCCGCTCGGCCTCGGCATCGACTGCGCGGGCGTCCTCGACCTGCCCACGATGTGGGAGCTCGAATCGATGGCCGAATTCTACGGCGGCCATTGGCAAGTCGCCGAGCAGTGGTACCGCACGCTCACCGACACGGTGACCGAACAGGACGCCGCCCACCCGTTCGGCACCCCGAGATTTCCACCCGCCCAACTGCACAACCGCATTCGCCACCTGACCCGCATCGGCGAGGTGGTCCCGGTCCTGTGCCGCGCACCGGCCACCAGTGACAACATCGCCTCGCTCCTGGACGCCGTGGTCCGCTACCTACCCTCCCCCATGGACGTCTGCCAGCCCGAACACGCCCTCGACTACTGACGAGCGGGATCCCGCTTCGGGTCCGTCGACAACCCACAGCCCCGCGTTAGGCTGATATGCGCAGGTTCGGGCCGTCGTGCACGGTCCTGCGGATGGTGGTCGTTGTCCAGTAAGGGGCCGAACGATGGATCACCGGGACCAGAGCATCAGCCGGCGCAGCATGCTGGTCGGGGGCACGGCGATCGCACTCGGGGCGCTGACGCAGGCGCCGCGGGTGCCGGCGTTCGCGCCGGCCGCACCCAGCGCACCGGCGGACCGTGAGCAGCGGGCCGATCTGGCGGAACGAGCGATCGTGGCGCGGTATGTGCGTCCGCTCTGGGGGCACCCGCGCAAGCGGCTGGGCACGATGGTGTGGCCGGCGTCGGTGTACGACCGATTGTTCCTGCGATGGAACTACTGGTGGCAGGCGCACCTGCTCGACTGCGCGGTGGACGCCGCATATCGCGAGCGAACTCCCGAGCGCGTGGACCGGGTCGTCGCGGTGGCCCGCGGCATCCACACCCGCAACCTCACCGGCTGGACCAACCGCTACTACGACGACATGGCCTGGCTGATCCTGGCCATCGAACGCGCCGAGCGGCTGCTGGGTGTCCAGCTCGGCACCGCGGTCGGAGACCTGAAGTCCGCGCTGATCGGCGGCATCAGCCCGGTCGTGGGCGCGGTGCCCTGGCGGCACGGCGACGATTTCTTCAACACTCCCGCCATCGGCCCGACCGGGATCGCCATGACGCGGCTGGGTGAGCTCTCCCGGGCCGGTCAGCTCGCCGACTTCCTGCGCACCCGGTTGTGCGACGCGGACAGTGGTCTGACCCTCGACGGTGTGCACGAGCCCGGCGGGCTGCTCAACCGGACCACCCACACCTACTGTCAGGGCGTCACCATCGGGCTGGAGACCGAATTGGCCACGCGTACCGGCGGTTCGGGTCACCATTTCCGGGTCTCCGAGCTGGTCGCCGCCACCGAGGACCGGCTCACCGAGTCGGGCGTGATCGCCGGGGCCGCCGCGGACGACTCCGGGCTGTTCATGGGCATCCTCGCCCGATATCTGGCCGAAGCCGCACTGGCTCTGGGTGACGTGATCGCCGCGGACATCGTCCACACGTCCGCGCGGGCGGCGTGGGAGCATCGCGGCGAGGTCGACGGGCTCCCGCTGTTCGGGATGGACTGGACCCGCCCGGTCGTCGCGGACCCGAGAACCGTTGTGCGGCACACGGCTTCGGCTGCCGATCGGCGACCGAACCTCAGCTGCGACCTGTCGGTCCAACTGAGCGCGTGGATGCTGCTCGAGGCGGATTACCAGCTGATCGCCGCGGGACTCTGAGCCGGGTCCGGCGCCGGCCGATCGGGGCGGCCACCCGCACCCCCGAATCGACAGGGCAGGTACCGGACCGATTGCCGGATGGTGTCCCTAATCGGCCCGCGAAGTCCGCCACGGACTTTCGGCACACCGGCCCCGGGCACTAGGTTGGAACGGGTTCCACCGATCCCCTCCGTGGAACATCAGTGGTTGTCGATCATCCACTCCCTTCGGGCGGGGAAGCGGTCCGGATACGTGACCAGAACCGCTTCCCCACCCTCCCGAAACCGGATACTCGGGCGGATTCGATTGCTTACGCGTCGATCTTGCGAGGGAGAGGCTTATCGTCCGCACGGGGGAGGCGCGGCGGTGCGGCACCGGGGAGACTCGACGGGTTATGGGTATTCGCGAAGGCGGTGCAGTGCCGCAGGTCGAGGAGCGGCTTTCCGGACGGACCGCGGAGCGGTTCCGGCACGTGCCGGGGTGGATGGTGGATGCCGCGGTCACCGTGCTGGTGACGGTGGCGACCGTCGGACCACAGATCGCGGACGGGCGCGCCCCATGGGTGATCGGGCTGGCGCTGACGGCGTCGGTGCCGCTGCTGTGGCGCAGGCGTGCACCGCTGCCCACCCTGTGTGTGGTCGGCACCGGGATCACCGCCCTGGCCTGTGTGCACGCGCTGCCCGCGCTGCCGTATTCGACTGTGGTGTGCGCGTATACGATCGCCGCCTACAGCGGGGCCGTCGTGCGGCTGATCGCGGCGGTGACCGGGGTACTGGGCATCATCGCGTCGCTGGTCGTGCCCGGCGAACCGATCCAGTCCTACGGGTACGCGGCCCTGTCCTTCCTGACCGCGTGGACGCTGGGCACGGGCGTGCGCGCCCGCCACACCCAGATCGAGCTGCTGCGCGAGCGGGCACGGCGCATCGACGAGGAGCGGGTCGCGGCGGTAGCACGGGAGCGCGTACTGATCGCCCGCGATGTGCACGATATCGTCACGCACGCACTGGGTTTGATGATCGTGCAAGCCGAGACCGGCCCGCTGCTCACCGGCTCCGACCCGGATCGGGCGAACGCCGTCTTCGCCGGTATCGCGGATACGGGCCGCGCCGCGGTCCACGAACTGCGGCTCAGCCTCGCCGCCATGCGGAACGGCCGCGACGATGCGTGCCACCAGCCCGGCATCGCCGCGATCCCCGACCTGGTGGATATGTGCGGCCGTAGCGGCGTATCGGCGACGTTCCAGGAAACGGGCGGGCGCCGAGCGGTATCGGGAGAGGTCGACGTGGCGGCGTATCGAGTTGTGCAACAGGCGTTGACGAACACGCTCGAACATGCGCGTGCCGAACATGTGGATGTCGAATTGCGTTGGTCGGCAACAACTCTCACGGTACGCGTCAGCGACGACGGTCGCGGCCGGCACGACACCGCTCGCCGGGGATCCGGTCTGATCGGTATGCGTGAACGTGTCGAATCCTGCGGTGGTGTGCTGCGCGACAACGGATCCGGCCCCGGTTTCGCCCTCGTCGCCGAATTGCCGATCGCCAGGGGCCTGTGACCGTGCGAGTACTCGTGGTCGACGATCAGGACCTCTTCCGCGGCGGCTTCGCCATGATCCTGTCCGCCCAAGCCGATATGACGGTGGTCGGCGAGGCCGCGGACGGCGTCGAGGCCGTCGAGAAGGCCGAGGCGCTGAACCCCGACGTGGTGGTGATGGACATCCGCATGCCCCGGTCGGACGGGGTCACCGCCACCGCGGCCATCTGTGCGCGGACGACGGCGAAAGTACTGGTACTGACCATGTTCGACACCGACGAATACGTCTACGCGGCACTGCACGCGGGTGCGAGCGGATTTCTGCTCAAGGACGCACGCCGCGACGAACTCGTGCAGGCGGTCCGCGTCGTAGCCGCCGGTGACGCACTGCTGTCACCGGCGGTCACCCGCCGCCTGATCGCCGGGCTGACCGAGCCGGGCCGCCCACGCCCGGAGCTGGCGAACCGCCTCGGCTGCCTGACCGACCGGGAACTCGACACCCTGCGTGAACTGGCGCGCGGACAATCGAACGCGGAGATCGCCCGCGCGCTGACGGTCAGTGAACACACCGTGAAAACCCATGTGAGTACCGTCCTTTCGAAGCTGGCGTTGCGAGATCGGGTGCAGGCCGTGGTTTTCGCCTACGAGGCCGGGCTGGTGATTCCCGGGCGCGACCACTCCTAGGAGCGATCGCCGATTCGCTCCTGTCGGCGATGTGTGCGGGCGCCGCGCCGCGCAGCATCGAGGGAATGAAACGCTTTGTGACGGTTCCGATCGCGGTGGTTGTCTCGGCGATATTGTGGCTGCTCGGCACCGGTCTGAACCCGCATCCGGGGGTCGTTGCCCTGGCTCCGCTCCCGGTGTTGCTGATCGCCTCTCGCGTATCGGGCCGGACGGCCTTCGCCTGCGGGTTCGTTTCCTGGCTTCTCGGCGCGATCCCCCTCGTTCCCTACTTCTCCAGCACGCTCGAACAGCCGCCCCTGGCGACCGTCCTGCTGCTCGGTGTCACGGCCACGACCTACGCCGGCCTGATCGCACTGACCGGCACGCTGATCCGGCGCGGCCGACCGGGCCCGGCCGTACTCGCGTTACCGGCGGGCTGGGTTCTCATGGAATACCTGATCGCCGTCGCCGGGCCGTACGGCGCCTGGTGGAGCCTGGCCTACACGCAGGCGGATGTGCTGCCGGTGGTCCAGGTCGCGGCGCTGACCGGGCGGCTGGGCATCTCGTTCCTGATCCTGCTGGTCCCGGCGGTGGCGGCGGTACTGATCGATGTCACCATCCCGCGCCGCTCCCGCATTCGCTGCGCGGCCACAGCGCTCACGATGATGATCGCGGTCAGCGGCTACGGCTTCTGGCAGCTGTCCGGCCCCGCGGGTCACGACCCGGTGCCGGTGGCTCTGCTCGCGGTGGCACAGCCCGAGGACTACGTGCCGGCCGACAGCGCGGCAGGCCGCGACATGATCACCCGAGCCGTGGCCGAGATCGACCGGCTCGCCGACCGCGGTGCCCGAATCGTGGTCCTACCCGAGAAGTCCTGGCGCGCCACCGAATCCACCCTGCCTGCGCTGTCCGGCCCGCTCACCGAGGTGGCGGTGCGCCGCAATATGGACGTGATCGCGGGCGTGCTCCTCACTCAGGGCGGAACCCGCATCAATGCCGCGATCGACTTCCCGTCCGGTGTCGTCTACGCCAAACACCACCTGGTGCCCGGCTTCGAATCCGACCTGAGCGCGGGAACCGAACTGACACAGCTACCCGGCACCTCCTGGGCACTGGCCGTCTGCTTCGACCTCGACTTCCCGGACCTGGTTCGCGCCGATCGCAATCACGGTGCGACTCTGCTCCTGGTTCCGGCCTTGGACTTCCGGGAAGATCATTGGCTGCACAGTCGCATGGCCGTGCTGCGCGGCGTCGAATCCGGTCTCGGCACCGCCCGTGCCGCACAACTGGGCGAACTGGTCCTCGGCGACGCGCACGGCAGCATCCTCGCCTCCTCGAACACCGACATCACCGTGACCCGATCGGTCCTCGCCGACATCCCCCAGCCCGCCGGGCCCACCGTCTACGCCCGCTTCGGCGACTGGTTCGCCGCGGTCGCGGCAGCGCTGCTCGCCATCGCGGTTCTCGGCACCTTCCGATCCCGGACCGCGGACCACCCGCGCCGGTTCCGATGCTGCTGAACGAGACACACCTAGCCGGCGCTCCCCGAACTGCCGGTCGAACCGCCCGCCGACACCACCGGCGCCGGGAAACTCCCGTTCGGTGTACCCAGACCGGTCGGGCCGTCGTAGCCCGCGCCCGCGGTGCAGATGTAGGCCGGGGTGCAGGTCCCCGTGCTGCCCGCGCTGACGTCGTTGAATGCCATTGTGCCCGTGTACAACGTCGAGGCGCCGTCCGCGCCACCCCCGGCGAGCGCGTACATACCGCCGATCAACGGCGCCGACACACTCGTGCCGCCCACCTGCAGCCAGCCGCTGCCCGAGCCGGTCGGACCGTACACCGCCACACCGGTATTCGGGTCCGCGACCGCCGAGACGTCCGCGGACATGCGATGACCGCAGCCGGAGTCCTTCTGCCACACCGGCTTACCGAACACCACGCTGCATCCGCTGCCGGCGTCCGACCACGCGGTCTCCGACCAGCCGCGCGCCGAACCGTCCCGGGTCAGCGAGGTGCCACCGATGGCGACCACGTGCGCGGACGACGCCGGGAACGACAGGCCGCCACCGGAGCCGTCGAAACCGCCGGGTCCCTTGTCCCCCGAACTCGCCACCACCGCGACACCGGGATGGTTGTATGCCCATTCCAGCCCGGCCGCGCCGTTCTCCGAGCCCCCGTAACTGTTGCTGACGACCTTGGCGCCGAACTTGGTCACCGCCGTGTTCGCCGCGGTCGCCAGGTCGCCCAGGTTCCCGGACGCGGCCTCCAGCAACACGATCCGGCAGTTCGGGCAGATGGCACTGGCCATGTCGAGGTCGAGCGCGGATTCCTGCGCCCAGCCGGTGTCCTCCGCGGGCAGGCCGGTGGTCGAACCGTTCTGGCCGACCTTCTGGAAGCACCCGTTCGCCGACGTGCACGGCGGCAGGCCGAACTGCGAACGGTACACGGCCAGATCACTTTCCGCGTTCGCGTACCCCATCGCGTCGACGATCGCGATCGTCGTGGCCGACGAACCGTTCCCGGTGACGTTGTACGCGCTGCGCAGATCCGCGGGCGTGAAGCCGGGCGGTGTCGAGTACACCGCGACATTGCCGGCCGCGTCCGTCACCACCCGCGCGTGGCAGTGCGCCTTCCCGGGCTCCGCGGCATCACCACAGACGTTCTTGTTCCATCCGTGCCCGGGCTTGGGATCCGCCCCCGCCGATGGCGCCACCGACACCACCACAGCCGCACCGACCGCGACCGCCACCGGCCAATTCCAACGCACGAAAATCTCCTACCGCACAACCGCCACCCGAATCGGGCAGCCCGGCACACGATAGACGATCGGCGCTTCTGCGACACCGACTTGCGTCAACAGCCGGCGGCCCGACAGCCACGTCCCGGCACGCAGAATCGTCGCGCCGACCGACCAGCCCCCGGCACTCGACCTCGTATTTCACGGTCGAGCAGCGTTCCAACGCCCGTTCCCAACGGTGATCACTGCCCTATAGTCGTGAAATGTCGGTTGTCAGACGCGGGGGCGTAGAGATTTCGTTCGACGACAGCGGTGGCGAGGGCCGGGCGATCGTGTTGGGGCACAGTCTGTTTCTGGATCGTGGGATGTTCGCCGCGCAGGTCGCCGCGCTCGCGCCGCGGTACCGGGTGATCACGATCGACTCGCGTGGGCACGGGGACAGCCGCGACGACGGGACTCCGTTCAGTTTCTGGGATCTGGCGCGGGATGCGTGGGCGGTGGTGGACGCGCTCGGGCTCGAGCGGGTGGTCGTGGGCGGGGTGGGGCACGGCGGGTTCACCGCGCAGCGGATGGCGTTGCTGGCGCAATCGCGGGTGGACGGGCTGATCACGATCGGGTCGTCGGCCACGGCGATGGATCCGAAGCGGCGCCGGGGGTTCCGGGAGGCGATCGACGCGTGGATCGACAGCGTCCACGAAACGACCACCTCGAAGATGATCGCCTCGCTCATGATCGGCGGCACCGCGCAGGATCAGGATCCGTGGCGGCACAAATGGCTGGCCGGGGACCGATCGCGGGTCCGGGGTGCCGCCGATTGCCTGCTCAACCGCGACTCGGTGCTGGAACTACTCGGCGAGATCCGTTGCCCCACACTGGTTGTCCGTGGCGCGGGCGACTACGCGGCCGGCGCGGCGGACTCCGCCGCGCTGGCGGCGGGCCTGGGTCTGCCGACCGTCGTGCACAACATCACCGGGGCGTCGGTGACACCGAATCTGACGCATCCGCACGAGGTGAACGAGTTGCTGTGCGCCTTCCTGGCCGAGCTGCCGGCCGCTACGGCGACAGCTGGGTCAGCCCGATGAACACCTGGTGCGCGGGACCGGGCGCGGTGCTGCGGTAACGCTGCACCCGGGCCTCGAAAGTCGTTCCGGTACGCGGATTCCGGAGCGTGAAGGTCGGGTCGGTCCGGCCGATGCACACGTGCCCAGCCGACCACATGCGCCGGAAGTCGGGCTGCCCGCTGAGATCCCGCAGCACCTCCTCGACGTCGGCGCGGTCCGGTGCGGACGCGGCGTAGGCGCGGAACCGGCCGGTCATCAACCGCGCCTCCCGCTCCCACTCCTCCACCACGATCCGCGCCCACGGATCGGTGAACATCCAGCGCAGCACATGCCGGGACCGGGTGAGGCCGGGTAGCGCCGCGTCGAAGGCGGCGTTGTGCTCGATCACCCGCCAGCCGTGGTCGAGCGCGGCCGCCAGGTGCGGCAGCAGCGCGTCGAGCATGGTCCGGATCGCGGGGTCCGCGGCGCGCAAGGGCGCCGGTTCCGCCGCCGAGGGGCGCTGCTGGGCCAGGTGGTAGAGGTGCACTCGGTTCGCGGCGTCCAGATCCAGCACCGTGGCCAGCGAATCGAGAATGGCCGCACCGGGATTGAGCGCCTCCCCCTGCTCGATCTTGGCGATGTAGCCGAGGCTGGCATGGGTGGCGGCCGCCAGCTCCTTGCGCGTCATCCCGGCCGGGTAACCGGGGACCGCGCGCGAGCGGCGGTCCCGGACATAGTCGGCCAGGGTCGGTGCGCGCAGCACCGGCGCTTCGGCGCTGGTGTCGATTCGGTCCCCTGCCAACGAATGTCCCTTCTGTCCGTTCCGGCCAGGATAGGCAGGACCGCCGACCCGTGCGCGCGAACCGGACCCACCGGGGCGAGCGCCCCTCCCAGTGGTACCACCGGGAAACGGACATCCTGGCAGGGGTACCGCCCGCCGGCCGAGCCAGTCGTTGGGGTGTCCGCCCGGTTGCCAACCGGCGTTTCGCATTCGATATTTGCTGAGTGAATTCGACGTGGCCGAAGCGAACGGGATGGCATTCGCGCACCATTCGAATCGGGGACAGTTCGTTTCCGTATTTCTTCGGTGCGGATTGCGTCGGAGAAATAGTCGACCGCCTGACGGAACTCGACACCGACCTGCTGATCGTCGTCACCGACGACACCGTGCGCGCCCTGCACGGCGAACTGTTCGACCGTCTCACGGCTCGGCTGCCCACCCACGTGCTCACCCATCCGGCCGGCGAGGGAATGAAAACGCTGGCCTGCCTTTCCCATCACCTCGACGCGGCCGTGATCGCGGGCGCGACCCGGCGGTCGGTGGTGGTTTCCGTCGGCGGCGGAGTTCCCGGAAATCTCGCCGGTCTCATGGCGGGCCTGCTGTTCCGCGGCGTGCGGTTGGTGCACATACCGACCACCACGATCGCGGCCATGGATTCGGTGCTGTCACTGAAGCAGGCGATCAACACGCCGGTCGGAAAGAACGGTGTGGGCATGTATTACACGCCGACCGCGATATTCACCGACGTGCGTTTCTTCGCCACGCTACCGGCTCGTGAATTGCGCTCCGGCCTGTGCGAAATGGCGAAGAACGCCCTCGCGATCCGGCCGGCCGCGCTGCCGCCGCTGCGGGCGGCGATCGCCGACGGCGAGCTGTCCGATCCGGCCGTGTTGAGCTGGCTGCTGGAGGCGAGTATCGACGCCAAATCGGCGGTCACCCGCGAGGACACCTACGAACGCGGGTCCGGCCTGGTCCTCGAATACGGGCATACCACCGGCCATGCCATCGAACTGTGCGACCACCGGGCCCGCGGCGGGGACGGGCTCGGGCACGGGGCCGCGATCGCCCTGGGAATGCTGGTGGCGGCACACATCTCGCACGCGCGCGGCTGGTTGAGCGACGACGAGGTCAGCACCCACTACGAGGTCGTGACCGGCTTGGGCGTACCACCGAGCCTGCCCGGCACGGTGCGCGTCGCGGACGTGCTGCGGGTGGTGGCCGACGACAACAAGAAGGGCTACCTCGCACCCGATCCGGACAGTCTGCCGTTCGTGCTGCTGCGCGGGCTCGGCGAGCCGGCCCGTACCGGTGACCTGCCGCTGGTTCCGGTGGCGCTGACCGAGATTCGCGCCGCGCTCGATGTGATCTCAGCGAATTCCACTGCCCGGCAATTGGTTCGGGCACCCGGCAGTCAGAACGAAGCAGGAGGTGCCCCGTGGACGTGGTGACCGCGTTGCGGCTCAACATGACCAATATCGACGACCCCGCCGCCGCGCACGGACCGCGGTACCGGGCAGCGCTGGAGATGGCCGAGTACGCCGACCGGCACGGGTTCGCCGCGATCAGCTGCGAGGAACACCACGGCTCCGGCACCGGCTGGCTGCCGTCACCGTTACTGCTGGCCGCGGCGCTGGCCGCGCGCACCAGTCGCGTCGCGATCAGCATCAGCGCCCTGCTGGTGCCGCTCTACGACCCGGTCCGGCTGGCCGAGGACATCGCGGTCCTGGACAACCTGACCGGCGGCCGGTTGGCGATCGTGGCCGGAATGGGTTACCGCCCGGAGGAATACGCGGCGCTGGGCCGCGACTTCGCCCGGCGCGGCCGGCTCATGGACGAGGCGCTGGAGATCATGCTGGCCGCCTGGCGCGGCGAGGAAGTCGAGTACCGTGGCGCGCCGGTGCGAGTCACGCCGCGGCCGCTGTCCGCACCGCATCCGCTGCTGCTGGTGGGCGGGATGACCGAGGCCGCGGCCCGGCGCGCCGCCCGTTTCGGACTGCCGTTCTCCCCGCCCATGTCCATGCCGGAGCTGGAGGACTACTACCTGCGCGAGACCGAACGCCAGGGCACCTTCGGTTTCGTGCACCGGCCCGAGCCTGGCAGCCGGATCACCCTGCTGCACTCCGATCCCGAGCGCGGCTGGCAGGAGTACGGCCCGCACATCCTCACCGAGGCCCGTGAGTACGGCTCGTGGCGCCGCGCCGGCCTGCCCCGCCCGCACGAATACGACGTGTCCACTCCGGAGGAGATCCGCGAGCTCGGCTACGCCGAGATCCTCACCCCGGACCAACTGCTCGCCCAGATCGCTTCCGGCCGCACCGAAATCATCGTCAACCCGCTGATCGGCGGCCTGCCGATCGAATCCGGTTGGGAGACATTGCATTTGCTCGCCGATGAGGTGCTCCCCCAGCTCGTCACCCCCGAAGCCGCCCGCGACCAGCCGATCGCCGCACGGTAGGCCCGCATGCTGGCGATCCACGGCGGCACACCCGTCCGGGCCGGAACCGCCTGGCCGCGGTGGCCCGAATACGACCAGCACACCGAGGCCGCGCTGGTCGCCGCGCTGCGATCGGACCGCTGGTCGGTCAGCTGGTACAGCCCGCGCGGCGGCAAGTCCCGGGAACGGCTGTTCGGGGAGGCGTTCGCGCGCTATCTCGGCGCGGGCTACGGGGTGAGCGTGGACCACGGGTCGGGGGCGCTGGTGATCGCGCTGGAGGCGCTCGGCATCGGCCCGGGTGACGAGGTGATCGTCCCGGCCCTCACCTGGGTGGCTCCCGCGACCGCGGTGCTGCGGGTGGGCGCGCTGCCCGTGCTGGTCGATGTCGATGCCGAATCCGGTTGTCTCACGGCTGAATCCATCGCCGCAGCCGTCACGCCGCGCACCCGCGCGATCGTCGCGGTCCATCTGGCGTGCACGGTGGCCGACGTGGACGCGGTGACCGCGGTCGCCGCGGCGCACGGGCTCGCCCTGATCGAGGACTGTTCGCAGGCCCACGGCACCCGCTGGGCGGGCCGGGCGGTGGGCACGTTCGGCGCGATCGGCGTGTTCAGCCTCGGCGCGGCCAAATCCCTGGCGGCCGGCGAGGGTGGGGCGGCGGTCACCGACGACCCCGGCCTGTACCGGCGCATGCTGTCGCTGCGCGCCGACAGCCGCGGCTACACCGCTCTCCCCCCGGCACCGGGCGAATACGAGCTGGTGGAGGGCGCGGAGGTGATGGGCGCCAACTACTGCATGTCCGAACTCACCGCCGCGGTCCTGCTGGACCAGCTGCCGCGCCTGGACGA
The DNA here is from genome assembly GCF_003696265.1 of Nocardia stercoris. Taxonomy (GTDB): domain Bacteria; phylum Actinomycetota; class Actinomycetes; order Mycobacteriales; family Mycobacteriaceae; genus Nocardia; species Nocardia stercoris. The sequence goes on along the minus strand of NZ_RFFH01000022.1, from coordinate 65,365 downwards.
CCAGCACGCCCGCCGGACCCGGCAGGCGGACCGTTTGGCGGCGGGGCTCACCGGCGGCCTGTACCCCGTCCCGGTGCCCGCGCAGGTGGACCGCCGCGCCGTCTACGAGTACGGAATCTCCTTCCGCCCCGGCACGTTCGGCGCGGCCACGGTGGAACAGGTGGCGGCCGCGCTGACCGCCGAACTCGGCACCCGGGTCTATCCGCCCCGCATGCCACTGCACCGCAGCGACCTGTTGCGGCCGGCGACCAAACCGCGCTTCGCCGGCATCTGGGCCGGCGCCACCCACGCCGCGGAGTTCCCGGGCGCGGACCACTACCGCGAGCACACCCTCCTCCTGCATCACAGCGCGCTGCTGGGCCCGGCCCGCGATGTCGAGGACATCCTGACCGCCCTGGACAAGGTGCGCGTCCACTCCGGCTCCCTGCTCACGAAAGGCGTTCGCGCATGACCACTTCGGACCTGATGGCCAAACGGGAAGGGCTGGCCGTGGACGGCCTGCGGCTGCGCCGTGCCCGCGAGGACGACTGGGATGCGCTGCGCGAGTGCTACTCCCGCGCCTTCGGCGGGGTGCGGACCGCGGACTTCGACAGCTGGCGCCGGCAGTTCCGGCTCACCGATATCGCGGTCGCCGAGGACGTCTCGGATCCGGACGCGCCGTTCGTGGTCGGCACCGCCGCCGTGCTCCGCACCACGGTGACCGTGCCCGGTGGCGCCCAGTTGCGGGTGGCGGCGTGCGCGCAGGGCATGGTGTCGGTGACCCACCAGAAGCGCGGCCTCTACTCCAAACTGCAGGCCGAGCTGATGTACATCGCGCTCGAGACCGGCGCGGACGTGTTCGCGGCCATGCCGGGCCCCGGCGGGAACTACGGCGGGGTCGGGGTGGCCGGGCACACCCGGCACCTGCGCATCGACCGGTCCCGCGCGAAACTGCGTGCGGGCGAACAGGATCCGACACCGGTACGCGAAGCCCGGCCGCGGGCCGCGCGGGCCGCCATGCGCGCGGTCTTCGAACGCTGGCAGCGCACCACCCCGGGCGCCCTCGATCGCGGAGAGTTCTTCTGGCCCAGCACGTTCGGTGAGGACTCCTGTGTCCTCACCCATCCGGACGGCTACGCGGTGTTCGACCTGGCCGGATCGACCGTGCTGGTCCGCGACTTCTGCGCGCTCACCGTCGGCGCGCACCGTGAACTGCTCCGCTGCCTGCTCGGCCACGGCGAATACACCGACATCGTGCTGGACACCGCGGTCGACGACCCGACCCCGTTGCTGCTGCAGGACACACGCACCGCGGCCGTCACCGGCGTGGACACCGGGGTGTGGATGTGGATCCTGAACCTGCCCGACGCGATGCGGCGGCGCAGCTACCGCGCCGACTTCCGCGGGGTGCTCGAGATCGCCGACCCGTACGGCATGAGCGGGGGCCGGTTCAGCCTCGACATCGTCGGTGGCCGAGCCCTGTGGGGTCCCGCCGCCGAGGGCACCCCAGCCGATCTGTGCCTCGGCCCGGGCGAGCTGGCCAGCGTCTATTTCGGCGCGCACACCGCGGCCGAACTGCACCGCGCGGGCCGGATCGAGGAGTTCTCCGCCGGCACGGTCGCCGCCCTGGACCTGGCCTTCGCCCCCGACCGCCGACCGTTCAACACCACCCCCTTCTGACCCTTCCGATTTGCTCCGAGGACACCTATGACTGCGCGCCCCGCCCGACTCACCGCCGCCGCCAAGAAGTTCCTGATGTGGGACCCGAATCCGGCTCTGTTCGGCATCACCATCCCCTGCCCGGTCCCGGTCCGCATGGACCTCGACGAGGCCCGGCGGATGATCACCACGATCATGGACACCCACGAATCACTGCGCGGCCGCTACAGCTACGGCATGGACGCGACGCTGGAGATCGAGCCGGAGTCCGGTGGCGTGGTCGATCCCGACCGGGTGGACGTGCGCGCGGTCGACATCGAGGGCATGGATCCCGGTGCGCTGGTGGCGTTGCTGGAACAGGAGTCCGAGGCGAACAATCTGCGCCTGGACCCGCCGAACGGCCGGAACGTGACCGCGGTGCTGTTCACCCGGTCGACCGACGTCAACATCCTGCTGCTCACCGTCCACCACGTCGCCATCGACGGCGTCGCCATGTGGGTGCTGTGGGACGACGTCGCCACCTACACCCGGCAGTGGGAGGCCGGGGAACCCGTTGCGCTGCAACCGGAATCGACCACCGGTGCCGAATGGGCGGAATTCCTGGAGGACTACGCGCCCTCACGCGCCGGCGAGCTGGACTATTGGCTGGCCGCCTCCGACAGCGAACCGAATCTGCTGGAACGCGCGCCCAGCCCGGCGGCCGTGCACGTGGACGGCGTGATCGAGGGCCCGCTCGCCGAGCTGCTGCTCGACGAACTGCCCGCCGCGCTGGAAGCGACCTACACCCGGATCCTGCTCGTCGCATTGGGTTTGGCCATCGAGGACGTGACCGGCACGGCCCGGCCCATCCAGGTCCAGAAGCACGGCCGCTACAGCCGCTTGCGGCCCGGCACCGACCTGAGCCGGACCGTCGCCTGGCTGTCGGACGACTATCCGTGGCTGGTGCGTCCCGCGACCGGTTCGGCCGGTGCCCGCATGCGCGCGGCGATCGCCGAATATCCGCGGCATCCCGAGGATTTCACGCTGCTGTGCTGGCACCACCCGCAGAGCTGGCCGCACTTCATGACCTTCAACTTCCCGAAGTTCTACTTCAACTTCCTCGGCGACGTGGGTGTGTGGATCCCGGACGCGCACTCGCGGGAGCAGGCGCGCCTGACCGTGTTCGACCTGAGCATGTTCCTGGGTGCCAGTGAGAACGAAGGCCAACGGCGCGTGCACTATTCGGTGCACTCCCCCGACGGCGGCCTGGGTGCCGAGCGGGTGCACGAGATCGTCGACCGGTGGCGCGAGATCCTCGCCACCGCCGGCGCCGGCGAGACCGCCGCGGCGGGGGTGCAGGCGTGAGTCGAATTCTGATGGCGGCCATCGGGAGTCGCGGTGACATCGCACCGCTGACCGGGCTCGCCGCCGGGCTGCGCGACGCCGGGCACGAGGTGACGGTGGCCGGGCACGCCGTGTTCGCCGATCTGATCACCGAGTGCGGCCTGACCTTCCGAGAGATGCCGACCAACCTCGATATCGACATGACCGACCCGAATGTGGACCGGGAGAAGGCGGTGCGGCAGTTCGCGTCGCCGAACGGGGTGCGCGCCACCGGGAACGGACTGATCGAGGCGCTGCGCGACGAACCGGCCGACGTGCTGTTGCTCGGGCAGCTCACCGAGTTCGCGGGCTTCCCACTGGCCGAGGCGAAGGGGATCCCGGCGGTCGGGGTGCGGTTCCAGCCCATGTCGGCGACGGCCGCGCATCCGCCGGCGGCCATGGGCGCCCGGTCGTTCGGGCCGCGCGGCAACCGGTTCGCCGCCGACGCCGGGGCGTGGCTGGCCGATCGGGTGCTCGGCGGGGTGGTGTCGGGTTTCCGCCGTGATCTGGGCCTGCCGGACGTGCCGGTGCGCACGCTGCGGCACCGGCGGACAGCCGCCGAATGGCTTGTGCTGCACGGTTATTCGCCGACGGTATCGCCGCGGCCGGCCGATTGGCGGCCGGGCCTCGAGGTGACCGGGTACTGGTGGCCGCCGCGGCCACGGGACTGGACGCCGCCGGCCGAGCTGCTCGACTTCCTCGCCTCGGGACCGCCGCCGGTCTTCGTCGGCTTCGGCAGCCTGGTGAACACCGCCGAACACGGCGCGCACATGTCGGAACTGGTGGCTGCCGCGCTGCGGGAGGCGGGCGTGCGGGGCATCGTGCAGGCCGGCTGGCTGCAACTGGACGTGCGCGAAGACGACATCCTCACCGTGGGCGATGTTCCGCACGACTGGTTGTTTCCGCGCATGGCCGCCGTGGTCCACCACTGCGGTGCCGGGACCACGGCGGCGGGCCTGCTCGCCGGCGTGCCCGCCGTCGGTGTTCCGCTGTACTCGGATCAGCCGTTCTGGGCCGAGCGCCTGCGCGCCCTCGGGGTCAGTCCGGCCACGATCCCGTATCCGAAACTGACCGCGAGCTCGCTGGCCGCGGCCATCCGGGCCGCCACCGGAGATCCGGCGATGCGGGCGCTGGCCGGGGAAGTGGCCGCCAGGATCGCCGAGGAGAACGGTGTCGCCACCGCGGTGCGGGCCCTCGAGAACCACTTGGGCGCAACCGCTACGGCGTCTTGACCGACCTGCACCTGCATCTGCCCGGGGTCGCCGTCGACCGCACCGATGTTGTCCGCGGCCACCCCTGGCCGACGCTTCAGAGCTTGCGCCGGATCGGTGGCGGTGGACAGCAGCCGCATCGAGCCGCGAGGTCCGGTGCGCGGGTACCGAACTCAGACCTCGAGGGCGCCCAGGGCGGCGGTCAGCGCGCGGCGGTCGATCTTGCCCACCGCGGTGACCGGCAGGACATCGATCCGCCGCACCTGGTCCGGGTGTTTGTACGCGGCGAGCCCGCGGCCGGTCAGGAACGACCGAACCGCGGCGAGAGTGGGCATCGGGTCGGCAACCAATGCGGCACAGACCTTTTCACCGAGTGCGTCGTCGGGCAGCCCGACGACGGCGGCGTGCTGGACACCGGGCAGGGCCAGCAGGTGCTCTTCGAGTTCGTCGCAGGAGACGTTCTCGCCGCCGCGGTTGATCACGTCCTTCGCCCGGCCGGTGACGACCAGGTGACCGGACGGGAGTCGGCGAACCAGGTCGCCGCTGCGGTACCAGCCGTCGGGGGTGAAGGCTCGGGCGTTGTGTTCGGCGGCGCGGTAGTAGCCGCGAATCGTGTACGGCCCCTGCGTGATCAGCTCGCCCTCGGCGCCGGGCGGCACATCGCGGCCGTCGGGGTCGACGACGCGCACCCGGTCGGCCGGGGACAGCGGACGGCCCTGGGTCGTGCGGATCAGGTCGTCGGGATCGTCGAGGCGGGTGTAGTTGAGCAGCCCCTCGGCCATCCCGAACACCTGCTGCAAGCGGGCCCCGAGCCGCGGTGTGACCTCCCGGGCGACCGGTTCGGCGAGCTTCGCACCGCCGACCTGCAGCAGCCGCAGCGAGCCGAGGTCCGCCTCCTCCCATTCCGTTGCTGCACACCATAATTGCGCGAGCGGCGGCACCAGCGCGGTCACGGTCACGCCGTGGCGTTCGACGGCGGCGAACGCCGTCTCGGGACTGGGGTCGGCGACGAAGGCCAGCGCGCCGCCGCTGGCGACGGTGCCCAGGATGCCGGGGCAGGCCAGTGGGAAGTTGTGTGCCGCGGGCAGACTCACCAGGTACACATCGGATTCGGTGAGCTCGCACAGCTCGGCCGACGCGCGGGCGTTGTAGTGGTAGTCGTCGTGGGTGCGGGCGATGAGTTTCGGCAGCCCGGTGGTGCCGCCCGACACCAGCATGAGGGCGATATCCCCCGGATCGGGTTGCGGCAGCGGCCCGTCCGGCGCGCACGGCACGGCGGCGAGCGCGGTATGTGGTCCGGGATCACCGTGCACGAGGACGCGCCGCACCGCGGGCACGGCTGCGAGCAGTTCGTCGGCCAGGACCCGGTAGTCGAAACCGGCCGCGCGATCGGCGATCACATAGCCGGCGGCGTCGCTGAGCCGGGCGAGGTGGATGATCTCCGCGCTGCGATGCGCCGGGAGGGCGAGGACCGGGATGACACCGGCCCGCAGCAGTCCGAACAGCACGGTCACGAATTCGGGCCCGTTCGGCAGCTGCACCAGCACGCGGTCGCCCGGCTCGAAGCCCTGCGCGGTGAGGCCGGCGGCCATCCGGTCGGCGGCGTGATCGAGTTCGGCGTAGCCGAGCGGCTGGTCACCGACGATCGCCGGCCTGGTCCCCCACCGTTCGGCGGCCGAACGCAGCAGGTCACCGAGCGGGCGGCCGGCCCAGTAGCCGGCCGTGCGGTACCGCTCGGCGTCCTCGGCGGGGAACGGCACGTAGCCGGTGCGGTGGTCGCCGGACGTCGATCCCATGCAGCCCTCCTTGTAGATAGGTAAGGCAACCCTATCTAATATGGCGGCGGGTGGAAACGCCCGGTGCCGGAACCAGACGAGGAGTGGCCATGACCGAGGAACGACGCACGACGCCGATCAGCCCCGAGCTGATCCGGGCGGCGATCGCGGAAATGCTCGACCTCGAGCCCGCCACCGTCACCCCCGACCGCGACCTGATCGAACTCGGCCTCGACTCGATCCGCATGATGCGACTCGCCGGCCGGTGGCGCAAGGCGGGCCACCGCGTCGACTTCGCAACCCTGGCGGCAGCGCCGACAGTCGCCGCCTGGGCGGAACTGCTCGCGGCGACAAGCGAAACCTCCTCCACCACAAGTGAACCCGCGGCAAGTCAGCAGCCGATAGGCACCCACCCCATGACCGACCCGGGCGACCCCAGCGCGGATGCGCCGGGCGGTCCAGACACCCTGAATCCAGCCGATTCCACAGCAGACCCGACCGCGGTCGGCCCGGCTCTCGTCGCTCCCGCCGCGGTCGGCGCCACGATGTTCGCCCGAAGTGAGGGCAATCCCATCGCGGCCGAATCCCCGGCGGACCAGGCTGCGAACACCGAGAGGTTCGGTGGCGGCAATCCCGCCCACACAGCAGCCAACTCCCCGGCAAACCCGACTGCGATCACCGAAACGTTCGCCGAGGGTGGCGGCAATCCCGCCACGGCCGCCCACACAGCAGCCAACTCCCCGGCAGACCCGGCCGCGATCACCGAAACGCCCGCCGACGTCGGCAATCCCGCCACGGCCGACCGCACAGCGGCCGAGACCGCCGACAGCGCGGCACCGGGCACTCCCTTCCCCCTCGCACCGATGCAGCACGCGTACTGGATCGGCCGCGAGAGCACCCACGACCTCGGCGGCGTGGCCGCACACCTGTACGTCGAATTCGACGGCGCGGGACTGGATTCCGAGCGGCTCGCGCAGGCGGTGGCCGGTCTGGTCGCCGCGCACCCGATGCTGCGCACCCGGTTCCTGCCCGACGGCACACAGCAGACCCTGCCCGTGCCCGCCCGACCGAGCTTCGCGGTGGTGGACCTGACGGCGGATCCCGATCCCGAGACCGCGCTGGAGGCGTTGCGGCAGCGCAAGACTCATCAGATTCTCGATATCGCCGCGGGCCAGGTCCTCGATGTGACCCTGACCCGGCTGCCGGGCGGGCGCAACCGCCTGCACGTGGACGTCGACATGATCGCGGGCGACGCCATGAGCTACCGGACCATGATCGCCGAACTCGCCCACCGCTACCAGGGCACGCCGGTCACCCCGCCCGCGTATACCTATCGGCAGTACCGCACCGAGGTGGCAGCCGAACCCGCGGTGCGGGAACAGGATCGAGCCTGGTGGCAGCAGCGGCTGGACGGGCTGCCCGGCGCGCCGGAACTGCCGACGGTCCCGGTCGCCGAGCGCGGTCCGGTCCGCTCGATCCGCCACCACCACTGGATCGAGCCGGCCGCCAAGGCCCGGCTGCTCGAGGCCGCCCACGCCCACGGCGTCACCCCCGCCGTGGCGCTGGCCGCGGTGTTCGCGGAGACGATCGGCGGCTGGTCGGCCGGCAGCCGGTTCCTGCTGAATCTGCCGCTGTTCCAACGAGAATCGGTCCACCCCGACATCGACCGGGTGATCGGCGACTTCAGCTCCTCGATCATGCTCGACGTGGACGTCACCGACACCGTGACGGTGATCGAGCGGGCCCGGGCCCTGCAGCGCACCCTGCACGAGTGCGCCGCGCACAGCGGGTACGCCGGGCTGGACGTGCTGCGCGATCTGGGCCGGCTGCGCGGTGAACCGGTACTCGCGCCCGTCGTCTACACCAGCGCGCTCAACCTGGGTGAGCTGTTCGCCGCGGAGGTCGGGACGACCTTCGGCGAGCCGGTGTGGATCATTTCGCAGGGGCCGCAGGTGCTGCTCGACGCGCAGGTGACCGAGGTCCGCGGCGGCCTGCTGCTGAACTGGGACGTGCGCGCGGACGCCTTCCCCGCCGGGATGATCGAGGCCATGTTCGCCCGGTACACCCACGCCGTGACCCAGCTGGCGGCCGGCGAGGCCGCCTGGGACGCGGAATCGGCTGTGCACCTGCCGGTTTCGCAGGCCACCGTCCGAGCGGCGGTGAACGCCACCGACATGCTGTTCTCGAACCGGCTCCTGCATCAGGGCCTGTTCGAGCGCGCCGCCGTCGAGCCCGCGGCCACGGCGGTGTGCTGGACCGACGACAACGGCACCGCACGGCAGTGGAGCTACGGCGAGCTGGTGCACTCGGCGCTCACGGTCGCCGGCGGCCTGCGCGCGGCCGGGATCCGCCCCGGCGGCACGGTCGCGATCCAGCTGCCGAAGGGTCCCGATCAGGTGCTCGCGGTCTTCGGGGTGCTCGCGGCCGGTGCCACCTACCTCCCGGTCGGCTACGACCAGCCCGCCGCGCGCCGGGACGTGATCCTCGCCGACGGCGACGCCACCCTCACGATCACCGACCTGCCCGGCTCGACCGCGCACACGGTGGCCCTCGACACCCTGCGCGCCTGGCCGGATCCGTTGCCGGAACCCGTCTTCGGTGACCCGGAAGCGGCGGCGTACGTCCTGTTCACCTCGGGCTCGACGGGCAAGCCGAAGGGCGTGGCGGTGCCCCACCGCGCGGCGATGAACACCCTCGACGCGGTGAACGATCGCTTCGAGGTGGGCCCCGGCGACCGCTCGCTCATGGTGTCGGCGCTGGAGTTCGATCCCACCGTGTACGACATGTTCGGCTTGCTGTCGGCCGGAGGCGCGGTCGTGACCCTGACCCCGGCGCAGCGCGCGGAGCCGACCGCGTGGACGGCGGCGGTCGCCACGCACCGCGTGACCGTACTCACCTGTGTCCCAGCGGTTCTGGACATGATGCTGGACGCGGACCGTGGGGAACTGGGCACGCTGCGGGCGGCGCTGCTGGGCGGCGACTGGGTGGGCGCCGAGCTGGCTCGCCGCGCCGCCCGGCAGATCCCGGGCTGCCGGTTCGCGGGCCTGGGCGGCGCCACCGAGACCGCGATCCACTCGACGGTGTGCGAGGTGTCCGAGCCGCCCGCGCACTGGGTGACCGTGCCGTGGGGTGTCCCGCTGCCCAATGTGCGCTGCCGGGTCGCCGGTCCCGCCGGGCGCGACTGCCCCGACTGGGTGCCCGGCGAACTATGGGTCGGCGGACGGAATGTCGCGCTCGGCTACCGCAACGATCCGCAGCGCACCGCCGAACGTTTCGTCGACCACGACGGGATCCGCTGGTACCGGACGGGCGACCTGGCCCGCTACCGGCCCGACGGCACCCTGGAATTCCTCGGCCGGGCCGACCATCAGGTCCAATTGCGCGGCTACCGAATCGAATTGGGCGAGGTGGAGACCTCGTTGCGCTCGGCGCCCGGCGTGCGGCACGCGATCGCGGCGGTCGTGGGCGGGGTCACGCCCCGGCTGGTGGCCGCGGTGGCCGGCACGGCCGGCGAACCCGAGATCTGGGCGGCCGCGGCGGAGCTGTTGCCCGGGTACATGATGCCCGCGCAGCTCGTCGTCCTGGACCGGATGCCGTTGACCGCCAACGGGAAACTGGATCGGCGGGCGGTGGCCGGTCTGCTCGACGGCGCGGGTGCGGCCGAGTCGAGCCCGGGCCGCGCCCCCGCCGACGACCTCGAGGCGGCGCTGGCGCATCTGGCGGGCGAGGTGCTGGGCCGGGAACCGATCGGCGTCGAGGACGACTTCTTCACCCTCGGTGGCGATTCCGTGCAGGCGACCACCATGACCGCACGGATTCGCGAACTGCTCGACGTCGGTCACGCCCTGGTGGGTGACCTGTTCGCGGCCCGCACGGTGGCCGCGCTGGCGGAGCGGCTGGCCGCGCGGGACTCGCGGGAGCGGCTGGTGGCGATCGGCGCGCTGTATCTGGAGGTCGCCGCGATGTCGGACGCCGACGTGCTGGCCGGCTGACGACGAGACGACGACGGGCGGCCCGCTGTGCGGGCCGCCCGTTTCGGTCTGCGGATCCGGTCAGCAGCCGGTGCCGACGAAGTTGCCGATGTTGCAGGCGGAGTCGTGGGTGAGCTTCCAGGAGCCGTCGGCGTCGGTCCAGGCCAGGTCGAAGTACCAGGGCTCGTAACCGTCGGTGGCAGTGAGCAGTTGGGCGGTGACCAGGTCGTCGGACGGGTAGGCGACGTTCACCACGTCCCACCGCCAGCTGGCGGGCGCGATCGCGATCAGCGCGGCGGCACGGTCGAAGGTGGCCAGGCCGGCACCGCCGTCGGCCAGTTCCGCGGCCCGCGCGGCGGTGCCCGCGCCCGGGTCGAGCAGGGTCGCGACCTTGGCGTGCAGGTCGGGGGCGGCGGGCGCGGCGCCGGCCGGAGCCGCGCCGCCGATCCAGGCCGCCAGCGCCCCGACGCCGATGGCCAACGTGCCCAGCATCTTCCGGTTCTTGCTCATCTGTTCGATCCCTTCGTTCCACTGCCGATCAGACGCCACCTCCGCCGCCGGAGGCGAGTCTAGGTAAGCCTACACATACTTAGGTAAGGTAACCCTATTCAAATGAGGTAAGGTAACCCTCAATCGCTCGATCTAGGGGTCGGCGACGAGCAAACGCGCAGGTGGACGGGAGTACCGGGTGAAGGAGTTGCTGGCGATCGGCGCCGGGCCGAAAGCCCTTGCCGTGGCGGCCAAGGCACACGTGCTGCGGCACCTCGGCATACCGGCCCCGCACGTGACGATCGTCGAATCCGACACGGTGGGCGGCAACTGGCTGCCCAGCGGCGGCTGGACCGACGGACAGCATCGGCTGGGCACCAGCCCCGAGAAGGACCTCGGCTTCCCCTACCACTCCACCTGGGCGCGCGGCCGGGGCCGCGCCATCGACGAGGCGATGACCGCCTACAGCTGGCGGGCGTACCTCATCGATCACGGCACCTACGCCGAATGGATCGACCGGGGGCGCCCCAGCCCGCCGCACCACTCGTGGGCCAAGTACCTGCAGTGGGCCGCCGGCCGAATGGACGTCGAGATCGTCTCCGCGACAGCGACTTCCATCGCCACCGACGCCCACGGCTGGCGGATCGGGACCACCGCCGGCGATCTCGCCGCCCAGGCACTGATGATCACCGGGCCCGGCAGCAGCCGCACGACGCTGGCCCCGCACCCGAAGCTGCTCAGCATCGCCGAATTCTGGAACCTGGTGTGCCGCCGCGAAGTACCGGTGTCCTCCCGGGTCGCCGTGATCGGCGGCGGCGAGACCGCGGGTTCCGCGCTGGACGAACTGGTCCGCCACGGCATGCTGTCCATCTCGGTGATCTCACCCAACGCGACCATCTACACGCGCGGCGAGAGCTACTTCGAGAACACGCTGTTCAGCGACCCGAGCCGCTGGTCGACCCTGTCGGCCACCGAGCGCCGGGAGGTGATCCGGCGCACCGACCGCGGCGTGTTCTCCACCCGCGTGCAGGAGAGCCTGCTCGCCGACAACCGGGTACACCACCTGCAGGGCCGCGTGGTGCGCGTCGCCGACCACCCCGACGGTGTGGCACTGACCCTGCGCACCGAGACCATGCCGGACCGCGTCCACACCGTCGACCTCGCCGTCGACGCGACCGGCGGGCAGCCGCTGTGGTTCCTGGACCTGTTCGACCCCAACTCGCTGGATCTGCTGGAACTGGCGGTACGTGGCCCACTGAGCCGGTCCCGGCTCGAGGACGCCATCGGCCACGACCTGTCGGTCACCGGGCTCGCCCCGAAGCTGTTCCTGCCCGGGCTCGCCGGTGTGGCACAGGGGCCCGGGTTCCCCAATCTCAGCTGCCTGGGCGCGCTGTCGGACCGGATCCTGCGCGAGACGGCGCTGCAATCCGCTGCGGCCGAGCGGAATCCGGCCCACGCGACCCGCGTCGCCGTCTCCACCTAGTTGTCCGTCGTTTCACCGAGTGAGGTTTTTTCATGCGCATCGTGTCGTTCGGGTTCCAGACCTGGGGCCGGCGAACACTGCAGGCTCTGCTCGACACCGAGCACGAGGTGGTGCTCGCGGTCACCCATCCGCAGAGCGAGGAATCGTACAGAGCCATCTTCGCCGACTCGGTCGAGGATCTCGCCCGCGAGCACGGCATCCCGGTCCATCTGACCGAGCGGGCCGACGCGCAGACCATCGAGCTGGTCCGGCAGGCCCGGCCCGACGTGATCGTGGTCAACAGCTGGTACACCTGGATGCCCGCCGAGCTCTACACCATGCCGCGCCACGGCACCCTGAACCTGCACGATTCGCTGCTGCCCAAGTTCACCGGCTTCTCCCCCGTGCTGTGGGCGCTGATCAGCGGCGCGGCCGAGACCGGCCTGACCGTGCACCGGATGGACGAGAACCTCGACACCGGAGACATTCTCGTGCAGCACCGGATCCCGGTCGGCCCGGACGACACCGGCACCGGGCTGGTCCTGCGCGGCATGGACCTCATTCCCGCCGCGGTGCGCGACGCGCTGGCCGCCCTGGAGTCGGGCACCGCCACATGGACCCCGCAGGATCCCGCCGAGCGCACCTACTTCCACAAGCGCAGCGAGATCGACAGCCGCATCGACTGGCGGCTGCCCGCCATCGAGCTCGAACGGTTCGTGCGCGCGCTGTCGGACCCCTACCCCAACGCCTACAGCTTCTATCGCGGTGAGCGCGTACGGATTACGCGCGCGGCGGTGTCGGACGTCCGGTACGGAGGCACGCCCGGGCGGGTCGTGGTCCAGAACGGGGAGGCGGCTGTCGTCACCGGTCCCGACGCCTACCGCGGCACCAACCACGGGCTCGTCCTGCACCGGGTCCGCACCGACGACGGCGTCGAACACGACGCCGCCGAATTCTTCGTCCGCGGCGGCTATCTCACCGACGCCCGGTAACACCTTCGAATCTCTGGAAGTAGCACTGTGACTGCGAAACTCGGCTGGATCCGCAAGTTCCACACCCCGGCATCGGCCGGCTGCCCGCCGCTGGTGATCTTTCCGCACGCCGGCAGCGGGGCGTCGGCCTATCGCGCCTTCTCCCAGGCGTTCAGCCGGGACTTCGACGTCATCGTGCTCCAATACCCCGGGCGCCAGGATCGCGCGGCCGAACCGATGCCGGCGGCCCTGCCCGAGGTGGCGGCCGGGGCGCTCGCGGAGTTCCTCGAATCACCGTGGCACCGTGGCGTTCCTGTCACCGTGTTCGGGCACAGCATGGGGTCGATGGTCGGCTTCGAGTTCGTGCGGCAGGCCGAGGCCGCGGGCGTGCCGGTGCAGCTGATGCTGGCCTCGGGCGCGGTGGCCCCGAGCCGGGCGGCGGATATGCCGCCGCACCCCACCGAGAACGACGACGAACTGCTCGACCACATGGTGTCGCTGAACGGCACGGGCGCCGAGGTGGCGGCCAACCGCGACATCATCCGGATGGCGCTGCCCGCGCTGCGCGCGGACTACCGCGCCTTCGACGTGTACAGCTGCGCGCCCGACGTGCGGGTCGACGCCCGGCTGCACGCGCTGGGCGGCACCGACGACGAACACGTCACCCCCTACGAGCTGCGGTTGTGGGCGCGGCACAGCGCCCACGAGGTCCCGGTCACCCTGTTCGACGGCGGCCACTTCTATCTCCACGACCATGTCGCCGCGATCGCCGATCTGGCCGCCGCGGCGGTCGCGGGCGTGCGATGAGCGGCACCGACGACCCGATCGTGATCGCCGGGATGGCGGTCGAGGCGCCCGGCGGCATCGATACCCTCACCGGATATTGGGCGGCGCTCGAGCAGGGCCGCGAACTACTCGAGCCGCTGCCCCGCGACCGGGACTGGCCGATCCGGGAGATGCTGTCCGTGCACGAGCACGACGGCTGGGGCACTATCCCGGACGCCGGTGGATTCCTCACCGGCGCAACGGTCTTCGATCCCCAGTTCTTCGGCATGTCGCCGCGCGAGGCGGTCGCGGCCGACCCGCAGCAGCGGGTGGCGCTGCGGGTCGCCTGGCGCGCGCTCGAGCAGGCGGGAATCAATCCCGCCCGGCTCGACGGCGCCGAGGTGGGTTGCTTCCTGGGCGTGTCGGCGATGGAGTACGGCCCGTTGGTCGCGGAGGTCAACGAGCACAGCGGATTCCGCGTGGTGGGCAAGATGCAGGCGGCCGTCGCGGGCCGGATCTCGCACGCGCTCGGGCTGACCGGGCCGGCGTTGACCGTCGACGCGGCTTGCGCGTCCTCGCTGGCCGCGCTGCACCAGGCGGCCGCCGCGGTCCGGGCGGGCGAGTGCGAGTGGGCGCTGGCCGGGGCGGTCTGCGTGATGGGTTCGCCGGCGGCGTTCTACGAGTTCGCGAAGAACAAGGCGCAGGCCGCCGACGGACACTGCCGCCCGTACGCGGAGGGCGCGGCCGGAACGGTCTGGGGCGAGGGCGCGGGTGTGGTCGTAGTGGAACGCGAATCACGCTCGCGCGCAATGGGACACCGGGTGTACGGGCGGATCCTCGCGACCCGGGTCAATCACAACGGCGGCGGTGCCCCGCTCGCGGTGCCCAGCGCCGCCGCACAGGAACGGCTGATCCGCGCGACTCTCGACGCCGCCGGACTCGACCCGGCGCTGGTGGGCATGATCGAGGGCCACGGCACCGCGACCGCGGTCGGTGACCCGATCGAACTGGCCGCGCTGGCCGCCACCTACGGCGCCGCGCACCAGTCTTCCGATCCGGTGCTGCTGGGTTCGGTGAAATCGAATCTCGGTCACGCCCAAGCGGCTTCGGGGCTGCTCGGGCTGATCAAGCTGCTGCTGTGCGGCGCCCACGGCACCGTGGCACCGACCCTGCACGCCGGTGAGCCGACGACCGCGGTGGACTGGGCGCACAGCGGGCTGCGCCTGGCCACCACGCCGCAACCGTGGCACCCGGTCGACGGCATCCGCTACGGGGCCGTGTCCTCGTTCGGCGTCACCGGAACCAATGCCCATGCCGTGCTGGCTCTTCCGGCGCTGGAGGACACTCATGCCTGACTATCGGCTGCCCGACGGCAGCACACCCGTACTCGTCTGCTCCGACTCCGCCGCCGGGCTCCGCACGGAAGCCGCCGCGCTGCTGGACTATCTGGATTCGCATCCCGAGGCCACCCCGGACGCCGTGGCGGACATGCTGTTTCGCACGCGAGTCGCGCGGCGGCATCGCGTGCTGATCCTCGCCGGCCCGCGCGCGGACCTGCTCGCGGCGCTGCGCGCGGTCGCGGCCGGTGACGCGCATCCCGCGGCCGTCACCGGCACCGGCCCGGCCACGGCACGCCGGATCGGGTTCGTCTTCCCCGGTCAGGGCAGCCAGCGACCGGGCATGGGCGCGCTGTTCTACGCGCACTCCCCCGACTACCGGGACGAGGTCGACGCCTGCGCCGCCATCCACCAGGAGCGTTTCGGCCACTCCGGCCCGCTGGACTATCTGCTCGGGCGCGGCGACACCAGCGAACAGGTGTGGGAGATCCAGCCCGCCTTGATGTTCCACATGGCCGGGCTCGCCGCGCTGTGGCAGGCGGCCGGCGTCCGGCCGGCCGCCACCATCGGACACAGTCAGGGTGAACTGGCCGCCGGCTGGGTGTCGGGGGTCATGACCCGGCGCGACGCCGTCCTCGCGGTCACCCATCGAGCGCGGCTGGTCGACGAGATCGCCCCGCGCGGCTACTCGATGGCGGTGCTGGGCCTGGACCGCGAGGCGTGTGAGGATCTGCTGGCCCGGCATTCGGGCTGGGCGGAGCTGTCGGTGGTCAATTCGCCCCGCATCCACGCGATCTCGGGTGACCGCGACACCATCGCCGACCTGGTTCGCACCTGCGGTGAGCGCGGCGTCTTCGCCCGCGAGATCCGGGTCGCCTATCCCGCGCACACCTCGATCGTGGCCGGGCTGCGCGAGCCGTTCGACACCATGCTCGGCGCGGACATGAGCGCGCCGACCTTCCAGGCCACCGAGATCCCTTGCTACGGCGCCACACTCGGCGCCCCCATCCCCCCGGACCTGACCCACTGCCAGTACTGGTACTGGAACCTGCGCAACCGGGTCCGCTTCGACCGCGCGATCCAGGCGGCCGCCGCTTCACGCCCCGACGCCGCGGTCGACACCTTCGTCGAGATCGCCGAGCACCCGGTGCTGCAGCTGGCGATCCATGACACCTTGCGCTCGCTCCCGGGCGCGGACACCGCGGACCACCGGGTGGTCGCGACCTCCACCCGCGACGCCACCGACCTGAGCGAGTTCACCCGGAACCTGGCCGCCGTCGCGGTCGCCGACCTGAACTACCGCTGGGACGCCTTGCGGGTCTCGGACCGAATCCGGTTGCCGCTGCTGGACTTCCCGCACACCGTGACCAACCCGCGCCGCCTGTGGGCACCCTACCGGACCCCCGAGCCGCCGCCCGAGTACCACACCCCGGTCCGCCTGCGCGAACAGTGGGAACCGCTCACCGCCCGGACCGCGACCGAACCGCGCACGATCGCGGTGACCGGAACGGTAGATGCGGCCCTGGCCGAACAGCTCCAGCTGCGAGCCGCCCGTCACGGCGCCTCGGTGTCCATCGAGGGCCCCGACGCCGTAAACCGCGGCGCCGCAAACGTTCTCGTCGTCTTCGCCTCAGTCGGCGCCGAACCCGCGGATTCGACACCTGCACCCACTGCGGATTCTCGTCGGCCCGGTGTTGCCCGATCGGCACGGGCTCGCGGCGACGCCGTCGGCACGCAGCCGATCGAACCCAGACCGAAGCCGTATGGCGCTTCCCCGGCAACACAATTCGACGTCGCGGAGTCGGCCGGGAACAGCTCGGCGCGGTCGACACCCGACGATGCAGGGTTCGGCGCCGTCAGCGCGGCGCGGGCCGATGCGGGTAGCCCGGTCGCCGCCGACGCGGCACGGTCGAACTCGGCCGACGCGGCCGGTTCGGTGCTGGACGGCATAGAGGTGTCGTCTCCGACGTCGTCGGCGGCGCCCCGGCTGGGCGCGGAGCAACTCGGCGCGTTCCTCACCGATCCGCTCTGGGCCTCCGACCTTGATTGCGTCCGCGAATGTTGGCTCGTCACAACCGGTGCCGAGGCGGTATCCCCCGGGGATCTGCCCGATCCGGCGCAGGCGGGGATCGCCGCGGCGTTCCGGTCGCTGGCGCTGGAACGGATCGGAATTCCGTTCCGGCACGTGGATCTGCCCGCGGATACCGCCGCGCTCGGGCCCAAGAGGCTCGCCGACCGGATCCTCGACGCCGTACACACCGCGCGGGAGCCGGAACTGGCCGTGCGCGACGGTGCGCTGTCCGCGAAGCGGCTCGTTCCGATGCCCGGCGGCTCGGACTCCCCGCCGGCGCGGGAGGTGCTCGTGGTGGGCGGGACCGGCGCGGTGGGCCTGCGGTTCTGTGCGTCCGCGGTCCGCGCTGGTGCCCGCCGAGTCACGCTGGTGAACCGGCGGGGTGAGACGGCCGCGGTCACCCAGCGGCTGCGCGGGATCCGGGCGCTGGGCGACACCGTGGTCGACGTGGTGGCCTGCGATATCACCGATCCGGCCGAAGCGACTGCGCTGGCGGACCGGTTCGCTGCTGCCCCAGCGGATCTGGTCGTACACGCGGCCGTCGACTATGTCGTCGCCGCGACCGCCGACCTGACCGCCGACGACGTCACCCGGTCGGTGACCGCGAAGATCGCCGGGCTCGACGCGATCGTGCGGTCGGTACCGCTGGCCGCCGGCGGCCGGGTACTGCTGTGTTCCTCGTTCGCGGCCACGCTCGGCGGCTGGGGACAGGCGGCATACGCGGGTGCCAACCGGATGCTCGACGCGCTCGCCTTCCGGCTGCGCGCCCGCGGGGTCGACTGCGTCTCCGTGCAATGGGGGCTGTGGGAGCTGCCCGCGCAGGCAGGCGCCGCGGTCCACGCGCGAATCGACGGTGCCGGGCTGCTCCCGATGGACCCGGCGGCCGCCGTGGCGGCGGGACTGTCGGGCGCCGGCGCGAACTCCATTGTGCTGGCCGCAGATTGGGCCCGCCTGCGCGGCATCCTCGACGCGGCCGGGCTCACCCCGATGACCGCACCGGTGCACGCCGCGCTGACGCCCACACCGGCTCGGTACGGAAGCTCCGACGGCGCTTCAGCCTGGGCCGGTAGCGCCGCACCGGTCTCCGCCGAGCCGCAGACTCCCGTGCCGGTCCCAGCCGGAACTACCGACCTGGGGTCGACCTGGGCCGGACATGCCGCGCCCGCACCGGCTACGCATGGCAGCGCCGACCGGGTCGGGATGCACGCCTTCCCCGTTGGCGCGCCCGCCGCGACTTCCGGTGCCGACGAGACCGCCTCCGGCAGTGGGATTTCAGAGCAGAGTCTCGCCGATCGGCTGCGCCGGGAACTCGCCGTGGTCATGGCGGCTGATCCCGCCGACCCGATCGACGGGTCGGTACCGCTGATCGCGCTCGGCATGGATTCGTTGCAGGCGCTGGACCTGCGCAAACGAGTACAGGACGAACTGGATCGGGAGCTGCCGGTGGCCCAGATCCTGGGCGGCGCCTCGCTCGACGAGGTCGTGCGCCTGATGTCCCCGATTCCGGCCGCAGGAGTGTCGCAGCGATGACGAGCACCACCACACCACGGATCGAGGACGTGCTCGCGCTGAGCCCGTTGCAGGAGGGGCTGTACGCGCTTGCCCAGGTCGCCGGGGACGGTGACCTGTACGGGATGCAGTTCGTGATCGCCGTCGACGGGCCGGCCGACCCGGCGCGGTTGCGGCGCAGTACCGAGACCATCCTGCGCCGCCACCCCAACCTGCGGGCGGTGTTCTGGGATCAGGACCTGCCGCATCCGGTGGCGGTCGTGCCCGCCGAGGTCGAGCTGCCGTGGACCGAGATCGACGCCACCGCGGCGGAAGTCGCCGATATCGCGGGTGCGCAGCTGCGCTGCCCGTTCGATCTGCGGCGCGGCCCGCTGCTGCGTGTGACGCTGATCCGCCTGCCCGACCGCACCTTCCGGATGATCGTCACCGCGCACCACATCCTGATGGACGGCTGGTCGATCGGCGTGTTCTTCCGAGAGTTGTTCGCGGTGTACGCCGCCGACGGCGACCACGACCTGCCCGCGCCGCGGCCCTACCGGGACTACATCGGCCTGCTGGCCGCGCACGATGCGGCGGCGTCGGTGCGGGCGTGGTCGAACTATCTGGCCGGTGTGGAACCGCTCGTGGTCGCCGAGCGCGCCGACGAGGCGGTGAACACGGTTGCGCCGCACGTGGATACGTTCACCCTGGACGAGCTGCCGACCGCCCGGCTGCGGGACTGGGCCCGCGCGCACGGCCTGACGCTCAATACCGTGGTCCAGTTCGCTTGGGCGGTCCTGCTGGGCCGGCTCACCGACCGGCGCGATGTGGTGTTCGGCACCACCGTCACCGGGCGGCCCGACGAGCTGACCGGCGTCGAGACCATGATCGGGTTGTTCATCAATACAATTCCGGTCCGAATCGATCTGGACGCCAACGGATCCGGCAGTGTGGCGCAGCAGTGCGCCGCGCTGCAGCGCGAGTCGGCCGGCATGCGCGACCACAGTCGGCTCAGCCTGGCCACCATTGCGCGGACCGCCGGCACCGCCACGCTGTTCGACACCCTGTTCGTGTTCGAGAACGCCCCGGTGTCGGACCTGTTCGGTACCACGACCACCACCGACGGTGTCGGCTTCCGGCCGGTCGCCTCGGAGAGCCTGGCGCACTATCCGCTGTCGGTCGCGGCCTATCTGCTCGACGGGCGGCTCACGGTCACCGTCGAGGCGGTCGCCGGGATGCTGGGCCGAATCGTGCCGTCCGACATCGGGATTCGCCTGCTCGGCTTGCTGGAGCAGCTGCCCGGTCCGGGTGACCGCGGGGCGGACGCACTCGATGTGCTGTTGCCCGGCGAGCGGCCCACGGCTCCCGCTCCGCCGGCCGCGGACGTCCGCGGGGTGACGGTGGCCGAACTGTTCGCCCGCCAGGCCGCGGCCACCCCGGACGCCCCGGCGCTGACCACGGCCACCGAGCGCTACACCTATCGTGAACTGGCATCTGCCGCAGCTTATTTCGCACAAACCCTGCGCGCGCACGGGGTCGGCCCCGAGGACCGGGTCGCGCTGGCGATCCCGCGCGGCGCACCGGCCGTGGTCGCGATCCTCGGCGTCCTCGCCGCCGGCGCCGCCTACGTGCCGATCGACGTCACCCTGCCGCCCACCCGGATCGAATCGATCCTCCGGCAGGCGCAGCCGCGTCTGATCGTCACCGACGACGCTCCGGACCGATTGAACGGGATCGACTGCGCGGCACAGCGATTGGAGCAGCCAACCCCTGTGACCGACTCGCCGCCAGGGCTGTCGGCGGCCATGATGACCGCCACCCACCCGGATCAGGCCGCCTACGTCATCTTCACCTCCGGCTCGACCGGCGAGCCGAAGGGCGTCGTCGGCACACACGCCGCCCTGGCCGCCTACTTCGCCGACCACCGCGACCGCGTCTACCGGCCCACGGCCGCGCGGCTGGGCCGCCCGCTGCGGATCGCGCACGTATGGTCGCTGAGTTTCGACGCGTCGTGGCAGCCGATGATCGGCCTGCTCGACGGTCACGCGATCCACCTGTTCGACGCCGACGACACTCGCGACGCCGAACGGATCGTGGCGGGTATCGCGGCCCACGGGATCGACATGCTCGATGTCACCCCGTCGATGCTGGGCCGGCTCGCCGACGCCGGGCTGATCACCGACGGCCGTACCCCGCTGTCGGTGCTGGCGATGGGCGGGGAGGCGGTGAGCCCGACCCTGTGGCGGCAGCTGTGCGCGCTGCCCGGCACATATGTGCAGAACTGCTACGGACCGACCGAGACGACCGTGGAGGCGGTCGTGGCCGAGATCGCCGACCCGGACGCCGAACCCGCGATCGGCGCGCCCACCGTGGGCACCGCGGCCTATGTCCTCGACTCGCGGCTGCGGCCGGTGCCCGACGGGGTGGTCGGCGAACTGTATCTGTCCGGCGCACAGCTCACCCGCGGTTATCTCGGCCGTCCCGCGCTGACCGCCGAGCGGTTCGTCGCCGACCCGGTCCGGCCGGGTCAGCGGGCCTATCGCACCGGCGATCTGGTGCGGCGGCTGCCCTCGGGCTCGCTCGCGTATCTCGGCCGCCGCGACGACCAGCTCAAGATCCGCGGCTACCGGGTCGAGCTCGGCGAGATCGACACCGCGCTGCGCGACCTCCCCGGCGTCGCGGCCGCCGCGGTCGTCGTGGTCCGCCGCGGCGGGGCGCCGGCGCTGGCCGGGTTCGTGACCGCCGCCGCCGGTGCCGCCCCGGACCCGGCCGCGCTGCGGGCCCGGCTCGCGGATCGCCTTCCCGCATATATGGTTCCGGCGCGCGTCGTGGTCCTCGACCGGATGCCGGTGACCGCCCACGGCAAGCTCGACACCAAGCGGCTGCAGCAACTCGGCGCGCAGGCGATGTCGGGCAACGGCGGTGCCGCCCCCGTCACCCCGACCCAGCGCGCGGTGTGCGCGGCGATCGCCGAACTGTCCGGCGGCCCCGCCCCCGGCATCGACGACGACCCGGCCGCGCTGGGCATCGACAGCATCGTGGCGATCGCCCTGGTCAACCGCCTGCGCCGCGACGGCCTGACCGCCACCCCGCGATTGGTGCTGTCCGCCACCACTATCGCCGACCTCGCCGCCCGCATCGACGCGGCCACCGCCACCCAGGCGCACGAGCACGACGGCTTCGGTGCCGTGGGCCCGGTCCCGATCCAGTCCTGGATGACCGAATACGGCCGCTACCAACGCTATTCACTGAGCACCCTGCTGGAACTCCCCGCCGATATCGACCGCCCGCGCCTGGAAACCCTGCTGCAGTGGCTGCTCGACCGCCACGACATGCTGCGCTGCATGATGACCGCGAACGACAGCGGCTACGAGCTCCACACCCGGGAGCCGGGAACCGTCCGCGCGGCGGATCTGCTCACGGTGGCCGAGGCCGAATCGGCTCGATCGGCTGCTGTCGCAACGAAGTCCGATTCCGCCGAGATCGACCGGCCGGGTAGTTCCCCGACCGGCGACTTCGGCCGCGCCCCGGAGCTCACGACCGGCTCGCGCGCCGTTGCGGCGGATTCGGACTTCACGTCGGCAGACGCACAGCGAATTGCGCCGAGCGGCAGCATTATCGGCGTGTCCGGCCGCACAATCGCACAGAGCGGTCTGCCCGACACCGGCAGCGGCACCACCGGGATCGTCGCGCGCGCCGTTGCGACAGACCGGGAACCGTCGACGCTGGCCGATCAGGCCCGCACCGCCGCGAACGAGATCGACATCCTCGCCGGCGAGATCGTGCGCGCAGTCTGGCTGCGTCGCCCCGACGAACCCGATCTGCTCCTGCTCACGATCCATCATGCGGCCGTGGATCCGGTGTCCTGGCACATTGTTCGCGACGATCTGGCCGACGGCTGGGCACGGCTGACCGCCGGCCGCGAGCTGCCCTCCGGCCCGCCGCCGACCACTAGCTACCGACAGTGGGCGCGGCAGCTGCGCGAGCGTGGCGCCGAGGCCCGTGCTCAGCTCGGCTACTGGGCGCACCGGGTCACCGGCCCCGATCCGGTCGTCGGGTCCCGGCGGCCGGACCCGGGCACCGACCGCATGGCCGACCTGCGGGTCCGCGTGGTGCGGAAAAGGTTCGCCGAGGCCGAATCCGGTTCGGCCGCACCGGTTCTGCGAGACCGGCTGCTCGCCGCGCTGACGGTGACCCTGGCCACCTGGCATCGGGAACGTGGCACCGACCCCCGCGCCGGTGCCCTGCTGACCGTAGAGGGCCACGGCCGCGCGGACGACGTACTCGGAGTCGACACCACCGCGACCGTCGGTTGGTTCAACAGCCTGTACCCCACCCGGCTCGGCGCGGGCACGCACTGTGTCGATCTCGCTGCCGCCCAAGCGGATCCGCACCGCGTCGCGGCCTTGATCGCCGCGATCACCGCGGAGCTCGCGGGGGTGCCGAACGACGGCATCGACTACGGCGTCCTGCGGTATCTGGATCCGAGCCCCGACCTGGTGGCGGCCCCCACTCCGCAGGTGCTGTTCGACCATCTGGGCCGCTACGACCTGGCCGCTCCCCGCTCCCCCTGGTCGCCGGTCACCGATCCCGCACTGCTGGAACAACTTCCGCTCGCCCCGGAGCCGGACTTCCCCCTGCACCACGCCCTCGAGGTGATCACCGGCGTGCAGGCCGGTCCCACCGGCTCCGAGCTGGTCACCCTCCTGCGCTGGAACAGCGCGGTGCTGACCGGGGCGGACGTGGAGCGGATCGCCACCCTCTGGTCACAGGCACTGGCCTGCTGTGGCTGCGTAACGAACGAATCGGAGAACTGCCGTGTCGGATGAGATGTACGAACGCCGCAAGCGCCTGCTCCAGCAGCGGTTGCGCAGCGGCAACCTGGCCGCCGCCGCGCCCGTCGCCGCTGCGGTGCGGCGGGCGGGTGTGCGCAGCCCGCTGTCGGCGCCGCAGCAGCGGATGTGGTTCCTGCAGACCCTGGATCCCGAGGACACCACGCTGAACGTCAGCGTGGCCTACCGGCTCGACGGTGAGCTCGACGGCGACCGGTTGCGGTCCGCGTTCGCCGCACTGCAGGCCCGCCACGAGGTCCTGCGCACCACCTACCTGGTCGACGACTCCGGCGCCCCGGCCCAGATCGCCCGCGACGACGCCGAATTGTGCTGGCAGGACCATGATCTCAGCGATCTGCCGGAACCGGACCGGGCCCGGCGGGTGGCGGTGCTCGCCCGCCGCGAATCCGCCCGCCCCTTCGACCTGACCGCGGAACTGCCGCTGCGCGCGCTGTTGCTGCGCACCGGTCCCGCCGAGCACGTCCTGGTCCTGGTGATCCATCACATCGCCGTCGACGACGACTCCTGGCCGGCCCTGTTCGCCGACGTCAGCGCCGCCTACCGCGGCACCGAACCCGAACCGCTGCAGGCCCAGTACATCGATGTGGCCGACACCGCGACCCCCGACGACGTGGCCCTGGACTACTGGCGCGCGGCCCTCACCCCGCTGCCCGAGCCGATCGAATTGCCCGGCGGCCGAGCGGGATCCGGCACCGAGCGGGGCGCCGCCCGCTTCACCCGCACGGTCCCGGCCGAATTGCTGGACCGGGTCGCCACGGTCGGCCGCGCCCACGGCGCCACCCCGTTCATGGTGCTGCTGGCCGCCTTCGAGGCGACCCTGCACCGCTACACCGCGGCCACCGACTTCCTGGTCGCCGTGCCGGTCACCGACCGCCGCGACCCGCGCGCGCAGCCGCTGATCGGCTACTTCGGCAACACCCTGCTCGTGCGGGCCGACCTGCCCGCGACCGGCAGCTTCACCGACCTGCTGACCGCCACCCGAGACCGCTGCTCGGACGCGTTCGCGTATATCGGCGTCGGGGTGGACCAGGTGGTCCGGGCCGTGCGCCCCGATCGGGTCGCGGGCCGCGACGCACTGGCACGGCTCACCCAGGTCGCGTTCGCGATGCGCAACGCGGGCAACGGCTTCGACCTGCCCGGCGTGACCGCCACCGAACTGGAACCGGTCGCCGCAGTGGCCACCGACCCGCTCGAGCTGATGGTCGTCGTGGCCGGCGACGGCGGCGCCGAACTGCAGCTGACCTACCGCACCGAGCAACTCGACGGCGCCCTGGTGGCGCGGATGCTCGATCACTATCTGCAGCTTCTGGACACGGTCCTCACCGCACCCGATCGCCCGCTGCGCGACGTCGCGATGCTCACCGCCGCCGACCGGGCCGCGATTCTGGAGCTCTCGCACGGAGAGCTGATCGCGGAGCCGGCGGCCACCCTGGTCGAACTGTGGGAGCGCCGCGTCGCGCAGACCCCCGCGGCGATCGCGGTCTCCGGTGACGACGACATGGGCGCGGTCGCGGAGCTGAGCTACGCCGAGCTGAACCGGCGGGCGAACCGGTTGGCGCACTGGCTGATCGAGCGCGGCGTCGAAGCCGAGGACCTGATCGCGCTGCGCATGACGACCTCGGTCGAGTTCGTCGTCGCCATCCTGGCGATCATGAAGGCGGGCGCCGCCTACCTGCCGATCGACCCCGCCTATCCGGCCGGCCGCATCGACTACCTGCTCGCCGACGCCCGGCCCGCACTGGAATTCGATCGCGCGGGCATCGTCGCGGCCGAGGCGGATGCGGCGGGCGGCCCCGACACCGACCCGGTCGACGCCGACCGCAACCAGCCGTTGCGGCCGGGCAATCTGGCGTATGTCATCTACACCTCGGGGTCGACGGGCAAGCCGAAGGGCGTACCGGTCCCGCACGCCGCGATCGCCGAGCACGTCACCGGCTTCGTCGCGGAATGGAGCCTGAGCCCCGAAGACCGTGTGCTGCAGTCGTCCTCGGTGAGTTTCGACGCCTCGATGCTGGACATCTTCGTCACGCTCGTGGCCGGTGCCCGCATCGTGGTGCCGAAACACAACGCGTACCAGGATCTTCCGTACGTCACCGACCTCATCGCACGGCACGGCGTGACCACGCTGCACATGGTGCCGTCGATGCTCGCCACCTTCCTGCTGCTGCCGGAGATGATCGAATGGCAAGCGCTGCGCCATGTTCCGGTCGGCGGCGAGGCGCTGCCCGGTGACGTGGCCGACCGGTTCGGCGCCCTGTTCGACGCCGAACTGCGCAACCACTACGGCCCGACCGAGGCCGTGGTCTGCTCGACCCATCAGCGCGTGGACGGCCCGCAGGGCACGCGGGTGGTGCCGATCGGCACCCCGAACCGCAATGTGTACACCTATGTCCTGGACTCCGCGCTGCGGCTGGTGCCGGCCGGTGTGGTGGGCGAGCTCTATCTGGGCGGCAATCAGCTCGCGCGCGGCTATCTGAACCGGGCGGGCGCGACCGCGCAACGGTTCGTCGCCGACCCGTTCCGGACCGCGCAGCGCATATACCGGACCGGTGACCTGGTGCGCCGCAACGAGTCCGGTGAGCTGGAGTTCGTGGGCCGCGCCGACGAGCAGGTGAAGGTGCGCGGGTTCCGCATCGAACTCGGCGAGGTCGAGACCGCCGTCGCGGCCCATCCGGGTGTCGCGCACTGTGTGGTCGTGGTGACCGAGCACGAGGCACTGGGCCCGATCCTGGCCGCCTACGTGGTCCCCGCGGGCACGGCGCCACTGGACCTGCGGGAGGTGCGCGCGCAGGTGCGCGCCGCGCTGCCCGAGCATATGGTGCCGTCGGCGTTCGCGGTCATCGACGAGATCCCGCTGACCGCGCACGGCAAGCTGGATCGCCGGGCCCTGCCCGAACCGCTGCCGGCGGTGGCGCGCACCTACCGGGAACCGTCGACTCCCGTCGAGACCCGGGTCGCCGCGATCTACCGTGGCCTGTTCGAGCGGGAGCGGATCGGCGCCGACGACTCGTTCTTCGAACTGGGCGGTCATTCGCTGCTCGCGGCCCGGCTGATCACCTTGGTGCGCACCGAGTTCGGACTCGAGATCGACGTCCGGGTGCCGTTCGACACCCCGACGGTGAGCGGTCTGGCGGCGCATCTGGCCGCGAAGTTCCGGGCGGAGTTCGGCCTGGACCTCGACGAGGCTTTCGCGCCCGAAACCGACTCCGGTGCGGCGGATTCCGTCAGCGGCGTGATCGCGGCGGCCACCGCCGAAGCCGCGCGGGCCGCCCGGCCGCCGATCACCCGGCGCGAGCGCACCGGGCACCTCCCGCTGTCGTATTCGCAACGGGCCTACTGGATTCAGCGCCGGATGGAAGGCGCGATGGAAGGCGAGAACGTCCCGTTCGCCGTCCGGTTCGACGGTCCGCTCGACGTCGCCGCCGTGACGGCCGCCGTCGCCGACGTGGTCGGCCGACACGAATCGCTGCGCACCACCTTCCCCGAACACGAGGGCGATCCGTATCAGCTGATCCACCCGGCGGGCCCGGTACCGGTACCCGTCACCGACCTGACCGCGCACGCCGATCCGCAGGCCGCCCTCGACCGGGAACTCGACGAGATCGCCGGGTACGCCTTCGATCTGGCCGACGAGCCGCTGGTGCGGGTCCGGCTGTTCACGACGGCCCCCGGCTGCCACGTGCTGTCGGTGCTGATGCACCACATCATCGCCGACCGGTCGGCCTCGGAGATCCTGGTCGCCGACCTGATCACCGCCTATCGGGCCCGGATCCGGGGTGCCGCGCCCGAATGGCCCACGCTCGACCGCCAATTCGCCGACTTCGCGGTGTGGCAGCGGGAGATGTTCGACCACGGCGCCGGGGGCGAGCTGAGCCCGTACGGCACCGCGCAACTCGGCTACTGGCGCACAGCGCTGGCCGGCCTGCCCGACGAACTGGCCATCGCCCACGATCGTCCCCGTCCCCCGGTGTTGGGCCGCAACGGTATCGGCACGGCACGGACCGTGCCGACCGCCACCTGGCGGGCCGTGAAGGATCTCGCCGAGCAGTACGGGGTCACCGATTTCATGCTGTGCCAGGCGGTCTCGGCCGTGCTGCTGAACCGCCTGGGCGGGGGTGCCGACGTGCCGATCGGCGCCGCGGTCGCCAACCGGGTCGGTGAGGGCGCCGCGGAACTCGTCGGCTTGTTCGCGAATGTGGTTGTGCTGCGCAACGATCTGTCCGGCGACCCCACGATCCGGGAGGTGCTGAGCCGGGTGCGGGAGTCCGCGCTGGGTGCGATCTCACACCAGGATGTGCCGTTCGAGCGGGTCGTCGAGGCCCTGAACCCGGCGCGCTCGCTGGCCCGGAACCCGCTGTTCCAGGTCATGATGCATGTCCGGACCGACACTGTCCCACTGGATCTCACCGCGGACGGCGGCACGACCGCCACCCCGATGCCGCGCGAATACGAGGTGTCCTTCATGGACTTCCACCTCGATTTCACGCTCAGGGCCGGCGGCGACGTCGCGCTGCGCGTGGTAGTGAACCCCGATCTGTACGAGGCCGCGACCGGCGAGATCTTCGCCGACGTCCTGGTGCGGGTCGTGACGGCGATGGGCTCCGACCCGGATGCGCGTCTGAGCGCCCTCGACGTCCTCCCGGCGAACTGGGACCCCACCAGGTCCGTGGCGCGGACCGCCGCACAACCGGTGTCCCGCTGGATGCAGCCCGGCGGTGAGCCGCCGCGCACCGACACCGAACGCGCGCTGGCGACCCTGCTCGAGGAACTGCTCGGCATCACCGACGTGACCCGCGACGACGCCTTCTTCGGCCTCGGCGGCGACAGCGTGATCGCCATCCAATGGTCCACGCGCGCAGCCGAAGCCGGGCTGCCGCTGACCCCGCAGCTGGTGTTCGAGCACTACAGCATCGCGGAGCTGGCCGCGGCGGTCGACGCGGCGGCGGAATCGTCGCCACCCGAGCCGGAGCCCCAGCCGCAGCTGGCCCCGATGGCCGCATCCGGCCTGGACGCCGACATGCTGGCGTCGCTGCAAGCCTCCTGGGCCGCACAGCGCTGACCACCGCGCGCGCGGCCTGGTGATCGGCCTTGGCGCCAGGCCGCGCGGAGGAGCACCGGCCCGCTATTCCGGTGCCGCTACCACCAAACCGTGGTCCTCGGCCGCGGCCGCGAGGCGCTTGTCATAGGTGACGAAATGCGTCAGCGCAGCACCCAATTCGAGAGCGGCAGCCACATGGATCGCATCCAACGAGCGCAATCGGCTGGTCGGCGCGAGCTGGCCGGCCTTGTCCAGCACCGCAGCGGGTAGTGCGACGTGCGCGCAACGCTGCAGCCAATGGTCGGCCCGCGTAATGGATTCCGGGCGAGCACCGACAGCGTGCAGGCCGCGGCGCAATTCCGTCCGGGTCAGGTGTGAGGTGATCTGCCGACTCGGCGCCTGATCGACCAGCCACTGCTGCAGCGCTTCGGATTCGACCTCTTGCTTGAACAGCTTGATGGCCGCGCAACTATCCATGTAAAGAAACTTCACCGAGCCTCCTCGTCGCGCAACGATTCGATCTCCACGCTCCCGGCGCGGGTTCCGGGATCGGATGGCTCCGGCGTCATGTCCGCCGCCTCAGCCGCCGAGGGTAGGTCGGCCAGCACAGCGGGGTCCAGCACTCCGGCCGCGATGGCGTGGGCGATGGCTTCCTCCGCCGGATCCGGCGGAACGATGCGGCCGACCGGCTCGCCGTGCCGGGTCACCAGGAAGCTGCTTCCCTGCCGGGCTCGGTCGAAGACGTCGGCCGCATTACGTTGCAGCTCGCGGATAGAGATCTTCTCGTCAGGCGCGGAGTGCTCCATGTCTGACATGATACGGCTTTGTCAGACAATGGCGGTCGTCCTACCCTGCCGCGTTGGCCAGTGCCGGTTCCAGCTTCTTCAGCAGGTACGGAAGTGCCAGCGGTGTGGGCTGATTGAGCCCCGTCACATCGCCCATGCTCAGGAACGTCACGCTGTTCTTCCGCACGGACGGCAGGTCCGCGTAGCCGGGCAGTGCCTTGTAGTTGGCCTCGTTGCCGGAGGCGACCAGCAGGTCGGAGGTGAGGTCGCCGACGCGTTCCGGCGACAGCGACAGGCGGCCGCCCGCGCCGGTCTGGGCGGCGAGCTTCTCCGGCACGGTCATGCCCAGCCGGACGAACAGCTCACTGCTGCCGTCCTTCGCGTCGGCCAGCACCATGAGCTGCTGCGGGCCGGCCAGGAACGAGGTGAGGAAGGTCTTGCCCTTCAGGCCCGGATACTTGCGGCCGACGGCGTCGATATTGCCGTAGATGTCGGCGATCGCCTTGTCGGCGTCGGCCTCCTTGTGCAGGACCCGGCCCAGGGTCTTCACCTGTTCGCTCCACGGATCCACCTGCGCCGCAGTCAGATCGGTGATCGTGGGGGCCAGTCGGCTGAGCTTGTCGAACTTGGTCTGGTCGACCAGGAAGCTGGGGGCAAGGATGAGGTCGGGGTTCATGGCGGCGACCTTCTCCACCAGGTCGCCGCCGGGCTGGATGGCCCGGTCCTTCGGCAGGCTCGCGGGCTCCCACGGGACGTCGCCGCCGGAGACGATCGACACGTTGTCGAGGTAGCCGATCGGGGTGGCGCCGAGGATCTCGAGGGCGTCGAGCCATTGGTTGCCGAGCGCGACGATCCGGGTGGGTACCCCGGTGATCTCGGTGGTGCCGCGCCGGTGGTTCACCGACACCTTGTCCCCCGCACCCGATTGGGTGTCGGACGAGGATCCGCAGGCCGCGATCGTGAGGGTCAGTGCGGTGGTCACGGCGGCGATCAGGGCGCGGGCCCCGATCCGGGTACGGCTGTGTGCCATCGGTGGTTCTCCTTCTCGCGCGGCAACGAGAGAGAGCCACGCCAGGGTAGGCTAACCTAAATTAGACCCCCGGCGGTAGTTCACTCCGGTAGCGAACCCACGATGAGGGTGCCGACGGCGCACTCCTCGAGTTCGGCGACCCCGGCCGCCGCGCCGAAAGCCGCGGTGTCGCCGAAGCCCTGCGCCACGATCCCGAGCCCCATCGCGGTCGCCACCAGATAGCAGGTCTGCATCAGCGCGCCCACGTCCTTGAGAATGCTCGCGTAGCAGACGGTTTCATACATCCACATGACCCGCCCGGCGCGCGCCGCGACCACGACGGTCACCTGCGGCTGCGCCCCACCCGACAGCGTGGCCGACGTCATGCGCAGCAGCCGCTGCACCGCGGCGGAATCGATATCCGCGACCGGCACGAGGTGATGGTCGAACGAGTCGTAGTGGTACATCCCGGCTTCGAGCCCGGCGGCGTTGCGGACGATCGGGTACAGCTCGAGTTCGTAGATGCCACCGGCCGACGGGTACGGCCGAGATGCGCGCTCGAATCCGGCGTCGTCGCGCACCTCCCGGGTCCGGGCGCAGCGGTAGAGCAGTTCGCCGAGCTGATCCAGGGTGATCGGATTGCGCTCGTCGAAGCTGCGATGCGACATGCGGGCCTCGATGGCCGCGGTCAACGGCACGTCGTGGCAGGTGAGCAGGTCGAGATCGCAGGCCGGCAGCTCGATCGGCGCACCGGGGCGCTCGGCGGGCCGGGCCGGCGGCGCCGGGAAGCGGTCGGCCGCCCAGCGGGTCGGGCCGAAGTGTTCCCAGTCCAGGATCCGGGCGCCGAGCGTGCTGCGGCGATGGAACCACAGGTCCGGCGCACTCCAGCTTCGGGTGGTGAATTCGTGCTCCTCGCAATCGGATTCGGCCAGCGCGAACCCGCCCCAGAGCAGATCCCGGCGCAGCCGCGCGGGCAGGTCCGGGCTCGCGGCGAGCCCGGACACCGCGGCGAGCACGTCCGCGTCGTGGACGACCAGGTCGCACCAGGACATCGGATGCTCGGCCACCAGGTCCGCACCCGCCCGGTGCAGGACCAGGAATTTCGACGGGGTCACCGTCGCGGGGATCTCGGCCGGCGCGGCCGGGGGCTCGGCGAACGGCCGCAGCGTGTACAGGTCGCGTCCGGCGGCGCGGACGGTCACCGCGAGCCAGCCGCCGTCGGCCAGTTCGGCGAGGAGTTCGGATACCGAGTCGTCCGCGGTGACGAGCACTGTGCTGTTCGAGTTCAGCGCTTGCAGCGCGGCCAGCTGCGCGGCGTCCAGCCCCGCGCGCTGGAACTTGCGCGGCGGCGCGGACAGTACGGCCACCCGGTTCGGCAGCGTGAGGCAGGTGACGCCGGAGCGCAGCGCGTACCGGAACCCGAGTGCGACGGTTGGCTCGTTCACCGTGTGCGTCATGGGTTTTCGACTCCTTCTTCGCCCTGCGGCGCGCTCTGCTCGACCGGCGCCGCCGGATCGGCGCGGGTTGCACCGCCCGTTCTCGGCGATGCGGCCGGTTGTCTCCGGCCGCCGGAACCGGCCGCTGGACTTCACCGGGCGATTCGCGGTGCGCCCCCGCCCGATTTCCGTTATGCGAAGTGTAGGCTAGCCTAAGTTCGTGATGGAGAGTGGTACCCGCCCGGACCGGCAGGCGCTGCGCACCCAGCGACTGACCGGGCTGCTGGGCCTGGCGGTCCTGCTGGTGGCGGCGGTCGCCGCGAGTCTGGCATTCGGCGCGAAGGGCATCGGGCTCCCCGACGTCGTGCACGCACTGACCGGATCCGGCACCGGACCGGACGCGGAGGTGATCCGGACCCTGCGAGTGCCGCGCACCCTGCTGGGCGCGGCGGTCGGCATCGCGCTCGGCCTGGCCGGTGCGCTGATCCAGGGCTACACCCGCAATCCGCTGGCCGACGCCGGGCTGCTCGGATTGAACACCGGCGCAGCGTTCTTCGCTGTCGTGGCGATCCACCTGTTCGGGTTGAGCGCGCCCGGACAGTACATCTGGTTCGCCTTCGCCGGTTCGGCCGGCGCGGCGATCGTCGTCTACGGCGCCGCGGCCCTGGGCGGACGCGGCGCACCCGGACCGCTGGGGCTGGCCCTGGCCGGCGCGGCGGTCTCCTTTCTGCTACAGGCCGGAACGAACGCGGTGGTCCTGTCCGACGCGGCGGCGCTCGACGTGTACCGGTTCTGGGCGGTCGGCTCGACGGCCGGCCGCGACCTGCACGTGTTCTGGCAGGTGCTGCCGTATCTGGCCGTCGGCGTGGTGCTGGCGCTGGCGGCCGCACCGAGCGTGAACCTGCTGTCCCTCGGTGACGATGTGGCCCGCGCGCTGGGCACGAACATTCCGGTCGCACGCGGCGTCGGGTTGCTCGCGGTGGTCCTGCTGTCGGGTGCGGCGACCGCGGCGTGCGGGCCCATCGCCTTCCTGGGACTGGTGGTGCCGCACGTCGCCCGCGCGATCACCGGACCGGACCATCGCTGGCTGCTGCCGTATTCGGCACTGCTGGGCGCGATCGCGCTGCTGGCCGCCGACACGCTCGGGCGGGTCGTGACGCCGCCGGGCGAGGTATCCGCGGGGATCGTGCTGGCGGTGGCCGGGGCGCCCTGCTTCGTCCATCTGGTCCGCCGTCGGAAGCTGGTGCAGCTGTGAACCGGGTCGGCCCGCTGTCGGTGCGGTGGCGGCCGCGCGTGGTCGCGGGTCTGGCCGCGGGCACCCTGCTGCTGTTCCTGCTGGTGTGCGTGGATCTCGCCCGCGGTGACTACTCGATCCCGTTGCCGCACGTCGTGCGCACGCTCACCGGAAGCGGTACGCGCGCCGAGCATTTCGTGATCTTCGAGTCCCGGCTGCCGCGCGTCCTCACCGCGGCGGTGGTCGGTGTGGCCCTGGGCCTGTCGGGGTCGATCACGCAGTCGGTGCTCCGCAATCCGCTCGCCGCACCGGACATGCTCGGGATCACCGCGGGCGCCGGGTTCGCGGCCACCGCGGCGGTGGTCACCGGTTCGGCCGGCGCGCTGGGAGTTCCGGCCGCGGCTTTGGCGGGCGGACTCGTCACCGCCGGCGGCATCTATCTGCTCGCCTGGCGCAACGGTGTGGACGGCCTCCGGATCGTACTGATCGGGATCGGCGTGAACGCGGCGCTGACCGCGGGGATCGGCTGGCTGCTGGTCCAGGCCCGGCTCACCGATGTGGTGCGGGCCGAGGCGTGGCTGAACGGTTCGCTCGACGAAACCAGTTGGGACCGTGTGGTTCCGGTAGTGATCGGGGTGGGCGCCGCGGCCGTGCTCGCGCTCTCGCGCGCACACGCGCTGGCGGCCTTGCGGTTCGGCGCGGACACCGCCCGGTCGCTGGGTGTCGCGGTGCACCGGGACCAAGCGCTGCTGTTGCTCGCGGCAGTCACGGCCGCCGCATTCGCCACCGCCGCGGCCGGACTCGTCGTCTTCGTGGCGCTGGCGGCCGGGCAGCTGGCCCGCCGGGTGCTCCGCACCGCGGGCGAACCGCTCGCCGGATCGGCGCTGGTCGGCGCGATTCTGCTGGTGGGCAGCGATATCGTCGCGCGCACCCTGCTGCCGAGACCGCTGCCGGTCGGGGTGGTCACCGCGGCGCTGGGCGCACCGTTCCTGCTCTATCTGCTCGTCCGAGCCAACCGGAAGGCCTCGTCATGACCGATCTGGACACCGTGGCCGAATCCCGGCTCGTCGCACAGGATCTGACCGTCGGCTACGACGGCCGGGTGGTCATCGAGGGCCTCGACCTGCGGCTGCGTCCCGGCGGCATCACATCTGTGATCGGCCCCAACGGGTGCGGGAAGTCGACCCTGCTGCGCACCCTGGGCCGGCTGCTCGCGCCACAGTCGGGCCGAGTGTTGCTGGACGGCAAGGAGATCGCGCGCATGCGCGGGCGCGACGTCGCCCGCACGCTGGGCATGCTGCCGCAGACTCCGGTCGCGCCGGAGGGCCTCACCGTGGGCGATCTGGTCGCCCACGGGCGGCATCCGCATCGCTCGTGGCTGCGGCAGTGGTCGCGCGACGACGAGCACGAGGTGACGACGGCGCTCGAGCGGACCGGGATGGCGGAGCTGGCCGATCGCCCGCTGGAGGAGCTCTCCGGCGGTCAGCGCCAGCGCGCGTGGATCTCGATGGCGCTGGCGCAGGGCACCGACATCCTCCTGCTCGACGAGCCGACCACCTATCTGGACCTGGCGCATTCGGTCGATGTGCTCGACCTGGTCCACGAGCTGCAGGCCGGCGCGGACCGCACGGTGGTGATGGTGCTGCACGACCTGAATCTCGCCATCCGGTACAGCGACGAGCTGGTCGTCATGCACGACGGGCGGATCGTGGCCGCCGGCGCGCCCGCGGACGTGATCGATGCGGCGTTGCTACAGCGCGTGTTCGGCTTGCGTGCCGAGGTCACCACGTGTCCGGTGTCGGGCGGTCCGCTGGTCGTGCCGATCGGCCGCCGCGGGAACGGGTGAACCGGTCTTGGGCATCTTTATTAGGGAATGCTAACCTAACAAAGATCTTGGGAGGATACCGTGACCATTGCGCTGCACAGCGATTCGCAGCCCCGCACCGCCGACGCCGATCCGGCGGACCTGGTGACCCGGCTGGCCGCCTCGGGCCTGTTCGCCGAGTACGTCGTCTACGAACGCCAGGGCGAATGGGTGTTCTCGGCCGATCCGATCGGCCGCGTGGAACTCGACACCGCCGAAGTCCGCCGCACGGTCGATGGACGAACCGAACGGATCCGGTGGTCCGGCCGCCCGCTGGGCGCCCTGGCCGAGAGCCTGGACCTCGTGCGGGAGGAGCTCGGCGCGGCCGGCCGGGCCACCTCGGCGTGCGGCTGGATCGGATTCGAGTGCTGCGCATACCATCTCGACGCCGCACACCATGTGCCCGCCGGCACGGCCCTGGCGCACCTGATCGTTCCCCGGGTCGAGATCACGTTCGCCGGCGACCGGACGACGATCACCGGGACCACACCGGACGAGACCCGGGCGATCACCGAAATCCTCACCGCCGCACCGGAACCGCTCCCCACCGCCGAACCGGTCGAGGTGCGCGCCGATCCCACCGGGTACCGGGATCGGGTCGCCACGGCCGTCGCCGAGATCCACGCCGGGCACTACCGCAAGGTGATCTTGTCGCGCCGCGTGGCGATCCCGTTCGGCGTCGACCTCGCCGCCACCTACCGGCTGGGCCGCGCGCACAACACCCCGGCCCGGTCCTTCCTGTTGCGGCTCGGCGATTTCGAAGCCGCGGGCTTCAGCCCGGAACTGGTCGCGGCGGTCGACGACACCGGCGTGGTGACCACCGAGCCACTGGCCGGCACCCGCGCGTTCGGCCTGGGCCACGCGCGGGACCGGCAGGCGCGCCGGGAACTCGAGGCCGATCCGAAGGAGATCGTGGAACACGCTGCGTCGGTGAAACTCTCGCTGACCGAGATCTCCTCGGTGGCCGAGCCCGGCACCGAGTCGATCACCGATTTCATGTCGGTGCGCGAGCGGGGCAGCGTGCAGCACCTGGCCTCCACCGTCCGTGGCCGGCTAGCGGCCGGGCGCTCTCCGTGGGACGCCGTCGAGGTGCTGTTCCCGTCGGTGACGGCGGCCGGGATCCCCAAGGCGCCCGGCGTGGACGCGATCTTCCGGCACGACCACGACCCGCGTGGGCTGTATTCCGGTGCGGTCCTGACCGTTTCGCCGTCCGGCGCGTTGGAGGCGACGCTGGTACTGCGCGCGGTGTATCAGTCCGGCGGCTCGGCGTGGCTGCGGGCGGGTGCCGGGATCATCGGACAGTCCACACCGGCCCGGGAATTCGAGGAGACCTGCGAGAAGCTGCGCAGCGTCTCGCCGTACGTGGTCCGCGCTCGATGACAGCGGGCCGCCCCGGCGATGCGCCGGGGCGGCCCGTTCGGTCCGGCACCGAATTCAGCCCTGCGACTTGCCCTCTCGCCAGTAGCCGGTAAAGGTGACGTCGGCCTTGGGGATCCCCCGGTCGTGCACCAGGTGCCGGCGCAGGCCGGCGACCAGGTTCTGCTCGCCGGCCAGGAACCCGTACACGCCACTGCCGGGCAGGTCGGCGGTCCGGACCGCGTCCGCCGCGAGCTGCCCCCACGGCGCGGCGGAATCGGCACGGATCAGCCAATGCACCTGCACGCCTTCGGGTTCGCCCAGGTCCTGGGCGTCGTCGGCGTGGGCGATCTCCAGGTAGGCGGCACCCCGCAGGTCGCGGGGCACGTCGCGGAGGACCCCGGCGACCGCGGGCAGTGCCGAGGCGTCGCCCGCGAGCAGGGTGTAGCCGGTGTGTTCCGGCGGCTGATAGGTGATGCCCTCGTCGAGCAGGCCGACGCGGTCGCCCAGCGCGGCCGCGATCGCCCAGGTGGCGGCGGGGCTCTCTGGGTCGTGCACGGCGAAGTCGATATCGAGTTCGGGACCGTCGGCACCTGCCGGGCGGAACTCGCGGACGGTGTAGTTGCGGGTCAGCGGCCGGTGTTCCTTGCCCATCATGAGGTATTGCGCGAACCACAGGGTGCTGGTGGCGGTGGGCAGTCGCAGCCCGCTGTGGCCCGGCATGAACAGCCGGAACCACTGGTCGTAGCCCATCGACTCGAAACCGTCGAGGCCGTTGCCGCCCAGCGTGATCCGCCGGAAATTGGGGCTGATCTGCTTGTTCGACACCACCTCCACGCTGTGCACCCGACGCTGGGCCGGCTTGATGTACTTGCCACGCTTCGCCATGCAGATAAGGTTAGCAAACCCTAACTTGACCCCCGCGCCAGCGCCCGCGGCCACCCGTAGTTCAGCACCGGGACGATCAACTCGACCGGGATCATCACGACGTAGAACCAGCTCGGCGCACCCGACACCGCCCAGGCCAGCAGCCGCACCACGCCCCCGGCGAAGAACAGCAGGCCGAGCAGATCCACCACCCGCCCCCGCCCCGGGATATCTCGTGCCGCCCAGACGAACGCCAACCCGTACGCCAGGAACAGGACATTGAAGAACCGCAGGTCGGAATCCATCGTCGAGTTCACCGCACCGCCGCCGATATAGGTCGCCTGCCCGAACAGCAGGTGTGCCACGGCGATCGCGATCATCACCACGCCGAACAGCACCAGCCAGCCCCGGAACACCCGCATCACGGCCCCTTATTTGACAACTGTTGAATAAGTCAACGGTAGGGCCGCTGCCCAGCGCCGTCAACCCCTAGAATCGACCGGTGCCTCCTCGCCGCCGCCTCACCCCGGAGCAGCGCCGCAGCGAACTGCTCGACGTCGGCGAGCGGGTATTCGGCACCCGGCCGTTCGAGGACGTCGCCATGGACGACATCGCCGAATCCGCCGGCGTCACCCGCGCGCTGCTCTACCACTACTTCCGCACCAAGGCCGAGTACTTCGGCGCGATCTGGTCACGCGCGCACGAACGGCTGGGCGATGCCCGGTCCGGGATCGAGCCACCGGCGGTCCGGGCCGGGGTGGAGCGAATCCTGCAGTCGTATCTCGACTTCTACGCGGCGCACCTCCCGCTGGTGATCATCGCGAATCGCAGTTCGATCGCGCGCGACCCGGCGGTACGTGAGCCGGTCGAGCGGACCTTCGCCGGCGTGTGCGCGGCGGTGCTGGACGCCGCGGGCGTGACGGGACGCCCGCGCCGGCTCGCGGAGGCCGCGTTCACCGGCTGGATCGCCTTCGTCCGGGAGACCACCCTGAGCGCCCACCTCGACCGCCGTATCACGCCCGCCGAGAACCTGGCGCTGTGCATGGCCGCGTTCGATGCGACTGTCGGAGCACAGTTTCCATCGGCGCCTTCGCACGACGAACGATGACGCCCGGCCGGAGTCAGCCTCCCGCGCTATGAAGGTGGGTGCCCCGCGCGGTTAAGGTCGATCTTCAGCGGCACCGACCGATCGTTCCGGAGGGGGACAGATGACCGAGCATTCCACCACGCTCGATGAAACCGACACCGATCTCGATCATGTTGCGGCACTGAACGATCTGCTGGCACCGGTCGGCCTGACGGCCGAAGATGCCGGGGGCAGTGTCGATTTCAGCGGTCAAGATCCGATCCTGCCCGCCCGGCACCGGCTGGGGGCGTGTATCGGCATCCCGATCATGGCGGCGGCGGTCGGTGCCGTCGCACTGCACCGGCGGCGAGGCGGGCCGGATCAGGATCTGCACCTGGACCTGCGGCAGGCCGTGCACGGCATCACCCCGCACGCGTTCTGGCATCCGACGATCTCCGGTGAGCTGCCGCCGCATCCGCTGGTCGCCGACAATCCGTTCCTGCTGGCGCCCTACCGGACCGCCGACGGACGCACGGTCATGGCCTCGGGCGTGTACCCGCACCTGGCCGCGAAATGGTGCCGATTCCTCGACGTCCCACCGGATTACACGAAGGCGGCCGCCGCATTCGCCACCCGCGACGCGGCCGAACTCGAGGAGTCGGCCAACGCGGCCGGGCTGCCACTGTGCATCGCCCGCACGCCGGAGGAATGGCTGGCCCACCCGCAGGGCGCCCTGCTGGCCGAGCAACCGGTGATCGGGCTGCGCCGCCTCGGTGACGCGCCCGTCGCCGAATTCGGTTCGGCCGCACGGCCGCTCGACGGCATCCGGGTGCTCTCGTTCACCCACGCCATCGCCGGTCCCACGGTTGGCCGCACCCTGGCCGAGCACGGCGCGGACGTCCTGTGCGCCACCCGCCCCAACGACTACGAGCACGACTTCATCTACGCCGAGGCCAATATCGGCTCCCGCAGCGCCTACGTCGATCTGAGCACCGACACCGGACGGGAGCGGGCCGACCGGCTGCTCGCCGACGCCCATGTCGTGGTCAACAATCATCGCGGGGACAAGCTGGAGAACCTGGGCCTGGACCCCGATCAGCTCGCCGCCCGCTATCCGGGCATCGTGGTCGTCTCGGTCACCTGCTACGGCTCCGAGGGCCCGTGGCGCAACCGCGGCGGTTTCGACATGAACGGTTCCGCCGCTTCGGGTCTCATGACCCTCGAAGGCACCCTCGAGGACCCGCAACTCCCCGTCACCGGCATGATCAACGACTTCATCACCGGCTACCTGGGTGCGGTCGGCGCCCTCGCCGCACTGAACAAGCGGGCCACCGAGGGCGGCTCCTGGCACGTCACGGTCAACCTCACCCGCGCCGCCATGTGGTACCGGTCGCTGGGCCTGGTCGACCCGGCCCGCGCCGGCACCGCCGACCGCCACCAGCTCCGCGACCCGGAGGCCTACGACTCCCCCAGCCCCCTCGGCGACATCCACATGCTCGCGCCGCCGGTCCGCTTCTCCCACACTCCGGCCCGCTGGCCCGACCCGCCACTGGTTCCCCGTGGTTCCAGCCGCCCGCAGTGGCGCAGCCGCTGACCGCGCTCAGCCCATGGTCTGCGCGGTCTGCAGATTCGCGCGGAAGTGGCCGGTGCCCAGGGGTTCTCCCGGTAGGTGTGCGGTGCGGTCAGAGGCGTCGGCTGACGAGTCTGCGGCCGCCGTCGGCGAATCCGCGCCGCCGGTAGAACTCCAGCAGTGCGCCGACGCCGTGCCCGTGGTCGGCGACGACGAGTTCCAGCTCGCCGCACCCCCATTCGCGGGCCCACCGCGCACTGTCCTCGATCAGCGCGGACGCGATCCCGCGGTGTCGCAGGTCCGGGTGGACGTACAGGTCCTCGAGTTCGGCGACGAGGCCTTGTTCCAGCCCGAACGACGTGGTGGTGATACCGAAACCGGCACAACGGTGTTCGGCGATCGCGACCGCTACGCGGGCGTTGTCGGCGACGATGAGGGTCGTCAGGTGTGCCGCCAGCACGTCCGTCGCGGTCGCGAAACCCTCCTGCCGGTAGAAGGAGGTGATCAGGTCGAGCACCGCACCGTGATCGCCGCGGCCGGCGGGACGCACGTGGCAGTCCGACGGCCCGGAGAACTTCTCCCTCGCCATGGGAGAAGGGTAGAGCGTCTGTGTCCCGGCGACACGGACTCCGGGTCGAGCGGTTCCGCTGTGGGCAGCGGCTAGGTTTGCCGCATGGTCGCTAACTCTGCCGTTCGGGGGCGTTCGAGCGGGTGGTCCGGGGCCGGCGCTGCCGCGGCCCGGTGTGTGGGCGTGGCGGCACTTGTGCTCGCCGCGGTCGTGCCCGCGACGGCGGGTGCCGACACCTCTGACACCGCGCTGCTCGGACACTCCGGCCGGTGGCTGACCGATCAGACGGGCCGGGTGATCACGCTGCACGGCGTGAACCTGGTCTACAAGTACCCGCCCTACTTCCCCGCCGCCGGCGGGTTCGGCGACGAGGACGCGCAATACCTGGCCGACAACGGAATCGACAGCGTGCGGCTGGGATTCGCCTGGAGCAAGGTGGAGCCGAACCCCGGCGAGTACGACGACGACTACCTCGCGGAGATCGTGCGGACGCAGCAGGTCCTGGCCCGGCACGGGATCTACTCGCTCGTCGATTCCCATCAGGACGGGTTCGACGAGCGGGTCGGGGCCGGCTGGGACGGATTCCCGGACTGGGCCGCCTTCCCGGACGGGCTTCCACCGCAACCGATTCCGGGTCTGCTCGCCGCTTATGCGCTGAGTCCGGCGCAGAACCGGACCTGGGCGAACTTCTGGGCGGATCATCCCGCCTCGGACGGCGTGGGCGTTCAAGAGCACTACGCGGCCATGTGGTCTCGCGTCGCGGAACGCTTCGCGGACGATCCGTACGTGCTTGGCTACGACCTGATCAACGAGCCGTGGCCCGGCATCACCCACCCCGACTGCCTGCTCGACGGTTGCCCGGCCATGTCGGGCACACTCGCCTCGTTCGAGGGGAAGGCGATGACCGCGATCCGGCAGGCCGACCCCCGACACATCCTGTTCTACGAGCCGTTCCTCACCACCGATTTCGGTGCGCCGGTGGCGATCTCGAACCCGACCGGTGACCCGAACGCGGGCATGAGTTTCCACGACTACTGCCTCGGCCCGATCCGCACCTGCCCCGACAACGGTTTCGACCGCACCCGCGCCGACGACACCGTCGGCGTGGTCACCGAATTCGGCGCCACTGACGATCGAGCCATCCTCGGCCGCGTCACCGGTGACCTCGACGACCGCATGGCCTCGTGGATGCTCTGGTCACTCACCCAGAACCAACTGTCCGACCACCCGCAACAGCCCCCGACCGGCCCGAACCTGGTCAGTCCCGGCACCGGCATCATCCGTCCTTACCCGCGAGCCGTCGCGGGAACCCCACAGAACTGGCACTACGACCCCGCCACCGCGACCTTCACCCTCACCTACACCACCGACCCCGTCGACCCAAACCACGCGCTCACCGACACCCGCAGCGAGGTGTACCTGCCGACGGCCGACTACCCGAACGGCTACCAGGTCCGGGCCGACGGCGCGGACGTCGTCTCCGCGCCCGACGCCCCGCTGCTGCAACTGCGGTCCACCCGAAACACCGTGCAGCTCACCGTCACCCGCAACTGACGTCCTGCCCGCCGCACACCGTGCGGCCTACCCGACAGCGGGCTCACGCTCGGCAACGCCGGTCACCCGTTTGCGGCCCGCCGGTACCGTGGCAGGGTGGACATCTTGAGTGACGCCCTCGCGGCGATTCGCACCGGCACGCCGGCATCCGGCCTGTTCGTGCGGCACGCGCCGTGGGGGCGGCGCTATCCGGTGGTCCCGGGCGCGGGGTTCCATGTGGTGCTGCAGGGGTCCTGCTGGGCGGTGCCGGTCGATGTCGAACCGATCGCGCTCGGCCCCGGCGATGTGCTGTTCATGCCGCGCGGCGCCGACCACGATCTCGTCGATCGGCTCGACACCCCCGTCACCGAGGTGGCACGACCGGGCGAGCCACGCGAGATCGTGGGATCCGGCACCCGGACGGCGTTGCTGTGTGGCGCGTACGAGCTCGGCCGGGCCCGCAGTCACCCGATGCTGGCGGAACTGCCCGAATTCATCCATCTCCCAGCGCGTTCCGACCGGCACCCGTCCCTGCGCGGCGCGGTCGACCTGCTGCTCGCCGAGCTGACCGAGCCACGCGCGGGCAGCGACGCCGCCGTGCCCGCGCTGTTGGAGACCATGGTGCTGTTCGTCCTGCGGGCCTGGTTCGACGAGCAGGCCGCCGACGGCCGCACCGGCTGGGCCGGCGCGTTCGCCGACCCCGCCGTCACCGCGGCGTTGCGCGCGATCCACGAGGATCCGGCCCGGGAGTGGACGGTGGCCGAAATCGCCGCGATCGCGGGGGTTTCGCGCGCGACCCTGGGCCGCCGGTTCGCCGCGACCGTGGGTGAGGCGCCGTTGGCCTATGTGACCCGGTGGCGGTTGCTCACCGCGGCACGCCTGTTGCGCGACACCGACGCGCCGCTCGCCGCGGTGGCCCGCAAGGTCGGCTACACCTCGGAATTCGCGTTCGCCAAGGCGTTCAAACGCGAATACGGACAGGCACCCGGGCAGTATCGCCGGGACGGGGCCGACGTGTCGCCGATCGCCGTGTAGGGACGCGCCGATGCCGGAGCGTTCCGCATTCGCGCGGACCGCTCCGGCGCCCGGGATCGACGATCAGTTCACCGGGACCGGCAGCTCGCTCACCGCTTCCGCGGGGGTCGCGGGTCGCAGGACCACGGCCGTCACGGCGAGCGCCGCGGCCAGCGACACCGCCGCGGCCAGGAAAGCGAGCCGATAGCCGCCGGTGAGCGCTGCCGCCTCGGACATCCCTGCGGCGCTGAGGTTTTCGGCCCGCGCGGCGGCCAGGGTGGACAGCACGGCGACCCCGAGGGCCATGCCGAGTTGCTGCGTGGTGTTGAACAGCCCGGACGCGACACCGGCGTCCCGCTCACTCGCGCCCGACATGCCCAGGGCCGCAAGGGCCGGCAGCACCAGTCCGCCCCCGCCGATCGCCACCATCATCGGCAGCAGATCGGTGACGTAGTGACCGTGCACCGGGACCCGGGTGAG
The DNA here is from genome assembly GCF_003696265.1 of Nocardia stercoris. GTDB lineage: Bacteria > Actinomycetota > Actinomycetes > Mycobacteriales > Mycobacteriaceae > Nocardia > Nocardia stercoris. Next base: position 22,152 of record NZ_RFFH01000022.1, on the reverse strand, counting down.
CCAGGTCATGCCGGCGAGCAACAGCACCAGTCCGCCGAACAGGACGTTGCGCGTACCGAATCGGGCGCTCAGTGGCGCCGAAGCGAACAGCGATACCGCGCCGATGCCGATCGCGGCGGGCAGCATGGCCAGGCCGGTCTGCAGTGCGGTGTATCCGAGCACCCGCTGCATGTACAGCGCGACCACGACCTGGAAGGCGAACATGGCCGACAGGGTCAGCATCTGGACCACGATCGCGCCGGAAACCTTGCGCGAGCGGAAGACCCGCAGCGCGAGCAACGGTGTGCGAGCGGTTGCCTGCCGGATCACGAAGCCGGTGAGCAGCACCGTCGAGATCGCACCGAAGCCGAGCGTGTGCGCGGAAACCCATCCGTACCGGCCGATGTCGACGATCGTGTAGCTGCCCAGCACGAGTCCGCCGGTCACCAGGACCGCGCCGGGCAGGTCGGCACCGGCGGCGAGCCCGGCACCCCGGTCGGCCGGCAGCACCCGCGCACCCAGCACCACCACCGCGACACCGATCGGCACATTGATCAGGAAGATCCAGTGCCAGTTCAGCGCATCGGTCAGCACGCCGCCGAGCACCTGGCCGATCGATGCGCCCGCGGCACCGGTGAAACTGAAGACACCCAGGGCCCGCGCGCGTTCGCGCTCCCCCGGGAACCGGGTCACGAGGATGCCGAGGACGACCGAGGCCGTCAGCGCACCACCGATCCCCTGTGCGAAGCGGGCCGCGATCAGCGTGGTCGTATTCTGCGCCGCACCCGCCAGCAGGGACGCGACGGTGAACACCGCGTTCCCGGCGAGGAACATCCGGCTGCGGCCGACGAGGTCGCCGATGCGGCCCGAGAGCAGCAGCAGACCGGCGAAGGCGATGAGGTAGGCGTTGACCGTCCAGGTCACGCCGGCCGCACCGAAGCCGAGATCTCGCTGGATCGCCGGCATCGCGACCGTCACGATGCTGCCGTCCAGAATGTCGATGAGCGCGGCCGCGGACAACACGGCCAGGGTGAGGCGTTGGGAGACCGACACCGTTTCCTCCTGCGAATCGTTCTTTCGTCGTTCTGAACGGTATTCGCGGGATTTGAGCGTTCCAATAATTGAAAAGCTCGTGTAGATGCTCCGAACGCTCACCACGCGGGGTCAGGACTTGTTGCGCTTCTCCTGGGCGGCGACCTTGCCGACGACGCCGTCGAACTTGGTGCCCGAGGGCCAACCGACGTAGTGGCACAGGAAGATCGCGATCTCGCGGAGTTGGTCCTCGGTGAGTTCGCCGTTGCGCAGGGCCGCGCCGACCTGGATCTCGGCGATGTCGAACAGGCCCTGGGCGGAGAGCGCGCCGAGCAGTAGCAGGCGGCGGTCGCGGATGGTGAGGCCGGGGCGGGACCAGATGTCGGCGAACACGTGGTCGGCGGTGATGGCGAAGTAGTCGCCGGGGCCGTCGGAGAATTCCCAGCCGTAGACCTCGCTCATCTTGGCCAGGCCGCGGGCGCGGACCTCGTCGCGAGTTTCGTTGTCGGCGGTCATGATTGCTCCTTTGCGGGGGTGGGGACGCCGAGGCCGGCGCCCAGGCCGTCGCGGGCGAGCTGGGCCAGCGGCAGCGGCACGTGCAGGCGGTCGCCGAGTTCGAGGGCGAGGGACAGGTCCTTCTCGCCCAGGTTGCGGACGTGGGTGAGGATCGGATACCAGAAGTCGTCTTCCGGGATCGCGGCGGTGGTGTCGCGCAACATGATCGCGCCCGGACCGCCGGTCTCGGCGTCGGAGTGCCGCACCACCTTGCCCAGTTTCACCAGGCTCAGCCCGGCGGCCTCGGCGAGGCGCTGCGCCTCGGTGACGGCGGTGAACGCCACGAAGTGAAGCAGGTTGCGCGCCAGCTTCATTCGCGTGCCGGCACCGACCGGGCCGGCGTGCACGATCAGATTCGCGAAGCAGCCGAACGGTTCCCGAATGGCGGCGACAGCCGCGTCGCTGCCGCCGACCATGACGGCCAGGTGCCCGCGGGTGGCGCCGGGCGCGCCGCCGCTGACCGGGGCGTCGACGAATTCGACGTCGTGTTGGGCACAGACCGCGGCCAGGGTCTCGGCGGTCCGGTCGCTGATCGTCGAGTGGACCGCGATCACCGTGCCGGGTGTGGCGGTGCGCAGGATCGCGTGCACCACCTCGGTGACCTGGGCGTCGTCGATGACGGTGACGCAGATGACCCGCGCGTGTGCGGCGAGTTCGGCGGGGTCGGCGGCCACCCGGGCCCCGGCCGCGGCGAACGGCTCGGTCACCTCCGGGCGCACGTCGCACACGGTGAGCCCGCCGGGCCACTCCAGCAAGCGGCGCGCCATCGGCGCACCCATATTGCCCAGCCCGATGAATCCGACCGGGACACCGGTGGTTTCGGTCATCGGATGATCTGCCCGCCGTCGACGGCGAGGATCTGGCCGGTCACCCAGGCGGCGTCGTCGGACAGCAGGTACAGGCAGGCGCCGACCAGGTCCTGCGGGGTGCCCATCCGCTTGATCGGGATGCGCGACACCATGTCTTTGACGATGACGTCGGGGGTGACGGCCTGGGTGGCCTCGGTGTCGATCGGGCCGGGCGCGATGGCGTTGATCCGGATCTTCGACCCGCCGAGTTCGGTGGCGAGCTGCTGGGTGAGACCGTTGATGCCGACCTTGGCCAGACCGTAGAAGCTGGAGTAGACCCAGGCGGCCGTGGAGGATTGGTTGACGATCGAGCCGCCCTTGGCCTTCAGCATCGGCTGATACACCGCGCGGGTCATGTTCAGCGCACCGTCGAGGTTCACGCTCATGAACTTCTTGTAGTAGTCCCAGTCCACGGTGAGCAGCAGGTTCAGCTTCATATCGCCGTAGATGGCGGCGTTGTTGACCAGGTGGTTGATCGCGCCGAACTCGGCGACCGTGAATTCGGCCAGGGCCGTGGCGGATTCGGGGTCGGCGACGTCGACGGTGTGGAAGACGGCGGTGCCGCCGGCGGCGGTGATCCGCTTGGCGGTCTCCTCGCCCTTCTCGGCGTTGAGGTCGGCGACGACGACGTTGGCGCCCTCGGCGGCGAGGGCTTCGGCGTAGACGGCGCCGATCCCCTGCGCGGCGCCGGTGACAATGGCGGTGCGGCCGGTGAAACGATTCATGGAGTTCGTGGTCCTTCCGGGAGATCTAGTGGGCACGCCGACGAGGGCGCTCAGGCGGGGCTGGCGACGAGCTTGGTTTCGAGGTACTCCTCGAAGCCCGCCACACCCATTTCACGGCCGATGCCGGACTGCTTGTAGCCGCCGAACGGAGCGTCGGCGTGATACCAGAGCCCGCCGTTGACACTCAGCGTGCCGGTGCGGATTCCGGCGACGACCCGCTCGACGCGGTCGGGGTCGGTGCCCCACACCGAACCCGAGAGCCCGTACGGGGATTCGTTGGCGAGCCGGATCGCGTCCGCGTCACCGTCGTGCGGGACCACCACGAGCACCGGCCCGAAGATCTCCTCCTGGGCGACGGTGGCGGTGTTGGGCAGGCCGCTGATCAGGGTCGGTTCGACGAAGTACCCGCGTTCGGCGCCCGCCGGGCGCCCGCCACCGACCACGATCGTGCCGCCTTCGGCGCGCGCGATGTCGAGGTACCGCTCGACCCGTTCCCGCTGGGCGGCGGAAATCAGTGGGCCACAGATCGTTCCGGGCTTCGTCGGGTCGCCCGCCTTCAGCCCCCTCAGCGTCCCCGCAGCAGCGGTGACCGCGGCGTCGTAGGACTCGCGCGGCACCAGCATCCGGGTGGTGAGCGCGCAGCCCTGACCGGCGTGCACGGCGACCGAGAAGGCGGTGTAGGCGGCGGCCGCCGCGATATCGGCGTCGTCCAGGACGACCGCGGCCGACTTGCCGCCGAGTTCGAGGAAGGTGCGCTTGAGTGTCTGTGCCGCACTTGCCATGACCGCGCGCCCGGTCCGGGTGGATCCGGTGAAGGTGATCATGTCCACCCGCGGGTCCTCGACCAGCCGGGCGCCGACGCCGTGGTCGGAGGAGGTCACGATATTGACCACGCCGGCGGGGATGTCGGTGTGCTCGGTGATGAGCGCGCCGAGCACGGCCGCACACCACGGGGTGTCCGGTGCGGGCTTGAGTACCACCGTGTTTCCGGCGGCCAGCGCGGGCCCGAGCTTGGCCAGGTTGATCTGGTGCGGGAAGTTCCAGGGCGTGATGGCGCCGACGACGCCCACGGCCTCGCGGCGCAGCACGCGGCGGCTGGTGCTGCCCATCTGCACCGCGGTACCGAGATCGGTTTCCCAGCTGTAGCTTTCGGCCAGGTCGGCGGCGAACGACAGGTCGTTCACCGGCCCTTCGAGTTGCGGGCCGCTGGTGAGCACGACGGGCGCGCCCACCTCGGCGACGGTGATCTGGCGCAGTTCTTCGATGTGGTCGCGCATGGTGTCGCGGAGCTGGCGCAGGCAGTGCGCCCGGAACGCGGGGTCACGGGACCAGCCGGTGTCGTCGAAGGCCGCGCGCGCGGCCCCGACGGCCGCGTCCAGATCCTCGGCCGAGGCGTCGGCGGCGTAGCCGAGGACTTCCTCGGTGGCCGGGTCGATCGTCGCGAAGACTCCCCGGCCGCCCGGGACCAGCTTGCCGCCGATGAGCAGGGGCGTGCCCGTGCTCGGGACGAGGCTGTTCATACGTTGACTCCGATGCATGTCTGGACAGGTGTTCGGAATATAGTTCGGATCATCGGCCCGGCGCAAGGAATCGGCGCGACGGCGTCCACACCCCGAGCCCGTGACCGGGGACGTTCGCACTGGTACACACCGTATTCGAAACATTCCGTTGTGATGGACCACTGCCGGTGATACTGTCCAGACACATGTCCAGCTATGTGTCTTCGGGACGGGGCGGTTCCGTCCGGTCCGGGCATGACCCGCGACCGAATGCGAGGTATCCGAGATGACGTCCGCCTCCCTGGAGCCGTTCACCTTCGACCCGTACGACTACCGTTTCCACGACGACCCGTACCCGGTCTACGAGCGACTGCGCGCCGACGCGCCGCTCTACCACAACCCGGAGCTCGACTTCTGGGCGCTGTCGCGGCACAGCGACGTGATCGCGGGATTCCGGGACAACGTGCGACTGTCCAGCGCCATGGGCGTCTCCCTGGACCCCGCCGCCTGGGGACCGCACGCGCACCACACCATGTCCTTCCTGGCCATGGACGACCCCCGCCACATGCGGATGCGCAAACTGGTCTTCAAGGGCTTCACTCCGAGCCGGATCGCCGAGATGGACGCGCGCATCCACGAGCTCACCCTCGAACACCTCGAACCGGCCCTGGGCCGCGGCACCTTCGACTGGATCGAAGACTTCGCCGGCAAGCTGCCCATGGACGTGATCTCCGAGCTCCTGGGTGTCCCCCAGCCCGACCGCGCCGAACTGCGCCGGCTCGCCGACCTGGTCGTGCACCGGGAAGAAGGCGTGCTCGACGTGCCGATGGCGGCGATCGAGTCCGCGCTCGCGCTGATCGGCTACTACACCGAGATGGTCGCCGAGCGACGGAAGAACCCGACCGCGGACCTCACCTCCGCGCTGCTGGACGCCGAGATCGACGGGGACAAGCTCACCGATCAGGAAATCATCGCGTTCATGTTCCTGATGGTGGTGGCCGGCAACGAGACCACCACCAAACTGCTCGGCAACGCGATCTACTGGGCGGGCCGCAATCCCGGCGAATTCGCGAAGGTGGTCGCGGATCCCGAACTGGTCGCGGACTGGGTCGAGGAGACCCTGCGCTACGACACCTCCAGCCAGATCATCGCGCGCAGTGCCGCCACCGATATCGAGATGTACGGCGAGACCATTCCGGCCGGCGCGAAGGTACTGCTGCTGATCGGCTCGGCGAACCGCGATTCGGCCGTGTTCGACGACGGCGACACCTACCGCATCGACCGGCCGGGCAAGGGCAACCTCGCCAGTTTCGGTGCGGGCGTGCACTTCTGCCTCGGCGCGCACCTCGCCCGGCTCGAAACCACCATCGCACTGCGCGAATTCGTGTCGCGGGTCGGCGCGTACCAGCTGGTCGACTCCGGCATCGAGCGGGTCCACTCGACCAGCGTGCGTGGTTTCGCGAAACTCCCCGTCACCGTGAAAGGCCGCTGATGCCCCGCTTCGAACCCCATCCCGACCGCCGGCCGGCCCTGATTGCCGGCGCCTCCTCCGGCATCGGCGCCGCCACCGCGGAAACCCTTGCCGCACTGGGCTACCCGGTGGCGCTGGGCGCGCGCCGCGTCGACCTGTGCGCGGAACTGGCCGCGAAGATCAATGCCAACGGCGGCGAGGCCTGGGCCGGCCGGCTCGACGTCACCGACCGCGCATCGGTGGACGAGTTCGTGACCGGCGCCCAGGCCGCGCTGGGCACCGCGGAGATCGTGGTCTCCGGCGCCGGCGACCTGCGTTTCGGCAAGGTCCACGAGATGGATCCCGACGATTTCGCGGCACAGGTGAACGTGCACCTGCTCGGCGTGCAGCGGCTGATCCACCGCGTGGTGCCCGGCATGGTCGAACGGCAGCGGGGCGACTTCGTCATGATCAGCTCCGACACCGCTGTCCAGCCCCGCCCTCGCTCGGGCGCGTATCCGGCCGCGAAGTCCGCGGTCGAGGCGATGGCCCGCCAGATGTGGATGGAGTTGGAGGGCACGGGAGTTCGCGCCTCGCTGGTCCGCCCGGGCCCCACGATGACCGGGATGGGCACCGACACCACCGCCGAGATCATCACCCCGGTGCTGGCGGACTGGGTGCGCTTCGGCTTCGCCCGGCACTCGGAGATGCTGAAGGCGCGCAATCTGGCCTCCGCCATCGCCGCGGTCGTGTCCGCGCCGCGCGGCGCCCACATCCAGCTCACCGAGGTGCAGCCCGAGGCGCGCGTCCAGGACCCGCGGAGCGCCTCGTGAAGATCACCGTCGACCTCGACCTGTGTCAGGGTCACGCCGCCTGCCAGGAGGAAGCGCCCGGGATCTTCACCGTGCCCAAACACGGCAAGGTGGAGATCCTCTGCGCCACACCGGATCCCGATGCTCGCGCCGCCGTCGAGGCCGCCGTGCGCTACTGCCCCACCCGGGCCCTGTCGATCACCGAGTGAAAGGACCACCGTCATGGCCGAATTCGACCGTGCCGAGCTCGACGAAATGGTCGCCCGCTGGCTGCGGGCCAACCAGGACTGCGAAGCCGCCGGGGACTGGCGGCCACTGGCCGACTTCTACACCGTCGACGCCACCTACGGCTGGAACTACGGGCCCACCCAGGAGTTCATGGCCGTCGGGCGCGACGAGATCCGCGACTACGCCCTCGGTACCGAGATGGACGGCCTGGACGGCTGGACCTATCCGTACCAGGACTGGGTGATCGACGACCGGACCGGCAACCTGATCGGCCTGTGGAAGCAGGTCAACGAGAACACCCGCCCGGACGGCAGTCACTACTCGCCACAGGGTATCGGCGGGAGCTGGTTCCGCTACGCCGGAGACTTCCAATGGTCCTGGCAGCGTGACTTTTTCGACTTCGGCAATGTGAGCGCGCTGTTTCTCGAGATGATCACCGCGAACGCGCTGTCGGACGGCATGACCAAGCGGATCGAGCGATCGGTCGCCGGCCCGCTGCCCGGCTGGTACCCGATCGGCAAGGGGCCGGTGCCGCTGTGGTGACCCCGGCCCGCAGCGCCTACGCGGACCTGACCCGCGAGCAACTCGCGATCCTGGTGCCCGAACTGCTGTTGAGCGGGCACCTGATCGACCGGTCCGGGATGGCGCACAGCATCGCCGCGTTCGGCCGGGAGGGCATGGCACAGGTCGCCATCGAGGAATGGCAGGTCGCCAGCCCGGTCTACACTCGCCGCATGCGGCGCGCGCTCGGCTACGCGGGCGACAGCGTGGAGACGATCTTCAAAGGGCTGCAGCTGGATATCGGCGCACCCCCGCAGTTCATGGACTTCCGCTACCGGGTCGACGACCACGATCACGGCGAGTTCTGGCTCGACCACTGCGGCGCGCTCGCCGACGTGGAGCCGATGGGCGAGGAGTTCGTGTTCTCGATGTGCCACGACATCGAGGACCCGACCTTCGACGCCACCGCGCTGGCCACCAACCCGAAGGCCCAGGTCCGCCCGATCCACCGGCCACCACGCGTACCGGCCGACCGGAAGCCGGTGTGCGCGTGGACGGTGACCATCGACGACTCGCATGTGCCGCCACCCGCCCCGGCGAACGCGCACCGGGCGGCGAATTCACGGGCGGCCGCAGTGGAACTCGACCCGATCGACCCGAACGACGAAGGGATGGGCGACTATTCGGGCCCGTTGCTCAGCGACCTGCGGTTCGCGGACTTCTCGCGGTCGGCGCTGATCCGGATGGCCGACGAGGTGTGCCTGCAGCATCACCTGCTGACGCTGGCCTTCCTGATCGCGGTGGGCGGCCGGGCCGATGCCGCGGAGACCGCCCGGATCGGCCGCGCCCAGTTCACCGGCATCGCCGGACTGACGTCCGAGCGGCTGCGCGACGCCCTCGGGCTCGGCACCGACGACGCGGCGCTGGCCCAGGTGCTGCGCCTGCATCCCGCATGGAACCCGTTGCGCTACAGCGGGGCTCGGATCGAGCTCACCACGTCCGGGGTGCAACTGTGGTTGCCGAAGGCCGGCGGCGCGACCGTGGACGGCACCTGGCCGGCCCTGATCGACGCCGAACACCTGGGCGCCGTGGCGGCCATGGCCCGCGGGGTCGACCCGCACTACACGGCCGAGGTCGCGGCCGACGACGCCGACGGGCTGACCGTGCGATTCGGCAAGGCGGACAAGCCGTTCCGCGAATCCGGGGAGGTCGCCATCACCCGGTTCTCCACCGGTGCCGACTTCCGCTTCGCCGACCGCGGCATCCCGCTGCCACTGACCGTCCTCTGAACTGCCTTCGAGAGGGAAACCCATGGCGTCCAACTTCGCCGACCTGTTCGAGCACGCGGTCGACGCGATGCCCGAGCGTACCGCCGTGATCCACGGCGACCGCCGTGTCACCTTCGCCGAGCTCGACGAGCGGGCCGACCGGCTCGCCTCGTATTTCACCTCGCTCGGCCTGGATACCAGCGCGCACATCGGGTTCCAGATGCACAACAGCATCGAGACCATGGAAACCCTGCTCGCCACGTTCAAACTGCGCGCGGTACCGATCAACGTGAACTACCGATACGGCGCGCCGGAACTGCGCTACCTCTACGACAACGCCGATCTCGACGCGCTGGTGTACCACCGCAGTTACGCGCCGGCGGCGCAGGCCGCGCTGGCGGCAGTGCCCGGGGTCCGGCACGTGTTCGTGGTCGACGACGATCTGGGCAGCGACGCGATCGCCAGTGACGCAACGCCTTACGAGCAGGCCATGGCGGCCGGCGCCCCCGGCCGGGTGGCGCGGGAGCGGTCGGCCGACGACCTGTTCATGATGTACACCGGCGGTACCACCGGCATGCCCAAGGGCGTGATGTGGCGCCAGGAGGACATGTGGCGGGTGCTGGGCGGCGGGATCGACTTCTACACCAACGAGCCGGTCGCCGACGAGTACCAGCAGTCCCGGGTGGGCACCGGGAACCCGCCGACGACCTGGCTGATGTTGCCGCCGCTGATCCACGCGGCCGGCATGATGCCCACCTTCAACGCGCTGTGGTCCGGCGCCACGGTCATCTTCGAATCGAGCTTCGATCCGCGGCGGATCTGGGCGACCGTGGCACGAGAGAAGCCGTTCGTCATGGTGCTCACCGGCGACGCGATGGCCCGGCCACTGCTCGACGCCTACATCGCGGCGCCCTCGGATGTGAGTTCGCTGATGGTGATCGCCTCAGGTGCGGCCCTGCTGTCGCAGCCGACGAAGAACGCGCTGCTGGAGAACTTTCCGGATCGGCTGATCTCGGATTCCATCGGCTCGTCCGAAACCGGATTCGGCGGAATCGGTTACGCCACCAAGGACGACGATCCGGGTCGCGGGCCGCGGGTGCAGACCGGGCGTGGCGCGGTGGTCGTGGACGAGAACGGCACACCGGTGGCGGTCGGTGCGGAGGGCTGGCTCGCGAAAACCGGTGCGGTGCCGCTGGGCTACTACAAGGATCCCGAGAAGTCCGAGCGGCTGTTCAAGACGGTCGACGGCAAGCGGATGGTGATCACCGACGACCGGGCACGGGCCGAGGAGGGCGGCCACATCACACTGATCGGGCGCGGCAACATGGTGATCAACACCGGCGGCGAGAAGGTGTTCGTGGAGGAGGTCGAGAGTGTGCTCAAATCCCACGAATCGGTGTTCGACGCCGTGGTGGTGGGGATCGCGCACGAGCGCTGGGGACAGCAGGTCGCGGCCGTCGTATCGGTGGCCGGTGATTCCGATGTCGATTTCGCGGCGCTGACCGGTCACGCGCGCCGCTACCTGGCGGGTTACAAGGTGCCGCGCAGTATCTGGGTGGCCGAGACGATCGTGCGCTCGCCCAGCGGTAAGCCGGACTATCGGTGGGCTCGCGACCGGACCGCCGAGCGTTCGCCGGACCACCGGGTCGAGTAGAATCCAGACACATGTCCGAACTAGCGTCTACCGGTATCGAAGCAACTCGGCGCCGCTTGACCGAGAAGCAGGCCGACACCGTCGATCGGCTCACCGTGGCCGCGGTCGAAGTGCTGTCCCGAGAAGGATACTCCGGCACCACTATACGGCTCGTCGCCGCCGCCGCGGGCGTCGGCACCGCTACCGCCTACACCTACTTCTCCTCCAAGGAACACCTGATCTCGGAGGTGTTCTGGCGCCGCCTGATCGCCAATCCGCCCGAACCGACCGAGGACACCGACCCGGCCACCCGGGTGGCCGCCGTCCTGCGGCAGGTCTCGATGCTGGTGGCCGACGAGCCCGCGCTCGCCGGCGCCGTCAGCACCGCCCTGCTCGGCGACGACCCCGACGTGAAGCACCTGCGCATCCGGATCGGCCGCGAGATCCGCCAGCGGCTCACCGTGGCCCTCGGGTCGAAGGATCCCGAGCGCCTGGCCATGCTGGAACTGCTGTACTCCGGCGCCCTGCTCCAGGGCGGCATGGGCCTGCTCTCCTACGCCCAGGTCGCCGACCTGCTCGACACCTGCGTGCGCCGCGTCCTCGCGGACCCGGCCCCGGAGAGTTAGCGACCGCGACTCTCCGACACAGCAATCGGCCGTCCGATCCGGCCACGGTCGAATCATTCTGGCGGGCAGATCATTTCCGGGGGTGCGACCACGCGCAGCAGGGCGCGAGCGCACAGGTCGCGGACCGCGTCTCGGTCCATCCCGCGGTCGTCGAGCCAGCGTAGGCAGACGGCCACAGTGAACGCGACCCAGCCGTGGACGGTCAGTGCCACATCGGCGGGCACCGCGGCTGAACAGCCGAGCGCCGCGGCGATCCGGCGTTCGAGTTCGGCGGTATTGCGGTCGACGATGGCGCGCACGTCCTCGTCGGCCATGGCGGCCGCGTTGCGCAGTGCGCGGTAGCCGTGCTCGTTCGCCTCGACGAACCGCAGGTAGGCATCGAGCGCATCGCGCACCTGACGGTCGAGCGGCTGCGACGCGTCGGTGCGCATCTCCGCCAGCAGCGCCTCCGATTGCGCCTCGACGACGGCCGCCGCGAACGCCTTCTTGTTGCCGAAGTAGTGGTAGATCAGGCCCACCGATACGCCCGCGGCGGCGGCCACGCTCTCCATCCACACGTCGTCGTAGGCCTGGGTGCCGAACTTCTCCGCGCCGATGCGCAGCAGCTGCGCGCGGCGTTCCGCCGTGCCGAGGCGAGACCGGGTACGTGGGGCGGACACGCTGCGATCCTAGCCAGCCGATCCCGCTATTGACAGTGGACTCAATAACGCGGCACGATCTATTGGAAGTCGATTCAGTAGTGGCGCGGAGGTCGGGTATGGCAGTGCAGCGGTTCGAGCACAACGGCCGCACGATCGTCTACGAACGCCTGGGCGCCGGAGCGCCGGTCGTCCTGCTACACAATCTCGGCACGTCGCGGCTGGTCTGGACCCACCAGATGCGGGCACTGGCCCGCCACCGCGAGGTGTTCGCGCTCGACCTGCTCGGCTACGGCGACTCCGATCGCGGCGCCCGCGACGAATACACCCTCGCCAACTACACGGATCTGCTCGCGCGGCTGATCGACGAGCAGGGTCTCGAACGGGTGGCGCTGGTCGGCAATTGTGTCGGGGCGGCCACCGCGCTGTCGTACGCGATCCGCCGGCCCGCCACCGTGACCGCGCTGGTTCTGGCCAACCCGGCGACCTATGCCACGGTCGGGCCGCGGCCGCTGGGGGCGGCGATCCGGCTCGCGAACGCCCTGCCGTGGGTGGCGCGACGGCTCGCCGTGCTGCGCACGCTCAGCCTGCCCGCGCCGATCGCCGCCGCGATTCTCGATCAGCAGCTGGGTCCCGGCGGCAGCCGCGCACGCCTGAGCGCCGGCTCGCCCGCCGCGGAACTCCGCGCGCTCTGGACCCGCCCCGGCGCGCTGCAACCGCTGGTGGACAGCGACATCGCGGCCGACTTCCGGAAATCCTTCGCCGCACTGGACCGAGCGCTGCTCGATCCGGACTTCCCGCCGATCTGCACGATCTGGGGTGCCCGCAACCGCGTGCTCTCCTCCGCCGCCGGCCACCGGCTCGACGCCACCGTACTGCGGCCGCGCCGGGCCGAAACCTTCACCGCCAGTGGCCATCTCCCGATGCTGGAGGAACCGGACCGATTCACCGACGTCGTCGAGCGCTTCCTGCTCGAAGTGGGTGGCCCCGCCGCGCGCGGATCGGAATCCGAACCGGCTCAGCGGTAGCCGCGTTTCAGCAGGTACTTCGCGCCGGACGCGAAGCCCTCCGGCGTCAATTGCTCGAAGTCGAAGGCGTTGGCCAGGCGGTCGGTGACGTTGAATGCGAAGGCAACTGCGAGCGCGTCCTCGATCTGCTGCGCGGTGACGCCGGTCGCGAGCACCGCGCGGACGTGGGCGGCGTCCACGCGCCCGGATCGGGCCAGCGTGCCGAGCAGGACCAGGGTCGCCGCCAGACCGACGGGAATATCGGCACTCGCGGGATCGGCGAGCGCGGCGGCCACCTTGTCCGGATCACCGAAAGCTTGTGCGGCAGTAGCGGTGTGGGCGCCGACGCAGAAGGGCGCGCGATTGACCTCGGAGATGTAGGCCGCCATCAGCTCACGCTCGGCGACCGACCACGCCGAGTCTCCGCGCATGGCTTCGTGGGTGAACTTCTTCATGGCCGCGCCGTAGAAGTCGGGGCGGTAGAAGGTGATCTTCGCAGCGTCGGGAACCGGCCGCCCGGTCACCATGCGAACGAACCGGAACAACATCTTCGGCACCGGCCCGATACCGCGTTCGAGGCTAGCGGGACGCATCGTCGGCCCCCTCGTCGCCCAGCGCTGCCGCGAGCGCGGCCCGGGCCGCGTCGTACTGCCGGTTCGCCGCGCCGAGTGCCGCACAGACGACTATCTCGAACAGCTGGTCGTCGGTGTAGCCCGCCGCCGAGAGCGTGGCGAAGTCGGCGTCGGTGAGCTGCGCGGAGTTGTCGGCGACCAGCATGATGAACCGGCCCAGCGGCTCGGTGGCCACGGTATTGCCGAACGCGCCGGCGCGCAGCTGCGCCGGCGTGGATCCCGGGCCGTCGAGTACCCGGGACACCAGGTGGCGGCGGAGCGCCGCGAATTCTTCGGTCCTGCTCATGGTTCGCCTCCTGCGGCGGTAGGACGTGCGAGCGGGTTCCCGACCGACGGTAGTCGCAGAGTCCGGCAACCGCAGTCAGGGCTGCGCCGTCGCGGATCGGCGACGGCCTTGTCGCGTCCAGTGAACCGTAGTACCGTCCAGACACATGTCCATCATGTGTCTGGACAGTTTTCTCGGAAAGGACGTCCCATGGCGCTGCTGCCTCCGGGGTTCGATTTCACCGATCCGGCCCTCTGGGAGACCCGCAACCCCGTCGCGGAATTCGCCGAACTCCGCCGCACGGCACCGGTGTGGTGGAACGCCCAGAGCGACGAGACCTCCGGCGGGTTCCGCGACGGCGGCTACTGGGTCGTCACCAAACACGAAGACATCAAGCACATCTCGCGGCATTCGGACCTGTTCTCCGCCGCAGCCAAGGGTTCGGTGATCCGGCTGCCCGGCGAGGTGACACCCGAGCAGATCGAGGCGACCGGCGCGCTGCTGCTGAACATGGACCCACCGAAACACACCAAGATCCGGCGCATCATCTCCAAGGGGTTCACCCCGCGCGCGGTCGAGAACCTGCGCGCCACCCTGACCGAACGCGCCGCGGCGATCGTGCACGCGGCCGCGAAGCACGACGGCGGGGACTTCGTCGAACAGGTGGCGTGCGAACTCCCGTTGCAGGCGATCGCCGAATTGATCGGTGTCCCACAGGAAGACCGGCACAAGTTGTTCGACTGGTCGAACCAGATGCTCAACTACGACGACCCGGAATTCGGCGACGCCACCACCACCGCCGGCTCCACCGACGCCTCGGTGCAGATCCTCGGGTACGCCTGGAACCTGGCCGAACAGCGGCGCACCGACCCGGTCGACGACATCGTCAGCAAGCTCGTGCACGCCGATATCGACGGAGAATCCCTCGGCTCGGACGAATTCGGCCTCTTCGTCATCCTGCTGGCGGTGGCCGGCAACGAGACCACCCGCAATGCCATCACCCACGGCATGAAGGCGTTCGTCGACCACCCGGAGCAGTGGGAACTGTTCCGGCAGCAACGCCCGCGCACCGCCGCGGACGAGATCATCCGCTGGGCCACCCCGGTGACCGCGTTCCAGCGCACCGCGACCGCCGACACCGAGGTGGGCGGGCAGCGGATCCGCGCGGGGCAGCGGCTCGGATTGTTCTACAGCTCAGCCAATTTCGACGAGGACGCGTTCACCGACCCGTTCGAGTTCGACATCGCGCGCGACCCCAATCCGCATCTGGCATTCGGCGGCACGGGCGCACACTACTGTGTCGGCGCGAACCTGGCGCGCCTGGAGATCGAGCTCATGTTCGGCGCGCTCGCCGACGCGATGCCGAACCTCACCCAGGTCGCCGAACCCGAACGGCTGCGCTCGGGTTGGATCAACGGCATCAAACGCTGGCAGGTCCGCTACGCGTAGCGGGCCCACATCACCGAAGGAGAGATTCGTGAAGACCCGACTGAATTGCCCGTGCGGCGAACACATCCGCGGCACCGACGAGAACGACCTGGTCGAGCAGACGCAGGCTCATCTGGCCGCGAACCACCCCGGGCACGACTATTCGCGCGACGAGATCCTGTTCATCGCCTACTGAATCCCCGGTGCCGCACAGCCGTTCACCAGCCGCGCGCGATCCACTCCTCGAGATGCGGTGCCTCGGTACCGATCTCGGTGCTGTCGCCGTGGCCGGTGAGCACCACCGTCTCCACCGGCAGGGTCAGCAATCGGTCGCGGATGGAGGCGATGATGGTCGGAAAGTCGGAGAAGGACCGCCCGGTGGCGCCGGGACCGCCGGAGAACAGCGTGTCGCCGCTGAACAGGGCAGTGGCCTCGGGCAGGGACAGCGACACCGAGCCCGGCGAGTGGCCCGGCGCGTGGAGCACCTCCAGTTCGGTGCCCGCCACCGCGATCCGCTGCCCGTCGGCCAGCGCGCCGAACGAGAACTCCGGATAGACCTGGCGCCACAGCATGTCGTCGCCGGGGTGCAGCAGCACCGGCGCGTCCGTGCGCCCGGACAACTCCTCGGCGACGCCGATGTGATCGTTGTGCCCGTGCGTGCACACGATCGCGCGCACCGTGCGGCCGGCGACGGCGTCGAGGATCGGCTGGGCGCTGTGCGCGGCGTCGATCACCACCACCTCGGTGTCGTCGCCGACCACCCAGACGTTGTTGTCGACCTCCCAGGTGCCGCCGTCGAGCGCGAAGGTGCCCGCGGTGACGACCTGCTCGATGCGCAGCGCGCCACTGCGATGCACGACCGCGCCGGTCACCGCGCGACCGCCGGTCCGGAGTTCATCGTCTCGCATACCTTCTCCATTCGGTCGAGCGTAATCCGTGTGGTCACCGGCCCGGCGTCGTGCCCGATCCCGGTCCCCGGCACCACCACGCGACCTGGAACCATCCCGTCGGTTCCATCGACAGCGCATCCCGGGGTCCGCTCCGGACGCCTGTGCCTGCGGCGATGACGATTTCGCCGGTGACCCTGCACCGTGCCGACTCCGAATCGACCTGGACAGGTGTTCGGAATATAGTTCGGTTCGGTGTTCGAAGGCAAGGGTCCGGCACCGGCCGGAACCGGTCCCGCGCGCATCGCCACGTCGGGCGCGCCTTGTCGCCACCCATTTTCCGTAGTACTGTCCGGACACATGTCCATCACATGTCTGGACAGGTATTCCGGGAAGGACTTCCAATGACACTGGTCAAGCCGCAACGGGTGTCCGGAGGCGAGGACGAGCACGGCCACCTCGAAGAATTCCGCACCGACCCGATCGCCCTCATGCGCCGGGTCCGGGCCGAATGCGGCGACATCGGGTCCTTCGAACTGGCCGGGCGCGACGTCATCCTGCTCACCGGCGCCGAAGCCAACGAGTTCTTCTTCCGCGCCGGCGACGAGGAACTCGACCAGGGTGCGGCCTACCCGTTCATGAAGCCCATCTTCGGCGACGGCGTCGTCTTCGACGCACCACCGGAACGCCGCAAGGAGATGCTGCACAACCAGGCGCTGCGCGCCGACCACATGAAGGGCCACGCCGCCACCATCGCGCGCGAGGTCGACGCCATGCTCGCGCAGTGGGGCGACGCGGGCGAGATCGACCTGCTCGAATTCTTCGCCGAACTCACCATCTACACCTCGTCGTCCTGCCTGATCGGCGTGAAGTTCCGCAACCAGCTCGACTCCCGCTTCGCGCACCTCTACCACGAGCTCGAACAGGGCACCGACGCGCTCGCCTACGTGGACCCGTACGCCCCGATCGAGAGTTTCCGGCGCCGCGATGAAGCCCGCGCCCAACTCGTCGAACTCGTGCAGGCGATCATGAACGACCGCGAGGCCGACCCACCGCAGGGCAAGGACGACCGCGACATGCTCGACATCCTGATCTCGGTCAAGGACGAGCACGGCGTGCCGCGGTTCTCCGCCAGCGAGATCACCGGGATCTTCATCTCCATGATGTTCGCGGGACACCACACCACGTCCGGCACCGCGGCCTGGACCATCATCGAGCTGCTGCGCCACCCGGAGACGCTCGCCGGCGTCGTCGCCGAACTCGACGAGTTGTACGCCGACGGATCCGAGGTCAGCCACAACGCGCTGCGGCAGATCCCCAACCTCGAAGCGGCACTGAAGGAATCGCTGCGCCTGCACCCGCCGCTGATCATCCTGATGCGGATCGCGCGCGACGAATTCGAGGTGTGCGGGCACGGAATCGCGCCGGGCGACATGGTGGCCGCCACGCCCGCGATCTCCAATCGCATCCCGGAGGACTTCCCCGACCCCGACACCTTCGACCCGGGCCGCTACCTCGACCCGCGGCAGGAGGACATCGTCAACCGGTGGACCTGGATCCCGTTCGGGGCCGGCCGGCACCGGTGCGTGGGCGCCGCGTTCGCGCTCATGCAGTTGAAGGCGATCTTCTCGATTCTGCTGCGGGACTGGGAATTCGAGCTGGCGCAGCCGTCGGACAGTTACCGCAACGACCACTCCAAGATGGTCGTGCAGCTCGAACAGCCGTGCCCGGTCCGCTACCGGCGCCGGGAACGGACCGTTTGATGCGGATCGCGCTGCTGTCGTACCGCAGCAAGACCCACTGTGGCGGGCAAGGGGTCTACGTCCGGTATCTGAGCCGCGGACTGGCCGATCTCGGGCATCAGGTCGAGGTGTTCTCCGGGCAGCCCTATCCCGAACAGCTCGACCCGCGAGTCCGGCTCACCGAAGTGCCCAGCCTGGACCTGTACCGCGACGACGACCCGTTCCGCACCCCGCACCCGCGCGAGTTCCGCGATCGCACCGATCTGCTGGAGGTCGCCACCATGTGGACCGCGGGGTTCCCCGAGCCGCGCACCTTCAGCACCCGGGTGGCGAAGCTGTTACGTTCCCGCACCGCGGATTTCGACGTCGTGCACGACAACCAGTGCCTGGGGTACGGGCTGCTCGACATCGCCCGGCACCTGCCGGTGGTGGCCACGATCCACCATCCGATCACCCGCGACCGCGCGGTGGACCTGGCCGCGGCGCCGTGGCGGCGGATACCGTTCGTGCACCGCTGGTACGGGTTCCTCGGCATGCAGCGGCGGGTGGCCCGGCGGATCCCGGACCTGCTCACGGTGTCCTCGTCGTCGGCCGCCGATATCGTCGCCGACTTCGGGGTGGCGCCCGAGCAGCTGCACACCGTACCGCTCGGGGTGGACACCGAATTGTTCCGGCCGCGTGGGCAATCCCGCGTGCCCGGCCGCATCGTCGCCGTCGCCAGTGCCGACAAGCCGCTCAAGGGCATCGCACATCTGCTCGAAGCCGTTGCGCGGCTGCGGCATACGCGCGAGGTCGAGTTGCGGCTGGTTGGGCGGCTGGAACCCAACGGCCCGACCGAGAAGCTGATCGCCGAACTCGGGCTCGCCGATATCGTCACCGCGACAAGCGGTTTGAGCGACCAGGAACTGGCCGAGCTGTTGGCGTCGGCGCAGGTCGCGTGCATCCCGTCGATCTACGAGGGGTTCTCGCTGCCCGCCGTGGAGGCGATGGCGAGCGGGACGCCGCTGGTTGCCAGCCGCGCGGGAGCGCTGCCCGAAGTGGTCGGGGACTGCGCGGAACTCGTCGAGCCGGGCAATGTGGACCAGCTGACCCGGGCGCTCGACGAGCTGCTCGGTGATCCGCGGCGGCTGGACCGGATGGGACGCGCCGGGCGCGGGCGGGCCGTCGCGATCTTCAGCTGGCCGGCGGTCGGCGCCCGGACCGCGCTGGTGTACGAACGCGCGATCGAACGGCATCGCGCGGGGCCGACCACCGCGGTTGCCGCGCACGGTGTTTCACCGAGATGATCCGCGCAGTGAGCCGCCCGAACCTTTTCGATCCCCAGGAGCGTCAATGCTGACCGTCGACTTCGACCGCCTCGGTGTGCGTGCCGGTACCCGCCTCATCGACGTCGGCGCCGGAGCGGGCCGCCACTCGTTCGAGGCGTACCGTCGCGGCGCCGACGTGGTCGCCTTCGATCAGAACGCCGGCGAACTCGCCGACGTCGAGCTCATGTTCCGGGCCATGGCCGAGGCCGGCGAGGCACCCGCTTACGCCAAGGCCGAAACCGTCTGCGGTGACGCCCTCGACCTGCCCTACGGGGACGGGGCGTTCGATGTGGTGATCGCCTCGGAGATCCTCGAACACGTGCCCGAGGACCGGCGCGCGATCGCGGAACTGGTGCGGGTACTGAAACCCGGTGGGGCGCTGGTGGTCACGGTGCCGCGCTGGCTACCCGAACGCATCTGCTGGGCGCTGTCGGACGAATACCACGCCAACGAGGGCGGGCACATCCGGATCTATCGCGCCGACGAGCTGCGCGCCCGGATCACCGAAACCGGTGTGCGGTATGTCCATCAGGGGTTCGAGCACGCGCTGCACTCGCCGTTCTGGTGGCTCAAGTGCGCGGTCGGGGTTTCGCGGGACACGCATCCGCTGGTCGCCGCGTATCACCGGATGCTGGTGTGGGACATGATGTCCGCGCCCCGGCTGACCCGCACGGCCGAGCGGTTGCTCAACCCGCTGATCGGCAAGTCGGTGGCCCTGTACTTCACCAAACCGGCGGTGTCCGGTGCGCGCCGCTGACCTGCCGGCCGTGGCCGGGGTGCTGAGCGCGCGCGAGATCGCCCGCAGCGCCGCGTCCATCGCCGCCGCACAGGAACCCGACGGCGCTGTCCCCTGGTTCACCGGCGGCCACACCGACCCGTGGGACCACGTCGAATCCGCCATGGCGCTCACCGCCGCCGGCCTGCACGACCTGGCCCGCGCCGCGTACGTCTGGTCGGCCAAGACGCAACGCGACGACGGCTCCTGGCCGATGCAGTTCCGGCAGGGGACGATCGAGAACCACGACGCCGACACCAACTTCTGCGCCTACCTGGCGACCGGGCTGCTGCACTTCCTCCAGATCTCCGGCGACCGCGACTTCGTGGCGGAACTGTGGCCGACCGTACGCGCCGGAATCGACTTCGTGCTCACCCTGCAAGGCGAGTACGGTGAAATCTATTGGTCCGCAGGCGAATCCGGACACTCGGGCACCGCTCTGCTGACCGGCAGCTCGAGCATCTTCCACAGCCTCGGCTGCGCGGTGGAACTCGCCGACCGCCTCGGCGATCCGCGCCCCGACTGGGTACGGGCCCGCCACCGGCTCGGCACCGCCCTGCGCGACCACCCCGAAGCGTTCCTGGACAAGAGCCGCTACTCGATGGACTGGTACTACCCCATCCTCAGTGGCGCGATCCGCGCCCCCGCCGCCCGCACCCGCATCGACGCACACTGGACCACCTTCGTCGTCCCCGACCTGGGCGCCCGCTGCGTCTCGGACGCCCCCTGGGTCACCGGCGCGGAAACCTGCGAACTGGTCCTGGCGCTCGACGCCATCAACGACACCGCCTCTGCCACAACACTCTTCACCCAGATCCAGCATCTACGCGAGCCGGACGGCTCGTACTGGACCGGACTGGTGTTCGCAGACGGGAAACGCTGGCCGGAGGAACGAACGACATGGACCGCGGCGGCGGTGATCCTGGCAGCTGATGCTTTGAGCCGCACGACCCCGGGCAACAGCATCTTCCGCACGGCACGCCCGGACTGACCGACCGACGGCAGCTCGGTGGCACGCCCACTCACGACAGGTGCCGTTGCCTCACAGCGCATCCGACGGTCAAGTCGCGGCGAACGCGAAGTACCATCCCGAGCGCTCGACATCGGCCATCGGCTGCCACTCGGTCTCGTCCCTGCGGTAATACTCACCGGCGAGGTCGAAGTAGTCCGCGCCGTCCGCGTCGCGCGCTGTCAACAGTCGAGAAACTGGATCGAATTCGAGTTCGTGCCACGTTCCTTCGGCTCGCAGTTCCAGGCGCAGCAGGTCGAAGTCCTCGGTGAGCTCGATGCCTTGCGGGAGTGTGGGATCGACGTGGCGCCGCGGGCCTGACAGCACGAGCAGTTCGATGACCCCATCGTGCAGCCAGCCCATGACGCCGCTGCGGTCCCACACGACATCGGTCGGCACGAAGTCCTCGTACGGCTCGCGGTCGTCCATCTCGATATCGGCAATCGACCACATGTCCCGCTGGTCGAGCGTGGCGACGAGAACGCCATGAAAGATCCCACCCAACGTGGTGTCGCCGACATATTCCCAGCCTGATTCGAAGGCGAGCACCAGAGTGTCGGCGCCATGGAATCGCGCATAAGTCCACCGCTCGAGGCCCCACATCACGTCCAGATCGAATGCCGCCGCCCCCGACCGCACGATGCTGCCCTCGAATTCCCAACGGCCGTCAGGTGATACGACCCTCCCGAGCTGGACCTTCTTCGCCATCGCTTCCTCCCCCGCCCGGCACCTGCCACCGAGACAGCTCATCGTAGGCACGCCGGGAGAACGCGCCTTCGCGTACTGGAGGGCTGCGGCCGCCGCACCGCGGGGATGCGCACGGGGTGACACCGTCTCTGCTGGCACGCCGACCTGAGCGAGGCAATGAACTGAATACCGAAGGGAGACGGATGCTGTTGCCGCACGTTGGTGGACCACCGAAAGATCTGTGGCGGCCGATAGTTCAGTCGCTTGACCAGCAAATATGTTGAGATTCTTTGGGTTCCACCCTGGCGCGTGTGGTGGTTCGAGCGTAAACTTGAAGCATGACTTCGACGGGGGTAGAAGACACAGGACAGGCGGCGGCGACACTGCTGTCCACCGTCACCGCCCTCATCGAACTCCCCCTGACACCACTGTCCGACGACGCCATGTGGCAGGCCATGCGCGACATCGAAACCGCCTACTGGAAACTCGCCGCCGTCCAAGACCGCATGCTGATCGAAGCCGCTGAACGATCCTTCCCCGAAACCTGCGGTGTGCGTGGGGAAAAGCGGATGCTCACCGACGTGTTCCGGCTCTCCGGCGCCGAAGCGCACGGGCGAGT